>NZ_CAJFDA010000001.1:0-4160000 GCF_904067025.1 Pseudomonas paraversuta
CTCACCGGCTTTCAACTTAGGGGATATCCGTGTCAGTGGAACTTTGGCAGCAGTGCGTAGAGCTTTTGCGCGATGAACTGCCTGCCCAGCAATTCAACACCTGGATCCGTCCACTACAGGTCGAAGCCGAAGGCGACGAGTTGCGTGTGTATGCACCCAACCGCTTTGTTCTCGACTGGGTCAACGAGAAGTATCTGAGCCGTTTGCTCGAACTGTTGAATGAGCACAGCAATGGCATGGCGCCTGCGTTGTCCTTATTAATAGGCAGCAAACGCAGTTCAGCTCCTCGTGCAGCACCCAATGCGCCGCTGGCGGCCGCGGCTTCTCAACAAGCCCCGGCCCCGGCGAGCACACCGACTGCCTCGGCTCCTGCGTCAGCGCCCGCACCTAAACAGTCGGCTCAAGCAAGCGAAGAACCTTCGCGTGCCAGCTTCGACCCGATGGCGGGTGCCAGTTCGCAACAGGCGCCTGTACGCGCCGAGCAGCGAACTGTTCAGGTTGAAGGTGCGCTCAAGCACACCAGCTACCTGAACCGCACCTTTACCTTCGAAAACTTCGTAGAAGGCAAGTCCAACCAACTGGCCCGCGCTGCGGCGTGGCAGGTGGCGGATAACCCCAAGCACGGTTACAACCCGCTCTTCCTTTATGGCGGCGTTGGCCTGGGTAAGACTCACTTGATGCACGCGGTGGGTAACCACCTGCTGAAGAAGAACCCGAATGCCAAGGTCGTGTACCTGCATTCCGAGCGTTTTGTAGCTGACATGGTCAAGGCCTTGCAGCTCAACGCAATCAACGAATTCAAGCGTTTCTACCGTTCGGTGGACGCCTTGCTGATCGATGATATTCAGTTCTTCGCACGCAAAGAGCGCTCGCAAGAAGAGTTCTTCCATACCTTCAACGCCCTGCTTGAAGGCGGCCAGCAAGTCATCCTCACCAGTGACCGTTATCCGAAAGAAATTGAAGGTCTTGAAGAGCGTCTCAAGTCGCGCTTCGGCTGGGGTCTGACGGTTGCTGTTGAACCGCCGGAGCTTGAGACCCGGGTCGCGATCCTGATGAAGAAAGCCGATCAGGCCAAGGTCGACCTGCCTCACGACGCAGCGTTCTTCATTGCCCAGCGCATTCGTTCCAACGTGCGTGAGCTCGAAGGTGCGCTCAAGCGTGTCATCGCTCACTCGCACTTTATGGGCCGTGACATCACCATCGAGCTGATTCGCGAATCCCTTAAAGACCTGCTGGCGCTACAGGACAAACTGGTCTCTGTGGATAACATCCAGCGCACAGTGGCCGAGTACTACAAGATCAAGATTTCGGACCTGCTGTCCAAGCGCCGTTCGCGCTCGGTGGCGCGACCACGTCAGGTCGCCATGGCACTGTCCAAAGAACTGACCAACCACAGTCTGCCGGAAATCGGTGACGTGTTTGGCGGTCGCGATCACACCACGGTCTTGCACGCATGCCGCAAGATCAACGAACTCAAGGAATCCGACGCGGACATCCGCGAGGACTACAAGAACCTGCTGCGAACTCTGACAACCTGATGACACCAGCGCAGCTTATTAAGGCAAGGGACTAGACCATGCATTTCACCATTCAACGCGAAGCCCTGTTGAAACCCCTGCAACTGGTCGCAGGCGTTGTTGAACGCCGCCAGACCTTGCCGGTATTGTCCAACGTGCTGTTGGTTGTCGATGGCCAGCAACTGTCGCTGACCGGTACCGACCTTGAAGTCGAGCTGGTTGGTCGGGTACAGCTGGAAGAGCCGGCTGAGCCAGGCGAAATCACCGTGCCTGCTCGCAAGCTGATGGATATCTGCAAAAGCTTGCCCAACGATGCCCTGATCGACATCAAGCTCGACGACAACAAGCTGGTGGTCAAGGCCGGGCGTAGCCGCTTTACGTTGTCCACCTTGCCAGCCAACGATTTCCCGACTGTGGAAGAAGGCCCGGGTTCGCTGACCTGCAACTTGCAGCAAAGCAAACTGCGACGCCTGATCGAGCGCACCAGCTTCGCGATGGCCCAGCAGGACGTGCGTTACTACCTCAACGGCATGCTGCTGGAAGTATCGGCCGGCATCATCCGTGCCGTGGCCACTGACGGTCACCGTCTGGCCATGTGCTCGATGAAAGCCGAGATCGGCCAGCCGGACCGTCACCAGGTGATTGTCCCGCGCAAGGGTATCCTTGAGCTGGCGCGCTTGCTGACCGAACCGGATGGTGAAGTCAGCATCGTTCTGGGTGCTCACCACATCCGTGCCACCACCGGCGAGTTCACCTTCACCTCCAAGCTGGTAGACGGTAAGTTCCCGGACTACGAGCGTGTGCTGCCCAAAGGCGGTGACAAGATCGTGATTGGTGATCGCCAGGCACTGCGTGAAGCGTTCAGCCGTACCGCGATCCTGTCCAACGAGAAATACCGTGGTATCCGCCTGCAACTGGCCAATGGCCAGCTAAAGATTCAGGCCAATAACCCGGAACAGGAAGAAGCGGAAGAAGAAGTGGGCGTTGACTACAACGGCGGCTCGCTGGAAATCGGCTTTAACGTAAGCTATCTGCTGGACGTGCTGGGCGTAATGACCACTGAACAAGTGCGACTGATCCTGTCTGACTCCAACAGCAGTGCCCTGGTGCAAGAGTCTGACAACGACGACTCGGCCTACGTTGTTATGCCGATGCGCCTGTAACTTATGCACAGCCCAAGCTAGATGTCCCTCAGTCGTGTCACAGTCACCGCGGTGCGTAACCTGCACCCGGTGACCTTCTCCCCTTCCCCCCGCATCAATATCTTGTACGGCGCCAACGGCAGCGGAAAAACCAGCGTGCTTGAAGCCATTCACTTGTTGGGGCTGGCGCGTTCGTTTCGAAGCGTGCGGCTCAATCCGGTAATTGCCCACGAGCAACAGAGCTGTACAGTTTTTGGCCAGGTCGAGCTGGCTGAGGGCGGGCACAGCGCGCTGGGTATCTCCCGGGACCGGCAAGGGGAGTTTCAAATTCGGATCGACGGCCAGAACGCACGCAGTGCGGCGCAGCTGGCCGAGATCCTGCCGCTGCAATTGATCAACCCGGACAGCTTCCGCTTGCTGGAAGGCGCCCCCAAGATCCGCAGGCAGTTTCTCGATTGGGGTGTGTTCCATGTGGAACCGCGCTTCATGTCGACCTGGCAGCGGCTACAGAAGGCCCTGCGGCAGCGGAACTCATGGCTGCGGCATGGTACACTCGACGCCGTTTCACAAGCGGCCTGGGACCGGGAACTGTGCCTGGCCAGTGCCGAAATTGATGAATACCGCCGCGCCTACATCAAAGCCTTGAAACCAGTCTTTGAGCAGACCTTAAGCGAGTTGCTACAACTCGAAGGCTTAACGCTGAGCTATTACCGTGGTTGGGACAAAGACCGTGAGCTGAGTGCCGTACTCGCCGCGTCCGTCCACCGGGACCAGCAAATGGGTCACACCCAGGCCGGACCACAACGTGCTGATTTGCGCCTTAAATTGGGCTCAAACAACGCAGCAGAGATCCTGTCGCGGGGGCAGCAGAAGTTAGTGGTCTGTGCATTGCGTATTGCTCAAGGGCACTTGGTTAGCCAGGCCCGACGCGGCCAATGTATTTATCTGGTGGATGATTTGCCGTCCGAGCTGGACGAGCAGCATCGCAACGCCTTGTGTCGCTTGTTGGAAGACTTACGCTGCCAGGTATTTATTACCTGTGTAGATCACGAATTATTGAGGGAAGGCTGGCAGACGGAAACGCCAGTTGCCCTGTTCCACGTGGAACAGGGCTGTATCACCCAGACCCACGACCATCGGGAGTGAAGGCATTGAGCGAAGAAAACACGTACGACTCAACGAGCATTAAAGTGCTGAAAGGCCTTGATGCCGTACGCAAACGTCCCGGTATGTACATTGGTGACACCGACGATGGCAGCGGTCTGCACCACATGGTGTTCGAAGTAGTCGACAACTCCATCGACGAAGCGCTGGCTGGCCATTGCGACGACATCACCATCACCATCCACCCGGATGAATCCATCACCGTGCGCGACAACGGCCGCGGCATTCCGGTAGATGTGCATAAAGAAGAAGGCGTTTCTGCAGCCGAGGTCATCATGACCGTGCTGCACGCTGGCGGTAAATTCGATGACAACTCCTACAAAGTATCCGGCGGCCTGCACGGTGTAGGTGTGTCTGTTGTAAACGCCCTTTCCGAATTGCTGGTACTGACTGTACGTCGTAGCGGCAAAATCTGGGAACAGACATACGTTCACGGCGTTCCTCAAGCTCCGATGGCTATCGTTGGCGAGAGCGAGACCACCGGCACCCAGATCCATTTCAAGCCGTCTGATCAGACCTTCAAAAATATCCACTTCAGCTGGGACATCCTGGCCAAGCGGATTCGTGAACTGTCCTTCCTGAACTCCGGTGTCGGCATCGTCCTCAAGGATGAGCGCAGCGGTAAAGAAGAGCTGTTCAAGTACGAAGGCGGTCTGCGTGCATTCGTCGATTACCTGAACACCAACAAGACTCCGGTCAACCAGGTGTTCCACTTCAGTGTTCAACGTGAAGACGGCATCGGCGTAGAAATCGCCCTGCAGTGGAACGACAGCTTCAACGAGAACCTGTTGTGCTTCACCAACAACATTCCGCAGCGCGATGGCGGTACGCACCTGGTGGGCTTCCGCTCTGCCCTGACGCGTAACCTCAACACTTACATCGAAGCAGAAGGTCTGGCCAAAAAGCACAAGGTCGCCACCACCGGTGATGACGCCCGTGAAGGCCTGACCGCGATCATCTCGGTGAAAGTGCCGGATCCGAAGTTCAGCTCCCAGACCAAAGACAAGCTGGTTTCTTCTGAAGTGAAGACCGCTGTTGAACAGGAAATGGGCCGCTTCTTCTCCGACTTCCTGCTGGAAAACCCGAACGAAGCCAAGCTGATCGTCGGCAAGATGATCGACGCGGCACGTGCCCGTGAAGCAGCACGTAAAGCCCGTGAGATGACCCGTCGTAAAGGCGCGCTCGACATCGCAGGCTTGCCGGGCAAACTGGCCGACTGCCAGGAAAAAGATCCGGCGCTGTCCGAACTGTACCTCGTGGAAGGTGACTCTGCTGGCGGTTCCGCCAAGCAGGGACGTAACCGCCGTACCCAAGCGATCCTGCCGTTGAAAGGCAAGATTCTTAACGTTGAGAAAGCGCGTTTCGACAAGATGATCTCTTCGCAAGAAGTGGGCACCTTGATCACTGCACTGGGTTGCGGTATTGGCCGCGATGAGTACAACATCGAAAAACTGCGTTATCACAACATCATCATCATGACCGATGCTGACGTCGACGGTTCCCACATCCGTACCCTGCTGCTGACCTTCTTCTTCCGTCAGCTGCCGGAACTGATCGAGCGTGGCTACATCTACATCGCTCAGCCGCCGTTGTACAAAGTGAAAAAGGGCAAGCAAGAGCAATACATCAAAGACGACGAGGCCATGGAAGAGTACATGACCCAGTCGGCCCTTGAAGATGCGAGCCTGCACTTGAACGAAGATGCCCCTGGCATCTCCGGAGAAGCGCTGGAGCGTCTGGTACACGACTTCCGCATGGTAATGAAGACGCTCAAGCGTTTGTCGCGCCTGTACCCACAGGAGCTGACCGAGCACTTCATCTACCTGCCGGCCGTTACCCTCGAGCAGTTGGGCGACCACGCTGCCATGCAGGAGTGGATGGTGAAATACGAAGCCCGCCTGCGTCTGGTCGAGAAGTCGGGTCTGGTCTACAAGGCCAGCCTGCGCGAAGATCGCGAGCGTAATGTCTGGTTGCCGGAAGTCGAACTGATCTCCCACGGCCACTCGACCTTCATCACCTTCAACCGTGACTTCTTCGGCAGCAACGACTACAAAACCGTTGTGACCCTGGGCGCTCAACTCAGCACTCTGCTGGACGAAGGGGCTTACATCCAGCGTGGCGAGCGCAAAAAAGCCGTGACCGAGTTCAAGGAAGCACTGGACTGGTTGATGGCCGAAAGCACCAAGCGTCATACCATCCAGCGCTATAAAGGTCTGGGCGAAATGAACCCGGATCAGCTCTGGGAAACCACGATGGACCCAAGCGTGCGTCGCATGCTGAAAGTCACCATCGAAGACGCGGTCGGTGCCGACCAGATCTTCAACACCTTGATGGGCGACGCCGTAGAACCGCGCCGTGAATTCATCGAGAGCAACGCACTGGCAGTGTCCAACCTGGACTTCTGATGGTGTAGCGAGCAGTACAAAAAAAGCCAACGCTTAGCGTTGGCTTTTTTTATGGGAAAAAATCCTGTGGCGCCAATAACAGTCCATGCTCAGTTACACAAAATTCCAGCAAACATCCCCACTACCCGCTGCCTTACAGATTTGTGCAAGGTGCACCGGGTGCTGATCCAGTCGCTGGGTTGCAGCGACTTTTGCGGGTCATGCAGTTGGGGAAGCGCAATACCCGTCCCGGCACTTTTGAGGGGGCAGTGCAAAAACGCACAAGCCATGGGCGAAATCACGCGTTTCAAACTCGGAATTAATCAATACGATGGTGCAGGACAAGAACAATAAAAAGGTGATGCATGACATCAGCCAGCAAGGTGTACGACTTTATCGTGGTGGGCGCCGGACCTGCGGGTTCAGTGCTGGCGAATCGGCTGTCTGCCGATCCCCGTCATAGCGTGCTGCTGCTCGAAGCGGGCGGCCAGGATAACTACCCGTGGATTCACATCCCCGTGGGCTACCTCTATTGCATTGGTAACCCGCGTACCGACTGGTGCTTCAAAACCGAGGCCCAGGCCGGTTTGCAAGGCCGCAGCCTGAGTTATCCACGGGGCAAGGTGCTGGGGGGCAGTTCGTCGATCAACGGCATGATTTATATGCGTGGCCAGTCGAGCGATTACGACCGCTGGGCCGAGCTGGGCAATCCGGGCTGGGCCTGGAAAGACGTACTGCCGCTGTTCAAACGCAGTGAAAAACACTTTGCCGGCAACTCGGATTTGCACAGTGCTGACGGCGAGTGGCGGGTCGAGCAACAGCGCTACTCGTGGCCGATTCTGGATGCGTTCCGTGATGCCGCCGAGCAAAGCGGCATTGCCACCGTTGACGATTTCAACGGCGGCGACAATCAGGGCTGTGGATATTTTCAGGTTAACCAGCGGGCCGGTGTGCGCTGGAATGCTTCCAAGGCATTTTTACGGCCAGTACTCAAACGGCCTAACCTGACCGTATTGACCGATGTGCAGGTCGACAAAGTCGTACTTGATCAAGGTCGCGCCACCCGGGTCAACGCCCGCAGGCAAGGTATCGAACAGGCCTTTACCGCCCGTCGCGAAATCATCCTGTGTGCAGGCTCCATTGGTTCTCCGGGTATCTTGCAGCGCTCGGGCATCGGCCCTCGCCCGCTCCTGGAAAGCCTGGGGATAACTGTGCAGCACGCACTGCCCGGCGTCGGCGGTAACCTGCAGGACCACCTGCAACTGCGTCTGATCTTCAAACTGACCAGGGCGCGCACCCTTAACCAGGTGGCCAATAGCCTGTGGGGCAAGATCGGCATGGGCCTGCGATATGCCTACGACCGCAGTGGTCCACTGGCCATGGCACCGAGTCAATTGGGGGCTTTCGTCAAATCCGCTGCGGATCAACCTTCGGCCAACCTGCAATACCATGTGCAGCCGCTGTCCCTTGAGCGTTTTGGCGAGCCGCTGCACAGCTTCCCGGCTTTCACCGCTTCGGTGTGCAACTTGCGCCCCAAAAGCCGTGGCCGGGTTGATATCCGCTCGGCCAACCCGGACGACGCGCCGCTTATCGATCCCAATTACCTGAGCCACCCCGATGATCTAAAGGTCGCGGCAGATGCCATTCGCATGACCCGCCGCATCGTGGCCAGCCCTGCCCTGCAAGTCTTTTCACCCGAGGAATACCTCCCGGGTCAGGCGTTGCAGACCGAGCAGGAGCTCTATGAGGCTGCCGCGCGCATCGGCACCACGATCTTTCACCCGGTGGGCACTTGCCGCATGGGGCAGGACGCAGACGCGGTGGTCGATGCCGAGCTGCGGGTACACGGGGTGCCAGGCTTAAGGGTGGCAGACGCGTCGATCATGCCCTTCATCGTTTCAGGCAATACCTGCTCACCAACCTTGATGATTGGCGAAAAGGCCGCGCAGCTGATTCTTGCGGCGCCTGTTTACACACGAGAAACAGAAAACACCCGCACACAAGCAGCACCGGTCGCCTGAATGCGATCGTGGTTTCGGACGCAGTCATCCGCAACCGACAGTGGACAACAACAATAATCACTGTGGCCCCATTCATGGGGCTGAGGGCATTGCACATGTCAGACTCAATTGCACAACAGGCTGTTTCTGCCAAGGGAACAACCGGCCGTGAAGAACGAAAGATCATTTTTGCGTCATCCCTCGGGACGGTTTTCGAGTGGTATGACTTTTTCTTGTATGGCGCTTTGGCGACCGTTCTCAGCAAACAGTTTTTTGCCGGGGTCAACGACACCACAGCGTTCATTTTTGCCTTGATGGCCTTCGCCGCCGGCTTTCTGGTGAGACCCTTCGGTGCATTGGTATTTGGCCGGTTGGGCGACATGATCGGGCGTAAATACACCTTCCTCATGACCATCATTCTGATGGGTTTATCGACCTTTGCCGTGGGGCTGCTACCCACTTACACCAGCATCGGCATTGCGGCACCGATCATGCTCGTGCTGTTACGCATGCTCCAGGGGCTGGCGCTGGGCGGTGAATACGGCGGCGCGGCGACCTACGTGGCGGAGCACGCAGCGCCCGGCAAACGCGGTTTCAATACCAGCTGGATTCAATCAACTGCCACCCTGGGGCTGCTGCTGTCGCTGGTGGTGGTACTGAGCTGCCGCTACCTGACCGGTGACCAGTTTGAAGTCTGGGGCTGGCGCCTGCCGTTCCTGCTGTCCATCGTGCTGCTGGGCATCTCGACCTGGATCCGCATGAGCATGCATGAGTCCCCGGCCTTCGTAAAAATGAAGGCTGAAGGTAAAACCAGTAAATCGCCGATCCGGGAATCGTTCGGCAAGTGGGAAAACCTCAAGATCGTGCTGATTGCACTGTTCGGCATCAACGCCGGCCAGGCTGTGACCTTTTACACGGCACAGTTTTACGTACTGTTCTTCCTTACCCAGATGCTCAAGATGGACCCGGCCCAGGCCAATATGCTGCTCATCATCAGTGTGGTTATCGGCGCCCCGTTCTTTATCTTTTTCGGCTGGCTGTCGGACCGCGTAGGTCGTAAACCCATTCTGATGCTCGGGCTATTGCTGGCCACGGTGCTGTATTTCCCGCTGTTCAAAGGCCTGAGCCACTATGCCAACCCGCAAATCGATACGGCCAGCCGTCAGTCGCCGATTGTAGTGATGGCTGACCCGGCAACCTGCACCTTCCAGTTCGATCCGGTGGGTAAGGCGCGTTTTGACAGCCCCTGTGACAAGGTCAAGACCTTCCTGGTCAAACAGGGCCTGCCTTACACCTCCCAGGCCGTGGCGCCGGGCACTGATGTCCAGGTGTCGGTGGGTGAGACGCAGATCAAAGGCTTTGACGAAGCGGCCATGCGCGCTGCGATCAACGAAGCGGGCTACCCCGCCAAGGCAGATCCGAGTGCGGTCAACCAGCCGATGGTGGTGCTGATGATGGTTCTGCTGACGCTCATCGCAACCATGACCTACGGCCCACTGGCTGCAGTGATGGTGGAACTGTTCCCGACCCGGATCCGCTACACCTCCATGTCCCTGCCGTATCACATTGGCAATGGCTGGTTCGGCGGCTTTTTGCCCACCGTCTCCTTTGCCCTGGTGGTCTACACCGGGGATATCTTCTACGGGCTGTGGTACCCGGTGGTGATCACCGGGGTCAGCCTGGTAGTGGGCATGCTGTGCCTGAAGGAAACCCGAAACGTGGATATCGACAAGATATAAACGGCGATTACCCTGCAGGAGCGACGCTCGATTGCTTGCGAGCCCTTGAAAAGCTCGCTCCTACACAGGACAGGTATATGTCAGGCACAAAAAAACCGGCTAATCAGCCGGTTTTTTTAGTGCCTGGAAAAACTTATGCACGTTTTTCATTGAAAAGTCATGCCGCGAAATAAGTATATAAATCATTAAGTTACGGATGTTTTATGAAGATAATCCAAAACTTGTGCACAAGTTATCCACAATTCGCCTGGTCTGTGGTTGCAGTGGGTGCCGTCACCGGTGGCAGTGAACCCATTTCGCGCTGAGTGCTCTCGTTCCAGGCTTGCACCCGGTCATTGAGCTCTGCAATTGCCCGGGGCCCAGTGCCATTGGCGTACATCGGTTCGCCAATCACCAGCTCAATGGTTCCGGGCTTTTTCGCCCAGCCTGTCTTGGGCCAGTATTTGCCGGCATTGTGGGCTATCGGCAATACCGGCAACTCGGCGTTTACGGCCAGTGCGGTACCGCCTCGGGAAAACTTGCCCACCTGACCGAATGGCACACGTGTGCCTTCCGGAAAGATCAGCACCCAAATGTTGTCCTTGAGCAGCTCGTCGCCCTTTTTGGCGATGTGCTTGAGCGCCGCCTTGGGGTTGTCGCGGTCAATGGCAATCGGGCGCAGCATCGCCATCGCCCAGCCAAAGAACGGTACATACAGCAGCTCGCGCTTGAGTACCTGACTCAACGGCTGAAAGTAGGCCGAGAGAAAAAACGTCTCCCAGGTACTTTGATGGTTGGCCAGGATCACGCAAGGCTGTTGCGGAATATTTTCAGCACCCTTCACTTCAACCTGAATGTTAAGAAACACCCGGGTCAGCCACAGAGCGCAGCGGCACCAGTACACGTTAATAAACCGGTAACGCGCACGAAACGGCAGGAACGGGGCGACAAAAAAGCTCAGTGAGCACCACAGCAGGGCGCTGGTGCCCAGCAGCAGGTAAAAGAAGAAGGTTCTGATGGCCTGCAGTATCGACATAGCGACTTTTACCGTTGCGGATAAAGCACCGCTTAACCGGCCTGCACCTAGGGTTCAGGCGGGTGTTCGGGGGTGCTTTATTTGTGGATAAGTTCTGCGGCAACTGCCGCCAGATCGTCAAATATTAGGGTATTGACCGGTAACTTCTTGGCCAAAGTCAGCAGGCCTTTTCCGGTCTTTACCAAAACTGGCTGAGAATCGACGGCTTGTGCGGCCTGCAAGTCACCCAAACTGTCGCCGACAAACCAACATTCGGCCAAATCAGCACCGTAATGCTCGGCAATGGTCTGCAACATGCCCGGTTTTGGCTTGCGGCAAGCGCAACCCTCGTCGGGGCCGTGAGGGCAGTAAACAATCAAGCCGACCTCGCCACCCTGCTCGGCCACGAGCGCCCGTAAACGCTCATGCATGGCCTCCAGGGTCGCGACGCTGTAGTAGCCGCGGGCAATGCCGGACTGGTTGGTCGCGACCGCGACGGTCCAGCCCGACTTGCTCAACTGCGCAATGGCCTCGATCGCGCCAGGGAGCGGGAGCCACTCCTCGACAGACTTGATGTAAGCGTCGGAGTCATAATTGATCACTCCGTCCCGATCGAGAATCAGCAGTTTCAACAGTAAACCCCTTAGCCCAGCAGCGAAATGTCGGCAACGCCCAGGAACAGACCGCGCAAGCGCGCCAGCAGTGCATAGCGGTTAGCCCGCACACTCGGGTCTTCAGCGTTGATCATGACCGCTTCAAAGAACGCATCCACAGGCTCGCGCAACGATGCCAGACGTGTCAGCGCTTCGTTGTACTGGCGGGCAGCTGCCATTGGCTGTACTGCTTCGTCGGCTTTCTGGATGGCCGAGAACAGCGAGAACTCACTGGCATTATCGAAATAACGTGCCTCGACATGGGTCGAAACCGTGCCTTCAACTTTGCTCAGCAGGTTCGATACGCGCTTGTTCACCGCGGCCAGGGCGGCGGCTTCCGGCAACTGACGGAAGGCCTGTACTGCTTGCACACGCTGATCGAAGTCCAGTGCCGAGGTCGGGTTCAACGCACGTACCGAAAGGTAAGTGGCGACGTCCACGCCTTCATCTTCGTAACGCGCACGCAGGCGGTCGAAGATGAACTCCAGCACCTGGTCAGCCAGGCCGGCCGACTTGATCTTGGCGCCGAATGCGCTGACAGCGAAGTTCACCGCTTCGGTCAGGTCGAGGTCGAGTTTCTTGTCGATCAGTATCCGCAAGATACCCAGCGCTGCACGACGCAGTGCATAGGGGTCTTTGCTACCGGTAGGCAGCATGCCGATGCCGAAAATACCGACCAGGGTGTCGAGCTTGTCAGCAATGGCCACTGCCGCGCCGGTCAGGGTACCCGGCAACTCGGCACCAGCACCGCGTGGCATGTACTGTTCGTTCAATGCCAGCGCAACATCCTGCGGCTCGCCATCGTTGAGGGCGTAGTAGTAACCGGCAATGCCTTGCATCTCCGGGAACTCGCCGACCATTTCAGTGGCCAGGTCGCACTTGGACAGCAGGCCGGCACGGGCTGCGCGCTGTGCGTCGCCACCAATGCGCGGAGCAATCAACGCTGCCAGCTTGGAAACCCGCACCGCCTTGTCGTAAACGCTGCCCAGTTGCGCCTGGAACACTACGTTTTGCAGGCGCAGGTTGAAGCTTTCCAGAGTCTGCTTTTTGTCTTGCTTGAAGAAAAACTCGGCGTCGGTCAGGCGCGGGCGAACCACTTTCTCGTTACCCGAGACGATCTGCTGCGGGTCTTTGCTCTCGATGTTGGCCACAGTAATGAAACGCGGCAGCAACTTGCCATCAACGTCCAGCAGGCAGAAATACTTCTGGTTGTCCTGCATGGTGGTGATCAGGGCTTCTTGCGGCACATCGAGGAAGCGCTCTTCGAAAGAGCACACCAGCGGTACCGGCCACTCAACCAGCGCGGTCACTTCGTCCAGCAGGGCTGGCGGCACGATTGCGGTACCTTCCTGCATGGTTGCCAGTTCGGCCACACGCTTGGAAATCAACTCGCGACGCTCGTTGAAATCCGCCAGCACGTGGGCTTGGCGCAAGTCTTCGAGGTAGTTGGCCGGAGCGCTGATGCGCACACTTTCCGGGTGGTGGAAGCGGTGACCACGGGAGTCGCGACCGGATTTCTGAGCCAGGATCGTGCAGTCGATGACTTCATCGCCCAGCAACATCACCAGCCATTGGGTCGGACGCACGAACTCGACCTTGCGGGCACCCCAGCGCATGCGCTTGGGAATAGGCAGATCGTTCAGCGAGTCTTCAACGATGGTCGGCAGCAGGCTGGCGGTCGGCTTGCCGACGATGACCTGGCTGAAACGCAGTTTTGGACCGCTCTGATCGATTTCGCTCAGTTCAACGCCACATTTCTTGGCAAACCCGAGGGCCGCCTGGGTCGGGTTACCTTCAGCATCGAAGGCGGCCTGGCGCGGCGGGCCGTCGATGTTGATGCTGCGATCCGGTTGCTGGGTTTCGAGCTGAGTCAGCAGCACGGCCAGACGACGGGGCGCGGCGTAAACTTTTTTCGCGCTGAATTTCAAACCTGCGCTTTGCAGGCCTTTTTCAATCCCGGCCAGGAAAGCTTCGGCCAGGGTATTCAGGGCTTTTGGCGGCAGTTCTTCAGTGCCCAGTTCAACCAGAAAATCTTGAGCACTCATTGTGCAGCCTCCAACTTAGCCAACACTTCATCACGCAAATCAGGTGGAGCCATCGGGAAGCCGAGCTTGGCGCGGGCTTCGAGATACGCCTGGGCCACCGAGCGCGCCAGGGTCCGCACACGCAAGATGTACTGCTGGCGTGCAGTGACCGAAATGGCCCGGCGCGCATCCAGCAGGTTGAACGTGTGGGATGCCTTGAGCACCATCTCGTAGCTTGGCAGCGGCAGCGGTTGATCGAGCTCGATCAGACGCTTGGCTTCGCTTTCATAGAAATCGAACAGTTCGAACAGTTTGTCGACGTTGGCGTGTTCGAAGTTGTAAGTCGATTGCTCGACTTCGTTCTGGTGGAACACGTCGCCGTAGGTCACTTTACCGAACGGGCCGTCAGTCCATACCAGGTCGTAGACTGAATCCACACCCTGCAGGTACATCGCCAGACGCTCGAGGCCGTAGGTGATTTCGCCGGTTACCGGGTAGCACTCGATGCCGCCTACTTGCTGGAAGTAAGTGAACTGCGTGACTTCCATGCCGTTGAGCCAGATTTCCCAGCCCAGACCCCAGGCGCCCAGTGTCGGCGATTCCCAGTTGTCTTCCACGAAACGAATGTCGTGCACCAGCGGATCCAGGCCGATGTGCTTCAGCGAGCCCAGGTACAGCTCCTGAAAATTAGGCGGATTGGGCTTGAGTACTACCTGGAACTGGTAGTAATGCTGCAGACGGTTCGGGTTTTCGCCGTAGCGGCCGTCAGTCGGACGACGACTGGGCTGCACATAAGCGGCGTTCCAGGTTTCCGGGCCCAGAGAGCGCAGAAACGTGGCGGTATGGAATGTGCCGGCGCCCACTTCCATATCGTAGGGCTGAAGCACCACACAACCTTGCTCGGCCCAGTATTGCTGGAGGGCGAGGATCAAGTCTTGGAAGGTACGCACTGCTGGCGTAGGCTGGCTCACAAATTCACCTGTTTCTTGGGCTGCGATTTAAAGAGCGGGAGTATACCCGATTCGGTCGCGCCTCCACCCCTTGGAGCCTATATGCCACGTTGTTTCTGGTGTCCAGAAGACCCGCTGTATGCGGCGTACCACGATCAAGAGTGGGGCGTGCCGTTGCGCGACGCGCATGGGCTCTTCGAGTTGTTATTGCTCGAAGGGTTCCAGGCCGGTTTGTCCTGGATCACTGTTCTGCGCAAACGCGAGCACTATCGCAAGGTCATGTTCGGCTTTGATGTGCAGCGTCTGGCAGCCATGATCGATGCCGAAATCGAGGCCTTGATGCTCGATCCCGGGATTATCCGTAACCGCCTGAAAATTACCGGGGCAAGGCGTAACGCCCGGGCCTGGCTGGCGCTGGATAACCCGGTCGAGTATCTATGGTCCTTTGTGGGCGGCAAACCGAAGATCAACCACTTCACTGAACGCCATGAGTTTCCGGCCGTCACCGCAGAGGCTGAAGCCATGAGCAAAGGGTTGAAAAAAGCCGGATTCACGTTCGTCGGACCGACCATTTGTTATGCCTTCATGCAGGCCAGTGGCATGGTCATGGATCACGCCACCACCTGTGACCGCTACGCTCAGCTGGCGAACGGCGGTTAGAATGCTGCCCAATACAGACCTGCAGGAGCGAGCTTGCTCGCCCCTGCAGAAAACGTTTTTTTAAAGAGAAAACCCTGTGGAAAAGTTTAAAGGCGCCCTGCTGGTCGGGGCTCTGCGGTTATTCGCCATGCTCCCGTGGAGTGCGGTTCAACGGGTCGGCTCCGGTATCGGCTGGCTAATGTGGAAACTGCCCAATCGCTCGCGCGAGGTGGTGCGCATCAACCTGGCCAAATGCTTCCCCGAGATGGACCCGGTGGCCCGTGAACAACTGGTGGGACAAAGCCTCAAGGATATCGGCAAGAGCCTGACCGAGAGCGCTTGCGCCTGGATCTGGCCCGCCCAGCGTTCGATTGACCTGGTGCGTGAAGTCGAAGGCCTGGACGTGCTCAAGCAGGCCCTTGCCTCAGGTAAAGGTGTCGTCGGCATCACCAGCCACCTTGGCAACTGGGAAGTGCTCAACCACTTCTATTGCAGCCAGTGCAAGCCGATCATTTTCTACCGTCCGCCCAAGCTCAAGGCGGTAGACGAACTGTTGCGCAAGCAGCGCGTGCAGCTGGGCAACCGCGTGGCCGCGTCGACCAAAGAAGGCATTTTGAGTGTCATCAAGGAAGTGCGCAAAGGGGGGCAGGTAGGCATTCCGGCAGACCCGGAACCCGCTGAGTCGGCCGGTATTTTCGTGCCATTCCTCGGCACCATGGCCCTGACCAGCAAGTTCGTGCCGAACATGCTGGCGGGTGGCAAAGCGGTGGGGGTATTCCTGCACGCATTGCGCCTGCCGGACGGTTCGGGTTTCAAGGTGATTCTCGAGGCGGCCCCTGAAGCCATGTACAGCACCGACACTGAAACTTCGTGTGCAGCCATGAGCCAGGTGGTGGAGAAGTATGTACGGGCTTACCCGAGCCAGTACATGTGGAGCATGAAGCGCTTCAAAAAGCGTCCGCCTGGCGAGGCGCGCTGGTACTAGGGCGTTAGACCGCTGTATCTGTAGGAGCGAGCTGTGCGAAGGGCTCGCGAGCAAGCTCGCTCCTACGCAGATCAGTGGTGTTAAAGCTGTTTATCCAGCTTCTTCAAAAACACGGTCATTTCTTTCTCGGCCTGTTTGTCGCCATGGGCTCGGGCTGCCTCAAGCCCCTGCTCCCACGCCGTGCGGGCCGCCCCGCGATCCCCTGCCGCCAGATGCGCCTTGCCCAGCAATTTCCAGGCCGCGGAATATTTGGGATCAAACCCCACACAGCGCTGTAAATGCTCCGCCGCCTTGAGGTTTTCCCCAAGGTCGAGATAACCCTTGCCCAGGCCGAAGCGCAGCAGTGAGTTATCCACACCCTTGGCCAGCATTTTTTCCAGTGATTCGAGCATCCGTGACTCCTTAGAAAAAACTCAGGCCCACGTGGAACAGCTTCTCCACGTCGCGAATATGCTTTTTATCCACAAGGAACAAAATCACGTGGTCGCCGGCATTGATCACAGTGGAGTCGTGGGCAATCAGCACTTCTTCGTCGCGAATGATTGCGCCGATCGTGGTGCCCGGCGGCAAGTGGATTTCGCCGATCCGGCGGCCAATCACTTTGCTCGACTTCGAATCACCGTGGGCAATCGCTTCGATGGCCTCCGCTGCGCCCCGGCGCAATGAGTGCACGCTGACAATGTCGCCACGCCGCACGTGGGCCAGCAAGGTGCCGATGGTCGCCAGTTGCGGGCTGATGGCGATGTCGATTTCACCGCCCTGGATCAGGTCCACGTAGGCCGGGTTGTTGATGATGGTCATCACCTTCTTCGCGCCCAGGCGTTTGGCCAGCAGCGAGGACATGATGTTGGCCTCGTCGTCGTTGGTCAGGGCCAAAAACAGGTCGGCATCGGCGATGTTCTCTTCGAGCATCAAGTCGCGATCCGAAGCGCTGCCCTGCAGGACTACGGTGTTGTCCAGGGTATCTGACAGATACCGGCAACGCGCCGGGTTCATCTCGATGATCTTGACCTGATAACGGTTTTCAATGGCTTCGGCCAGGCGTTCGCCGATCTGCCCGCCACCGGCAATCACAATGCGTTTGTAGCTTTCATCGAGGCGGCGCATTTCGCTCATCACTGCGCGAATGTTGGCCTTGGCGGCGATGAAAAACACTTCATCGTCTGCCTCGATGACCGTGTCGCCCCGGGGCGTAATGGGACGGTCACGTCGGAAAATTGCCGCTACCCGCGTATCCACATTTGGCATGTGTTCGCGTAACTGGCGTAACTGCTGGCCGATCAGAGGGCCGCCGTAGTACGCCTTGACCGCCACCAGCTGGGCTTTGCCTTCGGCAAAGTCGATAACCTGCAAAGCGCCGGGGTGTTCGATCAGGCGCTTGATGTAGTTGGTCACCACTTGCTCGGGACTGATCAACACGTCCACCGGGATCGCGTCGTTATCGAACAGTTCGCCACCCCGTGTCAGATAGGCGGCTTCACGTACCCGGGCGATTTTGGTCGGGGTGTGAAACAGGGTGTAGGCCACCTGGCACGCCACCATGTTGGTTTCGTCACTGTTGGTCACTGCCACCAGCATGTCGGCATCATCGGCCCCGGCCTGACGCAGCACATTGGGCAGCGAGGCGCGGCCTTGAATAGTACGAATGTCGAGCCGGTCGCCCAGATCCCGCAGGCGATCGCCATCGGTATCGACCACGGTAATGTCGTTGGCTTCGCTGGCCAGATGCTCGGCCAGCGAGCCGCCGACCTGACCTGCGCCGAGGATGATGATTTTCATGCCGTCAGTCCTTTGTCGATTAGCCGCGGGCGGCTGCGATCTTGATCAGTTTGGCGTAATAGAAGCCATCGTGCCCGCCCTCCTGGGCCAGCAACTGGCGGCCATGGGGCTGCTTGATGCCGAACTGACCGGCGATATCCAGCTCCCGCGCACCCGGCGTACGGGCCAGGAACGCCTCGATCACCTCGGTGTTTTCGGTCGGCAATGTCGAGCAGGTGGCGTAGAGCAGGATGCCGCCGACTTCCAGGGTTGGCCACATCGCGTCCAGCAATTCACCTTGCAGGGTGGCGAGTGCGGCAATGTCGTCCGGTTGGCGGGTCAGCTTGATGTCCGGGTGACGACGAATCACCCCGGTCGCCGAGCACGGTGCATCGAGCAGAATGCGCTGGAAAGGCTTGCCGTCCCACCAGGTGGCGGTGTCACGGCCATCGGCAGCAATCAGTTCGGCGCTCAGGCCCAGACGCTCAAGGTTTTCCCGCACCCGTACCAGGCGCTTGGCTTCCAGATCCACCGCCACTACGCCGGCCAGTTCTGGCTCGACCTCAAGAATGTGGCAGGTCTTGCCGCCCGGGGCGCAGCAGGCATCAAGTACCCGTTGGCCCGGCGCCAGGTCCAGCAGGTCGGCGGCCAGTTGTGCGGCTTCGTCCTGCACGCTGATCCAGCCTTCGGCAAAGCCCGGCAGGTTGCGTACATCGCAGGGTTCAGCCAGCACAATGCCGTCCTGGCTGAACACGCAGGGCTGAGCTTCGATACCGCTCTCGACCAGCAGTTGCAGGTAGGCATCACGGGTTTTATGGCGCCGGTTGACCCGCAGAATCATTGGCGGATGCGCGTTGTTGGCGGCGCAAATGGCTTCCCATTGTTGCGGCCAGAAAGCTTTCAGGGATTTTTGCAGCCAGCGCGGGTGTGCGGTACGCACCACCGGGTCGTGCTCCAGCTCGGTCAGCAGGGCTTCGCTCTCGCGTTGTGCATTACGCAGCACGGCGTTGAGCAGGGCTTTGGCCCAGGGTTTTTTCAGCTTGTCAGCACAGCCCACGGTTTCGCCAATGGCGGCGTGGGCCGGAATGCGGGTGTACAGCAGTTGATACAGACCCACCAGCAGCAGCGCCTCGACATCGGCGTCGGCCGCCTTGAACGGCTTTTGCAGCAGCTTGTTGGCCAGCGCCGACAAGCGTGGCTGCCAGCGGGCAGTACCGAATGCCAGATCCTGGGTCAGGCCGCGATCACGGGCCTCAACCTTGTCCAGTTGCAGCGGCAACGAGCTGTTGAGTGATGCTTTGCCGTTCAGTACTGCAGTCAGTGCCTTGGCGGCGGCCAGACGAGGATTCATTGCGCGCTTTCCGTTTGACCGAGGGTAATGCCGACGGCGAATTTCTCACGGCGACTGTTGAAAAAATCGCTGAAGTTCAGCGCTTTACCGCCGGGCAATTGCAGACGTGTCAGGCACAACGCGCCTTCACCGCAGCCGACGATCAGGCCGTCTTTGCTCGCTGCGAGGATTTGTCCCGGTGCGCCCCGGGCGTCGGCGACAGTGGCGGCCAGTACTTTCAGAGCTTCGCCATTGAGTGTGCTGTGGCAAATCGGCCACGGATTGAAAGCCCGAACCAGACGCTCCAGCTCCACTGCCGGGCGGCTCCAGTCGATGCGCGCCTCGTCTTTATTCAGCTTGTGGGCGTAGGTGGCCAGACTGTCGTCCTGCACTTCGCCTTGCAGCGTGCCTGCTGCCAGGCCTGCGATTGCTTCAATCACCGCAGGTGGGCCCAGTTCGGCCAGACGGTCGTGCAGGCTGCCACCTGTGTCTGCACCGGTGATCGGGGTGACGGTCTTGAGCAGCATCGGGCCGGTGTCCAGACCCGCCTCCATGCGCATCACGGTCACGCCGCTTTCGCTATCGCCGGCCTCGATGGCCCGCTGAATCGGCGCCGCCCCGCGCCAGCGTGGCAGCAAGGAGGCATGGCTGTTGATACAGCCCAGGCGCGGAATATCCAGCACCACTTGCGGCAGGATCAGACCGTAGGCCACCACCACCAGCAAGTCGGGCTTGAGGGCTGCCAGCTCGGCTTGAGCCTCGGGAGCCCGCAGCGTGGGCGGCTGCATGACAGCGATGTGGTGTTCCAGCGCCAGTTGCTTGACCGGGCTCGGCATCAGCTTTTGCCCGCGCCCGGCCGGGCGATCCGGCTGGGTGTAGACCGCGACGATCTCGTAAGGGCTGTCGAGCAGCGCCTTGAGGTGTTCCGCGGCGAATTCCGGGGTGCCGGCAAATACGATGCGCAGTGGCTCAGTCATGAATTACTCACTTGGAATGGGGGGGCGGGAGTAATCCCGATAGATGCCTGTAGTCGCTGTCGAGGTACGAGGCTGCGATCAGGTTCGACGCAGCTCTCGTCAATCACTCAACTTCGGTATGCCAGGCACTTGGGAATAGCGGGCTTTACGGGCTCTGCCCGATCGCAGCCTTAGTGCCTGGGCAGCGACTACAGAATTGAGATAAGGACTATCAAGCGTTCTGGCGGTGCAGTTTTTCCAGCTTCTTCTTGATCCGGTCACGCTTGAGCGTAGACAGATAATCGACGAACAGCTTGCCATTGAGGTGGTCGCATTCGTGCTGGATGCACACGGCCAGCAGGCCTTCGGCGATCATTTCGAAAGGTTTGCCGTCACGGTCCAGCGCCTTGATTTTTACCCGCTGCGGGCGGTCAACGTTTTCGTAGTAACCCGGTACCGAGAGGCAGCCTTCCTGATACTGGCCCATCTCGTCGGTGAGCATTTCAAGCTCGGGGTTGATCAGCACCAGCGGTTCGCTGCGGTCTTCGCTCAGGTCCATGACGACAATGCGTTTATGCACGTTGACCTGAGTCGCGGCCAGGCCAATGCCCGGCGCCTCGTACATGGTTTCAAACATGTCATCGATCAACTGACGGACTTCGTCGTCCACAACCGCCACGGGTTTGGCGATGGTGCGCAGACGCGAGTCTGGGAATTCGAGGATGTTTAAAATAGCCATAAGTTTGATTGATGCACTGTGTGAAAGATTCATAAACGGTTGTCAGGTGGTCCTGAGGACATCGGGCAACCTGTGCAAAACGTCTCCTTCAGAGATAGCCCGCTCGGGCTCTGGCGTTTCACGCGAACGCACATAATAAAGGGATTCAGCAACGGATGAAACGACTAGCTGCCGGGCTGCCCGCGACTGGCCCGGGCCAGGGTGTGTCGCAGTTTGAAACCTATGGCCGCCGGCTCTGCCAGTCACTTCACTAAAATTGGGTTTCCACGTGCTGTTTCAAGGGCAGACCGGCCGTTCAGGAGGGTCTTTCCGGGCGTTTTCCAAACAACTTGTCAACAGACTTATCCACAGGTTGTGCTGTCTTTGAAGGCGCTGAAACCGATCAAGGATGATCCCATGCCGCTGCCTGAAATTTCCCCTGCCGAACTCGAAGCCCGCCTGCGTTTACATCGTTTGCCCGAGGTCGGGCCCCGGCGTTTTTACACCCTGCTCAGTGCATTCGGTTCGGCCAGCTCGGCGCTGAGCGCGCCCGCCAGTGCCTGGTCCGCCCTGGGGTTGCCGGCGGGCTGTGCCCAGGCCAGGCGCAGCCCGCAAGTTCGTGACGGTGCCAGCGCTGCATTGCGCTGGCTTGAGAGCTCCAGCCAGCATGTGCTGCTGCACGACCGGGCAAATTATCCGGCCCTGTTGGGGGAACTTAGCGATGCGCCACCGTTGCTGTTCGTGGCGGGAGATCCGGGCATTCTGGAAAAACCGCAATTGGCGATGGTCGGTAGCCGACGTGCATCAAGGCCGGGTCTGGACACTGCTGCGGCCTTTTCCCGCTGTCTGGCCGGGGCCGGATTTGTGATTACCAGCGGGCTGGCGGCGGGCATCGATGCTGCTGCACATGAAGCGGCGCTGGGCATTGGCGGGCAGACTGTGGGGGTGTTGGGCACCGGCCTGGAAAAACTTTATCCACAGCGCCATCGCGCCCTGGCTGATGCGATGATTGCCAGTGGCAGCGCGGTGGTTTCGGAGTTCCCTCTGGACGCCGGGCCACTGCCGGCCAACTTCCCACGCCGTAACCGCATTATCAGCGGCTTGTCGCTGGGGGTACTGGTGGTCGAGGCCAGTGTCGCCAGCGGTTCGCTGATCACTGCCCGGCTGGCCGCCGAACAGGGGCGTGAGGTTTACGCGATGCCGGGTTCTATCCATCATCCGGGCGCGCGGGGCTGTCATCAACTGATTCGCGATGGCGCCACCCTGGTGGAAACCGTCGAGCACATTCTGGAACAGCTGCGTGGCTGGCGCTCGATGCCGATTACCACTACGGATCAGCTCGCGTCAGTCTGTCATCCGTTAGTGCAATTGTTGCAGGCAGCGCCTCACACCAGCGAAGCCCTGGTCAGCGCCAGCGGTTGGGACTTGCCCCGATTGCTCGCCGCGTTGACCGAACTGGAGCTGGAGGGGCATGTGGTGCTGGAGGGGGGGCGTTGGTTTGCTCGCCCCAGCTAAGTACACTGCGCACAGCACATATCCGGAGACATTCAATGATCAGCACCTGGCGCGTCCAACAAGCGGCAAGAGCCATTCGCGCAGGCGCGGTGATCGCCTATCCAACCGAAGCTGTTTGGGGTTTGGGATGCGACCCGTGGGACGAAGAAGCAGTTGAGCGTTTGCTGGCTATCAAGTCGCGACCTGTGGATAAGGGCCTGATTCTGGTGGCCGACAACATTCATCAGTTCGACTTTCTGTTTGAGGATTTCCCGCAGAAATGGCTCGACCGCATGGCCAGTACCTGGCCGGGGCCCAATACCTGGCTGGTGCCGCATCAGGGCTTGTTGCCGCAATGGATCACCGGTGTGCACGACACCGTGGCCTTGCGAGTGAGCGATCACCCCCAGGTGCGCGAATTGTGTTCGCTGGTGGGGCCGATCGTTTCGACTTCAGCCAACCCTGCGGGATTGCCTGCTGCGCGCACGCGGTTGAAGGTTGAGCAGTACTTTCGCGGGCAGGTCGACCATGTATTGGGCGGTAATCTGGGCGGACGGAAAAATCCGAGCCTGATCCGTGATTTGGCTACCGGCAAGGTCGTACGCCCGTCTTAACAAACCTGTAGCAGCGCCCCAGACTCTGTAGGAGCGAGCTTTTCCTCGAAATCGCTAAAAGCTCGCGAGGCAAGCTCGCTCCTACAGATGGGAGCTCGCTCCTACAGGGGGGTGGGGGGATCAAGGCACCAGGATGGTCGACCCGGTGGTGCGACGTGCCGACAATTCGGTCTGCGCCTTGGCCGCGTCACTCAGCGCAAAACGCTGGCTGATGTCGATCTGGATTTTGCCACTGCGGATCATCCCGAACAGCTCATCGGCCATCGCTTGCAGCTTTTCAGGGCTGCTGGCGTAGCTCGCCAGGGTCGGGCGGGTCACGTACAGCGAGCCCTTCTGCGACAAGATCCCCAGGTTCACCCCGGTCACTGCGCCCGACGCATTGCCAAAACTGACCATCAGCCCCCGTGGTGCCAGGCAGTCGAGTGAGGTAAGCCAGGTGTCCTTGCCAACACCGTCGTACACCACCGGGCATTTTTTGCCGTCGGTCAGTTCCAGCACCCGGCGGGCTACATCTTCATGGCTGTAGTCGATGGTTTCCCATGCGCCCAGTGCTTTGGCGTGGGCGGCCTTTTCTGCCGAGCTGACAGTGCCGATCAACTTCACGCCCAGGGCTTTTGCCCATTGGCAGGCGATCGACCCGACGCCACCCGCGGCGGCGTGGAACAGAATGGTTTCACCGCCTTTGAGTTCGTAGGTCTGGCGCAGCAAGTATTGGGTGGTCAGCCCTTTGAGCATTACGCCAGCGGCTTGCTCAAACGAAATGTCCTCAGGCAGCTTCACCACGTTGGCGGCAGGCAATACATGCAAGTCGCTGTACGCGCCCAGCGGTCCGGTGCCGTAAGCCACACGATCGCCGACTTTAACGTTGTGCACTTCACTGCCTACCGCATCGACAATGCCTGCGCCTTCATTGCCCAGCCCGGACGGCAGCTCGGGTAGCGGGTACAAGCCGTTTCTGTAATAGGTATCGATGAAGTTGAGGCCGATGGCCTGGTTGCGTACGCGCACTTGCAGCGGGCCCGGCTCTGCGGGCTGGTAGTCGACATACTCAAGTACTTCCGGTCCGCCGTGGTTCCGAAACTGGATACGCTTAGCCATCTGCACTGTCCTTGCTGAATTGACGAGGCCACTATCCAACGCTTAAGCGTGATCTTCGTCAACTGCGGTGAAGCTGGGTGCGGTGTTATGCTAGCGGCCTTTGCCGCCGGCCCCGCTCTGAATGATGTGCCGCGTCGCTTGGCCCGATTTAAGGTGATGTCATGACTACCCGCACCGAGGCTGTAAAAGCCTACCTGCTCGACCTTCAAGACCGCATTTGCGCTGCTCTGCAGACTGAAGACGGTGGCACCCCGTTCGTCGAAGACGCCTGGGAGCGCCCGGCAGGCGGTGGGGGTCGCACCCGTGTGATGGAAAACGGCAACCTGATTGAAAAAGGCGGGGTTAACTTTTCCCACGTATTTGGTAGCGGCTTGCCGCCTTCAGCCAGCGCCCATCGCCCGGAACTGGCCGGACGTGGTTTTGAAGCCCTGGGTGTGTCGCTGGTGATCCATCCGCACAACCCCCATGTGCCGACGTCCCACGCCAACGTACGCTTTTTTATTGCCGAAAAAGAAGGCGAAGAGCCGGTGTGGTGGTTTGGCGGCGGCTTTGACCTCACCCCCTACTACGCCGTTGAAGAAGACTGCGTGCACTGGCACCGGGTGGCCGAACAGGCCTGCGCACCCTTTGGCGCAGACGTGTACCCGCGCTACAAGGCCTGGTGCGACAGCTACTTTCACATCAAGCACCGCAACGAGCCCCGCGGTATCGGCGGCCTGTTCTTTGATGACCTGAACCAGTGGGACTTCGACACCTGCTTTGCCTTTATTCGCGCCATTGGCGACGCCTATATCGACGCCTATCTGCCGATTGTTCAACGCCGCAAAAACGACGAATACACGGTCAAGCAGCGTGAGTTCCAGGAGTTTCGCCGTGGCCGCTACGTCGAGTTCAACCTGGTCTATGACCGTGGCACCCTGTTCGGCCTGCAATCAGGCGGCCGTACCGAGTCGATCCTGATGTCGCTGCCGCCGCAAGTTCGCTGGAGTTACGACTGGAAAGCCGAACCTGGCAGCGAAGAAGCACGTCTTACCGACTATTTTCTGCAAGATCGTGACTGGCTGGCATTGTCCGGGGAACCTGTCTGATGGACAGTTACGTGGTTTTTGGCAACCCGATTGCCCACAGCAAATCCCCGGTACTGCACCGACTGTTTGCCGAGCAGACTGCCCAGTCCATGCAGTACGAGACCTTGTTGGCGCCGCTGGATGATTTTGCTGGCTGTGCTTCGGCGTTTTTTCGCCAGGGTCGCGGCGCCAACGTCACGGTGCCCTTCAAGGAAGACGCCTACCGTCTGGCCAGCAGCCTTACGCCGCGGGCGCAAAGGGCTGGCGCAGTCAACACCCTGAGCAAACTGGCTGACGGCACATTGCTGGGTGACAACACCGACGGCGCGGGGCTGGTGCGTGATTTGACGGTGAATGCGGGCTTCAGTCTCAAGGGCAAACGCATTCTGCTGCTGGGCGCCGGGGGTGCAGTAAGGGGTGCCCTCGAACCTTTACTAGCCGAGCAGCCGGCGTCGGTCACCATAGCCAATCGCACGGTAGAAAAAGCCGAAGTACTGGCCGAACTGTTCAGCGATCTGGGACCAGTGGCCGCCAGCGGCTATGACTGGCTGCGCGAACCGGTCGACCTGATCATCAATGCCACCTCGGCCAGCCTGGCCGGAGAATTGCCGCCGATTGCCAGCAGCCTGATCGAGCCGGGTAAAACCCTGTGCTACGACATGATGTACGGCAAGCAGCAGACGCCGTTTTGCGCGTGGGCGGTCGAGCACGGCGCGGGTCAGGTCATGGACGGTCTGGGGATGCTGGCCGAGCAGGCGGGCGAAGCGTTCTTCCTGTGGCGCGGAGTGCGCCCGGATACGGCGCCAGCACTGGCTGAACTGCGCCGGTTACTGGCGCTGTAACCGCCACCCCAATCCTGTAGGAGCGAGCTTGCTCGCGAGCTCTTGGCTGCTGGTTCAAAAGCTCGCTCCTACAGGGGTACAGGTTTAACCCTCAAAAGAAATCGGGCAGCTGTCCGGCCCCTCGAGTTTTTTCAATTCCTCCACCACCTGCGGCCGTGCCCGGCGCAAGGTCAGACTACGGCCCAGGCCGCGCAAGCGTCGTGCTTCCTGGTGGAGCATTTCTACCCCCGAGTAATCAATAAAGTTGATGTGCTGCGCATCGATCACCACCCGCAACCCCTGGGTGCGTTGCAGGCGTACTTGCAGGTAATGGCTGGCGCCGAAAAAAATCGAGCCGCCTACCCGTAGAATCTCCTCGTCGCCATCGCGCCACTGTTGAATGCGTGGACGTGAAGTGCGTTTGAGATAGAAAAACAGCGAGGCCAGCACTCCGGCATAAATCGCTGTTTGCAGCTCCAGCAACAGGGTGGCGACGCATGTCAGCGCCATCACCACGAACTCGGCACGACTGACCCGCCACAGCGCGCGAATGCCCCGGGTGTCCACCAGGCCCCAGCAGATCAGCAAAATGCTGCCCGCCATCGCCGGGATCGGAATGTGTGCGATCAGTTTCGAACCCGCCACCGCAAACAACGTGACCCACAGCGCGGAAAACACCCCGGCCAGTGGTGAGCTGGCGCCCCCTTCATAGCTCAGCCCCGAGCGTGTGAACGAGCCCGACGACAGATACCCCGAGAACAGCGAACCCACCACATTGGACAAACCCTGTGCCCGGCTTTCCTGATTGGCGTCGATCATTTGCTGGGAACGTGTCGCCAGCGATCGGGCGATCGACAAGCTGGTGACCAGCCCCAGCATGCCCACCGCCACGGCGCTCGGTAGAAGGCGCAGGACCGTCTCGAGATCCAGGGGCAAGGGGCTGAAGGGCGGCAAGCGGCCGACAAACGACTGCACCAGTTCGACATGGCCAAATACCCCGGGCAGCAGCCATACCGCCAGGCTGGCAAGCCCCAGAGTCAGCAGCAAGGTGGGCCAGCGCGGCACCCACAGTTTGAGCACGATGCCCAGCACCAGGGTGCCCAGACCCAGCCCCAGCGAGGCGGGATCAAATTGGCGAATATGGGCGATCAGGGTCAACAGG
This sequence comes from Pseudomonas paraversuta, assembly GCF_904067025.1. Taxonomy (NCBI): domain Bacteria; kingdom Pseudomonadati; phylum Pseudomonadota; class Gammaproteobacteria; order Pseudomonadales; family Pseudomonadaceae; genus Pseudomonas; species Pseudomonas paraversuta. Next base: position 27,210 of record NZ_CAJFDA010000001.1, read on the forward strand.
CTATCCAGGGCCGTGGCCTTGCTCGATAAATGCAGGCCCAGCACGTTCGGCAATTGGCCCAGAGCAATCACAATGGCGGCGCCCAGGGTGAAGCCCACCACCACCGAGTGCGATACGAAATTGGCCAGCGCGCCGAATTTCAACATGCCCAGCAGCCACTGAAAAATTCCGGCCAGAAACGTCAGCAATAGAATCAGGCTGATGTAGTCCTGCGTGCCGGGCACTGCCAGGGGGCTGACGCTGGCATACAGCACGATGGAAATCGCCGCCGTCGGGCCGCAGATCAAATGCCACGATGAGCCCCACAGGCAGGCGATGATCACCGGCACAATCGCCGCATACAGCCCGTACTCGGGGGGCAAGCCTGCAATCAGCGCGTAGGCGATGGACTGCGGCAACGCCAGAATCGCCCCGCTAAGGCCCACCAGTGCATCGCGGCTGACGCTGACGCGGGTCTGTTTTGGCAGCCAGCTTAAAAATGGCAGCAGGTGGGTGTATTTGGGCCAGGCCATGGGGCTCTCGTCGGGTTAAACAGATTCTCTGCAGGAGCGAGCTTGCCTCGCGATGGTTGTTAACGATAACGCATTGTTTGCTGAATAAACGAGGCGTCCCTCAGGCTATCGCGAGGCAAGCTCGCTTCTGCGGATTGCCCGTCGCTTTAGCCGCCGACCTGTGGATAACGCGCCTTGCGCTCAAGGTCGTCGAGGTCGATGTGGTTGCGCATGTACTGCTGGCTGGCGTCGACCCAGGGCTGGTGATCCCAGCTGGTCAACTTGCCTGTGGCCAGCGATTGGGTAACCAGGCGACGGCGGCGCTGGCTGGCGAGCACTTGCTGGTGAATCGCCGGAATATCCCATTTGGCCCGGGCCTCGGCCAAAAAGTCGTTGAACAGTGACTGGTGCCCGGGGCACTGGCTCAGCTCTTCGCGTTCACCCGGGTCGTTGTGCAAATCAAACAGCAGGCACGGATCGTCTTCGCTATAGATGAACTTGTAGGCACCACGGCGGATCATCATCAGCGGGCTGATCGTGCCTTCGGCCATGTACTCGCCAAATACTTCGTCATGCCCGCCTTCGCCTCGCAGGTGCGAGACCAGCGAGCGTCCGTCCAGGTCCAGCCCGGCCTCTAACGTACCGCCCGCCAGCTCGACAAAGGTCGGTAACAGATCGGCAGTGGATACCGCGGCGCCAACCCGGGCCGGTTCGAACTGCCCTGGTGCGTACACCAGCAACGGCACCCGGGCGGCCATGTCGAACCAGTGCATTTTGTACCAGAGCCCGCGTTCGCCCAGCATGTCGCCGTGATCGCCGGAAAACACGATAACAGTGTTATCGGCCAGCCCCGTGTCTTCAAGGGTTTGCAGCAGCTTGCCGATATTGTCGTCGATGTAGCTGCAGGCGCCGAAGTACGCACGGCGGGCGTCGCGAATTTTATCCACAGGCAGCGGTTTGTCCCACAGGTCGTAGGCCTTGAGCAGACGTTGCGAATGCGGGTCAAGGCTGGCCTGGGGCGGGGTTTCGGGTAACGGGATGTCTTCGTTGCAGTACATGTCCCAATACGGCTTGGGGATGGTGTACGGGTCGTGCGGGTGAGTCATGGAGACCGTCAGACAAAACGGCCGGTCGCCGTCCTGGCGAATATGGTCGAACAAGTATTGCTGGGCCTTGAACAGCACTTCTTCGTCGAAATCCAGTTGATTGGTGCGCACGCACGGCCCGGCTTGCAGCACCGAGGCCATGTTGTGATACCAGCTGGGGCGAGCATCGGGCTCATCCCAGTTGACCGACCAGCCATAGTCGGCGGGGTAAATATCACTGGTCAGGCGCTCTTCAAAACCATGCAGCTGGTCGGGCCCGCAAAAGTGCATCTTGCCCGCCAGCGCGGTGCGATACCCCATACGGCGCAGATAGTGCGCGTAAGTCGGCACATCTGCGGGCAAGTCCGCAGCATTGTCGTAGGCGCCGATTTTGCTCGGTAGCTGGCCGCTGACCAGGGTAAAACGCGAGGGCGCACACAGCGGGCTGTTGCAATAGGCGGCGTCAAACACCACGCCCTGCTCAGCCAGGCGGCTCAGGTTCGGCAGTTTTATCGGGGACGGGCCGTAGATCGGCAACAACGGGGCGGCCATTTGATCGGCCATGATGAAGAGAATATTTTTACCTGACATGGGGGCGGCCTTTCATGGTGAATATTTATGCGAAAGTGCTGACTGTCAGCATGATGGCCGGATAACTCGTGGTAAAACCCATGGATCGCAATGACTAGGATAAGCACAGCTAATGTATAAAGCCTTGGGCGATCTCTCTCTGGACCTGTTGCGCACCTTTGAAGCGGCCGCCCGCCACCGCAGCTTTACCGCGGCAGCCCTGGAGCTGGGCACTACCCAGCCGGCCGTCAGCCAGCAGCTCAAACGCCTGGAGTCGCGCCTGGGGATTCGCTTGTTTGACCGCATCTACCGCGGCATCGCCCTGACCGAGGCCGGGCTTGGCCTGTTTTTGCAGGTGCAGGCAGGTTTGCAGCAAATAGACGCGGGTTTGCAGGCGTTAAGCGAACAACCGGACCGTGAAGTGCTGCAAGTGGCTACCGATTTTGCCTTTGCTGCCTATTGGTTGATGCCCCGACTGCCACGTTTTCATGCGGCCTGGCCGCAAATTGACGTCAGTCTGGTAACCCGTGAGCGCAGCCATGATGCGCTGCAGGGTGATATCGATGTGGGGGTGCTGTTTGGTCAGGGGCGCTTCAGCCAGGGTGAATCCCGATGGCTATTCAATGAAGAAGTGTTCCCGGTATGCAGTCCGCACTTACTGGCCGGGCAGACACTGCCGTTATCGGCCCGGGCCCTGGGGGACTTCCCGTTGCTGCAATTGCGCGGCGAACATGCCCGCCAGTGGTTTGACTGGTACAGGCTGTTTGACGCCCTCAAGCTCGGCCCGCCGCCTGCCCCCGGCCAGCTGCGTTTCGACAACTACACCTTGCTGATCCAGGCCGCGATTGCCGGTCAAGGCATGGCCATCGGTTGGAAGCACCTTGTGGATAACTTGCTGGAACAAGGGGTTCTGTGCCGGCCTTTTGCTGAATCGGCGCAATCGGCCAGCGGTTATTACGCGGTGATGCCGCAGCGCAAACGACGTAACCGGCTGGCCCAGGTTTTTGTCGACTGGATGCTGGCGGAGCAGAATGCCGAGCGATAGCTCACTCATTTCCTGCAGGAGAATCTTCATGCAACGCATCAAGGGTTACCACGCCCACGTATATTTCGACGCCACGACCATCGGGCAGGCGCGGGCCTTGTGTGAAGAGGCTGCGCAGCTGTTCGGCCTCACCATGGGCCGGGTTCACGAGCGCCCGGTCGGTCCGCACCCGGACTGGAGTTGCCAGTTGGCCTTCGGCCCCGAGTTGATCGGCGTAGTGCTGCCCTGGTTGGCATTGAACCGCCAGGGCCTGGTGGTGTTTTTGCATCCCGATACCGGCCATGACCTGCTGGACCACACCGATCACGGGATCTGGATGGGGGCGGTACGACCCTTGAATCTGGCTGTTTTTTGATCAAAACATGGCGGGTTAAAAAAAAATTCAGCTTTTTTTCACCCCGGTAATTTCCTGCAAATCCTGATGGCCGGCAAAAGCCTGATAGCCCCACGCTATAACGGCTGAACGTTGGTCATGGCCATGTGTCATAGCTTTCCATGAGCTAACGTATGACACGTGAAGCTGAGGGCAGTGATTAGTTCTAAAAGGCCATCCATGTTTAACTTGAACGGTTATTCAAGTTAAACGGTGGTCCGCTGCCCGCTCACAACAGGAGGCTTACCTTTGCCGAACGCGCTCTTTTTGCTCTCGTTTTACCTCTACAAGGTGCACATCCAATGAGTGCTCCAGTGACGTCAGAGACGTCTCAAATTCGCATGAACCCGCCGGTGTTTTACTTTGCTGCCGCGTTTATCCTGATCTTTGGGTTAGTGGTTATTGCCACACCACAAGCCGCCGGTGAATGGCTGCTGGCGGCGCAAAACTGGGCGGCCAATACGGTCGGCTGGTACTACATGCTGGCAATGACCCTGTACCTGATCTTTGTGATCACCACCGCCTTGTCTGGCTACGGCAAGATCAAGCTGGGGGCCGATCATGATGAGCCCGAGTTCAGTTACCTGTCCTGGGCGGGCATGCTCTTTGCCGCCGGGATCAGCATCACGCTATTTTTCTTCTGTGTGTCCGAACCCCTGACCCATATGCTCGCCCCGCCGCAAGGCCCGGCCGGTACGTCAGAGGCTGCGCGCCAGGGCATGCAGTTGCTGTTTTTGCACTGGGGCTTGCATGGCTGGGGTGTGTTTGCCTTTGTCGGCATGGCGCTGGCGTACTTCGCTTATCGCCACAACCTGCCGCTGGCGCTACGTTCGGCGTTGTACCCGCTGATCGGCAAACGCATCAACGGGCCCATCGGCTACGCCGTGGATGGCTTCGGCATCATTGCCACGGTGTTTGGTCTGGGGGCCGACATGGGGTTTGGGGTGTTGCACCTCAATTCCGGACTCGACTACCTGTTTGGCTTGCCGCACACCCAGTGGGTGCAGGTGGGTTTGATCACCCTGATGATGGGCGCTGCAATTCTGGTGGCCATTGCCGGTGTGGACAAGGGTGTACGGGTTATGTCCGACATCAACATGCTGCTGGCCTGTGCGCTGCTGCTGTTTGTGTTGTTCGCCGGCCCTACCCAGCATTTGCTCAACACCCTGGTGCAGAACATCGGTGACTATCTGGGCGCGTTGCCGACCAAGAGTTTCGATGTGTATGCCTACGACAAACCTAGCGACTGGCTGGGTGGCTGGACTGTGTTCTATTGGGCCTGGTGGATCGCATGGTCGCCGTTTGTAGGCCTGTTCATTGCGCGCATTTCCCGTGGTCGCACCATCCGCGAGTTCGTGTTCGGGGTGCTGTTGATCCCGCTGGGCTTCACTTTGGCGTGGATGTCGATCTTCGGTAACAGTGCCATTGATCAAGTGCTCAACCACGGCATGATTGCCCTGGGCCAGTCGGCCATCGACGATCCCTCGCGCACGCTATACCTGCTGCTTGAAACCTACCCGTGGAGCCGGACCGTGATTGCGGTGACGGTGTTCATCAGCTTCGTGTTCTTCGTGACCTCGGCTGACTCCGGCACTGTGGTGCTCTCTACCCTCTCTGCGCGTGGCAACAATGCCGACGAAGACGGTCCGAAATGGCTGCGGGTGTTCTGGGGCGCGATGACGGCCCTGGTGACCAGCGCGCTGCTGTTCTCGGGGAGCATCGATGCGCTGAAGTCAGCGGTCGTGCTCACCTCGTTGCCGTTCTCGCTGATTTTGCTGCTGATGATGTGGGGCCTGCACAAGGCGTTCTACCTCGAGTCGCAGAAGAAGATTGCGCAGATGCACTCACTGGCGCCGGTGTCTCACGCCCGTCGTGGCGGCTGGCGTCAACGCTTGAGCCAGGCTGTGCACTTCCCGTCCCGTGACGAGGTGTACCGCTTTATGGACACCACGGTGCGCCCGGCGATTGAAGAAGTGAGTGCGGTGTTCCGGGAAAAAGGACTTAACGTCGTCACCCAGCCGGATCCGGCCAACGACAACGTGAGTCTGGAAATCGGCCATGGTGAGGAACACCCGTTCATCTACCAGGTGCAGATGCGCGGCTACTTCACGCCGTCATTCGCCCGGGGCGGTTTTGGCAAAAAAGAGCAATTGCGCAACCGCCGCTACTACCGTGCTGAAGTGCACTTGAGTGAAGGCAGTCAGGACTATGACCTGACTGGCTACACCAAAGAGCAAATCATCAACGACATCCTCGACCAGTACGAACGCCATATGCAGTTCTTACACCTGGTTCGCTGATTCGGGTAACGGATCGAGGTCAACGCGAGCAAGCTCGCTCCTGCAGGAACGGTGAAAATCCTGTAGCAGCGAGCTTGCCCGCCACTGGCCTTTAAACCAGTCCGCCATTGGCCCGCAGCACTTGCCCGTTTACCCACTCCGCCGCCGGACTCACCAGAAACGAGATGATTCTGGCGATGTCTTCGGGCTGCCCCAAGCGTTCCAGGGGCGGCATTTTGGCGAAGCTCTGGATCTGCTCTTCAGTCTTGCCCTGCATGAACAGTTGCGTCGCCACTGGCCCCGGTGCCACGGCGTTTACTGTGATTTGCCGGCCACGCAACTCTTTGGCAAACACCTGGGTCAGCGACTCGACCGCTGCCTTGCTGGCGATATAGACCGCATAGCCCGGCAAATTCATGCCCACCGTACTGCTGGAGAAATTGATGATGCGCCCGCCGCTGTTGAGCCGGGTGGCCGCTTCGCGCAGGGTGTTGAAAGTACCCCGGGTGTTGATGTTGAAGGTCTGTTCGTACAGTTCATCGCTGTGTTGCGCCAGCGGCAACACTTTGAGCACGCCTGCGTTATTGATCAGCACATCGATTTTGCCCAGTTGCTCTTCAGCCTCATCGAACAGCCGCGCGACGTCCGCGGCACTGGCCACATCGGCCTGTACGGCAATGGCTTGATGCCCCGCACTGTGCAGTTCAGCAACCAGGGCTGAAGCTTCGTCGGCACTGTTGGCATAGTTGATAACGACGGCAAACCCTTCGCCGGCCAGTTGTCTGGCAATCACGGCACCGATGCCCCGGGATGCACCCGTGATCAGCGCGACTTTAGGCAGAGAAGTACTCATGGCAACACTCCATAGTGGATTTGGCGTGGGGCTAGATTCACATCTGTATCCAGGCAGATAAAGATGGTGAATTCGATAGCGGTATTCGCAAACGCCCAACAATCCTCCCGCCCTCTTGTGGGCGCGGGCTTGCCCGCGATTGCAGCAACTCGGTTGAAACTGTCACACCGGGTCGTTTGCATCGCGGGCAAGCCCGCTCCCACAAGGGATATCGCCCTCAGAGGGCATCAGGCATGGGCGGGTGGCGCGTCCTTGCTTTCCTTGATCTTGTACCAGGCCACGTACAACGCGGGCAGGAACAACAGGGTGAGCAAGGTGGCGGAAATGATGCCGCCGATCATGGCGTAGGCCATTGGCCCCCAGAACACGTCACGGGCAATCGGGATCATGCCCAGGCTGGCCGCAGCAGCGGTCAGCAGGATCGGCCGGCGGCGGTGCTGGGTGGCTTGCATGACCGCGTGCCAGGGGTCGTAGCCATCGCGTTCGTACTGGTCGATCTGGGTCACCAGAATCACCGAGTTGCGCACGATGATCCCCACCAGGGCCAGAATCCCCAGGATCGCCACAAAGCCCATCGGCGTGCCGGTCGGCACCAGCGCCAGCACCACACCGATCAGCCCCAGTGGCGCCACACTCACCACCAGGAACATCTTCTGCACGCTTTGCAGCTGGATCATCAGGAAGGTCGCCATCAGAAACAGCATCAGGGGCACCACCTTGGCGATCGGGCCCTGGGCCTTGGCGCTTTGTTCAACCGTGCCGCCGGTTTGCAGGGTGTAGCCCTGGGGCAGGCTGGCGGCGAACTTGTCGACTTCTGGCTTGAGCTTGGCCACCAGATCGGTCGGTTGCATCGAGCCGCGCACCGAGGCCTTGAGGGTCAGGGTGGGAATCCGGTCGCGGCTCCAGATCAGCGGTTGCTCCAGTTCGTAGCGCACGGTGGCAAAGGCCAGCAACGGAATCGAGGTGCCGCTGGGGGTGGTGATTTGCAGGTTCAGCAGGGTTTCCGGGCTGCCCCGCTCGCTGCCGACGGCACGGCCTATGATGTTGATCAGGTAGATGTCGTCCTTGACCTGGCTGACCGCCGCGCCGCTGACGATGCTGTTCATCACATGGGCGACGTCTTCGGATGACAGCCCGAACTGGCGGGCCTTGTCCTGGGCAATGTCGATGCGCAGTACCTTGCCCGGTTCGTTCCAGTTGAAGATGGTTTCACCGACATTGGGGTTGGCGTCCAGCACGGAGGCCAGGTCGAGGGAATACTTGCGTACCAGATCGATGTTTTTGCCACTGACCCGATATTGCAGCGGCTGACCCACCGGCGGCCCCAGTTCCAGGGTGTGCACAAAGCTGCCGACCCCAACGTAATCTTCACGCAGGCGTTTATTGAGACGTTCCATCAGGGCATCCCGGCTATCCAGCCCGGTGCTGACAATCACCAGCTGGGCGTAGAACGGGTTTTGCAGTTGCTGGTCCAGTGGCAGGTAGAAACGAATCGCGCCCTCGCCGATGTACGAACTCCAGCGCAGGATATCCGGGTCGCCCTTGAGCGACTCTTCAAAGCGCTGGGTGACCTTGAGGGTTTCCTGAATCGAAGCGTTTTGCGGCAGGTTCAGGTCCACCAGGATTTCCGGGCGGTCGGAGGCCGGGAAGAATTGGTTCTGCACCAGCCCCATGCCGAAAATGGCCAGTACGAACATCAGTACCGTGACGCCGATGGTCATCCAGCGGTGGCGCATGCACCACAGCAGGCCATTATCGAAGGACCGGGCCAGGCGTCCGGGTTTCTCGGGCTTGGGTTTGACCTTGGAGCTGAGGATATGCACCCCCAGTACCGGCGCAAACAGTACCGCCACCACCCACGACACCAGCATCGCCACGGCAATCACCGCAAACAGGGTGAAGGTGTATTCCCCTGCCGAGCTGTTGTTGAGGCCGATGGGCACGAAGCCTGCCACCGTCACCAGGGTGCCGGTGAGCATGGGGAAGGCCGTGGAGTGGTAGGCAAAGGTTGCCGCCTGTTCCTTGGTCTCCCCCAGCTCGAGCCGGGTGATCATCATTTCCACCGTGATCATCGCGTCGTCCACCAGCAGGCCCAGGGCGATAATCAGCGCACCCAGGGATACCCGCTGCATGGCAATGCCGGTGAACTCCATGAACACAAAGACCAGCGCCAGCACCAGCGGGATCGAGATCGCCACCACCAGGCCCGCACGCAGCCCCAGGCTGAGGAAACTGACCGCCAGCACGATGACCACCGCCTCAAACAGCGCACTGGTGAAGCCGCCTACGGCCACCTCTACCACCTGCGCCTGATCGGAGACCATGTGCACGCCCACCCCCACCGGCAGTTCGGCGGTGAGGTCGTCGATGCGTTGCTGCAGCTGTTTGCCGAACTCTTGAATGTTGCCGCCGTCGATCATGGCAATCGCCAGACCGATGGCAGGCTTGCCGTTGTAATGGAACATGGGCGCGGACGGGTCGACGTAACCGCGGCTGATTTCGGCGATATCGGCCAGCCGGTAGAAGCGGTCGTTGACCCGCAGGTTCACCGCTTCCAGGTCTTCGACACTGTGGAACTGTCCCGAAGTGCGGACCGACATGCGCTCGGGCCCGGCTTCAACGACCCCGGCCGGGGTCACGGCGTTTTGCGCCTGCAGGCTTTCCAGAACGTGCTGTTGATCGAGGCCCAGGGCCGCCAGTTTGCGGGTCGAAAAGTTCAGGTAGAAGGTTTCATCCTGCTCACCTATGGTCATCACCTTGCCGCGGTTGGGCACATCGCGAATCCCGGTGCGCACCTGTTCGACGTAGTCGCGCAGCTGGCGCATGGTGAAGCCGTCACCGGTAAAGGCGAAAATGGTGCCATACACATCACCGAACTCATCGTCGAACCCCGGGCCCTGAATGCCCTGGGGGAAATCGCCGCGAATGTCGTTGATCTTTTTGCGCACCTCATACCAGATATGGGGAATGGCATCGGCCTTGGTCGTGTCCTTGAGGAACACGAAGACCGTGGATTCGCCGGGCCTGGTATAGCTTTGCACGTAGTCGAGAGAGTCCAGCTCCTCGAGCTTTTTCTCGATGCGGTCAGTGATTTGCAGCCGGGTTTCATCGACCGTGGCACCTGGCCATCTGGTCTGGATGACCATGGTTTTGATCGCGAAGGACGGGTCTTCCGCGCGGCCCAGGTTCATGTAAGAAAAGATCCCGGCGACCACCGCCATAAACATCAAGTACCAGACAAACGACTGATGTTTCAGAGCCCACTCGGACAGGTTGAATTTCCCATTCATTGCGAGCTTTCCTTATCGAATCTGACTTTCTGTCCGGGGGTGAGGCTGTTGACGCCGGCGCTGACCACGTAATCGCCGTTTTTCAGGCCACCCTGGAGCAGCACGGTTTGCGCGTCACGGCGCAGCACGTTGACGTCACGCGGGCTGACGGTTTTGGTCTGCGGGTCGATGACCCAGATGCGGCTGTGACCGTCGGTTTCCTGCAGGGCGGTGAGCGGTAATTCAAAGTGCTCGGCAATCGGGCTGCTGACGGTCACGCTGACCGAACTGCCAAGGCGAAAGGCTGGCGGGGTCTGGTCCAGGGTCAGCCGGGTGCGCCGGGTGCGGGTTGCACTGTCGGCTTGCGGGGCGATTTCGCGGATATGGGCGCTGGTGTTGACGTTCGGGTCGAGCTGGCCGGCGACCAGAAACTCGATACCTTTGGGTAGCGCCTCGGCCAGGGGCCCGGGCAGATCAATCACCGCCTCCTTGATTTCAGGGCGGGCCAGGGTGACCACTTCTTCGCCGACGCTGACCACCTGCCCTGCTTCGGCGTGCCATTGGGTGATTACCGCGTCATGGTCGGCGCGCAGGTCGCAGTAACTGAGCTGGTCCTGTGCCTGGCTGACCGCGGCCACGGCCTGCTGCATGGAGGCCGCGGTGGTTTTGAGGTCGGCCTGGGCCGTGTCCAGTTGCGCCTGGGCGCCGACCCCGCGGTTGAACAGCTCCTGCTGGCGCCGGGCGTTGGCTTGAGCGTTGATCAATTGCGCCTGCACCTTGGCCAGGTCGCCCTGGGCCGAGCGCAGCTGGTTTTGCTGATCGGTGGGATCGAGGTTGGCCAGAATGTCCCCTTGCTTGACCACTGCACCCACGTCGTAATGACGGCGCACGATACGGCCCGGCACGCGAAAGCCCAGGGTGCTTTCGTAGCGCGCTTCGATGTTGCCGGCAAAGCGCCCGAGATTGTCGGAAAGCATCGGCTGAGCCACCACATACAAGGCAGGGCGGACAGGCTCGGGGGCTTTTTTCTCGGAGCAACCCGCCAGCAACAAGGCTGCCAGCGGCACTGTCCACAAGTGGTTAATCAATGATCGGCTCATAACCGGGCTCCCCCGCTCGGGATGGGCGCGACTTCAACCTTCATGCCGGGGTGCAGCAATTGTCCGCCTGCGACCACGACCTTTTCTCCGTCCTTGAGACCTTCACTGACTATCACGCTACCGGTCAGGTAGCGTCCGACCTTGACCCGTTGCAGGCGCACGATGCTTTGCTCGTCGGCGATCCATACGGCAGGCTCGCTGATGTCTTTGGTCAGGGCGGACCAGGGCAGCTCAATGCTGCGACTGGGGGGCGGGGTCAGATTGACGCTGACAATCGAACCCAGATCCATGCCTTTGGGCAGCGCGTCCAGTTGCACCTTGATTTGCAGGGTGCCGCTTTGTGCCGACACGGTGGGGGTGATCTCGCGGATCTGGCCGTTAACCTTGATCGCCGGATTACTCAGCAGCGTGACTTGCACGGTAGGGTTTTTCGGCGGCTCGATAAACAGCGATTCATACACGTTGAATACCGCGTCGCGGGCTCCGTCGCGGGCCAGGGTGAAAATCGGCATGGTGGCCTGCACCACTTGCCCCACTTCGGCCTGGCGCGCGGTAATCACACCCGGCGCCTCGGCCTGCAATTGGCTGTAGCTCAGTTGCTCGCGGGCATTGGCCAACTGCGCCTGTGCGGCAGTCAGGGCACTTTGCGCGCTGAGCCGGGCAGCATTGGCAGCATCGTATTCGCTTTGGCTGGTGTAGCCTTTTGGCAGCAGTTTCTGCTGCCGGATAAATGCGGCACGGGTCTGGACCACTTGGGCCTGTTGCGCATTGACGCTGGCCTGGGCCGTTTCAACCTGGATTTTCAAGTCTTTGGGGTCGAGACGGGCCAGCACCTGATTGGCCTGGATGTGGTCACCGACATCGACCTTGCGCTCGATGATTTTGCCGCCGACCCGGAATGAAAGCTGGGTTTCGACCCGGGCCTGAATATCGCCGCTGAGTTGAATTGGCGGGGCAAATTCCCGGGTGCTGACCTGTTGTACATAAACCCGCGGGGACAAAGGCTCAGTGGGCCTCTCTTTGCCGCAAGCGGTCAGAAGTACCAAAAGGCTCAAGCCCATAACAGCCTTGTTTCGTGGACCAGCCATGCAAGCTCCTTTGCGTGATGCTGTTTTACATCCTGATACGACACACAGCGTAGAACAGGGTTCGGCGTCTGTGGGACTCTATGTGCACTGCACCTGTAGCTGTACTTCGAGGTCAACCATGCTCACCACCCTGGCTGTGGCCAACTACCGCTCCATCAACCAATTGGTGGTGCCCCTGGCCAGACTTAATCTGATTACCGGCCCCAATGGAAGTGGCAAATCGAATCTTTACCGTGCCCTGCGTTTATTGGCCGAAACCGCCCAGGGCGGGGTGATCAACGCGGTAGCCCGTGAAGGAGGGCTGGAATCAACATTCTGGGCCGGGCCGGAGGTGATTTCACGACGCATGAAGCTCGGCGAGGTGGATATCAGCAGAACCGTACTCAGTGGCGTAAAGCGCCTGCGTCTGGGCTTCGCTGCCGATGATTTCAGCTATGCAATTGCCTTGGGGTTGCCACCGAACGATGAGACTTCGTCGTTCAATCTCGATCCGCAAATCAAGCACGAGAGTATTTGGTCGGGACCGATTTATCGCAAGGCCAGCGAGCTGGTTGAACGTAAAGGTCCGGTGGTCCGGTCCCGTGATGGCCGCGCCTGGAAGGTGTTGGCGCAGCACACGCCGGTTTTCGACAGTCTGTTTGATCAGGTCGGCAGTATGGATGCTTCGCCGGAAGTCTTGCAGTTGCGTGAGTCCATTCGCGGATGGCGTTTTTATGACCACTTTCGCACCGACCCCGATGCGCCCGTTCGCCAGCCGCAGCTTGGCACCCGCACCCCGGTCTTGCATCACGACGGGCGCGACCTGGCAGCCGCGTTGCAAACCATTATTGAGATCGGCGACCCTCAAGCGTTACACACGGCAATCAGCGATGCCTTTCCCGGTGCGCGGCTGGAGATCCAGTTTGTTTCCGGCGGGCGCTTTGCCCTGGAGTTCTATCAGGAGGGGCTGCTGCGTCCATTGTCGGTGGCTGAACTGTCAGATGGCACCTTGCGCTACCTGCTGCTGATCGCAGCCCTGCTCACCCCTCGCCCACCCACCATGATGGTGCTGAACGAACCCGAGACCAGCCTGCATCCCGATCTGCTGCCGGCGCTGGCGCGGTTGATCATTCGTGCTTCGCAACAATCGCAAGTCTGGGTGGTGTCCCACGCCCGGCGTCTGATCGCGGCGCTGCAGCAAGATCTTGAGTGCAACTGCATCGTGCTGGAAAAAAACTTCGGCCAGACCGAGATCGTTGGCCAGCGCCTGCTGGATCAGCCCGCCTGGTACTGGGCGGACAAATAAAAACGCCGACGCTTTAAAAGCCGTCGGCGTTTTCACAAGGGCGGGCGCTGTTTAGAACGCAGGGACTACCGCACCTTTGTATTTCTGTTCAATGAAGGCTTTGACTTCAGGGCTGGTCAGGGCCTTGGCCAGCTTCTGGATTGCGTCGCTGTCCTTGTTGTCAGGACGGGCCACCAAGAAGTTCACGTATGGCGAATCGGCGCCTTCAATGATCAGCGCGTCGGTGGCCGGGTTCAGGCCCGCTTCCAGCGCGTAGTTGGTGTTGATCATGTCCAGGTCAACCTGATCCAGCACCCGTGGCAGCAGCGCGGACTCAAGTTCCTTGAACTTGAAGTTGTGCGGGTTCTTGGCGATGTCTTTCGGTGTGGAGACAGCATTGGTCGGGTCTTTGAGTTCGATCAGACCGGCCTTTTGCAGCAGGATCAACGCACGGCCACTGTTGCTGCCTTCGTTCGGGATGGCGATGGTCGCGCCGTCTTTCAACTCAGACAGGTTTTTGACTTTTTTCGAGTAGCCACCGAAGGGTTCAACGTGAACGCCGATCACGGTCACCAGATTGGTGCCTTTGCCTTTGTTGAAGCTTTCGAGGTACGGCAGGGTCTGGAAGTAGTTGGCATCCAGGTGCTTCTCGGCCACTTGTACGTTGGGCTGCACATAATCGGTGAACACTTTGACTTCCAGATCCACGCCTTCTTTGGCGAGGGTCGGTTTGATCAGCTCAAGGATTTCGGCGTGGGGTACCGGGGTCGCAGCGACCACCAGTTTCTCGCCAGCCTGTGCCAGGCCTGCAGTCAAAGCAGCCGCCAATGCGGTAAACAACAGAACCTTTTTCATGCAATGCCCTTAAGTGTGTGACCGTTCGGATGACGGTTTTATTGGAAGACGAAACGAACAATACCGAGATTCTTTATTCCCGAACAATAATATTTATTCAGCTTCTTATGCCATTTTGTTCACTTGCGATTTTCGTCGCAACCGTGGGAGCCGGCTTGCCGGCGATGCCATCCCTGGCTTGCCAGCTCCCACAGTGATGCTCAGGTCAGCAGGTTTTTCAGTGCCGCCAGCTCCTGCGCCGTTGCGCCTTTTATGAACAGCTCAATCTGGCTCAGGGTGTCGGGCAGGTTCAGATGCTCGGGCTGGATCTCTTCGCCGGTACTGACCAGCAGCGCAAAGTGGATCACGTTCTCCAGCTCCCGGGTGTTGCCCGGCCAGCTGTGACGTTCCAGGACGCGCTGGGCACTGGTGCTGATAAAGGGCACGGGCAGGTTCAGGCGCTGGCTATAAATGCCCAGAAAGTATTCCGCCAGCGACAAGATATCCCCTGGCCGTTCGCGCAAGGCCGGCAAGTCCAGGCGGCCTTCGCTGAGGTAGTGATACAGCCGTTCGTGGAACTTGCCGGCGCTCACTGCCTGCGCCAGATCAATGCTGGTGGCCGCGACCAGGCGCACGTCTACCGGGCTCGGCTGATGGGCGCCCACGCGGGTGACTTCGTGGGTTTCCAGGGCGGCCAGCAGCTTGACCTGAATTGCCAGCGGCAAATCGCCGATTTCGTCCAGATACAACGTGCCGCCATTGGCCGAGCCGAACCATCCGGCACGGCTGCTGGCCGAACTGTTGTGTGCACCCGGGGCGTAGCCGAACAACTCTGCGTCGGCATAGGTGGGGCTGATCGCACCGCAGTTCACCGATACGAACAGGCCGGGGCGATCACTGCCACGGTGGATGTGGCGGGCGAGCAACTCCTTGCCGCTGCCGGTCTCGCCGCGAATCAGTACCGGCAACGCGCGTGGTGCCAGCTGTTCAAGGTCGTTGCGTAGCTGGCGCGAGCGCGGATCAACGAATACCAGCGCTTTGGCGCGAATACTCAACGGGCTTTTTTCAGCGTCGGGAAAGGTCAGCAATGGCTGACCGAAGGTTTCATGCAGGCTCATGGCTGGCTCCCGCCCGCCGCCGATGGGTGGGCGCGGGCGTTACAAAAAATTCATGCGCGGCGCAGTGCGCCTTGCTCGATGCGGGTTTGCAGGCGGTACAAAAAGGCGAACCCTTGTTCCCAGCGCTGGTGACCGGATTTGACGTTGATATGTCCGGCGCCGCTGATGATCCCGATCTTGGCTCCCCACTGGCGGGCAAACTCCATGGCCCGTGGCGCACTGACCGCGGAGTCGTTATCGGAGCTGACAATCTGGCTCGGGAACGGCAACGGTTGCCGGGGAATCGGTGCAAAGTTACGCAAGGCCGGGGCGCAGGCCGGGCGTTCGACATCGGCCGGGGCCACCAACAAGGCACCGCGTACCTGGCTCAGCAGGCTGGACGGCGCGCGCTCGGCCCAGTGCGCCACCGTGATGCACCCCAGGCTATGGGCAATCAGAATCACCGGGGTGCTGTCGGCGGCAATCGCTTCGGCCAGGGCTGCGATCCAGTCTTCACGCCGCGGCGTCAGCCAGTCGTCCTGCTCCACCCGGGTACTGTTCGGTAAGCTGTTTTGCCAGTGGGTTTGCCAATGATCGTCGGACGAACCTTGCCAGCCCGGCACTATCAAATAGCGTATCGATTCGTTGCCCATGGGTGTGCGTCTCCAGCGGTATGTGTGTTACCGAGTCAGTATAGGGACGGTTTTTAGATTCTCTAAGGAATAAGAAGCTATTTATTAATAACCAAAAAATCATTTTCGGCGCTGGGCTAAGCTCAGCACATCGTCCACTCCAAGAGCTGCCGCCATGAAAAGCCTGGTCGACCATCTAAGCCAATACGCCGCTTACCACCGTGACCCGCGCAATATCGTCAGCCATTTCATTGGTATCCCGCTGATCGTGGTGGCTGTTGCGGTGTTGTTGTCGCGCCCGCAATGGGCAGGGGTTTCTCCCGCGGTGCTGCTGATGCTGGGTGCGGCGGTGTTTTACTTGCGCCTGGAGCTGCGCCTGGGGCTGCTGATGACGCTGCTGTTGGGTCTTGCCGTATGGCTGGGGCACAGCCTGGCGGCGCTGAGTACAGGCGCGTGGCTGGGCTGGGGGGTTGGCTTGTTTGTTGTCGGCTGGGGGATTCAGTTTGTCGGGCATTACTACGAAGGGCGCAAACCGGCGTTTATCGATGACGTGACCGGGCTGATCGTGGGGCCGCTGTTTGTGGTGGTGGAGCTGGGCTTTTTGCTGGGCTGGCGCGGGGATTTAAAGCGCGAGATCGAGGCGCGGCAGGTTTGACTGTGTGGGAGCCCGCTTGCTGGCGATGGCTGCATCGCTGGCAAGCCAGCTCCCACAGCCTTTTGTCAGCCTTTGAATGCCTGATGCAGCTGGGCCAGCGTCTCAAAGTGGTATTTGGGGGCGAACGAATTCAGCTCTTCAAAGCTGCCAAAACCATAGCCCACGGCTGCCGCGTCCATGCCGTTGTCCCGGGCACCGATCAGGTCATGCTTACGGTCGCCGATCATCAGGGTCTGGGTCGGGTCCAGCCCTTGCTCCTGCATCAAATGGGCAATCAGCTCGACCTTGTTGGTGCGGGTGCCGTCCAGTTCGCTGCCGTAGATCACTTTGAAGTGTTTGGCGAAATCAAAATGCCGGGCGATTTCCCGCGCGTAGACGTGGGGTTTGGACGTCGCGATAAACAGCTGGCGGCCCTGCCCTTGCAGCTCTTCAAGCAGCTGCTGGACGCCGTCGAAGACGTGGTTTTCATACAGGCCGGTGACCGCAAAACGCTCGCGATAGAAGCCCATCGCTTCCCACGCCCGAGCCTCGTCAAAGCCATAGGTGGCCATGAACTGTTGCAGCAGGGGCGGGCCGATGAAGTGTTCGAGTTTGCTCAGGTCGGGCTCATCAATGCCCATTTTGCCCAGGCCAAACTGGATCGAACGGGTGATGCCTTCACGCGGGTCGGTCAGGGTGCCGTCGAGGTCGAACAAAACGTTTTGGTAATGCATGCAGGGCTCCAGAATGGTGAGCTTAAACCGGCTGGTCGTAGCCTTCGGCCAGGTGCTGGTCTTTGAGTTTTACGTAGTTGCCGGCGCTGTAAGTGAAGAAGGCCTGTTCTTTTTCGGTCAGTTCGCGCACTTGCCTGACCGGGCTGCCGACATACAGAAAGCCGCTGGCCAGACGTTTGCCCGGGGGAACCAGGCTGCCGGCACCGACTATTACCTGGTCTTCGATGATGGCGCCGTCCATGACGATGCTGCCCATGCCGATCAGGATACGGCTGCCCACGGTACAGCCATGCAGCATGACTTTGTGCGCGATGGTCACGTCATCGCCGATCAACAGCGGGAAACCGTCCGGATTAAAGGGCCCGGCGTGGGTGATGTGGAGCACGCAGCCGTCCTGCACGCTGGTGCGCGCGCCGATGCGGATGCGGTGCATGTCGCCGCGGATGACGGTCAGCGGCCAGACAGAGCTGTCGGCGCCGATCTCGACATCGCCGATCACCACCGCCGAGCGATCGACAAAGGCGCGCTCGCCCAGGGTCGGTGTGTGCTGCTGGAACGGACGAATGGACACAAATTGCTTCCTTCTTTAGCAGTGATAGGGCGTAGCAGTGCTGCGGTCTGCAGCGATTGTAATTAAGATGGCCCAATGTTTCTTCAAGCCAAGGTGCCTAACGTGAGCGAGAACAACCCTCTTTTGCAGCCCTACGACCTGCCGCCGTTCTCGGCGATCCGTCCTGAGCACGTACAGCCGGCCATCGAGCAGATCCTCGCCGACAACCGCGCCGGCATTCAAAAAATCCTCGCCGACCAGGGTCAGAAGCCGACATGGGCCGGCCTGGTATTGGCGATGGATGAGTTGAACGACAGACTGGGCGCCGCCTGGAGCCCGGTCAGCCACCTGAATGCGGTGTGCAACAGCGCCGAACTGCGCGAAGCCTACGAGGCCTGCTTGCCTGCATTGAGCGCCTATTCGACCGAGATGGGCCAGAACCGCGAACTGTTCCAAGCCTTCGAAGCCCTGGCCCACAGCCCGCAAGTAGCGGACTTCGACCAGGCACAAAAAACCATTCTCGAGCATTCGCTGCGTGACTTCCGCCTGTCGGGTATCGATCTGCCGCCAGCCGAGCAAAAGCGCTACGCCGAGGTGCAGAGCAAGCTGTCGGAGCTGGGCAGCAAGTTTTCCAACCAGCTGCTGGACGCGACCCAGGCCTGGACCAAGCACATCACCGACGAAGCTGCGCTGGCGGGCCTGACAGAGTCGGCCAAGGCGCAAATGGCGGCAGCCGCCCAGGCCAAAGGCCTCGACGGCTGGCTGATCAGCCTGGAATTCCCGAGCTACTTCCCGGTCATGACCTACGCCGAAGATCGCGCCCTGCGTGAAGAAGTCTATGCCGCGTACTGCACCCGTGCCTCGGACCAGGGCCCGAATGCGAGCAAGTTCGACAACGGCCCGGTGATGGAAGAAATCCTCGACCTGCGCCAGGAACTGGCTCGGCTCCTGGGTTTTGCCAGCTTTGCCGAGCTGAGCCTGGCCACCAAAATGGCTGAAACCCCGGATCAGGTGCTGACCTTCCTGCGGGATCTGGCCAAGCGCAGCAAGCCATTTGCCGTCCGCGATCTGCAGCAGTTGCAGGCCTATGCTGCCGAGCAGGGTTGCCCAGAGCTGAAAAGCTGGGACAGCGGGTTCTTTGGCGAAAAGTTGCGCGAGCAGCGTTACAGCGTGTCCCAGGAAGCACTGCGGGTTTACTTCCCGATCGACAAGGTACTGGGCGGCCTGTTTGCCATTGTGCAGAAGCTGTACGGCATCGAAATCGCTGAAATCAAGGGCTTTGATACCTGGCACCCGGACGTTCGACTGTTCGAAATCAAGGAAAACGGCCAGCACATCGGGCGTTTCTTCTTTGACCTCTATGCCCGCGCCAACAAGCGTGGCGGTGCATGGATGGACGGCGCTCGTGATCGCCGCCGCACAGCTGCCGGCACCCTGCAAAACCCGGTGGCCAACCTGGTGTGCAACTTCACGCCGGCGGTTGCGGGCAAGCCTGCGTTGCTGACCCACGATGAAGTCACCACGTTGTTCCACGAATTTGGTCACGGCCTGCACCACATGCTGACCGAGATCGAGCACGCGGGCGTGTCCGGTATCAACGGCGTGGCCTGGGATGCGGTCGAGTTGCCGAGCCAGTTCATGGAGAACTGGTGCTGGGAACCTGAAGGCCTGGCGCTGATTTCCGGTCACTACGAAACCGGCGAAGCCCTGCCCAAAGACCTGCTGGACAAGATGCTCGCGGCCAAGAACTTCCAGTCCGGGCTGATGATGGTTCGCCAGCTGGAATTCTCGCTGTTCGACTTCGAATTGCACGCCACCCATGGTGACGGGCGCAGCGTGGCGCAGGTGCTGGACGGTATCCGCGACGAAGTGTCGGTCATGCGTCCGCCGGCCTACAACCGCTTCCCCAACAGCTTTGCGCATATCTTTGCCGGCGGTTACGCGGCGGGTTATTACAGCTACAAATGGGCTGAAGTGCTGTCGGCGGATGCTTTCTCGCGCTTTGAAGAAGAAGGCGTGTTCAACCCGCAAACCGGCAAGGCTTTCCGTCAGGCGATTCTGGCCCGGGGCGGTTCGCTGGCACCGATGGAGTTGTTCAAGGACTTCCGTGGTCGTGAGCCTTCGATCGACGCGTTATTGCGTCACAGCGGTCTGACCGAGGACGCGGCAGCATGAGTGACACACCGGTGAACGTGACCAAAAAACGCTTTATCGCCGGGGCTGTCTGCCCGGCGTGCAGCGAGCCTGACAAGTTGATGATGTGGAACGAAGATGACGTACCGCACCGCGAATGCGTGGCCTGCGGTTATTCGGACACGTTGAATGAACAAGGCCTGTCGGTGCCCAAGGAATTGGGTACGCGGGTGAATGTTTCAGCCCTGAAAAAAGCCCCGGACCCCAAGGTCCAGGCCGTTCAGTTTTTTCCGAATCCGAAGCTGAAAAAACCGGAATAAAACACCCGCAGGAGCGAGCAAGCTCGCTCCTGCAACAGGTGTTGCTGTCAGCCCTTCTGCCATACCTTCGGCTTGAAGAACAACGTCTGGCCACGGGCCAGATCGGTCAGGCTGTCGTGGTCCTTGACCACTTCAACTTCGATCAGCTCGCTTTGCCCTTCAACTTTCAACGTCACCCGGGTGGTCGCACCCAACGGGCGGATGTCGCGTACCTCGGCACCATGGTGGTCTTCGAGTTCATGCCGCGACAGCGACACTTCGTGCGGGCGGAACAGCAGGTGCTGGTCTTCACCGACATGCAGGCGGTTGGAGTCGCCCAGAAAGTGGTACACGAAATCGCTGGCCGGGTTTTCGTAGACTTCGCCCGGTGAGCCGATCTGCTCGATAACACCCTTGTTCATGACCACGATGCGGTCGGCGACTTCCATCGCTTCTTCCTGGTCGTGGGTCA
This sequence comes from Pseudomonas paraversuta, assembly GCF_904067025.1. Lineage (NCBI taxonomy): Bacteria > Pseudomonadati > Pseudomonadota > Gammaproteobacteria > Pseudomonadales > Pseudomonadaceae > Pseudomonas > Pseudomonas paraversuta. Next base: position 48,012 of record NZ_CAJFDA010000001.1, read on the forward strand.
CGAATACCGAGGTCAGGTTGATGTCTTCGTGCAGGCGCGCCAACCAGCGGCGCAGCTCTTTACGGACCTTGGCATCAAGCGCGCCGAACGGTTCGTCCAGCAACAGCACCTTGGGCTCTACCGCCAGGGCGCGGGCCAGGGCGATACGCTGGCGCTGACCACCGGACAATTGCTCCGGGTAACGATCCGACAACCAGTCCAGTTGCACCATGTTCAGCAGTTCATGAACTTTTTCGGCGATGCGGGTTTCACTCGGGCGCTCTTTTTTCGGCTTCATGCGCAGGCCGAAGGCGACGTTGTCGAACACCGTCATGTGGCGGAACAGGGCGTAATGCTGGAACACGAAACCGACGTTGCGATCGCGTACATCGTGGCCCGAGACGTCTTCACCGTGGAACACGATGTTGCCTTCGTCCGGAGTTTCCAGGCCTGCGATGATGCGCAGCAAGGTGGTTTTGCCACAGCCGGACGGGCCGAGCAGGGCCACCAGTTCGCCGCTGTGAATGTCCAGGTTGATGCTGTTCAGGGCCTTGAAGGCATTGAAGTTCTTGCTGACGTTACGGACTTCGATCGACATGGTTTATTCCTCCGCGGCGCTGGCGCGCAGGCGGTTAATACGGGATTCGCTCCACTGCTTGAGCAGCAGGATGAAGAGCGCCAGGATCAGCAACAGGGTGGCCACAGCGAAGGCGGCAACGTGGTTGTACTCGTTGTAGAGGATCTCGACGTGCAGCGGCAGGGTGTTGGTCACCCCGCGAATGTGCCCGGAAACCACCGACACCGCGCCAAATTCGCCCATCGCCCGTGCAGTACACAGCACCACACCGTAGATCAGGCCCCATTTGATATTGGGCACCGTGACGTGCCAGAACATCTGCCAGCCATTGGCGCCCAGCAGGCGTGCGGCTTCTTCTTCCTGCGTGCCCTGCTCCTGCATTAGCGGGATCAGCTCACGGGCGACGAAGGGCACGGTGACGAAGATGGTTGCCAGCACAATACCCGGCAGCGCGAACACGATCTGGATGTCGTGGTCCTGCAGCCATGGGCCCAGGAAGCCCTGGGCGCCGAACATCAGCACGTAGACCAGACCGGCGATGACCGGCGATACCGAGAACGGCAGGTCGATCAGGGTGACCAGGATGCTTTTGCCGCGGAAGCTGTATTTGCTCACGCACCAGGCTGCGCTGACGCCGAACACCACGTTCAGCGGTACCGAAATCACCACCGCAATGATGGTCAGCTTGAGTGCCGACAGGGCGTCAGGTTCGAGAATGGCGTCGAAGAACGTGCCGACGCCCATTTTCAAACCCTGGGACACCACGATCAGCAGTGGCAGCAACAGGAACAGGGTGAAAAACAGCCAGCCGAAGCCGATCAGCAGGCGCCGCGACAGCGGGCTGCCACGGCGGGCGGCGTTGGCTACGGTCGAGGCGCTCAGTGTTGAATTGGACATGGTCAGGCCTCCTTCACGGTTTTTCGATGCGCCGCTGAATCAAATTGATCACCAGCAGCAAAATGAAGGAAACCACCAGCATCATCACGCCAATGGCCGTGGCACCGGTGTAGTCGTATTGGTCCAGCTTGACCATGATCAGCAGCGGCAAAATTTCAGTTTTGAACGGCATGTTGCCGGCGATGAAAATCACCGAGCCGTACTCGCCGACGCCACGGGCAAAGGCCAGGGCAAAACCGGTCAACCAGGCCGGTAACAAGGCCGGTACCAGGATGTAGCGGAACACTTGCAGAGGCTTGGCCCCCAGGCAGGCGGCGGCTTCTTCGATTTCACGGGGGATATCGGCCAGCACCGGCTGCACGGTACGCACCACAAACGGCAAGGTGACGAAGGTCAGTGCCAGGGTGATACCCATCGGGGTGTAAGCGATTTTGAAGCCCAGGTCGGCAGCGAACTGGCCGATCCAGCCGTTGGGGGCATACAGCGCAGTCAGGGCAATACCCGCTACGGCAGTCGGCAGGGCAAATGGAAGGTCGATCATGGCATCGATGACCTTGCGCCCGGGGAAGGTGTAGCGCACCAGGATCCAGGCCAGCACAGTGCCGATTACACCGTTGATGATCGCGGCAAAGAAGGCCGTACCAAAGCTCAGCTGCAATGCAGCCAGCACTCTGGGGGCGCTGATGATGGCCCAGAACTGGTCCCAGGTCAGTTGGGCGGCATGTACAAACATCGCCGCCAGTGGAATAAGCACGATGAGGCTGAGGTACACCAAGGTGTAACCCAGCGTCAGCCCGAAGCCGGGTATGACGGGGGAGATACGACGCGACATAAAAGTCCTTGGTTAACGCACGAAGCCCGCAAACCGATTGCGGGCTTAATGTTCTAGCTTTCAGCGAGGCTAACGCCCCGCTCCCACAGGTTATTGCGCCTGGTAGATCTGGTCGAACACGCCACCGTCATTGAAAAATTTCGGTTGCGCAGTCTTCCAGCCGCCGAAGTCTTTGTCGATAGTCACCAGTTCCAGTTTCGGAAACTGCGCGGCGTATTTGGCAGCGACTTTTTCGTCACGGGGACGGTAGAAGTTCTTCGCTGCTATTTCCTGACCTGCCGGGCTGTACAGGTGCTCGAGGTACGCTTTGGCGATCTCGGCATTGCCTTTTTTGTCGGCGTTTTTGTCGACTACAGCTACTGGCGGTTCGGCCAGAATCGACAGTGAAGGTACGACGATGTCGAACTTGTCAGCGCCGCCATCTTCTTTCAGGGCCAGGAAAGCTTCGTTTTCCCACGCCAGCAGTACGTCGCCCTGACCGTTGTTGACGAAGGTAATGGTCGACCCACGTGCACCGGTATCCAGCACCGGTACGTGTTTGAACAATGTTTTCAGGTATTGCTTGGCTTTTTCCTCGTCGCCACCGTTGGCTTTAAGGCCATAGGCATAGGCTGCAAGGAAGTTCCAGCGTGCGCCGCCGCTGGTTTTAGGGTTCGGGGTAATCACCGACACCCCGTCTTTGGTCAAATCAGCCCAGTCCTTGATCCCTTTAGGGTTGCCCTTGCGCACCAGGAACACGATGGTCGAGGTGTAAGGGGTGCTGGCATCCGGCAGGCGGGTTTGCCAGTTTTCCGGCAGGGAGCCTTTATTCAGTTTGGCGATTTCGTCGATGTCACCGGCCAGGGCCAGGGTCACTACGTCGGCACGCAGGCCATCGATGACGCCGCGCGCCTGTTTGCCCGAGCCGCCATGGGATTGCTGGATTTTGACGTTATCGCCGGGATGGCTGGCTTTCCAGAAATTGGTGAATTCGGCGTTGTAATCCTGGTACAGCTCACGGGTTGGATCGTAGGAAACGTTGAGCAATTCGTAATCTTTGGCCACAGCGGAGCCAGCAAAAATGGCACTGGCCAGCGCGGCCAAAGCGTAACGGCGTAGGGACATAGGTGAGGCTCCAAAGCATGCGTTTTTAGTTTTTATAAGCGTACCCGGCTGAGTACGCGTTCAACGATTCAGCTGGTTTTCTGGGTGGAGTTCTGCAGCCGGAATTTCTCTTTACGTTCGATTTGAACCACCTGAGCGTTGTGCACGGTGATTTCCACAGCACCAAAGCGCAGGTCTCGAAGCGCGCTCTGGATTTCCCGCAGAATGGTGGCTTCGTCCTGACCGTCAACGCTACGCAGAGATGCGCTCATGGTGTGCTCCTGAAAGATGGAATGGCTGGCGTGGGGGCAATAGTAGTGAGGCGGGGATATTCTTAAAAATACTATTTAAGAATGCTTATATAACTGAAAACTCATTTCTCCCTGAATGCCCGGATAACGCTCGGCTGCAGGCGCGCGCTGGCGTGGCATAGGCACAAAGCTATTTGGCTGCAATGGCGGGCGGATGCCGACGCGAGCAAGATTGCGCCTGCAGAGATTCGATTTGATCGGGCGCAAATGACGACTGCGACTACACTCCCAGAGCCTCGCCTGCGCGTCGACGCGAGGCAGGTACGACACGCTGCTTTACAAAGGTGGGAACTATCACTGGACAGCCAGCGACAGTGCGATCACTTTAGAGCGGAAGTCGTCTTTTCCTGCATAGTCTGGAGTCTTTATGTCGTTTACCCCTGAGTTGGTTGCCGAACTGGAAGTCCTCGCACAATTTAGTCTGGACAGTTCCCAGGAGGGTTTGAAAGTCCATCAAAGCGCTGATAAAAAGCTGGTTGAAGCTGCCAAGCGCCTGTATGCAAAAGATCTGATCACTCAGCCGGATGGTGGTTACCTCACGAGCCTGGGACGTGATGCAGTTGAACATGTGCAAACCCTGTTGACGATTCTGACTACCAAGCCTTTTGTAGCCGTACCCCTGGCAGAACTTGCCTGACGCCACGCATCGCCCTCGGGATCTAAAAGAATCATGATTCCGCGGGCACACTTCCTGCCCGCGTAAAAAATCTGACGTCAAAAACACAATCGTTCTAAGCCTTTCTTGTGGCTGGCTGTAAACTCCCGTTCTGTAGCTCCCTACTCTTTCTTACCTGGCGAGCCGGTTTGAGTGTGAAATGACACCCCACCCTGAAATGCATTGCGCCTTCCATGAGGGAGTTGACCGACCGATTCTCAATCAACTGCGTGGGCGCTTCCTGACGGTCAATCAAGGACGTCTGGCCCGTGCAATGGAAGGCCTTGCACCACGTCAGCAGCGATTGCTGAACCTGCTGGCGCTGCTATTTCATGTGAACCACCCGTTATTGCCCGGCTATGTGTCGGACTGCACCCCGGCCGGGGTGTCAGGTTATGAACCCGATGCCGACACACTCGCCCTTGCGCAGCATCTTGTCTGCAACTTTTCCTACACGAGCTGTTCAGCCAGGCCGCAGTTGATTCATGGGCTTTTTTTGATGGGCAGTCTGGGGACGTTGGCCCAGACCGATCAAAGCGACATGGATGTGTGGCTTTGCCATGGTCCGGATTTGTCGCAAGTGGCGTTGCAGGCATTGCGCAATAAATGCCATCGCCTGGAGCAGTGGGCGGCGAGCCAGGGCTGTGAAGCCCACTTCTATCTGATCGACGCGCAACGCTTTGCGCGGGGCGAACGTGAGGTTCAGCCGTGTTCGGGCAATGGCAGCACAACGCAGCACAATTTGCTGCTCGATGAGTTTTATCGCACCGCCATCTGGCTCGCGGGGCGCATACCGCTGTGGTGGTGGGTGCCGGTCAATGCAGAAGTCCGGTATGACGAGTTCACCCGTAATTTGTTGAGCAAAGGCCTTATCGGATCCGGTGAGGTGATTGATCTGGGGCATCTGGCGCACATTCCGCCAGGCGAGTTCCTGGGCGCCGGGCTGTGGCAATTGTTCAAGGGCATAGAGTCGCCCTACAAGTCGGTGCTCAAGCTGTTACTGATTGAGGTCTATGCCAGCGAGCACCCGCAGGTGCACTGCCTGAGCCTGCGTTTCAAGCAGGCGGTATACGCCAACCAGTTGAATCTCGATGAGCTGGACCCTTACGTGGTGGTGTACCGGCGTATCGAGCGCTACCTGATTGCCCGTGGTGACCTGCGACGACTGGAACTGGTGCGCCGCAGCCTGTACCTGAAGGTTAATTGCAATCTGACCGGCAGCGCCGTACCGCGCGGGGTGCCGTGGCAGCGCCAGTTGCTTGAGCGCCTTACCCGGGAGTGGGGCTGGGGGGAGTGTCAGCTGGCTTCGCTCGACAATCGTTCGCAGTGGAAGGCTGAAGAGGCCTGCCACGAACGCCTGGCGCTGGCTCAAGAGCTGAGTGTCAGCTATCGGTTTTTGAGCCGGTTCGCCCTTGATGAGCAGGCTGGCGCGTTGCAAAGAAGCTGGGGTAGCGCCGCGAAGCCGAGCGCTACCGTCGTGACGTCGGGGGCTTAAGCGGTAAAGTCGGCGGGGGCTTTTGGCTGGTATTCCACTTCGAGCAGTTCCAGCTTGAGGGTTTTGCCGCCCGGCGCTGGCCAATTGATGTGCTGGCCTACTTGCAGACCCAGCAGTGCGCTGCCGACGGGCGCCAGAATCGAAATCTTGCCTTCGTCCGCATTGGCGTCCTTGGGGTAAACCAGGGTCAGGCGATAGTCCTTGCCACTGCTTTCTTCGCGGCAATGGACACGCGAGTTCATGGTCACAACGCCAGCAGGCACTTCTTCGTGGCCGACGATGGTTTCGGCGCGATCGAGTTCAGCTTGCAAAGCCTCAACGCCAGGAGTCGTTTCCGGCAGGCTGTCGATGAGTTGCTCAAGACGCTGAACGTCCAGACGGGTGAGGATGAGTGGGGTTGGGGTGCTCATGACCTGGCAGACTCCTTTTTTCTGCACAAAAAAGCAAAACCCCGCCGGAAAATGGCGGGGTTTTGACGAACCTCGTTAGTGCGAGGCGAACCCGGACACTACCACAGCAAAATAAATACACAAGCTGGTGACAGTGATCCGGGGTCAGTGGCCTGGCATGCGGCGTTGCCGGGCCTGTTCACAAATCACCCGACGCCGCTGGTCGTCTGCCGAGCGCCACTCGCGGATATCTTCAACGTGGCGAAAGCAGCCCAGACACACTTTGTGTTCATCCAGCCGGCAAGTGCTGATACATGGGGACGGCACTGCCGGACTGATATTGCTGTACAGGGGTTTAGCGGGTTTAGCAGGAGCAGTCACAATCAGATCTCTTCAAATTCCAGCTCGGCGCCTGCGTGTTCCTTGGTCAGCCGATGGACCATTTCGCTGAGCAACTCGTCGCTTTTATCGCACTTCCACGAACTGCGTTTTTCATCGTAGTCAAAGTGAAAACCGCCATTGGGAGCGGCAAGCCAGAGCTGAAGCACAGGTGCCTGGCGGCTGAAGATCAGCGCTTTGCCATTCTCAAACTTGACCGTCAGGATTCCGGCGGAATTTTCTACATCTACGTCCAGATTACAGTCGTCGAAGATGTCTTCCAGATTTTCCTGGGTGGCATCGACCAGATCGTGAAAACGGGCTTCAGTCAAACTCATGGTGGAACCTCGTAGTGTCTAGTCATGCTCGGAACTCGCAAGATACGGGCGCTCCAGGCCGATTGCAAACCCTAAGACAGCGTTCGGCCAACCACCACTGATTATCCAGACAGGTGCTCCTGTTCGAGCTGTCTGCTGCATAGGCAAGCTGGTAGGCGCTGGGTATACTCGGGCGCAATTAACGCTTTCCAAAGGATTTCGCCATGAAGCGCCTGATCTCTTCTATTGCTGCGCTCGTCGCGGTCGCCTGCCTTGTTTCTGCCTGTGGTCAAAAAGGTCCGCTGTATCTGCCCGATGACAGCCAAAACCCCGATGACCAAGCGAAATCGTCGCAATCGCAAGCGCATAAGCACCAATAAGGGAACACCATGGACGCTTTTAACTATCGGGACGGCGAGCTGTTCGCCGAAGGTGTCGCACTGACGGCCATTGCCGAGCGCTTTGGCACGCCGACGTACGTTTATTCCCGGGCGCACATCGAGGCGCAATACAACGCTTTTGCCAATGCGCTGGACGGCATGCCGCACCTAGTGTGTTTTGCGGTCAAGGCCAACTCCAACCTGGGCGTGCTCAATGTCCTGGCGCGTCTGGGCGCCGGTTTCGACATTGTGTCCCGTGGTGAGCTGGAGCGTGTGCTGGCCGCGGGCGGCTCGGCAGACAAAATCGTGTTTTCCGGTGTCGGCAAGACCCGCGACGACATGCGTCGCGCCCTGGAAGTGGGCGTGCACTGTTTCAACGTCGAGTCCACCGATGAGCTGGAGCGCCTGCAAGTGGTGGCCGCCGAGCTGGGTGTTCGCGCGCCGGTTTCGCTGCGGGTCAACCCGGACGTCGATGCGGGGACGCATCCGTACATCTCCACCGGCCTCAAGGAAAACAAGTTCGGCATCGCCATTGCCGATGCCGAGGATGTGTACATCCGCGCCGCCCAGTTGCCGAACCTGGAAGTGGTTGGCGTCGATTGCCATATCGGTTCGCAACTGACCACCCTCGAGCCTTTCATCGATGCCCTCGACCGCCTGCTGGGGCTGGTTGATCGCCTGGGCGATTGCGGCATCTATCTGCGTCATATCGACCTTGGCGGTGGCCTGGGTGTGCGTTACCGCGATGAAGAGCCGCCTCTGGCCGGGGATTACATCAAGGCCGTGCGCGAGCGTCTCGACGGTCGCGATCTGGCGCTGGTATTTGAGCCGGGCCGTTTTATTGTGGCCAACGCGGGCGTACTGTTGACCCAGGTTGAGTATCTCAAGCACACCGAGCACAAAGATTTCGCCATCGTCGATGCGGCCATGAACGACCTGATTCGCCCGGCGCTGTATCAGGCCTGGATGGACGTGACTGCGGTTCGCCCGCGTGACACTCAGGCCCGTGCTTACGACATCGTGGGGCCGATCTGCGAAACCGGCGACTTCCTGGCAAAAGACCGCCAGTTGGCGCTGGCTGAAGGTGATTTGCTGGCTGTGCATTCGGCCGGTGCCTACGGCTTTGTCATGAGCTCGAACTACAACACCCGTGGTCGCGCCGCAGAAATTCTGGTGGATGGCGACCAGGCGTTTGAAGTTCGCCGCCGCGAGACCGTAGCTGAGTTGTTTGCCGGCGAAAGCCTGTTGCCGGAGTAATCCCATGTTGCTGCGTTTTACTAAAATGCACGGGCTGGGCAATGACTTCATGGTTCTCGACCTGGTCAGCCAGCACGCGCATATTTTGCCCAAGCATGCCAAGCAATGGGGTGATCGGCACACGGGCGTCGGTTTCGATCAGCTGTTGCTGGTCGAAGCGCCGAGCAATCCTGAGGTGGACTTCCGTTACCGGATCTTCAACTCCGACGGTTCCGAAGTTGAGCAGTGCGGTAACGGTGCACGCTGCTTCGCGCGCTTTGTGCTCGACAAGCGTTTGACCACCAAGCGCCAGTTCAAGGTCGAAACCAAAGGCGGCATTATCGAACTGAATGTGCGCAGCGACGGGCAAATCAGCGTTGACATGGGGCCGCCGCGACTGGTCCCTGAAGAGATCCCGTTCATTGCCGACGCCCAGGCGCTGAGCTATGAACTGGATGTCGACGGCCAGCGCGTTGAACTGGCAGCCGTCTCGATGGGCAACCCCCATGCGGTGTTGCGCGTTGAAGATATCAACGCTGCGCCGGTGCATGAACTGGGGCCAAAAATTGAACATCACCCGCGCTTTCCGGCGCGGGTCAATGTCGGTTTTCTGCACGTTATAGATCGTCAGCGCGGGCAACTGCGGGTCTGGGAGCGTGGTGCCGGGGAAACCCAGGCCTGCGGTACCGGTGCCTGTGCCGCGGCAGTGGCGGCGATCAGCCAGGGCTGGATGGACTCGCCGTTGATTCTGGATTTGCCCGGTGGACGCCTGTCCATCGAGTGGGCAGGCCCGGGTCATTCGGTGATCATGACCGGCCCGGCGATGCGTGTTTACGAAGGACAAGTCCGTTTATGAGTGAGCGCTAACGATGACCGACAAGCCACAGTCTGCAGATCTCGAAATGCCTGCTGAAACCCCGGAGGCGGCGACGGTTGCGGCCTATCTGCAAGCTCACCCGGATTTCTTCAGCCAGCGTGAGGAGTTGCTCCTGTCGCTGCGGATTCCTCACCAGCGCGGCGATACGATTTCGCTGGTAGAACGACAGCTGGAACTGTTGCGTGGCCGTAATATCGAGATGCGTCATCGTTTGTCACAGTTGATGGACGTAGCCCGCGACAATGATCGGCTGTTCGAAAAAACCCGTCGCCTGAACCTTGCCTTGATGGACGCCACCAGCCTTGAAGAGCTGGTGATTGCCGTCGAAGACAGCCTGCGTCAGGACTTTCAGGTGCCGTTCGTCAGCCTGGTGCTGTTTGGTGACAATCCCATGCCGGTCGGTCGTTGGGTCAGCAGCGCCGATGCTCAGCGTGCCCTGGGTGGTTTGCTGACTGAAGGCAAGGCCGTCAGTGGCAGTTTGCGTGAGCATGAACTGGACTTTTTGTTCGGTGAAGAGCAGCGCAAAGAGATTGGTTCCACCGCGGTGGTGGCCCTCAATCATCTGGGGCTGCATGGTGTGCTGGCCCTTGCCAGCCGCGATCCGCAGCACTACAAAAGCTCGGTAGGCACGCTGTTCCTCGGTTATATCGCGCAAGTACTGGGCCGTGTATTGCCGCGCTTCACCAACGCTCTGCGCCCGGTACGTTAGTCATGGAGCGACAGCTGGACGCTTACTGCACCCACCTGCGCAGTGAGCGCCAAGTGTCGCCCCATACGCTGCAGGCCTACCGCCGCGACCTGAACAAGGTGCTGGCGTTTTGCAGCAAAGAATCAATTGCCGGCTGGCGCGCACTGGATATCCAGCGCCTGCGCCAACTGGTGTCGCGTCTGCATCAGCAAGGCCAGTCCTCACGCAGCATTGCCCGCTTGTTGTCGGCAGTGCGAGGGCTCTATCACTATCTGAATCGTGAAGGCCTGTGCGATCACGACCCGGCCAATGGCCTGGCGCCGCCCAAAGGCGAGCGTCGCCTGCCCAAAACCCTCGACACGGACCGGGCTCTGCAATTGCTTGAGGGCGCGGTTGAAGACGAATTTCTGGCCCTGCGCGACCAGGCCATTCTGGAGCTGTTCTACTCGTCGGGGCTGCGCCTGTCAGAGCTCACGGGGCTCAATCTGGATCAGCTCGACCTGGCCGACGGACTGGTTGAAGTACTCGGCAAGGGCAGCAAGACCCGGGTGCTGCCAGTGGGCAAAAAGGCCCGTGAGGCGCTGCAGGCGTGGTTGCCGTTGCGGGCACTGGCCAACCCGGAGGATGACGCCGTGTTTGTCAGTCAGCGTGGCAGGCGTCTTGGGCCGCGGGCCATTCAGTTGCGGGTCAAGGCCGCCGGCGAGCGCGAGTTGGGGCAAAATCTGCATCCGCACATGTTGCGTCATTCATTCGCCAGCCATTTGCTGGAGTCCTCCCAGGACTTGCGCGCCGTGCAAGAATTGCTCGGGCATGCCGACATCAAGACCACTCAAATCTATACCCATCTGGATTTCCAGCATCTGGCAACGGTCTATGACAGCGCCCACCCAAGGGCCAAACGCAGTAAGGGCAATGAATGACCATTGAGTTGATTACCTTCGACCTCGACGACACCCTGTGGGATACCGCGCCGGTGATTGTCAGTGCTGAAACCCGGTTGCGCGAATGGTTGGTTGCCAATGCACCAAAAGTGGGCGCGTTGGACGTTGCGGCGTTTCAGGCACTGCGTCAGCAAGTATTGAGCGACGAGCCGCAATTGCGTCACCGAATCAGCGCGCTGCGCCGGCGGGTGTTATTCCATGCATTGCAGGGCGCGGGTTACATGAACGCTGCAACCCTGGCAGACCAGGCATTTGAGGTGTTCATCGAGGCCCGGCATGCGCTGCAGCTGTTCCCGCAGGCAGAGCCGGTACTGACGATACTGGCCCGGGATTACAACCTGGGCGTGGTGACCAACGGCAACGCCGATGTGCGGCGCATCGGCCTGGGGCATCACTTCAAGTTCGTGCTGTGCGCCGAAGACATCGGTATTGCCAAGCCTGATGCGCGCCTGTTTCACGAGGCACTGGTGCGTGGCGGCAATATCTCGCCTGCGGCAGCCGTGCACGTGGGCGATCACCCCGGTGATGATATTGCCGGAGCCCAGCAGGCGGGCATGCGCGCGATCTGGTTCAACCCCGGCGGCAAGCGCTGGGAAGGCGACAAGGCTGCGGATGCCGAGATCGGCTGCCTGAGTGAGTTGCCGGCGGTGTTGAAACACATTTTGTAGGAGCAAGCTCGCTCCTGCAGAAGATGGGCCAAGGCTGCAGACACAAAAAAACCCGCAGCGACGGCGGGTTTTTTCTTCAAGCCGGCAATAAATCCTTAGATAGGACGGCTGCCGTACTTGTTGTCAGGCTTCTTGGGTGGGTCTGCCACCACGTTGGCCTCGACTTCCTGCACCTTGCCACCTTTGGACAAAAACTCTTCCATGGCACGGGCCAGAGCATCACGCTCCTTGTTTTTGGCTTCTACACTCGGCAGGTCATCAATCGACACTGCAGCCTTGGATTTACCTTTGGCTGCCGGAACCGGAGCATCGTCGCCACTGTCGTCGTCTGCAACGTCTTCGGCTGCCGCTTCCAGGCCTTCCTCGGTTTCGTCCTCGTCACCTACTTCGAGGTCATCATTTTCCAGATCGTCGTCGCTCATGTTCTACCCCATGACTTACTTAAAGCAGATTAGTTATATAGACCAGATGCGACAAATGTCGACCGCCGCCGGTGAAAAAGTAGCCTTGGGTAAACCTCGGCTCACGCCTCACCACTGATTAAAATGATGAGGACTTTACGAGCGCAGCAACAATTGCGGCACTCGCCCAAATAAGCACCTTGCCGAATGTCCGGTGCCAGTTGTTCCGCTGTGTTGGCTGGAGCAACCGGCAGCCCGGCCCTTGGGCCTTGAAAGCGTCTGGAGGTCATCCCCGCCTTCGTCCTGCCAGGACACAGTTTTGTGGCCTTCGGCGCGCATTCTAGCGCGCTGGAAAAAAAAGCAAAGCAGCTAATAGTCGAGTTGCGCTGTAAGTGATCATCCTACAAATCATTGCCGAACCGATCTCGGGACATGGGAGCAGGAAAAGTCATCTGATTGTTGCGAATCAGGCCACATTACAGACAAAAAAATACCCGGCTTGCCGGGTATTTTTCTGACCGTCAGTTACAGGTTGTAACCGCGTTCGTTGTGTTGTGCCAGGTCCAGGCCAACTGCCTCTTCCTCTTCAGCCACACGCAGGCCGATTACGGCATCCAGCACTTTGAGTATGACGAAGGTCACAATCGCGGTGTAGATCACGGTAAAGGCAACGCCTTTGCACTGAATCCAGACTTGAGCGGCGATATCGGTCACGGTGCCGAAACCGCCCAGGGCCGGCGCTGCAAACACACCGGTAAGGATGGCACCGACAATGCCGCCGATACCGTGTACGCCGAATGCATCCAGCGAATCGTCATAGCCCAGCTTGCGCTTGAGGCTGGTGGCGCAGAAGAAGCAGATCACACCCGCCGACAGGCCGATCACGATCGAACCCATAGGGCCAACGGTGCCTGCTGCCGGGGTGATGGCAACCAGACCGGCGACCACGCCAGAGGCGATCCCCAATGCACTTGGTTTGCCGTGGGTGACCCACTCGGCAAACATCCAGCCCAGCGCCGCTGCCGCAGTTGCGATCTGGGTCACCAGCATCGCCATGCCGGCGGTGCCGTTGGCGGCAGCTGCCGAACCTGCGTTGAAACCGAACCAGCCGATCCACAGCATGGCGGCGCCCACCAGGGTGTAGCCAAGGTTGTGCGGGGCCATCGGAGTGTTCGGGTAGCCTTTGCGCTTGCCGAGCACGATGCACGCTACAAGGCCTGCAATACCGGCGTTGATATGCACCACGGTACCGCCCGCGAAATCCAGCACGCCCCAGTCCCACAGCAGGCCACCATTACCGCTCCACACCATGTGGGCAATTGGTGCATACACCAGGGTGAACCACACACCCATGAAAATCAGCATGGCCGAGAACTTCATGCGTTCGGCAAAGGCGCCGACGATCAGTGCCGGGGTGATGATGGCGAAGGTCATCTGGAAGGTGATGAACACCGCTTCCGGAAACAGTGCGGTAGAGGACGTCAGGCTGTCCGGAGTCACCCCTGCCAGGAAGGCTTTGGAGAACCCGCCGATGAACGAGTTGAAGTTGGTGACGCCCTGCTCCATGCCCGTGGTATCGAACGTGATGCTGTAGCCATAAATGACCCACAGAATGCTGATCAAACCGGTGATGGCGAAGCACTGCATCATCACGGAAAGAATGTTTTTGGAGCGCACCATGCCGCCGTAGAACAGCGCCAGGCCGGGGATGGTCATAAACAGCACCAAAGCCGTTGCAGTCAGCATCCAGGCGGTGTCGCCCGAATTGAGGACTGGAGCCGCTACTTCGTCTGCCGCCATGGCCAGGCCTGGCATTACGACGGACAGCAGGGCTCCGAGCCCTGCGATTTTACGCAGAGTCATAGTGTTTTCTCCTGGGGCGTTGGGGTATGGCGGCTTAGATTGCGTCGGTATCGGTTTCGCCGGTACGGATGCGGATAGCCTGTTCCAGATTGACCACGAAAATCTTGCCGTCACCAATCTTGCCGGTGTTGGCAGCCTTGGTTATCGCCTCGATAACCCGGTCAAGATCTTTGTCGTCGATGGCGACATCAATCTTCACCTTTGGCAGAAAATCGACCACATATTCCGCGCCGCGATACAGCTCGGTGTGACCTTTCTGCCGGCCGAAGCCTTTGACCTCAGTAACGGTAATGCCCTGCACGCCGATTTCAGACAGCGACTCGCGCACGTCGTCTAACTTGAACGGCTTGATTATGGCGGTGACTAGCTTCATGAAACTTCTCCCGAATTGGTGGACTTGCCCCAGGAAAACAAACCCGGCTCAAGTCTAAGCGCAGTGTCTGGCTTTGTAACGCATCGTCAGCCTTGTTCAGGCTGTTCCACGTGTCTCAATCGCCGGTGACGAAAGCTTTCCCTGAACCACCTGCCGCACTGCCTAGGTCACAGCTACTGCATCAGTGCCTGAGTCACAGCCAACTAAGCAGAAACCTTGCCATGTCTGGAAAAGTCAGTAATTACAGGGAGATACCCATAGCTGATGGCTTTTGGCCTGATTTGGCAGGGCATTTGTGCACGTAAACAGTGCGTGCCCGGCAGGCCAGGCGCCCAAAAATCGTGCGAAGGCCCCCGAAGATTGGGCCCGGACACTGCGTGATACACTCGCCACCATCAGTTTTTCAGGACCTTACCCATGCTCGCGCCCAAAGACCTCCTCGACGCCCTGAGTGGCCATGCTTCCCGTGTGCTCAGTGGCGAAACTGCGCTGCCGCGCAATGAAATCGAAAGCCAGTTCAAAGCCTTGCTGCAAAGCGGTTTCAGCAAGCTGGATCTGGTGAGCCGTGAAGAGTTCGACAGCCAAATGGTGGTTCTGGCCCGCACCCGTGCCCGCCTCGAAAGCCTGGAAGCCAAGGTGGCCGAGCTGGAAGCCAGATTGCTGCCGCCGACCGAATAACGCGCCAAGGCGGTGCGTTTACCCATATGAACAAGGACGTTTTTGTATGTTGGTGATGAATCGGCTGGTCCCCGAGATGATCGTCTCGGACCTTGCCAGCAGCCTGGATTTTTACTGCGCAGTGCTGGGCTTTCAGATCGAGTACCAGCGACCTGAGCATCAGTTTGCGTTTCTGTCATATCACGGCAGCCAGCTGATGCTGGAGCAGGATGATCTTGAACCCTCCTCCTGGCGGGTCGGGCCGCTGGAGGCGCCTTTCGGGCGAGGCATCAACCTGTCGATCAAATGCCCCGACGTCCAGGCCCTGATCGACCGTTTCGAAGCCGCCGGGTACACATTGCGCAAACCCCTTGAAGAGCGCTGGTACCGCAGCAACGAGGTGTTGTTCGGTGAGCGCAACTGCCTGCTGCTCGACCCCGATGGCTACCTGCTGCGCTTTGCCGAGGACCTGGGAACCCGGGCCGCCACCCGGACACCCGCGATGCCAGGGTGATCCACCGCTCATTTTTTGAACCAATACGGCTCCCCAGATAATGGCCATTTGACTCTATGGCCCTTAAACATTACTGTCGCCAGCTAATCAAGGAAGCGGCACGGACTCATGTCCGGGTTTTGCCGCGCGAACTTAAAACACGGAGCACGGATGCGCGGCGCACTTCTTCGCAGTGGCAAAAGCGGGGCTTTTACTGCCCTGGGTGAGACCGGTCAGCCAGTCTATCGGGCGGCACTGCAATTGCGCGAAGCGATTCGCTGCCAAAATCCTGACATGGCAACGCATCTGGCCATCCCTCAAAGCGATGAGCTGGGCGACAACATTGACTGGTACAGCGAGCTACCCGGCGATGTGATTCCCTGGGCCAGCGCCACCCCGCAGGAACGTGCTCAAGCCGTTGTCGAGCTGGAACAGCTGCAGTCTTTTCTCAATCAGCTCAGTGCTGAACAACTCGACCCCGACAGTGCCCACAAACCTTCGGTAGACCGTACGGTGTTCGGCAAGCTGCTGGCCCACGTGCTGCCATTTCCGGATGAGAACTACGTTTATCTGGTCAACGGCAAACCGGTACTGACGTTCTGGGGCTTCCGTCGTCCGGGCACTGACCACGGCCTCGACCCGCTGTACTGTCTGCGGCCACAGGTAGCACCCGTTACCCCTGCCCCGGTGATTGCCCCGCTGGCCGAGCCTGCTCCGGCACCCGCCCCGGTGCCGGTGCCAGTGGTGGCCCGGTCTTGGTGGCGCTGGTTGTGGTGGCTGATCCCGCTGTTACTGCTGCTGTTGCTACTGTTTGGTCTGCGCAGCTGTGGCCCGCAGTTGGGGGTGCCAGTGCCGGCATGGCTGGTGGACTTCAACCTGGACGGGCTCAAGGTTTCTGAACCTGTTCCCGGGTCCTACCCCACGTCCACGCTCACGCCATCGCGCGAGCTGTCAGGCAGTGGCCAGGTTGGCGGGGCAGCGGGCACGGCTGAAACTGCAGGCCAGGTGCCTGAAGTGCAGACCCCGCCTGCGGTCCAGCCGGAGTCGGTGGTGCCGCCAGGCACCGATAACGCCCAGGCATCCATGGCTCAAGAGCCGCCGACAGCGGATAACGCGACTACCCCGCCGACGCCGCCGACAATCCCGGATGAGCTGCCGAAAACTCCGGCACCTGTGCCTGTACCCGGCGAGCCGTTGATCATCCCGGCCGACAGCGCGGATGGCCAGGCCGCCTTCCTCAACGGCCACTACCGCGCGGGCGCGGGCATTCAAGACAAAAACACCGGTCTGTCACTGCGCCTTGAGTATCAGTTCAAGGACGGCAAGGGCGAGGTCATTGTGCGCAAGGCCAATGGCATCAGCTGCACCGGTCCGGTTTCTGCGGCCATGCAGGCCGGCAGCCTGGCGATCAATAGCCAGGCCCAGGCCGCCTGCAGCGATGGCAGCAGCTATGACATGCCGCAAATCGATTGTCGTCAGGGGGCCAAAAGCATTGCCGACTGCACCGGCGCTTACGAAGACAAAAAATTCCCCATCACCATGCGCCAGACGGGCGAATAATGACTGGAAAACTCTGACATGCTGCCTCAAGTTACCCAATTTGAAGACACCGTTATCCTTGTTGCCGATACCGGCATCCAGTTCATGGATTTCGCCCTGCGCCTGGACCCCAGGAAGCTGCCCTCGGGTGATTTCGCGCCGTTGACCAATGGCCTGTTGTGCCGCCTCGAAGAGGGCGAACGCAACGGCATGACCAGCTACTTTTACGAAAGCGAGCCGGGCAAGACCGTTGACGCACGCAGTACCCTCAACCTCGGCATGGAAGCCAGTCTCAAGCTCTACGACGGGCTCTGGGTACCGATCCCGGTGTTCCGTTACCGCCCGCCCCAGAGCTTTGACCAGGGGCCGGCCAACTGGTCGCGGATGCGCCTGGTGCGCCTGCCCGAGCCGGACATTGATGGCAACACCCATCGCCTGACGGTCGCGCTGGATACCCGGCTCATGGAACAGCATGACACCAGCCTCTATCTGGGGCCGGTCGAGCGCGACGCCAGCTCCGGCGTATCGTTCAAGCTGGCGTGCAAGCCCCAGCAGGCCCGCTGGTTTCTGGATCAGATCTGGGTGCGGGAGTGGCTGCTGGAAGTATTCACGCAGGGCCATCCCAAAACCCCGCGCGATGAGCTGGACAAAGAGATCAAGGACGGTCATGCCGAAGCCCATTACCTGAACCTGCTCAGCTTGTTCATGGAGCCTTGCACCACCCGGGACAACAACACCCCGGCGGCGCAAGTGAAACTGCCCGAACTTAAAATCGTGGCCAGCCATGGCAGTGGTGTCACGCCTCCGATTCCGGTGGATCTGATCCTCGATGTTGGCAACTCGCGCACCTGCGGCATTCTGATCGAAAACCACGGCCAGTCCGGCTCCGGTCTCAAAGACAACTATGTGCTTGAGCTGCGGGACCTGATGAGCCCGGAGCACATCTACAACGACGCGTTCGAAAGTCGCGTCGAGTTTGCCCAGATCTCCTTTGGCAAGGATGACTGTTCGGTAAAAAGTGGCCACACGGAGGCTTTCCTGTGGCCAACCATCGCCCGGGTTGGCAAGGAGGCCGCGCGGCTGGCGAGTCGCCGTCGTGGCACCGAGGGCTCAACCGGACTCTCCAGTCCCAAGCGTTATCTGTGGGATGAAGAGGCCTACGATCACGGATGGCGCTTCAGCTACAGCTTCGACAAAAAGGAAGCCGAGCCGTTTGCCACCGCCAAACCGTTTTCGCTGCTGATCAACGGAACCGGCGACGCGCTGCACAGCTTCGACACCCCAGGCCTGGCGGTGTTTGTACCGCGTTATTCGCGCAGCTCGCTGATGACTTTCATGCTCGCTGAAGTGCTGGCCCAGGCGCTGATGCAAATCAATAGCCCGGCGCAGCGCTCGCGTCAGGGCCATACCCGCGTACCGCGGCGCCTCAACAGCATCACCCTGACCGTACCGCCGGGCATGCCCCAGGCCGAGCGCAGCATCCTGGAAAAGCGCATGCGACACGCCATTGGTCTGGTGTGGAAAAGCATGAACTGGCAGACCGACCGCAAAGACCCCTTCGCTCACGACTCGAGCCCGGCCACTACGCCGCTGCCCAAGGTGCGGGTGGAGTGGGACGAGGCCTCGTGCGGGCAATTGGTCTACCTCTACACCGAGGTCAATGAAAACTTCGCCGGGCACCCGGAAGAATTCTTCGATGCCATCTCGCGCCCCGGCAAGACGGACCGCGAACGTATCACCCTGGCCACCATCGACATAGGCGGCGGTACCACCGACCTGGTGATCACCGATTACCGTCTTGACCGTGCCGGCACTGCCAGCAGTGGCAGCAATGTGCACATCGTGCCCGAGCAGCGTTTCCGTGACGGTTTCAAAGTCGCGGGGGACGACATCCTGCTGGACGTGATTCAGGGGTTCATTCTGCCAAGCTTTGAAAGCGCCTTGCAGAACGCCGGGGTTAAATTCCCCGGCTCCCTGATGTCGCGGTTGTGCGGCGCCGAATCGGGCAGCGCGCAAGACATGGTGTTGCGCCAACAATTGAACCTGCAGGTGTTCACGCCGCTGGCCCTTGAATTGCTGCGCCGCTACGAGCTCTACAACCCGGAGTTCGCCACGCCGGCCAGTGACCACACCTACCTGACGTTGCTG
Source organism: Pseudomonas paraversuta (assembly GCF_904067025.1). NCBI lineage: Bacteria > Pseudomonadati > Pseudomonadota > Gammaproteobacteria > Pseudomonadales > Pseudomonadaceae > Pseudomonas > Pseudomonas paraversuta. The sequence goes on from NZ_CAJFDA010000001.1 coordinate 67,189, forward strand.
GAAAAAGATGCTGTCAGAGCCAACGTGCTGGAGTATGTGAACACCGCGGTTCGCCGCGAGCTGGGGGTTCAGACCGATTTCGATCTGCTGCAAACGCCGATTACCCTGGACTTGCAGAAACTGCATGGCGCGTTCATCAGCGGTGGCATCAACATCACCAAGATCCTTGCCGGGTTGTGCGAGGTCATTGCGCATTATCCATGCGACATGTTGCTCCTGACCGGGCGGCCATCGCGTCTGCCGGGCATTCAGGCGTTTATCCGCAAGATGCTGCCACTGCCGCCGGGGCGCATCCTTGCGCTGCAAAATTACCGCACCGGCAACTGGTACCCGTTCCATAAAAACGGCCTGATCGACGACCCTAAAAGTACGGCATCTGTCGGCGCCATGCTGTGCCTGCTGTGCGCCAACCACAGTGTGCCGAACTTTTATTTCCGCACCTCGGCCCTGAGGCCGTACTCGACCATCAAGCACATCGGCAAGATCGACGGGGCCAACATCATCGTTGACTCGGACGTCCTGTTCCGCGACCTGACCTCCGAGGACGGGCGCATCGTGCTGCCCGAAATCGGTGAAGGCCTGGATGCAAGGCCGCCAGCGCTGGAAATGCGCGGCAATATGCGCCTGGGCTTCCGTCAGCTGGCGGCCGAGCGCTGGTCTGCCACGCCGCTCTACACCCTGGATTTCTCCCCCCAGGGGCGGCAGCGCTTTACCGAGGCCAAGACCCAGAACAAAGAGATGCCCGTGGTCTACGTGTCCTTCAAAGTGAGCGAGGCCACCGAGCAGATGAAGCGCCAGGGACAACTGAGCGACGAGCTTGAGGTGACATACGTGGATTCGAATACCGACAAAACGTTCAGCAAAAATGACCTTTTGCTGCAACTCAACACCACCCTGGTGGAAGGTTTGAGTGACAGCAAGTACTGGCTGGACAGCGGGAGCGTAAAACGCAAATGAGCAATCTGACCCCAGAGCAAATCGCCCTCAGCGCCAGCTGGAATGCCGTCTACGAAGGTGCCGGCCAGGCCCTGGGCTGGGTGGACAAAAGCCGGGTTACGGCGCCCAAACTTGATCGCGATGCGGCTGACCTGAAGCTGGGCCTGTATCAGGCGCGCAACATGGCCCGCAACCTTGGCCGGGTAGCCACCACACCGATGACCACCGGCTTCTTCGGGTTGTCCCAGGCGGGCAAGTCCTACCTTATTTCAGCCCTGGCGGCAGGGGCCAACGGTGCGCTCGAGACCCAGTTCGGCCAGCAGCGTATGGACTTCATCGAGAACATCAACCCCAGCGGTGGCGGTACTGAAGCCACCGGGCTGGTGACCCGTTTCAGTCGTCTGGCCAAGCCCAGTGAAGACGACAACTTCCCGGTGGAGCTCAAGCTTTTCCGCGAAATCGAACTGGCGAAAATTTTTGCCAACACCTGGTTCAAAGACTTCGACCAGGAAAAAGTCTCCTTCGTGATCGACGACAGCGTGGTGCGCCAGGCCCTGCAACCTTTCGAAGGCCGCGAGCTGGGTCCGCTGCAGCCTGGGGTGAGTGCCGAAGACGTCGTGTCGTTGATGGATTACCTGAACCAGAGCTTTGAACAATCGCTCAAAGTTCTGCCCCATCACTATTGGCCGAAAGTCATCGACCTGGCCCCGCGCCTCAATCCCCAGGAGCGTGGCGAGCTGTTTTCGATTTTGTGGGGCAAGCAAGATGGCCTGACCCAGGTGTACCAGCAGTTGGGCGCAGCGCTCAATCGGCTGGGCATGCCCGACACCGTTTTTGCACCGCTGTCAGTGCTGGCTGAGCGCGTAGGCGATGAATTCAGCCGTCGCAACAGCATCATGAACGTCGACATTTTGGAGCGTTACGGCAGCGCCACTGACGTGCCGGTGTCGGTGCGCCCGATGGTCGAGGGTGTGTTGCATAACCCCGGCCCGATTTCCCTGGTGCAGTTGGCGGCCCTCACCGCCGAGATGACCTTCCGCCTGATTGAAGTACCGGCCGCGCAGATCGTCGAGCAAATGGACCTGCTGGATTTTCCCGGATATCGCGGGCGCCTGAACGTGACCTCCATCGCCAGGGAAAACGGCCAGACCAACTCGATTTCGCAACTGATCCGTCGCGGCAAGGTCGCGTACCTGTTCGAGCGTTATGTCGATGATCAGGAAATGAACGCACTGGTGGTCTGCACCAACAGCACCAAGCAAAGTGATGTCAACGATGTCGGCCCGGTGCTGACGCGCTGGATCAACGCGACACAGGGCGAGACCCCGCAAGAGCGTGGCGCACGTGCCACGGGCTTGATCTGGACCCTGACCATGTTTGACCTGTGCATTTCCCAGTCATTGAACAAGAAGTCGCGCCTGGAGCTGGAAGAAGAGTGGGACGGCATGATGACCCGCACCATGCTCGAGCGCTTCAAAGACTACCCGTGGATGTCGAACTGGCAAGGCGCCCAGGCGTTCAATAACACCTATCTGGTGCGCAAACCGCGCCATCAGGCCGCATTCATTGGTCGTACCGATGGCAACGAAAGCCATTTCACCGAGGACAGTCACAGCACGCTGGAGCTGATGGCCCAAACTCTGGTCGAGCGCCCGAATGTCAAAAAGTACATCAAGGATGCACAGCAGGCATGGGACGCCATGCTCACGCTCAACGACGGCGGTATCACCCGTTTCAGCGAAAGCTTTACGGAACTGGCGAACGTTGACTTCAAACTCAAGCGCATCCGCGAGCAACTGAACAAGGTACTCAACGGCAAAGCCTTGCACACCCTGGGCAGCTACTACGTGGCCGATGGCGCCGATATGGTGGCCATCAAGCGTACCCAGGCGCAGATGATTCTGGCCCAGCTCAAGCGCCGCGGCGGTGTGCTGGGCGAGCTGATCAACACCTTGCAACTGCCGAACGAAGAGATCCGCGAGCTTTACCTCAACGGCGTATACGAAGAGGACAGCGTGTCTGAGACGGGCGATACAGCTCAGGACTCCGCCAGGCAATCGATCGTTTATGCCAGCAGCAACGAGTTTGATTTTGGCGATGATTTCGGTGATTTGTCGGTGGACTTCGATGCCCCGGCCAGTGCTCCGTTGCCAGCGTCCAAGGCTCCCGAGCTGCAAAGCAACGAGCACAAATTTGCCCGTGCCGTGTTCAGGAACTGGGTGAAGTACTTGCGTGCAGTTCCGGAGCGTGAGGGTTTGATGCGTGCCCTTGAGCTGGATAAAACATCGATTGAAGCACTGGTTCAGGAGTTGATCCTCAGCGGTGACCGTCTCGGCTTGCAGGACCAGTTGATTCGCGTCGTGCTCAAGCGTGCGCAAAGTGGCTCGCGCCGCGACCAGATGGTCGAGCGCCAGGTGCTGGAAGTACAGCGCGTGCTGAGCGATTTTGTGGCCTGGTTCGGTTACACCGCTGAACCGCTTGAATCCCGTCCTAAAAGCCATGCCGGCAACCGCGAAGCGCTGTTTTCGTTCTACGGTGATGTGGCCAGAGACGCGTTGCCGCAGCTGCCTGCGCAGCCGATTAACCAGGCGCAGCAGTTCCTTGGCGACTGGTTGTCCGGGGTGGCGCACATCACCCTGGACAATGCCAGCCACGGCACCGGCAGCGAATTCACCCCTGAACAAAATGAACGCCTGGGCCATGTGCTCAAAGCGTTTGAAGCGAGATAAGCAATGTCAATTTTTGTCGATTTGGTCACCCTTGAACCCCACATTGCCGGTCAGGCGTGCCTGATCGTCAAAGACTGGACCGGTGGCCACGAGCGTCTGGAGTTCTCTGTCCAGCGTAACCAGGACGGCTATTTCCTGCAGGGCGACCAGCACTGGAGCAACAGCCAGTACTGGTTCAAGGTGGCGCACTTCAGTGCCGCCGCCAACGGCGAAGCGCTGGAAACCGTGGTTGGCCCGCAATTGGTCGACCCGGCACTCGAAGTGGGCTCCATGGCCACCTTGCGCTTCGAATTGCGCGAGCAGGGCGGTAACGGCCATTGCGATGCCGGCATGCTGATCCCGGCCAAGAACCTGCAATCATCCAGCGCCGCCACGGATGTCAAAGCCCCGGTACACCAGGACACGGGCCAGCTGAAAACCCCGGTGGCGCCAGTGGTGTTGCCTGAAACGGTTCCCGAGCCGGTTACCGAACCGGCCCCGGAACCCGTGCCGGTCATTGAGCCCGCACCTGCGGCCCCGCCGCCACCGGTGCCAGCCAGGAAAAAACCCTGGTTGTTGATGGTGCTCATTGCATTGCTGGTACTGGCCGCCCTTGCCCTGGGCGCCTGGTTCTGGCTCAACAAAACACCCCCGGCAGTGCCTGAACCGATGCCACCGCAGCCTGTACCGGGCGATGCCGCCTGTACCCTGGAAAGCATGGCCGTGCTGCCTGAGCTGAGCGTTGTGCAGGCCTGCATCAAGAATTCGCCGGGCAGCGCCGAGTTGCTGGAAATCATCACCGTGGCCAAGGCCAACAACCATTGCGGCATCGCCCAGCGGCTGTACGCCAACCGTGCGCAAGCCGGTGACCTGCAAATTGCCACCGCCTACGCCCATGAGTACGACCCGAAATTCCATCAGGCCAGCAAGTGCTTTGCCGAGCCGGACCCGGCCACCGCGGCGTACTGGTACGAAACCATCCTCAGCCACGACCCTGAGAATGCCGAAGCCAAGGCGCGCTTTGAGGAGTTGAAACCGTGAGCCGTTTTGCATTGGCTGCCAGCGCTTTGCTGGCGCTGACCATCGGCAGCTCGCTGGCCCGCGCCGACGACAAGCCTTTGATTCAGGAAGGCAAGAAAACTCTGTTCCAGCGCGTGTTGACCACCCCGGGTTGTCAGCTCAGCAGTGCTGCTGGCGGTGATGCCGGTGCGGCGCAGCCAACATTCAGCCGCTTTTACGTATATGAACGGGCCCAGGCGGCTAATGCCGAGTGGCTCAAGGTCGGCCCTGACAGCTACGGTAAAACTATCGGCTGGTTGCCTGCAGCCTGTACCACGGACTGGAAGATGCAGCTCACGCTGGCATTCACCAACCCGGCCAACCGCGACCGTCTGATGTTCTTCAAAGACCGCGCCACCCTTGAAGGCATCCTCGATGCCCCGGACCCGGTGAGCAAAGTCGCGCCGTTGCGCGCCAAGCTCAAGCAAGGAGTACAGGCTCCGGGAGTACTGGCCCAGGAGCCGGAATACTTCGTTGACCTGCACAAGCAGTTTTACTTGCTGCCGGTGTTGAGCGGCGAAGAAGTCATGACCGAAGAAGGCTTTCGCACCCGCCTGTTGAATGTAGCGTCGGTGAGCAAGGCTGAAGACAAACCGCTGCAGGCAGGCGCAAACCCAGGCGCTACGGGGGCCGCGAAATCCAGCCAGTTGAAGGAATTCAGCGCGGCGGTGGTGTTTGTCATCGACTCCACGATCTCGATGGATCCTTATATCGACCGTACCCGCGAGGCCATTCGCAAGGTCTACAAACAGATTGAAAGCGAGAACCTGGGCAATCAGGTCAAGTTCGGTCTGGTGGCATTCCGTTCCAGCACCCAAGCCGTACCTGGCCTGGAATACGTGAGCAAAATGTACGCCGACCCGAACAAGGTCACCGGCAGCGAAGATTTTCTGGCCAGGGTGGCTGACCTCAAACAGGCCAAAGTGTCGAGCAAGGCCTTTGATGAGGACTCGCTCGCGGGCGTGATGCACAGTATCGACAAAGTGGACTGGACCCAGTTCGGTGCGCGCTACGTGGTGTTGATCACCGATGCGGGTGCCATCGAGGGCGACGACCCATTGAGCAGCACCGGGCTGAGCGCTGACCAGGTGCGCCTTGAGGCGGCCAACCCCGGCGTTGCGATTTACACCCTGCACTTGAAAACGCCGGCCGGGATCAAAGATCACGGCAAAGCCGAAGCGCAATATCAAAACCTGTCGACTTACCCGGGCACCAATACCTCGCTGTACTACCCGGTCAACGCCGGTGACGTGCAAGCATTCGGGCGTAAAGTGGATGCGCTGGCCAGCGCGATTACCTCCCAGGTCAAGGCCGCCTACATGGGCGACGATGCCATTGGCAGCGCGCTGAACGCCAAGCAAGCGCCTGTCGCCGGCAAAGACCCGGCCGAGCAAAAACTGCTGGATGACGCGGCCCTGATCGGCCACGCGATGCAACTGGCGTACCTCGGTGAAAAAACCAACAGTCAGGCGCCGCCAGTGTTCCAGGCGTGGATCACTGACCGCGACCTGATCAAGCAAAACATCCCCACCACCGATGTCCGGGTGTTACTGACCAAGTCACAGCTCAGCGATTTGAGCGACGTGATGAAGCAGATTCTGGATGCCGCCAACGAAGGCCTGATTTCGCCGACCGAGATGTTCGATCGCCTGCGTTCCGTCGCCGCGACCATGGGCGCCGATCCCAATCAGCTCAAGCAGAACGGCAACGCCAGGCTGGCGGACATGGGTGTGCTCGGTGAGTACCTCGAAGACCTGCCGTACCAGAGCGAAGTCCTCAACCTGGATGAAGAAACCTGGAAGAGCTGGGATGGTCTGGCCCAGGAGAAATTCATTCGTAACCTGAACACCAAGCTGCGCCACTACCAGCGTTACAACGCTGACGTGGACCGTTGGGTGGCCTTGGCCAAAGACAGCGATGCACGGGACAACGTGTACCCGGTGCCATTGGAAATGATGCCTTAACGGGACGCCCATGCTCGATATTCAGGACATGCTGGTGCGCCGTGGCAGCGGTGCGCAGGCCCATAGCGTGCGGTTGCCAGCCTTGCAGGTAAAGGCCGGCGAAATCCTCGCCATCACCGGCGAAAGCGGCTGTGGCAAAAGTACCCTGCTCGAAGCCATCGGCCTGCTGCTGATGCCCGTCGAGCTGGGGCGCTTCAGCCTTGGTCCGGCGCGTCATGAGCCAGGGGCCAAGGCACTGGATATAGCCCGCATGCTCGCGGCCAATGACCAGCCGGCGTTGTCGGCGGTGCGTTCGCGGGACCTGGGGTTCATCTTGCAAAGTGGCGGCTTGCTGCCGTTTTTGAGCGTGCGCGACAACATCACACTGCCCCGCCGCCTGCTCGGCATGCCGGTCGAGAGTGCGCAGGTCGAGCGTGCAGTGCAGGCGCTGCGGCTGGAGGGCTTGCTGGACAAGTTGCCCCAGGCCTTGTCCATCGGCGAACGCCAGCGCGTGGCGTGCGTGCGGGCTATCGCCCATGAGCCGCAGTTGCTGCTGGCCGATGAGCCCACCGCGGCACTTGATCCCCACAGCGCCAGGCGTTTGTTTGAATTGTTGCTGAGTCTGGTGAATGAGCTGGGCTTGAGCGCACTGGTGGTGTCCCATGACTGGGCGCTGGTGCGCGATTTTGGTTTGCCGCGTCTGGGTGCCATCAGCGGTCAGGGAGAAACACGCTTTGAAGCCATGGATTAGCCGCCTCGGCCTGCTCGGCAAGCTGGCGGTCGAAGACCTCTGGCATGACCGCAAAGTGTCCTTGTGCATCGCCGCGTCGCTGGTGGCGGTGATCGCACCGCTGTTGCTGCTGTTCGGGCTCAAGCATGGCGTAGTCAGCCAGTTGCAGAACGAACTGCTCAGCGACCCGCGCAACCTTGAAGTGAAAATGCTCAGTAGCGGCAATTACGACACCGCCTGGATCGAGGGTTTGCGCCAGCGACCTGAAGTCGGTTTCGCCATCGGCCAGACCCGTTCGCTGAATACGCAGGCCGACCTGCTGGTGGGCCTGCAGCGTTTTGTCGAAAACGCCGAAATTATCCCCAGCGCGGCGGCTGACCCGTTGCTGAACCTGCCCGATATCACGTTGAGTGCCAATCAGGTGATCCTCAGTGCCCGTGCCGCCCAACGTCTGCAAGCCGATGTCGGCGACAGCGTGCGGGTGCGGGTGAGCCGCCGTCTGGACGGCATCAATGAGCGCGGCGAGCTGAATCTGATCGTGGTCGCGGTGCTCGACGCCGCCCGCTTTGGCCGCGCCGCCGGTTTCGTTGCACCGCCTTTATTGCTCGAGCTGGAACGCTTTCGCGATGGCTACCAGGTCCCGGCGCTTGGCCTTGCTACCGGCAAACCGGTCGGCGACTTGCAGCCGCTGTATGCCCGCGCCCGGGTCTATGCCCGTGATATCGATAGCGTGGCGCCGCTGGAACGCTGGCTGAACCAGCAGAACATCGAGACATCGAGCCGCCTGGCCGATATCGACAACGTCAAAGCCATCAACCATGTACTGGGGCTGATCTTTGGCGTGATCGCCGGGGCCGCGCTGATTGGCTGCATCGCCTCGATGATCGGTGCGTTCCTGGCCAATATCGACCGCAAACGCAAAAGCCTGGCGGTTCTGCGATTACTGGGCTTCAGCAGCCCGGCAGTGGCCGGGTTCGTGATCGCTCAGGCGTTGCTCTTAAGCCTGGCCGGCTATGTCGGCGGGCTGGCGTTTTATGGCGTGGGCAGCCTGCTGTTCGACCATCTGCTGGGCAGCAGTCAGGCCACCGGCACCTTTGTCTGCCACATCACTGTCTGGCACGGGCTGGCAGCCCTGCTGATCGCCCTGTTGGTCGCTGCACTGGTCGCCGTGATCGGCGCCCTGCGGGCCATCAGCATCCAACCTGCGGAGAGTCTGCGTGAGTTATAAATCTGTTGTTGCGCTCGCATTCCTGAGCCTTGGCTACTTGCCCGGCGCCTCGGCGGCGGCCTGGGACGAGAAATTCTACAACCCGGCCGCCGACGCCAGTGACGTCGTATTGCCCATGCCCTGCGACGGCTCGATGGTATTTCGCAAGGTGTTCATTCCCGTTACCGGCCCGCTGGACGACTACCCGATCAATATCGGTCAGGACAGCGCCGAATGGGGGTATGTGGAGCAGAAGCGCCCCGCGTTTATTTCCGGCAGTTTCACCGGCAGCAAAACCGACAAGTCCCGTTATTACTTGATGGCCAAGTACGAGATGAGCCAGTTGCAGTATCAGGCTCTGACCGATGAAACCTGCCCGGTGCCGTCGAACAAGCTGCGCTTGCCGCAGGTGGCGATCAGTTGGGTACAAGCCATCGAAGTGGCCGACAAATACAACCTGTGGTTGCGTAAAAACGCTGCCGCCGCGCTGCCCAAGGAAGATGGTGCGCTGGGCTTTTTGCGCCTGCCGACTGAAACCGAATGGGAGTTCGCCGCCCGTGGCGGGCTGGAAGTGGGGGCCGCCGAATTCAGCGATACACGCTACCCGATGCCGGACGGCCTGAACGCTTATGAGTGGTTCGGCGGTGCGCAATCGTCCAACGGCAAGCTGCAACTGGGCGGGCTACAAAAACCCAACCCGCTGGGCCTGCACGACATGCTCGGTAACGCCGATGAAATGATGTTCGAGCCCTTTCGCCTGAATAAGCTCGATCGGCAACACGGTCAGGCCGGCGGCTATGTGGTACGCGGCGGCAACTACCTGACGCCCCAGGCGGACGTGCGCACGTCCTTGCGCAAAGAAGAGCCTTACTACAACGCCGACGGCCAGGTTAAGAATAAAACCACCGGCCTGCGGCTGGTTCTGGTGTCGCCGACACTCACCTCGCGCGAGCGTGTGGGCAGCATCGAAAAGAGCTGGCAGAGCCTCGGCACGGGCGCTGTCCAGGGTGACACCGGGAAAGACCGCGGCGCGGTCCAGGAGCTGAACTCGCTGGCCTCCGCGGTGGAAGACAAGGCCCTCAAAGAAAAGCTCCAGGCCCTGGAAAACCAGCTGCGTGCCAGCAATCAGCAGCAGGAAGAAACCCGCGACCAGGCGATTCGCGCGAGCCTCAATCTGGGGGCGTTCCTGTGTACCAAAATGCTCGATGACGGCCAGTACCTGGACTTCCTGCAGAAAAATTACGCCCTCAATTGCGAGTCCGAAGACAAGGACCCGAGCTGCGACATGCGCAAAGGCAAGCTGGACGAACAGAAAGACCGTCTGCACAAACTCAGCCGTTATTACGCCAGCAGCCTGGTGGAGTCGGCGTCCTTGTACGGCCAGTCCCTGCTGGAACCGCAGGTGCCGGTGATGGAAGAAATCATCGGCCAGAACAAACAACTGCAAGAACTCAAACCTTACCTGCGCACTCACTGGGCGAATCAGAAGACCTATCTGCAAAAGCAGAGGATCGACACTGACGCCTGGTTGAAGAGCTGCAAATCGGTCACCCAATAAGCCCAATACCTGCTTCAACAAGGAGAAATACGATGATGCGCAGCCTGTGGTCCTCTTCCCGGTTACTGATCAGTTCTGTACTCACAGGCAGCCTGCTGTTGGGCGGTTGCGCCAGCACGGGCAGCAGCATGGTCGATCCGCGCCTGACCCAGAGCTCGGACGCCCAGTTCTTCAGCAAGTCGGGCTATCAGGCCTGCGCCATGGGGGTCGGTACCGGTGTATTGGCCTGTGTACTGGCCGATAGCGGCAATAAAACCGTGTGCATGATTGCTGCGGGTGTCACCGCATGTGGCGTGGCAATGGGCGCCAACTACTACCTGGATCAGCGTCGCAGCGAATACTCCAACACCAGCGAGCGTTTGCAGAAGTACAACAGCGATGTGCAGCTGGACACCCAAAAAGTAGTGTCGCGTACCGCGACGGCTCAGCAGGTGATCAAGGATGACCAGGCGCAGATCGCGCAGATCAAGCGCGACCTGGCCAGCAAGAAAATCGATCAGGCCCAGGCTAAAAAACAAATCGCCATGGTTGACGGCAACATTGCTCAGTTGCGCCAGGAGCTGGACAACATGCGGGTCAAGGTCAAGGGCTATAACGACGTGGTGCAAGCCGAGCGTGCCCAGGGCAATGCCCCGGAGCTCAAGCAAATCGACGCCAATATCTCGAAGATGAACGAGAAAGTCGCCAGCCTGCAAAAAGAAGTCGATGGCTTGTACAGCCAGCGCTCTGCAATCACTCTGGGTTGAGACGATGAACGCACGATTGATACTGGGTTTCGGTGTTTTGCTGGCGTTGTCCGGTTGCGCCACACAGCCGGGTGAATGTGATGCCGGCAACCGTGACGCCGGGCTGTTCACCAAAATGAACTGCGACGCCGGTGGCGGTTACAGCGAGCAGATTCGTCAAAACGAATTGGCGCTGGCCAAGTCGCAGCAGGAAAATGCGCTGTTCCATCAGGTCTACGAAAACATTGCCGCGCAACAGGCGGTGTCGCGCACCGACCTGCTGGGCCAGCAAAAGTCCCAGGCGGCATTGAACCAGTCGCTGAACCAGTTACTGGGTTCGCTCAAAGCCCGCAGTGGCAACAAGGCGCAGGTACAGCAGCAGATTGCCGGGCTTGAACAGCAGCTCCAGGCCGCCCGTGCCAAGCCGGCCAGCAGCGCTGATCCGGCGCTGGTGGCCGCCAGGCAGCAGGAGCTCAAGACGTTGCAGAAGAAGGTGAACCAGCTGCAATTCAGCCTCGGTTACGAATAACCCTGCATCCCCGTCCAGTCGGCGGCCAAGTGCCGCCGACCCTTTTTCAGGAAGCCACTGCATGCAGCGCATTACCCGGGATGAGCACGCCAGCTCCACAGAGCTGGATGTGCTGGAAGCGAAAATTGCGCTGATCCTCAAGCATTTCCCGCCGTCGGTGGCGAGTGTCTACGCGATCCCGCGCATCGGCAGCGGCAATGTGGTGGAGTGGTGGACGGAGCTGGGCGGCCAGCCTACGCGCTTCCACGAGTTGAACGAAGATCAGCAGGCGGCGTTGCTGGAACGCTATCGCCAGCGCCAGGAAACCCTGGGCTTGCTGGCCGATGAGCTGGTCGCGCGCGGCCAGGCCGAACAGGCCGCCAGCTTGCGTTCACTGATCCGCCCGCCGGACCTGAACAATCTGTACAGCGTCAACGGTGACCCGGTTGTGGTGCGTTGGGGGCTGCAGCCGCGGGCTGCGGTCGTGGCCCCGCCGCCGGCACCCGCGCCAGCCCCACGTCCGGTGGTGCGCCGGGTAATAGTGTGGCGGGTCTGGCGCGGCTGGTTGTGGCTGCTTGCCGGGTTATTGGGGTTGGGGCTGTTGCTGTGGGCGTTGTGGCAGTGGCGTTTGCCACTGATGAACCTGTGGCCGGGCCAGAGCAGTTATGCCTGTCGGGCCAAGGTACCGGGTGGCGGGGAGCTGCCGCCGGAGTTTGTGGTGATTCTGGACACCTCGGGCTCGATGAACCTGAACATTGCCGCCACCAAGGCTGACGAAGACTGGTATTTCAAGACGCGCCCCCGACCGGCGGCTGACGACCCGCGCACAATCAGGATGTTCAGCCCACAAACCCGGCTGGACGTGGCCAAGGCCTCGTTGTCGGGAATGATCAATAACCTGCACCCGGACATTGATACGCGCTTGATGACCTTCGCCGGCTGTTCGCAACAACCGGATCACGGCGTTTTCAACGCGGCCCGGCGTGGGCAATTAATCGACGGGATTCAGCGTTTGAACGCCGACGACGGTACTCCCCTGGCGTCGAGCCTGAAAAAGGCCGCGCGCACGGTCAACGGCCGTGACCGCGATGCGGTGATTGTGATGTTTGTCGACGGTGACGATGGCTGTAACCAGAACGTGTGCAAGGTGGCGCAGACCATTGCCACCGAACAGCCGCGTCTGCGGGTCAACGTGGTCAATATTGGCGACAGCTCGCTGTCTGACTGCATCGCTGAAAATACCGGAGGCAGTATTTACTCCAGTCGCAACGCCAGCGATTTGGCCGATGCGTTGAAAGAGGCCACCGGCCCGGTGTCGGAATGTGAATGATCGCGGCGAGTCTGCCCGGCGTTTGACGCGCTGACGACCGGGGGCTCGCAACACATTCCGTATCCATTGCGACCCTGCCCCGGGTCGTTGATTCGCGCAGGATGGACGCTTTGTGAACTCAAGGAGTGAGTCATGTCGCTGGCCATCGTTTACAGCCGAGCCAGAGTGGGCGTCGAGGCCCCGGCCGTTACGGTCGAAACGCATCTGGCCAACGGGTTGCCGGCACTGACCCTGGTCGGGCTGCCGGAAACCGCAGTCAAGGAAAGCAAGGACCGGGTACGCAGCGCGATTCTAAACTCCGGGTTTGAGTTTCCGGCCCGGCGTATCACCCTCAATCTGGCGCCTGCCGACCTGCCCAAGGACGGCGGGCGTTTTGACCTGGCCATTGCTCTCGGCATCCTGGCTGCCAGCGGGCAAATCCCCGCTGTATCCCTGGCCCAGGTCGAGTGTCTCGGTGAACTGGCCCTGTCGGGCGCCATCAGGTCGGTGCAGGGCGTACTGCCTGCCGCCCTGGCAGCCCGTGCTGCGGGCCGGACTTTGCTGGTGCCGCTGGCCAATGCCGAGGAAGCCTGTCTGGCCTCCGGCCTGACGGTCATCGCGGTCGAACACTTGTTGCAGGCAGTGGCGCACTTCGCCGGCCGTACAGTGCTTGAACCTTACGGCGCCAGTGGCTTGCTGCGCGAGAGCATGCCTTATCCGGACTTGAGCGATGTACAGGGCCAGCTCTCGGCCAAGCGGGCGTTAGTGATTGCCGCTGCTGGCAGCCACAATTTGTTGTTCACCGGGCCGCCCGGCACGGGCAAAACCCTGCTGGCCAGCCGTCTTCCGGGGTTATTGCCGCCCCTCAACGAGCAAGAGGCGCTGGAGGTGGCGGCCATTCAATCGGTGGCCAGTCATGTGCCCCTCAAGTGCTGGCCGCAGCGTCCGTTTCGCCAGCCGCACCATTCGGCTTCCGGCCCGGCGCTGGTTGGCGGCGGCTCAAAACCCCAGCCGGGCGAGATCACTTTGGCGCACCACGGGGTGTTGTTTCTGGATGAACTGCCCGAATTCGATCGCAAAGTGCTGGAGGTGCTCAGAGAACCGATGGAATCGGGATTTATCGTGATCGCCCGGGCCCGGGATCGAATGCGGTTTCCGGCGCGCTTCCAGCTGGTGGCGGCAATGAACCCCTGCCCCTGTGGCTATCTGGGAGAGCCCACGGGCCGTTGTCGCTGTACCCCGGAGCACATCCAGCGCTACCGCAACAAGCTGTCCGGGCCCTTGCTCGATCGCATCGACCTGCACCTGACCGTGGCCCGCGAAACCACCTCGCTCAACCCCGCTCTTGCCTGCGGCTTGACCACGGCCAGCGCCGCCGCGTCAGTGGCTGGTGCCCGTGAACGGCAGCTGCAGCGCCAGGGCTGTGCCAATGCTTTTCTGGACCTGCCCGGGGTGCGGAGCCAGTGCAGGCTCAGTGCTGTGGATAACACCTGGCTGGAGACGGCCTGCGAGCGCATGGGCCTGTCGCTGCGGGCCGCTCACCGGTTGTTGAAAGTTGCACGAACCCTGGCCGATCTGGAGCAAGTGGACGCTATAGAGCGCAAGCATCTGGCGGAGGCGTTGCAGTACCGGCCGGTGAGCGGGTAACGGGCCTGACTCACGCCATGCGCCTGACCACCGGCAGTTCCATCGCGGCCACTTCGTGTTGCAAGAAATCACTCAGACGGCGCAAACGTTCGCCGCCGGGGCGGGTTTTGGGCCACACCAGATAGTAGTTTTCGCCGCTGGCCACGGCGGTTCTAAAGGGCAGGCTCAGACGATCCTGAGCAACGTCTTCGGCCACCATCAGCAGGTCGCCCATTGAGATGCCGTAGCCACGGGCGGCGGCGATCATGCCCAGCTCCAGGGTGTCGAATACCTGCCCGCCCTTGAGGGACACCTGGCCGCTCAGGCCCATGCAGTCGAGCCAGCGCCGCCAGTCGCGACGGTCAGGTGTGGGGTGCAGCAGTTCAGTGGCCGCCAGACGCCTGGCATCCCATGGCTGGTCGTCTTGCAGGTTGGGCGCGCCGACGGGAATCAGCATCTCCGGGAACAGCAATGTGGCCTCCCAGTCGGGCGGGAAGTGCCCGTTGCTCAGCAGCACCGCGCAGTCGAAGGGTTCCTGATTGAAGTCCACATGGTCGATATCCATCCAGGCGCTGGTCAGTTGCACTTCATTGCCCGGCTGCAAATGGCGAAAGCGACTGAGGCGGGCCAGTAACCAGCGCATGGTCAGGGTCGAGGGGGCCTTCATGCGCAAGATGTCATCTTCGGCACGCAAGGTGGTACAGGCGCGCTCCAGGGCCGCAAAACCTTCGCGCACGCCCGGCAACAGCAAGCGGGCAGATTCGGTGAGTTGCAAGGTGCGGCCATTGCGCTGGAATAACCGGCAGGCGAAATGCGCTTCCAGGGTTTTGATATGGCGACTGACGGCGCTCTGGGTGATCGACAGCTCTTCGCCCGCTCGGGTAAATGAGCTGTGGCGGGCCGCGGCTTCAAAGGCGCGCAAGGCATAAAGCGGAGGAAGGCTACGTGACATGAGGATTATTCCTGGGCGCAACACCAAACAGTGGAAAATTACGGATCTATATATGAGTTTTAATCATGTCATGGATCGTTTTTATCCCTTTGCTTAAAACACTCAACGCGCCGAGAATCAAGCCCTTCAACGCACCTACAGAAATTTTACTGATGACCCTACAGCATCCCGTTCGTATCGAACTCCGGGCCCTTTTGCGGCTGGCCGGGCCGCTTATTGCCTCGCAGTTGGCTCATATGCTGATGGTGCTTACCGACACCCTGATGATGGCTCGTCTGAGCCCGGAGGCTTTGGCAGGCGGGAGCCTGGGGGCGGCCAGTTACTCATTCGTGTCGATTTTCTGCATCGGTGTGATTGCGGCGGTGGGCACCCTGGTGTCGATTCGTCAGGGGGCAGGCGATATCGAAGGCGCGACCCGCCTGACCCAGGCCGGACTGTGGCTGGCCTGGGGCCTGGCCCTGGGCGGCGCGCTGATGCTGTGGAATATCAAACCGCTGCTGCTGTTGTTTGGCCAGACGCCTACCAACGTTGAAGCCGCGGGCCAGTTTTTGCTGCTGCTGCCCTTCGCCCTGCCCGGCTACATGACGTTCATGGCGTTGCGTGGTTTTACCAGCGCCATGGGGCGAGCGACGCCGGTGATGGTGATCAGTCTGATCGGCACCGTGGCCAACTTTCTGCTCAATTACGCGTTGATCACCGGTATGTTCGGCCTGCCCAAGCTGGGCTTGATGGGCATCGGCCTGGTCACGGCAATCGTGGCCACCTGTATGGCCGCAGGCTTGGCCTGGCATATTCATCGGCATCCGGCCTACGACGCGTATCCGATTCGCAATGGCCTGTCGCGGATTAATCTGACGTACCTGCGTGAACTGTGGCGCCTTGGCTTGCCGATTGGCGGCACCTACGCGGTGGAAGTCGGGTTGTTTGCCTTTGCAGCACTGTGCATGGGCACGATGGGCAGCACTCAACTGGCTGCGCATCAGATTGCGCTGCAGATTGTGTCGGCGGCGTTCATGGTTCCGGCCGGGTTGTCCTATGCAATTACCATGCGTATCGGTAAGCACTATGGCGGTGGCGATTTGCTCCGGGCGCGACTGGCCGGTCGGGTCGGGATCGGTTGCGGCGCGCTGATCATGCTTGGTTTTTCAGTGGTGTTCTGGTTCTGGCCGAGCCAGCTGATTGGTCTGTTTCTGGATTACAACGACCCGGCATTCCGCCCGGTGTTCGAGCTGGCTATCAGTTTGCTGGCGGTGGCGGCGTGGTTCGAGCTGTTCGATGGAGTGCAAACCATTGCCATGGGCGCTATCCGCGGGCTCAAGGATGCCCGGACCACGTTCCTGGTGGGGCTGTTCTGCTATTGGGCTATTGGTGCGCCGATGGCCTGGTTGTTGGCGTTCACCCTTGGCTGGGGCCCTACCGGGGTTTGGTGGGGGCTGGCATTGGGTCTGGCTTGCGCGTCGGTAAGCCTGACCCTGGCATTCGAATGGAAGATGCGGCGCATGTTAAAGCGTGAGCTCAAGGCAAGTTGAGTCTGCAGGAGCGAGTTCCTGGCTGGCGTATTGAACAGCTCGCTCCTGCAGGTGACGGTGATGGCTAGATAACCTGCGGTACCTTCTGCTGCTCGCCCAAGGTCAAAAACTCCACCAGGTCTGCCAGCGGCAGCGGTTTGCTGATGAAGTAGCCCTGCACCTGATCGCAGCCAAACCCCCGCAGCAAGGACAATTGCTCAGGGGTTTCGACGCCTTCGGCAACCACTTCCAGTTTCAGGTTGTGGGCCAGGTTGATCATGGCATGCACCAGCTTGCGGTTTTCTTCGCGGTCTTCCATGCCGCCGACGAAACTCTTGTCGATTTTGAGCAGCGCAATCGGCAGGCTGTTGAGATGCACGAACGATGAAAAACCGGTGCCGAAGTCGTCCAGCGAGAAGCGCACCCCCAGCCTTCCCAAGGCATCCATTGTCTGTTTGACCAGGTCACTGCGGCGCATGACAGCCGTTTCGGTCAGCTCGAATTCCAGCCACTGGGCTTCAACTGCGCGCTCGGTGATCAAGCGGCTGAGGGTTGAAAGCAACTGACTGTCCTGGAATTGGCGGAACGACAGGTTGACCGCCATGTGCAGCGCCGGCAGGCCAAGCTCGCGCAGGGTCTGCATATCGCGCAGGGCCCGGGAAATGACCCAGTAACCCAGCGGCACGATCAGCCCGCTTTGCTCGGCCAGTGGCACGAACTCGTTGGGCGCGAGCAAGCCGCGCTCGGCATGGCGCCAGCGTACCAGTGCCTCGAGCCCGACGATCTTGCCCGTGCCCAGATCCAGGCGCGGCTGGTAATGCAGTTCAAGTTCGTCACGGCGCAAGGCCCGGCGCAGCTCGCTTTCAAGGTCGGCCAGGCTTCTGGCATTGCGATTGATGCGTTCGTCGAACACATGAAAGGTGCAGCCCTGGGTGCTTTTGGCCTGCTGCATGGCAATGTGTGCGTGCCACATCAATGGGTCGGCCCCGGCGCTGGCCCGTGCATGGGCAATGCCAAGGCTGCAGCCGATCAGCAGGCTTTCACCGTCGATCCAGTAGGGCTCGGCCATGACTTCGGTGATGCGCTCGGCGATCCATTCG
Source organism: Pseudomonas paraversuta (assembly GCF_904067025.1). Lineage (NCBI taxonomy): Bacteria > Pseudomonadati > Pseudomonadota > Gammaproteobacteria > Pseudomonadales > Pseudomonadaceae > Pseudomonas > Pseudomonas paraversuta. The sequence goes on from NZ_CAJFDA010000001.1 coordinate 85,058, forward strand.
GCGCGCTCGGGGGCACGGCGGGTATCGATCAGCAGGGCGAATTCATCACTGCCCAGCCTGGCAAGCTGATCGCCGGCCTCGAGCTGGCTTTTGAGACGTGCGACTACTTGCAGGATCAGGCGGTCTCCCGCCTGATGCCCGAGGGCGTCGTTGGCGTGACGGAAATTGTCCAGGTCAAGGTGCCCGAGGGCGATGCCACGCCCGTCGCTTTCGGCCAAACGCACGGCCAGCAGGGTCTGGAAGCCCTGGCGGTTGGCAATGCCGGTCAGCGGGTCTTCTTCGGCCAGGCGCTGCAAGGTGTGTTCAAGCACTCCGCGCTCGCGCACATGGCGCAAACAGCGGCGCAGGACATCGGTGTTCAGGCTGGTACTGATTAACCAGTCGCTGACCCCCTGGGGAGGATCCACGGGTTCGCTGTCGAGCAACAGAACCGTGGGCATGCGACAGCGTCCCGGGGCGGGTTGCAGCGCCGGGGTGGTCAGAAGCAGTGCATTTCGATCGTGCTCGAACAGGTAGCTGACAGATTCCCAGTCCGGTGCGCACATCAGTACGACCTTGCTTCCCATGGGCGCCAGGCACTCGCGCACTAACGCTGCCCAAGATGGCTCTTCGGCCAGTAGCAGTAAACGCAAGGGTTCAACATGCTTGGACAAGCTAGCTCCCTAGACTCTGCATAATTCAGGCGATGGGCATTATGACGCGCCAATACTTAATGGTAAATGACACCGATTATCAATTACGCGCGGTCGGTGTATACCAAACGGTAGACTAAAACCCCCCGGTATCCTGCGGCAAACTAACAAAAGCGGCAAATTTAGATAGAGTGCCACGTCACACCGTCGCACGGAGGCAGCAATATCTGCTCAGCCTGTTAAAATGCCTGCCCTTTTTGCACACGACCCCTATTTTCGTCATGTCCCGACTCAATCCCCGGCAGCAAGAAGCCGTGAACTACGTCGGCGGCCCTCTTTTGGTGCTCGCCGGCGCAGGCTCCGGCAAAACCAGCGTGATTACCCGCAAAATCGCGCACCTGATTCAGAACTGCGGCATTCGTGCCCAGTACATCGTCGCCATGACGTTTACCAACAAAGCGGCGCGCGAGATGAAGGAGCGGGTGGGCACCCTGCTCAAGAAGGGCGAGGGTCGTGGCCTGACGGTGTGTACCTTCCACAATCTGGGGCTTAACATCATCCGCAAGGAGCATGCGCGGCTGGGCTACAAGCCCGGGTTCTCGATCTTTGACGAGGCCGACGTCAAAGCGCTGATGACCGATATCATGCAAAAGGAATACTCGGGCGACGACGGGGTCGACGAGATCAAGAATATGATCGGCTCGTGGAAAAACGATCTGATCCTGCCGCCCCAGGCCCTGGAAAACGCGCGCAATCCCAAGGAACAGACGGCGGCCATTGTCTACACCCACTACCAGCGCACGCTTAAAGCCTACAACGCGGTGGACTTTGACGATCTGATTCTGCTGCCGGTGAAGCTCTTCGAAGAGCACACCGACATTCGCGAAAAGTGGCAGAACAAGGTCCGCTACCTGCTGGTGGACGAGTATCAGGACACCAACGCCAGCCAGTATTTGCTGGTGAAATACCTGATCGGTACACGCAATCAGTTCACCGTTGTGGGCGACGATGACCAGTCGATCTATGCCTGGCGCGGTGCCCGCCCGGAAAACCTGATGTTGCTCAAGGACGACTATCCGTCCCTGAAAGTGGTGATGCTGGAGCAAAACTATCGCTCCACCAGCCGCATTCTGCGCTGCGCCAACGTGCTGATCTCCAACAACCCCCACGCGTTCGAGAAGCAACTGTGGAGTGAGATGGGCCACGGCGACGAAGTCCGGGTCATCCGCTGCCGCAACGAAGATGCCGAAGCCGAGCGCGTGGCTGTTGAAATCCTGACCCTGCACTTGCGCACCGATCGGCCTTACAGTGACTTTGCGATCCTGTATCGCGGCAACTATCAGGCAAAGCTGATCGAATTGAAGCTGCAACACCATCAGATCCCGTACCGCTTGTCGGGCGGAAACAGCTTCTTCGGGCGTCAGGAAGTGAAAGATCTGATGGCCTACTTTCGACTGATCGTGAACCCGGACGACGACAACGCCTTCCTGCGGGTGATCAACGTCCCGCGTCGCGAAATCGGTTCTACCACCCTCGAGAAGCTGGGCAACTACGCCACCGAGCGAAAAATCTCGATGTATGCGGCCACTGACGAGATAGGTCTGGGTGAGCATCTGGACCCCCGCTTTACCGACCGTCTGGCGCGGTTCAAGCGCTTTATGGACCGTGTGCGCGAGCAATGCTCGGGCGAAGATCCGATCGCGGCGCTGCGCAGCATGATCATGGACATCGACTACGAGAACTGGCTGCGCACCAACAGTTCCAGCGAAAAGGCTGCTGACTATCGTATGTCCAACGTCTGGTTCCTGGTCGAGGCGTTGAAAAACACCCTCGAAAAAGACGAAGACGGTGCCATGACGATCGAGGAAGCCATCGGCAAGCTGGTGTTGCGCGACATGCTCGAACGCCAGCAAGAAGAGGAAGATGGCGCCGAGGGCGTGCAAATGATGACGTTGCACGCCTCCAAAGGTCTGGAATTTCCCTACGTGTTCATCATGGGCATGGAAGAAGAGATCCTGCCGCACCGCTCCAGTATCGAAGCCGACACCATCGAAGAAGAGCGCCGGCTGGCCTATGTGGGCATTACCCGTGCACGTGAGACCCTGGCATTTACCTTTGCAGCGAAGCGCAAGCAGTACGGCGAAATCATCGATTGCGCACCGAGCCGCTTCCTGGATGAGTTGCCCCCGGACGATCTGGCCTGGGAAGGTAACGATGACACCCCCACCGAAGTGAAAGCGGTTCGCGGAAATACGGCATTGGCCGATATACGCGCCATGCTAAAACGCTAAAATTGACTATTTTTTACTCTACCTTCAGCGCATAAGCGCTATTTGAGGACGTTACGTTGGAAGCACTGCACAAGAAAATTCGCGAAGAAGGCATCGTGCTTTCCGATCAGGTTTTGAAGGTCGACGCCTTTTTGAACCATCAGATTGATCCGTACCTGATGAAGCAGATTGGCGATGAATTCGCGCGTTTGTTCAAGGATGCGGGCATCACCAAGATCGTTACCATCGAAGCATCGGGCATCGCCCCGGCGGTGATGACGGGCCTGAACCTGGGTGTACCGGTGATTTTCGCGCGTAAGCACCAGTCCCTGACCCTGACTGAAAACCTGCTGTCGGCCACGGTGTATTCGTTCACCAAGCAAACCGAAAGCACTGTGGCGATTTCTCCGCGTCACCTGACCAGCACCGATCGCGTGCTGGTGATCGACGATTTCCTGGCCAACGGCAAAGCTTCCCAGGCGCTGATTTCGATTATCAAGCAAGCGGGCGCAACGGTTGCCGGTCTGGGTATCGTGATCGAGAAGTCGTTCCAGGGCGGTCGTGCTGAACTGGACGCGCAGGGTTATCGCGTTGAGTCGTTGGCACGGGTTAAATCCCTGGCTGACGGTAAAGTGACCTTTATCGACTGATACCGCTGCCCTCCCTGCAGGAGCACGCTCCTGCAGGTGACAGGTGTCAGATGCCGGTCTTTGCGGTCGCCTGCAAACCTGCCAGCAGCAGGCGCTGATACAGCTCTTCGCGCAGACCCTCGGGCTTTTCAAGCCCCATGCGCGAGAGGTGTTCGGGGAATGCTTGCGCTGCAGGTGCGTCCAGCGTGGCTTTGCCCAGTTCATAGATCTGCGTGAGTTTGAATTTGCTCTTGAGCCAGTTCAACGCCCGCAGCAGGTCTTGCTCCTGGGTGCTGAAATCGCTGCCCAGCGGGTACTCCGGGAATAAATGCGGGTGGCGCGCGGCAATCGATTGCAGGCGCTGCGGACTGTTGTCGGCAAATCGCGGATCGAGGCAAAAGTCCTTGGGCAATTTGCCGATTTGCTGTGCCTGTTCGATCAGTTCGGTCTGGAAGCGTGAATCGGTGATGGACAGCATCGCCTCGATCACATGACGATCGGTCTTGCCGCGCAGATATGCGATGCCGTATTCGGTTATCACGATGTCGCGCAAATGCCGGGGAATGGTGCAGTGGCCATATTCCCAGACGATGTTGGAACTCACATCGCCTCCCGACTCGCGCCAGCTGCGCAGGATGATCACCGAGCGCGCGTCATGCAGCGCATGGCCCTGGGCCACAAAGTTGTATTGGCCGCCGACCCCGCTGAGTACGCGGCCGTCTTCCAGTTGATCGGCGACGGCGGCCCCGAGCAAGGTGGCGGTGAACGCGCTGTTCACAAAACGCGCATCGCGCCGCTGCAAGCGCTTCAGGTCTTCCTGGCCATACAGTTCGTTGATGTAGCTGATGGCGGTCATGTTGAATTCACTGCGCCTGCTCAGTGGCAACTCCCTCAGGCGCTGGTAAAAGCTGGCCGGACCAAGGATGAAGCCGCCGTGTACGCTGATGCCATCGCGGTGCAGGCTTTCGTCCAGGGTGCCGGCATTGGCCTGCGTCTGACGCTCGATATCCGGGTACACCTTGCGCCGCACAATACCTGCGTCCGCCAACACCATCAGCCCGTGCACAAACATCTCGCTACAGCCATACAGGCCCCGGGCGAACGGTTCGACCCCGCCTTCGCGTTCAATCAGCGAGCGCCATGGGGTTATATCGATATCGCCGAGCAAGGCCCGGTAGCCGTCATTATCGCCCTGACGCGCGAGCAACGCGGCGCTCAGCGCATCGCCCATCGAACCAATGCCAATCTGTAGCGTGCCGCCATCACGCACCAGAGTGCTGGCGTGCAGGCCGATAAAATGGTCTTGCTGGCTCACCGGCATATTGGGGGTAGAAAACAGCGTGGTGTGCTCATCCTCGTCGATCAGCAGGTCAAAATCTTCGATGTCGAGCTCAGAGTCCCCGGGCATGTAGGGCAAGTCGCTGTGCACGTGGCCCAGTATCAGAATGGTTTCGCCCGCGGCCCGGCGTCTGGCGATCATGGGCAGTAAATCGAGGGTGACATCGGGGTTGCAGCTCAGGCTCAGGCGAGTGGCATCCAGGGGATCACGGGCGACCATCTGCGCCACCAGATTCAAGCCGTTGGCGTTGATATCGCGGGCGGCATGGCTGTAGTTGCTGCTGACGTAATCCTGTTGCGCCGCCGGGCTATTGAGCAGGCTGCCCGGCTGCATAAAGAACTGCTCGACGTGAATGTTGCCCGGCATGCTGTTGCGATGCAGGTCGGCTAGATAATCCAGTTCGATATAGTCGCCAAACACCCGCTCCACAAAGGGCTCGAGAAAGCGGCGCTGCAAACCGTCACCCAGGGGCGGGCGACCAAGGCTCAGGGCGGTGTAAATCGTCAGCCGGCGCTCGGGCAGCAACTTGATGCGCCGATATAGCGCGTTAACGAACCGGTTGGCCTTGCCCAGACCCAGCGGCAAGCCGAGGTGAATATGCATCGGCAAACGTGCGAGCACATCATCGACTGCGCGCTCGATCGAACAGGACTGCACCATCTGACCCTCCAAGACCATCCGTGTATAGAGATGTGACAGAGAGTGACCGGTCTTGGTTGCAAAGAGCAAGGAGGATCAAGGGCGTGCCGGAGCAAATTTCAGGCACAAAAAAGCCGCCCATCAGCGGCTTTTCTGGTGAAGATCGGCTTACTTCAAGCCGGACATCTTCTCGATGGCGCCTTTCAGTTCTTCATCGGTACAGGTCATGCACGTGCCTTTTGGCGGCATGGCGTTGATCCCGGTGATAGCCTTGGCCAGGATGCCATCGAGGCCGCCCTGGTGATCGGCACGTTCTTTCCAGGCTGCGGTGTCACCGATTTTCGGTGCGCCCAGCAAGCCTGTGCCGTGGCACGCGTTGCAATGCTTGGCAATGATGTCGTCCGGGCTTTGAGCACCGCCGCCACCAGCTGAAGCGACGACATCCATGCCTTTACATTCTTCGCCCTGAACACAGACTTTGCCTACAGGCTCGAGACGTTTTGCGATGTCATCGTTTGTTGCCGCTTGAGCGTTGACTGCCCAAAGGGCCAATACAGTTGCTGGTACGGCCAGCATTTTCATAATTAGGTTCACGCGTACACCCTCAATGGTGGCTATTCACGCCCACAACCACGGTTTCGCGGGCGGCAAAAGTATAACGGTTAGCCCGCCACTCTGAAACAACCCTAAAGACAAAGGGGGAATAGAGATGGCGAAATGCAGCTGCGGATGCCTCTGCCCATAAGCAGGGCGCCTCTTTTCTTAGAAATTCGCCGGGGTGGCTGCGCTGATTAGTCGCGCTGCGACATCGAACGGATTGCGAAAACGGTGCGGCTTGGAGCTTTCGAAATAGTAGCTGTCGCCGGCTTCGAGCACGAAGGTCTCAAGACCTACGGTCAACTCCAGACGGCCTTCCACCAGGATTCCGGTTTCTTCGCCTTCGTGGGTCAGCATTTCGTCCCCGGTATCGGCGCCCGGTGGATAGATTTCGTTAAGAAATGCGATGGCCCGACTCGGATGCGCCTTGCCGACCAGTTTCATGGTCACGGCACCATCTGAAATGTCGATCAATTCATTGGCTTTGTAGACAATTTGCGTCGGTTTCTCCTGAAGGATCTCTTCGGAAAAAAATTCGACCATGGACATTGGAATGCCACTCAGCACTTTTCTCAGGGAGCTTATTGAAGGGCTCACGCTGTTTTTTTCGATCATCGAAATAGTGCTGTTAGTGACGCCCGCACGCTTGGCGAGTTCACGCTGTGACAGGCCTTTAAGTTTGCGGATGGATTGCAGTCGTTCACCGACGTCCAATGCGGGAGCCTCCTAGGGGTCAAGTTCAGGTCGAGAAGCCGCCATCATGGCGATAGCGTTCAGTATTTACAACACTTCGACTTCAAACCTGTACACCCATTTTGCTCCGCACATTGGATACAACTCATCAGTTCCCGGAATAGAGGCGCGGGGCTCGTTTCAGGTTGCAAAAAATCTGGTAAGGAATGGTGTCAGCCTTGGCCGCCACCTCACTGGCGAGGATGGTTTTGCCCCACAACTCGACGGGTGAACCGAGGCCGGCTTGCGGCACATCCGTGAGATCAATGCACAGCATGTCCATCGACACCCGCCCCAGCAGCTGGCTGCGTACACCGGCCACCAGTACCGGGGTGCCGGTGGGCGCCTGACGCGGGTAGCCGTCGGCATAACCCATGGCCACTACGCCGACGCGCATTGGTCGGGTGGTGATGAATCTGGCGCCGTAGCCCACCGGCTCGCCTGCCGGCAATTCGCGTACGCAAATGACTCTGGATTCCAGGCTCATCACTGGCTGCAGGCGGGAAGCTTGAGCCTGCGGCTCTTCAAACGGGGTTGCCCCGTACAGCATGAGCCCCGGACGGACCCAGTCACTCGGGGTGGTTGGCCAGCCAAGGATCGACGGCGAGTTGCGCAAGCTGACTTCGGCAGACAAGTCCGCACGGGCCGCCTGAAACACCGCCAGCTGTTCTTCACTGCGGCTGCAGTTCAGTTCATCGGCGCGGGCGAAGTGGCTCATGAGTACGATTTTTGCCACTTTGCCGCTGGCCTGCAGGCGCTGGTAGGCGGCTTTGTAATCATGCGGGTGCAAGCCGACGCGGTGCATGCCGCTGTCGAGTTTTAACCACACCTGAATCGGTCTGGCGAGGCGGGCCTGCTCGATCGCGTCGAGCTGCCACAGCGAATGCACCACGCACCAGAAGTCGTGCTCGACGATCAGCGGCAGTTCATCTGCTTCAAAAAAACCTTCAAGCAGCAGAACAGGGGCGCGAATGCCGGCAGCGCGCAGTTCCAGGGCTTCTTCGATACAGGCAACAGCAAAGCCGTCGGCTTCAGCCTCCAGGGCCTGGGCGCAACGTACGGCGCCATGGCCGTAGGCGTCGGCCTTGATCACGGCGAGGGCTTTGGCCCCCGTCACTTCACGGGCCAGTTGGTAGTTATGACGCAGGGCTTGAAGGTCGATCAGGGCACGGGCTGGGCGCATGGCGGCGGGCTTCTAACGGCTGTTGAATAAAAAACCGGCGCCAACCCGTGGCTTGACCACGGTGGCACCGGAAGAGGGACAGTTATGACATCAAGGGTGTTATGGCAGTGCCGCGATAACCGACAGCTCCACCAGAATTTCCGGTTCACACAGCTTGGCTTCGACCGTTGCGCGTGCAGGCTGTACGCCTTTAGGCAGCCACTCGTCCCAGACACTGTTCATGCCGGCAAAGTCGGCATCGATGTTCTTGAGGTAGATGGTGACCGACAGGATGTGGCTTTTGTCGGTGCCCGCCAGGTCCAGCAGGTGCTCGATATTTTTCAGGGTTTCGCGGGTTTGCTGCTCGACCCCGGCATACATGTCATTGCCGACTTGCCCTGACAGGTAAACAGTGCCGTTGTGAGCCACGATCTGGCTCATGCGTTCATTGGTGAGCTGGCGCTGGATTGCCATGTTTTGCAGTCTCCTGGTGGTTTCCGTAACGGGAAATATCAAGGCCTTCGGCGCTGATCTGTGGCGTCTTTTTGGCCATCACGTCAGCGAGGAAGCGACCGGAGCCGCAGGCCATGGTCCAGCCGAGTGTGCCATGACCGGTGTTCAGGAACAGGTTTTTAAATGGCGTCGGGCCCACGATCGGCGTGCCGTCCGGAGTGGTCGGGCGCAGGCCGGTCCAGAAACTTGCCTGGCTCAAATCACCGCCCCGAGGATAAAGATCATTGACGATCATCTCCAGGGTTTCACGCCGGCGTGGATTGAGCGACAGGTCAAAACCGGCTATCTCGGCCATGCCGCCGACACGGATACGGTTGTCGAAACGGGTGATGGCGACTTTGTAGGTCTCATCCAGAATGGTCGAGGTGGGGGCCATGGCCGGATCGGTGATCGGGATGGTCAGCGAGTAGCCTTTGAGCGGGTAAACCGGGGCCTTGATGCCCAGTGGCTTGAGCATTTGCGGTGAGTAGCTGCCCAGGGCCAGTACGTAGCGGTCAGCGGTTTCGAGCTTGCCGTCGATCATTACGCCATTGATGCGATCGCCCGCGAAGTCCAGGTGCTGGATATCCTGACCGAAGCGGAATTCGACACCCAGGTTTTTAGCCATTTCAGCCAGGCGGGTGGTGAACATCTGACAGTCACCTGTCTGGTCATTCGGCAGGCGCAGGGCGCCGGCCAGAATGTCAGTGACACCGGCCAGTGCCGGCTCAACCCGGGCGATACCCGCACGGTCGAGCAGCTCGTAAGGCACCCCGGACTCCTTGAGTACGGCGATATCTTTGGCTGCGCCGTCCAGTTGGGCCTGGGTGCGGAACAATTGAGTGGTACCGAGGTTGCGAGCCTCGTAGGCAATACCGGTTTCGGCGCGCAGTTCATCGAGGCAGTCGCGGCTGTACTCGGACAAACGCACCATGCGCTCCTTGTTCACGGCATAGCGGCTGGCGGTGCAGTTGCGCAGCATCTGCGCCATCCACAGGTACTGGTCGATATTGGTGGTGGCCTTGATCGCCAGGGGCGCGTGGCGCTCGAGCAGCCATTTGATCGCCTTGAGCGGAACGCCCGGCGCGGCCCATGGCGATGCATAGCCCGGGGATACCTGGCCGGCGTTGGCAAAGCTGGTTTCCATCGCAACGGCTGGCTGACGGTCTACGACGACTACATCGAAACCGGCTCGGGCCAGATAATAGGCGCTGGCAGTACCAATAACGCCGCCACCCAATACCATAACTCGCATATTTATTTCCCTCATCGCGGCCAGCCGCAGACGTTTATTGTTCAAAGCGAAGATGAGCGCAGTATAAGAAGCATTTGCCAGTGGATTTCACTGTATAAAAAGCTATATTTGGCGACAATTCTCGGTCAAAACGCTTTTTACAAAGGAGATTCTCCTATGCGTACAAATCATCAGACAAAGCGTGAACTGGACAAGATCGATCGCAACATTTTGCGCATCCTGCAGGCCGATGGCCGGATCTCGTTTACCGAGCTTGGAGAGAAGGTAGGGTTGTCGACCACGCCCTGTACCGAGCGGGTACGCAGGCTGGAACGCGAAGGGATCATCATGGGCTACAACGCCCGGCTCAACCCCCAGCATTTGCAGGGCAGTTTGCTGGTGTTCGTCGAAATCAGCCTCGACTACAAGTCAGGCGATACTTTTGAAGAATTCCGCCGTGCAGTGCTGAAATTGCCCCACGTACTGGAGTGTCATCTGGTGTCGGGTGACTTCGACTATCTGGTCAAGGCGCGGATCAGCGAGATGGCCTCGTACCGCAAGCTGCTGGGCGATATCTTGCTCAAACTGCCCCACGTGCGTGAGTCCAAGAGCTATATCGTGATGGAAGAGGTGAAAGAGAGCCTGAATTTGCCGATCCCGGATTGACCCCGGGGCTCTGCAGGAGCGAGCTTGCTCCTGCAGGGGCAGGAAGGTTCTAGACCAGCACCTGGCGGGTACTGGCGATGTATTCATGCACCAGCTTCTCCGCCGAAGGATGGATCATTTCCACCGGGCGGCGGCCGTTAGGGCACGGCAAGGTCGGGGTGGTGCCAAACAGACGGCAGATCAGCGGGCGCTCTTCATACACAGTGCAGCCATTGGGGCCCAGGTGAACGCAGTTCAGCTCGTCCATGGCCGCCTCTTGTTCGGCAGCAGTCTTGCGTGGCAGGCGGGCCATTTCTTCAGATGAGGTGGTCACGGGCCCGCAGCAGTCATGGCAACCCGGAACGCATTCGAACGACGGGATCTGCTGCCTGAGAAAGCGGATTTTATGACTGTTACAGCTCATCTAAGGCTCACCGGATTTGAAAAGGCCGCAGAGTCTGCCCGAAAAGCCTCACTCTAGACAGGGCCGTCCGGCTGTTCTTGCCCCGCAGGAAGGGCCGGGCTTATGCTCCGTCAAATTTTTCTAACATGAATAATCAGGATTAATCACATGAGCGCCCCGGATCCGCGCAGCCAGCACACCGCTTCTTATTACGCCGCCAGCAGTCTGCCGCAGCCCGATCATCCGGTGCTGCAAGGTGAGCATGTGGCTGATGTGTGCGTGGTGGGCGGCGGCTTTTCCGGCCTGAACACGGCGCTGGAGCTGGCCGAGCGCGGCATGAGCGTGATTGTGCTCGAAGCGCACAAGATCGGCTGGGGCGCCAGCGGGCGCAATGGCGGGCAACTGATTCGCGGCGTCGGCCACGGGCTTGAGCAGTTTGAAGGGATCATCGGCAAGGACGGTGTGCGGCAAATGAAGTTGATGGGCCTGGAGGCGGTGGAAATCGTGCGCCAGCGGGTCGAACGCTACAACATTGCCTGCGACCTGACCTGGGGTTATTGCGACCTGGCCAACAAGCCTCGCGACCTGGAAGGTTTTGCCGAAGAGGCCGAAGAATTGCGCGGCTTGGGTTATCGCCACCAGACCCGTTTGCTGCAAGCCAACGAAGTGCACAGTGTGGTGGGTTCGGACCGTTATGTCGGAGGCCTGGTCGACATGGGCTCGGGTCATTTGCACCCGCTTAACCTGGCGCTGGGTGAAGCCGCCGTCGCGGCGCAACTGGGCGTGAAGCTGTTCGAAAACAGCGCGGTAACCCGGATCGATTACGGCCCTGAAGTGCGGGTGCATACGGCTCAGGGATCGGTGCGGGCCAGGAGCCTGGTGCTGGGCTGCAATGCCTATCTCAAGGATCTCAACCCGCAACTCAGTGGCAAAGTACTGCCTGCGGGCAGTTACATCATTGCCACCGAGCCGTTGAGTGAAGCCCAGGCTCATGCTTTGTTGCCGCAGAACATGGCGGTATGCGATCAGCGTGTGGCGCTGGATTATTACCGGCTTTCGGCGGACCGGCGTTTGCTGTTCGGTGGTGCCTGCCATTACTCAGGCCGCGACCCGCAGGACATCGGCGCTTACATGCGGCCGAAAATGCTCGAAGTGTTCCCGCACCTGGCCAATGTAAAAATCGATTACCAGTGGGGCGGGATGATTGGTATTGGCGCCAACCGCTTGCCGCAGATCGGTCGTCTGCCGGATCAGCCCAACGTGTATTTCGCCCAGGCGTATTCAGGACATGGGGTGAACGCCACGCACCTGGCCGGCAAGCTGCTGGCCGAGGCCATCAGCGGCCAGCAAAGCCACGGTTTTGACCTGTTCGCCAAAGTCCCGCACATCACCTTTCCGGGCGGCAAGTACCTGCGTTCGCCGTTGCTGGCGCTGGGCATGTTGTGGCATCGGCTCAAAGAGCTGGGTTAACCCGCCCCCCTGGGCGCTCGCTGCTGCCAGTCAGGTCAAGAGCGCCAGAACGGTTTGCAGCCTTCGCGCAGGGCCAGCTCCGGGCTCAAACCCACGTCCCGCAGCTGCTGTGCATCCAGCTGGAGCAAGGCCCGGCGGGTGCGTGAGCGGTGACAGAACAGGCCCCAGCGGCTTAAAGCGGCAGGTGAACTGACGACCTGAAAAGATTCGTGCTCAGCCTGTAATTGCGGGCCGTGTAACGTCAGACGCACATCGCTTAAACCATTCATTCGCCAGCTCCTTTTGACTCGGTTGCTATGAGTCAGCATGATGGCCTTGCGTCAAAAACCATGACAGATTCAGCAAACTGTTTTTATATGCATACAGATTCGTCTTTTTAGAGCCTGAATCCTCGGTTTATAGCCCATCTGTACCGGTCAATCTTTCGAGAGCACCGCCATGACCCTATACGTCAACCTCGCCGACCTGCTCGGTACGCGCATCGAACAGGGCTTTTATCGCCCCGGCGACCGCTTGCCTTCAGTGCGTGCATTAAGCGCCGAACATGGTGTGAGCCTGAGTACGGTGCAGCAGGCGTATCGGTTGCTGGAGGACAATGGCCTGGCTTCGCCGCGCCCCAAGTCCGGATACTTTGTACCGATGGAGCGCCAGTTGCCGGCCTTGCCGGGCATGGGCAAGCCCGCTCAGCGGCCGGTGGAAATTTCCCAGTGGGAGCAGGTGCTGGAACTGGTGCGCTCGGTGCCGCAAAAGGATGTGATTCAACTGGGGCGCGGCATGCCCGACGTTACTGTGCCGACCATCAAGCCGTTGTTGCGCAGCCTGGCGCAAATCAGTCGCCGCCTGGACTTGCCCGGCCTGTATTACGACAACGTCTACGGGGTGCTGGCCCTGCGCGAGCAACTGGCGCGCCTGCTGCTCGACTCGGGCTGTCAGTTGAGCCCCGACGAGATAGTGATCACCACTGGCTGCCATGAAGCGCTGTCATGCAGTATTCGGGCGGTGTGTGAGCCGGGAGATATTGTGGCGGTCGATTCGCCGAGCTTTCACGGCGCCATGCAAACCCTCAAAGGGTTGGGCATGAAGGCGCTGGAGATACCCACCGACCCGCTGACCGGCATCAGCCTGGATGCGCTGGAGCTGGCGCTGGAGCAGTGGCCGATCAAGGCAATCCAGATCACCCCCAGTTGCAACAATCCGCTGGGCTACATCATGCCCGAGGCGCGCAAACGGGCCTTGGTGACCCTGGCCCAGCGCTTTGACGTGGCCATTATCGAAGACGATGTCTACGGTGAGCTGGCCTACACCTACCCTCGCCCGCGGACCATCAAGTCGTTCGACGATGACGGTCGGGTGCTGCTGTGCAGCTCGTTCTCCAAGACCCTGGCCCCGGGCCTGCGGGTAGGCTGGGTCGCGCCGGGCCGTTATCTGGAGCGGGTGCTGCACATGAAGTACATCTCCACCGGCTCCACCGCGCCGCAGCCGCAGCTGGCGGTTGCCGACTTTTTGAAAAACGGTCATTTCGAGCCGCACCTGCGCAAAATGCGCACCCAATATCAGCGCAATCGCGATTTGATGCTGGGCTGGATCAGCCGCTACTTTCCGCCCGGTACCCGCGCCAGCCGGCCTCAGGGCAGTTTTATGCTGTGGCTTGAACTGCCCGAGGGGTTTGATAGCTTGCGCCTCAATCGCGCGCTGCTTGAGCAGGGGGTGCAGGTCGCGGTGGGCAGCATCTTTTCTGCCTCGGGCAAGTACCGTAATTGCTTGCGCATGAACTACGCTGCCAAGCCAACGCTGCAGATTGAAGAGGCCGTGCGCAAGGTCGGTGAAACGGCCAGCAAATTGTGGGCTCAGGCGGCCGGTCACGCGGACAGTTGAACGGGGCACCGTACGTTGAAATCACTCTGCATGTTGTTTTTCGCGCTGTTGCTGGGAGGTTGTAGCACCTTGGATGTACCTCGAGAGTCAAGTCAGGCTACCCCCGCGGTGGATTCATCCTTTGGCCGCTCGATCATGGCTCAGGCGGCGCCCTACCGGGGCCGCTCGGGGTTCCGTTTATTGCCCAACAGCGGCGAAGCGTTCCGGGCCCGGGCAGAGCTGATCCGCAATGCGCAGAGCAGTCTTGATCTGCAGTACTACATCGTCCACGACGGGCTGAGTACGCGGATGCTGGTTGATGAGCTGCTCAAGGCGGCAGATCGCGGGGTGAGGGTACGACTGCTGCTCGACGACACCGCCAGCGATGGCCTGGACGATATTCTGGCCACCCTGGCGGCCCATCCCAATATTCAGGTCCGCCTGTTCAATCCGCTGCAATTGGGACGTGGCACGGGGGTGACCCGGGCGATGGGCCGGCTATTCAATCTTTCGCGCCAGCACCGGCGCATGCACAACAAGCTGTGGCTGGCCGATAACAGTGCGGCGATTGTCGGCGGGCGGAATTTGGGCGATGAGTATTTCGATGCTCAGCCGGATCTGAATTTCACCGACATCGACCTGCTCGGAGTGGGGCCGGTGGCTGAGCAACTGGGGTACAGCTTCGATCAATACTGGAACAGTGCCCTGAGCCAGCCCATTGGTGATTTTGTTTCGGCACGGCTGTCCCGGTCGGAGCTGGCCAGGGCGCGGGAAAAACTCGAGGCGTCACTCAAACTGGCACAACAACGCAACAACACGCTGTACCAGCAACTGGCTTCGTATGAAACCAGCCCGCAGCTGGATACCTGGCGCAAAGAGCTGATCTGGGCCTGGGGTCAGGCCTTGTGGGATGCGCCGAGCAAGGTGCTGGCCAAGGACGAGCCGGATCCGCATTTGTTGCTGACCACGCAACTGGCGCCGGAACTGGCCGGGGTGAACAAAGAGCTGATTCTGGTCTCGGCCTACTTTGTGCCGGGTGAAACCGGGCTGGTGTACCTGACGGGCCGTGCGGATGCCGGGGTCGATGTACGTTTATTGACCAACTCCCTGGAAGCCACGGACGTGCCGGTGGTGCATGGCGGCTATGCCCCCTATCGCAAGGCGTTGCTGGAGCATGGGGTCAAGCTCTTTGAGCTGCGGCGCCAGCCCGGCAGCCATCCGGGCAGCGGTCCGCATCTGTTTAAACACGGGATGAGCAGCGATTCGAGCCTGCACAGCAAGGCGATGATTTTCGACGGACAAAAATCCTTTATCGGCTCGTTCAATTTCGACCCGCGTTCGGGCTTGTGGAACACCGAGGTCGGGGTGCTGGTGGACAGCCCGCAGCTGGCGGACGAGGCGCGCAAGCTGGCGTTGCAGGGCATGTCGCCGGTCTTGAGCTACGAGCCGACCCTGGAGCAGGGCAAGATCGTCTGGGTAACCGAAGACAATGGCCGGTTACATGCGTTGAGCCACGAGCCGGGCAACTGGTGGCGCCGGCTGAACGCCTGGTTCAGCAAGAGCGTGGGGCTGGAGAAGATGTTGTAACCACCCAGGCCCCTCTGCAGGCGCATGTTTTATGCGGCTGTTTGCTCTGCGCCAAAGGCGCCCTGGCGCAACACCAGGATCACCAGCACCAAGGCTCCGGCGGCCATGAACAGCGGCAAGGCATGGCCGCTGATCCACTGGCTGCCAGCACCTGCGGCCAGCGGCCCGATCAGGCAGCCAATGCCCCATAGCTGTGCAATGTGGGCATTGGCACGTACCAGCGCGTCGTCACGGTAGCGCTCGCCGATCAGAATCAACGACAGGGTGAACAGGCCGCCTGCGCTGGCGCCGAAAATCACCCACAGCGGCCAGATCAACAGGGTATTGAGCAACAATGGCACCGCCAGGCTCGACAGCATCAGCAGCACCGCGCAACCGGTGAACAACGAACGCCGGGACAGGCGGTCGGCCAGCGCACCAATCGGCAGTTGCAGCAGGGCATCGCCCACCACCACGGTACTGACCATTGCCAGGGCGATGTCGGCGGTAAAGCCCTGACGCAGGCAATAGACCGGCAGCAGGGTCAGAATCATGGCTTCAAAGGCCGCAAATAACCCTACAGCCCAGGCGATGGCCGGCAAGCCTCGACAGAACTCCAGCAAGTCCTTGAAGGTCACGCTGTACGCTTCGGTGACGGGGGCGCCATCGCGGCCCATCAGCAGCAAGGGGGCCAGCGTCAGCAGAGCTACGCCGATCCAGAATCCGTAGTCCCCTTCAGAGCCAACCAGGCCCAATAGCAGGGGCCCGGAGAGTTGGCTCAAGGCGTAGGCCGAGCCATACAGTGCGACCAGGCGGCCGCGCCATTGTTCGACCACCAGTTGGTTGATCCAGCTTTCACCGAGAATAAAAATGATCGTGAGCACTACCCCGATCAGCAGTCGCAGCACCAGCCACACCGGGTAGCTGGGCAGTAACGCCAGCAGCCCGATGGACAGCGCGCCACACCACAAACACAGACGCATCAGGGCCGGCGTACCAAAGCGCGAGGCCAGTTTGCTGGCCAGGCTGGCGCCCACCAGCACGCCGATTGCCGGCATGGCTGCCATCACGCCAATTGCGAACCCGCCGTAACCCCAGCTTTCGAGCCGGAACGACACCAGCGGCATGCTCACGCCCAGCGCCAGGCCGACGCTGAGTACCGAGGCCAGTACGGCGAAGTAAGTCGCCCAACGCATCGCTGTGCTCCTGTGGATAACTGGAAATAAAGGTTTGAAACAAATGTGGGAGCGGCTGCTCGCGATGCTAGCACCGGGGTCCATAGCGCAGACCGGGTGCGATCATCGCGGGCAAGCCCGCTCCCACAGGGTGTTACCAGTGTTGTGTTACAGCTTGATCCAGGTGGATTTCAGCTCGGTGTATTTGTCGAATGCGTGCAGCGACTTGTCACGGCCGTTACCCGACTGTTTGAAGCCGCCAAACGGAGCGGTCATGTCGCCGCCATCGTATTGGTTGACCCATACGCTACCGGCGCGCAGGGCTTTGGCAGTCAGGTGAGCCTTGGAGATATCGGCTGTCCAGACTGCAGCCGCCAGGCCATATGGCGTGTCGTTGGCAATCTGGATCGCTTCTGCGGCGCTGTCGAAGGCGATAACCGACAAGACCGGGCCAAAAATTTCTTCCTGGGCGATTTTCATCGCGTTGCTCACACCGTCGAAAATGGTCGGCTCAACATAGGTGCCACCGGTTTCCTGCAGGATTCGTTTGCCACCGGCAACCAGTTTGGCGCCTTCGCTGTGGCCGGCTTCGATGTACGACAGCACAGTGTTCATTTGCTGAGTGTCGACCAGGGCGCCCACGGTGGTGGCCGGGTCCAGCGGATTGCCCGGCTTCCAGTCCTTGAGCGCTTCGATCACCAGCGGCAGGAATTTGTCTTTGATGGAGCGCTCGACCAGCAGGCGCGAACCTGCGGTACAGACTTCGCCCTGGTTGAAGGCGATGGCGCTGGCAGCGGATTCGGCAGCGGCTTGCAGGTCGGGAGCATCGGCGAAGACGATGTTCGGGCTCTTGCCGCCGGCTTCGAGCCAGATGCGCTTCATGTTGGATTCGCCGGAATAGATCATCAACTGCTTGGCGATTTTGGTCGAGCCGGTAAACACCAGGGTGTCGACGTCCATGTGCAAGGCCAGGGCTTTGCCGACAGTGTGGCCGTAACCTGGCAGGACGTTCAGGACGCCAGCCGGAATGCCGGCTTCAACGGCCAGTGCCGCAATGCGGATGGCTGTCAGTGGCGATTTTTCGGAGGGCTTGAGGATTACCGAGTTACCGGTCGACAGCGCCGGACCGAGCTTCCAGCAGGCCATCATCAACGGGAAGTTCCATGGCACGATGGCGGCGACTACGCCGACCGCTTCGCGGGTCACCAGACCCAACTGGTCGTGGGGGGTGGCGGCGACCTCATCGTAAATCTTGTCGATGGCTTCACCGCTCCAGCTCAGCGCACCGGCTGCACCGGGGACGTCGATGTGCAGCGAGTCGCTGATCGGCTTGCCCATGTCCAGGGTTTCAAGCAGGGCCAGTTCTTCGGCGTTTTGCTTGAGCAGATCGGCAAAGCGGATCATGGCGGCTTTGCGCTTGGCCGGTGCCAGGCGCGACCAGACGCCCGACTCAAAGGTTTTGCGTGCCACTTCTACGGCGCGCTGGGCGTCAGCTGCATCGCAGCTGGCAACTTTGCCCAGCAAGCGGCCGTCGACCGGGCTGAGACACTCGAACGTTTCATTGGAGACCGCGTCGGTGTATTCACCGTTGATGTAGGCGCGACCTTCGATTTTCAGCTGTTTGGCCCGTTGTTCCCAATCAGCACGCGTCAGGGTGGTCATTCGAGTGTCCTCCTCTTATTAAAAATTGCAGCGCTCAGGCTTTGGCATGGCGCGTCATGGATGCTGTCCGATTCACTAAAGTGATCAGTACGAGACATCCGCCACCCTAAACCAGTGGCCCTGGAACTTTCAATATATTTGACACATGTGTCGCAAACGGCAAGGCTTGTTCGTTTTAATAAACATCAGCTTTTGTCTTTCTGACCACACACGCAGCAATTTCGGGGGTACAAAAATAATGAGCATTGCCACAATCGTCGACTTCAGCACTGCCAAAACCCAGGCTGACCGATTCAGTCCTGCGCCGGAAAAAGTGCTCAAGGGTAATCCGGAGCAAGTTGTCCACAACCATTACGACAGCCCTTGCGGGCAGATGAGCGCGGGGGTGTGGGAAGGTGCTGTGGGGCACTGGACGGTCAATTACACCGAGCATGAATATTGCGAAATTCTGCAGGGCGTTTCAGTTCTGCGTGACCAGGAAGGCAACGCCAAGACCCTGCGGGCCGGTGACCGTTTTGTCATCCCTGCCGGCTTCAGTGGCACGTGGGAAGTGCTGGAGCCATGTCGCAAAGTTTACGTCGTGTTTGAACACAAACCCTGAGCCGATAGATGGCGGCTGAGGATCGTGGCGCAGGAGGGGCAATGGTGACCATGAAACTGAGTCAGGCCGGGAAATGCAGGGAAGTGCCGGTCTCACGTTGAACCGTCAGCGCTGAGCAACAAAAAAGGCCCGTATCGTGAGATGCGGGCCTTTTTTGTAAGAAGTAAAACCAATTACTTGATTTTGGCTTCTTTGTAGATCACGTGCTTGCGAACCCGCGGATCGAATTTTTTGATTTCGATTTTGTCCGGAGTGGTGCGCTTGTTCTTATCTGTGGTGTAGAAATGGCCTGTACCAGCGCTCGACACCAAACGGATCAATTCACGCATGATTAGCTCCCTTAGATCTTGCCATCGCGGCGGATTTCGGCCAGCACGACAGTGATGCCACGCTTGTCGATGATGCGCATGCCTTTAGCAGATACGCGCAGACGAACAAAACGTTTCTCTTCTTCAACCCAGAAGCGGTGATGCTGCAGGTTCGGCAGGAAACGACGACGGGTTTTGTTATTTGCGTGGGAAATGTTATTCCCAGTCACCGGACCCTTACCGGTAACTTGACAGACTCTCGACATGCCTCAGCCCTCTAAAACCACATGCCCAACCCGGCATGGGTTGGCCGCTTAATCTCTCAGTCATGGCGCCAGGCGCCGCGTTTCTTTAAGGGTCTTACCGGCTACACCTACAAACGAAGGAACCGGGCCCCTAGAAAAGAGCGCTGCTTTATACCAGAAAGACTAAAGAGCAACAACACGAACTGTGGTTTGCTGTAATTAATTAAGTCGGCAGTCTAACGGCATTTCGCGCTAAAGCCTATGCCTGCTTGGGTTTTACCGCTCGTCGCGAGATGAAAGGTTTCAGTGCGAAAATTGCGCTTTATTGCAGTCGGCGACGGCCGCGACAAGGGCGGACGGGTCTTGATATGGCCGAAAATACCCCCGTTTCGAGCTCTGCAGGCGCCTTCGGCAGCCGCTACAGGGAACGGATCGTATTAAAAAGTAGTCATTTGTCCATCAGGTCACTAGGGTTAGTCTTTTCCAGACTGCACCTGCAGATGGGCCACATCGACTTGCAAAGGAAACAGATCATGCGCCTCGCTGCCGCCCCCTTATTGCTTACCTTTTGCCTGAGTCCGCTGGTTCAGGCGGCCACCTTGAGTGTTTGCACCGAGGCCAGCCCCGAAGGGTTCGATGTGGTGCAGTACAACTCGCTCACGACCACCAATGCCTCGGCAGACGTGCTGATGAATCGTCTGGTGGATTTTGATGCCCGGGCTGCCAGGTTGGTGCCGAGTCTGGCGCAAAGCTGGTCAGTGTCCCCTGACGGTCTTGTGTACGACTTCAAATTACGCCCCGGGGTCAAGTTTCACAGCACGCCTTATTTCACCCCGAGCCGTGAACTGAATGCCGATGACGTGCGCTTCAGCTTCGAGCGCATGCTTGATCCGGACAATCCGTGGCATAAGGTGGCGCAAAGCGGTTTCCCCCATGCGCAGTCCTTGCAACTGCCGCAGCTGGTGAAAAAGATCGAAACCCCGGACCCGTTGACCGTGCGCTTTACCCTCAGCCATCCGGATTCAACGTTCCTGCCGGCGCTGAGTATGGGCTTTGCATCGATCTATTCGGCCGAATATGCCGACAAACTGCTCAAGGCCGGGACGCCGGAGCTGATGAACAGCCAGCCGATCGGAACCGGGCCTTTTGTGTTCTCGCGCTTCCAGAAAGATGCGGTGGTGCGTTACAAGGCCAGCCCGGACTATTTCGCGGGCAAGCCGGCTATCGACGGGCTGATTTTTGCCATCACCCCGGACGCCAACGTGCGCCTGCAGAAATTGCGCCGCAATGAGTGCCAGATTGCCCTCTCGCCCAAACCGCTGGATGTGGATGCCGCCACCAAGGACCCGGCGTTGAGCGTTGCGCAAACCCCGGCCTTCATGACTGCTTTTGTGGCCATCAATAGTCAGCATCCGCCACTGGACAAGCCCGAGGTGCGGCAGGCGATCAATCTGGCCTTCGATAAAGACACTTACCTCAAGGCGGTGTTCGAGAACGGTGCACAGACTGCCAATGGCATCTATCCGGCCACGACCTGGAGCTATGCCAAAGATTTGCCGGGCTATGCCCATGATCCGCAAAAAGCCAAAGAGCTGCTGGCCAGTGCAGGCCTCAAGGACGGCTTTAAAACCACCATCTGGACCCGGCCGACCGGAAGCGTGCTGAACCCGAACCCAAGCCTTGGGGCGCAGTTGCTGCAGGCGGACCTGGGCAAGGTGGGCATCAAGGCGGACATCCGGGTGATTGAATGGGGCGAATTGATCCGTCGCGCCAAAGCGGGTGAGCACGACCTGTTGTTCATGGGCTGGGCCGGTGATAACGGCGACCCGGACAACTTCCTGACTCCGCAGTTTTCATGCGCCGCGGTGAAGTCCGGGACCAACTTTGCGCGTTATTGCGACAAGACCCTGGACAGCCTGATCAGTGAGGGCAAAACCCTCACCGACCAGGACAAGCGCAGCGCGCTGTATCAAAAGGCCCAGGCCCTGATTCAGCAGCAGGCGCTGTGGCTGCCGCTGGCACACCCAACGGCCTACGCGCTTACCCGTAAAGACGTACAGGGTTATCAGGTGAGTCCGTTCGGGCGTCAGGACTTTTCGACGGTCAGCATCAAGCCCTGAGTGTCACATCCAGCCATGTTCGACCATTGAGAGCGGTTCACCGTCGCCAACGATAAAGTGATCCAGAACCCGCACTTCGATCAGGTCCAGCGCATCGCTCAGGCGCTTGGTCAGGGTGCGGTCGGCCTGGCTGGGCTCGGTGACACCCGAGGGGTGGTTGTGGCAAAAAATCACCGCTGCGGCGTTATGTGCGAGGGCGCGCTTGACCACTTGGCGCGGGTACACGCTGGCACTGTCGATGGAGCCCCTGAACAGCACTTCAAAGGACAGCATCCGGTGTTTGGAGTCCATGAACAGGCAGCCAAACACTTCGTGGAGTTCGTGACGCAGTAACGACTTGAGATAGTCACGAACGGCCTGCGGGCTCTCTAGCGCCGAGTCCCGGCGCAGGCGCTCGGCCAGGTGCCGGCGGCTCATCTCCAGTACCGCCTGCAACTGACTGAACTTGGCCGGCCCGAGCCCCAGCTGGCGACAGAACCCGGCGAGGTCGGCTTCGAGCAAGGCCCTCAGGCTGCCGAATTCAGCGAGTAAATGCCGTGCCAGGTCGACTGCGCTTTTGCCCGAGACCCCGGTGCGCAGGAAGATTGCCAGCAGTTCGGCGTCGGAAAGATTGGATGCTCCGTGTTCTAAAAGCTTCTCGCGCGGCCGCTCTGCTGCCGGCCAATCCCTGATGCTCATAACACCTCCATGTATGTGGGCGCCGCTGTTCCCTGGCAGGCGCTGTGTTATCTTAGCCCATCATTTTTGCGTGGCATTTGGCCATTTTCCGCGCAGTCATCATCGAACTAGAAGGCAGGCCTATGCAGCGGCTGTATCGAAAACGCATTGTTTTGGGCGTCGGCGGCGGCATCGCGGCTTACAAGAGTGCAGAGCTGGTTCGCCGTTTGCTGGATCAAGGCGCCGAAGTGCGGGTTGTCATGACCCGTGGCGGTAGCGAGTTCATCACTCCGCTGACCATGCAGGCCCTGTCCGGGCACCCGGTTCACCTGGATTTGCTGGACCCGGCGGCTGAAGCCGCGATGGGCCATATCGAGCTGGCCAAGTGGGCTGACCTGGTACTGATCGCGCCAGCCACGGCTGACCTGATCGCCCGTCTTGCCCAGGGCCTGGCCAATGATCTGCTGACCACCCTGGTGCTGGCCACTGACGCGACGGTCGCCATTGCGCCGGCGATGAATCAGGCCATGTGGCGTGATCCGGCCACCCAGGCCAACACCCGATTGCTTGAAACCCGCGGCCTGCGCGTGTTTGGTCCGGCTTCCGGAAGCCAGGCCTGCGGTGACGTGGGCTTTGGCCGCATGCTTGAGGCCGATGATCTGGTGCACTGCGCCGCCGAGTGTTTTCAGCGTCAGGTGTTGACCGGCAAGCATGTACTGATTACGGCAGGCCCGACCCAGGAAAACATCGACCCGGTGCGCTATATCACCAACCACAGCTCCGGAAAAATGGGCTTTGCCCTGGCTGAAGCGGCGGTTGAGGCCGGTGCCCGGGTAACCCTGATTACCGGGCCGGTGCACTTGCCGACCCCGGACCGGGTGAGCCGGATCGATGTGGTCAGTGCCCGCGACATGCTCGCGGCCTGTGAAGCGGCGATCCCCTGTGACGTGTTTATTGCGTCCGCTGCAGTCGCGGATTACCGCCCGGAAGTCGTTGCCCCGCAGAAACTCAAGAAAGACCCTACCAAGGGTGACGGCCTGTTGCTGCAGATGGTGCGCAATCCAGACATTCTGGCCACCATCGCTTCGCGCCCTGACCGCCCTTTTAGTGTCGGCTTTGCCGCAGAGACCGAGCACTTGCTCGATTACGCTGCGCGCAAGCTCAAAGACAAAAACCTCGACCTGATTGTGGCCAACGATGTGGCTAACCCCAGCATCGGCTTCAACAGCGAAGAAAACGCCTGCAGCGTGATTGACCGTCAACTGCATGCCACTGTGTTTGCCCAGACCAGCAAGGGCAAAATTGCCCGCCAGCTGATCACTTTTATCGCCGAACGTCTGAACCAGGTTTAACTCGTATGCACGCTTTGCAAGCCAAAATCCTCGATCCACGCATTGGTAGCGAATTTCCGCTGCCGCAGTACGCCACGCCCGGCTCCGCCGGTCTTGATCTGCGCGCCATGCTTAAACAAGACACCGTTCTGGAACCGGGCCAGACCCTGTTGATCCCGACCGGTCTGTCGGTATACATCGGTGATCCGGGCCTGGCGGCGCTGATCCTGCCGCGCTCCGGCCTGGGTCATAAGCACGGCATCGTGCTGGGTAACCTGGTCGGCCTGATCGACTCCGATTATCAGGGCGAGCTGATGGTTTCGTGCTGGAACCGTGGTCAAACCGCCTTCAACATCACCATCGGTGAGCGTATTGCTCAGCTGGTGCTGGTGCCGGTGGTGCAGGCGCACTTTGAGCTGGTCGAAGAATTCGACGAAAGCCAGCGTGGCGCTGGCGGCTTCGGTCATTCCGGCAGCCTCTGATTGTACTCAGGTCAGGCGCCCTGCCTGACCTGACTCGTTAGCGTGGTAATTCAGGATGAAGCTCGCGCCAATGCAGTCACTCTGTTTATTGCCAAAATCGATGGCAGCCTTGTGCCATACGCCCCGTAATGCCAACTGGCCTCACGAACTCTCGCGTCAAAACGCCGTCCAAAGCCACAGCTTATGCTCGACCGCTCCCCGTCAACCGGTGAATGCTCGCCGTAGGGCAAGGTCGACGTTCGTGTGCCTGGCAGTTTCAGTGCACACCCCGAATTCTCAGAAAATGGAGCATCCTTTTTAATGAGCAGCCCAGCTTCGGTCGCGCCGCAATTCCCTGACAGCATCTTCCGCGCCTATGACATTCGCGGTGTGGTGCCTGAAACCTTGACCGCTGAAACTGCCTACTGGATTGGCCGTGCCATTGGCGCCGAAAGCCTGGCCCAGGGTGAGCCCCATGTATCGGTGGGGCGTGACGGGCGGTTGTCGGGTCCGGAACTGGTGGAGCGTTTGATTCAGGGTGTGGCCGACAGCGGTTGCCATGTCAGCGATGTAGGCCTGGTACCGACGCCGGCGCTGTATTACGCGGCCAGCGTGCTGAGGGGCAAGTCGGGGGTGATGCTCACGGGCAGCCATAACCCGTCCAACTACAACGGCTTCAAGATCGTGATCGCTGGCGACACCCTGGCCAACGAGCAAATACAGGCGCTGCATACCCGCCTCAAGAGCAATGATCTGACCTGGGGTGAAGGCAGCATCACCCGGGTTGAGATTTTGCCGCGCTACTTCGATGAAATTACCGGGGACATCAAGCTGGCCCGGCGTCTTAAAGTGGTGGTCGACTGTGGTAACGGTGCGGCAGGCGTGATTGCCCCGCAACTGATCGAAGCCCTGAATTGCGAAGTGATCCCGTTGTTCTGCGAGGTGGACGGTAATTTCCCCAACCACCACCCGGACCCGGGCAAGCCCGAGAATCTGCTGGACCTGATCGCCAAGGTTAAAGAAACCAATGCCGACCTTGGCCTGGCCTTTGATGGCGACGGCGACCGTGTCGGTGTCGTGACCAATACCGGCACCATGGTGTTCCCGGATCGCTTGCTGATGCTGTTCGCTCAGGATGTGCTGGTGCGCAACCCGGCTGCCGAGATCATTTTTGATGTGAAATGCAGCCGTCGTCTGGCGCCCTGGATCGAAGAATGTGGCGGTCGGCCACTTATGTGGAAGACCGGTCATTCGTTAATCAAAAAGAAGATGAAGGAAACCAGTGCCTTGCTGGCCGGAGAAATGAGCGGGCATATCTTTTTCAAAGAGCGCTGGTTCGGTTTTGATGACGGTATTTACAGTGCTGCGCGCCTGCTGGAGATCCTCAGCAAGCGCCAGGCGACAGCCGAAGAGCTGTTTGAGACCTTCCCCAACGATATTTCTACGCCAGAGATCAATATCGATGTGACGGATGAGAGCAAATTCAGCATCATTGACGCCCTGCACGATGCCCAATGGGGTGAAGCCGCCGAGCTGACCACCATTGATGGTGTTCGGGTCGACTATCCACACGGCTGGGGCCTGGTTCGCGCCTCCAACACCACTCCGGTGCTGGTGCTGCGATTCGAGGCAGAGACCGAGGCCGAACTGCAACGTATCAAGGATGTCTTTCACGCCCAATTGAAGCGTGTGGCGCCTGATCTCCAACTACCGTTTTGATCGATTTGTTCTACCGGAGCCCTGAATGACCCTCGAACGTGATGCCGCCTCCAACGTCGCCAAGGTTTTGTCCGAAGCGCTGCCCTATATTCGCCGTTACGTCGGCAAGACGCTGGTGATCAAGTACGGCGGCAACGCTATGGAAAACGATGAGCTGAAAACCGGGTTTGCCCGCGACATCGTGTTGATGAAGGCCGTGGGTATCAATCCGGTCGTGGTCCATGGTGGCGGTCCGCAAATCGGTGATTTGCTCAAGCGCCTGTCCATCGAGAGCCATTTCATCGACGGTATGCGGGTCACAGACTCGCAAACCATGGATGTGGTTGAAATGGTGCTCGGCGGCCATGTGAACAAAGAGATCGTCAACCTGATCAACCGCCATGGCGGTAGCGCCATAGGCCTGACCGGTAAAGACGCCACGCTGATCCGGGCCAAGAAAATGGTGGTTACCCGCCAGACACCGGAAATGACCAGCCCGGAAATCATCGATTTCGGGCATGTGGGCGAAGTGGTCGGGATCAACACTGACCTGCTGAACATGCTGACCAAGGGTGATTTCATCCCGGTAATTGCGCCGATTGGCGTGGGTGAAAACGGCGAGTCCTACAACATCAACGCGGATCTGGTGGCGGGTAAGGTCGCCGAAGCGCTGAAAGCTGAAAAGCTTATGTTGCTGACCAATATCGCGGGCCTGATGGACAAGCAGGGCAAGGTGCTGACCGGGCTGACCACTGCCCAGGTGGATGACCTGATTGCCGATGGCACCATCTACGGGGGCATGCTGCCCAAGATCCGCTGCGCGCTGGAAGCCGTGCAAGGTGGCGTGACCACTGCACACATCGTCGACGGTCGTGTACCGAACGCGGTGCTGCTGGAAATCTTCACCGATACCGGTGTCGGTACCCTGATTACCAACAGCAAGACGGTTTAAGCAAAACCAGAAAAGCCCCGTCCGGCGATTGCCGGGCGGGGCTTTTTTTTGGCTGTGCGGACTAGATCCCGTACTGCGCCCGATAGGCTTCAACGGCTGGCAGGTATTGCTTGAGCGTTTCGTCTTCGGCCAGGTACTGCAGCACCTGGTTCAAGGAAACGATGCTGACCACAGGAATACCAAAGTCACGCTCGACTTCCTGAATGGCTGACAGCTCGCCATTGCCACGCTCCTGACGGTTCAGGGCAATCAGCACGCCTGCGGCTTTGGCGCCCTGGGCCTGGATGATCTGCATGACTTCACGGATGGCGGTGCCGGCGGTGATCACGTCGTCGATGATCAGGATATTGCCTTCGAGCGGCGAGCCGACCAGGCTGCCACCTTCGCCGTGGGCTTTGGCTTCTTTGCGGTTGAAGCACCATGGCAGGTCGCGGTCATGGTGTTCTGCCAGGGCCACTGCGGTGGTTGCCGCCAGTGGAATGCCTTTGTAGGCCGGGCCAAACAGGACGTCGAAGGAGATACCGCTGTCAACGATGGCGGCAGCGTAGAAACGCCCCAGTTGAGCCAGTGCGGAGCCGGTGTTGAACAGGCCGGCATTGAAGAAGTAAGGACTGGTGCGCCCGGACTTCAGGGTGAACTCACCGAAGCGCAAAACGCCGCGATCGATGGCAAAACGGATGAAGTCGCGCTGATACGCTTGCATGTAAAGGCCCCAGATGCCACGGATTTAGCTAATTGGTTAGACGGCGTGTATCATACACGCACGTGATTTTTGGGGCCATTTATGCGGATCATCAGTGTGAACGTCAATGGTATTCAGACGGCAGTCGAGCGCGGTTTGCTCAGTTGGCTGCAAGCTCAGAATGCCGACGTTATCTGCCTGCAGGACACCCGCGCCTCCGCCTTTGAACTGGACGATCCAGCCTACCAGCTGGATGGCTACTTTCTTTATGCCTGCGAAGCTGAAGTCCCTGCCCAAGGCGGTGTGGCTTTGTATTCGCGCTTGCAACCGAAAGCAGTCATCACTGGGCTTGGCTTCGAGACGGCCGATCGCTACGGGCGCTACCTGCAAGCCGATTTCGATAAGGTCAGCATCGCGACCTTGCTGCTCCCTTCGGGGCAGAACGGCGATGAAGACTTGAATCAAAAATTCAAGCTAATGGACGACTTTGCACGCTATCTGGATAAGCAGCGTCGCAAGCGTCGTGAGTACATCTACTGCGGCTCGCTGTATGTGGCGCAGCAGAAACTCGACATTAAAAACTGGCGTGACAGCCAGCAATCTCCTGGTTTCCTGGCGCCTGAGCGGGCCTGGATGGACGAGATTGTCGGCAATATGGGCTATGTCGATGCCCTGCGTGAAGTCAGTCGTGAAGGCGATCAGTACAGCTGGTGGCCGGATAACGAACAGGCCGAGATGCTTAATCTGGGCTGGCGTTTCGACTACCAGTTGTTGACACCGGGTCTGCGCCGCTTCGTACGAAGCGCTCGCCTGCCGCGTCAGCCACGCTTCTCGCAACATGCGCCATTGATCGTGGACTACGACTGGACACTGACTATCTAGGTGTTTTTTCGAAGCCACAAAAAAGCCGACATCGCTGTCGGCTTTTTTGTGGGTGCTTGTTTACTTGATCGGGCGCCAGGTGAAGGGGTAGCGGTATACCACTCCGTCATTGGCCTTGACGCCGGCAATCACCACCAGCACCACTGCGCCGATCAGGACCAGGCCGAGCAGGGCGAAACCGATCAGAACAAACATCAGCACGTAGCAAATGGCCGAAGCAATCGCCACGGTGATCTGAAAGTTCAGGGCTTCCTTGCCCTGGTCATCGATGAACGGATCGCTTTCACGCTTTACCTGCCACAGGATCAGCGGGCCGATCAGGCTGCCAAACGGAAACCACATCCCGAGGAACGCTGAAAAGTGACAAAACATGGCCCATTTACGAGCATCGCGGCTCGGCTCGGGTTTTGAAAGGTCCAGCTCGCTCATGGCGTTCTCCAGATGGTTACAGACGGCTTCGGCATACAGCTCGGCGATGTTAGTCGGCCAGTGCAGCTTGTTGCAGGGCGAAAATTTCGGTCATGCCCTTTTGCGCCAGTGCCAGCATGGCGTTCAGCTCTTCAGGCTGGAATGGCGCGCCTTCGGCGGTGCCCTGAACTTCGATGAAGCCACCGGTGCTGGTCATTACGACGTTCAGGTCGGTTTCGGCTGCCGAATCTTCAGGATAGTCGAGGTCGAGCACTGGCTCGCCCTGATACATGCCCACCGAGACCGCTGCAATCATCTGCTTGAGAGGGTCGCCGCCCTTGAGGCCGCCACGTTTCTTGATCAGCTTCAAAGCGTCGACCAGGGCAACCATGGCGCCGGTGATCGAGGCCGTGCGAGTGCCGCCGTCGGCCTGGATCACGTCGCAGTCGACGTACAGGGTGATGTCGCCCAGCTTGGACATGTCCAGCGCGGCGCGTAGCGAGCGGCCGATCAGGCGCTGGATTTCCAGGGTACGTCCGCCTTGCTTGCCGCGGCTGGCTTCACGCTGGTTGCGGTCGCCGGTGGCGCGGGGCAGCATGCCGTATTCGGCAGTCAGCCAGCCCTGGCCCTGGCCTTTAAGGAAGCGTGGCACGCCGTTTTCGACGCTGACGGTGCAGATGACTTTGGTGTCACCGAACTCGACCAGTACAGAACCCTCTGCGTGTTTGGTGTAGTTGCGGGTGATGCGGATCGGACGGAGCTGATCGGCAACGCGACCACTTGGACGTTTCATGTGGGATACCTGTACGGGACGGAAAACTGCCGAGCATTATAAAGGCCATGGCCCGACAGGACACGCCTAATAATTGCATGCCCGGCTCGCCGCCCCCTTGGGAGCGCCATGACACCGGGTACTTTTACGACAGACGTCATTTGGGGCCGTCCCCTGCACTGCGTTACAATCCTTCGCCTCAATGGCCGTCAGGCTAAATTCATCGAATCGCGAGGTACCTCCATGGTGCATAGCATGACCGCCTTTGCCCGCGTCGAAAGTGCCGGCACTCAGGGCACCCTGAGCTGGGAGCTGCGCTCGGTCAATAGCCGCTACCTGGAGCCGCACCTGCGCCTGCCCGAGTCTTTGCGTGACCTCGAAGTTGCGGTGCGTGAAGCGCTGCGTCAGGGGATCTCACGTGGCAAGCTGGAATGCACGCTGCGTTTCACCGAAGAAACCACGGGCAAGCCGCTGCAGGTTGACCGTGAGCGTGCGGCGCAACTGGTGGCCGCCGCCGAATCCATCGCCAGCCTGATCAAGCAGCCGGCTGCGCTGGATCCGCTGAAAGTGCTGGCCTGGCCAGGCGTATTGGTGGCGGATGCAAGCGACCCTCAAGCCCTGAACAATCAGGCGCTGGTGCTGTTCAAGCAGGCGCTGCAGGAACTGAAAAACGGCCGCGAGCGCGAAGGCGCCGAACTGGCGCGCCTGATCAGCGAGCGACTGACCGCGATCGAGGCTGATGTCGAGACTTTGCGTGAACTCGTGCCACAGATGCTGGCCACCCAGCGGCAAAAGGTGCTCGATCGCTTTGCTGACATGAAGGCCGAGCTTGATCCCCAGCGCCTTGAGCAAGAAATGGTCCTGCTGGCGCAAAAAAGCGACGTCGCCGAAGAGCTTGACCGCCTGAGTACCCACATCCTTGAGGTGCGGCGCGTGCTCAAGTCCGGTGGAGCCGCCGGCCGGCGCCTCGACTTCCTGATGCAAGAACTCAACCGGGAGGCCAACACCCTCGGTTCCAAGGCATTCGATCCGCGCAGTACCCAGGCGGCGGTCAACCTCAAGGTGTTGATCGAGCAGATGCGCGAACAAGTACAGAATATTGAGTAAGGCTCTCCCTGACATGACCCATAGCACCGGCACCCTTTATATCGTTTCTGCCCCTTCGGGCGCAGGCAAGACCAGTCTGGTCAAGGCATTGATCGACCTCGAACCGCAGATTCGCGTCTCGGTTTCGCACACCACCCGCGCCATGCGCCCGGGTGAGGTCAACGGCGTGAACTATCATTTCGTCGAGCGCGAAGAGTTCGTGAAAATGATCGAACACGGTGATTTCCTGGAGCGCGCCGAGGTGTTCGGCAACCTTTACGGTACTTCGCAGAGCCATTTGCAGCAGACCCTGGATGAAGGTCACGACCTGATTCTGGAAATCGACTGGCAAGGCGCCGAGCAGGTTCGCCAGCTGATGCCGCAGGCGCGTTCGATCTTCATCCTGCCGCCGAGCCAGCAAGCCTTGCGTGAGCGTCTGGACAATCGCGGGCAGGACAGCGACGAAATCATTGACGGGCGCATGCGTGAAGCCGTGAGTGAAATGAGCCACTACGTCGACTATGACTACCTGATCATCAATGATGATTTTGCGCTGGCACTGGAGGACCTGAAGGCAATTTTTCACGCCAATCGCCTCCAGCAAAAACGTCAGCAGCAGCGTTTTGGCAAATTACTGGCTGAATTGCTGGGTTAAAGGGCTCTTCCCAAAACCCCTGTAAGGGCTTTACATTGGCGCTTACAGCGGGTTTCGGGGGGCGCTTGAAAAATCAGCGCTTCCCTAATGGCTGGTGATTTTTTAAACTGTTGAGTCCGCTCGCCCATCCGGGCAGCGCGCATATTGCATTTGCTACGAGGAAGACCATGGCCCGCGTAACCGTTGAAGACTGTCTAGAACACGTGGATAACCGCTTTGAGCTGGTCATGCTCTCTACCAAGCGTGCCCGTCAACTGGCCACCGGCGGTAAAGAGCCTTTGGTTGAGTGGGAAAATGACAAGCCTACCGTTGTTGCCTTGCGTGAAATCGCTGCAGGCCTGATGAGCTACGAGTTTATCGCCAACGCTGAAATCGTCGAAGACGAACCGCTGTTCGCAGCGTTCGAGGACGAGTCCAACGAGGCGAACTAAGCCTATGCCCGGTCGACGTAGCACGGCGAAGGGTAAAAAGTTTTGGCAGGAGGTTTCCTCTTGCCGAGCATAGACGCCCTCGCCGATCGCTTGTCGACTTACCTCAGTGCGGACCAGGTCAATCTGGTCCGACGAGCGTACTTCTACGCCGAACAAGCCCACGACGGCCAACGCCGACGTAGCGGCGAGCCTTATGTCACGCATCCGCTGGCAGTGGCGAACATTCTTGCCGACATGCATATGGACCATCAAAGCCTGATGGCTGCCATGCTGCATGACGTGATCGAAGACACCGGTATTGCCAAGGAAGCGCTTGTCGCGCAGTTCGGCGAAACCGTGGCCGAACTGGTCGATGGCGTCAGCAAGCTGACCCAGATGAACTTCGAGACCAAGGCCGAAGCCCAGGCTGAAAACTTCCAGAAAATGGCCATGGCCATGGCGCGGGATATTCGCGTGATTCTGGTCAAGCTGGCTGACCGTCTGCACAACATGCGTACCCTCGAAGTGCTGTCCGGCGAAAAACGCCGGCGGATTGCCAAGGAAACCCTGGAAATCTACGCGCCCATTGCCAACCGGCTGGGCATGCACAGCATTCGTATCGAATTCGAAGATCTCGGTTTCAAGGCGATGTACCCGATGCGCTCCGCGCGCATCTATCAGGCGGTCAAGCGCGCCCGGGGCAATCGCAAGGAAATCGTCAACAAAATTGAAGAGTCGCTCAGCCACTGTTTAGCCGTAGACGGCATTCAGGGCGAAGTCAGCGGCCGTCAAAAGCATATTTACGGCATTTATAAAAAAATGCGCGGCAAGCGCCGGGCCTTCAACGAGATCATGGACGTTTACGCGTTCCGGATCATCGTCGACAAGGTCGACACCTGCTACCGGGTTCTGGGTGCTGTACATAATTTGTACAAACCACTGCCGGGACGGTTTAAAGACTACATCGCGATTCCCAAAGCCAACGGCTATCAGTCGCTGCATACCACGCTGTTTGGCATGCATGGCGTACCGATCGAAATTCAGATCCGTACCCGTGAAATGGAAGAAATGGCCAACAACGGTATCGCCGCCCACTGGTTGTACAAGTCCAGTGGCGACGAGCAGCACACGGGGACCCATGCCCGGGCGCGGCAATGGGTCAAGGGCGTGCTGGAGATGCAGCAGCGCGCCGGCAACTCCCTCGAATTTATCGAAAGCGTGAAGATCGACCTGTTTCCGGACGAGGTCTACGTGTTCACGCCCAAAGGCCGGATCATGGAGCTGCCCAAAGGCTCCACCGCAGTCGATTTTGCCTACGCGGTGCATACCGACGTCGGCAACAGCTGTATTGCATGCCGTATCAACCGGCGTCTCGCACCGCTGTCCGAGCCGCTGCAAAGTGGTTCCACGGTCGAGATCGTCAGCGCCCCCGGTGCCCGCCCCAACCCGGCGTGGCTCAACTTTGTGGTTACCGGCAAGGCGCGTACGCATATCCGTCACGCCCTGAAATTGCAGCGCCGTTCCGAGTCCGTGAACCTTGGCGAACGCTTGCTGAACAAGGTGCTCAACGGCTTCAACAGCGCGCTGGACAAGATCCCGGCCGAGCGCATTCAGGCCATGCTTCAGGAGTATCGTCTGGAGCAGGTCGAAGACCTGCTGGAAGACATCGGCCTGGGCAATCGCATGGCTTACGTCGTTGCCCGGCGTCTGATGGGTGAAGGCGAACAGCTGCCGAGCCCGGAAGGTCCACTGGCGATTCGCGGTACCGAAGGTCTGGTACTCAGTTATGCCAAATGTTGTACGCCGATCCCGGGAGACCCGATTGTGGGTCACCTGTCCGCGGGCAAAGGCATGGTTGTGCACCTGGATAACTGCCGCAATATCAGTGAGATTCGGCACAACCCCGAAAAATGTGTCCAGCTTTCGTGGGCCAAGGATGTCACCGGTGAATTCAACGTCGAGTTGCGTGTCGAACTGGAGCACCAGCGTGGCCTGATTGCGCTGCTTGCCAGCAGCGTCAACGCAGCCGACGGCAACATCGAAAAAATCAGCATGGACGAACGCGATGGTCGTATCAGCGTTGTCCAACTGGTGGTCAGCGTGCACGACCGTGTGCATCTGGCCCGCGTGATCAAAAAACTGCGCGCCCTTAACGGGGTTATCCGCATCACTCGTATGCGTGCGTAGCCATCTAATTACAAGGAGTCACCCATGACCAAGACTGTAATCACCAGCGATAAGGCACCTGCTGCTATCGGTACTTACTCTCAGGCGATCAAAGCTGGCAATACTGTCTACATGTCCGGTCAGATCCCGCTGGACCCAAAAACCATGGAACTGGTTGAAGGTTTTGAAGCCCAGACCATTCAGGTATTCGAAAACCTGAAATCCGTGGCTGAAGCAGCAGGCGGTTCGTTCAAGGACATCGTCAAACTGAATATTTTCCTGACTGACCTCAGCCACTTCGCCAAGGTCAACGAAATCATGGGCAAATACTTCGAACAACCATACCCGGCTCGTGCCGCTATTGGCGTTGCGGCCCTGCCAAAGGGTTCGCAGGTTGAGATGGACGCTATTCTGGTCATTGAGTAACACCCCTCGGCGCAGCGCCTTCATGCTGCGCCAACCCCCCGCTTGCCCCGCTTTAAAAGGATTCCGCCATGCGCAAAGCGCTCGCTTTCTCGCTGCTCACCATTTTCCTGGGTGGCTGTGCCAGCGGCCCCGCCCATCGCGATATCAGTGGCGTCTGGATCAACCAGGCCGCGATCAATGAAGCTGCCAAAGGCGGCAATTTGCGTGAAGCCCTGCTGGCCAACGGGCCAAATCTTGAATGGCAAATTGATTCCAGACAGGCCAAAGCCAATTACACCAATGGTTTTGAGTGGGTTGAAGGCAAGCTGATGCCTGAAAACAAAGGGGTTTGGCAGGTCAATATTTATGGCAGCGCGGCCACCGACTTGAGCCTCAATGGCGACGAGCTGGTACAGGCTGCGGGTGAGTCCGATCCGCAACAATCCTTTGTTCGTTCCCCCATCAACCTGACAAGCGACGCGCCTTTGGGCACCAATTTCGAGCACGCGCTCAAGACTGCCTATCTGGGCGGTCAGTGGCGTGTGGTCAGCGGTAAAGGGCAAGGCAATCAAGTGACCTTTTTTGCCGATGGCCGGATTACCGGTTTACCTGAAGCCAATGCTTACGCCCTGTGCCTGGCGGGCGACTGCGCATCAATGAGCGGCGAGTACGACAGTCTCTGGCTGGAACAGGACGAGACAGGTGCGGCGCACATTTTTGTGCGCAATGGTCGCCAGCTGGAGATCTTCCAGGCGCTGGATTCTGCCAAGCCTGACGAAATGCCCCAGCTATACCCGGGCAAGCGTGAATGGGTACTGGAAAAGCAGCTTTAAGCCTGGCCTGCTGCAAGAGCTTGCTGGCGATGGTATCGCCGGCAAGCTCGCTCCCGCAGAGAGAGTCAATCCGCTAGCATCGCGCTGTAGCCTTCGCGATAACTCGGATAGCGCGGTTCCCAGCCCAGGGCCTTGGCCCGT
This sequence comes from Pseudomonas paraversuta, assembly GCF_904067025.1. Classification (NCBI taxonomy): domain Bacteria; kingdom Pseudomonadati; phylum Pseudomonadota; class Gammaproteobacteria; order Pseudomonadales; family Pseudomonadaceae; genus Pseudomonas; species Pseudomonas paraversuta. The sequence goes on from NZ_CAJFDA010000001.1 coordinate 120,372, forward strand.
GCGTTGCTGCAGCGTTTGCTGCCGGCCCGGCGCACGCTGGCTTCGGCAGCCCATTCGGTAATACCCAGACGTTCACGCAGCCAGCCCACGACTTCAGCCAAAGGTACCGGCGCGTTATCCACGCCGATATAGCAATCCTCCAGGGTTTTGCCCTGCAGGTCGGCCTGGAGCAGGAATGCCAGAAGGCCGCCTGCGTCATCGGCATGGATGCGGTTGCCATACAGCGGCGGATCGACTGCCACGCGATAGCCCTTGCGCACTTGCCCCAACATCCATTCGCGACCGGGTCCGTAAATCCCGGTGAGGCGCACCACGCTGGCAGCAATGCCGCTGTTCAATGCGATCTGCTCGGCTTCACGCATGATTCGCCCCGAGTAGCTTGTGGCTTCGGCAGGCGAGGTTTCATCGACCCATTCCCCTTCCGTCTGGCTATACACCCCGCTGCTGGAGACAAACAGCAAGCGCTTTGGCTGCTGGCCTTTTTGCTTGAGCCAGCCCAGCGTGTGCTTCAAACCTTCTATATAAGCGGCCTGATAGCCGGCCTCGTCGTGGTCGGTGGCGGCGGCGCTGTACACCAGATAGTCAATGTTGCCTTCAGGCCATTGCCCGGGGCACTGGTCGCTGAACAGGTCCCCCGCCACGCCTGTGACGCCTGCAGGTAACCGCTCAATGGAGCGTCGCAGCCCATAGACCTGCCAGTTATTGGCCGGCAGTTGAGCCGCCAGACGACTTCCGACATCACCGCATCCGGCGATCAGAACCGAGGCTTTGGGCATCTCAAAACTCCTAATTTAAAGTTACAAAAGTACATGTTCAGGCACGACCAAGGTCGTGACTTTTGAAAAAAACAGATGCTATTGCTTTTGTTAACAAGAATTACTTGCAATAATAACTCATCATTTGCCCCGGGTCTCAAGACGCGTTGCAGGGCATAACCTTCTTACTTTTCTCAGGTCCGGCTAGCATGACACGCAATCATTCCACCGCTTCGCCAACCCAGTTTTTGAGTCCGGCACGCCTCTGGCGCGGGCTTGCTGCGCTGATGTTCAGCCTTTTGCTGGCCCCGGGCGCAGTCTTTGCCGACGAGCCAGCGGCTCCGGCTGCGCAACCGGCTATTGAGGCTGCGGCCCCAGTTGCTGCGCCGGGTGCAACCGACCCTGTGCTGGCTGAAGGCGCTGTTGCCCCGGCCGATGACGCTCCGCAAGTTCTTGAAGAAGACAACACGCTGGGCATGGCCCATGACCTGTCTCCTTGGGGCATGTACAAAAACGCGGACATCATCGTCAAGATCGTCATGATCGGCCTGGCTATCGCCTCGATCATCACCTGGACCATCTGGATTGCCAAAGGCTTTGAAGTCCTGGGCGCCAAGCGTCGTCTGCGGGTTGAAATCGCCAACCTGAAAAAAGCCCGCACCCTCAAGGAAGCCAGCGAATCTGCAACCAAAGAAGGCACGCTGGCGCACCTGCTGGTGCAGGACGCACTGGAAGAAATGCGCCTGTCGGCCAATAGCCGCGAAAAAGAAGGCATCAAGGAGCGCGTCAGCTTCCGCCTTGAGCGTCTGGTTGCCGCCTGTGGCCGCAACATGAGCAGCGGCACCGGCATCCTCGCCACCATCGGTTCCACCGCACCGTTCGTCGGTCTGTTCGGTACCGTTTGGGGGATCATGAACAGCTTCATCGGTATCGCCAAAACCCAGACCACCAACCTGGCCGTTGTGGCACCGGGTATTGCCGAGGCCCTGCTGGCCACTGCACTGGGCCTGGTTGCTGCGATCCCTGCGGTAGTGATTTACAACGTCTTCGCCCGCTCTATCACTGGCTACAAGGCTCAAGTGGCAGACGCATCGGCAGAAGTGTTGCTGTTGGTTAGCCGTGACCTCGATCACCTGCCGCCCGAGCGCAGCTCGCAACCGCACATGGTGAAAGTGGGGTAATCGGCCATGGGCCTGCATTTAAAAGAAGGCGATGACGATCTCGCCGAGAACCATGAAATCAACGTCACGCCTTTTATTGACGTGATGCTGGTACTGCTGATCATCTTCATGGTGGCAGCACCGCTGGCCACTGTGGATATCAAGGTTGACCTGCCAGCTTCCACCGCCAAACCGGCGCCTCGTCCCGAGAAGCCGGTGTTCCTCAGCGTCAAGGCTGACCAGCGCCTGTACCTGGGTGAAGAGCCGGTCACTGTTGAAGCCCTGGGTGCGACCCTGGATGCCAGGACTCACAACAAGAAAGACACGACGATCTTCTTCCAGGCCGATAAAGGCGTGGACTACGGTGACTTGATGGGCGTGATGGATGCATTGCGCGCAGCCGGTTACTTGAAGGTGGGTCTGGTCGGACTAGAGACGGCAGCCAAGAAATGACCATAGCGCGCCAAAAGATGACGCGTTACGCAATCAGCCTGGTCGCGGTGTTGGCTATCCATGCAGTGGCAGTCATTCTTGCCATGCAATGGTCCAGCCCGCGGGCCGTCGAACTTCCACCGCAAGCGATGATGGTTGATCTGGCACCGCTGCCAGCACCGCCACCGCCTGCGCCGCCGAAAGTGGTGACACCGCCACAGCCGCCGGCTCCTGTGGAAGAGCTGCCGATACCCAAGCTGGCCGAAGCGCCCAAGCCGAAAATAGCTGTCCCGAAACCGGTCAAGCCCAAGCAGAAGCCACAACCGCCCAAGCCTGTGGAAAAAACCGAGCCGGTTAAAGAGAAGCCTTCAGAAGAGAAACCTAGCGACGCCACACCGACCAAGGCGCCGAGCGAGAAGTCTGCCGCCCCGGCTCCTGGGCCGTCGGCACAACAACTGGCGGCTAAAGCCAGTTGGGAAGGCACATTGCTGGCTCACCTGGGCAAGTACAAGAAGTACCCGGCTTCTGCTCAGTCGCGAGGCAAGGAAGGTCTGAACCGGCTGCGCTTCGTGGTAGACGGTGAAGGCAAGGTGCTGTCCTATGAGTTGGTAGGTCGTTCAGGCAATGCGGATCTGGACCGGGCCACCCTGGAAATGATTCGCCGGGCACAGCCGTTGCCCAAGCCGCCGGCCGAAATGCTGACCAATGGCACCATCGAGATCGTGGCACCCTTCGTTTATTCCATCGATAAACGTCGGCGATAAAGCCTCGGCCCGGATAAAAGTCCTGTAGGCGCTGGCTTGCCAGCGCTGGCAACAGTGCAGTCGCCCGCAATACAGGGGCGGCTGCATCGCTGCTAAACCCGTTTGCACAGTATTAAACCTCCCTTGCATTGATTAGCGACTGTAGCTCCGGGGCTAATGTCTGATAACGTGCGTCTATCGATTGCAGCCGCTATGCTTGGCTCGCAGCCACAGGGACGCCCGCTATGACGCTTACAGAATTACGCTACATCGTTACGCTCGCCCAAGAACAACACTTCGGCCACGCGGCTGAACGTTGCCACGTCAGCCAGCCGACCTTGTCGGTGGGTGTGAAAAAACTGGAAGACGAACTCGGTGTGCTGATTTTCGAGCGCAGCAAAAGTGCCGTGCGCCTTACCCCGGTGGGCGAAGGCATCGTTGCCCAGGCGCAAAAGGTACTGGAGCAGGCCCAGGGCATTCGTGAGCTGGCCCAGGCCGGCAAGAACCAGCTGACCGCTCCGCTCAAGGTAGGCGCCATTTACACCGTAGGCCCGTACCTGTTTCCGCACCTGATTCCGCAGCTGCACCGGGTCGCCCCGCAAATGCCGTTGTACATCGAAGAAAACTTCACCCATGTACTGCGGGACAAGCTGCGCAACGGCGAACTGGACGCGATTATCATTGCTCTGCCCTTCAATGAAGCCGATGTGCTGACCTTGCCGCTCTACGACGAGCCGTTCTACGTGTTGATGCCGAGCGAGCATCCATGGACGCAGAAAGAGACCATCGATGCCAGTCTGCTCAACGACAAGAGCCTGCTCTTGCTGGGCGAAGGACACTGCTTCCGCGACCAGGTGCTTGAAGCCTGTCCGACCCTGGCCAAAGGCAAGGACGGCTCGCAGCACACCACGGTCGAGTCCAGCTCGCTGGAAACCATTCGGCACATGGTTGCTTCAGGGCTGGGCATTTCGATCCTGCCATTATCGGCTGTCGACAGTCACCACTATGCCCCGGGCATATTGGCTGTGCGTCCGCTGACTCCGCCGGTACCTTTTCGTACAGTCGCCATCGCCTGGCGTGCCAGCTTTCCGCGGCCCAAGGCGATTGAAATCCTCGCCGACTCGATCCGCCTGTGTTCGGTGGCCAAGCCGCCTGCCGCGAAGTAAGCCTGCCGATGACCGAGTTGTCGAAAGTGGCGGTCACCGCGCTCAAGGGCGTAGGCGAGGCCATGGCAGAAAAATTGGCCAAGGTGGGCCTGGAAAACCTGCAGGATGTGCTCTTCCATTTACCGTTGCGCTATCAGGACCGGACTCGCGTGGTGCCCATCGGCGCCCTGCGCCCCGGTCAGGATGCGGTGGTCGAAGGCCGGGTGATCGGCGCTGATGTGGTCATGGGCAAGCGTCGCAGCTTGCTGGTACGGATCAATGATGGCACCGGGGGCCTGAGCCTGCGGTTCTACCATTTCAGCAATGCACAAAAAGAAAGTCTCAAGCGTGGCACCGAAGTGCGCTGCTATGGCGAGGCCCGCCCCGGCGCATCGGGGCTGGAGATCTACCATCCGGAATACCGTGCCATCACCGGCGATGAGCCGCCTCCAGTCGATACCACGCTGACACCGATTTATCCTACAACCGAAGGTCTGACCCAGCAGCGTCTGCGCCAGCTCAGCCAGCAAAGCCTCGCCCTGCTCGGCCCGCGCAGCTTGCCTGACTGGCTGCCGGCGGAGTTGGCCAAGGAGCACCAGCTGGCCCCGCTGGATCAAGCCATTCGCTATCTGCATCAGCCCCCGGCCGACGCCGATGTCGAAGAGCTCGCGTTGGGCCATCACTGGGCGCAACACCGTCTGGCGTTTGAGGAACTGCTGACCCATCAACTCTCGCAGCAGCGATTGCGCGAGAGCCTGCGCTCCCAGCAGGCGCCCGCTTTGCCCAAAGCCGAAAAACTGCCCGCGCAGTTTCTGGCCAACCTGGGGTTCCCGCCCACCGGCGCCCAGGTGCGAGTCGGCAACGAAGTGGCCTACGACCTCAGTCAGCCTGAACCCATGCTGCGCCTGATTCAGGGCGATGTGGGGGCAGGCAAGACAGTGGTCGCTGCGATGGCCGCCTTGCAGGCGCTGGAAGCCGGCTACCAGGTGGCGCTGATGGCGCCGACGGAAATCCTCGCCGAGCAGCACTACATCAACTTCAAGCGCTGGCTGGAGCCGCTGGGTCTTGAAGTTGCATGGCTGGCCGGCAAGCTCAAAGGCAAGGCCCGGGCCAGTGCGATGGAGCAAATTGCCAATGGCGCGCCCATGGTCGTTGGCACCCATGCCTTGTTTCAGGATCAGGTGCAGTTCAAGAACCTGGCTCTGGTGATCATCGATGAGCAACACCGGTTTGGCGTTCAGCAACGTCTGGCCCTGCGCAACAAAGGGGTGGGCGGTGTGATGTGTCCGCACCAGTTGATCATGACGGCCACGCCGATTCCGCGGACGCTGGCCATGAGCGCATACGCCGACCTCGACACTTCGATTCTCGATGAGCTGCCACCCGGGCGAACCCCGGTCAATACCGTGCTGGTGGTCGACACGCGGCGCATCGAAGTGATCGAGCGGGTACGTGCAGCCTGTGCCGAAGGCCGCCAGGCCTACTGGGTATGCACCCTGATTGAAGAGTCTGAAGAGATGACCTGTCAGGCCGCCGAGACCACCTTTGAAGACCTCTCCAGTGCCTTGGGCGAGTTGCGCGTGGGCCTGATTCACGGGCGCATGAAGGCTGCAGAAAAGGCCGCAGTCATGGCGCAGTTCAAGGCTGGCGAATTGCAGTTGCTGGTCGCCACCACGGTAATCGAAGTAGGCGTTGACGTGCCCAATGCCAGTCTGATGATCATCGAAAACCCCGAGCGTCTGGGCCTGTCCCAGCTTCACCAGTTGCGTGGCCGGGTAGGCCGGGGCAGCGCCGCCAGTCATTGCGTGCTGCTGTACCACCCGCCGCTGTCGCAAATCGGGCGCCAGCGTCTGGGCATCATGCGTGAGACCAACGATGGTTTTGTGATCGCCGAAAAAGACCTCGAGCTGCGCGGTCCCGGCGAAATGCTCGGCACCCGGCAAACCGGCCTGCTGCAATTCAAAGTGGCTGACCTGATGCGTGATGCCGACCTGTTACCCGCCGTGCGCGACGCCGCCCTGACCCTGATTGAACGCTGGCCGAGCCATGTCAGTCCACTGCTGGACCGCTGGCTCAGGCATGGCCAGCAATATGGCCAGGTATGAAATTTCGTTCAGTAATCAGATTTGCGGCCGATCAAGTGACGCTTACCAAATTTGAGTTGCAGGAATCGAATGCAGATCTTCACTGAAGTCGCCGGCGCTCCAGCCTTTTCAAGCACACCGCCGGTCATCCGGCGGCTGCTTGCTGATCTGGGCATTACCTGTCGAGAAGTCCGCGACCACCCCGGGCTCAACCCGGGCTGCAAGGTCCAGGCTGTGTTGCTCGAGGACTCGGTGGGCGTGCTGATGGTGCTGTTCGCGCAGAGCCACTTGCTCGACCTCAATCGTCTGGCTGATTTAACCGGCCGGCGCATGACGGCTATCGCACCTGAGCGGCTTGAGCAGATGCTCGGCAGACACAACCTGAGCCTGTTGCCGGGCGTGCCGGCACTCATCGGCTCGCCATGTCTGTATGAAGAGCAATTGCTGCAGCAGCCTCTGTTACTGGTCGGCGGGGGGGAGCCCGGTTTGTGGCTGGAGATGACCCGGGAAGACTTCAAGCTTCTGCTGAGCAATGCCAGCGGCGGTCGTTTTGGCGAGTCCGTGAGTGCCATCACGCTTAACCCTGATCATGCCGACGATGATGGCGCGGCGATCTGCCGGGCGGTCCAGGCATTCACCGCGCGACGAATCCAGCAACGGCTGGAAGACACCATCGAGTTGCCGCCCCTGGCCGAGAGCGTGCGCAAAATCATGCGGTTGCGGGTCGACCCGAACGTGACCATCGATGAAATTACCAGTGTTGTCGAAACCGACCCGGCGCTGGCGGCACAGGTCATGAGCTGGGCATCGTCGTCGTACTACGCCTCACAAAGTAAAATCCGTTCGGTTGAAGACGCCATCATGCGGGTGCTGGGGGTCGATCTGGTGATCAACCTTGCGCTGAGTCTGGCGCTGGGGAAAAGCCTGGGTGTGCCCAAGGATCATCCGCAATCAAGCGTCCCCTACTGGCAGCAGTCGATCTACACGGCAGCGGTCATCGAAGGGCTGACCCGGGCCATGCCCCGGGCCCAGCGTCCGGAAGTCGGCCTCACCTACCTGGCCGGGCTGTTGCACAACTTCGGCTATTTGCTCCTGGCCCATGTGTTTCCGCCGCACTTCTCATTGATTTGCCGTCACCTTGAAGTCAACCCGCACGTCAGCCATGGCGTCATCGAACAGCATTTGCTGGGCATCAGCCGCGAGCAAATGGGCGCCTGGGTGATGCGGTACTGGGGCATGCCGCCAGAATTGGCGACGGCTTTGCGTTTTCAACACGATCCGCACTTCAGTGGCGCTGATGCACACTTCCCGAACCTGGTCTGCGTGGCACTGGGGTTGTTGCGTAGCCGGGCAATCGGCACCGGATCCTGTGCGCCACTTCCCGACGCCGTGTTCGAACGACTGGGCGTCCCCCGCGAAAAGGCTGAAGACGTTGTCAGCAAAGTGTTGGAGGCGGAGGTGCTGTTTCGCGAAATGGCAGCGCAATTTGGCCGGGCTTAGCCCGCCGTTACCTGTAGGAGCGAGCTTGCTCGCGAGCTCTTCCAAGCGTAAACAGCTCGCGAGGTAAGCTCGCTTCTACGGTTGAAGTATCAGGCCTTGGGCTTTTTGCGCGGTTTGAGGTACTTGGTCAGGCCCTGGAACCAGATGACCAGCGCCGGGTTGCCTTTGATCTGAATCGATTTGTCCTGAATCCCGGTCATGAATGCCAGCTGCTTGTTCTTCGCCTGCAGCGTGGCGAAGCCGTAGGCTGCATCTTTAAAACTGATGGAAAATGCAGGGTCGGGGTACGTGCCCGAATGGCTGGTGATGCGCTGATCTTTGACTTTGAAGTGACGGGCCACTGTGCCATCGAGGGTTTGCAGCTGGAAAACCAGGTCTTTATCGACCAGTTGCTGCTGAAAAGCAGGGTTTTTACGGCTGGCTTTGCCCATCAAAAAGCCCAGCATCCAGAGCAGAAAACGAAATTTCATGTACGCGGCCTCGGGGAAAAATTAAATAGCCGGCGCAGTGTAACGATTTGAACGAGGAACGCCATATATCTGCATGGATTGGCGTAGATGGTGGGGGTTTTGCCACTTATGGCCGCACGATTGAGTGGGAAGATATCAAGAATGGGCCGCTAGCCGAGCCAGCTTGCCCATTCTTCAAGGCCGTTACGAGCAGCGGCCACTCAGTGCTTTATGGATTGACGCTGTCTTTCAGGAACTTGCCCGGCTTGAAAGCGACGGTGTTGCTGGCCTTGATTTTTACCGGCTCACCGGTTTGCGGGTTCTGTCCGGTGCGAGCGCCACGATGGCGCTGAATAAAGGTGCCGAAACCGACCAGCGTCACGCTGTCTTTGCGATGCAGGGCCTGGGTGATTTCTTCAAGCACTGCGTTGAGTACGCGGTTGGCTTGCTCTTTGGTGAGGTCAGCCTTTTCGGCGATAGCGTTGGCGAGATCTGGTTTACGCATGATGAAGCCTCTTTGACGGTTTTTTGTTGTTATGTCCGTGCTGCTCTCTATGGAGCAGCGCCAAGGCGCCGCAGGCTCTACTCTGCGGCAGACCGGTGTGAGAATGGCACGCGGCCAAGGCCGGCGCCAGCCTCTGCACCGGCTTTGTTAAAGCAAGGCAATGTCATATGCGACAGAGTTAACCGTATTTACGCCAAAAGTGCCGGCAGCTCTTTGTTCAGCGCCAGTTTTTCGCGAACAGCCTCACCCGTCAGTGCATAACCTAGCAATTTGCCTTCAGCATCGCGGCACAAGGCTTTGATATCTGCGCCCTGGCCTTCCACAGTCCAGACCCCTTCATGGCCACGTGGCACGGGTGACACCACCAGCGGGCAAACCGGGGTTTTGACCGTAATCGGCATCGCACCGTAGCTGACAGCAGTGGGATTGCCTGCGAGGGTTTGTGCCAGTGCCCGGGCGCAGCTCATCAGCGGCATCACATACAACAGGCTCAGCCCATCGACCTCGGCGCAGTCGCCCAGGGCATAGATGTTGTCATGGGAGGTTTTGAGCAGACGGCTCACCTCGATCCCGCGGTTGACCCGGATCCCGGCGGCAGCCGCCATATCGATGCGCGGACGCAAGCCAATGGCCGATACCACCACATCGCAGTCGATCACGCTGGCATCTGACAAATGTGCTTGGAGTCCGTCATCGGTGCGCTGCAGGCGGGTCAGAACCGGGCCCAGGTGCAGGCGCGCGCCCAGGCTTTCAAGGCCCGCCTGGACTGCTGCCGCCGCCGCGGGGTGCAACAGGGTAGGCATGACTTGCTCGCAGGGTGCGACCAGATCAACTTCATAGCCGCCTGCGATCAAGTCATTGGCAAACTCGCAGCCGATCAGGCCTGCGCCCAGAATCAGGACCCGACGCTTGCCCGCGGCGGCTGCGCGGAAGCGGGCGTAATCTTCGAGGTCATTGATCGGGAAGATTGAATCCTGGGCATCCCCTTCCACCGGCACCTGCACCGTTTGCGCGCCCCACGCCAGAATCAGGTCGCGATAGGCAACGGCTTCTTCACCGATCCACAGCTGCTTGTGGCCCGGGTCGATTCCGCTGATGCGGGTATGGGTACGCACCTGGGCATTGAGCTGTTGTGCCATGGCTCCAGGCATCGCCATGCTCAGGCCGTCAGCTTCTTTGTTCTTGCCAAAGCCGGTGGACAGCATGGGCTTGGAGTAGGAGCGGCCGTCATCGGCCGTGATCAACAGCAGCGGGGTTTCGCTGTCCAGCTTGCGAAACTCCCGGGCCAGGTTATAGCCCGCCAGCCCGGTACCAACGATCACGACAGGTGCGTTCATTCCAATCTCCATGGGGTGAGTCAGGTTTTGAGGGGGGTAGATCAGTTGATTTCGATCATCTCGAAATCCATTTTGCCAACCCCGCAGTCCGGGCACAGCCAGTCTTCAGGTACGTCTTGCCACAGCGTACCGGGAGCAATGCCGTCATCCGGCCAGCCGTCGGCTTCGTTATAAATCAGTCCACATACGATGCATTGCCACTTTTTCATCGGGTTCTTCCTCAAGTTCAGGCTAATACGAGGCCACAGGCTTTTTCAGATTCGCCAGGTCTCTCGTCAATTCAGGGCGTTTTGTACTGATGACGACCGGTAGATGCAAGCACGATCGCTGCCAAATAATCCTCGGCCGCTCAATCAAAGATCCGCGTGATAAGCTCGCCGGCCTCAATGGCTGCCAATTATGACCCACTGTGCCGCACATAACTTACCCGCTGATCTCCCCTGTCTGGCTTGAAAAAGACCAGCTTCCTGTATTGCCTGATGAACAAACCCTCGACTGGTTGTTCGATCAAGGCTCTTTGACCCGACGTCTGACTGTGCTCTCGGAGGGTGCCTTTAGTGTGCAGCCGCTCTTTGAGGGCTGGCAGGCCTTGCGCCAGGATGAATGTGCAGCCCTCAGCCTGCCCGAAGGCAGCCAGGGCTGGGTGCGCGAAGTGTATTTGCACGGGCATCAACAGCCGTGGGTGTTTGCCCGCAGCGTGGCGGCGAAAAGTGCGCTGGAAGATGGTGCACTGAACATGGACGAGCTGGGCACCCGATCTCTGGGTGAACTGCTGTTTTGTGATCAGGCTTTTGCTCGCGGCGCCTTGCAGGTGTGTCACTACCCCCGGGGCTGGTTGCCTGCCGCCGATCAGGCAGATCAGCTATGGGGCCGCCGCTCGCGCTTTGTACGCGGAGCGTTGAGCGTGCTGGTGGCCGAGGTGTTTTTACCCAAACTGTGGGCCGCCCTGAGTGCCCGGCCGGAGAACAACTGAATGTACGTGCGCCTGCTCAAGTCACTCAATCGCCTGAACCCTCGCGCCTGGGACTTCATCCAGCTGACCCGCATGGACAAGCCCATCGGCATCTACCTGCTGCTTTGGCCCACGCTGTGGGCGCTGTGGATTGCCGCCAAGGGTGTGCCTTCGCTGAGCAACCTGCTGATCTTTGTGTTCGGCGTAATCCTGACCCGTGCCGGCGGTTGTGTAATCAACGACTTTGCCGATCGCAAAGTCGATGGCCACGTCAAACGTACAGAGCAGCGGCCGTTGGTCAGCGGAAAAATCAGCGGTAAAGAGGCGTTGGTGTTTTTTGCGCTGCTGATGGGGATAAGTTTCCTGCTGGTGCTGTGCACCAATGCCCCGACCATCTGGCTGTCATTCGGCGGTCTGGCGCTGGCGGCGAGCTACCCGTTCATGAAGCGCTACACCTACTACCCGCAAGTGGTGCTGGGTGCAGCGTTCTCATGGGGCATGCCCATGGCATTCACCGCTGAAACTGGCAGCCTGCCTGCCGCGGCATGGTTGCTTTATATCGCCAACCTGCTGTGGACCGTGGGCTACGACACCTATTACGCCATGACTGACCGTGAAGACGACCTGAAAATCGGGGTCAAATCCACGGCCATTCTGTTTGGCGATGCTGATCGCGTGATCATCCTTACCCTGCAAGGCCTGGCGCTGGGTTGTCTGCTGCTGGCGGGCGCGCACTTCGAGCTTGGCGTCTGGTTCCACCTCGGCCTGCTGGTCGCGGCCGGGTGCTTCGTGTGGGAGTTCTGGTATACCCGCGACCGCGACCGGCAACGTTGCTTCAAAGCCTTCCTGCACAACCACTGGGCCGGCTTGGCAATTTTTGTGGGCATCGTGCTGCATTACGCATTGGGTTGACTGAACGGACCCTGCAGGAGCGAGCTGGCTGTCGAATTGAAAAGCTCGCTCCTACAGTTGCTTGGGCACCAGTCGCAAGACGCTGCGGGTGTTGAGCTGGATTTCTGTCTCGTCGATATGCGGGATGCTGTAGTCGCCTTCAATGTAGGGCTGGGCCTGGTCGCGGTAGTGTTTGTCGAAGGGTACGCCGCTTTGCCCTAGCGGGTTGATGGTCAGGCTGTGGTACGGCTCGGCAAAGTCGATCAGACGTCTGGTTGAGGGGCCGTAGGTCACTGCCCAGGGGGCCGGGCCGAGTTTGGCGCTGAGATTGTTGGGTACTTCGTGGCTGCCGGGGGCCTCGAATGGGCCGACGTTAAACAGCCAGTCCAGCGGTTTCTGCCGCCCCAGCGGGTGGTCATGGGTCAAGGTGTGCGCCTTGCCCCAACGCCATTGCGCCGGGTCGTCGCCCATGGTGGCTTTCAACTGCGCAATGCTGGTTTGCCAGGCGACCTTGACTGTCTCGGCCCGGGTCTCTTTGTGCGCCGTATTACGGTTGTCCCACCACGGCGAATCCGGGTTTGCGGCGAGGCGTGGCAAGGCGGCGTCGATCACCCGGGTGCTGAGCAAGGTGTCGAAATAAACATCCCCCAACTCATCACTCATCGCTGCGTCAGCCAGGCTGAACAGAAGCTGGTTGAACAGCGTGGCGGCCGTTGAGTCCAGCGGATAATCGCCCTGCCATTGCGCCAGTTGTTCTACCAGCTGGCGTTCGGCCGGATCGCTGACTACTTCACGCAGCACTGGCAACAGCGGTTTGAGCACACGCTGCCCGTAGTCGGTGCGGGTGCCCAGTTGCAGCGCCTGGCTGTTCTTCAGGTTCCATTTCACGCCGGGTTCGCTGAGCTGGCGATTGAGTTGCTGGCCGCGGTCCGCCAGGTTGTAGTAACCGGGGATCTCTATGCCGGCAGGCGATACCGGCTGAAAGTTGGCCGATACGATATAGCCCCGCGCGGGATTCTCTTCCTGGGGGTTGGCGCTGAACGGATAAAAACCGACTTTGTCTGCCTGGCTGGTACTGCCGTCCAGAATGAACGCGGGATTGACCCCTGCCGGGCGTTTGGGCAATTGCGCCGCCGCCCACCAGCCGATGTCGCCCTTGGCATTTGCCCACACCAGGTTCAGGCCCGGTGCGTGAATATAGGTGGCGGCCGTGCGGGCCTTGCTCAAGGTATCGGCGCGGTTGAGCTGGTAAAAGCCTTCGAGAATCGGGTCCCGGGTTTCCAGAAAGCCCCACCACATTGCAATCGGCGTGCTGCCGGCGGCAGACCCGAGTACATCGTTGATGATCGGACCGTGGGGGGACCGGCGCAGGGTGAGGGTCACCGGTGCCTGGCCTTTGACCGCAATCTGTTGCTCGCTGCTGCTCATGTCGACCCACTGGCCGTGGTACCACACCTGATTCGGGTGGTCGGGATTGGTCTTCTCTGCGATCAGGTCCAGATCATCGTTCTGGAACATGGTCAGGCTCCAGCCAAAATCGCGGTTGTTGCCCAGAAAGGCGAACGGCACCAGGGCCTGATGGTAGCCATAGAGCTCAAAATCGGGCGCCGAGAGCTGCGCTTCGTACCATACCGCCGGCGCCGAGAAGCGGATATGCGGATCGCCTGCCAGTAGCGGTTTGCCACTTTGGGTACGTTTGCCCGACACGACCCAGGCATTGCTGCCTTCGAACTGTGGCAGGCCGGCCTGATTCAAGGCCTGATCGCTCAGCCGGGCGAGGGAACCGAGGTTTTTCCAGTCGTTGCTCGACAGTGCCGGGCTCAGCACGCCCCGGGGTTGCCAGTCCAGGTCGAAGACTTTCAGGTAGTTGCTGCCTAACTGGTCACGTACGTAAGTCAGCAATGGCTCCGTACGAAAGGCGACTGCAAAGCTGTAAGCCATATAGCCGGCGACGCTGATCGTGTCTTCGGCGGTGAATGGCCGCGGGGTGATGCCCAGCAGGTCAAACTCCACCGGTCTGGCGTGGCTGGCCTGGTACTGGTTGATCCCGTCCAGATAGGCTTGCAGGGCCAGCCACGAAGGTGACTGATAGTCCAGTTCGGCGACATAGCTGGCGGCACGTTCGCGAATGCGCAGGCTGCGGAACAGTTTGTCGGTATCGATCAGCTTGGGGCCGAGTACCTCGGCCAGTTCCCCCCGCGCCAGGCGACGCATTATCTCCATTTGAAACAGGCGGTCCTGCGCCTGTACATAGCCAAGGGCGCGGTACATATCCGTCTGGTTAGCTGCGCGGATATGCGGCACCCCGCGCTCGTCATACCGTACCGCGACCGGCCCCTGCAGCCCGTCCAGCGCTACCTGGCCCTGGCGGGTGGGCAGCTTGCTTTGCACATACCAGACGCCACCGCCCGCGATGACGGCAATAACGAGGGCGGCCAGGGTCAGGCTGCGTTTCATGGTGCAACTCCTTGTAATTGGTTCGCACCGAAGCGCCTTAGGGGGAAGCGCGGTCATTCTGCCACGGGCAATAGCAGCCCACGGCCATGGTGTGGGTGGCATTTACCGGGCGGCCTTCGTTCAGGGCCTGCAGGACGGGTTCGATAAAGCTGTTGCTGGCGTTGCAGGTGGCACCTTCGCTGTAGGGGCCAAAGTAGGCCAGTTGGCCGCTGCGGTCCCAGATAGCCACGGCCGGGCTGGCGCTCAGATGCTCGGCGCCGGGCAGGCTGGCCAAGGGCTTTATTGCGCCCAGGGTGGCGGGTAACTGGCCATGGGTGCCGGGCTTTTGCACGGAGTAGAACGCGACGCCCAGCGGCACGTAATGCGCCAGCAATTCGCTGAGGTGTTGTTGGTTACCGACATTGCACGGGCAGGCCGGGTCCCAGAAATGCACCACGCGGATGGGCCCCGGGCCTGACAGCTCGGCGGGCAGACTCAGGATATCTCCGGCGAACAGTGCGGTCTGGTCGCTGAAGGCGCGAATATAGCGGCCCTGGAACCAGTCGTAGGCCGTCCACAACCCCGCTGCACATATCAGCACCAGCAGGCAGGCAAGCAGGGTTTTTAAGGTGGGCACAGGCATGCAAAAAGGTCCTCGAAGGCCGCGTAGCTTGCCATGCTTGAACGGACAGATGAATATCGTCGGTCTATAAAGCCTGTTTTGCGCACGTGCGCCCCGTCTGGAAATTCTTATGCCTGCCCCGTTTGCCCCCGATTCCTTGCGCGCCAGCTTGCAGCCTTTGCACGATGGCCAGCCATTATCGCGCGAGGGGCTGGCGTATCAGCAGTTCTACGGGCTGGATTTTGCGCAGCGCAAGGTGCCGGTGCGCCGGCAATTGGGGCGCTTCAGTGCCGGCGGCTACGAGCTGGTCAGTCAGGTCTGGTGGCCAGCGTCCGCCCCGGTGGCGACGCTATTCGTCATCCATGGTTTTTACGATCATATGGGGCTGTATCGGCACGTGATTGAGTGGGGCCTGGATCACGGATTCGTGGTCATTGCCTGCGACTTGCCGGGGCATGGGCTTTCCAGTGGCGAGCGGGCCAGCATTGATGATTTCGCGCAGTACCAGGCGGTGCTGCAAGGTTTGTTTATCGAGGCCCAGTCACTGGCTTTGCCGCAACCCTGGCACCTGTGCGGGCAAAGTACCGGTGGCGCGATTGTGCTTGATCATGTGCTGCGTCAGGGTGATCAAAGCCCGGCACAAGGGCAGGTGATTCTGCTGTCACCGTTGATCAGGCCCAAGGACTGGAATTGGTCGAAGTTCAGCTATTACCTGCTCAGAGCCTTCGTCAAAGGCATTGCCCGACGTTTCAGCGAGAACTCCAACGATCCCGACTTCTTGCCGTTCCTGCAGGCCGATCCGTTGCAGCCGGTGCGTCTGCCGACGGCCTGGGTCGGTGCGCTGGCGCGCTGGATTCCGCGTATTGAAAGTGCGCCAGCCTGCTCCCGGCGGCCCTTGGTGATTCAGGGCGAAGCGGACAAAACCGTTGATTGGCGGCATAACCTTGAGGTGCTGAAAACGAAATTCGATCAGCCTCAGGTGTTGTTGCTGCCAGAGGCCCGGCACCATCTGGCGAATGAAACTTCCGAGATTCGTGAGCGTTATTTCGCGTTTCTGGATCAACATCTGTAGACGCGAGCTTGCTCCTACGGGACGTTGGTTATTGCGACAGGCTTGACGTGCTTTGGCCCACGGCCAGCCCGGCGCGAATAGCTGCCAGTGCCGCCTGATAATAGGCTTTCCCGGCAGACGACTCTGCAAAGGTGACGAACTCTTCCAGTTCCGGATCAGACAGGTCGCGATACACGTAGAGCAACGTGTTATCCAGTTCACCGGCAAGTTGCTCCATCAAGCGCTGGCGCTGGCCATTCAACATGCCTTGGGCCTGACCGCCTCCGAGCAACCCCGGGATCATCGAACTCAAACTGTCTGCTGCAATCCCGGCAATCGCCAGAGTGACTTCCGCGCCGGCTTCACGGGCTGGCAGCGCCCGCGACAAGTGGTTGATCAGCAGTTGACGGGTGGCGCTGGCCTCGATGCGCGGCAAGCCTTGGGCGTGTTTGGCCAACTGATCGCGGCGGGTGGCCAGCAGTTCAGCAGCCACAATCTGGCGGCCCAGCGGCGACTGGAAAAAGGTCAGTGCGGGAACAGGGTCTGGCAGGTGGTTACGCATCTGCTCTTTGGCGCGCCGGTCCATTGCTTCGGGGGCAAAGCGCAGGCTGCTATTATTGACTAGGGCCTGATAAACCGCCGGCGGCAAGTTATTGCGATAGCGCTCCTGGGCGGCAGTAAGGGCATCAACAAAATGCGCGCGCTGTTCTGGCCACCCGGCAGTCGTAAACAGATCATCGAGGTTATCTGCCCATGCGGGTAACGTGCAAAACATCATCAATAGTAAAAACAAGCGGCGCATGAGGGACTCCTGTCTGCAGGGCGCTATTGTCCGGGTGCGGCGTAGGACTTGTCGAGAATTCGCTCGTTCCAAGAGGCTTTAAATACTCCGGTTGATTATTTCCGCTCCGCCAGCTCGACGGAGCTGTCAGATTTTCAGGCGTGTCGATATTATGCGCGGCATGCAAATACCTACTGATCATCCGCTGTTGCTACGCATCGTCGACGACCTGTACGCACAGGGATGGTCACAGCAAAACATCTTTCTGCCCGAGGCTTTGACCCTCGAACTGGCGGCCGAGTGCCAAAAACGTTCGGCCGAAGGTGAACTGACCCCGGCCGCAGTCGGAAGGGGCATTACCCAGGAAGTCCGCGAGGGTATACGCGGCGACCATATTCAATGGCTGGAGCCGGGAGAGGTTTTAGCCTGCGACAATTATCTGGGGTTAATGGAAAGCCTGCGAATCGCCATGAATCGCAGGCTTTTTTTGGGCCTGGAGGACTTTGAAAGTCATTTCGCCCTCTACCCGCCCGGAGCTTTCTACCTCAAGCATCTGGACCGTTTCCGCGATGATGACCGGCGCATGGTCTCGGCCGTGGTTTACCTCAATCAGGCATGGTTGCCTGAGCATGGCGGGCATTTGCGCATGTATCTGGATGGCGACCTCGACTATGACGTACTTCCGGTTGGCGGTTGTCTGGTGGTATTTCTCTCGGGCGAGATTCCCCACGAAGTCATGCCTGCGACCCGCGACCGCCTGTCGTTGACCGGCTGGTTTCGCCGGCGCGCCACCGAGGTATTTGTATGAGCCAGAAGTTGCTGGTCAGTCGTTGCCTGTTGGGCCATCGCGTGCGCTATGACGGCGGCGCCAGTGGTCCGTACGGGCAATTGGCCCGATGGCAGGAAGAAGGCCGGATCATTGCCTTGTGCCCGGAAGTTGCGGGCGGCCTGCCGACGCCGCGTGCTCCGGCAGAAATACCCGGTGGCCAGGGGAGCGATGTGCTCAACGGCCTGGCGCCGGTGATGACCAGCGAGGGTGAAGATGTGACCGCGGCCTTTATGGACGGGGCACAACAGGCGCTGGCGTTGGTGGTTCGGCACGGTATTGGTATTGCTATCCTCAAGGCTAATAGTCCGTCTTGCGGCAATGTGCAGACCTATGACGGCAGCTTTGGCGGGATCAAGGTTGCAGGCCAGGGCGTCACGGCGGCATTGCTGGCGGGGGCCGGGGTACAGGTATTTAACGAGCTGCAGCTGGAAGACGCCGCGCGGGCTCTAGCGCAGCTTGAGGCCTGAGGATTTGCGGGCCGGCCGGGAAATACCGGCGCGAGCAAACCCGCTCCTGCAAGGGCGTGTAGAGCGTATAAATGAGTTCAGGTAATATCCGGTGCCATTTTGCCCAGGGGATCCATCATGACTGACAAGCCGAAACCACAGCCCTCGGCAGCGACCGAAAGTGCTGATTCTGCACTGCACCATATCGTTGATGGTTTTTTGCACTTCCATCACGAAATCTTTCCTGAACAAGAAGCCTTCTTCAAAAAACTCGCCACGGCACAGAACCCGCGTGCGATGTTTATTGCCTGTGCCGATTCGCGCATCGTGCCTGAGCTGATCACCCAGAGTGCACCGGGCGATTTGTTTGTAACGCGTAACGTCGGCAACGTGGTGCCACCCTATGGCCAGATGAATGGCGGTGTTTCAACTGCCATTGAGTACGCGGTGCTGGCACTGGGCGTGCAGCACATCATTATTTGCGGACATTCGGATTGCGGGGCGATGCGCGCCGTACTCAACCCGGCAAGCTTGAAAAGGATGCCCACGGTCAGAGCCTGGTTGCACCACGTTGAAGTGGCCAAAACCATGGTGCAGGACAACTGCAACTGCGCCAATGAAGCTGAAAGCATGCACGTGCTGACTGAAGAAAACGTGATTGCCCAGCTGCAGCATTTGCGCACACACCCGTCGGTGGCGTCGCGCATGGCCAACGGGCATCTGTTTATTCACGGCTGGGTATACGACATCGAAACCAGCGAGATCAAAGCCTACGACGCCGATAAAGGCGCCTTCCTGCCGCTGGATGGCACCAGCCCGATTCCAAGCGCTACGCCCAAAGCCAGGTTTTAGGCGCTTATCCTTGCTCGCGTGCTCTGCGCTTTCTCGGACACTGCTCTGAAGGCGCTCGCGAGCACGCCGGCTGCTACAGGTTCAGGCCGACGCCCAGTTGCTTGGACAGACAAGGCCAGCGGCTCCAGGCAGCGCCCGTCTCGGGGCTGGTCAGCCGTTCGCGGTAAGCATCGACCGATTCCACGGCAAAGCTTTCGTCGTTAAGCATCTCGTCGAGCGCATGGTGCACGGCTTCGTCCAGCTGGTTGGCAAAGGCCTCGCCGATTAACTGGTGGGCGATGAGGTTGGCCACTGTCATGTCCAGAGGAATCAACGGCTGACCCAGGTGCTTGATGTAGAGATCGTTGACCTCTTCGACCAGGCGGTGCGCCAGATAGGCTTCGTCCAGTAAACCTTCAAGCCCCGGATGGCCATCGAGCAGCGGGAGCGGCTGGGCAAAATATTGCTCGGCGATTTTCAGTACCGGCTTGATTTGCGACTCGATACCCGCCTCATGGGCGACTGCGTTGGCAGCATCCAGCAAGTCGGGCACCTGCTCGATGTAGGCGCTGACAAAGCGGGTCATCACGACGTTTTTATCCGTATCAGGCAGCTCGATTGCGGCATGAAGGTGCGGCAGTTGCTTGGCCAGATGCTGGGCCAGCTGCTTCGTTTCGGCCTCATGTTCTTGGGCACGCGAGATCTGCGCGCGGATGGCGGCGGTGTTCATGGGAACTCCAGGGGGGTTGCAAGACAAAAAAGAGCTATAAAAGTAGCCCTTTAAACGCAAAGGGATTTTTTTCAGGGGAAGTATTGTTATTCATTTTGTGACCGGGCAGTGAGTGCCATTTGTCGATGTGGCCTTATTTCACTGTTTTGACCCCTTACATTGCGGGGCTGGTGTCGGTGTCTATACTCGCTTTTGTAACCGTTATTTGATGTCGCCCGACTGCCTGAGCAGACGAGGCTCGGCGGTCCAGGTTCACAGGGTTTGAAAACCGCCCCCTTGTAACGCAGGTTGATACCGGCGCAATAACAAGAAAAACAAAGGGGAACCCGCAATGAAGCGACATCCAAATCTATGGATGGGCCTGCTGTTGTGGTCGGTTTTCGGTCAGGCGCATGCTGCCTGGACCGTGAACATGACGCCGGGCGCGACCGAAGTCAGCAACGCGGTATTCGACCTGCACATGACCATCTTCTGGATCTGTGTCGTGATCGGCATCATCGTGTTTGGTGCCATGTTCTGGTCGATGATCGTTCATCGGCGCTCCACCGGGCAGCAAGCAGCAAAATTCCACGAAAGCACCACGGTCGAAATCCTCTGGACGGTCGTGCCTCTGGTTATCCTCATTTTGATGGCCATCCCCGCAACCAGAACCCTGATCAATATCTATGACTCCAGTGAGTCGGATGTCGACATCCAGATCACGGGCTACCAGTGGAAGTGGCATTACAAATACCTGGGTCAGGATGTCGAGTTCTTCAGCAACCTGGCCACCCCCGCCGAGCAAATTCATAACCAGGCCCCCAAGGGCGAACATTACCTGCTGGAGGTGGACGAGCCGCTGGTGCTGCCGATCGGTGCCAAAGTGCGCTTTCTGGTGACCTCGGCGGACGTTATCCACTCCTGGTGGGTGCCTGCCTTCGCGGTCAAGCGCGACGCTATTCCAGGGTTTATCAACGAAGCCTGGACCCGTATCGAGAAGCCCGGCATTTACCGTGGCCAGTGTGCCGAATTGTGCGGCAAGGACCACGGCTTTATGCCGATCGTGGTGGATGTCAAAACCCGTGCGGACTATGACGCCTGGCTCGCAGACCGCAAGGCCCAGGCTGCTCAGCTCAAGGAACTGACCAGCAAGGACTGGACCCTCGACGAACTGGTGGCCCGTGGCGACAAGGTTTACCACACCACTTGCGTGGCCTGTCACCAGGCAGAAGGTCAGGGCTTGCCGCCGATGTTCCCGGCACTCAAAGGCTCGCCGATCGCTACCGGACCGGCTGCCGATCACCTGCACCGGGTGTTCTTCGGCAAACCGGGGACGGCCATGGCAGCCTTCGGCAAGCAGCTCTCGGAAGTTGATATTGCCGCGGTGGTGACCTACGAACGTAACGCCTGGGGCAACAACAAGGGCGACATGGTCACCCCCAAAGACGTGCTGGAGCTTAAACAGGCGCAAGGCAAATGAGCCGCCGGGGGCTGTGTGTGGGTAATGGCAGGGGGCCGTGGGCCGCCGGTTTTTTGGTCCATCCGTTTGCAGGAGTCAGGACATGAGTGCGGTTATTGATGACCACGGGCCTGCGCAAGACCACGCCCACGGCCCGGCCAAAGGCCTTATGCGCTGGGTGTTGACCACCAACCATAAAGACATTGGCACCTTGTATCTGTGGTTCAGCTTCTGCATGTTTTTGCTCGGTGGATCCTTCGCCATGGTGATTCGCGCCGAACTGTTCCAGCCGGGATTACAGATTGTGGCGCCGGCCTTTTTCAACCAGATGACCACCATGCACGGGCTGATCATGGTATTTGGCGCAGTGATGCCGGCGTTTGTCGGGCTGGCCAACTGGATGATTCCGCTGATGATCGGCGCCCCCGACATGGCCTTGCCGCGGATGAACAACTTCAGCTTCTGGCTGCTGCCTGCCGCTTTCGCACTGCTGATCTCGACCCTGTTCATGGCCGGTGGCGGGCCTAATTTTGGCTGGACCTTCTACGCGCCACTGTCCACGACCTATGCCCCTGAAAGCGTGACTTATTTTATTTTTGCCATCCATTTAATGGGCATCAGTTCGATCATGGGCGCGATCAACGTGATCGCCACCATCCTCAATTTGCGTGCTCCCGGCATGACGCTGATGAAAATGCCGCTGTTCGTCTGGACCTGGCTGATCACGGCCTTCCTGCTGATAGCGGTGATGCCCGTGCTGGCAGGGGTGGTCACCATGATGTTGATGGACATCCACTTCGGCACCAGCTTCTTCAGTGCCGCGGGCGGCGGTGACCCGGTGTTGTTCCAGCATGTGTTCTGGTTCTTCGGCCACCCCGAGGTCTACATCATGATCCTGCCGGCCTTCGGTGCCATCAGCGCGATCATTCCGACCTTCTCGCGCAAGCCGTTATTCGGCTACACCTCAATGGTCTACGCCACGGCCAGCATCGCCTTCCTGTCATTCATCGTCTGGGCCCACCATATGTTTGTGGTGGGGATTCCCCTGGTCGGTGAACTGTTCTTTATGTATGCCACGCTGCTGATTGCGGTGCCGACCGGGGTCAAGGTCTTCAACTGGGTCAGCACCATGTGGCAAGGCTCGCTGACCTTCGAGACGCCAATGCTGTTCGCCGTGGCCTTCGTAATTCTGTTCACCATCGGCGGGTTCTCCGGGTTGATGCTGGCCATCGCGCCGGCAGACTTCCAGTACCACGACACCTATTTCGTGGTCGCACATTTCCATTACGTACTGGTGCCGGGGGCGATTTTCGGGATCTTCGCTTCGACCTATTACTGGCTGCCGAAATGGACTGGCCACATGTACGACGAAACCCTCGGGAAGTTGCATTTCTGGCTGTCGTTTGTGGGCATGAACCTGACGTTCTTCCCGATGCACTTTGTCGGTCTGGCCGGCATGCCGCGCCGGGTTCCGGACTACAACCTGCAGTTCGCCGACTTCAACATGGTGTCCTCGATTGGCGGGTTCATGTTCGGCACTACGCAGCTTCTATTCCTGTTCATTGTCATCAAATGCATTCGTGGTGGCCCCAAGGCCCCCGCCAAACCCTGGGACGGCGCCGAAGGTCTGGAATGGAGCGTGCCCTCGCCCGCGCCATATCACACCTTCACCACGCCGCCGGAAATCAAGTGACCGGTGCATGCCGAGTCCCTGCAGGAGCGAGCTGGCTCGCAATGCAGACGGCCCGGTTTGCCTTGATAAATTCGCTGCTGTCATTGCGAGCAAGCTCGCCCCCACAGGAAGCCGCTTATGGCTAACTCAACTGCGGTCAAACGCCTGGTCCTGCGCCTGTTGTTGATGGTGGTGGTGATGTTCGCCTTTGGTTTCGCCCTGGTGCCGATTTACGACGTGATGTGCAAAGCCTTCGGCATCAACGGCAAGACCGCCGGACAGTACGAAGGTGAGCAAGTGGTCGACCCGACCCGGCAGGTGCGCGTGCAGTTCTTGTCGACCAATGCCATCGACATGGTGTGGGAGTTCTATCCCAAGGGCGATCAGTTGGTGGTCAACCCCGGGGCGGTTAACGAGATGGTGTTTGTAGTCTCCAACCCCACTGACCACCCGATGACGGCGCAAGCCGTGCCGAGTATTTCACCGGCCGAAGCCGCCCAGTACTTCCACAAGACCGAGTGTTTTTGCTTTACCCAACAGGTGTTGCAACCGGGCCAAAGCCTGGAGATGCCGATGCGTTTTATCGTCGACCGCGACATGCCCAAGGATGTGAAACACCTGACGCTGGCCTACACGCTGTTCGATATCACTGCTCGCCATCCGCCTGTCGCCGCTAACGCCGGCAAGGACGAAACCCGGCTTGCCCGATAAGGAGAACGCTCCATGGCAACTCACGATCACTACTATGTCCCGCCTCAAAGCAAGTGGCCGATCATTGCCACGGTGGGGCTGTTGGTCACGGTGTATGGCCTGGGCACCTGGTTCAACGACCTCAAGGCGGCGCGACCCGAGTCCCATGGCCCGCTGATTTTCTTTATTGGCGGCCTGATCGTTGCGTACATGCTGTTTGGCTGGTTCGGCGCAGTGATCAGGGAGAGCCGGGCCGGGCTATACAGCGCGCAACTGGATCGTTCGTTTCGCTGGGGCATGACGTGGTTTATTTTTTCTGAAGTGATGTTCTTTATCGCGTTTTTTGGTGCGCTGTTTTACGTGCGGCACTTTTCCGGTCCGTGGTTGGGTGGCGAGGGCAGCAAGGCGGTGGCGCACATGCTGTGGCCTGACTTTCAGTTTGCCTGGCCGTTGCTGCACACCCCAGACCCTGCGCTATATCCACCGCCTAAAGGCACCATCAGCCCGTGGGGCTTGCCGCTGCTCAACACGGTGTTGCTGGTCAGTTCCAGCATCACCCTGACCATCGCTCACCATGCCTTGAACAAGGGCCATCGCGGGGCGCTGAAGTTCTGGTTGGGCCTGACGGTTTTGCTCGGGGTCGGATTTTTGGGGTTTCAGGCCGAGGAGTACATCCACGCGTACAAAGAGCTGGGCCTGACTCTGGGCTCCGGGGTGTATGGCGCGACGTTCTTTATGCTCACCGGTTTCCACGGTGCCCACGTGACCATCGGCGCCCTGATTTTGCTGGTGATGCTGATCCGGGTGATACGCGGGCATTTCAATACCGAGCACCAGTTTGGTTTCCAGGCTGCGACCTGGTACTGGCACTTTGTGGATGTGGTGTGGCTCGGGTTGTTCCTGTTCGTATACGTGTTGTGAGTCAGCGCCCATGACGCGCTTTCGACCCGGCATCGCGCCGACACTGGTGGTGCTGGCGTTACTGCCGCTGCTGGTGTTCCTGGGTTTTTGGCAACTGAGCCGCGGGGAGCAGAAACGCGCGCTGCTCGATAGCTACGCAGAACGTCAGGCCGCCGCGCCGCTGACCGCAGGTCAGCTGCTGAATGTGGAGCAACCGGCCTTTCGCCGTGTGCAATTGCGGGGGCATTTAGACGGGCAACACAGCCTGCTGCTGGACAACCGTATGCGGGATGGCCAGGTCGGTGTCGAACTGCTGCAACCCTTTCAGGATCAAGCCAGCGGCCAGTGGCTGCTGCTCAATCGTGGCTGGCTGCCGTGGCCGAGCCGTCACACACCGCCGGTATTCAGCACTGCGCAACAGACCCTGGATGTGCAGGCCTGGGTTTATGAGTCGCCAGGCGCCCCCTTTCAATTACACGCCGACCCGCTTGACGCGCCCTGGCCGCGGCTGGTGACGACGGTGGAACCCGCCAAACTTTGGGCCGAGCTGGGCCGCGAAGGTTTTGCCGATGAAATCCGTATCGCCCCCGGCCCGGCCGCGTATCAGGCTGACTGGCCACTTATTTCCACGGGCATGGGCCCGGAAAAACACACCGCCTATGCCGTGCAGTGGTTCGCCATGGCGCTGGCCCTGTTCGGTCTTTATCTGTACCTCGGTTGGCACAACGCTCGGGAGAAACGTCATGGCAACGGCCATCAATCCGCCTGATACAGCTCGCGCCCCATCCCCTGCCACCCGGCGCCGCGGGCGATTGCAGCTGATCCTTATTCTGCTGCTGACCATCGGCCCCATGGTGCTGGCCACGGGCATGTACAAACTCAAGTTCTGGGTGCCTGAAAGCCGCAGCTACCACGGAGAACTGCTGGGGAACGGGCAGAACCGCGCGGCCCTTGGCGTCGTGACCGATGAGCAGCGCTGGCAACTGCTGGTAACGGCCCCCCAAGGCTGTGCTGCCGATTGCCAGCAGTTGGTGTATCTGGCACGCCAGCTTCAGGTCGGACTGGGCCGCGATGCGTCGCGGGCGAGCCACGGCTTGGCGGTGGCGCAGCCGGTGGACGCGCAATACGCCGCCAAATTGCAACGCGAGTATCCGCAATTACAGCGCTACACACTGGACCTGCCGACTTATACACAGGGCGCTGAAGGCAATGGCGCGGCGCAACTGTGGATAATCGACCCCCACGGCAATCTGGTGCTGCGCTACGACCCGCAGGTCAACGGTAAGGACGTGCTCAACGACCTCCGCCATCTGCTGAAGCTGTCCAACATCGGATAGGGGCCAGGTCATGGCTAAAGCTGGATTTCGTCTCGCATTGTTGGCCACCTTGCTGGCGCTGGTGGTGGTATTGCTCGGCGCCTACACCCGCCTCACCCATGCAGGCCTAGGCTGCCCGGACTGGCCCGGTTGCTACGGTTTTATCAGCGTGCCGCAAAGTGAGGCGCAACTGGCCCACGCCGAGCTGCACTTTCCCGATGCCCCGGTGCAGGCCGACAAAGGCTGGAGCGAGATGGTGCACCGCTATTTTGCCGGCACCCTCGGGCTGTTGATTCTGCTGCTGGCGGCACGGGCCTGGAGCCAGCGTCGGTTGCAGGATCAGCCGTTAAAACTGCCGTTGTTTATTTTGTTGGTGGTGATCGCACAAGCGGCCTTTGGCATGTGGACGGTAACGCTCAAGTTGTGGCCCCAGGTGGTGACGGGGCATTTGCTCGGCGGGTTTGCGACCCTGAGTTTGTTGTTTTTACTGACCTTGCGTCTGTCCGGGGTGCTGCCCGCCCTGGCTATCCCCCGCCGCCTGCAGCGCTGGGCAACGGCCGGGCTGGTGCTGGCGGTCATGCAAATCGCGCTGGGGGGCTGGGTCAGTTCCAACTACGCAGCCGTGGCCTGCGTCGATCTGCCGACCTGTCATGGTGAATGGTGGCCTCAGGCCGACTTCGCCAATGGCTTTCATCTGACCCAGCATATCGGCCCCAACTATTTGGGCGGGCAACTGGACAGCGAGGCGCGCACAGCCATTCACCTTACCCACAGGCTCGGCGCTGTGCTGCTGACCCTGGTGTTATTGGGCCTGGCCTGGCAACTGCGCAAAGTCGGCATGACCCGGTTGGCGGGCTTGCTGCTGCTGGCGCTGGGAGTGCAGATCAGCCTGGGAATGAGCAATGTGCTGTTTGGTCTGCCACTGGTGGTCGCGGTGGCTCACAACGCGGGGGGCGCGGCGTTGTTGCTGACGCTGGTGCTGGTCAATTACCACGCCCGCACGGCATTGGTCAGGGTCAAGGCCCCGCGCTTCTCCCGCTGGATTTTCAGCCCCCGGCGCCATACGCCCGGTCTCGTCACCCTCAAAGGAGAATTGCCATGGCGACCGTGACTGGCGAACACCAGCGCCAGGGGCTCTGGCGTGACTACCTGGAGCTGACCAAGCCGAGGGTGGTCCTGATGATGCTGGTTACTTCGCTGGTGGGCATGTTTCTGGCTACCCGCGCGGGCGTGCCGTGGACGGTACTGGTGTTCGGAAACCTGGGGATTGGCCTGTGCGCCGGTGGCGCGGCGGCGGTCAATCATGTGGTGGATCGGCGTATTGATGCCATGATGGCCCGCACCCATAAGCGACCGCTGGCCGAAGGGCGGGTTTCACCGCTGGCGGGATTGTCGTTCGCGCTATTGCTGTCGCTGTCGGGGCTGGTGCTGCTATTGGTGTACACCAATGCCCTGGCGGCCTGGCTAACGCTGGCTTCTCTATTGGGCTACGCGCTTATTTACACAGGCTTTTTGAAGCGGGCCACGCCGCAAAATATCGTGATCGGCGGGCTGGCCGGTGCGGCGCCGCCGCTGCTGGGCTGGGTGGCGGTCACGGGGCATGTCACCGCCGAGCCGTTGCTGCTGGTGTTGATCATCTTTGCCTGGACCCCACCGCACTTTTGGGCGCTGGCGATCCACCGCAAGGCGGAGTACGCCAAAGCGGATATCCCCATGTTGCCCGTGACCCACGGCGAGCACTACACCAAGGTACATATTCTGCTGTACACCCTCGTGCTGCTGGCGGTCAGCTTGCTGCCGTTTGTGATTCACATGAGCGGCCTGCTCTATCTGGTATGTGCACTAGTGTTGGGCGCACGCTTTCTGCATTGGGCTTGGGTGCTGTACCGTGGCACTGCGCCGCACGCTGCGATCAACACCTTCAAGTACTCTATTTACTACTTGCTGCTGCTATTTATCGCGCTGCTTGTCGATCATTACTTAGTGTTGAACCTATGACTAGAACTCAAAAAACCGTTTATATCCTCGTCGCGCTGGTGGCATTGGTCATGGGCCTGACGTTTAACAAAATGATGTCGAGCAAAAGCCAGGGCGACAACACGTCCCTGATCGATGCCGGGATCATTCTGCTGCCGCAGAGCCGTCATTTGCCGGATGTGAAGATGACCGACCAGAACGGTCAGCCGGTGCTCATGAATGAACTGAAAGACAAGTGGAGCATGCTGTTTTTCGGCTACACCTTCTGTCCGGACATCTGCCCGACCACCCTCGCCCAGCTGCGTCAGATCAAAAGTGAACTGCCCAAGGACGTACAGGACAAACTGCAGATCGTGCTGGTCAGTGTCGACCCGAACCGCGATACGCCGCAGCAGCTCAAGCAATACCTGGGTTACTTCGACCCGCAGTTCGTGGGGCTGACCCCTGCTTCCATAGAAGATCTGCAAACACTGGCGAATGCCGTGAGCATCCCTTTCATCCCGGCGGATACCAGCAAGCCCAACTACACCGTCGACCACAGTGGCAACCTGGCGCTGATCGGGCCGGACGGCACCCAGCGGGGTTTCATTCGCGCACCGTTCAACACCGCCAAAATGGTTGCCCAATTGCCGGGGTTGGTAGAGCGCAAATAAAGGACGCGAGGGGCAATCTGTAGGAGCGAGCTCGCTCCTACAGAAAGATCAGAGGATCAGAACGCCGGGATGATGGCGCCTTTGTACTTCTCGTTGATGAACGCTTTCACTTCAGGGCTGTGCAAGGCAGCAACCAACTTCTGCATATCAGCCGAGTCTTTGTCGTCCGGGCGAGCGACCAGAATGTTCACGTAAGGCGAATCGCTGCCTTCAATGATCAGGGCGTCTTTTTCCGGGTTCAGCTTGGCTTCCAGCGCGTAGTTGGTGTTGATCAACGCCAGATCGACTTGAGTCAGAACACGGGGGATGGTCGCTGCTTCCAGCTCGCGGAATTTCAGGTTCTTGGCGTTCTGTTCGATGTCTTTTGGCGTCGACAGGATGTTGCTCGAGTCCTTGAGCTTGATCAGGCCCGCCTTGTCCAGCAACAACAGGGCACGGCCGCCGTTGGTGGCGTCGTTCGGAATGACCACGGTGGCCCCGTTCGGCAGATCATCCAGCTTCTTGTACTTGCTGGAGTAAGCACCCAGTGGTTCCAAGTGTACGGCTGCAACGCTGACCAGGTTTGTCCCCTTGGCCTTGTTGAACTCGTCCAGGTACGGCTGGTGCTGGAAGAAGTTGGCATCCAGACGTTTTTCGGCCACCTGCACGTTTGGCTGGATGTAGTCGGTGAAAACCTTGACCTTGAGGTTCACGCCCTCTTTGGCCAGTGCCGGTTTCACGAACTCCAGAATCTCGGCGTGGGGTACCGGTGTGGCTGCGACCGACAGATCGCCGGCATGGGCGGAAAATGCGGCTACAGCGGCCACGGCAGCAAATAACTTCTTCATTCAGCAACTCCTTGTGAACACCCGACTTCAGGTGCCTGCCAGCCCTGGGCTGGCGGTTACGTTTATTAACGAGAGGTCGCGCTTACTTGCGCGAAAAGTGCACCACTAGCCGATCACCAACGGTTTGCAGAATTTGCACCAGAATCAGCAACAGCACCACCGTGACAATCATCACGTCGGTCTGGAAGCGCTGATAGCCGAAACGGATCGCCAAATCACCCAGGCCGCCGGCGCCGACCACACCTGCCATGGCGGTGTAGGACACCAGCGTAATGGCGGTCACGGTAATCGCTGCAAAGATGCCGGGGCGCGCTTCAGGCAACAAGGCGCTGGTAATGATCTGACGCGTGCTGGCGCCCATGGCCTGAGTAGCTTCGATGATGCCGCGATCCACTTCACGCAGCGCGGTCTCGACCAGACGGGCGAAGAACGGCGTAGCGCCGACCACCAGAGGCGGGATCGCGCCCGCTACGCCCAGGGAGGTTCCGGTAATCAGAACGGTGAGCGGGATCATCACAATCAACAAAATGATGAATGGCAGCGAACGCAGAATGTTCACCGCCAGTGACAATATGGCGTATACCGCCTTTTGCTCGAACAGTTGGCGCGGGCTGCACAAAAACAGCAGTACGCCCAGCGGCAGGCCAAGCAGGATGGTGAACAGCAGCGAGCCGCCGAGCATCATCATGGTGTCGCCGGTTGCCAGCCAGATTTCGAACCAGTCAATGTTGGAAAAGAAACTCAACAGGGATTCCATCAGCGCAGCACCTCCATATGAACGTCAGCCGCAGTGAAGCGGGCGAAAGCCGCTTCCATGTCGCCACCGGTAATGGCGAGGGTCAGTTGCCCGTAGGGGGTGTCTTTGATGCGATCGATACGACCGGCCAGGATGCTGTAGTCCACCCCCGTTTCACGGGCGACAGTGCCCAGCAAAGGTGCATAGGTGGATTCGCCCTGGAAGGTCAGGCGCACGATACGGCCAGGAACATGGGCGAAGTCGTCGCGCTGCTCGCTTTCGTCGATCTGCTCGTCTTCCTGGACAAAACGCTTGGTGGTCGGGTGCTTGGGGTGCAGGAACACTTGGGCGACCGGGCCTTGCTCGACGATTACGCCTGCATCCATAACCGCTACGTGGTCGCACACGCGACGGATCACATCCATCTCGTGGGTGATCAGGACGATGGTCAGCTTCAGTTCGCGGTTGATCTCAGCCAGCAACTGCAAGACCGAGGCCGTGGTTTGCGGGTCCAGGGCACTGGTGGCTTCGTCACACAGCAGCACTTTGGGTTTGGTGGCCAGTGCACGGGCAATGCCTACGCGTTGTTTTTGGCCGCCTGACAGTTGCGCCGGATATTTCTTGGCGTGGTCGGACAGACCTACCCGCGCGAGCAACTCGGCGACCCGCAGATCGATGTCCTTGCGGGACAATTCACCGGCCAGCGTCAGGGGCATGGCCACGTTATCGGCCACAGTCTTGGAGGCCAGCAGGTTGAAGTGCTGGAAGATCATGCCGACTTGCTGGCGAAACCGTCGCAGGCCGTTGGCATCCATCGCCGTCACGTCTTCGTTGTCGACGATGATCTGCCCGCCACTCGGGGTTTCGAGGCGGTTGATCAGGCGCAGCAGGGTACTTTTGCCCGCGCCGGAGTGGCCAATCAGGCCGAAAACCTGGCCGCTCTCAACACGCAGACTGGTGGAGTGCAACGCGGGAATGTCCTTACCGGAAACCCGGTAGGTTTTATGAACGTTATGGAACTCAATCACGTAGCGAACCTTGTGGGGCGCGAAAATAGAAGATCAGCGGTTAGCCGGGCGCGCATTTTAGCCTGTCCGTATAGAGGTTCTTAGCATTTATTTGCGCTGGGACCTTTGATTTGGCAATAAGACGACTGATGGTCTGAATTAAGGAACGACGGTAAACGCTAAAAGTCAGTACTAGGACCCGCCTCGGGAGATTAGTCCAGGAAGCCCGGCCAACAGGGCTTTCGCCAACAAGGAGTTTAGTCTGATGAGTAGCAAAAAACCGTCTTCCAACAAGAGCCAGATGGCCGGCACCGACACCTTGGATCGTGGCAACACCAACGTCAAACTCGATAGCCTCGAAACTTTTCGTGATGACGCAACCGATCAGGCTCTGCGGACCAATCAGGGGGTGAAGGTTGCAGACAATCAAAACACCCTGAAAGCCGGCGCCAGAGGCCCCTCGCTGCTCGAAGACTTCATTATGCGCGAGAAGATCACCCATTTTGACCATGAGCGAATTCCAGAGCGCATTGTTCATGCTCGAGGTACCGGCGCCCACGGCTACTTCCAGACTTATAAATCCCACAGCGCACTGACCAAGGCGGGTTTCCTGCAGGACCCGGGTAAGAAAACTCCGGTATTTGTGCGTTTCTCCACCGTCCAGGGCCCGCGCGGCTCCGGGGATACCGTGCGTGATGTGCGCGGTTTTGCCGTGAAATTTTTCACCGATGAAGGCAACTTCGATCTGGTCGGCAACAATATGCCGGTGTTTTTTATTCAGGACGCGATCAAGTTTCCGGATTTCGTACACGCGGTAAAACCTGAGCCCCATAACGAAATGCCTACGGGCGGTTCAGCTCATGACACGTTCTGGGACTTCGTCTCACTGGTGCCGGAATCTGCGCACATGGTTATTTGGGCGATGTCTGACCGTGCCATTCCTAAAAGCCTGCGCAGCATGCAGGGGTTCGGCGTGCATACGTTCCGTCTGATCAACGCTGAAGGCAAATCCAGCTTCGTCAAATTCCACTGGCGTCCGAGTGTGGGTACTTGCTCGCTGGTGTGGGACGAAGCGCAAAAACTGGCAGGTAAAGACACCGATTACCACCGCCGTGATCTGTGGGAGTCGATTGAAACCGGCGATTACCCTGAGTGGGAATTCGGCGTGCAGATCATTTCGGAGGAAGACGAGCATAAATTCGACTTCGATATTCTTGATCCGACCAAGCTGATCCCCGAAGAACTGGTGCCGATTACGCCTTTGGGCAAGATGGTACTCAACCGTAACCCCGACAACTTTTTTGCGGAAACCGAGCAAGTGGCTTTTTGCCCGGGCCATATCGTGCCGGGTATCGACTTTTCCAATGACCCGTTGCTGCAGGGCCGGCTGTTTTCCTACACCGATACGCAAATCAGCCGTCTGGGCGGGCCGAACTTTCACGAGATTCCGATCAATCGCCCCGTCGCGCCGTTTCACAATAATCAGCGTGACGCGCAGCACCGTAGCACCATCAACAAAGGCCGGGCGTCCTATGAACCGAACTCCATCGACGCTGGCTGGCCGAAAGAAACCCCGCCTGCAGCCCATGACGGGGGGTTTGAGTCTTATCCCGAGCGCATCGACGCCAACAAGATTCGTCAGCGCAGCGAGTCGTTCAGCGATCACTTCTCCCAGGCCCGGCTGTTTTTCCGCAGCATGAGCAAGCATGAGCAAGAACACATTATTGCGGCCTACAGTTTTGAATTGGGCAAGGTCGAGCGTGTGCCCATCCGGGAGCGCCAGGTGAATGAAATCCTGGCCAATATCGACCTTGAGCTGGCCAGGCGGGTGGCTGAGAACCTGGGCTTGCCTGCACCGAAGGCGGGTACGCAAGCGGAGCGCAAAACCAGCGTCAGCCGCTCCCCGGCCTTGAGTCAGGCCAATCTGCTACCGGGCAATATCAAAACCCGTAAAGTGGCAATTCTTGCCGCCAACGGGGTTGATGGCGCAGCGATTGATGCTCTGAAAAAGGCGCTGGCGAATGAAGGCGCCCATGCCAAATTGTTGGGTCCTACGTCTGCGCCGGTGAAAACCGCAGACGGCAAATTGCTGCCGGTTGATGCATCCATGGAAGGCATGCCGTCGGTTGCCTTTGATGCGGTGTACGTGCCGGGTGGCGCGGCTTCGATCAAAACCTTGAGCACCGATGGCGTGGCGTTGCACTACCTGCTCGAAGCCTATAAGCACCTGAAGGCGATTGCCTTGCATGGCGAAGCCAGGCAGCTGCTGGACGTTCTGCATTTGCAGGCCGATGAGGGGTTGCTGGCAATCAAGGATGGCAAGGATCTGAAGGCGTTCTTTGCCGCGATCGGGCAGCACCGTGTGTGGGCCCGGGAGCCGAAGGCCAAAGCTGTTCCGGCGTAAACGAAGGGCTCTGCAGCAGCTGGCTGGTTCGCGATGGGGGTCAGAGATGACCCTGTTGCGAACCAGCTGCTTGCTGCAGGTTTGCCTGGACCTAGGGTTTACTTGGGATCAGCACTATTTGCGCAGGCACATGGCGAATGATCTGACGTTCAACTTTCAGATCGAACGCCGGATCGAGTTTTTTCACCCGCTTGCTGATCAGCGTGGACAGCCATGGGAAGTCCGCTGTGCGCGGAACCTGCAGACTGACAGCACACTGGTAATTGACGATATCTTGCGCGATCAAATTCAGTTGATGGCGAAGTTTCGCAATATCCTCGATGTTAAGCGTAACTGTGGTGCTCTCTGCGGCAGGGTCGATAACCCTGGCCGGTGGTCTGGCCTCGGCAGCCTTGAGTGCGGCTTCGGCTTTATCCAGTTCGGCCTTGCGCGCATGGGCAATGGCACTGTTGACGCCGCCGGTCAGCGCTGGAGCCGTGGGCATCAAGGCGCGGGCGCGGCTCAGTGCCGTGGCAGCAGCATTGACATCACCTTTTTGCAGCACGATCTGACTGCGTTGCAAGTAGGCTTCTGCCAGTTGACGCTGGTATTGCACCAATTGTGGATCATCCGGCGTTTGCTTCTGCAAGGTAGCCAGTTGATCTTCAGCGGTCGCGAGTTCGCTGCTGGCCAGGTTTTGCTCCAGCTGTGCGATGGCCGTAGCGCGCGCATCCGGGACAGGTGTGTCGCCGGAGGGTGTGCTTTGGCAGGCGCCCAGCAGCAAGGAAAATGCGGCCAGGAGCAAGTAACGGGAGTTGAACAGCTTCATTCCTGCGGCTCTCTAAGTGCGCAAAAAACGAGCAAGTCTACACCCCTCGACGGGGCAGAACAAAACTCAGCAGAAACAGTGCCGCGGCACACACCACAATTGATGGTCCCGCCGGCGTGTCTTTGAACCATGAAAGTGCCAGGCCACCACACACCGCCAGCATTCCCAGCAAACTGGCACCCAGGGCCATCTGCTCCGGAGAGCGGGCGTGGCGCTGGGCAGCTGCTGCCGGGATGATCAGCAAGGACGTGATCAATAACACGCCGACAATCTTCATTGCTACGGCAATAACAATTGCGATCAACAGCATCAGCGTCATGCGCAACGCCGCTACCGGCAAGCCTTCAACAGTGGCCAGCTCTTCATGCACGGTGATCGCCAGCAGCGGCCGCCACAGCGCCACCAGCAATGCCAGAACCACAGCGCTACCGCCCATGATCCACATCAAATCGTTGGGGCTGATGGCCAGCAGATCACCAAACAGATATGCCATCAGGTCGATTCGTACTTCATGCATGAAGCTTAGTACGACCAGCCCGAGGGACAAGGTGCTGGGTGCAAGTATTCCGAGCAATGTGTCAGATGCCAACGGCTGGCGCTGTTGCAGGGTGACCAACAGGACTGCCAGCAGCAGACAGCCGACAGTCACGGCAATGGTAGGGCTGACATCCAGCAGGAACCCCATCGCCACCCCCAGCAAAGCCGCATGGGATAGCGTGTCGCCGAAATAGGCCATTCGTCGCCACACCACAAATGAGCCCAGGGGGCCGGCGACGATCGCCAGGGCCAGACCTGCCAGCAGGGCGTAAAACAGAAAATCAGCCATGCTTGCAGCCTTCTCCATGAACGTGGGCGGGTGCCGTTGTGGCGTCTTCGCTGACCACCGAACCATGCAAGTCATGGGCGTGGTCATGATGGTGATGATAAATCGCCAGGCTCTGTGCGTTTTTGCCGAACAGTTCGACGAAAGCCGGGTCATTGCTGACTTGTTCCGGGTGGCCCGAACAGCAGACATGGCGATTGAGGCAGACCACCTGGTCGGTGGTGCTCATGACCAGATGCAAATCGTGGGACACCATCAGCACGCCACAGCCATGGCGGTCGCGCAGGCGGGTAATCAGGCTGTACAGCTCGGCCTGGCCAGCGACATCGACGCCCTGTACCGGCTCGTCAAGCACCAGCAACTCCGGTTTGCGCAGCAGGGCGCGGGCCAGCAGTACGCGCTGCATTTCGCCACCGGACACACTTTGCACGGGGCTGTCGATGACCTTTTCGGCGCCGACTTCTTTCAGCGCGGCAAGGGCTTGCGCCCTGTCCACGCCCGGTACCAGACGCAAAAAGCGTAAAACCGAGAGCGGCAATGTCGGATCGACGTGCAGTTTTTGCGGCATGTAGCCGACCCGCAACCTGGGTTTGCGCCAGACGCTGCCACTGGTGGGCTTGAGCAGGCCGAGCACGGCTTTGACCAGTGTGGTTTTGCCGGCGCCGTTGGGGCCGATGAGGGTGACGATCTGGCCCGGCTCGACACTCAGCTCGATATTGTCGAGCACGTCTTGCCCGGCGAAGGTCACGGTGACCCGATCCAAACGTATCAGTGCAGCGCTCATCAGGCCTCCCGGCAACCCGAACACAAACCGACCACTTCGACGGTCTGGCCTTCGACAGTAAAGCCGACATCCAGCGCACTGTTGATGATTGCGTCGCTGATGGTTTTTTGCTCGAGTTCGATGGCGGCATGGCAGTTGCGGCAGATCAAAAACTGACCCTGATGCGCGTGCTCGGGGTGGCTGCAACCAATAAAGGCGTTCAGTGAGGCGATGCGATGCACCAGGCCGTTCTCCAGCAGAAAATCCAGCGCCCGATAGACGGTCGGTGGCGCTGCCCGGCGGCCGTCCTGCTCGCTGAGTACTGCCAGAATGTCGTAGGCGCCCAGCGGCTTGTGACTTTGCCACACCAGTTCCAGCACCCGGCGGCGCAGTGCAGTCAGGCGCAAACCCTTTTGCGCGCACAGCACATCCGCTTCGCTAAGGGCGCTGTGGACACAATGGGAGTGGTCATGGGGACGACTGGCAAGCGGTGTAATAGGCATGGGCGGCGACGATTTTTGAGAGAGACGTTATTATGTTACCTGTTTCAACCACCATGAGTGCTCATCGTGCCCCGTCTTTTTTCCATTTTTCTTGCTCTAACCGCCAGTTTGGCCGTAATTGGCCCGGCCCGGGCCGAGGTCAGCGTGTTGACCAGCATCAAACCCTTGCAGCTGATTGCGGCTGCTGTGCAGGACGGTGTGGGCCATCCCGAGGTGCTTTTGCCGCCCAATGCTTCGCCGCATAACTATGCCCTGCGTCCTTCCGACGTACGGCGCGTGCAGTCGGCTGATCTTTTGTACTGGATTGGCCCGGACATGGAAGGTTTCATGCCGCGGGTGATCAAAACCCGCACTTTGCCATCGGTGGCGGTCTACACCCTGCCTGAGCTTAAGCTTCGTCATTTCTCCGAAGATAGCCACTCCCATGCCGAAGATGCGGCCGAACACGACCACGATCACCGTCCGGGAACGCTGGATGCGCACCTGTGGCTGGCCCCGGCCAACGCCCGTGTGATCGCGGCAAAAATGGCGGCTGACCTGAGTCAGAAAGACCCGGCCAATGCTGCCCGGTATCAAGCGAATCTGGCGGCTTTCAATCAGCGTCTGGACGCCCTGGATGCGCGCCTGAAAACACGTCTGGCGGGGATTTCCGACAAGCCGTTCTTTGTGTTCCATGAGGGCTACGACTATTTCGAAAGCGCTTACGGCCTAAAGCATGCGGGTGTTTTCAGCGTGGCTGCAGAAGTACAGCCAGGGGCCCAGCACGTCGCCGCCATGCGTAAGCGTCTGCAGGAAGCGGGTAAGACCTGCGTATTCAGTGACCCGCCTTTGCGTCCGCGTCTGGCAGACACCCTGACCGCCGGCTTGCCGGTCAAGTTGGCTGAGCTGGACGCCCTGGGCGGCTATACCCCGGCGACGGCGCAGGGCTATGAGCAACTGCTGGAGAAGCTGGGCAATGACCTGGCGGGCTGCCTGGAAAGCTTGTAACCCCGCACCAATAGAGCCTGCAGGAGCGAGCCTGCTCGCGAGCATTTCAATTACACACAGCTCGCCAGCAGGCTCGCTCCGGCCTTACAGGGCAAAAGGCAGATGAACTGTCACTGTCTGGTGCACGGCCAGACGGCGTTCGAATTCGCCCGGATCGTGAATCAGCACGTCTTGCCCGGCAAAGGTATGGGCCGCGATCAGGCGCGACAGCCAAAAGCGCACGCACGCGACCCGCAGCATCGTCGGCCACAATTGGGCTTCGCTTGCAGTAAACGGGCGCAGTGCGGCATAGGCACCGAGTAACGCGCGGGCGCGCGGGGCGTCAATCTTGCCGTCTTCGTCAGCGCACCAGTCATTCAGGGCGATCGCAACGTCATACAGCATCGGACCTGAGCACGCGTTGTAAAAGTCGATCAGGCCGGTCAGATGCGTGCCTTCAAACATGGCGTTATCGCGGAACAGGTCGCCATGCAGGTTGGCCCGGGGCAACGCGAGGATCTGCTCTTTATGCGCGCTGATTTCAATCAACGCGTTTTGCAGCAATTGTGCCGCCTCAGGTGACAGATCGGCCATTAGTGCAGGCCCTTCTGCCAGCATCCAGTCCAGCCCGCGGTCAGTCTTGCGCTCCAGCACCTTGTCGCGGGTGGCCACATGCAAGTGACCAAGCAGCTCGCCGACCTGGGCGCAATGCTGGGCATTGGCTTCACGAATATGTTTGCCCGCCAGGCGCGGTTGCAGCAGCGCCGGTTTGCCCTTGAGTTCACGCAGTGCCTGGCCGTCGACGGTACGCAGGGCGAAAGGCACCGGCAGTTCTGCGCTGTGCAGCACATCGAGCAGTTCGATGAAGAACGGCATCTCTTTGATCGGGCCACGCTCAACCAGGGTCAGGACATATTCGCCCTGCTCCAGACTGATGAAGTAATTGGTGTTTTCGCTGCCAGCGGCAATCCCCTGGAAATCGAGCAGGCGGCCAAGCCCGTAAGGCGCAAGAAAAGTTTCCAACTCGGTGCGAGTCAGGGGCGTGAATACAGACATGGTTTAAAACTGCCAGTACGGGCGCCGCGTTGAGTCGGCGCCGATTAAAGTTAAGACGCTATTTCCATTCGAAGATTTTCCACGATGGAATCAGCATATCCGGCTGGTCGGAACGGATGAAATTGGCATCAGTACCATCAGCGCGCACTAAAAAGTACGGCGGTGCTCCTTTTGGGGTGACCTTGATGGCATAGAGAAAACCGTTTTGACGGTATTCCTGGATCGTTTTATCGCCTTCCGTGCGAATGGTTACGTCTGGGTCAGCTGTGACTGCTTCATCGGCTGCGAAGGTTAGCAGCGGAGTGAATGCAAACAAGCCGGTCAGCAACAGGCGATTTAGTGTGCGCATGATAACCTTGTCCCTTTGTCGTCATTGGTCCGGACATTCTAGCGCCGGACTCGCCGAAAAGGTTGATCCTGCTCATGAGCCAAGCTCCCCTCGTCCTGGTGGACGGTTCTTCATATCTGTACCGCGCCTTCCATGCGCTGCCGCCGCTGACTACGTCCAAGGGGCTGCCGACAGGTGCCGTGAAGGGCGTGCTGAACATGCTTAAAAGCCTGCGCAAACAGTACCCGGACAGTCCGTTTGCGGTGGTTTTCGATGCCAAGGGCGGAACATTTCGCGATGAAATGTTCGCCGAATACAAGGCTAATCGCCCAAGCATGCCCGATGACATGCGGGTCCAGATCGAGCCCCTGCACGCCAGCGTTATCGCGCTGGGTTTCCCTTTGCTGTGCGTCGAAGGTGTCGAGGCCGACGATGTCATCGGCACGCTGGCCCGCAGCAGCGCGGCGGCAGACCGCCCGGTAGTGATCTCGACGGGCGACAAGGACATGGCGCAACTGGTCGATGGCCACATCACCCTGGTCAATACCATGACCGGCAGCGTGATGGACATCGAGGGTGTGAAAGAGAAGTTTGGCGTTTCGCCCGAGCAGATCATCGATTACCTGGCCCTGATGGGCGACTCGTCCGATAACATTCCCGGGGTTCCGGGCATTGGTCCGAAGACCGCATCCGGCTTGCTGGTGGGTGTGGGCGGCGGTCTGGTCGACCTGTACGAGAAGCTCGATATCGTGCCGACCTTGCCGATCCGGGGCGCCAAAAACCTCCCGGCCAAGCTCGAAGAACACCGGGAAATGGCGTTTTTGTCGTACCGGCTCGCCACGATCAAAATTGATGTGCCATTGGATATCGGCCTTGAAGACCTGCACCTCAAGCAGCCAGATTGCGAAAAACTGATCGAGTTGTACACCGAGCTGGAATTCAAAAGCTGGATTGCCGAGGTGGAGCGCGATGCCAAGCGCGCCGGCCAGGTCATTGTTCATGAAGAGCCTGCGCCGCCTGCCGAAGAGCAGCAGTACGAAACTATCCTGGATCAGGCGCGCTTTGACGTATGGCTGAAAAAGCTTAACGACGCCAAGTTGATTGCTTTCGATACTGAAACCACCGGCCTGGATGCGCAGCAGGCGCAGTTGGTGGGGCTTTCGTTTGCAGTCAAGCCGGGCGAAGCGGCCTACATTCCGCTGACCCACTCCTATATGGGCGTGCCGGAGCAACTGGATCGCGATTCGGTATTACGAGCCCTCAAACCGCTGCTCGAAGACCCGGCCAAAGCCAAAGTGGGCCAGCACGCCAAGTTCGACATGAACATCCTGGCCAACTGCGCCATCGGTGGTGATCAGGCCTGCGGGATCATGGTGCAGGGCGTCGCTTTTGACACCATGCTCGAATCCTATGTGCTCGACTCCACTGCCACGCGTCACGATATGGACAGCCTGGCGCTGAAATACTTGGGCCATAGCACCACCAGCTTCCAGGACATTGCCGGCAAGGGCGTGAAACAGCTGACCTTTGACCAGATCTCGCTGGAGCAGGCCGGACCTTACGCCGCTGAAGATGCCGACGTGACCCTGCGTTTGCATCAGGCACTGCACGAAAAACTGCTGGCGATCCCGAGCCTGAACAAGGTGCTGACAGACATTGAGATGCCGCTGGTGCCTGTACTGGCGCGCATTGAGCGCCAGGGCGCGCTGGTGGACGCCAACCTGCTGGGTATTCAGAGCGTTGAGCTGGGTGACAAACTGGTCGCGCTGGAACGTGAGGCGTTCGCCATCGCCGGCGAAGAATTCAACCTCAGCTCCCCCAAGCAATTAGGCGTGATTCTGTACGAAAAGCTCGGTTTGCCGATTATCAGCAAAACCGCCAAGGGCCAGCCTTCGACCGCTGAAGCGGTGCTGGCTGAATTGGCCGAGCAGGACTTCCCGTTGCCCAAGGTGCTGATGCAGTACCGCTCTATGAGCAAACTGAAAAGCACCTATACCGATCGCCTGCCTGAGCAGATCAATCCTCGTACAGGCCGGATTCATACGTCCTACCACCAGGCTGTTACCGCGACCGGACGTTTGTCCTCCAGCGATCCAAACTTGCAGAACATTCCTATCCGTACTGCCGAAGGCCGTCGGATTCGTCAGGCGTTTGTGGCGCCTAAAGGCTACAAACTGCTGGCAGCGGACTACTCGCAAATCGAGCTGCGGATCATGGCCCACCTGGCCAAGGATGAAGGCTTGTTGCACGCCTTCCGCAATAACCTGGACGTGCACAGCGCCACTGCCGCCGAAGTATTCGGCGTCGAGCTGGGTGATGTCACTGTCGATCAGCGCCGTAGCGCCAAGGCAATCAACTTCGGCCTGATCTATGGCATGAGCGCGTTCGGCCTGGCCAAGCAGATCGGTGTCGACCGCAAACAGTCCCAGGCCTACATCGACCGCTATTTCGCCCGCTACCCGGGTGTTCTGGATTACATGGAGCGCACCCGCACCCAGGCGGCCGAGCAAGGCTATGTCGAGACCATCTTTGGTCGTCGCCTGTACTTGCCGGACATCAACGCAAAAAACCCGGCGCTGCGCAAAGGCGCAGAGCGGACTGCAATTAACGCCCCGATGCAGGGCACTGCTGCGGACATCATCAAGAAAGCCATGGTGGCTGTGGATAACTGGCTGACGGCTTCAGGCCTGGATGCCCGGGTCATTCTGCAAGTAC
This sequence comes from Pseudomonas paraversuta, assembly GCF_904067025.1. Classification (NCBI taxonomy): domain Bacteria; kingdom Pseudomonadati; phylum Pseudomonadota; class Gammaproteobacteria; order Pseudomonadales; family Pseudomonadaceae; genus Pseudomonas; species Pseudomonas paraversuta. The sequence continues at coordinate 161,633 of NZ_CAJFDA010000001.1, forward strand.
ACGATGAATTGGTGCTTGAAGTGCGTGAAGACCTGGTGGATCAGGTGCGCGATGAAGTTCGTATCCACATGAGCGAAGCCGCGAAGCTCGATGTGCCGCTGCTGGTTGAAGTGGGTGTGGGCAACAATTGGGATGAGGCGCACTAAGGGGCTGCAGGTGAAATTGCGGGCCTGTCAGTCAGGGAAAAACCGGGTTTATTGCAAATGGTTATTAGCCCTCTGGAACTAACCAGCCCTTCGCCACTCAGATTTACTGAATGGGTGGTGAAGCCCTTCAAAGCTCCTGATGTTGTGTTAAGTGTTGGCAGATATCTGGAGCGCGCCCTAGCGTTCCAGTACTTGAACCCCGAACTTCTTCCCCCAATACGAAGTCCGGGGTTTTTTTTGCCTGGGATTTCTTACTCGCTGGCCTCGACCACTTCTTCGCCTTTGTTCGGCAATTCCATCCAGCGTGCCAGCACGGTGTACGCCTCTTCCAGGCCCATGCGTTTCGGGGTGGAGAACAACTGGATGGTCACTGCATCGCCCCACTGCTTGCGAATATCAGCCTGGATTTTGAGCAGGGTATTTTTTGCTGCGCCGTACGTCAGTTTGTCGGCTTTGGTCAGCAAAATGTGCATCGGCATGCCGCTCGAAACGGTCCAGTCGAGCATCAACAGGTCGAAATCGGTCATTGGATGACGGATATCCATCATCAAAATCACGCCTTTGAGGCTTTCACGGCTGCCGAAATAGGCTTCCAGGTGACGCTGCCAATGCAGCTTCAGCGGGATTGGCACCTTGGCATAACCATAACCCGGCAGGTCGACCAGGCGTCGTTCTTCGTCCAGCTGGAAGAAGTTCAGCAGCTGTGTGCGCCCCGGAGTTTTCGAGGTGCGCGCCAGGCTGGCATGGGTCAAAGTGTTGAGTGCGCTGGACTTGCCGGCGTTGGAGCGCCCGGCAAACGCGACTTCAAAGCCTTCGTCGTCGGGGCATTGATCAACTTTGGCGGCGCTGAGCATGAAGGTAGCCTGTTGGCACAGACCGAGAATGGGGTTCTTGAGTTGCATGGGATTTCCGATGTGAGCGGCGTCAGGAATGGACGCGGCGAGCGTGTCGTTTCCGTTTCAGTGGCGCCAGTATATAATGCCGCAGATTTTGTGTGCGCTTTGTCCCAGCGTAGGATGAAGAACACGGGAGCGATAAACCTAGGTTGCGCATTAGAACGCAGCAAGCTCCCAACCCTGAAAAGGTCGTTTTATGACGAAATGGCTGCTAGCTGCCGGTATCTTGATGCCACTTTAACAGCACTCAGGCTACACAGGATCCGGAAGCCGTGTACAACCGCGTTTGTATTGTCTGCCAGCTGGTCAACTGCCCGTAGCACCGAAATCCGGTGATCGGGAAGCCTCAAGGCCAAGGACAGGATGATATGGAAGCGCTGGTGCAACACGTGACCCAGGGTTTCAAGGCGATGCCGCCGCGTGGTTTGTGCATGGACTGCAGTGTCGAGGATTACCGGTCAACCATCCTGTGGGTGAACGAGTAAGCCCGGCCCATAACTCTTTAACCCTTAGCCGTAGTTGGATTAGCTGATGAACAAATTACTCGTGAGTCTGCTGTTGACCTTGGGCGTCGCCGGTATTGCCCAGGCTGCAGCCACCGCCGTTGTCGGCGATGCTGCTGCAGGTCAGGCAAAAACCGCTGTATGTGGCGCGTGTCACGGTCCGGACGGCAATAGCATGGCGCCAAACTTCCCCAAGCTGGCCGGGCAAGGTGACCGTTACCTGCTCAAGCAGCTGCACGAAATCAAGGACGGCAAGCGCCAGGTTCTGGAAATGACCGGTTTGCTGACCAACCTGAACGATCAGGATCTCGCGGATATCGCGGCCTATTACTCCAGTCAGAAAAACTCGGTGGGTGCTGCTGACCCGGCGCTGGTTGCCCGTGGCGAAGCCCTGTTCCGTGGCGGCGACCTGCAAAAAGGCATGCCTGCGTGCACCGGTTGCCACTCCCCGGACGGCCAGGGCAATGCTGCCGCCGGCTTCCCGCACCTGGGTGGCCAGCACGCCAGCTACATCGAGAAACAACTTACCGACTTCCGCGAAGGCGAGCGCACCAACGACGGTGACTCGATGATCATGCGCGGTATTGCTGCGAAGTTGAGCAACAAGGACATCAAGGCACTGGCCAGCTACATACAGGGTCTGCACTAAGGGTCGATCAGGCCGGGATGCAACCTTCGGCCGTGTTAACGATCGTTTAATCCTTGACTGTGAACCTGAAAGGGCAGCTTCGGCTGCCCTTTTTCGTAGCATCTGCCGCTACACTACCGAACTCAAGCCAGAACGGACCTGTCTGAAGACAGGTCACGTTGAAGCGACCTTATTTGCCCAGGAGTAAAGCATGCGTAATCTGATTCTCAGCGCCGCTCTCGTCAGTGCCAGTCTGTTTGGCATGACCGCTCAAGCTGCCGATGTACCGCTTGAAGCCGGTAAGACCTACGTCGAATTGTCCAACGCTGTTCCGGTTGCAGTGCCCGGCAAGATCGAAGTGGTTGAGTTGTTCTGGTACGGCTGCCCGCATTGCTTCGCGTTCGAGCCGACCATCAATCCATGGGTTGAGAAGCTGCCGGCAGACGTTAACTTTGTCCGCATCCCGGCCATGTTCGGCGGCATCTGGGACGTTCACGGTCAACTGTTCCTCACCCTCGAAGCCATGGGGGTAGAAGACAAGGTTCATAAAGCGGTCTTTGAAACCATCCACAAGGCTTCCCTGAACGACAAGTCCGGGAACCTGCTGAAAACTCCGGAAGAAATGGCTGAATTCCTGGCGGCTCAAGGCGTGGATAAAGCCAAGTTCCTGAGCACCTACAACTCCTTCGCCGTTGCCGGTGCGGTCCAGAAGGCCAAAGATAAAGCCAAGGCCTATCAAATCTCCGGCGTTCCGACCATGGTCGTGGATGGCAAGTACCGATTCGATCTGGGTACTGCCGGTGGCCCGGAACAGGCACTCAACGTGGCTGATCAACTGATCGCCAAAGAGCGGGCCGCCAAGTAACAGGGGGCCTTGCCGTGCGCGGCTGGAAAAGCAAACGCATCGTTGGCCTGCATGAACCGCAGGTCAACGAGGATCATCTGGCTGCCTGCGGGCTGCCGGATGATCGGCGTTTGCGGCTGCTAAGTTTCAATATCCAGGTCGGTAACAGCACTCAAAGTTATCGTCATTACCTGACCCGCAGTTGGCAGCATGTACTGCCACACAAAGGGCGGGCCGGTAACCTGGACAAGATTGGCGACTTGTTGAGCGACTTTGATCTGGTCGCGTTGCAGGAAGCCGATGGTGGTAGCCACCGATCCGGCTACATCAATCAGGTCAAGTACCTGGCCCAACAGGGCGAATTCCCTTACTGGTATCAACAGCTCAATCGCAATCTGGGGCGACTGGCGCAGCATAGCAATGGCGTGCTCAGCCGCTTGCGTCCTACGGCGATTGAAGATCATCCCTTGCCCGGCCCTGCGGGTCGTGGCGCGATTTTAGTGCGCTTTGGTACCGGCCCTGATGCGCTGGCCGTCGTGGTCATGCACCTGGCGCTGGGGACTAAAGTACGAAACCTGCAACTGGCCTACATTCGCGAGCTGGTTAGCGGTTATCAGCACCAGGTGCTGATGGGCGACATGAACACCAATGCCACCGATCTGCTCCAGACCTCGCCCCTGCGTGACCTCGGTTTGCTGGCGCCACAAATGCAAGCCACTTTCCCCAGTTGGCGCCCGCAGCGCTGTCTTGATCATATTTTGCTCAGCCCCAGCCTGACCCTTGAGCGTGTGCAGGTGCTGGACCAGCCTATCTCTGACCATTTGCCGGTGGCAGTTGAAATCCGTTTGCCGGGAATGGTGGGCAGCGATTCACTGCCGATGTTGAGCGGCTCGCCTTCATGAGCTCCGACGACGCCAATCGCTGGAAAGAGAAGTACCTTTTAAGCATCGAGCGCCAAGACAAACTTGAGCGGCGCTGGAATGCGCGGCTCGACCTGCTGCGCAGGGGCCTGGTGCGCAGTACCCTGGCGGCGGAAGGGACAGACCGCACCGTTGATCAATGCATGAAGGAAATGCGCGAAGCGGTACGCACTGACGAAATGGACGCGGCATTGGCGACCTTGCTGCCCCGTCTTGAAAAAGCCGTACTCGACTCCGAACAACGCCGCGAAACCCGGGTTGCGCAAATCAGTACTGCGCTTAATACCTTGGTCACTCAACTGCAGGCGTTGCCGTTGCCCCGTGAAGTCAGCAAGCCGCTCAAGGCATTTGCCAGGCAGCTCGACAGCCGGGCTGGCCAGGCCCGTGAGATACCGCTGTTGCTGGACGAGTTGAGTAACTTGCAGGGACTTGCCCTGGCGCCGCAACGCCAGGCACCGGAATCGTCCAAACCGGGCTTGTTACAGCGTCTGTTCGGTGCTCAAGACCCAGACAAACCCCAGCCCGAAGTCGTTGCGGTACCGGCAGCACAAGCCATGGCACCGCCAGTCATGCTGCAGCCGATGGTTGCCAAGTTGCCTGCAGCGCCGGTGTTGCCACAGGCTGAGAGCCAGCCACCGGTGTCTGAGCAGCCGCAACCGGCGCCAATGGTGCACGCGCAGTCCTTGCCTGAGTACGCTCAAAAGGCGCTTGAACAGCCCCTTGCCGTACTCGAAGTGCCCGCACCCGATGAGCCGGAAGAACAAGCTCTCTGCGGTGCCCTGGAGTCGGTGGTGGCTCTGGTCGATGCAGAGAACAGTCTGCCTGAGGCGCCGGTCGAGTCGCTCACTCTTGAACCTGACGACAGTGCTGAACTGCCTGAATCGGTAGACCCGGTTGCGGCTGCGCCGCCGGAGCCTGATATCGTCTATGCACTGCCTGAAAGCCCGGAGCCCTCATACAGCTCGGTGGCGGCGCATATCGAGTCAACCCTGCTGGGTCTGCTAAGTGACCTGTCGTTGCCGGAGCATCACCGCCCGCAAGCCGAAGCCATGAAAGCTCGTCTTGAAAAAGGGCTCAACTGGTATGAGTTACTACCGATCCTCGACGATCTTGCAGTCTTGATGCTGGCCGTCACTGACAGTGACCAGCATGAGTTCGAGGCGTATCTAAAACAGCTCAACGAGCGGCTCGAGTCATTCCAGAACAGCCTTCAGGCGGCCAGTGAAGGGCACACTGAAGGTCGATCTGCCGCGGCTGACTTGAACAATCAATTGCGCGAACAGGTCGACGGGCTGCAAAACAGCGTTCAGGGCGCGGTTGACCTGAGCAGTCTCAAACACATTCTGGAAAATCGCCTGGAAGGCCTGCTGGGCACGCTGGATCAACACCAGCAGCAGCGTGATGCGCGCGAGCAAGACGTCGCAGCACACCTGCAAGCATTGGCCGAGCGGGTGGTGCAAATGGAGCAGCAGGCCCAGGACTTTCGCGAGCACCTGGAAGAGCAGCGGCAAAAAGCCCTGCTCGATCCCCTGACCGGTTTGCCCAATCGGGCGGCCTGGGGCGAGCGGCTGGCATTTGCAGTCGCACGCTGGCAATCACAGGGCAACTCGTTGTTGATCGCCATGCTCGATCTCGACCATTTCAAGCGGATCAATGATGGTTATGGGCATCTGGCAGGCGACAAAGTGCTCAAGATCATTGCCAATCAACTCCGCAGGCAACTGCGCCCGGGTGATTTTATCGCCCGGTTCGGCGGTGAAGAGTTTGTCCTGTTGATCCCTGACGCTACGCCGGCCATGGGCCTGGCGCTGCTCGAAAAACTGCGACTGGCCATTGCCGACTGTCCGTTCCACTTCAGGGGCGAGCCGGTAACCATCACCGCCTCCATCGGGGTCTCGGCGTTCAAGGCGGGTGACCGCAGCGAGTCTGTACTCAAGCGTGCAGACGAAGCCCTGTATCGGGCCAAGCATAACGGGCGAAATCGCATTGAGTCAGACCTTCAGGAGCTGCTCTGAAGGTCTGAGGGCTCAGGTTCAGATGCATCCGCAGCCAGTAAGGTATGCTGGTGTATTAACATTTTACTGTGTTGTGTCTGCCCATGAAATTTTCCGCGCTTCTAGTCTTTATTGCCCTGCTGGCGGGTTGTGCCAGCGGTCCCCGCATGGATACCAGCCATCCTTCGGCCAACCACGACAGCCGCGTGCAGTTCGTGGTCCTTCACTACACCTCGACCTCCCTTGAGCGTTCACTGCAATTGCTGACCAGCGGGCCGGTGAGCAGCCACTATCTGATTGGTGATACCCCGCCAACCATTTACAAGCTGGTGGACGAAAACCAGCGGGCCTGGCACGCCGGTGAAAGTCAGTGGAACGGCCGCACCTGGCTCAACTCCAGTTCCATCGGCATTGAAATCGTCAACAAGGGTTTCCGCGATACGCCCAACGGGCGGGTCTGGTATCCCTACACTGAAGGTCAGATCCAGTCGGTGATCGCCCTGCTTAAAGACATCACGACGCGCTACAAAATCGATCCGCACAACATCATTGGTCACAGTGACATAGCGCCGTTGCGCAAGCTTGATCCGGGGCCGCTGTTTCCCTGGAAGCGCCTGGCCGAAGCCGGCTTTGGAGTCTGGCCGCAGGCCCAGGCCGTAGCCCGGGAGCAGGCCCTGTTTGCCAACGCACTGCCAAGTATTAGCTGGTTTCAGCAGCAGTTGGCCCTGTTGGGCTACGAGACCCCCCAGACCGGTGAGCTGGACGTTGCCACTCGCCACGTCCTGGCGGCCTTCCAGATGCATTTCCGGCCAGCGCTGTTTGATGGCACGCCCGATGCCGAAAGCGCGGCCATTTTGAAAGTGCTGAACACCCAGGCCAAGCGATGACCGCGCGAGCGCTATAACAGCGGCAGGGCCATGTAGAACTGGGTGCCCTGGCCAGGGCGTGAGTAGACGCCGATCCGCCCGCCGTGGAGCTGGACGATTTCCTTGCACAGCGCCAGCCCCAGGCCGGCGCCGCCTTTTTTGCGACCTACCTGCACGAAGGGCTCGAAAATCCGCCCTTGTTGGCCATAGGCAATGCCTTCGCCATTGTCTTCAATACTGATGATCACCCGCTCGCCATGCCGCCGCGCCTGCAGGCGAATCTGCCCGCCGCTGGCCGTGTGGCGCAAGGCATTGTCCAGCAGGTTATCAATGACCCGTTCGAGCTGTGGCTGGTCGGCATTCAACACCGGTAGCGGTGGCTGCAGGTCGACCTGCAACTCGATCCCCTTGGCTGCCGCGCGGGCCGCGAAGCGGGTCCGGGCGTCTTCGAGCATGTCCGGGAGGTCGCAGGGGGCCAGCGTCAGCTTTTGCATGCCATTTTGATAGCGGGAAAAATTCAGCAGGTCATTGATCAACTGCATCAGCCGCTGCATTTCTTCATTGACGGTGTTGAGCAGGTCGGTTTCACGGGACTGCGGATCAAAACGCGCCCGCTCCATAAACAAGCCAAAGGCCATATGCATACCGGTGACCGGGGTGCGCAATTCGTGTGAGGCACGCAGTACGAACTCGCTGCGTACCCGTTCAAAGGCCCGCTGCTCGGTGACATCATGCAACACCATTACAGCACCAAGAATCGGTCCTTTGGGCTGGCTGACCGGGGTCAGGCTGTAGGTCAACAGGCGTTTTTCACCCTCTATATCGACGCTCAAGTCTTCCGGGGCTCGCTCCAGGTTGCCGCCACGCAAGACCGTGAGCAATTGCTGATCGAGCTCCGGGCGCATCAACGCCTCGCCCAGCGGCTGACTGAGGCGGCTCTGATCCCAGCCCAACTGGCGTTGCGCGACCGGATTCAGATGCTCGAGGCGGCCTTGCTGATCAATCATCAGCAACCCGTCGTCAATACTGTCGAGCACCGCCTGAAGCCGTTGCTGGCCCGCCAGCAGTTCGTCGACATTGGTTGCCTGATGTTGGCGCAGTGCTTCGGCCATGATCCCGAAACGCCGGGTCAGCAGGTTCATCTCGGTGGCCGAGGAGAGTGGCAGCACCACCTCGAAGTTGCCTTTGCCTATATTGTCGGCGGCTTTGGCCAATGCTTCGATCGGCGCGCCAAAACGTCGGGCAATGCCGTGGGCGGTAATAAAACCTATGGTCAGTACCGCAAGCCCTACCAGGCCCAGAAGCAAGGCAATGATCAGGGCCCGGTCCCGGGCGGAGGCCTGGGCGCTATAGATGTTTTCGAGGGCCTTGCGGTGCTCGGTAATCAGGCCGTTGCGCAACAGGTTGAAGCGGTTCCTCAGCTCGTTGTCAGTACTCAGGTCAGGGGTGTTGGGTTGAGCCGGGTTGAGGGCTTTGAGGAAGCTTTCGTAGTCCGTACGGGCCTGGGTAAAGCCGCTGTGCAGATTGTTTTTGCGCTCATGCTCGATGCCCTCGTCGAGCAGTTTCAGGTATTCCCGGGTTGATGCTTGCAGCGCTTTGGGGTCTTGCTGATTACGCAGCAGCAGAATCAGCTGGTCACCCAGGCTTTGACGCAGCTTCAGGCCCAGATCGAGGGTGATGAAGTTATTGCGGATCAGCGCCTCCTGGGTCTTGGCCATTTGCATCACACTGACGACGCCAAGCAGGAGCCCGAGCAGCGCCACCGTAATCAGTGCAGAAATGCTTAGAAACAGCCGGGTTCGCAGCTTGATCGCAAGTTTCATCGTATGCGGCTCACAAGTTGTACTGCTTGCGCTTGCGATAGAGTGTCGAAGCGTCGATGCCCAGGGTTTTTGCTGCCTGGTCCAGGGTTTCACTCGTGGCCAGTACCGCACCGATGTGGGCTTTTTCCAGCTGGTCGAGACTCAGTGCCGCACCAATGCGCGGAGTGTTGGGCGTGGTTTGCTCGGCCATGCCCAGATGGCTGACTTCAACCACTTCCTGCGGGCAAATGATGCTCGCACGTTCAACCACGTTGCGCAGCTCGCGAATGTTGCCGGGCCAGCGGTAATTGGCCAGCGCCAGTCGGGCTTCTTCGCTGAAGCCCCGGGCTGGGCGAGCGTACTCTTTAACGAAGCGGGCCAGAAAGCGATCGGCCAGGGTCAGAATGTCTTCACTGCGCTCGCGTAGCGGCGGCAGGTGCAGGGTGATGACGTTCAGGCGGTAGAGCAGGTCTTCACGAAAGCGCCCGTCGCGAACCATGTCTTCAAGATTGAGGTTGGTGGCCGCCAGGATGCGCACATCGGCGCGCCGGGTCACGGGGTCGCCGACCCGCTCGTAGGCCTTGTCCTGAATGAAGCGCAGCAGTTTTGGCTGCAATGTCAGGGGGAAGTCGCCGATCTCATCGAGAAACAATGTACCGCCGTCCGCCTGGTTGACCCGGCCCAGTGTGCTTTCACTGGCGCCGGTGAAGGCGCCGCGGGTGTGGCCGAACAGTTCGCTCTCCATCAACTCGGCTGTCAGCGACGGGCAGTTGATGGTTACACAGGATTTCTTGGCCCGTTTGCTCCAGCCATGGATGGCTTGGGCCAGTTCGCCTTTACCGGTGCCGGATTCACCGAGAATCAAGATGTTGGCATCGGTGCCTGCTACCTGGCGCGCGGTTTCCAGCACCGCCATCATGGCCGGGCTGTGAGAGTCGAGCCCGTCTTTAGGCTTGCGAATTTCACCTTCCAGGGCTTCGAGGCGGGCGGAAAGCTGGCGTACTTCCAATTGTTTGGCGGTGGCCAGACGCAACTGATCAGGGCTGCAGGGTTTCACCAGATAATCGGCGGCGCCTGCCTGAATGGCATCCACGGCGGTGTCCACAGCCGAGTGGGCAGTCACTATCACGACCCGCATCCATGGCGCCTGAATGCGCATATGGGCCAGGACATCCAGGCCATTGTCTTCACCCAGACGCAAATCCAGAAAACACAGGTCGAATACTTGTCGCTGCAGCAGCGCATCGGCTTGTGCCGCACTGTTGGCGGTGGCAACGGTGTAACCCTCGTCTTCGAGGCAATAGCGAAATGTACGCAGGATGGCGGACTCGTCGTCCACCAGCAGAATGCGGCCCTGGTGCTCTTTGGCTGTATCCATTTCCTGCCTTCCTCTATGAGTGTTCATGGTTAGTGTCGGAATAATCGGGCAAGTTGCATGATTTTTTCACGATTTTTTAAGAGGCTAGCAGGGAAGGCCTTTGGCTGCATTGCCTAACTAGATGATTTAGAAGCTTTTAAACCTGAATGGACGCAGCAGGTGAGTGCTCATTGGTGCCTCTGTGCCTCACGCAAGCCTTCAGGGCTCTACACAGATCGTGCAGAACGCACGACAGTCTCGGCAGCATCGTGCAGGATGCGCGCACAGCTGTCTTTTTAAAGCGTTTAACTCGTTGATTTATAAGGATTTATTTATTTTATAAAAGCTGGCATGCAGCCTGCAATAACTCAGGTATAGACGCCGTACAGATCAGTCATGACTGGCGGACCATTCCCTGAATTGACCACCGAGTGGCAGGAGTTTGAGCATGCATCGCCAAGGTTTCGCCAGCTTTCATATTTCGCCACTGCACCTGCAGCAGGGTCTGTTCGCCAGCCTTGCTTTGGTGGTGACCCTGATCGGTGGTCAGCAACTGGTTCGCTGGGAGCAAGCGTCGCAGCCTGTGGCCGCGCCCTTGCCTGTTGTCGCCTATCAGCAACAACACTTCAGTACGATCAAGTCGAGTGCACTGAATGCGCGAGTCACTGCCGCGGACAGTTATGCACTGACCGCCGCCGAAGAGACGCAAACAGCTAATTCGCAACCTGCACCGGAACGTTGGGTGTTTTAAGTGTTCACAGTTTTGAGGCCCTTGCTGGCATCGGAATGCACCATTGGTATTAGGCTATTCCCACAGTAATAAGGAGAAACACCATGTTGAGTTGGGCAGTTACCTTCCTGATCATCGCCATCATCGCTGCTGTACTGGGCTTTGGTGGTATAGCGGGCACCGCGACCGGCATTGCCAAGATTCTCTTTGTCGTATTCCTGGTGATGTTCGTGGTGTCCTTCATCTTTGGCCGTCGTGGTAAAGGTTGATCATGCTTAGCCGATCCCTGAAGGCATTGGCCGCTGCCCTGTTGGTGGGCAGCAGTGCCATGGCCCTGGCCGCAAACGATGGCCAGTCGCACGCTAACCAGTTACTCAGCGATCCTGACTACCGTGAGGCCTGGCAACAGGTGGTGAAGAAGGAGGAGCGTTTGCCCGAGTGGGTGATGAACCTCTCCGGTGCGGCCGAGCAAATGAATGCCGTGACTGAAGATGGCGACAAGTATCTGGTCGGTCCTTTATGTGAAACCGCCGATACCTGCACGACCGGGCGCCTGATTGTCGCCGTCAGTTTTGACAAGAAACACGCTTATGCAATGTTGGTTGAGGTGCCGGCCGGTCTGCCTGCAGACAAATCCCCGACACGTCACGCCGACTACCGCTTTTTGGGGCAGCCGGACGAAGGTGTACAGGCCATGCTTAAAGAGCAGTTAAAGAAAGACCCGAATTGGTACTGAGGGGCACGGCTCTGTGATTTTTCGGGAGCAGGTTCGCTTTTTCAGACACGACAGCCCAGGTTTTCTCTGGGCTTTTTTGTGTCTGCAGGGTCGCTGCAGACATAGCTAATGCATTGTCTGTTCTCATTATTTTGCAAAGTATCGACGGGGCAGGAACAACCTCTGAACCCCGACCGTATATCGACCGGATACAAAATCTTTTCTTCAGAATTCCCGATTAATGCAATGGGATATTTCTTAATTGTTTGACGCTTTTTCGTCGCTATTTACGGCCACAAAAGACCTTGAAACAGCCGGTGTGCGGCACTTATGTCGTCTATTCTTAGCTTTCCTCAGCCCATGTTCATGAAGTCTTGTCGGACAAAACCCATGCCGATTCGGCATGGGGTAGGCGTTTACGGCATTAGACGGTTTACTCCGGCATGGGAATAGTTGCGCCTTTTTTCGCCTGCCAAAGAGCCTGTCCGGTTCGATTTGGGCGACCTTCTACGGGGGTGCAGGCTTTCGATTTTTGCGCTTTGAGCGCTCTGGTCAAAGCCTTCACCCGAGTCCACTTGAAGTAAGGGTAATGACATGAAGAAGGCAAAACTTAGCCTCGCCTGGCAGATCCTAATCGGTCTGGTCCTCGGGATTGCAATCGGCGCGCTGCTCAACCACTTCAGTGCCGAAAAAGCCTGGTGGATCAGCAACGTTCTGCAACCTGCCGGCGATATCTTTATCCGTCTGATCAAGATGATCGTGATCCCAATCGTGATTTCCTCACTGGTTGTCGGGATTGCAGGCGTGGGTGATGCGAAGAAGCTGGGTCGCATCGGTCTTAAAACCATTCTTTACTTCGAGGTGGTAACCACCATCGCGATTCTGGTCGGTCTGGTGCTGGCCAACGTGTTCCACCCGGGCGCCGGGATCGACATGAGCACGCTGGGCACGGTCGATATTTCCAAGTATCAGGCCACTGCTGCTGAAGTGACCCATGAGCATGCGTTCATTGAAACCATCCTCAACCTGATTCCGTCGAACATCTTCGCAGCCATGGCTCGCGGTGAGATGCTGCCGATCATCTTCTTCTCGGTACTCTTCGGCCTCGGCTTGTCGAGCCTGAATGCCGAACTGCGCGACCCGCTGGTGAAAACCTTCCAGGGCGTGTCCGAGTCGATGTTCAAAGTGACTCACATGATCATGAACTACGCGCCAATCGGTGTGTTTGCGCTGATCGCCGTGACCGTTGCCAACTTCGGTTTTGCCTCTCTGGTGCCGCTGGCCAAACTGGTATTGCTGGTTTACGCCGCCATTCTGTTCTTCGCCTTTGCCGTGCTGGGCCTAATCGCCAAGCTGTTTGGCTTCTCGGTAATCAGGTTGATGCGCATCTTCAAGGATGAGCTGGTCCTGGCTTACTCCACCGCCAGCTCCGAAACCGTGCTGCCGCGCGTGATCGAGAAGATGGAAGCCTACGGCGCGCCGAAAGCCATTTGCAGCTTCGTGGTACCGACCGGCTACTCCTTCAACCTGGACGGCTCGACGCTGTATCAAAGTATCGCGGCGATATTTATCGCGCAGCTGTACGGCATCGACCTGTCGATCAGCCAGCAACTGCTGCTGGTACTGACCCTGATGGTTACCTCCAAAGGCATCGCCGGTGTACCGGGCGTGTCCTTCGTAGTGCTGCTGGCCACTCTGGGCAGCGTGGGCATCCCGCTTGAAGGCCTGGCCTTTATCGCCGGTGTCGACCGTGTGATGGACATGGCCCGTACCGCCCTGAACGTGATTGGTAACGCCCTGGCGGTACTGGTTATTTCGCGCTGGGAAGGTATGTACGACGACGCCAAGGGCGAGCGCTACTGGAACTCGCTGCCGCACTGGCGCAGCAAGGAAGCCCTGCCAAAAGGCGAATAATCGTCCCTCGGCAGCTGCACCCGCACAAACCCCGGACTTGTCCGGGGTTTGTTGTTTCTGCGGTCTGGCCGCTATCATTCGGCGTATCTTCCAGGAGTTCACTCGATGCTCAACGGCCTATGGCTCAGCTTTTTCGTGGTCGCTACGGTATCGGCGCTTTTCCAGTGGCTGGTGGGCGGCAATGCCGGGATCTTTGCGGCCATGGTGGAAAGTATCTTTGCCATGGCCAAGCTGTCGGTCGAGGTGATGATTCTGTTGTTCGGCACCTTGACCCTGTGGCTGGGATTCCTGCGCATCGCTGAAAAAGCCGGCATCGTCGACTGGCTGGGCAGGGCGCTGGGACCGCTGTTCAAGCGCCTGATGCCCGAAGTGCCGCCCGGGCATCCGGCACTGGGGTTTATCACCTTGAACTTCGCGGCCAACGGCCTGGGCCTGGACAATGCCGCCACGCCCATTGGCCTCAAGGCCATGCGGGCACTGCAAGAACTCAATCCAAGCCCGACCAGCGCGAGCAATGCGCAAATCCTGTTTCTGGTGCTCAACGCCTCGTCCCTGACCCTGTTGCCGGTGACGATCTTCATGTATCGCGCTCAGCAGGGCGCAGCCGACCCTACCCTGGTGTTCCTGCCGATCCTGCTGGCGACCAGCGCCTCGACGCTGGTAGGCCTGCTCTCGGTGGCCTTCATGCAGCGCTTGCGACTGTGGGACCCGGTGGTACTGGCCTATCTGGTACCCGGGGCGTTGATTCTGGGCGCGTTCATGGCGTTGCTGGCGAGCCTTTCGGCTGCAGCGCTGGCGAGTTTGTCCTCGATCCTCGGCAATCTGACGCTGTTCGGGCTGATCATGCTGTTTCTGGTGATTGGCGCGCTGCGCAAGGTCAAGGTCTACGAGGCGTTCGTCGAAGGGGCCAAAGAGGGCTTCGATGTCGCCAAGAACCTGCTGCCCTATCTGGTGGCCATGCTGTGTGCGGTGGGCGTGTTGCGGGCTTCTGGTGCGCTGGATTTCGGCCTGGACGGAATTCGCCATGTGGTCGAGTGGCTGGGCATGGATACGCGCTTTGTCGATGCGTTGCCGACGGCAATGGTCAAGCCGTTCTCGGGCAGTGCGGCGCGGGCCCTGTTGATCGAAACCATGCAGACCCAAGGGGTGGACAGCTTTCCGGCGCTGGTCGCCGCGACGGTGCAGGGCAGTACTGAAACCACCTTTTATGTGCTGGCCGTTTACTTCGGCGCCGTGGGCATCCAGCGTGCCCGCCATGCAGTGGGTTGTGCCTTGCTCGCCGAGTTTTCGGGCGTAGTGGCAGCGATCGCGGTGTGCTACTGGTTCTTCGGTTAATCCTCAAACTACCGATGGCAAGACGGCTTCCACAGGTGTTGTGGGGGCCGGCTTGCCAGCGATAAAGGGCTCAGCGTTGCGCCTGCCCTTGCTGCACCACCCACTGCACCACTTGCGGCATCAGCGTGTCAGCGGCCTGGCCAAAACCTGCAACAACCCCCGGCACCATCGGATTGCTCAGTGGCTGGCGTGCTTCAAAGCGCCTGGACGCCAGCACCCGCTGATCGCTGCTGCGCACCAGCCGGGCGTTGTACTGAATCAGCACCTCGGGGCTTTTACCGTTATAGCGGGTCTGGAACGCCAGTAACTCTCCGCCTAACTCGTAATCGGCCTGCAGGTTGCTGTCGTCGGTGCTCAGCCCCTGAATCCGGCCATCCTGCAAGAACGCATCGAGCAAGCGATTGCGCAGCAGCACAGGCGCCGGATCGCTCCAGCGCGCGCCTTTGTAATTGCTGATCAGATTGCCCTCGGGCACCACCGCAATGTTCTGGCTGTTCAGCGCGTTGCTGGCCATCGGTTTTTCGAGTCGCAGCGACCAGTTAACCGGCGCGCCACGGCTGGCGGCGAGCGGCGCCTGGGCATAGGGCAGCCAATACACGTCAACCTGCTCGGGCTTGGGCAATATCGAACAGGCGCTGAGCAGGCTCAGACTGGCAGCCAGGACGATTGAACCTGCCAGGCGATAAGTACGGGTCATGGCGTGAATTCCTTGTTCTGTTCGCGGCCCAGCAGGTAACCGCTTGGATTGGCTTCCAGGCGCCGCGAAATCGAGCGTAATGTGCCGAGGGTTTCGCGCAGCTCATTGACGGCCGGGCCCAGCTGATTGAGGCCCTGCAGGCCGCTGTTGAGCGACTGTTCATTGTTGTTGATCAACAGATTGATGGTTGCAGTGCTCTGTTGCAGCGACTTCATGGCCTGTTCGGCACTGCTGAACATCTGCTGGCCCTGGTTGCTCAACATGCCATTGGCGTTGCGCATCAGTGCGGTGGTTTGCTCCAGGGTGCCGCTGGCCTGTTTGCTGACCTGGGCCAGCTGTTTCATCATCTGGCTGATATCGTCACGCTGGCTGGCAATGGCAGAGGTGGTCTGCTCCAGGTTTTCCAGAGTCTTGCCCACACGGTTGACGTTGTCGTGGGAGAACAGGCGGTTGGCGTTATGCAGCAGGATGTTGATATTGGCCAGCATGTCATTGCCATCGGTGAGCAACCGGGCAATCGGGGAGGGGGTGGCCACGATGGTGGGTAGTTTGCCGTTTACACCTTTGAGGTCCGGGCTGTTCGGGTCGCCACCGCTGAGCTGGATGATCGAGGTGCCGGTCACGCCCGTCAGCGCCAGCTTGGCCTTGGTGTCGACCTTGACCGGGGTGCCGGCGGCCAGACGAATCCGGGCCAGTACGCGGCGCGGGTCCTTGTCATCCAGACGCAGTTCTATGACATCGCCGACCTTGATCCCGTTGTATTGCACCGAGCTGCCTTTGGACAAGCCACTGACAGCCTCGTTGAATACCACTTCGTAATCCTTGAAGGTGCTGTCCATGCTGGCCTTGGCCAGCCACAGGCCAAACAGCATGGCCCCGACTATGACCAGAACGCTGAACAGGCCGATCAATACATGATGGGCACGGGTTTCCATGTTATTGCTCCTTGATCTTGGTTGCCGCTTCGTATGCAGCGCGGCCGCGGGGGCCATGGAAATATTCATGAATCCACGGGTCGTCGTAGTCTTCGACCTGCTTGATAGGGGCGGCCACCAACACCCGTTTTTGCGAGAGCACCGCTACCCGGTCGGTGATGGTGTACAGCGTGTCCAGGTCGTGGGTCACGAGAAATACGCTCAGACCCATCGCGTCACGCAAGGTCAGGATCAACTGGTCAAACGCCGCTGCGCCAATGGGGTCCAGCCCGGCGGTAGGTTCATCCAGAAACAGAATGTCCGGATCCAGTGCCAGTGCCCGGGCCAGTGCCGCGCGCTTGATCATCCCGCCTGACAGCATGGACGGGTATTTGTCAGCGGCGGACAGGGGCAGCCCGGCCAGCGCCAGCTTTACGCACGCCAGATGCTCTGCATCGGGGCGGCTCAGCCCCGCGTGTTCGATCAGGGGCAGGGCGATGTTTTCCGTCACGGTCAGCGAAGAAAACAGCGCGCCGCTCTGGAACAACACGCCAAAACGCCGCTCAATCTTCGAACGCGCCTCTTCCGGCAGGCTTAACAGGTCCTGGCCGAACACCCGGACCTGGCCTTCAGTCGGTCGCCTTAGCCCGACAATACTGCGCAACAGTACCGACTTGCCGGTGCCGGAGCCGCCGACCACGCCGAGGATCTCGCCCTTGTACACATCCAGGTCGAGGTTCTCGTGCACAGCCTGGCTGCCAAACCGGTTACACAGACCCCGTACTTCGATTATCGCCTCGCGGGGCGCTTGCATTGGCCCACTCACCAGCCCATCTCCATAAAGAACAACGCGGCCACGGCGTCGAGGACGATCACGATAAAGATCGATTGCACCACGCTGGACGTGGTGTGCTCGCCCACAGATTCGGCGCTGCCGCTGACTTTAAAGCCCTCAAGGCAGCCCACTGCAGCGATCAGAAAGGCAAAGAACGGTGCTTTGACCATGCCCACCAAAAAGTGCTGAACGCCGATATCGGAGTGCAACAGCGATATGAACATGTCGGGGGAAATGCCCAGCGAGACCACGCACACCACCGCGCCACCGAGGATGCCGGCCATCATGGCCAGAAAGGTCAGCAGCGGCAGCGCGATAAGCAGTGCCAAAACCCGTGGCAGCACCAGCAAATCCATGGGGTCGAGGCCCAGAGTGCGAATAGCGTCGATCTCTTCGTTGGCTTTCATCGAGCCGATTTGTGCCGTAAAGGCGCTGGCCGTCCGGCCTGCCAGCAGGATGGCGGTGAGCAACACGCCAAACTCGCGCAGGAAGGAGAAGGCAACCAGATCTACGGTAAAGATCCCCGCACCAAAGTTGGCCAGCACCGTGGCACCGAGAAAGGCCACCACCGCGCCCACCATGAAGGTAAGCAACACCACAATCGGCGCGGCGTTGAGGCCGATCTGCTCGATATGCGCCACCATGGGGGTAATGCGCCACTGTTTTGGCCGGAACAGGTTGCGCGCCAGGGTTTGCAGAATCAGCCCGATGAAGCCCAGCAGCTGCAGCGAGTCTTGCCACAGCTTGTAGACCGCGCCGCCGATACGGCTCAACAACAGGATGCAGATGTTCTGCTGGGGGACTTTGACCGGCACACAGAAGTCGCGCAGTGAGGCGTAGACCGTTTGCAGCAGGGCACGGTCAGCGGCGGGAAGTTTATGTGCGGTGTCGGTCAGCTGGCTGACGCGTTCGGCGCCCAACAGATCCACCAGCAACGACGCCCCTGCAGTATCGATGCTAGACACTTCATCCAGATCAATTGCGGTTTGAGCATCGTACTGACCGGCCAACTGCTCGGTCTGCTGTTTGAGCCGGGTGTAATGGGCCAACGTCCAGTCGCCGCTGATACGCAGCCGCGCCGGATTGCTGGAAGTGTCTAGTTGGGCATTGCCCGCCATGGCCGTAATAATCGTAAGCTCCCAGCTAAATACGCTTGAACGTAGACCTTATGTAATAGCACAGTCCTGTAAAACTGCGTCAGTTTGCCTGAACATCGGTCCCCGGGGATTGATCTGGGTTAACCCGAAAGCGCAACACGCCAATCAGTTGCCCGTCTTCGGTGATCACCCGTACTTGCCAGCGTCCCTCGGGATTCGGCGGGAAGTTCTGTTTGTGGGTCCAGGCGCGATAGCCTTCTTTGCGTCCCCCGTGAATATCCAGCGCGATACGGTCGACTTCCTGGCCGTTGAGCTGCCACACATGGTAGATCCGTTCATTCAGGCCACGGGGTGCGTTGATCGAGGTGTAGGCATACAGACCCCTGCTGCGCAGTTCGCTAACGCTGATCTGCTCAACGCTTTCGCCCGGCGTGCGGTCCTGCAATTGGGTGGTCACCGCGACCTCGGTCATCCATAGCGTTGCAGGCGGTACCCACGAGCGCAGCAGCCAGCCGGTGCCCCCCAGTGTCAGTACGATCAAGGGCAGCACCAGCCAGCCGCGCCAGGTCTTCAGCGGCAGGCTCACGGCCAGACTCGGGATTGAAAGCAGTACCGCGGTGCCCAGCGCCAGCTTGTAGCTCTGGGAGGTGGTCAGGTTGAGGATGATCGGCAGTGCCGTCAGCAGGGCCGCGAACAAGGCCAGGGTGTGCATTGCCAGATACAGCCAGCGCCTGGGTGCCAGCCAGCGGTAGTACAGCGGGTCGGTGATGGTCACCAGTGCCGCGGCACCCAGCAGACCGGTAAACACCAGCTGTCCGCTGTTCCAGGTGGTGGTAATGAAGAAGAAGGGCAGGACAAAAAACAGGCTTTCCTGATGAATCATCTGCGTTGCATAACGCAGCAACGGCGGGGGGATTTCGCGTTTGAACACGCGGCTGAACAACTGGGTGAAACTGTTTTCCAGCATCAGCCAGACCCAGCTCACCAGCAGGATCACGGCGATCCAGCGGGCCATGCCTTGCTGGCGGTCCACCAGAATGAAACTGCCCACGCCCGAGCAAAAGCCAAATGCCGCGATCAGCCCCGGATAGCGCTTCATTAATTCAAGGATGCGCTGTACGTAGTGGTTCCAGTTCGGCATTCGGCGGTTCACATTCTGTATAGGAAATATCCTCGACAGAATAGCGTTTTAGAGGACCCAGCGTCCGGGATGTTTACGCCCCCGCAGCCCGAAACAGGTGGGAGCTGGCAAACCAGGCTCCCACTGCGGTTCAGCGCACGCTGCTGTCGAAGCGGCTCACGTCAGTCAGTTCCAGTACCAGTTCATCGCCGACATTCAGCGGGCCAACGCCTGCCGGGGTGCCGGTCATGATCACGTCGCCGGCTTGCAGCGAGAAACAGGCCGCCATGTGCTGGATCATCGGCACGATCGGATTGAGCATCAGCGCGCTGTTGCCGTCCTGGCGCACTTCACCATTGATGCTCAGGCGGATACCGATGTCGGCCAGATCAGCGAAGGTGCAGCTCGGTACGAACGGGGCCAGCACGCAGGCGCCATCGAATGATTTGGCGATTTCCCATGGCAGGCCCTTGCCTTTGAGCTCGGCCTGCTTGTCGCGCAGGGTCAGGTCCAGTCCGGGCGCGAAGCCGGAGATAGCATCCAGCACTTCCTCGCGGCTTGGTTTGTTGGACAGGGCCTTGCCGATCAGCACCGAGATTTCTGCTTCGTAATGCACCGAACCGCGCTCGGTGGGGATCGCAAAACCACCGTCCAGAGCCACGACACAACTGCCCGGTTTGATAAACAGCAGGGGCTCGGTGGGGATCGGGTTATCCAGCTCTTTGGCGTGCTCGGCATAGTTGCGTCCGATGCACACCACCTTGCCGATTGGAAAGTGAATCCGGGTACCGTCGACATACTGGTGCTGATAGCTCATGGACCGCTCCGCTGGGGATTCAAGGGTGAAACCAACCCTGCAGGAGCCAGCGCTAAAGCTCACTCCTGCAGGGGGCATTGTTAGTTAAATCGCAAAAATCTTGCCCGGGTTCATGATGCCGTTCGGGTCGAACACGGCCTTGAGCGCTTTCATGTACTCGATTTCGACCGGCGAGCGGCTGTAGGTCAGGTAGTCACGTTTGGTCATGCCCACGCCGTGTTCGGCAGAGATGGAACCGTTGTACTTCTCGACGGTTTCAAATACCCACTTGTTCACCGTCGCACACTTGGCGAAGAACTCGTCCTTGCTCAGGTTTTCCGGCTTGAGGATGTTCAGGTGCAGGTTGCCGTCGCCAATGTGGCCGAACCAGACGATTTCGAAGTCCGGGTAGTGTTCGCCGACGATGGCGTCAATTTCCTTTAGAAATGCCGGGACTTTCGATACGGTGACCGAAATGTCGTTTTTGTATGGCGTCCAGTGGGAAATGGTTTCGGAGATGTATTCGCGAAGTTTCCACAGATTTTGCAGCTGGGTCTCGCTCTGGCTCATCACGCCATCCAGCACCCAGCCCTGCTCCATGCAGTGCTCGAAGGTTTCCAGCGCGGCATTGGCCACTTCTTCAGTGGTGGCTTCAAATTCCAGCAGGGCATAGAACGGGCAATCGGTCTCGAACGGCGAGGGTACATCGCCGCGGCCCATCACTTTGGCCAGAGCCTTGTCGGAGAAGAACTCAAAGGCTGTCAGATCCAGCTTGCTCTGGAAGGCGTGCAGCACGGGCATGATCGAATCGAAATCGGCCGTACCCAACACCATCGCCGTCAGGTTTTTCGGCGCACGGTCCAGGCGCATGGTGGCTTCGACCACAAAACCCAGGGTGCCCTCGGCGCCGATAAACAGTTGGCGCATGTCGTAGCCGGTGGCGTTCTTGATCAGGTCCTTGTTGAGCTCGAGCACATCGCCCTTGCCGGTCACGACTTTCATCCCCGCCACCCAGTTGCGGGTCATGCCGTAGCGGATAACCTTGATCCCGCCGGCATTGGTGCCGATATTGCCGCCAATCTGGCTGGAGCCGGCCGAGGCAAAATCCACCGGGTAGTACAGGCCGTTTTCTTCGGCCAGGTTCTGCAGATGCGCGGTGACCACACCGGGCTGACAGACCACGGTGCGGTCCGTCAGGTTGATGTCCAGCACCTGGTTCATGTAGTCAAACGACACCACCACTTCGCCATTGGCCGCCACGGCTGCCGCCGACAAACCCGTACGGCCGCCCGACGGTACCAGGGCGATCTTGCGCTCATTGGCCCAGCGCACAATGGCCTGTACTTGCTCAGTGGTTTTGGGGAACACGATGGCCAGCGGGGCCGGGGCGAAATGCTTGGTCCAGTCCTTGCCAAAAGCGTTGAGGGAGTCAGCGTCGGTCAAGACCTTGCCAGGCTCTACCAGGGACTTTAGCTCTTCAATCAAGACTGGATGGGTCATCAACAGAACTCTCGAACAATTCATGGTCATCCTGAGAACGCTTCACGTCGCAGGTATGGGTGTTTAGCGGGGCGCTTATGCTAGCATACGACCCCCCCGTAGAATCGAGCCGTAGGACGATTCTCGGTGCCGGTCTTCACGCCGGACAGGTCAGCTCTCGCTGTCCATTCCCTGCCATTTTTTCTCTGGGACACAGGTTTACGCAGATGAGCAAGACTTCTCTCGATAAGAGCAAGATCAAGTTCCTTCTTTTGGAAGGCGTCCACCAATCCGCTGTTGAAGTACTCAAGTCTGCCGGTTACACCAGCATCGAGTACATCACCAGTTCCTTGCCTGAAGCCCAGCTGAAGGAAAAGATCGCTGATGCCCACTTTATCGGCATCCGTTCTCGTACCCAGCTGACCGAAGAAGTGTTCGATTGCGCCAAGAAACTGGTCGCTGTTGGTTGTTTCTGCATCGGCACCAACCAGGTCGACCTCAACGCTGCTCGCGAACGCGGTATCGCTGTTTTCAACGCGCCTTACTCCAACACCCGTTCGGTGGCCGAGTTGGTGCTGGCTGAAGCGATCCTGTTGTTGCGTGGCATCCCTGAGAAAAACGCTTCCTGCCACCGCGGTGGCTGGATCAAAAGTGCAGCTAACTCCTTCGAAATCCGGGGCAAGAAACTGGGTATCGTCGGTTATGGCTCGATCGGTACGCAATTGTCGGTACTGGCCGAAGGCCTGGGCATGCAGGTGTTCTTCTATGACACCGTGACCAAGCTGCCGTTGGGTAACGCGACCCAGGTTGGCAATCTGCACGAACTGTTGGGCATGTCCGACATCGTGACTCTGCACGTACCTGAAACCGCAGCCACCCAGTGGATGATCGGCGAGAAAGAAATTCGCGCCATCAAGAAGGGCGGGATTCTGATCAACGCCGCACGTGGCACCGTGGTTGAGCTGGACGCCCTGGCTGACGCGATCAAGGACAAGCACCTGATCGGCGCCGCTATCGACGTGTTCCCGGTTGAGCCGCGCTCCAACGACGACGTGTTCGAAAGCCCGCTGCGTGGCCTGGACAACGTGATCCTGACCCCGCACATCGGCGGTTCCACCGCTGAAGCGCAAGCCAACATCGGTCTGGAAGTGGCAGAGAAGCTGGTCAAGTACAGCGACAACGGTACTTCGGTATCGTCCGTGAACTTCCCTGAAGTTGCCCTGCCGGCTCACCCTGGCAAGCACCGTTTGCTGCACATCCACCAGAACATCCCGGGTGTGATGAGCGAGATCAACAAGGTCTTCGCCGAAAACGGTATCAACATCTCCGGCCAGTTCCTGCAAACCAACGAGAAAGTTGGCTATGTAGTGATCGACGTCGACGCCGAGTCTTCGGACCTGGCGCAAGAGAAGCTGCAAACCATCAACGGCACCATCCGTTGCCGCGTTCTGTTCTAAGACGCGGGTCAATAAAAAGGGAGACCCTTGGGTCTCCCTTTTTTATGCGCGGTAAAAACTACTTCACATTGACGGTGATTTTTTTCGAAACCACGGCAGGCTCAAACGGTACGTGGTTTTTGTCGCCCAGTTCCAGTTGCAGGGTGTGCTTGCCCGGGGTCAGCGTTACTTCGGTTTCGACCTGGCCTTTGCCGAAATGCACGTGGTTGGCGTCTGCCGGGATTGGCATGGCGGCGGCAGGCAGCTTGTCGACATCGATCAGCAGATGGTGGTGGCCAGTATTTGCGGTCTGGTCGCCAGCCGGTGCAATGGCGACGTTTTTGGCGCCGAACTTGACGGTGAAGGTTTTATCCACAGTGGCGCCGTCAGCGGGGGAGACGATGAATACTTCGGCGTCTTTAGGTGCCGGGGTAGTCGGCATGCCGGCAGCCGTGGCCATGACCGAGGCGCCCATCAATACAGAAGCCAACGCAACACGAGACAATAGAGCTTTCATTTTTTTCTCCGTTTTTTACAAAATGCTCAGGCTTAGGACAACTTTGAGCGGATCTGTTGTCCAACGCCGCAATTGACCAACATAAAGCAAAGCGGACGCCAGTTGCGAATCGCTTGCATCAAATTCAAAGGAGTGACCATGCGTTTTCTGCCGGGCCTGATGCTTTTACTGCCATTGGCGAGTCCTTTTGTCCAAGCCGAATTGATCGACGATGTGAATGACCGGGGCGAACTGCGTATCGCCCTCGAGGCTGACCTGCCTCCCTTCAGCTTCAAGCAGGACGGTCGTTTGACCGGTTTCGACGTCGAACTGGGCGAGTTACTGGCCAAGGAGCTGGAAGTGACTCCCTCGATTCTCATCACCGACAGCAATGACCTGCTGCCGGGCGTTGAAAGCGGTAAATACGATGTAGCAATCAATCACATTGCTTTGACCCCGGAACTGCAGGATCGGTTCGATTTCAGCGAGCCTTACAGCTATACCGCTGCGCAGTTGATCGTGCGGCAGGAAGAACAGCGTTCGCTCAACACCCCGGGCACCCTCAAGGGCCAGCTCTTAGGCGTAGCCCAGGGCAGCCAGTTTGTCGAGCAGGTGCGTACCGGTCAGGCAGGGGAAGTGCACAGCTACCCGGATGCCCATCAGTCATTGGTGGCGTTGGTGAACAAACAACTGGATGCAGCGGTCAGTGACCGTTTGCTGACCCCGTATGCGATTCGCGATAGCCGGTTGCCGGTGAAGGAAGGTGCAACCATGGGGCCTGTAGTAGCGCTGGCGATTCCCTTCCAGAAGGGCAATCCGGCGTTCCAGACCAGCCTGGACAATGCCTTGCAGCGGATCAAGGCCGATGGTCGCCTCAAAGCCCTGTCGCAAAAATGGTTCGGTCTGGATGCCACCAAGCCCTGAGGCAGCCCCGGGCCCTGCAGGTGCTGGCTTGCCAGCGATGCAGGCGACCGGTGTTGATCCTGTCGCCCGCAAGCCGGCAGGGTCGTGGGCCCTATTCGCGCAACCCCTTCACATCTGCTGCCTTCACATCCCCACCTTTATTGCCCCAGCTGGTGCGGATGAAATTGACCACGTCAGCGACTTCCTGATCCGACAACCGCCAGTCAAAAGCCGGCATGGTGAAGGTCGACGGCGCCGTATGGGTTGCCGGCAGCGTCCCGCCTTTGAGCACGATATGAATCAGCGACGTCGGGTCGTCTGACAGCAGCACCGGGTTCCCCGCCAACGCCGGGAAGACCCGGGTATAACCGTGCCCGTCAGTGCGATGGCAGGCAGCGCAGTTGTCGATATACACCGCCGCACCGCGCTTGCTGTCATCGCCGTTCCACAAGGCATCGGCGACTGCCGGATCGTATTGATGCGGCATGTCCGCCGCGTCCACTGCCGGCAGCGATTTCAGGTAGCGGGCAATGGCTGTCAGATCGGCTTCGGACATGTACTGCATGCTATGCACAATCACATCGCTCATGCCGCCAAACACCGCACTGCGGTCACTGCGACCGGTCTTCAGAAACTGCACCAGTTGTTCTTCGTTCCAGCTGCCCAGGCCATCTTTGTGGTCACCGCGCAGGTTCTTCGCAATCCAGCCTTCCAGCGGTGCGCTGCCTGACAAAAACGCGCTGCTGTCGCCCGCACTCAAGGCTTTTTCCTGCATGGTCAGTGCCCGTGGTGTATGGCATGCACCGCAATGCCCAAGGCCTTCCACCAGATAAGCACCGCGGCTCACTACAGGGTCTTGCCCGGTAACCGGGGTGAAGTCGGCAACGGCCGGTGCGAACGTCCAGCGCCACATCGCCAGCGGCCAACGCATGCTCAGCGGCCAGGGAATATCGACCGCCTTGTTTTCTTGCGCGACAGGTTTTACCCCGTTCATGAAGTAGGCATACAACGCCTGCATGTCGGTTTCAGTGACCCGGGCGTAGGACGGATAAGGCATGGCCGGGTACAGGGTGTCGCCATTTTTGGCGATGCCATGGCGTACGGCCTTGTCGAAATCGTCAAAGCTGTAGGCGCCGATGCCGCTTTTGTCCGGGGTGATGTTGGTTGAATAAATCATGCCAATCGGGGTTTCCATTGGCAGCCCGCCGGCGAACGGCTTGCCATCCTTGGCCGTGTGGCATGCCACGCAGTCACCGGCACGGGCCAGATATTCACCTTGCTTGATCAGCGTCTGCTGATCTTCCTGCGCGGCCACTGCCGAGAAACTGCCCAGCAGGGCCAGGGTCGCGATAACAATTGCTTTCATGCTCATCGCTCCTTATGCCTGAACCAGCGGGCCGGGGTTTTTCAGGTACTGCTCGCGGATCGCCCGGGCCGACCAGTAGGTCAACGCGGCAACCAGACCTGTCGGGTTGTAGCCCAGGCCCTGGGGGAACGCCGATGCGCCGGGGACAAATACGTTATGCACGTCCCAGCTCTGCAAGTAGCGGTTCAGGGCACTGGTTTTCGGATCGGTACCCATGATTGCGCCACCGTTCAGGTGAGTGGTCTGGTAGGACGCGGTGTTGAAGTGATCCCCGACTTTTTTGCCGATGGCGGCGATGGCTTTGGGGTTCATCGCTTCGGCGATCTTGCCCATTTTTTCCATCATGAAACGGTTCATCTTGATGTCGTTTTCCTGCCAGTCGAACGTCATCCGCAGCAATGGCTGACCGTAGGAGTCGCGATATACGGGGTCGAGATCGAGGTAGTTGCAGCGGTAAGACTGATGGGCACCATGTGAGTCCATCGACACCTGATGGGTGTAGTAATCCGCTGTGGCGCGCTTCCAGGCGCTGCCCCATGCCGGCGTGCCGGGCGGGTTCGAGGTGCCGGCAATCGGCCGGCTGCCCGCCTGATTGACCCACATCGGCGAGCCACCGACGAAGCCGTGGGGCCCGTGGTCGAAGTTGTCCGCGTTGAAGTCGTCCACCGCCACGCCGTTGCCGCCAGCGCCGATGAAATTGTTGGTGTGCACATCTTTGTCGAAGTAGGCCTTGATGGTGCCCATGTTCTGGTAGGCGAAGTTACGCCCCACCACGCCTTCATTGGTGATCGGGTCGTAAGGCTTGCCAATCCCCGAGAGCAGCATCAAGCGCACGTTGTGGAACTGGAACGCCCCGAGAATCACCAGATCCGCCGGTTGCTCGATTTCCCGGCCCAGTGCATCGATGTACGTCACGCCAGTGGCTTTGCTTTTGCTGCTGTCCAGATTGACCCGGATTACATGGGCGTTGGGGCGCAGTTCAAAGTTCGGCAGCGGTTTGAGCGCCGGCAGAATGTTCACGTTGGGCGAGGCTTTGGAGTACATGTAGCACACGTAACCGCTGCAAAAACCGCAGAAGTTGCACGGCCCCATCTGTGCGCCATAGGGGTTGGTGTAAGGCCCCGAGGTGTTGGCCGACGGCAGGTTGTAGGGTTTGTACCCCACCTCATTGGCCGCTTTCTGAAACAGCTGTGCGGATACGGTGTTTTTTTGCGAGACCAGCGGAAAATGGTCTGAGCGATCCGGCGCGTAAGGGTTGCCGCCATTGTCTTTGCCGACCAGCTGACCTTTGACGGTCCAGGCCTGGCCCGAGGTGCCGAAGACTTTTTCTGCGTAGTCGAAAAACGGCTCCAGCTCTTCGTAGCTGACACCGAAGTCCTGGATGGTCATGTCTTTGGGGATAAAGTTTTTGCCGTAGCGTTCTTCGTAATGACTGCGCATCCGCAGTTCAATAGGGTCTACCCGGAAATGCACCCCCGACCAGTGCAAACCTGCACCGCCCACGCCGTTACCGGGCAGAAACGCGCCCAACTGGCGATTGGGCAAGGCCACGTCATTCACGCTGTGGCGGATGGTGACGGTTTCTTTCGATACATCCTGAAAGAGCTTCTTGCGCACGCTGTAGGTGAGTTCGTCTATCACCTGCGGATAGTTGCCGTCCGGGTAGGTGTCTTGCATCGGGCCTCGTTCCAGGGCCACAACATTCAGGCCGGCTTCTGTCAGCTCTTTGGCCATGATCGAGCCGGTCCAGCCGAAACCGACGATAACTGCATCAACTTTTTTCATAACGGTCGACATGCTCAAGCCCTCTCGCCGCGGATGGATACTGCCGGGAAGGGGTACGGCTCGTTGCGTTCAACCCAGTCCATGAAATCAGCGCGGGCGCCGGGAAAGCCGATCATGGTCCAGCCGACCATGCCTTTGTTGCCACCGTGGATCGGGTCGCAGAAGAAGCCTTCCTTGGTGTTTTGTAGCAAAAAGCTGAAAAACATCTTGGCCGGAACGCTCTCGAATTCAGGGGTACCAGCTTCCAGCTGTTTCAGCACTTTGTCTCGGGTAGCGCTGTCTAGCCCAGCAAATGTTGAGTTATAGGTCTTTTTGCAAAGCTCCTCCGTTGCAGCAATACCCAGGCGATAAATCTGTTTGGGCACCAGCTTGCTCTGCCAGCCCATTTCCGGGGCAGCGTCTGCATTGAACGGACCTTGCATGAACCACAGGGCACCGCTGGCATAGGGGGTGTTCATCTGCCGATCGATATATTCCGGTACGCCAGCTTCCAGGGCGCCAGGGCCTTGTTCGTCAGCCGGGATCAAGCGCGCCACGGCGGCGTTCACAAACGCCCACTCTTCAGCACTGAAGTAAGTCGGCTCATAGGCGCTGGCCGGAGTCGCAGGGCGCTTCGCCGGCTCAGGTGCGGCGGCGGCAGGCGTAGCCATCAGCACTGAACCGCCAAGGCCGGTACTGGCGACGGTGACCACCGGGATCAGGGTCAGGGTTTTGCGTAAAAACTCACGCCGCGGGTTGTCTTGGTCAGACATGGGGGAGCACCTCATCGGGCAATCACGGGTTTCAGCTGCTCGGTGGCAGCTTGTCGTTTTGGCGGCGGTTTGGAGCGGAGTCGATCCGTTTACAGAACACGCAGGCAACTATTAGTTACAAATTCTAACAGGCTGGGACAGCTGATGAATCGTTTCATGCGTAATTTTGCCGCACCGGTAGTGGCACGGTGCTTTACCGTCTTCACGAAATTTTGACAAACGGCTCACAGAGTTTTGATCGGGCTTAACTCAATCTGACCCCATACCCCCTTAATTACTGTGATGTGGTCTGACTGACATGCCCAAAGCCCGGTTTCTCCCTGCCCTGTGCCTGACATTACTGGCTGCGTTCGCGTTGCCCCAGGCCCAGGCCGATGAAGCGACCCCGGCCCGTCCGGCTCAGTGGGCACAACCCGTTGCTGTGCAGTACAACCTGTATCAAATGTCCCCGACGCTGTATCGCAGTGCATTGCCCGATGGCGAAGCCCAGGCTTTGCTGGAAAATTTGAAGATCGGCACCGTGATCAATTTTTTGAAGGAGCCGGATGAAACCTGGCTCAAGACCCCTGGCGTCTTACAAGTTCAGTTGCCTTATCGCACTAACCATGTGGATGACGCCGATGTACTGGCCGCCCTGCGCGCCATTCAGACCGCACAAGCACGGGGCCCTGTGTTGATGCACTGCAAGCACGGGGTGGACCGCACTGGACTGATGGCGGCGATGTACCGGGTGGTCGTGCAGGACTGGAGCAAAGAAGACGCCCTGAAAGAAATGACCCAGGGTGGCTTTGGCCAGAACTCACACTTCGAGGATGGTGCGAAGTACATGATGCAGGCCGATATCCCGCAGCTGCGCACAGCCTTGAGCAAAGGTGCCTGCAGTACCAGCCCGTTTGCTGCATGCGTGGTGAAGGGCTGGTTGAAATCCGCCTAAGCCCGGGTTGTCCACTGCTGCAAGGCCGCCCGGCGCTGCAGCAGCGGCAATTTACCGAGCTTTTCTACCTCGGCATAAAACACCTGCCAGTCACCTCCCGAGTGTTTGAACAGGGCGGCAAAGGCGGGCACCCACTGGTCGTACAGGCCGAATGGCAAAAGCTTGGCATTATTCATCGGCGAATTTATCCACAGGTCATACCGGTTATTACCGGCCCATTGGTGGTCGCGTAACTGACGGTATTCCCTGCGCAGTCGTGCAAATTCCGCTGCTTTTCGCTGGCGCATTTCAGCTGCCGGCAAGGGCTGGGCGTACAGCTGTTGCAGGCGTTTGCGGGTGTCCAGCACCAGCCCCATGAATTGCTCGCGTTGCTCCAGCCCCGCGCTGCCGGAGGGTGGCAAGCCCTGATAGGTGCGCCATTGGCGAGTGCCTTGCTGTTCCACGAAGCTGGCGAAAGACTCATTGAACTCGGTGTCGTCCTTCAGATAAAAACGCTGATGGGCCAGTTCATGAAAAATCAGGGTGGCCAGTCGCTCATCGCCCCAGTTGAGCATGCTGTTGAGAATTGGATCATCAAACCAGCCCAGGGTTGAATAGGCTTCGACGCCACTGACAAGCACGTCCATGCCTTGCTGACGCTGCAGGGCCGCCGCGCCGCGTGCGGCCCCTTGGGCGTAGTAGCCGCGGTAAGCCACGCACCCGGCAATCGGGAAGCAATGGGTGACGGGGTTCAGGGAAAATTCCGCGGTGGCAAACACGTTCCACACCACGTAAGGCCTTTTCAGGTCGACATACAGGCGATAGCTCTGGTTGTCCGGCAGGTGCAAATGCTGGCTGGCGAAGGTTCTCGCGGCCTGGGCTTTTGCCAGGTGCTCACGTAATGCAGGCGGTTGTTGCGGGTCGGCAATGACCGTAGCTACCGGTTTGCGGGCTTTTAATATCTGCCATTGGCCGTCGGCCAGTTGCGAGTAATACGCTGCACTGGAACAGCCATTGAGCAGGGGCAACAACACAAGGGCGAAGAGGCAGCGAGTGAGCGGCGTCATGGGACGGTCCAGTGGGATAATGGGCCAAGACTAATCGCAATCCCCTGTAGGTGCAGCCGGTCGACGCCCGATTGCCTGGGTTTTGAATAAGCTGGCGCCTGCAGGGGGGTAGCCTGGCATCAGGCTATGCTCATACTTTGATCCCACCTGGAATTCGCCATGCGCACCTTTCTGCTACTGCCGATGGCCTGCCTGCTGAGTGCCTGTGCCAGCACGCCATTGCCTGCCGTCGACCCCGCCAAGGCGTGGATCGACCTGGAAACACAAACCGGAAAACTGGTAATGGCCGAGCGCCTGGATAATCAGCGCCTGAACGACGGACGTTACTTTCAAGTAACGCCAGGCAGTCACGAACTGATGGTGCGATTCGATTTTGAAGTCTTTGTTGGCGGCATGGGTATGTTCAGCGATCCACAGGAGCGCTTGTGCTACATCACGCTCAATTACGACAATTTCCAGCCCGGCCAGCGTTACCGGTTGCAGGCGCGCTCTTTGGGGTTCAACGCTTACGCCCGGCTATACAACGCCGAGGGCAAGGTGCTGAGCGAAGAGAGGCTGGTTAACTGTTTGCCTTGAGGTCAGGCGTCGTTCTTTTGATAGATGATCTTTTTGCTGCCGTTTTCGCACGTACCCACCACCATGTTCTGGTCGTGAACTTCATCGTTGGTCACGATTTCAAGGGTGTAGGACGACACGTTGTTGGCCTGGATCTTGGCTTCGATCTCGGCTTTAAGTTCTTCACACGGCTTTGGCGCGGCCAGTGCCGAAGTGGCCATGGCGCAGCAGATAACAGCTAGAGCAAAACGTTTCATGATGAGACTCCCTTGGGACAGAACGCAAAGTCATGATCTGACGCGACGAACGATCATACGATCACATCTCACCGCGTGCATGACTGATCTGTGGCAGCCATTTGCCTGCTGTCCTGGCCTGCGCGGCTCCGGTCATGGCGACCGGAGCGCACGTGTGTCATCAACCCGTCGGATTAACCCACCAGGGTGGCATCGAGGGTGATTTTGGCATTCAGCACTTTGGACACAGGGCAACCTTCTTTGGCCTTTTTGGTCGCTTCCTCGAATTGTGCCTGGGTCGCCCCCGGCACCTTGGCTTTGAGCGTCAGATGCACGGCAGTGATCCCGTAGCCGCCTTCGACCTTGTCGAGGGAAACCTCAGCCTGGGTGTCGATACTGTCCGGCTTGAGCCCGGCCTCACCGAGAATCATCGACAGGGCCATGGAGAAGCAACCGGCATGGGCCGCGCCAATCAGTTCTTCAGGGTTGGTGCCCTTGCCGCCTTCGAAACGGGCCTTGAAGCCATACGGCGCCTTGTTCAGAACCCCGGTTTCAGTGGAGATGGAGCCGATGCCGGTTTTGACATCGCCTTCCCAATGCGCCGATGCCGTTTTTTTAATAGTCATGCGTGCCTCCTGAAGAACGGCATGAAAGATTTCACACCTTGACTGGATGTGTGAGGGGAGCCGGGCTCACAAAGTTCATCTTCTCTGACCAATCGTCTTTTTTAGTCGCTCAATTGATGGCTTGCCATTGAAACTCGGGTATATGCCCATATTGCTAAAGCACTGGCAGGTTTTGGCGAGCGTCACGGCCTGCGTCCAATTAGGAGAAGCCGGCTCATGACACGATTGTCCGATGTTAAATTCTCGACCCTCGACCTGGTGCCTGTGCGTGAAAATGGCAGCGCCGCCCAGTCGTTGCACAATTCGCTGGACCTGGCGCAGCACGTAGAAAAGTTTGGCTATAACCGTTTCTGGGTGGCCGAACACCACAACATGGACGGCATCGCCAGCTCGGCGACCTCGGTGCTGATTGGCTACCTGGCCGGCGGCACCTCGACCATTCGCGTCGGTTCAGGCGGGGTGATGTTGCCCAATCATGCGCCCCTGGTGATCGCTGAACAGTTCGGCACCCTTGAAAGCCTGTATCCGGGCCGGATTGATCTGGGCCTTGGGCGTGCGCCGGGCTCCGACCAGATGACCGCCCGGGCCTTGCGCCGCGAGCGCTCCGGCAGTTCGGATGATTTTCCTGAAGATGTGGCCGAGCTGATGCGCTATCTGGGCCCGCGAACCCCGGATCAGCGGGTCATCGCAATGCCGGGCACCGGGACTAATGTGCCGGTATGGTTGCTCGGTTCCAGCCTGTTCAGTGCGCAATTGGCCGGTGAACGCGGTCTGCCCTACGCCTTCGCATCACATTTCGCCCCGCGGATGATGCACGAAGCGATTCGCGTTTATCGCAATCACTTCAAGCCGTCAGCGACCCTCGATAAACCTTATGTGATGCTGGGTGTGCCACTGGTGGCGGCCGATACCGACGAGCAGGCCGAGTACCTGTCCACCTCGGTGCTGCAGCGGATTCTGGCGTTGATGCGCGGGCAAAGTCTGGTGCAGCGTGCGCCGGTGGACTCGATGGATGGCTTGTGGCTGCCCCATGAGAAAGAAGCGGTGATGAGCTTTCTGGGCCTGGCGATGGTTGGCAGTCCAGAGAAAATCCGCGCCAGACTCGAAGTGCTGATTGAGCAAACCGGGGCGGACGAGCTGATCTTCACCTGTGATCTGTATGAGCACGCGGATCGCATTCGCTCATATGAACTGCTGGCCCAGGTGATGAAACAGGACTGACCTGCAGAAGCGGGCTGATGGCCACAAAAAAGCCGACCCCGGGGTCGGCTTTTTTGCCTGCGCAGGTTTAACCGCGCTTGTAGACGATGTCCTTGGTGCCTGCTTCGCAGGAACCTACTACTTTTCCGTCCGTCGCCGTGCCTTTGTCCACTACCGTCAGCGAATAATGACGAGCGCCATTGGCCTCAATCTTCGCTGCGATTTCGCTTTTCACTGTTTCGCAAGGTTTGCCAGCTGCGAACGCTGTTCCAGCAAGACTCAGCAAACCTATAGCCAATAAAAACTTTTTCATCGGTCACATTCCCCGGTCGAAACTAAAAGGGTGCAACGCATGTACTGCGTTGCACCCAGACGGTGTAGCGGAGTTTATGGCAAACGGCCAGTCGATCAGGCCTAAAGGATGATGCGGCTCAACTGCTGGCAATCCGGAAGCCGACCTTGAGGGTGACCTGATAGTGGCCCACCTTGCCGTCCTTGACGTGGCCCCGGGTATCGATCACCTCGAACCATTCTATGTGTTTGATGCTTTTGTTGGCCTCTGCCAGTGCATTACCGATGGCGTCTTCTATGCTGCTCGGGGACGAGCCTACCAGTTCGATTTTCTTGTAGGTGTGATGGTCAGACATAACGTTCTCCTTTGTCGTAGATCAAAGCCTAGCAGCGATTGTGCTCAATACTTTGTAGGCGACAGGAAACGAAAAGTTCAGACCGACTGCACTTTTGTGGCACCCCGGAGTCGGAGTTAACACGTACCTCACTCATCAATGCAGGAGAGCCCTAATGGCTAGCAATTCCTTACGTAAAGCCTCATTGCAAAGCATGGAAGCTGAGATCGAGAGCCTGCTCAAGTCTCTGGAAAGCCTGAAGCACGACGCTTCTGACGAGTCCAAAAAAACCTTGAGTGCCCTCAAAGGCAACGCAGAGAATGCGCTGAAACATTCACGTCACCTGATCAGCGATGCTTACGAAGAGGTCAAGGACAAAACGCGGGAAACCGCTGTCGCCACCCGCGAGTATGCCCAAGAGCATCCGTATGCCACCGCTGGCGTTGCCATCGGCGCCCTGGGCCTGTTGGCCGCCTTCCTGATGTGCAAGCGCGGTAACTAATTATCCGCGCTGCGCCCAAGCTCAGTCTTGAGCCATTGCGCCAGTTGCCGGGCGCGTCCGTCTGCGGCGCGCTTGGGCAGCCATAACGCCAGCTGCGCCGGGGTTTGCTTGAAGCCCCAAGGTGCAGCCAGGCGTCCGGCCCGCAAGTCTTCAGCCACCAACGGCTCGGGGGCAATTGCCACACCCAGGCCTGCTACGGCGGCTTCGAGCAAGTAGTACAAGTGCTCAAACCCTTGCCCATATTTCAAATCTTTCGCCTGGATCGCGTTTTGCTGCGCCCAGCTTGGCCATGCCTGGGGCCTCGAAGTGGTGTGCAACAACGCTTCGTCCAGCAGGGCGCTCACGGGTGCCTGGCGCAGTTGCTCATAGCGGGCGTAACGCGGGCTGATCACCGGCCCGATCCGCTCGCTGGCCAGTTCATAGACCTGCATGTCGGCGGGCCAGGGTGGCTCGGCAAACAGCAGCAGGGCATCGAGCCCCGGGCGGCGCGGATCAAGGTCGCCTTCGCCGGCCGACAAGTGCAGGCGCAAGTCCGGCAGGTCGGCATTGAGCCGGCCCAGTCGAGGGATGAACCAGCGCGCCAGCAAACTGCCCGAGCAGCCAAGTACAAAGGGCGCATCGACATGGCTTTGCGTGAGTTCAGTGCACACATTACGCAGGCGGTCGAAGGCTTCGCTGCTGGCCTCACGCAGGCGCAAACCGGCATCCGTGAGCTTAAGGCCGCGTCCTTCCTTGACGAACAGGCTGACGCCCAGGTGCTCTTCGAGCACTTTCAGTTGCCGACTGACGGCACCGTGGGTGACGTTCAGCTGTTCTGCCGCAAGGCTCACGCTGCTCAGCCTGGCAGTGGCTTCGAACGCGCGCAGGGCGTTCAGCGGGGGAAGGTCACGGCTCATGGTATCTGTGAGTTTTCCTGACAGGTTGCAGCGATCTTATCGGTTTTCATCCTCGGCTGTCGCGGTTAAAGTCAGTTCCATCGACCTTCGTACCTTTTTATCTGGAGCGTCCCATGACCCAATCCACTTTGCGTACCGGCCCTGATGCCAATGGCCTGTTTGGCTCATTCGGCGGCCGCTACGTGGCCGAAACCCTGATGCCGCTGATCCTTGATCTGGATCGCGAGTATGAGCTGGCCAAGACCGACCCCGAGTTCATTAAAGAGCTGGCCTATTTCCAGCGCGACTATGTCGGGCGCCCAAGCCCGCTGTATTACGCCGAGCGTCTGACCGAGTTCTGTGGCGGCGCCAAAATTTACCTCAAGCGCGAAGAGCTGAACCATACCGGCGCGCACAAGATCAACAACTGCATCGGCCAGATCCTGCTGGCGCGGCGCATGGGCAAAAAACGCATCATCGCCGAGACCGGCGCCGGCATGCACGGCGTGGCTACCGCCACCGTGGCCGCGCGCTTTGGTCTGCAGTGCGTGATCTACATGGGCACCACTGACATCGAACGCCAGCAGGCCAACGTGTTCCGCATGAAGCTGCTGGGCGCTGAAGTGATCCCGGTCGTGGCGGGCACCGGCACCCTCAAGGACGCGATGAACGAAGCGTTGCGCGACTGGGTGACCAACGTCGATGACACCTTCTATCTGATCGGTACTGTGGCGGGGCCGCACCCGTATCCGGCCATGGTCCGCGACTTCCAGGCCGTGATCGGCAAGGAAACCCGCGACCAGATGCAGGCTCAGGAAGGCCGTCTGCCCGACAGCCTGGTGGCCTGCATTGGCGGTGGGTCCAACGCGATGGGCCTGTTCCACCCGTTCCTGGATGACACCAGCGTCGAGATCATCGGCGTTGAAGCGGCGGGCTACGGTATCGAAACCGGCAAGCACGCAGCCAGCCTCAACGGCGGCGAACCGGGCGTGCTGCACGGCAACCGTACCTTCCTGTTGCAGGACGACGATGGCCAGATCATCGACGCACATTCGATTTCCGCCGGCCTGGACTACCCGGGTATCGGTCCCGAGCACGCCTGGTTGCATGATATCGGTCGCGTTGAGTACACCTCGGTAACTGACGAAGAAGCCCTCGACGCGTTCCATAAATGCTGCCGTCTTGAAGGCATCATCCCGGCGCTGGAAAGTGCCCATGCCCTGGCTGAAGTGTTCAAGCGTGCGCCGACCCTGCCAGCCGAGCACCTGATGGTGGTCAACCTGTCCGGCCGAGGCGACAAAGACATGCAAACCGTGATGCACCACATGGAACAGTCCCAGCAGGAGAAACACTGATGAGCCGCCTGCAAACGCGTTTTGCCGAACTCAAGGAACAAAACCGCGCTGCGCTGGTGACCTTCGTCACTGCCGGCGATCCGGATTACGACACCTCGCTGGCGATCCTCAAAGGCCTGCCTGCTGCTGGCGCCGATGTGATCGAGCTGGGCATGCCGTTCACCGACCCCATGGCGGATGGCCCGGCGATTCAGCTGGCCAATATCCGTGCCCTGGGAGCCAGGCAGAACCTGGCGAAAACCCTGCAAATGGTTCGCGAATTCCGTGAAGGCAACCACGACACACCGCTGGTGCTGATGGGTTACTTCAACCCGATTCACCACTATGGCGTGCCGCGGTTTATTGCTGAAGCCAAGGCAGCGGGCGTCGACGGCCTGATCGTGGTCGACATGCCGCCCGAGCACAACGCCGAGCTGTGCGACCCGGCGCAGGCTGCAGGTCTGGACTTTATCCGCCTGACCACCCCGACCACCGACGACGTGCGTCTGCCCAAAGTGCTGACCGGCAGCTCGGGCTTTGTGTACTACGTGTCCGTGGCGGGCGTGACCGGTGCCGGTTCGGCGACGACCGATCAGGTGCGTGAAGCGATTGAGCGTCTGCGCCGGCATACCGATTTGCCGATCAGTGTGGGCTTCGGCATCCGCACCCCGGAGCAAGCGGCAGCGATTGCCCGCCTGGCCGACGGCGTAGTGGTGGGCTCGGCCCTGATCGACAAAATCGAGAATGCAGCGACCCCGCAACAGGCGGTCGATGGTGTGTTGAGCCTGTGCGCGGCACTGGCTGAAGGTGTACGCAAGGCACGTCAGTAACCCTTGTGGGAGCTGGCTTGCCAGCGATGCGCCCCGGCGGTTGCCATCGCGAGGCAAGCTCGCTCCTACAGAATTCGGGGTGTTGCTTGCAGGCCCTGTGGGAGCTGGCTTGCCAGCGATGCACCCCGGCGGTTGCCATCGCGAGGCAAGCTCGCTCCTACAGAATTCGGGGTGTTGCTAGCAGCCCCTGTGGGAGCTGGCTTGCCAGCGATGCGCCCCGGCGGTTGCCATCGCGAGGCAAGCTCGCTCCTACAGAATGCGGGGTGTTGCTAGCAGCCCCTTGTGGGAGCTGGCTTGCCAGCGATGCGCCCCGGCGTTTGCCATCGCGAGGCAAGCTCGCTCCTGCAGAATGCGGGGTGTTGCTAGCAGCCCCTGTGGGAGCTGGCTTGCCAGCGATGCGCCCCGGCGGTTGCCATCGCGAGGCAAGCTCGCTCCTACAGAATGCGGGGTGTTGCTAGCAGGCCCTGTGGGAGCTGGCTTGCCAGCGATGCACCCCGGCGTTTGCCATCGCGAGGCAAGCTCGCTCCTGCAGAATGCGGGGTGTTGCTAGCAGACCCTTGTGGGAGCTGGCTTGCCAGCGATGCACCCCGGCGTTTGCCATCGCGAGGCAAGCTCGCTCCTACAGGGTGCGGGGTGTTGCCAGCGATGCAGAGTTTTACTTCTGTGTGCCGTCATCGTGCAGCAGGTTGGCCTGGGTCAGGTTGCTGCCCGCCGGTACGCTGCGGGTCAGCCACACATTGCCGCCAATGGTCGAGCCCTGGCCAATGGTGATGCGCCCTAAGATCGTCGCCCCCGCATAGATCACTACGTCATCTTCAACGATTGGATGACGTGGATGACCTTTTTGCAGCTGGCCTGATTCGTCTGCCGGGAAACGCTTGGCACCCAGGGTCACCGCCTGATAAATCCTCACACGTTCGCCGATGATCGCGGTTTCTCCGATCACAACGCCTGTTCCGTGATCGATAAAGAAGCTGCGGCCAATCTGCGCCCCCGGGTGAATGTCGATGCCGGTGGAAGAGTGGGCAATTTCTGCGCTGATCCGTGCCAGCAAGGGCAAGCCTGCGCGATACAGGTGGTGGGCCAGGCGGTGATGGATCACTGCCAGAATCCCCGGATAGCACAGCAGCACTTCATCCACGCTGCGTGCCGCCGGGTCGCCGTGGTAAGCGGCCAGAACGTCGGTGTCCAGAATGCTGCGCAGGCCGGGCAGCGCCAGGGCAAAATCCTGAATCAGCAGCGTTGCACTCGCATCCACACCCTCATCGGGCAGGCCGCCCTGGCGCGCCGCGTAACGCAGCTCCAGTCGGGCCTGAGTCAACAATGCGTTGAGCGCCACATCCAGGGTGTGGCCGACGTAGAAGTCTTCACTTTCCTCGCGCAGGTCCACCGGGCCCAGGCGCATCGGAAACAATGCCCCGCACAGGGCTTCAAGAATATCGGCCATCGCCGCGCGCGACGGCAGCTCGCGGCCTCCCTGTTCACCACTGACGCGCCCGTTTTGCGTGCGCCACTGGTTTCGTGCCGTTCGTAGCTGGCAGACGATGGTTTGCAATTGCCAAGGATTGGAACGATCACTCACGATGAATACTCCGCACGCTGGCGGCTGAATTGAGCAGCCGCGAATTGGCAATTATTTTACGGTATCAAAGCGTTTCAGATACGGACAATTGCGGCTTAACGCCGACGATGACGCCAGGCGCGCCAGCCCACCCCGATGATGATCAGCAACGCCAGCCCGCCAAGGATCACCAGGCTCAGACTGTTGTAGCTGAACAGCGGTTTTTCGATCCGCATATAGCCGGGTTCGGCAAACAGCTCGTGCAGAGCCGCATTGGCCTGCTTGAGGCTGATGGCTTGCAGCTGTCTGGCCGGGTCATAAAAGTGACCATCATCGTAGTCACCCAGCGAAGCCCAGTAATAATCGGCCAGCGCGCTGTTGCCTTGGACGGCCCATGCCTGACGGGCAATGGCGGCATTTTTGAGGCGAGCAAAAACCTCAGGGTCCAGCCCTTCTTTGAGCAGTCGGGTCTTCAGTTGCTCTACAACCTGGCGTGCTTGCGCTACATCGTCGCGGTCAAGATCGGCATTGAGGCTTAAAAAGCCTACGCCACCGAACACCTCGCGCTCGGCCCAGGGGCCGTAAGACAAGCCGTGCTTGAGCCGGAGCTCGCTGTACAGCGCCCACTCCAGATAATCCCTGAGCAGGTCCCAGGTTTCATCGCTCTGGCCTTCGATGACCGGCTCCGGCAACAGCCAGTGCAGTTGCACGGTGTCGCCGACCACGCCGCGCAGCAGGTCGCGTTCGGGCTCGGCCTTGGCTGCGATTGCCGCCAAAGGTTTGTGTTCGGTGGGCTCTACCGGCTCCAGGGCGCCATAGGTGCGCTCCAGGTACGCCGGGAGCAGGCGGTCAAGATCCCCCACGATGATCAGCGTCATGTTGTTGGGGGCATACCAGTTCTGGCGTACGGCTTCCAGTTGCTCACGTGTCAGATTATTTACTTGCGCGCGCTCGGCGCATTTGAGCCCCAGCTCAACCGCCAGTTGATTACTGGCGCTGTGGCCCAGGTCCTGGCGGTCGAGCCAGCGCTGCAAGTGCGAGTAATGGCCACCGTCTTCGCGCTCGACCACTTGTTTGGCGTCGTTGATCCGCTGCTCGGTGAATTGTGTGCGGGTGAGCAGGCTCAGCAACAGGTCGAGAATCTTGCGCTGGTTTTTGGCCGGGGCTTCGATCACGAAGGTGGTGTCGGCATGGCTGGTGAAGGCGTTCCATTCACCGCCCAGCGCTTGCATGCGCTGCTCCAGGCCGCCTTCACCGGTGTCGTCGACGCCGCTGAACAACAGGTGCTCCAGCAGGTGCGGCAGTTGTTGATCGGCGCAGCTGAAGTCGTCCAGGCCCACGCCCACCACTAACCGGATGGCCACATGTCCGCGTTCGGTACCGGGTTTGAGGATCAGTTGCAGGCCGTTGGGCAACTGGTAGCCCTCCACGCTGTAACGATCGAGGGCAAAGCTTGGGACAGTACCCAGCAGCAGGCAGATGAGCAGCAGGCAACGCATAAAAAATCCCTGAATCCTTGTTGGGGTAGTGCAGCAGTCGGTGCAGGTTAGTCGCTGCTTACAGACTGACAACAACCCGGCGCGCAACGTTCAAGGCAAATGCGGGGTGTCATCCGCGTCATCCAGTTCCAGCGCCCCGATATCGGCTGTTTCCAGCACCGCATAGGCGCTGCCGCAAAACAGCGAATTAAGGCGTTTCATGTCTGCGATCAGCTCCAGGTGCACTGAACTGGTCTCGATGCTCTGGGTGATCTTGCGTTGCAGACGGTTGACGTGGGCGTGGGCCAGGCGCCGTTCCTGGGCGCGGAAACGGCGTTTTTCACGCAGTAGCTGGCGCGCACTTTGCGGATCGCCATTGAGGAATACGGTCAGCCCCAGACGCAGGTTTTCGATCAACTGGGTTTGCAGGCCCACCAGTTCTTCCAGGCCCATTTCCGAGAACGAGCGGCGTTGCGAGGTTTTCTGCTGCTGGACTTTACGCAGCATGCGTTCGATCAGGTCGCTGGCGAGTTTGAGGTTGATCGCCAGCTCGATAATTTCTGCCCAGCGGCGGCTGTCCTGTTCGCTCAAGTCTTCCCGGGGCATTTGTGCCAGGTAGAGTTTGACCGCGCTGTACAGCACCTCGACTTCATCGCTCAGGGTGCGCATCTGCTGGGTCACGGCCGTTTGCTTGCCGCGCAGTACGTCAAGGGTGTTGACCAGCATGGTGTCGATCAGGTCGCCGATACGCAGGGTTTCGCGCACCGCGTTGGTCAGTGCCAGGCTCGGTGTGTCGAGCGCAGCAGGGTCGAGATGGCGCGGCTTGATGGCGCCGTTGGCTTGCTCGCGTTCAGGCAGCAGCCAAGCGCAGATTCGCGCCATCAGCCCTACGGTAGGCAACATCAAGAAGCAGCGCACGGTGTTGTAGAGCAAGTGAAAGCCGATGACCAGTTCCTGTGCGCTGTAGTTGAGGCTGTCCATCCAGGCCACGAGCGGATCGAGCACGGGCATGATCAGCAGCAAGCCGATCAGCTTGTACAGCAGGCTGCCCAATGCCACCTGACGCCCGGCGGTGTTTTGCATGTTGGTGCTGATGAGCGCCAGCACGCCGCTGCCGATATTGGCGCCGATCACCAGGCCGATCGCCACGTGCAGACTGATTACCCCGGCACCGGCCAGGGTTGCGGTCAGCAGCACGGCGGCCAGGCTGGAGTAGGACACCATCGCGAACAGGGCGCCAACCAGGGCATCGAGCAGCAGGTCGCCGGTCAGCGAGGCAAAAATCACCTTTACCCCTTGGGCATGGGTGATGGGGCCGGCGGCTTCGACTATCAGTTGCAGGGCCAGAATGATCAGGCCCAGGCCGATCCCGACCCGGCCCAGCTGCCCGGCGCGGGTTTGCTTGCGCGACAGAAAGAAGATCACCCCGAGGAAAATCAGCAGCGGTGACAGCCATGACAGGTCGAAGGTCAGCACCCGTGCCATCAAGGCCGTACCGACGTCTGCGCCGAGCATGGTTGCCAGCGCGGGAGTGAGGGTCATCAGCCCCTGGCCGACAAATGAGGTGACCAGCATCGCGGTGGCGTTACTGCTCTGCACCATGGCCGTGACCACAATACCGGCGACAAAGGCCAGCATGCGCTTGGACACGTTCTGCCCGATGACATGACGCAGGTTTGTGCCGTAGACCCGCAAGATGCCGGTACGCACGATATGCGTGCCCCAAATCAGCAAGGTCACGGCGGAAAGCAGGTTGAGCAGGGTCAGCATGCTGGCTCCCTGTAAAGGATGTACCTGAGGATCAAATAGCTGCGGATCATTCCTACAGACGTTTCTTAAGCTGTAGTCGGCAATTGAGCTGAGCGCCAGCATCGCATAGCTCGCGAGGTCTTGAAACATTTCTGAAACATTCGCCCGGTCCAGGCACCTGTGGGCGCCGGCTTGCCAGCGATGGCAGCACCTCGGTCTTGCGGATAAACCGAGCTGAATCTATCGCTGGCAACCCGGCCCGTGCCGGGTCAGAGGCTGCTGTACAGCGGGAATGTTCCCAGCAACAGGGCCGCCACCATGATGCACAGGCACACCAGTACCGCCCATTTGAGGGTGAAGCGCTGGTGGTCACCGAATTCGATGCCGGCCAGGGCTACCAGCAAGTAGGTGGAGGGCACCAACGGGCTGAGCAAGTGAACCGGCTGGCCCACGATCGAGGCGCGGGCCATTTCGGCGGCCGTAATCCCGTAGTGGCTGGCGGCTTCGGCCAGTACCGGCAACACGCCGTAGTAGAACGCATCGTTGGACATGAAGAAGGTGAACGGCATGCTCACCAGTGCGGTAATCACCGCCAGATAAGGCCCGAGTGCCGGCGGGATCACGGCCAGCAGGCTTTTGGACATGGCGTCGACCATGCCGGTGCCCGACAGGATGCCGGTGAAAATGCCCGCGGCAAAAATCAGCCCGACCACTGCCAGTACGCTGCCGGCATGGGCTGCGACGCGATCCTTTTGCTGTTGCAGGCAAGGGTAATTGACGATCATCGCGATACTGAACGCGACCATGAACAGCACGGGCAAAGGCAGCAGGCCGGCGATCAGGGTGACCATCAGCAGCAGGGTCAAGGCACCGTTGAACCAGATCAGTTTTGGCCGGCGGGCGTCCGGGAACTGCGAGACGCTGATTTCGCTGTGATCAATTTCGTCGCCCTGCAGGTGCAACTCGCCCAGGCGTGCGCGCTCACGCAGGCCGTAGAACCAGGCAATTGCCAGGATGGCCACGCAGCCTGCCAGCATCGCTGGAATCATCGGCACGAAGATGTCCGAAGGGTCGACATGCAAGGCGCTGGCGGCACGGGCGGTCGGGCCGCCCCAGGGCGTCATGTTCATCACGCCCCCGGCCAGAATGATCAAGCCGGCCATGATTCGCGGGCTCATGCCAATCCGGCTGTAGAGCGGCAGCATGGCGGCCACGCAAATCATGTAGGTGGTCGCGCCGTCGCCGTCGAGTGAGACCACCAGCGCCAGTACCGCGGTGCCCACGGCGATCTTCAGCGGGTCGCCTTTAACCAGCTTGAGGATCTTGCGTACGGCGGGGTCAAACAGCCCGGAGTCAATCATCAGGGCAAAGTAGAGGATGGCAAACATCAGCATCACCCCGGTGGGGGCGAGTTTGGTGATGCCTTCGAGCATCATCGGACCGATCTTGGGTGCGAAGCCACCAAATACTGCGAACAGGATGGGTACCAGGATCAGGGCAATCAGCGCCGACAGGCGCTTGGTCATGATCAGGTACATGAACGTAATGACCATGGCAAAGCCAAGGAAGGTCAGCATAAAAGTCACCGTTGTTATTGTTGTTTATTGGGCGCTGGCAGCGATGGGGGTGCTGTCAGGCCGGCCGGTCTGTTGCCGGAGGTGACGGGATGCTAGAGGGGAATTCTTTCAGCCAGCTGTCGCCGGTGAATATTCTGACGCGGGGACCTGATCCTGCAGGAGCGAGCTTGCTCCTGCAGGTATAGGGGGGGCAGGTATTAATCCAGCTTGAGGACTTTGGCCAGGACGATTTTTGGGCCTTTCATCTTTTTGATGATGATGCGCAGGCCTTCAACTTCCAGCTTCTCTTCTTCTTCCGGCACCCGCTTGAGGGTGTCGTAGATCAGGCCGGCAATGGTCTCGGCTTCGATGTGGTCAAGGTCGACACCCAGCAGGCGCTCGATTTTGAACAGTGGCGTGTCGCCGCGCACCAGCAGTTTGCCCGGCTGGTACGACAGAATGCCGCGCTCGGCCTTGCGGTGTTCGTCCTGGATGTCGCCCACCAGTACTTCCAGCACGTCTTCCATGGTCAGGTAGCCAACCACCTTGCCGTCTGCTTCTTCCACCAGGGCAAAGTGCGCGCCGCCCTTGCGGAACCGCTCCAGCAGCTGCGACAGCGGCATGTGGCGCGATACACGCTCCAGCGGCCGGGTCAGCTCTTCCAGGTTGAAGGTCTCGGGCAAGTGCTCAAGGTCGGCCAGTTCCAGCAGCAGGTCCTTGATGTGCAGCAGGCCCAGGAAGGTGTTGCTCTCGGCGTCGTAGACCGGATAGCGGCTGAACTTGTGGCGACGGAACAGCGCCAGGATTTCTTTCAGCGGCGCCTTGGAGTCCAGGGTGACCAGGTCTTCGCGGGAATTGGCCCAGTCGACCACTTCCAGTTCGCCCATTTCCACTGCCGAGGCCAAAACACGCATGCCCTGGTCGCTCGGGTCCTGACCGCGGCTGGAGTGCAGGATCAGCTTCAGTTCTTCACGGCTGTAAGCGTGATCGTGATGGGCGCCGGGTTCACCCTGGCCGGCAATCCGCAAAATGGCGTTGGCGCTGGCGTTGAGCAGGTAAATCGCCGGGTACATGGCCCAGTAGAACAGGTACAGCGGCACGGCTGTCCACAGCGACAGGGTCTCGGGTTTACGGATGGCCCAGGATTTGGGCGCCAGTTCGCCGACCACGATGTGCAGGTAAGAAATGATGAAGAAGGCGGCAAAGAACGACACGCCCTTGATCACTTCGGGCGACTCGACGCCCATGGCGCCCAGTACAGGCTCCAGGATATGGGCGAACGCCGGTTCGCCGACCCAGCCCAGGCCCAGCGACGCCAGGGTGATACCCAGCTGGCAGGCAGAAAGGTAAGCATCGAGCTGGTTGTGTACGGTGCGCAGGATCTGTCCGCGCCAGCCGTTCACGTCCGCGATGGCCTCGACCCGGGTCGAGCGCAGTTTGACCATGGCAAATTCCGCCGCAACGAAGAAACCGTTGAGCAAAACCAGGACCAGTGCAAAAAGAATCATGCCGAAGTCGGCGAAGAGTGTGGCGAGGGTCAA
Organism: Pseudomonas paraversuta; assembly: GCF_904067025.1. Classification (NCBI taxonomy): domain Bacteria; kingdom Pseudomonadati; phylum Pseudomonadota; class Gammaproteobacteria; order Pseudomonadales; family Pseudomonadaceae; genus Pseudomonas; species Pseudomonas paraversuta. The sequence continues at coordinate 206,608 of NZ_CAJFDA010000001.1, forward strand.
GCCAGGGGAAGGGTCCATGATGGAGTTTTAATGGTTCCGTTGTTTCAAAAAATGGGGAGGTTCGAGTCTGCTACGCAGACTGACGCCGAGCAATGTAGCGGCTGAGGCGGCCCTTGCCTAGTGGGTAAAGGCCATGGCGGCTAGTCGGTCAGTGGCGGGAGGCCGGGTTTTGTCACCTGCGCCGGGGCGAAATGGCAGGTAAAAGTGCTGCCATGTCCCAGCACGCTGTTGATTTCCAGGCTTGCTCGATGGCGCAGCAGTACATGCTTGACGATGGCCAGGCCGAGCCCGGTACCGCCGGTGCTGGCGTTGCGGCTGGAGTCGACACGGTAGAAACGTTCGGTCAGGCGCGGCAGGTGTTTATTGTCGATGCCCACGCCCGAGTCCTGCACGCTAAGGTGCGCGCCCGCGGCGTTGGCCCACCAGCGGATTTTCACACTGCCGCCATCGGGGGTGTATTTGACCGCGTTGAATATCAGATTGGAAAAAGCACTGCGCAATTCGGCTTCGCTGCCTTTGAGCGCCACATCGGCCTCGATCTCCAGACTGATGGTCTGGTTGCGTTGCCCGGACAATGCCTGGGCATCCCCCTTGATCGAGCGCAACAGGGTATCGATGGCCACCGGCTGGTTGTCCGAGGGGTAATCCGTGGCTTCCAGCTTGGCCAGCAGCAGCAGGTCATTGAGCAGGGTCTGCATGCGCTCGCCCTGTTGCTGCATTTGCGAAAGCGGACGTTTCCAGCGCGGGTTCACGTCATCGACATTATCGAGCAGGGTTTCCAGGTAACCGCAGATCACCGTCAACGGGGTGCGCAGTTCGTGGGAGACGTTGGCGATGAAGTCTTTGCGCATTTGTTCGAGCTGGTGCAGGCGGGTGACGTCGCGCACCAGCATCAGGTGTTCGTTGTTGCCGTAGCGGGTGATGTAGAGCTGGATGCGCAGGTGATCATTGATCGGTGAGGGGATATCCAGCGGCTCGGCATAGCTGCCCTGCTCGAAGTACTCCTTGAAACGCGGGTGGCGCACCAGGTTGCTGACCGGCTGGCCGCTGTCCTGGGGCGTTTTAAGGCCCAGCAAGGTCTCTGCGGCGCGGTTCCACCACTCGAGGTTGCCGTCGCTGTCGAGCATGATCACAGCGTCCTTGAGGGCTGCCGTAGACTCCTGCACGCGATCGATGACCGCTTGCAGGCGCCCGCGTGCCCTTTGATCACGGCGTTGCAGGTGGTAAATGCTGTCAAACACATCGCCCCACAGGCCATAGCCGTCGGGGGGCGCTTCATCGGGTTTGTGCTGGCGCAGCCATTTATGCAGGCGCAGCAACTGCTTGAGGGTCCAGCCCAGATAGAACGCCAGGCCGATTGCCATGCTCCAGCCGTAATAACCACTGATCAGCCCGACCAGCAAGCAGCCGGCGACCAGAAGCAGCAAATGACGAATCAGAGTGCCATGCCAATTTTGATTCAAGATCACAAGTCCAGTTGTGAGCTGCAAGCCTCAAGTTACAAGCGTCAAGCCAGGAGCCAGACAGCTCCGGACCTTCAGGTTGCAGTTGATGACGTGCTGCTGCTTTTAAGCTTTGGTCGAAAACCGGTAGCCGGTGCCGCGCACGGTTTGTACCAGATTTTCGTAAGCCTCGCCGAGGGCTTTGCGCAGCCGGCGGATGTGAACGTCCACGGTGCGCTCTTCCACGTACACGTTGCCGCCCCACACCTGATCGAGCAGTTGGCCGCGGGTGTAGGCACGTTCCTGATGGGTCATGAAGAACTGCAGCAGGCGATATTCGGTAGGGCCCATCTCGGCAGGGGTGCCGTCGATGGTGACGCGGTGGCTGATGGGGTCGAGCAGCAAACCGCCAATCTCAATGGGTGACTCACTGTCGGCAGGTCCGGCACGGCGCAGCACGGCTTTGAGGCGGGCCACCAGTTCACGGGGCGAGAACGGTTTGGTGATGTAGTCGTCAGCCCCGACTTCCAGGCCCTGAATCTTGTTGTCCTCTTCACCTTTGGCGGTGAGCATGATGATCGGGATGTCGCTGGTCAGCTCTTCGCGCTTGAGGCGGCGGGCCAGTTCAATGCCGGAAGTGCCGCCGGGCAGCATCCAGTCCAGCAGGATCAGGTCCGGTTTGCGGTCAACGATGATGGCATGGGCATCCTGGGCATTATCGGCTTCAAGGCAGTCGTAGCCTGCCATTTCCAAGGCTACTGCAATCATTTCGCGGATCGGTGCCTCGTCATCAACAATCAAAATGCTCCTGCCAGCCATGCCGTAATCCTCGTGTCATTTAACTGTCTTGTGGCGCATTAGATAACGGAATTATTGCAGTCGTGTGACAGTCCTGGGTGTTGCCCACGGGATGCAGGTTACTGAACTACGCTTTGAGTTCAAATCGTACAACCACAAAAGGACGATTCCGATGATTCGCAGCTCTTTTTCCCTGAAAGCTTTAGTGGTCGCTGCTGCATTGGCCCTGCCGGGCCTGGCGTTCGCGGCTGATCCGGCAATGGCCAAAGACGGCATGCTGGTCGACCACAAAGGCATGACGCTCTACACCTTCGCCAAGGATGCGGACGGCAAATCGATGTGCAACGACAAATGCGCTACCAACTGGCCGCCACTGATGGTCGAGGGCAACCATAACAACATGGGCAAGTGGACCATGGTCAAGCGTGATGACGGCACCCAGCAATGGGCCTATGACGGCAAGCCGCTGTACACCTTTGTCATGGACAAGCAAGCCGGTGACAAGACTGGCGACGGCAAAATGGACGGTGCGTGGAAAGTGGCCAAGCCCTGACCCGCATACTCCTCTGCCCCTGCAGGAGCGAGCTTGCTCCTGCAGGTTGTTTCCAGCCATAAAAAAACCTCGCCTCCTTTGCAGGAGGCGAGGTTTTTTATGGCGCTGTCTTATGCCGCTGTGGGCGATTTCGGACGGCGTACATCAGGTTGTTTCCAGGACTCGGCCGAGGCTTCGTCGATGGCTTGCTGGATCGCCTTTTTGCGGTGTTCTTCGGCGCGGCGGCTGAAGAACCACACCAGGAAGGTCACCAGCGACACCGCCAGCAGAATCAGGCTGGCCACGGCGTTGATCTCGGGTTTGACCCCCAGACGTACCGCCGAGAACACTTCCATCGGCAAGGTGGTGGAACCCGGCCCGGACACGAAACTGGCCAGTACCAGGTCATCCAGGGACAGGGCGAACGACATCATGGCGCCCGCCGCCAGTGACGGCGCGATCATCGGGATGGTGATCAAAAAGAACACTTTCCACGGCTTGGCGCCCAGGTCCATGGCCGCCTCTTCGATCGACAGGTCCAGCTCGCGCAAGCGCGACGACACCACCACGGCCACATAGGCCGAACAGAACGTGGTGTGGGCGATCCAGATGGTGACGATCCCGCGTTCCTGGGGCCAGCCGATCATTTGCGCCATGGCCACGAACAGCAGCAACAGCGACAGACCGGTGATTACCTCAGGCATCACCAGCGGTGCAGTTACCAGGCCGCCGAACAGCGTGCGGCCCTTGAAGTGGCTGATGCGGGTCAGCACGAATGCTGCCAGGGTCCCCAGCGCCACCGCTGCAATCGCCGTGTACAGAGCGATTTCCAGCGAGCGCATCACCGAGCCCATCAGTTGCGTGTTGTCCAGCAGGCCCACGTACCACTTCAGCGACCAGCCGCCCCACACCGTCACCAGCTTGGAAGCGTTGAACGAGTAGATCACCAGAATCAGCATCGGCAAGTAGATGAACAACAAGCCTGCGACCAGCATAAAGCTGGAAAAACGGAAGCGATTCATATCTTGCCCTCCAGTTCTTTAGCCTGGCTGCGGTTGAACAGGATGATTGGCACGATCAGGATCGCCAGCATTACCACGGCAAGCGCAGAGGCTACCGGCCAGTCACGGTTGTTGAAGAACTCTTGCCACAGCACTTTACCGATCATCAGGGTTTCCGGGCCGCCCAGCAGTTCCGGGATCACGAACTCGCCCACCACCGGGATAAACACCAGCATGCAGCCGGCGATGATGCCGTTCTTGGACAGCGGAACGGTGATTTTCCAGAAGCTGTTGAAGGTGCTCGAGCCCAGGTCGGACGCGGCTTCCAGCAGGCTGTGGTCGTGTTTCACCAGGTTGGCGTACAGCGGCAGGATCATGAACGGCAGGTACGAATAGACGATGCCGATATACACCGCGATGTTGGTGTTGAGGATCTGCAGCGGTTCGCTGATCCAGCCCATCGACATCAGGAAACCATTGAGCAGGCCGTTGTTGCTGAGAATGCCCATCCACGCGTAAACGCGGATCAGGATCGCAGTCCAGGTCGGCATCATGATCAGCAGCACCAGCACGGTCTGCATCTCTTTGCGCGCATTGGCAATGGCATAGGCCATCGGATAGCCGATCAGCAGGCACAACGCGGTGCTGAAGAAAGCCATCTTCAGCGAGCCCAGGTAAGCGGCGATATACAGCTCGTCGTCACCCAGCATCGCGTAGTTGCCCAGGTTCAGCAGCAGCTGAATCTTTTGGTCAACGTAGCTGTAGATCTCGGTGTACGGCGGAATCGCCACGTCGGCTTCGGCGAAGCTGATCTTCAGGACGATGAAGAACGGCAGCATGAAAAACAGGAACAGCCACAGGAATGGAATCCCGATGACCATATGCCGGCCACCGGGGGTTATTCGTTGCAGGCGGCGCTTGAATTTTCGAAGGTTCATGAGCGCAGTACCACGCCGCTGTCGTCTTCCCACCAGACGTAAACTTCGTCGTCCCAGGTCGGACGGGCGCCGCGGCGCTCGGCGTTGGCGACAAACGACTGGACAATCTTGCCGCCGGGCAGTTCAACGTAGAACACCGAGTGGCCGCCCAGGTAGGCAATGTCATGCACCTTGCCCCGCGACCAGTTGTATTCACAGGTCGGCTTTTCGGTGGTGACCAGCATTTTTTCCGGACGGATCGCGTAGGTCGTGTGTTTGTCCTCTACCGAGGTGCTCACACCATGACCCACGTAGATGTCGTTCTCCAGCTCCGGGCAGTTGATGCGCGCATAGCCTTCGGCGTCGTCCACCACTTCACCGTCGAACAGGTTGACGTTGCCGATGAATTCGCAGACCAGACGGCTGACCGGCGTTTCATAGATGTCGATCGGGCTGCCGATCTGGGCGATCCAGCCCTGGTGCATGATCGCAATGCGCTGGGCCATGGTCATGGCCTCTTCCTGGTCGTGGGTCACCATGACGCAGGTCACGCCGACGCGCTCGATGATTTCCACCAGCTCGAGCTGCATTTGCGAACGCAGTTTTTTGTCCAGTGCGCCCATCGGCTCATCGAGCAGCAGCAGCTTCGGGCGCTTGGCCAGCGAACGGGCCAGGGCCACACGCTGACGCTGACCGCCGGACAGTTGATGGGGCTTGCGCTTGGCGTACTGGGTCATGTGCACCAGTTTGAGCATTTCGCCTACCCGGGCATCGATCTCCGAAGAGGACATCTTGTCCTGCTTGAGGCCAAAGGCGATGTTCTGGGCCACGGTCATGTGCGGGAACAGGGCGTAGGACTGGAACATCATGTTGATCGGCCGCTCATAGGGCGGCATGTCAGTGATGTCTACGCCATCCAGGAAAATACGGCCTTCTGTTGGGCGCTCGAAACCGGCGAGCATGCGCAGCAAGGTGGATTTGCCCGATCCCGATCCGCCGAGCATGGCGAAGATCTCGCCTTTGTTGATTTCCAGGGACACATCGTCCACGGCAATCGTCTCGTCGAATTTCTTCGTGACCCGGTCGATTTTGACCAACACCTGTTTAGGGGTGTGGTCGCCCTCGAGGGCTTTCTTATAGGCGCCGGAGGCAACAGCCATTTACGAAACTCCCAACAAATTTAGCAGCCCGATCAATAGGGTCGGGCCTTGGATAGGTGGTCTTGCGAGTTATTTACCCGTCTTGACCTTGGTCCACGTGCGCGTCATCAGACGTTGCGTTTTCGGGGGTAGTTCGGTTGAAACGTAAGTTTTGTCCAGCACCGCCTGGGTCGGGTAAACCGCTTCGTCGGTACGGATGGACTCGTCCATCACTTTGTCTGCGGCAAGATTAGGGTTGGCATAGCCAACATAATCGCTGACCTGGGCAATCACCTCAGGCTTGAGCAGGTAATTGATGAATGCGTGGGCTTCCTTGACGTTGCCGGAGTCCTTGGGGATCGCCAGCATGTCAAACCACAGGGCGCCGCCTTCCTTGGGAACGATATAGGCGATGTTGACGCCTTTTTTGGCCTCTTCGGCACGTGCCTTGGCCTGGAATACATCACCGGAGAAGCCGATCGCAACACAGATGTTGCCGTTGGCCAGGTCGGAAATGTATTTGGAAGAATGGAAGTAGGTGACGTAAGGACGCACCGACATCAGGGTAGCTTCAGCTTTTTTGTAGTCTTCGTGGTTGGTGCTGTTTGGATCCAGGCCCAGATAGTTGAGCACGGTGGGCAGCATTTCATCGGCCGAGTCCAGGAAAGCCACGCCGCACGATTGCAGCTTCTTCATGTTCTCGGGTTTGAACACCAGGTCCCAGGAGTCGATGGAATCGACGCCCAGTACTTCCTTGACCTTATCGACGTTGTAGCCAATACCGTTGGTGCCCCACAGGTACGGCACCGCGTACTGGTTACCCGGGTCATTGGCCTGCAGACGCTTGAGCAGGACCGGGTCCAGGTTGGAGTAGTCAGGCAGTTGCGACATGTCCAGCTTCTGGAATGCGCCCGCTTTGATCTGCTTGCCCAGGAAGTGGTTCGACGGAACGACCACGTCGTAACCGGTGCGGCCTGCCAGCAGTTTGCCTTCCAGGGTTTCGTTGGAGTCGAAGACGTCATACACCGGTTTGATGCCGGTAGTCTTTTCGAAATCGGCCAGTGTGTTCGGGGCTATGTAGTCCGACCAGTTGTAAATGTGCACGGTGGGTGCCGCTTGAACGCTGACGGCAAGCGTCAAACCAGCTCCGACCAGCAGGGTCTTGCGAAACAAGGATGTAGACACGTGGTGGTCCTCTAAATAGTCGGGCCTCGGTGGCCCGCGTCACACGGCAGCAGAGCTGGCAAAGACAAAACCGGCGCGCAACTTACCCTCGATAAACCGACACGGCAAAGTTTTCTGCGATTTATTGCCCTAAAGCCATGATTTTCCGTGATTTTGCCCTCCTGCAGGAGCGAGCTTGCCGGCGATCCCGGGGATCTGAACAGCTCGCGAGCAAGTGCGCTCCTGCAAAGGGACCTTATTTACCGGATTTGATCTTGGTCCAGCTGCGAGTCAGCAGGCGCAAGGTTGCAGGCGGCAAATCGCTGATGGCATACAGTTTGGCTTTCACTTCATCCGATGGATAAATGCTCGGGTCACCGGAGATGTCTTTATTCACCAGCGGCGTTGCAGCCTTGTTACCGTTCGGGAAACGCACGCTGTTGGTGATTTCAGCCATGATTTCTGGCTGCATCAGGAAGTTCATCCAGGCGTAAGCGGCATCAACGTTCTCGGCATCCTTGGGAATGGCGACCATGTCGTAGAAGCTGCCGGCGCCTTCTTTCGGAATCGCATATTTCAGTTTGACCTTGCCACCGGCTTCCTTGGCACGGGAGATGGACTGTTCCAGGTCGCCCGAGTAACCCACGGCTACGCAGATATTGCCGTTGGCCAGGTCAGAGATGTACTTGGACGAGTGGAAGTAGCCCACCGAAGGACGAATCTTCAGGAACAGTGCTTCGGCTTCAGCCAGTTGCTTCTTGTCCTGGGAGTCGGTCGGGTAGCCCAGGTAGTGCAGGGCGGCCGGGATCATTTCGGTCGGCGAGTCGAGGAAGCTGATGCCACAGCTTTTCAGCTTGGCAGCGTTTTCCGGCTTGAACAGCACGTCCCAGGAATCGATGGTATCGACGCCCAGTGCGGCTTTGACCTTCTCGGGGTTGTAGCCGATACCGATAGTGCCCCACATGTACGGGAAGGCGTGTTTGTTGTCTTTGTCGCTGGCATCGCCAACGGCCTTGAGCAACGCAGGATCGAGGTTTTTCCAGTCTGGCAGCTTGGAGCGGTCCAGTTCCTGGTAAACCCCGGCCTTGATCTGCTTGGCCAGGAAATTGTTGGATGGCACGACGATGTCGTAGCCGGACTTGCCCGCCAGCAGTTTGGCCTCGAGGGTCTCGTTGCTGTCGAACACGTCGTAAACCACTTTGATACCGGTCTGGTCTTCAAACTTTTTGACGGTATCGGGCGCGATATAGTCGGACCAGTTGTAGATGTGCAGAACCTTGTCCGCGGCTTGAACTGCCCCAGCCATCACCCCCATCAAGGACAGGGCGAGAAGGGTCTTGCCAGCTTTTTTAAAACCTGATGCCTTCATCTGTAATGCTCCAATTGTTCTTTTAAACCACCGATTCAGCGACCTGATCTCAGGATGACTAAAGCCGGCGGGTAGTCTGGCAAGATCCGGGGCAGGCTTTCAAGGGAAGAGCCTTGATTCTTAAGGCTCCGAGCGCAATTGCCGGCAATAAAACCGCCGATGTCATTCACCCGGAGCCTGGCGGTCAACCTTGCAGTACTTCCAGAGTCAGATCCAGGCACTTACGGGCCTTGGTTACCAGCTCGTCGATCTCGTCCTTGCTGATCACCAGCGGCGGCGAGATGATCATGGTGTCGCCCACGGCGCGCATGATCAGCCCGTTCTCAAAGCAGAACTGCCGGCAAATCATGCCAGCGCCACGGCCTTCATAACGTTTGCGGGTGGCTTTGTCCTGAACCAGTTCAATGGCTCCCAGCAGACCCACACCGCGCACTTCGCCCACCAACGGGTGATCGTTCAGTTCACGCAGACGCTTTTGCAAATACGGTGCCGTTTCGGCGTGAACCTTCTCGATAATTTTTTCTTCGCGCAGGATGCGGATGTTTTCCAGCGCAACTGCGGCGGCTACCGGGTGACCGGAGTAGGTGAAACCGTGGTTGAAATCGCCACCTTCGTTAAGCACGGCGACCACTTCGTCGCGCACAATCAGGCCACCCATGGGGATGTAACCCGAGGTCAGGCCCTTGGCGATGGTCATCATGTCGGGTTTGAGGTCGTAGAAATCGCTACCGAACCACTCACCGGTGCGACCAAAGCCGCAAATGACTTCGTCAGCCACGAACAGGATGTCGTACTTGGCCAGGATTTCCTTGATGCGCGGCCAGTAGGTGTCTGGCGGAATGATCACGCCGCCTGCGCCCTGAATCGGCTCGGCAATAAAGGCCCCGACCTTGTCGACGCCAATTTCGAGGATCTTTTCTTCCAGCTGGTTGGCAGCCCAGATACCGAACTCTTCCGGGGACATGTCGCCGCCTTCCGCGAACCAGTACGGTTGCGCGATGTGCGTGATGCCCGGGATCGGCAAGTCGCCCTGTTCATGCATGTAGGTCATGCCGCCCAGGCTGGCGCCGGCCACGGTTGAGCCGTGGTAGCCGTTCTTGCGGCTGATGATGACCTTCTTCTCGGGCTGGCCCTTGATCGCCCAGTAGTGGCGAACCATGCGCAGCATGGTGTCGTTGCCTTCAGAGCCGGAACCGGTGAAGAACACGTGGTTCATGCCTTCAGGGGCAATCTGGGCGATGACCTTGGACAACTCGAGTACTGGCGGGTGAGCGGTCATGAAAAACAGGTTGTAGTACGGCAGCTCGCGCATTTGTTTACTGGCCGCATCGGCCAGTTCGTCACGTCCGTAGCCAATGGCAACACACCACAGGCCGGCCATGCCGTCGAGAATTTTGTGCCCTTCGCTGTCCCACAGGTACACGCCCTTGGCGTGGGTGACAATGCGTGGACCGACTTCTTTCAATTGCTTGAAATCACTGAACGGCGCCAGGTGATGGTCGTTGCTCAGTTGTTGCCAGTGGAGGGTTTGCGGGTTCTTGTTAGTCATAAAGCACTCTCCTTTATTCCGTTAGGTGCCGCGCCTTCCTGGCGCAGCACTCTGGTGACAGACGGGGTGGATCAGACGGCGAACAGCAGGAATTCCCGCTCCCACGAACTGATGACACGCTTGAAGTTTTCATGCTCGGCACGTTTGACTGCGATGTAACCCGCAATGAATTTGGTGCCCAGGTATTTCTCTACAGTCTTGCTGCTTTCCATGCGTGCCAGGGCTTCTTCCAGGGTCAGCGGCAGGCGCAGGTTGCGGCGCTCATAACCGCGGCCCACCACTGGCGCGCTCGGATTGATCCCTTCCACCATACCGATGTAGCCGCACAGCAAGCTGGCAGCAATGGCCAGGTACGGGTTGGCGTCGGCCCCCGGCAGGCGGTTCTCGACCCGGCGGTTTTGCGGGCCGGCATCCGGTACGCGCAGACCTACGGTGCGGTTCTCTTCGCCCCATTCCACGTTTACCGGCGCCGAGGTATCAGGCAGGAAGCGGCGGAAGGAGTTCACGTTCGGTGCAAACAGTGGCAGCAGTTCGGGAATGAACTTCTGCAAGCCGCCGATGTGATTCAGGAACAGCTGGCTCATGGTTCCATCTTCATTGGAGAAGATGTTTTTGCCGGTTTCGATGTCGATGATGCTCTGGTGCAAGTGCATGGCGCTGCCCGGTTCGCCGGTCATGGGTTTGGCCATGAAGGTAGCGGCTACGTCGTGCTTGAGCGCGGCTTCGCGCATGGTGCGTTTGAACACCAGAATCTGGTCGGCCAGCGACAGTGCGTCGCCGTGACGGAAATTGATTTCCATCTGCGCGGTGCCGTCTTCGTGGATCAGGGTGTCCAGATCCAGTTCTTGCAGCTCGCACCAGTCGTATACATCTTCGAACAGGGGATCGAATTCGTTGGCCGCTTCAATGGAGAACGACTGACGGCCGGTTTCCGGGCGTCCTGAACGCCCGATCGGCGGCTGCAACGGGTAGTCCGGGTCGTCGCTGCGCTTGGTCAGGTAAAACTCCATTTCTGGCGCCACGATCGGCTGCCAGCCGTGGTCGGCATAGAGTTTGAGGACCTTTTTCAGCACGTTGCGCGGCGACAGCTCAATCGGGTTGCCTTGTTTGTCGTAGGTGTCGTGAATCACCTGGGCCGTAGGCTCGATCGCCCAGGGCACCATAAAGACAGCGTTCTGATCCGGACGGCAGATCATGTCGATATCGGCAGGGTCCAGCAGCTCGTAGTAGATGTCGTCTTCGACATAGTCGCCCGTTACGGTTTGCAGCAAAACGCTCTCGGGCAGGCGCATGCCTTTTTCGGCAATGAACTTGTTGGTCGGCGAAATCTTCCCGCGTGTAATCCCGGTAAGGTCGGCGATCATGCATTCGACTTCTGTGATCTTGTGGTCTTTCAACCAATCGGTGAGCTGGTCGAGGTTGTTACTCATAAATGCCTCTGGGCTGAGTGTCCTGACTTGGATAAGTCAGGCGTTTACTGACGCATCCGCGTCGTGTTGAGTGGCGCGCCTTCTGCAGGCATCGCGAGATAAATCGGGTTAGAGCTTACCTGCCATTCGGGGTGCCATTGCACGGCTAAAGCAAAAGCCTTGCCGCCTTCGATCGAAACCGCCTCCACCAGGCCGTCCGGAGCCAGGCCTGCCAGTACGCCGCCCGGTTGAATGTTGCATGGCGTGACTCGGTGCGCTGGGGTCTTCTCGATGCTCGATGAAGCCTTCGACTTCGTGCAATTTCTGGTGAAGTGAGCCACCCGGGGCTACATTCAATTCCTGAAACCCGCCACAGATCCCCGGCACAGGAACACCTGTGGCGAGAGCGGCACGGATCAGGGGGAGGGTGGTGCGATCACGGTCAGGATCATGCAGCGTGTCAGGCGCGCTGGTGGGGCCGTGATATAAATGAGGTTCGATATTGGACGGTGACCCGGTAAACAGCAGTCCGTCCAGACTGTCCAGAATATTGGTCGGATCAATCGGTTCCGCCAAGGACGGAAGGATCAGAGGCAAGCCTTTGGCGGCCACCGCGACTGCTCGCACGTACTTATCGCCAGTGATGTGATAAGGATGCAAACCGATCTGCTTGGTGCAGGCGGTGACGCCGATTAACGGCAGGCGTGACATGTAACACCCCGGTATTATTGCTGTTATGGGTTTGAATCGAGCTTAGCCTTGTTCATTTTTTTACACAACACCCCCGTAAAAAATACAATACGCCCCGCTCAAGCCTGCGGGCGGCAAGGTTTTTAAAAGGGCAAAGACGCCCTGAAAAGCGTCAAAAATGGCCTTTAAGCCCTTTTTCAGGGCAAAAAATAGGCTGCTTGACTTCGGTATGCCGTTCGGGTTGACTGAATCCCGTAGCGCTCAATGATTGATATTTTTAACAACAAAGGTGTTGCATCATGTCGGTACCCCCGCGTGCCGTTCAGCTTAACGAAGCGAACGCGTTCCTTAAGGAACATCCTGAGGTTCTGTACGTTGACCTTCTAATTGCGGATATGAATGGTGTGGTGCGCGGTAAGCGCATTGAACGCACCAGTCTCCACAAGGTTTACGAGAAAGGCATCAACCTGCCAGCCTCTCTGTTTGCGCTGGATATCAATGGCTCAACGGTGGAAAGCACCGGTCTGGGTCTGGATATCGGTGACGCAGACAGAATCTGTTATCCAATTCCTGACACCCTGTGCAATGAACCATGGCAAAAGCGCCCCACTGCGCAACTGCTGATGACCATGCACGAACTCGAAGGTGAGCCGTTCTTCGCCGACCCTCGCGAAGTATTGCGTCAAGTTGTTACGAAATTTGACGACATGGGTCTCACCATCTGCGCCGCTTTCGAGCTCGAGTTCTACCTGATTGACCAGGAGAACGTTAACGGGCGTCCACAACCGCCGCGCTCGCCGATCTCCGGCAAACGTCCGCATTCGACCCAGGTTTACCTGATCGACGATCTCGACGAATACGTCGACTGCCTCCAGGACATTCTGGAAGGTGCCAAAGAGCAAGGCATCCCGGCTGACGCCATCGTTAAAGAAAGTGCCCCGGCGCAGTTCGAAGTGAACCTGCACCACGTTGCCGACCCGATCAAGGCCTGCGACTACGCAGTACTGCTAAAACGTCTGATCAAAAACATCGCCTACGACCATGAGATGGACACCACGTTCATGGCCAAGCCTTATCCGGGCCAGGCGGGTAACGGGTTGCACGTACATATTTCGATTCTGGACAAAGAGGGCAAAAATATTTTTGCCAGCGAGGATCCCGAGCAGAACGCCGCATTGCGTCACGCGATCGGCGGTGTGCTCGAGACCCTACCGGCGCAGATGGCGTTCCTTTGCCCTAACGTCAACTCCTACCGTCGTTTCGGCGCACAGTTCTACGTGCCGAACTCGCCGTGCTGGGGCCTGGACAACCGTACGGTGGCCCTGCGGGTACCGACCGGTTCTTCTGACTCCGTGCGTCTGGAACACCGGGTGGCTGGCGCCGATGCCAACCCGTACCTGTTGATGGCCTCGGTTCTGGCGGGCGTGCACCACGGTCTGACCAACAAGATCGAGCCACCACCACCGGTAGAAGGCAACTCCTACGAGCAGAACGAGCAAAGCTTGCCGAACAACTTGCGTGATGCCCTGCGCGAGCTGGATGACAGCGAAGTGATGGCCAAATATATCGACCCTAAATACATCGATATTTTTGTGGCCTGTAAAGAGAGCGAACTGGAAGAGTTTGAACATTCCATCTCCGACCTCGAGTACAACTGGTACTTGCATACCGTGTAAGCGGTTGCAGTCCTGAAAACGCCATCGGCCAACAGCCGGTGGCGTTTTTTTATGTGCGCACCAGCACCTGCGATCCAGGCGAAGGTCTGTGGCGAACATCCAGTCCGGCTCGTACAATGCCTGCTGCCCCGCAGGAGACACCCATGACGCGCCCCGCCTCGCCCCGCGCTACACCTCGCAAGCCCCGCGCCCGCAGTCAGGTCCGAATTGATTCGATACTCGACGCCGCCCGCACATTGCTCGCCGCCGAGGGGGTGTCCAGCCTGTCGATTTACAGTGTGGCGCAGCGTGCGGCAATTGCGCCGTCATCGGTCTATCACTTTTTCCCCAGTGTGCCGGCGTTGCTCCAGGCCCTGACGAGTGATGTCCACGGCGCGTTCCGCGCCTGCCTGAAACAACCGGTTGCCCATGACGAGCTCAATGGCTGGCGTGATCTTTCGCGGATTATCGAGCAACGCATGCTGACCATTTACCACCAGGATGCGGCCGCCCGGCAGCTGATTCTGGCCCAGCACGGGCTTACCGAAGTGACCCGGGCCGACAGTCAGCACGACCTCGAACTGGGCCAGTTGATGCACGGGTTGTTTATGCGCCACTTCGAGCTTCCGGTACTGCCGCAAGAGGTGGACGTTTTTGCCCTGGCCATGGAGCTGGGTGACCGCGTGTATGCGCGCTCCATCCAGATAAACGGCAGCATCACCCCGCGCATGGCCGAAGAAGGCGCGCGGGTGGTCGATGCCTATCTGGGGTTGTACCTGCCGCCGTACCTGCCCAAACGCCCAAGCCCGGCCTTACCCCTGTAGGAGCTAGCTTGCCTCGCGAGCTTTTAACGCTGTATCCCGGGTCGTGAAGAGCTCGCGAGGCAAGCTCGCTCCTACAACAGGCTCGCTCCTGCAACAAGCTTGCTTCTGCAGGTCAGAAGGGCGCATCACCGAGGATAGTCGCGCGGTGCATCACGCGGCGATTCGGGCGGTAATCATCCACGGCGTAATGCTGGGTCACGCGATTGTCCCAGAACGCTACGTCGTTCTCCTGCCAGCGCCAGCGGATGGTGTACTCCGGGCGGGTGCTTTGGGCGAACAGCAACTTGAGGATCGCTTCGCTTTCAGCCTCTGAAAGTTCATTGATTCTGGTGGTGAAGCCTTCGTTGACGAACAACGATTTGCGCCCGCTGACCGGGTGCGTGCGGATCACCGGGTGCGACAGCGGCGGGTTGTTTTTGCGGGTCTGTTCCCAGCGCTGCAAATCTTCGGGTGTCGAACCAAAACGCTCCAGCGGGAACGACTTGGTGAAGTCGTGGGTAGCGGTCAAACCATCCAGCAGCACTTGCAGTGGCCTGGACAGACCCTCGAACGCTGCAATCCCGCTGGCCCACAAGGTATCGCCGCCAAAAGCCGGCAATTGCTTGGCACTCAGCACCGCGCCCAGCGCCGGGGTCGGCAAGAAGGTCACGTCGGTGTGCCACACCGCGTTGTCACGGACATCGGTAACGGCCGTGTCCAGCACCAGCACTTCAGGTTGTTCCGGTACGTTGGGATAAATCGGATGAATATGCAGATCGCCAAAATTGGCCGCAAAGCGTGCTTGCTGTTGCGGGGTGATCGACTGTTGTTTAAAGAAAATCACCTGATATTCGAGCAGCGCCTGCTCGATGGCATCACGCTGCAGCGGGCTCAGAGGCCGGGTCAGATCGACGCCGTCAATCTGGGCGCCAAGGGCAGAGCTAATCGGGGTAATGGTCAGGCTCATGGTCTATCTCTTTATCAGCGCGCCGATTGATCAGCGTCGAGTGCAATTCGAAGTATCTAGTGAGCCTGGCCGTGCCACGGCACCAGCTTGCGTTGCAGGGCGCGCAGGCCCATTTCCATGGCAAAGGCGATGATGGCAATCACCAGAATCCCCAGGACCACCACGTCGGTGACCAGGAATTGCGCAGCGGACTGCACCATAAAACCCAGACCGCTGGTGGCGGCGATCAACTCGGCTGCCACCAGGGTCGACCAGCCCACGCCCAGACCAATACGCACACCGGTCAGAATGTCCGGCAGGGCGCTGGGCAAAATCACATGGCGAATCAACTGCCAGCGAGTGGCACCCAGCGACTGGGCGGCGCGGACTTTGGCCGGGTCGACGGTACGCACGCCGGTGGCAGTGGCAATTGCAATCGGGGCAAAGATCGCCAGATAAATCAGCAGTACTTTCGACAGTTCGCCAATCCCGCACCAGATCACAATCAGCGGCAAATAGGCCAGCGGCGGAATCGGCCGATAGAACTCGATCAGCGGGTCGAAAATCCCCCGCGCGATGCGGTTGTGGCCGATAGCGATGCCCACCGGCACCGCGGTCAGAATCGCAAAGCCCAGGCCCAGGCCGATACGGGTCAGACTGGCGCCCAGGTGCTGCCACAAGGTGGAGTCCATATAACCTGTGGTCGCCAGCAACCAGCCTTTTTCCAGCACGGCCGAAGGTGGCGGCAAAAACAGCGGCTCGATGAGTCCGGCGGCAGTCACGGCCCACCAGACGGCAAGCAGCGTGAGGATGGTCAGGACGCTGATCCAGCGCGTACTCAGGCTGCGTTTTACCGGGCGCGGTGCGTGGGGCGCTGCAACTGCAGCTTCGGCGACGGCTTCATAACTGCTCATGCGTGCTCCTGGTGCCGGGCGGCACCGCGTTGGGAAAACACACGTTCCAGCACGTGTTCACGGGTTTCGATAAAGCGCGGATCGGATTTGATCGAACGGGCCGATTCGCCGGCGTTGTAACGCTGACCGAAGTCCAGGCTCAGCCGCTCAACAATGCGGCCCGGATTGGGCGCGAGCAAAATCAGGTCGGTAGCCAGAAAAACCGCTTCTTCAATGTCGTGGGTAATCAGAAATACGGGTTTGTCCGTGCGCTTGCACACTTGCAGCAGCAACTCTTGCATCTGTTCGCGGGTGAAGGCGTCCAGTGCGCCGAAAGGTTCGTCCATCAGCAACACGCGCGGGTCGGCCGCCAGGGCCCGAGCCAGGCCGACACGTTGTTTCTGGCCGCCCGAAAGCTCCCAGACGCGGCGCTGTTCAAAGCCCGACAAATCCACCAGCGCCAGCATTTCACGGGCGCGGCTTTCACGCTTGTTGCGGGGGACTCCGGCCAGTTCAAGGCCGAAGGCCACATTGGCCAACACGTCCTGCCAGGGCAGCAGTACATCGTCCTGAAACACCACTCCGCGTTCGGCGCTTGGCCCTTTGACCTGAGCCCCGTCGAGGGTGATGCGTCCGCCGCTGGGTTCAACAAAACCGGCGATCAGATTCAGCAAGGAGGTTTTGCCGCTGCCCGACGGGCCAAGGGCGACCAGCAGTTGCTGAGGGCCGAGGCTGACGGAAATATCCGACAGCACCGGCTCAGCTGCGCCCGGGTACTGTGCGCTGATACGCTCCAGTGATAACAAGGCCATGACGGTCGACTCCTCAGCGGGCGAAAATTATTGAGTAATGAAACTGGCGTTAACCGACGGCGCGTAGTCCGACAGAACCGCGTCGACCTTGCCTTGCTCTTTGAGGAAGGTCGCGGTGTCGGTCAGCGCTTTGGTGGTAGGTGCGCCCAGCAGAACCACCTGATCGGCGGCCAGCGGGTAGACATTGCCTTGCAGCAGTAGCGCAATATCAGCCGCTTTGGCGCCCGAGAGCTTCACCACCTTGTCGACGTTGCTTTGCTTGGCCAGCCAGGCTTTTGGGTCCTTGTGATAGTCGGCGTAAGCATCCAGGGTGACTTTGGCGAACGTTTTAACGATTTCCGGGTGCTTGGCGGCGAAGTCCTTGCGCACGATCCAGGCGTCAAAGGTCGGTGCGCCGAATTTGGCCAGCTCGCCAGAGGTGATCAGCACCTTGCCGTTTTCCTTGGCTGCGCCCAATGCCGGGTCCCACACATAGGTGGCATCGATATCGCCACGCTTCCAGGCCGCCACAATGGCCGGCGGCGCCAGGTTCAGAATCTGTACTTTCGAAGGATCAATATTCCAGTGCTTTAGCGCTGCCAGCAGGCTGTAGTGGCCGGTAGAGACAAAGGGCACGGCGATTTTCTTGCCGATCAGGTCCTGCGGGCCATTGATCCCGGAACCGTCACGGGCCACCAGGGCTTCGGCGCCGCCGATCTGGGTTGCGATCAAAAAGGTTTCCACCGGCACCTTGCGGGTGATGGCTGCGGTCAGCGGGCTTGAACCCAGGTAGCCGATCTGCACATCGCCCGAGGCAATGGCGGCAATGATGTCGGAGCCGTTATCGAATTTGCGCCAGTTGATTTTGGCACCGGTAGCTTTCTCGTAAGCGCCGTCGGCCTGGGCGACTTTCGCCGGGTCTACGGTGGTTTGGTAGGCCACGGTCACATCGTTGGCTGCGGCCTGGGCAAAGAAGCTGGCACCCGCCAGGGACAAAGCTGCCAAAAGGCGTAATGGAGAGTGCAGTTTCATCAAGTAGCTCCTCGGCAGGTGGCCGGATATCGGCAGAGCGCGAGGTTAAATGATCTAAGAATGCGTAAATAAATAACTTTTAAGCATTAGCTTATGTTGTTCCGCAACATGCACAAACGCGCGCGAGCTCTATCTGCTCCGGTGTTTCGCCTGGCAACTGATCGGGTAGGAGTTAAGCGCTAAATGTTATTAAAAAATTCATAAATTTTTGTTTAGGAATTAGACAAAAGGCCGATAGGATTCCTCCGATTTTGCGCGGGTAATATTTAGACATATATCCATTCGATCTGAAAAAATTCTAAACAATTCTTTTTAGTTTTATGGAGTAGCCATTATCCTGCGCATAAATGGCAGACGACTAGACAAAGGTCGTAGACATGATTGGTTACGATTGACTTGTCAGTCATTGTCCGGCGCTAATCGCGCATCTGTAGCACCGAGACGTCAGATCTTGGGTTAAAGAACTACAAAAATTAGAAACGCATAGGAGCAACACCATGAACAAGTCCACCTTGGCCATCGCTGTGGCCGTAGGTTTGTTGGCGCAACAGGCAAGCGCTGCCGGTTTTATTGAAGACAGCAAGGCCACGCTGAAACTGCGTAACTTCTATATCAACAACGATAACCGTGATTCGGGTGCGCCGAAGAACTCCAACTACACCGCTGAATGGGGCCAAGGCTTCCAGCTGGACTACACCTCGGGTTTCACCCAGGGCACAGTTGGTTTTGGTGTGGATGCAATTGGCCTGCTGGGCGTCAAGCTGGACTCCAGCACTGCCAAGCACGGTAACCCGACTGGCCTGAACGCCGGTGGCTCGGTATTCCCAAGCGACGGCGACCACGCTGTGGACGATTTCTCCAGCCTGGGCCTGACGGCTAAAGCCAAGATTTCCCAGACTGAATTGCGCATCGGTACCTTGCAGCCAAAACTGCCGGTCATCGTGACCAACGACGGTCGCCTGCTGCCGCAAACCTTCCAGGGTGGCCAGATCACCTCCAGCGAGTTCAAGGACCTGACCTTCACCGGCGGCCAGATCGAACACGCCAAGGGTCGTAACTCCACCAACAACGAAGGCCTGTCGATTGCTGGCGCCAACGGTGGCTCCAACTACGACACCGGCAAATTTGTTAACAAGTTCTATTACGGCGGTGCCGACTACAAGGTCAACAAAGACCTGTTGCTGCAGTACTACTACGGCAATCTGGAAGATTTCTACAAGCAACACTTCCTGGGTCTGACCCACAACTGGTCCATCGGTCCGGGCGTGTTGAAAACTGACTTGCGCTACTTCAACAGCTCCGATGACGGTAAAAACGGCCATGATCCGCTGTATTACACCTCCGGTGACTACGCCCATAGCTCGACGGGCAACGGCAAAGGCAAGGTTGATAACAACCTGTACAGCGGTCTGTTCCTGTACACCGTTGAAGGTCACACCTTCGGTGGCGGTTACCAGGTCAGCAACGGCAGCAGTGACTTCCCTTGGCTGAACCAGGGCGACGGTTCGTCGGCTTACCTGACTACCGACATGCAAATCCAGAAGTTCGCCCGTGCTGGCGAACGTACCTGGCAGGCTCGCTACTCGTATGACTTCGCCAAGCTTGGCGTTCCCGGCCTGACGGCGGGCGCGGTTTACCTGCGTGGCGACAACATCGACACCTACAGCGGCAACAAGCAGACCAGCAATGGCGCTTCCGAGTGGGAACGCGATATCACTGTGGCCTACGTGGTACAGGAAGGCGCGTTGAAAAACCTCGGCTTCATGTGGAAAAACGCCATGTGGCGCAACGACATTGCCAACCAGCGCGACCAGGACGAAAACCGTCTGATCGTCAGCTACTCGATTCCGTTGCTGTAAGCCGGTTGTAGTAACAGGCAAGAAAAATCCTGCCCGGCGCAATGCCGGGCAGGGTGTTTACCGAAGACCGAATCGATCAATTCGCAACACATTTGAATGTCGCAGCTCCCTGCCGCTCCCCTTGCCTAAACCTGAATCCAGAGTGGCCCCATGCCTTGGCCGCGTCCAATGAAACAGTTTTTAATATTCCTTTATGATCTATCCAAATCGATATTTATTCTTTTTAATTAGTTAATGGTGCAGGCAGAGTAAGTCCATCACGCCCTGCCATTCCCTATAAAAAGGAGCTGCACCATGAGCCTCAGACTCGGCGACATCGCCCCCGATTTCGAACAGGATTCCAGCGCCGGCAAGATTCGTTTTCATGAATGGCTGGGCGATAACTGGGGCGTGCTGTTTTCACACCCGGCGGACTTCACCCCGGTCTGCACCACCGAGCTGGGCTTCACCGCCAAGCTCAAGGACGAATTTGCCAAACGCGGGGTCAAAGCCATCGCGCTGTCCGTCGACCCGGTGGACTCGCATCACCGCTGGATCGAAGACATCAACCAAACCCAGAACACCCAGGTCAACTTTCCGATCCTGGCCGATGCCGATCGCAAAGTGTCCGATCTCTACGATCTGATTCACCCCAATGCCAGCGATACCCTGACGGTGCGCTCGCTGTTCGTGATTGATCCGAACAAAAAGATTCGCCTGACCATCACCTATCCGGCCAGCACCGGACGCAATTTCAATGAAATTTTGCGCGTGATCGATTCGTTGCAACTGACCGACAACTTCAAAGTTGCCACCCCGGCCAACTGGCAGGACGGCGACGAAGTGGTGATCGTGCCGTCGCTAAAGGATGAAGACGAAATCAAGAAGCGCTTCCCCAAGGGCTACCGCGCCGTGAAGCCCTACCTGCGCCTCACGCCACAGCCAAACAAATAATCCTCTCCTGTAGAAGCCAGCTTGCTCGCGATCTTTTTGATCTGCACGGCTCGCTCCTGCAGAGTTTCCATCTTCAAGTGCAACAGGGTTTGGGGCCGTTTCGACGGCCCTTTTTTTTGCGCTTTGAATCGTCAAATCTCATATTCATTTAAGGAATAAACAAATGAATAAATATGATTTATAGATATATAAATCACCTGTTAAGGTCTTCTCACTCAAGCGAAAACGCTGACAGCGAATTGCACACATTCACTCAAGGAAATGCCCGATGCTGGTCGTGACACTCGGAGGTAGCCCAAGCCAACGATCCCGCTCCGGGGTGCTGCTGGACCGCGCCAAACACTGGCTCAACCAGCAAGGCGTAGAAGTCGTGAGTTACCAGGTACGTGACTTTGCGGCCGAAGACTTGCTCCACGCACGTTTTGACAGTCCGCAAATCATCAATCTGTTGCAACACATCGAAAATGCCGATGGCCTGGTGATTGCGACGCCGGTGTACAAGGCCTCGTTCAGCGGTGCACTGAAAACCATCCTTGATCTGCTGCCTGAGCGCGCCCTGAGCCATAAAGTGGTATTGCCCATCGCTACGGGTGGCAGCATCGCCCACATGCTGGCCGTGGACTACGCCCTCAAGCCGGTGCTCTCTGCGCTCAAGGCTCAGGAAATGCTGCACGGCATTTTTGCCGATGACAGCCAGATCGCTTACGGCGAAGGCGGCGCACAAGCGCAACTGGTGCCGATCCTGGAACAACGCTTGAGCGAGGCTCTGGAGCAGTTTTACAGCGCCCTGGCCCGCCGTCCTAAACCGCTGGACCCGAACATTCTCAACGAGCGCCTGCGCACGGCTCGCTGGAGTATCTGAACCAATCGATGCCACGGCATCTGTGTGGGAGCTGGCTTGTCAGCGATTGAGGCGCCCCGGATTGCCTGACGCGATGCAGTCATGCCAGCGCCGGCAAGCCAGCTCCCACAGATACAGCCCACAGTTTCAAGCAATTCCGCCTTACCGATCCGCTAACGGCCCGGCAGGTGCAACCCGAATCTCGAACCTTAATAGGAGAGCGCCATGCGCCCTGTCATTTTGCGTCGTGGAGTGGTCGCACTGTTAGCTGCGGCCGTGTCCTTTGGCGTCGTTTTACACGCTCAGGCCGATGCCCTGCGTATCGGTTATCAAAAGTACGGCACCCTGGTGCTGCTCAAGGCCAAGGGCACGCTGGAGAAGCGTCTGGCCGAGCAGGGTGTCGAGGTGCAATGGACTGAATTCCCCGGTGGCCCGCAGTTGCTTGAAGGCCTGAACGTCGGCTCCATCGACTTCGGCGTGACGGGTGAAACCCCGCCGGTGTTCGCCCAGGCCGCCGGTGCCGATCTGCTGTATGTCGCCTACGAGCCGCCCGCTCCGACCAGCGAAGCGATTCTGGTGCCCAAGGATTCGCCGATCAAATCGGTCAAAGACCTCAAAGGCAAAAAGGTCGTGCTCAACAAAGGCTCCAACGTTCACTACCTGTTGGTGCGTGCCCTGGAAGACGCCGGCCTGAAGTACAGCGATATCCAGACCATATTCCTGCCGCCCGCCGATGCCCGTGCTGCGTTTGAGCGGGGCAGTGTCGATGCCTGGGTCATCTGGGACCCGTACCAGGCCGCTGCCGAACAACAGCTGCAGGCACGCACCCTGCGTGATGCCAGCGCGCTTGCCGACAATCATCAGTTCTACCTGGCGACCAAGCCTTACGCCGAACAGCATCCCAAGGTCATCGAGACCCTGATCGAAGAAGTGCGCAATGTCGGTGAGTGGGCCAAAGCCAACCCGGAAGAAGTCACGCAGCAAGTGGCGCCGCTCCTGGGCCTGGCGCTTGATATCACCCGCACGGCGGTCAAGCGCCAGGGCTACGGCGCGCAGTTCTTGACCCCTGAAGTGGTCAACGCCCAGCAAAAAATCGCTGACAGTTTTTACCAGCTCAAGCTGATTCCCAAGCCGCTGGTTGTGAAAGATGTGATCTGGACACCACCGGCCGCTGTGGCCAAAGCCAACTAACGCTTGCCGTACCCATTCAGGAGACAACTCCATGAGCCTCAATATTTTCTGGTTCCTGCCTACCCACGGTGACGGCCATTACCTTGGCACCTCCGAAGGCGCCCGTGCCGTTGATTACGGTTACCTGCAACAAGTGGCACAAGCGGCAGACCGCCTGGGTTTTGGCGGAGTTCTGATCCCTACCGGGCGCTCGTGCGAAGACTCGTGGCTGGTGGCGGCAGCATTGATCCCTGTAACTCAGCGCCTGAAATTTCTGGTGGCACTGCGTCCGGGTATCGTCTCGCCGACCGTGGCAGCCCGTCAGGCCGCGACCCTGGACCGACTGTCCGGCGGACGCGCGCTGTTCAATCTGGTGACCGGCGGTGACCCGGAAGAACTGGCCGGTGACGGCCTGTTTCTGAGCCACGAAGAGCGCTATCAGGCCTCGGTAGAGTTCACCCGCATCTGGCGCCGCGTGCTCGAAGGCGAAACCGTGGACTACGACGGTCAGCACATCACGGTCAAAGGCGCCAAGTTGCTGTACCCGCCGATCCAGCAACCGCGTCCGCCGCTGTACTTCGGCGGCTCTTCGGAAGCTGCGCAGGATCTGGCCGCAGAGCAGGTTGAAATGGTTCTGACCTGGGGCGAGCCACCGGCTGCGGTCGCCGAAAAAATTGCCCAGGTACGGGCCAAGGCTGCCAAACACGGACGTACCGTACGTTTCGGCATTCGCCTGCACGTCATCGTGCGCGAAACCAACGACGAGGCCTGGAAAGCGGCAGACAAACTTATTTCTCATCTGGATGACGACACTATTGCCCGGGCCCAGGCTTCACTGGCGCGTTTCGATTCCGTCGGCCAGCAGCGCATGGCTGCCCTGCACGGCGGCAGCCGCGACAATCTGGAAGTCAGCCCCAACCTGTGGGCGGGGGTCGGTCTGGTGCGCGGTGGTGCGGGTACGGCTCTGGTGGGTGACGGCCCGACAGTGGCAGCACGGGTCAAGGAATACGCCGATCTGGGCATCGACACCTTTATTTTTTCCGGCTACCCGCATCTGGAAGAGTCGTACCGGGTGGCTGAACTGCTGTTTCCGCACCTCGATATCGAGCGCCCGGAACTGCCGAAAAGTTCGGGATACGTGAGTCCGTTTGGCGAAATGGTGGCCAACGATATTCTTCCTAAAGCTGCTGCGCAGAGTTGAGGCGGCCATGAGCAAGGGCAAGGCTTCAAGCCTCAATAGCATCGGCCACAAACTGGCGCCCTGGGCCTTGCCGGTATTACTGCTGGCGGTATGGCAGCTGTCGGTATCGGCGGGCTGGTTGTCGACCCGCATTCTGCCTGCACCTAGTGCCGTATTCGCGGCCGGGGTCGAGTTGGTGCGCAGTGGCGAGATCTGGAAACACCTCGCCATCAGCGGCTGGCGCGCCGGGGTCGGTTTTGTCATCGGTGGCAGCATCGGCCTGGCGCTTGGCTTCATCACCGGCTTGTCGAAATGGGGCGAGCGCCTGCTGGACAGTTCGGTGCAAATGATCCGCAACGTACCGCACCTGGCGCTCATCCCTCTGGTCATCCTGTGGTTCGGGATCGACGAGTCGGCGAAGATTTTCCTGGTGGCGCTGGGGACTTTATTCCCCATCTACCTCAACACCTATCACGGCATCCGCAACGTAGACCCTGCTTTGGTGGAAATGGCGCGCAGTTACGGGCTGTCCGGTTTCAGCCTGTTTCGCCAGGTGATCCTGCCCGGTGCCTTGCCTTCGATCCTGGTGGGGGTGCGTTTTGCCCTGGGCTTTATGTGGTTGACCCTGATCGTGGCCGAAACCATTTCCGCCAGCTCCGGCATTGGCTACCTGGCGATGAACGCCCGGGAGTTTTTGCAAACCGACGTGGTCGTGCTGGCGATTGTTCTGTACGCGGTGCTCGGCAAATTGGCCGATACCGCGGCCCGGGGCCTGGAGCGTGTGTGGTTGCGCTGGCACCCGGCCTATCAAGTGGTTAAAGGCGGTGCAGCATGACGGCTCAACAACCTCCGCGTTTGCGTCAGGGCATTCCGCTGGCCATCAAAGGCCTGCAAAAGTCTTTTGCTGAGCGTCAGGTCCTGCGTGACATCAATCTGCATATTCCTGCCGGTCAATTCGTGGCGATAGTCGGGCGTAGCGGTTGTGGCAAAAGCACCCTGATGCGCCTGCTGGCCGGGCTCGATCAACCGACGGCTGGCCAACTGCTGGCAGGCACGGCAGCGCTGGAAGAAGTCCGCGAAGACACGCGGCTGATGTTTCAGGAAGCGCGTTTGCTGCCCTGGAAAAAAGTCATCGACAACGTCGGGCTAGGGCTCAAGGGCGACTGGCGTGCCAAGGCGCTAAAAGCGCTGGAAGAGGTGGGTCTGGCCGAGCGCGCCAATGAATGGCCGGCGGCTTTATCGGGCGGGCAAAAACAGCGTGTGGCCCTGGCTCGTGCGCTGATTCACCAGCCGGGCCTGTTGTTACTGGATGAACCCTTGGGTGCGCTGGATGCCTTGACCCGCATCGAGATGCAGCAACTGATCGAACGCCTGTGGCGCCAGCACGGATTCACCGTATTGCTGGTGACCCACGACGTCAGCGAAGCCGTTGCGATTGCCGATCGGGTCATCCTGATCGAAGACGGCGAAGTGGGGCTGGACCTCACAGTCGAACTGCCGCGCCCCAGGGTGCGCGGATCGCACCGGCTGGCGGCACTGGAAACAGAAGTACTTAACCGGGTACTTGCCTTGCCTGGCTCGCCCCCTGAGCCGGAACCCGTTGCACCGCTGCCTACGCAACTGCGCTGGGCGCAATAACCGCACTTTTCTATCCCAAGACAGGAATCGACACCATGACCATCAAAGCCATCAACGTTCGCAACCAGTTCAAAGGCCATATCAAGGAAATCGTGCTGGGCGACGTGCTTTCGGAAATCGACGTACAGACGGCATCGGGCATCGTTACCTCGGTCATCACCACCCGTTCGGTCAAAGAGCTGGAGCTGGTAGTGGGCAGCGAAGTAATCGCCTTTGTAAAATCCACCGAAGTATCCATCGCCAAGTTGTAAAGCATGAAAGACCGATCCCCGAGCGGTGTAAGCCCCTCGGGGTTTTTTTATGCTTTATCTGTAGGAGCGAGCTTGCTCGCGAGCCTTTGAAGCTCGCGAGCAAGCTCGCTCCTACAGACCAGACATATTCAGAACTACCATGTGTTTCAGAGCTTTGAGCCCCCATTAGTCTTTGTCTTTTGATACTTATTCAGAGGGTAAAGGAATGTCAGGCTCTATCCATGGATGTCGGCTTCGCACAGGCAGAGTCTCTGAGACGGGTCGGATTTATCTGCTCACGGCCGTGGTGAAAGACCGTGAACCGACTTTCAGCAACTTTCATAGCGCTCGACTTTTAATCAATGAACTTCGCAGAACTCAAAGCGAGGGATTGGTTAAATCACTCGCCTGGGTCGTCATGCCCGATCACTTTCATTGGTTGATCGAACTACAAGACGCCAGCCTAGCGACAGTCATGAGACGGACAAAATCGTGCAGTGCTCGAGTGATTAACGCGGCCTGTAAACGCAATAATCATTTTTGGCAAAAGGGCTATCACGACCGGGCGATTCGTTATGACGAAGATCTGGCAAGCGTCGCCCGCTATGTCGTCGCCAACCCCCTGCGGGCAGGTTTGGTGCAGCGCCTGGGCGATTACCCGCACTGGGATGCCATATGGCTCTAACCCCTGTAGGAGCGAGCTTGCCTCGCGAGCTTTCAAGGCGGGGAGTCAGGCTTTGCGCCACACACTCACCAGCCACGGCTGCTGGTCGCGGGGCAGGCCGGGGGGGCGGTAGTAGTGTTCCAGTTCGACAAAACCCGCCCCGGTGAGCATCGCCTGCCAGTTTTCCAGATCGTGGTATGCCCCGTAACGCTGGCCATTCCAGCCTTCTCGATTGTCCCCGCGCGGGTTGGAACTCAGCAGTACGCCGCCAGGCTTCAGGGTGGCGTGCAGCTTGCCCAGTACTTGCGCAAGCTCTTGGGTCGGTACGTGGAACAACGAGGCGTTGGCGAAGATGCCGTCAAAGTGTTCGGCAGGCAGGTCCAGCTTGAGAAAGTCCTGATGCCATACCTCACAGCCACTGTCCTGGCGGGCCATCTGGGTGAAGCGTTCAGTGCCGTCGAGCCCGACCGCTACATGCCCCAGGCGGGTGAAGGTTTGCAGATCGCGCCCCGGGCCGCAGCCAAAATCCAGAAGGGTAAATGGCGCGCTGCCCTGGATATGCCGCAGTAATGCGTCGATGTTCTGGCTCACATCATGGTCGCGAGTCCCTTCGCGAAAGCCTTCGGCACTCTGCTGATAATGCTCCAGCGTGGTGGCAGCAATCTGTTCGAGGGTTTTTGCATCGAGGGTCATGGCAGGCTCGGTCGGCGGCAGTCTGGCCGCCGACTATACCTCAGCGTTTGTTCAGTACGCGGGCCAGGCGATCACCGCCAAGCTGAATCAACGCCACCAGCACCACCAGCAACACAATCACGGTCAGCATGACCTGGGTGTCAAAGCGCTGATAACCGTAGCGGTAGGCAATGTCACCCAGGCCACCGGCACCTATGGCTCCGGCCATGGCCGATGAGTTGATCATGGTCACCAGGGTGATGGTGAAACCGCCGACAATGCCCGGCAAGGCTTCAGGCAACAGCACGTGCCAAATGATGTGATGGCGTTTGCAACCCATGGCTTGCGCGGCCTCGATCAGGCCGTGATCCACTTCGCGCAGGCTGACTTCGGCGATCCGTGCGAAGAACGGCGTAGCGGCGATGGTCAGGGGTACGACGGCAGCCCAGACGCCGTAGGTAGTGCCGACAATCAGGCGGGTGAAGGGGATCAGCGCCACCATCAAAATCAGAAAGGGAATGGAACGGAACAGGTTCACGAACGCGCCCAGTGCCTGGTTCAGCCTGGGGGCCTGATAAATACCGCCCTTGCCGCTGGTGACCAGAATCACCGCCAAGGGAATGCCCAGGATTAATGCGATCAGTGACGACACACCGACCATTAAAAAGGTGTCGATCACACCCTGCCATAGACGTTCAAATCCCATAACCCACGACCTCGACCTGTTGTGCCCATTGTCCGGCGCGCTTGCGTAATTCGTCCGCCCCCAGAGAGCTGCTGGTCACGCTGAGCAACAGTTGGCCCAGGGCGTGCCCCTGAATCTGCTCAACCCCGCCATGCAGCAGCCGCACCTGACCGCCCAGGGCGCTGAACAACGCACCCAGGTCCGGTTCCTGCTCCTGGCTGCCGGTAAAACGCAGACGCAGAATCACACTCGAATGTGACGATGCCGGCTGCACGCTGATACGGTTTTTCAGGGCTTCGGGCAGGTTGTCCTGCAGCGGTGCGAGCAAGGTTTTGCTGACCTCATGCTGCGGGTCGCCGAACACTTGCCACACCGGGCCCTGCTCGACGATCCGGCCTTGTTCCAGTACCACCACGCGGTGACAGATATCGCGAATCACCGCCATCTCGTGGGTGATGAGGATGATGGTCAGGCCCAGGCGCTGATTGATCTCGCGCAGCAGACCGAGTATCGACTGGGTGGTCTCCGGATCAAGGGCCGAGGTGGCTTCGTCACAGAGCAGGATGGCCGGGTCGTGGACCAGCGCGCGGGCAATGCCAACCCGTTGTTTCTGCCCTCCCGACAGTTGCGCCGGGTAGGCCTTGTGCTTGCCTTGCAGGCCCACCAGCTCCAGCAACTCGCGGACTTTCTGTTCCCGCTGCAGTCTGGGTACGCCAGCTACCTTGAGCGGCAGTTCGACGTTCTGCCACACGGTCTTGGCTGACATCAGGTTGAAGTGCTGGAAGATCATGCCGGTTTGTCGGCGCAGCGCCACCAGCCGGTTTTCATCGAAGTCACCGATGTCGATTTGATCGATCAGTACGCGACCGTTGCTGGGTTGTTCCAGGCGATTGATGGTGCGAATCAGCGAGGATTTGCCGGCGCCGCTGCGACCGATAATGCCGAAAATCTCCCCGTGCTGAATCGCCAGGTCGATATCCTTGAGGGCATCCACCGGCCCCTGTTGGCCGTCATAGGTTTTGCCTACACCGATAAAACGCACATGGGCCTGGCTCAGTTCAGGGTGCAGCCGGGTGTGGGTCGCGCTTGGCTGCGGCTGATCGAGCCGCTCGCGAGCAATTGCCACGTTCATGTTCAGTTATCCCAGCCAGGTTGATACAGGGTGCCGTAGGCCTTATCCAGCGAAGCTTTGACCACAGGCGAATGCTGGTAGATATCGACAAATCTGGCCAGTCGCGGGTCGTCCTTGTTCTTGGGCTGGATCACGAATTGAATGACGTATTCCGGGTGGTCGATGCCGTCAAACAACAGCGCCGAGTTGGCATCGAAGTTTTTCGACAGGCGTATGTAGTGCGGGTACCCCTGCACCAGATCGGCATCGTCATAGGCGCGTACCAGCTGTACGGCTTCGACCTGCAGGATCTTGATGTTTTTCGGATTGGCGACGATATCTTCTTCGGTCGCCTTGTAGCCTACGCCGGGCTTGAGGGTGATGAGGCCGGCCTTGGCCAGCAGTTGCAGGCCGCGTCCACTGTTGATCGGGTCATTGGCGATGGCCACCGTAGCGCCCTGGGGAAGTTGGTCCAGGCTTTTGTATTTTTTCGAGTACAGGCCCACGTTGTTGATGATGCCTTTGGCATAGGGCACCAGGTTAAACCCGCCGGCAGCGTTGGCATTTTCCAGGAACGGGATGTGCTGGAAGTAGTTCACGTCGATGTCGCCGCTGTTGAGGCTGACGTTGGGAGCGATCCAGTCGCTGAACTCGATCAGCTCGACATCCAGGCCTTGCTTCCTGGCTTCGTTCACCGTCGTTTCAAGGGCGGGAGCAAAGGCCGCCGTGGTGCCGACCTTGAGCGGGGCGTCGCTGGCGAACACGATGCCGCTGAACAGTCCGAGCGCCAGAACCAGTGGGGTTAAGTGTTTTTTGTGCATGGGGCAAATTCCATTCAAAAATTCAGAATTCAAATCCTCCAGGAGCGAGCTTGCTCGCGAGCATCAGACGGCTCGTGAGCTCGCTCCTGCAGGGTTATTCGGGTTGGCGGTAAGCGGCGCCCGTATGCCGTGCAGGCAAGTGCGCGTCGCCCTCGGTAAAGAGTTTTTGCCGCAGGCTGCCGGTGTCATATGCGGTCTTGTAGGAGCCCCGGCGTTGCAGCTCGGGGACTACCAGATCGATAAAGTCGACATAGCTTTCCGGCGTCACGATGCGGGTCAGGTTGAAGCCGTCCAGACCGGTCTCTTCGATCCACGATTCGAGCTCGTCGGCCACCTGTTGCGGTGAGCCCACCAATGTCATGTAGCGCCCGCCCAGTGCGTGTTGTTCAAGCAGTTTGCGCCGGGTCCAGTCGTTGTTTTGCAGCACTTTGGTAGCGGACTGGATGGCGTTGTTCTTCACGTACTGGATCGGCTCGTCCAGTTCGTAGTCGGCAAAGTCGATGCCTGTGGAGCTGGAAAAATGCGCCACCCCGGCTTCGGCACTGGCATAGCCCAGGTACTCGTCGCGCTTGGCCCGGGCCAGGGCTTCGGTGGGCGCGACTATCACGTTGAGGCCCATAAACAGTTTGATGTCATCCGGGTTGCGTCCTGCCGCCACGGCGCTGGCGCGAACCTTGTCGACCTGGGTTTTGGTCGCCGCCTTGGTCTGGCCACTGATAAACACGCACTCGGCATGGCGCCCGGCAAACACCAGACCGCGATCCGAACTGCCGGCCTGAAACAGTACCGGCGTGCGCTGGGGTGAGGGTTCGCACAGGTGATAGCCCTCGACCTGGTAGAACTCGCCGGCATGTCTGACCTTGTGCACCTTGTCGGGACGGGCATAGATGCGCTGTGCCGGGTCGTTGACCACGGCGCCGTTTTCCCAGCTGCCTTCCCAGAGTTTGTACAACACCTCCAGGTATTCATCGGCCTGGTCGTAACGCCGGTCATGTTCGACCTGTTCGTTCAGGCCCATGGCTTTGGCCGCGCTGTCCAGATACCCGGTGACGATGTTCCAGCCCACACGGCCGCGGGTCAGATGGTCCAGTGTCGACATGCGACGGGCGAATAAATACGGGGGCTCGTAGGTCAGATTTGCGGTCAGGCCAAAGCCAAGGTTTCTGGTTACGGCCGCCATGGCCGATACCAGCAGCAGCGGGTCGTTGACCGGCAGCTGGATCGACTCCTTGAGCGGCACATCAACCGACTGTTGATAGACGTCGTAGACGCCGACGATATCGGCGATAAACAGCCCGTCAAACAGCCCGCGCTCCAGCAGCTGCGCCAGCTCAGTCCAGTATTCGAGGGTGTTGAACTGGGTGGAGTTGTCCCGTGGATGCGTCCACAGACCGTGGTTGATGTGGCCAATGCAGTTCATGTTGAAGGCATTGATCAGGATTTTCTTTTTGCTCATCAGATGGTCCCCCGCAATGGCGGGTTCGTATCGTTGAGGTAGTAATTGCCCACCGCGTGATATTTCCAGCGCACCGGATCGTGCAGGGTGTGGACCCGGGCGTTGCGCCAGTGGCGATCGAGCCCGTGTTCGGCGAGGGTGGCCTGGCTGCCCGCCAGTTCAAACAGGGTGCTGCCTGCGGCCAGCGAAATCTCGGTGCTGATGGCGCGCGCTTCTGCCACCGCAATCGAGGCAGCTGCCACGGTGCCGGCATGGGTATTGGCCTGGGCGATATCCAGCAGTTCACCGGCGCGCTCCAGCAAGGCTTCGGCGGCATGCAGACGCACACTCAGGCGGCCAAAGCTTTTCAGGGTGAGCGGGTCTTCGCTGGCGATATCGCTGGTGGCGTCGATCCAGGGCCGGGTCTTGGTGCGCACAAAATGCAGCGCGTCTTCAAAGGCGGCGCGGGCGATGCCGGTGTCGATGGCGGCATGGAGGATTTGCGCCAGCGGGCCAACCGGGGTCGGGCGCTCAAAGGCGCTTTGAAACGGAATCACGTCGTCAGCGGCGACGAACACATTGTCGAACAGCACCGAGCCGCTGCCGGTGGTGCGCTGGCCGAAGCCGCTCCAGTCGTCAATCACGGTCAGGCCGTCGCTGTCGCGGGGCACGAACGCCAGGTGCTGTACGCCGTTATCATCCACCACCGAGGTCGGAATACGCTGCGCATACAGGGCGCCGGTGGCGTAAAACTTGCGACCGGTGATGCGGTAGCCGTCTTCGGCCCTGGCCAGGTGGGTGGTACGGTCGTGGGCGGTTTTAGTGCCGATTTCGGCCAGGGCATTACCAAAGCGCTGCCCGGCCAGGACCTCGGCATATAGCCGCGCCTGTTGTGCCGGCGTGCCATTGACCCGCAGTACTTCAAGTGCATAGAAATGGTTTTGCGGAATTTGCCCCAGTGAGGCGTCAGCAGCAGCAATCAATGCCACCACCTGAGCCAGCGTGACATTGGACACGCCGGCGCCACCCCAGGCCTGCGGCACGGTAATGCCCCACAGGCCGGTGTGGGAAAACAGTTCGAGTTCATCAAGCGGCAGGCGTCGATCGCGGTCGCGTACAGCACTTTCGCGTTTGAAATGTGCGGCCAGTTCACGGGCTACGCTCAGGGCCTCGGCATCACTGCGGATGACCGGGACCTGTTTGGATATCAGGGACATGGGTATCTCCGTAGTCAAATCCAGGAATGCCGGGCAGGCAGGGTGCCGTTGAGGCGGTAGGTGCCGATGGCGTGGTATTTCCAGCGGACCGGGTCGTGCAGGGTATGAACCCGTGCGTTGCGCCAGTGTCGGTCGAGGTTGAAACGGGCGAGGGTGGCGCTGCTGCCCGCCAGTTCGAAAAGTTTTTCGCTGGCCAGCAACGACAGCTCGGTGCTCAGCACTTTGGCTTCGGCCACGGCAATCGAGGCCCGGGCGGCGGCCTGCGCGTCAATCGGTGCGGCGCTGACTTCATCCAGTACCCGGCCGGCTTTGCGCAACAAGGCTTCGGCGGCATGCAACTCGATCTTCAATTTG
This sequence comes from Pseudomonas paraversuta, assembly GCF_904067025.1. Taxonomy (NCBI): domain Bacteria; kingdom Pseudomonadati; phylum Pseudomonadota; class Gammaproteobacteria; order Pseudomonadales; family Pseudomonadaceae; genus Pseudomonas; species Pseudomonas paraversuta. The sequence goes on from NZ_CAJFDA010000001.1 coordinate 239,548, forward strand.
CCGATGTCGGCGATGACATAGGGATCATCGCTGTTGCGCTCGACCCTGGCGTCGATCCACGGCCGGGAACGTTCGCGTACAAAACTGATGGTGTCGGTGATGGCTTCGCGGGCGATGCCCAGATCGATGGCGGCCTGGATCAGTTGCGACACCGAGCCCTGAATGTTCGGCACTTCGCCCAAACGCCAGCTGTCGATGACCAGTTCGTCATCAATGCGCACGCTGTTGAGCAACACGGTACCGCTGGCAGTGGTGCGCTGGCCAAAGCCGGACCAGTCATCGACAACGCGCAGGCCGGGAGTCCCGCGGCGAACAAAGGCCATGACCGGTTTGCCGTCGTCGTTGAGCGCCTTGACTGCAATCCAGTGCGCGAACAGTGCACCGGTGGAGTAAAACTTCTGACCACTGATGACGAAATCATTCTTGTCAGCGCTTATGCGTGCCTTCAAGTCCAGGGTGTTTTTACTGCCGCGTTCAGGCCCCGCATTACCGATGCGCCAGCCCTGCAGCACGCTGCTGAACAGTTGCTCTTTTTGCGATTGACTCGCGGTGCTGGAAATCAGATTGAGAATGCCCACCTGGTTCTGCGGAATCTGCCCCAGCGCCGGGTCGGCGGCCGAAATAATGGCAAACACTTCAGCCAGGGTGACGAAGGAAACCTGTGGCCCGCCGAACTCCCGGGGAATGGAGATACTGCCAAGTCCACTGCGGGTGAACTGCTCAATAAGTGACCAGGGCAATTTGCGTTGCTGATCGCGCCTGGCCGCGTGCTCACGGGCGGTGGCAGCCAGATCGCGTGCGGCTTCAAGGGCTTCGTTGTCGGTGCGCAGGATGTGCGCTGCGAGCAACAAGGGGGCGACATCCAGGTCGCTTTGCAGGTGTGCATTAGCCAGATTCGACATCACTGCTGCTCCTTGGCTGCACGCAATGCCCTGGCGATTTCCACAAGGGTAATTGTGTTACGGACCATACCTACCTCGCATCTCATTGGAGCACCGCTTGAGCGGTGCAGATAAAAGCTGGAAAGTCCGGTGGTCCGGTGCATATACCCTAATTGAGTATAAAAATTAAAAGAACTAACTTTTAGGAATATGGATAGACGATTCGTCCTGGCTGGCTGTTGCGCCAGAGGGGCTGCGGCTTTGCATTACCCGGGGGAGCCCTGCGAGTGCCACCCATGCGCGATATGGATCTGTCCTGTTTGCTGGAACAAGGACCAGTCCGTGAGAGGCTTTTGCCGTATTTGTCCCGTGGTGATTTACAAAAACCGGGGCAGACCAACTCAGCGAACAGAAACGCCGTTAATACACCTTGGTCAGCTACGTCACCCTCGCCGGCTACACCTCTTCAGTTACCTTCTAGTACCCCTCGCTCCTATTTTTAAGCTCTCGTTCGAGAAAGGACGAGCCGCCCTGGCTTGACTATCAAACCAGGGAGGCTTTAAAGATAACGTCCATTACATTCAGGTATTCCTGTAGTCGACACCCGATCGCATAACTAACAGAACGATCCATGAACATAGCCGCACTGAAACTTTAAGTGCGGCTTTTTAATCGGCATGTCTATATATGCTGTGATTTTTTTATCTTTGATTCATGTTGCAAACGTATTTGATCAAACCACTCAAACCCTTTCAGGGGACCCACTGAGCACGATCCAGACGCGCTCCTCAGTGGCGCTAGAAAAACCCTTTGCAAGCCGTGGCAGGCCTGCCTCGTAACATTTTTTCACAGCCCCCCGATTCCGGTGTGTATTTCGCTGCATTTATCATTTATTTCACAACGCATCTGCATAATAGGTTCGAGCCAGGCAGTGGATTTGCCCGCTTTGTGATATTTAGACGTTGCCAAATTTCCCGGAAGATTATTCAAATGGCTTCAGACCCTCAGCTGACCCCGCCTGCACGCTCTCGCTTTAGCCTGCGCTGGTATTACTGGCTTGTACTGCTTGGCGCCGTGCTCTATGGGGTGGCGGCCATCATGCATTGGGATGACCGGGGGGCGTTGTGGGTGCTGGAGCAATTTGAGAACCCGCAAGAACAGAACGAAAGCGTGTGGTTGCCGGACTACACGGCGGTTATTGATGGCAAGCCGTTACCGGGGATGGAAAAGGATGAAGCGTCGGACCTGGCCTATAACCCGCTGAGCAAAACCCTGTTTTCGGTGATGGGCAAGAACCCGTTTCTGGTGGAGCTGACCCTCGATGGCGATGTCCTGCGCAAAATTCCGCTGGTGGGCTGGAGCAACCCTGAAGGCCTGACGGTGATGGAAAATGGTCTGCTGGCCATTGTCGATGAGCGTGAGCACTTGCTGACCATCGTCAATATCGATGCCAACACCAAAACCCTGAATATCGCCGACTTCCCCAAGTACAACCTGGGCCCCTCCAGGAACCAGAACAAAGCCTTCGAGGCCATTGCCTGGGACCCGCGTCGCCAGCAACTGTTGCTGGGCGAAGAGCGCCCGCCGCAGTTGTATGTATGGAAAAGCGACGGCGGCCAGGTCCTCTCTGGAAGCAAGCAGAAGGTGCCTAGCGATGAACTGGATTTGCGCAACCTTTCGGCTTTGAGCATTGATCCGAGAACCGGCCATACCCTGGTGCTTTCGGCGGATTCGCACATGTTGCTGGAGCTCGATGAACTGGGCGAGCAAGTCAGTTTCATGACCTTGCTGCGCGGTTTCAATGGTCTCAAAAACACCATTCCCCGGGCTGAAGGGGTGGCGATCGATGAAAACGGCACCCTGTATATGGTCAGTGAGCCGAATCTGTTTTATCGCTTTGAGAAAACTCCGAAAAAACCTTGAGCCGGTTGCGGCGCAAGACCGGCGGCGTTATTAAGTTTGAGTTCAGCCAGTCGTGGTATTTCACCCGCCTGATTTGTTTAGGGTTCGTCTCAATGCGCCGCTTCAATCGTGCTACCGCTCTTGTGCTGTGCCTGACTCTGCTGGCTGCGGGTTTCGCCGCACAACATTACCGTCTGTTCGAGCACACCTGGTTCAAGGTCAGCCGGCTATGGCAACAGGCCAACCCCGCAGCAATCAATCTGGGCGAGTATCGCGCCGTGCTGCAAGGCCAGGTGATTGAAGGGCTTGAGGACAATGTCTCGGCACTGACCTACGACCCGCTGCGTAAAAGCCTGTTTACCGTGACCAACAAAAAAAGCGAACTGGTGGAGTTGAGCCTGGATGGCCGGATTCTGCGGCGTATTGCCCTGATCGGGTTTGGCGATGCCGAGGCAGTCGAGTTTATTGACGCCAATACCTACGTGATTGCCGACGAACATGAGCAGCGGCTGTTCAAGGTCAAGGTTGATGACAACACTCAGGTACTCGATGCCCGGGAGGCGAAGCAGCTGACGCTGAGGATCCATCAGCGGGGTAACAAGGGATTTGAAGGGTTGGCCTACGACTCGGTCGGCAAGCGACTGTTTGTGGCCAAGGAGCGGGATCCGATGCTGATTTACGAAGTGCGGGGCTTCCCTCAGGACAATCCCCAAACGCCGTATGCCATCCACGTGGTGAGCAATGCGCGGCGCGATGCCCGGTTATTTGTGCGCGATCTGTCGAGTTTGCAGTTTGACGAGCGCAGCGGGCATTTGCTGGCCTTGTCCGATGAGTCGAGGTTGTTGCTGGAGCTGGATATAGACGGGCGGCCCATCAGCACGCTGTCGCTGAAAAAGGGCCGTCATGGCCTGAAAAAAACAGTGCCACAAGCGGAAGGTGTCGCCATGGACGACGAAGGAGCGTTATACGTGGTGAGTGAGCCAAATCTGTTCTACGTGTTCAAAAAACCATAAAACATTAAAAACAAACCGTAGGAGCGAGCTCGCTCGCGAGCTCTTGATGGCGGTTTGAGAAGCTCGCTCCTACAAGTTGGGGTTAGCGGGTCAGGGTTTTCACGCCTTCGGCGGTACCCAGCAACAGCAGGTCAGCCGGGCGGGCAGCGAACAGGCCGTTGGTCACGACGCCGACGATGGCGTTGATCTGACGCTCCAGCTCTACCGGGTTGGTGATCTGCATGTTGAACACGTCGATGATGATGTTGCCGTTGTCCGTCACCACACCTTCGCGGTAAACCGGGTCGCCGCCCAGCTTGACCAGTTCGCGGGCTACATGGCTGCGGGCCATCGGGATCACTTCAACGGGCAGCGGGAACGCGCCCAGTACCGGGACCAGCTTGCTGCCGTCGGCGATGCAGATAAAGGTCTTGGCCACAGCGGCCACGATCTTCTCGCGGGTCAGGGCTGCGCCGCCGCCTTTGATCAGGTTCAGGTTTTCGTCGCTTTCGTCTGCGCCATCGACATAGAACTCCAGGTCGCTGACGGTGTTCAGTTCGTAAACCGGAATACCGTGGCCCTTGAGGCGGGCGGCAGTGGCTTCGGAACTGGCCACGGCGCCGTCGAAGGCACCCTTGTGCAGAGCCAGGGCATCGATAAAGCAGTTGGCCGTGGAGCCGGTACCGACCCCTACAACGCTCTTGTCATCCAGCTTTGGAAGGATGAAGTCGACGGCAGCCTGGGCTACGGCCTGTTTGAGTTGGTCCTGGGTCATGGGGGCTCCGGGCGGGAAGGGGAACAGAAAGGCCGGCATTATAGAGGCAACTAACCGGGGATGTGGACGGCCTGATGTCTGGCGCCATGCTGGTCGCTGGCAAGCCCGCTGCCGCTGGATGGGGGAGCGGGCCAATAAACCTTCCCTTTCGTGTGGTCGGTTGCGCAAACGCTGGGGTAGACTCCTTGGTCCCTGCCAACCCGCCCAGTGAAGCTTTCCGATGCTCGAACAGTACGTTAAGAAAATCCTCACCTCGCGCGTTTATGACGTTGCCGTAGAAACTCCCTTGCAAGCTGCCAACCAGCTCACCGCGCGGCTGGGCAACCATATTTTGCTCAAGCGCGAAGATTTGCAGCCGGTGTACTCGTTCAAGATTCGCGGCGCTTACAACAAGCTCATGCACTTGAGCGACGCCGAGCGCGCCTGTGGCGTAGTCACCGCGTCGGCGGGCAATCATGCGCAGGGGCTGGCCCTGGCAGCCAAGGTACTGGGGGTCAAGGCCACCATCGTCATGCCCAAAACCACCCCCGAGATCAAGGTCGAAGGTGTGCGTTCCCGGGGCGGTATCGTGGTGCTGCATGGCGATACTTTCCCGGAAGCCCTGGCCTACTCGCTGCAATTGGTCGAGAAGGAAGGCTACGTCTACGTTCACCCCTACGATGACCCGCATACCATTGCCGGGCAGGGCACCGTGGCGATGGAGATTCTGCGCCAGCACCCGGCACCGCTGGATGCGATCTTCGTGCCGGTGGGCGGCGGCGGGCTGATCGCCGGGATTGCCGCGTATGTGAAATACCTGCGTCCCGAGATCAAGATCATTGGCGTCGAGCCCGATGATTCCAACTGCCTGCAAGCCGCGATGGCGGCCGGCGAGCGCGTGGTGCTGCCTGCGGTCGGGATTTTCGCCGACGGTGTGGCCGTGGCCCAGATTGGCCAGCACACCTTCGATATCTGCAAAGACTACGTCGACGAAGTCATCACCGTCAGCACCGACGAAATCTGTGCGGCAATCAAGGATATTTTCGACGATACCCGCTCGATCACCGAACCTGCCGGCGCCCTGGGTGTGGCAGGGATCAAGAAGTATGTGGAGCAGCGCGGTGTGCGTGGCCAGACCCTGGTTGCCATCGACTCCGGTGCCAATGTCAACTTCGACCGCCTGCGCCATGTGGCCGAGCGAGCCGAGCTGGGTGAGGGCCGCGAAGCCATTATCGCGGTAACCATTCCTGAGGTGCCGGGCAGTTTCAAGGCGTTTTGCCAGGCCGTCGGCAAGCGTCAGATCACCGAATTCAACTATCGCTACCACACCGGCAGCGAGGCGCACATTTTTGTTGGGGTGCAGACCCATCCGGAAAACGACCCCCGCAGCGCACTGCTGGCCAGCCTGACCGAACAGGGCTTCCCGGTGATCGACCTGACCGAGAACGAACTGGCCAAGTTGCACATCCGGCACATGGTTGGCGGGCATGCAGCCAAGGTCAGCGATGAACTGCTGTTCCGTTTCGAGTTTCCGGAGCGCCCGGGCGCGCTGTTCAACTTCCTGCACAAGCTGGGCGGGCGCTGGAACATTTCGATGTTCCATTACCGTAACCACGGGGCGGCCGATGGTCGGGTCATGGCCGGGCTGCAAGTGCCTGCCGATGAGCGTCATCTGGTGCCTGCCGCGCTGGCCGAGATTGGCTACCCATATTGGGATGAGAGCGATAACCCGGCGTATCAGCTGTTTCTTGGCCGATAGCCGCTACGCTGACTGAACGGCTCAAGGGATTAATCAAATGGAAACGTTCACCGCGTTAAAACTGCTGCATGGCGTATCGACACTGCTGCTGTTGGTCAGCGCCATTGTGTTGCTGGTGGTGGTGATTCGACGCTGGCGGGCAGGGGATAAAGACCTGTCGGGCGGCATCGTCAGACGGCCCTGGGCTTTTGTCTGGGCGCTAATGGCCCTGTGCCTGGTGGCGTTGCCGGTGAGCGGCTGGTTTCTGGTGCATATGGCCGGCTGGCCGCTGAGTCAGCTGTGGTTGCTGGCGGGCAGCAGTTTGTACCTGGTGGGCGGCTTGAGCTGGTTGTGGTTGCTGGTACGGCTCAATCGCCTGCGGTTGGGGCGAGTGGCCAGGCATCCTGGATTTACGCTGGGGCTGGCGATTTTTTGTACGATTTGCTTTATCGCCATTGCCGGGCTGATGGGCGCCAAGCCGGTTTGACCCTGTTGTATCTGCAGGAGCGAGCTCGCTCCTGCAGTAGGTTGTGGGGATGGGTGTCGGATCAGTCGCGCAGCGTCATCACTGGCCAGCCACGTTTTTCGGCTTCGGCCCGCAGGTTCGGATCAGGATCAACCGCCACCGGGTGGGTCACTTGCTCCAGCAGCGGCAAGTCGTTCATCGAGTCGCTATAGAACCAGCTGTCTTCCAGGCTGTAGCCATTTTCTTCGATCCAGCGGTTCAGGCGTGTCACCTTGCCTTCACGAAAGCACGGCACGTCTGTGCTGCGCCCGGTATAGCGGCCATCGACGATTTCGCACTCGGTTGCAATCAGGTGTTCCACGCCGAGCTTTTGGGCGATCGGTGCCGTTACCACGCGGTTGGTGGCCGTGATAATGACCAGCGTGTCGCCTGCTGCACGGTGTTTTTCCAGCAGGGCTTGTGCCTTGGGCAACATCAACGGCTCGATGCAATCGCGCATGAATTCGCGGTGCCATTGATCCAGTTGAGCCATGTCATGCCGGCCAAAGATTTCCATGCTGAAATTAAGGTAGGCGGCGTTGTCGAGTTTGCCGGCCAGGTAATCCTGATAAAAGGCATCGTTGCGCGCCTTGTAAGCGTCGCCGTCGAGAATGCCCCGCTGGCACAAGTAATCGCCCCAAGCGTGATCGCTGTCACCGCCCAGAAGGGTGTTGTCCAGGTCGAATAAAGCCAGTCGCATTGAAATTACCCGCTGAAGTGTCTGTTAAAAGGCCACAAGAATACGGTCTTTTCATAAGAGTGCACATAAGGCGGGAAGGCGCGTTGCTGCTTTCACAACCTTTGTGGAACAATGCGGTGACATGCGTTTGCGAGGTTGTTGCCGTGATCGACCCCGATGGTTTCCGCCCTAATGTCGGGATTATTCTGACAAATGATGCTGGTCAGGTACTTTGGGCTCGCCGAATCAATCAAGACGCGTGGCAGTTTCCCCAGGGTGGTATCAACCCTGATGAGACGCCGGAAGACGCCTTGTACCGTGAGTTGAACGAAGAAGTTGGCCTTGAGCGCGAAGATGTGGAAATACTCGCCTGCACGCGAGGCTGGTTGCGTTATCGTTTGCCGCAACGTCTGGTCCGTACCCATAGCCAACCGCTGTGTATCGGTCAGAAGCAAAAGTGGTTTTTGCTGCGCCTGGTCTCCAACGAGAAACGGGTGCGGATGGATTTGACCGGTAAACCGGAGTTCGATGGCTGGCGTTGGGTCAGTTATTGGTATCCGTTGGGCCAGGTGGTGACATTCAAGCGCGAGGTTTACCGTCGCGCTCTCAAAGAGCTTGCCCCGCGCCTTTTAACGCGCGCCTGACACGGAGTTCGACCCCGAGCCATGCTCAATACGCTGCGCAAGATCGTCCAGGAAGTTAACTCCGCCAAGGATCTCAAGGCGGCGTTGGGGATTATTGTGCTGCGCGTCAAAGAGGCCATGGGCAGTCAGGTCTGCTCGGTCTATTTGCTCGATCCAGAGACCAATCGTTTTGTCCTGATGGCGACCGAGGGCCTGAACAAGCGCTCGATCGGCAAGGTCAGCATGGCGCCCAACGAAGGCCTGGTGGGTCTGGTGGGCACCCGTGAAGAACCTCTGAACCTCGAAAACGCCGCCGATCACCCTCGTTATCGTTACTTTGCAGAAACCGGTGAAGAGCGGTATGCCTCTTTCCTCGGCGCGCCGATCATCCACCACCGCCGAGTGGTGGGGGTTCTGGTCATCCAGCAAAAAGAACGTCGTCAGTTCGATGAGGGTGAAGAAGCCTTCCTCGTGACCATGAGCGCGCAGCTGGCGGGGGTTATTGCCCATGCCGAAGCCACGGGCTCGATCCGCGGCCTGGGACGTCAGGGCAAGGGCATTCAGGAAGCCAAGTTCGTCGGTGTACCGGGTTCGCCCGGTGCGGCGGTCGGTACGGCGGTGGTCATGTTGCCCCCGGCCGATCTGGACGTGGTTCCGGACAAGAGCATTACCGATATCCCGGCTGAAATTGCGCTGTTCAAAACCGCCCTCGAAGGTGTGCGCAACGATATGCGCGCGGTGTCGAAAAAACTCGCCACCCAGTTGCGGCCCGAAGAACAGGCGCTGTTCGACGTGTATCTGATGATGCTCGACGATGCGTCGCTGGGCAGCGAAGTCAAAAATGTGATCAAGACCGGCCAGTGGGCCCAGGGCGCGTTGCGCCAGGTGGTGTCTGATCACGTCAACCGTTTCGAATTGATGGACGACGACTACCTGCGCGAGCGGGCGTCGGATGTGCGTGACCTCGGGCGGCGTCTGCTGGCGTATTTGCAACATGACCGCCAGCAAACCATGGTCTACCCCGACCACACCATCCTGGTCAGCGAAGAGCTGACCGCGACCATGCTCGGTGAAGTACCCGAAGGCAAGCTTGCGGGCCTGGTGTCGGTACTGGGTTCGGGCAACTCCCACGTGGCGATTCTGGCCCGGGCCATGGGGATTCCGACGGTAATGGGTCTGGTTGACCTGCCGTACTCCAGGGTCGACGGCATCCAGATGATCGTCGACGGCTACCATGGCGAGGTCTACACCAACCCCAGCGATGTGCTGCGCAAGCAATATGCCGAGGTTGTCGAAGAAGAACGCCAGCTGTCACAAGGCCTGGATGCCTTGCGTGAGCTGCCGTGCATCACCCCTGACGGGCATCGCATGCCATTGTGGGTCAACACCGGCCTGCTGGCAGATGTGGCCCGTGCACAGCAGCGTGGCGCCGAAGGCGTAGGTCTGTACCGCACCGAAGTGCCGTTCATGATCAATCAGCGCTTTCCGAGCGAAAAGGAGCAGCTAGCGATTTATCGCGAGCAACTCGCAGCCTTCCATCCGCAACCGGTGACCATGCGCAGCCTGGACATTGGCGGCGACAAGTCACTGTCGTACTTCCCCATCAAAGAAGACAACCCGTTCCTTGGCTGGCGCGGGATCCGCGTCACCCTCGACCACCCCGAAATCTTTCTGGTGCAGGCCCGGGCCATGCTCAAGGCCAGCGAAGGCCTGAACAACCTGCGTATTTTGCTGCCGATGATTTCCGGCACCCACGAACTTGAAGAAGCCCTGCACCTGCTGCACCGTGCCTGGGGTGAAGTGCGCGACGAAGGCACTGATGTACCGATGCCGCCAATCGGGGTAATGATCGAAATTCCGGCAGCGGTGTACCAGACCAAGGAACTGGCGCGCCAGGTGGACTTCCTGTCGGTGGGCTCCAACGACCTGACCCAATACCTGCTGGCCGTGGACCGCAACAACCCGCGGGTAGCCGATCTGTATGACTACTTGCACCCGGCGGTGCTGCAGGCCCTGCAATCAGTGGTGCGCGATGCACATGCCGAAGGCAAGCCGGTCAGTATTTGCGGTGAGATGGCGGGTGATCCGGCGGCGGCAATCTTGCTGATGGCCATGGGTTTTGACAGTTTGTCGATGAACGCCACCAACTTGCCGAAAGTGAAGTGGATGTTGCGTCAGGTCAGCCTGAGCCGCGCGAAGGAACTGTTGGCCGAAGTGATGACCATCGACAACCCGCAGGTGATTCGCAGCACCGTGCAACTGGCTCTGAAAAACATGGGCCTGACCCGCATGATGAATCCGGCGGCGATCAAGCCGTATTGATCGTCCCTCTGCAGGACTGTAGGCGCGAGCTGTTAAAAGCTCGCTCCTACAGTGGAATCCGAGTCATCCCTGGATTCTTACCTCTCCCAGGCGCCCACCCAACGGGCCAAAGCTGTGTTCAACCATCAGTCTCGAGCCGTCTGCGTTGACAATCAGCGCGGTGCTGGCGCGGGTGCCGTAGCTGGGGCTGGAAATGAATACGCTCGACAGCAAGCTTTCCGTGGCCAGGCCCACACCGGTATCAGGCAAATCACTGAAGGGCGCCGTCTGGCGATCACTGAGCAGTGCGAGCAGGGCCTGGGGTTGAGGGTCATTGAGAACCTCGGCCAGAGCCGCCCTGGCTTTCAGCAACTTGGGCCATGGCGTATCCAGCCCGGCATTCGACAAGCCATATACCCCTGCGTCGAGCAGCTGCGGTGCGACATCCTGGGAGTTGTAGTGCCAGAGCTGATCGGCAGTGCCCAGTAACAGATTGAACCCGGCATATTCCACAGAACGGCGGCCAACATCGGCGAAATACTCGCCAATTGACTGGTTGCCACTCAGAAAGTCAGATACCAGCTCCCCCCGCGAACGCCGTGAAGGCGGCTTGTGCGGCTCACGAATATTGGTCAGCGCCGCAAAGCGCCCGTTGGCGCCAATGCCCAGCCAGGTGCCCCCGGCCTCCAGATCACGGCCGGCATACACTTGAGGCGTATCGACCCACTGCGCCAGGGGCTTTGCCGGGCGCGCATAGAATTCATCACGGTTGGCCGCCACGACCAGAGGCTGGGCGTGGCCGGGGCGCCAGGCGAACACAATCAGACACATGGGCAGTCCTTAATGTTTTTTTAATCACTGTACTTATAGATTGCCTGAGCCTGTCACGCCATTCACTAGAGCCCAAGGCCTCCCTTCCGTTACCATGCCGATCAAATTTGTATGCGGCGCTGTTGTCCTGTGCCGGTTTGAGTTTCCTGATCTAACAAGGAGTCGCAATGCTGCCTTACCCGCAGATTGACCCGGTGGCACTAGCCATTGGTCCGCTGAAAATCCATTGGTACGGCTTGATGTACCTGATCGGCATTGGCGCTGCCTGGCTGATCCTGTCGCGACGTCTCAACCGCTTCGACCCGACCTGGACCAAGGAGAAACTCTCTGATCTGGTGTTCTGGGTGGCCATGGGCGTCATTGTCGGCGGCCGTTTGGGGTACGTGCTGTTCTACGACCTGAGCGCCTACATTGCCAACCCGCTGCTGATTCTGGAGGTCTGGAAAGGCGGCATGGCGTTCCACGGTGGACTGATCGGCGTGATGCTGGCCGTCTGGTGGTTCGGCAAACGCAACGGCAAGTCGTTTTTCCAGATCATGGACTTCATTGCGCCTGTGGTGCCGATTGGCCTGGGCGCAGGACGTATCGGCAACTTCATCAATGCCGAGTTGTGGGGCAAGGCCAGCGATGTGCCGTGGGCAATGATCTTTCCTACCGATCCCCAGCAACTGGCGCGCCATCCGTCGCAGCTTTATCAGTTTGCGCTGGAAGGTGTGGCACTGTTCCTGATCCTTTGGCTGTACTCGCGTAAACCACGGCCTACGATGGCAGTTTCCGGGATGTTCGCCCTGTTCTACGGCATCTTCCGCTTTATCGTCGAGTTCGTCCGCGTGCCGGATGCCCAGCTGGGCTATCTGGCGTTCGGCTGGGTGACGATGGGGCAAATTCTCTGCATCCCGATGATCCTCGGCGGTCTGCTCCTGATCTGGTGGGCATACCAGCGCGATCCAGCGGCTCATAAAGCTGCGTAATGAATTCGAATCGCAGGGCGTACAGCGCCCTGCATTCAAACGGTAGGAAAACCATGAAGCAATATCTCGACCTCGTCGCCAACGTCATCAAAAATGGCACCTTGCAAGCCAACCGCACCGGGGTGAAGACCATCAGTCTGCCCGGCGCCATGTTGCGCTATGACCTCAAGGAAGGCTTTCCGGCCATCACCACTCGCCGTATGGCGTTCAAATCCGCGATTGGCGAGATGTGCGGTTTTCTGCGCCCGGTGAACAGTGCTGCAGATTTCCGCGCCCTGGGTTGCAAGGTGTGGGACCAGAATGCCAACGAAAACGCCCAGTGGCTGGCCAACCCGTTCCGTCAGGGTGAAGACGACCTGGGTGAAATCTACGGTGTGCAATGGCGCAAATGGCCGGCATACAAGCAAATCGCCAGCAGCAACCAGGCGGCTATCGAGCTGTGCCTGAGCCAGGGTTACCGGCAGATTGCCGAGGGCGAAGAAGACGGCCAGGCCTACGTGGTGCTGTACAAGGCCATCGATCAGTTGCGCCAGTGTGTCGACACCATCATCAACGACCCGGGCAGCCGGCGAATTCTGTTCCACGGCTGGAACTGCGCCCAGCTCGACGAAATGGCCCTGCCGCCGTGCCATCTGCTGTATCAGTTCCACCCGAATGTCGAGACCAGGGAAATTTCCCTGACGCTCTACATCCGCTCCAATGATCTGGGCCTGGGTACGCCGTTCAACCTGACCGAAGGCGCCGCACTGCTGAGCCTGATCGGTCGCCTGACCGGTTACACGCCACGCTGGTTCACCTACTTCATCGGTGATGCCCACGTGTATGAAAACCACCTGGACATGCTCAACGAACAGCTGACCCGCGAGCCGTTCCCGATGCCCAAACTGGTGATTTCGGACCGTGTACCGGAATTTGCCAAGACCGGCGTGTACCAGCCGGAGTGGCTGGGCCTGATCGAGCCGGGTGACTTCAGCCTCGAAGGCTACCAGCACCATGCGCCCATGACTGCGCCGATGGCGGTGTAAACCTCTGTCTCCTGTAGGAGCGAGCTTGTCTCGCGCACCTTACAAAGCTCGCGATCCTTAAAAGGCTCGCGAGGCAAGCTCGCTCCTACAGGTTTTGCTGTTATTGCTGTTATTGCTGTTATCAATGCCCGTGGCTTCTGCCCACATGACTCGGCTCGCCTTCCGGGGCGCTGACTGAGCCGCTGACTTCCAGCTGCTGCAAAATCCCGCAATGTTCGCCGTTCGGCCCTTCACCACAGCGTTGGCGCAGGTCAAAAAGCTGTGCCTGCAAGGCCAGCAAGCTGTCGATCCGGGCCTTGACGTGGTGGATGTGCTCGTCGATCAGCGCATTCACGCTTTCACACTGATCCTGCGGACTGTCCCGCAGGTTCAGCAGGCTGCGAATCTCCTCCAGGGTCATGTCCAGGCTGCGGCAATTACGAATAAACGTCAGTCGCTCTACATGGGCCTGGGTATACAGGCGGTAGTTGCCCTCACTGCGTGCCGGCTCCGGCAGCAGCCCTTCGCGCTCGTAATAACGGATGGTTTCGACCTGACAGTCGGTCAATTTCGCCAGTTCACCAATTTTCATCAGGTTATCTCCGAAAGGGTGCTTGACCCTATAGTGGCTACAGGGTCTTTACTTGGCAACAGGCACCTTTTCGGACGCAACCTGATGAGCGATTCCATTCACACCCACCACAAGCCCCATGCTGATCACGATCACGATCACGATCACGATCACGATCACGATCACGATCACGATCACGATCACGATCACGATCACGATCACGATCACGATCACGATCACGATCACGGCAAGAAAGATCAACATGCCGGTCATGGGCACGGCTGCTGCACTGCGGCCGAAGCTCCGAGCGTGATCAAGCTCAGCGCTGCCCCTACGGCGGGCGCCCGCTTGAGCAGCTTCCGTATCGAAGCCATGGACTGCCCCACAGAGCAAACCCTGATCCAGAACAAACTGGGCAAGCTGGCGGGTGTGCAGCAACTGGAATTCAACCTGATCAATCGGGTGCTGGGTGTGACCCATGACCTGCCGTCCACCGAGCCGATCATTGCGGCCATCAAGTCCCTGGGCATGCAGGCCGACCCGCTGGAATCGGATACGGATGCCGGCCCCGTCACCCCGCCGGCCAAGAAACACTGGTGGCCGCTGGCTGTGGCCGGTGTTGGCGCACTGGCGGCCGAAGTGCTGCACTTTACCGATGCCGCTCCTGCCTGGGTGATTGCCCTGGTGGCGTTGGTGTCGATCCTCAGCGGCGGCCTGACCACCTACAAGAAGGGCTGGATCGCCCTGAAGAACCTCAACCTGAACATCAACGCGCTGATGAGCATTGCCGTGACCGGCGCGGTACTGATCGGCCAATGGCCAGAAGCGGCCATGGTGATGTTCCTGTTTACCGTGGCCGAACTGATCGAAGCCAAATCCCTGGACCGGGCGCGCAACGCCATCGGCGGCCTGATGCAAATGGCGCCGGACAAGGCCACCGTGCAACAGGCTGATGGATCGTGGCGGGAACTTGAGGTCAAAGACGTCGAACTGGGCGCTATCGTGCGGGTTCGCCCCGGCGAGCGCATCGGTCTGGACGGTGAAGTGGTTTCGGGCAGTTCGACCATAGATCAGGCGCCGATTACCGGTGAAAGCCTGCCGATCGAGAAGACTGTCGGCGATAAAATTTTTGCCGGCACCATCAACCAGGCCGGCTCGCTGGAATACCGGGTCACTGCTGCGGCCAGCAATTCGACCCTGGCGCGAATCATTCACGCCGTGGAGCAAGCCCAGGGTGCCCGGGCTCCGACTCAGCGCTTTGTCGACAGCTTCGCGAAAATCTACACCCCGGTGGTGTTCATCTTCGCGTTGGCGGTGGCCGTGATTCCACCCCTGTTTATGGGGGGCGTATGGTTTGACTGGATCTATCGCGCCCTGGTGTTGCTGGTGGTGGCGTGCCCTTGTGCACTGGTGATCTCGACTCCCGTGACCATCGTCAGCGGTCTGGCGGCAGCGGCGCGCAAAGGTATTCTGGTCAAGGGCGGTGTGTACCTCGAAAGCGGTCACAAGCTGGATTTCCTGGCACTGGATAAAACCGGCACCATCACCCACGGCAAGCCGGTGCAAACCGATTACCTGCCACTCGACCCGCTGATGACCGAGAGCGCCGTGTTGCTGGCAGCGAGTCTGGCCAGCCGCTCCGATCACCCGGTGTCTCTGGCGGTGGCCAACGCCGCGGTGGATAAAAACCTGGCGCTACGGCCTGTGGATAACTTCACTGCCCTGGCCGGACGCGGCGTACGCGGTGAAATCGACGGCAAGCTCTACCACCTGGGCAACCATCGTCTGGTTGAAGAGTTGAACCTGTGCTCCCCGGCCCTGGAAGAAAAACTCTTTGCCCTGGAAGAGCAGGGTAAAACCGTGATTTTGCTTTGCGACAGTTCAGGTCCGCTGGCGTTGTTCGCCGTGGCCGATACGGTCAAGGAATCCAGCCGCGAAGCGATCCGCGAGTTGCATGAACTGGGGATCAAAACCCTGATGCTGACCGGCGACAACCCGCATACCGCCAGTGCCATTGCGGCCCAGGTGGGTATCGATCAGGCCCGGGGCAACTTGTTGCCCGACGACAAGCTCAAGGCGATTGAGGCGCTCTACGCCCAGGGGCATCACGTGGGCATGGTCGGCGACGGGATTAACGACGCCCCGGCACTGGCCCGTGCCGAAATTGGTTTTGCCATGGCGGCTGCAGGCACCGATACCGCGATAGAAACCGCCGATGTCGCCCTGATGGACGACGATCTACGCAAAATACCGGCATTCATTCGTCTGTCACGTCAGACCTCCAGCATCCTCAAGCAAAACATTGCTCTGGCACTGGTCATCAAAGGGATCTTTCTTGCGGTAACCTTCCTGGGTCTGGCCACCATGTGGATGGCCGTGTTTGCCGACATGGGCGTGAGCCTGTTGGTGGTGTTCAACGGTTTGCGCCTGTTGCGCAAATAGATCATGAGAGGCCGCAGTGCTGAGTGCCGAGCTGAAAGCGTTTTACCGGGTGGCCCAATTGGGCAGCATTACTCAGGCAGCGAAAAAGCTCGGGCTCAGTCAGCCGACCGTGACCACACAGATTCGCCAGCTTGAAAGCCAGTACGCGGTGGAGTTGTTCTACCGCGGCGGGCGGCGCCTGACCCTCAGCGATGACGGCGTGCGTTTGCTGCCGATGGTCAAGGCGCTGATTCAGCAAGAGGGCGATATCGAGTTTTTTCTACGCAACAGTGGTCAGGGCACTGGCACCTTGCGCATCGCGGCCACTGCCCCGTACTACATCCTCGATCTGGTGAAAAACTTTCGCGAGCGACTGCCGCAAATTGCCGTGTCGGTGGACATCGGCAATTCCCAGCAAGTGCTCGAAGCGCTGGACGAGTACCGGGTTGATATCGCCGCTTCGTCGCAACTGGTGGAGGATCCACGGCTGATTCGCCGGACTCTGGGCACCGACCCGCTGGTGCTGGCGGTGCATCGCAATCACCCGCTGGCCAAGTTCGAACACGTGCCGCTCAGCGCGCTGGCCGGGCATTGTCTGCTGATGCGCGAACAGGGTTCGACCACCCGCAAACTAACGGAGCAGCTGCTGGACGGCGCCGGTGTGGGCTTTGGTCCGCTGCTGGAAATCGGCAGTCGGGAGTCGATTCGCGAGGCGGTGTTGCGCAACATCGGGATCAGCATCATTGCCCGTCAGGAAGTGCCCCACGATCCGCAATTGCGGGTGCTGACCCTCGAAGGTGCGCCGCAGATCGCGGAATACCTGTACTGCCTCAAAGAGCGCAAATCGGCGCGGCTGCCGGCAGCCTTTTTGGGCCTGGCGCAGGAAATGGCCCCGGCCTGAGCACATACAAAAAAAACCGTAGGAGCGAGCTTGCCTCGCGATCGAATCACCCCGTTTTCACTGGTTAACCGAGTTACCTGTATCGCGAGGCAAGCTCGCTCCTGCGGGAATCTATGGGGCTCTGTATCCAAAATCCACCAATACCCCTATCGGCTGATTTTGCGTTCTTGCCACATTCTGTACGCATTGCGTCTCTAGGATGACCCCCATCTGCTTGATGAGGTGCATCCATGAACAGCTCGAACGCAACCGCTTTTACCCAACCGGGCGTACCGATGAAGGTGCGCAATGTGAGCAAACGCTTTGGCGCTTTCAATGCGCTGGATGATGTGTCGCTGGAGGTCGCCGCTGGCGAACTGGTGTGTCTGCTCGGGCCTTCGGGCTGCGGCAAGACCACCCTGCTGCGCTGCATCGCCGGGCTCGAACGCCAGGACAACGGTGTGCTGTATCTGGGTGATCGCGATGTATCTGACCTCGCACCTCAAGCTCGTGATTACGGGATTCTGTTTCAGTCCTACGCGCTGTTCCCCAATCTGACAGTCGAAGCCAACATCGCCTACGGCCTGGCCGGTAGCAATCGCGACGTGGTGCGCAAGCGGGTGGCAGCCATGCTCGAGCTGGTAGGCCTGACCGGCAGCGAAAAGAAATTCCCCGGCCAGCTCTCCGGCGGCCAGCAGCAGCGGGTAGCCCTGGCCCGAGCCCTGGCGCCGTCACCTTCGCTGTTGTTGCTCGACGAGCCGATGTCGGCCCTCGACGCCCGGGTGCGTGAGCATCTGTGTACCGAACTGCGCCAACTGCAGCGCAGCCTGGGCATTACCACGTTGATGGTGACCCACAACCAGGACGAAGCGATGTTGATGGCCGACCGCATTGCCGTGATGAACAACGGCAAGGTCGAGCAATACGCCACGCCGCAGGAAATCTACGACAGGCCGGCGACGCCCTTTGTGGCCGAGTTCGTCGGGCAAGGCAACTGGTTGCCCTTTGAGCGCAACAGCGCCACCCACGCCCAGGTCGGCGGCATGAACATGCGTCTGGCGGACGACGCCGGGCGTGCTGCATCGGGCCGCCTGTTCTGCCGCCCCGAAACCATCAGCGTGAACCCGCTGCTGCATCAGGAGAACCTGTTCCCGGCGCGGGTGCGCGAGATCACCTTTCTTGGCAATCGCTGCCGCATGAGCTTTGAGCTCAATCATTTGCCAGGCCATGCACTCACTGCCGAAGTCGGCACCCAGGATCTGCCGCGCCTTGGCGCTCCGGACATCTTTGTCGCCCTGCCGCCCAACAGCTTGCAGGTGTTTGCCTGAGATGGCCGCTGAAATGGCCCTGCCAGTGCCCGGCAAAGTGATAGCCAAAACCTCCAGCGCTGAACTCGGCGACAGGATTTTCGTGGTCGGCGGCAAGCTGCTGCTCTTGCTGCTGCTGGGTGTGGCGGTATTGATGCCATTGCTGGCGATCTTCTGGCGCGGCTTCAGTGCCGAAGATGGCCAGGGTGGTGGCTGGGTGGCAGCGCGGGAGCTGGTTACCAGCGATAATTTTCACTGGCTGGTGGGTAATAGCCTCAAGGTATCCCTGAGTGTGGCGGCGATTGTCGTCCCGCTGGCCTACCTCTTTGCCTACGCGCTGCAACGCACCATGATCCCCGGCAAGCGCATCTGGCGCGGTCTTTCGCTGCTGCCGCTGATGGCGCCGTCGATGTTGCCGGGCATTGCCCTGGTGTACCTGTTTGGTAATCAGGGCATGTTGCGCGGGCTGATTTCGGACAATATCTATGGCTTCTGGGGCATCGTGCTGGGCGAGGCGATTTACACCTTCCCCCACGCCCTGATGATTCTGCTGTCTGCGCTGTCCCTGGCTGATGCGCGTTTGTTCGACGCCGCAGCGAGTATGGGGGCGGGGCCCTTCAAAGCCTTTCGCAGCATCACCTGGCCGGGTACCCGCCAGGCGGTGTTCGCCGCCTTCTGTCTGGTGTTCACCCTGACCATCACCGACTTTGGCGTACCGGTGGTGGTGGGGGGCGATTACCAGGTGCTGGCGCTGGAAGCCTACAAGGCTGTGGTCGGACAGCAACAATTCGGCCGCGGTGCCTTGATCGGCATGGTGCTGCTGTTGCCCGCGCTGTTCAGCTTCGCCGTGGATGCCTGGCTACGCCGTCAGCATGGCGACTCGATGAGCGGTCGGGCCCAGGTCTTCAAGCCGCTGCCCTCTAAAGTCCGCGACCGCTGCTACCTGGCCATTGTGCTGCTGATTTGCGCCATCCTGGTGCTGGTGTTCGGCATGGCGGTGTACTCGTCACTGGTCAAGTTCTGGCCGTACAACCTGTCGCTGTCGCTCAATCACTACCAGTTCAACGATACGGCAGGCGGGGGCTGGCTGGCCTACCGCAACAGCGTGACCATGGCGTTGTGCGCGGCACTGATCGGTAGCGTGCTGATTTTCACCGGCGCCTACCTGATGGAAAAGAGCAAAGGCCAGAAAGGCCTGAACCTGGCGCTGCGCATGCTCAGTTTCGTACCCATGGCGGTACCGGGGCTGGTCCTGGGTCTGGGCTACGTGTTCTTTTTCAACCTGCCGGGCAACCCGCTGCATGTGCTCTACGGAACCATGACGCTGCTGGTGGTGTGCACCATTGCTCACTATTTGACCACCGCACAAATGACCGCGACCACCGCGCTGCGGCAACTGGACAGTGAGTTTGAAGCGGCCGCGCTGTCACTGAAGGCGCCGCTGTATCGCCACTACTGGCGCGTCACCGTTCCCATCTGTCTGCCCGCGTTGCTCGACATCGTGCGCTACCTGTTCGTCTCGGCCATGACCACGGTGTCGGCGGCGATCTTTCTCTACAGCCCCGACACCATCCTCGCGGCGGTGGCGGTGCTGAACATGGACGACGCCGGCAATGTTGGCGGCGCGGCGGCCATGTCGACCCTGATTCTGTTCACCTCGGCGGGCGTGTCCCTGCTGCTGGCCTGGGCTTCACGCGGCTTGTTACGCCGCTCCCAGGCCTGGCGCCAGGGCGTACCTGCGCAATGATCCGCGCCCCTCAAAGCCTGCCCTCTACAACCAAAAGGAACCGCACCATGTTCAAGCCACTTGCCCTTGCCGCTGCTGTCCTCACTGCTTTTAGCTTCAACGCCTTTGCTGCCAAAACCGAGTTGACCGTGTACACGGCCCTCGAAGCCGAGCAGCTGAAAACCTACAAGCAGGCTTTTGAGAAGGCCAACCCGGACGTTGAGATCAAGTGGGTGCGCGACTCCACCGGCATCATCACCGCCAAGCTGCTGGCGGAAAAAGCCCGCCCGCAAGCCGATGCGGTATGGGGGCTGGCCGCCTCCAGCCTGGCGATACTTGATCAGCAGGGCATGCTGCAAAGCTATGCACCCCAAGACCTGGCCAAGATCGGCGCCAACTATCGCGATCCAGCCAATCCACCGGCATGGGTGGGGATGGACGTGTGGGCCGCGACCATTTGCTTCAACACCATCGAGGCACAAAAACAGGGTCTGAGCAAACCGGTGAGCTGGCAGGACCTGACCAAACCGGAATACAAGGGCAAGATCGTGATGCCCAACCCGGCGTCCTCTGGCACGGGTTTTCTGGACGTAAGTGCCTGGCTGCAAACCTTCGGCGAGAAACAGGGCTGGCAGTTCATGGATGACCTGCACCAGAACATCGGCCAGTACGTTCACTCCGGCTCCAAGCCATGCAAACTGGCGGCTTCTGGCGAGTTCCCGATCGGTATTTCGTTCGAATACCCGGCGGTGCAACTCAAGCGCCAGGGTGCTCCGCTGGATATCGTGTTGCCCAAGGAAGGCCTGGGCTGGGAAATCGAAGCCACTGCGGTGATCAAGGGCACGCCCCATGAAGAGGCGGCGAAAAAGCTGGCCGACTTCTCTGCCAGCCCGGCAGCGATGGAGCTTTATAAAGAGAACTTCGCCGTACTCGCGCAACCCGGCATCGCCAAGCCTCAGACCGAACTGCCAGCGGACTACGAACAGCGCCTGATCAAGAACGACTTCGCCTGGGCCTCGCAGAATCGTGACAGCATCCTGGCCGAATGGCGCAAGCGCTATGACGGCAAGTCCGAGAAAGTGGCGCAGTAATTTCTCAGCAAATAAAACCCGTAGGAGCGAGCTTGCCTCGCGAGCTTTTAATCGCGGTCATGAAGAGATCGCGAGCAATCGCGCGTCGACCGGCTGCTCCTACAGAAGCCCGCTCCATCAGGACATGCTTATGACTCAAACAATCCTTATCGTCGGCGCCGGTATTCTGGGGCTGTCCCACGCCTATGCGGCGGCCAGGCGCGGGCTCAAGGTTCAGGTCTTCGAGCGCACCAGCACCCCGCTGGGGGCCTCGGTGCGCAATTTCGGCATGGCGCTGGTGACGGGCCAGCCGCCGGGCGTGATGCTGGATCTGGCCCGCGCCAGCCGTGAAATCTGGACCGGCTGGGCGCAGCATGCGGGCTTTGATCTCAAGCAAAACGGTTCGTACCTGTTCGCCCGTACCGAGGCCGAAGAGCATCTTCTGCACACCTTCTGCCAGGGCCGTGGCCCTGAATTCGGCTACCGCGCCGAACTCCTGCGCGGCGCCGATATGCAGCGCCTCTACGGTGGCCAGTTCAGCCATCATCGCGCCGCACTGCACGGGCTGGATGACCTGCAGCTGTACTCGCGCGAAGCGATCCCGGCGTTGATCCAGTACCTGCAACGGGAGCTGGGGGTCGACTTTCACTTCTCGACCCTGGTCCGCGAGGTCGAACCAGGCTTGGTCCATACCACTGCCGGCAGCTTTAAAGGCGCTCAGGTGATTGTGTGTTCGGGGCATGACTACCTGACCCTGCTGTCTGAACCGCTGGCCCGCCTCGAGCCGCAGATCTGCCGTCTGCAAATGCTGCGTGTACGACCAAAAATTGATTTGCAGCTGCAACATGCGCTGATGACCGGCCTCAGTTGCGTGCATTACGGCGCCTTTGCCGACTTGCCGGAAGCGGCAGCGGTACAGGCCCAGATCCTGCGCGACAGCCCGCATCTGGACCGGCACGGGATTCATCTGCTGGTCAGCCCGACACCTTACGGCGAATTGATCATCGGTGATTCCCACGATTACGGTGGCGATCCATCACCGTTCAACGGCGAACAGGTGGACAACTGGATGCTGCAACTGTGCGAGCAAACCCTTGGCTGTGAAGTGCAGGTGGTTGAACGCTGGCAGGGGGTCTATGGTGCCCGGGGGGCCAAACCGTTCACCTGGCTGGAGGTAGCCCCCGGCTTGAATGCCGCCCTGATGCAAACCGGAGTGGGCATGAGCGTGGGCCCGGCCATGGCCGAAGGCAATATTGCCCGGCTGCTGGAGGAGGTGTGATGAGCGAGGCGCAGCAAGTGGTGGAAGAGGTGTTTGGCCTGTACCGCCAGTACGGCGCTGATGATTACATTGGCGAGCCGGTGTCGCAGATCGAACACATGTCCCAGGCCGCACAGCTGGCGTTGGCTGAAGGCTGTGACGATGAAGTGGTGCTTGCTGCGTTCTTTCACGATATCGGGCACTTGTGTGGCAAAGATGCGAAGAACATGGGCGGTTATGGGGTGGTCAGTCATGAACGGGTCGGGGCTGATTACTTGCGCCGCGCAGGCTTCAGCGAGCGGATGGCGAAGCTGGTGGAGTACCACGTGCAGGCCAAGCGCTACCTGACCCTGCGTCAACCGGGCTATTACCAGCTGTTGAGTGAAGCCAGCATTCGTACCCTGGGCTACCAGGGCGGGGTGATGAGCGAGTCAGAAGCCGATGCCTTCGAGCAAGACCCGCTGTGCCAGCTCAGCTTGCGGATGCGGGTCTGGGACGAACAGGCCAAGCAGATGCAGGTGCCGGTCATCGACCTGCAAATTCTCAAGGACAAGGCAGTGCGGCTGTTGGCCAGCTGACCTTTTGACCTTTTGACCTTTTGACCTTTTGCCCATGACCTGTAGGAGCGAGCTTGCCTCGCGAGCTTTTAATCTGCGGTCATGAAGAGCTCGCGAGCAATCGAGCGTCGACCGGCTGCTCCTACAGGGGTTTGTTCAGATCTGTTGGGCCAGCAGCCCGATCTGCTCCTGGCGCTCGCTCTGGCTCAGTTTCGGGTGCGGGTTGAGCGATGACCACTGCGGGTGCGCACGGGCTTTGTTCAGCTCTTGCGGCAGTTTGCCTTCACGCCAGGTCTTGTCCTGCGGGGTGGCAACCTTGATGCTGTCCACCGCCGCATGCCCACGGGCATTCAATGCATGCAGCAGTTGGCGCTGGCGCAGAGCCAGCAACCGCAGCACGCTGTCGTCCACGGTCAGTTCGCGCTGGCCCTTGAATTTACCCAGCAAGCGGCTGCCATAGCTGCGCGCGGTCTGCAGGGCGCCGCCAGCTATGGCTCCGGCCAGCGCTGCCGCACCCAGCGTCAGGCCGCCGACCATCAAGTCCACTCCCGCCCCGGCTGCAGCGCCGGCGGCAATCCCGCTGCCCACGCGAACCCCCAGTTGCTTGAGCGTTTCGGGATTGAACAGGTCATCGCCCCAGCGGCCGTCCAGCAACGGCAAATCACTGGCCGCAGCATCGCTGGCGCGAAAGCCGTAGAGTTTGAGCAAGGCTTCAACGCAGCGCTGTTCCCGCTGCCGGATTGCCTGGCGCAGTTCGTTGATGGCCTGTTGCTCGGCGGCTTTCTCGCTGACCACACTGCGTCGACAGGCGGCGCAGTCGATCAGCAATTCGGCAATCAGGCGCAGGGCGCTGTGCTTGCGTGCCTCGCGCTGTGCCTGCTGGTCGGTAATCAGGCGTTGCAAGGCCTCGCGTGAATGTTCCAGCAGCAGCGCCAGGCTTTCGTACAGTCGACGCTCGCCGTCTTCGGGCGGGGCCACGCTGTCAAACCGCACCAGTGCATGCAGACCAAGGCGGGCCAGGGCTTCGCGCCATTCGGGTTCGCGATGCTGGGGGCTGCTGACAAAATTCAGCACCGGCAGCAGCGGCTTGCCGCAACTGGCCAGCACACTGAGTTCGTCGCGGTATTTGGCCAGCACCGGCTCGCGGGCGTCGATCACATACAGACCGGCGTCCGAGGCCAGCAGCTGGCGCAGGACTTTGGCTTCCTGCTCAAAACGCTGGCGCGCCTCGCTGCCTTCCAGAAACCGTGCCACCCGTGCCGGGCCATCGAGGCGTTCGCCGGGACGGTCGAGGCGCTCCAGATAGTCGAGCAGGGCGATGGCGTCTTCCAGGCCGGGAGTGTCGTACAGCTCCAGCAGCGGTTCGCCGTCCACCGACAGCCGCGCGCCTTCGACATGGCGGGTGGTGCTGGGCCGATGGGAGACCTCGCCAAAGCCGACATCCCGGGTCAGAGTGCGCAGCAACGAGGTTTTGCCGACATTGGTATGGCCGACCACGGCCAGGGTCAGTGGCTTAGTCATGGCCTGTCTCCAGCCAGTTCAGGGGGGCGCTGGTGGCGAACGGCAGCTCCAGTTGTTGCAATGCGTTATGCCAGTCGCTCAGGCGGTCAGCGTCCAGCGCCTGGCCGGACGGTGCCTGCAGCAGCCAGATGCGGGTCTGGGCGGCACTGCGTGCCAGTTCGCCAATCAGCGCCAGGCTGCCGCGATCCGGGGACCGGCGCGGGTCGCAGGCAATGGCCAGGCGGGCCGGCGGGAAGCGGGTCATTTGCTCCAGCAGCCTTTGCCGGGATTCGCGGCTGTCGAGGATGCCGGCGTCCTTGACCGTGGCGGGCAGTTTGGGCGGCCAGGGGTGTTGATCGTCCAGTTCGATGGCCACAATCAGCGCGCCATCGGTTTGCAAGTCGGTATGCCCGGCCTGCACGTTGTGCAGTTGTTCGGGGGCCAGATCGTTGACGCCGAGGCGTTCGCTGCTGGGCATCAGGCGCTCGCGCAGCTGGTTGTAACCCGGCAGGTTGAGGTCCAGTTGCAGGGCGTTGCGCCCGTGGTTCCAGCGCCACAGGCAGAACGTCGCCAGCAGCAGACGCGGTATTACCCCGTAGAACAGCACGATGCCCACCAGCCAGACCGCCCAGGCCTGACGCAGCAATTCGCTGTTGTAGCGGGTGTCAGTGCTGACGCGGATCATCTCATCCGTCGGTACACCGAACCCCAGCCAGCCCGGCAGTGCGCCGAGGCTGCGGGTCACCGCCACAAACACATCCGGGCTCAGAATGGTGGTCTCCCAGATGAAGCCATACCGGCGGGTGGCCATGAGCAACAGCATCATCAGCAGTGCGCTGAGCATTGCCAGCAGCCACAGGCCATTGACCAGCGAGCCGAGTGCCCAGCGATTGAGCCTGTGGCGTTGCAGCAACAGCAGCAACGCCGGCGCCAGTTGCGCGGCCTTGGCGTCGCGGGCGAATTTTTCGCTCAGCCACAACCAGAGGCGGCCCAGACTGGCGCCGTGTTCGCCGGCAAACAGCAGGCCCAGCGCCCAGCTCAGCAGCAGAATCAGATTGAACCCGAGCAGGCTGCCCAGTGCCCAGAACACATTGACCGGGTTTTGTCCGTCGCCCAGGGCGGCAAAGGCCAGCCCGGCGCCACTGATCACGGCCAGTACGGCCAGCACCAGTAACGCCAGCCGGGCACCTTGCAGCCAATGCTGCATGGCGCTGAGTAAACCATCGCGTTCGGCCAGCCACAGGGCCCGGTTTTGCAGGCGTGTGGATAAATCACCGCCGCCCGTGCGGGCGCGGCGACTGGCTTCAAGATCATCCAGCGGGCCAGCGTGTTCTTCGCGCAGGCGCACGGTTTCGGTCAGCCAGAGGCGGTGCAGGGGGGAAAGTTGAGTCACGCGACATTCCATTCAAGTGAGCCAAGAGCATACCCGCTGTTACGTCGGACCGGGTACTGCTGGCGCGGGCGGCTCTGGTATCCTCGCGCCCATGAAAAAATCACTCCCCCTCAGCCTGATCGCGGCACTTGGTGAAAACCGCGTGATCGGCGTCGACAACAGCATGCCGTGGCATTTGCCGGCGGATTTCAAATATTTCAAGGCCACCACCCTGGGCAAGCCGATCATCATGGGGCGCAAGACCTGGGATTCCCTGGGCCGCCCGTTGCCGGGCCGCTTGAACCTGGTGGTCAGTCGTCAGACCGGTCTGCAGCTCGAAGGTGCCGAAGTTTTTGCATCACTGGAGGCCGCGGTTGAGCGCGCTGAAGAGTGGGCCAAAGAGCAGGGCGTGGGCGAGCTGATGTTGATCGGTGGCGCGCAGCTGTACAGCCAGGGGCTGGCAGATGCCGACCGCTTGTACCTGACGCGGGTGGGGCTGAGCCCGGAAGGCGATGCGTGGTTTCCCGAGTTTGATCAGGCGCAGTGGAAGCTGGTATCGAACGAGCCGCACCCGGCGGTGGATGACAAACCGGCGTTCAGCTTTGAGGTGTGGGAAAAAATCTGAGGAGTTGCACCTGCCCTGCAGGAGCGAGCTCCTGCAGGGCGATGCGGTGTTCAGGCGTGGGCCAGGTCACCGTGATCGTCTTCAGCCAGAATGGCCTTGTCGGTCTGGTGCAGGATCTGGCTGGTCACCGTACCGGCTACCATCGAACCGCTGACGTTGAGTGCCGTACGGCCCATGTCGATCAAGGGTTCGACCGAAATCAGCAACGCCACCAGCGACACCGGCAAGCCCATGGCCGGAAGCACGATCAGGGCGGCGAAGGTAGCACCGCCCCCTACGCCTGCCACGCCGACCGAACTCAAGGTCACAATCGCTACCAGCGACGCGATCCACACCGGGTCCAGCGGGTTGATGCCCACTGTCGGCGCAACCATTACCGCCAGCATGGCCGGGTACAGACCGGCGCAGCCGTTTTGACCGATGGTGGCGCCAAACGAGGCGGCAAAGCTGGCGATCGAGGACGGAATCCCCAGGCGACGGGTTTGTGCTTCGATACTCAGCGGGATGCTGGCCGCGCTCGAACGGCTGGTGAAGGCAAAGGTCAGAACCGGCCATACCTTGCGGAAGAAGCGCAGCGGGTTAACCCCGGATATCGACACGATTACGCCGTGGATGACAAACATCAGCGCCAGGCCGATGTAGGACACCACCACAAAACTGCCTAGCTTGATGATGTCTTGCAGGTTGGATGTGGCGACCACCTTGGTCATCAGGGCCAGCACACCGTAAGGGGTCAGCTTCATCACCAGGCGCACCAGGCGCATTACCCAGGCTTGCAGGGTGTCGATGGCGCTGAGGATTTTCCCGCCTTTTTCCGGCTCGTCCTTGAACAGTTGCAGCGCTGCAATCCCCAGGAACGCAGCGAAAATCACCACGCTGATGATGGACGTAGGCTTGGCCCGGGCCAGGTCGGCAAACGGGTTCTGCGGGATGAACGACAGCAGCAGTTGCGGCACATTGAGGTCCGAAACCTTGCCCGCATAATCGCTCTGGATCACGTGCAGTCGGCTCATTTCAGCCGCGCCCGCCACCAGGCCGTCGGCCGTCAGGCCGAACAGGTTGGTCAGGCCGATCCCGACCAGGGCTGCGATCATGGTGGTGAACAGCAGAGTGCCAATAGTCAGAAAGCTGATCTTGCCCAGGGAAGAGGCATTATGCAGTCGCGCCACGGCGCTCAGGATCGAAGCGAACACCAGCGGGATCACGATCATTTGCAGCAATTGCACGTAGCCGCTGCCGACCAGATCGAACCAGCCGATGGAGGTCTTCAGGGTCGTGCTGTCGGCACCGTAGACCAGGTGCAGGCCCAGGCCGAACAACACGCCGATAACCAGCGCCAACAAGACTTTTTTCGCCAGGCTCCACGCGGTATGGCGGGTCAGCGACAAGCCGAACAGCAACGCGAGGAACACCAGCAGATTGAGGATCAGCGGGAAATTCATGAAAGCTCCGAGGGACGACTTGTACCAGTCTTGAGTTGTAGCGATTTCGAACCGGAAATCCTAACAGGTTGATATATCTGCAAATATACCGTTGTGGAATGAGTACCTAGGTTTTGGGAATAAGGCGGTGGCGCTATTAGAACGTCAACGGTCGCGCTCACGTTAAAACTGTCACGCAGGTTTGTTAGCGTCGATGCCTTTAAATAGGAGCATAGCTGATGAACCTGAGTCTAAAGTTGATCGCTGCAACCCTGTGTCTGGGCCTTGCCGGCCAGGCCCTGGCCACTGATTTGAAGCACTGGCCGGCTGATCAGGCCAAACAGCTGGACGCGATGATCGCCGCAAACGCGAACAAGGGTAACTTTGCAGTTTTTGACATGGACAACACCAGCTATCGCAACGATCTGGAAGAAGCGCTGCTGCCCTATATGGAAAACCGCGGCCTGATCACCCGTGACAGCCTTGACCCGTCACTCAAGCTGATCCCTTTCAAAGACACGGCCGAGCACAAGGAGAGCCTGTTCAGCTATTACTACCGATTGTGCGAAGTTGACGACATGGTCTGCTACCCCTGGGTGGCGCAGGTGTTTTCCGGGTTCACCCTGCAGCAACTCAAGGGCTACGTTGACGAGTTGATGGCCTCGGGCAAACCGGTGCCGGTGACTTACTTCGAAGGTGACGCGCTCAAGACTTCAGAGGTACAGCCGCCCAAGGTGTTTACCGGCCAGGTCGAGCTGTTCAACAAGCTGATGGAGAATGGCATCGAGGTGTACGTGATGACGGCCGCCTCGGAAGAACTGGTGCGCATGGTCGCGGCAGACCCCAAGTACGGGTACAACGTCAAACCGCAGAACGTAATTGGCGTGAGCACCTTGCTCAAAGACCGCAAGACCGGCGAGCTGACCACGGCCCGTAAACAGATCAGCGCGGGTACCTACAACGAAAAGGCCAACCTCGGACTGGAACTCACGCCTTATCTCTGGACCCCGGCTACCTGGATGGCGGGCAAGCAGGCGGCGATCCTGACCTACATCGACCAATGGAAAAAACCGGTGCTGGTGGGCGGCGACACCCCGACCAGTGACGGCTACATGCTGTTCCACGGGGTGGACGTGGCCAAAGGCGGGATTCATCTGTGGATCAACCGCAAGGACAAATACATGACCCAGCTGGAAGGCATGATGGCCCAAAACGCGGCGGCCCAGGCCAGGGAAGGGTTGCCGGTGACTGCGGACAAGAACTGGGTGATCGTCAAACCGGATCAGATCCAGTAACAGGCTTGCACAACCCTCGCTCGGGTCGCGGTGCTGCTATCGCCGGCAAGCCGGCTCCCACAGTGGATTCATGCTGAACATAAAAGCAGGGACTCTGCCTACCCTGTGGGAGCTGGCTTGCCAGCGATTGAGGCGATCGGGTCGAGGTGCTGCTATCGCCGGCAAGCCGGCTCCCACAGTGGATTTGTTCTGAACATAAAAGCAGGGACTCTGCCCTCCCTGTGGGAGCTGGCTTGCCAGCGATTCGGGCGATCGGGTCGCGGTGCTGCTATCGCCGGCAAGCCGGCTTCCACAGTGGATTTGTCCTGAACATAAAAGCAGGGACTCTGCCCTCCCTGTGGGAGCTGGCTTGCCAGCGATTCAGGCGCTCAGATCGCGGTGCTGCTATCGCCGGCAAGCCGGCTTCCACAGTGGATTTATGCTGAACATAAAAGCAGGGACTCTGCCTACCCTGTGGGAGCTGGCTTGCCAGCGATTGAGGCGATCGGGTGCGGTGCTGCTATCGCCGGCAAGCCGGTTCCCACAGTGGATTTGTCCTGAACATAAAAGCAGGGACTCTGCCTACCCTGTGGGAGCTGACTTGCCAGCGATTCGGGCGATCGGATCGAGGTGCTGCTATCGCCGGCAAGCCGGCTCCCACAGTGGATTTGTCCTGAATATAAAAGCAGGGACTCTGCCCTCCCTGTGGGAGCTGGCTTGCCAGCGATTCGGGCGATCGGGTCGCGTGCTGCTATCGCCGGCAAGCCGGCTCCCACAAATGGATTTGTATCGGGCATAAAAAATCCCGGCACATGGCCGGGATTTTTGTTTGACGCGTCGGCTTATGGCACCAGCTTGTCCAGCAGGGCCTTATCACGTACCGCGCCTTTGTCGGCACTGGTGGCCAGCAAGGCGTAGGCCTTGAGGGCGGTGGTGACTTTGCGCGGACGCACTTCCACCGGCTTCCAGCCTTTGTGGTCCTGGGCGACGCGGCGAGCGGCCATTTCTTCGTCGCTGATCAACAGGTTGATCGAGCGGTTCGGAATGTCGATCAGCACTTTGTCGCCGTCCTGTACCAGACCAATCGCGCCACCGGCAGCCGCTTCCGGCGAAGCGTGACCGATGGACAGGCCCGAAGTACCCCCCGAGAAGCGGCCATCGGTGAGCAGGGCGCAGGCTTTGCCCAGGCCTTTGGATTTCAGGTAGGACGTCGGGTAGAGCATCTCTTGCATGCCCGGGCCGCCTTTCGGACCTTCGTAACGAATGATCACGATGTCACCGGCTTTGACTTCGTCAGCCAGGATGCCGCGCACGGCGCTGTCCTGGCTTTCGAAGATTTTGGCGTTGCCTTCGAACACGTGGATCGATTCGTCGACGCCTGCGGTTTTGACTACGCAGCCATCCAGCGCAATGTTGCCGTACAGCACGGCCAGGCCGCCTTCTTGCGAGTAGGCGTGCTCAACACTGCGGATGCAGCCGTTTTCACGGTCGTCATCCAGTGTTTCCCAACGGGTGGACTGGCTGAACGCGGTTTGCGTCGGGATACCGGCCGGGCCGGCCTTGAAGAAGGTGTGAACAGCTTCATCGTCGGTCTGGGTGATGTCCCATTTGGCGATACCTTCGGCCATGGTCTTGCTGTGCACGGTCGGCAGATCGGTGTGCAGCAGGCCGCCGCGGGCCAGCGAACCGAGAATGGAGAAAATGCCGCCTGCGCGGTGCACGTCTTCCATGTGGTATTTCTGGATGTTCGGTGCCACCTTGCACAGCTGCGGTACGTGGCGCGAAAGACGGTCGATGTCTTTAAGGTCGAAGTCGATTTCGGCCTCTTGGGCTGCTGCCAGCAAGTGCAGGATGGTGTTGGTCGAACCGCCCATGGCGATGTCCAGCGTCATGGCGTTTTCAAATGCCTTGAAGTTGGCAATGTTGCGCGGCAGTACCGCTTCGTCGTTTTCGACGTAGTACTGACGGCACAGGTCGACGATGGTGCGGCCTGCCTGCAGGAACAGTTGCTCGCGATCGCTGTGGGTCGCCAGCGCCGTGCCGTTGCCCGGCAGCGCCAGGCCCAGGGCTTCGGTCAGGCAGTTCATCGAGTTGGCGGTGAACATGCCGGAGCACGAACCGCAGGTAGGGCAGGCGCTGCGCTCGTACTCGGCAACCTTCTCGTCAGAAGCGCTGGAGTCGGCGGCGATGACCATGGCGTCTACCAGGTCGAGGCCGTGGCTGGCGAGTTTGGTTTTGCCCGCTTCCATCGGCCCGCCGGAGACGAAAATCACCGGGATGTTGAGGCGCAAAGAAGCCATCAGCATGCCAGGGGTGATTTTGTCGCAGTTGGAAATGCACACGATGGCGTCGGCGCAGTGAGCGTTGACCATGTACTCGACGGAGTCGGCGATGATCTCGCGGCTCGGCAGCGAATACAGCATGCCGTCATGGCCCATGGCGATGCCGTCATCCACGGCAATGGTGTTGAATTCCTTGGCAACGCCGCCGGCGCGCTCGATCTCGCGGGCTACCAGTTGCCCCATGTCCTTGAGGTGGACGTGGCCGGGTACGAACTGGGTAAAGGAGTTGGCAATGGCGATGATCGGCTTCTTGAAGTCGGCATCTTTCATCCCCGTGGCGCGCCACAAAGCGCGGGCACCGGCCATGTTGCGGCCGTGGGTGGAGGTTTTCGAACGATAGTCAGGCATGGAACAACTCCGGGCGGCTAATCAGGTAACAAACAGGGAAGTGAGCTTCTAATGACTGGCGGACTACACAGAAAATGACCACGTGTCAGCAAGCTGCCGTTAACGCTGCGGGATCGCCGCGCGTCAGGGCCTGAGCTCATAAACCCGCCGGGGATGATTGGCGATGAATCCGTCGATTCTACACGGCTGGCGGCGGGAGGGAATGGGGTAGAGGGTTGGCTGCCTGCGTGAGGAGTCATTGCATTTGGCGGGCCGGTAGGCGTTGGCAGTGTTCAGGCTATAGAGTGCAGGCATGATTTTTCGATAAGGACATTCGTATGCTGACCCTCAACCGATCCGTGCGAACCTGCCTGGCCATTGGCCTGGCGCAAGGGCTGCTGCTGTGGCTGGCGAGCGCCCTGACCGAGCCGGGGCTCCAGTTTGCCCTGGCCACTGCGGTATTGGTCGGCGGTATCAACCTGGTGCTGCTGGGGCCGGACGTGCGTCAGCGCGGTACGGCCTGGCTGGTGCTCGGGCTGACGCTGGTGATGAGCGCCATCAGCGCCTGGGTGTACTGGGAGGGCGGCGACAGTTTGCGCAGCAGCAGCTGGCTGACCGGCACCTGGGTCTGCTTTGCCGTGGTGATCACTTATATAGTGACGGCTTTCATCCTCAGCTGGCCGAGCCGCGAAGGGCGCTTCCTGCGCTACGAAGACCTGTTCCGCCACGCCTGGGACACGGTGTTTATCGTGTTGCTGGGCTTGCTGTTGAACGGCGTGTTCTGGGCGCTGCTGCTGTTGTGGGGCAGCCTGTTCAAGATGCTCGGGATTGTGGCGCTCAATCAGTTGTTTTCCACCACCGGGTTTATCTGCATCAGTTCGATGATGGTGTTTGCCCTGGGCCTGCAGATGGGCCGCGACAACGATCGTGTCATCGGTCTGTTACGCGGCATTTTGCTGACCTTGTGCCGCTTTCTGCTGCCCCTGAGTTCGCTGATTGCCATTGTCTTCACCCTGGCCCTGTTATTTACCGGGCTGCAGCCCATTTGGGCCACCGGCTATTCGACGCCGATCATGCTGTGTCTGGTGGCGGCCAATCTGTTTCTGCTCAATGGCGTGTTCCAGGTCGGCGAGCAGAGCAGCGGTTATCCGCGATGGCTGTTGCGCATGGTTGACCTGTGCCTGCTGTGCTTGCCGGTACTGGTGCTGCTGGCGGGGTATTCGAGCTGGCTGCGAATCGAACAATATGGCCTGACCCCCAGCCGCATTCTGGCGATGTTGCTGGTGGCGGTGATGCTGGTTCATACCCTTGCCGCGGCCTGGGCGGTGGTGGTGCCTCAGCGTCAGTGGTTGTGGAGCCTGCGCATCAGCAACCCGCTGATTGCGTTGCTCAGCGTGGTACTGCTGTTGGCGATTCATACCCCGTGGTTCAGTCCGTTGCAGATCAGCGCCAGCAATCAGGTAAAGCGCTTGCTGGAGGCTAAAAGTCCGGTAGAGAGCTTTGATGCCGACACTTTGCTCTATCGCTTGGGGCCACCGGGCAAGCAGGCGTTCGAGGCATTGCTGGAGCAAGTCGAGCAGGGCCGGGTGTTGGCAGAACCCGCGCGCGAAGTTTTGTTGAAGCGGCTCAAGGATGCCCAGGCCGGTAAAGGTGCGCGGGACTCCGATGGGCGGCTTCTGGAGTGGATCGGGCCTGTCGTGGAAGGCAGCGAGCAGTTCAACGACCCCGGCATTGGCGGGCAGCAGTGCCTGTACCCGGGATGTGCCATGTGGGCGGTCGATCTGGATCAGGACGGGCAGGACGAAGTGCTGCAGTTACCCAAATACAGCTGGTCTGATCCGCTGTACTTCTTCAAGCGTGATGCGCAGGGCAAATGGCAGCGTGCAGGCACCTATACAGGTGTCGAAAACCCGCTGGAGATGATTGAGATGATTCGCCAGGGCAAGGTGAAAGTGGTGAAGCCGCGTTATCAATCGCTGCAGGCCGGGGATGAACAACTGAGCCCGCAACCGGAGATACCGCCGCAGCCTTAACTAGGACACCCCTGTGGGAGCCGGATTTCCGGCGAGGCAGGCGACTCGGTTTGCAGGATGTTGAGTCATCGCCGGCAAGCCGGCT
Source organism: Pseudomonas paraversuta (assembly GCF_904067025.1). Lineage (NCBI taxonomy): Bacteria > Pseudomonadati > Pseudomonadota > Gammaproteobacteria > Pseudomonadales > Pseudomonadaceae > Pseudomonas > Pseudomonas paraversuta. The sequence goes on from NZ_CAJFDA010000001.1 coordinate 273,498, forward strand.
CCCACGAGATATGCTCAGGGCATTTCCACTGTGGGAGCTGGCTTGCCAGCGATTCAGGCGTCTTAGCTGTTAGGCAGCAAACGGCAGGTGATGCTCTTGATGTAGCGCGTTTCTGCAATCGCCGGGTGCACCGGGTGATCCGGGCCCTGGCCGCCGCGTTCCAGCAACTGGATGTTGCGGTCCAGGTGGCGGGCGCTGGTCAGCAGGATGTTCTGCAGGTCGTCTTCCGGCAGGTGCATCGAGCACGATGCGCTGACCAGAATCCCGTCCTTGCTGAGCAGGCGCATGGCTTGCTCGTTAAGGCGGCGGTAAGCACCTTCGCCGTTCTTCAGGTCCTTTTTGCGTTTGATGAAGGCCGGAGGATCGGCCACGATCACGTCGAAACGCTCTTCGTTGGCCTTGAGCTCTTTCAGGGCTTCAAATACGTCGCCTTCCATGCAGGTGACTTTCTCGGCAAAACCGTTCAACGCAGCGTTGCGCTCAACACCGTCCAGGGCGAACGAGGAGGCGTCGACACAGGTCACTTCGCTGGCGCCGAAAGCGGCAGCCTGAATACCCCAGCCACCGATGTAGCTGAACAGGTCCAGAACCTTTTTGCCTTTAACGTACGGCGCCAGGCGGGCGCGGTTCATGCGGTGGTCGTAGAACCAGCCGGTTTTCTGGCCGGCCATGACCGGCGCTTCGAACTTCACGCCGTTCTCTTCCAGTGCAACCCACTCTGGCACCAGACCGAAGACGGTTTCGACATAACGCTCAAGGCCTTCAGCGTCACGGGCAGCCGAGTCGTTCTTGAACAGGATGCCGCTTGGCTTGATGACTTGTACCAGTGCCGCGATCACGTCGTCTTTGTGCTGTTCCATGGTGGCCGAGGCCAGCTGAACCACCAGAATGTCGCCGAAACGGTCTACGACCAGGCCCGGCAGCAAGTCGGAATCGCCGAAAACCAGGCGGTAGTAAGGCTTGTCGAACAGGCGCTCGCGCAAGGACAAAGCCATGTTCAGGCGGTGTACCAGCAGCGATTTGTCCAGCGGCAATTTGATGTCGCGCGACAGCAGGCGAGCGCAGATCAGGTTGTTCGGGCTCATGGCAACGATGCCCAGCGGCTTGCCGCCGGCTGTTTCGAGCACGGCCTGGTCGCCGGCCTTGAAGCCGTGCAGCGGGGTGTTGGCTACATCAATTTCGTTGCTGTAGACCCACAAGTGGCCGGCGCGCAGGCGTCGATCGGCATTGGCTTTAAGGCGCAGGCTTGGCAGGGACATGACGTCGCTCCGGGTATTGAAAAGGGCGCGATTATAGCCTTAGACGCACCCTGCAAGCTCAGCTGATTCGCGGTATTGCGTCGGATTACGTGCGCAAATGGCCAGAAATTTCCGCTAGACTCGCCGTCCAATTCAGAGTGCGTCGTTATGCCCCCAGAGCTTTCATCCGAACAGATCAGCCTTGCCCTGCAAGGCATCAGCGTGCCGCCTCAACCGCAAATCATGGTGGATTTGCAGATGGAGCAATACATGCCGGACCCGGATCTGGAAGTGATAGCCGGCCTGATCGCCCAGGACCCGGGGCTGTCCGGGGCACTGCTGAAAATCGTCAACTCGCCGTATTACGGCCTGAGCAACAAGATTGCCTCGATCCGCCGTGCAGTCACGGTGCTCGGCAGCCGGACCGTGATCAACCTGATCAACGCACAGTCGATCAAGGGCGAGATGACAGACGACACCATCGTGACCCTTAACCGGTTTTGGGACACGGCCCAGGACGTGGCAATGACCAGCCTGACCCTGGCCAAGCGCACGGGCACCCAGGCGCTGGATGAAGCCTATGCCCTGGGGCTGTTTCACGATTGCGGCATCCCGTTGATGCTCAAGCGCTTCCCGGATTACATGCGGGTACTGGAACAGGGCTACGCCAATGCCGGGACCGGCAGCCGTGTGGTTGACACTGAAAACCGGCATTTCAATACCAACCATGCGGTGGTCGGCTACTACACGGCAAAATCCTGGCGTCTGCCTGCGCATCTCACAGAGGCGATTGCCAATCACCACAATGCCCTGGCGATTTTCAGCGACGACTCTTCGCGCAACAGCCAGCTTAAAAACCTGCTGGCGATCCTCAAGATGGCCGAACATATCTGTGCCTCGCACACAGTGCTGGGCAACCAGCGTGAAGACCATGAATGGAACAGCATCCGGCACCTGGTGCTGGACTACATTGGTCTGTCCGACTACGACTTTGACAACCTTAAAGAAAGCATTCGCGAATTGGGTGCCCACTAGTCTCGCAGGAGCCTCCCGTGCCTGAATTACCTGAAGTCGAAACCACCCGCCGGGGCATTGCCCCGCACCTTGAAGGTCAGCGGGTCAGCCGGGTGATTGTGCGCGAGCGCCGTTTGCGCTGGCCGATCCCGGAAGACCTGGATGTGCGTCTGTCGGGGCAGAAGATCGTGCTGGTGGAGCGGCGCGCCAAGTATCTGCTGATTAACGCCGAAGTCGGGACGCTGATCAGCCATTTGGGCATGTCGGGCAACCTGCGCCTGGTAGAGGCCGGGCTGCCGGCGGCCAGGCACGAGCATGTGGACATCGAGCTGGAGTCGGGCCTGGCATTGCGCTACACCGACCCGCGACGTTTCGGTGCGATGCTCTGGAGCCTCGACCCGCTGAACCATGAATTGCTGCTGCGCCTTGGGCCGGAGCCACTGACCGATCTGTTTGACGGTGACCGGCTGTTTCAGCTGTCGCGCAAGCGCTCGATGGCCGTCAAGCCGTTCATCATGGATAACGCAGTGGTGGTGGGCGTGGGCAATATCTACGCGACTGAAGCGCTGTTTGCTGCCGGCATTGATCCGCGTCGCGAAGCCAAAAGCATCTCACGGGCGCGCTATTTGAAGCTGGCGATCGAGATCAAGCGGATTCTGGCCGCGGCGATTGAGCGTGGAGGCACCACCTTGCGCGACTTTATCGGGGGCGACGGACAACCCGGCTACTTCCAGCAAGAGCTGTTTGTTTACGGGCGTGGCTACCAGCCCTGCAAGGTCTGTGGCACCGAGTTGCGCGAGGTCAAGCTGGGCCAGCGCGCCAGCGTGTTCTGCCCGCGCTGCCAGAGCTGACAGGAACACAGCAGGCGCTGGCCGGCTGTCATCGCGGGAGCTGGCTGACCAGAGATTCAGGCACTGTGGCTTTTCAGGTTCGGCGCATTAAAACAATGGCCGACAAGGTCAGGCCTTGCCGGTGATTGCCTTGTATTTGGCCATCAGCTGTTCTTCGGTTTCCGGGTGGGCTTCATCCAGCGGGATGCAGTCAACCGGGCAGACCTGCTGGCATTGCGGCTCATCGTAGTGGCCCACGCACTGGGTACACAGGTTCGGGTCGATCACATAGATCTCTTCGCCCTGGGAAATGGCAGCGTTCGGACACTCGGGTTCGCAGACGTCGCAGTTAATGCAATCGTCGGTGATTATCAGGGACATGGGTACTCCTGCCGGGGCGCTCGGCCCGGGCAACTGAAATCGAATGCGGCAATTGTGCCGCATTGGCGCCCGCAGTGCACGCGGGCGCCGCTTCAGCGGTCACTTCTTGCGAAAGCGCTCGGTGAGGGCATCGGCCACGGCCGGGTGCACGAATTTGTTTATATCGCCACCTAATGCCGCGATTTCCCGGACCAATGTCGACGAAATGAACGAATAACGCTCTGACGGCGTGAGGAACAGACTTTCGACGTCGGGGGCCAGTTGGCGATTCATGTTCGCCAGCTGGAACTCGTATTCGAAGTCCGACACGGCACGCAGGCCACGCAGAAAGACATTGGCGTTCTGTTCTTTGGCAAAGTGCGCGAGCAGCGTCGAGAAGCCGACTACCTCCACATTGGGCAGGTGTTTGGTGACTTCACGTGCCAGCTCCACACGCTGTTCCAGAGGGAATAGCGGGTTTTTTTTGGTGCTGGCAGCGACAGCAATGATCACGTGATCGAACAGGCGCGAGGCGCGTTCGACCAGATCGCCGTGGCCCTTGGTAATAGGGTCAAATGTACCTGGGTACAACACTCGGTTCATCGCGTCGTCCTGGCGGGAATCCGTTGGGGAGTCGGATGGTATCGCAGCATTCCCGGTCGGCCAAGTCGCCATTCGCAGAAGAAAGCACTATAGACGTGGCCAATTAACTACTTTTTCACGGATTTTTCAGGCGCGCGGCCAGCTCTGTTGCCAGTTTCGCCGTGAGCCCGTACACCGACAATTGCGGGTTGGCCCCAATGCTGGTGGGGAATAAAGAGCCATCGTGGACCGATACATTACCCAATTGATGATGGCGCCCAAGGCTGTCGGTGACGGCCAGTTGCGGGTTTTCGCCCATTGCACAGCCACCCATGACATGGGCACTGGCAAGGCGGGTGCGATACAACTCAAGGCTCAAACTGTCGATTCGGTCACGTGTCTGGCCAAGGCTGGTCATGTATTGCGCATCACTGTGCAGCGGCATGACGGCGCTGGCGCCTGCCGCGAACTGGATCTCGGCCATGCTGTGGAGGGCACGCTTGAGGCCGTCCCAGACGTAGGGCGTGAGGCTGTAATCGAGCACCGGACTGCCATCAGCACGCAACTCGACACTGCCGCCGGGGCTGTCGGGATGAAAACCGTCGCGCATCAACGCCAGCATCATATGGGTATTGGGCAGTTGCGCCATGTGCCCGGCGCTGGTCTGGCCAAAGCTGGCAAAAATTGTGGCTGCCAGGGCCGGATGCAGCGGCGGCACCTCGAGTTTGTAGCCCATGGGCCCGCTGGTGCCGTCTTTCCACTGAAAATGATCGGAGTAAATCGATTGCGGGGCGCCGTAAAACGGATTGATGGCCGCAGGAAACTGCGCCGCAGAAAAGTTGACCAGGTGCAGAAACGTCCGTTTACCGAGTCGTCCGTGGGGGTCGGGTGCCTCGGAACGCAGCAGCAGGCCGGGGGTGTTGATGCCGCCGCCGGACAGCACATAGTGCCGGGCCTTGACCATGATTGTGCGGCCGGTGGGCGCCACGCAGCGGCTGTCCATGGCCTGGCACTCCAGCCCGGTAACCTGGTCACCGCTGATCAGCAGCCGCCGGGCGCGGGTCAGATACAGCAATTCGCCGCCCTGTTCGAGGGTGGCGGGGATGGTGGTCACCAGCATCGATTGTTTGGCATTGGTCGGGCAGCCCATGCCGCAGTAGCCCAGGTTCCAGCAGCCGCGCACATTGCGCGGGATCACATGCCAGCTGTAGCCGAGCTTTTCGCAACCGGTGCGGATCACCTCGTTATTGGCGTTGGGCGGGATCAGCCAGGGCGCGACGCCAAGCCGCAGTTCCATCTGCTCGAACCATGGTGCCATCTGCGCCTCACTGTGGCCGGCGACCGCGTGTTCCCGGGCCCAGTGCTCCAGGGTGGGGGCGGGGGTGCGAAAGCTTGAAGTCCAGTTGACCAGGGTCGTACCGCCCACGGCCCGGCCCTGGAGGATGCTGATGGCGCCGTCTTTGCTCATGCGCCCGACGCCTTCCTGATAAAGACTGGAGTAGGCCTCGTCTTCCAGCAGCCTGAAATCACTGCTGGTCCTGAGCGGGCCCTCCTCGATCAGCAAGACCCTGTAACCGGCGGCACTAAGAATCTCGGCTGTGGTGCCGCCGCCTGCACCGCTACCGACAATCACCACATCGGCTTCGAGCGTCAGGTCGCTGTCGAGTTGCGAGCCATCCCGGGTTTTCCAGCCTCGGGCCATGCCTTCGCGGAACGGATCAGGTACGGGCATAAAGGACTTCCATGGTGGCAATGGGGTTTGTAGGAGCGAGCTTGCTCGCGAGCTCTTCGTCGCCGCGTTTAACAGCTCGCGAGCAAGCTCGCTCCTACGGGTTGTTCGGGGTCAGTCAGATCTTCGGCGGGCCCGGATACCCGCACCCGGCCCAGGACTCGGGGCGTTCGTACCAGCTCATCATCACCAGTTGCACCAGCGAGCCGTGGCCCATGCGCAGCAGGTTCAGGCTGCTGTTTTGCCAGCGTTGCAAAAAATCCTGAATCTGTTCGGGGCTGGCGCTCTCCCAGCCACCCCAGACCCCGGTCAACGGGCCCCGTGTTACCGGCATGGCCAGTACATCGAACAATTGCCGAGTCAGCTTGAGCAGTTCGGGGGACAAGTGAGCAAGGTTGTGGTCCAGCTGATGCAAGGTGGCATCGGCCGCACCGGGAACAGCCGGGGCGCCCACGCTACCCGCAAGCATCACCGGGATCAGTGCCCGCAAAAAAGTCAGATCACTGCTGCGCAACAACGCGAAGCCGCTGGCGCTACTGCCGGGCGAGCAGCCACTCAGACTGGCGCCGAGCCCGGCGCAGGTCAAAAATGCACTGGCCCACAGGCCGACTTTGAGTACGCCCCGACGCGATAGCAGAACCTCTTCAACCCTCAATTCAGGCATGGGCCACCTTCGACTAGCGGATAAACAGCTTCTGGATCAGGCGTACCAGTTGGCGGCCATAAGGCGGGTAAATCATCAGCGAGCTGTTGAGGCGCTGTTTAACCAGCACCCCCTTGGCTTTGCTGAAGGTCACAAAGCCTTCATGACCGTGGTAATGGCCCATGCCGGAATGCCCTGCACCGCCAAACGGCAGGTCGTCGATGGCCACATGCAGCAGGGTGTCATTGATGCACACGCCGCCAGAGTGGGTGTGCAGGATGACCCGTTGCTGCTCGGGCTTGTTGTAGCCGAAGTAGTAAAGCGCCAGCGGGCGCGGTCTGGCATTGATGTAGTCCAGCGCTTGCTGCAGGTCGCCGTAGGCCACGACGGGCAGCAGCGGGCCGAATATTTCGTCCTGCATCACCTGCATCTCGTCGTTTACATCCAGCAGCAGGGCGTGGGGCATGCGCCGCCCCTGGCCTTGCTCGTACAGCGGTATCAGGCGTGCACCCTTCAGAGTGGCATCGGTTTGCAGGCGATCAAGGCGCGCCAGTTGGCGTTCATTGATGATTGCGGTGTAGTCCGGGTTGTCGATCAGGGTCGGATAAAAACTGTGCACGGCCTGGCGGTAGGCCTCAACAAAGTCATCGACCCGGTCTCGCGGCACCAGCACGTAATCCGGAGCGATGCAGGTCTGCCCGGCGTTGAGGGTTTTGCCCCAGGCGATACGTTGGGCAGCATCCTTGAGCGGTACATCGGCCGATACGATGGCTGGCGACTTGCCGCCCAGCTCCAGGGTTACCGGGGTCAGGTTGTCGGCAGCTGCCCGCATGACCTGCTTGCCTACGTGGGTCGAGCCGGTGAACAGCAAGTGATCAAATGCCAGGCCGGAGAATGCCACGGCCACATCGGCTTCACCCAGTACTACGGCAACCATGTCTTCGGGGAAGATGCGCCCCAGCAAGTTCTTGAGCCAGTGCCCTGTGGCCGGGGTGAACTCGCTGAGTTTGAGCATTACCCGGTTACCCGCCGCCAATGCCCCGATCAAAGGGCCCATGGCCAGGTACAGCGGGTAGTTCCACGGCACGATAATGCCGATTACGCCCAGGGGCTGATACACCACTTTGGCGCTGGCCGGCTGGAACATCACCCCTACGCTGCGGGACGAGGGCTGCATCCAGCGCTTCAAATGCCTAAGGGTGTAATCAATGCTGTGCAGGCTGGGCATCAGCTCGGCAAACAGGGTTTCGTCAGGGCTGCGGTGGCTGAAGTCCTGGCTGATGGCGTCGATCAGCACTTCGCGCTCATCACTCAGTAACTTGCGCAAACTTTTCAACCATTGCTGGCGCTGGGCGAGTGGCGGATAGGGGTGAGCCGCATAAGCCAGACGTTGGGTGTCGAGCAGGGAATGGAGATCGCTCAGCACGGCTGAGGCGTCTTGGCGGGGGGCGCTGTCGACAGACATGGTTTGCTCCGGGCGGAAGGCTTGCGGGTTATTTTTATTTGAGAGCAATCATGCTTTTAGAGCCTATGCTCTAAGCTGTCAATGAGGGGCGCTTATCCGTGTGGTTTAACGATGACGGGTAAGGTCGTAAGATGTCTTTCGTTTTTCATTAAAGCCCAAGAAGCCCATGGCCCCACGAATAAAAACCAGCCAGCGCATCGTCAATAGCAGTCTGGAGCTGTTCAATCAGCTGGGCGAGCGCAGTGTGAGCACCAACCACATTGCCGCGCACATGGAAATTTCACCGGGCAATCTGTATTACCACTTCCCTAACAAGCAGACGATCATCTCGGTATTGTTCAGCGAGTATGAGGCGTTGGTGTTGAGGTTTCTGCGCCCGCCCGAAGGGCGTATGGCCAGTGTTGAAGACAAGCGTCAGTACTTGCAGCAGTTGCTGGATGCCATGTGGCGCTATCGCTTTTTGTACCGTGATATCGAGCACTTGCTGCACAGCGACACTGAGCTTGCCGCCCGTTACCGGGTCTTTTCCCAGAACTGTCTGCGTCAGGCGCAAGCGATTTACCGCGGTTTTGTCGATGCCGGGCTTATGTGCATGACCCCTCTGCAAATCGAGTCGCTGACCCTTAACGCGTGGATCATTCTCACCTCATGGGTCAGTTTTCTGTGTACTACCCGGGAGAACAACGATCAGCTCAGTGAGCAGGCCATCAAGCGCGGGGTGTATCAACTGCTGGTCCTGGAATCGGGCTTTGTCACCGCTCAGGGCCGGGCAGACTTCGATGAACTGATCAAGGATTACTACGTCCCGCTGGAGCACGCGCTGCACGTTCAATAAATGCATTTCACCCCCTCACAGGAGTTCCCTATGCCCGTCGCGCAACTGATCAGCCCCCAAGCCCTGAGCGAACGCCAGGAACTGCCCGGTCTGGTTATTCTGGATTGCCGTTTCGCCCTTGAAGACCCCGACTATGGTCGTTGCAGCTATGCCGAAGGGCATATAGCCGGTGCGCAATTTGCTGACCTTGAACGTGATTTGAGCGGCCCCGTGATCAAAGGTGTAACGGGCCGTCACCCGTTGCCCGAGCCACAGGTGTTGCTTGAGCGACTGCGCGCATGGGGCATCAATGACGACAGCGATGTGGTGCTGTATGACGACGGTCCGGGGGTCTATGCCGCCCGGGCATGGTGGTTGCTGACCTGGCTGGGCAAGCGCGACGGCGTGTTTATCCTCGATGGCGGCCTCAAGGCCTGGCATGGCGCAGGTTTCCCGCTGAGTCTGGATGCTGTGGTCAAGCCCCGTGGCAACCTGGAAGGCAAGCTCGACAAGCGTTTGCTGGTCGATGCCGAGCACTTGCACAAGCGCCTGGGCGATCCGGACCTGACCTTGATCGACGCCCGTGCCCGACCACGTTTTCGCGGCGAAGTTGAACCTATCGACCCTGTTGCCGGGCATATTCCGGGTGCGCAATGTGCAGCGTTCAGCGAGAACCTCGACAGCAGCGGGCGTTTTTTACCTGCCGATCAACTCAAAAAGCGTTTCGCCGAGCAGCTCGGCGGTCGTTCTGCGCAAGAGCTGGTGGCCTACTGCGGCTCCGGCGTGACGGCGTGCCATAACCTGTTTGCACTGGGGTTGGCCGGTTATCCGCTGGGTAAGCTCTATGCGGGGTCGTGGAGCGAATGGATCAACGATCCTGAGCGGGGCATTGCTACCGGCGATTGATGCCCGCGCTGTAACCTGGTCGCTGCCCAGGCGCGAAGGCTGCGACTACGGGTGTTTATGGGCACTGGCTGCGCGATAGGCGCCGGGGCCCACACCGTAGACTTTCTTGAATTGCCGGCTCAGATGGCTTTGATCGGCAAAACCCAATTGCGTAGCCACTTGCAGCGGCAAACAACCCTTTTTCAGCAAGGCTCTGGCGTGGGCAATACGTTGCTGCATCAGCCAGGTGTGCGGTGGCATGCCCGTCGCGCGTTGAAACACCCGGGCCAAATGAAACGCCGACAGATTGACCGCCGCTGCCAGCTGTTCCAAGGAGGGCGGTTCGGCGAGACGGGCCTGCAGCAGCTCCTTGGCCTGACGTACGGCGCGATGTTCAATGCCCGGCTTGGCCGGCATTGGCAGGCGGGCATGGCGATTGAGCAGCGCCAGCATCATTTGTCGCCAGACCGTTTGTTGATGCAGTGCCGACTCCGGGCCTTCGAGCAATTGGTGCAGCCGGCACAAGCCGTTGAACAGGTCGGGGTCGTGAATCAGGGTGTCATTGAAGGTCGGCAAGTGCATGCCGGGCAAGCCGAGCTCTTCCAGCAGGCCGTGCAGTTGCGCGTTGTCGGGATAGAACGCCCGGTAGCGCCAGCCGGCATCATGGCCTTTGTGCCCGTTGTGCACTTCGTCCGGGTTGATCAGTACCAGGGTGCCGGAACAGGCCAGATGCTCAGCCCCGCGATAACGATAGCGCTGGGCCCCGTCCATGATCATGCCGATCACAAAACCATCATGCACATGGGGTACGAAGCGGTGTTCGATATAGCGCGCGGTGAGCAACTCGACACCTGTCAGCGGTGGCGTTTGCCAGAACCGGATCGACTCACCCTGCTCGCTGCTCATTACCCGGGCCCGGGCCTGAGGCTCGCCAGCCATTGCGGGATGCGCCGTTCGAGGTAGTAGCCCGGGGTTTTAAGGGAGCCTTCGATAAATCCGACATGGCCCCCCCTGGCATGCAGCTCAAGTGTGGTGCACCCGGACAGTTCGCTGGCCTCGGGGATGCTGTGTTTGAACACGAACGGGTCGTCCACGGCGTGGATAATCAGGGTCGGAGTGTCGATGGCGGCCAAAAAGTACCGGCTGGAGGCGCGACGGTAGTAGTCATCGACATTCAGGTAACCGTTGAGTGGTGCGGTGACCCGGTCATCGAACTCCCAAAAGGTGCGCATTTTGCGCAGCGATTTCAGGGAGCCCAGGTTGTCCAGCGTGGCCAGCGGCTCATGCCGGGCATCGTGGCGAAACTGCCGCTGCTTGTTCGTGACATAGACCAGCATTTCACGCATGAAATGCGCCTGGTAGACCTTGGAGAAACCCTGGCCAATCCGGTCGGCGCACTGGTCGAGGCGAAACGGCACCGACACCGCCACCGCACCCTGCAAGCCACTTTCGTTGCCGCTTTCACCCAGGTATTTGAGCAATACGTTGCCGCCCAGTGAATAGCCGACGGCGAACAGCGGGGCCAGCGGATGGGTGGCGCGCAAGTGTGCCACGGCTGCCGCCAGGTCTTCGCTGGCGCCGGAGTGATAACTGCGCGCCAGCAGATTGGGTTCGCCGGAGCAGCCGCGCCAGTTCAGGGCGACACTGGTCCAGCCTTGCGTGGCGAGGGCCCGTTGCTGGCCGGCGACATAGTGCGACGCCGATGAGCCGGTCAGGCCATGCAATACCAGCACTATGGGTGCATCGGTTGAAGGGGTGCCGTGCCAGTCCAGATCGAGAAAGTCACCATCTGCCAGCCACAGGCGCTCGCGGCGGTGTTCAACCACCGGCCGTTTGCGCCACAGCGGGCCCCACAGGGTTTGTAAATGGGGATTGCGCAGGCCATGGGCCGCCATGAACGATTCAGGAAGTGATACAGGGGCAGCTAAGGATGGCACTGGAATTCTCTTGCGCTAACTGATGCAGTGATTGGCTAGCTTGCCACAACAGCGGCCCGGGACTGTAGTAGTCGACGAAGTAAGAGGCGGTGAACGCGCCTGATGCACCACGGGGTTTGAATAAACCCCGCGGGCATGGCGTTGTTACTCTGCGGCGGTTGTTGGCGCTGCTTCGCGCTCCCACAGGGCGTAATTCACGCCGCCGGCCTTTTGTTCACGGTGCAGGCGCCAGTTGGCAGGCAGGCCCAGCTCCGAAGGGCGGCGCTCGCTTTCGGTGTAGATCCAGGCGTTGTCAGCCAGCCAACCGTTCTGTTCCAGCAGGTCGCATGCCGGCTTGAGCAGGTCCAGGTTGAAGGGCGGATCGAGGAACACCACGTCAAACACTTCGGTCGCAGGCGTCGCCAGGTAGTTCAGGGCGTTGGTCTGCTGAACTTCGCCGGTGGTGCAGCGCAGGATGCCCATGTTTTCGCGGATGTTGGAAATCGCATCGCGGTTGCTGTCCAGAGCTACGCCTTTGGCTGCGCCGCGTGACAGTGCCTCCAGGAACAGCGCGCCGCTGCCGGCGAACACGTCCAGCACCTTGGCGCCGACGATGTCCGGGGTCAGCCAGTTGAACAGGGTTTCACGTACACGGTCCGGCGTCGGGCGCAGACCTTCTACGTGGGGGAAGTCCAGCTTGCGGCTGCGCCATTCCCCGCCAATGATGCGTAACTGACCAGCACCCGAGTGCGATGTGTTTTTAGGCTTTGCCATTAATGCTCCGGAACCCCAAGAGGTTGCTCTGAAGGTTTATCGGTAGGAGGTGGCAGTGGTTTTTGCGGCACAGTTGGTCCGGCGGTCACCACGACCAGTTTGTCGGCGCTCAGGTGCTTGTTCATGGCGTCCTTGACCTGCTCTTTAGTCAGGCTTTGGGACTGCTGCATGAAGGTTTCCAGATAGTCCAGAGGCATATCATAGAAGCCCATTGCGCCCAGTTGGCCGACGATTGCCGCGTTGCTGGCATTTGACAGCGGGAAGCTGCCCGCCAATTCACGCTTGGCATCGTCGAGTTCTTTTTGCGTCGGACCGTTTTTCAGGTAGTCAGCCAGAATGTCTTGCACCAGTTTGAGCGTACCTTCGCTCAATTCGGCACGGGTCTGCAGGTTGATCATGAACGGCCCGCGTGCCTGCATCGGGCTGAAGCCGGAATACACGCCGTAGGTCAGGCCGCGTTTCTCGCGTACTTCAGTCATCAGGCGCGTACCGAAGCCACCGCCACCGAGAATGCTGTTACCCAGGGCCAGTGCGGCATAGTCCGGATCGTCGCGGTCAATTCCAAGCTGGGACAGCAGCAGGTGGGTCTGCTTGGACGGAAATTCGATGTGGGTCTGGCCAGCCTTGGGTTCGCCGGGCTCTACGGTTTTGGCGACTGCAGGGCCTTTGGGCAGCGCGGCGGATACTTGAGCGGCCATGGCTTCGGCTTCTGCGCGAGACAGATCGCCAACGATCGCGATCACCGCGTTGCCGGCGGTGTAAGCCTTGTTGTGGAACGCCTTGAGCTGATCGATGGTGACCGCAGCGATGCTTTGAGCGTTGCCATCGCTGGCGTGGGCATAAGGGTGATTACCGTACAGACGCTTGAACAGTTCATCGCTGGCCAGCTTGCCCGGGTCCTGCTTCTGGTATTCAAAGCTGGCGAGCAACTGGTTTTTGATCCGCGCCAGGGAGTCGGCCGGAAAGGTTGGCTGGCCAACCACTTCGGCAAACAGGTTGAGCGCCGGTGTGCGCTTGGCCGGGTCACTCAAGCTGCGCAATGACACTACAGCCATGTCGCGATAGGCCCCGTTGCCGAAATCCGCACCCAGGCTTTCAAAGCCCTGGGCGATGGCCCCGACGTCCTTGCCTGCCACGCCTTCATTGAGCATGGCGTTGGTCAGCAGTGCCAGGCCCGGGGTGTTTTCGTCCTGGCTGCTGCCGGCGGCGAAGGTCAGGCGCAGGTCGAACATCGGCAGCTCGCGGGCTTCAACGAACAGAACTTTGGAGCCTTCGGCGGTTTTCCAGGTTTGTACATTCAATGCGCGATGGCTGGGGGCCTTGCCGTCGAGTTCGGCCAGAGACTCGAGCTTGTGCTCGGCCTTGGCCTGATCCAGTGCCTGGCTGGCCACGGAGACCGAGGGGCTGACGAAATAGTAGCCGAGTACGCCGGCCAGTATTGCAGCGCTCAGGCCGAGCAGGGCGTAGCGGGAACCTTTACGCTCACTCATGGGTTTTCTCCTCGGGCAGTACATGCGCAACGCTGAGGCGGTCGCGAGTGAAATAAGTGCGGGCGGCTTGCTGGATATCGGCCGGGGTGACCTTTTGCAGGTCTTGCAGCTCGGTATCCATCAGCTTCCACGACAGGCCCACGGTCTCCAGCTGGCCAATCGAGGTGGCCTGGCTGGTGATCGAGTCGCGCTCATAAACCAGACCTGCGATCACCTGGGCGCGCACTCGCTCCAGTTCCTGTGGCGATGGCGGGGTTTTTTTCAGGTCATCGAGCATGCGCCACAAGCCGGCTTCGGCCTGGGCCAGGGTGACTTTTTTCTGGCTGTTGGGCATTGCCGAAAGCATGAACAGGCTGTCGCCACGGGTGAAGGCGTTGTAATTGGACGAAGCGCCGGACACCAGCTCTTCGCCGCGCTCCAGCTGGGTTGGCATACGTGCACTGTAGCCACCGTCCAGCAGTGCCGAAATGAGGCGCAGGGCGTTGGCAGTAACCGGGTCTTTGGCGGTGGCAATGCTTGGCACGTTGAAGCCCAGAATCAGGCTTGGCAGTTGGGTCTGCACGTGGATCTTGAGCAGGCGCTCACCGGGGGTCGGCAGTTCCAGCGGGACTTTGGCGACAGGCACTTCGCGTTTGGCCACCTGGCCGAAATAGCGCTGGGCCAAGGCTTTGACTTCATCCGGTGTTACGTCTCCCACCACCACCAGGGTGGCGTTGTTCGGTGCGTACCACTCCTCATACCAGGCGCGCAGTTCGCCAACGCTCATGCGCTCCAGGTCCACCATCCAGCCGATGGTCGGCGTGTGATAACCACTGGACGGGTAGGCCATGGCGCTGAACAGTTCGAAGGCCTTGCTCATCGGCTGATCGTCGGTACGCAGGCGGCGTTCTTCTTTAATGACCTCGATCTCGCGCTTGAACTCTTCAGGCGGCAAGCGAAGGCTGGCCATGCGGTCAGATTCGAGCTCGAAGGCAACCGCCAGGCGGTCGCGGGCCAATACCTGGTAATAGGCGGTGTAGTCATCGCTGGTAAAAGCGTTTTCCTGGGCGCCGAGGTCGCGCAGGATCAACGAGGCTTCGCCGGGGCCGACCTTGTTACTGCCTTTGAACATCATGTGCTCAAGAGCATGGGACAGGCCGGTCTTGCCCGGGGTCTCGTAACTGGAGCCCACTTTGTACCAGACCTGGGACACCACCACTGGCGCGCGATGGTCTTCGCGCACGATGACCTTCAGGCCATTGTCCAGGCGAAACTCGTGGGTGGGTTGCTGGTCGGCCGCCAGGGCCGAAAGCGGGAGCAAAACTGTGCTGAGCAACAGGCCAGCAGCGCGGCGGGCTAGAGCATTCATTCGTTTTTAAACCTGTTGGGCTGCCCGCTTGGCCTTAGCGTCAGCGGGTGAGGAGGTGCTAGGATACTGATCCGTTTTACTGGCGGCCACGCCTATCAGGCCTTTGACGATCAGACGACGATTGATCGGGCAGTATAGGAGCCAGCCTGGAAGTGTGAATGTATCCCGGTAAATTTAGCTTTTTTGCCGATTTTCCCGTTCCAGTTCCGAGTTAAGACGAAGTTTCAGGGGTGTGCTTTACCCTCTGATCAAGGTGCGTGCGAACGAGCTGACAAAAAAACAGTCTGTTTCACACCGAATATTATTTGCCGGGGCGCCACAGTGGCGCTTCGCTACGATGAGATAGCCGTCCTCCATGTTTGGTTCCAACGACGACAAGAAGAACCCAGCTGCGGCTGGCGAGAAAAAAGGCCTGTTCGGATGGCTGCGCAGAAAGCCGCAGGAAACCGTCGTTGAGCAGCCTGCACCCGCACCCGAAATCACCCCTGAGCCGTTGATTGAGGCCACTGCGGTGGTTGTCGAGCCAACGCCTGAAGTGGTTGTGGTTGCACAGGCGCCTGCTGTTGAATCGCCAGCCGCTGCCGAGCCATGGCCGCCGCTGCCAGTACCCGAGGAACCCGTTGCGCTGGTCAAGGACCTGCAGGCGCCGTATATCGTGCCTTCCATTCCGGAACCGGAGATCGAGGTCGCGGTCAGCGCCCCGGTCATCGCGCCGGAGCCTGTGGTCGAAGTGCTTGAAGTGCTTGAAACCTTCGTCGAGCCTGTTGCACCAGAGCCAGAGCCAGAGCCAGAGCCAGAGCCGGTCGTAGTTGTCGAGCCGCAAGCTGTTGCTGCGCCTGTGGCCCCTGCGCCAGCAGTTGCGGCTCCGGTGGTGGTAGCTGAAGCTCCAGCTGCGCAAGCCAAGGTCGGCTTCTTTGCCCGCCTCAAGCAGGGGCTGTCGAAAACCAGCGCCAGCATCGGCGAAGGCATGGCCAGCCTGTTCCTGGGCAAAAAAATCATCGATGACGATCTGCTCGACGAGATTGAAACCCGCCTGCTCACCGCAGACGTTGGTGTTGAAGCCACCTCGGTGATTATCAAAAACCTGACTCAAAAGGTTGCGCGCAAGCAGCTGACCGACGCCGATGCACTGTACAAGTCGTTGCAGGCCGAGCTGGCTGCCATGCTCAAACCGGTAGAGCAGCCGCTGAAAATCGAAGCGAAAAACAAGCCATTCGTCATTCTGGTGGTCGGCGTCAATGGCGCGGGCAAGACCACCACCATCGGCAAGCTGGCGAAAAAGCTCCAGCTTGAAGGCAAAAAAGTCATGCTCGCCGCCGGCGATACGTTCCGTGCCGCCGCGGTCGAGCAGTTGCAGGTGTGGGGGGAGCGCAACAATATCCCGGTGATCGCCCAGCACACTGGCGCCGACTCGGCTTCGGTGATTTTTGACGCCGTGCAAGCCGCCAAGGCGCGGGGCATCGACGTGTTGATCGCCGATACTGCCGGACGCCTGCACACCAAAGACAACCTGATGGAAGAACTGAAAAAAGTTCGCCGGGTGATCGGCAAGCTCGACGAAGACGCCCCGCACGAAGTGCTGCTGGTACTGGATGCCGGCACCGGGCAGAACGCGATCAGCCAGACCAAGCAGTTCAATCAGACCGTGGCCCTTACCGGCCTGGCGCTGACCAAGCTGGATGGCACGGCCAAGGGCGGGGTGATCTTCGCCCTGGCCAAGCAGTTCAATATTCCTATTCGTTTTATCGGTGTCGGCGAAGGCATCGATGATCTACGGGACTTTGAGTCCGAACCCTTTGTCCAGGCTCTGTTTGCGGAGCGGGAGCGTCCATGATTCGTTTCGAGCAGGTCGGTAAGCGCTATCCAAATGGACACGTGGGCCTGCACGAGCTGAGCTTTCGGGTCCGTCGCGGCGAGTTCCTTTTTGTAACCGGTCATTCCGGCGCAGGTAAAAGCACCCTGCTCCGGCTGTTACTGGCTATGGAGCGCCCGACCACCGGCAAACTGCTGCTGGCGGGGCAGGATCTGGGGCAGATCAGCAACGCGCAAATTCCTTTCCTGCGCCGTCAGATCGGTGTGGTGTTCCAGAACCACCAACTGCTGTTTGATCGCACGGTGTTCAATAACGTGGCCTTGCCGCTGCAGATTCTCGGGCTGTCCAAGCCTGAAATCGCCAAGCGTGTCGACTCGGCACTTGAGCGTGTGGCGCTGTCGGACAAAACCGATCTGTATCCCGGTGACTTGTCCACTGGCCAGCAACAACGCGTCGGTATTGCCCGGGCCATCGTTCATCGTCCAGCCTTGCTGCTGGCCGACGAACCCACCGGCAACCTCGACCCGCGTCTGGCGGCGGAAATCATGGGCGTATTTGAAGACATCAACCGTTTGGGCACCAGCGTACTGATCGCCAGCCATGACCTGGCGCTGATTGCACGCATGCGCCACCGCATGCTCACCCTGCAGCGCGGGCGATTGATTGGCGACGGGGAGGCCGCGCAATGAGTGCGACACGCGGCTCCAAGGTTTCCGAACGTGTAGCACCCAAGGCCGCAGATCCGCAGCCGGCCAGGAAAAAGCATGACGATGACGATGGCCCGGGTTTCTCGATGTTGTTCCGGGCCTGGGTTGAGGCCCATCGCGCCAGTTTGCTCGACAGCCTGAAGCGTCTTGGCAAGCAGCCGATTGGCAGCTTCTTCACCTGCCTCGTGATGGCAGTCGCGCTGAGCTTGCCAATGGGGCTCTCGCTTTTGCTTAACAACGTCGAGCGTCTGGGCGGTTCGTGGCAGCGTGCGGCGCAGATTTCGCTGTACCTGCAACTGGATGCCGACAGCTCGCAAGGCGAGCAATTGAGTAATCAGATAAAAGGTATGGCTGGCGTGGCTGACGCTGAATTCATCAGCCGCGAAAAGGCCCTTGAAGAGTTCCAGCAGCAATCCGGCTTGGGGGAAGCGCTTAAAGAGCTTCCGGATAATCCGTTGCCGGGCGTGGTGCTGGTGACCCCCAATGAGGTCGATAAAGCCACCCTCGAGGCTCTGCGCGAGCGTCTTTCGGAGTTGCCGAAAGTGCAACAGGCGCAACTTGATCTAGTCTGGGTCGAGCGTCTGGCGGCCATTCTGAAATTGGGTGACCGCTTTGTGTTTGGCTTGACGGTCTTGCTGGTATCGGCTTTGCTGCTGGTTATTGGTAATACGATTCGTTTGCATATCGAGAATCGTCGTATCGAAATCGAAGTCATCAAGCTGGTCGGCGGCACTGACAGTTATGTGCGCAGGCCTTTTCTTTATATGGGTGCGCTTTATGGTTTTGGCGCCGGGGTGCTTTCCTGGGGCGTACTGGCATTCGGCTTGAACTGGCTCAACGACGCGGTAGTCGGGTTGGCCGGGTTGTATGGCAGCAGTTTTGCCCTGGCCGGTGTGCCAGTAGCCGATGGTCTGTCTCTCTTGCTTGGCGCGGTGCTGTTAGGGTATATCGGTGCATGGATTGCAGTAGCGCGTCACTTACGTGAGCTTTCGCCTAAGTAGTTTCTTTTTGCCTGTTGACCTTTTCAGCTTTTTTTGGGAACTTTTTCCTGAGTTTCCGGTCAACTTTCGCAGTGCTGAACTGCACGAGTTATGTGAGACGGAGGTTTATTCGTATGACCACTTCTTTGCAACCTGCGTATGCGTTGGTCCCTGGTGCGAACCTTGAGGCCTATGTAAACACGGTGAACAGCATTCCACTGCTGACACCGGAGCAGGAGCGTGAACTGGCCGAGAGTCTCTACTATGAGCAGGATCTTGGGGCGGCTCGGCAGATGGTGCTCGCCCACCTGCGTTTTGTTGTACACATTGCCCGTAGCTATTCGGGCTATGGCCTGGCTCAGGCTGACCTGATCCAGGAAGGCAATGTCGGCCTGATGAAGGCGGTCAAACGCTTTAACCCTGAAATGGGCGTGCGTCTGGTGTCGTTCGCCGTGCACTGGATCAAGGCAGAGATCCACGAGTTTATTCTGCGTAACTGGCGGATCGTGAAAGTTGCGACCACCAAGGCCCAGCGCAAACTGTTCTTCAACCTGCGCAGCCAGAAAAAACGTCTGGCCTGGCTGAACAATGATGAAGTTCATCGTGTGGCTGAAAGCCTCGGTGTAGAGCCTCGCGAAGTTCGCGAGATGGAAAGCCGTCTGACTGGCCATGATATGGCGTTCGACCCGGCAGCCGAAGCTGACGACGACAGTGCATTCCAGTCGCCAGCCAACTACCTGGAAGACCACCGGTACGATCCGGCACGTCAACTGGAGGATGCTGACTGGACTGATAACTCCACCAGCAACCTGCATGAAGCGCTGGAAGTGCTTGATGATCGCAGCCGCGACATTCTGTATCAGCGCTGGCTGGCTGAAGAGAAAGCTACGCTGCATGACCTGGCACAGAAGTACAACGTGTCTGCCGAGCGAATTCGTCAGCTGGAAAAAAGCGCGATGAACAAGCTCAAACTGTCGATTGCCGCCTGAACGGGCTCGACAAAAAAACGCCCCGGCTCTAACGAGTCGGGGCGTTTTTGTTTGTCCCTGCGGGAGCCGGCTTACTCGGCCCAGGGCGCCTTGCGCGAAGTGTTCAGGGTATCGAGGTAGCTGTCGCCGCCCAGCTGGCGCATTTGTCGCTGTATCCAGCTGGCGCGGCGGCTGACGTACGGGCTAGGTCGACCGGCACTCCAGTTGCGCGGATTGGGCAGTACGGCGGCCAGGTAGCTGGCTTGCTGACGGCTCAATCTGGCGGCACTCACGCCAAAGTGATGCTGGGCCGCGGCCTCTGCACCAAATACTCCCTCATCCCACTCTGCGCTGTTGAGGTACACCTCGAGAATCCGCTGCTTGGGCCAGAGTACCTCGATCAATCCGGTGAACCAGGCCTCCAGCCCTTTGCGCAGCCAGCTTCGACCCGACCATAGAAACAGGTTTTTCGAGACTTGCTGGCTCAGCGTGCTGGCGCCGCGTAACGTCCCGCCCCGTTCGTTATGAGCGAAAGCGGCGCGGATGGCGCTGAAGTCAAAGCCCCAGTGCTCGGCGAATTTCTGATCCTCGCCAGCAATGACCGCGACTTTAAGTTCGTCGCTGATTTCATCCCACGGTCGCCAGCTGCGTTGCAGGTCAATGGGCTCGCCGTCGAACCATGATTCGACCTTGCGCTCGACCATCAGCGCAGTGCCGGGCGGCGGGACCCAGCGAAAGATCAGCACCAGCAATGCGCTGCCCGCTGCGAACCAGAGCAGGGCTTTGAGAAAGCGATGAACAAGAATACGCAGCATAGATGGCTTGGCCGAACCCGTTGAGCGGGCCATTATACAGACCCTGCGCCATTCCATAGTCCTGACGGGAGTTATCCATGTTGCGCGTGTTTCTGATGCTGGCCGCCTTTTTCGGCTTCACCGGTGTGGCCCTTGGCGCATTCGCGGCCCATGGCCTGAAAAGCCGCCTGAGCGAGCAATACCTGGCCATTTTTCATACAGGGGTTACCTACCAGCTGGTGCATACCCTGGCCCTGCTCGGTGTAGCCCTGCTCGCCACTCAGCTGCCGGGTCGCCTGGTGACGTGGTCCGGTGTCTTTTTCGCCCTGGGCATCGTACTGTTTTCCGGCAGTTTGTATCTGCTGACCCTGACGGGTATCAGCAAACTGGGGATCATTACGCCCATCGGTGGTCTGGCTTTTCTGGCCGGATGGTTATGCCTGGGCATTGCCGCCTGGCGCTTGAGCTAAGTCCGCAAGATGAATGGCTTGGGTCGACCTGACTGATCGGGATAGAATGCTGGCCCCTTAAAATGAAGGCAGCGTCGCGCATGCGCATTCAGTTGAACGGTGAACCTTTTGAACTGCCGGACGGCGAGACCGTCGCCAGCCTGTTGGCGCGCCAGGAACTGACCGGGCGTCGAGTGGCTGTCGAGCTTAACCTGGACATCGTCCCGCGCAGTCAGCACGCCGGGACGGTGCTCAAAGAAGGTGACCAGGTCGAAGTGGTGCATGCCATCGGTGGTGGCTAGTCCCCCCGCTTGACCCATTCCCGCGGTGCACACAATTACAGAGGATTCCCGATGAGCAATGTTCGCAGCGACAAGCCTTTTATCCTGGCTGGCCGTACTTATCAGTCGCGCCTGTTGGTGGGTACTGGCAAGTACCGTGACATGGAAGAAACCCGCCTTGCCATCGAGGCATCGGGTGCTGAAATCGTCACCGTCGCCGTGCGTCGTACCAACATCGGGCAAAACCCTGGCGAGCCGAACCTGCTCGATATCCTGCCACCGGATCGCTATACCATCCTGCCGAACACGGCCGGTTGCTATGACGCGGTAGAAGCCGTACGCACCTGCCGCCTGGCCCGTGAGCTGCTCGACGGCCACAATCTGGTCAAGCTGGAAGTACTGGCGGATCAGAAAACCCTGTTCCCCAATGTGATCGAAACCCTCAAGGCCGCAGAGATCCTGGTCAAGGAAGGTTTCGACGTGATGGTGTACACCAGCGATGACCCGATCATCGCCCGCGAGCTCGAGGCCATGGGCTGCATCGCCGTGATGCCGCTGGCCGGGCTGATTGGCACCGGTTTGGGGATCTGTAATCCCTACAACCTGCGGATCATCCTTGAAGAAGCAAAAATCCCGGTGTTGGTGGATGCGGGCGTGGGTACTGCCTCCGACGCCACCATTGCCATGGAAATGGGCTGCGAGGCGGTGCTGATGAACTCGGCCATCGCCAATGCCCAACACCCGATCATCATGGCCGAAGCCATGAAACACGCCATTGTGGCGGGCCGTCTGGCGTATCTGGCCGGACGCATGCCGAAAAAACTCTATGCCAGCGCCTCTTCGCCGCTGGATGGTCTGATCAAGTAAGAGCCACTGATGACTGAATCACTCGACACCCCAACCCCGGAAGAAGGCGAAGATCGCCAGCACCGTCGCATCAAGAGTTTTGTGATGCGCGCCGGGCGTATGACCGAAGGCCAGCAACGTGGCCTTGACCAGGGCACGCCGCTGTACGTGCTGCCGCTGGCTGATGCGCCGGTCGATTTCGACCAGGTATTCGGCCGCTCGGCGCCGCGGACCCTCGAAATCGGTTTCGGCATGGGCCACTCCTTGCTGGAAATGGCGGCAGCTTCGCCTGAGCAGGACTTTATCGGGGTTGAGGTTCACCGTCCGGGTGTCGGCGCGCTGCTCAATGGCGTACTGACCCAAGGGCTGACCAACCTGCGGGTTTACGATTGCGATGCGATCGAAGTACTGACCCGTTGCGTGGCCGACAACAGCCTGGATCGCCTGCTGCTGTTCTTCCCGGACCCGTGGCACAAGAGCCGTCACCACAAGCGCCGTATCGTGCAGGCGTCCTTTGCTGAGCTGGTGCGTTCCAAGCTCAAGGTCGGCGGTGTGCTGCACATGGCCACCGATTGGGAACCCTATGCCGAATACATGCTGGAAGTGATGAACGTCGCGCCGGGCTATCGCAATCTGGCCGAAGATGGCCGTTGTGTACCGCGTCCGACCGAGCGTCCGGTGACCAAGTTCGAACGCCGCGGCGAACGTCTTGGGCATGGCGTGTGGGATCTGAAGTTCGAAAAATTGTAAGCGCCAACCTTTGTGGGAGCTGGCTTGCCAGCGATAGCATCAACGCGGTCTGACTGTAAACCGCGTCGTCTGCATCGCTGCCAAGCCAGCTCCCACAATGTTTTCAGTCTTCGCATCAGCGCCGGTCAGCCACAACCCCGATCAACACCAGCACCACCAACAACACCGGCGCCAGGCTGTAGTTGTTGAACTGGCCGAGGCCGCGTTCGACCCAGGGCGTGGCGTAAATCAGAGCCGCACCGCTGCCCACCAGGCACAACAAGGCCATCAGGGGCACACGCAAGGCACCGGCAACACTTCCCAGACGTTGTTCGACCCAACCTTTGAAGTCGGCACCGAACAGCACCAGCAAGCAGCCGATCAGGGCCAGCGAGATCTCCGAGAGGTGGCTGCGGCTCCAGCGCGATACGGTAGCAAGCAGGTCTAGTACCAAGTCCATTCGAGTTCCTTAGATCAGAAAGTGCTGCAGCAAGTCGTTGAGAAACAGCTGGCCCCGGGCAGTTGCTGCCAGGCGTGACGGTTCGACCTGCAATAGGCCGCTTTGTTCGGCAGCATCGCGTCCGCTTTTCAAGCTTTCGAGTGCCAGCCCGGTACGCTCGGGGTAGAGCGCAGCATCGACGCCATCGGTCAGGCGCAAGGCGTTCATCAGAAACTCAAACGGTAGCTCTTCGGCAGTCAGAACTTTCTCGCCCGCCTGGAAGTTTTTGCCCGGGTTCAGGTAATCCTTCGGCAGGCGGGTTTTCCAGGTGCGGATTATGCGGCCATCGGGATGGCTCAATTTGCCGTGGGCGCCAGCACCGATACCGATAAAGTCGCCAAAGCTCCAGTAGTTCAGGTTATGCCGCGCCGGGCGACCCGGCTGGGCGTAAGCCGAAACTTCGTACTGGGCATAGCCGTGTTCGGCCAGCAGTGCCTGACCGGCTTCCTGAATGTCCCACAGAGTGTCGTCCTCAGGCAGGACCGGCGGCTGGTTCCAGAACACCGTGTTGGGTTCCAGCGTCAGTTGATACCAGGACAGGTGTGTCGGCTGCAGGGCTATAGCCTGGCGCAAGTCGCTCAGGGCGTCGTCCAGCGACTGATCGGGCAAACCGTGCATCAAGTCCAGGTTGAAGTTATCAAAGCCGGCCAGGCGCGCCATACCGGCCGCACGTACGGCCTCGTCACCGTTGTGGATGCGGCCCAGTGCTTCGAGCTTCTCTTGCTGGAAGCTCTGGATACCTATCGACAGCCGGTTGATCCCCAGCTTGCGGTAAGCCACGAACTTTTCCTGCTCGAAAGTACCGGGGTTGGCTTCCAGGGTGATTTCGATATCGCTGGCGAACGCAATTCGCGCTTCGACACCCTTGAGCAGGCGCCCCAGGGACCGGGCGCTGAACAGGCTTGGTGTGCCGCCGCCGAAGAAGATCGAACTCAGCTCGCGGCCATACACCGCGTGCAGGTCCTGATCGAGGTCGGCCAGCAGTGCGTCGACGTACTCGTCTTCAGGCAGCACCGGGCTGGCGGTGTGGGAGTTGAAGTCGCAATACGGGCATTTGCGCACGCACCACGGAATATGGATGTACAGCGACAGGGGCGGCAATTGCGGCAACGGCGCGCGTGGCGCCTGCTGAGTAAAGCCAGCCGCACCCAGATAGAGCGGCTGTGGAGGAGTGTCGTGGGTCATTTCAGGCCCAGACGCTGACGCAGCAAGACCATGGCACGGGCCCGATGGCTCAGCTGGTTTTTTTCGCCCGGGCTGAGGTCGGCACTGGAGCAATTGCGCTCCGGAACCCAGAACAACGGATCGTAACCGAAACCGTGCGCACCGCTGGCGGCAGGCAGGATGCGCCCGTGCCACAAGCCTTCGCAGATAATCGGCAACGGATCTTCGGCGTGCCGGACCAACGCCAGCACGCAGACAAATTGCGCGCCGCGTTCGGCTTCGGGTACGTCTTTGAGGGCCTCGAGCAGCTTGGCGTTGTTGGCCGCATCACCCTTGCCGTCGGCGTAGCGGGCCGAGTAAATACCCGGCGCGCCACCGAGAAAATCCACCGCCAGCCCGGAGTCGTCGGCCAGTGCCGGCAAACCCGAGATACGCGCGGCATTGCGCGCTTTAAGAATCGCGTTTTCAACGAACGACAAGCCGGTTTCTTCCGGTTCAACGCTGCTGAATTCTCCAATCGAGCGCAACTGCACCGACTCGCCGAGCATGGCCTGAAGTTCTTTGAGTTTGCCGGCGTTGTGGCTGGCCAGTACCAGTTGCGTGAAGTTGATCATTAGAGCGGAGCGACCTCTTGGGAGTAATCGATGGATTTGGTTTCGCCGTTGACCTTGAGCTCGATATCGAAAATGAAGGTGGCAGGCTGATTGACCGGGAATTGAGCGAAGTAGTCGATCGCACCCTTGTCATCAATCACTTGCTTGAAGGTCAGGGGCCGGGCCTTTTTCTCGCCTTCGACGCGCACGGTACCCTTGACGGTGGTGGCGACTTTTTTACCGGCGGTGTCCAGATTGATATTCAGGCCACCCAGTTGTTTGCTGCGTTCCAGTTTGTATTTGGCTGCAATTTCAGGCGACAGGAAGTCCGACATATAGGCGTTGTAATACACCTTGGTGCCGCCGACCGTGGCCTGGCCAGCCGCCATGGCCTGCATGGCGAAGCACATTGAAAGCATTAGTAATCCAATACGACCCATCGTCTTTCTCCTTGAGCGCTGATTTAAACCGCGACCTGATGATCCTGAAGGCCGGGGCTGCTGACACGATAAATGCCAATCTCGCCCAACAGGTTAGGCCATAACTTGCTGGCCCACCCGTGGCGGTGCTGCTGATCGACAGCAAGGCGGTTGATCACCCGGGCTTCGCGGCCTCGGCACAGCTCCTCAAAGTCTTCGAAGGTGCAGAAGTGGATGTTCGGCGTGTTGTACCAGGTGTAGGGCAGAAACTCGGATACCGGCATCCGGCCCTTGCTGGCCAGGTACCAGCGGCAGCGCCAGTGGCCGAAGTTCGGAAAGGTAATGATGCACTGGCGCCCGACGCGCAGCATTTCGTCGAGAATCCGGTCGGGGTAGTGCACGGCCTGCAGCGCCTGGGTCATGACCACGATATCGAAACTGTTGCTGGCGAAGTTGCCCAGCCCCTTGTCCAGATCCTGCTCGATGACGTTGATGCCCTTGGCGACGCACTCGGCGATATTGTCCGGGTCGTTTTCCAGGCCATAGCCGGTGACTTGCTTGTTGTCGCGCAGCCAGCTCAGCAGTTCGCCATCACCACAACCAAGGTCGAGCACGCGGCTGCCGGCGGGGATCCAGTCTTGGATGATTTCCAGGTCGGCTCTCATGGCGTTCTCACAGTTCTATGCGGTTCATGTAATTACTGAAGGCTTGCAGGTATCGCGGGATCGGGATCAGGAAGGCGTCATGGCCTTGCGGAGCATCGATCTCCAGATAGCACACGTCTTTCTTCGCCGCCATCAGGGCATCCACCAGTTCCCGTGAGCGCGCGGGCGAGAAACGCCAGTCGGTGGTGAATGACATCACGCAAAAGCGCGCCTTGGCTGAGGCGAAGGTTTTGGCCAGGTCGTCATCGAAGTTGGCCGCCGGGTCGAAGTAGTCCAGCGCCTTGGTCATCAGCAAATAAGTGTTGGCGTCAAAGCGCCCGGAGAACTCTTCACCCTGATAACGCAGGTAGCTTTCAACCTGGAACTCCACGCTGTGGAAGTCGTAGTTGAGGTTTTCGTTCTTCAGGCCACGGCCAAATTTCTCGCCCATCGAGTCATCGGACAGGTAGGTGATGTGCCCGACCATGCGCGCCAGCATCAGGCCGCGCTTGGGAATTACGCCCTTTTCCTGGAACGAACCACCGTGGAACTCGGGGTCGGTGAGGATGGCCTGGCGAGCGACTTCGTTGAACGCGATGTTTTGCGCCGACAGTTTTGGCGCCGAAGCGATGGCCAGGCAATGACGCAGCCGGTCCGGGTAGCTGATGCTCCACTGCAGCGCCTGCATGCCGCCCAGGCTGCCACCGATGATGGCGGCCCACTGGTCGATGCCCAGCCGGTCAGCCAGGCGTGCCTGGCTGTGGACCCAGTCTTCAACGGTGAGTACCGGGAAATCGGCACCAAACGGGCGACCGGTTTCTGGATTGATACTGCTGGGGCCGGTAGAGCCATTGCAGCCGCCGAGATTGTTCAGGCTGACGACGAAGAACTTGTTGGTATCGATAGGCTTGCCGGGCCCGATGCAACTGTCCCACCAGCCGGGCTTGCGCTCATCGATGCTGTGGTAGCCGGCAGCGTGATGGTGCCCGGAGAGGGCGTGACAGATCAGCACGGCATTGCTGGCCGTGGCATTGAGCTGGCCGTAGGTTTCGTAAATCAGGTCATAGGCAGGCAATGAACGGCCGCAGGCTAAAGCCAGGGGTTCGCTGAAGTGCGCCATTTGTGGCACAACCAGACCAACGGAATCGGGGGGAAAGGCGGCTGGCATCGACCCTGCTCTCTTTAAATGAGGCGTAAGTCTAATGAGCGGGGGAGTGGGCGGCAAGCAATGCTCCGGGCTGATTTCGGAGGTGCTCGAAGACTGCCTTTGCGGGAGCTGGCTTGTCAGCGATGCAGCCGACAACTTCGGCCTGGAAACCGCAATGATGCAATCGCCGGCAAGCCGGCTCCCACAGAAGAAACAGTATTCAGGCTGGCTTTGTCAGCCCCGGCAAATCCGGCAGTTTTTTCGGCGCGTGCAAACGCACGCGTTTCTGCCGGTTGAGTTCACCGCTGATCAGGCTGACCTGACTTTTGGCTATACCGAACGCCTTGGCCAGAAAGGCCAGCAGATGGGCGTTGGCTTTGCCTTCTACCGGTGGGGCGGTGAGGCGGATCTTCAGACGTTCACCGTGCAGGCCGGCGAACTCATCGCTGCTGGCCTTGGGTTGCAGGTGGCAGTCGAGAATCAGGTCCTCGCCGTCCCAACGGAAGTAGCTCATCAGATCAGGCCGAACAACACGACCGGCATGCCGACATACATGGCCAAAGGCGGGATCACGTAGCTCTGGATCAGCTGAATTACCATGAACGCCAGGATCGGCGAGATATCCAGCCCGCCCATGCTTGGCAGCATGCGGCGGAACGGCGCCAGGGCCGGCTCGGTGATCTGGTTCACCAGTTCGGCGCCCGGGCTGGTGCTACCAGGAGCAACCCAGGACAGGATCACGCTGATGATCAGGGCAAAGAAGAACACCTTCAAGAACAGCGCAGTCACGCCAATGATGGCCCAGGCCAGCAGCCCCAGAATGTTGAACGACATGTAGCTCAGGGTCAGCACTATGGCGAAGATCACCATTTGCACCAGAATCGCCAGCACCAGCGATGACATGTCCAGGCCAAACAGGCTCGGGATCACACGGCGCAGAGGCTTGAGCAGCGGCTGCGTGGCTTTGACCGTGAACTGGCACAGCGGGTTGTAGAAGTTGGCCCGTACCAGCTGCAGGATGAATCGCAACAGGACGATCAGCAGGTAGAGGCTACCCAGGGTTTGAATTACGAAAATGGCAGCGCCATTAAGTCCAGACATCATGTGCTCCTTATTGACCCAGTTGTTCGGCCATTTCGGCCGAGCGGTGCGCGGCGGCACTCAATGCTTTTTCGACCGAGGCTGCAAAACCGTCGGCCTGGAATGATTTGATCGCAGCTTCGGTGGTACCGGCGGGCGAGGTTACGCGGCGGCGCAGCTCGGCGGCATCGACATCACTGGCCACGGCCATGTGCGCCGCCCCCAGCGCTGTCTGCTCGGCCAGTTGCTTGGCCACTTCGCGTGGCAGGCCGAGTTTGACCCCGGCGTCGGCCATGGCTTCGATCAGCAGGAAGAAATACGCCGGACCGCTGCCGGACACAGCCGTGACGGCATCGATCTGGGCTTCGGTATCGACCCAGACCGCGATCCCGACGGCTGACAGCAAATCTTCAGCCTGCTGGCGCTGTTCGGCGGTAACGGCGGCAGTCGCGAACAGGCCGCTTACACCTTTACCGAGCAATGCCGGAGTATTGGGCATGCAGCGTACCAGCGGCTGGTTGCCCAGCCAGTTCTGCAGGCTGGTGCAGGTGATGCCTGCGGCAATCGAAATAAGCAACTGATGCGGTTCGAGATGCGCGCGCAGGTCCTGGCATACGGCTTTCATGACTTGCGGCTTGACCGCAATGACAATCACGTCAGCGTCCTGAACCGCCTGCGCGTTGTCGGCAAACAGTTCTATACCGTGCTCGGCCGAGACCCTGGCCCGGGTTTCGGCGCCCGGATCGCTGGCGCGGATCTGTGCGGCATCCAGACCTTTGGCCAGCAGGCCGCCGATCAGACTGGAAGCCATATTCCCGGCCCCGATAAAGGCAATACGCATGTTGCTCATAACAGATCCTTATAAAAATTGAGGTCGGTCTTATCAGGCCTGGCCGTAGTCGCGGGCACCAAACAGCGCGGTACCGATGCGTACCCAGGTGGCGCCTTGGGCAATGGCCGACTCCAGGTCGTGGCTCATGCCCATGGAAAGTGTATCGAGCCCCAGGTTCAGGCTTTGTTGCAGATCACGCACTGTTGCAAAGGCCGCGTCCTGCTCGGCCCGGTCCTCAGTGGGCTCCGGTATCGCCATCAAGCCGCGCAACTTCAGGCGCGGTAAGCCGTTGATGGCGGCTGCCAGTGCAGGCAAATCCTGCGGGGTACAGCCGGACTTGCTGGCTTCTCCACTGACGTTGACCTGGATGCAGATATTCAGTGGTTCCAGGTCTGCCGGGCGCTGTTCAGACAAGCGCTGGGCAATTTTCAGGCGGTCCACTGAGTGCACCCACGAAAAATGCTCGGCGATATCGCGGGTCTTGTTCGATTGAATGGGGCCGATGAAGTGCCAACTCAAGGGCAGGTCGGCTAATTCGACCTGTTTGGCACGGGCTTCTTGCAGGTAGTTTTCGCCAAAATCGCGAACCCCGGCGGCATAGGCTTCGCGCAGCGCTGCAGCGGGTTTGGTCTTGCTGACCGCGAGTAAGTGAATGCTCGTCACATCACGTTGCACAGCCAGTGCCGCGGCACGGATGCGTGCCTCAACTTCAGCGATGTTGTCAGCTATCGTGGACATTCGTTAAGCCCGCCGTTGTGAAAGTCTGCGGCATTCTACTGGAATTGGGAGGGGGGATGGATATCGCCGACCTGTTGGCATTGAGTGTCAGTAGTGGCGCTTCGGACTTGCACCTGTCAGCAGGTGTCGCACCCATGCTGCGGGTCGATGGTGAGATGCAGCAGTGCGGGCTGCCGGTGTTCGGGCCAGATCAGGTGCGGGGGCTTATCCACAGCCTGATGACAGACGCGCAGCGCAGCGCTTTCGAAACCGGGCATGAAGCCGATTTCTCTTGTGCACTTGCCGGGCTGGGCCGGTTCCGGGTCAACGCTTTCGAGCAACAGCGTGGCGCGGGGGCAGTGTTGCGCAGCATTGCCCAACGGGTACCGAGCCTTGAGTCACTGGGGCCGGGCGAGGTGTTTCGTCAGCTTTGTCGCCTGCCCCACGGCCTGATATTGGTCACTGGTGCCACCGGCTCCGGTAAATCCACGACCCTGGCCGCGATGATCGACCACCTTAACCGTAGTCGTCAGCAGCACATACTCACCATTGAAGACCCGATTGAATTCATCCATCAGCCGGCCCGGTGCCTGATCAACCAGCGCGAAGTGCACCGTGACACCCACAGTTTTTCGGCAGCGTTGCGCTCGGCGCTGCGCGAAGATCCGGACGTGATCATGCTGGGCGAAATGCGCGACCTCGAGACCATCCGGCTGGCCCTGACGGCAGCTGAAACCGGACACCTGGTACTGGCTACGCTGCATACGTCTTCGGCGGCCAGAACCATCGACCGGATGGTGGATGTGTTCCCGGCAGAAGAAAAGGCCATGGTGCGCTCCATGCTGTCCGAGTCACTGCAGGCGGTAATTTCCCAGACGCTGGTCAAGAAGGTTGGCGGGGGCAGGGTAGCGGCTCACGAAATCATGCTGGCGACACCGGCAATCAGGAACCTGATACGGGAAAACAAGGTTGCGCAGATGGTCTCGGCGATCCAGACCGGTGGGGCGGTCGGCATGCAGACGCTGGAGATGAGCCTTGGCAGGCTTAGTGAGGCGAGGGTGATCGAAACGTTGTAGGGGCTGTGGATGAAAAAAGGCTGCGATCTTCAAGATCGCAGCCTTCGTGCCTCGATAGCTCCAGCGAGCAGGTTGGCGCTCTTAGCGCTGAACAACCTGCAGACTGGCTTTCTCTTTCGGCAGTACGCGCTTGGCGACTACGTAATGGCTCTGCCAGTAAGGCTTTTTCAGGGTGTCGATGGTGACCGACTTGCCGCGACGTGGCGCGTGGATGAACCGGTCGTTGCCCAGGTAGATGGCAACGTGGTTGACCTTGCGGCTCTTGATGTTGAAGAACAGCAGGTCGCCGGGTTTCAGATCCTTGCGTTCGACCTTTTGCCCGTGGCCGCTGGCCATTTCGCTGGAGGTACGTGGCAAATCAACCGCTGCAACGTCATTAAAGGCGTATTTCACCAGCCCGCTGCAATCAAACCCTTTACTTGGGCTGCTGCCGCCCCAACGATAAGGGGTGCCCAGCACGTTGACGGCGCGGCTCAATACCGTGCTGCTCTGCATGTTGGCGGCGGTCAGCGAAGCATTGGCGATTTTGCCAGGCGCTTTGCGATGAGCCTTGCTGGACGCAGGACGTGCTACGGTTTTGTTGCTGGTCTTGCTGTTAGAGGCGACATAAGCAGCACCCGCAGATGATTTTGCGGTGTAGCCGGTGAAGCCCGAAGGAAGATGTTGCTCACGATTGGTGGCGTGGGCGGCCAGTGGCATTAACAGGCAAATGGTTAGCCATGTCTTGAATAAAGGACGCATTCGGCAGGGCTCTATGGTGGTAAGCGCGAAACTTTATAACAGCTTTTTTGTCCTTTCTCAGGCCGTTTGTCGATTGGGCCTGGGGGTGAAAAAGCACAAAAGTACTGGCAAATTGTCCCATGGCAGCAGCGCAGGTCAGGTGGTACAAGGCTTTGCGCCATTTTTTGTAAGACACTTTTACCTGTTGCGTGACAGTAAAAAAGTCACAAAAAAATCCACAATATTTTTCTATCAGCACCAAAGAGGGCATTTATGAGCGGCTATCGAGACGATGTACAACGCGATACCCACAGCAAGGTGCTGGGTTATTTGCTGTGGATTTTCGGATTTCTGGGGGCGCATCGCTTCTATTACGGCAAGCCGGTGACCGGGACGATCTGGTTTTTCACCCTGGGCTTGTTGGGAATTGGCTGGCTGATCGACCTGTTCCTGATTCCGAGCATGGATCGCGAAGCCGACCTGCGTTTCACCTCGGGTGAAACCGACTACAGCGTGGCCTGGATTCTGCTGACCTTCCTGGGTGTGCTCGGTGTGCACCGCATGTACATGGGCAAATGGATCACCGGGATCATCTACCTGTTTACCGGCGGGTTCTTTCTGATCGGTATCCTTTACGACTTCTGGACCCTGAACGAACAGATTTCGATCAAGAACGCCGAACGCCGTTAAGGCACAGCGCAAAACATGCAGAAGCGGTCTTGCTCGCGATCTTTTATGTGTTCAAAAGATCGCGAGCAGCCCGCTCCTGCAGATGCTTAGCCTTCGTAGCTGATCCGGCCATCCACCAGCGTGTAACGCACGGCACTTGGCAGGCAATGGCCAAGGAACGGGCAGTTGTCGCCTTTGGAAAGCCATTTCTCACCGGCCACGGTGGAAGCTGCCGGGTCGAACAGCACCAGATCCGCCGCGCAACCCACCGCCAGGCGTCCGGCCGGCAGGCGCAAGGCATCGGCCGGGCCAGCGCCCAGGCGAGCCAGCAAGGTCGGCAAGTCCAGCAAACCGTCTTCTACCAGGGTCATTGCCAGCGGTAATAACAGCTCAACGCTGCTCATGCCCGGCTCGGTGGCACCGAAGGGTGCAAGCTTGGCATCGCGTTCGTGGGGCTGGTGATGGCTGGAGATGGCTTGCACCACGCCCGACTTCACGGCTTCGCGCAGACCGTCACGGTCGGCCCGGGTCCGCAGCGGCGGTTGCACGTGGTACAGGCTGGAGAAGTCCACCAGCGCCTCATCCGTCAAAATAAGCTGATACAGCGCCACATCGGCCGTCACCCGCAAACCGCGAGCCTGGGCCTGGGCAATCAGGGCCACGCCCCGGGCGCTGGTCAGCTGGCTGAAGTGGGCGCGCACGCCACTTTGCTCAACCAGCAGCAGATCACGGGCCAGCGCTACGGTTTCGGCGGTTTCAGGGATGCCCGGCAAACCGCGGAAGGCGGCCATCGGACCGTCGTGGGCAATGCCGCCTTCAGCCAGATCGCGATCCTGGGAGTGGAAAATCACCGTCAGGTCGAATGTAGCCGCATATTCCAGCGCCCGGCACAGGGTGCGGGTGTTGGTGAAACTGCTGAGACCGTTGCCGAAGGCGACGCATCCGGCGTCACGCAGAGCGATCAATTCGGCCAGTTGCTCGCCTTCCAGGCCTTTGCTCAGGGCGCCAATCGGGAACACCTTGCAGTTTCCGGCTTCACGGGCGCGGTCGAGGATCAACTCGGTGACGGCCGAGGTGTCCAGCACCGGTTTGGTCTGAGGCGGACAGCACAGGCTGGTCACGCCACCGGCAGCGGCAGCGCGGGTTTCGCTGGCGATGGTGCCTTTGCGGCTGTAGCCCGGCTCGCGCAGGGCAACGTTCAGGTCAACCAGCCCGGGAGCGGCCACCAGGCCTTTGGCTTCGATGGTTTGAGTCGGGGTAAAACCTGCCGGGGCAGCGCCAATGGCAATGATTTTGCCGGCTTCCAGATGCAGGTCGGTCACTTGATCCAGCTTGCTGCACGGATCAATCACGCGGGCGCCGAGAATGCTGAGCTTCACTGGGCGTTCTCCTGTTCGAATTGGCGCTGGGCCGTTTGCCCGCTCATGGTCATGGACAACACCGCCATGCGCACGGCGATGCCATAGGTTACCTGGTTGAGAATCACCGAATGCGGGCCGTCGGCCACCGCCGACTCAATCTCCACGCCACGGTTGATCGGGCCCGGGTGCATGACGATGCAATCGGGCTTGGCCCCCGCCAGGCGGGCCGTAGTCAGGCCGAACAGGCGGTAGAACTCGCCTTCGCTCGGCAGCAGGCCGCCGGACATGCGCTCGCGCTGCAGGCGCAGCATGATCACCACGTCGACGTCTTTCAGGCCTTCGGTCATGTCGGTGTAGACCTTGACCCCGTATTGCTCGATGCCGATCGGCAGCAGGGTTTTCGGTGCAATCACGCGGATATCCGGGCAGCCCAGGGTTTTCAGGGCAATCATGTTCGAACGCGCGACCCGCGAGTGCAGGATGTCGCCGACTATGGCTACCGACAGGTTTTCGAAGCCGCCCTTGTGGCGACGGATCGTCAGCATGTCGAGCATGCCCTGGGTCGGGTGCGCGTGCCGGCCGTCGCCGCCGTTGATGATCGCCACCTGCGGGCACACATGCTCGGCAATGAAGTGCGCGGCCCCGGAGTCGCCGTGGCGTACCACGAACATGTCGGCGGCCATGGCTTCAAGGTTGCGCAGGGTGTCGAGCAGGGTTTCGCCCTTGCTCGCGGACGAAGTCGACACATTGAGTGTGATCACGTCGGCGGACAGGCGCTGTGCGGCCATCTCAAAGGTGGTGCGGGTGCGGGTGGAGTTTTCGAAGAACACATTGCACACGGTTTTGCCGCGCAGCAACGGGACCTTCTTCACCGCCCGGGCGCCGACTTCGAGGAACGAGTCGGCGGTATCGAGTATTTCAGTCAGCAGCTCGCGGCGCAGTCCATCGAGGGACAGAAAGTGGCGCAGCTGGCCCTGATCATTGAGCTGTAGCGGGCGCTTGGCGTCTATGGGCGTCATCGCAAAGGTCTCTTAGGCAAGGTCTTGAAGTTCGAGGGTCAATGGCGCCGGGCCGGACAGTTTTACCCGCTCGGTCGGTTTCAGGGGCAGGGTCGCACCCACCACGTCGGGCCTGATCGGCAGTTCGGCCGCGTCCAGATCCAGCAGGCTGACCAGTGTCACGCTGGCTGGACGACCATAGTCGAACAGTTCGTTAAGCGCGGCGCGAATGGTACGACCGCTCATCAGCACGTCATCGATCAGGACCAGATGCTGGCCTTCAATTTCGAATGGCAGCTCGGAAGGGCGAACCTGCGGGTGCAGCCCGTTCTGGCTGAAATCGTCGCGGTAGAAAGACACATCCAGCGTGCCCAGTGGCGAGTCGCTGTCCAGCGCGCGCAGCAGTGCCTGGGCAACCCAGATACCGCCAGTACGAATGCCAATGAAGCGCGGCTCGGTGATGCCGCGCCGGGCTAGATGGGCCTTGAGGTCGAGGGCCATCTGGGAGATCAGTTCAGCGGGAACAGGCAGGATCATGGTGGCTCCTTAAAAGGCCCGCGAGGCGAAGCCTGCAGCGGCGGGCGCAAACAATGGGGCGCGTCAGTGATACAAACGCAGGGTCAGGCTTTGGATTGAGACTTGGCCAGGAACTCGTCGATCCAGCTTTGCAGCACCAGCCTGGCGGCAATGGCATCCACAGGGTTGTCACGAAAACTGCCGCGCTGGCCGCCCTGGGCCATACGCTCGCCCTTGGCCTCAAAAGTGGTCAGGCGTTCATCGTGCTCATAAGCGGGCAAATTGAAACGGCCATTGAGCCGATTGGCAAATTTTTTGGTCCGTGCGCACAGCGGGCTTTCGCTGCCATCCATGTTCAGGGGCTTGCCGACAATCAGCACGTCGGGTTTCCACTCTTTAATGAGCTTTTCGATCTCTTCCCACTTCGGAATGCCGTTCTCGGCTTTCAGGTTGCACAGTTCACGGGCCTGGCCGGTGATCATCTGGCCAACGGCGACCCCGATGGAGCGGGTGCCGAAGTCGAAACCGAGCACAAGACGAATGTCGTGCCCGGCCATCAGGAATGGCCTGCTTGGGTGCTTAACAAATTGAGGTTCACTCCGAGGTGTTTGGCGGCGGCGTCGAGGCGCAACTCGCTAGAGGTGTCAAACAGGACGTGGGCTGAGTAGGGGCAGGTCAGCCAGGCATTGTCGGCCAGTTCGGCCTCCAGCTGGCCGGCGTCCCACCCGGCATAGCCCAGGCAAATCAGGCTGCGTCGCGGCCCGCGCCCGTCAGCAATACTGAACAGCACGTCGGCAGAGGTGCTCAGGGCCAGTCCGTCCTCCAGCTCGACGGTGGCGTCAAAGCTCATGCCGACCGGGTGCAGGACAAAACCGCGATCAACCATCACCGGGCCGCCGCCGTAGATCGGCACATGCTGGCACAAGGGTGCGCAGGCCGTATCAGGGCGCAGTTGCTCAAGAATGTCCGCCAGACTCAGATCCATTGGCCGGTTGATCACCAGGCCCATGGCACCATTGGCCGTGTGCTCGACGATGTAGGTCAAGGTGTGTGCAAAGTTCGGGTCAGCCATGTGGGGCATGGCGATCAGGAATTGATGCTTGAGGTAGGTCGGTGCGTGCTTTTTCATGAGCCTTAGTGTGGCGCTGGCAAGGTGAACTGACAAGTTTGGCGGATGAAGATTGCTGACTCTGCAGGAGCGAGCCTGGCTCAATTGCTCGACAACCTGTCGCCCTGGGCAAACTTCCAGGTGCGGATGATCTCCAGCCGGTCGATGTCTGCCAGATCGCCAGTGAATGGCGCAAAAGGCGCCGCCAGCCTTACGATTCGTTGCGCCGCCTGATCCAGCAGCGGTTGCCCGGAGGACTCAAGTACCAGCACTTCGTGCAGTGAGCCGTCGCGATTGATCGACACCAGCAGCCGCAGCTTGCCGTAGATCTTTTCGCGACGGGCCTGTTCGGGGTAGTTGAGGTTGCCGACGCGTTCGATTTTTTTGCGCCAGTCCTCTTTATACCAGGCACCCTTGTCGCGCATGGTCGAAGCGGCACTCATGCGGTAGATCTTGGGGCGCTTGGCATACAGCTGCTGCTCGTTGGCCAGTTCGGCTTCGAGGCTGGAAATCTCGCTGGACAGCTGTGAGCTGTCGAACGTGGGAACGCTGGCCTTGGGCGCCGCTTCGGTTTTGACCTTTTGCGGTTCGCGCGGGGCCTTGTTCGGTTTCGGGGCGACGGTGGTGACTGCCGCCTTGGGCGCTGCCTTTGGCTGTTCGGGTCTGGCAGCGGGAGGCGGGGTGACCTTTTTGACCGTATTGTCCTGGAACGGAGCGACCTCTGTGGTCTTGGGCACGGCTTTCTTGTCCAGCGTACCGCTGCCTTGCTGGTTGTCCTGTGCCAGGAAGTCCGCTTTGTCCGGAGCTTTCTCGCTTTTGAACGTCGAGAGGGTGATTTCCAGGGTTTTACTGATTTTCCTGGGCTCGCTCATGCTGAAACCCACACCCAGAATCACTGCGATATGAATCAGCGCCGCGACCATCAGGGTAAAACCCAGGCGATCGGCCGCTCTCACGCCTTTATGGCTGAGTTCGGGGGGCAGGTCGCTGGGGAGTGTCATGACAGAAAGACCAACATTGCGCGTTACACAGGTCGCGCATGATAGCGCAATGTTGGTTTTTAGCTGCAAGGAGGGAAGGGGCAAGCCTCAAGCGGCAAGCTAAAAGCGATACGCCCCAAACTTGCCGCTTCGCTACATTGCGCCTTTAAACTTTCGGCTTGGCGCTTGAAGCTTGCAGCTTCGATGCAATCGCATCCATCAACAGGGCGCCGATATTGGTGCCGAAAGCATTGTCGATCTCGCGGATGCAGGTCGGGCTGGTGACGTTGATTTCGGTCAGGTGTTCACCGATCACATCCAGGCCGACGAACAGCAGGCCTTTCTCCCGCAGGGTCGGGCCGACCTGGGCTGCGATCCAGCGGTCTTTGTCACTCAGTGGCCGTGCTTCACCACGGCCGCCTGCGGCCAGGTTGCCACGGGTTTCGCCTGCGGCCGGAATGCGCGCCAGACAATAGGGTACGGGCTCGCCGTCGATCATCAGGATGCGCTTGTCGCCGTCCTTGATCGCCGGCAGGTAGCCTTGGGCCATGATTTGTTGAGTGCCGTTGGCGGTCAGGGTTTCGAGAATCACCGACAGGTTTGGATCACCCACCCGATGGCGGAAAATCGAAGTGCCGCCCATGCCGTCGAGCGGCTTGAGGATCACGTCACCGTGGGTGGCGGCGAATTCGCGCAAGACATCGGCGCGGCGGCTGACTACGGTCGGCGGCGTGCACTGGGTGAATTGGGTGGCGAACAGCTTTTCGTTGCAGTCACGCAGGCTCTGGGGCTTGTTGACGATCAATACGCCGTCGCGCTCGGCTTGTTCCAGCAAGTAGGTGGAGTACACGAACTCCATGTCGAAGGGCGGGTCCTTGCGCATCAGGATCACGTCCAGATCGCTCAGGGCGGTATCGGCTTCGGCGTCCAGCTCAAACCATTTTTGCGGATCGGCGAAGACCTTGAGCGGCTTCATCCGCGCCCGGGCCTTGCCTTCGCTCAGGTAGAGGTCTTGCTGCTCCATGTAGAACAGGGTCCAGCCGCGATCCTGTGCGGCCAGCAACATGGCCAGCGAGCTGTCCTTCTTGTAGGAAATGCCCGCAATGGGGTCCATGACAATCCCGACTCGAACGCTCATGGCGAATTCCTCATATAAAATTGGCGAAGATCTCACCCGTAGAAAAGTTCGCGAGCAAGCTCGCTTCTGCGGGTTAGTAAAAGGCTTTTAAAAGTGGCGCCAGAGTGGCGCTGAGCGGGGGCCCGGTCAAGGAAAAACCACCTGCCCCGCGTCACGCCGGGTCGCCCGATAGATTGCAGGTCGTGACTGTGCTAAAAAGGCTCGCACAGTACTTTCAGCCCTTGTCCATCAAGGAGTTGGGTTTTCAAGCCGCACATTTGTAACAAAACGGGTCGCCACGCGACGGTAGAGCACATATGGAAAAGCAGTCCAGCGCCTTGAGGGTGATGGTGATTGACGATTCAAAAACCATTCGCCGTACCGCCGAAACGCTGCTCAAAAACGTAGGGTGCGAGGTCATCACGGCCATCGACGGTTTTGATGCCCTGGCCAAGATTGTCGATCACCATCCGCATATCATCTTTGTCGATATCATGATGCCGCGCCTGGATGGTTATCAGACTTGCGCACTGATCAAGAACAACCGGGCGTTCAAGTCGACGCCGGTAATTATGTTGTCATCCAAGGACGGGCTGTTCGACAAGGCCAAGGGGCGGATAGTGGGTTCTGATCAATTTTTGACCAAGCCCTTCAGCAGGGACGAACTGTTGAGTGCGATCAAGGCTCATGTGCCCGGTTTCAATATTGTCCCGAACGCTCAATGATGCCCGGCCAGCCGGCCGCTTACCTTTTTTATGGGGAACACCATGGCTCGCATTCTGATCGTCGATGACTCGCCGACTGAAATGTACAAATTGACCGGCATGCTGGAAAAGCACGGTTACGTCGTGCTCAGGGCTGAAAACGGCGCGGACGGCGTCGCCCTGGCGCGTCTGGAAAAACCCGATGCGGTCTTGATGGATATCGTGATGCCGGGCCTCAACGGGTTTCAGGCGACCCGACAGCTGACCAAAGACTCCGAAACCAGCCATATCCCGGTGATTGTCGTCACCACCAAAGACCAGGAAACCGACATGGTCTGGGCTACCCGCCAGGGTGCCAAGGGCTATCTGACCAAGCCGGTCGAAGAAGAAAAGCTGATTTTGAAGCTCAAACAAGTACTCAAAGATAACCCTCCAAAATGACGGAGGCCCTGTGCCGGACTCTCTGACCGCCTTCGAGTTGCTGCTGGAGATAGATCAGCGCTGTCGCTCGCTGGCGGCGGGTCTGGCACCTGCACAAGTCCAGGCCGACAACTGGAGCGGTATCGGTTTCCGGATCGGCGAGCATTGTTTCGTGGCGCCGATGGGGGAAATCGCCGAAATCCTCCATGAACCGCGCTTTACCTTGCTGCCGGGAGTAAAACCCTGGGTCAAGGGCGTGGCCAATTTGCGCGGGCAGCTGCTGCCCATCCTCGATCTGTGCGGTTTCTTCGGCGTGGAACTGTCACCTCTGCGCAAGCAGCGCCGGGTGCTGGTGCTGGAATACCAGGAGATATTTGTCGGACTGCAGGTAGATGAGGTGCTGGGCATGCAGCACTTCGCCCAGGCCGACCTCGATACCGACGTGCAGGCATTGCCCCACCCCATGTTTGCGCCCTACGTGCAGGGGCATTTTGCCGGCAGCCCGGTATGGTGGGTCTTCAGCCCCTTTGCCCTGGCCCAGGCACCGCAGTTCTGGGCGGTGGCGGTGTGAGCCGCCGCCACTTTGTACCTTCAGCAATGACACGGGACCCCGGGACCTGATCGATGACCACAGCCAATACCGCTAAACCAATGGAAGGGTCGCGCAGTCGCTCCCAGATCATCGTGCTTTTTATCGCCCTGATCGTGTTCATCATGCTGTTGTTCGCCAACTTTGCTTACCTCAATACCCAGTCCAACTACGACAAGCAGTACATCAGCCATGCGGGTGAGTTGCGGGTGCTTTCGCAGCGTATCGCCAAGAACGCCACTGAAGCGGCTGCCGGCAAGGCGGCGGCGTTCCGCTTGCTCAGCGATGCGCGCAATGATTTCAGCCAGCGCTGGGGCTTCCTGAAAAAAGGCGACCCGGCCACTGGCCTGCCCCCGGCGCCCCATGCCGTGCACAAGGAAATGCAGGCGGTGCAGCGCGACTGGGAGCAATTGCTGGACAACACCAACGCCATTCTGGCCAGTGAGCAAACCGTCCTGTCGCTGCATCAGGTCGCCGCCACCCTGGCGGAAACCGTGCCGCAGTTGCAGGTCGAGTACGAAAAGGTTGTGGAAATCCTCTTGCAGCGTGGCGCTCCTGCCAGCCAGGTGGTGCTGGCGCAGCGTCAGTCCTTGTTGGCCGAGCGCATTTTGGGCGCGGTCAACACCGTGCTGGCCGGTGATGAGAATGCAGCGCAGGCCGCAGGTGCCTTTGGCCGCGATGCCAACCGTTTCGGGCAAGTGCTCAACGGCATGCTGGAAGGGAGTGAGGGGCTGAGAATTACTCAGGTCGAAGACAAGGACGCACGTACCCGCTTGCTGGAAATCTCGGAGCTGTTCCAGTTTGTATCCGGTTCGGTGGACGAGATTCTCGAAACCTCCCCCCAGCTGTTCCACGTGCGCGAAGCGGCGAACAATATCTTCAGCTTGTCGCAGACCTTGCTCGACGAGGCGTCGAACCTGGCCAACGGCTTTGAAAACCTGGCCAGCGGACGCTCGCTGGACATCATCGGCGGCTATGTATTGGGCCTGCTGGCGCTGGCGTCGATCATCCTGATCGGGATGGTGATGGTGCGCGAAACCAATCGCCAGCTGCGGGAAACCGCTGAAAAGAACGAGCGCAATCAAAACGCGATCATGCGCCTGCTTGATGAAATCGAAGACCTGGCCGACGGCGACCTGACCGTGACGGCCTCGGTCACGGAAGACTTCACGGGCGCCATTGCCGACTCCATCAATTATTCCATCGACCAATTGCGCGGACTGGTGGCGACCATCAACCTGACTGCGGGTCAGGTGGCGGCGGCGGTGCAGGAAACCCAGGCCACGGCCATGCAACTGGCAGAAGCCTCGGAACATCAGGCGCAGCAGATTGCAGAGGCATCGGGGGCGATCCAGCAAATGGCCCACTCCATCGATCAGGTTTCGGCCAACGCCTCAGAGTCCTCGGCGGTGGCGGAGCGCTCTGTCGCCATTGCCAACAAAGGCAATGAAGTGGTGCACAACACTATTCACGGCATGGACAACATTCGTGAGCAAATTCAGGACACCGCCAAGCGGATTAAACGCTTGGGCGAGTCTTCCCAGGAGATCGGCGACATTGTCAGTCTGATTGATGACATTGCCGATCAGACCAATATCCTGGCCCTGAACGCGGCCATCCAGGCTTCGATGGCCGGTGATGCCGGACGCGGGTTTGCCGTGGTGGCTGACGAAGTCCAGCGCCTGGCAGAGCGCTCTTCGGCGGCCACGCGGCAAATCGAAACCCTGGTCCGGGCCATTCAGGCCGACACCAATGAAGCGGTTATTTCCATGGAGCAGACCACCACCGAAGTGGTGCGCGGTGCTCGCCTGGCACACGATGCCGGTGTGGCCCTGGAAGAAATCGAAGGTGTATCGCAAAACCTTGCCGATCTGATTCAAAGCATTTCCAACGCCGCGCAACAGCAGACCACCTCGGCGGCGCAGATTTCCCTGACGATGAACGTGATTCAGCAAATCACCAACCAGACCTCATCCGGTTCCACTGCCACCGCCGACAGCATTGGCAACCTGGCCAAAATGGCCAGCCAGTTGCGGCGTTCAGTGTCCGGGTTCACCTTGCCCGCCACGCAAAAACCACGTGAGCCACAGTAATGGTTGACCGGCACGACTACGTAGCCCTCGAATGGGTCAAAGGCGATATTGCCGACACCTTGAAACAGGCACGCGTGGCGCTGGGAGAGGACGGGCAGCCGCCCACTGCCCAGATGCTGGAACAGTGCCTGGACTGTATTCATCAGGTGCATGGCAGCCTGTTGATGGTGGAGTTCTACGGCGCCGCCTTGCTGGCCGAAGAGATGGAGAAACTGGTGATTGCCCTGCAGCAGGGCCGTGTCAGCCAGCTCGACGAAGCCTTGCGCCTGTTGCAGCAAGCGTTCAGGCAGTTGCCCTTGTATCTGGACCGTGTGTGCAGTGCCCGGCGTGACTGGCCGCTGGTGGTGCTGCCGCTGCTCAATGATTTGCGCACCGCCCGAGGTGAAGCACTGCTCTCGGAAACCAGCCTGTTCAGCCCGCCCTTGCAGCACTTGCCCGAGCTGGACCAGGCCGCATTGGCCCGCTTGCTGCCGCCACAATGGCCGCATCAGCTGCGGGCCCTGCGCCACACCTTGCAATCCGCGCTGCAGGGTTTGCAGCGTGAAGAAGAGGTGCAGGCCAGTCTGGAGCTGATGGCGGGGGTGTTCGCCCGCCTCGAAAGCATGTGCCACGGCGCGCCGCTCAATGCACTGTGGAAAATCTCCGCGGCGCTGGTGGATGGCATGCTCCGCGGGCGGGTGGCCAACAGCCCGGCGTTGCGCAGCCTGTTCAGTGAATCGGACAAAGAACTCAAGCGCCTGCTGGAACAAGGCATAGACGGCATCAACCAGCCTGCGCCCGAAGAACTGCTGACCAGTTTGCTGTTTTACATCGCCAAAGCCGAACAGCCGACCACCAAAATGCTCGCGCTGAAAACCCGCTATGAGCTGGACGAAGCCATGCCCGACGCGGCCATGGTGGATGAAGAGCGTGCGCGGCTGGCGGGGCCCGATCGCGATGCCATGCGTTCAGTGGTGGCGGCATTGTGCGAAGAGCTGGTGCGGGTCAAGGAGCGTCTGGACCTGTTTGTGCGCAGCGACCGCTCCCACGTGTCGGAGCTGAGCAGCCTGATGGCGCCTTTGCGGCAGATCGCCGATACCCTGGCCGTGCTGGGTTTTGGTCAGCCGCGTAAAGTCATCATCGACCAGTTGGCCGTGGTCCAGAGCCTGGCCCAGGGGCAGCGTGAGCCCACCGATGCGGTGTTAATGGATGTCGCTGCGGCCTTGCTCTATGTCGAGGCCACGTTGGCCGGCATGGTCGGCAATGCTGAACCGTCGCAGCGCGAAGAGAGCCGTCTGCCCACCACCGATCTGATGCAGATCCATCAACTGGTGATCAAAGAGGCGCGCATCGGCCTCGAAGAAGTCAAAGACCTGATCAGCGACTACCTGGCGGCAGATTTTGATCGCCAGCATCTGCAACCACTGCCCGAACTGCTGACGCAAATCCGTGGTGCCCTGGCGATGATCCCGCTGACCCGTGCCGCCAGCCTGCTCGAGGCCTGCAACCAATACTTGGGCGAACAGCTACTGCTGCCAGCCAGACCGCCGTCTGCGCAGCAGCTTGAACAACTGGCGAATGTGCTGATCAGCATCGAATATTACCTGGAGCGCCTCTCCCAGGACCCCGGGGCCAGCGGCGAACAGGTGCTGGATCGGGCCGAGCACAGCCTCAATGAACTGGGCTATGCCCCGGCAGAGCGCCAGGTGCCAGTGCTCAATGACCGCCTCAGTCCGGCCGAAGTGCTGGCCATGCAGATCTCTCAGACCCTGGAAGGGCCCCTGGTGGCGCAGAGCCTGGCCGATGTTCTGGCCAGCCCGGTGTCAGCGCTCAACCCGCCGGCACAACATATTCCCGGCAGCTTGCTACCGCCCCCGGTAAACGAGGCAGCAGTCGATGAAGAGCTGCTGGAAGTCTTTCTTGAAGAGACCGACGAGGTTCTGGTCGCCCTGCATGACTATTTGCCCCAGTGGATAGCCAACCCGGCCGACAGTGCTGCACTGGCCGAACTGCGGCGGGCCTTTCACACGCTTAAAGGCAGCGGGCGCATGGTCCGGGCGCTGGTGCTGGGTGAGCTGGCCTGGGCTGTCGAGAATCTGCTCAACCGGGTGATTGAGCGCAGCGTGGCGCCAGGGCCGCAGATCTATCAGTTGCTGGAAGAGGTACTGGTGATTATCCCGGAGCTGGTGCAGGAGTTTGCCGAGCTTAGCCAGCGTCAGCGCGAAGATGTCGACCGATTGGCCGCACGGGCCCACAGCCTGTCAAAAAGTAAGCCGTTGCCGTTGCTGATCGAGCAGGACAGCAGCGGTACTGATCCGCAACTGCTGGATATCTTCCGACAGGAAGCACAAACCCACCTCGGCAGCCTTGACCATTTTCTCGATCAGGCCAGCCAGCAATTACCGTTGCCTGCCAGCGACGACCTGCAACGCGCCATGCATACCCTCAAGGGCAGCGCCCACATGGCCGGTATGTTGCCGATGGCGGAGCTGGCCACGGCCCTGGATCATCTGGTTCGCGAGTACAAGGGGCACCAAATCTGCCTGGACCGGGATGAAATCGAACTGCTGCTGGAGGCTGACAGCTTGCTGCATCGCGGCCTCAAGCAACTGGATGTCGACCCGCAGGCTGAAATCCATGGTGCCCGGCCCCTGATCAAGCGTATCGAGCAATTGATCGCCAGTCGTGTGGATG
The DNA here is from genome assembly GCF_904067025.1 of Pseudomonas paraversuta. Taxonomy (NCBI): domain Bacteria; kingdom Pseudomonadati; phylum Pseudomonadota; class Gammaproteobacteria; order Pseudomonadales; family Pseudomonadaceae; genus Pseudomonas; species Pseudomonas paraversuta. The sequence continues at coordinate 318,272 of NZ_CAJFDA010000001.1, forward strand.
AATTGATCAATGCTCCCGGGGGCGGTCTGGAGCCCAAGCGCGATCCTCAGCGCATCGCCGAGTTTCTGGCCGAAAGCATGGACAGCCTGTTTGACGCCGAAGACCTGCTATTGCACTGGCGCGAGAACCCGCACGAGCGTCAGGGGCTGGATGGGTTGCTCGAGCATCTGACCGGCCTGGCCGAGTCCGCGCATCTGCTGGACTTGCAGCCTTTCGACGCGCTGTGCGAAGCCTTGCTTGATCTATATGGCGCCGTTGAAGAAAGCAGCCTGGCGGTCAGTGAGCGTTTTTTCACCGAGGCCAATAACGCCCATGAAGCACTGATCAACATGCTCGACCAGCTGGCGGCGGGGCAAGAAATCACCCCGCAGCCGGTGCTGATCCAGACCCTGCACGACCTGTTGCATGAAGGTCTGGCACCTGAAGCCACGGGCCTGATCCGTCGGGAGGGCACCAAAACCCTGGAGATTACCGAGTTGGGCGCCGCCACGGCGCAGCTGGGTGCCAGCCAGGGGCCGGCGAACAGCATTCAGTCCGACGCGGCCCAAGGCAATGGCGACCCTGAGTTGCAGGACATCTTTCTGGATGAGGCTTTCGACATTCTCGAAAGCTCGGGTGCGGCCTTGGTGCGCTGGCAAGCCGACCCGCAGAACCATCTGGAAGTCGAAAACCTGCTGCGGGACTTGCACACCCTCAAAGGGGGCGCGCGCATGGTTGAAGTTGCGGCCATCGGCGACTTTGCCCACGAGCTGGAAACCCTGTTCGAAGATATTTCCGTGGGTTTTCTGGCGCCCGGTGCGGACCTGTTCACGTTATTGCAGCGCTGTCATGACCAGCTGGCGCAAATGCTTGATGCCTTGCGCAGTGGTCAGCCGTTGCCCTCGCCACAGGTGCTGATCGAGCGCATCCGGCAGATCGAGCGCAGCACCCGGCAACCTGGCCCGAGTGCTGTGCCGAGCAAACCGGAGCCGGCTGGCGCGGTGGTGCCGGAAGGCGAGCGTACCGGGCTGGACACGGTCAAGGTGCCGGCCGAACTGCTGGAGGACTTGCTCAACCTGGCGGGGGAAAGTTCGATCATCCGCGGGCGTGTGGAGCAGCAAGTCAACGATGCCCAGGTCGCCCTCAACGAAATGCAGACCACCCTGGAGCGGATGCACGATCAGTTGCGCCGGCTCGACAGCGAAACCCAGGGGCGCCAGCATAATCGTCAGCAAACCGAGGGTGACGGGGTGGCCTACGATGAGTTTGATCCGCTGGAAATGGATCGCCATTCGCTGCTGCAGCAATTGTCCCGGGCACTGTTCGAGTCGGCATCTGACTTGCTCGACCTCAAGGCCACCCTGGCCGCGCGCAATCGGGATGCCCAGGGCCTGCTGCAAAAGCAGGCGCGGGTGAACACTCAGTTGCAGGAAGGTCTGATGGGCACGCGCATGGTGCCATTCGAGCGGGTGTTGCCGCGCCTTAAACGGATTGTCCGGCAAGTGGCCAGCGAGCTGGGCAAGCAGGTGGACTTCAGTGTCATCAATGGCGAAGCCGAGATCGACCGCAATGTGCTGGAGCGGATGGTGGCCCCCCTCGAACACATGCTGCGCAATGCCGTCGACCACGGCCTGGAGCCGGCGCATGTGCGCCGGGCCAGCGGTAAACCCGAGCAGGGGCTGATTACCCTTGAGCTGTCCCATGAAGGCGGCGATGTGGTGTTCGACATGCATGATGATGGCGCCGGAGTGCCCCTTGAGGCGGTGCGGCGCAAGGCCATCCTGCGCGGGCTGCTCGACCCGGCTTCCAGCATCTCGGACCGCGACGTGTTGCAGTTCATCATGCAGCCGGGCTTTTCCACGGCGGAAAAAATCACCCAGATTTCCGGGCGTGGCGTGGGCATGGACGTGGTGCACGAAGAAGTGCGCCAGCTGGGCGGTAGCATGACCATCGACTCGGTGGCCGGCCAGGGCGTGCACTTTCAAATCCGCCTGCCGTTCAGTGTCTCGCTCAATCGGGCGCTGATGGTGCAGTGCGCCGACGAGCAGTACGCCATCGCCCTCAATACTGTCGAGGGCATTGTGCGGGTCATGCCCAATGAGCTGGAGGGCTACTACCAGCTCAACCCGCCGCTGTATCACTACGGCGGCCAAACCTACGAATTGCGTTATCTGGGTGAACTGCTGCAAACCGTGGGCAAGCCGAGGCTGGCGGGCGAAAACCATTCGGTACCGGTGTTGCTGGTGCATTGCCAGGACCAGCGGGTGGCGCTGCAAGTCGATGCGCTGGCAGGGTCGCGGGAAATCGTGGTCAAAAGTCTGGGGCCGCAATTCACCGGGGTTCAGGGCTTGTCCGGTGCCACCATTCTGGGCGACGGGCGAGTGGTATTGATCCTTGATCTGCTGGCCTACATTCGCGCCCACCAGGCGCGCCTGCCTTTGTTGCAGGCGCAACAGCGGGCGGTCGGTGCCCTGGAGTTCTCCCCGGCGTTGCGCCCGGCGCTGGTGCTGGTGGTCGATGATTCGGTCACCGTGCGTAAAGTCACCAGCCGTCTGCTGGAGCGCAACGGCATGAACGTGATCACCGCCAAGGACGGGGTTGATGCCATGAGCGTGCTCGAAGAACACACCCCGGACCTGATGCTGCTGGACATTGAAATGCCGCGCATGGATGGCTTTGAAGTCGCCACCCGCGTGCGCAACAACCCTCGTCTTAAAGACCTGCCGATCATCATGATCACCTCGCGTACCGGGCAAAAGCACCAGAACCGGGCCATGGCCATCGGCGTCAACGACTATCTGGGCAAACCGTATCAAGAGTCGGTGTTGCTGGAGCGCATCGCCTACTGGAGCAAGTTCAATGCTTGATCACCGTGTGGGCAGCCTGACCGGGCTGCTGCTGCCGCTGGCGGACCGTTACCTGCTATTGCCCAACGTTGCCATAGCGGAGCTGATCGACTGGCAGCGCGGCGAACCCAGCAGCGACTCGCCGCCCTGGCATCTGCGGCAGATCACCTGGCGCGACCGTGAATTGCCGCTGATCAGTTTCGAAGCCGCGTGCGGCAGCCCGCTGGTGATTGGCGAGCGGGCACGCATCGTCATTCTCAATACGTTGGGGGGCAATCCGCAGCTCAAGTTCATCGCCATGGTGGTGCAGGGCATCCCCCGCTCCTACAAAGTCGATAGCCAATTGAGCTTTGTCGACGTGCCGCTGTGCCCGCTGGAGCGTGCGGCGGTGCAAGTGGGAGATCACGTGGCCAGGATTCCGGATCTGCTGGCGCTGGAGAGATTGGTGATGGGGGAAGAGGTTTAACTGCGCCAGCAAAGTTTCAGCAGGAGCAGCCTTGCACTTCTCGACGATCGCCGCATTGCCCTTTAAGGTCGCAGCCTTGACCCTTATCTCGTAACAAGGTGACACGGTCGCACTATCGGATCTTGAGGGAGTTGCACATGTATCACGGTGAAAAACTCAACGCCTGGACTCATCTGGTGGGGGCGTTGCTGGCGACGGCAGGCAGTATCTGGTTGCTGGTGATGGCATCTCTGGACGGCAGCCCGCAAAAGATTGTCAGTGTGGCGATCTATGGCGTGACGCTGGTGTTGTTGTACAGCGTTTCGACTGTTTACCACAGCGTGCGCGGGCGCTCGAAAGTGATCATGCAGAAGTTCGATCACCTGTCGATTTACCTGTTGATCGCCGGCAGTTACACCCCGTTCTGTCTGGTCACGCTACATGGGCCGTGGGGCTGGTCGCTGTTCGGCATAGTCTGGGGCATGGCGGTGATCGGCATGCTGCAAGAGATCAAGCCGCGCTCCGAGGCGCGCATTCTGTCCATCGTGATTTACGCGGTAATGGGCTGGATTGTGCTGGTGGCGGTCAAACCATTGCTGGCGGCGCTGGGTACCGCCGGCTTTGTCTGGCTGGCCACGGGTGGGGTGATGTACACCGTGGGCATCATATTTTTTGCCCTCGATCACCGCCTGCGCCATGCCCACGGCATTTGGCATCTGTTTGTGATTGCCGGCAGCGTGCTGCACTTTGTGGCGATCGCGCACTACGTGATCTAGCCCTGATATCTGTAGGAGCGAGCTTTGCTGCTTTGAAAAAGCTCGCGAGCAAGCTCGCTCCTACAGGATTTGGCTCAGGTTTTTTGCGGTTTTTTGGTGTCGCTGCGGATTTGGGCGTGGCTGATCAGGGCGAAAATAAAACTTCCGCCGATGATGTTGCCGGCCAGGGTCGGGCCGGCAAAGATCAGCCAGAAATCTTTCCACGGCAACTCGCCGGCAAACACCAGGTATGAGACCTCGGCCGTACCGACCACGATGTGGGTGAAGTCACCCAGGGCCATCAGATAGGTGATGAGGATAATGATCCACATCTTGGCGCTCTCCATCGACGGGATCATCCACACCATGGTGGCAATCATCCAGCCCGAGATAATGCCTTTGGCGAACATCTGGCTGGAGTCGTTTTCCATGACCTTGCGCCCGATTTCGAGAAAGGCCTTGTCGGTCTGACTGTCGAAAATCGGCAAGTGCAGCATCGTGTAGGCAACCAGCAGCGTGCCCAGCAGGTTACCCACCAGCACCACCGCCCACAGCCGGAACAGGCGTGCGAAATTATTGAGCGTGGGTTTGCTCATGATCGGCAATACGGCGGTCAGGGTGTTTTCGGTGAAGAGTTGCTGGCGGGAGAGGATGACGGCCAGAAAACCTGCGCAGTAACCGAAGCTGGCAATGACCTTGAACGCTTCGCCGTCCGGCAGGCGCGAGTTGAGCAAGCCCATGGCCATCAGCGACAGGCCCATGGTCAGTCCGGCAGCCAGTGCCGACCAGAACAGGGCGGCAATGCTGCGCTCCAGTTCCATGTCGCCCTGCAGGCGAATGATTTCATGCAGCACGGCTGCCCGTGGCGGCTGGTTTTTGGTGACGTCGTGCTCTTCTTCAGCCGACAGGTTGGGGGTTTTACCGCTTTTTTGAGTGTCCATCGGGCTCGTCACCGTAAGCGTGTGTAAAGCTACGACACGCTGGATTGCAAGCTGTTCACTCAGGATTGCTGCATGGCAGGTGGGAGCTGGCTTGCCAGCGATGCGGTCTTGATCATGCATTCGCCGGCAAGCCGGCTCCCACAAGGCCCGATGTCCGGTCAGGCCTGCTCGTCATCCTGGAACTGGTCTTTGACGTATTTGATCTCGGTGCGCCCGTGGGGAGCCGGCAAGCCGTCCTCACCCAGGTTGACGAAGACCATCTTGTCGACCGTCAGGATGCTTTTACGGGTGATCTTGTTGCGCACTTCACAGGTCAGGGTGATCGAGGTACGGCCGAACTCTGTGGCGGTGATGCCCAGCTCGATGATGTCGCCCTGGCGCGAAGCGCTGACAAAGTTGATTTCGGAGATGTATTTGGTCACCACGCGCTGGTTGCCCAGTTGCACGATGGCGTAAATGGCGGCTTCTTCGTCGATCCAGCGCAGCAGGCTGCCACCGAACAGGGTGCCGTTGGGGTTGAGGTCTTCGGGTTTAACCCACTTGCGGGTGTGGAAGTTCATGGCGGCTCCAGGTTTGAGTGTGGCCCCCAGCTTCAAGTTTTAAGCGACAAGCTGCAAGTAGAAGCCGATTCGCTCTTGCTTGCAGCTTGCCACTACCCGGATAAAGACAGCTATAATCCCCCCCGCTTCAAAACGGTCATATTTACCCAGTACCGTTCCCGCCACCTGTCCGAGGGGCGCTGCAGCAGGTTCAACCTGTCAGGCTCGGATGGGGCGTTGTTTGTTCAGGGCTCCCTGTTCAGGCACTAAACGCACAACGGCGCCCATTCGCGATTAAACGAATGGAGGCTCTTGATGAGCGCTGTAAACACGCCTGCAGGTTTTACTGACTATAAAGTCGCTGATATGTCCCTGGCCCAATGGGGCCGCCGCGAAACCTTCATCGCCGAGTCCGAAATGCCGGCTTTGATGGGGCTGCGTCGCCGCTATGCAGCAGAACAACCGCTCAAGGGCGCGAAGATTCTGGGCTGCATCCACATGACCATCCAGACTGCCGTGCTGATCGAAACCCTGGTTGCCCTGGGTGCCGAAGTGCGCTGGTCGTCGTGCAACATCTTCTCGACTCAGGATCAGGCTGCTGCCGCTATCGCTGCTGCCGGTATCCCGGTATTTGCCTGGAAAGGCGAGACCGAAGAAGAGTACGAGTGGTGCCTTGAGCAAACCATCCTCAAAGATGGCGCGCCTTGGGATGCCAACATGATCCTCGACGACGGCGGCGACCTGACCGAGCTGTTGCACAAGAAATACCCGGACATGCTGAAAAAGATCCACGGCGTGACGGAAGAAACCACCACCGGCGTACACCGTCTGCTGGACATGCTGGCCAAAGGCGAGCTGATGATCCCTGCGATCAACGTCAACGACTCGGTGACCAAAAGCAAAAACGACAACAAGTACGGCTGCCGTCACAGCCTGAACGATGCCATCAAGCGCGGTACTGACCACTTGCTGTCCGGCAAGCAGGCGCTGGTGATCGGCTACGGCGACGTGGGCAAGGGTTCGGCTCAGTCCCTGCGTCAGGAAGGCATGATCGTCAAGGTTTCGGAAGTTGACCCGATCTGTGCCATGCAAGCCTGCATGGACGGTTTCGAAGTGGTTTCGCCGTTCATCAATGGCCAGAACGACGGCACTGCCGCCAGCATCGACGCTGCGCTGCTGGGCAAGATCGACCTGATCGTGACCACCACCGGTAACGTCAACGTGTGCGACAAGAACATGCTGGCTGCGCTGAAAAAACGCGCTGTAGTGTGCAACATCGGCCACTTCGACAATGAAATCGACACCGCTTTCATGCGCAAGAACTGGGCATGGGAAGAAGTGAAGCCACAGGTTCACAAGGTTCACCGTACTGGCCTGGGCGAATTCGACCCGCAGAACGACGACTACCTGATCCTGCTGGCCGAAGGTCGTCTGGTGAACCTGGGCAACGCCACCGGTCACCCGAGCCGCATCATGGACGGTTCGTTCGCCAACCAGGTTCTGGCCCAGATCTTCCTGTTCGCCCAGAAATACGCAGACCTGCCAGCCGAGCTGCAAGCCGAGCGTCTGACTGTAGAAGTGCTGCCGAAGAAACTTGACGAAGAAGTGGCCCTGGAAATGGTTCGCGGCTTTGGCGGCGTAGTTACCCAGCTGACCAAGCAACAGGCTGACTACATCGGCGTTACCGTCGAAGGCCCGTTCAAGCCGGACGCTTACCGCTACTAATAGCAGCTGCAAGCTTCAAGCCTCGAGTTGCCAGCAAAGCAGATTGCTTTGGCTTGTAGCTTGAGGCTTGGGGCCAGCTATTGAGTGTAAACAATAATAAGCAGTTGCAAATTGTAAGCCTGCAGCACAAGAGCCTGGCGCATCGCCCTCTTGGCGCTTGAAGCTTGTAGCTTGCCGCTGGAGGTTGCCTCCATGTCTCAAGACCGTCGTTACAGCTTCGAGTTCTTCCCGACCAAGACCGATGCTGGACATGAAAAACTGATGAACACGGCTCGCCAGCTGGCGACCTATAACCCGGATTTTTTCTCCTGCACCTATGGTGCCGGTGGCTCCACCCGTGACCGCACGATCAATACCGTGCTGCAACTGGAGAGCGAAGTAAAAGTACCTGCCGCCCCGCATTTGTCATGTGTGGGTGACAGCAAGGCTGACTTGCGCGGCCTGCTGACCCAGTACAAAGCTGCGGGTATCAAGCGCATTGTTGCGCTGCGTGGCGACCTGCCTTCGGGTATGGGCATGGCCAGTGGCGAGCTGCGCCATGCCAATGACCTGGTGAGCTTCATTCGTGAAGAGACCGCTGATCACTTCCATATCGAAGTGGCTGCCTATCCGGAAATGCACCCGCAAGCGCGCAACTTAGAAGACGATATCAACAACTTCGTGCGCAAGGCCCATGCCGGCGCCGATAGCGCAATTACCCAGTACTTCTTCAACGCAGACAGCTACTTCCGTTTTGTCGAGCGTGTGCGGGCGGCTGGCGTCACGATTCCAATCGTGCCGGGCATCATGCCGATCACCAACTACAGCAAGCTGGCGCGCTTCTCGGACGCCTGTGGCGCTGAAATTCCGCGCTGGATTCGCAAACAGCTGGAAGCCTACGGCGACGACATCCAGAGCATTCAGGCATTTGGCGAACAGGTCATCAGCGAAATGTGCGAACGCCTGCTCGACGGCGGCGCCCCGGGCTTGCACTTCTACACCCTGAACCAGGCCGAGCCCAGCCTGGCGATCTGGAACAACCTCAAGCTGCCTCGCTGACACACACCCCCTGCGGGAGCGAGTGTGCTCGCTCCCGCAGGGAATGTGCCGTACAGCTCTGCAAAGCCGTTCAGCAGCATGAAATCGGCGCGCCGTGATTGCTCTGTTATACTCCGGGCTTTCCGCCAGGCTTACGCCCGGCCGCTCGTCCTTGTACAAGGCATTCAACCCGGCTACAGCGCAGCTTTCAGCCAGCGCGAGCAGTTTGAATGAGCCTTCAGGACTGGAGCAGGACCGGACGGGATTGCGTCACCTTAAACGCCATTCACGCCAGGCAAGACTATCCCTTTGGGCCAAGCCCTAACTAGAACAGGATTACTCATGTCCTTTGCTTCCCTCGGTCTCTCCGAGGCTTTAGTCCGCGCCATTGAAGCTGCGGGCTATACCGAGCCTACTCCGGTGCAACAGCGGGCCATTCCCGCCGTGTTGCAAGGTCGCGACCTGATGGTTGCGGCTCAGACAGGTACTGGCAAAACCGGCGGCTTCGCTCTTCCGATTCTGGAAAAGCTGTTTCCCAATGGCCACCCGGACAAATCCCAGCGCCACGGCCCACGCCAACCACGCGTGCTGGTCCTGACCCCTACTCGCGAACTCGCCGCCCAGGTGCATGAGAGCTTCAAGCTCTATGCCCGCGACTTGAAGTTCGTCAGTGCCTGCGTCTTTGGCGGTGTCGGTACGAACCCTCAGGTACAAGCACTGGCCCGCGGTGTCGACGTACTGGTTGCTTGCCCGGGCCGTTTGCTCGACCTGGCCGGCCAAGGCAGCGTTGACCTGTCCCACGTTGAAATTCTGGTGCTCGACGAAGCCGACCGGATGCTCGACATGGGCTTCGTCCATGACGTGAAAAAAGTCCTCGCCCGTCTGCCGTCCAAGCGTCAGAACCTGCTGTTCTCGGCGACGTTCTCCAAGGACATCACCGATCTGGCCGGCAAGCTGCTGCGCAACCCGGAACGCATCGAAGTTACGCCGCCGAACACCACGGTCGAGCGTATCGAACAGCGCGTTTTCCGTCTGCCGGCTACCCACAAGCGTGCCTTGCTGGCGCACTTGATTACCGCAGGCGCCTGGGAACAGGTTCTGGTCTTCACCCGTACCAAGCACGGTGCCAACCGTCTGGCTGAATACCTGGACAAACACGGCCTCAGCGCTGTGGCCATCCACGGTAACAAGAGCCAGAACGCGCGGACCAAAGCCCTGGCCGATTTCAAGGCCGGTGCCGTACGCATTCTGGTAGCCACCGATATCGCCGCTCGCGGTCTGGATATCGATCAGCTGCCACACGTGGTCAACTTCGAGCTGCCAAACGTCGATGAAGATTACGTTCACCGTATCGGCCGTACTGGCCGTGCCGGTCGTTCGGGCGAGGCGATCTCGCTGGTCGCTCCGGACGAAGAAAAACTGCTGAAAAGCATTGAGCGCATGACCAAGCAGAAAATCGCCGATGGCGACCTGATGGGTTTTGACTCCAGCACAGTAGAAGCCGAAAAGCCTGAAGTACGTGAGCGTCCGGATGTGCGTAACCCGCGCAACCCGCCTCGCGGTCCACGTGGCGACGGTCCGGGTAACCCGGGCGGTGGCGGTGGTCGTAAAGACAAGGGCAAGGAAAAGAGCAAGGAAAAACCGGCAGCTGCTCGCGGCGAACGTCCTGCCCGTGAGCAAAAGCCACGGGAAGCGCAACCTGCCCGTGAACAGCGTCAGCCTGCTCCGCGTTCGGACGCCAACCGCGCGCCGGACGAGTTCCGTGATGACGACGTAGACAACTTTGGTAACCGCGCTGATTACGTCAGCCCGTACCAGAACAAGAACAACCAGAGCCGTGGTCGCCGTCCGGGCGCACCTGCTGCTGGTACCGGTGCTGCACCTGCCCGTACCGGTGGTGCTTCTCAGGGTCGCCAGAACGGCCCGCGTACCGGCAGCGGCGCCAGCACTGGCACTCCGCCAGCCAAGCGCAGCGGCCCACGCAGTGGTGCTCCGCGTGACGGTCAGGCCCGTCGCGAAAACCGTCCGGCCCGTGACGATGCCCGTCAAGAGCCAGCGGTTAAAGGCCCGCGCGAGAACCAGCCGAAGATCATGCACAAGGAGTCGAAAAGCGATCGCTTCCCGACACCTGAGCAGCTGGATCAATTGCCGAACCGCCCTCGTGGCGAGAAGCCAGCGCTGTTGACTCGCAACCGCTGAGTTAACACCGCCTGAAAAAATGCCCCCGATCGAGAGATCAGGGGCATTTTTTTATGCGCGTCTGGCGAGGGTTCTGCAGGAGCAAGCGCCTTTATTCTCCCCGCCATTGTGGGAGCCGGCTTTCCGGCGAGTGCGTCAACAGGGTTTAACCTGCAGACCGAATGGGTACAGGTTTATTCCGTACACAAAAAAACGCCCCGGCTCTTGCGAGTCGGGGCGTTTTTTTGCCGTATGAAAGCGCGATTACTTGGCTTTCACGCCTTCCAGCGAGATGTCCAGGCTCAGAGTCTGGTCCTTGCTTGGGGATTTGATACCGAAGTCCTGCAGGTTGATGGTGGTGGTCGCGTTGAAGCCAGCGCGCTCGCCGCCCCATGGATCCTTGCCTTCACCGTTGAACGTGGCCTTGAACGTTACCGGTTTGGTCACGCCGTGCAGGGTCAGGTCGCCGGTCACGTCAGCAGTCGTGTCGCCGGTTGGCACCACTTTGGTCGACTTGAAGGTCGCTTCCGGGTACTTGCTCACGTCCAGGAAATCTTTGCTGGCGATGTGCTTGTCGCGTTCGGCGTGGTTGGAGAACAGGCTTGCGGTTTTCAGGGTAACGTCAATTTTGCTGTCTGCAGGCTTGGCTGCATCCCACGAAAAGGTGCCGCTCCAGTCCTTGAAAGTACCGTGAATGAAGCTGAAGCCCAGGTGGCTGATTTTCCAGTCGATGAAGGCGTGCTGGCCTTCCTTGTCGATGGTGTAGTCAGCAGCCATGGCCTGGCCGGCAGTCAGCAGGGCAGTACCGAGAGCCAGTGCAGCGAGGGTCTTTTTCAACATGCGTTCTATTCCTTTTGAGTTGAGGTTGAGCATCAGGCTTTGCGTCCCAGCATACGAGTCAGGGTCGCATCACGATCGATAAAGTGGTGTTTCAAGGCGACCAGGCCATGCAAACCGGCAAAAATCACCACGGCCCACGCCAGCCACAGATGCACGACACCGGCCACATCGGCCTGATCGGGCAAGTTGGAAATCAGAGCGGGTACTTCAAACAGGCCGAAAAACGGAATACCGACGCCTTCGGCAGTGGAAATAAGGTAGCCGGCAAACATCACGGCGAACAACCCCAGATACAACAAGCCATGGCCGAGTTTGGCACCAATGCGCGTTGCCCGGCTGTAGCTTTCAAGTGCCGGCGGAGCGGGGCTGATCCAGCGCCATAGCACCCGTAGCAACATGACGGCGAACAGCGTCAGGCCAATGCTTTTATGCAGGTCCGGTGCTTCCTTGCGCCACGGGCTGTAGTAGTCGAGGCCGACCATCCACAACCCCAGGGCAAACAATCCGAACACCGCCAGCGCAACGGACCAATGCATGAAAATACTGACCGCACCATAGCGAGAAGACGAGTTACGTAACTGCATTACCGACATCCTGTGGGAACTTGCGCCTAAGACTAATGATTTACCTATCGAATGAAAGCGCATTTATTTGCTGTAAGGCATCGATAAATGCGATCAGTAGCCTGAGAGTGGAAAGTTAAGCAAACGTTAACGATGTTTTATGTCGCTCTTGTATGCCCGTGAGCGTCTCAAAGTTCAACACCCCGGGCTTTGGTGAATAGTAATGGGTTGTTACACGCACGCGCATTGCATAGGCTTGCGCGATTGTTTGCCCGCACACGCCGGGAGCCAGCGCCAGGAGAGTGGATATGGGCCTGAATAATCAGTGGATGCAGCGTGACCTTGCCGTGTTATGGCACCCCTGCACCCAAATGAAAGATCACGAGCAGCTGCCGCTGATTCCGATCAAGCGCGGCGAAGGCGTATGGCTGGAAGACTTCGAAGGCAAGCGCTACCTGGACGCTGTGAGTTCGTGGTGGGTCAACGTGTTTGGCCATTGCAACCCGCGTATCAACCAGCGCATCAAGGATCAGGTCGACCAGCTTGAGCATGTGATTCTTGCCGGCTTCAGCCATCAGCCGGTGATTGAGCTGTCCGAGCGCCTGGTCAAGATGACACCTGAGGGCCTGACCCGCTGCTTCTACGCGGACAACGGTTCGTCCTGTATCGAAGTCTCGCTGAAGATGAGCTTTCACTACTGGCTGAACCGTGGCCAGCCGGAAAAAAAGCGTTTCGTGACCCTGACCAACAGCTACCACGGTGAAACCATGGCGGCGATGTCGGTGGGTGACGTGCCGCTGTTCACTGAAACCTACAAAGCGCTGTTGCTCGACACCATTAAAGTGCCGAGCCCCGATTGCTACCTGCGCCCCGAGGGCGTGAGCTGGGAACAACACTCGCGCACGATGTTTCTGGCCATGGAGCAGACACTCGCCGAGAACCACGACACTGTGGCTGCGGTGATTGTCGAGCCGCTGATTCAGGGCGCGGGCGGCATGCGCATGTACCATCCGGTATACCTGACGCTGCTGCGTGAAGCCTGCGACCGTTATGGCGTACACCTGATCCTCGATGAAATTGCAGTGGGTTTTGGCCGTACCGGCACCATGTTCGCCTGCGAGCAGGCCGGCATCACGCCGGACTTCCTGTGCCTGTCCAAGGCCCTGACCGGCGGCTACTTGCCGCTGGCCGTTTGTGTGACCACCGACGAGGTCTACAGCGCGTTCTACGATGACTATCCGACTCTGCGCGCCTTCCTGCATTCCCACAGTTATACGGGCAACCCGCTGGCTTGCGCGGCCGCTCTGGCGACGCTGGATATCTTCGAGCAGGACAATGTGATCGAGAACAACAAAGCCCTGGCCCAGCGCATGGCCAGTGCGACGGCGCATCTGGTTGACCATCCCCATGTCTCGGAAGTGCGTCAGACGGGTATGGTGCTGGCCATTGAAATGGTCCAGGACAAAGCCAGCAAAACCGCTTACCCATGGCAGGAGCGGCGCGGTTTGAAAGTCTTCCAGCACGCACTGGAGCGCGGCGCCTTGTTGCGCCCATTGGGCAGCGTGGTGTATTTCTTGCCCCCTTACGTGATTACTCCGGAGCAGATCGACTTTCTGGCCGAAGTGGCCAGTGAAGGGATCGACATTGCGACCCGCAGTGATATCAGCGTGGCCGTGCCGTCGAACTTCCATCCCGACTTCCGTGACCCCGGCTAAGCCCTGTTTTGTAGCCGCAGGCGCAGACGGCGACAAGGGCCGAAGGACCTTCGTTTTTAAAACGGGGTCGCTGCGCAACCCATCGCAGCCTGCGGCACCGGCGACATAAGTCATTTAATTTTCAGAGAACCTACATGAGATTGTCCCGCTTTTTTATCGATGCACCTTTGAGCCTCGGTGAACACGAATTGCCTGAAGCCCAGGCGCATTACATTGGCCGCGTGCTGCGCATGGCCGAGGGCGATGCCCTGCAGGTGTTCGATGGCTCGGGACATGAGTTCACCGGGCGCCTGCTGGAAGTCGGGAAAAAACGGGTGCGGGTGTTGCTCGACGAAAGCTTTGCCGGGCAAATTGAATCGCCACTGGCCATTCATCTCGGCCAGGGTTTGTCCCGTGGCGAGCGTATGGACTGGGCCATTCAGAAGGCCACCGAGCTGGGGGTCAACGAAATTACCCCGATCATGAGCGAGCGCTGTGAAGTGCGGCTCAAGGACGAGCGCGCCGAGAAGCGCCTGTCGCACTGGCGCCAGGTGGCAATCAGCGCGTGCGAGCAATGCGGTCGTTCGCGGGTGCCGGTCATTCACCCGCCGGTGTTGCTCAGTGAGTGGATCAAAACCACCGAGGCTGATCTCAAGCTGGTGCTGCACCCGGTGTCCGAGCCGTTGGCCAGCCACGCCAAACCCGGGCGTCTGGCATTTCTGATCGGGCCAGAAGGCGGGCTGACCGACAATGAAATCGATCAGGCCCAGGCCTCGGGTTTCCAGCCTGCGCGCCTTGGTCCTCGGGTACTGCGTACCGAAACGGCACCGGTTGTGGCCCTGGCCGTGGCCCAGCAGTTGTGGGGCGACTTCTGATTGCGCGCTGATCCCGGTTTTGGCGCGGGCAAGCTTGCGCCTGTGGTTTAAACCATCGGTGCAAAATTCATCCGGAACTGCTGGGGCGATACCCCCAGCCGGCGCATAAACACGCTACGCATATGGTGCGCATCGCGAAAGCCGCATTCGTATGCCACCGTCTTGAGCGCCAGGGTGGCGTTTTCGAGCAGGGCCCGGGCAGCGTCCACCCGGGCTCCTTCCACGAACTGCGCGGGTGTGGTCCCTGTTTCCCGGGCAAATATCCGAGAGAAATTACGTGGGCTCATGGCGGCAGCCTGTGCCAGCTCGGCGATGCTCAGGTCGGTACGCAGATTCTGCAGCACCAGGCCTTGTACTGCCGCGACCGCTGAAGCGGTATGGGGGGTTGCGGTCAGAAACGGGCTGAACTGCGACTGCCCGCCTGAGCGCTGGGTAAAGACCACCAAGCGTCTGGCCACATTCAGCGCCACCTGCGGGCCGTGATCCTGAGTCAGTACATATAACGACAGATCAATCCCCGCCGTGACCCCGGCTGAGGTGTACAAATTGTCGTCCTGCACATACAGGCGATCGACCTCAAGCACGGCGTCGGGGCACAGACGGGCGAGGGCAGCGACATCACTCCAGTGCGTGGTGACACGGCGCCCGCCCAGCAACCCGGTCCGGGCGAGCATCAATGCGCCATTGCAGATCGAGCCATAGCGTCGCGACCGCCGGCATATA
The DNA here is from genome assembly GCF_904067025.1 of Pseudomonas paraversuta. Lineage (NCBI taxonomy): Bacteria > Pseudomonadati > Pseudomonadota > Gammaproteobacteria > Pseudomonadales > Pseudomonadaceae > Pseudomonas > Pseudomonas paraversuta. The sequence continues at coordinate 333,392 of NZ_CAJFDA010000001.1, forward strand.
CCGCGCAGCCAGGTGTAAAACTCCGCGCCGAAATCCTGCCCGGGCAAGGCCGGTCCTCCTGCACATAACACCAGGTCATAGCTGTCTGGTGCTGCAGAAAAATGCCGGTGGGCCTGAATCGACAGCCCGTTCGAGCACCTCAGCAGCCCTGACTCCAGCCCCACTACGTCAAGCCGGTATTGCTTGTCGGGGGCCAGAAAGGCATTGGCTTCGGCAAACACATCCAGGGGGCCGGTCACGTCCAGTGCCTGCACGCCAGGAAATACGATCAATGCTACGGTCAGGGTCATCAGAGTCGGCCGTCAGGTGGGTAAGAGATGAAATACCGTAGTCCGCTGATGTGGACAAGCGCCTGCAGGACGATGGCCGGCATTGCAACCTGATTGGCACGAATCGTCACTGTCCGCTGATTGTTGCCATTGGGGTATGCGCCCACACTAAACATCACGGCGCCAACCCGGCGCTCGCTCGAGGGGTTCGCCATGAGTCAGACCATCGCAGGCATCGTCATCCCGGACAGCGCCCTGGCCAAAGCTACCACCGAATACATCCGCGACGTCGAGTCCGATTTGCTCTACAACCACTCGCGCCGGGTATTTTTGTTTGGCGCCCTGAGCGGGCAGCGCCAGCAACTGGCCTATGACCCGGAACTGCTTTATGTGGGGGCGATGTTTCACGACCTGGGGCTGGTCGAAGGCCACCGTACTGAAGACGAGCGCTTTGAAGTGGACAGTGCCAACAATGCCAAAGCCTTTATGAAACCGTTCGGCCTGAGCGATGACGATGTGGAGCAGGTGTGGTTATCCATCGCGTTGCACACCACGCCGGGGGTCACGCAGCACCTGCGCCCGACTGTGGCGCTGGTGACGGCGGGGGTTGAAATGGATGTGCTGGGCATCGATTACGCGGCGTTCCCTGCCGCGCAGCGTGAAGCCGTAGTCCATGCTCACCCGCGGGGCGAAGGTTTCAAAGAGTGCATTCTCTGCGCCTTCGCCAACGGTTTTAAGCATCGTCCGCAAACCACCTTTGGCACGGTTAACGCCGACGTACTGGTGGACTGCGACCCAGGCTTCAAACCGCTGAACTTCGTCGAAATCATCCGTAAATCGCCCTGGGCTTCTTGATCGGGCACAAGATGGAGTGGGGGCCGGCTTCTACTCAACCGGGTCACTCACCGGCGTGGCGATGATCTGTTTCAACTCGGCGGTCATCGGGAATTCGAGATTCAGGCCGTTGGGCGGGATTGGCTGTTCAAACCAGCGCTGGTAGATGCCGGTAATTTCCCCGGACTGGTATAAATCGGCCAGGGTTTTGTTTACCACTGCCAGCAACTGCGGGTCGTCCTTGCGCACCATGCAGCTGTAGATTTCCCGCGATTGCTCGTCGCCCACCACAACCCAGTTGTGCGGGTCGCGGGCTTTGGCGCGTTCGCCGTAAAGCAGCGCGTCGTCCATATAGAACGCCGCAGCCCGACCGGTCTCCAGCATCTTGAATGCTTCGCCGTGGTCCTTGGCACTGATCACGTTCATGTTCATCTTGTGGTCAGCGTTATAGCTTTTGATGAAACGTTCGTTGGTGGTGCCGGCGGTGGTCACCACGTTTTTGTCGCGCAAGTCATCAAAGCCTTTGATGCCACTGTCCTTGGCGGTCAGCAACTGGCCTTTGACGTAAATGAAGCCGTATGAAAACGCCACCTGTTTTTGCCGCTCGGCAGTCACCCCCGTAGACCCGCACTCCAGGTCGACGGTGCCGTTTTGTACCAGCGGGATACGGGTTTGCGAGGTCACCAGGTTGTATTTGACCTTCAGCGGCTGGTCGCCCAACTGCTGCTGAATGCGCTGGACGATCTTGTTCGCCAGCTCCACCGAATAGCCCATGGGCTTGCCGCTGTTGTCGCCCACATACGAAAACGGCACTGAGGCGTCGCGATAACCCAGGGTAATGCTTCCCGAGTCGGCAATTTTCTTCAGCGTGCCCTGTAATGGCGCTTCGCTGGCGTGCAGTGAGTGGCTGAGCAACAGACCCAGCGTACAACTGATCAAAGTGAGTTTTTTCATCTTCTTGTTCTCCGGTTGCAAACAGGTCAGTGGCGAACGGCAATCACGCTGATTTCTACCAGCACCTGAGGCCGCGCCAGTTCGGCTTGCAGGGTGGTGCGTGTCGGCGCCTTGCCCGCCGAGAGCCAGGCCGACCACACGGCATTCATGGCCGCAAAGTCGCGCTCAATGTTTTGCAGGTAAATCGTGGCGTTGAGGATGTGGTCTTTGTCGCTGCCGGTCTCGGCCAGCAATGCGTCGATCTTGGCGAGAACTTCCTGAGTCTGCGCGGAAATATCTGTGCTTTGGGTGGGAACCTGTCCCGACAAAAATACCAGCGCCTCGAAGGTCGCAGCGGCGCTTAAACGGTCATTGCTGTTGAGGCGGTGAATCGTCATCGGGGATTTCCTTGTACGTTGAGTTAGGTATTCAGGCGCAGAGACCCTGCATGTCGATGGCGGGTTTACGTTGTCCGATCAGGTCGCTTAACAGGCGCGCGCTGCCGCAGGCCAGGGTGAAGCCCAGGGCTCCGTGGCCGAGGTTGAGCCACAGGTTGCGATATCCGCTGGCACCGAGGACAGGCACGCCGCCAGGTGTTGCAGGACGCATGCCGGCCCATTCGATGGCGTCGTGATAGTTGCCGGCATCCGGGAAGGTGCTGGCGGCCAGTTGGCGCATTTGTGCCAGACGCTTGGGGTCCAGGGAAGTATCGAAACCGACGATGTCGACCATGGCCGCAATTCTCAACTGCTCGCCAATGCGGGCGTAGACGATTTTACGGTCGTAATCGGTGATGCTCACATTCGGCGCTTTTTGCGGGTCGCTCAGGGGCAGGGTCAGGCTGTAGCCCTTGAGCGGGTAAAGCGGCAAATTCAACCCCGGCAAGCTCAGGGCCGGGCTGGTGTGTCCTGCTGAGAGCACCAGTTGATCCACTGGCAAATGCTCATCGCCCATTTGCACGGCACTGACTGCGCCGTTGGCGTGATGGATACGGGTGACGGTTTTACCCAGCAAAAAGGTGCAACGGCCGCTGGCTTGCAAACGGGCGACCAGTTGCTGGCAGAAAGCATGGCAATCACCCACTTCCTCGTCGGGGGTATAGATGCCGCCGATAAACGCCGAGTCCTTCAGGCCTGGTTCAAGGGTTGCGCATTCGCTGGCAGACAGTGCTTGTTGAAATGGGCTGTGGGCAACTCTGGCCCGCGCCTTGTCGAAGCTTTCCGGGTTGCGGAAGGTCACCAGCTTGCCGTTGCGCCGCCACTCAAAACCGCTCAATTGATCTTCTTCACGCCACTGCTGCAAGGTGGCCTGACTCAGGAGCGCCAAGCGCAGCAAGTGCGCAGCATTGCGCTGATTCACCGAGCCCCGGCAGGCGGCGATAAATGACGCCATCCAGCGCCATTGGGCCGGGTCCATGCGGGGCCGCAACTTGAGTGGCGAGTCGCCGCGCAACATCCAGCCCATCGCTTGCCAGGGCACCCCGGCATCGGCCAGCGGTGCCACATAGCGATAGGAAAGCTGGCCGCCATTGGCGAAGCTGGTCTGGCTGGCGAGCGTGGGCCGGGCTTCGATCAGGCTCACTGAAAATCCGTCGCGCACCAGCGCATACGCAGTTGCCAGCCCGATAACGCCACCACCGATGATGCAAACCCGCTGTCCCATGTCAGTCCTTAGCCCAATGTTGTTCGGGCTCAGATTAGGGGTAGGTGACAGAGGCTGAACAATGAATAAAGATGCCTTACCCATAAACAAAGGTTATGGACTACCGCCATGCGTTTGCGACATATCGAAATCTTTCAGGCCATCCGTCAAACCGGCTCGGTGAGTGCCGCCGCGCAACTGCTGCATGTCTCGCAACCGGCGGTGAGCAAAGTGCTGCAGCACGCAGAGCTGCAACTGGGGTTCCCGCTGTTTTTGCGGGTACGCGGCAAACTGCAGCCCACCCCTGAAGCCCTGCTGCTGGAACGCGAAGTCGAGAAGGTCAGCGAGAGCCTGCAAGGGGTACAGCGACTGGCCGAAAGCCTGCGCCGTGCCCCCGGGCACCGCTTGCGCATCGGCAGTACGCCGGCATTGGCGCTGTCGCTATTGCCGCCGGTGATCAGCGAGTGGACCCGGCGCTACCCGGATATCAGTTGCGAACTGGCCAGTGCCCATAGCCGGGAGCTGGTGCAGAACCTGTTGATGCGCGAGCTGGACGTGGCCCTGACATTCAAGCTGCCTGACCATCCAGGGCTCAAGGCCCAGGCGTTGGCCCACGGCGTATTGGTGGCGTTGGCGCCGCGGGGTTACTGGCCGGATGAGAGTGAGGGAGAACCGCTGGCGCTGCATGAACTGGCAGATGCGCCGTTGATCGGCCTGAGCAATGCCGACCCGTTATTCGCGCGTCTGGACAGTTATCTGAAAACCATTGAGCCACCGCCGCGTATCAGCATTGCGGTGCAAACCTATTCTCTGGCGCGGGCGATGGTGGAGTCGGGAGCGGGGCTGGCGGTGATTGACCCGTTCACGGCGCTGGGTGCTTCGCGGGCGAGCACCCTGATTCGTCCGTTGAGTCCTGCATTGCCGATTACCCTGTATGCACTGACCCGTGCCGATGAAGCACCGGCGCATACGCTGGAGGGGTTGCTGGAACTGTTCGCCGGACGGGCCGGCGAACAGTTGCAGCGGTTGATGGGAGGAAACACATAACCTGTGGGAGCCGGCTTGCCGGCGATAGCATCGCTGGCAAGCCAGCTCCCACAAGGTCCGGTCAGAGCGTGTGGTAGCCCGGCATCGACCAGTACTTTTGGTAGTGTTGGCGCTGCGGGGCCGGGGAACGGTTGCAGCGGTTGATGGGAGGAAACACATAACCTGTGGGAGCCGGCTCCCACAGGGCCCGATCAGAGCCTGTGGTAGCTCGGCATCGACCAGTACTTTTGGTAGCGTTGGCGCTGCGGGGCCGGCGAACGGTTGCAGCGGTTGATGGAAGGAAACACATAACCTGTGGGAGCCGGCTTGCCGGCGATAGCATCGCTGGCAAGCCAGCTCCCACAAGGTCCGGTCAGAGCCTGTGGTAGCCCGGCATCGACCAGCACTTTTGGTGGTGTTGGCGCTGCGGGCCGGCGAACGGTTGCAGCGGTTGATGGGAGGAAACACATAACCTGTGGGAGCCGGCTTGCCGGCGATAGCATCGCTGGCAAGCCAGCTCCCACAGGGCCCGGTCAGAGCCTCCGGTAGCCCGGCATCGACCAGCACTTTTGGTGGCTTTGGCGCTGCGGGGCCGGGGAACGGTTGCAGCGGTTGATGGAGGGAAACACATAACCTGTGGGAGCCGGCTTGCCGGCGATAGCATCGCTGGCAAGCCAGCTCCCACAAGGCCCGATCAGGGCGTGTGGGAGCCCGGCATCATTTCGGCAGTGCGTAGACCACCACTTGATCGCCCACCTGATCTTTCATGATGGAGTTGCCGCCCGCGACAAACGCCACATATTGCCGGCCCTTGTACTCATACACCGCGGGGTTGGCGACAGCAGGTGCCATGACGTTATCCGACCACAGCTCCTTGCCGTCATCCAGGGAGTAGGCGCGCACCTTGGCATCCATCGAGGCACCAATGAACACCACGCCACCGGCCGTGATTGCCGGCCCGCCGATGGTAGGTGAGCCCATGCTTTCAGGCATGTACCAGCCATATTGCTGCACCGCGCCCATCGGACGACGCCATTTCACGTCACCGGTGTGCATGTCGATGGCGACGATTTCACCGAAAGGCGGCGCCCAGCACGGCATGCCGGCCCAGTTCTGCGCATTGAGCAAGGACATGCCATAGGGTGCGCCGATCTGCGGATAGAAGCCGTTTTCGTTGCCTGCTTCCTTGGGTTGTTTGTCATAGGAGGCGCGATCCCACAGCTTGATCATCTGCACGATGTGCGAGGTGTTAACCACTGCCACCTGGCTGACCGGATCGAAGGCTACGCCACCCCATTGCACGCCACCGGCGCTGTCCGGGTAGGCCAGTACGCCGTTACCTTTGGTGGAAGGTGGCGAGTACATGCCGTTGTATTCCAGGCCGTCCCACATTTTCGAACACTGGCCAAAGCCGACAATATCGGCGATTTTCCAGATTGCGGGCTTCTTGGACTGGTCCAGCAACGGAGCAGGTTTGGTCGGGAAGGGCTGCGTGGGTGAGTAGACTTCGCCATCGGCATCGCCTTTTGGCACCGGACGCTCTTCAATCGGCCACACGTCTTCACCGGTACGACGGTCAACGGTGAACAGAAAGCCCATTTTGGTAGCTTGAACCAGCGCGGCTACAGGTTTGCCATCGACGGTGATGTCCATCAGGGTCGGGGCCGAGTTGATATCGTAGTCCCACAAATCGTGGTGAACCCACTGACGGGACCATACGACCTTGCCCGTATTGATATCCAGCGCGGTTGTTGAGGTTCCCAAAGGAATCGCTTTTGGCCGGTTGCCGCCCCAGTAGTTGGGTGAAGGCGAGGAGACCGGGATGTACAGCAGGCCGAGTGCCGCGTCATAGGACATGGCGGTCCAGATATTGGCGGTACCGGTATTGCCGGCCTCATCATCGGGAATCGGTTTGAATTCCCACTCCAGCTCGCCGGTACGGGCGTTGAGAGCAAACAGCGAGCCTGGTGATTCGACTTCGTACTCCCAGTCCTTGCCGGCCCAGCCGACGATCAGCTTGTCACCGATAACGGTCGGCGGCTGCAGGACCGACAGCGGCCATTTGGCGTTGAGCTTGTTCCACTGGTTGATATCAACCACGCCGTTTTTGCCAAAGTTTTCGCATGGCTTGCCGGTGTCGGCATCCACTGCAAACAACTGGGCTGTCATATTCCCCAGGTACACGACTTTCTGACAGGCAACCCCGGGTTGCGGGTTTTTTTCCTGCCAGTAGGCTACGCCACGGGATTTCAAGGCCGGCTGGGTGAGGGCCTCCAGCGGCGACTTGGTGTCATAACTCCACTTTTCTTTACCCGTCTCAGGCTCAAGGGCAATGATCCGGTAAAAAGGCGTGCCGACGTACAGCGTGTCATTGGCAAAGATCGGGGTGGCGGACCATACAGTGGCAGGGGTTTTGCCGGTCCCGTCCGACATGTCGCCGGTGAAATACTGCCAGACCTTGGTCAGTTTTCCGACGTTGTCCTTGTTGATCTGGTTCAGCGGCGAATATTTTTGCGAGCTTAACTGGCCATGGAACGAGTCCCACTCCTTGCCATTGGGCACGGGTATTCTGGCGTCTTCGGCGGAGATACTGGATGGCGCCAGCAGGGGCGTGGGCACTATGTAAGCGGTGTCAGCGTGTGCGGTTGAAATACCCGCGAGCATGCAGATGACCGGTGCCGTGAAAAGATGTTTTTTTACTTTATCCATGTCACGCGCTCCTTGTTGGCTTGCCGCAAAAAGTTTCGATGACCACCCCTGCGGCGCACACCACCAGCACCAGAGCTGTCCACCAGCCATGCAAGAGGACCGCGCCAAACAGCGTCCCGATGACCGCGAGCCAGCTAAGAACAACGAAGAAACTTCTTAGTCCCCCGAATTCATGCTTGATCAGCAACAGGCCAAGAATGAACAGAACGAATTCGCCCAGCATCGTTACCATCGCGCCGCCGGAGTCGGTCACGCCCGACAGTGGCGTAAAAAATCGCCATGCCGTAATGGCCAGGGCGATCAGTGCGGTGATAACTATGATGTAGGCGCCTGTATGGCGCCTGGGCGGTGCATAGCCAGCAGAAGTACTCATCCCTTTCTCCTTTACGTTTTATGCTCTCAGGCATTAGGAAAAAGAGTGTAGCCAAGCTGGCAGGAAACGCCGGGACGAGGTGCCCCGGCAGTTTCGCAGTCGCTACCGGGGGGGGCGGTGGCAGCGAGATTGCGGGCTTCAGATCAATGCGCGGGATCCGTCTCGACCGGAGCCGGTGCATCTTTGGTCACATGCTTGACCAGTTTGCCGATGGTCAAACCCTGGAACAGGATCGACGACAGCACCACGATGTAGGTAATACTCAGGATCAGGTCGCGTTCCGGCCCCAGTGGCAAGGCCAGAGCCAGGGCTACCGAAACCCCGCCGCGCAAACCACCCCAGGTCAGGATGCGGATGGTGCCGCGGGGCACCGTACGCCAGCGGCGCAGCAGCACAATGGCCGGGGCCACGGTCAACAGGCGCGAGAGCAGGATGGCCAGGGCCAGCACGCTCGCTGCCAGCAAGTGCAACCATGAGAACGGCAGCAACAGCAATTCCATGCCGATCAGGGCAAACAGCAGCGCGTTGAGCATGTCATCGAGCAACTCCCAAAAACCGTCCATGTAGCGCCGGGTCATCTCGTTCATGGCCTTGTTGCGGCCCAGATTACCGATGATCAGACCGGCGACCACCATCGCAATGGGTGCCGAGACATGCAGCTCGCTGGCCATGGCGGAGCCGCCGATCACCAGCGCCAGGGTCAGCATCACTTCGATCTGGTATTGCTCGATGCTTTTGATCATTCGATAGACCAGATAGCCGATCAAACCGCCAAACACCACGCCGCCAATGGCTTCATGGGCAAACAGCATCGCGGTGGCGCCCAGGCTCGGGGTTTCGCCCAGTTGCACAATGCCCAGCAATACGGTGAACACCACAACGGCGGTGCCGTCATTGAACAGCGACTCACCGACAATCGTGGTTTTCAGCGGTTTGGATGCGTTGGCGGTACGCAGCACGCCAAGCACGGCGATCGGATCAGTGGGCGAAATCAGGGCGCCGAACAGCAGGCAATACAGGAAGCTGATATGCCATCCAAACAGGCCAAAGATCCAGTACGCCAGGCTGCCGATCACGGTGGTGGCAATCAGCACACCGACGGTGGCCAGCAGGCCGATGGGCCAGCGGTAGCTGCGTACGTCGTTGAAGTTTACGTGCAAGGCGCCGGCAAACAGCAGGAAGGAAAGCATCCAGTTCATCAGCAGATCGCCGAAATCGATCTGGCCGATCAACTCCTGCACGCGATCTTCGAGACCGGGATAGCCAATAAAGCTCAAGCCTTGCAACAGCAGGGAAAACATGAGGGCGGTGACCATCACACCAATGGTTGGCGGCAGGCCGATAAAACGGAAGTTCACGTATGTCAGCAGTGAGGTCAGGCAGATAAACGCAGCAACAAGTTCAAGCATCCGGGATCCTGTAGTGGCGGGAGTCAGTGGAGACCCTGATCGGGTCAGGTCTTGTTTGATGAAAAAGCAGACGGCAGCGACACATATTCGCGGCACAGTCATGAATACCGTATAAAAAAGATGCCGATCCATAAAAATAAAGGAGGTAACGGTGCTGGCAACCACGTTGGTGCTGATCGCGGCTGTGTTACATGCGATCTGGAATACCCTGATTAAGTTCAGTGGCGAGCGTTTGCTGGTGATCGCGTGCATGGACACGGTTGCGCTGCTGCTGGTTGTTGCGCTGGTGGGGTTTATGGCATTTCCGCCCATGGACATCTGGCCGTGGATTTTGGCATCTGCCGTATTCGAACTGCTTTACCGGGTGCTGTTGATTCGCGCCTATCGGGTGGGTGATCTGGGATTAGTCTATCCGCTGATGCGCGGGCTTTCGCCACTGGTGGTGCTGGCGTTGACCCTGACGTTTGCCGGCGAAGCCCTTACCGGTCAGCAAATCATCGGTATCCTGCTGATCCCGTGCGGCATGGCCTGCCTGCTGTGGCAGGGCGGTGGCGGTGATCGGTTGCCTTGGTCGCTGCTGCCAGTGGTTGCACTGATTGGCCTGTGCATCGGCTGCTATACCTTCCTGGATGGTCAGGCCCTGCGGCGCTGGTCGCACCCGCTGGATTATCTGGTTTGGGTAACCCTGATCAGCGCCTGGCCGTTCCCGTTGCTGGCGCTGACCCGCAGGCGTACCGCGTTTACCCTGTTCTGGCGTACGCAATGGCGTTTGGGGGTGGCAGTAGGGATTTGTGTTCTGGCCAGCTATGGCCTGGTGTTGTGGGCCATGCAGCTGGGCTCGATTGCCGAGGCCGCGGCATTGCGTGAAGTCAGTGTGATTCTGGTGGTGCTGTTCGGTATGCGTTACCTCAAAGAACCTTTTGGTGGGCCGAGGCTCTTAGCCTGTGGGCTGGTGCTGATCGGCATGCTCGTGATGAAACTCTAAAAAGGAAATTCCAATGACGGTTGCCTTCTGGTGTGTACTGATTGCCCTTTGCCTGCCCTATGTCTGTACCGCCTTTGCCAAGTTCAGCGACGGCAAGTTCGGGCCGCGGCAGAACCATGATCCACGGACGTTTCTCGACGGTCTGCAAGGATTTGCCAAGCGCGCCCATAGCGCCCAGCTCAACAGCTTTGAAGTGACCCCGGCGTTTGCCGCCGCGGTGATCATTGCCGATATCGTGGGCAATGCGCAGCCCGTGACCATCGACGTGCTGGCGGTGCTGTTTGTTACCAGCCGCCTGCTGTACATCATCTGTTATCTGGCCGACTGGGCCATGATGCGTTCGGTGGTCTGGTTTATCGGCATGGGGCTGGTGGTCAGCTTCTTTTTTGTGTCGATGTGAGTTCAGGCTGAAAATGCAGGAGCGAGCTGTTCGCGATCACGGGACCATGTTGAAGCGCCCGCGAGCAAGCTCGCTCCTGCACCAGGTTACTGTGGCAACGCCGCGCCTTTAGGCCACAGCAGCCAGATATTGCCCTTTTGCTTCATGTCGCCGGCTATTTGCCCGGCCTGGGGGCCGGTGCCGACGAAGAAGTCCGCGCGAACCTCACCGGCAATTGCACCGCCGGTGTCCTGGGCCGCAACCGGCCGGACTATGGGTTGGCCGTCGGCCTGGGTGGTCGACAACCACAGCAGGCTGCCCAGCGGAATGACCTTGCGATCCACCGCCACGCTATAGCCGGCCGTGAGCGGCACGTTCAGTGAGCCGCGCGGGCCTTCGTTGCTGTCGGGGTTCTGGGTGAAAAATACATAACTCGGATTGCTGGCCAGCATTTCGTGAACGCGCTCCGGGTGCGCCATTGCCCAGGCGTGAATGGTACCCATGGTCACGTCTTCTTTTTTCAGCTCGCCTTGCTCTACCAGCCAGCGGCCAATGGGTTTGTACGGATGACCGTTCTGGTCGGCATAGCCGATGCGCAGCTGGCGACCATCGTCGAGTTGCACTCGGCCCGAGCCCTGGATCTGCAGGAACTGCAGGTCCATCGGATCAGTGAGCCACGCCAGCACCGGTGCGTTCAGACCTTTGCTGTTGATGGTTTCGGCGGTGTCGTAAGGCTTGAGTACGCGGCCTTCAAGGCGACCGCGCAGGCGCTTGCCCTTCAGTTCGGGGTAGATACTGTCCAGATTCACCACAATCAGGTCGGACGGAATGCCATAGATCGGCACATTCGCGGCCTGGGTGGGTTTCAGGCTTCCGGGGTAAACCGGCTCGTAATACCCGGTGATCAGCCCGTCACTGCTGCCTTCGGCCGAGCGCAGGCTGTACACATCGAGATGGGTCTGCAGAAAACTGCTGATTTGCTCTACGCTCGGGCTGGCTGTCAGCTTGGCGGCATCGCTGCACACGCTTCCCCAGTTAGGGTCGGCCTTGAGTCGGGTACAGGCACTGCGCCATGAGGCAAACCCGCTTTGCAGGTCGCTGCCTGTCACTTGCGGCAGGGCACTCCATTCAGCTTTGCTGTAAGTGGTGTGGGGCTCCGGTTTGGTGCTGCCCTTGTCAGCATCCTTGTCGGTGCCATTGCATCCGGCCAGTAACATGACAACGGGCAGTGCCCAGGCCAGAGGCTTGAAAAATTTACTCATCAGCAGGTTCCTTCGAGATTTGCCGAGTGACCTTCAAGGCAAACCCTATATTCAATAGGGCTATTGGTCTTTGTGTGTGACGCGAGGATACTGGCGGCCGATTCCCGTGACGTGAGCCACCATGATTGTTAAACGACTGACTGTTGTATTACTGGCCTGCCTGACGTTATCGGCGTGTGGCGGGGTTGATCCCGATTCGCCGCTGGGCCAGCGTAAAGCGATTTTCAAGCAAATGCTCAAGACCAGTGAAGACCTGGGCGGCATGTTGCGTGGCAGGATCGCCTTTGACGGACCACGCTTTGCCGAGGGAGCAGTCAAGCTCGATGCCCTGGCTTACGAGCCGTGGAAGCATTTTCCGCAGGTGAAGGAATCCGATCAAACCAGCGCCACCGACGATGTCTGGCAAAAACAGGCACGTTTTCAGGAGTTGGCTCGCCAGTTGGAAGCTGCCACAGGCGAGCTGGTTGTCGCTAGCCGGATACAACCCTATAAAGCCAGCAACCTGACCCCTGCAATGCAAAGGGTCGAAGACACCTGCAGTGCGTGTCACAAGGAATTTCGTAATCACTGAGTGAACCGCAACTGCAATCCGTCCTGCAGGAGCGAGCTGTTCGCGATCACGCAGTCACGTGATCATGTTGAAGAGCTCGCGAGCAAGCTCGCTCCTGCAGAGGGGGCTTATTTATCCAGCTGATCCAGCGCCTCTTGCAGCTCTTTGCGCGACTCGGCCAGTTTGGTTTTGCGCTTGTCGATTTTTTCCGGATCGCCTTTCTTCATGGCTTTGTCCAGGTCGGCCTGGCGCTGGCTGACTTCGTGCTTGGCTTCCAGCACCTTGTTCTCGCGTTCTTTTTTCAGGCCCGCGTCGGTGCAATGTTCAGTGACTTCGCTCAGGGCTTTTTCCAGGCCGGCAATCTGGCCGGAATTGTTGTGGGCGCGAGCTTGTTCAAGCTGCAGGCTGATGGCCTGTTTCTTGGCTGCGCAGCCCGTCAGTTCCGGCGCAGGCTCTGCGGCCATCAGCGGAGCAGCCAGCAGGCTGCAGACAGTTAACAGGGCGAGCGGGGAAAGAAGTTTCATAAAGAGCTCCATGACAAAAGATGACAATAAACACAATTTTCAAAAGTAATGCTGCGGCCTGGGGTTTCTAGTCGAAACCGGCAATACCGGCAGCGCGTAATTCTTCACTCAAAGCCTGCACGTTCGGATCGCGAAAAAAAGAACTCAACTGCACCGCGCGACTGGCTCCAATGCCTGGTTGTGCCTGCCAGGCCAAGGTGTCACGTGCCGCCAGCGCTTGCCACGACTGGCCCAACGGCGCGTCTGCAGTCGGCGGCAGGCCAATGGCCCGCAGCCAGCGTTCGAACGGTTGTAACCGGGCTGCATGCAAACTGCCGAGCAAGCGGGCGGTGCTACGCTCGCCCAAGCCATCAATGTTAGCAAGCTGCGCGGCATCCAGGGTCAACCAATCGGTCAGGTTGTTGATTCGCCCTGCCTGAAGCAATGCATTCCAGGTTCCGGGGCCGACATGTTGCATGGCCAGACCTTTTTTACCGCTCAGCCAGCTCAAACGGGCCAAAAACTGGCCCTCGCAGCCTGGTGACAGCTGCCAGCAACTGAGGCCGTGGAAATTATCGGGATCGGGTGCCTGCACTTCAACCCTTTTACTGGTACGAAATACGACACGGTCCAGTCGCGGGATGGTCATGCCTGCCAGGCTGATGGCCACGTGATCCCCGGGGCGGATGTCCAGGGCCTGCCAGCGCTTGAAGGAACCGGCACTGATGCGTTTGATGGTGCGGTCGTCGAGGCGCACCGGGATCAATTCCAGCATCGGGGTTATGCGTCCGGTGCGGCCAATCTTGAAGGTCACCTTGCGAACTTCGCCCAGGGCTTGAGCGTGCGGGTATTTCCAGGCGGCAGCCCAGTTCGGCGGTTTTGCCTGCCAGCGTTCAGCCGCAGGGCGCCGGCTCTGGCGCAGCACCAGACCGTCGCTGGCGAACGGTAGCGGGTTGTTGTACCAGTGTTCGCGCCACTGCCGGGCCTGTTCGAAACTCTCTATCGGCTGGCTCAAGGCCTGGCTGTCGGCAAAACCCAGGGTGCTCAGTCGGGCGAGCCGCCCGTCCTGGGTGTCGGGGCCTTCAGGCCAGTCCCAGACAAACAGGCCGATACCTTGCCCTTGCTCGGCACTCAATTGATGACGCGCCATAAGACCGGCGACCGTGCTGCGGGCATTCACGCCGCCGGATATGGCCTGGATATGTCCGGGCAGCCGCCAGTACAGTTCGCCTTGCAGCACGATATCCACAGGTTGCAGCAATTGCTGGGGGATGGCGCTGATGGCCCGTGCCGCCCGGTTCCAGTTTTGCCCGGTTTGCCCGTCTCCCCGGCTGATCACCTGGTGCAGTTGCCCTTGTCGATACACCAGGGTGACGGCTACGCCATCGACCTTGGGCTGAACCCAGAGCTCCTGGCGCCCCTGGATCCACTGTTTGACGGCCTTCTCATCGGTCAGTTTCAGCAGACCGGTATGGGTCACGGGGTGAGGCACACTGCCGCCCGCGGTTTTTAGCGGGTTATCCACAACAGCAAATTTGAAACAGTGCTGCCAGCCTTCAAAGCGCGTGCGGGACTGGTCGTAAACCGCGTCGCTGACCTGTGAAATACCCAGGCGGTGATAGCTGTCGTCCCAGGTTTCCAGCTGTTGCTGCAGAGCCTGGTATCGAGCCCGGTCGGGGCAGGTGTCGGCCAGTGCGTTGAGTGCCAGTAGCGCGAGCCAGAACCTGCAGATAAATCGAAGTGAGGCGAGCATCATGAGCGTCCTTGCCCGGGGTGAATGCTTAAGCCTAGCGAAGGTATTTTGCGTCTCGCACCAGGAGCTTTGCCGGGTATTTCAAACGAACCGGCTCCCGCGTGCAGATAACAAAAAGCCCCGGACAGTCACCTGTCCGGGGCTTTTGGTGCAGCAGGTTCCGTTAGAACCCGGCAGCGCTGCGCAGCTCTTCAGCACGGTCGGTACGTTCCCACGTGAACGTGGTGAAGGTATCGTCACCGACAGTCTTGACCTGCGGTGTACGGCCGAAGTGGCCGTACGCAGCAGTTTCCTGGTACATCGGGTGCAGCAGGTCAAGCATGGTGGTGATGGCGTATGGACGCAGGTCGAACACCTCACGTACCAGCTTGATGATTTTGTCGTCGGAGATTTTGCCGGTGCCAAAGGTGTTCAACGAAATCGAAGTCGGTTGAGCGACGCCGATAGCGTAGGAAACCTGAATTTCGCAACGCTCGGCCAGGCCGGCTGCCACGATGTTCTTGGCCACGTAACGACCGGCATAGGCCGCCGAACGGTCAACCTTGGATGGATCCTTGCCCGAGAACGCGCCGCCGCCGTGACGGGCCATGCCGCCATAGGTGTCAACGATGATCTTGCGTCCGGTCAGGCCGCAGTCGCCCACCGGGCCACCGATGATGAACTGGCCGGTCGGGTTGATGTGGAACTGGGTGTCCTTGTGCAGCAGCTCGGCTGGCAGCACATGCTTGACGATCAGCTCCATCACGCCTTCGCGCAGATCTTTGTAGGAGACATCCGGGTTGTGCTGGGTCGACAGTACGATGGCGTCGATCGCCACAACTTTGCCGCCTTCGTAGCGGCAAGTGACCTGGGACTTGGCGTCCGGACGCAGCCACGGCAGCAGGCCGGATTTGCGGGCTTCAGCCTGACGCTGAACCAGCTGGTGGGAGAAAGTGATCGGCGCCGGCATCAGCACGTCAGTTTCGTTGCTGGCGTAGCCGAACATCAGGCCCTGGTCGCCGGCACCCTGATCTTCAGGCTTGGCACGGTCAACACCCTGGTTGATGTCGGGCGACTGCTTGCCGATGATGTTCATCACGCCGCAGGTCGCGCCGTCGAAGCCAACGTCGGAGCTGTTGTAGCCGATGTCGGTGATCACATCACGGACGAGCTGCTCCAGGTCAACCCAGGCCGAGGTGGTGACCTCGCCCGCGATGATTGCTACGCCGGTTTTCACCAGAGTTTCGCACGCCACACGGGCGAACTTGTCTTCAGCAATGATGGCGTCCAGCACCGCATCAGAAATCTGGTCGGCGATTTTGTCCGGATGCCCTTCAGACACGGACTCGGAGGTGAAAAGGGAGTATTCGCTCATCTCGACGGTTTCCTAATATTTACCGATGGTGAGTGTCGCCAGCCGGCCGCTGAAAGTGGCGGACCTGAATCTGGAAACCATTACGTAAGCCTACATAGAGGCTTTCCCCGGGAACGAGTCCCGCAGCGGTGGCCCAATGGGCCAGATCATCTTGTTCAAAACCCAGCCACAGATCACCGCAGGCTTCGCGGGCCCATGCCTGATTATGGCTGCACAACTCTGTTACCAGCAGGCTACCGCCAGGGCGCAACAAGTTGGCCAGTTGCCTGAATGCTTCGGCCGGTGCGGCGAAATGGTGCAAGACCATGTTCACAACGACACAATCGGCTTGGATCTGTGCATCCTGCAAAGCGTCAGCGAGGATCAGGCTGACGTTCTCCAGTGACTCGCGTTCACACAACTGGCGGGCCAGTTCAAGCATCGCCGGGCTGTTGTCCAGTGCCGTGACCTGGTGAAAGCGACGGGCCAGGTCAGGCAAGAAACTGCCATCTCCGGGGCCCACTTCCAGGGCCGTGGCCGCTGGGTTGAAGCTTAGTTTGTCGAGCAAGGCCAGGACGCTATCCCGGTACTGCGGCAAACCTGCGATCAAATCCTGTTGAGCGCGAAACTTTTCGGCGACCCGCGAGAAAAAGTCCTGACTGGCCGCAGCACGTTGCCCATGGACGGCACTGATACGTGCCTGTACATCGGTGGGCAGGGTCAGGTTGTCGACTTCTTCCAGCAGCGCTGCGTGCAACTTCCCGCCCGGCAGTTCGGTGTGGGGCAGGGCACGGCGATAAAAAATGGCATTGCCTTCGCGTCGGGTTGCCACCAGTTGCGCCTGTGACAGCACCTTGAGGTGGTGGCTCATGCCTGACTGGCCGGTGGCGAAAATATGGGTCAGCTCCAGCACGCCAAACGAATCATTGGCCAGCGCGCGCAACACATTCAGTCGCAGCGGATCGCCTCCGGCCTTGCACAGGGCCAAGAGCTCATCGCAATCGTCGTGGCGGATTGAAGGCGCGTGTAGGTTCATGGGGCCGCAGTCTAGTTACCCCGTTCGCGGCCCGCAAGTTCAATATCAAAACTTTTCGATATTGGGTGATGGATGGCGCGTTTGTCGGATGGGTTGTGTCTATTAACGAAACGAAATGTCCGATCCTTAACAGCTTGAACGGTTAAGCACAGGAAAAACGCCCCAAGTGACTATCTGTCATTGCCCCGAAGGCAGTGCCTGAGGGAAAATGCTCGCCTTTTTTGCGTTCCGTTTTATTTAAGTTCGTTTTTACCAAACCTAGGAGAACAGCGATGCCCAGCCGTCGTGAGCGTGCCAACGCCATTCGTGCACTCAGCATGGATGCCGTGCAAAAAGCCAACAGCGGCCATCCCGGTGCCCCTATGGGTATGGCGGATATCGCCGAAGTACTGTGGCGCGATTATCTGAAGCACAACCCGAGCAACCCTTCATTCGCTGACCGTGACCGCTTCGTGCTGTCCAACGGCCACGGTTCGATGCTGATTTACTCGTTGCTGCACCTGACCGGCTATGACCTGTCGATCGAAGACCTGAAAAACTTCCGTCAACTGCACAGCCGTACCCCGGGCCACCCGGAGCTGGGCTACACGCCGGGCGTTGAAACCACCACCGGTCCTCTGGGCCAGGGTTTCGCCAATGCCGTGGGTTTTGCTCTGGCAGAAAAAGTCATGGGCGCGCAGTTCAACCGTCCTGGCCATAACATTGTCGACCACCACACCTACGTATTCATGGGTGATGGCTGCATGATGGAAGGCATTTCCCACGAAGTTGGCTCGTTGGCCGGCACCCTGGGCCTGAGCAAACTGATCGCGTTCTACGATGACAACGGCATCTCCATCGATGGCGAAGTTGAAGGCTGGTTCACCGACGACACGCCAAAGCGTTTCGAAGCCTACAACTGGCAAGTGATCCGCAACGTTGACGGTCACGACCCGGAAGAAATCAAAACCGCGATCGAGACTGCACGCAAAAGCGACAAGCCAACGCTGATCTGCTGCAAAACCACCATCGGTTTCGGCTCGCCGAACAAACAGGGTAAAGAAGACTGCCACGGCGCTCCATTGGGCCTGGAAGAAATCGCTCTGACCCGCAAGGCGCTGAACTGGAACCACGGTCCTTTTGAAGTCCCGGCCGATATCTACGCCGAATGGGATGCCAAGAAAGCCGGTGCTGTTGCCGAGTCCGAGTGGGACAAGCGCTTCGCCGCCTACGCCGCCGAGTTCCCGGAGCTGGCTGCAGAACTGTCCCGTCGCCTGAGCGGCAAGCTGCCAGCTGACTTCGATGCCAAGGCTACTGCCTACATCAATGAAGTAGCTGCCAAAGGCGAAACCATCGCCAGCCGTAAAGCCAGCCAGAACGCCCTGAACGCCTTTGGCCCGCTGTTGCCGGAACTGCTGGGCGGCTCTGCTGACCTGGCCGGTTCCAACCTGACCCTGTGGAAAGGCTGCAAAGGTGTTTCGGCTGAAGACGCCAGCGGCAACTACATGTACTACGGCGTACGTGAGTTCGGCATGAGCGCCATCATGAACGGCATCGCCCTGCACGGCGGCCTGGTGCCTTACGGCGCTACCTTCCTGATGTTCATGGAATACGCCCGTAACGCCATCCGCATGTCGGCCCTGATGAAGCAGCGTGTGATCTATGTATTCACCCACGACTCCATCGGTCTGGGCGAAGACGGCCCGACGCACCAGCCGGTGGAGCAACTCACCAGCCTGCGTACCACGCCGAACCTGGACACCTGGCGTCCGGCCGACGCGGTGGAATCTGCCGCGGCCTGGAAATTCGCCCTGGAGCGCAACGACGGTCCGTCCGCGTTGATCTTCTCGCGTCAGAACCTTAACCATCAAACCCGTGATGCTGCACAAATCGCAGACATCAATCGTGGCGGTTACGTGCTCAAGGACTGTGCAGGCGAGCCTGAACTGATCCTGATCTCGGCCGGTTCCGAAGTGGGCCTGGCGGTTCAGGCTTACGAGAAGCTGACCGAACAGGGCCGCAAGGTGCGCGTGGTTTCGATGCCATGCACCAGCGTTTACGAAGCTCAAGACGCAGGCTACAAGCAGTCGGTTCTGCCGCTGCAGGTCAGCGCGCGGATTGCGATCGAAGCTTCCCATGCAGACTACTGGTACAAGTACGTGGGCCTGGAAGGCCGCGTTATCGGCATGACCACTTACGGCGAGTCGGCGCCTGCGCCTGCCTTGTTCGAAGAGTTCGGTTTCACCCTGGAAAACATCCTGGGTCAGGCTGAAGAGCTGCTGGAAGACTAAAAGCGCCAGATCGCGAGCAAGCTCGCGCCTGCAGGATGGTTATTCATTCTGCAGGCGCGGCCTTGCTCGCGATGGCATTAGCGTCACCCGACAATTCGAGAACCCCATGCCTCAACCGCGTCCTTACAAAGTTGCACTCAACGGCTACGGCCGGATTGGTCGTTGCGTCTTGCGTGCGTTGTTTGAGCGAGGGGCCGCTGCCGGGTTTGAAATTGTTGCACTCAATGACTTGGCCGATATGGCCAGCCTCGAATATTTGACGCGCTTCGACTCCACCCATGGCCGGTTCCCCGGCGAGATACGGATCGAAGGCGACTGCCTGCATATCAATGGCGACTGCGTGAAAGTGTTCCGCAGTGCCACCCCGGAAGGGATCGACTGGGCCGCGCTGGGCGTTGACCTGGTGCTGGAATGCTCCGGCGTCTACAACACCCGCGCCGACGCCCAGCGCTTTCTTGATGCCGGGGCTCCCCGCGTATTGTTTTCGCAACCGATGGCCAGCGACGCCGATGTCGACGCCACCATCGTGTACGGCGTCAACCAGCACACGCTGACCGGCGAAGAGCGTCTGGTGTCCAATGCCTCCTGCACCACCAACTGCGGCGTGCCGCTGTTGCGCTTGCTGGATCAGGCGTTTGGTCTGGAGTACGTGTCGATCACCACCATTCACTCGGCGATGAACGATCAGCCGGTGATTGATGCCTACCACCACGAAGACTTGCGTCGTACCCGTTCGGCGTTTCAGTCAGTGATTCCGGTCTCCACCGGCCTGGCCAAAGGCATCGAACGTTTATTGCCGGAACTTGCCGGCCGAATCCAGGCCAAAGCAGTTCGGGTGCCGACGTTAAACGTGTCGTGCCTGGACATTACCCTGGTCACGGCGCGCGACACCGACGCCGTGGAAGTCAACCGCGTGCTGCGCGAGGCTGCCACCAGCGGCCCGCTCAAAGGCTTGTTGGCCTATACCGAATTGCCCCACGCCAGTTGTGATTTCAACCATGATCCGCATTCGGCGATTGTTGATGCCAGTCAGACCCGGGTTTCCGGCCCACGGCTGGTGAACCTGCTGGCCTGGTTTGACAACGAATGGGGTTTTGCCAATCGAATGATCGATGTGGCAGAGCACTATTTGCACGTTACCCACCCCAACCCCGCTCTCTAACATTAGAAACTCAGGAACTGCGACCCATGACCGTGTTGAAGATGACCGACCTCGATCTGCAAGGTAAGCGCGTACTGATCCGCGAAGACCTCAACGTCCCGGTAAAGGACGGTGTAGTCACCAGCGATGCGCGCATCCTTGCTTCGCTGCCGACCATCAAGCTGGCGTTGGAAAAAGGCGCGGCTGTCATGGTCTGCTCGCACCTGGGACGTCCGACTGAAGGCGAGTTCTCGGCTGAAAACAGCCTCAAGCCTGTCGCCGAGTACCTGAGCAAAGCCCTTGGCCGCGACGTGCCGCTGGTCAGCGACTACCTCGATGGCGTCGACGTTGAGCCCGGCAACATCGTGCTGTTCGAAAACGTGCGCTTCAACAAGGGCGAAAAGAAAAACGCCGACGAGCTGGCCAAGCAATACGCCGCCCTGTGCGACGTATTTGTAATGGATGCGTTCGGTACTGCGCACCGTGCCGAAGGTTCGACCCACGGCGTAGCCAAGTTCGCCAAGGTTGCAGCGGCAGGCCCGTTGCTGGCGGCCGAGCTGGAAGCACTGGGCAAGGCCCTGGGCGCCCCGGCCAAGCCAATGGCGGCGATTGTTGCTGGCTCCAAGGTGTCGACCAAACTTGAAGTGCTCAACAGCCTGAGCCAGATCTGCGACCTGTTGATCGTGGGTGGCGGTATCGCCAACACCTTCCTTGCCGCGGCGGGTCACCCGGTGGGCAAATCGCTGTACGAGCCGGATCTGCTGGACACTGCCCGCGCCATTGCGGCCAAGGTCAACGTGCCTTTGCCGACTGATGTGGTGGTTGCCAAGGAATTCGCTGAGTCGGCTGTAGCGACCGTCAAACTGATCGCTGACGTGGCAGCAGACGACATGATCCTGGATATCGGTCCGCAAACGGCCGCGCACTTCGCAGAACTGCTGAAGTCGTCCAAAACCATTCTGTGGAACGGCCCGGTGGGCGTCTTCGAATTCGACCAGTTCGGCGAAGGCACCAAAACGCTGGCCAAAGCGATTGCCGAAAGTTCGGCATTTTCCATCGCTGGCGGCGGCGACACCCTGGCGGCCATCGACAAGTACGGTATTGCCGATCAGATTTCTTACATCTCCACCGGCGGCGGTGCATTTCTCGAGTTCGTTGAGGGCAAGGTATTGCCTGCCGTTGAAATCCTGGAAAGCCGCGCCAAAGCCTGAACATGACTCAGGCCCTGAAAGGAAGCATCGACATGGTCAAGTTGTTACCGCTGTTAATGATTGCGGGCTTTTTGGCCGGTTGTGCCGGTTCGAGCAAGCCGACGCCCGAGGCTGCAACCCCTGAAGAGAGTGGTTGCTACCAGGCAGAATGGCAGGCGCAGAGTGTGCCGCTGGTGAATAAACGCTCAGGGCCGGAGGCGCTGGAGAAATACGAGTCGCCCCAACCTTCAAAAGAGCACGGGTGCCCGTAAAGCGGGTGAGAGATATTGTGGCAGCTGGCCTGCCAGCGATGGCATCGAGGCGGTTTGCCTGACAGACCGTATTACCTGCATCGCTGGCAAGCCAGCTCCCACATTAAATAGCGAGTAGCTATAGCTGAAGCTGTAACGTTTCAGCTCAACAGAATTCGCATTTCAGGGGCGCGCCCCCGATCTGCAATAACTTGAATAGCAGCCGCCGCTACGGCAGGCTTGCACGATTAACGACCCTCGTCCGGGAGAGACACACACAATGGCACTTATCAGCATGCGCCAGATGTTGGACCACGCCGCCGAATTCGGCTACGGCGTTCCAGCCTTCAACGTCAACAACCTTGAGCAGATGCGCGCCATTATGGAAGCCGCTGACAAGACTGACTCCCCGGTGATCGTTCAGGCTTCGGCCGGTGCGCGTAAATACGCAGGTGCACCGTTTCTGCGTCACCTGATCCTGGCGGCAATCGAAGAATTCCCGCATATCCCGGTGTGCATGCACCAGGACCACGGCACCAGCCCTGACGTCTGCCAGCGCTCGATCCAGCTGGGCTTCAGCTCGGTGATGATGGACGGCTCGCTCGGCGAAGACGGCAAAACGCCGACCGACTACGACTACAACGTGCGTGTCACTCAGCAGACTGTTGCCCTGGCCCACGCCTGCGGCGTATCGGTTGAAGGCGAGCTGGGCTGCCTGGGTTCCCTGGAAACCGGCATGGCTGGCGAAGAAGACGGCATCGGCGCAGAAGGCGTTCTGGATCACAGCCAGATGCTGACCGACCCGGAAGAAGCGGCTGACTTCGTCAAGCGCACCCAAGTGGACGCCCTGGCTATCGCCATCGGTACTTCCCACGGCGCTTACAAGTTCACCAAGCCACCTACCGGTGACGTGCTGGCCATCGACCGGATCAAAGAGATCCACAAACGTATCCCCAACACTCACCTGGTGATGCACGGTTCGTCGTCTGTGCCACAAGAGTGGCTGGCGATCATCAATGAATTCGGCGGCGACATCAAAGAAACCTACGGTGTGCCGGTAGAAGAAATCGTTGAAGGCATCAAGCACGGCGTGCGCAAGGTCAACATCGACACCGACCTGCGTCTGGCATCCACTGGCGCCATGCGTCGCCTGATGGCCACCAACCCGAGCGAGTTCGACCCGCGCAAGTTCTTCGGCGCAACCGTGACCGCCATGCGTGACGTGTGTATCGCACGTTACGAAGCCTTCGGTACTGCCGGTAATGCCTCGAAGATCAAGCCGATCTCCCTCGAAGCCATGTACCAGCGCTACCTCAAAGGTGAGCTGAACGCCAAGGTCAACTAAGACCCCGGCGTTTAAAAAAAGCCCGCTGCGATTCGCAATGCGGGCTTTTTTGTGGGCGTCATCCGGGACGCTGTAATTGCTCCGGGTCGACGCCGTTGCCCTGGAGCAGTGCATCCACCAGCGAACGGGCCATTTCCACCGAGTGCACCAGCGACCACACCAACCCGCGCTCGATGCCACTGGCCATTTCAGTGATCTCGTCCGAGACCTCTTCTGCGCTCTTGAGCATCACTGAGACATGCACCAGGGCTTCCAGTGCAGGGATGTCGGGCAACACTGCAAAGGGAGAGCGGGGGCTGATTTTCCGGGGCCGGGTAGGTTCAAGCTCATCGAGCAGGGCCGGCGCAGCGCGCAGGCGGTCGAGAAGGCGCCGGGTTGCTTCATCGTATTGATGATCATCGCGCTTGATACGTTTGGGCTTGGAAGCTTTCATGGGTTTTCCACGCAGGCCATCATTCGAGCCAAGACTGAGGCGACTCAAGAAGATAGCCCCGTGACTTTCAGCGCAGCAAGTGGCACTCGAGGCGAAATTACATTCTAGGAAACGTCCTACGTTTTTCAGAGTAAGTTCTGACTTTGCGGCCCGGATGTCAGAGCTTGTTGTGGTCAATATCCAGTTTGCTGAACGCTCAGGTTCCAGGTTGCCAAATCAATCATGACTAGCCATTTAAAATGGCCACTTACAGCGATAAAACCGCAGTGCAGGCTCTAAACCGGGACCTGGAAGGGAAGTCTTTATAAAGCCTGACGGGTGGCCAGTTGAAGTGATGGCACTGCTTAATCCTGAATTCGCTACACTGGCGCACCTTTACGTTGTACGTTGGCGCCCCATGACTGTCCTCAAATACCTCCAGGCTTATCCCCAGACCTTGCAAGATCAGGTGCGTCACCTGATTGAGCGCGATCAGCTGGGCAGTTACCTGAGCGAGCGTTATCCACAACGTCACGCGGTGCAAAGCGACAAGGCCTTGTATGCCTATGCGCTGGAACTGAAGCAGGAACACCTGCGCAATGCGCCGTCCTTCGACAAGGTGCTGTTTGATAACAAGCTGGATCTGACCCACCGTGCGCTGGGTTTGCACACCACCATTTCGCGGGTGCAGGGCGGCAAGCTCAAGGCCAAGAAAGAGCTGCGCGTAGCTTCGTTGTTCAAGGAGGCGGCGCCAGAGTTTTTGAAAATGATCGTGGTCCATGAGCTGGCACACCTCAAGGAGTCAGATCACAACAAGGCGTTTTACAAGCTGTGTGAATACATGCAGCCGGGTTACCACCAGCTGGAATTTGACCTGCGGGTGTATCTCACGTGGCGTGACATGCAGGCTGGTCGATGACAACCTGCAGGCGCCTGCAGAAGTAGTCGCCAAGTACAGATATCAGGAGTTCTGAATGGAAGTCAGCAAAACCAAAAGCAGCTTTTACCGGCGCCTGTATGTGGCCTGGTTGATCGACAGCCAGACCGCCAGCAGTGTTCCAGCTCTGACCGAGGTCACCGGTATGCCGCGCCGTACCGCCCAGGACACCATCGCCGCGCTGGCCGATCTGGACATCGTCTGCGAATTCGAGCAGCAGGATGGTGCCCGCAATCATGCCGGCCGCTATCAGATTCACAGCTGGGGCCCGGTCGACAAGGCCTGGATCGGCCAGCATCTGGCGCAGATCAAGCAGGTACTCGGTTATCCCTGAGGTGTTTGATTACGGCGCATGCCGATATGCGGGATGTCATCTTCAAGATAGATTTCGCCCTCGGCGCTAAACCCGTGTTGCTCATAGAACGGCTGCAAATGAGCCTGGGCTGACATGAACACGGGTTGCCCGGGCCAGTAGTCATCGATATTTTCCAGTGCTTGAGCCAGCAGCTCGTGCCCCAGCTTTTGCCCGCGGCCCGCCGGGGCAATGATCACCCGGCCAATGACCACATCACCGCCCTGGGAATCAGGATCGAGCAGCCGGGCGTATGCCACCAGCTGGTTGTTCTGCCAGCCCATCAGGTGCAGGGTATCGCCACTGAGGTCTTGTCCATCGACGTCCTGATAGGCGCATTTTTGCTCGACGACAAATACCTCCGAACGCAGCTCCAGTATGGCGTAGAGCTGCTCCTTGCCCAGATCGGTGTGGTGTTTGCAGAGCCAGTCAGTGGTCACGGTCCAGTCCTTGTGCGAGAAAACGATCAGCGGATAGTAGGCCCGAAGCCCGGTGGCGCCAAGCGCTAAGGCGCTTTGATCAAATGCGCGGCCAGGGTCCGCAATGGCCCCAGCTGACGGCAAATCAGCGCCAGCTGGGTTTGCACCAGGCGCTGGCTTTCGTCGAGCTCATCCGGCATCTGTTCCAGCTCATTGGCCAGCGCTTCTTCTTCGTCACTCTGCACCGCCACGGCCTGTTTGGTGGTCAGGCCTTGAGCGATCAGGTCGATGCTGTCAGCGATCCTGCGCCCGGCGCCTTCGATCAAGTGCTCGCGAATGTCGCTGGGCAACCGGGTGTCGCGGTGCGCGCCCAGGCCCGACAAATAGCTGAGCAGGGTGTGTGAAAGCACCAAAAAGCGGAAGCCCATATCGGCATCCTTTCGGAAGTGCCCCGGCTCCATCAGCATGTTGGCCAGTGTGGTCGACAGGGCAGCATCGGCGTTGTGGGCGTTGCGCCGCGCCAGACGATACGCCAGGTCGTCACTTTTGCCCTGGGCGTACTGGTGCATGATTTGCCGCAGGTACTGACTGTTGCAACTCAAGGTATTGGCCAGCACCTGATTCAGGCGTCGGCCCTGCCAGTCAGGCAAGAACAGGAACACCGCTGCGGCAGCAATCACGCTGCCCACCAGGGTATCGAACAGTCTTGGCAGAAACAGCCCGTAACCGTCGCCCACCTGATTGAAGCAAAACAGAATCATCAGGGTGATGGCGGCAGTGCTCAAGGTGTAGCGGGTAGTGCGGTTGATAAAGAACACCACCCCGGCCACCACCGCGAACATCGATTGCACCAGCGGGTTGGGGAACAGGTCGAACAGCGCCCAGCCCACGGCCAGGCCGATGGCCGTACCTATGATCCGCTGGCTGAACTTGCGGCGTGTCGCGCCGTAACTCGGCTGGCACACAAACAGCGTGGTGAGGATGATCCAGTAACCCTGGCTGGGGTGAATCCAGTGCACCATCGCAAAGCCGATGGACAACGCCAACGGCAGACGCAGGGCGTGGCGGAAAATCAGCGAAGTGGGGGTGAGGTGCTGGCGCAAGCGCGACCACACATCCTTGAGGTTGCGCGGCGAACGATCCAGCAGGCTGCTGTCGGTGGCATCGGCAAGGCTGTCAGGGTTGCTGGCATCGCTCAGCAGGCGGTCCAGCGTACCGAGGTTGGCGGCCAGCGCCCGCAGTGAACGCAACAGCCCGCGCCAGGCAGGGTTGCTCTGGATGCGCAGATGCTCCAGGGAGGCGTGCAGATCGCCCAGGGCCTCGGCAAAGCTGTCGTCATAGACGAATGGCTGGCGCAGCTTGATCGACTCTGACAAGCGCTGGCAGGCCACGCCTTGCTGGCGCAACAGACGCTGGCAGCGGAACATCACATCGCTGTGAAAGAACGCCTCGGCCAGTGCGTTGTACGGGTAATGGGAGGAGCTGGCGCGCTCGTGGATGTCCTGCGCGAGGAAGTACAACTTGAGGTAGCGGCTGAGCTTGGACCCCGGCCTGGAGTTGCCGACCCGGTGCAAAATGATTTCCTTGGCGCTGTTCAGGGCGGCCACCACCTTGCCGTTCTGGCGTGCCAGTTCCAGCCGGCCGGCCTCGACATCCAGCTTGCGCACGGGCTCGAACAGCGAGGACTTGATCTTCAGATACAGGCCCAGCTCCCAGAACAGCCGCGCCAGGCTTTGCTGTACCGGCTGGTGGGAAAACAGGGCCTGCCACAGTACCGACAGCAGCCCGTACCAGGCCGCGCCCGCCACCAGCAGCAAGGGCTCGTGCCAGAAATTGAGCACTTCCCCGCCGCGCTGATCGACCCCGATCATGGTGTACACGGCCAGAATCAGCGTGGCTGAGGCAATCGCCCCGTAGCGCTCGCCCAGCGCCCCGAGCATGGTCAGGCCGAAGCTGGCCAGCGCCAGTGCGCAGACCATCAACCAAGGGTAGGGGAAAAGTAATTCGACACTGAAGGCCGAGGCACTGAAACACACCAGGGTCACCAGCAACGCGTTCAGTCGGCCTTGCCAGCTGTCATCGGTCTCGGACAGGGCGCTGGCGATAATCCCCAGGAACAGCGGGATCAGCAGTGACATCTCGTCCTGATACCAGCAAAAAGCCATGCTGCCGGTCAGGGCGATAAATACGCGAACGCTGTAACTGAACTTGTCCCGTGCCCACAAACGGCGCAGGGACTGACTGAAGGAGGTCGATGACATGGAGGTGGCGGTGCCTGGCTCGTATTTCGCTAAATTGAGCCAGATAAGACGACAGCGCAATGACACTCTTCACATCGGACACAAAATATTTTTTGACTCAGACTCTGTAGCCGCAGCCTTCGACAGCGGCCACAGGGTGACGTCGTCAGACGAACTGCGCCGCGGCGTACCCCGAAGCCCACGCCCACTGGAAGTTGAAACCGCCCAGATGGCCGCTCACATCCAGCACTTCACCGACAAAGTACAAGCCGGGGCTCTTCAGCGACTCCATGGTCTTGGATGACACTTCACGGGTATCGACCCCGCCCAGTGTCACTTCCGCGGTGCGATAGCCCTCGGTGCCGGCCGGTACCACTTTCCAGCACGCCAGCCTGTCAGCCACTTCCGCCAGCTCGCCCGGGGTGTATTGCTTCATGGGCTTGGACACAAACCAGTGCTCGGCCAGCAGGTTGGCCATCTTCTTGGTGAAAATCTCACCGAGCAGAGTCTTCAGTTCGCTGTTCGGACGTTCGGCCTGCTGGGTGTGCAGCCAGCTCAGCGCGTCGAGGTCGGGCAGCAGGTTGATTTCAACCGTATCGCCGGAGTTCCAGAACGACGAAATCTGCAAGATCGCCGGTCCGCTCAAACCGCGGTGGGTGAACAGGATATTTTCCCTGAAGCTCTGATCGTTGCAGCTCACCAGGCAGTCCACCGAGGTCCCGGAGAGCTCGGTGCAAATCTCTTTGAGCTGATCGGTGATGGTGAAGGGCACCAGACCTGCGCGGGTCGGCAGCAAGGTGTGACCAAACTGCCTGGCCACTTGATAGCCGAAACCGGTGGCGCCGAGGGTCGGAATCGACAGGCCGCCGGTGGCGATCACCAGCGACTGACAGTTCAACTGATCCAGGGTGGTGTTGAGGCTGTAGCCGGTTTCGGTTTTTTCGATCTGCTCCACCGAGGTGTCCAGGTGCAGGCTGACGCCGGCCTGTTGGCACTCGCTCAGGAGCATTTCGAGGATGTCGCTGGATTTGTTATCGCAAAACAGCTGGCCGAGTTTCTTCTCGTGGTAGGGCACGCCGTGCTTGCTGACCAGTTCGATGAAATCCCATTGGGTGTAACGCGCCAGCGCCGACTTGCAGAAGTGCGGGTTCTGCGACAGGAAATTGTTCGGTTCGGTGTACATATTGGTGAAGTTGCAGCGGCCACCGCCCGACATCAGGATCTTCTTGCCCGCCTTGTTGGCGTGGTCAATCAGCATCACCTTGCGCCCACGCCCGGCAGCGCTCAGCGCGCACATCAAACCTGCGGCGCCAGCGCCAATAATCACAACGTCGGTAGAGCGCAAAGCGGTGTCCTCACAAAAATTCTCTGTTTAAAAGCACTGTGGGAGCTGGCTTGCCAGCGATGCAGGCAACCCGGTCCGAGGTGCTGACATCGCCGGCAAGCCAGCTCCCACAATGAGTGTGTCGTTTGGGTTTACAAAACCCGGACGCGCAGTACGCGGCCTTTGATTTTGCCTTCGCTCAGGCGCTGGGCCGCTTGCTTGGCAATAGTGCGGTCAACGGCCACGTAGGCCTGGAAGTCAAAGATCGCGATCTTGCCGACCTGGGCGCCGGGGATGCCCGCGTCGCCAGTCAGGGCGCCAAGGATGTCGCCCGGGCGAACCTTGTCTTTACGGCCTGCACCAATCACCAGAGTGCTCATGGCCGGCAGCAATGGCGCACCGCCCTGGGATTTCAGGGTGTCCAGGGTTTCCCAGTTCAGCGGGGCTTTCTGCAGTTGCTCGATGGCCTGGGCGCGGTGCGCTTCGGACGGAGCAACCAGGCTGATCGCCACCCCTTTTTCGCCCGCACGACCGGTACGGCCGACACGGTGAATGTGGATTTCCGAATCGCGGGCCAGTTCGACGTTGAGCACCATGTCCAGTGCATCGATGTCCAGACCACGGGCGGCAACGTCTGTGGCTACCAGTACCGAAGTCGAACGGTTGGCGAACATCGCCAGTACCTGGTCACGGTCGCGCTGTTCCAGGTCGCCGTGCAGGCCGACGGCGGAAATGCCCTTGGAGGTCAGGTGATCAACGGTTTCCTGAACCTGCTGCTTGGTGAAGCAGAAAGCCACGCACGATTGCGGACGGAAATGCGCGAGCACTTTGGTCACGGCGTCCATGCGTTCTTCAGGCGAGATTTCGTAGAAACGTTGCTCGATCTGGCTGTCAGTGTGCAAGGCCTCAGCTTTTACCTGCTGCGGGTTGCGCATGAACTTGGACGACAGTTGCTTGATACCGACCGGGTAGGTGGCCGAGAACAACAGGGTCTGACGGCGTTCCGGAGTCTGGCGGATGATGTCTTCGATGGCATCGTAGAAGCCCATGTCGAGCATGCGGTCAGCTTCGTCGAGTACCAGAGTGTTGAGGCCGTCGAGTTTCAGCGAGCCTTTGCGCAAGTGCTGCTGGATGCGCCCCGGGGTGCCGACGATGATGTGCGCGCCGTGCTCCAGCGAACCGATCTGCGGGCCGAAGGACACGCCGCCACACAGGGTCAGCACCTTGATGTTGTCTTCGGCGCGAGCCAGACGGCGGATCTCTTTGGCAACCTGGTCAGCGAGTTCGCGGGTCGGGCAGATCACAAGGGCCTGGCAACCGAAGAAACGCGGGTTGATCGGGTTCAGCAGGCCGATGCCGAAGGCGGCAGTTTTGCCGCTGCCGGTCTTCGCCTGGGCGATCAGGTCCATGCCTTTGAGGATCACCGGCAAGCTCTGCGCCTGGATCGGCGTCATCTGGGCATAACCGAGGGAGTCGAGGTTAGCCAGCATGGCGGCGGACAGAGGCAGAGAGTTAAAAGCGGTGGCAATGGTGGTCACGAGACTGGCCTGCAAAACAAAATGTCGCGCAGTGTAACAGCCCTATGCCCTTAGCCTGAACATTCTGGACGAGTTGTCATCTGAACCCTGACAACTCTGTAGGAGCGAGCTGTTAAAAAAGCTCGCTCCTACAGGTGTTGCGTTCTTAATGCTCCAGGTCGTGCTCCGAGTTGGCCTTGGGCTTGCGCCCGTCCTTGGGTGACAGCTGCAGGAAGATCGCGGCCGCCAGCATTGCCATGATGCCCACTGTCAGGAAGGTCAGCTGGAATGCTCCAAGTACCGTATCCACCCCCTCATCGCCGCCATCGCCGGTAAAACCGCCGAGCAGGGCCCCGGCGCACGCCACACCCAGGCTCAAGGACAGCTGCGCGACCACCGACAGCAAACTGTTGCCGCTGCTGGCGCTGGCGTCGTCGAGGTCGATCAGGGTCACAGTGTTCATGGCCGTGAATTGCAGCGAGTTGATCGCGCCCAGAACGGCCAGCATCCCCAGCAGCAGCGGGTACGGCGTGTGCTCGGTGACCAGGCCCATGCTGGCCAGCATCAGGCCCAGGGCAAAGGTATTGGTCGTGAGCACGGTGCGATAGCCCACGCGCTCGATCAGCGGCCGGGCCACCCACTTGGCCAGCATTGCGGCGGCCGCCAGTGGCAGCATGCTCATCCCGGCCTGGGACGGCGAATAGCCCAGGGCGACCTGCAGCAGCAGCGGCACCAGAAACGGCAAGGCGCCGCTGCCGAGCCGGGCAAACAGGTTGCCCAATATACCCACGGCAAAGGTCCTGGTTTTAAACAGCACCGGCGAGAACAGCGGGTTGCTGATATTGCCTGCCCGCAGCCAATAGGCCGCCAGGCACGCCAGCCCCGCGAACAGCAGCAACATCACCCGCAGGTGCGGCATGTGCAATTCGCCCAGGCCTTCCATGGCAATGGTGATAAACACCATCGCGGCGCCAAACAGCACAAAGCCCAGGGTATCGAAGCGCGTACGCTCGCTGCCGCGAAGGTCCGGGATGAAGTGCCAGACCGCCCAGCAGCCGAGCATTCCGACGGGCAGGTTGATCAGGAAAATCCAGTGCCAGCTCAGGTACTGCACCATCCAGCCGCCCATGGTCGGCCCGATCAGGGGGCCGAGCAAACCGGGGATGGTGATAAAGCCCATGATCCGCACCAGCTCCGAACGCGGATAAGCCTTGAGCACCACCAGTCGCCCGATGGGCAGCATCAAGGCACCGCCCAGGCCCTGGACGATACGTGCGCCGATCAGCTCGTTGAGCGTGCCGGACAGCGCGCACAGCAACGAACCGAAACTGAACAGGAGGATGGCGCTGAAGAAGATCTTTTTGGTGCCGAAGCGGTCGGCGATCCAGCCTGATGCCGGGATCAGCAGTGCAACGGTAAGCATGTAGGCGACGATCACGCCCTGCATGCGCAGCGGGTTTTCTTTCAGGTCGCTGGCCATGTCGGGCAGTGCGGTATTGAGGATGGTGCCGTCGAGCGACTGCATGAAAAACGCGATGGCCACTACCCAGGGCAACCAGCGAAGGACTTCAGGACTTAGAACCGGACGTACGGGCATAGGACCTCTTTTTATGAACAGTCGAGAACCCGCTGCGGGGCCGGTTGGCCCCACTCTGTGGGAGCCGGCTTGCCGGCGATGGTCAGGAAAGCCCGGTTGCACCAATCGCCGGCAAGCCGGTTCCCACATTGGGCAGGGGGGTTAAAGCGTCAATGTCAGTTTTTTTACCAGTGCCCCCGGCAACAGGTTTGACGCGGTCTGGCGCTGGTCATAGGTGCTGGCCGACAACAGCAGCTCGCGCTCTACGGTCAGTGCTTCAAGTTGTGAACCCAGCAGACTATAGACGCTGTCATCAAAGCGCATGGTGTTGACCGGTGCCTTGATTTCGCCGTTTTCCACCCAGAACGTGGCGAAGCGCGTCATGCCGGTCAGGCGTGCCGCCGACTGGTCGGAGTAGTTCAGGTACCACAGGTTGCTGATGTATAGCCCGGTACCCAACTGCTTGAGGATATCGGCCTGTTCCAGGCTGCCCGCTGCCATCGCCAGTGCGCTTGGCCCTTCACCCCAGGGCGCGCCGTTGACCTCGAGGCCGTACTCGGCAGCACTGCGCGAGCCCACCAGTTGCTGGTTGGCCTTGCCGTGCCTGACCAGCGACAGGTCCTGGCGCGGATAACCCTCAGCGGAAAACGCCGGGCTCAGGGACTGGCTGACCTGTTCGTGCAGCGACACCAGCGGACTCAGCTGCGCATCGCCGGCGTAGAGTTTTTGCAGCGGGCTGTACTTGCTGGCCAGGGCCTGGGCCGAAAACCCACCCCAGCTCAACATGCTCATCACTTCTTCCAGTGCCGCCGGAGCCAGATAAGCACGGTATTCGCCGGGTGCCAGGGCATGCAACGGGCGATCCAGATAGGCCAGCTGTTCGCGGGCCGATTGCATGCGCCGGGCAAAGCCCTCGCTGTCCCAGTCGGCCCCGGCGTAGCTGGCTTTGACTGCCTGGCCGTTGCTGTGGAACAGGCTCCAGTCAAAATTGAAACTGTTGGCCTGATGCCAGCCCAGTGCGCCTTCGGAGCTGGCGTAGCCATAGCTGATCGGGCCGCTGGCATAAAAGCCCACCAAATCGATGCCCTCGGCGGCGCGGCGGATTTCCTCCAGCCCCCGGGCGGTGTCCGGCAACGGCTGGTCCTGCACATTGTGGCTTTGCCACGGCTCGGGGTTGAGCAGCAGCCAGGGATCAACCGGTAGCAGGGGCAGGGTGTCGCGCAATTGTTGCAGTGCTTCGGACAAGCGCTGCTGATCGACCGCCAGTTCACCGGCGAGGGTGATGCTGACGTCAGCGTGACGCCCGTTGTCGATCAGCTTCAGGCTCAGGCTCGCCTGCTGCACCAGCCCCGCCTGGCGTACCTTGCCCTTGTTGAAACGAATAAATTCCGAGGCTTCGGCGTTGTAGTCCAGGGTGAATTGCTCGGGACTGCGCAGCGCATCGCGCAGCCACTGCACCAGTGCCTTGAACTGCCCGGCCTGACTCATTGGGGTACTCATCAGGCATCACCTCCAAACACGTCGATATTACTGAACACGCAGGCCGGGGATGCATGGCCCACCCGGATCACCTGATTGGGTTCGCCTTTGCCGCAGTTGGGGGTACCCAGCACCTTGAACGTGCTGGCGTCGCCCACGGCGCTCAGATTGCGCCAGAACTGCTCGGAGATACCGCGGTAGTTGGGGTTCTTGACCACGCCCTTGAGTTCACCGTTTTCGATCAACTGGCCCCATTCGCAGCCGAACTGGAATTTGTTGCGCGCATCGTCAATCGACCATGAGCGGTTGGTGGCCATCAGGATTCCGTTTTCGATATTGCCAATCAGTTGCGCCATCGACTGGTCGCCGGGTTCGATATTGAGGTTGGCCATACGGTCTATCGGTGGACGATTCCAGCTGCAGGCGCGGCTGTTGGCTACGCCGTCGAGACCTGCGCGAAATTGCGACAGCGCTCCGCCCAAAGGCCGCAGCAGCAAACCTTCACGGATCAGGAACTCCTTGTGCGCCGGGGTACCGTCGTCGTCAAAGCTGTAGCTGGCCAACTGCTCGGCAATGGTCGGGTCGAAGGTCACGTTGAGCAGCCTGGAGCCGTATTGCAGGTTGCCGAAGTCACCGGCCTTGACGAAGCTGGTGCCCGCGTAATTGCGCTCGTCGCCCAGAATGCGGTCAAGCTCCAGCGGGTGGCCGATGGACTCGTGAATCTGCAGAATCATCTGGTCGGGCAGCAACAGCAGATCGCGCTGGCCCTGGGGCGTGTTGGGCGCAAGCAGCAACTGCAGGGCTTGCTCGGCGACCTGGGGCGCGGCGCCGATCAAGCCGCAGCGGCCAATCACATCCACGCCGCCTTGCTGGCCAAAGTTTTCCCGGCCCAGGCTGCGGGTCTGGCTGTCATTGCCGTCATAGGCGGTGACGCTCATGCCCGGAAACACGAAGCGCTGGGCCCGGCGCAACTCGGCGCCGGCGCTGTTGAGATAAATCTGCTCGACGTGGTTGAGTCCCAGGGACACGTCCCAGCTCACCAGTCGCGGGTCTTTGGGCACGGCTGCCGACTCGGCGCCCAGCAGCTCAAAGCACTGGCTGAGGGACGGGAATGTCTGGTCCAGATCGGGCGAGTAATAGTCGGCGCATTCCCGGGATACCGGTTCCAGGGTCAGGTCGAGCAACGCGTGGGGCGTGATCAGGCGGGCCTGGGCCTCGGCACGATCCAGGGCGGCCTGCAAACCGGCCTGTGACAGGTCGTTGGTGGCGGCATAGGCTTCAACGCCCTTGACCCGCACGGTCAGCATCGCGCCCTGGTCGTGACTGAAGGCAGGAGGTTCTGCAACGTTCTTGCGTACCGACAGGTGTTGCCCGGACTCGCGCACATAACGCAACGAAAAGAACTCGGCCCGGGTGCGCAACGCGGCAAAGCGCTGCTTGAGCTGAGGGTAGAAATCGAACATGCACAGACCTCCGAACATCGGAAAGTGTATCGAAGCTTGGGTTTGGGAACTGAAGCGAGGCACTAGAGTAGGCCTGCGTTGAGGCCGGGACAAGCGGGGAGGGATGAAACTGCAGCGGTTGCGGCAGCGGGCTTGCCCGTGATGCGCACGACCCGGTACTTCAGGCAAATCGAGGTGATGCTATAGCGGGCAAGCCCGCTCCCACAGCAGCAGGAACGGGCTCAATCGCAATCGCGGTTACTGCGCGGTACGGCTCACATCACGCAGCGGCTTGCCGCGTACCGGTGCATCGCCTGCAACGTAGTAGCTGGCTGTGCTGCGCGGCAGTGGCGCACGACCACGGATCTTGTCGGCGATTTTCTCGGCGATCATGATCGTTGGTGCGTTGAGGTTACCGGTGGTGATCAGCGGCATGATCGACGCATCGACTACCCGTAGACCCTGCATGCCATGCACCCGGCCTTCGCCGTCCACTACGGCCATTTCGTCGGTACCCATCTTGCACGAGCAGGAAGGGTGGAACGCCGTTTCCGCGTGTTCACGGATAAAGGTGTCCAGCTCTTCGTCAGTCTGCTTGTCGATACCCGGGCTGATTTCACGGCCACGGTACGCGTCCAGAGCCGGTTGCTGCATGATTTCCCGGGTCAGGCGGATGCCGTCACGGAATTCCTGCCAGTCCTGCTCGGCCGCCATGTAGTTGAACAGGATGCTCGGGTACTCGCGCGGGTCCTTGGACTTGACGTTGATCCGGCCCCGGCTCGGCGAACGCATGGAACCCATGTGTGCCTGGAAACCGTGCTCTTTCACACCGTTGCTGCCGTTGTAGTTAATCGCAACCGGCAGGAAGTGGTACTGGATGTTCGGCCATTCGAACTCTTCGCGGGTACGGATAAAACCGCCTGCTTCGAACTGGTTGCTGGCGCCGATGCCTTTGCCCAGGAACAACCACTCGGCACCGATGGCCGGCTGGTTGTACCACAGCAAGGACGGGTACAGCGAAACCGGCTGGGTGCATGCGTATTGCAGATACAGTTCCAGGTGGTCCTGCAGGTTCTGGCCGACGCCCGGCAGGTCGTGAACCACCGGGATATCGAGGCTGTTGAGCAGTTCGGCCGGGCCGACGCCGGAGCGTTGCAGCACGGTTGGCGAACCGATCGCGCCGCTGCACAGCAGCACTTCTTTACGGGCCTTGGCCAGAATGCGGGTGTCGCTGTCGCCGACCATGTAGGAAACGCCAACCGCACGCTTGCCTTCAAACTCGATCTTGTCGGTCAGGGCGTGGGTGACGATGGTCAGGGTAGAACGCTGCTTGGCGGTGTCCAGGTAACCGCGAGCGGTACTGGCACGACGACCGTTTGGCGTGACGGTACGGTCCATCGGGCCGAAACCTTCCTGCTGGTAGCCGTTCAGGTCTTCGGTACGCGGGTAGCCTGCCTGTACGCCGGCTTCAACCATTGCGTGGAACAACACGTTGTTCCCCGCTTTTGGCGTAGTCACGCTGACCGGGCCATCACCGCCGTGGTAATCGTTGGCGCCGATGTCGCGGGTTTCCGCTTTACGGAAGTACGGCAGGCAGTTCAGGTAATCCCAGTCTTCGAGGCCTGGCAGTTTTGCCCAGCCGTCGTAGTCCATCGCGTTGCCACGGATGTAGCACATGCCGTTGATCAGGGAAGAACCGCCCAGACCTTTGCCACGGCCACATTCCATGCGGCGGTTGTCCATGTGGGGTTCCGGATCGGTTTCAAAGGCCCAGTTGTAGCGACGGCCTTGCAGCGGAAACGCCAGAGCCGCGGGCATCTGGGTCCGGAAATCTAAACGGTAGTCCGGGCCGCCTGCTTCGAGCAGCAGCACGGTGACGCCTTCGTCTTCAGTCAGACGGGTCGCCAGGGTGTTACCGGCAGAGCCGGCACCAATGATGATGTAATCGAATTCTTGGGACATAAAATGCACCCTCTTTGAAGTTGGTCAGGTCATGGCGAGCGCTTCGCCCCCCATCGCCGGCAAACCGGGCTCCCACAAGGTGCGTGGGAGCTGGCGTGCCGGCGCTGGGGGCGCTGGCTTAGAACACCGAAACGTAATCGCCCAACTCAACCTGTACCGATTTGATCTGGGTGTACTGCGCCAGGGAGCTGATACCGTTTTCGCGGCCAATACCCGACTGCTTGTAGCCGCCTACCGGCATTTTTGCGTCGGACTCGCCCCAGGCATTGATCCAGCAAATGCCCGCTTCCAGCTGATGAATCACGCGGTGGGCGCGGTTCAGGTCTTTGGTCACGACACCGGCAGCCAGGCCGAACTCGGTATCGTTGGCGCGACGGATCACTTCTTCTTCGGTGTCGTAGGTGAGGATGCTCATCACCGGGCCAAAGATTTCTTCTTTGACGATGGTCATCTCATCGGTGCAGTCGGTGAACACGGTCGGTGCCACGAATGCGCCCTTGGCCAGGTCACCCTGGGTCAGACGTTCGCCGCCGCACAGGAGGCGGGCGCCTTCTTCCTTGCCCTTGGCAATGTAGCCCAGCACGCTTTCCATATGAGCAAAGCTGACCAGCGGACCGAAGTTGGTGTTTTCGTCTTCCGGGTTGCCGATACGAATACGGGCAACGCGCTCCAGAATCTTGGCTTCGAACGCTGCTTTCAGTGCGGTCGGTACGAACACGCGGGTGCCGTTGGTGCACACCTGGCCCGAGCTGTAGAAGTTGGCCATCATCGCGGTGTCAGCCGCGCGATCCAGGTCGGCGTCGTCAAAAATGATCAGCGGCGACTTGCCGCCCAGTTCCATGGTCACTTCTTTGAGCGAAGAGCTGGTGGCGCTGGAGGTAACTTTCTTGCCGGTGTCGGTGCCGCCGGTGAACGAGATTTTCTCGATGCGCGGGTGCTCGGTCAGCCAGGTGCCGACTTCGCGGCCGCTGCCGGTCAGTACGTTGAACACGCCGTCCGGTACGCCGGCAGCGGTGTAGATCTCGGCCAGTTTCAAGGTGGTCAGGGAAGTGACTTCACTTGGCTTGAAGATCATCGCGTTACCGGCGGCCAGTGCCGGTGCGGATTTCCACAAAGCGATCTGGATCGGGTAGTTCCATGCGCCGATGCCGGCCACAACGCCCAGCGGCTCGCGACGGGTGTAAACGAACGAAGTGTCGCGCAGCGGGATCTGCTCGCCCTGAATGGCGGGCACCAGGCCTGCGTAGTATTCCAGTACGTCGGCACCGGTCACGATGTCCACGTAACGGGTTTCGGAGTACGACTTGCCGGTGTCCAGGGTTTCCAGGGCAGCCAGTTCATCGTTGCGCTCGCGCAGGATGTCCACGGCCCGGCGCAGGATGCGCGAACGCTCCACGGCAGTCATGGCAGCCCAGATTTTCTGGCCTTTTTCGGCGCTGACAACAGCGCGCTCAACGTCTTCTTTAGTCGCACGTTGCACTTGCGCAAGGACTTCGCCGTTAGCCGGGTTGATGGCATCGAAGGTTGCATCGCTGCTGGCGTCGGTGTAGCCGCCGTCGATGTAGAGTTTTTGCAGTTCGAAACGGGCCATAAAATCCTCGCAAGTGCATAAGTGGTTGGCGTTCATCGTGAACCTGGATGCCATCTAACTGGGGCAACTCAGATTCACGACAGTTCAGGGGTTAAGCATTGATTGAGGCCTAACTCACCTTTTTCGCCAGTTGTAGATCCATGTATTCGTAGCAGATGCGTTGTGCCTGTTCGGTGTCGAAAGCGTCTCCCGACAGGGCACCCCGCAACCATAGACCATCGATGAGAGCTGCCAGGCCCCGTGCTGCATTGCGGGCTTGGGCCTGCGGCAAAACCCGGCGGAACTGGCAGCACAGATTGGAGTACAAGCGGTGATCGTTGATCCGCTGCAATCTGTGCAAAGACGGTTGGTGCATGCTGGCGGCCCAAAAGGCCAGCCAGGTTTTCATTGCCGGGCCACTGACCTGGCTGGCGTCAAAGTTGCCTTCAACGATTACCTGCAGGTGAGCCCTGGGGCTGTCATCGCTCAGCGCCTGGCGGCGGGCGGTGACGTTGTCGATCAAGACGTTCATCAAGTACCGCATGGTGGCGGCAATCAGACCGTTCTTGTCGCGAAAGTAGTGACTGATGATGCCATTCGACACACCGGCCAAACGGGCAATCAGCGCAATGCTGGCATCGGCCATCCCGACCTGATCGACTGCCGTTAACGTGGCTTCGATCAACTGCTGGCGGCGTATGGGTTGCATCCCGACCTTTGGCATCTTGCAAATCTCCTTGGGCCTGCGAGCAGTGCAAATCGATCACTGAGCGAAGACCAGTCTATTTTGTTTTGATTGAACGTTCAATCAACAAAGAATAAGCTCTGCGACAAATCGTCGCGATTTATGCCGTTTGCCTGGGCATCAATGGCGCAAAACGACACAGCAAACATCGCTGGAACCCCGGTTTTGTGTAGGAGCGAGCTTGCTCGCGAGCCCTGTAACGCGATTAAAAAGCTCGCGAGCAAGCTCGCTCCTACAGAAACAGCAGGGTCCGGGCGGGTCCGGTTTTTTTAGCGGTGTCTTTATATCACTCGACCGTTGGTCGCTATCTAAGCGTTTGGTCGAGTGGTGCGTAGCCTCAAGTCTTTCTCTCGCGCTGCCTGGAGCATCCGTGCCATGAGTTCTGCTTCTCTTATAAAGACCCCACCGCAAAAGGTGACGGTCAACGGTTGGGTGTTTTACACCTCCACTGCCTTGATATTGTTGCTGACTGCCATTTTGATCATCGCCCCCGAAGAAGCAGGCCGCGTACTGGGTGTTGCCCAGGAATGGCTGTCGCGCAGCTTCGGCTGGTACTACATGGTGGTGATCGCCGCTTACCTGATTTTCGTCGTGGGGCTGGCGTTTTCGTCCTACGGCAAGCTGAAACTGGGGACCAAGCAAGACACCCCCGACTTCAGCTACGGCGCCTGGGCCGGGATGCTGTTCTCGTCCGGTATCGGTATTTCGCTGTTGTATTTCGGCGCTTCCGAGCCCCTGGATCACTACTTCAATCCCCCTGAAGGGGTATCGGGCAGCCACGAGGCCGCGCGCCAGGCGCTGCAACTGACTTTCCTGCACTGGGGTCTGCACGGCTGGGCGATTTACGCACTGGTCGGTCTGGCCGTGGCTTACTTCGCCTATCGTCACAACCAGCCGCTGGCCCTGCGCTCGGCGTTGTATCCGTTGATGGGTGAACGCTGGGTCAAAGGCGCTGCGGGCCACGCAGTAGACGGCTTCGGCATGTTCGTGACGTTGCTTGGCCTGGTGACCAATCTGGGCATTGGCTCGATGCAAGTGTCGTCGGGGCTTGAGAACCTGTTCGGCATGGAGCACAGCAACACCAACTTGCTGATCGTGATCATCGTGATGAGCACCGTGGCCACCATCGCGGCGGTCTCGGGCGTTGAGAACGGCATTCGCCGTCTGTCCAACCTGAACATCGTGCTGTTCAGTGGCTTGCTGATTTTCGTGCTGTTGTTCGGCCCGACCCTGCACCTGCTCAACGGCTTTGTGCAAAACACCGGCGACTACCTCAACGGTATCGTCATGAAAACCTTCGACCTGTATGTCTATGAAGGCGACACCAAGAAGACCGAAGGCTGGTTGGGTCTGTGGACCCTGTTCTACTGGGCCTGGTGGATTTCCTGGGCCCCGTTCGTCGGCATGTTCATTGCGCGTATTTCCCGCGGGCGGACCGTGCGTGAACTGGTAGCGGGCGTATTGCTGATTCCGTTGGGCTTCACCCTGGCCTGGTTGTCGATCTTCGGTAACTCGGCCCTGGACCTGGTGGTTAACCAGGGGGCGGTGGAGTTGGGTAAAACGGCGCTCGAACAGCCGTCGATGGCAATTTACCAACTGCTTGAGCACTACCCTGCCTCGAAAATTGTGATCGGCGTGTCGATCTTTGTCGGCTTTGTACTGTTCCTGACCCCGGCGGATTCCGGTGCGGTAATGATGGCCAACCTGTCCTGCAAAGGCGGCGATGTGGATGAAGACGCCCCGCACTGGTTGCGCATCTTCTGGTCGGTGGTGATTACCCTGGTGACCATCGGTCTGTTGTTTGCCGGTAACTTTGCCGCCATGCAAACCATGGTGGTGCTGGCCGGCCTGCCGTTCTCGGTGGTGCTGATCCTGTTCATGTTCGGCCTGCACAAAGCGATGCGCCAGGACACCCAGATGGAACAGGAACAGGCTGAACTGGCGGCCCGTGGTCGCAGCGGCTTTTTCAGCGAGCGTTTGACCGCCCAGGACCTGCAGCCGACCCAGGCAGTGGTGCAGCGCTTTATGGACAAGCACGTGACCCCGGCACTGGAAGAAGCAGCCACGCAACTGCGTGCCCAAGGCTTTGATGTACAGACCCTGCTGGGTAAAGCCAAGCGTTGCATGGGCGTGCGTGTCGAGATGGAAGAAGGCAACCCGTTTGTCTACGAAGTCAGCCTGGACGGCTACATGGCGGCACCGGGCGAGTCTGGTCAGGATGAAGTGCGCAACCGTTACTACCGGGCTGAAGTGTATTTGCATAACGGCAGCCAGGAGTACGACCTGATGGGCTTCACCCCAGAGCAAATCAGCCGTGACGTGCTCGACCAGTTTGAAAGCCATCGCCAGCTCCTTGGGCGGGTTTACAGCTAAATTCACGTCCCTCCTGCAGGAGCGGGCCTGTTCGCGAGCCAGTTTGAACAGCTCGCGAGCAAGCTCGCTCCTACAAGGTCAGTTACGGGCACCTAGCCCAGGTTTTTGCCCAGCAGCGCGTGATACAGCTCGGTATCGCCGAGTATCCCCACCACTTTCTGATTGTCGTGCAGCACCAGCTTGTTGCCGGTCTGATAACGGATTTGCAGCGCGTCGCGCATGCCGATTCCCGAGTCCACCAGGGTCGGGCCACGCCCCAGTCCTTCCACTGCCTGCCCATGGCTCCAGTGCTGCAAGTCCACGTTGCTGGCACCCTGGCGCACGCCCTTGATGGTGTTGCCTTCTGCCAGATCAATCCACGAGTCGTCCCCCGGATCTATGCACACCGAGCCGTTGATGCGTTTGCAGTTGTCCAGCGTGCGCATCAGGCTGCGCCCGCACAGTACGTTCAGGGGGTTGGTATGGGCGACGAAGGTGCGCACATAGTCGTCTGCCGGGTTGAGCACGATTTCTTCAGGCTTGCTGTACTGAATGATCTTGCCGTCTTTCATGATCGCGATGCGGCTCCCCAGTTTCAGGGCTTCGTCCAGATCGTGGCTGACAAACACAATGGTCTTGCTGAGCTTGCGCTGCAGCTCCAGCAATTCGTCCTGCAAGCCCTGGCGAATCAGCGGGTCCAGTGCCGAGAAGGGTTCATCCATCAGCAAAATATCGGCGTCCATGGCCAGTGCCCGGGCCAGGCCGACCCGCTGCTGCATGCCGCCGCTCAGTTCATCCGGCTTTTTGTTGCGCCACTGGGTCAGGCCCACCAGCTCCAGCTTTTCGTCCACCAGCGCGCGGCGTTCCTTCTCGGGCCGGCCCTGCATCTCCAGACCAAAACTGATGTTCTCGCGTACGGTCAGCCATGGCATCAGGGCGAACTTTTGAAACACCATGGCGATGCGCTGGGTGCGCATCATTTTCAGTTCGGCCGGGGTGCAGGATGCGATATCGATCTGCTTGCCTTCATGCTCCACATACAACTGGCCACGGCTCACGGTGTTAAGCCCGTTGATACAGCGCAGCAAGCTGGATTTACCCGAGCCGGACAAACCCATCAGCACGCAGATTTCGCCTTTGTCGATGTCCAGGCTGGCGCTCTCGACGCCGACAATCTGTCCGGTCTTTTTCAGGATCTGATCCCGTGACAGCCCTTGGTCCAGCAGGCCCAGGGCCTCGCGCGGATCTTTGGCAAAGATAACGTCAACCTTGTCGAAGCGGATAATGCTCATGCGTCAGCTCCTTTCTTGGCTTCCGGCTGCTTGCAGATCCGGTCGAGCATGATCGCCAGCAATACAATTGCCAGCCCGGCCTCAAAGCCCAGGGCGATGTCTGCGGTGTTCAGTGCGTTGACCACCGGTTTGCCCAAGCCGTCGGCACCCACCAGGGCAGCAATCACCACCATCGACAGCGACAGCATGATGCATTGGGTAATCCCGGCCGCGATGCTGGGCATGGCATGGGGCAGTTCGATGCGTGTGAGCAGCTGGCGGCGCGAACAGCCAAAGGCCTTGCCGGCATCGAGCAGTTCATGGGGTACATCGCGAATCCCTAGGTAGGTCAGGCGAATCGGCGCGGCAATGGCAAAGACCACGGTAGAGATCAGCCCCGGCACCACACCCAGCCCGAACAGGGTCAGGGTCGGGATCAGGTAAACGAAGGTCGGCACGGTCTGCATCAAGTCCAGCACCGGGCGCATGAAGGTGTAGAACATGGGTTTGTGCGCCGCCAGAATGCCCAGCGGCACCCCGATGATCACGCAGACAAAGGTGGCGAACAGCACCTGCGCCAGGGTTTCCATGGTCTCTTGCCAGTACCCCAGATTGAGGATCAGCAGAAACGACAGTGCC
Source organism: Pseudomonas paraversuta (assembly GCF_904067025.1). Taxonomy (NCBI): domain Bacteria; kingdom Pseudomonadati; phylum Pseudomonadota; class Gammaproteobacteria; order Pseudomonadales; family Pseudomonadaceae; genus Pseudomonas; species Pseudomonas paraversuta. The sequence continues at coordinate 376,821 of NZ_CAJFDA010000001.1, forward strand.
ACAAACACCGTCAGCCCCCACTTGCGTTGAATAAAGTGCGCGAGCAGTGCAATCAGTCCGATAAACACAAAGGGGTTGAACCAGGTCAGCGCGAACGTCACGCCATGGATCATGGTTTCCAGCGTCAGCGCAATGGCGTCGAAGGTGCTGGCGCCGTGTTTGGTCAGCCAGTCGACGAAGCTGGCGATGTACTCGCCCAGAGGGATCTTGTGATCAATCAGCATGGTAGTGAACGTCCGCATGCAGGGGAATTGAAACGGAGCCGGGCGAGCGTGCCGTCCGGCGCCCGAGCTTACTTCGCGAGACTGGCCTTGACGGCCTCAAGGCCCGGCTTGCCGTCGATAGTGGTCACGCCCGCCAGCCAGGTGTCGAGCACTTGCGGGTTCTGTTTAAGCCAGGCTCTGGCCGCCACGTCCGGTTTGGTCTTGTCATCGAGCACCTTGCCCATCAGGGTGCTTTCCATGTCCAGGGTGAACACCAGATTCTTCAGCAACTGGCCGACGTTCGGGCATTCCTGGGTGTAGCCCTTGCGGGTGTTGGTGTAGATGGTTGCCTGACCATAATTGGGGCCGAAGAACTCATCGCCACCGGTGAGGTATTTCATCTTGAAGCGGGTGTTCATCGGGTGCGGTTCCCAGCCCAGAAACACCACCTCGGTGCCACGGCGCTGGGCGCGATCGACTTGTGACAGCATTCCGGCTTCGCTCGACTCCACCACCTTGAAGCCTGCGTCCTTAAGGCCGAAGGCGTTTTTGTCGATCATGGTCTGGATCATGCGATTGCCATCGTTGCCGGGTTCGATGCCGTAGATTTTGCCGTCCAGTTCCTTCTTGAATCTGGGCAGGTCGGAGAAGTCTTTCAAACCCTTGTCATACAGCGCTTCGGGCACGGCCAGGGTGTATTTGGCGTTCTCCAGATTGGCCCGTACGGTCTCCACCGTTCCGGCATCGCGGTAAGCCTTGATGTCGTTTTCCATGGTGGGCATCCAGTTGCCCAGAAACACGTCCATGTTCTTGCCATCGGCCAGTGACTTGTAGGTGACGGGTACTGAAATCATGGTGGTTTTGGTTTTGTAACCGAGGGCCTTGAGCACCTCGCTGGTGACGGCGGTGGTGACGGTGATGTCGGTCCAGCCGACATCCGAGAAGTTAACGGTGCTGCATTGCGCCGGCTCGGCAGCCTGGACGATCACGGGCAGACTCAACAGTGCAGCCAGCAACAGCGACGGGGAATGTTTCATGGAACGACTCCTGGGTGTCTGGGTGGCGGTTTCCGAATCGAAAAGCCGCACGTATCAGTTGCGGTTGGGCGATGCCCGGCAGGGGTTTGGCCGCGCATCTGGCAATCGAGTCGAGACTGATCATGTAACAGTGAAATTCAAACGCCTACAGGGTGCGTCGCATCCAGTACAGGGAGGGTCGTATCTGGTACTTGGGAGGTCGTATATGGAAAATTCCGCTGCTGAAACTGCCTTTTCCAGCTGTCTGCACCGTATAAAACGGCGAGGGCGCTGGCAGGCAAAGCCGGGTCGTAGCTGGACGTTTTAGCTGATTGAAAACCGCCCATAGTGCGGGCATTCACCCCCGAGGCTTTGTGCTCATGGCTATCAGCGTGTTTGACCTGTTCAAGATCGGCATCGGTCCCTCCAGCTCCCACACGGTCGGGCCCATGCGGGCGGCGGCGCTGTTTGTGCAGGGCTTGCGCGAACGCGGCCAGCTGCAACAGGTACGGCGTATCGAAGTGCAGCTTTATGGCTCGTTGTCTGCCACCGGGATCGGCCATGGCAGCGACAATGCAGTGATCATGGGCCTGATGGGCGAATGGCCGGACGTCATCGACCCGGCCTGCATTGGCGAACGCATCGAACAGTTGCGCGAGACCCGGACCCTGCTACTGGACGGTTATCTGCCAGTCCCGTTCGAGTGGGCGCAAGACATGCGCCTGATCGACGAAAACCTGCCGTTTCATCCCAATGCCATGACGCTGGTCGCCGCCAGTGAACAGGGCGAGCTGCATCGCGACAGCTATTACTCGGTGGGCGGCGGCTTTGTGGTGGACGCTGCGCAAGCGGCCAGCGGTGTGCTGGACATGGACCGGACCCTGTTGCCTTATGACTTCTCCAGCGCTGGCGAGCTGCTCGAACTGTGCGCCAGACATCACCTGAGCGTGGCGGCCCTGATGATGGCCAATGAACGCACATGGCGCAGTGAAGAGGAGATCCGCTGTGGCCTGATCAAGCTCTGGCGCGCCATGCAGGACTGCGTGGAGCAGGGGCTGAAGCATGAAGGCATCCTGCCCGGCGGTTTGCATGTGCGTCGCCGCGCGGCGCGCCTGCACCGCAGCTTGCAGGAATTGGGCAAACCCAATGTCATCGGCTCGACCCTCAGCGCCATGGAGTGGGTCAACCTGTTTGCACTGGCGGTCAACGAAGAAAACGCAGCGGGCGGGCGCATGGTCACGGCGCCCACCAACGGCGCGGCGGGCATCATCCCGGCGGTACTGCACTACTTCATGAAATTCAGCGACGAGGTCAGCGAAGCCCATGTGGTTGACTATTTATTAAGCGCGGCGGCGATCGGCATTCTGTGCAAAAAGAACGCCTCCATTTCCGGGGCCGAAGTGGGGTGCCAGGGCGAGGTCGGTTCAGCCTGCGCCATGGCCGCCGCCGGGCTGGCGCAAATCCTGGGTGCCACCCCCGAGCAACTGTGCAACGCGGCCGAAATCGGTCTGGAGCACAACCTGGGCCTGACCTGTGACCCGGTGGGCGGGCTGGTGCAAGTGCCCTGTATCGAGCGCAACGCCATCGCTGCAGTCAAAGCCATCAATGCGGCCCAAATGGCCTTGCGTGGCGATGGCCAGCACTTTATCTCGCTGGACCGGGTGATCCGCACCATGCGCGACACGGGTGCCGACATGCACGACAAATACAAAGAGACCTCACGGGGCGGGCTGGCCGTCAGCGCGGTGGAGTGCTGAGCACCGGATCACTGGGTCGCCCCCTCCTGTAGGAGCGAGCTTGCTCGCGAGCTTTCAAGATCAAAAGCTCGCGAGCAAGCTCGCTCCTACAGGTTTGTAGTCAGGTTTTCCGCGCGCTGTTTCAGCGCACACCGATCTCTTTTGGCGCATTCGTGCGCTTGGTGACATTCCGTCACGGCTCTGTTTCTGCCGCCTTCCCACAAGTGCTACCAATGTGCTCAAAAGCGCCGGGCTGTGCGTGTCGGGTCCTTTTAAACAATGCTTGTCAGCGGTTTGGTCAATACCCGCGCAGACACATTGCGACGTCGTTTTCAGGCTTAGTTGAATGGTCATTCAAGTTTAGGCATGGCATTTGCGTTGTGATTGCAAAGCCCCGTCAAACGAGGGCAATAACAAGAGCCTGTGCCTGGGGCCATCACCCGCATTGTGTGAGGAGATATCGCGATGACGTCGTTCAACTCCGGGGTTCAACCCCAGAACCGTACGCCTCAATCCATCGGCTTTCTGCTGCTGGACAATTTCACGCTCATTTCCCTGGCTTCCGCGATAGAACCCTTGCGCATGGCCAATCAGCTGTCCGGTCGCGAGTTGTATCGCTGGAGCACCCTCACCGCAGATGGCAGTCAGGTATGGGCCAGCGACGGCCTGCAAGTGACCCCCGATGCAAGCATGTACAAGGCCCCGGCACTGGACATGGTGATTGTTTGCGGCGGTATCGGTATTCAACGCACTGTTACCCGCGAGCACGTTTCATGGTTGCAAAGCCAGGCGCGCCAATCGCGCCGTCTGGGCGCCGTATGCACCGGCAGCTGGGCCCTGGCCTACGCCGGTCTGCTGGACGGCTTTGATTGCAGCGTGCACTGGGAATGTCTGGCCTCCATGCAGGAAGCCTTTCCGCGGGTCGCCATGAGTACCCGCCTGTTTACCCTCGACCGTAGCCGCTTTACCAGTTCGGGCGGTACCGCACCGCTGGACATGATGCTGCACCTGATCAGCCGCGATCATGGCCGTGAGCTGTCGGCGGCCATTTCGGAAATGTTTGTGTATGAACGCATTCGCAACGAACAGGACCATCAGCGGGTGCCGCTCAAGCACATGCTTGGCACCAACCAGCCCAAGCTGCAGGAAATCGTGGCATTGATGGAGGCCAATCTCGAAGAGCCCATCGACCTTGATGAGCTGGCGGTGTATGTCACCGTATCGCGACGTCAGCTGGAGCGCCTGTTTCAGAAGTATTTGCACTGCTCGCCATCGCGTTACTACCTCAAGCTGAGGCTGGTACGGGCGCGGCAGTTACTCAAGCAGACACCCATGTCGATCATTGAAGTGGCAGCGGTGTGCGGCTTTGTTTCTACCCCGCATTTCTCCAAGTGTTACCGCGAGTATTTCGGTATTCCGCCACGGGATGAGCGAGTGGGCTCCAACACCGCGCAACAGACAACCCTGATCCCGATTCCGCAGTCACTGCTGATGACGCCGCTGGCCGGCCCCATGTCTGCCTTGAATCAGGCGCGCAACGAATCGACCTTTGCCAGCGTACGACTGTAACGCCGCAAAGCCTTCTGCAGGCGCGAGCTTGCTCGCGAGCATTTCAGCGAAGAGCTCGCGAGGCAAGCTCGCTCCTACAGAGATGGGGGCAGGCAGAGGTGGGGTCAGGCCATTTTGCTTTGCTTGAATTGCGCCAGCCCCGGCAGCAGCTGTTGATCTATGGCCTGGCGCACCGCCGGCAAAATGGTCGCGCTGCCGGTGTAGAGTTTTTCTACCAGGCCCTTGAGTGCGCGAGCATTGGTTTCATTCAGTCCACAGACCACCGTCGTACAGGCTTGCTCGGCGCTGCCAGACACCTCAAACCCCAGTGAGCGCAGTTGGCCCAGCAGGTCTTGCTCATCAATCAAATCCGCGTGCATCATTTTTTTATCCTTCTACAGAGGCGCGATCGAACTCGATTCTGGTACGGCTTGGTCAAGGGGGCAAGGGGCGGTCTGACGATATGTCCGGGATGCCTAAGCGCAGGTCGTTTTCGGCTAAGTGCCGGTGCACTGGGCTGTGCACACTGACTTTCGCGGCATCGTCGATGGTTTGGTCACCCTCTCGGCATCACACAGAGTTAGCCCCGAACCTGTCACGGCAGGTCCGGGGCTTTTTTCATGCTCTGGCGGTGCCGGGCAAACCGATCACCCGGCCCACATAAGCCGGTTTGGGCAGGTCTCCCTGGCGGGTTTCAATTGCCTGCAACAACGCCAGTGAATGTTCGCTGAACGGTGCCGAGTGCGGGCCTGCAAGGTCGACATGCAGCAGCATTTGCTCATTGCCGGCCAGGGTTTGCTCTTCGCCGATCAGGTGCAGGCTGTGATAAAGATGCAGGCGCTTTTTATCATGGCCGATGATCTGGGTGCGCACTTCGACCCGGGCGCCGAGCTTCACTTCGTGCAGGTAGTTCATGTGCACTTCCAGGGTGAACAGCGAATGGCCGCTGGCTTCGCGATTCTGGCTGTCGAGTCCCAGGTGGTCCATCAGCCCATCGGTGGCATAGCTGAAAATCAGCAGGTAAAACGCGTCCCGCAAATGGCCGTTGTAATCGACCCAGTCTTCAAGAACGGGGGTGCTGTAGGTGGTGAGGATGGGCATGCAGAACCTCGCTCAATCGTTGATGGCAATGCCGTGTTTGAGTTTGGTCGCGTTCACCGCTTCCATCACCGCCAGCAGGCAATCGTCACGATAGCTCTCCAGCGCGGCAATGCTGTGGCTGCCCAGTTGTTCAGTTGTACCTTCAACCACGTCGTCGATCAGTTTTTCGCTGAGTTCCGGCGCCGGCAGGTAGGTCCACGGCAGTTTCAGGGCCGGCCCGAACTGGTTCATGAAGTGCCGCATGCCCGCATCGCCACCGGCCAGGGTGTAGGTGAGGAATGTGCCCATGAACGACCAGCGCAAACCGGCGCCAAAGCGAATGGCATCGTCGATCTCGCCAGTGGTTGCCACCCCGTCATTGACCAGGTGCAGCGCCTCGCGCCACAGGGCTTCGAGCAAGCGGTCAGCGATAAAACCCGGTACTTCCTTGCGCACATGCAAGGGGCGCATGCCCAGGGATTTATAGACCTCGATCGCAGCCGCAATGGCTTGTGGTGCAGTTTTTTGTCCGCCCACCACTTCCACCAGCGGCAGCAAGTACACCGGGTTGAACGGGTGGCCGACGATGCAGCGCTCGGGATGGGTGGATGTCTCGTAGAACTCGCTGGGCAGCAGGCCCGAGGTGCTGGAGCCGATCAGTGCATCGGGTTTGGCGGCAGCGCTGATTTTGCTGTGCAGCTCGAGTTTGAGATCGAGCCGCTCGGGTGCGCTTTCCTGAATGAAATCGGCGTCGCGTACACATTCTTCAATGGTGCTGACAAAGCGCAGGCGGTCCTGGGACGCGCCTTTGCCGAGGCCGCTTTTTTCCAGCGCCGGCCAGGCCTTGGCCACGCGCTTGCGCAGGGCGGCTTCGGCACCGGGGGCAGGGTCCCAGGCCACCACGTCGAGGCCGTGGGCCAGTGCGCGGGCGACCCAGCCGCTGCCAATGACACCGCTGCCAAGGGCGGCGAAGGTTTTGATGTTAGTGATAAAGGTCATGGGCGATTCCTGATCAAAATTCGGTCTTAAACCTGTAGGAGCGAGCTTTTCGCTGTTTCGCTGAAGAGCTCGCGAGGCAAGCTCGCTCCTACAGGTGGGCAGGTGGGCAGGGGGAGGCGGGGTTAGTGGCGCTGGCTCAAACCCATCTTTACCCGGCCTTCAGCCGGGGTCAGCACCCTGGCGCCAAGGCGGCTGAGGATTTCTGCGGCACGCTCCACCAGCTGTCCGTTGCTCGCCAGTACCCCGCGATCCAGCCACAGGTTGTCTTCCAGCCCGACCCGGACGTTGCCGCCGAGCAAGACCGCCTGGGCAGCCATGGGCATTTGCATGCGACCAATGCCGAACCCGGCCCACACCGCATTGGCGGGCAGGTTGTCGACCATGGCTTTCATGCTGGTGGTGTCTGCCGGAGCACCCCAGGGGATGCCCAGGCACAGCTGGAACAGCGGGTCGTCGAGCAGGCCTTCCTTGATCATTTGTTTGGCGAACCACAGATGGCCGGTGTCGAAAATCTCCAGTTCGGCTTTGACTCCCAGCTCCTGAATGCGCTTGGCCCCCGCCCGCAGCTGCGCCGGGGTCGAAACGTAAATGGTGTCGCCGTCACCGAAGTTCAGGGTGCCGCAGTCCAGGGTGCAGATTTCCGGCAGCAAGGCTTCGACGTGTGCCAGACGGGTCAGCGGCCCGACCAGATCGGTATTGGGGCCAAACTCCATCGGGTTCTCGCCGGGGCCGATGTGCAAGTCACCGCCCATCCCGGCCGTGAGGTTGACGATGATGTCGATGTCGGCCTCGCGGATGCGCTCCATCAGTTCGCGGTACAGCGCCACATCACGGCTGAACTGACCGGTTTTCGGATCGCGCACATGGCAATGCACCACTGTGGCTCCAGCCTTGGCCGCTTCCACGGCGGCGTCGGCAATTTGCTTGGGCGTGATCGGTACCAGGTGGCTGCGGGCGCTGGTGTCGCCGGCACCGGTGAGTGCGCAAGTGATGATGACGTCGTGGTTCATGGGGCATTTCCTTTGGGCGTAGAGCGCCACGCCGCTGCCGTTGCAGGCGGCGGCCGAGGGGCTCGGTGTTGAATTATTTGGCGCTGAGTTTCAGGTTCCCTGCAGCGGGTTTGCCGTCCGCTGTGGTAACACCTTCGAGCCAGCGCTGCTGGTCTTGCGGGTGGTCCCTGAGCCACTGGCGGGCCGATGCCCGGGCGTCTTTGTGATCCAGCAACGGCTGCATCATGCGGCTCTCGTCATCGGCGCTGAAGGTCAGGTTGCTCAGCAAGCGGCTGACGTTCGGGCAGCGGCTGGCGTAGTCCGGCGTGGTCACTGTCCACACCGTGGCCAGGCCTTCATTCGGGCCCAGTGCGTCTTCACTGCCGGTCAGGTAGGTCATTTTCTGGTTGATGTTCATCGGGTGCGGGGTCCAGCCAAAGAACACAATCGGTTCATTGCGGTTGACCGCGCGGGTCACGGCCGAAAGCATCCCTGCCTCGCTGGATTCCACCAGCTGGAACTTGCCCAGGCCAAAGCGGTTTTGCTCGATCATGGCCTTGATCTGGGTGTTGGCGCCGGAGCCCGGTTCAATCCCGTAAATCTTGCCCCCCAGTTCTTTTTCGAATCGGGCAATGTCAGCAAAGCTTTTAAGGCCCTTGTCGCTCATATAGGTCGGCACGGCGAGCATGGCCTTGGCATCTTTAAGGCTGGGCTCGGCCAGCACCGTCACCTGTCTGGCATCGACAAAGGGGGTGATGCTCTGGTTCATGATCGGGTTCCAGTAGCCCAGAAACATGTCCAGCCGGTTGTCACGTATCCCGGCGAAGATGATTTGCTGGGAGGCGCTGGTCTGTTTGGTTTTGTAGCCGAGACCGTCGAGCAGGGTTTGCGCCATGGCGCTGGTGGCGATCACATCGGTCCAGTTGACCACGCCCATGCGTACGTTCTTGCACGATGGATCTTCACTAGCCAGCACATAGGGGCTGAGTACCAACAAGCAACAGCTGATCAGTCGTTTCATGGAGCGGGCCTCGGCAGGTTGTTATTAGGTAGCCGGTGTCTTTGTGCACCGTGACGCCAAGTTACCGAGGTCGGGTATTGCTTAACCGCACTGGAGCGACGGGCTTTTGCACTGTAGCGACCTGAGTGTGTTTCAATCCTGCGAACTGACTGCACGAGCGCCTCCATGCCCAAGGACTTTTATTTCCTGCTGCTGCCCGGCTTTTCCTCGTTGGGCTTTATTTCTGCGATTGAGCCGCTGCGGGTGGCCAACCGCTTTCGCGGCGAGCTGTACCGCTGGCACGTGCTGAGCAGCGACGGTGGCGCGGTACCGGCGAGTAACGGCATGTCGGTCAATGCCGAGGCAGGGCTGGAGGCGCTCACCGCAGGGGCGACGTTACTGGTGGTGGCCGGTTTCGAGCCACTGGCCCATGTCACGCCGGCACTGATTCACTGGCTGCGGCGTCTGGACGGCGAAGGGGTAAGCCTGGGCGGGATCGATACCGGCAGTTTTGTGCTGGCCGAGGCGGGCCTGCTCGACGGCTATCGTCTGACCCTGCACTGGGAAGCGCTGGAGGCGTTCAAGGAATCATGGCCGCGGTTACAGGTCACGCAAGAGCTGTTTGAAATCGACCGCCGACGGATTACCTGCGCGGGCGGTACGGCCTCTATCGACATGATGCTCGATCTGATTGCCCAGGCGCACGGCCCGGAACTGGCTATCGAGGTATCAGAGCAGTTCGTGCTCGGGCGTATCCGCCCGCGCAAGGATCACCAGCGCATGCAAGTTGCCACGCGTTACGGCATCCGTAACAAGAAGCTGGTGCAGGTGATTGGCGAGATGGAGCAGCACACCGAGCCGCCCCTGAGCATTTCGCAACTGGCACTGAGCATCAACGTCACCCAGCGCCAGCTGGAGCGCCTGTTCCGCCTGCACCTGAACGATACTCCGCGCAACTTCTACCTTGGCCTGCGCCTGCACAAAGCCCGGCAACTGCTGCGCCAGACCGACATGAGCGTGCTGGATATCAGCCTGGCCTGCGGTTTTGAATCACCGTCGTACTTCACCCGCAGCTATCGCGCGCGATTTGCCTGTGCGCCGCGACAGGACCGGGTCGGTTAACCCTTGAGCAGCGCCGCACACGCAGCCTTGTACGCATCATGCTGATATTTGTTCAGCGAGGCGGGCAGCTCGAAAGCGTGCTTTTTGAATTGCGCGTTGAGGGTTTGCGGTGACAGCAATTGCACCTCGCAAGCGTCCAGCAACTGGATGATGCCTTCGATTTTGAAGGTGGTCGGCCCGCCGGCGAACTCGCCTTTTTTGCTGCGCTTTTTAATCGCGATGCGGGTGATGGCGTTGGTCTTTACAAAGGCTGTGACCTGCGCGGCGAAGGCTTTGACGTTGAGGGCATCGTCATCATCGTCGAGGGCGATTTTCTTGGTCGCAATGGCTAGATGTTGAAGACCGTCGGGGCCCTGGGTGGCGACGGCGAAGATCGCTTCGCTGCCTTTGATATCGATACCGCAAATAGTCATAAAAACCCTGGATTTAAATAAGGCATCTGATCTGTGGGAGCAGGGTGGTTATTCCTGCCCGATCGATTCCAGAAACTCCGAACGATCATCGCTCATGCGGGCCATGCAGTCGTTCTGGGCAATGTTGAAGGTCTCGGTGCCGGATGTGGCAGGGAACACCACAATCGCGCAGTCGGCGTCACGCTGGTGCAACCACAGCGCCTGAGCGGTCTTGATCTTGCTGATGATGTTATTGAGCTGAGTTGCGTTTGAGCCGTACATCGAGTTCATTCGCGTCTGCAGGGCTTCGTAATTTTCGGTCAGCAACAGCTCGGCCGCATTCTTGCTGTACGCCGAACACGCCAGGGTTTGCTGGTCGTTTTCCACCGCATCGCACGGGTTGTAGTCGGCATCATCGGCTGCGTACGCACCGCTTGTGATCAACGCCAAGGCCAGGAGAATCGATTTCATTGCGGCTTCCTAATCCATAGATGGGACGGATTCTGGCTTATGCGTGGGCCAAAGAACAGCCACGCAGCATAGGTCATTACTTTGGCGCCGAGGGCTTTGTCGCGGATTGACGCTTTCGGCAATTGCGCTGTCGCTTTTGCACCCGGCTGTTTTTAACCCCGAGCCTATGCTGGCCCCAAAGCGCCGGCAGACGATTCGGCGCCCATAAGGGGACGCCTGATGAGCCCAGCCGAGTTGCACGCAGACAGCATCGTTATCGACGGGCTGATCATTGCCAAATGGAGCCGCGAACTGTTCGAAGACATGCGTAAAGGCGGCCTCACAGCAGCCAACTGCACGGTGTCGGTGTGGGAGGGTTTTCAAGCCACGATCAATAATATCGTGGCCAGCCAGACCCTTATTCGCGAAAACAGCGACCTGGTGATCCCGGTAAAAACCACTGCGGATATTCGTCGGGCCAAGGAACAGGGCAAGACCGGTATCATTTTTGGCTTCCAGAACGCCCACGCCTTTGAAGACCAGCTGGGCTATATCGAGATCTTCAAGCAGCTCGGAGTCGGCGTGGTGCAGATGTGCTACAACACGCAAAACCTGGTGGGCACCGGCTGCTACGAGCGTGATGGCGGGCTCTCGGGCTTTGGCCGCGAAGTGGTGGCCGAAATGAACCGCGTCGGGATCATGTGCGACTTGTCCCATGTGGGTTCAAAAACCTCGGAAGAGGTGATCCTCGAATCGAAGAAACCGGTCTGCTACTCGCACTGTCTGCCGTCCGGCCTCAAAGAGCACCCGCGCAACAAATCCGACGCCGAACTTAAATTCATCGCCGACCACGGCGGTTTTGTCGGGGTGACCATGTTCGCGCCATTTCTGGCCAAGGGCATCGACTCCACCATTGACGACTATGCCCAGGCCATCGAGTACACGATGAATATCGTCGGCGAAGATGCGATCGGTATCGGCACCGACTTCACCCAGGGTCACGGTCAGGACTTCTTCGAAATGCTGACCCACGACAAGGGCTATGCCCGGCGTCTGACCAGCTTCGGCAAGATCATCAACCCGCTGGGCATCCGCACTGTGGGTGAGTTCCCCAACCTCACTGAAACCCTGCTCAAGCGCGGTCACCCCGAGCGCGTGGTGCGCAAAATCATGGGCGAAAACTGGGTCAACGTGCTCAAGGACGTCTGGGGCGAATAGCCGAACAGCTCCTCGTAGTCGCTGCCGAAGGCTGCGATGAGGACTTCTTGAAAAACGGGCTGCTTCGCAACCCTTCGCAGCCTGCGGCAGCGACTACATAGATTTGTTGAATTTCTGGAGTTTTGTTCCATGGCTAAAATCGCCCCGCAATTGCCTATCGAAGTCGACAGTGAAACCGGTGTCTGGACCTCTGACGCCCTGCCCATGCTCTATGTGCCACGGCATTTTTTCGTCAACAACCATATGGGCATCGAGGAGGTGCTGGGCGCTGACGCCTACGCCGAAATCCTCTACAAGGCCGGCTACAAATCCGCCTGGCACTGGTGCGAAAAAGAAGCCGAGTGCCACGGCCTGGAAGGGGTCGCGGTGTTCGAGCACTACATGAAGCGTCTGTCCCAGCGTGGCTGGGGCCTGTTCGAAATCCAGGACATCGACCTCGATAAAGGCACTGCCACCATCAAGCTCGAGCACTCCTGTTTCGTCTACGTGTACGGCAAGGTCGGGCGCAAGGTCGATTACATGTTCACCGGCTGGTTTGCCGGCGCCATGGATCAGATTCTGCAGGCCCGTGGCAGCCACATTCGCACCCGCGCCGAGCAGATTTATAGCGGATCGGAAGAGGGCCACGACCACGGCCTGTTTATCGTCAAGCCGTTGTAAGTCGAGGATCGGGATATGGCGTTCGAAGCAATGTTTGAGCCGATTCAAATCGGCAAACTGACCATCCGCAACCGCGTGCTCAGCACTGCCCACGCCGAGGTGTATGCCACCGATGGCGGCATGACCACTGAGCGCTACGTGCAGTACTACGAAGAAAAAGCCAAGGGCGGTATCGGCCTGGCGATTTGCGGGGGGTCATCGGTGGTGGCCATCGACAGCCCCCAGGAGTGGTGGAGTTCGGTCAACCTGAGCACCGACCGCATCATCCCGCACTTCCAGAACCTGGCCGATGCCATGCACAAGCACGGCGCCAAGATCATGATCCAGATAACCCACATGGGCCGCCGCTCACGCTGGGACGGCTTCAACTGGCCGACCCTGATGTCGCCGTCCGGGGTGCGCGAACCGGTGCACCGTGCCACCTGCAAAACCATCGAGCCGGAAGAAATCTGGCGCGTGATCGGCAACTACGCCAGTGCGGCAGGGCGCGCCAAGAAAGGCGGGCTGGACGGGGTCGAACTGTCGGCGGTGCACCAGCACATGATTGACCAGTTCTGGAGCCCGCGGGTCAACAAACGCACTGATGAATGGGGCGGCAGTTTTGAAAACCGCATGCGCTTCGGCCTCGAAGTACTCAAGGCCGTGCGTGCCGAAGTCGGTCCGGATTTCTGCGTCGGCATTCGCCTGTGCGGTGACGAATTTCACCCCGATGGCTTGAGCCACGAGGACATGAAACAAATCGCCAAGTACTACGACGACACCGGCATGCTCGACTTTATCGGCGTGGTCGGCTCGGGCTGTGATACCCACAACACCCTGGCCAACGTGATCCCCAACATGAGTTTTCCACCGGAGCCGTTTCTGCACCTGGCCGCCGGGATCAAGGAAGTGGTCAAGGCCCCGGTGCTGCACGCGCAAAACATCAAGGACCCGAATCAGGCCACGCGGATTCTGGAAGGCGGTTACGTGGACATGGTGGGCATGACCCGTGCCCACATCGCCGACCCGCACCTGATCGCCAAAATCAAAATGGGCCAGATCGACCAGATCAAGCAATGCGTGGGCGCCAACTACTGCATCGACCGCCAGTACCAGGGCCTGGACGTGCTCTGTATCCAGAACGCCGCCACCTCCCGGGAATACATGGGCGTGCCGCATATCATCCAGAAAAGTACCGGGGCCAAACGCAAGGTGGTGATAGTCGGCGCCGGGCCTGCCGGCATGGAGGCGGCGCGGGTAGCCGCGGAACGGGGTCACGACGTGACCCTGTTCGAGAAAAAGGATGTCATCGGCGGGCAAATCACCACCGCCTCCAAAGCCCCGCAACGGGACCAGATGGCCGGCATTACCCGCTGGTTCCAGCTGGAACTGGCGCGCCTGAACGTTGATCTGCGTCTGGGCACCGCGGCAGACCCGGCGACCATTCTCGATCTGCGTCCCGACATCGTGGTGCTGGCCGTGGGTGGGCATCCGTTTGTGGAGCAGAACGAACACTGGGGCGCCGCCGAAGGGCTGGTGGTCAGCAGCTGGGACGTGCTCGACGGTAAGGTTGAGCCGGGCAAGAACGTGCTGGTGTACGACACCATCTGCGAGTTTACCGGCATGTCCGTCGCCGACTTCATGGCCGACAAAGGTGCCCAGGTCGAGATCGTGACCGACGACACCAAGCCCGGGGTGGCGATTGGCGGCACCTCATTCCCGACCTACTACCGCAGCCTGTACCCCAAGGAAGTGATCATGACCGGGGACATGATGCTGGAGAAGGTCTACCGCGAAGGCGACAAGCTGATTGCCGTTCTGGAGAACGAATACACCGGCGCCAGGGAGGAGCGGGTGGTGGACCAGGTGGTGATCGAGAATGGCGTGCGTCCGGATGAAGAATTGTATTACGGGCTTAAACCGGACTCGCGCAACAAGGGCCAGATCGACGTCGAAGCGCTGTTTGCGATCAAGCCGCAACCGTGCCTGAGCGAGCCGGGGGACGGTTACCTGCTGTTCCGCATCGGTGACTGCGTGGCCCAGCGCAACGTACATGCCGCGATCTATGACGCACTCAGGTTGTGCAAGGATTTCTAAGCACGTGTGAATAACTCCGGGAGCTGGCTTGCCGGCGATGAGGCATAGGCAATTGCCAGCAACATCGCCGGCAAGCCGGCTCCCACAGGATTTGCGCAACCCCTGAGGTCTTCGGGAGCTTCACCATGCTCAATATTGTTCTCCCTGTTCTGTTATTCGCTGCCCTCGGTCTGGCCGTCATCGGCGCCGTGCGGCGGATGCATATGTGGCGTCGTGGCCGCCCGGCCAGGGTCGATCTGCTCGCTGGCCTGCTGGCCATGCCCCGGCGTTATATGGTTGATCTGCACCACGTGGTGGCCCGTGACAAGTACATGGCCAATACCCACGTTGCCACTGCCGGGGGCTTTGTACTGGCGGCGTTGCTGGCGATTCTGGTGCATGGCCTGGGGCTGCATAACCGCATCCTCGGCTACGCCCTGCTGGTGGCCACGGCGCTGATGTTTGTCGGCGCGCTCTTTGTGTTCAAACGTCGCCTCAATCCACCGGCCCGCCTGTCCAAAGGCCCGTGGATGCGCTTGCCAAAAAGCCTGCTGGCATTTTCGCTGAGCTTTTTTATCCTCACCTTGCCGGTCGCCGGTTTGCTGCCCCAGGACTTTGGCGGCTGGTTGCTGGCAACCCTGCTTGGGGTGGGAGTGCTGTGGGGCGTGGCGGAGCTGTTCTTCGGCATGACCTGGGGCGGGCCGATGAAGCACGCCTTCGCCGGGGCTTTGCACCTGGCCTGGCATCGGCGCGCCGAGCGCTTTGGCGGTGGCCGTTCTACCGGCTTGATGCCTTTGGACCTGGATGATCGCAGCGCGCCCCTGGGGGTGGAAAAACCCAAGGACTTCACCTGGAACCAGCTGCTGGGTTTTGACGCCTGCGTGCAATGCGGCAAGTGCGAAGCGGCGTGCCCGGCCTACGCTGCGGGCCAGCCGTTGAACCCGAAGAAACTGATTCAGGACATGGTGGTGGGGCTTGCGGGCGGTACCGATGCGCACTTTGCCGGCAGCCCGTACCCGGGCAAACCCGTTGGTGAACATGGCGGCAACCCGCATCAACCCATAGTTGACGGTCTGGTGGATGCGGACACCCTGTGGTCCTGCACCACCTGCCGTGCCTGTGTTGAGGAGTGCCCGATGATGATCGAGCACGTGGATGCCATCGTCGACATGCGCCGCTTTCTGACCCTGGAAAAAGGTGCAACCCCGAACAACGGCGCCCAGGTGCTGGACAACCTGATCGCCACCGACAACCCCGGCGGTTTTGCACCGGGCGGGCGGATGAACTGGGCTGCAGACCTGAATCTTGATCTGATGCGCGATAAACCCTCGGTGGACGTGCTGTTCTGGGTCGGTGATGGCGCCTTCGACATGCGTAACCAACGCACCCTGCGGGCATTCGTCAAGGTACTTAAAGCCGCCGGGGTCGATTTTGCGGTACTGGGGCTCGAAGAGCGCGACAGCGGTGACGTGGCCCGGCGTCTGGGCGACGAAGCGACCTTTCAGGCGCTGGCCCGACGCAATATCCGGACCCTGGGGCAATACCGTTTCAAACGCATCGTGACCTGCGATCCCCACAGTTTCCACGTACTGAAAAATGAATATGGCGCCTTTGGCGGTGAGTACCTGGTGCAACATCACAGCACTTACATGGCCGAACTGATCGACCAGGGCGCTCTTGCCCTGAACGCGGATACGGGCGGCAGCGTGACCTATCACGACCCCTGTTATCTGGGGCGTTACAACGGCGAATACGAGGCTCCCCGCGCGGTATTGCGCGCGCTGGGCATTGAAGTCAAAGAGATGCAGCGCTCGGGCTTTCGCTCACGCTGCTGTGGCGGCGGCGGTGGTGCCCCCATTACTGACATCCCCGGCAAACAACGGATTCCCGATATGCGCATGGACGACATCCGCGAGACCGGCGCCGAGCGTGTGGCGGTGGGATGCCCGCAATGCACGGCCATGCTCGAAGGCGTGGTCGAGCCACGGCCGCTGATCAAGGACATTGCCGAACTGGTGGCTGAAGCTCTGATTGAACCGATCGTGCCCGCCAAAGCGCCCAGCCGCGCAGCCCCGGAGGTGATGGTATGAGTGACATTATCCGCCGCGACCCGCGGGCCGAGTGGATCGCCCGCAACCGCCTGCACCCGCTGCATGCCGCCATGCAGCCGGCATCCGCCAGCTGGATGGGGCCCAACGGGGTGCTGCGCAAAAATGTACATGGGCTGGGGTTTATCGGCCCCAACGGCATCAAGCGGATCGATCGCAGTGGCGCGCAACAGGGCGGCACGGTCAAACGCGCGGCCAGTGAACAAGTGCAATTGCCGCTGCATCAGGTGCCGGCGCCGGCGTTTTATATCTGCGTGGTACCGGATATGGCCGGTGGCCGCCTCGCCAGTCACGACCGCGATGTGCTTGGCCTGGCCCGGCAACTGGCGGGCAGCGACGGCGCGGTGCTGGCAGTGGTGTTTGGCGAGTGCAAAGAAACGGCCTTTGCCAGGGCCGGGGTAGACCGTTTGTTGTTATTGGACAGCGAAGGTTATGCACCGGAGCAACGGGTTCACGATTTACGGGCTGTGGATAACCAGTTCGCGCCCAGACACTGGTTGCTGCCCGACAGCCGCAATGGCGGTGCAGAACTGGGCCGTCGTCTGGCTGCGAGCCTGGGCCAGCGCCCGGCCACCCGGGTGTGGCAAATCAAGGACGGAACCTGTCTGGGACGAGCCGGGGCCGGCTTGCAGGATCTGGCGCAGCCGTTGCCACGGTTGATTCTGGCCGCTGCCGAGTGCGCCGAGCCGGTCAGTGAAACCCTGCATGAAGCATTGCCTGTGCAGTTATCCACAGATGCGCCGCGTTGCCTGCCCCGGATTGAAGACCTGGGTGCGGTTGCGGTGGATCCTGCGGCGACGCCCATGGCAGAGGCCGAATTTATCCTCAGCGGCGGTAACGGGATCAAGGACTGGGGACTTTTCCACAGGGCTGCAGCAGCGCTGGGGGCTACCGAAGGCGCGTCACGGGTGGCGGTGGATGACGGCTTTATGGGGCGTGAGCGTCAGGTGGGGGCCAGCGGTACCTGGGTTACCGCCCGGGTCTATGTTGCGGTCGGCATCAGCGGCGCGATCCAGCATCTGCAAGGGATTGGCGGGTGCGACAAGGTGGTGGCGATCAACCTTGATCCGGGTTGCGACATGATCAAGCGCGCTGATCTTTCGGTGATTGGTGACGGTGCGGCAATTCTGCAGGCGTTGATTGCGGCTGTGGATAACTGGCGCAAGAGCGCCAGGCGCGATGCCGCCTGATTGTCCTGAACCCCTGTGGGAGCGAGCTTGTCTCGCGAGCTTTTAAACAGATCGCGAGGCGAGCTCGCTCCTACAGTCTGTTTACAGTTTTGGAGATTCGCTTATGACCATTGCCACCGTTGCACTGGTTTCAATCGGCGCCCACCCGGCTTCCGGCCGGGCCCGCCGCGCTGAACAGGATGCCCGGGCTGTCGAGCTCGGTCTGCAACTGGCTGGGGATAACCTGCATGTACTGCATGCGGGCAACCCCCATGAGCCGGCGCTACGCGCGTATCTGGGCATGGGCCTGGAGGAGCTTCACGTACTTGAGCAGGCGCACGGGGCCGATGCGCTGCCGGTATTGCGCGACTACATCCGCGAAGCCGGGGTGCAGGTGGTACTCGCGGGCAGCCAGGCGGAAACCGGCGAAGGCTCGGGCATGTTGCCGTATCTGCTGGCCGAGCAACTGGGCTGGCCGCTGGTGGTGGGAGTGGCTCAGGTTGAATCTATCCACAACGGTGTCGCGCTGGTGTTGCAGGGATTGCCCCGTGGTCAGCGGCGCCGGCTCAAGGTGCGCCTGCCGTTCATGGCCACTGTGGATAACGCTGCCCCCAAGGCCCGCCAAAGTGCCTATGGCCCGGCTACCCGTGGGGTGGTCGATGCCGAAGTGGTTGAGGTGATTGTTGATGAGTTATCCACAGTGGGTGTTTTCCAGCCCGCCAGACCCCGGCCAAAGCGTCTCAAAGTGATCAGGGCCAAAAGTGCCGCCGACCGTATGAAAGCAGCCACAGCCAAGGCCACTGGTGGTAGCGGTCAAATACTCAAAGGCTTGAGCAGCGAAGAGGGGGCACAGGCGATTTTGAAGTTATTGATCGAAGAAGGCGTGGTGCGCTGAGTTGCCCACAAAGTCTGTTAGCGCTTATGTGGATAAGTTGTTTGCTGTCGGCTAAGCGCTATACGGATCAAGGCTTACAGGCTTCTGATCAAAAAACGCTCAATTGCTCCGGTTATCCACTGTTCGACACTCAAACCCTTTAAAAATCGGGACTTTAAAGGGTTTTCCACAGTAATGGGGGGCGGTGCATAAGTTGCGCACAATCTCTGTTGGCGGATGTGTGGATAAGGTGTTTGCGGTTGCTTGCAGGCCATGTATCCCGTGGTCTGTAAGGTTTTGTACAAAAAATAGCCAATCACTGTTTTCGGGATAACTTACCCACTTCCCCACAATTGCTGTGGGTGTGACTGTGGATAAGATGTTGGTGAAGGGCTGCGGGCCTTTGATTGTATGGGGTGTAGCCAGATGGTCAAAAAATAGCCAGTAGGAGCGAGCTTGCCTCGCGAGATTTCAACAGCTCGCGAGCAAGCTCGCTCCTACAGGTTTGGTCGGACGGTTACTGGGCGAGCACGCCTTTGAGGTAGGGCGCCGGCTCCGCGCCCAGATTGCTCAACAGGCGCTCGCTGTACCAGTCGACGAAGTTGACCACGCCGAACTCATAGGTTTGTGAGTACGGCCCCGGCTGATAGGCCACGGAGTTGATGCCGCGCTGGTTCTCTTCAGCCAGGCGCCGGTCCTGGTTGTTGGTGGCGTCCCACACGTTGCGCATGCGCTCCACGTCGTAGTCCACGCCTTCTACTGCATCCTTGTGCACCAGCCACTTGGTGGTGACCATGGTTTCCTGGGCGCTGATCGGCCACACGGTAAAGACGATGATGTGGTCGCCCATGCAGTGGTTCCACGAGTGCGGCAGGTGCAGGATGCGCATCGAGCCCAGGTCCGGGTTTTTAATCCGCCCCATGAGTTTTGCGCAGCCCTGTTTGCCATCCAGGGTCATGGATACGGTGCCCTTGAGCAGCGGCATGCGCACGATGCGGTTGCGCAGGCCGAAGCTGGCGTGGGCGTAGGGGATCTTTTCCGCATCCCAGGCCGCTGCCGAAGCCGCCACATGGTCCTTGAAGGCCTGATCGGCCCGGGGATCGGTGACGTCGTCCCATTCCAGCAGGGTTTTCAGCAGCTCCGGGTGCGACGCGTTGCAGTGATAACACTCGCGGTTGTTTTCCAGCACCAGCTTCCAGTTGGCCTTTTCCACCAGGGTGGTATGAATCGCCACCTTGGTGTTTTCCATGTCGTAGGGTTCCATGTAGTGGTTCAGGGTGGCCAGGAACTCGTCGATTGCGGGCGGGTTTTCGGCCAGGCTGATAAAGATGTAGCCACCTGCGGTTTTCACATTCACCGGCTTGAGGCCGTATTGCTTCATGTCAAAGTCGGCGCCCATCTCGGTGCCGGCAAACAGCAGGCGGCCATCGAGCTCATAGGTCCACTGGTGGTAATGGCACACCAGCTTGGCAACCTTGCCCTTCTCGGAAGTGCATAGCCGCGAGCCGCGATGCCGGCATACGTTATGGAATGCATGGACCTGACCCTCGGCACCGCGAATCACGATGATCGGGTTGTTGCCCACTTGCAGCGTCAGATAATTGCCCTTGGTCGGGATCTCGCAGGTCATGCCTGCAATCAGCCACTCCTTCTGAAAGATCTCCTGCATGTCGATTTCGAACAGGCGCTCGTCGTTATAAAACGGCTGCGGCAGCGAAAAAGTACGCTCACGGCTCTGCAACATCTCGGCGGTGGCCTTGCGTGCGGGTTCCAGTGGATCGCCCAGGCTCAGGGTTGCGGTGATGTCCATCGTTGTAATCCTCATGGCCATTCTATGTGGCCGAAAGTAGCTGCTCAGGGGTGCGACGCAAGGCAAAGCAATTAACGCTATCAGTGGCGCTGAGTGTGCGTTCCGGCCGGGCCGATGCCATATCTGCGGGCGACATGGCCCAATCTGTTCCCGACGCGCCAGCCCCTGTTTCAAGGGGCTGGTCGCGATAAGTATGTGAATGTCGCGAATAGGTAAATGGCCGCCCCGGGGCATGCGCAGAATCGCCAGCAAGAGGCCGGTTGTCGGCCGTGGAGAAGCCCATGTCCAACAGCTTTCTGAATCCGGTAACCACCCAGACCTGGGCCAACGGCCGACACATCGTGCGCTGCGTCAAAGTGATTCAGGAAACCTGGGATGTGCGCACCTTCTGCTTTATGGCTGACCAGCCGATCCTGTTCTTTTTCAAGCCGGGGCAGTTCGTGACCCTGGAGCTGGAAATCGACGGCGATCCGGTGATGCGCTCGTACACCATTTCCAGTTCGCCTTCGGTGCCGTACAGCTTTTCGGTGACCATCAAGCGCGTGCCGGGCGGGCGCGTCTCCAACTGGCTGCACGACACCTTGAGTGAGGGCCAGGAGCTGGCGGTACACGGCCCGGTCGGGCTGTTCAACGCCATCGACGCACCGAGCCCCAAGGTGCTGTATCTGAGCGGCGGGGTCGGCATTACCCCGGTGATGTCCATGGCGCGCTGGTTTTACGACACCAACGCCAATGTCGACATGGTGTTTATCCACAGCGCCCGTTCACCGAAAGACATCATTTATCACCGCGAGCTGGAGCACATGGCTTCGCGCATCGACAACTTCAGCCTGCACCTGATCTGCGAGAAGCACGGCCTGGGCGAGCCCTGGGCCGGCTACCGCGGCTATTTGAATCACAAGATGCTGGAGCTGATGGCGCCCGACTTCATGGAGCGCGAGGTGTTCTGTTGCGGCCCCACGCCTTACATGAGCGCGGTCAAGCGGCTGCTGGAAGCCAACGGTTTTGACATGAGCCGGTACCACGAAGAGTCTTTTGGTGCGACCCCGCCCGAGGCCCGGGCCGATGCGGTGGAGCAGGCCGAACAGGCGGCAGATGCGCCGGAGCTGGATCTGGCGGACCTCAACCAGGTGGAATTCACCGCGTCGGGCAAAAGTATCCGCGTGGGCCCGGCCGAAACCGTACACGCTGCGGCAGCCAAGTTGGGGCTGTTGATTCCCAAAGCCTGCGGCATGGGCATTTGTGGCACGTGCAAGGTGTTGAAGCTGGGCGGCGAAGTCGAGATGGAGCACAACGGCGGCATCACTGACGAAGACGTGGCAGAAGGCTACATCTTGTCTTGCTGCAGCGTACCCAAGGGCGATGTGCGGATTGAATTCTGATACCTGTAGGAGCGAGCTTTTTAAAACCACAGCTCGCTCCCACAGTGGGTGTTTGGGGGAGGACGGGAACAAAGATTGGAAACCACAGTCTTTAGGGGGCTTAAAGGCCGGTTGCCGCTAGCTTAGCCGGTGACTTTTCTTTATCGTACGCGCCCTCTGAAAACAGCTTGAGATCACCACCATGATGGAATCATCCCTTAGCAAACTGGAACAACTGGTCAGCGACCTGGTTCAACAAAAGCAGGAGCTGTTGGACACCAACGCTGCGCTGAACGCTGAACTGGCCCAGGCCAAAGACGACAACGAAAGCCTGCAACTGAGCCTGATGGAACAGGAAGAGAAGCAAGGTGCAACCGCTGCACGCATCCAGGCACTGGTTGAACGTGCGAGCACTGTCAGCGCATGAGCGAAGACAGAGACGGAATAAAAGTCGTCTCGATTCTGGGCAACGACTATTCGATCAAGGCGCCTGTGGGGGAGCTGCAAACCCTGGTGGCCGCATCGGTGATGTTGAACACTGCCTTGGCCGATACGAAAAGAAAGTACCCGAGCTTGATCGGGGACAAGTTGCTGGTGCTGGCCGCGTTGAATCTGTGTTCACAACAGATTGAACTCAAACAGCAGCACAAACAGGAAATCGACCGTTATCAAGAGCAAGTCAGCGCCACGGTCGAAGTGATTGAGCGGACTCTCGGGCAATCCTGAGTCTCGCAAAAAACAATCATCTTCTGTGGGCGCGAGCTTGTTCGTGAGCTGTTAGAAGCTCGCGAGCAAGCTCGCCCCTGCATTAATTTGCGCCCATCACTTCGCGGATATCCGCAGCCAGTTCCCGCACCCGCGCCTCTTCGGTGTCCCACGAGCACATGAAGCGTGCGCCGCCCTTGCCGATAAAGGTGTAAAAGCGCCAGCCCCTGGCTGTCAGCGCTGCCACAGCCGGTTCCGACAGTTGCAGGAACACGCCGTTGGCTTCCACCGGAAACATCAGCTCAACCCCCGGAATGTCACTGACCAGCTGGCTCAGCAATTGTGCGCAGTGGTTGGCGTGGCGTGAATGTTTGAGCCAGGCGTCGTTTTCCAGCAAGCCGACCCAGGGGGCTGACAGAAAACGCATTTTCGACGCCAGTTGCCCGGCCTGTTTGCAGCGATAGTCAAAATCCACTGCCAGGGCGTGATCAAAGAACAGAATCGCTTCACCCACCGCCATGCCGTTTTTGGTCCCGCCAAAGCACAGCACATCAACCCCGGCCTTCCAGCTCAGTTCCGCAGGCGTGCACCCCAGAAACGCGCAGGCGTTGGAGAAGCGGGCGCCGTCCATGTGCAACAGCAGGCCCAGCTCCTTGCAGGTAGCGCTGATGGCGCGGATTTCTTCCGGGCGATACACGCTGCCGACTTCGGTGGCCTGGGTGATGGTCACGACCCGCGGCTTGGGGTAGTGAATGTCTTTGCGCTTGAGGGCGATTTCGCGGATCGACTCGGGGGTGATCTTGCCGTTTTCAGTACGGGCGAGCAGCAGCTTGGAGCCGTTGGAGAAGAACTCCGGGGCACCGCATTCGTCGGTTTCGACGTGGGCGGTCTCGGAGCAGATCACGCTGTGGAAACTCTGGCACAACGACGACAGGGCCAATGAGTTGGCGGCGGTGCCGTTGAAGGCGAAGTACACCTCGCAATCGGTTTCAAACAGTTTGCGGAAATCGTTGGCGGCGCGCAGCGTCCACTCGTCATCACCATAAGAACGCTGGTGGCCGTGGTTGGCCAGCTCCATGGCGGCCCAGACTTCGGGACAGATACCGGAGTAGTTGTCGCTGGCGAATTGTTGGCTCTTGTCAGTCATTTCCCGGTTCCATGGTCGAAGATCGTGCTGCACTTTATCCAAGAATCCGGCGGGTGCACAGAATGCTCGACAGACTTCTTGTGGGAGCCGGCTTGCCGGCGATGGCAGATCAGGTATCGCCGGCAAGCCGGCTCCCACAGGGCATGAGTGATACCCGCTTTTGTCCCATGTCGTAAACGCACCTTTGTGTGGCGTCCATAGGCATTTGATCCGGGGGCGCCAGCTCTACCATCTGGCTCAAAGGGCAAGCCCTAACCGAGACCAAAGGCGCGCTGGCGCTGGGAGAACGCAATGTTCAGCAAGCAGGATCAGATTCAGGGCTACGACGATGCCTTGTTAGCGGCCATGAATGCCGAAGACCAGCGTCAGGAAGATCACATCGAACTGATTGCCTCCGAGAACTACACCAGTCGGCGCGTGATGCAAGCCCAGGGCAGCGGCCTGACCAACAAGTACGCCGAAGGCTACCCCGGCAAGCGTTATTACGGCGGCTGCGAGCATGTGGATAAAGTCGAGCAGCTGGCCATCGACCGTGCCAAACAACTGTTCGGTGCCGATTACGCCAACGTGCAACCGCACTCCGGCAGCCAGGCCAACGCAGCGGTGTATCTGGCGTTGCTCAATGCCGGGGACACCGTGCTGGGCATGAGCCTGGCCCACGGCGGTCACTTGACCCACGGCGCCAGCGTGAGTTTTTCCGGCAAGTTGTACAACGCCGTGCAATACGGCATCGACACCGCCACCGGCCTGATCGACTACGACGAAGTCGAGCGTCTGGCCGTCGAGCACCAGCCGAAGATGATCATTGCCGGGTTCTCGGCTTACTCCAAGTTTCTCGATTTTCCGCGCTTCCGGCAGATCGCCGACAAGGTGGGGGCTTACCTGTTTGTCGACATGGCCCACGTGGCCGGTCTGGTGGCGGCGGGCCTGTACCCGAACCCGCTGCCGTACGCTGACGTTGTGACCACCACCACCCACAAAACCCTGCGCGGGCCACGTGGCGGTCTGATTCTGGCCAGGGCCAACGAAGCGCTGGAGAAAAAATTCAACTCGGCGGTGTTCCCCGGCGGCCAGGGCGGGCCGTTGATGCACGTGATCGCCGCCAAGGCCGTGTGTTTCAAGGAAGCCCTGGAACCCGGCTTCAAAGCCTATCAACAACAGGTGATCGACAACGCCCGGGCGATGGCCGAGGTGTTTGTGAAGCGCGGTTACGACGTGGTTTCGGGCGGCACCGACAACCACCTGTTTCTGCTCAGCCTGATCCGTCAGGGCCTGACCGGCAAAGACGCCGATGCAGCCCTGGGCCGGGCCCATATCACGGTCAACAAAAACGCCGTGCCCAACGATCCGCAATCCCCCTTCGTGACTTCGGGCCTGCGCATCGGTACCCCGGCGGTCACCACCCGCGGTTTCAAAGTGGCGCAATGTACGGAGCTGGCCGGCTGGATCTGCGACATCCTCGATCACCTCGGCGATGCCGATATCGAGGCTGATGTGGCGCGCCAGGTAACGGCACTGTGCAAAGACTTCCCGGTTTATCGCTGAGCGCGGTTTTGGAGTAATCCCTATGCAACGGTATTCAGGCTTCGGCCTCTTCAAACACTCCCTCAGCCACCACGAAAACTGGCAGAAGATGTGGCGCACGCCGACCCCGAAAAAGGTTTACGACGTGATCATTGTCGGCGGTGGCGGCCACGGCCTGGCCACTGCTTACTATCTGGCCAAGGAGCACGGCATTACCAATGTAGCGGTGGTGGAAAAGGGCTGGCTGGGGGGTGGCAACACGGCGCGCAACACCACCATCGTGCGTTCCAACTATTTGTGGGACGAGTCGGCGCATCTCTACGAACACGCGATGAAGCTGTGGGAAGGCCTGTCCCAGGATCTGAACTACAACGTCATGTTCTCCCAGCGCGGGGTATACAACCTGTGCCATACCCTGCAAGACATCCGCGATTCCGAGCGCCGGGTCAGCGCCAACCGACTCAACGGGGTGGACGGCGAGTTGCTGAATGCGAAACAGGTGGCGGACGAAATTCCGTACCTGGACTGTTCAAAAAACACCCGCTACCCGGTAATGGGCGCCACCGTGCAACGACGTGGCGGCGTGGCCCGGCATGACGCCGTGGCCTGGGGCTTTGCCCGGGCCGCCGATGCGCTGGGGGTGGACTTGATCCAGCAAACCGAGGTACTGGGCTTTCGCAAGGAAAACGGGGTGTGCATCGGCGTCGAAACCAGTAAAGGTTTTATCGGCGCCAAGCGCGTAGGCGTGGTCACGGCCGGTAATTCCGGGCACATGGCACGCCAGGCCGGCTTCCGTCTGCCGATTGAATCGCACCCGCTGCAGGCACTGGTGTCGGAGCCGATCAAGCCGATTATCGACAGCGTGATCATGTCCAACACCGTGCACGGCTATATCAGCCAGTCCGACAAGGGCGACCTGGTGATCGGTGCCGGTATCGACGGCTACAACGGCTATGGCCAGCGCGGCTCGTACCCGGTGATCGAACACACCATTCAGGCCATCGTCGAGATGTTCCCGGTGTTGTCCCGGGTGCGCATGAACCGCCAGTGGGGCGGCATCGTCGATACCACGCCGGACGCCTGCCCGATCATCTCCAAAACTCCGGTGCCGAACCTGTTCTTCAACTGCGGTTGGGGCACGGGCGGGTTCAAGGCCACACCGGGCTCGGGCAACGTGTTTGCCGCCAGCCTGGCCAAAGGCGAAATGCACCCGCTGGCTGCCCCGTTTTCCATTGACCGGTTCCACAACGGCGCCCTGATCGACGAACACGGCGCTGCCGCTGTCGCCCACTAACAGGAGAATCACCCATGTTGCACATCTTCTGTCCCCATTGCGGCGAGCTGCGTTCCGAAGAGGAATTTCACGCCAGTGGCCAGGCCCACATTCCGCGTCCGCTCGACCCTGGCACCTGCACCGATGCCGAGTGGGGCGACTACATGTTCTTTCGCGACAACCCCCGTGGCCTGCACCACGAGTTGTGGAACCACGTGGCCGGCTGTCGCCAGTTTTTCAACGCGACCCGCAATACCCTGACCTATGAAATTCTTGAAACCTACCTGATCGGCAGCAAGCCGCAGTTCACCGAACAGGCTGCACCACTGACCACCACGGCCACTCGCGAGCTGGGAGAAAAGGTATGAGCCAGACCCACCGCTTGCCTAACGGCGGCCGCGTCGATCGCAACAAAGTGCTGACCTTCACCTTTAACGGGCAACAGTACAAAGGCTACGAAGGCGACAGTCTGGCCGCTGCCTTGCTGGCCAACGGCGTCGACGTGATCGGTCGCAGCTTTAAATATTCCCGGCCGCGGGGCATTTTTGCCGCCGGTGCCGAAGAGCCCAATGCGGTGCTGCAAATCGGCGCCACCGAAGCCACCCAGATCCCCAACGTGCGCGCCACACAACAGGCGCTGTATCAAGGGCTGGTGGCCACCAGCACCAACGGCTGGCCCAACGTCAACAATGACGTAATGGGGATTTTGGGCAAGGTTGGCGGCAAGCTGATGCCGCCCGGCTTTTACTACAAAACCTTCATGTACCCGCAGTCGTTCTGGATGACTTACGAGAAATACATCCGCAAGGCGGCGGGGCTGGGGCGTTCGCCAACCCAGAACGACCCCGATACCTACGACTACATGAACCACCATTGCGATGTGCTGATCGTCGGTGCCGGCCCGGCCGGACTGGCAGCAGCCCTGGCAGCAGCGCGCAGCGGCGCACGGGTGATAGTGGCCGATGAACAGGAAGAGTTCGGCGGCAGCCTGCTGGACAGCCGCGAAAGCCTGGACGGCAAACCGGCGATGGAGTGGGTAGCCGGGGTGATTGCGGCCCTCAAGGCGCTGCCGGACGTGTTGCTGCTGCCACGGGCCACGGTGAACGGCTATCACGACCACAATTTCCTGACCATTCACGAGCGCCTTACCGACCACCTTGGCGACCGCGCACCCATCGGCCAGGTGCGTCAGCGCATCCATCGGGTACGGGCCAAGCGCGTGGTGCTGGCCACCGGCGCGTGCGAGCGGCCGCTGGTGTATGGCAACAACGACGTGCCGGGCAATATGCTTGCGGGTGCGGTGTCGACCTATGTGCGCCGCTACGGCGTGGCTCCGGGTAAAAAACTGGTGCTGAGCACCAACAACGACCATGCCTATCGCGTGGCGCTGGACTGGCTCGACGCCAGTCAGCAAGTGGTGGCCATTGCCGATGCCCGCAGCAATCCCCGCGGTGCACTGGTCGAAGAGGCACGGGCCAAAGGCATCCGGATTCTGACCGGCAGCGCGGTGATCGAAACCCGCGGCAGCAAACATGTAACCGGTGCCCGTGTGGCGGCGATTGACCTTAAACAACACAGCGTCGCCAGCCCTGGCGAATGGCTGGAGTGTGATCTGGTTGCGACCTCCGGCGGCTACAGCCCGGTGGTGCACCTGGCCTCGCACCTGGGTGGCAAGCCGACCTGGCGTGAAGACATTCTCGGCTTTGTTCCCGGCGAAGCGCCGCAGAAACGCGTCTGCGTGGGCGGCATCAATGGCGTCTACAAGCTCGGCGACAGCCTGGCCGATGGCTTTGAAGGAGGCGTGCGGGCGGCCAGTGAAGCTGGTTTCAAACCGGTTGAGGGCGTGTTGCCCAAAGCCCTGAACCATCATGAAGAAGCCACCCTGGCGCTGTTTCAGGTGCCCCACGAAAAAGCCACTGCACGGGCGCCGAAGCAATTCGTCGACCTGCAAAACGACGTCACTGCAGCGGCCATTGAACTGGCCACCCGTGAAGGCTTCGAGTCGGTGGAACACGTCAAACGCTACACCGCCCTGGGTTTTGGCACTGACCAGGGCAAGCTGGGCAACGTCAACGGGCTGGCCATTGCGGCGCGTTCGCTGAACGTGACCATCCCGCAAATGGGCACCACAATGTTCCGCCCCAACTACACGCCGGTCACATTCGGCGCGGTGGCGGGCCGCCATTGCGGGCACATCTTCGAGCCGGTGCGCTACACCGCGCTGCAGAGCTGGCACGTCAAGCAAGGTGCCGAATTTGAAGACGTCGGCCAGTGGAAGCGCCCGTGGTACTTCCCGCGCAATGGCGAAGATCTGCACGCGGCGGTCAAGCGCGAGTGCCAGGCGGTGCGTGACAGCGTCGGCATTCTGGATGCTTCCACCCTCGGCAAGATCGACATTCAGGGCCCGGATGCCCGGGAGTTCCTCAACCGCATCTACACCAACGCCTGGACCAAGCTCGATGTGGGCAAGGCCCGCTACGGCCTGATGTGCAAAGAAGACGGCATGGTGTTCGACGATGGCGTGACCGCCTGCCTGGCCGACAACCATTTTGTGATGACCACCACCACCGGCGGTGCGGCCCGGGTTCTGCAATGGCTGGAGATCTATCAACAGACCGAGTGGCCGGAGCTGAAGGTGTACTTCACCTCGGTCACCGACCATTACGCGACCCTGACCCTGTCCGGCCCCAACAGCCGCAAGCTGCTGAGCGAAGTGACCGACATCGACCTGGACCGTGAGGCTTTCCCGTTCATGACCTGGAAGGAAGGTCTGGTGGGCGGCGTACCGGCGCGGGTGTTCCGTATCTCGTTCACCGGCGAGCTGTCGTATGAAGTCAACATCCAGGCTGACTACGCCATGGGCGTGCTGGAAAAAATTGTCGAGGCGGGCAAGCAGTACAACCTCACCCCGTATGGCACCGAGACCATGCACGTGCTGCGGGCCGAGAAGGGTTTCATCATCGTCGGTCAGGACACCGACGGTTCCATGACCCCTGACGACCTGAACATGGGCTGGTGTGTGGGCCGCACCAAGGCATTTTCATGGATCGGCTGGCGCGGGATGAACCGTGAAGACTGTGTGCGTGATCAGCGCAAACAACTGGTGGGCCTCAAGCCTGTGGACCCGACCAAATGGCTGCCTGAAGGCGCACAGCTGGTGTTCGACACCAAGCAGGCGATCCCGATGAGCATGGTCGGTCATGTGACCTCCAGCTACACCTGCGGCTCGCTGGGTTACTCGTTTGCCATGGGCGTGGTCAAAGGCGGCCTCAAGCGCATGGGCGAGCGGGTGTTCGCACCGTTGGCGGACGGCAGCGTGATCGAGGCTGAAATCGTGTCTTCGGTGTTCTTCGACCCCAAGGGCGAACGGCAGAATATTTGAATCAAGACCATCGCTGGCAGCCAGCTCCCACATGGGTTGCATTGCAAGTGTGGGAGCTGGCTTGCCAGCGATAGCGGTCGATCCTACATAACATTGCGAACGGGTGATTCATGACCACAGCCAACGTGTACCAACAACGCCCTGACTCGGGCGCGAAAGCCGAGTCATCGTTACACCACGCCAACCTCGCCGGGCTGATTGGCAAAGGCCGTAAAAATCCCGGTGTCATCGTGCGCGAGAAAAAACTTCTGGGGCATCTGACCCTGCGTGGCGACGCCAAAGACCCGGCCTTTGCCGAAGGTGTGCACAAGGCCCTGGGCCTGGAATTGCCGGTGGCCTTGAGCCTGGTGGCCAAGGATCAGACATCGCTGCAATGGATGGGCCCGGACGAGTGGCTGCTGATTGTGCCCGGTGGCCAGGAATTCGCTGTGGAACAAGCCCTGCGCGCAGCGCTGGCGGGGCTGCATATTTCGGTGGTCAATGTCAGTGGCGGCCAGCAACTGCTGGAGCTGAGCGGGCCCAACGTGCGTGAAGTGCTGATGAAGTCCACCAGCTATGACGTTCACCCCGACAACTTCCCGGTGGGCAAGGCCGTGGGTACGGTGTTCGCCAAATCGCAGCTGGTCATCCGCCATACCGGCGAAGACACCTGGGAACTGCTGATCCGGCGCAGCTTTTCGGACTATTGGTGGTTATGGTTGCAGGACGCAGCGGCGCAATACGGGCTGAGTGTCGAGGCCTGAGCAACGCGCGATCACATAACTGATTGTGGGAGCTGGCTTGCCAGCTTCCACAAGGGTTACGCCATTCCACACAATTACAAGGAACCCCCCCATGAGCCGCGCCCCGGATACCTGGATTCTCACCGCTGACTGCCCCAGCCTGTTGGGTACGGTGGATGCGGTGACGCGTTATCTGTTTGAGCACCGCTGCTATGTCACCGAGCACCATTCGTTCGATGACCAGCGTTGCGGACGGTTTTTCATTCGTGTCGAGTTCCGCCAGCCCGATGGCTTCGACGAGCACGAATTCCGCGCCGGCCTGGCCGAACGCGGCGAAGCCTTTGGCATGAGGTTCGAGCTGACCCCGCCTCACTACCGGCCCAAAGTGCTGATCATGGTGTCCAAAGCCGACCACTGCCTTAACGACTTGCTCTACCGCCAGCGCATCGGCCAGTTGTCGATGGATGTGGTGGCCGTGGTGTCCAATCACCCGGACCTTGAGCCGCTGGCCCAATGGCATGGCATTCCTTACCACCACTTCGCCCTCAACCCCGCCGACAAACCGGCGCAGGAGGCGAAGGTCTGGCAAGTGATCGAAGACACCGGCGCCGAGCTGGTGATTCTCGCCCGCTACATGCAAGTGCTGTCGCCTGAGCTGTGTCGCAAACTGGACGGCAAGGCGATCAATATCCATCACTCGCTGCTGCCCGGTTTCAAAGGCGCCAAGCCCTATCACCAGGCTTACGAGAAGGGGGTCAAGCTGGTGGGCGCCACTGCGCACTACATCAACAACGACCTGGATGAAGGCCCGATCATCGCCCAGGGGGTCGAGGTGGTGGATCACAGCCATTACCCCGAAGACCTGATCGCCAAGGGCCGCGACATCGAGGCGCAAACCCTGGCCCGGGGCGTGGGGTATCACATCGAGCGGCGCGTTTTCCTAAATGGAGGTCGTACGGTGGTGCTGTAACCGCAGCAGCCCGTTCTAAGCTGCAAGCTGCAAGTCACAGCAGACTGCTTGCGGCTTTTAGCTTGCCGCGTGCAACTGCCCTCAAATAACAACAAGGGTGAACTCGATGGCTGACAATCGCGGTGTGGTGTACCTGGGCAATGGCCAGGTGGAAGTGCAAAGCATCCCTTTCCCGAAGATGCAGAACCCGCAGGGCAAACAAATCAATCACGGCGTGATCCTGCGAGTGGTATCGACCAATA
Source organism: Pseudomonas paraversuta (assembly GCF_904067025.1). Lineage (NCBI taxonomy): Bacteria > Pseudomonadati > Pseudomonadota > Gammaproteobacteria > Pseudomonadales > Pseudomonadaceae > Pseudomonas > Pseudomonas paraversuta. The sequence goes on from NZ_CAJFDA010000001.1 coordinate 408,576, forward strand.
TCTGCGGTTCCGACCAGCACATGGTGCGCGGACGCACCACGGCGCAAACCGGGCTGGTGCTGGGGCATGAGATTACCGGGGAGGTGATTGAGGCCGGGCGCGACGTGGAGCATTTGAAAGTCGGCGACCTGGTATCGGTGCCTTTCAACGTGGCGTGCGGCCGTTGCCGCAGCTGCAAGGAACAAAATACCGGGGTGTGCCTGACCGTCAACCCGGCCCGTCCCGGCGGCGCTTATGGTTACGTGGACATGGGCGACTGGGTCGGCGGCCAGGCCGAATATGTGCTGGTGCCCTATGCCGATTTCAACCTGCTCAAGTTGCCGAACCGTGACGCGGCGATGGAGAAGATCCGTGACCTGACCTGCCTTTCCGACATTCTGCCCACTGGCTACCACGGTGCCGTGACCGCCGGTGTCGGCCCTGGCAGCACGGTGTACATCGCCGGTGCAGGCCCGGTCGGTCTGGCAGCGGCGGCTTCGGCGCGACTGTTGGGCGCGGCCGTGGTGATTGTCGGCGACGTCAATCCGATTCGTCTGGCGCACGCCAAGGCCCAGGGTTTTGAAATTGCCGATTTGTCCAAAGACACTCCGCTGCACGAACAGATTGCCGAGCTGCTGGGCGAGCCCGAAGTGGATTGCGCGGTCGATGCGGTGGGCTTTGAGGCCCGTGGCCACGGGCATGACGGGGTCAAGCACGAAGCGCCGGCCACGGTACTCAACTCTCTGATGGGAGTGGTGCGGGTAGCGGGCAAAATCGGTATCCCTGGTCTGTACGTGACCGAAGATCCGGGTGCTGTGGATGCGGCTGCGAAAATGGGCAGCCTGAGCATTCGCTTTGGTCTGGGCTGGGCCAAGTCCCACAGTTTCCATACCGGCCAGACTCCGGTGATGAAGTACAACCGCCAACTGATGCAGGCCATCATGTGGGACCGGATCAAAATCGCCGACATCGTCGGCGTTGAAGTGATCAGTCTGGATGATGCTCCGCGTGGCTATGGCGAGTTTGATGCGGGGGTACCGAAGAAATTTGTGATCGATCCGCACAAACTGTTCAGCGGGGTCTGATCCCTGCACACACTGGCGCAGCGAACCGCTGCGCCAGTGATGCTTACAACGCAGCCAACGGGCCCTGGTACAACACTGGCCCGCTCGGCTGACCGGTGGTTGAGCCGCCCTTGGGTTCAAGACTCACGGCCAGCACAACATGGGGGCCAAGCAATTGCTGCTGGCTTTTGCTCAGACCGATCATACCGTCCCCGCCAGTGGGGATCAGGCCCAGTGATACAGGCTTGCCATCCACCGGAATCGCCCACAACTCCAGACTGCGCCCGGCATCGAGGGCTGCCAGTTGCAGCGGTTGAACCTGCAGATAGTCGGTGTGAGCTTCGATCCGCAAGCCCGGTTGCTCGGTGCCGCTGAGCAGGGTGGCCTTGTACTGGACGTTGTCGCGGGTATAGAGCAGGCCCACGGTGACGGCAATCAGCAAAGAGCAGATCACAGCCCCCGTGCGTAGCCAGGTCCAGAACGGACGCCTGGCCGGCACATGCAGTTTTTGTGGTTCGATGCGCGAGACGATTGCCTGCCATACGTGCTCGGGTACGGGCTGCGCAGACAGGGGTTCGGCCAGGCTGGCGAGATGGGTGTCCCACTGCGCCAGTTCGGCGCGCAAATGCGGGTCGTCCAGCAGCAGTTGTTCAAAACGTTTGCGGGCAGTGGGCGGCATCAGGCCAATGGCATAGTCGCCAGCCAGAGCCCGGCGCCGCTCGGCAGTTTGATAGTTCATGATTCGAGGCACCTGCGCAGACGTTCCATGCCCCGGCGAATCGAGGATTTGACTGTGCCCAGAGGCGCTGCCAGTTGCGTGGCCAGTTCGCTGGCACTGAAGCCATGGAAGTAGGCAATGGTAATGGTCTGGCGCTGCATGCCGTCCAGTTGCTCAAGGCAATGATTGAGGGCACGGGAGGAGCGGGCGCTGTCCAGTTGCTCATCGGCGCCCGGGGTGTCATCGGCCACGGCGTTCTGTTGCAGATCGCTTAACGGCAACTCCCGGTGTTTGCGCAGTTGGTCGATGGCCAGGTTGCGGGTGATGTTGATCATCCAGGTCAATGGCGCCGACAAATGAGCTTCATAGCGTGAGGCGTTGTGCCAGAGACGCACAAAGCTTTCCTGCACCACTTCTTCAGCAAGGTCGCGTCGGCCCATGCAACGCAGGGCTACGCTGTGCAAGCTGGGAGCAACGCTGCGGTAAAGGGTTTCGAAAGCGCGTCGATTGCCCAACGAGCATTGGGCCAGCAGCTGTCTCAGGTTCTCGGTGTTGGCAGTTAAAATACCGGTTCTCCCTACATGACTGGGGATGGCTCCATGCCAGTTGTCGGTTGAGATTAGTTGAGCATATAGAGTTATTCCATTCATGGCGGGGTTCCCATTGACCGGCCGCTTACCCTGGGTGCCCACCGGCCGGGCAGGCATGCACTATTCAGTCATCAGCACTTTGTCGACAGTTGCTGGCGGCAACAACCAGCCTCGGAAGGCTGGCAATCAACGGGGTTCTGATCGAGTTGCGTTTCATGGTCTGTGCCCTTGTCGGTTGGCAGGCGGTCAACAAGGTCTGTCCGTGCTTGATATACGCAGGCGAAGGCAAAGCGGATGCAGCGCGGGCAAACAATTTTTCAATTAAGATTGCGTGCCGTTTGATCCCGTAGTGGCATTTGGGAACATCTGCCGGTTTTTCGGGTCTTACACACAGTTTTGCCGTCGCGTTAATTGACGCGCGGCTCTTTGGATATAGAGGTTGATGCGATGAAAAAGTTGAGCGCAGTGGCACTGGCAACATTTATGACCGTGGCCGCAAGCCCGGTGTTTGCGGGTTTCAGCTTGAGCGATGTGGCTGGCGTCGCGGCTCAAATGCAGGGCGCCAACGGTAACGGCGCGACCACTGACAAGTCGGCACAAGCGGTACAGTTGCTGAGCAAGGTCAACGAACTTGGGGTCAAACCCGAGCAGGCGGCTGGCGGTGTTGGCGCGATGTTGAGCCTGGCGAAAAACCAGCTGACCTCAAGTGACTATTCCGAGCTGACCAAGCAAGTGCCGGGTGTTAACAAACTGGCTGGCGCCGGTGCCCTGGGTCAACTGAGCCAACTGGGCGGTTTGCTGGGCAAGACCAATGGCGTGTCCGAAACCGCGACCAGCGCTGTGAGCAACGTGGCCAATACCAGCCAGCTTGATGCTGCGTTCTCTGCGCTGGGCATGCAGGACGGAATGGTCGCCAAGTTTGCTCCGGTCCTGCTGGACTACTTCAAAGGCCAGAACGTCAGCACTTCGCTGCTGAGCAAACTGGGTAGCGCCTGGGGCGTTTAAGATCACTCGCGCTCGGCACGCAAGGTGCTGATGCGCTGATCTTTCTTGATCCAGAGCTGGTTGACCCAGCTCTGGATCTGCTGGCGAAACAGCGGATCATTCTCGTAATCCCCCTGACATAACGCCGGGTCCAGTTGGTGGATCTGAATGTCGACAATCACCTTGGGCACTTGCCCGCTGATCAATGCCCAAAAGCCCGGAATTTTTGCCTGTGGATAAACCACGGTCACGTCGAGCACGGCATCCAGCTGTTCGCCCAGGGCGGCCAGTACAAACGCCACGCCGCCCGCCTTGGGTTTGAGCAGGTAGGTGTAGGGCGATTGTTGCCGGGCGCGCTTGGCCGGGGTGAAACGCGTGCCTTCAAGGTAATTGACCACGGTCACCGGCTGGCGCTTGAAAAGCTCGCAGGCTGCCCGGGTGATTTTCAGGTCTTCACCTTTGAGTTCCGGGTGTCTGGCGAGGAAGGCTTTGGAGTAACGCTTCATGAACGGGTAGTCGAGCGCCCACCAGGCCAGGCCCAGAAAGGGCACCCAGATCAGTTGTTTTTTGAGGAAGAATTTGAAGAACGGCGTACGCCGGTTAAGGCCCTGCATCAGCGCCGGGATATCCACCCAGGATTGATGATTGCTGATCACCAGGTACGAGGTATCGCGGCTCAGCCCTTCAGCGCCGCGAATGTCCCATTGGGTGGGCAGGCACAGGGCGAAAATGCGTTTGTCGATTTCAGACCAGGTCTCGGCGATCCACATCACGGCCCACGAATTGTAATCGCGCAGGCGACCCGGCGAGATGAGTTTGAGCAGGGCAAACAGCATCAAGGGGCCAAACAGGATGAGGGTGTTGCACAGCAGTAGCAGTGTGACCAGACAGCCGGTGAGCAGGCGGCGCATAAGTAACTCTTGAACGTTTAATGACAGGCAATGATAAGCAGAGCCTTGCCGAACGCCAAATCGGCGTATCGACAAATGTTTCACGCGCCAGCCGCTATCGTTCACCCGACACTGTAGAAGCGGGCTTGCTCGCAATAGCATCACCACGGTAAATGAATTAAACGAGTTGCCAGCATCGCGAGCCAGACTCGCCCCTGCAGGCAGCGTCAAACCGAAGGAAACTGTCTTTATGAAGTCTGTTCTAGCCTTGCTCTCTGTATTGGCATTGCCGGTGATGGCCGCCGAGCCGACCCTGTACGGGCGCTACGAATACATCAAGTTGCCGGAAATCGGTGAAACCCTGAAAGCCAAGATGGACACCGGTGCCCTGACCGCGTCGCTGTCGGCCAAAAACATCCAGACCTTTACCCGCGATGGTGACGACTGGGTACGCTTCCAGCTGGCCACCGAAGGTGCGAGCAGCAAGGTGTACGAACACAAAGTGGCACGCATCAGCAAAATCAAAAGCCGCGCCGATGAAGACGAAGACAAGGACGCGAGCGAAAGCGCCAAGCGCCCGGTGGTCGATCTGGAAATGTGCCTGGGCAATGTCAAACGCACGGTTGAGGTCAACCTCACCGACCGCAGCAGCTTCAACTACCCGCTGCTGATCGGTGCCAAGGCGTTGCGCGAGTTCGGTGCCGCGGTTAACCCGGCCCGTCGTTATACGGCAGACAAGCCTGATTGCTGATGCGACCTGGCCCTACCCTGCGGGGTAGGGTCAACGCTTGAGCAAGCCTCGCAGGCTGATCCACGCCGGTATGCCCAGCCCTATCCAGCTCAGCGAATCCCAGGCGCCATCGTCCAGCAGTGCGCAGAACAACCCGGTGGCGCCCACCAGGGCTATCGCCAGCGGAATGGAAAACACCTTCCAGAAACTCGACTGACGCGGTTTCATCGGGTGCTCTCCTGTGCCGCGCGGCGACGTACCCACCACAGGTACAGGCCACTGCCCAGGACCACGATGGTCAGCAGGTCGAGTGCCGCCCACAGGATTTTCATCGGCATGCCGCCGTAGTCGCCAAAGTGCAGCGGCTGCGACATGCCCATGGCATCCATGTACCAGGGCCGTCCGGCCACGGCGGTGACTTCAAGGTTGCTGGCGTCGATCAGGACCGGAGTCAGCAGGTGTGAGGTCAGATGAGTACTGCCTTTCATGAACACCGAGTAATGGTGTTCGCTGGAGAACCGGGTGCCGGGGAAGGCGATAAAGTCCGGCTGCATGTCGGGTGCTGCCCTGGCGGCGATGTGCAACAGATCACTGGCAGGTGCCAGGTGAGTCAATGGCGGGGCGTCGCGGTAGGGTTCGATCATGGCGCTGAGGGTTTCAGCACGCCAGGCAGCGATGATCAGGTCGGCGCTGGCGCTGATCACCCCGGTCACGCCCACCACCAGTGCCCAGGTCAGGGTCACGACGCCAATCAGGTTGTGCAGGTCGAGCCAGCGCAGGCGCCGGGACTTGTCGGTGCGCACGGTGGCGAAGTCATGGCGGCGCATGAACGGCAAGTACAAAACGGTGCCGGAGATGATCGCCAGTACGAACAGGATGCCCATGAATGCCAGCAGCAGTTTGCCGGGCAGGCCGGCAAACATGTCCACGTGCAGGCGCAGCATGACCATCATGATGCCACCGTTGGCGGAGGGCACATCAATCGCCTCGCCGGTGCGTGCATCGAGCATGAAGGTATGGGACGAATTGGGTTCGGTACCTGCGGTGGGGGCCATGATGGTCAGGACGGCGTTGGGTTCATCGTCGTCCCAGCCGAAATACTGCATGACCTCGCCCGGCCGGTGGGCCTGTGCGGCGAGCACCAGTTGTTGCAGATCGAGGGTTGGAGTACCGGCGGGCAATTCCTTGACCTGCGGCGCGTCGCCCAGCAGATGGTCGATTTCATGGTGAAAAATCAACGGCAGGCCGGTCAGCGCCAGCATCAGCAAAAACGCGGTGCAAATCAGGCTGGTCCAGGTGTGAATGAAGGACCAGCGGCGGATGGTTTTGCTTTTCATGACATTCCCAAATGCAAAAACTCCCCTGCAGGAGCGAACTTGTCTCGCGATGCCGGCCCCTCGGTCGGGGGATGATTTCATCGCGAGGCAAGCTCGCTTCTGCAGGTGGGTATTGGTGTTGCGTTTAGCGGGTTACCACTTGTAGTTGACGCTGGCCATGATGTTGCGGCGGTCGCCGTAGTAGCAGTAGAAACCATCGCAGGTCGACAGGTATTGCTTGTCGAACACGTTGTTGGCGTTAACCGAAACCGTGGCGCCCTGCAGTGATTTGTTCATCTTGCCAAGGTCGTAATGCACCGCCGCATCGTAGACGGTATAGGCGTCTGTATGACCGTAGGAAGCGTCCGGTACATAGGCCATGCTGCCAATGGCGATGTTGTCGGTCTCGCCGATGTAGCGGGCACCAAAGCCTACGCCGAAGCCTTCCAGCGCGCCTTTGTGCCAGGTGTAGTCAGCCCAGATAGAAGCCTGATGCTCGGGGGTCAGCGGCAGTGGACGGTTCTTGTCCAGCGGGTCGGACACCTTGGTCATTTTGGTGTTGGCGTAGGTATAGGCTGCCGTCAACTTCAGGTTCTCGTTGACGTTGCCCACCGCTTCCAGTTCCAGGCCACGCACGTTGGCTTCACCCAGCGGACGGCTGACGCCCAGCGTATCGCTCAGCACAATGTTCTTGCGGGTCAGGTCATAGACTGCGGCGGTAAACAGCATGTCGCTGCCCGGAGGCTGGTACTTGAGGCCCAGTTCGTACTGCTTGCCGGTGCCGGGCTTGAATGATTTGCCGGCAAAACCGCCCGGTTCGGCCTGGAAGGATTCGGCGTACGAAACATAAGGCGTGAAGCCGGAATCGAATACATAGCTCAGTGCGGCATTACCGGTAAAGGCGCTGTCGTCACGTGTGTCGCGGGCATTGTTCTCGTTGTAGAACGTGGTGTCGGTGTGCAACCAGTCCTGACGTCCGCCAAGGGTCAAGCGCCAGTTGTCCAGAGCCATCTGGTCTTGCAGGTAAAGACCGGTGTCGCGGGTTTTCTGGTTGTAGTCGTTGTAGGTGGTGTATTTGACGTTGCTGAAATCCTGCCCGTAGATCGGGTTGATGATGTTGCTGGCAGGCGCGGCGCCGTAATCCCATTTGTAGTTGGTATTGACGCGCTGATGGTCGAGACCGATCAACACGGTGTGCTTGATTGCGCCGGTGTCGAAGTCGGCCTGGAAATTGTTGTCCACGGCGAACTGGCTGATGTCTTCATCCACCACGTTGGCCCCGCGCTCAACCGTACCATCGTCTGCCACCGAGCCGTAGTAACCGCCCGCCGTGATGCCCTGGAAGGCCAGATCGCTTTTGGTGTAGCGCAGATTTTGACGGAACTGCCACACGTCGTTCAGGCGGTGCTCAAACGCATAGCCCAGTGCGTAGTAGGTCTTGTCGTAGAACTCCCACTTCGGATCACCGAGGTTTTCGTGATACTTCACCTTGCCCGCAGGCGTGGACACCTTGGTGCCTTGCAGCGGCAAGAACTGGCTGGTGATCCCGGTGTCATCACGGTTGAACTGGCTGAGGAAGGTCAGCTTGGTGTCTTCGTCAATGTTCCAGGTCAGGCTCGGTGCAATGTTGTAGCGCTTGTCTTCGTTGTGGTCGATGGCGGTGTTGCTGTCACGCACCACGCCGCTGACGCGGTACAGAAAACGTCCTTCATCATCAATCGGGCCGGTGCTGTCGAAGCTGATCTGCTTGCGCTGATAGCTGCCGATCTGCATCTGTACTTCGTGGCTGGCGCTGTCTTCCGGGCGCCGGCTGACCATATCCAGCAGGCCGCCGGCAGGTGTCTGGCCGTAGACCGATGACGCCGGGCCGCGGAGCAGGGCCACGCGTTCCAGGTCCCAGGTTTCAAGCTTGGGCATGGCATAGGTGCCCTTGGGCAATGGCAGGCCATCGAGGAACTGGGTTGGCTCGAAACCTCGCACCTTCAGCCATTCTGCACGGCTGTCGCTGCCATAGCTGCTGGCCGTTACGCCCGGCATGTAACGCACCGCATCATCCAGGTTCTGCACCGCCCGGTCCTGCATCTGGCTGCGGGTGGCGACGGAGATCGAGCGCGGGGCTTCGAGCAGGGACGTGTCGGTCTTGGTGCCGGCGGCGGTACGTTGGGCGAGGTAGCCGTCCACCGGGCCCCACGGGCTTTCATAGCTGCTCTGGCCGCTGATGGTGGTGGCTTCCAGCGCCACCACCCCTTCAGGAATGGCGATCAGGCTGAAGCTGCCGGCGCTTCCCGGCACCAGTTGCAGGCCACTGTCGCGCAACGCCTCGCGCAATGCAGTGCTGGCCTCGAACGAACCCTGGACCGGGGCTGACGTTTTACCTGCAACCAGGGCCGGATCGATGGCCAGGGTGATACCCGACTGGCTGGCGATCTGGTTCAGGGTGGCGGCCAGCGGTCCGGCGGGCAGGTTGTAGCTGCGCGCAGTCGGGGCCTGTTCGGCGGCGATGACGCAGGTGCTGGTCAGCGGGATGCTGAGGGCGATGGCTACGGCTAACAGGCCAGGGCGCAAAAAGGTGTCGAGGGAGCGGGACATTCGGCGGGTTCCTGAATGGAAATGTTTCTCAATGACTATCTGCCGAACGAGATCCGAAAAGTGATAGGGCTGATTGAAAATAATTTAGATTTAGTTTTTTGCCGGCCTGGCGCTGATGGTGACCCACCACGGGGTGTGCTGTTCAATCTTCACCGGCAAGGCGGGCAGCAGGGCATTGAGGGCCAGCTCGACGTTGTTCAGCGCGAAGCTGCCGCTGATGCGCAGGTCGGCGACGTCGGGGTCGACGCCCAGGTGGCCGCGTCGATAGCGCTTGAGTTCGTGCACCATGTCGGCCAGGCGTACGTTGTCGAGCACCAGCATACCGCGGGTCCAGGCGTCTGCCCCGGGGTTGACGGCGAGCATCTGGCCCAGGTAATCGCGGTGCATCAGCACTTGCTGACCTTCGGTGTAGATGATTTCGTCGACGCTGTTTTCGGGATGCGCTGCAACCCGCGACTGCAGCACGCTGAGGCGGGTGCCGTCGTCTTCGCGCCGGACCAGAAACCGCGTGCCCAATGCTCGCAAGCTGCCATCACGGGTTTGCACGACAAAAGGCCGGGGGTCGCCATGGCCGGTCTCGACCATGATTTCGCCTTCTTGCAGGACGATGCGTCGCGTAGTGCCATCAAAGCGCACATCGACTGCGCTGTGGGTGTTGAGGTTCAGCAGGGTGCCATCGGCCAGGCGTAACTGGCGTTGCTCGCCGGTGGCGGTGCGGTGATCGGCCATCCAGTAATCAACCGGCAGGTAGTCTTTGCTGGCGAACAAGGTCAGCCCGCATACCAGCGCAATACTGGCCAGGCCGCCGCCGATTTTGCGCACCTGTTGCTGTACGCCGCTGCGGGCCTTGAGCAAGGCGTTACGCGCCGGGACACTGGTGCTGCTGAAGCGGTGATCGAGCATGCCCAGTTGCATCCAGGCCCGCGCGTGCTCTTCGCTGGCGCTGTACCACTTGTTGAATTCGGCTTGCTCCAAGGCGCTGCCATTGCCGCAGTCCAGGCACAGTTGCCAGGCAATGGCAGCATCCAGCACGGGTGCCGATACCGGTTTGGAGCTGACCGGGCTCATGCCGGCTCGCCATACAGGGCGATGTAGCACTGGCGGATGCCCTGGGCCAGATACTGGCGCACGCGGGGCACCGATACGCCGAGGCGTTGGGCAATTTCAGCGTGGGTCAGGCCGTCGATACGGCTATAGAGGTAGGCCGCCCGGGATTTGCTCGAGAGTTTGGCCAGCAGGCGGTCGATGGCTTTGAGGTCTTCGAGGATCAGTTGCTGCTCTTCGGGCGAGGGTTGCTCGGCATCGGGGATCAGCATCAGCTCGTTGAGGTAGGCCTGTTCCAGGGCAGCGCGGCGAAAATGGTCAAACAGCAGGCCTTTGGCAATGGCGGCCAGAAAAGCCCGGGGTTCGCGGGGGGCCTTGAGGTCTTCACGGCCCAGCAGGCGCACGAAAGTGTCCTGGCTCAAGTCTTCCGCCCGTTGCGGGCAGGCCACATTGCGTCGCAACCACGCCAGCAGCCAACCGCGATGGTCGCGGTAAAGCGCTCCAACCAGTTCACTGTGGGGGGTTTGGACTGACGACAAGGGCATCACCGAATACATGCATTAACTAACGATAACTATTCGCGATTGTGTCAGAGGCAATGGGCATGCGCAATTGACACTCATCGGAAGGTAAACAGCCTGCAGGCGCGAGCTCTTTGGCGCAGCCATGAAAGGCGCGCGAGCAAGCTCGCTCCTACAGGTGTGAAGTCAGCTGTGGTGTCGCTTCAGGAGTCGAGTCCGGTGTCAGAAGCTATGGGCTTGTTTGCGTCGCTGCCATTGGTTTAGCCGCTGCTGCAGAGCCAGGGGGCTGTCGATCTGTTGCGTGCGTGCGCGGCTGAACAGGATCAACGCCAGTTCGGCTGTGACCAGGGCGTCGGCGCTGGCGTTGTGGCGGTCTTCGACTTGCAGGTTGAAGTGCCGGATCCAGTGATCAAGCCCCGCCTCTCGCGGATTGACCTGCGGGCACAGCATCGGCGCCAGGGCCGCCACATCCAGAAACGGGTGCTGCAGGCGGTAGCCCAGGCTGTCTTTAAGGGCACGCCCCAGCATGTGCTGGTCAAATGGGGCGTGAAAGGCCAGCAGCGGGCTGTCACCGACAAAGGCCATAAAGTCCAGCAGGGCATCCACCGGATCACTGCCCGCGGCAATTGCTTCCGGGCTCAGACCATGCAGCAACACGCTGGGGTTGAGGGTGTTGTCGGGGCGCAACAGGGTGCGTTCGAACGCCTGGCCCAGATCGATGGCACCATCTTCGATGACCATCGCGCCAATCGACAGCACCTGGTCGCGATTGAGGTTCAGGCCGCTGGTTTCCAGGTCGACCACCACCCAGCGCTGTTGGCGCAGTGAGGCCTCGCTCAGCCCGGGTGGTGCCGGCAGTTGCAGCACCCGTTGTTGTTGCTCAGGGCTCAAGACCGGCTTTTTACGCGGCAGCAACCAGGACAGCAGGCTCATAGTTGATACCGCAGGGCCAGGCTGCTCTGCAGGCGCTGGGCCTGGCGCAGGGCTTCACGCAGGATGCGCCGGTCCAGCTGGTTCAGGCTGTCCGGGTCGACACGGTTGGAATACGGGCGGTTTTCCCGGGTTTGCAACTGGTGCTGTTGCATGCGGGTTTGCTGGATGAAGTGGTAGGCCTCTTCATAGGCCGCGCCGTCCAGTGCCTCGATCACTTCCAGGGTCACCAGCTGGCGCAGGCGTTCCAGGGTGTTGTTGGCTTCCACGCCGTGGGCCAGTGCCAGCAGCCGTGCACCGTCGACGAACGGCGTGAGGCCCTGCACCTTGAGGTCCAGGGTGGCTTTGTCGCTGCCTTTGCGCTCCAGTACAAACTCACGGAAACGCCCCACCGGTGGGCTATGGCGCAGGGCGTTGGCGGCCATCATGCGCTGGAACAGGCGGTTGTCGGCCACTTGTTCGAGAATGCCGCGGCGCAGTTGCTGGCAGCCCTGTTCGTCACCCCAGACCACCCGCAGGTCGAAATAGATGCTCGAGGCCAACAGGTTTTCGGGGGTTGCCTCGCGAATGAAGGCGGCGAAACGGCGGGCCCATTCGGCGCGCGACAAGCACAGTTCCGGGTTGCCGGCCATGACATTGCCCTTGCACAGGGTAAAGCCGCATGCCGCCAGATGATGGTTGATCTGCTGTGCGATGGGCAGCAGGCGCTGGCGGATTTCAGCGGCCTGGGTGGCGTCCTTGGCCTCGAATAAAATGCCGTTGTCCTGGTCGGTATGCAGGGTTTGCTCGCGTCGCCCTTCGCTGCCAAAGCACAGCCAGCTGAAGGGCACGCCAGGATCGCCACGGTCGGCCAGCACCAGCTCGATGACCCGGCACACGGTGTGGTCGTTGAGCTGGGTGATGATGTGGGTGATCTGGGTTGAGGACGCGCCGTGGGCCAGCATGCGTTCCACCAGTTGCCCGATCTCGCCGCGCAGGCTGATCAGGTTTTCCAGCCGGGGGGCATGGCGGATGGTGCGGGCCAGATGAACCAGGTCAACCCGTTGCAGAGAAAACAGATCGCGCTCGGAGACTACGCCGCACAGGCGCTGATCCTTGACCAGGCACACATGGGCAATATGGCGCTCGGTCATGGCGATGGCGGCGTCGAAGGCGCTGTGATCGGGGGACAGGTAAAACGGCCCGGGGGTCATGTACAGGTCGATGGTTTGGGCGAAATCCTGAATCCCGCTGGCCACCACCTGGCGCAGGTCGCGCAGGGTGAAGATGCCCAGCGGCGCTTTGTGCCCGTCCACCACCACAATGCTGCCCACCTGCTGTTCGTGCATCAGGCGCACAGCTTCACGCAGTGCGGTGTCCGGCAGACAGGTCACCGGGTGGCGCATGGCCAGTTCACCGAGGCGGGTGTTGAGTGAATATTGCGTGCCGAGGGTTTCTACGGCTTTCCGCTGCACCTGTTGATTGACCTTGTCGAGCAAGCTGCTGACGCCACGCAGGGCAAAGTCGCGGAACTCGTCGGACAGGGCGAACAATTTGATAAATGCAGGCTTGTTCAGTTGCAGGCAAAAGGTGTCTTCGGCGGCCAGATGTTCGGTACGGGTGGCGCGCTCGCCCAGCAACGCGGCCAGCGGAAAGCACTCGCCGGCAGTGATTTCAAAGGTGGTCTCGGCGTCTTCACGGCCTACATGGGTCCGTTCGCCCACCACCCGGCCCTGCTTGACGATATAGAAGTGATCCACCGGCCCGTCAGTCGGTCGGATGATGCTCTCACCGGGCCCGTAGAAGCGCAGCTGGCATTGCTCCACCAGGAATGCCAGGTGCGTATTTTCCATTTGGTTGAAGGGCGGGAATCGCTGCAAGAATTGCATGGTGCCGTGAATGTTCTGCAGCACCGCAGTTTTCCCTGCCTGGAGAAATGCATCCGATTTACTCATTACCATTACCGCATTGTTGTTATGACGGGACGGGGCGGGCCCATGGCGTGTTGTGACCCTCATGCTCGGTTGTCTGGGCGCGGGTGCCCATTGGACGTAAGTCTATGGGGAAGAGGCCTGTTGAAGTTTTTGCGAATGCTTACAGACTATTTCCTTGTTTACCCTGATGCCGGACTTGGAATTACTCTGATCTGGGTGCACATTGATCCGATCAAGGATTAACCGACTTTAACGCTGGGATATTTGACCGGCAGGACAGTTTACGAGAGCCGCATGACTGAACACGACATATTGACCGACGCCGAACGCGAGGCCTTGAACGAGGTGATGCGAACACCTGTGCCGGAGCAGCATGGGGTGTTGATTGTTGACGATGATGAGTTGGCCTGCGAGTTGCTGGCGGAGTTTTTGACCTTGAGCGGCATTGAGTGTGTGACCGCAAGAAATGAACGTCAGGCGCTGGCGTTGTTGAAGTCTGAACACTCCATCGGGCTGATACTCACCGATTTGCGCATGGTGCCCCACGATGGCCTGCACCTGATCCGCAAAGTGCGCGCATCCGAGCGGGCAAGCTTGCCGATCATCATCATGTCGGGCGATGCAGGAGTGCGTGATGCCATCGATGCGATGCACCTCAACGTGGTGGATTTCCTGCTCAAACCTATCGACACCGCCAAGTTGCTCAAGCTGATCAAGCAGGAACTGGCGTTGTAGCCCGGCACATGGCCGCAATGCGGTTCGCTTGAACAACGGCGATCTCAACTGCAGGGGCGAGCTGGTGCGGGAGGGCTTTAAACAATAACGCCGTGTTTACAGGGTAAACACGGCGTTATTGAGAATATCCCGGGACCCGCTAGCCCCTGCAAAGACAGCGCTCTGCAGGGGCTAGCGGTTTTCGGGGTTTGTTACAAACCATTCCTGGCTTTGAACTCGCGACGACGACGGTGCAGAACAGGCTCGGTGTATCCGTTTGGCTGTTTGCTGCCTTCGATCACCAGTTCAACCGCTGCCTGGAAGGCGATGTTGCTGTCGAAGTCCGGTGCCAGCGGACGGTACAGCGCGTCGTTGGCATTTTGACGGTCGACCACCGGAGCCATGCGCTTGAGGCTTTCAAGTACCTGGGTCTGGTTGACGATGCCATGGCGCAGCCAGTTGGCGATGTGCTGGCTGGAAATGCGCAGCGTCGCACGGTCTTCCATCAGGCCGATGTCATTGATGTCCGGTACTTTCGAACAACCAACGCCCTGGTCGATCCAGCGCACCACGTAACCGAGAATGCCCTGGGAGTTGTTGTCCAGTTCGTTCTGGATCTGCTCGGGCGTCCACTGCGGGCTAACGGCCAGCGGGATGGTCAGGATGTCGTCCACGGAGGCCGGGGCGCGTTTGGCCAGTTCGGCCTGACGGGCGAACACGTCAACCTTGTGGTAGTGCAGCGCATGCAGGGCGGCTGCCGTCGGCGAAGGCACCCAGGCGGTGTTGGCGCCGGCCAGCGGGTGAGCGATTTTCTGCTCCAGCATGGCAGCCATCAGGTCGGGCATGGCCCACATGCCTTTACCGATTTGCGCACGACCTTGCAGGCCAGTACTCAAGCCGACATCGACGTTGTTGTTTTCGTACGCGCTAATCCATTTTTCGGACTTCATGTCCGCCTTGCGCACCATTGGCCCGGCTTCCATCGAGGTGTGAATCTCGTCGCCAGTACGGTCCAGGAAGCCGGTGTTGATAAACACCACCCGCTCGCTGGCGGCCTTGATGCAGGCCTTGAGGTTGATGGTGGTGCGGCGCTCTTCGTCCATGATCCCGACTTTGAGCGTGTTGCGTGGCAGCTTCAGGACATCTTCGATGCGGCCGAACAGCTCGTTGGTGAACGCCGCTTCTTCAGCGCCGTGCATTTTCGGTTTGACGATGTACACCGACCCGGTGCGGCTGTTGGTGCGGGTCGCTTTGCCATTGAGGCTATGGATCGCTGCCAGGCTGGTCAGCAGGCCGTCGAGAATGCCTTCAGGTACTTCGTTGCCGTCTTTGTCGAGGATCGCATCGATGGTCATCAAGTGACCCACGTTACGCACGAACAACAACGACCGGCCGTGCAGGCTGACAGTGCCGCCGTCGGGCGCAGTGTATTCGCGGTCCGGGTTCATGGTGCGGGTGAAGGTTGTGCCGCCCTTGGATACTTGCTCGCTCAGGTCGCCCTTCATCAGGCCGAGCCAGTTGCGGTAGATCACCACCTTGTCGTCAGCATCGACGGCGGCGACTGAGTCTTCGCAGTCCATGATGGTGGTCAGCGCAGCTTCCATCAGCACGTCTTTGACCCCGGCAGCGTCGGTCTGGCCGACCGGGCTGGCAGCGTCGATCTGGATTTCGAAGTGCAGGCCATTGTGTTTGAGCAACACGGCGGTCGGTGCCGCGGCCGCGCCGTGGTAGCCGGTCAGTTGCGCAGTGTCGCGCAGGCCGCTGCTGGCGCCGCCCTTGAGGCTCACCTGCAAGGCGCCGCCAACAATGGCGTAGCCTGTGGCGTCAACGTGGGAACCTGTTGCCAGGGGCGCGGCGTCGTCGAGGAAGGCGCGGGCGAAGGCGATCACTTTGTCGCCACGGACCTTGTTGTAGCCTTTGCCCCGGGTGGCGCCATCGGTTTCGCTGATGGCATCGGTGCCGTACAACGCGTCATACAACGACCCCCAGCGGGCGTTCGAGGCGTTGAGGGCAAAGCGCGCATTCATCACCGGTACCACCAGTTGGGGACCTGCCATGCGGGCGATTTCGTCGTCGACGTTCTGTGTCGTTGCCTGGAAATCCGCCGCTTCTGGCTGCAGATACCCGATGTCTTGCAAGAAGGCTTTATAAGCCACGGCGTCATGGGCCTTGCCGGCCTGAGCCTGGTGCCAGGCGTCGATCCGCGCCTGCAAATCATCGCGTTTGGCGAGCAGTGCTTTGTTCTTGGGTGCCAGGTCATGAATAACCTTGTCGGCACCGGCCCAGAACTGGTCGGCGTCGAGGCCGGTACCGGGAATGGCTTCGTTGTTTACGAAGTCGAACAGGACTTTGGCGACCTGCAGGCCACCGACGTGAACGTGTTCAGTCATTGCTTGCCTCACTCATTTTTATTTAAAGCCTGGAGCGCTTCTTAAAACACCGCGTTAGCTCATGCTGGCGGGGTTGTGCGGGGTGTAGCAGACGCCTTGGCGAACCATATTACAAATTATGTAGTGGTCGCCAAGGGATACTACATGATCAATTGCAGATGTGAAAATCAGACTAATCACGTCGTTCTGCGACCATTTGTACGCTATCGGTCATACAGAAGAACAGGATGTTCTCAAGAATTGTACAGCTTGTTCCAGATAATTCTAAAAACAGTACACAATTTGTTTTTTCGAGGTGTTTTTGTGGCACCTGAAGTGGCACCCGGGGTCTTGCCTATACTCATCCGACCCCTAACAAGAGAGTCCCCGCCATGAACCATCTTGTGATTACGGTCTTTGCCCCGGACAAGGCCGGGCAGGTCGAACGTATTGCCCAATGCATCGCCGAGCATGGCGGCAACTGGCTGGAAAGCCGGATGTCACGGATGGCCGGGCAATTCGCCGGGATCTTGCGCGTAGGCGTGCCGGCTGAAGCCCATGATGAATTGATCGCTGCGCTGCACGGCCTGGCGCCGGACGGGATTCGGGTGTTGATCGCCGAAAGCGGGATCGAGCAGTCTTGCACCTGGAAGCCGATTGCCATGGACCTGGTGGGAAATGACCGTCCGGGCATAGTGCGCGACATTACCCGGGTGCTGACGGAGCAGGGAGTGAATCTGGAGCGTCTGGTGACGGATGTGCGGCCTGCGCCCATGAGCAACGAGCCGCTGTTTCATGCCGAGGCCATTCTGGCGGTACCGCTGACGCTCTCGCTGGAGGTGTTGCAGGCGCGCCTGGAAACCCTGGCCGACGAGTTGATGGTCGGGCTCGAGTTGCGCCCCGAGGACTAGGGGCCGGCCCTGCTGTTGCGCAGGGCCGTGTTGCGCGAAGCTGGTTTGGAATGATTCAGCTTCGCTTCCCGCGTTGCACAACAGCAGAACCTGCGTGCTGTGGAAACTGATTGGGCACGCCCCCTATCCCCGGCGCAGGGTCAGCACTGCATCAAGGGTATAGATCGCCAGACCGGCCCAGATAAACATAAAGGCCATCAGTGTGGCTTCTGACAGATGCTCGCCAAACACCCACACCGCCAGAATCAGTACCAGTGTCGGCGCGATGTACTGCATAAAGCCCAGGGTGGTGTAGGGCAAGTGCCTTGCGGCGGCGTTGAAGCTCACCAGCGGGATCAACGTTGCCGGACCTGCAGCCACCAGTAGCCAGGCTTCCTTACTGCTCCAGAACTCCGTATGGGCACTGTTGGCCTCGGGGTGCATGAGCAGCCAGCCAATGGCGATGGGCACCAGAATCCAGGTTTCGACCACCAGCCCGGGCAGTGCCTTGACGGGCGCCTGTTTGCGGATCAGCCCGTAAAAGCCGAAGCTCAGCGCCAGCACCAGGGACACCCACGGCAGGCTGCCCACTTGCCACACCTGTTGCGCCACGCCAAGGGCGGCAAGCCCTACGGCCAGCCATTGCAGGCGGCGTAAACGCTCCCCCAGCAGCAGCATGCCAAGCAATACATTGACCAGCGGGTTGATGTAGTAGCCGAGGCTGGCTTCCAGCATGCGGTCGTTATTGACCGCCCACACATAGGTCAGCCAGTTGACCGCAATCAACAGCCCGCTGATGGCCAGCACGCCGAGGCGCCTGGGGTTGTCGCGCAGTTCCTGCCACCAGCCGGGGTGTTTCCAGAACAGCAGCAACAAAGAGCCGAACAGTGCGGACCAGAGTACCCGGTTTACGATGATCTCGGCCGCGGGGACAGTGGCCAGGAGTTTGAAGTAGAGCGGGAAGATGCCCCAGATGATATAGGCGGTGAGGCCTAAAATGTACCCGCGACGCGGGTTGGCGGCTTGCATGCAGAGTCCTTGCTTAGGCAACTAACGGATACGGAACAGGCCAAGAGTGTAAGCAGGTTTTACAGATTGCGAGCAAAGTTTTTGTAGGTCCGGGCTGTTCGTTTACCGGGTAGTTAAAAACCCGCGAACAAGCTCGCACCTACAGAAAACGGAGGGGGTCAGAACAGCTTCAGCGGTTCTTCATTGAGCGCTGACAGTTGCTCGCGCAAAGCCAGCACCTGGTCGCCCCAGTAACGCTCGGTGCCAAACCACGGGAAGCTGTGGGGGAACGCCGGGTCGTCCCAGCGGCGCGCGAGCCAGGCGCTGTAATGCATCAGGCGCAAGGCCCGCAGCGGTTCGATCAACGCCAGTTCCCGCGGGTTGAAGTCATGGAACTCGCTGTAGCCGTCCATCAATTCTGACAGCTGGCCCAGGCATTCCTGACGATCACCTGCAAGCATCATCCACAGATCCTGCACCGCAGGCCCCATGCGGCAGTCGTCGAGGTCGACGATATGGAACACTTCATCACGGCACATCATGTTGCCGGGGTGGCAATCACCGTGCATGCGGATGTTGGTGTGCGGGGTGGCGGCGTACACGTCTTCGACACGCTTTAGCAGGTCACGGGCCACGGACTCGTAGGCCGGCAGCAGGCTGCGCGGGATGAAATTGCCTTCGAGCAGGGTGGTGAGGGAGTCGTGACCAAAGTTCTTCACCCCCAGCGCTTCGCGGTGTTCAAACGGCTTGGTTGCCCCCACGGCATGCAGGCGCCCCAGCAGTTGCCCCAGACGGTACAGCTGGTCGAGATTGCCGGGCTCCGGCGCACGGCCGCCCCGGCGCGGAAACAGGGTGAAGCGAAAGCCTGCGTGTTCAAACAGGCTCTGGCCGTTGTGAATCATCGGTGCGACCACCGGGACGTCAAGGTCGGCGAGCTCGAAGGTGAAGCGGTGTTCTTCGAGGATGGCTTCGTTGGTCCAGCGTTGCGGTCGGTAGAATTTGGCGATCAGCGGTTCCGAGTCTTCGATGCCGACCTGGTACACGCGATTTTCGTAGCTGTTGAGCGCGAGCACGCGGGCATCGCTCAGGAAACCGATGCTTTCGACGGCGTCGAGCACCAGATCAGGGGTAAGTGTTGCAAACGGATGAGACATGCTGACTCCTGCGCGCAGCAGGCTGCCGCGTCCGGCCATGCATGTTAGCGCAGACCGGGAACGATCTGGCACTAAACCTGTGGCTGCCGGCGATTGAGGCACAACGCCGGCTCCCACAGATGGGCCTGCGGTCATCAGGCGCCGATGATGCCGCCATCTTCGCGACTGATGGCCATGACCGAAGAGCGTGGCTTGCCGTTGGGCAAGTGCTCGGGGAAGGTCGATCCACCGTTTTCACCGGGATGCTGGATGCCGACGAACAGGGTTTTCTGGTCTGGCGAGAAGCTGATGCCGGTCACTTCGCAACCGATCGGCCCGACCATGAAACGGCGGATTTCACCGCTTGCCGGGTCGGCACAGAGCATCTGGTTATTGCCCATGCCGGCGAAGTCCCCGCTATTGCCGGAATCGCCATCGGTCTGGATCCACAGGCGTCCGGCGTCGTCGAAGCCCAGACCGTCGGGGCTGTTGAACATGTTTTGCGGGGTGATGTTGGACGAGCCGCCCTTGGCTTTTCCGGCATGCACCAGCGGGTTGCCGGCGACTACAAACAGGTCCCAGTCGAAGGTGTCGGTGCCGTGATCGTCGTTGCGGGCTTTCCAGCGCAGGATCTGTCCGTAGACATTCTTCTCCCGGGGGTTGGGCCCGCCGACCGGTTGCCCGTCTTCGCCGCGCTTGGCGTTGTTGGTCAGGGTGCAATAGACCTGCCCGTCCTTGGGGCTGACCACTATCCATTCCGGGCGGTCCATGCGCGTGGCATTCACCGCGCTGCCTGCCAGGCGTGCGTGAATCAGTACTTCGCCCTGGTTGGCGAAGCCGCCGGCGGAATCGATGCCGTTTTTGCCATGGCTCAATTCAACCCACTGACCCTGCCCCCTGGGCAGGTCGGGGTTTTTGTCGCCGCCGTCAAAGCGGGCAACGTAAAGGGTGCCGTGGTCCAGCAGGTCGCGATTGGCCTTGGGGTCTTTATGGTTGATCCGGTCGCGGCTGATGAATTTGTAGATAAATTCGCCGCGTTCGTCATCGCCCATATAGACCACCGCCCGGCCATCGGCGGTTTCGGCCAGGGCGGCGTTCTCGTGCTTGAAGCGGCCCAGCGCTGTGCGTTTGACGGGCATCGAGTGCGGGTCGAACGGGTCAATTTCCACCACCCAGCCGTGGCGATTGAGTTCGTTGGGGTTGACCGCCAGATCGAATCGCGGGTCATGGGGGTGCCAGTTGATTTCTTTGCTGGAGGCCACGGCGCCATAGCGTTTTTGCGCGGTGTCGAAGGCTTGCCTGGGGTCAGAACTGCCGAAACAGTCGGTGAAGTTCTCTTCACAGGTCAGGTAGGTGCCCCATGGGGTTTTGCCATTGGCGCAGTTCTGGAAGGTGCCCAGGGCCAGGGTGCCGGTGTTGTCGGCCCGGGTGCGCAGCAAGGCATGACCGGCCGCCGGGCCACCCAGGCGAATCGGTGTATTGCCATGTATGCGCCGGTTGAACGGCGAGCCCTGGGCAAACGCCCATCCGTTGCCGGTGCGGCGGATTTCAATGACCGATACGCCTTCACTGGCCTGGGCTTTATGCACTTGTTCAAGGGAGGCGGGCATGCCGCCGTGGGGGTACAGATAGCGGTAGTTGGTGTACTCGTTGTTGATGGCCATCAGGGCGCGGTTCGGGTCATCGGCGAAGGCGAACAGGCTCATGCCGTCATTGTTGTCGCCGAATTGCACTTCCTGGTCCCTGGCCGAGCCGTTACCGTCGGGGTCGAACGCCGGGCCTGCGGCGTGCAGTGGCTGACCCCAGCTGATCAGTACGCTGGAGCGATAGCCGGGTGGCAGGCTGATACTGTCAGTGGTGGCCGCCTTGATACTGTCAAAACCCAGCAACGGGCTGGAGGCGGCGCTGATGCCGGTAGCCAGGGCGCTGCGGCTCAGCAGGCCGCCGCCCAAAAACATGGCAGCACCGCACAAGGCGCCGGCGCCGATAAAGCCACGTCGACTGAGGCCGATGATCTGCTCAAGGTCGGTGGGTTGGTCTTCTTTTAACAGGGTCATGTCAGGCTCGGCTCGCAGACGATTTTGCCAGCCACCATAAGCCGCGGGTATGACAGCCGTGTTGCAAGCGGCCGTGGTGGCCGTTACAGCGGGGTGCCCAACAACACCAGTGACGGCGAGAACTGCACCTGGGTTGCATCCCCCGTCTTTGCGCCAAGTATTTCAAGGTGTTGCGGCTCGCTCAGGGCGCACAAAACCTGGCCGCCGGACAGGCTGATGCGCACTTCGCTGGGGCCATCGTCGGCGTGGAGGATTTGTTCAATGCGCCCCTGCAGATGATTGTGCCCCGGGGCTGGCGCCTGTTTGGCAGCCACCAGTTGCAGCCAGCCGGCCTTGATCAGGGCGACCACCGGGCTGCCGATCTGCAGTTCCAGGCGCAGGGTACTGTCGCGGGTGATTTGCGCGTGCAGGCTCAGACCGCCCGCCAGGGCGAGCTCAATCATGTCGTTATGGCCATGGCTGGATATGGCAGTCACGTTGCCGTGCAACTGGTTGCGGGCGCTGGTTCTGAGCATCAGGCGCCCCAGCAGGTCGAGGTCTTCGGTGTCTTCGGCGGCATCCAGCACCTGGCTCTGTAGCACCTGCAAGCGCTGGTAAAGACGCAGTACCCGCTCTCCGGCAACGGACAGCCGCGCCCCGCCCCCGCCTTTGCCGCCAACGCTGCGCTGAACCAGTGCGGTTTGCGCCAGGTTGTTCAGTTCATCAATGGCATCCCATGCTGCCTTGTAGCTGATGCCCGCACTTTTGGCCGCCGCAGTGATCGAGCCCTGTTCGGCAATGTGCTGTAACAGCGCAATACGCTGCGGGCGGCGGACCATGTGTTGTGCAAGCAAGGAGGGCAGGTGCATGACGGCGGATTCGCAAGGCGGCTGGAAGCCCGGAAAGTGCCTGTTCAACCCGGGCCCGTCAAGGCGCTCCGTCAGGTTTCGGGGTGCGGGCCAGGCAATACACGTCGACCCGCCGAGCCCCGGCTTTGAGCAGCAGGCGCGCCAGGCTTTCAGCGGTGGCGCCGGTGGTCAGTACGTCATCAATCAGCGCCAGGTGCAGGCCCTGGACCTGCGCTCCCGGGCTCAGGCCGAAGGCTTGCAACAGATTGCGCTTGCGGGCTTTGGCGTCCAGCGCCTGTTGCGTGGGGGTGTCCTGGGTGCGCAGTAACCAGTGTTCACGGCAGGGGATGTTCAACCGGGCACTGAGCCAGTGACTGAGCATGGCTGCCTGGTTATAGCCACGTTGGCGCAGGCGCTGAACGGACAGCGGTACCGGCAGCAAGAAGTCGGGTCGCTCTTGGCCGCAGTTGAAGCTATCAAGCAGGCATTGGCCGAGAAGTTCGGCCAACAGCCGGCCATAGGGCCATTTACTGTTGTGTTTGAAACCCACGATCAGGCTGTCGACCGGAAAGCCGTACGCCCAGGCCGCATGCACCTGCTCGAACGCAGGCGGTTGCTTGAGGCAGTCACCGCAGGTCAACCGGGCCGCCGGGAGTGGCAAGGCGCAGCGCAGGCAGCAATCACCCAGCCAGGGCAGCTCAGGCTCACAGGCACGGCAGATCGGTAAAACGCCCTTGAGCGCTTCATCGCACAATAAACAGGTTTGGTTATTAAATAACCAGATGTCAACCAGTCTAATCCAATGTGGTTGACAGTTCATCTTGCATCCTTAAACATGCCGGGCATCCGTGCCGTGTCTGAAGCCCTTGCTTCAGGTTCAAGTCAAAGCATAAATCAAGAGAAACGCCGATGAGCGCCAGCACCCTTGCCAACTTGCGACATGATTGGTCCCTAGCCGAAGTTCGCGCATTGTTTGTTCAGCCATTCAATGATCTGTTATTCCAGGCACAGACCGTTCACCGCGCACATTTCGACGCCAATCGGGTGCAGGTTTCGACGCTGCTTTCGATCAAGACCGGGGCCTGCCCGGAAGATTGTAAATATTGTCCGCAGTCAGGCCATTACAACACCGGCCTGGCCAAAGAGAAGTTGATGCAGGTCCAGGCAGTGCTGGAAGAAGCGGCACGGGCCAAGTCGATCGGCGCCACCCGTTTTTGCATGGGTGCAGCCTGGAAACATCCTTCGGCCAAGGACATGCCCTACGTGCTGGAAATGGTCAAAGGGGTCAAGGCGCTGGGGCTGGAAACCTGCATGACCCTGGGCAAGCTCGACCAGGAGCAAACCAGCGCACTGGCCCACGCCGGGCTCGATTACTACAACCACAACCTCGACACTTCGCCTGAGTTCTACACCAGCATCATCACCACCCGCACTTACAGCGAGCGCCTGCAAACCCTGAGTTACGTGCGTGATAGCGGGATGAAAATCTGCTCCGGCGGGATCCTGGGCATGGGCGAGTCGCTGGATGACCGGGCCAATCTGCTGATTCAGCTGGCCAACTTGCCCGGGCATCCGGAATCGGTGCCGATCAACATGCTGGTGAAAGTGGCCGGTACGCCGATGGAAAACGCGGAAGATATCGACCCGTTTGATTTCATCCGCATGCTGGCGGTGGCGCGCATCATGATGCCGCAGAGCCATGTACGGCTATCGGCGGGGCGTGAAGCGATGAACGAGCAGATGCAGGCACTCGCGTTCTTTGCCGGGGCCAACTCGATTTTCTATGGCGATAAATTGCTGACCACGGCCAACCCCCAGGCCGACAAGGACATGCAGCTGTTCAGCCGCCTGGGCATTTTGCCCGAGGCCGGTGAGGACCACGCTGACGAAGTGCATCAGGCAGCCATTGAGCACGCGCTGATGGATCAGAAATCCAGCGAACAGTTTTATAACGCTGCGGTTTAAACCCGAGCCCCACCCTCTGTAGGAGCGAGCTGTTTCAGGTTGCTTAAAAGCTCGCGAGCAAGCTCGCTCCTACAGGGGGCAGCTCGCTCCTGCAGGTTGTGCGCCATCTGTTTTCGAGGCCAGCATGTCTTTTGATCTAAGCGCCCGCCTGGCCGCGCGTCGGGCCGACCACTTGTATCGCCAGCGCCCGTTGCTTGAGAGCCCGCAAGGGCCACAGGTAGTGGTCGACGGCCAGCCGTTACTGGCTTTTTGCAATAACGACTATCTCGGTCTGGCCAATCATCCCCAGGTCATCGAAGCCTGGCAGGCCGGGGCTTCGCGCTGGGGCGTGGGCGGCGGGGCATCCCATCTGGTGATCGGCCACAGCACACCTCATCACGAACTGGAGGAGGCGCTGGCCGAGTTCACCGGTCGCCCGCGGGCGCTGTTGTTCAGTAATGGCTATATGGCCAATCTGGGCACGGTCACGGCATTGGTGGGGCAGGGCGATACGGTGCTGGAAGACCGTCTCAATCACGCTTCGCTGTTGGATGCCGGTTTGTTGAGCGGCGCGCGTTTTAATCGTTATCTGCATAACGATGCGCTCAGTCTGGCCGCGCGGCTGGAGAAGGCTTGCGGTAATACGCTGGTGGTGACTGATGGCGTGTTCAGCATGGACGGTGATCTGGCTGACCTGCCTGCCCTGGCCCGCCAGGCCAGGGCCAAAGGCGCATGGCTGATGGTCGATGATGCCCATGGTTTCGGCCCGTTAGGCGCCAATGGCGGAGGGATTGTCGAGCACTTCGGCCTGAGCGCGGACGATGTTCCGGTGCTGGTCGGCACCCTGGGCAAGGCATTTGGCACCAGCGGTGCGTTTGTGGCCGGCAGCGAAGAGTTGATCGAAAGTCTGATCCAGTTCGCCCGGCCTTACATCTACACCACCAGCCAGCCACCGGCGCTGGCCTGTGCCACGCTGAAAAGCCTCGAGCTGTTGTGCACCGAACACTGGCGCCGTGAACACCTCAAGCAATTGATTGGTCAGTTCCGCCGTGGTGCCGAGCAGATTGGCCTGCAACTGATGGACAGCTTTACTCCGATCCAGCCGATCATGATTGGCGACAGTGGCCGGGCGATTCGTCTGTCACAGATGCTGCGCACACGCGGATTGATGGTGACCGCGATTCGTCCGCCAACGGTGCCGGCAGGCAGTGCGCGATTGCGCGTGACGTTGTCGGCCGCTCACACAGAGGCGCAGGTGCAGCTATTGTTAAATGCACTCGCTGACTGTTGGCGCAAGCTGGAGCCCGACCATGCGTGACCGTTTGATTTTGCTGCCGGGCTGGGGCCTTGGGGTTTCACCGCTGGAGCCCCTGGCCGCAGCGTTGCGAGGCCTGGACGAGCACTTTCGGGTTGAAATCGAACCGCTGCCGGTGCTGGCGTCGACCACGTTGCAAGACTGGCTCGATGAGCTGGATGCAACACTGCCCGACAACGTCTGGCTGGGCGGCTGGTCGCTGGGCGGCATGCTTGCCACGGAGCTGGCCGCCCGTCGGGGTGAGCGTTGTTGCGGGCTGGTGACCCTGGCCAGCAACCCCAGCTTTGTCAGCCGTGACGACTGGCCCAGTGGCATGCCGGCAGCTACCTTCGAGCTCTTTCTTGGCGGTTTTCGCGAAGCACCCAACACCACCCTGAAACGCTTTTGTCTGTTATGCAGCCAGGGCTCGGCCGAGCCCCGTGCATTGGCCAGCCAGCTGTTGGGCGGCGCGCCCAAAGCGCAGCCGGACATCCTGCTCGCAGGTCTGGAATTACTGGGCAAGCTCGATACGCGCAGTGCCTTGCAGGCGTTCAACGGTCCGCAATTGCATTTGTTCGCCGGGCTTGACGGCTTGGTGCCGGTACAGGCCGCAAGCGATGTGCTGGCGCTGTTACCAGATGTCGAAGTGGGTCTGATTGAACAGGCCTGTCATGCATTCCTGCTGGAAGCCCCCCACGAATTGGCGGCGGCGATCCAGGGTTTTTTACATGAGTCGGGCGATGACTGATTTGAGTGTTGCAACCCACGCCAATCCCTTGCCGGACAAGCGTCAGGTGGCCGTTTCGTTTTCCCGGGCGGCAGCCAGCTACGACAGCGTGGCTGAACTGCAGCGTGCAGTAGGTCATGAACTGGCCAGCCGCTTACCGGCAGATCTCAAGCCTGAGCGGTGGCTGGATCTGGGCAGTGGCACGGGCTATTTCAGCCGGGTGCTGGGGCAGCGTTTTGCTCACAGTGAGGGGCTGGCGCTGGATATCGCCCAGGGCATGCTGGCGTTCGCCCGGCCCCAGGGCGGTGCCCAGCATTTTATTGCAGGGGATGCCGAAAGCCTGCCGCTGCAGTCCGGCAGTTGTGACTTGATTTTTTCCAGCCTGGCGTTGCAATGGTGTGCCGATTTCAATGCCGTGCTCAGCGAAGCCCGCCGGGTGCTCAAACCCGGAGGCGTGTTTGCCTTTGCCAGTTTGTGCGTGGGTACATTGCGCGAGTTGCGTGATAGCTGGCGGGCGGTGGATGGTCAGGTTCACGTCAATCGCTTCCGTGAATTCGAGACCTATCAACAGCTGTGCGCCGGTAGCGGCCTGGCTGTACTCGGCCTGCACAATCAGGCGCATGTGCTGCACTACCCGCAAGTGCGCCAGTTGACCCATGAGCTGAAGGCTCTAGGGGCGCATAATCTCAACCCCGGTCGCCCCGAAGGACTGACCGGCAGGGCACGGCTTCAGGGATTGGTGGGTGCCTACGAGCAGTTTCGTCAACCTGCGGGACTACCGGCAACCTATCAGGTGGTCTACGGGATTCTGGAGAAAGCGCGATGAGCCCTGGGTACTTCATTACTGGCACCGACACCGACGTTGGCAAAACCACGATCGCAGCAGGTTTGTTGTATGCCGCACGCGAGGCCGGATTGAGCACGGCGGCGGGCAAGCCGGTGGCTTCGGGCTGTGACAACACCCCTGAAGGTTTGCGTAACGCCGACGCGCTGGCACTGATGGCGGAGTGTTCAATCAAGCTCAGCTATGACGAGGTCAACCCCGTGGCATTCGAACCGGCCATCGCTCCGCACATTGCTGCGCGCGAAGTCGGGGTGGTGCTGACGGTGAAATCGTTGTTGTCGCCCATGCGCCAGATTCTGGCCCGGCAGGCGGATTTCACTCTGATTGAAGGCGCCGGAGGCTGGCGCGTGCCGCTGTCCGGGCAAGACAGTTTGTCGGATCTGGCCCAGGCACTGGATCTGCCGGTGATTCTGGTGGTGGGCGTACGCCTGGGTTGCATCAGCCACGCCCTGTTGACGGCCGAGGCGATTGCCCGGGATGGCCTGCAACTGGCCGGTTGGGTGGCCAACATCATTGGTCCGAAGACCTCCCGCCTTGAAGAAAACCTCGCCACCCTGGCCGAGCGTCTCCCGGCTCCCTGCCTGGGCCGTGTGCCAAAGCTCAAGAGCGCCTCGGCGCAGGCTGTGGCCGAGCATCTGCAGCTGGATTTGCTGGACTAAGCTCTGTTCCCCATGTGACTGCTCCCTTCAGGCGCTGGCTTGCCAGCGATCCTGGGGACGGGTGCGCCTGTGGCAATACGCTGAAGCGATGGCCGGCAAGCCGGCTCCCACAATTTGCTGCCGGGCCCGATATAAAAGGGTATCGATCATGCCCAAGACGAACGGCGGCATAGCGCTGCTTGACAATAAATGGGCGTAAACGTATGTTTCAAACAACTGTTTGACCGCTATAACAAATTCACGCGGTTGTTCATCCCCGGATTCATCAGCAGAGGTTTATCGCTATGCCTGACTACAAGGCCCCCTTGCGTGATATTCGCTTCGTTCGTGACGAACTGCTCGGTTACGAAGCGCATTATCAGAGCCTGCCGGCTTGCCAGGACGCTACTCCAGATATGGTTGACGCCATTCTTGAAGAAGGCGCCAAGTTTTGTGAGCAAGTGCTGGCACCGCTGAACCGCGTGGGTGACATCGAAGGCTGCACCTGGAGTGAATCCGGGGTTAAAACGCCTACCGGCTTTAAAGAAGCCTACAAACAATTCGTTGAAGGCGGCTGGCCTAGCCTGGCTCACGACGTAGAACACGGCGGCCAGGGCCTGCCGGAGTCTCTGGGTCTGGCAGTCAGCGAAATGGTGGGTGCGGCCAACTGGTCGTGGGGCATGTACCCGGGCCTGTCCCATGGTGCGATGAACACCATCTCTGAGCACGGTACTCCCGAGCAGCAGAATACCTACCTGAGCAAGCTGGTTACCGGCGAGTGGACCGGCACCATGTGCCTGACCGAGTCCCATTGCGGTACCGACCTGGGTCTGCTGCG
Source organism: Pseudomonas paraversuta (assembly GCF_904067025.1). NCBI lineage: Bacteria > Pseudomonadati > Pseudomonadota > Gammaproteobacteria > Pseudomonadales > Pseudomonadaceae > Pseudomonas > Pseudomonas paraversuta. The sequence continues at coordinate 437,127 of NZ_CAJFDA010000001.1, forward strand.
GACCAAGGCTGAACCTCAGGCTGATGGTTCCTACAAAATCTCCGGGACCAAGATTTTCATCTCGGCCGGCGAACACGACATGGCCGACAACATCGTCCATATCGTTCTGGCGCGCCTGCCGGATGCACCGGCGGGTACCAAAGGTATTTCGCTGTTTATCGTGCCCAAGTTCAACGCTAACGCCGATGGCAGCCTCGGTGAGCGCAACGCGGTGTCCTGTGGCTCCCTTGAGCACAAAATGGGGATCCACGGTAACGCCACCTGCGTGATGAACTTCGACGGTGCAACAGGTTTCCTGATCGGCCCGCCGAACAAAGGCCTGAACTGCATGTTCACCTTTATGAACACGGCCCGTCTGGGCACTGCCTTGCAGGGTCTGTCCCACGCCGAGATCGGTTTTCAGGGCGGCCTGAAGTACGCTCGCGACCGCCTGCAAATGCGTTCGTTGACCGGGCCCAAGGCACCTGAAAAGGCTGCTGACCCGATCATCGTTCATCCGGATGTACGTCGCATGCTGTTGACCATGAAGGCATTCGCCGAAGGCAACCGCGCGATGGTTTACTTCACCGCCAAGCAAGTCGACATCGTGAAATACGGCGTTGATGAAGACGAGAAAAAGAAAGCCGATGCGTTGTTGGCGTTCATGACTCCAATCGCTAAAGCGTTCATGACTGAAGTCGGCTTTGAATCCGCCAACCATGGCGTACAAATCTATGGCGGCCACGGCTTCATCGCTGAGTGGGGCATGGAGCAGAACGTTCGCGACAGCCGCATTTCGATGCTGTACGAAGGCACCACCGGTATCCAGGCACTCGATCTGCTGGGCCGTAAAGTGCTGATGACTCAAGGCGAAGCGCTCAAAGGCTTCACCAAGATCGTGCACAAGTTCTGCCAGTCCAATGAAGGTAACGAAGCCGTTCAGGAGTTCGTGACACCTTTGGCGGCACTGAACAAGGAATGGGGCGAGCTGACCATGAAGGTCGGTATGGCCGCCATGAAAGACCGCGAAGAAGTGGGTGCGGCCTCGGTCGACTACCTGATGTATTCCGGTTATGCCTGCCTGGCGTATTTCTGGGCTGACATGGCGCGTCTGGCGGCTGAAAAGCTGGCAGCGGGCACGTCCGAAGAAGCGTTCTATAAAGCCAAGTTGCAAACGGCACGTTTCTACTTCCAGCGCATCTTGCCGCGTACCCGTACCCACGTTGCCACCATGCTTTCGGGCGCAGGCAACCTGATGGACATGAAAGAAGAAGACTTCGACCTGGGCTACTAAGCCCGGCGAGTCATCTGAAAAAGCCGCTTCTCCCCAGGGGACGCGGCTTTTTTATTGTGCGCCATCCACATCCCCCCTTGTAGGAGCGAGCTTGCTCGCGAGCTTTTTATAAAAACGCCTCGCGAGCAAGCTCGCTCCTGCAGGGCATGACTTAAATATTATGTCTGGTCACAGCTTGACCCTATGTATCACTATCGTCGTTAAGCTAGACTGAGTGCCGGTTTCAATTGCCCTACGGGCTCCAACGTTTACAGATTACGAGGTTTGCCATGGCTGATTACAAAGCGCCCCTGCGCGATATGCGCTTCGTCCTCAATGAGGTTTTCGAGGTCGCCTCTCTTTGGGCGCAATTGCCTGCATTAGCAGAAACCGTCGATGTTGAAACTGTTGAAGCCATTCTTGAGGAGGCGGGCAAAGTAACTGCCAAAAGCATCGCGCCGTTGAGCCGCAGCGGCGACGAAGAAGGCTGCCACTGGAAAGACACCGTAGTCACGACGCCAGCCGGTTTCGTCGATGCCTACAGGACCTACGCTGAAGGCGGTTGGGTCGGCGTAGGTGGCGCCCCCGAGTTCGGTGGAATGGGCATGCCCAAGTCGGTATCGGCCCAGGTTGAAGAAATGATCAACTCCTCCAGCCTGGCTTTCGGCCTGTATCCCATGCTGACGGCCGGGGCCTGTGTATCGATCAACGCTCACGCCAGTGAAGAGTTGAAAGCCACTTACCTGCCCAATATGTATTCGGGGGTGTGGGCGGGCTCCATGTGCCTCACCGAGCCACATGCCGGTACCGATCTGGGGATTATTCGCACCAGGGCCGAGCCTCAGGCTGATGGTTCCTACAAAGTCAGTGGCACCAAGATTTTCATCACCGGTGGCGAGCACGACCTCACCGAAAACATTATCCATCTGGTCCTGGCCAAACTGCCGGATGCTCCGGCGGGGCCCAAAGGCATTTCGCTGTTTCTGGTGCCCAAGTTCATGGTGCATGCCGATGGCAGCCTGGGTGAGCGCAACCCGGTTACCTGTGGTTCCATCGAACACAAAATGGGAATTCAGGCTTCAGCCACCTGCGTCATGAACTTCGACGAAGCCGTGGGTTATCTGGTGGGCGAGCCCAACCGTGGATTGGCCGCGATGTTCACCATGATGAACTACGAGCGTCTGGGCGTCGGTATTCAGGGCCTGGCCTCGGGCGAACGCTCGTATCAGAACGCGGTGGAATACGCCCGCGACCGCCTGCAAGGGCGTGCTGCAACCGGCGCTCAGGCCAAGGACAAAGTGGCTGACCCGATCATCGTTCATGCTGACGTACGCCGCATGCTCCTGACCATGAAAGCCTGCAACGAAGGCGGACGTGCATTTTCCACCTATGTCGCCAATCAGCTGGATATTGCCAAGTTCAGCGAAGATCCGGCGGCGCGTGAACGGGCCGATGCCCTGGTGGCGTTACTGACCCCTGTGGCCAAGGCCTTTTTGACCGATCTGGGGCTGGAAACCACCGTGCATGGCCAGCAAGTGTTTGGCGGCCATGGCTATATTCGTGAGTGGGGTCAGGAGCAACTGGTGCGCGATGTGCGTATCACCCAGATCTACGAAGGCACTAACGGCATTCAGGCGCTGGATCTGATGGGCCGCAAGGTGGTTGGCAACCGCGGGGCTTACTACCGGATGTTTGCCGATGAAATCCGCCAGTTCATCGCAGCGCAATCCAGCGACCTGAGCGAGTTTACCCAGCCCCTGGCGGCCGCTCTGGACACCCTTGACCAACTGACGGCCTGGGTTCTGGACCGCTCGCAAAATAATCCCGATGAAATCGGCGCGGCATCGGTCGAGTACCTGCAGGTTTTTGGTTACACGACCTATGCCTACATGTGGGCATTGATGGCCAAGGCTGCTTTGGGCAAAGAGTCCGAAGAAGCCTTTTATGTCAGCAAACTGGGCACTGCACGCTTCTACTTCGCGCGTTTGCTGCCACGTATTCACTCGCTGAGCGCCTCGGTCAAGGCTGGTAGCGAGTCGCTTTACCTGCTGGATGAAGCGCACTTCTGAAATCATTTCAGAGCCATGTAAGCATTTGCTTACATGGCGTACTGCCATTCGCCCATATCGCCAGATTGGATCCATGGGTAATCTACTTATCAGGGACGTAGAGCAGGAAGCTCAAAGCAACAACAGGGACACGTAGGATTCTGCCAGGAAGGCGGAGTGAAAAGGATGTCAGGGAAACAGTCTGCAAAACCCCGCCTAGGCGGGGTTTTCTTTTTTGTGCGTCTGAATTTTGCTGGGCCCCGGCCGACAATAGATGTCCTGCGGGAGCCGGCCTGGCGGCGATGGCATCATCGTTTTTGTTCAGATGGCCGCCCTTGCTGCACCGCTGCAAGCCGGTTTGCACTACAACAGCGCTGCATCCTTGGGATGCCTCACGTCTTCCAGCAATGTGCGCAGTAATTCGAGCGTCGCTTGCTGGCGCTGTACATCGCGACACACCAACCCCACCTTCAGCGGCACCCGCGGTTCACTGAGGGGCTTCCAGAGCAGTACCTGATTTTCATGTTCCTGGCGCGAGCGCCCCGGCAGTACGGTCGCCAGCCTGGTATGGGGCAGGCTTTCGAGAATTCCGGCCATGGTGTTCAGCTCAGCCTGAACCTGTGGCCGACGGCCCAGGCTCGCGAGCTGGCTCTTCCAGATTTGCCGCACCTGAAACTCCTCCCCCAGCAGCAACATCGGCAGTTCGGCAGCCTGGGTCAGTGACACCTTCTTGAATTCGCGTAACGGATGGTCAGCCGGAATTACCAGTTGCAACTCGTCTTCGTACAGCAACATGCCGTTCAGCCCCGGCTGACGTGGCGGCAGATAGCTGATCCCGATGTCGAGGGAACCATTGAGCAGGCGCCGTTCAATCTCGATGCCGGTCAGTTCGTAGATTTGCACCACCAGATGCGGCTGGGCCTGACGCACGCGTTCGAGCATTTGCGGCACCAGGCTGGTATGCACGGTTTGCAGCACGCCGATGGCAATGGTGCGCAGGGCCTGGCCCTGGAAGTTGCTTAGAGCCTCTTTGGCCCGTTGCAGACCATCGAGTAGTGGCAAGGCGTGGTTGTACAAGGTATGCGCAGCGAGCGTCGGTAGCAGGCGTTTACTGCTGCGCTCAAAGAGGCTGACGTCGAGGTTGTGCTCCAGGTGGCGTATCTGTTGCGAGAGCGCCGGTTGCGAGATGGACAAACGCTCGGCAGCACGGCCCACATGGCCTTCTTCGTACACCGCGACGAAATAACGCAGTTGCTTGAAATCCATAAGTAATGCTTATCGAAAATGCTTAAAAAACGAAATGGCTCAAAGGCCCGACGACGCCTAGTCTACCCCCATTCCACAAGGGCCGTAGAGCCTGAGAGCCAGAAGATTACTGATTTGCACGAGGTTTTTTGCATAGGAAAGGCAATAGGTTTTGCCGGTGGCGTTGTCACCCATGCACAAGACTCCGGTTGCAAATCGGATCTGCTTATGAGCACAAGGTCTGCCTGCATGAACCTGTTCAACCTGCGTCGCCCCCGATCCAGCCATCACCTGCTGGAGGCTGAGTCCGTTCCGTCAGTTCATGACAGCCGCCAGTCCCGGGCCTGCCTGATGCCCAGCGTGGAGCGCGCGGCTCAAGTCTTTGTGCGGGGCCAGGGGTCGTGGCTGTGGGACAGTGAAAGCCGTGCTTATCTGGACTTTTACCAGGGCGGTGCAGTCAATAGCCTGGGGCATAGCCCGGCCGTATTGATCAAGGCGATGGCAGACCAGGCGCAGGCACTGATCAATCCCGGGTCGGCCTTTTACAATCCGGGCATGTTGGGCCTGGCCGAGCGCTTGTGCGCAAGCACGGGCAGTGACCAGGTGCATTTTCTCAATACCGGAGCCGAGGCCAACGAGGGCGCGATCAAACTGGCGCGCAAGTGGGGCCAGTTGCATCGTGGCGGTGCCCACCGAGTTATTACCGCCACCCAAAGTTGCCACGGTCGCAGCTTTGGCGCGATGTCCGCTTCAGGCTGCGGCACCTTTGATAATCGCTTTGAACCGCAATTGCCGGGCTTTATCAACGTACCGTTCAACGACCTGCCGGCGCTGCACGCCGCCGTCGATGCGCAGACCGTGGCCATCATGCTGGAGCCGGTACAGAGCGATGCCGGTGTGATTCCGGCGACCGGGCATTACCTCAAGGGCGTCGAACGCCTGTGTCGCGAGTTGGGCATCTTGCTGATTCTGGATGAAGTCCAGACCGGTATGGGCCGCTGTGGCACCTTGCTGGCAGAACAGAACTACGGCGTACGTGCCGACATCGTAACCCTGGGCAAAGGCCTGGGCGGCGGCGTGCCATTGGCCGCGTTACTGGCGCGGGGCAAGGCCTGTTGCCTGGAACCGGGAGAGCTGGGTGGCACCCATCATGGCAATGCATTGATGACCGCTGCCGGTGGTGCGGTGCTTGAGACGCTGCTGGAAAAGGGTTTCTTGCAGCAGGTGCGGGACACCGGTCACTACTTGCGCGAGGGGCTGGCCCGTCTGGCAAGCCGTTATGCCCAGGGCGAACTGCGTGGTCAGGGCATGTTCTGGGGGCTGACCCTGTCGGATGATTCGGCGCAGGCAGTGGTAAAGGCGGCGTTATACGAAGGTTTGCTGATCAGCGCTCCGCAGCCCGACTGTCTGCGTTTCACCCCTGCGCTGTGTGTCAGTAAAGGCAACATCGATGAGATGCTGCTGCGTCTGGCCCGGGCGTTTGCCCGGGTACGGACAGCACAATTGCAGTGCCGCAGAACCTAGAGCCATACAGAATTCAATGAACCGTCTCGCGGTGTACCGCGCGCCCTGTGCCAGTTTTGTTTGGCACGGGGCGTTTTTTTGTCCCGGATGAGCGCCGACTGAACCTTTTAATCACGTGCGCAGTCGATTAACTAGGGCCCGATTGGGCCCGCTATTAATTGGGAGCTGAACTCATGGACCTTATTAAAATCATTTTTGCGATCTTGCTCCCTCCACTTGGCGTGTTCATGCAAGTGGGTTTTGCCGGCGCATTCTGGCTGAATATTCTGCTGACCTTGTGCGGATACATCCCTGGGATCGTGCACGCGGTGTGGATCATCGCCAAGCGCTAACCTGTGGCCGGAACTTCCTGATGCGCCGCTGACGTTGCAGGAGCGAGCAAGCTCGTTCCTGCAGGTGGTGTGCAGTCCAAGGGTTATCTGGCCAGCAACTCGCTATAAAACAACCATTCCTGTTCCAGTGCGTGTTCCTGGTTTTTGGCCTTGCGAAACCCGTGGTGTTCATCGGGATAGTAATGCGCCCGGGCCGGGATGCCGTTGTCTTGCAGCGCCTCGAGCATGTCCCGGGTCTGCTGCGGGACCACCACGGCGTCCAGCTCACCCTGGAAGAAAATCACCGGCACGCGGATCTGGCTGGCGTGCAGTAACGGGGTGCGGGCCGCGTAGCGTTCGGCATCCCGTTGCGGGTCGCCGATCAGCCAGTCGAGGTAATCGCCCTCAAACTTGTGGGTGCTGCGTGCCAGGGCGACCGGATCGCTGACCCCGTACAGACTGGCGCCCGCGCGGAAGACATTGTGGAATGCCAGCGCGCACAAGGTGGTGTAGCCACCCGCGCTGCCGCCACGAATAAACGCGCGTTCGCCATCGATCAAGTCCTGTGCCGCGAGGTAGCTGACCACGGCGCAGGCGTCTTCAACATCCACTTCACCCCATTGCAGATGCAGGGCCTGGCGATATTCCCGGCCATAGCCACTGCTGCCGCGATAGTTCAGGTCGGCGACGGCAAAGCCGCGTTGGGTCCAGTACTGGATACGCGGGTCAAGCATCGGGTAGCAGGCCGATGTCGGGCCTCCGTGAACAAACACCAGCAATGGCGGTTTGGTTTCGCCGTGCATTGCCGGGTAGAAAAAGCCATGGGCTTCGCCGCCCCCGGACGGGTAGCGCAGGGTATGTGGCCGGCTGATTTGCCCGGGGGGGAGCGGCGCAATGCCACCGGCCAAAACGGTGATCTGTTTGTCGTGGCGGCGGATGGCAATGACGGCCGAGGGGCTGACCGGTGATGCGGCAATGCAATAGATGAACTCATCATCCAGCGCCAGGGAGCGAAAGCGGCTGTAGTCTGCGGTGTAATCTTCAAGATGGCCGTCAGGCGTATGGATGCCCAGGCGTCCGAAACCGGCCTCGGTCCAGCTGGCCAGATAGGCCTTGTCGCCCAGGGGCAGCCAGGTACTTGCGCCCAGTTGCCAGGGTGCCGGGGCGTGATCGGCGGCGGCACTTGGCGCAGGTATCAGGCCTTCGGCAAATTGTGCCCAGGGCTGCCAGAAGCCGGCGCGATCGGTAAGGCAATACAGGCGACTGTATTCGTCGAAGCGCGGCTGTTGCAGCGACTCTTCGCGCAGATCTCCGGCGATGCAGCGTGGGGTATTCCAGTGCCCATCGATGTTGCCTTCCGCCAGCATCAGGCGGGTCGACGTCCACGGCTGATGCGGCCGGCTCCATTCGATCCAGGCCAGGCGTTGACCGTCTGGGCTCAGGGCGGGCGCCGCGTAGAAATCGGCGCCTTCAGCCAGTACCCGGCGCTCAAGGGTCTTGAGGCTGATGCTCACCAGTCGATGGGTTTCGACATTTTCCTCGACGGCCAGTATGTGCCCGTCAGCGTATTGCACATCGCCATAGCGGCAAATGCCCCGGGTCAGGGCCTGGGGGGCCTTGTCATCCAGGGTTTGCAGATACAGTTGCTGGTCGGATTCGTTGACGAACACCACCCCGTTATCGCTCAGGCAGAACGCGCCGCCGCCGTACTCGTAGACCCGGCTGCGAACACTGAAACCCTCGGGTGTCAGGCAATGTGCCTGGCCGTCGCGCCAGTGCCAGATGCGACAGGCCGCGTCGGTGGGGCGGTACTCATTCCAGAACAGCCCTTTTGGGCCGACCCGCAGCTCTGCGAAATCGACCCCGGCGGCTACGGCGAGTGCGGCACTGAAAGGTTCAGCCTTTTGCGATGAGACGTGAGTTTCGATCATTTCGGAACGCCAGTTGTTCGATGGTCTGGGTGGCGTGCTCGGCTTCTTCGCGCGCCTTGAGAATCAAGTCGTGTTGTGGCGATTTGCTGCAAACCGGGTCCGCATTGCTGGCATCGCCCGTGAGCATGAAGGCCTGGCAACGACAACCGCCAAAGTCCTTTTCCTTCTCGTCGCACGAGCGGCAAGGCTCGGGCATCCAGTCATAGCCTCGAAAACGATTGAAGCCGAAGGAGTCATACCAGATGTGTTGCATGCTGTGGTCGCGTACGTTGGGGAACTCGACCGGCATCTGCCGTGCACCATGACACGGCAAGGCGGTGCCGTCAGGTGTCACGGTCAAAAAGATGCTGCCCCAGCCATTCATACAGGCCTTGGGTCGCTCTTCGTAATAGTCCGGGGTGACGAAAATCAGTTTGCAGGGATGGCCTTCGGCGGCCAGTTTGGCCCGGTATTCATTGGTGATGCGCTCCGCCCGCACCAGCTGTTCTTTGGTCGGCAGCAGTCCGACCCGGTTGAGCTGGGCCCAGCCGTAGAACTGGCAGGTGGCAAGCTCGACGAAGTCGGCCTCAAGGGCGATGCACAGCTCGATAATGCGATCGATCTTGTCGATATTGTGCCGATGGGTGACGAAGTTCAGCACCATCGGGTAGCCGTGGGCCTTCACGGCGCGGGCCATTTCAAGTTTTTGCGCGAAGGCTTTTTTCGAACCGGCCAGCAGGTTGTTCACCTGTTCGTCACTGGCCTGAAAACTGATCTGGATATGGTCCAGGCCGGCCTTTTTGAAGTCGCTGATTTTCTGCTCGGTGAGGCCGATGCCGGAAGTGATCAGGTTGGTGTAGAAGCCCAGCTTGCGGGCTTCGGCGATCAGCTCGGCGAGGTCCTGACGCACCAGCGGTTCGCCCCCTGAAAAACCGAGCTGGGCGGCGCCCATTTCCCGGGCTTCACGGAACACCTTGAACCATTGCTCGGTGCTTAGCTCTTTGCCCTGCTGGGCGAAGTCCAGCGGGTTGGAGCAATAGGGGCATTGCAGCGGGCAGCGGTAGGTCAATTCGGCCAGCAGCCAGAGCGGCAGGCCGATTTCCGGTTTGGGCGGGATACGGCTGTCAGGCAAGTTCGATCCAGTGCTCTGCACGAGCGACCTCCATAAATTGCTCGATGTCTGCGCCGAGCTCGGGTACGCCGGGGAACTGTTGGTCCAGTTCACCAATAATGGCGGCTACGTCACGCTGGCCATCTATCAGGCCACCGATCAATGCCGCGCTGTCGTTGAGTTTGATCATGCCTTCGGGGTACAGCAGCACATGGCCTTTTTGCGCGGGCTCGTATTGAAAGCGATAGCCCTGGCGCCAGGTCGGGATTTTGCTGCGATCGAAGCTCATAGGGTGATTCCTTTGTGCCAGACCCGTTGGTCGGTCACGCTGTGATAGGGCGGGCGGTCCAGCTCGTAGGCCATGGTCATGGCATCGAGCATGCTCCAGAGAATGTCCAGTTTGAACTGCAGAATCTCCAGCATGCGTTGCTGACCCTGGTAAGTGGTGTAGTGCTGCAAGGTAATCGCCAGCCCATGTTCCACATCGCGCCGGGCCTGGCCCAGGCGGGTGCGGAAGTACTCGTAGCCGGCAGGATCGATCCAGGGGTAGTGCTGCGGCCAGCTGTCGAGCCGTGACTGGTGGATCTGCGGCGCGAACATCTCGGTCAGGGAGCTGCTGGCGGCTTCTTCCCAGCTGGCGCGGCGGGCGAAATTGACATAGGCATCCACGGCAAAGCGAACGCCGGGCAGGACCAGTTCCTGGGAACGCAGTTGCTCCGGGTCCAGCCCTACTGCCTGGCCCAGCCGCAGCCAGGCTTCGATACCGCCGTCTTCGCCGGGGGCGCCGTCGTGGTCGAGCATGCGCTGAATCCACTCGCGGCGTACTTCCCGGTCGGGGCAGTTGGCCAGAATCGCGGCGTCCTTGAGCGGGATATTCACCTGATAGTAGAAGCGGTTGGCGACCCAGCCCTGAATCTGCTCGCGGGTCGCGCGGCCTTCGTACATCGCCACCTGATAAGGGTGATAGATGTGGTAATAGGCGCCCTTGGCCCGCAGGGCGGCTTCGAATTCGGTGGTGCTGAGAGGGGCGTGGGTCATGGTGCCTCCAGAAAATATGTTTTTGCAGTCGCTGCCGCTGGCTGCGACTACAGGGTTTTGCGGGTCAGAGCTCGATACTCATGCCGTCAAAGGCCACTTCAACCCCCCGGCGGGCCAGTTCGGCACGTTCGGCAGAGTCTTCGTCGAGGATCGGGTTGGTGTTGTTAATGTGGATCAGGACTTTGCGCTGCCCGGGCAATTGCTCAAGCACTTCGAGCATGCCACCGGGGCCGTTTTGTGCCAGATGGCCCATTTCACGACCGGTACGGGTGCCGACGCCACGGCGCTGCATTTCGTCGTCGTCCCACAGCGTGCCGTCCACCAGCAGGCAGTCGCTGCCGGCCATGATGTCCAGCAATGGCCCGTCGACCTTGCCCAGCCCCGGGGCGTAGAACAGTTTGCCGCCGGTGCGCAGGTCTTCGACGATCAGGCCGATGTTGTCGCCGGGGTGCGGGTCGAAGCGATGCGCAGAATAGGGCGGCGCAGCACTGCGCAAGGGCAGTGGACTGAAGCGCAGGTTCGGGCAGGCCGGGATGGTGAACGTGCCTTCAAGCTCGATGCGGTGCCAGTTGAGACCGCCGTTCCAGTGCTTGAGCATGGTGAATAACGGGAAGCCGGTGCTCAGGTCTTCATGAACCATGTCGGTGCACCACACGTCATGGGGGCAGCCTTCGCGCAGGCTCAGCAGGCCTGTGGTGTGGTCAATCTGGCTGTCCATCAGAACAATGGCGCTGATCCCCGTGTCACGCAGGGCGCGGCCTGGCTGCATGGGGGCAAAACTTTGCAGTTGCGCACGAATGTCGGGTGACGTGTTGCACAGAACCCAGTTCACGCCGTCATCGGAGATTGCAATCGAGGACTGGGTTCGGGCCTTGGCGTTCAGTGTGCCATCGCGAAAACCCGCACAGTTGACGCAGTTACAGTTCCACTGCGGGAAGCCGCCGCCAGCGGCGGAACCTAGAATCTGGACAAACATGGCATGCTCTCTTGCAATTCTGAAAATAAAAACGCCCCGGCGAACCGAGGCGTTGGGTTGCTCTGCTCAGCTCTGTTGTGCACAGAAGCAGCGCAGATCAACGGCTAGCGAAATACATGGTGACTTCGAAGCCAATACGCAGATCAGTGTAAGCAGGTTTTGTCCAAGCCATGAGGTAACTCCTTCAGCGGTAGTGGGTGGGGTCTCTAACGTTAGTCCGGCTCCCGAGGGAGTCGTTCCTGTGCTTAGGCGATCATGTTACTAAATCAGACCGTTCTTGAACGACCAATGTCGGAAAAAGCTCGTTACACAGATGGTAACGATCAGCTTCTCCCCTGATAAAACGTTTCAGTTGCAGTGTGTGTTGCGAGGCACAAGTAGCCGATATCAGCCTGGGCAATGTGCTGTGCCGCTTTCAGTGTAGTGCCTGGTTCCAGCGCCAGAAGCGCGGCGTAGAGGGCCTCGAGGTAATCCGACGGGTGGCCTGCCAGTTTGGCTTGCCACAACAGCTCAGCGGCCTGGAGCGCGCCCAGGGCCTCGGTCGAGAATTGCCGTGCCAAGGCATCACGAGCCTGGGTGAAAGAAGTTTCATCCAGCGAGCTGACCAATTGCGGCAAATCGGCGAGAAAGGTCCGGATGTGCCCGAAGATTTCAGCCGTTGAGGCGTGGGGTGATTGCACGCCGAACAGCAGGCCGGTCTGGCCATTGATTTGGCGCAAACCACTGAATACCGCGTAGCCCAATTGCAGCTCGCCCCTTAGCCGTTGATAGAACGGGGTTTGGGCGATATGGGCCAGCAGGCGCCAGGCCGCTTCAGCGCCGAGATTGCCCACTGGCGCAGGACAAAATAGTAGCAGGGCCTGTTCGCTGGAATCGCAGGGTTCGGTGTGCCAGAAGTGCCGGTTTGCAGATTCGGGCTCCTGCCTGATCTGCGCATCCGGGGTGCCGGGAACTCTGGCCAGTGCCGCTGTGATCAGCGACTGGGTGGCGGCGGGCAAACCGACAGCCAGCCCGTCCCACTGCGCCGTGGCCCAGCACTGCTGCAGATCGCCGGCCACATACTCGCTACCAGGCTGGCAGACCTCTGGCAGGCGCTTGAGCAATTGGCGAACGGGTATCAATGGCCTGGCAGGGGGGGCGTTAGTCAATGGCCCGGTCGAGGGCGTAGCCAGTGCGCGCAGAGCGTGTTCGAGAATGGCGGGCATGGGCATCTGAATGCCCTGCAGTTTCAGCAGCCAGTCATTGCCGCAAGGGCTGAACGACAGTTCGACACCGGCCGCACGGGCATCTTGCTGCAGTGGGCGCAGGCTGTTTTCCAGGCCTGACAGCACGCCGTCTGCAGGTGTTGCGTGCAAGCGCCAGCGCAGGTAAATCGCTGCTTCGCCGTTATGGGCAGGCACCGCCGAACTGAAGTTCATCGCGGACATATCGCGACGGCTGCGCAAACGGTCCTGAGCAAAGGTGCGCAAGCCACGGTGAGCACTGGTTTGCCCGCGAATCAGGCCGGCACTGACTGGCTCTTTTGGTGCGCGTAAAAATGGATTGGCCGCCGGCAATTGCCAGGTGTACCGGCAGGTCGAGACCGGCACGGGCTGCATCTGCCCCAGTATGGCTTTAAGGGCCGCCACGGCTTGATCCGACAACGGCCCCTCAGCTTGCTCGCAGTCCAGGCGGGCCAATTCCATTGCGCCACAAACTTCCATCTGACGCTGTTGCAGTAAACGAAACTCCTCCCGCAGAGCGGGCCAGTCTTGTTGAGTGCTGAAGAACGCCAGCCAGTCGTAGAACATCTCGCTTATCTGTGTTGCGGTCTGAGTGATCTCGGCAGCTGCGCTGAACTCGATTTGCAACAGGGCCTGCCCCTTGAACTGATACAGCACCGCAGCTTTCAGGTTAGTGATCAGTTGCTGCTGGCATAGCCGGGCCACCAGGCCGTCGGGTTTATCGGCATTGATCCAGTGGCACAGAAAGTCCAGGGCCTGTCTGGAGGCGGGCGGCAGCTGCTCGAAGGCGAACATCAGGTTCAGGTGCTGGCCGTCGATGTGTTGATAGCCCGGCCCGGCATCAGTCATCAATCGGGGGGGCGCACTCTGTACAACGGTTTCTGCGCGTCGTAGTTCGGCGCAGCTGTGTTCAGCCAGTGCGGTCAGTTGATCTACGGATAGCGGCCCCGTCAGGCTGAGGCTCATTTGCCCGGTTTGATAGAACGCTTGGTAAAAGTCCTGCAGCGCCTGCTGAAAACTCTGGCGAGGTATTGGCAGGCTGTAACGGTTACCGGCATGGAAAGCCCTGAGCGGATGTGCCGGATTAAGGGGTTGCAGCAGTTTTAGCTGGTGCTGTGCCGAGGGCTCACGAGCCCAGGCGATAAATTCGGCATGCAGTACTTCGCGTTCGCGCAGTTGCTCATCCAGATTCATGCGCGGATGCGCGAGCATGTCGCACAAGCGCTCAACACCGCCGGCAAAGGTATCGGCGGACAGCTCAAAGAAGAAGTCGGTGTGACGCTCGCTGGTTCTGGCATTCACTTGGCCGCCATGGCGTTGCACGTAGGCCATGAGGTTGTCTTGTGCCGGGAAGCGCTCCGTGCCGAGGAACAGCAAGTGCTCCAGAAAATGCGCGAGGCCGGGCCAGGCGGCGGGCACATCGTGACTGCCTGCGGCAACGCGCAATACGGCCGCGCAACGCTTGAGGCGCGGCTCATGGCGTACAGAAAGACTCAGACCGTTGTTCAGGGTCGAGCGTTGGGTGTGAGGGTGGTTCAGCGCAGGCATGGGCACTTCCGGAACAGAGAAGCGCTCATGCTAGCGGATTACGGGCAATTAGCGCTTGGTCAGCTCGTTGTAAAGTTCTGGGCGGCGATCGGCGAGGTAGGAATTGGCGGTTTTGGCAGCCAGCAGTTGCGGGTGTTCCAGGGTCGCGGCAATCAAGGTTTCGTCCTGTTTGGCCAGGGCAACCTGCCGGCCGTTGGGGGCGGCGATACTGCTTTGACCACAGTAATGGATATTTCCTTCATGCCCGCAATAGTTGGCGTAAGCCACGAAGCACTGGTTTTCGAAGGCGCGGCAGCGCACGGTGACATCGGCGATAAAGTCGTAGGGCACCATGTTGGCAGTGGGCACCACAATCAGTTCTGCACCGGCCAGGGCCAGACGCCGGGCATTTTCCGGGAACTCCAGGTCGTAGCAAATCAGCAGGCCGAGCTTCCAGCCATTGAGCTCGACAACCGGGAACGCATCGGGACCCTGGCTGAACATGGAGTGATCGAGTTCACCGAACAGATGGGTCTTGCGGTAGTTGCACAGGCTTTTGCCATGGGCATCGATCAACTGCACGCTGTTATAGATGTGCCCGTCGGCGCCGCGCTCGGGGTAGCCGTACACGATCGCCTTGTTGGTGGTTTTGGCCAGCTCGGCAATTTGCTGCGCAGCGTCGCCGTCGTGGGTCTGTGCGAGTTCGGCCACGGCCCTGGCGCCGATGTTGTAGCCCGTGAGGAACATTTCGGGCAGCACCAGCAAGTCGACATCTTTGGATTGCCGCGCGATATTGCCTAAGCGCTGCAGGTTGCCCGCGACATCCAGCGGCAGGGGCGGGCATTGATAAAGGGCGACGCGCATGGGGTTCTCCGGTGTAAGTGCTGACTGTTTGTGGCGGTGACTTCCATAACCCTTGGGTCAGCCAGACTCAAGGGTTATGGAAGTATCACGGCGGTGTTCAGTCCGGAAGGGCGATCGGGCCGATTTCATGGAATACATCGCCTGGCCCCGGGTTCTCGGCATGGGTGCTGCCGCCGAAGTGGGTCATGATGCCCCATACCGCATTCAATGAGGTCTGCACCGCGCCTTCCACCCAGGCCGGTGTCCAGGACACATCATCGCCGGCAATGAAGATTCCGCGCTGCTCGTCGGGTAAATCCTGCTGCATGAAGTGTGCATACATGCGCTGGTTGTAGCGATAGTGCCCTGGCAGCGCCCCTTTGAAGGCGCCAAGGAAGTGCGGATCGGCTTCCCAGGACACGGTGATCGGGTCACCAATGATGCGGCTGGCGATATCCACCTTGGGGTAGATTTTCTTCAGCGAGTCGAGCGCCAGTTTCACGCGCTTTTCTACGGGGTGTGGCAGCATTTTCAGTGCATCGCTCATCCACGAATACGACAGGCAGATGACCCCCGGCTTGTTGTCGCCGTTATCAAACAGGTAGGTGCCACGGGTCAGGCGATCGGTGAGGGTCATGCTCATCAGGTCGCGGCCGGTCTCCGGGTCTTTGTCTTTCCAGAACGGGCGGTCGACCATGACAAAAGTTTTCGAGGACTGCATGTAGCGTGTGCGGTCCAGGGCCATCCACACTTTTTGCGAGAACAGCGATTCTTCGCATTCGATCTGGGTGGTCAGCAGCCAGCTTTGGCAGGTGATCAAAATGGCTGCATGGGAGCGCACTACACCGAGGTTGTCGGTGACGCAGAACTGTCCGTCAGAGGCGCGGGAGATGGCTTTGACCCCGGTGCGCGGGGCACCGTTGTGCAAAGAGCTGAGGCTGGTGCCCTCGGGCCAGTGGGCGCAGCGCTCGGGTGCATGACGCCAGATGCCCAGCGGGACTTGCTCAACTCCGCCAACCACCAGGTGTTGATGGTCGTCACAGTTGGTCATCACGACACGAAAGATCTCGAGCATCGAATTCGGGAAGTCGGAGTCCCATCCGCCGGTGCCAAAGCCGACCTGGCCAAATACCTCACGGTGCTGGAACGACAGTTTGGCGAAGGCTTTTGACGTGGCGACAAAGTCGTAGAACGTGCGGTCGTCCCACAGCGGAACCAGAGTGTTCCACAGCTCTTTGAGGCGAGGTACGTCACGGTCGCGGATGGCTTGCTGAATATCACCAAAGCGCGAACCTGACTCAAGGGCATCGGCCCAGGCGTCGGCGACTTCCTGGAACAGTGCAGGCAAGTCCGCCATTTTCTGTGCGTAGAAAGTCTGGCCTTCGAGGTCGATAACGGTGCTGCCCGACGCGGGCGTCAATGGGTTGGGGAACGGTTTGGTTTCCAGTCCCAGCTTGTCGACGTAGTGGTAAAACGCGGTCGAGGACACCGGGAAACGCATGCCGCCCAGCTCGGCGATCACCCCTTCACTGCCTTCGAAGGCCTGCGAGCGCAGGCGTCCACCCATCTTTGAGGCTTCATACACTACGGGTTTGAGGCCCAGCTTCATCAGCTCGTATGCCGCTACCATTCCGGCCATGCCGGCGCCGACGATCGCGACTTCGGTCCCCAGCTTGTCGGCCGGGATACTGCCCAGGCCTGCCGGGTGTTCAATCCAGTCATCAAAGGCAAACGGAAAGTCCGGGCCGAAGATGGTGATGGGTTTTTTTCCGTCGATGGGGTGGCGATTATTCTTGTTCATGGCTGACCTGCTGGCGACCCGCGTTTAACGCTGAGTATAGGAAAAGACAGGCACCATGATAGGGAGCGCAGAACACGTTAATAAGGCGCAATGTGTCGTCGTTATGACTGTTTATTGGTCAATGTGACGAATATGGACTGCATATTGTTGTGTAGGACGGTTAAAAAGTTACCCGCGGTCGACTTTGCTGCTGAGAATGATCGAGGTGGTGGTTTTTTCAACACCTTCGACATTGCCAATCTGATCCAGCAATTGATCCAGCTGCTCGGGAGAGTCGCTGCGAAGCCAGGCCACATAATCGAACTCGCCACTGACTGCACACAGTTGCTGGACCTGAGCCATGGCGCTCAGGCGTCTGACCACCTCTTTGCCCGCGCGCGGCTGCACGGTGATGCCCACATAGGCCTGCAGTCCGCCATCAATCAGCCGCTGGCCCAGGCGAACGCCATAGCCGGTAATCACTCCGGTTTTCTCCAGTCGTGCCAGCCGCGAGGTCACCGTGGTGCGCGCGATCCCCAGCTGGCGAGCCAGCATTGCCACGCTTTCGCGGGCATTGAGTTGCAGGGCCCCGATCAATTGGCGGTCGGTTTCATCCAGCGCGGGCGGGTGGGCATCAGACAAGGGAGGGCTCCTGTGGCATTGGTGACGCGGGTGGTCATGGTACATGGCCTGACGGCTCGTGGTTGCAGGCGCCATAGATCAGCCTGTTGTTTTAAGCGCCCGGGACTTTCAGATGGCGGAAGAAGTGTCGGCCGCAGGCGAGCCAGCGCTGCTGCGCTGGAGCCAGAAACACGAAAGCCGCGCAGTGCGCGGCTTTGAGTATGGTGGGCCCAGTAGGACTCGAACCTACGACCAAGGGATTATGAGTCACAAGATTGGAAATTAAATGACAGCTCATGAAACGATGGTTTCAGATAAAACAAGGCTTTCAGGCTGATTTAGCGTTTCGTGACGTTTCTTCTTATCTCTCAATATTGCTATGATTCGTTGAGCAATTCGTTAAGACGATCTTGGAGCTAGGAATGGCGCAGAAACTGGTTCACAGCAAGATAACAGCATTGAAAGCCACGCTCTCTGAGGCCTTGGAAGGGAAAGGGACGGGTTCTCTTCTCTTTGAACGCCGAGCTACGGGCGTTTTGGTCTATCTGAGTCTGCGCCGAGAGAAAAAGCAGGAGCGTCTAAAACTTGGGAACTATTCCGAAAAAACGTTGGTTGAGTGGCGAGCCTATGCCGCTGCGAAGTCGTTAGAGATTCGAGCCTTCCCGAGTATTGATGACTATCAAAAAGCGGAAGAGGAGCGTCAACGCTCAACCCAACGTGCTGCGGATGTTGAGGCAAGGCAGGGAACGTTGGCTCAAATGCTGAATGCCTACGTTGACGATATGGAGCGTAGGGGCAAGTCCAGTGCCAGGGCCGTGCGTGGTGCGCTAAAGCTGGATGTTCTCGATCCATTCCCTGATCTGTCGAAATGCAAGGCCAAGGAAGTCGAACCTAGCGATATTGCGAACATCCTGCGTCGCTGCCTAACTCGATCAGTCGCCAGTAAAGGACGGGGCGCCCGCTTGACCAAGGCATCAGCAACCAATGGTAAAAAGCGACAGGCAGATAAATTGCGCTCTTACCTTCAGGCGGCTTTTTCGTTTGGCCTTGCTAGCGATCTAAACCCGCTCCGTGCTGGTGACGCTGTTCAATATGGTCTCAAATCAAACCCCGCGCGTGACGTGCCAACGATTGAAGGCGCCAATCAGGCGAACACCTGGGCGCTTACAAAAGAAGAGCTGAAAGCGGTTGTTCTGGCCGTTGAAGGTCTACCTGCTCGGCGTAGTGCAATTGCAAAGGCGATGCTTTATCTCGCTGGGCAGCGTGTAGAAATGCTTTGTCGGGTCACTTGGGCAGACATCTATGACGATGGTGAGCATGGGGAAGTGATGCGGTTAATCGACCTCAAGGGCGGAAAAGGTACGCCGTCACGTGAGCATCTGTTGCCGATGACTCAGCGACTCCGTGAGATCCTGTCGCCGCTACTAGCGCTTCAAGGGGCAGGCAAAGCACCTGGGCCATTCTCTCTGCGTGGAAAAGTCAGCATCACACCCGGTACTGCACTGGATATTTTCTCAGCGCTTGGGGATCAGCTTTCGACAAAGGGGGAAACTCGCCGTTTCACTTGGCGCACGTTGCGCGCAACTATAGAGACTCACTTAGCGTCCTTGGGTGTGAATCAGGAGCGCCGAGCATGGTTACTGTCACATGGTCGGTCAGGGGTGCAGGCAAAACACTACGATAGGTGGAATTATCTACCGGAGAAGCGTGGGGATTTGGATAGGTGGGCGCGTTATCTGGATGAATTGTCGGGAATGCCGCAGAGTGCGGAAGTGGTGCAGTTACCGACCCGCAGCGTGGTAAATCAATGAGCTGGCGATTTGAGGAGTTGGCGCGCATGCAGGAGCGCCAGAAGCTGCTAGAACAGCCGTTTGATCCAGTAGCAGTTACCGCTCGAGTCCTGGCGATGTTCTCCCGTGTTCTTCCCAGTAAGCCCGTGGACTGGGACGGTTATCCGATGCATGTCCGGTCTATCTCGTGGCGCAAAGTTGAGGGTGTCACGCGTGCATACGTCGATGGCGTGGATTTGATCGACGCTGCCGCGACCAACCGTAATGCATGGGATGAGGCTGCGCGATTCGCGGCTCAATATATTGAGAAGGGGGAGGCGGTTCCTGAGTTCCTGCGCGTGTTTACTGCCGAGGTACTGCGCGGGGGGCGACCACGACCAGCTCGCCGAGGAAAACCAGCCGACCCGAACCGGAACTTTGCAATCTGCCTGGGACTGGAGGCGCTGAGCCGTGCAGGCATAAAGCCCACTCGCAACGAAGCCACCGAAGATGTGCAATCAGGCTGCGACATCCTAGCCGCAACATTGGGGCGCGATACCTCTGCTTATGTCGATATTTGGAAGCAGCGGAAGAGACACCTATATGTGCAAGCGAGCTGGGAGCTCCACTTGGAGCGTCTGCTTGTGGGGGATTAATCGCCGATTTCCCCCCTTCGCTATTTCCCGCCACTTTATTGAGAATGTCCCTGTCGAATCAATCTACACGGGGCTTTCCGAATGACCATGACCGCAACTGCCAGGGTTGAATCGCCAATCAGTTCGGCTATGCGCTTGATGTGAAAGCGTCCGTCCTCACCATCTGGTCAGTTCGACTGGCGGCTATGCTCTGCCGTATCTCAAGGTTTGTCGTCTGGTGCGCTACCGCGTGGGAGATCTTGCTGATTCTTGGCGTGCTGAATTGTGAATCATGCGGGGAGGCGCGGGTAACGAAAAAGCCAATGGATGGCGAAGAATGGGTATCTAAATCAGGGACTAATAGGTTGAAGTTAAGGATGTTTCTTAACTTTAAAATCGACCAAATTTCATGTGGTATCATATAAGCACAAAAAGGTCTAGAACATTTCGCTCTAGACCGTTTCGTTAAACGCTTTGTCTCAATGGCTCGCAACCATCGGACGGGGCAAACACCCACGCTGGGCGTCCTACAAATTTCTTAAGGGATCTTAGCCCAGCTCCGAGCAAGGAGCAACAACAATATGGTTGATTATAACCTGCACCCAGACCTGGCGCTTCAGCTGTGGTCAAAAAAACAAGTTTGCGGGCGGTTGGGCGTTTCGCCTGTCACCCTCTGGCGCTGGGTTTGTTCCGGGCACTTTCCAAAAGCTATTCAGTTGGGCCCTAGGCGTATCGCCTGGAGATCGTCGGTCGTGGAAGCCTTCTTAGCTAAAACTGAGGGGGCTTAATCATGGTGAAGACATTAACCCGCCTCCTTGGCGGGATGACACCGGCTTGTCTGAATTTTGCTCCGATGATCGAAAACATCGCGTTCGTAGTTCTACTGGGAGTAACTAGCTATGTCTGAAGCCATCACCCTTCTAGACACCAGCACCGAGGCCCAAGTGCGTCGCGTGGGGGAGATCTTGCGCGAACACAAGCCGACTACTGTTGAGTTGCGTGATTACTGGAATATCATGGCCCCGGCGGCGCGCATTTACACATTGCGACATGAGCTGGGGTGGGAAATTGCCACAGTTCCTGAAACCGTTCGAGACGCGTTTGGACGTCCTCATAGAGGTGTTGGACGTTATGTGTTGATCCGGGAGGGCTCACCCGTATGAACGCGCATCTAACCCTTATCACAAGCTCTAACCCTGTTCGTTTGACTAAACAATTCCTAGTGGAAGATGGAAAACTGGTGAAGCAAGGCGCCGGACAAATGGTTGAAGGCCACGCGAATGTAATAGAGGCCGCAACGCCTAACGCTTTGGTGGCGATTTTGTCGGAGCTACGAGAAAGTCAGGCGCTTTGCTACGGTCTGCCTATCGCCGGGTCTGCGCCAATTACCACTGCCTGCAATCTAGATAAAGCTGCTCCTGGGACTATTTCCCGTACTGCCGTGCATTTTGAATGGGCTCGCGCGGCAGGCTGGCTGATGCTCGACTACGATCCGGCACTTAGTGGTGAGGCACTTACACCTGAACAGTTCAGAGAGGCTATTTATTCGGCAGCACCAGCACTTCGCAATGCTCCATCGGTTTGGGGTTGCTCATCCTCAAGTATGTTGTTTGCTGATGGTCAGCAACTGGCGGGCATCCGTGGGCAGCGACTGTATATTCAAGTCGCTGACTCTCGTGATATTGAGCGTGCGGGTCGTGTGCTGTTTGAGCGTCTTTGGTTGGCTGGCTTTGGTTATATTGCAATAAGCAAATCGGGCGCCTTGCTGAAGCGTGCTCCGATTGATTCGAGTGTATGGCAACCGCACCGCCTCGACTTTGCAGCACCTCCTGTGTGTGTGGTTCCGGTTGAAGCCCGTCGCCCAGCATCATTAGTGCTGAATGGTGGCGCTGATCCGGTCATAACCTTGAGTGCAATTCCGTCATTAAATAGCGGCGAGCGCATGCAGCTTAAGGATCTGATGAGCGACGCGGCCTCAAAAATGGCCCAAGAACTGCACGATGTGCAAGTGGCTTGGATTGACAAGCGCATGGACGCACTCAATCAACTGCCGGAGTCTGAGCGTGAGGTCAGGCGCGCAACCTTCGAGCGGGCGGTCTGCGAGCACAAGTTATTCGGTGACTTCGAGTTAACTCACTCAAGCGGTGATTCTGTAACTGTTGGGCAGATACTAGATAATCCGAATAAATGGCATGGCGAGCGTTTTGCTGATCCTCTAGAGCCGGAGTACAGCAGTAATGACCATCGCATTGCACAAGTAAATCTGCGCAGTGGTGGCAAGCCTACACTTTACAGTCATGCGCACGGCGGGCAGCGGTTTACGCTACATCGTGCCGTTCGCACCCTCAAAACTGCGGCAGGAGATTTGCCGCGTGTAATGAATGATGCGTTGGCGGTAGTGCGCGCTGATGGAGTCATTTTTGAGCGTGCGGGGGCGCTTGTCCGTGTGGCAGGTGGTGAGCTTATGGCTGTCGAACCAGCATGGTTACGCAATCATCTAGAAGAACAGTTTCAGTTCCAGCGGTTTGATCGTCGCACTGGTGATTACGTGGCAACCGACTGTCCTGGAGATTTGTCCGCGCGAATTATGGCTGCGCGAGGGGCATGGGGCGTGCCGGTAGTCGCTGGCGTTATTCATTCACCAGTTATGCGTCCAGATGGCTCTATTCTGGAGGTTCCGGGACACGATCATGCCACGGGCCTTTTGTATCTTAGCGACGATCCCGGTTTGCCGCCTGTTCGCATTCTAGGCCGTGATGCGCTGATAGATACCTTGCGCAGGGTCTGGGAGCCGTTCGAGCAATTTCCTTTTGCTGATGATCTAGCGCGAGGAGTGTTCATGTCGGCATTACTGACAACGGTTTGCCGAGCTGCGCTTGATACTGCCCCGGGCTTTCTGGTTCGAGCGCACTCCCCTGGTACAGGCAAAACTTTGCTTTCTGAATGCTTGATGATCCTTGCCGGAGCCAGCACCGCTGCGCTGCCGCTACCGGAGAAAAACCCTGAAGAAATCGAGAAACGCCTCGCAGCAAAACTACTGACGGGTTGTTCCGGGCTAATCCTCGATAACCTTGTTGGGTCAATCGATAACGCGGCGCTTTGCTCGATGCTAACCAGTTCAAGCCCGGAGGTTCGCATTCTGGGGCGTTCTGAAGTGGTGACATTACAAAATCGGGCGCTGTGGGTATTGAATGGTAATAACGTAGGGGCTGGGGGTGACACTTTCCGTCGTTTGCTCCCTATATCCCTCGACTCGCCGGAAAACCCTGAGCGGCGTCGCTTTGGATTTAACCCGCGTGCTCTGATTAGATCGCGGTTAGCTGAATATAGAGCTGATCTATTGAGTGTTCTCTCGACTTATCAAAGGGCAGGAGCGCCAGTGGTTGCGGCTGGTGGCCTCGGTAGCTTTGAGCAATGGGAATCTCTTGTGCGGCAGTGCTTATGCTGGCTAATCAGTGAGGGCGTTTGTCCGGCGCCTATGGCTGATCCTGCTGGGGTGCTGGAGTTGTCGCGGGCTGAAGATCCAGAGCACCAGAAGCTAACCCAGCTACTGAGCGCTTGGCATTCTGTGCACGGAAGCAACCGTGTTTTTCTAAAGGAGCTGCAAACTAATTGTGAGGCAATGGGGCGTTTTGCTGATGTTGGGCATTTCACCAGTGCGACGACAGAGGAACAGGCACTAAACGCAATCCTTGAGGAAGTAGCATTCCATAATGGGCGATTCAACACGCGGGCGTTTGCAGCATGGTTGAGACGAAATGCAGGCGTTATTGTGGAAGGTTTGCGATTGGAACAAGGCGCAAAAAGCGGTGGTACGGCTGTATGGCGTGTTCTGGTATCTAGAGAGAAAAGTGAAGTAGCTTAAAAAGGTGGTTGTGGTGGTTGTTAAGGTTGTTTATTCCCTGCATGTTTAAACTGTCAGTTGACACTTTAGGGCTATCAGTAAAAAACAACCACCACAACCCATATAACCACCTTTGTTCAGAAAGGTGTGTATGGATGTCCCCTATTTTGTGCATGGGAGGCACTGACCAATATGTCGCCTAATGCTTAGCTTGCTAAGCATTTTTGCGTGTGTTTCATTGCTGGGAGAGTGTGTTTTTGTTTGCGATATAATAAGCGCTCTTAATTAATTATATGCAGGTAAAACAACATGGCTCGACAGCTTGTAAACGCTTCGCTTAATCCGAGCGATCTGGAGTCGTTGGTTGGACTTCTTGAAGGTTTGACAAAAGACGTTGCATCTATCAAGGCAGACCTGGCTTTTCTTAAGTCAGAAAACATGGCGGCTAATCGAAAAATTGTTAGCGATAAGTTCGGTGAAATAGTGGCTAAAGGTATGGAG
Organism: Pseudomonas paraversuta; assembly: GCF_904067025.1. NCBI lineage: Bacteria > Pseudomonadati > Pseudomonadota > Gammaproteobacteria > Pseudomonadales > Pseudomonadaceae > Pseudomonas > Pseudomonas paraversuta. Next base: position 461,285 of record NZ_CAJFDA010000001.1, read on the forward strand.
CACAACGCAAAAGCGTTAGCCAAACTTGCAAGCCAGCCTGCGCAAATCATTGAAAGGCTCACCCCTGACTTCAATGAGTACTTTGCTGGGAGCGCTCGCTAATGGCTGCCGAAATCCGTAAGCCTGGGCGTCCTGTGGGCACCAGTAACCGCAACCTACTGCAAAGCCTGTTGCACCGTATGGCTCTAATCGAGGCCAGCCTGGGGATCATCATGGTTCGCTTGGAGGCCCGCGCATGAGCACTGTCGAATTGATTGCCAGCCATGAACAGCAACTAATCGACGCCGAACTGTTGCTAGCATCCCTCAATGAGCAATGGGAGTCAGCTTGCCGAGCCGGTGAAGACGTAGCGACGCTAGAGGATCAAATTGATAGCACAGCACGGCTAACCAAACGCCTAAACCTTCGCCTGGAAGCCCTGCATTTGCAAGCCGAGGTCGAGGCGCAACAAGCGAAAGTCGATAAAGCCAATGAGCAAGCCGCTGATGCAATCGCAGCTCTCGAACGGCTAGTAAATCATCGCAAGGCTATTTCCGCTTTGGTCGCCAAGTTAAAGCCATTGATCGAGGCTCATACCGATGAGTTCACCTTAGCTTTCAATTCAGCTCAGGCAGCCGGGCGCTATGTCCCGCTTGCTGGTGTTCGTTCTGCGTTGGAGCAAATCCAGGATCTGGAATTGGGAAATGTAAGCGCGCTAAACAATCTGATTGGCACTCGGCAGACCCTAGCTATGGGGCTGGCAACCGCTGGGCATATCTGATTTAGACGCCCGATCCTAATCCGGTCGGGCAATACCAAGGGGGCGGGAGATGCAGGCAATCGATGAGTTTGAATTTGAAGACGATCAGCCGAGCGATGAGCAGTTGCTTATCTGGGCTATCGAGGCGGCAGAAGTAATGCCGCCAAGGCGCTGGCTGGCACGTTGGGGCGGTTTCCTGACTCCTCGCATGTACCGGTGCAATGGTAAGACAAAGCAGCGCTACAACGATTTAGTGAAGGGCATAGCGAAGGCCACTAAACCAGTGCCAGACCGGGAGGCCACGCCTTATCCGGGAGTGATGTGGGCTTGATCGTAATTATTTTGGAGAGAGGCATCCTTGCCGATGTGCAGCGTCGATGATGCACGCATGAGAAGTTACTTTCCTTCCTTAATGAAGCTTATATACCACTTTATATTGGTTACTTCTTGAGCGGTTAGCTGCTTTTCTAGGTAGTAGTTTTGCCCAGATAATCGAACTATGACGGTTTGCGCGTGAGTCAGTGCGGTGATCAGTTCTTGTGGTGCTGGGCTAAACTGGCGCTCAGATACTCCGACTGAATGGACAATTTCTCTGTTGTTGTTTGTTGAAGGGGAGTTGGTTATTTTCCCGTCAATATTGAATGCGATATTGTTGACGAAAAGCCAATCTTTTCCTAGCCAGTACGTCTCTATGTTCCAGCTGTTGCTAGTGCCTTTTTTGAAAGTGTTAAATCTGAACCACGCCGATCCGTTGCCGCCAAACGTGTTTGGCTGTATATCAATTGGTGAGCTAAAGAGGTGCTCTGAGCCTGGATTGAAATTGTCTGGTGCCGCTCTGTATGCTTGGAATGGGCTTTCAGCGCATCCTGTCAGAAATATGCTTATGAGTAATGCAGTTGTTAGAGCTAGTATTGTTCTTGTAGAGACCATTGTGGGTTTCCATTTTTATGCTGGCATCAGCTGTGTTTTTCCATTTGGAACTGGTTTTGCGGCTATTGGTCAAGTTTGGCTAGGTTTATTGTTATCTTCTCGGAAATTGCGTCCGGGGCGTGGAAGGAAAGTTTGGATGTGGTTTTGTTGATTTCGATGGTCACTTCCAAAAGCTCCTCTTCGCTGAGGAACTGAGAAATCATTTTTCGTGCTCGGATTTTCATTTCTTTTGCGAGGTCGAAATTGCCTGTTCTCTTTATGGGCATGAGAGGCTTCCTTGGCTATGTGGTTGTTGATTAGTTTGTGGTTGAGTTGTAAGGGTTTTGTCCCTCGTTGAACGTAAAGTTAATTACTGTGTCGTTACGAATCAGCACGTCTAGAGTTTTCTGGGTGCCGGTGGTGGTGACTTTCATGGTGACGATATAGCTCTGTGCGTGAGCAGAGCCGTTTGCGTAGGTGTAGACCCACTTTTCATCGGTGTCGTTGACTGGGCTTTTACTGAAGGGGTCGCCAAACAGGGCTTTAAGCTCTTTTGTTGTCGTCTTTCCTTTGATGATGCTAGCTACGTTCTCAGATGGGAAATCTCTACCGCTAGTGTAGTGGGAGGTAGCGCAACCGCTAAGCGTCAGGCTCATTGCCAGTACTGCCAGTACCTTTCTCATATCGATCCTTGATGACGTGATTTTTCACAGCATACGCTCGGATGAAATCGAAAGGCCACTGTTTAGCGCACGTCTAACAGGTGGTGCGGAGGCACAGACCGCATTCGTTTAGCAATTCGTTAAGATTTTCCATTGGAAAACAAAAAAGGCCTACGCCGTTAAGCGTAAGCCTTTGTTTTGCATGGTGGGCCCAGCAGGACTCGAACCTGCGACCAAGGGATTATGAGTCCCCTGCTCTAACCAACTGAGCTATAGGCCCTCAGTAGGTCGCGGATTATAACGATGGTTTCTCGTGAGTGCTATCCGAAAAGTCTGAAATAGAGGCATGAACAATGGTCACTGCGATTTTTTGCGGTTTGCGCCGTGCTGGCGATGTGGGTCTGTGTCTGTTCGCAGCTTTGTGCAGCAAGAAAATCCTGTTGAACCCAGGTCTCGGCACTCGTCGCTAATGATGGTTTTGTCGGGGGGGTCTTCGCAGGCAGGGGGCCAGAGGTTGCAGTCGTGGAGTGGTCTGCGTACGTGACATGCGCCTGGCAGGCGAAAGAACGGGGAGGGCAGGTTGCTATAAAGCAAAACCCCCGGCAGGGCCGGGGGTTTTGGTATCACTCGTCGAGGAAGGAGCGCAGATGCTCGCTTCTCGTCGGGTGGCGCAGCTTGCGCAACGCCTTGGCTTCGATCTGACGAATCCGTTCACGGGTAACGTCGAACTGCTTACCAACCTCCTCAAGGGTGTGGTCGGTATTCATGTCGATGCCGAAGCGCATGCGCAGTACTTTGGCTTCACGTGCGGTGAGGCCGGAGAGTACGTCGCGTGTCGCTTCTTTAAGGCTCTCAACGGTGGCTACATCGATTGGCGACTGCATGGTCGAGTCTTCGATGAAGTCGCCCAGATGGGAGTCTTCGTCATCACCGATCGGGGTTTCCATGGAGATCGGCTCTTTAGCGATCTTCAATACCTTGCGGATTTTATCCTCAGGCATTTCCATGCGTTCGCCCAGCTCTTCCGGGGTCGGTTCACGACCCATTTCCTGCAGCATCTGGCGGGAAATGCGGTTGAGCTTGTTGATCGTCTCGATCATGTGCACCGGAATACGGATGGTGCGGGCCTGGTCGGCGATCGAGCGAGTGATCGCCTGACGGATCCACCAGGTGGCATAAGTCGAGAATTTGTAGCCGCGGCGGTATTCAAACTTGTCTACCGCTTTCATCAAGCCGATGTTGCCTTCCTGGATCAAGTCGAGGAACTGCAAGCCACGGTTGGTGTACTTCTTGGCGATGGAGATCACCAGACGCAAGTTGGCTTCAACCATCTCTTTCTTCGCGCGGCGGGCCTTGGCCTCACCGATCGACATGCGACGGTTGATGTCCTTGATCTCGGCAATCTTCAAGCCGGTTTCAGCTTCCAGTGCAGACAGCTTCTGCTGGCAACGGATGATGTCCGGTTGCAGGCGACCAATGGCTTCAGCGTATTTGCTTTTGCCTTTGGCCAGCGCGTCGCTCCAGCTTTCGTCGACTTCGTTACCCGGGAACAGGCGCAGGAAGTCGGTGCGCGGCATGCGTGCATCACGTACACACAGCTGCATGATGGCGCGCTCTTGTGCACGCAGACGCTCCAGGGCGCTACGAACACGCTCAACCAGGCCTTCGAATTGCTTCGGGACCAGTTTGATCGGCATGAACAGCTCGGCCAGTGCAACCAGCTCGGCAATTGCCTGCTTGCTGCCGCGACCGTGCTTTTTCAGTGCCTTGCGAGCGATTTCCATCTGATCGGAAACAGCGCCGAAACGCTGAGCCGCGATGATCGGGTCAGGGCCGCTTTCGACCTCTTCCTCTTCTTCGGTGGACTCTTCCTTTTCGTCCTCTTCGTCGTCACCTTCGGCTTTCACCTTTGGGTCGACAGGAGGCGGTACTTCGGCTGCGGGCGGCGCAATACCGTCGTCCGGGTCGATATAACCGCTCAGAACGTCGGACAGGCGGCCACCTTCGGTGGTGACGCGAGTGTACTCGGAGAGAATATGGTCAACCGTGCCAGGGAAGTGCGCAATTGCGCCCATCACTTCGCGGATGCCTTCTTCGATACGCTTGGCGATTTCGATTTCGCCTTCACGTGTCAGCAGTTCTACCGTGCCCATTTCACGCATATACATGCGTACAGGGTCGGTAGTACGACCAATGTCGGTCTCTACTGCCGCCAACGCGGCAGCTGCTTCTTCAGCAGCTGCTTCGTCGGTGTCAGCATCGGCCAACATAAGGGCGTCCGCATCCGGAGCACTCTCGTGTACGGGGATCCCCATGTCATTAATCATGCGGATGATGTCTTCCACTTGCTCCGGATCTGAAATATCTTCGGGCAGGTGGTCGTTGACCTCTGCGTAAGTCAGATACTTCTGCTCACGGCCGAGGGTGATCAACTCTTTGATACGAGACTGCTGTTGCGCTTTTCCGGACATAACACCCTATCCACTGAAGGTCTTGGCGGGCAAAAAACAAGCCGAGGATTATACCTTAGCTATGACCTCACGCGCCAGTTGAGGTCGGGTTTGATGCGGGATTATTGCGACTTAGAAGGTCGCGTAACTGATTTTTCTCCTCGGTACTGAGCTCGCCTTGACGTGCTTTTCGAAGAAGTTGCTCCAGATTTCGCTCGCGTTGGCGAGCTGACAGGCTAGTTATAGTGTCGAAAAACTGTTGTTCAAGGTTGTCGGCATCAATTAACCATTCCTTTTCCAGCAATCTTTGCAATAAACGACCCTGTTCAGTCCCGTGCCAACGGGATAACAACTGAATAGAGCTTAGCTTAGGATTTTTCTGTACGGCCTCGACCAGAGCGATCAGCAGTTGATTATTAGTCTGGTCTTCTGCGGCAAAGTGCCCGGCATCTTCAACTTTCGCAGCCAGTTGCGGGTGATGCAGCAGTGTGCGCAGGGCGGCCAGGGTTGGCGGCTCGACCGCTGCCGGGATGCGTGGCCCGCGGGGCTGGTCATTGTCGCCGCCGCGCTTGGATTTTTTGTCCCAGGGCTTGTTTTCCCACTTCTTGCCGCCAGCGCCAGGTTTTTTCGGCGCCCACTCCTGTTGGGGGAGGTAGGTGTCCGGTTGCTGGAAGTCGCTGTAGTCAGGCATGCCGTCGTAATCAATGCCCGGGTCATAAGCAGGTTGCGCCTGCGCCTTTGCGGGTGCGTTCTGCGCCAGCTGGCTGACGGTTTCACTGGTGAGGCCGGTTATCTCGCTCAGGCGTTGGCGCATCAGGGTCCGCAGGTTGGCCCCCGGGACTTTATCGATCAGCGGTGCTGCCAGGGTTGCCATGTGGGCCTTGCCTTCAAGCGAGCGCGGGTCGGACTCTTCTGTCAGTTGCTGGAAGAAATAATCGGCCAGCGGCTGTGCATGCTGGTTGATACGCGCCTTGAAGGCGTCAGTGCCTTCGGAACGCACCAGCGTGTCCGGATCTTCGCCTTCGGGCAGGAACAGGAAGCGCGCGCGACGGCCGTCCTGCAGGCAAGGCAGGGTCGCCTCCAGTGCGCGCCAGGCAGCGTTGCGGCCGGCCTGGTCACCGTCAAAGCAGAACAGGACGCTGGGCACCACGCGGAACAGGCGCTTCATGTGTTCTTCGCTGGTTGCCGTGCCGAGTGTGGCCACGGCATTGCGCAGGCCTTGCTGGGCGAGAGCGATAACATCCATGTAGCCTTCGACGACGATGATTTCGTCGAGGCTGCGGTTGAATTTGCGCGCTTCGAACAGCCCGTACAGTTCCTGGCCTTTATGGAAGACCGGGGTTTCGGGGGAGTTCAGGTATTTTGGTTTGTCGTCGCCCAGTACCCGGCCGCCGAAAGCAATGATGCGGCCACGACTGTCGCGGATCGGAAACATGACTCGATCGCGAAAGCGGTCATAACGTTTGCCGGTTTCGGCATTTTCGACCAGCAGGCCGGCGTCGATCATGGCCTTTTGTTGCAGCGTGTCGCTGCTCAGGTGCTTGTACAGGTTGTCCCAGCCGGGCGGGGCGAAGCCCAATCCGAAGTCGCGGGCTATTTCGCCGGTCAGGCCGCGTCCCTTCAGGTAGTCCACGGCCGCTTTGCGTGCCGGATGGCCTTTTAGGGCCTGGCGATAAAAGTCGGCTGCGGCTGTCAGAAGCGGGTAGAGCGGAGAGTCGGTGGGCTGCCTTGGCTTGTGTGGGCGGCCGCTTTCTTCCCGGGGGATTTCCATGCCCGCGGCTTTGGCCAGTTCCTCTACAGCCTGGGGGAAGTCCAGGTTGTCGTGGTCCATGATAAAGCCGAGGGCATTGCCTCCTGCGCCGCATCCGAAGCAGTAATAGAACTGTTTGTCGGGGCTGACGCTGAAGGATGGTGTTTTTTCTTTGTGGAAGGGGCAGCAGGCGGTGTAGTTCTTGCCGGCTTTCTTCATTTGCACGCGTGAGCTGACGACATCGACGATATCGGTACGGTTAAGAAGGTCGTCAATGAAGCTCTGGGGGATTAACCCGGCCATGGCGTTCTCGTCATCTCTGCGCAGAAATTAACCCGCATGAGGGCTTGGTCGTCGTACGTGCAGGCAAGTGTGCTGCCAGATCGCGGGACGTCTGCTCAATCATGTTGGGGGAGTGTATCTGTCGAAACGTCACTGATTTATTTTTAATCAGGGTAAATGGCTTCGATAGGTGTCGCGCTCTGAGTCCGGCATTGACCAATGGCTGGTCTCGGATAGCTCATAAGCAGGTACTGGAGAGGTACCTTGGGCTGATCGTCTTTGGGAAAATCAGAGGGGTGTGCTCGTCGGTAGCCTTGGAAGGCTCGTCAGTAAAGACGTGCACCGCTGGCTATTAGGCCAGGTCTGACGTGATGTAGCGTTTTGTCGCGGTCGCATCTGCGGCCTTGACAATAAAACATGTAACTAAAGCTGCAACTGCCTACGGCCCGGCTTTAGGCCGGGCTTGGCAGAAGCGTGCTTCGAACGTCTGTGTATTAGTACAGACGAACGGCGCGGCGCTGCTCGCGCTGAACTTTCTTCGCGTGACGCTTAACAGCAGCTGCTGCTTTACGCTTACGCTCAGAAGTCGGCTTCTCGTAAAATTCGCGGCTGCGAACTTCAGCCAGAACACCGGCTTTTTCGCAGGAGCGCTTGAAACGACGCAGAGCTACGTCGAAGGGTTCGTTCTCTTTTACTTTGACGGCTGGCATCCAGAGCTACCTTCATTCATTACCGGGGTCAACGTCTCAAGGCAAAATCGCGTTGGAAGACGTCGGTTTTTAAGGGTTGCGGATGTTAACCCCTCATCGCCCGGAATGCAAAGCCTCTGATCGAAAACCGCTGGCCGGGGGCGGGAGTGGCGACTATTATGCGCGCCTTCGAATTTAGCCTCTACAAGGCGTAAACCCATGCTAGTACTGGGATTAGAAACCTCCTGCGACGAGACCGGCGTCGCGCTTTACGACAGTGAACGCGGGCTTTTGGCCGACGCACTGTTCAGTCAGATCGACTTGCACCGCGCTTATGGCGGTGTGGTTCCGGAGCTGGCTTCAAGGGATCACGTCAAGCGCATGCTGCCCTTGATTCGTCAGGTGCTGGCTGAGGCTGGCTGTGTGCCTACAGAGATTGATGCGATCGCCTACACGGCAGGGCCTGGATTGGTCGGAGCCCTTCTGGTTGGGGCTTCATGTGCCCAGGCGCTGGCGTTTGCCTGGGGTATTCCGGCCTTGGGTGTGCACCACATGGAGGGCCATTTGTTGGCTCCAATGCTGGAAGAGCAGCCCCCGGAATTCCCGTTCGTCGCTTTGTTGGTGTCGGGCGGTCATACGCAGTTGGTGCGTGTGGATGGCATCGGCCAATACGAGTTGTTGGGCGAGACCCTGGACGACGCGGCCGGAGAAGCATTCGACAAGACGGCGAAGATGATGGGGCTCAACTACCCGGGCGGCCCTGAGATTGCGCGACTGGCCGCTCAGGGCGTTGCGGGGCGGTTTGTGTTCCCCAGGCCCATGACTGACCGTCCGGGGCTGCAATTCAGTTTCAGCGGCCTTAAAACCTTTGCCTTGAATACCTGGCAGCGCTGTGTGGCGGCTGGTGATGACACAGAGCAGACCCGTTGCGATATCTCTCTGGCATTCCAGCAGGCGGTGGTCGAGACCTTGACCATCAAGTGCAAGCGGGCTTTGAAGCACGCAGGCATGAAGCGTCTGGTGATTGCGGGCGGGGTCAGTGCCAATAAGGCGCTGCGGGTTTCGCTCGAAAAAATGCTCGGCGACATGAATGGCAATGTTTACTACGCCCGACCGGAATTTTGTACGGACAACGGCGCAATGATTGCCTTTGCCGGCTGTCAGCGGTTGCAGGCCGGTCAGCATGAAAGCCTGGCGATCAGTGTGCAGGCGCGCTGGCCGATGGAACAATTGAAGCCGCTGTGAGTGCGGGGCGTAAGGCATGAGTCGGTGTTGCGTGAGCGTATTTCATGCGCGCTATTCAGAAATGCCGTTCGCGCCCGGCCATCAGGTCGCGTAAATTGCTGCGGTGGCGCCATACAATCAGCGCCGTCAAGGCGCACATGGGCAGCAGGGCAGCAGGCTCTTGCCAGGCCAGCAATGGCAGGGTCAGGGGTGTGGCTATCAACGCTGCCAGTGAGCTGGTGCGGCTTAGCTGGAAGGTCAGTAGCCATGCGGCAACGGCCAGCAGGGCGGCAGGCGGGTAGAGTCCCACCAGCATGCCTGCGGCAGTGGCAACGCCTTTGCCGCCGCGAAAGCGGAAGTACAACGGGTACATGTGGCCGAAGACGGCGCAGATACCGATCCAGGCTTGTTGCTGGAGCGGGAGACCGAGCTGGTTGGCCAAAAGTACGGGCAGCAAGCCTTTGCACAGGTCGCCGAGCAGAGTCAGGACGGCGAGCTTTTTGCCGGCAAGGCGCAACATATTGGTCGCGCCGGCATTGCCCGAGCCACTCATTCGCGGGTCGGGATTTCCCGTCAGGCGGCTGAGCAAAATGGCGAAGGACAGAGAGCCAAGCAGGTAGGCGAAAATCGCCAGTAACCAAAACATGCTAACTATTCCGGGCGAGGACGCCCTGATTCTAACGGCGCATTGCGCCCTTGTCGTGCTGCGGAGAAAAGTGCTTGGACAGAGTGTTTATCGAAGGCCTGGAAGTTGACACCGTGATCGGTGCTTATGACTGGGAGCGTGGCATCCGCCAGTGCTTGCGGCTTGACCTGAGTTTCGCGTGGGATAATCGCCCGGCTGCGGCCGGTGATGACCTGACGCTGGCCCTGGATTACGCGAGTGTTTCTTCGCGAATCCAGGCATTTGCCGAGGCGGCTCAGTTCCAGTTGGTGGAGACTTTTGCTGAGCGTCTGGCCGAAGTGCTGATGACTGAATTCAATATTCCGTGGTTGCATCTGAAGCTGACCAAGCCCGGCGCCGTTTCGGCGGCCACCGGTGTGGGCGTGGAGATTGAGCGCGGATGTCGCTAACTCAGGTTTTCCTCGGGCTGGGCAGTAATGTCGAGCGTGAAAAGCATTTGTGCGCCGGGCTTGACGCCCTTGCGGGATTTTTGCAGGACATGAGCTGTTCTGCAGTGTTTGAAAGTCAGCCGGTGGGCATCAGGAGCGGGCCTTTTTTCAACCTGGTGGTGTCGGCAAAAACTGACTTTCCGCTGGCTGAACTAAGTCGACGTTTGAAGTTGATCGAGGCGGATAACGGACGTTATGCCCAAGATCGCAAAGGTTTGCCTTTGGATATCGACGTGTTGTTTTACGGTGATCTGGAAGGCAACTTTGATGGCTTGATTTTGCCCCGTGCAGAGATTCTCAAAAATGCTTTTGTCTTGTGGCCCTTATCGTTGATAGCGCCAGACAAGGTGCATCCGGGCGTGGGCAAGACTCTGGCTCAGATGTGGGCAGAAGCACAGATCGATCAAGTTCTGGCGCCTGCAGCATTTGAATGGCGGGGGGAGCAGTTGACCCCGGCCGGGATGCTTTTGCCTTAGTAGTCGCTGGTGCAGGCTGTGATGGGTTGCCTGGCGACCCTGCGGTGAAGGTCCTTCGGCCCTTAGCGCAGCCTGCGCCATCGACTACAAGAACGATGTCTCAGGCTTTTGCTGCTTCTTTGTAGGCTTGCAGCGCCTTTAGCCGTTCGTGCTTTAGCGCTTCCCCGAGTTCAGGGCCTTTGAAACCCTGCTCAAGTAAAGGCTGGACGGCCACGGCCTGGGCAGCCTTGGCAGCACCGCGCAGGTAATCGGCCTGTGGATACGGGCGATTCTCCAGTCCCAGGCGCCCTTTGGCGTCCATCTCGCAGGCTACGATAAACTCCTCAAAACGCTGCGGTCGACGATATACGTCAAAACGCTGCAGCAGTTCCAGTAGCGTTGATGCCTTGAGTTCCAGAGCGCGGTGGCCGTGGGTGTGATATTCGCCCACAAGGAGTGCCAGTTCCTGACAGTCGCGCGGCACTTTGTAGCGCTCGTTGACCGCTTTGATCAGGCGCAGCCCTTTGTGCTCGTGGGCAATGTGTCTTGGCCAGTCCTTTTCAGGTGTAAGCCCTTTGCCCAGATCATGCAGCAGGCAGGCCCAGCGCACGGTCAGTGGCTGATTGTGCAGGGCTGCCTGCTCAAGCACGCTCAAGGTGTGTACGCCGCTGTCGATCTCCGGGTGATGTGCAGCAGGCTGGGGTACTCCAAACAGGGCATTGATCTCCGGTAGCAGCACTTCCAGAGCCTCGCAGCTGCGCAGTACTTCCAGGAATACCTGAGGCTGATCTTCCATCAGGGCCCGGGAGATTTCTTTCCAGCAACGCTCCGGGGTCAGCGCTTGCAGTTCGCCTGAGCGAGACAGTTGGCGCATCAGCTCCAGGGTCTCGGGTGCGATGCTGAAACCGAGTCCGGCATAGCGCGCGGCGAACCGGGCAACTCGCAATACCCGGAGGGGATCTTCGGCGAATGCGGGTGAAACATGGCGTAAAATCCGCGCCTCAAGATCGCGCTGACCATGGAAAGGGTCGGTCAAATTACCTGAGTCGTCCTCAGCCATTGCGTTGATGGTCAGGTCGCGCCGGATCAGGTCTTGTTCAAGGGTAATGTCGGGGCTTGCATGAAAGATGAAGCCGCCATAGCCCTGGCCGCTTTTGCGCTCTGTGCGCGCCAGTGCGTATTCCTCCCCGGTTACAGGGTGAAGAAATACCGGAAAGTCCGAGCCCACGGGGCGAAACCCTTTGCTGAGCATTTGTTCGACTGTTGCGCCGACCACTACCCAATCGATATCAGTGACGGGCTTGCCCAGCAGGCGATCCCTTACGGCACCGCCAACTTTATAAATCTGCATAAAAAACCTCCGTTAGCACGACAGGATAACGCTTGCGCCGTGAGAACGGAGGTTCCCGTGTTACAGGTGAATGGCGCTCATATCCAAACGCCCGTAGTCAGAGTCTGAATGTTCTCCTTTTGGCGGGACATGGTGGACTTTCATGACCTGGTCGCCTTGAAGGGTTTCAAGATGAATATCGAACCCCCACAGGCGATGCAGGTGTTTGAGCACTTCGTCAGTGGAGTCGCCCAGGGGTTTGCGGTCATGTTGCTGGTGACGCAGGGTCAGCGAGCGATCGCCGCGGCGGTCGATGCTCCAGATTTGCACGTTGGGTTCACGATTGCCCAGGTTGTACTGAGCCGCCAGGGTTTCACGAATGGTGCGGTAGCCGTTCTCGTCATGAATGGCAGGTACTAGCAGGTCGTCCTTTTGATCATCGTCCATGATGCTGAACAGTTTCAGGTCGCGGATGACCTTGGGTGACAGGTATTGCAGGATGAAACTTTCGTCCTTGAAGCTGCTCATGGCGAATTTGATGCTCGATAGCCAGTCGCTGCCAGCCATGTCCGGGAACCAGTGGCGGTCCTCGTCAGTTGGATGTTCGCAAATGCGCCGGATGTCGCAATACATTGCAAAACCCAGTGCGTAGGGGTTGATCCCGCTGTAGTGAGGGCTGTCAAAGCCTGGCTGGAACACCACGCTGGTATGGGAGATGAGGAACTCCATCATAAAGCCCTCGGTAACCAGCCCTTCATCGTAGAGGTCGTTCATCAAGGTGTAGTGCCAGAACGTCGCCCAGCCCTCGTTCATTACCTGGGTTTGCCGTTGTGGGTAAAAGTACTGGGCAATCTTGCGCACGATGCGTACGACTTCACGCTGCCAGGGCTCGAGCAGGGGAGCGTGTTTTTCGATGAAGTACAGGATGTTTTCCTGGGGCTCGTCGGGGAATCGTGCGCTGTCCTTTTCGCTGAACTTGTCTGCACCTTTGGGAATGGTGCGCCACAGATCATTGATCTGTTTTTGCAGGTGCTCTTCACGGTCCTTCTGCCGCCGACGTTCTTCTTCGGCTGAAATCGGATAAGGCCGTTTGTAACGATCAACGCCGTAGTTCATCAGGGCGTGGCAGGAGTCGAGCAGGTCTTCAACGGCATCGATACCGTGGCGCTCTTCGCATTGCATGATGTACTGCTTGGCGAACACCAGATAGTCAATGATCGAACTGGCATCGGTCCAGGTGCGAAACAGGTAGTTACCCTTGAAGAAGCTGTTGTGGCCATAGCAGGCATGGGCCACCACCAGGGCCTGCATGCAGATGGTGTTTTCTTCCATCAGATAGGCGATGCATGGATCTGAGTTGATCACGATCTCATAGGCGAGTCCCATCTGGCCGCGGCTATAGGACTTTTCGGTGCTCAAGAAATGTTTGCCGTAGGACCAATGGTGGTAGCCCAGCGGCATGCCCACAGAGGCATAGGCATCCATCATTTGCTCGGCGGTAATCACCTCGATCTGGTTGGGGTAGGTATCCAGGGCATAGCGTTCGGCCAGGCGGCCGATTTCGCGGTCGTAAGCCTGGATCAGTTCAAAGGTCCACTCGGAGCCAGTGGAAATGGGATGGCGTTTATTCTCTTTGGCGGTCATGTCACTAACCTGCGCTGGAAGAGTTCACGGAAGACCGGATAGATGTCGCCGGCCGAGACCAGTTGCTGTTGGGCGAAGGTATCTGAATACGCTTCGCTGATACGTTCGTACTCGTACCAGAGGGCCTGATGTTCGCGCGGGGTTATTTCTACATAAGTGTAGTACTGCACGAACGGCATGATCTGATTGATCAGAATATCCCGGCAAATGGGTGAATCATCGTTCCAGTTATCGCCGTCTGAAGCCTGCGCTGCATAGATATTCCACTCATTTGTGGGATAGCGCTCAGCCATGATTTCCTGCATCAGTTTGAGTGCGCTGGAAACAATGGTGCCGCCGGTCTCCCTCGAATAGAAAAACTCCTCTTCATCAACCTCCCGTGCACTGGTGTGATGGCGAATAAACACTACGTCAATCTTGTCGTAGTTACGCTTCAGGAACAGGTACAGCAGGATGAAAAAACGCTTGGCGATGTCCTTGGTGGCTTGGGTCATGGAGCCGGAAACGTCCATCAGGCAGAACATGACGGCCTTCGAGCTGGGGTTGGGTTGCTTGACCAGCAAGTTGTACTTGAGGTCAAAGGTGTCGAGGAATGGCACGCGATGGATGCGTGCGCTGAGTTTCTCGATTTCAGCCTCTACTGCCTTGATATCGCCGAAGTTGTCCGGTTCTTCGCGCTTCAGTCGTTCAAGTTCGGCTTTGGCTTCCTTGAGTTTTTTCCGGCTGCTGCCGGACAGGGCAATACGCCGTGCGTGAGCCGAGCGCAGGGTTCGAATGATGTTGATGCGCGACGGGTTGCCTTCGTTGCTGATGCCCGCACGCACCGTTTTAAAGGTGTCGGTCCCCGTAAGGTTGCGTTTGACCAGGTTGGGCAGTTCGAGGTCTTCGAACATGAATTCCAGAAACTCTTCCTGGGTGATTTGAAACACGAACTCATCCATGCCTTCGCCGGAGTTGCCTGCCTTGCCGGGGCCGCCACCCCCTCCCGCGCCACCTTGTGGGCGTTGAATGTGTTCGCCGCTGGTGAACTCCTTGTTGCCAGGGTGCACCACCGTTTGCTTGCCACCGCGGCCGTGGTGAAGCACCGGCTCATCGATATCGCGGCCGGGAATGCTGATTTGTTCGCCATGTTCCATGTCGGTAATGGAACGGCGGCCCACGGCCTCTTCTACGGCCTTCTTGATGTGGTCACGGTAACGCCGCAGGAAACGCTGGCGGTTCACCGTGCTCTTGTTCTTGCCATTGAGGCGTCGGTCGATCACATAGCTCATTAGGCCCTCCGGGCAGCTTCAAGTTGTGAGCTGCAAGCTGCAAGTCGAAGCGGTAGCGCGTGCTTCTTCTTGCAGCTTGAGGCTAGAGGCTTACAGCTGCCTCACTGCGACTTTCTGACCCGCAGGTACCACTCGGAGAGAAGCCGTACTTGTTTGTCGGTGTAGCCACGTTCGACCATTCGAGTAACGAAGTCGTTGTGCTTTTGTTGATCCTCTTTGCTTGCCTTGGCGTTGAAGCTGATAACCGGAAGCAGGTCCTCGGTGTTGGAGAACATTTTTTTCTCGATAACCACCCGCAGTTTTTCGTAGCTGAGCCAGGTCGGGTTTTTGCCGTTGTTGTTGGCGCGGGCCCGCAGTACGAAGTTGACGATTTCGTTGCGGAAATCTTTCGGGTTGCTGATGCCGGCCGGTTTTTCGATTTTCTCCAGCTCCTCGTTGAGGGCTACGCGATTGAGGATTTCTCCGGTCTCCGGATCGCGGTATTCCTGATCCTGAATCCAGAAGTCTGCGTAGAGCACATAGCGGTCGAAGATGTTTTGCCCGTACTCGCTGTAGGACTCCAGATAAGCGGTCTGGATTTCTTTGCCGATGAATTCAATGTAACGCGGTGCCAGGTACTCCTTGAGGAAGCGCAGATAACGCTCGCGGGTTTCCGCCTGGAACTGCTCTTGCTCGATCTGTTGCTCCAGGACATAAAGCAGGTGCACTGGGTTGGCTGCAATTTCGTGCGGGTCGAAGTTGAAGACCTTGGACAGGATCTTGAAGGCGAAACGGGTGGAAAGGCCATTCATGCCTTCGTCGACGCCTGCGCTGTCGCGGTATTCCTGGATCGATTTGGCTTTCGGGTCGGTGTCTTTAAGATTTTCACCGTCGTAGACCCGCATTTTCGAGTAAATGTTCGAGTTTTCCGGCTCTTTAAGACGCGACAGAACCGTGAACTGGGCAAGCATTTTCAGGGTGTCGGGCGCGCAGTGGGCTTTGGCCAGCGAGCTGTTGAACAACAGTTTGTCGTAGATCTTCACCTCGTCACTGACGCGCAGGCAGTACGGAACCTTGACGATGTAGATCCGGTCGATAAACGCTTCGTTGTTCTTGTTGTTGCGGAAGGTGTGCCACTCTGACTCGTTGGAGTGGGCCAGCAGGATGCCGGTAAACGGGATAGCGCCCAGACCTTCGGTACTGTTGTAGTTGCCCTCTTGGGTTGCGGTCAGCAAGGGGTGCAGGACCTTGATCGGCGCCTTGAACATCTCCACGAATTCCATCAGGCCCTGGTTGGCCCGGCACAGTGCGCCTGAATAGCTATAGGCATCGGCGTCGTTCTGTGGGTACTCCTCGAGTTTGCGGATATCGACCTTGCCCACCAGTGCCGAAATGTCCTGGTTGTTCTCGTCTCCCGGCTCGGTTTTGGCCACGGCGATCTGATTGAGAATCGAAGGATAGAGCTTCACCACGCGGAACTGGCTGATGTCGCCACCAAATTCGGCCAGGCGCTTGGTTGCCCACGGCGACATGATGGTGCTCAGGTAGCGTTTCGGGATGCCGAAGTCTTCTTCGAGAATTGCGCCGTCTTCGGTGGCATTGAACAGCCCCAGTGGCGATTCAAAGACCGGCGAGCCCTTGATTGCATAAAAGGGGACTTTCTCGATCAGTTGCTTCAGTTTTTCTGCCAGCGATGATTTACCGCCGCCCACCGGGCCCAGCAGATAGAGAATTTGTTTTTTCTCTTCCAGGCCCTGCGCAGCGTGGCGGAAGTAGGAAACGATCTGGTCGATGCATTCTTCCATTCCGTGGAAGTCTTCAAAGGCCGGATAGCGGCGAATCACTTTGTTGGAGAAGATTCGCGACAGGCGAGAGTTGTTGGAGGTGTCCAGCAGTTCCGGTTCACCAATGGCCAGCAGCAGCCTTTCAGCGGCAGAGGCGTAAGCGCTTTTGTCTTGTTTGCACAGTTCAAGATATTCCTGAAGGGTCAGTTCTTCTTGGCGTGTGGATTCAAAGCGTTGTTGGAAGTGGCTAAAAATACTCATGACGTCACCTCGCTCGATACGTGGAGCCGGCGATAGATCGGTCAGTTCGAGTGCTGGCATGCAGCAGCATTTCAGCTGCTGTGTACCCCCCAGGACACCATCAAGGTGGTTAACTCCTTGAACTTACTACTGATAATCCATACGCCGGAGTACCGGCTCTCCCCAGATTCGGATGGCCTGATCTAAAGGATAGTTGGTAATCGGAGAGGTCAAGGCGCGATGCGAGATTTGTTACGTTCGACCGTTGGTCAGGCAGGGCGCCAGCCCGCGGATAACGGGGGCTGGCGCTGATAAAAAATTATTCTGCGGGGAGCTGGGAGGTTTCTTGTGGATAAGTCGCACGCCACAACTCGAAACCGCCATCAAGGCTGTACACCTCGCTAAAGCCCTGGCTCACCAGATAAGCAGCAGCGCTCTGGCTGGAGTTGCCGTGATAGCAAGCAACGATCAGAGGGGCATCGAGATCGGCGTGGGTGATGAAATCGTGCAGCGAGTGGTTATCCAGATGTTTCGCACCGCTGATGTGGCTGGCAGCGAAAGCCTGCGGGTCGCGGACATCGACCACCACGGCGCCTTTTTCGCGCAAGGCCTGTGCTTGTTCGGGCGGGATACGTTTGAATTCGGTCATGGAGGATTCCTGTGGCCTGACTGCGGGCGCGGCTAGACGGCGCCCAAGGGTTGGGAAGGTTGGTCGGGGAGCGCGATGGTCGAGTGGGCTGCAAGGCCAAGGTCGTCGCAATCACAGCTGAGGCGTTGGCCAGAGTCGACGTTGAGCAGGGTCATGGCTCCACCCCAGACACAGCCGGTGTCGAGGGCGAAAATCCCGGGCTCCTTGCAGTTGCCTTCAAGTGCCGCCCAATGACCAAAGATGATCTTCAGGTCCTGGGTCTTGCGTTCTTTATAGCTGAACCACGGGGCATAGCCGGGGGGAGCGCTGCCCACGCCTTCTTTGCTTTTGAGGTCGAGTTTCCCGTCGCGGGTACAAAAACGCATACGGGTGAAATAGTTGGTTATCACCCGCAGACGGGCGACACCGGTGAGGTCGTTGTCCCACTTGGCAGGTTCGTTGCCGTACATGCCATCCAGATAGGGGCCAAGCAGGTTGTCGTCACGCAAAGCGTGTTCGACTTCGCTGGCGCACTTCAGGGCCTTTTTCAGGCTCCATTGCGGCGGTATTCCTGCATGTACGAGGGCGACGTTGCGTTCGGCATCGTAATGCAGCAAAGGTTGCTGGCGCAGCCAGGACAGCAGTTCATCGCAATCGGGAGCTTGCAGAATTTCACGCAGCGTATCGCCTTTCTTCAGACGCTCGATATTGTGCGCGGCGGCCAGCAAGTGCAGGTCATGGTTGCCCAGTACGCACACCAGCGATTCGCGGATGCGGTATAGAAAGCGCAGCGTTTCCAGCGATTCGGGGCCGCGGTTTACCAGGTCACCCACCAGCCACAGTTTGTCTTTGGCAGGATCGAAAGCTACGCGTTCCAGCAGGCACCTGAGTGGCTGCAGGCAGCCTTGCAGGTCGCCAACGGCGTACACCGGCATCAGTGCAGTGCCCCGGGCACGGCGAGGCGGAAAGGGGCAATGATGGCTTTGAACTCGTGACCATCTTCGGCATGCATCAGATAGCTGCCTTGCATGGTGCCGACTTTGGTGGTGATCACCGAGCCGCTGCTATAGACATGCTGCCCGTCCGGCTCGATCAATGGCTGCAGACCGACGACGCCAGCGCCACGGACTTCTTCGACATGACCGTCGCCATCGGTGATCACCCAATGCCGGGACAACAGCTTCGCGGCTATCGATCCCTTGTTGTGCACCGTAATGGTGTAAGCAAAGGCGAAACGCTGAAGTTCAGGTTGGGATTGTTCTGGCAGGTAACGCGTGACGACGTTGACGTCGACCAGATAGCGGGGATCGGGCATGCGAGAGGCCTTACTTGAAAGCGTAGACACAGTTCGGGATAAAACTGATGCCTGAGTCTAGGCCAAGTAATGGTGACTAGGCCAGCCGGTTAAGGCGGGGCAGTTGCAGGAGTCGCCGGTTGACGCTCCTGCACAGGCCTGGCACTTGGCCCGGAGATGATCAGTCTTTTTCTGGGCTTGCCACAGCTTGTTCGCTGAGTACGTCGGCCAGGCGCACAAAGGCGGCGAGGTCGAGTTGCTCTGGACGCAAGCTGCCGTCAACACCAGCCGCTTCGATCTCGGCGTTGCTGAGCAAGGCCTTGAGGGTGTTGCGCAGGGTTTTGCGGCGCTGGTTGAAGGCTTCCCGAACCACGCGTTCAAGCAGGCGATGGTCTTTGGCCGGGTGTGGCAGCACTTCGTGTGGCACCAGGCGGACAATTGCCGAATCTACTTTAGGCGGCGGATTGAACGCGCCTGGACCTACGTTGAACAGGTGTTCCACGCGGCAGTGATACTGAACCATGATTGACAGACGGCCCCAATCGCCACCGCCCGGGCCGGCAGCCATGCGCTCAACCACTTCTTTTTGCAGCATGAAGTGCATGTCACGGATCAGGCCGGCGTTTTTCAGCAGGTGAAAAATCAGCGGGGTAGAGATGTTGTACGGCAGGTTGCCGACAACCCGCAGGGTGCGTGGTGCAGCGCCCAGGCTGTTGAAATCGAACTTCAGGGCATCGCCCTGGTGCAGGGTGAAGTTGCTCATGCCTGCGAATTGTTGCTTGAGGATCGGGATCAGGTCTTTGTCGAGCTCCACGACATCAAGCTGGCCGCCACTGTTAAGGATGCCTTTGGTCAGGGCGCCCTGTCCCGGACCGATTTCCAGCAAACGGTCAGTAGGCTTGGCGTTGATGGCGCGCAGGATACGGTCAATGACACCCGCATCGTGCAGGAAGTTCTGGCCAAAACGCTTACGCGCCTTGTGTTGGAATTGCTCGTTCATATACGGGTCTCGGACATCTGATAGGCGGTTTCCAGCGCGACTTGCAGGCTGCCGGTATCGATCTTGCCGCTGCCTGCCAGATCCAGGGCGGTGCCATGGTCGACAGAGGTGCGGATGATCGGCAAGCCCAGGGTGATGTTGACAGCGGCACCAAACCCTTTGTATTTCAGTACGGGCAGGCCTTGGTCGTGGTACATCGCCAGCACTGCATCGCAGTGCTCCAGATATTTGGGGGTAAACAGAGTGTCGGCGGGCAGCGGGCCATGCAAATCCATACCTTCGCTGCGCAGGCGCTCCAGAGTTGGTTCAATAATGTCGATTTCTTCATGGCCCAAATGGCCGCCTTCGCCGGCGTGGGGGTTGAGCCCACAAACCAGGATGCGGGGCCGGGCAATGCCGAATTTTTGTTGCAGGTCGGCGTGCAGAATGCGGGTAACCCGCATCAGTCGCTCAGGGGTGATTGCGTCGCTCACCTGGCGCAGGGGCAGGTGAGTGGTAACCAGGGCTACGCGCAGGCCGCGCGTGGCGAGCATCATCACAACCTGCCCGGTGTGGGTCAGGTCTGCGAGGAATTCAGTGTGACCGGAGAATGGAATCCCGGCCTCATTGATGATGCCCTTGTGTACAGGGGCGGTAATCATGCCCGCGAAGTGCCCGTCGACACAGCCCTGGGCAGCCCGGGTCAGGGTTTGCAGGACAAACCCGGCGTTGGCTTTGTCCAGCGTACCGGCAATTACCTTCGCTTTCAGCGGGGTATCCCACACATACAGGCTGCCTGCAGGGGCTGGCTGATCAGGCCAGTTGTCCGGGCTCACCGGCAGCAGGTTGACAGCCACGCCCAGTTGCACGGCCCGCTCAAGGAGCAGGTCGTTGCTGGTAATGGCAATCAGGGGGTGCGGCTGGCGTTGTGAAGCGAGTAGCAGGCACAGGTCTGGACCTATGCCTGCCGGCTCGCCGGGTGTCAGTGCAAAACGCTGTGTTTTCACTGCGCTGCCTGGTTTCCGCTCTCTTGCGAGGTGGCGCCAGGAAGTTTGATCTCTACATAGGCTTCGTCACGGATCTGACGCAACCAGGTTTGCAGCTCTTCGTCGTACTTGCGGTTACGCAGTGCGTTCATTGCTTGCTGTTCACGGGCCTGGGTGGTGCTGTCGGTGGCGCGGCGGCCAAGGACTTCCAGAACATGCCAGCCGTATTGAGTCTGGAACGGCTTGGACAATACGCCTTGGGGCGTGTCGGCCATGGCCTCACGGAACTCGGGTACCAGAGAGTCCGGATTGACCCAGTTCAGGTCGCCGCCGTTAAGGGCAGAGCCCGGATCCTCGGAGTAAGTTTTGGCCAGGGTGGCAAAATCTTCGCCCGACGTGATGCGCTCGTAGATTTTGTTGATCAGTTCCTTGGTCTGCGCTTCGCTACGGATTTCGCTCGGCTTGATCAGGATGTGACGAACATGGACTTCGTCCACCACCACGGTTTCGCCGCCGCGTTTGCCGTTGAGCTTGAGGATGATAAAGCCGCCCGGTGTACGTACCGGAGGCGTCACTTCTCCTACTGGCATTTTGCTCAGCATGCTGTCGAACGGTGGTGGCAATTGAGCGGCTTTACGCCAGCCCATGTCGCCGCCTTCCAGTGCGGTATCGCTGCCGGAGCGGGCGATGGCCATTTGACCGAAGTCGGCGCCTTTCTTGAGCTGGTTGTAGATCTCTTCAGCCTGTTTGTAAGCCGTCTGGACTGCTTCCGAATTCGCGCTTTCCGGCGTTGGAATCAGAATATTGGCCAGATTGAATTCTTCGGACATTTGCATTGCGCCCATAGGCGATGCGAGGAAGTTCTTCACTTCCTGTTCTGTCACCTGAATGCGCTCGCCCACACGACGCTGGCGCACACGGCTGATGATCATCTCGCGACGAACCTGCTCGCGGGCATCTTCATAGGACAGGCCGTCGTGAGCCAGTGCCTGGCGGAACTGGTCAATGGTCATGTTATTGCGCTGGGCAATGGTGCCAATGGCCTGGTTCAGCTCTTCATCCGTGATCCGGATGCCTGAGCGTTCGCCGAGCTGCAGTTGCAGGTTTTCGACGATCAGACGCTCAAGTACTTGCTGATCCAGAACGCTGGCAGGCGGCACGCCCTGGCCACGCTTGGCAATGGTCTGCTGAACTTCGTGGACACGCTGGTCCAGCTGGCTCTGCATGATCACGTCGTTGTCGACGATGGCCACAACCCGGTCAAGGGGTTGTACTGCAGCGTGTACTGCAGTACCCAGAAACAACGCGCCCAGCACTAGCGGGCGCAGACACTCAGAAAGCTTGATCTTCACGTTCACGATAACCTTGGATGCCTTTGTCGAGGAAGCTCTCTACTTTGGTGCCGACTACGCCACCGAGACCTTTCAACACAACTTGGAGGAAGAGACCATGATCGCCCTTCTCGTTTTGAGGGGCTTCTTGGGTGTACTCGTCGTTGGATACCCAATAACGGCTGATCAGACGAAGCTTCCAGCAGCAGTTGTCGTATTCAAAGCCACCGAAGGCTTCCAGAGTACGGTTGCGGTTGTAGTCGTACTGCCAGCGGCTGATGGCGCTCCACTGCGGCACGATCGGCCAGATAACCGAGAAGTCGTGCTGCTGGATCTTGTAGTAATCCTTGATGTAACCGTTTTGCCCCGGGGTCAGGTAATCACCGCCCATTTGCCACTTGCCGGTGTACTGGTTGTAAATCACCTGGTCGTTGCGATAGCGATAGCCCAGGTTGACCACCTTGTTCGGGTTGTCTTCAGGCTGGTAGTGCATCATCGCGCTGCCGGAACGCGGGCTGCGGGTTTCCGGATCCCAGTTGTAGTCGGCAGTGGCGCGCCAGTCGCGGTTGAAGCGATAGGCGTATTCCAGAGCATAAGGCGAGACGCTGGAGGTTGAATCCTTGCGATCGTCGGCAATGCCCGGCAGTTGAACCTTGCGATCCTGGAAATAATACGCCTGGCCGATGCTGACACGCTGGCGCTCAAAGCCGTTGTCTTCGATCCAGCGGCTGGTCAGACCCAGCGACAGCTTGTTCTCGTCGCCCACGCGGTCGGAACCGCTGAACCGGTTGTCACGCCACAGCGAGGAATAGCTGAAGGTGTTTTCGCTGGTGTCGAAAACAGGAATGTCTTCCTGATTGCGCTCAGGGACATACAGATAGAAAGCGCGCGGTTCCAGGGTCTGGCGGTAGTTGGTGCCGAACCAGTTGGTATTGCGGTCGAAATACAGGCCGCTATCGACGCTGGCAATAGGCACGCTACGGTTTTGCGAGCTCTTGTAGTCCTCACCGGCGAGCAAGGTACTTTTGCCCTGGCTATCCAGATCAAGATCGTACTGGGTGTACATGTACTTCAGGGTTGGAGTCACAAAGCCGTAGCTTGACGTCATCGGCAGGCTCATGCTCGGCGCCAGATTCAGACGTGTGCCGTTGGCTCGTGCCAGACCAACAATATTGTTGTCGAGTCGCGGGGCAGTAGTGCCGTCTTCGTTGGTGTAATTACCGTTTTCCAGACTGCGCTCAAACCGCACCAGTTCGGAGCCGTAGCTGAAGTTCACGCCGCCAGGGTGAAACGGCAGCGCACCGTCGAGGGTGAGTTGCGGCAACTTGTTGTAAGGCGTGACCTGGGTAACAGTGGCCAGTTGATAGGCCTGGGCATTCAACCGGGCGGTGTAGCTGTCGCCCCGATAGCTGACGGCAGCTTGCTGGTTCAGGTAGTCGCGGTTTTCGACGCCGATCTGATCAGTTTGCAGATCCTGGAAGTAATACGGATCGCTGATCTTGGTGTAGTCGACTTCTGTCAGTACCCGCGAATCCAGGCCACCCTTGTGCTGCCAGTTAAGCATGTAGCGCTTGTCGGAGTAGTCGGTTTGACCCTTGCGCTTGGTGTCGTCGTCGTTGAGGTAAGCGGCGCCGAACTGCCCTTCGCTGGACTCGGTCAGGTAGCGGAACTCGCCTTCCATCAACAGGCCGCGCTTGGTCATGTAGCGCGGGTACAACGTGGCATCGTAGTTCGGCGCCAGGTTGAAGTAGTACGGGGTCACGAGCGTAAAGCCGGTGTCGGTGCTGCTGCTGAAGGACGGCGGCAGGAAACCGGACTGGCGGCGATCGTCGATCGGGAAATAGATGTACGGGGTGTAGAAGATCGGGATGTCTTTAACCCGCAACGTCACGTTTGTTGCCGTACCGAAACCGGTGGCAGGGTTCAGCGTGATGTTGTTGCCCTTGAGCTGCCAGGCGTTGCTGCTCGGCTCGCACGTGGTGTAAGTACCATCCTTGAGACGGATGATGGCGTCTTCGGCGCGCTTGGCATACAGCGCGCTGCCGCGGATGCGCGACTTGTGCAAAACGTATTCGGCGTTGTCGACCTTGGCCGCACCAGTGTCCAGCTGCACATCGGCGTGGTCGCCAACGATCAGTGCACCGTTGTCCCGCAGACGGACATTGCCATTGAGTTCGCCACGGCTTTCAGCCTGATACAGGCTGGCCTCGTCGGCCTCGACCTGCATGCTGCCCTGACGCATGACGACATCGCCGGCCAGGGTCGCGACCTGTTCTTCCTGCTGATAGCGGGAAGCTTTAGCGCCAACAAAGGTCGGGGCATCGCTTTTACTGGTGGGGTCGTTCATGCCCGGACGGATGGGCTCGACGTACGAGCCGGAGCAATAAGGTCCGGTTTCGGCCAGTTGCGCCGGTGTCAGCTTCTCCCGGGGCACCCAGTCCAGGTGGCTGTAGTCGGCGCTGCGCGCGCTCAGCCCACGGCCCTTGGCTTCAGTAACCAGCGGGATGGGCGCGACTTGCTCGCTGGCCTCACCGCTGGCTTCCGCCAGGACACCTTGGTGCGCCGGACGCGGCGGCAATTGCGCGGCGTTGGTTTTTGGCGTGCAATCCCAGCCACCCGTAGCCGACACGGAACAGTCATACTGTTCCTCGGCAACAGCGAACGGCATGGCTAGAGGTTGCATGGCCAGCAAACTGCCGGTTACCAGCAACGGAAATTTTTTACGAAACGCGGGGGATTTCAATGCCATCTTATTAGTCCGGGCTTCCTGCGTGCCATCAGCCCGCGGTGGGGGACCGCAACGCCTATCGATGGTCTGGAAAAGATGCTGGATAATAAAGCATGACCCGCTTGACGGCTAGCACCGTCGGAGACCCTTGTAATGCCTGACCAAGATGTACGCCTGCAACACCTGAAAGTTTGGCTGGATGAGCAGTTGGTAACCTTGTATGAGGACCAGGGTTGGGGTGCCGTACCCCCGGCCACGTTGACTTCGGCCAGTAGCGACGCGAGCTTCAGACGCTATTTTCGCTGGGAGGGCGAGGGTCGGACTTTTGTCGTCATGGACGCGCCGCCCCCCCAGGAAAACTGTAAGCCATTCGTCGATATCGCTGATTTGCTGCGTATCAGCCAGATAAATGTGCCAAAAATTTATGCCCAGGACCTCGAGCGCGGTTTTCTTTTGCTCAACGACCTGGGCAATAAAACATTCCTCGACGTGATTAACAGCACCAATGCCGATGAGTTGTTCAAAGACGCCATTGAAGCCTTGCTGGCTTTTCAGCAACTGCCGATGAAAGCACCTTTGCCCAGCTATGACGTTGCTTTGCTGCGTCGCGAACTGGAGTTGTTTCCAGAGTGGTACGTGCGCCGTCATTTGGGTGTAGAGCTCGATGAGCAGCAACAGGCTGCCTGGCAGCGGGTCAGCGCGCTGTTGATCGACAGTGCGTTGCAGCAGCCCCAGGTACTGGTCCATCGCGACTTTATGCCGCGCAACCTGATGCTCAGTATCCCCAACCCCGGGGTTCTGGACTTCCAGGACGCGGTGTATGGCCCGGTCACTTACGACATTACCTGTCTGTTCAAGGACGCCTTTCTCAGTTGGCCGGAAGAGCGTGTGCGCGCCTGGCTGCGCGACTACTGGGAACTGGCCTTGCCACTGGGCATCCCGGTGGGGGCGGATTTCGAGGCGTTCCTTCAAGCCAGTGATCTGATGGGTGTGCAGCGACACCTGAAGGTGATCGGTATCTTTGCGCGCATCTGCCATCGTGATGGCAAACCACGCTATCTGGCTGACGTGCCGCGGTTCTTCTCTTATATAGAAGCGGTGCTGGCACGCCGTCCTGAACTGGCGGAACTGGGCGAGCTGTTCCACAGCCTGGGCCTGCGTGCCGGGGCGGACCTATGAAGGCCATGATTCTGGCAGCGGGCAAAGGTGAACGCCTGCGGCCGCTGACCTTGCATACTCCCAAGCCGTTGATACGGGCTGGCGGCGTGCCTTTGATCGAGTACCACCTGCGGGCGCTGGCGGCGGCGGGCTTTACCGAGATCGTAATCAACCACGCCTGGCTGGGTCAGCAAATAGAAGATCATCTGGGCGATGGTTCGCGTTTTGGCGTGAGTATCCAGTACTCCGCTGAAGGCGAACCGCTGGAGACCGGCGGCGGCATTTTTAAAGCATTGCCGTTACTGGGCGACCAGCCCTTTGCAGTGGTCAATGGCGATATATGGACCGACTACGACTTTGCAGGCTTGCGTCAGCCGCTCACAGGCCTGGCGCATCTGGTTCTGGTCGATAACCCGGCACACCATCCGGGCGGTGACTTTTACCTGCAGGGCGCGCAAGTTCTCGATGCGCTGCCGGGTGTCGACGCCCTGACCTACAGTGGCATCGCAGTGCTTAGCCCCGGCTTATTCGCGGGGGCTACGCCTTGCGCATTCAAACTCGCCCCCTTGCTGCGCAAAGCCATGGCCGACGGACAGGTGACGGGCGAGCGTTTACAGGGGCATTGGGTCGATGTGGGGACCCATGAGCGTTTGGCCGAAGTTGAATCGTTGATCAAGGGCAAACACTAAAATGTTGTGGCCAGGGACTCTTGTCGGAGCCGGTGCCGGCTTTTTCATTGCCAGCATTCCGGGGGCCATGCTCGGTGCTTTACTGGGGCAGGCGCTGGACCGGCGTCTGCAGTTGCACAGCTGGGCGCAGTTGCGTGAACGCTTGGGCGGTCGCCCGGCGTTGCGCAACGACGAGTTGTTGTTTGTGCTGCTTGGACGGCTGGCCAAAAGCGGCGGCAGGGTGGTGGACAAGCACATTGAGCAGGCGCGTCAGGAAATGCGTCAGCTCGACATGTCCGGCCCGGCGCAGCAGCGGGCCATTGCCGCGTTCAATCGTGGCAAATCGCAGAATGACTCCCTGCGCGGCTATCTACGACGCCTGAAAGCCCAGCCCCATGCAGCAGAAGGTGTGCTGCGCGCCGGGTGGCGGATGATTTTGGCTGACGGTCGTATCGATCCCCGGGAGCGCGAGTTGATCGTGTTGTGGGGGCACTGGCTGGGCTGGACGGCGCAACAGGTGCAGGCGCTGGGCCCAGACTATGAACCGCATAGAAAACCACTGGCCACCCGTGATAGCACCTACCAGCAATCGTTAGTCCTGCTGGGGGTAACGGCGAGTACGGAGCCGGATCAGATCAAACGCGCCTATCGGCGTTTGCTCAGTCGTCATCACCCGGACAAGGTTGCCGGCAGCGGCGCGAGTCCGGCCCAGGTGCGCGAGGCCACGGAAAAAACCCGCGAACTGCACCACGCCTACGCCATGATTCGCGAGCAGCGCGGGTTTCGTTAACGGCCTGGCGGCTACTTGTAGGCAGGCTGCGGGCTGAGCCAGCCGCGTACTCGGCGAAACAGCTGTTCCTGCTCGGCTTCCTTATTGCCCGGGATGGCGTTCAGGGCAACTTGAGTGAAGTTCGTACGGCTTACCCGTTGGCTGGCCTGTCGTCGTTGCAAGGCGGCCTTGCGGGCCAGCGGCTGGTCTTTGTAGAAGATATCCAATTGCGCCAGCGAGAGATTCGGCGTCAATTGGCTCAAATCAGGTTCAACTCCGGTCGGTGTCTGCGCGGCGATCAGGATCAGTCTGGGCAGCTGGGCTGGTTGCTTTTCGCTCACATAGCGCGCAGCCCAATAGGCGCCGGTACCGTGGCCAAGCAGCACCAGGCTGCGCATGTTTTGCTGTTGGGCGAAGGCAATGGCAGCGTCAATGCGGGCGTAGATCCGCTCGGCATCCGCTTTGCTCATGGCCTCAAACGTCTCGGCCGGTGGTGCTTCAGTCGTGTTTTCGGTGCCGATACTGGCCGCCTGCTCGATGGGTTTGGCTGTGGTGCTGGCCTCTTTGCTGCTAGTGTTCGGCGCCGGGGGTGCGGGAGGTGCCTGTGGTTCGGCCTGGCGCGGCTGGCTGGCCTGGCTTTGCATGTCCGGCAAGCTCAGACTCAGGCTGGCCCAGTTGGCATTCGGCAGTTTGTTGCGCAGCGGGCCCACAGTCAGTGGCCAGTCTGCACTTTCGCCTGCTCCCGGTACGATAATCACCGCGCCATTGGGGTCGCTGCTATTGGCGGGCTTCCAGAGTGCGAGAAAACTGTCTTGCCCGGCCTGCAGTTGTTGTTGCTGGTTTTTCGGTAGCTGGCGCTCAAGAGCCGTTTCGTCTTCCATGCTGCGTTCGGGCAGCTGTGGGCGTATTTCCGGCTGAGCTTGTGCAGGCTCTGGCGCCGGCTCCGGATCAGCCGCCAGTACCGGCAAGGCGTGTGGCAGGAACAACCACAGGCACAGCGCTGCAAGTGCCGGGCGCAAAGAAGACATAGGTGATTCCAGGCCAGAAGTAATCCAGGCAGCCTAATGGGTTGATCAGCATTTGTCAGGGTATGAGTGTTCCGATGAAGCGTTTTTGCTATCTGTTAATGATCGGCTGGTTATCGTTGCCCTTGATGGTCAATGCCGCGTCCATGCCTGCGGCGCAGTTGAGCCCGGAGCAACAGCAATGGCTGGCGCAGCACGGGCAGCTGCGCGTCGGCCTGGTGTTACAGGCGCCCTATGCCAAATTTGATCAACGTTTGCAGCGATTGTCCGGGGCCAACGTCGAACTGATGAAATGGCTGGCGCAGAGTCTGGGCATCGACCTGGTCTGGCATAACTATGCCGATCTGGCGCAACTGGAGCAGGCCGCCCGAGCCGGCGAGATCGACCTGGCGCCCGGGCTGACGCAGACCCCGGCGGGCTTGCGGCTGTGGCTTTTTTCTGACCCTTACATGCGGGTTCCGCATTTGTTGGTGGGCGAGCGCAACGCCGGCGGCTCTGTGGACCTGGAGCGGGTGGACAGCCAGGTCCGGGTCGCGGTGCGAATGCCCAGTTCTGCCGCCGATTATCTGCGCAGCAGCTATCCCGGTCTCAATCTGCAGGGCGTGCCCCTCGAACGCCAGGCCTTGCAGTTGTTGTTGAGCCAGCAAGCAACCTACGCGGTGGTTGATGAAGCGCAACTGACCCGGCTGTCGGCCGAGCCCGAGTTCGCCGGGCTGGCGGTGGTCGGTGACATTGGTTTGCCACAGTTGTTGCGGGTGGCCACCCGCCGCGACTGGCCGCAACTGGCCGGTATCGTGGAGCGCGGGCTGCATGCCATTCCTGCACGGGACATGGAGCAACTGCACAGCCACTGGCTGCAACCCAAGTACCCTAAGCTCGGCCCGTCTCCCGGCTTCTGGCAGAACCTGTGCTTGTTGATCGGTGTGCTATTGCTGGCCTGCATGGCAATCATGTTCTGGCAGCGTCGCCAGCAGACGGCCCTGGAGCGTGCATTGCTCCGTGCCCGTGAAGACATTGCCCTGGGCACCGCCAGTGCTGAAGCCTTGCGCTTGACTCAGTTTTCTATCGATCAAAGCCCGATGGGGATTTTGTGGGTTAACTGGGACAGTCATGTGCGCTATGCCAATCAGGCGGCAGAAGACATGCTCGGGTATCCGCCGGGGGCCGTGCTGGATCGCCCCCTGAGAGATTTTGAGCCGGGCCTGGACATGGACCGCTGGTTGACTTTATGGCGCCGCGCCCGTGCCAGCGAAGAAGCAGTGCAACGGATCGAAACCCATTGCATCCGCGCCGATGGCAGCGAGCTTCCGGCCGACGTGACCTTGAGTTTTCTGCGCTTCAAAGATGCCGAATACCTGGTGGTTTATCTGAATGACATCACCGAACGCCGCCGGGTACAGGCTGCCTTGCAGGAAAGTGATGCGCGTTTGCAGGGTATTGCCGCCAATGTCCCGGGACTGGTCTTTCGCCTGGAGCGTTCGTTGCTGACCGGCGAGCTGGACTTCCCCTACATCAGCGAAGGCAGCGAAAGCCTGGCGGGGTATTCCCCGACCACCTTGCGTCAGCGTGAAGTGGGGCTGCGCAGCCTCGTGCATCCGGATGACCGGGCGGATTACCACCGGGTTCAGGACCTGGCGCTGGACAGCGACAGCGACTGGTCATGGCAGGGCCGCATCCTGACCCGTCAGGGCCAGCAACGCTGGGCCGAGATCAAGGCCATCACCCGCAGCCTGGAAGATGGCACCGTGGTCTGGGACGGCATCGTCTGGGACATCAGCGAGAGCAAACGCATTGAGCTGGAACTGGATAGTTCGCGCGGACAGCTGCGGGAGCTGTCGGCCCACCTTGAAAGTGTGCGTGAAGAGGAAAAGGCCCATATTGCCCGTGAGGTTCACGATGAGCTGGGGCAGATGCTGACGGTCCTCAAGCTGGAGACCTCAATGTGCGAGCTGGCCTATGCCGAGCTGGATCCGGGGCTGCGCGAGCGCCTCAACAGCATGAAAAAGCTGATTGCGCAGTTGTTCCAGCTGGTACGTGATGTGGCCACGGCCCTGCGTCCACCTATCCTGGATGCCGGCATCAGTTCCGCCATCGAATGGCAGGCCCGGCGTTTTGAAGCGCGCACGCAAATCCCTTGCCTGGTGCAGGTGCCGGAATATTTGCCGGCGCTGGGGGGGGCCAAGGAAGTCGGCCTGTTCAGAATCATGCAGGAGGCCCTGACCAACGTAATGCGCCACGCCCACGCCCAGACGGTAGAGTTGACCTTGAGCCTGGAGGGCAACGACTTGTGCCTGAGCATCAGTGATGATGGCCAGGGTTTTGTGCCCGCCACCGGCAAGCCGACTTCATTCGGCCTGGTCGGTATGCGCGAGCGCGTCCTGATGTTGGGCGGTACCCTGACTTTGCACAGTGTGCCGGGTGAGGGGACGCTGTTGAGTGTGCGGGTGCCGCTGCTCCCGGCGTCTTGAGTGACCTTTGAATAAGGAAATATCCGTGATTCGAGTACTGGTAGCTGAAGACCACACCATAGTGCGCGAGGGCATCAAACAGTTGATTGGCCTGGCCAAGGATCTGCTGGTGGTGGGCGAGGCGAGCAACGGCGAACAGTTGCTGGAAACCCTGCGCCATGTGCAGTGTGAGGTGGTGCTGCTGGATATATCCATGCCCGGGGTCAACGGCCTGGAAGCTATTCCGCGGATTCGCGCCCTGAACAACCCGCCGGCCATACTTGTGTTATCGATGCATGACGAAGCGCAAATGGCGGCCCGCGCCCTGAAGTTCGGTGCCGCCGGTTATGCCACCAAAGACAGTGATCCGGCGCTGTTGTTGATGGCGATTCGCAAGGTCGCGGCGGGCGGGCGCTATATCGATCCGGACCTGGCCGACCGCATGGTATTTGAGGTCGGATTGACAGATGAAAGGCCATTGCACGCATTGTTGTCCGAGCGTGAGTTTTCTGTTTTCGAGCGCCTGGCCCAGGGCGTGAATGTCAACGAAATCGCCCAGCAACTGGCCCTGAGCAGTAAAACCATCAGCACCCACAAAGCGCGCTTGATGCAAAAGCTGCATATCAACTCATTGGCGGAGCTGGTGAAATACGCCATGGAGCACAAGTTGCTCTGAATGTAACCTGGCCGGTCGCGGTACTGCCGATCGCAGCTTGCGGCCGCGACGGCATATCTCGCGCATACCTGATTACGACACTTTCATGAGGTGTCTTTGCCCAGCCACTGGGCCCGCCCCAATCAACCATCCAAATCGCGACAACCCTGTAGGGCTATCCCTACAAGAAGCCTTCCAGCCTCCTGATGTGAATCTCTCCTGCGCCCCGATTTCTGTGGGCTGGCGCCTTCTTTAGTCTTGGGCTACGGCAGTCCAAAACAAAAGGTGTGGCTATGAGTGAGGTCGGTGCAAGCGCTGGGGCGAGTGAGATACTGGTCAGCTTCCGTGGCGTGCAAAAAAGCTACGACGGCGAAAACCTGATCGTCAAGGATCTCAATCTGGATATTCGCAAAGGCGAATTTCTGACCTTGCTCGGGCCGTCCGGTTCGGGCAAAACCACCAGTCTGATGATGCTGGCCGGTTTCGAAACGCCAACCGCCGGCGAGATTTTACTGGCCGGGCGCGCGATCAATCACGTGCCACCGCACAAGCGCGACATCGGCATGGTGTTCCAGAACTACGCACTGTTCCCCCATATGACCGTGGCGGAAAACCTTGGTTTTCCGCTGTCGGTGCGCGGCCTCAATCGAACCGATATCAGCGAACGGGTCAAGCGCGTGCTGAGCATGGTGCAGCTGGATGCCTTCGCCCAGCGTTACCCGGCCCAGTTGTCCGGTGGTCAGCAACAGCGGGTCGCGCTGGCGCGGGCGCTGGTGTTCGAACCGCAGCTGGTGCTGATGGATGAACCGCTGGGGGCTCTGGACAAACAACTGCGCGAGCACATGCAGATGGAGATCAAGCATCTGCATCAACGTCTGGGCGTGACGGTGGTCTATGTCACCCATGACCAGGGCGAAGCCTTGACCATGTCCGACCGGGTAGCGGTATTCCATCAGGGTGAAATCCAGCAGATTGCCCCGCCCCGTACCCTCTACGAAGAGCCGAAAAACACCTTTGTCGCCAACTTCATCGGCGAAAACAACCGCCTCAGTGGCCGTC
The DNA here is from genome assembly GCF_904067025.1 of Pseudomonas paraversuta. NCBI lineage: Bacteria > Pseudomonadati > Pseudomonadota > Gammaproteobacteria > Pseudomonadales > Pseudomonadaceae > Pseudomonas > Pseudomonas paraversuta. The sequence goes on from NZ_CAJFDA010000001.1 coordinate 493,533, forward strand.
TGCACAGTCAGGACGGTGAGCGCTGCGTGGTCGAGCTGGGGCGCGGTGAGAAAGTCCAGGCACTGGCGGTAAACGTGGGGCGAACGGGTGATCCGGTGACCCTGTCGATACGGCCTGAGCGCATCTGTCTCAATGGTTCCAGCGAAGCCTGCGCCAACCGTTTCTCGGGCCGCGTCGAAGAGTTTATTTATCTGGGCGATCACGTCCGGGTGCGCATGGAAGTGTGCGGCAAGACCGATTTTTTTGTGAAACAGCCGATTGCTGAACTGGACCCCTCCCTGGCCGTCGGTGACGTCGTGCCGCTGGGCTGGCAGGTCGAACATGTACGTGCGCTGGACCCTCTCTTAGAGGCGAATTAATCGCCCCGGCTTCACCAACCCTGCACAGTGGAGAACAAAAAATGCATACATCCCTGAAGTTCACGGCCTTGAGTCTGGGTCTGATGTTCGCAGCCAATGCCCTGGCCGCAACCGATCTGACCGTGGTGTCGTTTGGCGGTGCGAACAAGGCGGCTCAGGTCAAAGCCTTCTATGCACCCTGGGAAGCCAAAGGCGAGGGCAAAATCATCGCCGGTGAATACAACGGCGAAATGGCCAAGATCAAGGCCATGGTCGACACCAAAAGCATTTCCTGGGACCTGGTAGAAGTCGAATCGCCGGAGCTGTCCCGCGGTTGCGATGAAGACATGTTCGAAGCGCTGGACCCGGCCCTGTTCGGTAATCCTGAGCAGTACGTCAAAGGGGCGATTCAGACCTGCGGTGCCGGCTTCTTCGTCTGGTCCACCGTGCTGGCCTACAACGCCGACAAGTTGAAAACTGCGCCCACCAGCTGGGCAGACTTCTGGGACACCAAAACCTTCCCCGGCAAACGCGGCCTGCGCAAGGGCGCCAAGTACACCCTGGAATTTGCCTTGATGGCCGACGGTGTAGCGCCCAAGGATGTGTACAAGGTGCTGGCGAGCAAGGAAGGGCAGAACCGCGCCTTCAAAAAGCTGGATGAACTCAAACCGAGCATCCAGTGGTGGGAAGCAGGCGCACAGCCGCCGCAGTATCTGGCTTCCGGTGATGTGGTGATGAGTTCGGCATACAACGGCCGCATCGCAGCCGTGCAGAAAGAAAGCAATCTGAAGATTGTGTGGAACGGCGGGATTTATGACTTTGATGCATGGGCCATTCCCAAAGGCCTGAGCAAAGACAAGGCCGAAGTGGCGAAGAAGTTCATCGCTTTCACCCTGCAGCCGCAACAGCAGAGCCTGTACTCGCAAAACATCGCCTACGGCCCGGCCAACAAGGAGGCCATGCCACTGTTGCCTGAAGCCGTGCAGGCAGACATGCCGACCGCTGCACAAAACATCGCCAATCAGGTGCAGATCGACGTCACCTTCTGGGCTGACAACGGCGAGCAGCTGGAGCAGCGCTTCAACGCTTGGGCTGCCAAGTAAGCAGTGCTGACATGCGGCGCAGCTGATCAGGGCGCGCCGCCATCGTTTAAAGATTTTCGGAGTTCGCCATGGCCATCGCCGTTCCCCTGAACGAGGTCTCCAGCCCCACGTTGAAGAAGCGCCTGGCGCATGCCGAGCGGATTAACCGCTGGAAAGCGCAGGCGCTGATTGCACCGTTGGTTATTTTTTTGCTGCTGGTGTTCCTGGTACCAATCGCGGCCCTGCTCTACAAAAGTGTCGGCAACCCGGAAGTGGTTGGTGGATTGCCACGCACGGTAGTGGCGGTGGCCAGTTGGGATGGCAAAGGCCTGCCCGCGGAACCGGTCTACCAGTCCCTTAGCGAAGACCTGGCCGAGGCCCGCAAGAATCAGGTTCTGGGCGACTTGTCCAAGCGCCTGAACATGGAGCTGGCCGGTTATCGCAGTTTGCTGATGAAAACCGCCAAGGCGCTGCCGTTCAAGGCGGTACCCGAGTCATATAAAGACGCGATGGAAGCCCTCGACGAGCGTTGGGGCGACCCGGCGTACTGGCAGGCGATCAAGCGCAACACTTCAAGCGTGACCCCGTTTTATCTGCTGGCGGCTGTCGATCATCGGATCGATGACCTGGGCGAAATTGCTCCCGCCACACCGGACCAATCGATCTATCTGGATATTTTCGCCCGTACCTTCTGGATGGGCCTGGTGATCACCTGTATCTGCCTGGTGCTGGCCTATCCGCTGGCGTATTTGCTGGCCAATCTTCCCGCTCGGCAAAGCAACCTGCTGATGATCCTGGTGCTGTTGCCATTCTGGACCTCGGTACTGGTGCGGGTCGCGGCCTGGATTGTGCTGCTGCAGTCAGGGGGGCTGATCAACAGTGCGCTGATGAGCCTGGGGGTGATCGATCAGCCGCTGGAGCTGGTGTTCAACCGTACCGGGGTGTACATCTCGATGGTGCACATTCTGCTGCCGTTCATGATCTTGCCGATTTACAGCGTGATGAAAGGTATTTCACCGACCTATATGCGGGCGGCGATCTCATTGGGCTGTCATCCATTTGCGAGCTTCTGGCGGGTGTATTTCCCGCAAACCTATGCCGGAGTCGGGGCGGGCTGCTTGCTGGTCTTCATCATCGCCATCGGTTACTACATCACCCCGGCGTTGCTCGGCAGCCCGAATGATCAAATGGTCAGCTACTTCGTGGCGTTCTACACCAACACCAGTATCAACTGGGGCATGGCGACGGCCCTGGGCGGTTTGTTGTTGCTGGCGACCGTGGTGCTGTATCTGATTTACAACTGGCTGGTGGGCGCTAGTCGCCTGCGTTTGAGTTAAGGAGGCCGCCATGCTTAGCCCTTATATGTCACCTGTCGAGCGGGTCTGGTATTACAGTTTGCGCATTCTTTGCGGGCTGATTCTGTTGTTTCTGATCTTGCCGGTGCTGGTGATCATTCCGTTGTCGTTCAACTCGGGCAGCTTTCTGGTGTATCCGTTGCAGGGGTTCTCGCTGCACTGGTATCAGGACTTTTTCGCTTCGTCAGAATGGATGCGGGCCTTGCGCAACAGCATCATCGTGGCGCCGGCGGCCACGGTGCTGGCAATGGTCTTTGGCACGCTGGCGGCCATTGGCCTGACCCGCAGCGACTTCCCCGGCAAGGCGCTGGTCATGGCGCTGGTGATATCGCCCATGGTGGTGCCGGTGGTGATTATCGGTGTGGCCAGCTACCTGTTCTTTGCACCGCTGGGGTTTGGCAACAGCTTCCTGTCCCTGATCGTGGTGCATGCGGTGTTGGGAGTGCCATTCGTGATCATCACGGTCTCGGCCACTTTGCAGGGGTTCAATCAGAATCTGGTGCGCGCTGCAGCCAGTCTGGGGGCTTCGCCTCTGACCGCCTTTCGCCGGGTGACCTTGCCGCTGATTGCGCCGGGAGTCATTTCGGGCGCGCTGTTCGCTTTTGCAACCTCGTTCGATGAGGTAGTGGTCACCCTGTTCCTGGCGGGCCCGGAGCAGGCAACGTTGCCGCGGCAGATGTTCAGCGGCATCCGTGAAAACCTCAGTCCGACCATTGCTGCGGCAGCTACCTTGCTGATCGCGTTCTCGGTGGTATTGCTGCTGACGCTCGAGTGGTTGCGCGGGCGCAGCGAGAAACTGCGCACGGCCCAGGCCTAGTCCTTAGATCCAGCAGGCATCCCACAGGGGGTAATCCCCGATCCGCGTGGCGAGACCTGCGCGGATCGGGTTTTTGACGATATGACGGGCGGCAGCCTTGAGGTCTTCCTCCTGGCGTAATGCTCTGTCGTGATATCCCTTTTGCCATAGACGACCGCTGGATTGAGCGGCTTGATTGATTGCCACGCAACTGCGTGACTTGATCCGGCACATCAGTTCGCCCAGTGTTTTGCTGCGTAATTCGATTAACCAGTGACAATGATCTGGCATGACCACCCAGGCAATAGAGTTGACGATGCCTTCGTCGTGGGCGTCCCTGAGTTGATTGACCAGCAGGCGTCCTGACTGAAAGTTTTCGAATACCGGGCGCCGATTGTCGGTGACTGTTGTGAGCAGATAGATCCGGCCATGTTCTGAGTAGCGACCTTTCAATAGTTGATGACTGCTAAATGAGTGTGGCATTCCTTTGCCCTCATGATGGTGGGTGTTGTTTAACTTAAGACTGCAACACAACAGACGTCTGGTTCTTGGTTCACAAGATATTTCTGGAAGGTTCTTCGGCCCTTTTCGCAGCAGGTTAATGATCGGTTACGGCTCTGTAGTTGCTGCCGAAGGCTGCGATCGGGTGCGAAGCGGCCGTATGAGATGCGTCGTCACGCAGTCAATCATCACCGCCCGGTGTTCGGGGCTCGGGTCGGCGGTATACAATGCGCGCCACCGTGTTTTGCTCACTAAAGGTGCGTTATGCAGCCCTTCGCTATTGCTCCATCGATTCTTTCCGCCGATTTCGCCCGTCTTGGCGAAGAGGTCGACAATGTGCTCGCCGCTGGCGCTGATATCGTGCACTTCGATGTCATGGACAATCATTACGTGCCCAACCTGACCATCGGCCCGATGGTTTGTGCTGCCTTGCGCAAGTACGGCATCACCGCTCCCATCGATGCTCATTTGATGGTCAGCCCGGTAGACCGGATCATCGGCGACTTTATTGAAGCCGGCGCGACTTACATCACGTTCCACCCGGAAGCCACGCAACACGTTGACCGTTCCCTGCAACTGATCCGTGAAGGCGGCTGCAAGGCGGGGCTGGTGTTTAACCCGGCAACGCCACTGGACGTGCTCAAGTACGTGATGGACAAGGTCGACATGGTCTTGCTGATGAGCGTCAACCCTGGCTTCGGGGGGCAGAAATTCATCCCCGGCACCCTCGACAAATTGCGCGAAGCCCGTGCCCTGATTGACGCCAGCGGACGTGACATCCGCCTGGAAATCGACGGCGGCGTCAACGTCGGCAACATCCGTGAGATCGCTGAGGCCGGTGCCGACACATTCGTCGCGGGTTCGGCGATTTTCAATACACCTGACTACAAAGAAGTCATTCAAAAAATGCGCGCCGAGCTTGCGTTGGCCCGTCCATGAGTGGCTTTGAGCAGCTGCTTCAGGGGCAGCTGCCAAAACTGGTGATGTTCGATCTGGACGGAACCCTGATCGATTCGGTGCCGGATCTGGCAGTCGCCGTGGAGACCATGCTGCTCAAGCTGGGCCGCCCGCCCGCAGGTATAGAGAACGTGCGGATGTGGATTGGCAACGGTGCGCCCATGCTGGTGCGCCGTGCTCTTGCCGGCAGCCTGGAGGCTTCGGGGGTCGATGATCCTGAAGCCGAACAGGCGCTGGAAATTTTCATGGACGCCTACGATGGCGGCCATGATCTGACCAGGGTTTACCCTGGTGTACGCGAAAGCCTCAAATGGCTGCAGAAGCAGGGCGTCGAAATGGCGTTGATCACTAACAAGCCCGAGCGCTTTGTGGCGCCGTTGCTGGATGAGTTGAAGCTGGGCCGGTTTTTCCGCTGGATCATTGGCGGAGACACCCTGCCACAAAAGAAACCTGATCCCGCCGCGCTGTTGTTTGTGATGAAAATGGCCGGTGTGGCACCTGAACAGGCATTGTTTGTCGGTGATTCGCGCAATGACGTGCTGGCAGCCAAAGCCGCAGGCGTGAAGTGTGTAGCCCTGAGTTACGGTTACAATCACGGCCGGCCGATTGAAGAAGAGTCACCCGATATGGTGATCGGTAACCTTCATGAGCTTATAGCCGGTTGCTTAGATTCTGCGCCTGAGATAACGTTGGGCAATTCTGTTCACCCCTCTCGAAGAGATTCCATCGTGGTGGTCACTCGCAAACTCTGGATGAAAGTTATCAAGGCCCTGGCCCGTTGGCGTTGGCGCGCCTGACTTGAATCTGGCCGGAGATCCGGCACGTTTGCATACCTGACTGTTTGACCCTCAGACCACGAGGCACCTCATGATCCGCGAAGAATTCCTGCGTTTGGCCGCTGCCGGCTACAACCGTATCCCCCTTGCACGTGAAACCCTTGCTGACTTCGACACACCCTTGTCGATCTACCTGAAACTGGCTGACCAGCCCAACTCCTATTTGCTGGAGTCGGTGCAGGGCGGCGAGAAGTGGGGGCGTTATTCGATCATTGGCTTGCCATGTCGCACTGTACTTCGCGTGCATGAGCAGCAGATCCGGGTGACCCATGACGGCGTCGAAATCGAGTCTCTTGAAGCGGATGATCCACTGACCTTCGTTGAAGAGTTCAAGGCCCGCTACAACGTACCGACCATCGCCGGGCTGCCACGCTTCAACGGCGGGCTGGTGGGCTATTTCGGTTATGACTGCGTGCGCTACGTGGAGAAACGTCTGGGCAAGTGCCCGAACCCGGACCCGCTGGGGGTGCCCGATATTTTGCTGATGGTGTCCGACGCGGTGGTGGTGTTCGACAACCTGGCCGGCAAGATGCACGCCATCGTACTGGTCGACCCTGCGCAGCCTGATGCCTACGATGCAGGCCAGGCCCGCCTTGAGGCGTTGCTTGAACAGTTGCGCCAGCCGATTACGCCGCGTCAAGGCCTGGATTTCACCAGGCAGCAAGCAGCCGATCCGGTGTTCCGTTCCAGCTTCACCCAGTCTGATTACGAAAAAGCCGTCGACACCATCAAGGACTACATCCTGGCGGGCGACTGCATGCAAGTAGTGCCGTCGCAGCGGATGTCCATCGACTTCAAGGCTGCGCCGATCGATCTGTACCGCGCGCTGCGTTGCTTCAACCCGACGCCTTACATGTACTTCTTCAACTTTGGCGACTTCCACGTGGTGGGCAGTTCGCCGGAAGTGCTGGTGCGGGTCGAAGACAACCTGATTACCGTGCGCCCGATCGCCGGTACCCGTCCCCGTGGCGCAACCGAAGAGGCTGACCTGGCGCTGGAGCAAGACCTGCTCAGCGACGACAAGGAAATCGCCGAGCACTTGATGCTGATCGACCTTGGGCGCAATGACACAGGGCGTGTTTCGGAAATCGGCTCGGTCAGGCTCACCGAGAAAATGGTGATCGAGCGTTACTCCAACGTGATGCACATTGTGTCCAACGTCACCGGCCAGCTCAAAAGCGGGCTGACGGCGATGGATGCGCTGCGGGCGATTCTGCCGGCGGGAACCTTGTCAGGTGCGCCGAAAATCCGCGCGATGGAAATCATCGACGAGCTGGAGCCGGTCAAGCGCGGTGTATATGGCGGCGCAGTCGGTTATTTCGCCTGGAACGGCAATATGGACACGGCCATCGCGATTCGTACTGCGGTGATCAAGAACGGTGAATTGCATGTGCAAGCCGGCGGCGGCATTGTCGCCGACTCGGTACCGGCCCTGGAGTGGGAAGAGACGCTGAACAAACGCCGCGCGATGTTTCGTGCCGTAGCGCTCGCTGAACAAACCCCCGCATCCGACGCCTGAGGAGCTTTGCCATGTTGCTGATGATCGATAATTACGACTCTTTTACCTACAACGTTGTGCAGTACCTCGGCGAGCTGGGTGCAGAGGTCAAGGTGGTGCGCAACGATGAGCTGAGCATTGCCCAGATCGAAGCGCTGAAACCTGAGCGCATTGTGGTCTCGCCCGGCCCGTGCACGCCGAACGAGGCGGGTATCTCGCTTGAAGCCATCAAGTATTTTGCCGGCAAGCTGCCGATTCTGGGGGTATGCCTGGGCCATCAGTCCATCGGGCAGGCCTTCGGTGGTGATGTGGTTCGCGCCCGGCAAGTGATGCACGGTAAAACCAGTCCGGTGTATCACCTGGATACCGGGGTGTTCCAGGGATTGAACAACCCGCTGACCGTGACCCGTTACCACTCGCTGGTGGTCAAGCGTGAAACCTTGCCTGAGTGCCTGGAGCTGACGGCCTGGACGCAACACGCCGATGGCTCGGTGGACGAGATCATGGGCTTGCGCCACAAAACGCTGAACATCGAAGGGGTGCAATTCCACCCCGAGTCGATCCTGACCGAACAGGGTCATGAACTGTTTGCCAACTTTCTTAAACAAACCGGCGGCACGCGCTAAGGACTTTATATGGATATCAAGACTGCCCTGAACCGTATCGTCGGTCATCTGGACCTGACCACCGAAGAAATGCGCGATGTGATGCGCGACATCATGACCGGTCAGTGCACCGAGGCGCAGATTGGCGCGTTCATGATGGGCATGCGCATGAAAAGCGAAAGCATCGACGAGATTGTCGGTGCTGTGACGGTGATGCGCGAGCTGGCGGACAAGGTTGAACTCAAGACCCTGGACGGTGTGGTCGACATTGTTGGCACCGGCGGCGATGGTGCGAATATTTTCAACGTGTCCACGGCTTCCGCTCTGGTAATTGCGGCCGCAGGCTGCACTGTAGCCAAGCACGGTAACCGCGCCGTGTCGGGTAAAAGCGGCAGCGCTGATTTGCTGGAGGCCGCCGGTGTGTACTTGAACCTGACGCCCGTGCAAGTCGCCCGTTGTATCGACAGCGTGGGCATCGGTTTCATGTTTGCCCAGTCCCACCACGGTGCCATGAAGCACGCGGCCATTCCGCGTCGCGATCTGGGCCTGCGGACTTTGTTCAATATGCTTGGCCCGCTTACGAATCCGGCCGGCGTAGTGCATCAGGTCGTAGGTGTATTCAATCAGGCGCTGTGCCGACCGCTGGCTGAAGTGCTGCAGCGTCTGGGTAGCAAGCATGTGCTGGTGGTGCATTCGCAAGATGGTCTGGACGAGTTCAGCCTGGCGGCCCCGACCTTTGTTGCGGAACTGAACAAAGGCGAGATTACTGAATATTGGGTGCAGCCTGAAGATTTGGGTATCAAGAGCCAGAGCCTGTTCGGTCTGGTGGTCGACAGTCCGGAACAATCGCTGGAGCTGATCCGCGATGCCCTGGGCCGACGCAAGACAGAAGCAGGCCAGAAGGCCGCCGAGATGATCGTGCTCAATGCCGGGGCCGCGTTGTATGCCGCTGATCTTGCCTACACTCTCAAAGAGGGTGTGGCTTTGGCTCACGATGCGCTGCATACAGGTCTGGCTCGAGAAAAACTCGAAGAGTTGGGTGCCTTTACCGCCATCTTCAAACAGGAGAACCAAGCATGAGTGTGCCTACCGTTCTGGAAAATATTCTGGCGCGTAAAGTTCAGGAAGTGGCCGAGCGCAGCGCTCGTGTGAGCCTGGCCGAACTTGAACGTATGGCAGCTCAGGCTGATCCGGTGCGCGGCTTCGCCAAGGCCATGCTGGCGCAGGCCAAGTTGAAACAGCCAGCGGTCATCGCCGAGATCAAAAAGGCTTCGCCAAGCAAGGGCGTAATTCGCGAGCACTTTGTGCCTGCCGAAATTGCCCAGAGTTATGAAAAAGGTGGCGCTACCTGTCTGTCGGTACTCACTGATATTGATTTTTTCCAGGGCGCCGATCTGTACCTGCAGCAGGCTCGCGCTGCCTGCAAGCTGCCAGTGATCCGCAAAGACTTCATGATCGATCCGTACCAGATCGTCGAAGCCCGGGCATTGGGCGCAGACTGCGTGTTGTTGATCGTCTCTGCGCTGGATGACGTGAAAATGGCCGAGCTGGCTGCCGTTGCCAGAAGCGTTGGGCTGGATGTCCTGGTCGAAGTGCATGATGGCGATGAGCTTGAGCGCGCACTCAAGACCCTGGACACACCATTGCTGGGGATCAATAACCGAAATCTGCACACTTTCGACGTCAGCCTGGAAACCACCCTGGATCTGTTGCCACGTATCCCGCGGGATCGACTGGTGATTACCGAGAGCGGGATTCTCAACCGGGCAGATGTGGAGCTGATGGAAATCAGCGACGTGTATTCGTTCCTGGTGGGCGAAGCCTTTATGCGTGCAGAAAACCCGGGTAATGAACTGCAGCGTCTGTTCTTCCCGGAGCGGGTTGTACAGGTAACGGGCTCTACCCTGGATTAACCGGCGCTCTGCAGGCATCGGTTGCCTGCATCGCAAGACGATTTGGTCGGTGCTGGACAAGGACACCTATGACACTCATCCAGCAACTCAGTGTAGAAGCCGGCCTCAAGGCCGAGCAGGATTTACTGGCTTCGGTATGCGCCGCAGAGCTGGAGGCGGGTGTCTTGTTCTGGCAACCCACGGACCGTGCGCTGGTGATGCCGCGGCGCTTGAGCCGGTTACCGGGTTTCGAGCAGGCCAGTGCAGAACTGGCGGCCAGCGGCTGGCCCATTCTGTTGCGCGAAACCGGTGGTGAGCCTGTCCCTCAGTCAGCAGCGACGATCAATATCGCTCTGGTCTACGCACCGGCGCGTACTGAAGGTGATCAGGGACGTATCGAAACGGCCTATCGACGGTTGTGTGAGCCGATCTGCGATTTACTGACAGAGCTGGGGGGCGTGGCGTCTTTGGGGGAAGTCGAAGGCGCGTTTTGCGATGGTCGCTTCAACGTCAACCTGAATGCGCGAAAGCTGGTGGGAACTGCGCAGCGTTGGCGGCAGAGCCAGGGCGGGCAGCGGCCTGTGGGCCTGGTTCACGGAGCATTACTGGTTGAAAACGAGCGCGACTCGATGGTGGCTTCAGTCAACCGCTTCAATCAGTTATGCGGGCTGGAGCAGCACTGCCGTGCCGAGAGTCATATCGCACTGCATGAAGTGTTTCCTGCGCCCGATTTCTTCGAGCGTTTGAGCACCAGTTACCAACAAATTCTGGTGCCCTTGCTGAAGCCTTAGCGTGTGCCGAACACCACCATGGTTTTCCCTTTGACGCTCACCAGGTTCTGTTCTTCAAGATCCTTGAGCACACGGCCGACCATCTCGCGGGAACAGCCGACAATTCTGCCGATCTCCTGACGGGTAATCTTGATTTGCATGCCGTCGGGGTGGGTCATTGCATCGGGTTGTTTGCACAGTTCCAGCAGGCAGCGGGCCACTCGCCCGGTCACGTCGAAAAATGCCAGGTCGCCGACTTTTCGTGTGGTATTGCGTAAGCGTTGTGCGATTTGGCCGCTGATCGCATAAAGAATTTCCGGTTCTTGCAGCGCATACTCTCTGAATTTCGTGTAACTCATTTCTGCAATCTCGCACTCAGTCTTGGCGCGAACCCATGCACTGCGAGCCTGCTCCTGTCCTGGCTGTTCAAACAGACCCAGTTCGCCAATGAAATCGCCGGGGTTGAGATAAGCAATGATCATTTCTCGACCATCATCGTCCTCAATCACAATCGTGACCGAGCCTCTGATTATAAAAAACAGTGTGTGTGAGTTTTCACCGGCGCAGATGATGTTGTTCTTGGTCTGATAGCGTCTGCGTTGGCACTGAGTCAAAAATTTGTCGAGATTTTTGATTTTTGGTATGGGAGTAAAAGCAACCATTGTTGTATCCCGAAGCATGCACAGTAAGGGTTGTGTCTATTTTTTATATCGCTCTGGCTGGTTGGCGCCAGTGATTTGGCGCCAGCTTAACAGACAGATTCTTAACGGTTGTCAGAATTTTCCTGATGCTCCATGTCGCAATGGATAAAGGCTTCGGTGTGGTGAGCGCTCGGTTTCGGGCGCTGTGCTAAGCTGGCGCCCCTTTTAAATCAGTGGAGTCTGGGCGATGAAGGCACGCATTCAATGGGCTGGCGAAGCCATGTTTCTGGGCGAATCGGGCAGCGGCCACGTCGTTGTGATGGACGGCCCACCCGAGAGCGGTGGTCGTAACCTGGGCGTTCGACCGATGGAAATGCTTCTGCTGGGGCTCGGTGGTTGCAGCAACTTCGATGTTGTAAGCATCCTCAAGAAGTCGCGTCAGGCAGTTGAGAGTTGCGAGGCATTCCTGGAAGCCGAGCGCGCCACTGAAGACCCTAAGGTGTTCACTAAAATTCACCTGCACTTTGTGGTGAAAGGTCGCGGCTTGAAAGAAGCTCAGGTCAAGCGTGCCATCGAACTGTCTGCCGAAAAGTATTGCTCCGCGTCGATCATGCTTGGCGCCGCCGGTGTAGCCATCAGCCATGATTATGAAATCATCGAGTTGGGCTGAGTCGCCATTGCATGCAAGCTGGCGCAGGTTTCGAACAATAAAAAAGGCGGCTACCGGTAGGTAGCCGCCTTTTTTTATATGCTCATGAGTGAATCGCCAGTTCCTGGCGTATTCAAGTCGTGCCGGCAGTCAGATGCGGTAGGTGCTTTTGGTCATGACTTTGGCCATCAGGCTCATGCCGAACTTCACTGGAGCAGGAAAGCGGAACCCGCCGGCATTGAGTGCGGACTCTGCATGTTGCTCTTCATCGATGCGCATCTGTTCAAGGATCGCCCGTGATTTCTCATCTTGCGCGGGCAGTTGCTCAAGATGCTCGTTGAGATGTTTGCACACTTGATCTTCGGTAGCGGCAACAAACCCGAGGCTGACTTTGTCGCTGATTAATCCTGCCGCAGCCCCGATCCCGAAGGACATGCCGTAAAACAGCGGGTTCAACAAACTTGGATGGCTGCCCAGCTGGCGGATGCGCTGTTCGCACCAGGCCAGGTGGTCAATTTCCTCTTCTGCTGCCTGCTCCATGGCTTCGCGCACTTGGGGCAGTTTGGCGGTCAGGGCCTGGCCTTGATACAAGGCCTGGGCACAGACTTCACCGGTATGGTTGATGCGCATTAACCCGGCCACATGGCGACTTGCCTGTTCGTCCAGCGGGTTTTCAGGTTTGACGATGGCCGGCGACGGGCGATGGGGCTGGCCGCTGAACGGCAGCAAGGTACGCAGCGCTGTGTCGGCCTGTAACAGAAGACGGTCAATCGGCGAGTAGTGACGTTGGGTAGTCATGCTTACCTCCGGAAAAAATCACGGCGGTCAGTTTACCCCAATCGGGCGTACAGGGTTTGCGCTGGATCACCGCTGAACGTGGGAGCCGGGCAGCGCCCACGATGGCGTACGGTTTTGCAATCAGCCCGGCGGCCAGTTCATCTGGCGCTGACCCAGAACGTGCATATGAATGTGGTAGACCGTTTGGCCACCCTTTTCATTGCAGTTCATTACCACGCGGAAACCGTCTTCGCAGCCCAGCTCTTTGGCAAGGCGTTGTGCGGTAAACAGGATGTGCCCTGCCAGTAGTTTGTCTTCTTCCTGCAGGTCGTTGAGGGTGCGGATCGGTTTTTTGGGAATGACCAGAAAATGGATCGGCGCCTGTGGGGCGATATCGTGAAATGCCAGCACCTGATCATCTTCGTAGATGATCTTGGCGGGTATTTCACGGTTGATGATTTTGGTGAACAGAGTATCCAAAGCTGTGTCTCCGTGAGTGAAGTCCGGTCCGAGTGTACTCAGGGCAGCGGATTACGCCCAGTCCGGTTAACGCGGGCAATAGGATTTGTTGACCCGGGCGGCTATTTTTCTCGTCATCCAGCGCGAGAAGAAGCGTGGCATACGGGTTATCCAGCGATTGCGCCGGCCCGGAATTATGATCGCCTTGTTTTTCTCCAGCGCGCGTACGGTATAGAGCGCAACTTCTTCGGGAGTCATGGCGCCTTCGCTTTGCTTGACCTTGTCGGCGTTCATTCTGGCCGCGTCGAAGAAACGGGTTCGCGTGACACCGGGGCAAAGTACCGAGACCTTGATCCCGGTTTTCTTTACCTCTTCGCGCAAGCCTTCGGAAAAATGCAGCACATACGCTTTACTGGCGAAATAAGTGCTCAGCCAGGGCCCGGGCTGGAAGGCGGCAATCGAGGACACATTGAGGATTTGCCCGCCGCCCTGGACCGCCATCATGTTGCCGATCGCATGGCATAACCGCGTGAGAGCCAGCACGTTGAGCTCGATCAGGTCTTGTTCGGCGCTCCAGTCATGCGCCAGGAAGGGGCCGCAAGTGCCAATGCCCGCGCAATTGACCAGCAGGTCGATCTGCCGGTCACCTTCTTCGAGCTCAAGTAAAAAGCCGGAAAGACGCAATGGCTCGCCAAGATCACAGGCCCTGAACAGTACCTCTACGCCGAAACGCTGGGTCAACTCCAGCGCAATGCTTTCTAGCGCGTCCCGCTGGCGGGCCACAAGAATCAGGCTGCGACCGCGGCGGGCGAGGGCTTCGGCCAGAGCCAGGCCAATGCCGCTGGAGGCGCCAGTGATTAAAGCGTAACGGGTCATGCTGTTCTCCATCGCAACGGTGCAGTCCGGTGACAATGATGTCCCTGGCGTTAACGCGTTCATTTAGACGCGCAGTCTACAGACTGTTGCTGTTGGCTGCGTTGATCAACGAGTCCTGCAGGCCAAGAGCCAGGCCGATGATCAGGATGAAAAGCCCCAAAACCATCAGAACAATGTTAATCCAGGCCAGGACTTTGACCGCCGTGCTGTTGGGTGGAGGTGGCAAACCGTACTTGTTGGGCCCCGGGGTGCCGGGCATCAACAGCAGCGCAAGGGTTAACACCAGATTGGCCACCGGCACCAGATGCAGCAACAGCATCCATGCGGACCAGTTGAGGTCGTGCAGGCGTTGCGCATTGATTCTGAGATTGACCACGACGAAGACGAGCGTCAGGGTCGCGCCAAAGGTGATGGCCAGAGTGGGGGACACCTTGATCGCAAGCAGGACCAGTAGGGCGACAACGCTGGCGATGAGACCCAGAATCAGGCTCCAGGCCAGCAGGCGCATACGTCCGATCCGTCCGCTGAACCCCAGGGGATCTGGATACGCGTAGTGTTCCTCGGGCGTTTTTTCCAGGCTGAGTTCTGTCATGTCTGCTTCCTTGTCAGGCGGTCATTAGCAAAGAGCCCGCTGTAGTGGGCGGGCCGGGGGAGTATCAGTGATGGGGCCAGTGTCGGGCCAGTTCGCGGGTGAGGCTGTGGGCCTTGCGATATTCCTCTTCCAGACGTGCGATCAAGTGCTCAGTTGTCGGCAGATCGTTAATGCCTCCTGCCCCCTGGCCGGCGGACCATACCGTTTTCCAGGCCTTGGCTTCTTCAGTCAGGGGCTTGAGTTTGGTCTCGCCTTTGCCTTGAAGTGCGTCGAGGTCGAAGCCCGCGCTTTCGAGGCTTTTGCGCATGAAGTTGGCGGGCACACCCGAGACGGCCGGGGTGTGGATGATGTCGGCTGCCCGGGATGCCAGCAGCATGTCTTTGTACGCATCAGGCGCATGGCTTTCCCGGGTGCCGATAAAGCGGGTTCCGAGGTAGGCAAGGTCGGCACCGAGGATTTGCGCGGCGAGAATCTCATGGCCGTGGTTCATGCAGCCGGCCAGCAACACTGTTTTATCAAAGAACTGGCGAATTTCAGCCAGCAGCGCAAAAGGGCTCCAGGTTCCCGCATGGCCACCGGCGCCTGCGGCGACTGCAATCAGGCCATCGACCCCGGCTTCTGCGGCTTTTTCTGCATGGCGTCGAGTGGTGACGTCATGGAACACCAGGCCGCCATAACTGTGGACGGCATCCACGACTTCCTTTGCCGCGCCCAGGCTGGTGATGATGATCGGGACTTTGTGCTCAATACAGATCGCCAGGTCAGCCTGTAGCCGTGGGTTGCTGTTATGCACGATCAGGTTCACGGCGTAGGGCGCGGGATTATCCAGTAAGGCCAGGCCCGCTTCTATTTCCTCAAGCCATGCTTTGAATCCATTGCTATCGCGTTGGTTGAGCGCAGGAAAACTGCCCACAACGCCATTGCGGCAGCAGGCCAGGACGAGTTGAGGGTTGGAGATCAGAAACATGGGGGCTGCCACCACCGGCAGGCGCAAGCATTTTTCGAGTAAAGCGGGCAGTGACATTGGATAACCTCGGTAAATGGCGGGGCGGGTTTAAAAGGGTTTGACCACTGCCAGAATGACGATGGCCAGCAAGAACACTACCGGTACTTCGTTGAACCAGCGGTAGAACACGTGAGAGCGCTTGTTTTCGCCGCGGGCGAAGCGTTTTACCTGGGCGCCACACATGTGGTGGTAGCCGATGAGCAGAATCACCAGTGTCAGCTTGACGTGCATCCAGCCCTGACTGAAGTAACCGCTCGGGTTAAGGCTGATCAGCCAGCCACCGAAAATCAGGGTGGCAATCATTGCCGGTCCCATGATGCCGCGATACAGCTTGCGCTCCATGAGGCTGAATCGCTCCTTGCTCACGGCGTCCTCGCTTTGTGCGTGGTAAACAAAGAGGCGGGGCAAGTAGAAGAGGCCTGCAAACCAGCAGACGATACTGATGATGTGGAAGGCTTTGAGCCATAGATAAAGCATTTTTAGTTATTCCCAGGTTCACGGTAGATCAAATAGTAGTAGTAGAGCGTCCGGGAGTCACCTTGACGGTTGTCGCAGGGGCGCGCTGTCCCTATTATCGTGGGCTTTCCAGTGGGTTCGTTGAGGGGCAGGTTATGGTCAAGGTCGGTATTGTCGGCGGCACGGGTTACACCGGGGTCGAATTGCTGCGATTGCTGGCACAGCATCCGCAGGCTGAAGTGGTTGTCATCACTTCTCGATCCGAGGCGGGCCTGCCTGTTGCCGATATGTATCCCAACCTGCGCGGTCATTACGACGGTCTGGCGTTCAGCGTGCCTGATACGCAAGCCCTGGCTGCGTGCGATGTGGTGTTTTTCGCCACACCCCACGGCGTAGCCCACGCCCTGGCCGGCGAGTTGCTGGAGGCGGGTACCAAGGTGATCGATCTGTCGGCAGATTTCCGCCTGCAGGACGCGGATGAGTGGGCCAAGTGGTACGGTCAGCCCCATGGCGCGCCGGCGTTGCTCGAAGAGGCGGTATACGGCCTGCCGGAAGTGAATCGCGAGCAAATCAAACAGGCGCGCCTGATCGCGGTGCCGGGTTGCTATCCGACTGCAACCCAATTGGGTTTCCTCCCATTGCTGGAGGCGGGGCTGGCGGATACTTCGAGATTGATCGCCGATTGCAAGTCAGGCGTGAGCGGCGCCGGTCGCGGTGCGAGCGTAGGTTCGCTGTACGCTGAAACGTCCGAAAGCATGAAGGCATATGCCGTTAAAGGTCATCGCCATTTGCCCGAAATCCGTCAGGGTTTGCGTCGTGCTGCCGGCAAGGATGTCGGTCTGACCTTCGTACCGCATCTGACGCCGATGATTCGGGGTATTCACTCGACGCTCTATGCCACCGTGGTTGATCGTTCTGTGGACCTGCAGGCTTTGTTTGAACAGCGTTATGCCAACGAGCCTTTCGTTGATGTGATGCCAGCCGGCAGCCACCCGGAAACCCGCAGTGTGCGGGGTGCCAACGTGTGCCGTATTGCTGTGCATCGGCCACAGGATGGCGATCTGGTTGTCGTGCTGTCGGTGATCGACAATCTGGTCAAGGGGGCATCAGGCCAGGCGGTACAGAACATGAATATCATGTTCGGCCTGGATGAGCGCCTGGGCTTGTCCCACGCCGGAATGTTGCCCTGAAAACAGCTGCAAGCTTAAAGCTACAAGCTGTAAGTGAGGGCGCGGCATGCTTGCAGCTTGTAGCTGATCGCTTGCTGCTGCCCTCAAATAGTTGACCGCTTTTCTAGGAGAAGCGGATAATGCGCGTCATCACGCATTATGGCGGCACATCGCCGGGAGATAATCAGCATGAGCGTCGAATCCTTCACCCCCATGGCTTTGCAATTCACCGAAGGTGCTGCGCACAAGGTGAAGAGCCTGGTCGATGAAGAGGGTAATGATCGTTTGAAGTTGCGCGTTTTTGTTACGGGCGGCGGTTGTTCCGGTTTTCAGTATGGCTTTACCTTCGATGAAGAAGTGGCCGATGACGACACCATTGTTGAGCGCGAAGGCGTAAGCCTGGTGGTCGATCCGATGAGCTTCCAGTACCTGGCGGGTGCCGAGGTGGATTATCAGGAAGGTCTGGAAGGCTCGCGCTTTGTGATCAAGAACCCGAATGCCACCACAACATGTGGTTGCGGATCATCGTTCTCGATCTGATTGCGCAGTACAGGTTTCACACTCAACGCCGCGTAGTTTCGCGGCGTTTTGCTGTCTGGCGTTTGTGCGGGCAGGTCAGGCCGGGTAGATGCCGCCCAATACCCGCAGGCCGCGGGCCCCGGTGACACTGGGACGATTGGTGGGGATGTTTTCCAGGCAGCAGTGCGCCAGCCATGCAAAGGCCATGGCTTCGACCCAGTCAGGGTCTACCCCTTTGACCAGGGTGCTGTTGACCTTGGTTTGCGGGAGCAGTTGCGCAAGACGTGTCATCAAGGCCGCATTGTGGGCGCCGCCGCCGCACACCAGTAGTTCGTCGGTGTGGGGCTGAGCCGACTGCAGCGACTCTACGATGGTCAGTGCCGTGAGTTCGAGCAGCGTTGCTTGCACGTCTTCAGTGGGGAAGGTTGGCAGGGCGAAGAGGTGATGTTTCAACCAGTTAAGGTTGAACACTTCCCGGCCAGTGCTCTTCGGGCCCTTGGTCTGGAAGAACGGGTCGCTGAGCAAGGCGTTAAGCAGCACAGGTTCAACCTTGCCACTGGCGGCCCACTGGCCGTTGCGGTCGTACAGTTCGCCGCGCTGTTCTTGTATCCAGGCATCGAGCAGGACATTGCCTGGCCCACTGTCGAATCCAGCTACAGGGTTCGTTGGAGTTATCAGACTCAGGTTGCTGAATCCTCCTACGTTCAATACAGCTCGATGTTCATGCTCGCCCGTAAACAGGGCTTCATGGAAGGCCGGGACCAGCGGTGCTCCCTGGCCTCCAGCGGCAACATCACGGCGACGGAAGTCGCCGACCACGCAGATGTTGGTCAGCTCGGCCAATAGGGCCGGGTTGCCGATCTGTACGGTGAAGCCCAGGGCAGGTTCGTGGCGGATGGTCTGGCCATGGCTGCCGATTGCCCGGATGTCTTGCGGGGTTAGCTGCTGCTGGGCAAGGAGTGTGTTTACGCCTTGAGCGGCCAGTTCGACCCAGTGGTTTTCGGCAATGGCACAGCGTGCCACCTCGTCAGGTCCGCTGGCGCACAGGCCCAGCAATTCGCTGCGCAGGGCGGCGGGCATCGGGATGTAGTGGGTGGCGAGCAGGGTGATGCTCGCCCCCAGCTCGATAAGGGCGATGTCCATGCCATCGAGACTGGTGCCGGACATCACGCCTATATAGAGGGCCATCGCTTAGCGCTTGCTCGAGGCCAGGAGGGTGGCCTTTTCCTGGTTCATGCGGGCCATTAGTGGCTGGCTTTGCTGCAGGAAGCGCGTGCGCTCAGCTTTGGCAATCGGATCAGCCATTGGTAGCTTCTGGCCCAGGGGATCAACGTGCACACCGTTGACCTGGAACTCGTAATGCAGGTGAGGACCCGTGGAAAGACCTGTTGTGCCGATAAACCCGATCACCTGCCCTTGCTTCACCGATCCGCCGGTTTTAATGCCTTTGGCGAAGCCCTGCATGTGCCCGTAAAGGGTGCGGTAGGTATTGCCGTGTTGAATGATTACGGTATTGCCGTAGCCGCCACGACGGCCAGCGAGCAGTACTTTGCCATCACCGGCTGCTTTAATCGGCGTACCGCGCGGCGCGGCATAATCTACGCCTTTGTGGGCGCGGATCTTGTTCAGGATCGGGTGTTTGCGGCCTGAGGAGAAGCGCGAGCTGATACGGGCGAAGTCCACCGGTGTGCGGATGAATGCCTTGCGCATGCTGCTGCCGTCAGCCGTGTAGTAATTGCTGACGCCTTGCTTGTTTGTATAGCGTACGGCGGTGTAGGTCTTGCCGCGGTTGGTAAAGCGCGCCGAGAGGATGTTGCCCGTACCCACCGTTTTACCGTTGGCCACTTTCTGCTCGTAGATCACTTCGAACTGGTCGCCCGGGCGAATGTCCTGTGCGAAGTCGATGTCGTAACCAAACACTTTGGCCATTTCCATGGTCATGCTGTGGGGCAGGCCGGCACGCTGGCCAGATGCTGACAGCGAGCTGGAGATAACACCGTGTACATAGGCCGAGCGCACTACCGGAAGGGTAGTAACACGCCGGAATGTATAGCCCTTGGCCGATTTGCTGAGGGTGATGGTCTCGAGGTCGCTAACCTGGCTGTGCAGGTTGTTCAGTTGGCCATCGGGGCCCATTTCAAATTCGAGCTTCTGCCCGTGTTTCAGCTGGCTGAATTGTTTGGCTTGCTTGTCGCTGGCCAGGATTTCATGCACTGAGGTGGCAGGAAGGCCTACTTTAGCGAACAGGGTCGAGAGTGTATCGCCCTTGGAAACCACTACTTCGCGGTGGCTGGGGGCTTTGTCTTCCTCAACTTTTGCTACAGGGTTGTCCTGTTGTTCAATTTGGGCAAAAGGCGATGGAGTCGCTTCATTTGTGGCCTGAGTGAGTTCTGCAGCGTCTTGATCTTGTGTCAGTTGTTCTGCAGGCGTTTCCAGTTCCAGATTTAGAGTCGTTCTTTTGGCTTCTACTTCGCTGGAGGGAAATACCAGCAGGGCCAGACTCAAGAGGGCGGCGATACCACTTGCTGCGAGCAGGTGGGTCTTCGGATAAAGCGGTGGCGCTTTAGGCGGTTGACTGGTCATAGATAATTTGACTTTGAATAAAGGATGAATTGGAAAAGATGACTGGCACGGTGAAGATGAAATAACTGTATAAAATATAACCAAATCGCCCTTGAAGCAAGTCCGCGAGCTATTCGCGCGCGGATAGTTGCCGTATGCCGCCCGGAACTTGTAATTAGTCCCTGATCTTGTATGGTTGGTTCCCTTTGAATTTGAGCCTTACGGGTCTGATATGAAGTCGGTTGAAGAGCAGCTAGCGCTAATCAAGCGTGGTGCCGAAGAGGTACTGGTCGAGTCTGAACTGGTCGAGAAACTCAAGCGCGGTCAGCCGTTGCGGATTAAGGCCGGATTCGACCCCACGGCGCCTGATCTGCACTTGGGTCACACCGTACTTATTAATAAGCTGCGTCAGTTCCAGGAGCTGGGGCATCAGGTGATCTTCCTTATTGGTGATTTCACCGGGATGATTGGCGATCCGAGCGGCAAGAGTGCAACGCGTCCGCCGTTGACCCGTGAGCAAGTGCTGGCCAATGCCGAAACCTACAAGACTCAGGTGTTCAAGATCCTTGATCCTGCAAAAACCGAGGTGGCATTCAACTCCACCTGGATGGATCAGATGGGGCCGGCCGATTTCATTCGCTTGACCTCTCAGTACACTGTGGCTCGCATGCTTGAGCGCGATGACTTCGATAAGCGCTACACCACGAATCAGCCGATTGCCATCCACGAGTTTCTTTATCCGCTGGTGCAGGGATATGACTCTGTTGCCTTGAAGGCAGACGTGGAGCTGGGTGGTACCGACCAGAAGTTCAACTTGTTGATGGGTCGTGAACTGCAGCGCGGCTACGGTCAGGAAGCCCAGTGCATTGTTACCATGCCGCTGCTTGAAGGGCTGGATGGCGTCAAGAAGATGTCCAAGTCTCTGGGCAACTATGTTGGCATCCAGGAAGCTCCGGGTGTGATGTACAGCAAGCTGGTGTCTATTCCGGATGCGCTGATGTGGCGTTACTTTGAGTTGCTGAGCTTTCGTTCGATGGACGAGATCGATGCATTCAGGGCTGAGGTTGAAGCTGGTGCAAACCCGCGCGATATCAAAATCAGGTTGGCGGAAGAGATTGTGGCCCGGTTCCATGGTGAAGAGGCTGCTGCAAATGCCCATCGCGGTGCGGGCAACCGCATGAAGGATGGCGAGTTGCCTGATGATCTGCCAGAGGTCGAGTTGACCGCTACTGAGGATATGCCGATCGCTGCAGTCCTTAATAAGGCCGGGCTGGTGAAGAACTCTGCGGTTGCGCGGGATTTGCTGGGTTCCGGTGGTGTACGTATAGATGGTGGGGTGGTTGACCGCACCTATATATATGCACTGGGCTCGACCCATGTTTGCCAGGCGGGGAAGAAGGCGTTTGCCCGTATTACCCTGAAAGCTGAATCAAACTGAAATAAGAGCTGGACGGCGCATTTTATTAACCTATAATGCGCCCACTTCCGGCGCAGTCGAAACGGAAAACTCCTTGATTTTCAATGAGTTGGATGATTCTTCGGCAGTGCCAGCTTCAAGTCATCGAAGCAGGAAATGAGGTGTTGACAGCAGCGTGTAACGCTGTAGAATTCGCCTCCCGCTAACGAGAGATCGAAGGCGCAAGTGGTTGATGTTACAAAGGAAACTTTGAAAACATCTGAAAATAACCGCTTGACAGCAACAGAGGCTGCTGTAGAATGCGCGCCTCGGTTGAGCGAAAGCTTAACCAACCGCTCTTTAACAACTGAATCAAGCAATTCGTGTGGGTGCTTGTGGAGTCAGACTGATAGTCAACAAGATTATCAGCATCACAAGTTACTCCGCGAGAAATCAAAGATGTAACCAACGATTGCTGAGCCAAGTTTAGGGTTTCTTAAAAACCCAAAGATGTTTGAACTGAAGAGTTTGATCATGGCTCAGATTGAACGCTGGCGGCAGGCCTAACACATGCAAGTCGAGCGGTAGAGAGGTGCTTGCACCTCTTGAGAGCGGCGGACGGGTGAGTAATACCTAGGAATCTGCCTGGTAGTGGGGGATAACGTTCGGAAACGGACGCTAATACCGCATACGTCCTACGGGAGAAAGCAGGGGACCTTCGGGCCTTGCGCTATCAGATGAGCCTAGGTCGGATTAGCTAGTTGGTGAGGTAATGGCTCACCAAGGCTACGATCCGTAACTGGTCTGAGAGGATGATCAGTCACACTGGAACTGAGACACGGTCCAGACTCCTACGGGAGGCAGCAGTAGGGAATCTTCCACAATGGGCGCAAGCCTGATGGAGCAACGCCGCGTGAATGAAGAAGGTCTTCGGATCGTAAAGTTCTGTTGTTAGAGAAGAACATTAAGAGTAATACGTTAATGCTTTGACGGTATCTAACCAGCAAGTCACGGCTAACTACGTGCCAGCAGCCGCGGTAATACGTAGGTGGCAAGCGTTGTCCGGATTTATTGGGCGTAAAGGGAACGCAGGCGGTTTTTTAAGTCTGATGTGAAAGCCTTCGGCTTAACCGGAGATGTGCATTGGAAACTGGAAGACTTGAGTGCAGAAGAGGAGAGTGGAACTCCATGTGTAGCGGTGAAATGCGTAGATATATGGAAGAACACCAGTGGCGAAAGCGGCTCTCTGGTCTGTAACTGACGCTGAGGTTCGAAAGCGTGGGTAGCGAACAGGATTAGATACCCTGGTAGTCCACGCCGTAAACGATGTCAACTAGCCGTTGGGAGTCTTGAACTCTTAGTGGCGCAGCTAACGCATTAAGTTGACCGCCTGGGGAGTACGGCCGCAAGGTTAAAACTCAAATGAATTGACGGGGGCCCGCACAAGCGGTGGAGCATGTGGTTTAATTCGAAGCAACGCGAAGAACCTTACCAGGCCTTGACATCCAATGAACTTTCTAGAGATAGATTGGTGCCTTCGGGAACATTGAGACAGGTGCTGCATGGCTGTCGTCAGCTCGTGTCGTGAGATGTTGGGTTAAGTCCCGTAACGAGCGCAACCCTTGTCCTTAGTTACCAGCACGTAATGGTGGGCACTCTAAGGAGACTGCCGGTGACAAACCGGAGGAAGGTGGGGATGACGTCAAGTCATCATGGCCCTTACGGCCTGGGCTACACACGTGCTACAATGGTCGGTACAAAGGGTTGCCAAGCCGCGAGGTGGAGCTAATCCCATAAAACCGATCGTAGTCCGGATCGCAGTCTGCAACTCGACTGCGTGAAGTCGGAATCGCTAGTAATCGTGAATCAGAATGTCACGGTGAATACGTTCCCGGGCCTTGTACACACCGCCCGTCACACCATGGGAGTGGGTTGCACCAGAAGTAGCTAGTCTAACCTTCGGGAGGACGGTTACCACGGTGTGATTCATGACTGGGGTGAAGTCGTAACAAGGTAGCCGTAGGGGAACCTGCGGCTGGATCACCTCCTTAATCGACGACATCAGCTGCTCCATAAGTTCCCACACGAATTGCTTGATTCATTGAAGAAGACGATAGAAGCAAATTTAAGCTCCAGGCTGATAGCGCACGCTAACAGTTACAAGCTCGAAATTGGGTCTGTAGCTCAGTTGGTTAGAGCGCACCCCTGATAAGGGTGAGGTCGGCAGTTCGAATCTGCCCAGACCCACCAATTTTGTGTGGAAAGTGCCTGTAGAAATATGGGGCCATAGCTCAGCTGGGAGAGCGCCTGCCTTGCACGCAGGAGGTCAACGGTTCGATCCCGTTTGGCTCCACCATTACTTGCTTCTGTATCGTAAAGCTTAGAAATGAGCATTCCATCAAATGATGGTGAATGTTGATTTCTGATCTTTTGATTAGATCGTTCTTTAAAAATTTGGGTATGTAATAGAAAGTTAGACTGGATAGCACTTTCACTGGTGTTTATTCAGGCTAAGGTAAAATTTGTGAACGTTCTTAATTGAACATGCGAATTTTCGGCGAATGTCGTCTTCATAGTATAACCAGATTGCTTGGGGTTATATGGTCAAGTGAAGAAGCGCATACGGTGGATGCCTTGGCAGTCAGAGGCGATGAAAGACGTGGTAGCCTGCGAAAAGCTTCGGGGAGTCGGCAAACAGACTTTGATCCGGAGATGTCTGAATGGGGGAACCCACCTAACATAAGTTAGGTATCTTAAGCTGAATACATAGGCTTAAGAAGCGAACCAGGGGAACTGAAACATCTAAGTACCCTGAGGAAAAGAAATCAACCGAGATTCCCTTAGTAGTGGCGAGCGAACGGGGACCAGCCCTTAAGCTGTATTGATGTTAGCGGAACGCTCTGGAAAGTGCGGCCATAGTGGGTGATAGCCCTGTACGCGAAAACATCTTTGCAGTGAAATCGAGTAGGACGGAGCACGAGAAACTTTGTCTGAATATGGGGGGACCATCCTCCAAGGCTAAATACTACTGACTGACCGATAGTGAACTAGTACCGTGAGGGAAAGGCGAAAAGAACCCCGGAGAGGGGAGTGAAATAGATCCTGAAACCGTATGCGTACAAGCAGTGGGAGCCCACTTTGTTGGGTGACTGCGTACCTTTTGTATAATGGGTCAGCGACTTATTTTCAGTGGCAAGCTTAACCGAATAGGGGAGGCGTAGCGAAAGCGAGTCTTAATAGGGCGTCTAGTCGCTGGGAATAGACCCGAAACCGGGCGATCTATCCATGGGCAGGTTGAAGGTTGGGTAACACTAACTGGAGGACCGAACCGACTACCGTTGAAAAGTTAGCGGATGACCTGTGGATCGGAGTGAAAGGCTAATCAAGCTCGGAGATAGCTGGTTCTCCTCGAAAGCTATTTAGGTAGCGCCTCATGTATCACTGTAGGGGGTAGAGCACTGTTTCGGCTAGGGGGTCATCCCGACTTACCAAACCGATGCAAACTCCGAATACCTACAAGTGCCGAGCATGGGAGACACACGGCGGGTGCTAACGTCCGTCGTGAAAAGGGAAACAACCCAGACCGTCAGCTAAGGTCCCAAAGTTATGGTTAAGTGGGAAACGATGTGGGAAGGCTTAGACAGCTAGGAGGTTGGCTTAGAAGCAGCCACCCTTTAAAGAAAGCGTAATAGCTCACTAGTCGAGTCGGCCTGCGCGGAAGATTTAACGGGGCTCAAACCATACACCGAAGCTACGGGTATCATCTTAGGATGATGCGGTAGAGGAGCGTTCTGTAAGCCTGTGAAGGTGAGTTGAGAAGCTTGCTGGAGGTATCAGAAGTGCGAATGCTGACATGAGTAACGATAATGGGTGTGAAAAACACCCACGCCGAAAGACCAAGGTTTCCTGCGCAACGTTAATCGACGCAGGGTTAGTCGGTCCCTAAGGCGAGGCTGAAAAGCGTAGTCGATGGAAAACAGGTTAATATTCCTGTACTTCTGGTTATTGCGATGGAGGGACGGAGAAGGCTAGGCCAGCTTGGCGTTGGTTGTCCAAGTTTAAGGTGGTAGGCTGGAATCTTAGGTAAATCCGGGATTCTAAGGCCGAGAGCTGATGACGAGTTAACTTTTAGTTAACGAAGTGGTTGATGCCATGCTTCCAAGAAAAGCTTCTAAGCTTCAGGTAACCAGGAACCGTACCCCAAACCGACACAGGTGGTTGGGTAGAGAATACCAAGGCGCTTGAGAGAACTCGGGTGAAGGAACTAGGCAAAATGGCACCGTAACTTCGGGAGAAGGTGCGCCGGTGAGGGTGAAGCATTTACTGCGTAAGCCCACGCCGGTCGAAGATACCAGGCCGCTGCGACTGTTTATTAAAAACACAGCACTCTGCAAACACGAAAGTGGACGTATAGGGTGTGACGCCTGCCCGGTGCCGGAAGGTTAATTGATGGGGTTAGCTAACGCGAAGCTCTTGATCGAAGCCCCGGTAAACGGCGGCCGTAACTATAACGGTCCTAAGGTAGCGAAATTCCTTGTCGGGTAAGTTCCGACCTGCACGAATGGCGTAACGATGGCGGCGCTGTCTCCACCCGAGACTCAGTGAAATTGAAATCGCTGTGAAGATGCAGTGTATCCGCGGCTAGACGGAAAGACCCCGTGAACCTTTACTATAGCTTTGCACTGGACTTTGAATTTGCTTGTGTAGGATAGGTGGGAGGCTTTGAAGTGTGGACGCCAGTCTGCATGGAGCCAACCTTGAAATACCACCCTGGCAACTTTGAGGTTCTAACTCAGGTCCGTTATCCGGATCGAGGACAGTGTATGGTGGGTAGTTTGACTGGGGCGGTCTCCTCCTAAAGAGTAACGGAGGAGTACGAAGGTGCGCTCAGACCGGTCGGAAATCGGTCGTAGAGTATAAAGGCAAAAGCGCGCTTGACTGCGAGACAGACACGTCGAGCAGGTACGAAAGTAGGTCTTAGTGATCCGGTGGTTCTGTATGGAAGGGCCATCGCTCAACGGATAAAAGGTACTCCGGGGATAACAGGCTGATACCGCCCAAGAGTTCATATCGACGGCGGTGTTTGGCACCTCGATGTCGGCTCATCACATCCTGGGGCTGAAGCCGGTCCCAAGGGTATGGCTGTTCGCCATTTAAAGTGGTACGCGAGCTGGGTTTAGAACGTCGTGAGACAGTTCGGTCCCTATCTGCCGTGGACGTTTGAGATTTGAGAGGGGCTGCTCCTAGTACGAGAGGACCGGAGTGGACGAACCTCTGGTGTTCCGGTTGTCACGCCAGTGGCATTGCCGGGTAGCTATGTTCGGGAAAGATAACCGCTGAAAGCATCTAAGCGGGAAACTTGCCTCAAGATGAGATCTCACTGGAACCTTGAGTTCCCTAAAGGGCCGTCGAAGACTACGACGTTGATAGGTTGGGTGTGTAAGCGCTGTGAGGCGTTGAGCTAACCAATACTAATTGCCCGTGAGGCTTGACCATATAACACCCAAGCAATTTGCGTTCTTGGTGACAAGAACAGACAAGTTGCGGTGTGTGAAGACGATACAAACCGAAAGTTTGCACAACACACAAATCTATTACATACCCATTCGCTGGAACGTTAACCGTAAGGTAAACGCGCTGGCTACCGAATTTCTTGACGACCATAGAGCATTGGAACCACCTGATCCCATCCCGAACTCAGAAGTGAAACGATGCATCGCCGATGGTAGTGTGGGGTTTCCCCATGTGAGAGTAGGTCATCGTCAAGATTAAATTCCAAACCCCCTGTCTGCTCACGCAGACAGGGGGTTTGTTTTTGTGCCGAAAAAAACATCGGTGCAACGCCTGCACAAAGCGTTTCTACAGGCGGATTTTGGCTTGCGACAACTCTCGGGCTTTCTATGCAATAGCGCTGCTCATGGCTATTATGCGTGCCTGATTGTGAGGCGGTACTTGCATGCTGACGTTGTTGAAACTACTCAAAGATGGTCGATTTCATTCAGGGCAGGCGCTGGGAGCTGCGCTCGGCGTCAGCCGTAGTGCTGTGTGGAAACAGCTTCAGCACCTGGAGTCAGAATTGAACTTGTCGATTCACAAGGTTCGTGGTCGTGGCTACCAGCTGGCAGCTCCTCTCGAGCTGCTCGAGCACGAACAAATGGCTGCCGGTCCCTGGCCAGTCTCTATCCATGAATCCCTTGACTCAACGAATGCCGAGTCCTTGCGCGCCATTGATCGCGGTCAGACTGCTCCCTTTGTCATTCTGGCTGAGCGTCAACTTGCTGGGCGGGGACGTAGGGGGCGCAAGTGGGTCAGCCCTTTCGCAGAGAATATTTATTACAGTCTGGTTCTGCTGATGGACGGCGGCATGCGCCAGCTAGAAGGCCTCAGCCTGGTGGTCGGCTTGGCAGTTTTGAGTGCTCTTCGAGAAATGGGTATCGAGAGGGCGGGGCTCAAGTGGCCAAATGACGTGTTGGTCGGTAATAAAAAGATCGCCGGAATTTTGCTTGAGCTGGTGGGTGATCCTGCCGATGTCTGTCACCTGGTGATTGGTATTGGTATCAATGCCAATATGCGGGTCGCCAGTGAGGTGGATCAGGCATGGACCTCGGTTTTTCTGGAGTCCGGCAAAGCCATAAACCGTAATTCGCTGGTGTCCAGCCTTAATCAGAGTTTGCTCACATACCTTAAGCGCCATGAGTCGTCCGGGTTTGCAGCGATCCAGGCAGAGTGGGAGAGCAATCATTTGTGGCAAGGGCGTGAAGTGTCGTTGATTGCTGGAGTGCATCAGGTGGATGGGACGGTCATGGGTATTGATCAGCAGGGTGCGCTTCGCTTGCGCGTAGAGGGCGAGGAGAAGGTGTTTAGCGGTGGCGAGCTTAGCCTGAGGTTGCGCCATGATTCTTGAACTGGACTGCGGCAACAGCTTTATAAAGTGGCGTGTGCTCGATGGTGGCAAAGTCGCTGGTGGAGGGGTCGTAGATTCCGATATCGGTCTGATAGCTTCGGTGCGAGCTGTTCCTGCATTGAATGTCGTCCAGTGTCGCCTGGTTAGCGTGCGTACCGATGAAGAGACCGCCAGCCTGGTAGCTGGCATAGCCTCGGCTTTCGGGGTCGGGGTTGCATGCGCCATGCCGGCCAGGAGCGTTTCGGGTGTGAGCAATGGTTACGAAGATTTTTCCCGCTTGGGGCTGGATCGTTGGCTTGCTCTCGTCGGTGGATATGAGTTGGCAAAGGGTGCGTGTCTGGTCCTGGATTTTGGCACCGCTGTAACGGCAGATTTTGTCGCGCCAGATGGCAGCCATTTAGGTGGCTTTATTTGCCCGGGAATGCCCTTGATGCGTGATCAGCTGCGCACGCACACACGACGAATCAGGTATGACGATTTTTCTGCCGAGCAGGCGCTGCTTTTACGGGCTCCTGGTCGTACAACGGCTGAGGCCGTAGAGCGTGGCTGCTTGTTGATGATGCGGGGATTTGTCTTGACCCAGTTGGAATTGGCGCGTGATTACTGGGGGCAAGAGTTTGAGGTTTTTCTCACGGGAGGTGACGCTAGCCTGGTGAGCGATATGGTCCCGGGCGCCCGATTGGTGCCGGATCTTGTATTTGTCGGCTTGGCTGTAGCTTGTCCCTTCTCCTGAGGTTCTTATGCGTTGGCTGTTTCTGTTGCTGGTTGTTCTGAATGTTTTCTATTACATATGGCATCAGCAAGAGGCGCCTGTCAGGGCCAAGGAGGTTGTTTCATTGTCGTTGTACAAGGGGAGTCAGCAGGGTATCAGTCTGCTCAGCGAGGCTCGCCCCTCGTTAGCCGTCGCTGAGCCCCAGGCTGCACCTGGGGCGGGTGCGGAGTGTGTCTTCCTGGGGAATATCTCCAGTGAGGATCAGCTGGACAGGGTCCAGCGCAGGCTCGCCGATATGGATATCCGTACGCAAAGAGCTGATGTCGCTGCGGGGGATTTGGCTGGATATGCCATTCAAATCAATCCCGAGAGCAGCGCCAGGGTCAATGAAATGCTGTTGCAGAACCTTGCCAATGAATTCAATGAGTTAAAACTCAAAAAAATGCACTGTGAGGGCTTGCAGCTACCCTGATCTTTGCATAGAATGGCGCCCGCTCCACAGTGAACGCCAAACAGGCTTTGAAGTGTGAAGTGAGTCAAGTTGCTAACTTCCTGAATTACTTGAAGAAAGTGCTTGACAGAAGGGTAGAATGATGTAGAATTCTGCCTCGCTTAGGAGGGGTTCCCGAGCGGCCAAAGGGATCAGACTGTAAATCTGACGTCTACGACTTCGAAGGTTCGAATCCTTCCCCCTCCACCATATTTAAGCTCGAATAGCAAGATTTGCGGGTGTAGTTTAGTGGTAGAACCTCAGCCTTCCAAGCTGATGATGCGGGTTCGATTCCCGCCACCCGCTCCAGTCTTGCTGTTTTTGCGATGTGTTTTGCTCTTGTAGCTCAGTTGGTAGAGCACACCCTTGGTAAGGGTGAGGTCAGCGGTTCAAATCCGCTCAAGAGCTCCATATAACAAGGCAGATATGAAAATATCTGCCTTTGTTTTAACAGGTGCATAGCCTGTCCGGAGTGTTTGCCGGTGGTGCCAGGTGTTTCGGGTGTCGCTGCTCTGGTTGGTGTTACTGTTGTGATCAGCTCGCATTCTGCTGTTCACAGGGTCGTAAGTTTGGTGTTGCCAGGCTTGAGGCAAAAGTAATTGCATTGGTTGTTGAAAAGTCTCTCTCGTGCCTGCATAATTCGCGGCTCGATAATGTTTTAGGTCAGTAGCTCAATTGGCAGAGCGACGGTCTCCAAAACCGTAGGTTGGGGGTTCGATTCCCTCCTGACCTGCCAGATTCGCTCATTGCGTCTGGCTTTCTTTTCACAGGATCCTCTTAGATGACTCCCAAGGCTGAAGTTCAAGGCTCTCGCTTCGATCTCCTCAAGTGGCTTGTAGTGGTTGCTCTTGTGGTGGTTGGCGTTGTTGGGAATCAGTATTATTCTGGTTCGCCGATCCTGTATCGTGTCATTGCGCTTCTTGTGATTGCTGCTGTTGCTGCCTATGTGGGCTTGCAGACGGCAAAAGGCAAGTCGTTCTCTGTCTTGGTGAAGGAAGCTCGTACTGAGATTCGTAAAGTCGTATGGCCAACTCGCCAAGAAACTACGCAGACCACGTTGATCGTGGTGGCTGTTGTTCTAGTTATGGCGTTGCTGTTGTGGGGTTTAGATTCCCTGCTCGGCTGGCTCGTTTCCTTGATTGTTGGCTAAGGGTGTCCCGTGGCTAAGCGTTGGTACGTAGTGCATGCTTATTCGGGTTACGAAAAGCATGTTATGCGCTCTTTGATTGAGCGTATTAAGCTGGCAGGCATGGAAGAAGGCTTCGGCGAAATTCTGGTTCCCACTGAAGAAGTGGTTGAAATGCGTAATGGCCAGAAACGCAAAAGCGAACGCAAGTTCTTCCCTGGCTATGTGCTGGTACAAATGGACATGAGCGAAGGGACTTGGCACTTGGTCAAGGATACCCCTCGCGTAATGGGCTTCATTGGTGGTACCGCCGATAAACCGGCGCCAATCACCGATAAAGAGGCAGAAGCAATTCTGCGTCGTGTTGCTGATGGTAGCGACAAGCCCAAGCCGAAAACACTGTTCGAGCCAGGTGAAGTTGTTCGTGTCACCGATGGCCCGTTCGCTGATTTCAATGGCACCGTCGAAGAAGTTAACTACGAAAAGAGTCGCATCCAAGTGGCAGTGCTCATTTTCGGTCGCTCTACTCCGGTAGAGCTAGAGTTTAGCCAGGTCGAAAAGGTCTAGCTGAACACGAATCCCAACCCCATGGCTTAGGCTGTGGGGTTTTGTCGTCACTGGGATAAACGCGCAAGTAACCGGGGAGCCTTTCTAGGCGTCTGAACCCGTAATTGGAGTGCCTCATGGCCAAGAAGATTACCGCTTACATCAAGCTGCAAGTGAAGGCCGCTCAGGCCAACCCAAGCCCACCTGTCGGCCCAGCTTTGGGTCAACACGGTGTGAACATCATGGAATTCTGCAAGGCTTTCAACGCCCGTACTCAGGGTATTGAAGCTGGCCTGCCGACTCCAGTGATCATCACTGTATACAGCGACCGTAGCTTCACATTCGAAACCAAATCGACTCCTGCTTCGGTTCTGCTGAAGAAGGCTGCCGGTTTGACTAGCGGTTCCGCTCGTCCAAACACCGTTAAGGTTGGCACTGTTACCCGTGCTCAGCTGGAAGAAATCGCGAAAACCAAAAACGCGGATCTGACTGCAGCTGATATGGAAGCAGCCGTGCGTACCATCGCCGGTTCTGCTCGTAGCATGGGCCTTAACGTGGAGGGTGTGTAATGGCTAAGCTGACTAAGCGTCAAAAGGCAATCGCCGGTAAAATTGAAGCTGGCAAGTCTTACAACTTTGTAGACGCTGCTGCTTTGCTGGCTGAGCTGTCCACTGTCAAGTTCAGCGAGTCTTTTGACATCGCTGTTAACCTGGGCGTAGACCCACGTAAATCTGACCAGGTTGTTCGTAGCGCTACTGTGCTGCCACACGGCACTGGCAAGACTGTACGTGTAGCTGTGTTCACCCAGGGTCCAGCTGCTGAAGCTGCTTTGGCTGCCGGCGCTGATCGCGTTGGTATGGACGACCTG
Organism: Pseudomonas paraversuta; assembly: GCF_904067025.1. Taxonomy (NCBI): domain Bacteria; kingdom Pseudomonadati; phylum Pseudomonadota; class Gammaproteobacteria; order Pseudomonadales; family Pseudomonadaceae; genus Pseudomonas; species Pseudomonas paraversuta. Next base: position 525,911 of record NZ_CAJFDA010000001.1, read on the forward strand.
GCTGCCGAAATGAAAGGCGGCGACCTGAACTATGACGTAGTTATTGCATCCCCGGACGCAATGCGTGTTGTAGGTCAGCTGGGTCAGATTCTTGGTCCACGTGGTCTGATGCCTAACCCTAAGGTTGGTACTGTAACTCCAGACGTAGCTACTGCGGTTAAGAACGCAAAAGCTGGTCAGGTTCGTTATCGCACTGACAAAAACGGTATCATTCACACTTCCGTTGGCAAGATCGGCTTTGATGCCGTCAAGCTGAAGGAAAACGTTGAAGCCCTGATCGCTGATCTGAAGCGTATCAAGCCAGCTTCCTCGAAAGGTATTTACGTTAAGCGCGTTACCCTGAGCACCACTATGGGCCCGGGCCTGGTCATCGACCAGGGTTCTCTGGACGCGTAAGACAAATTGGCGTGGCTTGCCGCGCCAATGAAAGATTGGGGTCCCTGCCTGGCGGGGGCTATCCAAGACCGTAGGCGGCGAAAGCCTTAAACCTCAAGCCTACGCAGATGGTGCTCCCGGTTCCTTACCGAATCAGACACCAAAACGACATCCGGCTCAGGCCAGATGAAACGGTAACAAGCAGGAGTTAAACCCGTGGCAATTAAACTCGAAGACAAGAAGGCCATCGTCGCTGAAGTCAACGAGGCTGCCAAAGTTGCCCTGTCTGCTGTTGTGGCTGATGCCCGCGGCGTGACAGTAGGCGCTATGACCGGACTCCGTAAAGAGGCTCGTGAAGCTGGCGTTTACGTACGTGTTGTACGTAACACCCTGCTCAAGCGCGCTGTTGCTGACACTGAATACAGTGTTCTCAACGACGTGTTCACCGGCCCGACCTTGATCGCATTCTCCAACGAACATCCAGGTGCTGCTGCCCGTTTGTTCAAAGAGTTCGCTAAAGGTCAGGATAAGTTCGAGATCAAGGCAGCTGCGTTCGAGGGCAAGTTCCTCGCAGCTAATCAGATCGACGTACTGGCAAGTCTGCCGACCCGTGACGAAGCAATTTCTCAGCTGATGAGCGTGATTCAAGGCGCTACCAGCAAATTGGCTCGTACTCTGGCGGCACTTCGCGACCAGAAAGAAGCTGCTGCAGCCTAAGGCTGAGCTACTCCTTTCAGCGTTTATTGTTTATTTCGATAGCCGCCTAGGCTGTCACCCCAATACAGGAATTTATAGTCATGTCTCTGACTACTCAAGAAATCATCGACGCAATCGGTTCGAAATCCGTTCTGGAAATCGTTGAGCTGATCAAGGCAATGGAAGAAGCATTCGGCGTTTCCGCTGCTGCTGCTTCTGCTGGTCCTGCTGCTGCCGCTGCTGTTGTTGAAGAGCAAACTGAATTCAACGTCATGCTGCTGGAAGCTGGCGAGAAGAAAGTTAACGTGATCAAGGCTGTTCGCGAGCTGACTGGTCTGGGCTTGAAAGAAGCCAAGGCAGTAGTAGACAGCGCTCCTAGCGTTGTTCTGGAAGCTGTTGCGAAAGACGCAGCTGACAAAGCCAAGGCTGCCTTGGAAGAAGCAGGCGCTAAAGTCGAGCTGAAGTAAGCCTCGACCTTGCGTCTCCAGCCCAAGCGTTAAGCAGAAGGCTGATGGCTGGTGGCTCTTGCCACCGGCCTTTTTCCGTTATTGGCTGCCGACTGGGTCGGCGCCTCTAACGTGCTGTAACCACCCTGTGCGGTGGAGCAAACCAAGGGGTTTGCACGATTTTCTGGCTGCTCCCGTCGGGAGAGGCCAAACAAGCAGGTGACCAAGCTGGGGAACGCTGATGGCTTACTCATATACTGAGAAAAAACGTATCCGCAAGGACTTTAGCAAGTTGCCGGACGTCATGGATGTGCCGTATCTCTTGGCAATCCAGCTGGATTCGTATCGTGAATTCTTGCAGGCGGGAGCGACTAAAGATCAGTTCCGCGACGTGGGCCTGCATGCGGCCTTCAAATCCGTTTTCCCGATCATCAGCTACTCCGGCAATGCTGCGCTGGAGTACGTCGGTTATCGCTTGGGCGAGCCGGCATTTGATGTTAAAGAATGCGTGTTGCGCGGTGTAACTTACGCCGTACCTTTGCGGGTAAAAGTTCGTTTGATCATTTTCGACAAAGAATCGTCGAACAAAGCGATCAAGGACATCAAAGAGCAAGAAGTCTACATGGGTGAAATCCCCCTGATGACTGAAAACGGTACCTTTGTAATCAATGGTACCGAGCGTGTAATCGTTTCCCAGTTGCACCGTTCCCCGGGCGTGTTCTTTGACCACGACCGCGGCAAGACGCACAGCTCCGGTAAACTGCTTTATTCCGCGCGTATCATTCCTTACCGCGGTTCGTGGTTGGACTTCGAGTTCGATCCGAAAGACTGCGTGTTCGTCCGTATTGACCGTCGTCGCAAGCTGCCTGCATCGGTACTGCTGCGCGCGCTGGGTTATACGACTGAGCAGGTGCTGGACGCGTTCTACACCACCAACGTATTCCACGTTCAGGGCGAAAGCATCAGCCTGGAACTGGTACCTCATCGCCTGCGCGGTGAAATTGCGGCCATCGATATTACCGATGACAAAGGCAAGGTGATTGTCGAGCAAGGTCGTCGTATTACTGCTCGTCACATCAACCAGCTGGAAAAAGCCGGTATCAAAGAGCTCGTTATGCCTCTGGACTATGTCCTGGGTCGCACAACGGCCAAGGCTATCGTGCATCCGGCTACCGGCGAAATCATTGCTGAGTGCAACACCGAGCTGACCACCGAGATTCTGGCGAAAGTCGCCAAGAGCCAGGTTGTTCGTATCGAAACGTTGTACACCAACGATATCGACTGCGGTCCGTTCGTCTCCGACACTCTGAAGATCGACTCCACCAGCAACCAATTGGAAGCGCTGGTCGAAATCTATCGCATGATGCGTCCAGGCGAGCCGCCAACCAAAGACGCTGCCGAGACTCTGTTCAACAACCTGTTCTTCAGCCCTGAGCGCTATGACCTGTCTGCGGTCGGCCGGATGAAGTTCAACCGTCGTATCGGTCGTACCGAGATCGAAGGTTCGGGCGTGTTGTGCAAAGAAGACATCGTCGCGGTACTGAAGACTCTGGTCGACATCCGTAACGGTAAAGGCATCGTCGATGACATCGACCACCTGGGTAACCGTCGTGTTCGCTGTGTAGGCGAAATGGCTGAAAACCAGTTCCGCGTTGGCCTGGTGCGTGTTGAACGCGCGGTCAAAGAGCGTCTGTCGATGGCTGAAAGCGAAGGCCTGATGCCGCAAGACCTGATCAACGCCAAGCCAGTGGCTGCGGCGGTGAAAGAGTTCTTCGGTTCCAGCCAGCTCTCGCAGTTCATGGACCAGAACAACCCGCTGTCCGAGATCACCCACAAGCGCCGTGTATCTGCACTGGGCCCGGGCGGTCTGACGCGTGAGCGTGCAGGCTTTGAAGTTCGTGACGTACACCCGACTCACTACGGTCGTGTATGCCCGATTGAAACGCCGGAAGGTCCGAACATCGGTCTGATCAACTCCCTGGCCGCCTATGCGCGCACCAACCAGTACGGCTTCCTTGAGAGCCCGTACCGCGTGGTGAAAGACGCTCTGGTCACCGACGAGATCGTATTCCTGTCCGCCATCGAAGAAGCTGATCACGTGATCGCTCAGGCCTCGGCCACGATGAACGACAAGAAAGTCCTGATCGACGAGCTGGTAGCTGTTCGTCACTTGAACGAATTCACCGTCAAGGCGCCGGAAGACGTCACCCTGATGGACGTTTCGCCGAAGCAGGTTGTGTCGGTTGCAGCGTCGTTGATTCCGTTCCTCGAGCACGATGACGCCAACCGTGCGTTGATGGGTTCGAACATGCAGCGTCAAGCTGTACCTACCCTGCGCGCTGACAAGCCGCTGGTTGGTACCGGCATGGAGCGTAACGTAGCCCGTGACTCCGGCGTTTGCGTCGTGGCTCGTCGTGGTGGCGTGATCGACTCCGTTGATGCAAGCCGTATCGTGGTACGTGTTGCAGATGACGAAGTAGAAACTGGCGAAGCCGGTGTCGACATCTACAACCTGACCAAATACACCCGCTCCAACCAGAACACCTGCATTAACCAGCGTCCGCTGGTTCGCAAGGGTGATCGAGTGCAGCGCAGCGACATCATGGCCGACGGCCCGTCCACCGATATGGGTGAGCTGGCTCTGGGTCAGAACATGCGCATCGCGTTCATGGCCTGGAACGGTTACAACTTCGAAGACTCCATCTGCTTGTCGGAACGGGTTGTTCAAGAAGATCGCTTCACCACGATCCACATCCAGGAACTGACCTGTGTGGCACGTGACACCAAGCTTGGGCCTGAAGAGATCACTGCAGACATCCCGAACGTGGGTGAAGCTGCACTGAACAAACTGGACGAAGCCGGTATCGTTTACGTTGGTGCTGAAGTTGGCGCGGGCGACATTCTGGTAGGTAAGGTCACTCCGAAAGGCGAGACCCAGCTGACTCCGGAAGAGAAGCTGTTGCGTGCAATCTTCGGTGAAAAAGCCAGCGACGTTAAAGACACCTCCCTGCGTGTACCTACCGGTACCAAAGGTACTGTCATCGACGTGCAGGTCTTCACTCGCGACGGCGTTGAGCGTGATGCTCGTGCACTGTCCATCGAGAAGACCCAGCTGGACGAGATCCGCAAGGATCTGAACGAAGAGTTCCGCATCGTTGAAGGCGCCACTTTCGAACGTCTGCGCTCTGCACTGGTCGGCCGTATTGCCGAAGGTGGAGCCGGTCTGAAGAAAGGCCAGGAAATCACCAATGAGGTCCTGGACGGTCTTGAGCATGGTCAGTGGTTCAAACTGCGCATGGCTGAAGATGCTCTGAACGAGCAGCTTGAAAAAGCCCAGGCTTACATCATCGATCGCCGTCGTCTGCTGGACGACAAGTTCGAAGACAAGAAGCGCAAACTGCAGCAGGGCGATGACCTGGCTCCGGGCGTGCTGAAAATCGTCAAGGTTTACCTGGCAATCCGTCGTCGCATCCAGCCGGGTGACAAGATGGCTGGTCGTCACGGTAACAAAGGTGTGGTCTCCGTGATCATGCCGGTTGAAGACATGCCGTACGATGCCAATGGCACCCCGGTGGATGTGGTCCTCAACCCGTTGGGCGTACCTTCGCGTATGAACGTTGGTCAGATTCTCGAAACTCACCTGGGCCTCGCAGCCAAAGGTTTGGGCGAGAAGATCAACCTCATGATTGAAGAGCAGCGCAAGGTTGCTGACCTGCGCAAGTTCCTGCATGAGATCTACAACGAGATTGGCGGTCGTCAAGAAAGCCTGGATGACTTCTCCGACCAGGAAATCCTGGACCTGGCGAAGAACCTTCGTGGCGGTGTGCCGATGGCTACCCCGGTGTTCGACGGTGCCAAGGAAAGCGAAATCAAGGCAATGTTGCGCCTGGCAGATCTGCCGGACAGCGGCCAGATGACGCTGACTGACGGCCGTACCGGCAACCAGTTTGAACGTCCGGTTACTGTTGGCTACATGTACATGCTGAAGCTGAACCACTTGGTAGACGACAAGATGCACGCTCGTTCTACCGGTTCTTACAGCTTGGTTACCCAGCAGCCGCTGGGTGGTAAGGCACAGTTCGGTGGTCAGCGTTTCGGGGAGATGGAGGTTTGGGCGCTGGAAGCTTACGGCGCGGCATACACTCTGCAAGAAATGCTCACAGTGAAGTCGGATGATGTGAACGGTCGTACCAAGATGTACAAAAACATCGTGGACGGCGATCACCGTATGGAGCCGGGCATGCCCGAGTCCTTTAACGTGTTGATCAAAGAAATTCGTTCCCTCGGCATCGATATCGATCTGGAAACCGAATAACACGTGACGTGAATCGAGAGTGGGGCGGTATTGCCCGCTCTCTGCTCCGCCAGGAGGAAAGGCCTTGAAAGACCTACTGAATTTGCTGAAAAACCAGGGTCAAGTCGAAGAGTTCGACGCCATCCGTATTGGATTGGCATCGCCTGAGATGATCCGTTCGTGGTCGTTCGGTGAAGTTAAAAAGCCGGAAACCATCAACTATCGTACGTTCAAGCCTGAGCGTGACGGCCTGTTCTGCGCCAAAATCTTTGGCCCGGTTAAGGATTACGAGTGCCTGTGCGGTAAGTACAAGCGCTTGAAGCACCGCGGTGTGATCTGTGAGAAGTGTGGCGTTGAAGTCGCACTGGCCAAGGTCCGTCGCGAGCGCATGGCTCACATTGAACTGGCATCGCCGGTTGCTCACATCTGGTTCCTGAAATCGCTGCCGTCCCGTATCGGCTTGCTGATGGACATGACCCTGCGTGATATCGAACGCGTTCTCTACTTCGAGAGCTATGTCGTTATCGATCCGGGCATGACCACTCTGGAAAAAGGTCAGCTGCTGAACGATGAGCAGTACTTCGAAGCGCTGGAAGAGTTCGGCGACGACTTTGATGCCCGTATGGGTGCTGAAGCTGTCCGTGAACTGCTGCACGCTATCGATCTGGAACACGAGATTGGCCGTCTGCGCGAAGAGATTCCGCAAACCAACTCCGAAACCAAAATCAAGAAACTGTCCAAGCGCCTGAAGTTGATGGAAGCCTTCCTGGGCTCCGGCAACCTTCCGGAGTGGATGGTACTGACCGTTCTGCCGGTTCTGCCGCCAGATCTGCGTCCTTTGGTTCCGCTGGATGGTGGTCGTTTCGCGACTTCCGACCTCAACGATCTGTATCGTCGAGTGATCAACCGTAACAACCGCTTGAAGCGCCTGCTTGATCTGTCCGCTCCGGACATCATCGTGCGTAACGAAAAGCGTATGTTGCAAGAAGCGGTCGACGCATTGCTCGACAACGGCCGTCGTGGCCGCGCTATCACCGGTTCCAACAAGCGTCCTCTGAAATCCCTGGCTGACATGATCAAGGGTAAGCAGGGTCGTTTCCGTCAGAACTTGCTCGGTAAGCGTGTTGACTACTCGGGTCGTTCGGTAATTACCGTAGGTCCGACCCTGCGTCTGCACCAGTGCGGTCTGCCGAAAAAAATGGCTCTCGAGCTGTTCAAGCCGTTCATCTTCGGCAAGCTTGAAATGCGCGGTCTCGCGACCACCATCAAAGCCGCCAAGAAAATGGTTGAGCGCGAATTGCCAGAGGTTTGGGACGTTCTCGCAGAAGTCATTCGCGAACACCCGGTTCTCCTCAACCGTGCACCGACCCTTCACCGTCTGGGTATCCAGGCGTTTGAACCGGTACTGATCGAAGGTAAGGCTATCCAGCTGCACCCGTTGGTCTGTGCTGCGTACAACGCCGACTTCGACGGCGACCAAATGGCCGTGCACGTACCGCTGACGCTGGAAGCCCAGCTGGAAGCGCGTGCGTTGATGATGTCGACCAACAACATTCTGTCGCCAGCCAACGGTGAGCCAATCATCGTTCCGTCGCAGGACGTTGTATTGGGTCTGTACTACATGACGCGTGAAGCGATCAACGCCAAAGGCGAAGGTCGTGTGTTCGCGGATCTGCAGGAAGTTGACCGTGTGTTCCGTGCCGGCGAAGCCGCACTGCACGCCAAGGTCAAAGTGCGTATCCACGAAACCGTCAACGACCGTGACGGCGGCAGCGTGAGCAACGTTCGTATTGTCGACACCACTGTCGGCCGTGCCTTGTTGTACCAGGTTGTGCCAAAAGGTCTGTCGTACGATGTCGTCAACCTGCCGATGAAGAAAAAGGCGATCTCCAAGCTGATCAACCAGTGCTACCGCGTGGTTGGTTTGAAAGAGACCGTGATTTTCGCTGACCAGTTGATGTACACCGGTTTTGCTTACTCGACCATTTCCGGCGTTTCCATCGGTGTTAACGACTTCGTTATCCCGGATGAAAAAGCCCGCATCATCGCGGCTGCAACCGATGAAGTGAAAGAGATCGAAAGTCAGTACGCCTCGGGCCTGGTAACACAGGGCGAGAAGTACAACAAAGTAATCGACCTTTGGTCGAAAGCTAACGACGAAGTCTCCAAGGCAATGATGTCGAACCTCTCGAAAGAGAAGGTTATTGACCGTCACGGCGTTGAGGTTGAGCAAGAGTCGTTCAACTCGATGTACATGATGGCCGACTCCGGCGCACGGGGTTCTGCAGCGCAGATCCGTCAGCTGGCCGGTATGCGTGGTCTGATGGCCAAGCCGGATGGCTCCATCATCGAAACGCCGATTACTGCGAACTTCCGTGAAGGTTTGAGCGTACTTCAGTACTTCATCTCTACTCACGGTGCTCGTAAGGGTCTGGCGGATACCGCCTTGAAAACTGCTAACTCCGGTTACTTGACGCGTCGTCTGGTAGACGTTGCGCAGGATCTGGTTGTGACTGAAGTCGACTGCGGGACCGAACACGGTCTGCTGATGACTCCGCACATTGAAGGCGGTGACGTTGTTGAGCCGTTGGGTGAACGCGTACTGGGTCGAGTAATCGCCCGTGACGTATTCAAGCCGGGTACCGATGAAATCATCGTTCCTGCTGGCACCCTGGTCGACGAGAAGTGGGTTGAATTCATCGAGCTGAACAGCATCGACGAAGTAATCGTACGCTCGCCAATCAGCTGCGAAACCCGCTTCGGTATCTGTGCCAAGTGCTACGGTCGCGATCTGGCCCGTGGTCACCAGGTGAACATCGGTGAAGCTGTCGGCGTAATCGCTGCCCAGTCGATCGGTGAGCCGGGTACACAGCTGACCATGCGTACGTTCCACATCGGTGGTGCGGCTAGCCGGACCTCTGCTGCTGACAGCGTTCAGGTGAAGAATGGCGGTACTGTCCGTCTGCACAACCTGAAGCACGTTGAGCGGGTAGATGGTTGCCTGGTAGCAGTATCCCGTTCCGGTGAGCTGGCAATCGCTGATGACTACGGTCGTGAGCGCGAGCGCTACAAGCTGCCGTACGGTGCCGTGATTTCGGTTAAAGAAGGTGACAAGGTCGACGCTGGCTCTATCGTAGCCAAGTGGGATCCGCACACTCACCCAATCGTTACCGAAATGAAAGGTACCGTGACCTACGTGGGCATGGAAGAAGGCATCACGATCAAGCGTCAGACTGACGAATTGACCGGTATGACCAACATTGAAGTACTTGATGCCAAAGACCGTCCAGCTGCCGGCAAGGACATCCGTCCAGCCGTCAAGATGGTTGGTGTTGATGGCAAGGATCTGCTGTTGCCAGGTACTGACGTACCGGCTCAGTACTTCCTGCCGGCGAACGCCCTGGTCGGTGTAGCGGATGGTGCGGAAATCGCGATCGGTGACGTTATCGCTCGTATTCCGCAAGAAACTTCGAAAACTCGAGACATCACCGGTGGTCTGCCACGGGTTGCTGACTTGTTCGAAGCCCGTCGTCCGAAAGAAGCCTCGATTCTGGCTGAAGTCAGCGGCACCATCGCGTTCGGTAAAGAGACCAAGGGCAAGCGCCGTCTGGTCATTACTCCGAACGACGGTACTGATCCGTACGAAGAGCTGATTCCAAAGTGGCGTCACCTGAACGTCTTCGAAGGCGAACAAGTGAACCGCGGCGAAGTTATCTCCGACGGTCCGAGCGATCCACACGACATCCTGCGTTTGCTGGGTGTGAGTGCGCTGGCCAAGTACATCGTTAACGAAATTCAAGACGTTTACCGTCTGCAAGGCGTAAAAATCAACGACAAGCACATCGAGACCATTCTGCGTCAGATGCTGCGTAAAGTTGAGATTGCCGAGTCTGGCGATTCCACCTTCATCAAGGGCGACCAGATGGAGTTGACGCATGTACTGGTCGAGAACGAGCGCCTGGGCAACGAAGACAAGTTCGTGTCCAAGTTCACTCGCGTTCTGTTGGGTATCACCAAGGCGTCGTTGTCGACTGAATCGTTCATCTCCGCGGCCTCTTTCCAAGAGACTACCCGCGTACTGACCGAAGCAGCGGTAACCGGCAAGCGCGATTACCTGCGCGGCCTGAAAGAAAACGTGGTCGTGGGTCGTTTGATCCCGGCTGGTACCGGTCTGGCATACCACAGCGAGCGCAAGCGTCGTCGTGAGGCTGACAAACCGTTGCGCGTAAGCGCCAGTGAAGTGGAAGCTGCACTGACCGAAGCACTGAACTCGAGCGGTAACTGAGTTCTGAGCTGATTGAAAGGTAGGCCCCGGTCGTTCCGTTCATCGAATCGAGACATTTTGTCTTGGTTAGATGAGTGGGAAGGTCGGGGCCTTGCCTTGACTGGGGACAAGATCCTCTTTAGACTCTTGTACCCCTAAATTTGGCGGGAATTCGTTCCTGCCATTTTGCTTTTCTTGCAAGACAATAGCGTCGCAAGACAACAGTGGAGCTAGTAGATGGCAACTATCAACCAGCTGGTACGTCAGCCGCGTAAGCGTATCGTCGAGAAATCCGACGTGCCTGCGCTGCAAAACTGCCCGCAACGTCGTGGCGTATGCACCCGTGTGTATACAACTACGCCGAAAAAACCTAACTCGGCACTGCGTAAAGTATGCCGTGTGCGCCTGACCAACGGTTTCGAGGTTTCCTCGTACATCGGTGGTGAAGGTCACAACCTGCAAGAACACAGCGTGGTACTGATTCGTGGCGGTCGTGTAAAAGACTTGCCAGGTGTTCGTTATCACACCGTTCGCGGTTCGTTGGATACTTCCGGTGTTAAAGGTCGTAACCAGGGTCGTTCGAAGTACGGTACCAAGAAGCCGAAGTAGTTTTCGGTCGCTTGTAAATAATGCAGATTTCTTTTTTTCTGAGTCGATAAGAGTAAGGTCGGACGTGCATCCTCTGGGTGTAATGGTTCCGAGCTAACCTGAAGACCGTTTGAGGGCTTATCCATGCCAAGAAGACGCGTAGCAGCCAAGCGCGATGTGCTTGACGATCCAAAATACGGAAGCCAAATCCTGGCCAAGTTCATGAACCACGTGATGGAAAGCGGCAAGAAAGCCGTTGCCGAGCGTATCGTTTATGGCGCGCTGGACAAGGTTAAAGAACGCAAGAACAGCGATCCCCTGGAAATCTTCGAGAAAGCTCTCGACGCCATCGCTCCGCTGGTCGAAGTGAAGTCGCGCCGTGTAGGCGGTGCTACTTACCAGGTTCCGGTCGAAGTTCGCCCGTCCCGTCGTAACGCCCTGGCAATGCGCTGGTTGGTAGACTTCGCCCGCAAGCGCGGCGAGAAGTCTATGGCTCTGCGCTTGGCTGGCGAACTGTTGGATGCTGCTGAAGGCAAGGGCGCAGCAGTTAAGAAGCGTGAAGACGTGCACCGTATGGCTGAAGCTAACAAAGCTTTCTCGCACTACCGCTTCTAATTTCAGCGCTACTCATTTTGCGAGGGCTTTATGGCTCGTACTACACCGATTAACCGCTACCGTAACATTGGTATCGTTGCTCACGTGGATGCTGGTAAAACCACCACCACCGAGCGCGTCCTTTTTTACACTGGCAAAAGTCACAAGATGGGCGAGGTGCATGATGGCGCCGCGACCACAGACTGGATGGTTCAGGAGCAGGAGCGTGGTATTACCATTACTTCTGCTGCTATTACCGCCTTCTGGAAAGGTTCTGCCAAGCAGTACAAAGACGAGCATCGCTTCAACGTAATCGATACCCCGGGCCACGTTGACTTCACTATTGAAGTTGAACGTTCCCTGCGTGTACTCGATGGCGCGGTTGTTGTGTTCTGCGGTACTTCGGGTGTTGAACCTCAGTCGGAAACCGTATGGCGTCAAGCCAACAAATACGGCGTTCCGCGTCTTGTTTACGTAAACAAGATGGACCGTGCCGGTGCTAACTTCCTGCGCGTGATTGAGCAGATCAAGAAGCGTCTTGGTCACACTCCGGTTCCAATCCAGCTGGCTATCGGTTCTGAAGACAACTTCCAGGGTCAGATTGATCTGATCAACATGGAAGCTGTTTACTGGAACGATGCTGACAAAGGTATGGTTCCTGTTCGTAAGCCTATCCCTGCTGAACTGCAGGAACTGGCTGACGAATGGCGCGACAACATGGTTCAGGCTGCTGCCGAAGCCAATGAAGAGCTGATGAACAAGTACCTCGAAGGTGAAGAATTCACCATCGAAGAAATCAAGGCTGCTCTGCGTCAGCGTACTATCGCTGGTGAGATCGTCTTGGCTGTTTGCGGTTCTTCCTTCAAGAACAAGGGTGTTCCCCTGGTTCTCGACGCCGTTATCGACTTCCTGCCTGCACCTACCGATATTCCTGCCATCAAGGGTACTGACCCGGATGACGAGACTATCGAACTGGAGCGTCATGCAGACGACAGCGAGCCGTTCTCGGCTCTGGCGTTCAAGATCGCTACCGACCCATTCGTGGGTACCTTGACCTTCGTTCGAGTTTACTCGGGCGTGTTGAACTCCGGCGACGGCGTAATCAACTCGGTTAAAGGCAAGAAAGAGCGCGTGGGTCGTATGGTGCAAATGCACGCAAACGCCCGTGAAGAGATCAAGGAAGTACGCGCTGGTGACATCGCGGCCTTGATCGGCATGAAGGACGTCACCACTGGTGAAACCTTGTGCAACGCTGACAAGCCAATCATCCTGGTTCGTATGGACTTCCCGGAGCCGGTTATTTCGGTTGCCGTTGAGCCAAAGACCAAAGATGACCAGGAAAAAATGGGTGTCGCTCTGGGCAAACTTGCTCAGGAAGATCCATCTTTCCGCGTAAAAACTGATGAAGAAACTGGTCAAACGATCATTTCTGGCATGGGCGAGCTGCACTTGGACATCCTGGTTGACCGGATGCGCCGTGAGTTCAACGTCGAAGCCAACATCGGTAAGCCTCAGGTTTCGTATCGTGAGCGCATCACGAAGAGCTGTGAGATCGAAGGCAAGTTCGTTCGTCAGTCCGGCGGTCGTGGCCAGTTTGGTCACTGCTGGATCCGTTTTGCTCCTGCTGACGAAGGTCAGGAAGGTCTGCAATTCGTGAACGAAGTGGTAGGTGGTGTGGTTCCTAAGGAATACATCCCGGCTATCCAGAAGGGTATCGAAGAGCAGATGAAGAACGGTGTTGTTGCCGGCTATCCGCTGATCGGCCTGAAGGCTACCGTGTTTGATGGTTCTTACCACGACGTCGACTCCAACGAGATGGCGTTTAAGGTGGCTGCTTCCATGGCTACCAAGCAACTGGCCTCCAAAGGCGGCGGTGAGTTGCTTGAGCCGATCATGGCGGTAGAGGTTGTTACACCTGAAGACTATATGGGTGACGTGATGGGCGACTTGAATCGTCGTCGCGGCATGATCCAGGGTATGGAAGATACGGTCTCCGGCAAAGTAATTCGTGCTGAAGTTCCGTTGGGTGAAATGTTCGGTTATGCGACCGACGTTCGTTCCATGTCTCAGGGTCGCGCAAGCTACTCTATGGAATTCAAAAAATACGATACAGCTCCGTCGCACATCGTCGAAGCTGTTACTAAAAAACAAGGCTGATTTAGTTCAGTCCTTTAGGCAAGGAGTTAATTGTCGTGGCTAAAGAAAAATTTGATCGTTCCCTACCGCACGTCAACGTTGGCACTATCGGTCACGTTGACCATGGTAAAACCACGCTGACCGCAGCTCTGACTCGTGTTTGCTCCGAGATTTTCGGTTCGGCCATCGTTGACTTCGATAAAATCGACAGCGCGCCAGAAGAAAAAGCTCGTGGTATCACCATCAACACTGCGCACGTTGAATACAACTCGCTGATCCGTCACTACGCTCACGTTGACTGCCCAGGTCACGCTGACTATGTGAAGAACATGATCACCGGTGCTGCCCAGATGGACGGCGCGATCCTGGTTTGTTCGGCCGCTGATGGTCCGATGCCACAAACTCGTGAGCACATCCTGCTGTCCCGTCAGGTTGGCGTTCCGTACATCGTGGTCTTCCTGAACAAGGCTGACCTGGTAGACGACGCTGAGCTGCTGGAACTGGTTGAGATGGAAGTGCGCGATCTGCTGAGCACTTACGACTTCCCGGGCGACGACACTCCGATCATCATCGGTTCTGCTCGTATGGCGCTGGAAGGCAAAGACGACAACGAAATGGGCACCACTGCCGTTCGTAAACTGGTTGAAACTCTGGATACTTACATTCCGGATCCAGTTCGTGTTATCGACAAGCCGTTCCTGATGCCAATCGAAGACGTATTCTCGATTTCGGGTCGCGGTACTGTTGTAACCGGTCGTATCGAGCGCGGTATCGTTCGCGTTCAAGATCCGCTGGAAATCGTTGGTCTGCGTGACACTACTGTTACCACCTGCACCGGCGTTGAAATGTTCCGTAAGCTGCTCGACGAAGGTCGTGCTGGCGAGAACTGCGGCGTGCTGCTGCGCGGCACCAAGCGTGACGACGTAGAGCGTGGTCAGGTTCTGGTTAAGCCGGGTTCGGTTAAGCCACACACTACCTTCGAAGCTGAAGTGTACGTGTTGAGCAAAGAAGAAGGCGGTCGTCACACTCCGTTCTTCAAAGGCTACCGTCCACAGTTCTACTTCCGGACCACTGACGTGACCGGTAACTGCGAACTGCCGGAAGGCGTTGAAATGGTAATGCCAGGCGACAACATCAAAATGGTTGTCACCCTGATCAAAACCATCGCAATGGAAGACGGTCTGCGTTTCGCAATCCGTGAAGGCGGTCGTACCGTTGGCGCTGGCGTTGTAGCCAAAATCATCGCGTAAGTGATGATTGCCTGAAAAAGCCCCCGCTCAGCGGGGGCTTTTTTTATTGAGTTGACACCTACTGGGGTCGTCTATAGAATTGCGCCTCCTTTTAACGGGCGTATTGCGCTCGGTGGGAATAGCAATCTGGAGTCTGAAATCCAATGCAAAATCAGCAAATCCGTATCAGGTTGAAGGCTTTTGACCATCGCCTGATCGACCAATCAACCCAGGAAATCGTGGAAACCGCGAAACGTACTGGTGCTCAAGTGCGTGGTCCAATTCCACTGCCTACCCGTAAAGAGCGGTTCACCGTTCTGGTCTCCCCGCACGTCAACAAAGACGCGCGTGACCAGTACGAGATCCGTACTCATAAGCGCGTACTGGACATCGTCCAGCCAACGGATAAAACCGTTGATGCACTTATGAAGCTTGATCTTGCGGCCGGTGTGGAAGTGCAGATCAGCCTCGGCTAAGACTTGGGTCTTAGTCGTGTAACGCTCTGAAATGGGCGGCCATAGCGGGTGAAAGCCCCGTACACTCATGAGGTTTACAACATGACTATTGGTGTAGTCGGTCGTAAATGCGGTATGACCCGTATTTTCACCGAAGAAGGTGTCTCCATTCCGGTCACGGTCATTGAGATCGAACCGAATCGCGTCACCCAGTTCAAAACTGAAGAAACCGATGGCTATCGTGCAGTGCAAGTCACTGTCGGCGAGCGTCGCGCTTCGCGTGTAACTGCTGCTCAAGCGGGTCACTTCGCTAAAGCAAACGTTGCAGCTGGTCGTACCGTAATGGAATTCCGCCTTGAAGAAGGCGAGTACCAGGCAGGCGATCTGATCAACGCTGAAATCTTCACCGCAGGTCAGATGGTCGATGTGACCGGTCAGTCCAAAGGTAAAGGCTTCCAGGGTACGATCAAGCGTTGGAATTTCCGTGGCCAAGATAACACTCACGGTAACTCCGTTTCCCACCGCGTCCCGGGCTCTATTGGCCAGTGCCAGACTCCTGGTCGTGTATTCAAGGGCAAAAAAATGTCCGGTCATATGGGCGCTGAGCGCGTGACCGTGCAGTCCCTCGAAGTAGTGCGCGTCGACGCTGAACGCAATCTGTTGTTGGTCAAAGGTGCTGTTCCTGGCGCTACTGGCGGCAACCTGGTTGTACGTCCGGCGGCCAAGGCTCGCGGTTAAGGGGAAGCTGACATGCAATTAAACGTAAATGACGCTCAAGCGATCGAAGTTTCCGAACTGACATTTGGCGGCGAGTTCAACGAGACGCTGGTTCACCAAGCAGTCGTGGCCTACATGGCCGGCGGCCGTCAAGGTAGCAAGCAGCAAAAGACCCGTTCCGATGTTCGTGGTGGCGGTAAGCGCCCATGGCGTCAGAAAGGTACTGGCCGTGCTCGTGCCGGTACTATCCGTAGCCCAATCTGGCGTGGCGGCGGTACCACTTTCGCAGCTCGTCCACAGGATCACTCTCAGAAGCTCAACAAGAAGATGTACCGCGCAGCAATGCGTTCCATCCTTGCTGAACTGGTTCGTACTGATCGTCTGATCGTGGTTCAGGACTTCGCAGTTGAAGCACCGAAGACCAAAGATCTGCTGAACAAACTGAATGGCATGGGTCTGACAGACGTCCTGATCGTGTCCGAAGTTGTTGATCAGAACCTGTACCTGGCTGCTCGCAACCTGCCACACGTTGATGTACGTGACGTGCAAGGTTCCGATCCAGTTAGTCTGATCGCATACGACAAGGTGTTGATCACCGTGTCGGCCGTGAAGAAATTCGAGGAGCTGCTGGGATGAACCAGGAACGCGTATTTAAAGTTCTGCTTGGCCCGCACGTTTCCGAGAAGGCTACGGTTCTGGCAGACAAGAAAGGCCAGTTCGTTTTCAAGGTTGCTACTGATGCAACCAAGCTGGAAATCAAGAAGGCCGTCGAAAGCCTGTTCAGCGTGAAAGTTGAGCGTGTTACTACCCTGAATGTTCTGGGTAAAAGCAAGCGCACCGCTCGCGGCGTGGGCAAGCGTAATGACTGGAAGAAGGCAGTAATCTCCCTTCAGCCAGGCCAAGATCTCGATTTCAGCAGCAGTGCTGAGTAAGGAAGGGGTGCATCATGGCAATCGTTAAATGCAAACCGACTTCCCCTGGCCGCCGTCATGTGGTCAAGGTGGTCAACCAGGAGCTGCATAAAGGCGCTCCTCACGCACCGCTGCTCGAGAAGAAATCGAAGACTGGTGGTCGTAACAACAATGGCCGTATTACCACGCGTCACATCGGTGGTGGTCATAAGCAGCATTATCGTTTGGTCGACTTCCGTCGCAACGACAAAGATGGCATTCCAGCCACTGTTGAGCGTATCGAATACGATCCAAACCGTACTGCTCACATTGCTCTTATGTTGTACGCAGACGGCGAGCGCCGCTACATCATCGCCCCTAAAGGCGTGAGTGCCGGTGACCAGCTGATCGCAGGTGCTTTGGCACCGATCAAGCCGGGCAACGCTCTGCAACTGCGCAACATTCCAGTTGGTAGCACCGTACACGGCATCGAATTGAAGCCGGGTAAAGGCGCGCAAATCGCACGTTCCGCTGGTGCTTCGGCTCAGCTGGTCGCTCGTGATGGTGTCTATGTGACCCTGCGTCTGCGCTCTGGTGAAATGCGTAAAGTATTGGCTGAATGCCGTGCAACGCTTGGCGAAGTCTCGAACTCCGAGCACAGCCTGCGTTCCCTGGGTAAAGCTGGTGCCAAACGCTGGCGTGGCGTTCGCCCAACCGTTCGTGGTGTTGCCATGAACCCGGTTGACCACCCACATGGTGGTGGTGAAGGTCGTACCTCTGGTGGTCGTCATCCGGTATCGCCATGGGGCTTCCCGACTAAGGGCGCGAAGACTCGTGGTAATAAGCGTACCGACAAAATGATCGTCCGTCGTCGCAAGTAAATAGAGGGATACGACAGTGCCACGTTCTCTGAAAAAAGGTCCTTTTATTGATCTTCACCTACTGAAGAAGATCGAAGTGGCGGCGGAAAAGAACGATCGCAAACCGGTGAAAACCTGGTCGCGCCGTTCTATGATCCTGCCACAAATGGTCGGTCTGACCATCGCTGTGCATAACGGTCGTCTTCATGTCCCAGTTCTTGTGAACGAAGACATGGTTGGCCATAAACTAGGCGAGTTTGCCGGTACCCGCACTTATCGTGGGCACGTGGCAGACAAGAAAGCCAAGCGTTAAGGGGTAAGGAACGATGGAAGTAGCCGCTAAGTTGTCGGGCGCTCGAATCTCCGCCCAGAAAGCCCGCTTGGTCGCCGACCAGATCCGCGGGAAGAAGGTGGGCGAAGCGCTCAACCTGTTGGCTTTCAGCAACAAGAAAGCCGCCGAGATCATCAAGAAAGTGCTGGAGTCGGCCGTAGCCAACGCCGAGCATAACGAAGGCGCAGACGTTGACGACCTTAAAGTCGCTACCGTTTTCGTCAACGAAGGGCGTTCGCTGAAGCGCATCATGCCGCGTGCCAAAGGCCGCGCTGATCGCATCGTCAAGCGGTCTTGCCATATCACTGTCAAGGTTGCTGACAAGTAACGGAGTCGAAGAGATGGGTCAGAAAGTACATCCCATTGGCATTCGCCTGGGAATCGTCAAGGAGCACACCTCCGTCTGGTACGCAGACGGCCGGACTTATGCGGACTATTTGTTCGCTGATCTGAAGGTGCGTGAATACCTCCAAGACAAACTAAAAAGCGCGTCCGTAAGCCGTATCGATATCCATCGTCCGGCTCAGACTGCACGTATCACCATCCACACTGCTCGTCCTGGTATCGTTATCGGGAAGAAAGGTGAAGATGTTGAGAAACTGCGTCAGGACCTGACCAAGCAAATGGGTGTGCCTGTGCACATCAATATCGAAGAGATCCGCAAGCCGGAACTCGACGGTATGCTGGTTGCGCAGAGCGTAGCTCAGCAGCTGGAGCGTCGTGTAATGTTCCGTCGCGCGATGAAACGCGCTGTACAGAACGCTATGCGCATTGGTGCCAAAGGCATCAAAATCCAAGTGAGCGGTCGTCTCGGCGGTGCTGAAATCGCACGTACTGAATGGTATCGCGAAGGTCGTGTGCCACTGCACACCCTGCGTGCCGACATCGACTATGCCAACTACGAAGCTCACACCACTTACGGTGTGATCGGTGTAAAGGTTTGGATCTTCAAAGGCGAAGTAATTGGTGGTCGCCAAGAAGAACTGAAGCCACAAGCACCAGCGCCTCGTAAAAAAGCTGCTAAGTAAGGGGTACGCCAAATGTTACAACCTAAGCGTACGAAGTTCCGCAAGCAGATGACAGGCCACAACCGTGGCTTGGCATTGCGCGGTAGCAAAGTCAGCTTCGGCGAATATGCGCTGAAGTCTGTTGCTCGTGGTCGTCTCACCGCTCGTCAGATCGAATCAGCGCGTCGTGCACTGACCCGTCACGTTAAGCGTGGCGGTAAGATCTGGATCCGTGTATTCCCGGACAAGCCTGTAACCAAAAAGCCACTCGAAGTTCGGATGGGTAAAGGTAAGGGTAACGTGGAATATTGGGTTGCCCAGATTCAGCCAGGCAAAGTCCTGTATGAAATCGAGGGTGTTACTGAAGAGCTGGCGCGTGAGGCTTTCGCCCTGGCTGCTGCAAAGCTGCCGCTCGCCACCTCCTTTGTTAAACGGACGGTGATGTGATGAAAGCGAATGAACTTCGTGAAAAATCCGCACAGCAGCTGAACGAGCAACTGCTCGGCTTGCTGCGCGACCAGTTCAATCTGCGCATGCAGAAAGCAACTGGCCAGTTGGGGCAGTCGCATCTGCTCTCGCAAGTTAAGCGTGACATCGCTCGCGTGAAGACTGTGCTCAAACAGCAGGCAGGTAAGTAATCATGGCTGAAGCCGAAAAAACTGTCCGTACGCTGACTGGCCGTGTTGTCAGCGACAAGATGGACAAGACCATCACCGTACTGATCGAGCGTCGCGTTAAGCACCCGATCTACGGTAAATATGTTAAGCGTTCGACTAAGCTGCACGCGCACGACGAAACCAATCAGTGCCACATCGGCGACAAGGTCACTATTCGTGAAACTCGTCCGCTGGCCAAGACCAAGTCTTGGGCATTGGTTGATATTCTCGAACGCGCTGTGGAAGTCTAAGGACTAGGGGTCGGAGAAATTATATGATTCAGACTCAATCCATGCTCGATGTGGCCGATAACAGCGGCGCACGCCGCGTTATGTGCATCAAGGTGCTGGGTGGCTCCCATCGTCGTTACGCTGGTATCGGTGACATCATCAAAGTTACCGTGAAGGAAGCAATTCCTCGCGGTAAAGTGAAAAAAGGCCAAGTGATGACTGCTGTTGTAGTCCGCACTCGTCACGGCGTACGTCGTGCTGATGGCTCCATTATCCGCTTTGATGGCAACGCTGCTGTTCTTCTGAACAACAAGCAAGAGCCGATCGGCACCCGTATCTTTGGGCCAGTGACCCGTGAACTTCGTACTGAGAAGTTCATGAAGATCGTCTCGCTCGCCCCAGAAGTGCTGTAAGGAGATCCGACATGCAAAAGATTCGTCGTGACGACGAGATCATCGTGATCGCCGGCAAAGACAAAGGTAAGCGCGGTAAGGTGCTTAAGGTTCTCGCTAACAACCGTTTGGTTATTGGCGGTCTGAACCTGGTTAAGCGTCATACCAAGCCTAACCCTATGTCGGGCGTGCAAGGCGGTATCGTCGAAAAAGAAGCTCCACTGGACGCTTCTAACGTCGCCATCTTCAACGGCGAAACCAACAAGGCTGACCGCGTTGGTTTCAAAGTAGAAGAAGGCAAGAAAATTCGTGTCTTCAAGTCGACCCAAAAAGCGGTTGATGCTTGAACACTGCTAGGTAGATAAGACCATGGCACGACTAAAAGAGATTTACCGGAAGGAAATCGCTCCGAAACTTAAGGAAGAACTTAAGCTTTCGAACGTGATGGAAGTTCCGCGCGTTACCAAAATCACCCTGAACATGGGTTTGGGCGAAGCGATCGGTGATAAGAAAATCATCGAGCACGCTGTAGCTGATTTGGAAAAGATCACGGGTCAAAAATGTGTTGTGACCTACGCTCGCAAGTCCATCGCAGGCTTTAAAGTTCGCGAAGGCTGGCCGATCGGCGTTAAAGTTACTCTGCGCCGTGAGCGTATGTACGAATTCCTGGATCGTCTGCTGTCGATCTCCCTGCCTCGGGTACGCGACTTCCGCGGCCTGAATGCCAAGTCCTTCGATGGTCGTGGTAACTACAGCATGGGCGTGAAAGAGCAGATCATCTTCCCGGAAATCGACTACGACAAGATCGATGCCCTTCGCGGTCTGGACATTACCCTGACCACCACTGCTCGGACAGATGATGAAGGTCGCGCCTTGTTGCGTGCTTTCAAATTCCCGTTCCGCAACTGATTGGAGTAGGAAAATGGCCAAGATGAGCATGAAAAACCGCGAGCTGAAGCGTCAGCTCACGGTTGCCAAGTTCGCCAAGAAGCGTGCAGCACTGAAAGCCATCATCGTGGATCTGAACGCAAGTCCAGAAGCACGTTGGGAAGCTCAGGTAGCTCTGCAGAAGCAGCCACGTGACGCAAGCGCTGCGCGCATGCGTAACCGCTGCCGCCTGACTGGTCGTCCGCATGGTGTTTACCGCAAGTTCGGCCTTGGCCGTAACAAATTGCGTGAAGCAGCAATGCGCGGTGACGTACCAGGTCTGGTTAAAGCCAGCTGGTAAGGCGTACAGGCAAAGTTGTCACTGTCAGGATCGCAAGATCCTGACAGTCGGTGACCTTGAATATGAATCAAGCCCCTATTGGGGCTTGATTCATTTCTGGCGTGTGTCTAGAATGACCGGCTCGCCTGAGCCCGTGCTTTTTAAGCATTGAGTCACTCGGCGACAGATGTAGCCGCGAGGCTAATTATTTTTGTAACAGGAGCGTCTAGCCCATGAGTATGCAGGACCCGTTAGCGGACATGCTAACTCGAATCCGTAATGCCCAGATGGCTGAAAAGTCCGTCGTAAGCATGCCATCTTCCACGTTGAAGGTAGCTGTAGCCAAAGTTCTCAAAGACGAAGGTTACATCGCGGATTATCAGATCAGCAGCGAAATCAAACCACTGCTGTCTATCGAGCTGAAATACTTCGAAGGCCGTTCGGTTATCGAAGAAGTGAAGCGCGTTAGCCGTCCAGGCCTGCGTCAGTACAAGTCCTCCGAAGATCTGCCGAAAGTTCGTGGCGGTCTTGGTGTGTCTATCGTCTCCACCAGCAAAGGTGTGATGACGGATCGTGCTGCGCGCGCTGCCGGTGTCGGCGGCGAAGTTCTTTGCACTGTGTTCTAAGGGGGGATAAGCATGTCACGCGTCGCTAAGAACCCCGTTAAGCTGCCAGCTGGTGTCGAAGTAAAATTCGCCGGCCAACAGCTTTCGGTGAAGGGTGCCAAGGGCACTCTAGAACTGAACATCCATTCGTCCGTTGAGATCGTTGAAGAAGCTGGTGAGCTGCGTTTCGCTGCTCGCAATGGCGATCAACAAACTCGCGCAATGGCTGGTACCACTCGTGCGTTGGTAAACAACATGGTCCAAGGCGTAAGCCAAGGCTTCGAGCGCAAGCTCCAGCTGGTCGGTGTTGGTTACAAAGCGCAAGCAAAAGGCACAGTGCTGAACCTGGCTCTTGGCTTCTCGCACCCAGTGGATTACGAACTGCCGGAAGGCATCACCGCTGAGACTCCTAGCCAAACCGATATCCTGATCCGGGGTATTGATAAGCAGCTGGTAGGTCAGGTGGCCGCTGAGATCCGCGGTTTCCGTCCGCCAGAGCCTTATAAAGGTAAGGGTGTACGTTACGCGGACGAAGTCGTCCGTCGTAAAGAAGCCAAGAAGAAGTAGGGCATAGCAAATGACCGACAAAAAAGTTACTCGCCTGCGTCGCGCTCGCAAAGCACGTCTGAAAATGCACGAACTCGAAGTCGTGCGTCTCTGCGTGTTCCGCTCGTCGCAGCATATATACGCCCAGGTCATCTCGGCCGACGGCAGCAAAGTCCTGGCAAGTGCCTCGACTTTGGACAAAGAACTGCGTGATGCTGCTACTGGCAACATCGACGCGGCCACAAAGGTTGGCCAGCTGGTCGCTACGCGTGCAAAAGCCGCTGGCGTCTCGCAGGTGGCTTTCGACCGCTCTGGCTTCAAGTACCACGGCCGCGTGAAAGCGCTGGCTGAGGCTGCTCGTGAAGCTGGGCTGGAGTTCTAAGTTATGTCAAATAACGACCAAAAGCGCGACGAAGGCTACATTGAGAAGCTGGTTCAAGTTAACCGCGTAGCCAAAACCGTTAAAGGCGGCCGTATCTTCACTTTCACCGCGTTGACCGTGGTTGGTGATGGTAAAGGGCGCGTTGGCTTCGGCCGTGGCAAGTCACGTGAAGTGCCTGCTGCGATCCAGAAGGCAATGGAAGCTGCTCGCCGCAACATGATCCAAGTTGACCTGAACGGCACAACTCTGCAGTACGCAATGAAGTCCGCTCATGGCGCTTCGAAGGTGTACATGCAGCCTGCTTCTGAAGGTACCGGTATCATCGCTGGCGGCGCTATGCGTGCTGTCCTCGAAGTTGCTGGCGTTCAGAACGTTCTGGCCAAGTGCTACGGCTCGACTAACCCGGTAAACGTGGTTCACGCCACTTTCAAGGGTTTGAAGGCTATGCAGTCTCCTGAGTCTATTGCCGCTAAGCGTGGCAAAAGCGTTAAGGAGATCTTCTGATCATGGCTACCGTTAAAGTAACGCTGATCAAAAGCATGACCGGCCGCATCCCTAATCACAAATTGTGCATTAAGGGTCTGGGTCTGCGTCGCATCGGTCACACTGTAGAAGTACTTGATACTCCCGAGAATCGCGGGATGATCAACAAGGCTTACTACATGCTGCGTGTAGAGGGTTAATCGATGAAACTCAATGATCTGAGTCCAGCGCCGGGTTCCCGTCGCGAAAAGCATCGTCCGGGCCGTGGTATCGGTAGCGGTTTGGGTAAGACTGGTGGCCGTGGTCACAAAGGTCAGTCCTCCCGTTCCGGTGGCACAATTGCTCCAGGCTTTGAAGGCGGTCAACAGCCGCTGCATCGCCGTCTGCCTAAGTTCGGTTTCGTTTCCCTGAAAGCCATGGATCGCGCAGAAGTGCGTTTGTCCGAGCTGGCTAAAGTGGAAGGCGACATCGTTACTGTGCAGACCCTGAAAGATGCCAACGTGATCAACGTCAACGTACTGCGTGTGAAAATCATGCTGTCCGGTGAAGTTACTCGCGCTGTCACAATCGGCAAGGGAATCGGCGCCACCAAAGGTGCGCGTTCGGCTATCGAAGCAGCTGGCGGCAAGTTCGAGGAATAAATGGCTAAGCAAGGTGCTCTCTCAGCGCTCAGCAAAGGCGGGTTATCCGAGCTCTGGGCTCGTCTGCGTTTTCTATTCCTGGCGATTATCGTCTACCGAATAGGCGCACACATCCCAGTTCCAGGTATTAACCCGGACCGGTTGGCGGACCTGTTTCGACAGAATGAGGGGACCATTCTTAGCTTGTTCAACATGTTTTCCGGCGGCGCGCTGGAGCGGATGAGTATTTTTGCGCTGGGGATCATGCCGTACATTTCGGCATCGATCATCATGCAGCTTATGTCCGCTGTCAGCCCGCAGCTGGAGCAGTTGAAGAAGGAAGGTGAAGCTGGTCGTCGCAAGATAAGCCAGTACACCCGCTACCTCACTGTCGCTCTTGCTCTTGTTCAGGCTATTGGCATGTCCATAGGTCTGGCAGGGCAAGGCGTAGCGTTCACTGGTGACCTGGGCTTCCATTTCGTTGCAGTAACCACTTTTGTGGCTGGTGCAATGTTCATGATGTGGCTGGGTGAGCAGATTACTGAGCGTGGTGTTGGCAACGGTATCTCGATGTTGATTTTTTCGGGTATCGTCGCCGGTCTTCCGAGAGCAATTGGGCAGTCTTTCGAGTCTGCGCGTCAGGGCGATATCAATATCTTCGCTCTGGTTGCTATCGGTTTGCTGGCAGTAGCGATTATCGGTTTCGTGGTGTTCATTGAGCGTGGTCAGCGTCGTATTGCTGTTCACTACGCCAAGCGTCAGCAGGGCCGCAAGGTGTTTGCTGCGCAGACTAGCCACCTACCGCTGAAAGTGAATATGGCCGGTGTTATTCCGGCTATTTTTGCGAGCAGCATTTTGCTGTTCCCGGCTTCGCTGGGTGCCTGGTTCGGTCAGTCTGAAGGTATGGGCTGGTTGCAGGACATCTCGCAGTCGATCGCTCCTGGTCAGCCGTTGAATATTCTGCTGTTTAGTGCAGGGATTATTTTCTTCTGCTTCTTCTATACGGCGTTGATGTTCAATCCGAAAGACGTAGCGGAAAACCTGAAGAAGTCCGGTGCCTTTATTCCGGGTATCCGTCCAGGTGAGCAGTCGGCGCGCTATATTGATGGCGTTTTGACTCGTTTGACTCTGTTCGGTGCTCTTTATATGACGGCCGTATGTCTGTTGCCCCAGTTCCTGGTGGTTGCGGCAAACGTTCCGTTCTACCTTGGCGGGACCTCGTTGCTGATCGTGGTCGTGGTTGTTATGGACTTCATGTCCCAAGTACAATCGCACCTCGTTTCGCACCAGTACGAATCCCTGATGAAGAAAGCCAACCTGAAGGGCTACGGCAGCGGCATGCTTCGCTGAAGTACCCATAAGGTGAGAGGAGTTGGTGATGAAAGTTCGTGCATCGGTGAAAAAGCTGTGCCGTAACTGCAAGATTATTCGCCGCGAAGGTGTTGTTCGGGTAATTTGCAGCGCGGAACCACGTCACAAACAGCGCCAAGGCTGAGTGTGATCTGTTTGAAGCCCAGCAGCTAGTGCGCTGCTGGGTTGATTATTTGTTATTACAGCGATATTATCTCGCGCCCTATTTCTTGGCTTCCGGGGCGTAGGTAGCTGTCAATTGGAGTCCCACTGAATGGCCCGTATTGCAGGCGTTAACATTCCAGATAACAAGCACACTGTTATCTCGCTGACCTACATCTTTGGTGTTGGTCGCACTACTGCGCAGAAAATTTGCGCAGAGACTGGGGTAAACCCAGCCGCTAAGATCAAAGATCTGAGCGACGAGCAGATTGAGTTGCTGCGTGGCGAAGTGGCAAAGTTCACCACTGAAGGTGACCTGCGTCGTGAAGTCAACATGAAAATCAAACGCTTGATGGATTTGGGCTGCTACCGCGGTCTGCGCCATCGTCGTGGTCTTCCAGTACGCGGTCAGCGTACCAAGACCAACGCGCGTACTCGCAAAGGTCCGCGTAAGCCGATCCGCAAGTAATCGCACCAGCGAATCGACAGGAATTTAGTCATGGCAAAACCTGCTGCTCGTCCTCGTAAAAAAGTCAAAAAGACAGTGGTTGATGGCATCGCCCACATCCACGCGTCTTTCAACAACACAATCGTGACCATCACCGACCGTCAGGGTAACGCGCTTTCTTGGGCTACCTCCGGTGGTTCGGGTTTCCGCGGTTCTCGCAAGTCCACCCCGTTCGCTGCTCAAGTAGCTGCTGAACGTGCTGGTCAAGCTGCGCTGGAATATGGCCTGAAAAACCTTGACGTTAACGTTAAAGGTCCAGGTCCAGGTCGTGAGTCCGCTGTCCGTGCTTTGAACGGCTGTGGCTATAAGATCGCCAGCATCACCGACGTGACGCCAATCCCGCACAACGGGTGCCGTCCGCCGAAGAAGCGCCGCGTGTAATCCAGGAGACTGTAAAGAATGGCTCGTTACATTGGTCCAAAATGCAAACTGGCACGTCGTGAAGGCACCGATCTCTTCTTGAAGAGTGGTGTGCGCGCTATCGAATCGAAGTGCAATATTGAAGCTGCTCCAGGCATCCACGGCCAACGCCGCGGTCGCCAATCCGACTACGGCACCCAACTGCGTGAAAAGCAGAAGGTCCGTCGTATCTACGGCGTTCTCGAGCGTCAGTTCAGCGGCTACTACAAACAAGCTGCTGGCAAGAAAGGTGCAACTGGCGAAAACCTGTTGCAACTGCTCGAATGCCGCCTGGATAACGTCGTATACCGTATGGGTTTCGGTTCTACTCGTGCCGAATCCCGTCAGTTGGTATCGCACAAGTCGATCAGCGTAAACGGTCAGACCGTTAACGTTCCGTCTTACCAGGTACGTGCTGGTGACGTGGTCGCTATCCGCGAGAAAGCAAAGAACCAGCTTCGCATTGTCCAAGCTCTCGATCTGTGTGCCCAACGTGGCCGCGTAGAATGGGTAGAAGTAGACACTGAGAAGAAGTCGGGCGTTTTCAAGAACGTTCCTGCTCGCAGTGATCTGTCCGCCGACATCAACGAAAGCCTGATTGTCGAGCTCTACTCCAAGTAAGGGCTAGAAAATAGGTGCATCCATGCAGATTTCGGTAAATGAGTTCCTGACACCTCGCCATATTGATGTGCAAGTTGTCAGTCCAACCCGCGCTAAAATCACACTCGAGCCTCTCGAGCGTGGTTTTGGCCACACCCTGGGCAACGCGCTGCGACGCATCCTGTTGTCCTCAATGCCAGGCTGTGCAGTAGTCGAGGCCGAGATTGATGGTGTGCTCCACGAGTACAGCGCCATCGAAGGTGTACAGGAAGACGTAATTGAAATCCTGTTGAACCTTAAAGGTCTGGCTATCAAGCTGCACGGCCGTGACGAAGTTACGCTGACCTTGTCGAAGAAGGGTTCGGGGGTGGTTACCGCTGCCGATATTCAGCTGGATCATGATGTCGAGATCGTTAATCCCGATCACGTAATCGCCAACCTGGCGTCTAACGGCGCCTTGAACATGAAGCTCACTGTAGCTCGTGGTCGTGGTTATGAACCAGCAGACTCGCGTCAGAGCGATGAAGACGAAAGCCGCAGCATTGGTCGCTTGCAGCTTGACTCTTCGTTCAGCCCGGTTCGCCGTATCGCATACGTGGTGGAAAACGCCCGTGTCGAGCAGCGTACTAACCTGGACAAGCTGGTTATTGATCTGGAGACCAACGGTACACTGGATCCTGAAGAGGCTATTCGTCGTGCTGCAACCATCCTGCAACAGCAGTTGGCTGCATTCGTCGACCTCAAAGGTGACAGCGAACCAGTGGTTATCGAACAGGAAGACGAGATCGATCCGATCCTGCTTCGTCCGGTTGACGATCTGGAACTGACCGTGCGTTCGGCCAACTGCCTTAAGGCGGAGAACATTTACTACATCGGTGACCTGATTCAGCGCACCGAAGTAGAACTGTTGAAGACTCCGAACCTGGGCAAGAAATCCTTGACTGAAATCAAGGACGTTCTGGCCTCCCGTGGTCTGTCCCTCGGCATGCGCCTCGACAACTGGCCGCCTGCAAGTCTTAAGAAGGACGACAAGGCGACTGCCTGATCGTCGTAATCACCGAACGTTGTGTTTGGTAAGGAATGAACCATGCGTCATCGTAAAAGTGGTCGTCACCTGAGCCGCACTAGCTCCCACCGCAAGGCTATGTTTCAAAACATGGCAGTGTCGTTGTTTGAGCACGAGCTGATCAAAACGACTCTGCCGAAAGCCAAAGAATTGCGTCGCGTTGCTGAGCCGCTGATTACTCTGGCCAAGAATGATTGTCTGGCTAACCGCCGTCTGGCATTCGACCGTACGCGTTCGAAAGCCATCGTTGGTAAGCTGTTCAACGATCTGGGCAAGCGTTATGCAACTCGTGAGGGTGGCTACCTGCGCATCCTCAAGTGCGGTTTCCGTGCTGGCGACAACGCGCCTATGGCGTACGTCGAGTTGGTTGATCGTCCAGTTGGCGGTGAAGCTGTATCCGCTGAGTAAGACGTCAGTCTCTACAAAGAACCGGGCCTAGTGCCCGGTTTTTTGTGTCTGATTAATTATTATTTTCTATTGATCGCGATCAATTAATGAATTTGCCCGCGTAGAGTTCATGGTCAATACTCCTCCTCAGCCGATTAGCCGGCAGTACAAAGACTTACTGAGGAAGCAAAAGCATGAGCCAGACCAAAACGCTTACGACCGCCAGCGGCGCTCCAGTTGCTGACAACCAGAATTCTCGTTCTGCTGGCCCCCGTGGCCCATTGTTGCTCGATGATTTTCATCTGATCGAAAAGCTTGCTCACTTCAACCGTGAAAACATTCCGGAGCGTCGTGTCCACGCCAAGGGTTCGGGTGCACATGGCACCTTCACGCTGACCCGTGACATGACTCAACTCAGCAGCGCCAAGCTGTTTGATACCGTAGGCAAGCAAACCCCGACCTTTCTGCGTTTCTCTACCGTAGGCGGCGAGCGCGGCTCGGCAGACACTGCCCGTGATCCACGTGGTTTTGCCCTCAAGTTCTATACCGAAGAAGGCAACTGGGACATCGTGGGTAACAACACCCCGGTATTCTTCATTCGTGACCCGTTGAAGTTTCCTGACTTTATCCACACCCAAAAACGTCTTCCGCAGAGCAATCTGAAAAGTGCACAGATGATGTGGGACTTCTGGTCACATTCCCCTGAATCCCTGCACCAGGTCACCATCCTGTTTTCCGATCGTGGCATCCCGGATGGCTATCGCCACATGCACGGGTTCGGCAGCCACACCTACAGCCTGATCAATGCGGCCGGTGAGCGTCACTGGGTCAAATGGCACTATAAAACCATGCAAGGCATCAAGAACCTGCCGCCAGCGGAAGCCGAGCGTCTTGCAGGCAGTGATCCGGACTACGCGCAGCGTGATCTGTTTGATGCCATCGAGCGGGGCGACTTCCCGAAATGGCGCGTATGCATGCAAGTCATGACTGAAGCCCAGGCTGCGGCCCACTACGAAAACCCGTTTGACGTGACCAAAACCTGGTCGCAGAAAGAGTTCCCGCTGATTGAAATTGGCGAGCTGGAGTTGAATCGCAATCCGCTTAACTACTTTGCCGAGGTGGAGCAGGCTGCATTTGGTCCAAGCAACATGGTTCCGGGTGTCGGTCTGTCGCCAGATCGCATGCTGCAAGGCCGTGTGTTCGCTTACGCGGATGCCCATCGTTACCGTATAGGCACCAACCACCAGCACTTGCCGATCAACGCTGCGCGGGTGCCTGTGCATAACTACCAGCGCGATGGCTCGATGGCTTTTGGCAACAACGGTGGTGCTGCACCCAACTATGAACCCAACAGCTATGCCGATGCACCCAAGCAGGCGCCGCAGTATGCAGAGCCGCCTTTGGCCCTGAGTGGCGCGGCCGATCGTTACGATCATCGGGTTGACAGCGATTACTACAGCCACGCTGGTGCGCTGTTCCGTCTGATGAATGACCAGCAGAAAACCCTGCTGATAAACAATATTGCAGGCGCCATGGACGGGGTTACGCCAGATGTTGTGCAGCGTCAGCTGCAGCATTTCTACAACGCCGATCAGGCTTACGGTGACGGTGTTGCCAAAGCACTGGGTGTAAAGGCTAAGTAAGTCTAAGTGAGAAGCAGAACCGCCCTCAATTGGGCGGTTTTTGCGTTATTTAGCTCTGTTTTCTCTACAAATGCAGGATTTTATAGCGATTGAGTCGTGACCTCCCGGTCAGCTTGGTTCAAACTACAGTCTTTCAAGCAGGGAGATGTGCGGCGATGCAAGGGCACCCGGACGTAATCGATTATCTCAACACGTTGCTCACCGGCGAGCTGGCTGCACGTGACCAATACTTTGTCCATTCCCGTATGTACGAGGACTGGGGCTTTGCCAAGCTGTACGAACGTATCAACCACGAAATGGAAGAAGAGGCACAACACGCTGATGCGTTGATGCGCCGGATTCTGATGCTCGAAGGCACTCCGCGCATGCGCCCGGATGATCTGGATGTCGGTACCACAGTGCCTGAGATGTTCGCTGCCGACTTGCGTCTTGAGTACAAGGTTCGCGCAGCGCTCTGCAAGGGCATCGCTCTGTGCGAGCAGCACAAGGATTACGTGAGCCGCGACATGTTGCGCATTCAGCTGGCAGACACTGAAGAAGATCACACCTACTGGCTGGAAAAGCAGTTGGGCCTGATCAAGGCCATCGGCCTGCAGAACTACCTGCAATCGCAGTTCTGACCGACCTCGATCTGTAGGCGCGCACTTGCCCGCGAGCCGTTAAAAGATTGCGAGCAGAAGTCTGACCCATGAAAAAGCCCCTGCCACTTCACAATGGCAGGGGCTTTTTTCATGCCCGGGATTTAATCCCTGTCGCGGATCAGCAGCGGCTTCAAATAGAAGCCTGTATGGGATTGCGCCATCTCAGCCACGTCTTCCGGTGTGCCGACCGCTATGATCTGCCCACCTTTGGAGCCGCCTTCTGGCCCAAGATCCACCAGCCAGTCAGCAGTCTTGATGACGTCCAGGTTGTGTTCGATCACCACCACCGTATTGCCGTGGTCTCGTAGTCGATGCAGCACATCCAGCAATTGCTGGATGTCAGCAAAGTGCAGGCCTGTTGTAGGTTCATCGAGGATATACAGGGTCTTGCCGGTATCGCGCTTGGACAGCTCGCGGGACAGTTTGACCCGTTGCGCCTCGCCGCCTGACAGCGTCGTGGCGGACTGCCCCAGCTTGATGTACGACAGACCTACATCCATCAGTGTCTGCAGCTTGCGCGCCAGCGCAGGCACCGCGTCGAAGAACACACGGGCTTCTTCGATCGTCATCTCCAGCACTTCGTGAATGCTCTTGCCCTTGTATTTGATTTCAAGGGTTTCACGGTTGTAGCGCTTGCTCTTGCACACGTCACAAGGAACATAGATGTCGGGCAGAAAGTGCATTTCCACCTTGATCAGGCCATCGCCCTGACATGCCTCGCAGCGTCCGCCCTTCACGTTGAAGGAGAAACGCCCTGGCCCGTAGCCCCGGGAGCGGGATTCCGGTACGCCGGAAAACAACTCGCGGATAGGCGTGAACAGCCCGGTGTACGTTGCCGGGTTGGAACGAGGGGTACGACCGATCGGGCTCTGGTCGATATCGACCACCTTGTCCAGATGCTCAAGGCCTTTGATGCTGTCGTGCGCCGCGGCCTCCAGGGTGGTCGCGCCATTCAGGGCGGTAGCACTGAGCGGGTAGAGCGTGTTGTTGATCAGCGTCGACTTGCCCGAACCCGAAACCCCGGTCACACAGGTCAGCAGCCCCAGAGGGATTTCCAGATCCACGTTGCGCAAGTTGTTGCCGCGGGCGCCCTTGAGCGACAGCGTCATCTTCTTGTTGCGCGGCGTACGTTTGGCCGGCACGGGAATTTTCACACGGCCCGACAGGTACTTACCGGTCAGCGAATCCGGATGCGCCATCACCTCGGCAGGCGTGCCTTGGGCAACGATGTGTCCGCCATGCACCCCGGCGCCCGGGCCGATATCAACCACATAGTCCGCCAGACGAATCGCATCCTCGTCATGCTCCACCACAATCACTGTGTTGCCGATGTCGCGCAGATGCTTGAGGGTGCCGAGCAGGCGATCGTTATCGCGCTGATGCAGACCGATGGAGGGCTCGTCGAGGATGTACAGCACCCCGACCAGACCTGCGCCGATCTGGCTGGCCAGACGGATACGTTGCGCCTCACCGCCAGACAGGGTGTCAGCACTGCGATCCAGCGACAGATAGTCTAGGCCCACGTTCACCAAAAACTGCAGGCGCTCGCGAATTTCCTTGAGGATCTTGTCGGCGATTTCCCCGCGGCGCCCGGTCAGGCTCAGGGTGCTGAAATACTCGGTTGCATCCCCGATCGGCATATTGGTCACGGCCGGCAGGGTTTTCTCGCCGACCCAGACGTGACGGGCTTCGCGACGCAGGCGGGTACCGCGGCAATCCGGGCAAGACTGAGTGCTCAGGAACTTGGCCAGCTCTTCGCGCACAGTGGCCGATTCGGTTTCGCGATAGCGGCGCTCCAGGTTGGGCACGATGCCTTCAAACGGGTGCGAGCGCTTGACGATATCGCCCCGATCATTCAGATAGCGGAAATCAACGTTATGGGTGCCGCTGCCATACAAAATGACTTTTTGCTTGTCGGCCGGGAGTTCACCGAAGGGCACTTCCAGACTGAAGTCGTAATGCTTGGCCAGCGCCCCGAGCATCTGGAAGTAATAAACGTTACGCCGGTCCCAGCCGCGTATGGCGCCTTCGGCCAGCGTCAGCTCGCCATTGACCAGGCGTTTGATATCGAAAAACTGCTTGACCCCCAAACCGTCACAGGTCGGACACGCCCCGGCGGGGTTGTTGAAGGAAAACAGTTTGGGCTCAAGTTCGCTGATGGCATGGCCGCAGATCGGGCAGGCGAAGCGCGCGGAGAAGATCATCTCTTCGCCCGGCTCGTCGTCCATAGGTGCAACCAGAGCAATGCCGTCGGCCAGCTTCAGCGCGGTCTCGAATGACTCGGCCAGGCGCTGTTGCAGGTCAGGCCGAACCTTGAAGCGGTCAACCACTACATCAATAGTGTGCTTCTTCTGCTTGTCGAGCTTGGGCAGCTCGTCCAGTTCGCAGAGTCTGCCATTGACCCGGGCCCGCACGAAACCTTGAGCGCGCAGCTCTTCAAAAACCGAAAGGTGTTCACCTTTGCGCTCGCGAATCACGGGGGCCAGGAGCATCAGCTTGCTGCCTTCCGGCTGCGCCAGTACCAGGTCGACCATTTGGCTGACGGTTTGGGCTTCAAGCGGGATGTCGTGATCGGGGCAGCGGGGGATGCCTACGCGGGCATACAGCAGGCGCAGGTAATCATAAATTTCGGTGATGGTGCCGACAGTGGAACGCGGGTTATGGGATGTTGATTTCTGCTCGATGGATATCGCCGGTGACAGACCTTCGATGGTATCGACGTCAGGCTTTTCCATCATCGACAAGAACTGCCGGGCATAGGCCGACAGCGACTCGACATAACGGCGTTGGCCTTCAGCGTACAGCGTATCAAACGCCAGGGATGATTTGCCGGAGCCAGACAGTCCGGTGATGACGATCAGCTTGTCCCTGGGCAGGGTCAGGTCGATGTTCTTCAGGTTGTGGGTTCGTGCCCCACGTATCAGGATCTTGTCCACTGCGGCCTCGCTTGGCGGGCATAACGTAAACGAATGAGTATACGGATCTGTACGAAAGCTGTGCAGGCTCTTAATGGCATGTTGGTATTAATGAGCCTTTATAACTTTTACGTGACAAAGCGTCGCGCCTCTCTCGTGTGTGTGCTGTTACTCGATGGGACTGGTAGAATCGCCGCCGGTTCACATGAGGTTATTCCATGCACGATCCCCACAGCGACCGCATGAGTGGTAGCGAGACCCGGGCAGCAAGCGGTCTGGCCCTTGTGTTCGCCTTCCGTATGCTTGGCATGTTTATGGTGTTGCCGGTTCTGGCGACCTATGGGATGGACCTCGCCGGTGCGACGCCAGCCCTGATCGGCCTGGCCATAGGCGCATACGGCCTGACTCAGGCAATTTTTCAGATTCCTTTCGGGGTTATTTCTGACCGTATTGGTCGGCGTCCGGTTATTTACCTTGGGTTGATCGTCTTCGCCCTCGGTAGTGTGCTGGCAGCCAACTCGGACTCGATCTGGGGCGTCATTGCCGGTCGGATCCTGCAGGGTGCAGGCGCAATCTCTGCCGCCGTAATGGCGTTGCTTTCAGACCTCACTCGCGAACAGCACCGCACCAAAGCCATGGCCATGATCGGCATGACCATTGGCTTGTCGTTTGCGGTGGCGATGGTCGTAGGCCCGTTGTTAACCCGGGCCTTCGGGTTGTCGGGCCTGTTCCTGGCCACCGGCGGCATGGCGCTGGTCGGGATCGTCATCGTCATGTTCATGGTGCCTCGCTCAACCGGTACCTTGCAGCACCGCGAGTCGGGGGTTGCCAGGCAGGCATTGCTGCCGACCTTGCGGCACCCTGACCTGCTGCGTCTGGACCTGGGGATTTTCGTACTGCACGCCATGCTGATGTCGAGTTTCATCGCATTGCCGCTGGCGCTGGTCGAAAAAGCCGGCCTGCCCAAAGAGCAACATTGGTGGGTGTACCTGACTGCCTTGCTGATTTCTTTCTTCGCCATGATTCCGTTCATCATCTACGGCGAAAAGAAACGCAAAATGAAACGAGTTTTACTCGGCGCCGTCGTGACGTTGATGCTCACTGAGCTATTCTTCTGGAAGTTCGGCGACAGCTTGCGGGCGTTGGTGATAGGTACCGTGGTGTTTTTCACCGCGTTCAACCTGCTCGAAGCTTCATTGCCTTCGTTGATCAGCAAGGTATCTCCGGCGGGTGGCAAGGGTACGGCGATGGGGGTTTATTCCACCAGTCAGTTCCTCGGTTCGGCACTGGGCGGCATACTCGGCGGCTGGTTATTTCAGCATGGCGGTTTGTCGGTTGTGTTCCTTGGATGCGCAGGTCTGGCTGCACTCTGGCTGGTCTTTGCTGTTACCATGCGTGAACCGCCTTATGTGACAAGCTTGCGCTTGCCGCTATCGCCTGAAGCGCTTCGCGAAGCAGGTCTGGCCGAGCGTTTAAAGGCTGTTACAGGCGTTACAGATGCAGTGGTGGTAGCACAAGAGGCTGCCATTTATATCAAATTGGACACCGAACTATTGGATCGCGCGACACTCGAGCAGTTGGTTAACCCAGCGCCGACGTGCGAAGCCTAGGAGAACGTTATGGCCCGTGGGGTTAACAAAGTTATATTGGTCGGCACGTGCGGCCAGGATCCCGAAGTTCGCTACTTGCCTAACGGTAATGCCGTGACCAACCTGAGTCTGGCAACCAGCGAACAGTGGACCGACAAGCAAACCGGCCAGAAAGTCGAAAAGACTGAATGGCACCGTGTATCGATGTTCGGCAAGGTTGCCGAGATCGCTGGCGAATACCTGCGCAAGGGTTCGCAGGTGTACATCGAAGGCAAGCTGCAAACCCGTGAGTGGGAAAAAGACGGTATCAAGCGTTACACCACCGAAATCGTGGTCGACATGCAAGGCACCATGCAACTGCTGGGCGGCCGTCCGCAGGGCGACCAACAAAACCAGGGCGGTGGTAACAACTACCAGCCACAGCAGTCTGCACCGCGTCAGCAGGCTCAACGCCCTGCGCCGCAGCAGCAACAGCCTCAACAGCAGCAGTCGCGCCCAGCGCCGCAGCAGCAGGCACCTCAACCTGCACCGGACTTCGACAGCTTTGATGACGATATCCCGTTCTAGCGACTAGCCTTCGGGCGACATACTCAGAACCAACAAAGGCCCGTCGCTGATTCAGCAACGGGCCTTTTGTTTGGGGCCGGAAATGGCTGCACCGCGCAGGGCGCTGACAACAGTCAGATCCGTCCTGCAAAAAATGGCAACCGGGCTGATCCGGGCAGTCCAGGTCAAAAGCCTGCGTGTTACGCCAGGCGCCTGGCGCTTCATTGACTACGCTGTACTGATCTCAAGTACCTGCGGGCCAATTGGCCAACGTCAGCGGTTCCGTCAAAGATGTCCAGGAGGACTCCCGGGTTTGTTCAATTTCAAAGCAGCGATTGTGCTTCTCATCCTGTTGTTCTCAGGCAACGGCATTCTCCAGGCAGCCCCCACGCTGGCCTCGGTTATCAAGGCAGAAGAGACGGATGGCAAGCCCCCGGTGCTGGTCGATGGCGGCTTGCTGGGTGCCTTGGGCGAGGGTATGGACCAGATCCAGGAACGGCTCGGCCTGAGCGCTCGTCTGCTGGGCTCCTGGAGTTTGCGCTCAGAGCTTGCGGTGGATGAAGTCGGTGAACTGGTCGAACAGGCATCGGCTCATCCCTCATGGGGCGCCTTGGGGGACTTCGTCCTGTTGCCAGCCATCTGGTTCGGGGCTTTTTTCGGGCTGATGCTGGCGGGGCGCTTGCTGGTGCGATACCTGGATATGACGCGTGCGATCAACACCAGGCCGCGCATACAGGCACTTGTCGGTTATGTGGTGCAGTACCTTTTGCCTGCAGTGATAAGTCTGGTGCTGACCTTGTATGCCAGTCGTTATCTGCAAGACACCATTGGCCGCTCGCTGGGGATGACCCTGACCTATGCGGGCAGTGCCGGGGTGTTCAGTGTGGCGCTGGTGCTGGCACTCAGTGCGATGTTTGAAGTCGGACACAAGCGGATTGCAGTTCAGATCATTCGCAAGTATTCCCGCCGGCCACTGTTCCTGATCGGCTTTTTTGCCGCGCTGAGTGACGGGATGAACAGCCCGCAAATTGCGCTGCAAATTGGCGATAACATTGCGAGCTGTCTGTCGGTTTTTGCCGGGTTGCTGGCGTGCATCATTTTTGCCTTTCTGGCCATACGGTTGCGTCGCCCCGTGGCGCACCTGATTCGGGACCGTGCACTGGCGCAGCGTCTTGGTCAGCCTGCACTGCAGGAGTCGTTGCGTATTTTTTCGGCGTTGTGGTACTGGCCGATACTGCTGATGCTGGTGGTCACAGCGCTCAATTTGCTGGGAATAGGCGAGGGCAGTGAGCGTGCCATGCGCGGTGCGCTGCTGACTTCAGGACTGATCATCGGCGCGGTTTTTTTAAGTACGATTTTGCACCACTCATTTCGTACGCCGACCCGCCGTACAAGCATCTATCGAGAGCGTTTACTGAATGTGCTTTATGCATTGCTGCGTATTGCTCTGGCTGTGACCTTTATCGAACTCCTGTCCCAGATCTGGGGGTTCTCCCTGCTGGCGTTCGCCTCAGACAGCAACACCGGCAAGGTCATCAGCGATTCGCTGGGGCGCATCCTGTTGATCCTGCTGGTGACATGGCTGGCCTGGGTGGTGCTCGATACCGCCATCCAGCAAACGCTGGAACCTACAGTGACCCGACATGGCACCCGCGAGCCGAGCACCCGCGTCAAGACCATCCTGCCGCTGATGCGCAATGCAATAAAAGTAATTCTGGTGGTGGTCTGCACCATCACCACCATGGCCAACCTGGGTGTCAACGTCGCGCCTTTCCTCGCTGGTGCCGGGGTCATAGGGCTGGCGATCGGCTTTGGTTCCCAGCAGCTGGTACAAGACGTCATTACGGGGCTGTTCATTATTATTGAGGACACCATCTCGGTCGGCGACTGGGTGGTGGTCGACTCCAACCATGCGGGTACCGTTGAGGGGCTGACCATTCGCACCTTGCGCCTGAGGGACTCGCGTGGCTTCGTGCATTCGGTGCCCTTTGGTCAGATCAAGGCGGTGATCAACCATTCCCGGCAGTTTGCGTACGCATTTTTCTCGGTTCAGTTCACCTACGATACCGACACCGATCAGGCCATCGACATGATCCGCCAGGCCGGAAGCCAGATCAGTGACGATCCTTTGCTCAGTCTCAGCCTGCAGGGCTCGCTGACGGTATTCGGGGTCGACAGCATGAATCTGGATGGCGTAACCATTACCGCTCAGTTCAGAACCATGTCCGGCGCCCAGAGCTCCGTCAGTCGGGCTTTCAATGATCGGCTCAAAAAGCTTGTGGATAAGTGTGACGATGTCCACTTTGCGCAACATTATCCACAGGGATTCCTGATGCCCGTACGCGATACCGGCGAACCGGCGCCGGCTGCCGGGTCGCCGCCTTCCAGGTTGCTGCTCACTGACATGCCGCCGCAGCTGTAGTGAGCCCGTTGACCCGCAGGGGTGCAGTTTGTCAGTGACGGCGGGCCCATAAACCCGCAAAATACGGAGGTCTTGATCATGGCCAGCAGCTTTCACGGTTGGTTTTCTGGTATACATCACCGTTCTGAATAGACTGAGTCTGCACACTCTATGCGAATGCGCCTTATGTTATTGGGCGGCGGAAATGCTCTCGGGCAGGCGCTGATTCGTCAGGGTGCCGAGGAAGACATTAATTTCCTCGCCCCGCGTCCGCCGCAAGACGGCTGGGACGCTGCGAGCCTTACGCAGCTGCTGGATGACACCCGCCCGGATGCGGTCATCAACCTCGCGTATTACTTCGACTGGTTTCAGGCGCCAACAGTCAGCGAGTCCCGACTTGCTGGCCAGGAGCGCTCTGTCGAACGTTTGGCCGAGTTGTGCCAGCACCACAACATCATTTTGCTGCAACCTTCCAGCTATCGGGTTTTCGACGGTTCGCGGGCGACGGCCTACAGCGAAAAGGACGAACCCGTTCCGCTGGGGTTACGCGGTCAGGCACTGTGGCGAATCGAGCAAAGTGTGCGGGCCATCTGCCCGCAGCACGTGCTGCTGCGTTTTGGCTGGCTGCTGGATGACAGCCCGGAAGGTCTGCTCGGGCGGTTTCTGACCCAGGCTGAAAAGCCGGGAGAATTGTTGCTGGCCGATGATCGCCGGGGCAATCCGACACCGGTAGATGACGCCGCACGGGTGATTATCTCAGTGCTCAAGCAGCTGGATTGCGCCGCGCCGCTGTGGGGTACTTATCACTACGCGGGGCACGAGGCGACCACGCCGCTGGCGCTGGGGCAGGCGATCCTGAGCGAAGCGCGCACCCTGCATCCACTGGCTGTCGAAGCACCTGTACCGCAGGCGCATGCGGCATGCCCGGACGCGGCTGAAGAGCCCCAGCATGCTGTGCTGGCCTGCAAGAAAATCTTACACACCTTCGGGATCAAGCCTCGCGCCTGGCGTGCGGCACTCCCGACATTACTGGACAGACTTTATCGTCATGGCTGATTCACCCGTTTTAGTGACCGGCGGCGCCGGATTTATCGGTTCCAATCTGGTTGATGCCTTGTTGGCCAAGGGGCATGCCGTACGCATTCTCGACGACATGTCCACCGGCAAGCGCTGCAATCTGCCAATGGACAACCCCAAGGTCGAGCTGATCGAAGGCGACGTGGCGGATGCTGCCCTGGTTGCCAGGGTCATGGCCGGTTGCAGTGCCGTGGTTCACCTGGCGGCAGTTGCCTCGGTGCAAGCCTCGGTGGACGACCCGGTACGTACCCATCAAAGCAATTTCATCGGCACCCTTAACGTGTGCGAAGCCATGCGTGAATCCGGGGTCAAACGGGTTGTTTTTGCCTCCAGCGCTGCTGTGTATGGCAATAACGGTGAAGGTGAGTCGATTGTCGAAGACACCCCCAAGGCGCCGCTGACGCCTTATGCGTCCGACAAACTGGCCAGTGAATACTATCTGGACTTTTACCGTCGCCAACACGGGCTGGAACCGGCGATTTTCCGTCTGTTTAACGTCTTTGGCCCGCGCCAGGACCCGTCATCGCCGTACTCCGGGGTGATCAGCATCTTCAGCGAACGCGCGGTAAAGGGCCTGCCCATCACCATTTTCGGCGATGGCGAGCAAACCCGTGACTTCATCTACGTCGGTGACCTGGTGAACATCCTGGTTCAGGCTGTCGAAGCCCGGCAGGTTGAAGAAGGCGCGGTCAACGTCGGCCTGAACAAAGCCACCACCCTCAAGCAAATGCTCGAGGCGCTGGGCGACGTGGTCGGTGGACTGCCGCCCATCAGCTACAGTGCGGCCCGCTCCGGCGATATCCGCCATTCACGGGCAGACAACAGCCGCTTGCTGCAACGCTTCAAGCTTGGCGAAACCACACCCATGAGTGTTGGTCTGGCGCGTTTGCTCGGACGCTGACAAGCCCCTGGCTACAAAAAAAGGCGCCTCCAGGGCGCCTTTTTTGATGTTGTTTGTCGCTTAAAACTTGTAACCCAGACCTACCATGTAAACGAACGGATCCACGTCTACATTGACCTTGGCGCGGGTGCCAGGCGCTACTGCGTTGTTTTCCACCGTGGCGCGGGTATCGATATCGATATAGCGTGCCTGGGCGTTGATCATGATGTTATCGGTCAGCATGTAGTCAGCACCGACCTGGAATGCCATGCCCCACGAGTTCTTTGCCTTGAAGTTGTCAAAGCCTGCCGCGCTGGCGCTGCTGCCAACGTGCTCGTCATAGATCCAGGTGTAGTTGATACCGGCACCCACGTAAGGCTGGAACGCCGACTTGGAGTCCAGCGGGTAGTACACAACACTCAGGGTTGGCGGCAAGTGCTTGAGGCTGCCCAGCTTGCCGTTTGCCGCAGACAAGGCGGTGCCTTTAAGTTTCACGTCATGCTCAAACGGCGTGGCTGCCAGCAGTTCAATACCGACATGGTCGGTGATCATGTAGGCGAAGTTGAGGCCCAATTGCGTGTCGCTGCTCATGGTCGCCTTGCCACCCAGATCCGCGCCCGCCAGCGGGCCCTGATCAACCTTGACGCTGGAGCTGTCGGCCTTCGGGTTTACCGTGATCGCACCGGCACGCAGAATGATGTCACCTTCAGTGTGGGCGTGGGCAAGCGGGGCGACGACGGCGAGCGCAAGCGCGGCTGCGCTGAGCAAAGACTTGTGCATGGGAGCTCCATTGGGATATTTGAAATTTATATAACCAATGGTAAAGAGCGCCATGCCACGCTCAGTTGACCCAGCTCAATGAACGGTGAGTTTGTGAAAATTTCGTGAGCTGGCCCGTGCTCACCGTCCCTGCAGGAGCGATGGGGGGGGTTACTCCGGCAGTTCGTACACAACGATTTTTTGCGCATCCATCTGGTAGCCCGCATCTGCCAGTTCACTGGTACTGGATTTGACCTGCATCGCGCCTTCGATCCAGTACGGCTGGTACAGCTCATCGACTTGCACCCCGACCTTGCTGGTGACATGCACGATCTGGTTCGACGGCGGTGGCGGCACGTGGATACAGGCGCCGAAGTAGGGCACCAGCAAAAACTCGGTGGTGCGGCCTTGTTCATTGACTTCAAGGGGCACGATATAGCCCGGCAAGCGAATCAACTGACCGTCCAGCGTCGTCACCACCGGCGCATTGGGCAAGTCCTGCCTGGCTGCCGGGGCGGCCTCCATGTCGCCCATCTGTGACAGGTCGTGCAGCGGTGCCATGTCCGGCACTTCAGCCGGCGCGTCGGGCGGAATCATCTCCGACCACGTCAACTCTTTCGGCTCTGCTGCCCACAAAGGAGTAGTGATCAGCACAAGCAGTGCCAGCAGCACGCGTGGCAACACGGACATTGTTATAACCCCGGGTTCATAAACGAATGGACAGACCATCGGCCAGCGATTGTCGGTAGGCGCGCCATGCCGGCACGCAGCCCATCAGCAGGGCGGCCGCAAGAATACCGCCAAGCAGCGCCCATTCATATTCGCTTGGCCAGGCCAGCGGTAAATACAGCCCGTAGTTCGATTGCACATAACCTTGGGCCACGGCGATACACAGGTACAGCAACCCCACGCCGGCCACTACACCGGCCAATGCCAGGGCAAGGGCCTCGAAGACCAGCAAGGTTGCGATATGCCATGGCCGGGCACCGACCGAACGCAGAATGGCCATCTCGCGCCGACGTTCATTGAGGCTGGTCAAAATCGCAGTGAGCATGCCGATCAAGCCGGTCAGCACCACAAACAGCGACACCACGAACAATGCTTTTTCAGCGGTGCTCATCAGGCTCCAGAGTTCCTGCAGCGCCACCCCGGGCAAAATCGCCATCATCGGTTCACCGCGGAAATCATTGATTTCACGCTGCAAGGCAAAGGTCGAGATCTTGCTGTTCAGACCCAGCATAAAGGCGGTGATGGCCTGCGGGGTGAGGTCCATGTTGCGCGCCTGATCGGCACTTACCCGCCCGGCGCCACGGGCCGGAACACCGTTATGCCAATCGACATGTATCGCTTCCATACCGCCCAGGCTGATATGCAGGGTACGGTCAACCGGGGTGCCGGTGCGTTTGAGAATTCCGACCACGGTGAACGGTTTGTCATCATGCTTGACCAGACTGACCGCGGCCACGCCGTGGGCCAGCACCAGCTTGTCACCCAGTTTGTAGTGCAGTGCATCCGCCACTTCGGCGCCCAGTACCACCTCAAAAGGGTCGGTGGCAAACGCCCGGCCGGCAGCCAGTTCCAGGTTCTGCCGACGGCCGTATTGATAGTGCTCGAAATACGCCTCGCTGGTGCCCATCACCCGATAACCGCGATGGGAGTCGCCCAGTGACATGGGAATCGCCCATTTCACTTTCGGGTTGTTGGCGAAGTGCTCAAAGCTGTCCCAGCGAATATTGTTGGTGGCATTGCCAATGCGAAATACCGAGTACAGCAGCAGATTGACCGAGCCGGAGCGGGCGCCCACGATCAGGTCAGTGCCGCTGATGGTGCTGGCAAAGCTGGCGCGGGCTTCGGTGCGCACCCGCTCGACCGCCAGCAACAGGCACACCGACAGGGCGATGGCGAAGGCGGTCAGGATCGCGGTGAAGCGACGGTTAGCCAGGCTGGCCAGGGCTAGTCGAAACAGATACATCTCAGACCTCTGCCGACGTGGCGGCACGATTGAGTTCGGACAACGACAGATTTCGGTCGAAGAGGGGGGCCAGACTTTGATCGTGGCTTACAAACAGCAGGCTGGCGCCCGCCTCGCGGCATTCAGCAAACAGCAACTGGATAAACGCTTCGCGGGCGTCAGCGTCGAGGGCCGAGGTCGGTTCGTCGGCAATTACCAGCTCGGGCTGGCCGATCAGGGCGCGGGCAGCGGCGACCCGTTGCTGCTGGCCAATCGACAGGGAGTCTGCACGTCGCTCCAGCAACGCCGGGTCTTTGAGACCCAGGTGCGCCAGCAGGGTTTGCGCGGCGTTATCCACACTGCCGTGGCGTTGCACGGCGCGGCTGGCGCGCAGTCTGGAAAAGTGACAAGGCAGTTCAACGTTCTCGCGTACCGATAAAAACGGCAGCAAATTGAATTGCTGAAAGATATAACCGGTGTGATCGACCCGAAAGCGATCGCGGGCGCCCGAGCCGAGTTCGCCCAGTTCTTGGCCGAGCAGGCGGATCGTGCCGCTATCGGCTTTTTGCACGCCGCCGAGCAGGCCCAGCAACGTGGTTTTACCGCTGCCGCTGGGGCCCTTGAGGAACAGGGTTTCGCCCGGCTCAAGGCGAAATGCCGGAATATCCAGCAACACGGGCTGCCCCGGCCAACTGAAACTCAGGTCATTGAGTTCGATAAGTGCTTGGGTCATGGGGAAGAGAAATCGCCTGTATGGGGTGCCAATAGCGGGGCGGTATCTGCAGGAGCGAGCTCGTTCCTGCAGGTTTAATCCGGTCAGAACTTGACGGTGGGGGCTTGAGGTGTGGCTTCTACACCTTGCTGACCACTTGCGCCAATCAGTTGTACCTTGATTTTATGGGTGCCCGGGAACGTCTTGAAGAACGTGCTCAAATCCAGCGTCTTCAGCGCCTCGGGTTTGCTGCAGGTAAAGGCATAGTGGGCTTCGATATCGCTGTGATGGTGCTCGCCTTTTGCCACGCCGGCAGCCTCTTCAGGGGCGGCTTCAAATAGTGGGCTCTGCAGGTCCTGGGCTTCAACGCTG
Organism: Pseudomonas paraversuta; assembly: GCF_904067025.1. Lineage (NCBI taxonomy): Bacteria > Pseudomonadati > Pseudomonadota > Gammaproteobacteria > Pseudomonadales > Pseudomonadaceae > Pseudomonas > Pseudomonas paraversuta. Next base: position 569,872 of record NZ_CAJFDA010000001.1, read on the forward strand.
CACTCTGCAGCTTTGGGCAGGTTGAACAACACCAGCGGATTGCCCAGCTGGGCCTGGGCTGCCGCGACTTTGGCTTTGTCAGCGTCGGTAGTGGCAAGGTGCTCAAATCCGACCAGGTTCATTGACGGGCCATCCAGGTCAAGTTCCAGAGTCTGGCCATCGAGAGCCACATCTAGGCTGCCTGCGCCATGCTCGTGGGCTCCCAGGCTGGCGTGTTCATGGTCGTGATCATCTGCAGCATGGGCCATGGCCAGCGGCAACAGGGCAAACGGTATAGCAAGAAGCAAACGGCGCATAGCGTGACTCCAGCAGAAGGGGGAGGACCAATTTGTTATGTGATCTTATAACAATATTTGCGAGAGTTTGCCCGTGTGCTTGGCGTTACGCAATACGCATGGGAGCATGGTTTGATGAAACTTGAGGAGTAGAGCGATGGTGCGCATTCGCGGAACAATCGGCGACTGGCCGGTGGATTTGACGGTGGAACTGGATGCCGGCGACTGGGCTGCACTGGGTGCACAGTTGCAGGTCAGTGACGCGCCTGTCAGCCAGCCCCCTGCCAGACCGGTGAATCAGGACGATGCCGTGTGGGAAACGACTAAAGACTTGTTGCGCAAGGCCGGGCAGATCAGCGGGCCTGAGCTGCTTGGGCAGCTACAAGCCCTGACCGGCAGCACCGGCGCGGGCAAGCGGCTGCTGGTACGCCTGCGTCATTGCCCCGAGGTGAAAGTGGTGAGCGGCACAGACTCACCGATTTACAGCTGGATCGAATAGCAAAGATGACGCAAGACCCGCAGGCGCGAGTTTGCTCGTGAGCAAACGCGCTCCTGCAGCCCGATGCCTAGTACAGCGCAGCAAACAATTTGCGGCGGTAGGTGGTCACCAGCGGATGATCATTGCCCAACAAGTCGAAGACCTGCAGCAAGGTCTTGTGGGTGATGCCTTCGTTGTAGCTGCGGTTGCGGGTGAACAGCTTCAGCAACCCGTCCAGAGCACCTTCATATTGCTGGCGCGCCAATTGCTGGATCGCCAGTTGGTAAGCGGCTTCGTCGTCCTGCGGGTTTTGTGCAACGCGGGTTTTCAAATCCGCCACATCCGGCAAATCCGCGGCCTGACCCAGGAACGTCAGTTGCGCCTTGGCCCCGGCCAGTTCGGCTTTGTGCTCGTCACTTTTAACCGCGTCCAGCACGGCTTGTGCTTCGGTGAGTTCACCGCGTTCGGCGAGGCAGCGGGCATACAGAATCAGTGCGCCGGCGTTGCTGTTGTCATCGGTGAGGATGTTTTTCAGCAGGGCTTCGGCGTCAGCAAAGCGGCTTTCGGAAAACAGTGCCCGGGCTTGCAGCATCGGGTCTTCGGCCTCTGGCTCGGGCATCACGACATGGGGCGCGAGCATCGCGCGGATCGCCGATTCGGGTTGCGCTTCCTGGAAGCCATCCACCACTTTGCCGTCTTTAAACAGCACTACTGTGGGCAGGGTTTGAATGCCGATACGGCCCACGATGTCCTGCTCGACTTCGCAATTGACCTTGGCCAGTAACAACTCGCCCTGATAGTCCACCGCGATCTGTTCCAGAATCGGCAGCATCACCTTGCACGGTGCACACCAGTCGGCCCAGAAATCCACCAGAACGGGCTGCTCAAAAGAGGCCTGGACAACCAGTCTGTCGAAGTCCGCGGAGGTTACGTCGAAGCTATGGGAAGAAGGCGTAGGCTGATTCATTAGGTGTCTCGAAACAGGTAAATGAGGGCAACTATAAAGGCTGTACGGGCAGGCCGAAAGCCATAGGCTCGCGTTGCGCGTGATACAGGCTCACGTTACGAAATTCATGGGGCTCGGCCAGATCGGGCAAGGTCAATGCCTTGAGGCTGTCCAGCTGGCGGTACAGCGGATGCTTGAAGTCGCGCACCCGGGAATCGGCGACCAGGACCTGTTGGCCACGGGTTAAAAACTGATCCAGCAGTGGCAGGTTTTCGCGGTCGTAAAGCACGTCCGCCACCAGGATCAGGTCGAAGCGGTCGGCTTCGGCGAAAAAGTCGCTGGAATAATGGAGCTGCACATCATTGAGCTCGGCATTCGCCCTGCAGGCAGCCAGCGCCAGCGGGTCAAGATCGCAAGCCAGCACCTCGAGTGCCCCGGCCCTGGCCGCTGCAATCGCTGCCACCCCGGAACCTGCGCCAAAATCCAGCACGCGCTTGCCTTGCACCCAGTGCGGCTGCTCGGCCAGATAACGTGCCAGAGCCAGACCGCTGGCCCAGCAAAACGCCCAGTACGGTGGCTCGTAAAGGATGCGCCGGGTCTCGTCGGCCGTGAAGCAACGATCCATCCGTTGCGGGTCAAGCAGCCATAACTTGAGTGTCGTGTCCGGCAAATCCGTAATGATCAGCCGGGCATCGCCCACCAACTCGCTCAATGACTGTTGCAGATGCAGCGGTGTATTCATGGTGCCTGGACAAAGGCCAGGGTACCCATGGCCTGGGTCGCAGGCTGGCTGATGATTTTTGAAGGTAGATGCAGGATCAATTGCCCGGACTGGCTGGCGCGTCCGCGCAGTTCAACCCGCGCTCCGGCGGGGAAGGCTTCGGGGTTAAAACGCAGCTTGAACGGCAGCGGCTGGCTATTGCCGATGATCTTGCTGCTGGCCATCAGGCCTTGGGGGCGTCCACGTTCGTCAATGATCAGCATCGCCAGTTCAACCTCGGCCCCTGCGGGTACGCCGGTCAACACGCCGCTGAGTTCACGCTGATAGGCCGGCAGTGGTCCGAGGTCTTTTGGAGCATCAGTTTTTGGCTGTGCCAGCACCTGAGTCTGCACCGGTTTTGGCGGTTCGCTGCTACAGGCGCCCAGGAAACCGGCGAGGCACAACAAAAAAAGCGTTCGTAGCGACATGGAAGGCTCCAGCGGCAGGTCTGTCGATGTATCAGATGGGTGAAACATAGTAGGCGGACTGTATACCGTAAAGGCTATGGCTTGTCTTGCCAGTGGGATGCGCTACCATGGCACTCCCCATTTTTTGTTGCCGCCACCATGCACTGTCCTTTCTGCGGTGCCAACGACACTAAAGTCATCGACTCGCGTCTGGTCGCCGAGGGCGACCAGGTGCGCCGCCGGCGTGAATGCCTGGCCTGTGGTGAGCGTTTCACCACCTTTGAAACAGCCGAGTTGGTGTTACCGCGCCTTATCAAGCAAGACGGCAGTCGTCAGCCTTTCGACGAAGAAAAACTGCGTGCCGGCATGCAGCGGGCGCTGGAAAAGCGCCCGGTCAGCGTCGAGCGACTCGAAGCCGCGCTGGCCCATATCAAGAGCAAGCTGCGCGCCACCGGTGAACGCGAAGTCAAATCGCTGGTTGTCGGTGAGCTGGTCATGGGCGAGCTGCAAAAGCTCGATGAAGTGGCCTATATCCGTTTTGCCTCTGTCTATCGACGCTTCCAGGACCTCAACGAGTTCCGCGAAGAAATCGACCGACTCGCCCGTGAGCCCTCCAAAGAATGACTGTGACTACGCAACAATCAATTTTAGACGCCCATTACATGGCGCGTGCCATCGAACTGGCGCGCAACGGCCTGTATACGACCCATCCCAACCCGCGAGTCGGTTGCGTGATAGTGCGTGACGGACAGATTGTCGGCGAAGGCTGGCACGTGCGCACGGGTGAACCCCACGCCGAAGTCCACGCCTTGCGTGCGGCGGGCGAGCTGGCCCGTGGCGCCACGGCTTACGTCACGCTGGAACCGTGCAGCCACCATGGCCACACTCCGCCCTGTGCCGACGGCTTGCGCCATGCCGGCGTGGCGCGGGTGGTGGCGGCCATGCAGGACCCCAACCCGGAAGTTGCCGGCCGCGGCCTCAAGCGTCTGGCTGACGCCGGGATTGAAGTGTGCAGCGGCGTGCTCGAAAGTGAAGCGCGGGCGCTGAACCCGGGCTTCCTCAAACGTATGGAGCACGGCCTGCCGTTTGTGCGGGTCAAGCTGGCGATGAGTCTTGATGGCCGCACGGCCATGGCCAATGGCGAAAGCCAATGGATCACCGGCCCTGCGGCACGCTCTGCGGTGCAGCGGCTGCGGGCGCAGGCCAGCGTGGTGCTGACCGGTGCCGACACGGTTCTGGCCGATGGCGCGCGCCTGACCGTGCGCGGTCCGGAGCTGGGCCTGAGCCCCGAGCTCACGGCGCTGGCATTGAGCCGTCCTCCGCTGCGGGTATTGATTGACGGGCGTTTGCGGGTGCCGCTGGATGCGCCGTTTTTCAAGGCAGGTCCGGCGCTGGTTGCCACCTGCGTACCTCCCGCCGAGCAATACCGCACGGGGCCGGAATGCCTGGTGATCCACGGTGCCAACGGCCAGGTCGATTTACGCAAGTTGCTGGTTGCACTGGCCGCACGCGGGGTGAACGAAGTATTGGTGGAGGCCGGGCCGCGTCTGGCCGGGGCTTTTGCCGAACAGGGGCTGGTGGATGAATACCAGATTTTCATCGCCGCCAAGTTCCTCGGTTCCACTGCCCGGCCATTGCTTGAGCTGCCGTTGACCCATATGAGCGAAGCGCCTTTGCTCAAAATCATTGAAATGCGCGCGGTGGGTGATGACTGGCGAGTCACCGCCATACCTGTGCCATCCGCGAGCGTATAATTCTCAGCCTCCGTTCTACGCAGGTTCTGTTCTCAAGGGGAACGCCATGTTTACCGGCATCATTGAATCCATCGGCAGCATCCGTGCACTGACCCCCAAAGGCGGCGATGTGCGGGTTTATGTAGACACCGGCAAGCTCGACCTGAGCGACGTCAAACTCGGCGACAGTATTGCAATCAATGGCGTGTGCCTGACTGCCGTGGAACTGCCGGGCAACGGCTTTATGGCTGACGTCAGCCGCGAGACCCTCGACTGCACCGCGTTCAACGATTTGAAAAGCGGCAGCCGGGTCAACCTGGAAAAGGCCCTGACCCCGACCACGCGTCTGGGTGGTCACCTGGTGAGCGGGCACGTTGACGGTGTGGGTGAAGTGATCTCGCGGGAAGAGAACGCCCGGGCTATCGAGTTCCGCATCCGCGCTCCCAAAGAGCTGGCCAAGTACATCGCCCATAAAGGCTCGATCACCGTCGACGGCACCAGCCTGACCGTGAACGCGGTCAATGGCGCCGAGTTCTCGCTGACCATTATTCCCCACACCCTGAGCGAAACCATCATGGACGACTATCGTCCGGGTCGCCGGGTGAACCTCGAAGTGGACCTGCTGGCGCGTTACCTTGAGCGTCTGCTGCTGGGCGATAAAGCCGCCGAGCCGACTTCGGGCGGCATCAGTGAAAGTTTTCTGGCCGCCAACGGCTACCTCAAATCCTGAATTAAGGGGGTGCCGCGTGGCGCTCAACAGCATCGAAGAACTGGTTGAAGACATCCGCCAAGGCAAGATGGTCATCCTGATGGATGACGAAGACCGCGAGAACGAAGGCGACCTGATCATGGCTGCCGAGTGCTGCCAGGCCGAGCACATCAACTTCATGGCGCGCTTTGCCCGTGGCTTGATTTGCATGCCCATGAGCCGCGAGCGTTGCGAGCTGCTGCAACTGCCATTGATGGCGCCGCGCAACGGTTCCGGCTTTGGCACCAAGTTCACTGTCTCGATCGAAGCGGCTACCGGTGTGACCACCGGCATCTCGGCAGCGGACCGTGCGCGCACCGTGCAGGCGGCTGCGGCCAGGGACGCGAAAGCAGAAGACATCGTGAGCCCGGGGCATATTTTCCCGTTGATGGCACAGGCGGGCGGTACTCTGGCCCGCGCCGGTCACACCGAAGCTGCCTGCGATCTGGCACGTATGGCCGGGTTCGAGCCAAGCGGTGTTATCTGTGAGGTGATGAACGACGACGGGACCATGGCCCGCCGTCCGGAACTAGAAACCTTCGCTGCCGAACACGGCATCAAGATCGGAACAATTGCCGACCTGATCCACTACCGCATGATCCATGAACGTACCGTTCAGCGGATTGCCGAACAGCCACTGGACAGCGAGCTGGGCCAATTCAACCTGGTGACCTATCGTGATTCAGTCGAAGGCGATGTGCACATGGCACTGACCCTGGGCAAGATCTGCGCTGAAGAGCCGACCCTGGTGCGTGTGCATAACATGGACCCGCTGCGTGATCTGCTGATGGTCAGGCAACCGGGGCGCTGGAGCCTGCGCGCCGCCATGAGCGCGGTGTCAGCGGCCGGCAGTGGTGTAGTGCTGTTGCTGGGCCATCCGCTGGATGGTGACGTATTGCTGGCCCATATTCGCGAAACTGCTGACCAGGTGCCGGTGAAAAAGCCGACCACTTACAGCATCGTGGGTGCCGGTTCGCAGATCCTGCGTGACCTCGGCGTGCGCAAAATGCGCTTGATGAGTTCACCAATGAAGTTCAATGCCATATCCGGTTTCGATCTGGAAGTTGTAGAATACGTGCCCTCCGAATAAAGACCGGTCGTGTCCTGTCCGAATTCGTGGCCCAATATCCTTAAAGAACGCACGCGAGTGCGTTCTGGCTCTTTAATACGAGACATACCGAATGACCCTGAAGACCATCGAAGGTACCTTCATCGCCCCCAAAGGTCGCTACGCTCTGGTAGTTGGCCGCTTCAACAGCTTCGTCGTCGAAAGCCTGGTGAGTGGTGCCGTTGATGCCCTGGTTCGCCACGGTGTGAACGAAAGCGACATCACCATCATCCGTGCTCCGGGTGCGTTCGAAATTCCACTGGTTGCGCAAAAGGTTGCCCAGCGCAACGAATTCGCCGCCATCATCGCCCTGGGCGCCGTGATTCGTGGCGGTACTCCGCACTTTGAATACGTTGCCGGCGAATGCACCAAGGGCTTGTCCCAGGTGTCCATGCAGTTCGGCGTACCGGTTGCATTCGGTGTGTTGACGGTCGATTCGATCGAACAGGCCATTGAGCGCTCCGGCACCAAAGCCGGCAACAAAGGCGCTGAAGCTGCCTTGTCCGCCCTTGAAATGGTCAGCCTGTTGGCACAGTTGGAGGCCAAGTGATTTCCGACGAAAGCGATCGTTTTAACCCGCGCGATCCTAAACCTGCGGACGCCGGCAAACCATCCAAGAGCGCCAAGCGCCGTGAAGCGCGTCAACTCGCGACTCAGGCCTTGTATCAATTGCACATGGCCAAGCAGTCCCTGAACGAAATCGAAGCCCAGTTTCGGGTCGATAACGACTTCACCGACGTTGATGCCGCGTACTTCCGTGAAATTTTGCACGGCGTACCTGCAATCAAGGCTGAAATCGATACCGCCCTGGCACCATGCCTGGACATCACCATCGAAGAGCTCGACCCGGTTGAACTGTGCGTTCTGCGCCTGTCCACCTGGGAGCTGATCAAGCGTGTCGACGTGCCTTACCGCGTTGTGATCAACGAAGGCATCGAGCTGGCGAAAGTGTTTGGTTCTACCGACGGCCACAAGTTCGTCAACGGTGTGCTCGACAAACTGGCGCCACGCCTGCGTGAAGCTGAAGTAAAGGCTTACAAGCGCTGATCAGCGCTGTCGGCCATGGGCGAGTTCGAGCTGATCCGTAACTTCTTCGCTGCCGCGCCTTGTGCGCAAGGCGGCGAAGGTGTTGCTCTGGGCATCGGCGACGACTGCGCCCTGCTGGATGTTCCTTTCGGGGAACAACTGGCGATTTCCACCGACACCCTGGTAGCCGGGGTGCACTTCGCAGATCCATGCGACCCTTTCTTGCTCGGTCAGCGTTCGCTGGCAGTGGCGGCCAGCGATCTGGCGGCCATGGGCGCAACTCCCCTCGCGTTTACCCTTGCCCTGACCTTGCCTGCGGTTGAAGCCGACTGGTTGCAAGCGTTCGCCCGCGGTTTGAACCTGATGGCTCAAGGCTGTGGCTTGCGCCTGATTGGTGGCGACACCACGCGCGGGCCGCTATGCCTGACGCTGACGGTTTTTGGCCGCGTACCTCGGGGCCAGGCATTGACCCGCAGTGCAGCCCGGCCCGGCGACCTGCTGTGTGTTGGCGGCGAGCTGGGCAATGCCGCTGGCGCCTTGCCTCTGGTGCTCGGCCAGCGTAGCGCCACACCCGCCATCGCCGAGCCGTTGCTGGCGCACTACTGGTCGCCGCAACCGCAATTGGCGCTGGGCCAGGCACTGCGCGGCAAGGCCAGCTCGGCGCTGGATATCTCCGATGGCCTGCTGGCCGACTGCGGGCATATTGCCCTGGCGTCTAAAGTCGGCTTGCTGATCGAAAACGACCGCGTGCCGGTTTCTCTCGCCTTGCAGGAATTTCTGGGTGACGCCGCTGCGCAGCAAGCGGCGTTGAGTGGGGGTGACGATTACGTGCTGGCGTTCACTTTGCCGGCCGTTGAGTTGCCGACCCTGCTGGCAGATGGCTGGCCGATTCATGTGATTGGCCTAGTGGTCGAAGGGCAGGGCGTCGGTTTGCTGGGCGTCGATGGCCGGGACATTACCCCGGGCATACGCGGTTATCAGCATTTTCGCGGTGAATAACTACGTGGCCAGCTGCTGCAAGAGCGATCAAACTTTTAGATATTTATCTCCGATAATTCAGCCTAAGCGTCTATAGGAACGTCCTGTTACAATGCCGCCTCTGCGAATTTCCAGTACTCAAACTGATCAGGAGCACACGGTGCCCGTCGTTTTCGTTGCCGCTTGCAAGCTTCCCACCCCCTTTGCCGAATTCACCATGCATGGCTTTCTCGAGAAAGCCACGGGTCGTGAACACGTTGTGCTCAGTTTGGGCGACGTGGCGGACGGCGCTCCGGTACTAGGCCGGGTGCACTCTGAATGCCTGACCGGCGATGCCTTGTTCAGCCAGCGCTGTGACTGCGGTTCGCAGCTCGAAGCCGCCATGCAGGCCATCGCCCGCGAAGGTCGTGGCGTGTTGCTGTACTTGCGTCAGGAAGGCCGGGGCATTGGCTTGCTGAACAAGGTTCGTGCTTACGAACTGCAGGATGGCGGCGCCGACACGGTTGAGGCCAATGAGCGTCTGGGATTTGCCGCCGATCAGCGTGACTACGGGATCTGCCTGCCGATGCTGGAGCACATGGGTGTGAAGTCGTTGCGTCTGATGACCAACAACCCGCGCAAGGTCAAAGCCTTGACCGACATGGGCATCAACGTGGCCGAACGGGTGCCTCTGCACACCGGGCATAACCCGCACAACAAGCTGTACCTGGCGACCAAAGCCAACAAGCTCGGGCACATGATGGGCAACCAGCATCAAAGCGAGGCCGACCCGGCGTGACCCGTGGTCAGATCCGTCGCCGCATGAGCTTCAGCTGGTGGCAGCAATTGGTGCTGACCCTGCTGCCGCTGGTATTGGCCAATTGGTTGTTCGGCAAGTCCGAGCCCTTGTTGCCCGGGCTGACGATGCCGTTCTTCATTGCCGGTGTTGCGTCGATGTTTGTCACGCTGCGCTTTTTCGGGCCGTACAAACATGGGCTGATCGCATTGCAAAAAGCCCTTGATACGCCCCAGGAGCCCGCTGCCTGGGCCGAGCTTGCCCGTGCCCGCTACCGCGCCTTGCTGGCTGCCGGCCTGCCGGTGTGGATCGCTGCGCTGGCGGTGTTTGTCGGGCTTGAAGGCGTGCCGTTGCTGCTGCTTTCAGTGTCGACGCTGGTACTGTTTTACCTCTATCGCATCCCGCGCCAGATCGGCTGATGCGCGCCTGGCTGGCGGTTCTGCTGCTGGCCATCGGCACCCCGGCCGGGGCGGCTACACGGGTGATCAGCCTGTCACCCTCCTTGTCAGAGATGGTTGTCGAACTGGGCGCCGCTGATCTGCTGGTGGGTCGCCTGGAGGCGGGAGAGCCTTTGCCGCAGCTGCGCAGCGTGCCTTCCGTGGGCCGTTACGGCCAGCTGGACATGGAGCGCCTGATCAGCCTGCAACCCGATTTACTTTTGCTCTGGCCGGGTAGCGTTGCCGCTGCCCAGCGCGAACAGCTGCGCCATCTCGACATCCCGACTTACACCGCCGAGCCTGCGAGTCTCGAGCAACTGGCCGATCAGGTTGAAGCCCTGGCCGTGGCGCTGAACCGCCCTGAGCGTGGCCGTGAACTGGCCGCGCAACTGCGTCAGCGTCTGGCCGGGCTACGTGGGCAATATCGGCGCGACATACCGCTGCGGGTGTTTTACCAGGTGTGGGATCAGCCGCTGTACACCGTTGGCGGTACGCAGATCATCAGTGACGCATTGGCGGTGTGCGGGGCGAGCAATGTATTTGCCGACCTCAAACTGCCTGCGCCGCAGGTCAGCGTGGAGTCGGTATTGCAGCGCAATCCGCAAGTGATCATCGCCAGCAGCCAGGCGCAGCTGGACGCCTGGAAAGCCTGGCCGCAGATTGATGCGGTCAAGCACGGACGTTTGCTGTTATTGACCGACAAAGGCCTTGAACGCCCAAGTGCGCAGATGCTTGAAGCAACGGCCCGACTTTGCGAGCAACTGGCTGACTGACTCTCACCCTGTAGGAGCGAGCTTGCTCGCGAGCTCTGCGTATTAAAAGCTCGCGAGCAAGCTCGCTCCTACAGGGGGTACGGGGGATATCGGGTTTTTAGAGCGTCGGGGTCCAGGTCACGGCCAGTTGCACGCTGCGGCTTTCTTCACGGTAGCCGTAGTAACTGCCGTCATAGCTGTAGAGCGCGCGGGTGAAGCTCTTGTCCAGCAAGTTGTCGACTTTTAAATCAAGCCTCACTTCAGCGCTGGCTTGCCAGTTGCCACGCACCCCCAGCAGTCCATAGCCGGCAATCGGCTGCGTATTGCCGTCGTCATTAAAGCTGCTGCTCACCGCCTGCCAGCTGGCGCCGACACCTACCCGGTCGAACTGGCGATCCAGATCAAGGTTCAGGGTGCGGCGGGCACGGCGGCTCAACGTATGGCCGGTGTCGCGATCACGGGGGTCGGTAATGGCGACCCCGAGGCTGCTCTGCCAGCCGAACCATTCTTGCTGCAAGGCACTTTCAAAACCGATGATCCGGGCGGCGCCAATGTTCTGCTGAATGAAATCGGCATCGGCCACAATCGCATCACGAATGTCGGTGCGATACAGCGAGGTTTCCAGGCGGCTGCTCTCGCTCAACTGGCTGCGCCACTGCAGCTCGTAGCTTTTGGAATGTTCGGGCTTCAGGGCCGGGTTGCCGTACTGCGGGTAGTACAAATCGTTAAACGTCGGCGCCCGGAACCCTTCGCTGTAAGACAGCAGCACATCGTTGTCCGGGTTGAGCGGTACCGTCAGGCTGGCGCTCCAGGTGTTATTGCTGCCGAACTGCTGGTTGTCGTCGTGACGCAGGCCCAGTTCGGTAGAGAAATAATCGCCATTGAAGCGGTGCTGAATAAATACGGCGCGATTCCAGCGGCTGTCCTGGTCAAACACCGTGCTGCTGCGCACGCGATCTTCATAGGCATCGGCACCGAGTATCACGCTGTTTTGCCCGTTCAGCGTCAGGTTGTTTTGCCAGTTCAATGAGTCGCGATAGGTGTTGAAGCTGTAGTTGTCTGTACTGAGCTTGTCGCGGGTTTTTTCGCGATTTTCGCTGTGGCCCAGTTCCAGGCGCGAGTTCCAGCGCTCGCTCAGTTGGGCGTCGATAAAACTGCCCACACTGCTGATATCGAAGTCGCTGTAGAGCTGCTGACCACTGACCGTCATGCTGTCCGGGTCCCAGCGGCCAAAGGAATTATCGAGTTCGGTCTTGCCCGTGTTCTTCATCGCCGTAAGGCCGACTTCCAGATCATCCCTCAGGAAGTGGCTCAGATTCAGGCTCAGGGACTTGTTGCGATAGGCATCGTGATCGTTGTCGCTGGGGAAGGACTGGTGCGTGCGATTGATCCCGGCCGTCTCTTCCAGGCTGCCGCTGAGGTTGTAGCGGGTCTGGGCATCGCCGCCGGACACGCCCAGGCTGTTGTCGGAGCTGCCATAGCTGCCCACTGAACTGTGTAGCCGCAGCTGAGGGGCCTGGTCTGCGCCGCGGCGAGTGAAAATCTGGATCACCCCGCCAATCGCGTCACTGCCGTAGATCACCGACCGTGAGCCGCGCAGCACTTCAACACGCTCGACCTGATCGATATTCAGGTACTGCAGGTTGCTGTCGGCCGAGGTGGCATTGGCCATGCGCTGGCCGTCGACCAGCACCAGGCTTTGTGCCGCTTTGGTGCCGCGGATGTAAATCCCGGGCAAGCCGCCACGGCCACCGCTACGTGCCACCTGCACGCCGGGCACCCGGCCCAGCAGGTCGGTGAGGCTGGTGGGTTGCAAGCGATCGATGTCGGCACGGGTGAACACCGTGTTGGCGCTGCTGCTGTCAGAGCGCGCTTCGACCTGGCGGTTGCCGGTGATCAGTGTTTGCGGGAGTTTGAGTGCGTCTTCCCGTTCGAGCGTGTCGGCGAGCAAAGGGCTGGCGGGGATGATGCCGAGGATTAAAGCCAAACGAAGGTGTTTCATGTGTTCTCAATTAACCCTGTAGGAGCGAGCTTGCTCGCGAGCTCGTTGGAAAGCTCGCGAGCAAGCTCGCTCCTGCAGTAAGTCTGATTGGCTCAGAGCCCCAGCAGTTGCATGCGCTGGCGCACCGATGCTTCGATACCTGCCGCATCCAGCCCGCATTCGGCGAGCATCTGGCTCGGTTTGGCATGTTCGACATAGACGTCCGGCAAGCCCAGATGCAATACCGACTTGAGCACGTTTTCACGGGCCAGCAACTCGCTGACTGCCGCACCCGCACCGCCCATGATGGCGTTCTCTTCAATGGTCACCAGCAGTTCATGGCTGTCGGCCATTTCGCGCACCAGTGCTTCATCCATAGGTTTGACGAAGCGCATGTCGACCACGGTGGCGTCGATTTTTTCCGCCACTTGCAGTGCTTCGGCCAATTGCACGCCAAACACCAGCATCGCCACCTTGCTGCCTTTGCGACGTATCACGCCTTTACCGATTTCCAGCGGTTCAAGGGTTTTTTCGATGCTTGCATTCGGTCCGCTGCCCCGCGGGTAGCGTACTGCCGCCGGACCGTTGTACAGGTGGCCGGTGGTCAGCATTTTGCGCAGTTCGTTTTCATCGCTCGGGGTCATGATCACCATACCCGGGATGCACCGCAGGTAAGACAGGTCAAAACTGCCGGCGTGGGTGGGGCCGTCTTCGCCCACCAGGCCCGCGCGGTCGATAGCGAACAGCACGTCCAGATTCTGCACGGCTACGTCATGCACCAGCTGGTCGTAACCGCGCTGCAAGAATGTCGAGTAGATCGCCACCACAGGCTTGGCGCCTTCGCAGGCCATGCCCGCGGCAAAGGTCACGGCGTGTTGTTCAGCAATGGCCACGTCGAAATAACGCAACGGGAAACGCTCGCTGAACGCGATCAGGTCCGAGCCTTCTTTCATGGCCGGGGTAATACCGACCAGGCGTTGATCGACAGCGGCCATGTCACACAGCCACTCGCCGAATACCGCAGAGTACTTCGGCCCGCTCGCAGCTTTTGGCGCTGCTTTCGGTGCGTCCAGCGGCTCAAGTTTGGTGATGGCGTGGTAGCCGATCGGGTCAGCCTCGGCCGGGGCAAAGCCTTTGCCCTTTTTGGTCACGATATGCAGGAACTGCGGACCTTTGAGGTCGCGCATGTTGCGCAGCGTGGCGATCAGGGTCGGCAGGTCGTGGCCATCGATAGGGCCAATGTAATTCCAGCCCAGTTCTTCAAACAGGGTGCCGGGTACCAACATGCCTTTGGCATATTCTTCGGTGCGCCGGGCAATTTCCCACGCGCCTGGCAGACGCGACAGCACTTTCTTGCTGCCTTCGCGCATGCTGGCGTAGGTACGGCTGGAGAGGATTTTGGCCAGATAGTTGGACAGGCCGCCGACATTGCGCGAGATCGACATGTCGTTGTCGTTGAGGATGACCAGCATGTTGGCATCGACTTCAGGCGCATGGTTCAGGGCTTCAAAAGCCATGCCGGCGGTCAGCGCGCCGTCACCGATCACGGCGATGGCCTTGCGCTCGCTATTTTGCAGGCGGGCAGCGATGGCCATGCCCAGTGCGGCACTGATTGAGGTGCTGGAGTGGCCGACGCCAAAGGTGTCGTACTCGCTCTCGGCGCGGCGCGGGAAAGCGGCGATCCCGTCTTTCTGGCGCAATGTCGCCATTTGCTCGCGGCGGCCGGTGAGGATTTTGTGCGGATACGCCTGATGACCCACGTCCCATACCAGCCGGTCATCCGGGGTATCGAACACGTAGTGCAACGCAATCGTCAGTTCAATGACGCCCAGGCCGGCACCAAAATGCCCGCCCGTCTGGCCGACGGTATAGAGCAATTCCTGGCGCAATTCGTCGGCCAGGGGTTCCAGCTCGGCTTCAGCCAGTCGGCGCAGGCCCGCAGGCGTGCCCGCTCGGTCGAGCAGGGGCGTAGTCGGGCGCTTGCGGGGGATCTCTTGAAACGTCGTTGGCATCAGGCGAATCGTTATAAATATAGAAGAGGTGGCAGTTTACCTTAAGGAACGTAAGCTGCCCACGCGCGGAGGCAATCCTTAGTCAGACCTTGGCATTAGACACTGCCTGAAAAACCGGATTTTCCAGGTCTAGTGGCGACGTTCGACTATGTATCGAGCCAGTGCGCGCAGCGGATCAGCTGTAGTGTCAAAAGATTGCAGCGCATTGAGTGCCTGGTCACGCAGCTCCAGCGCATAGGCTTTGGCGCCATCCAGACCCATCAGTGCCGGGTAGGTCGGTTTGTCCCGTGCAATATCGGCGCCCTGGCGTTTGCCCAGGGTTGCGGTATCGCTTTCAACGTCGAGAATGTCGTCCTGAACCTGGAATGCCAGGCCAACCGCCCGTGCATAGAGGTTCAGAGCCTGCAGATCATCAGCACTGGCATGGCCGCTGGCCAGGGCGCCCAGCTGTACGCTGGCCTCGATCAGAGCGCCGGTCTTGTGCCGGTGCATGAATTCGAGAGCGGTCTGATCAAGTTTGATTCCGACCGAACCGAGATCGATCGCCTGTCCGCCAACCATGCCCGCCGGGCCGGCAGCGAGGGCCAGAGCTGCGACCATGCGCAAGCGTGTCTCAGCATCCAGAGTATTGAGTCGCGGATCCAGCAGGGCGCTGAATGCAAGGCTTTGCAGGCCGTCACCGGCCAGAATCGCGCAGGCTTCATCGAACGCTTTATGGGTGGTCGGCTGGCCGCGACGCAAGTCGTCATCGTCCATTGCTGGCAAGTCATCATGCACCAGCGAATAGGCGTGGATCAGCTCCACTGCACAGGCCGCACCATTGGCTTGCTCGGCCGCGGCACCCAAGGCTTCGCAGGCGGCATAGGCCAAAAGCGGGCGGACCCGTTTGCCGCCGTTCATCACGCTGTAGCGCATTGCTTCATAGAGGCGGGCCAACTCCGCAGACGGAGCGACAAACAAGCGCTCAAGCGCCGCGTTGACGCGGTCCTGGCTGCTGGTCTGGTAGGCATCAATCATTCTGGCTGTTCCGCTTCAAAGGGCTCTTGGGCCAGTTCACCATCACGCTCAAGCAGAATTTGCACTTTCTGTTCAGCTTGAGCCAGTGCGCCTTGGCAATCACGGGTCAAGCGGATGCCTTGCTCGAAGGCGGTCAACGAATCTTCCAGTGACAGCTCGCCATTTTCCAGACGCTCGACCAGTGATTGCAGGTCAGCGAGGGACTGTTCGAAATCCAGGGCAACTTTTTTGCGGGCCATAGCGGCATTCTCGGTAGGCGTTAAAACCGGCTGACACTAGCAGACGGCGGGTTCCGGGGCAAATCCTCGGCCCCTGCCTGTCCGCCCTGACGGGGACCGGAATGCCCGTGATGGCAACACAATGGCCGATCTGCAAGATCGCGCGGCCTGGGGATCGCGGGCAAGCCCGCTCCTACAGGGATTTGTACTGGCTGGCGGATCTTGTGGGAGCTGGCTTGCCAGCGATGGCATCACTGCGGTCTGGCGGAACGACCGGGGTGCCAGCGGATCGCGAGCAAGCTCGCTCCTACAGGGGGTTGTGGTGGCTGGCGGTAATTTTGTGGGAGCTGGCTTGCCAGCGATGGCATCTCTGCGGTCTGGCGGAACGACCGAGGTGCAGCGGATCGCGAGCAAGCTCGCTCCTACAGGGGGTTGTGGTGGCTGGCGGTAATCTTGTGGGAGCTGGCTTGCCAGCGATGGCATCACTGCGATCGGGCAACGTCCGTATAACCTTAAACCCCGGAGCAGGGGATACACCGGGGTGCTTGCTTTGGCGTTTTCAACAGCTCGCAGCCTCGCGTTGCTTGGTAGCGACTACGATATGCGGCATGCACTGTGCAGAGATCTTATGGCGGTCAAGCCCCTTGACCTTACCATGCTGGGAAGCTTCAAGATCGGCTCAATCGTGACATTCAAGGAGAGTTTCCAATGGCTAGCGTTTCGCTTCAACCAGAGTCCAAAGCATCCGCGCGCCTGAGTCTGCCGGTTGAAGGCATGACGTGCGCCTCGTGCGTCGGTCGGGTCGAACGTGCGCTCAAGGCGGTCCCGGGTGTGCAGTCGGCCGTGGTCAACCTGGCCACCGAGCGCGCCGATGTCAGCTTCAGTGGCGTGGCCGATCCGCAGGCGGTAGTAGATGCCATCGAGCGCGTGGGCTACTCGGTGCGTGAAGAAACCACCGAACTGTCGATTGCAGGCATGACCTGTGCCTCGTGTGTGGGCCGGGTCGAGAAGGCGCTGGCGAAGGTGCCCGGCGTGCGGCAGGCCAGCGTCAACCTGGCCACCGAGCGCGCCCGGGTCACTCACCTCGCCGGGGCCGTTTCTGCTGCCGACCTTGAGGCCGCAGTGGAGCGGGCGGGGTATACGGCGCGACGCTTGTCTGCCGACCTCCCGGATGCGGGCGAGCAGGACGACCAGCGGCGCGAGGGCGAGGCCCGGGGGCTGCAGCGGTCCTTGCTGATTGCCGCCATCCTCAGCTTGCCGGTGTTCATTCTGGAGATGGGCTCGCACCTGATTCCCGCCATGCATCATTGGGTGATGACGGTCATCGGTCAGCAGACAAACTGGTATATCCAGTTCGTGCTGGCCACCCTGGTGCTGTTCGGGCCGGGGCTGCGTTTTTTCCGCAAGGGTGTTCCGGCCCTGCTGCGCGGTGCTCCGGACATGAACTCGCTGGTGGCAGTCGGGACCTCGGCGGCATACGGTTATTCGCTGGTCGCGACCTTTGCCCCTCAAGTGCTGCCCCAGGGCACCGCCAATGTGTATTTCGAAGCGGCCGCGGTCATCGTCACTCTTATTTTGCTTGGCCGCTCGCTGGAGGCCCGGGCCAAGGGCCGAACCTCACAGGCGATCAAACGTCTGGTCGGGCTGCAGGCCAAAACCGCGCGGGTAGAGCGCAACGGTGAAACCCTTGAACTGCCCCTCGAGCAGGTGACAACCGGGGACGTGGTGCTGGTACGTCCGGGGGAGAAAATCGCCCTCGATGGCGAGATTGTCGAAGGCGCCTCCTATGTCGACGAGAGCATGATCAGCGGCGAGCCGGTGCCGGTGCATAAAACTGCGGGTGCTCAAGTGATTGGCGGCACGATCAACAAGACCGGCGCTTTCAGTTTTCGCGTGACCCGAATCGGGGCCAACACGGTGCTGGCGCAGATCATCCGTTTGGTCGAGCAGGCCCAGGGTTCCAAGCTGCCGATCCAGGCGCTGGTGGACAAGGTCACCATGAGGTTCGTCCCGGCCGTGATGGCAGCGGCCACCCTGACCTTTGTGGTCTGGCTGATCTTCGGGCCGACCCCGGCGCTGACCTTTGCCCTGGTCAATGCGGTGGCGGTACTCATCATCGCCTGCCCGTGCGCCATGGGGCTGGCTACGCCGACCTCGATCATGGTCGGTACCGGGCGCGCGGCGGAACTGGGGGTGCTGTTTCGTAAAGGCGAAGCCTTGCAGGCGTTGCGGGATGTGAGTGTGATCGCCCTCGACAAGACCGGCACCCTGACCAAGGGCCGCCCGGAACTGACCGATCTGGTGCCTGCCGAAGGCTTTGATTACGACGAAGTGCTGGGGCTGGTGGCGGCGGTCGAAACCCGCTCCGAACACCCGATCGGCGAAGCCATCGTCAGCGCGGCGAAACAACGTGGTCTGGTGATGGGTTCCATCGACAGCTTCGAGGCAACCCCGGGTTTCGGGGTGACGGCCAAGGTGTCGGGGCGGACCGTGTCGGTCGGCGCAGACCGTTTCATGACGCTATTGGGGCTGGATGTGTTGAGCTTTGTCGCGACCGCCCAACGTCTGGGGGAACAGGGCAAGAGCCCGCTTTATGCCGCCATCGACGGTCGTCTGGCGGCGGTGATTGCGGTGGCCGACCCCATCAGGGAGACCACTTTGGAGGCGATCAAGGCGCTGCACGCCCTGGGCCTCAAGGTGGCGATGATCACCGGTGACAATGCGGCCACGGCCAATGCCATCGCCCGGCAATTGGGGATTGATGAGGTGGCGGCCGAGGTCCTGCCCGACGGCAAGGTCGCGGCACTGAAGAAATTCCGGGTCAATGGTGCACGGGTGGCCTTCGTCGGCGACGGCATCAACGACGCCCCGGCGCTGGCCGAAGCGGACGTGGGGCTGGCCATCGGCACCGGTACCGATGTGGCCATCGAGGCGGCAGACGTGGTGCTGATGTCAGGCGACCTGCGTGGCGTGCCGAATGCCATCGCCCTGAGTCAGGCGACGATCCGCAACATCAAGCAGAACCTGTTCTGGGCCTTCGCTTACAACGCAGTGCTGATCCCGGTCGCGGCGGGAGCGCTATACCCGGTGAACGGCACATTGCTGTCGCCGATCTTTGCGGCGGCTGCGATGGCGCTTTCCAGCATCTTTGTGCTGGTCAACGCGCTCCGGCTCAAGGGCTTCAAGGCGCCGATGGCGGTGAGTGGCGTGTAAACGGGGGCAGTTTTTCGCGGGCAGGAGCCAGGGAGAGGAACATGATGAATATCGGTCAGGCGGCCAGTTTTTCCGGGGTTTCGGCGAAGATGATCCGCTACTACGAACAGACTGGCTTGATCCCCAAAGCCCTTCGAACCGAGGCCGGCTACCGGCTTTACAGCCCCCAGGACGCCAATGCCCTGGGCTTTATCCGGCGCGCCCGCGACCTGGGGTTCTCTGTTGAACAGATCTCGGAGTTACTGGAGTTGTGGCGCGACCGTGATCGTGTCAGCGCTGTGGTCAAGGCCATGGCGCTGACCCATGTCGCGGGTCTGAAAGCGAAAATCGCCGAACTGCAGGCGATGGCGCAAACCCTCGAAAGTCTGGCCAGTCACTGTCGCGGCAATGACCGCCCGGACTGCCCGATCATAGCCGGGCTGGCCGAGCTCAATGCTTTGGCTGCAGCGCCGCAAGCCCCGCGCCGGACACCGCGGTTCGGGCTCGACACACCGGCCTCAGCCCACCAGCGGCAGTTTGCTGAAAAGTGATTGACCTTGCCACGCTGGCAAACTTCAACGTAGCGGTTCACCTTAAATAATCAGGAGATCCCCATGCATCGTTTTCATATCCCCAACATGACCTGCGGCGGCTGCGCCCGATCCGTCACCAAAGCGCTACTGGCCGTCGACCCGCAAGCGCGCATCGAAACCGACCCGGCGGCCCGTGAAGCCAGAGTCGAAAGCCAGCTGGACGAGGGCCTGTTCCACGCAGCGCTCAGCGAAGCCGGATACCCGGACAAACACTGATCAGCAGCACCGGCGAGTTTGCAGGATTGATGTTGGCTGTCGACAACCATGTGGGAGCTGGCTTGCCAGCGATGGCGGCCCACTTGAAGGGCCGCGGCGCCGGTGCTCACAAGCAAGCTCGCCCCTGAAGGGCTGGCAGGCTGCGGCTTTGTGGCAGGCATTAAAAAACCGGCTTGTGGCCGGCTTCTCGGGGGCGGGTTTGGCTTATTTTTGGTAAGCCGTACTCGCCTTCAATTTAGACATCCAGGCCCTGAGTGTCAGGGGTGGGGCGTGGCGGCTTATTGCTGCCTTGCCTGCAATCCGGCCTGCTCGATGCAGGGCGCGGTGCTTATGTGGCGCGAATCATACTGGGATTCAATGTCGTTTCCCAGCGAAAACAGCTCAATTTTCAGGCATAAAAAAACCTCGGCGAACCGAGGTTTTGGTGTGAGCCAAGCCTGCTGCAACGCAGGCCGGGCTTCACTTAGCCTTTGTAGGCCGCTACCGACTTCATGATCTCGGTACGGGCTGCTTCTGCATCGCCCCAACCTTCGATCTTCACCCATTTGCCTTTCTCGAGATCTTTGTAGTTCTCGAAGAAGTGCTGGATTTGCTGAATCAGCAAAGGTGGCAGGTCGGTGTACTCTTTCACGTCAACGTACAACTGGGACAGCTTGTCGTGAGGGACTGCAACGACTTTGGCATCGCCACCGCCGTCGTCGGTCATGTGCAGGATGCCAACCGGACGGGCACGGATTACCGAACCTGGCGCTACCGGATATGGGGTAACAACCAGCACGTCGAGGGGATCACCGTCGTCAGCCAGGGTGTTAGGGATGAAACCGTAGTTGGCTGGGTAGAACATCGGGGTTGCCATGAAGCGGTCAACGAACAGGCAGTCGCTGTCTTTGTCGATTTCATATTTGATCGGCGCGTGGTTCGCCGGAATCTCGATGGCGACGTAGATGTCATTCGGCAGGTCTTTGCCAGCCGGAATCTTGCTGTAGCTCATTGGGCGGTGCCCCCGTGTATAGGCCAGTTTACTTGGCCGATTTGGCCAAAAAGTGGCGGCGATTATAGGCGTATTCCGCTAACGCCGTCACGTCTGGCCGGTTTAGTGGTGCGTCACGTCCGGTTAACAGACTCTCGGTACTCGGGGTGCCCGCTTTGTAGCGTTTGCAGCCGGGTCAGCGGGTCTTGCCGGTAGAACAGGCTGAGCTGCTGGTACACCTTGGGGTAGGCGTGGGTCAGCAGGTCCGGTGCGCTGAAGAAGTATTCGCTGGTGACCGCGAAGAACTCTGCCGGGTTTTCGGCCGCATACGGATCAATGGGCGCGTGAGCCGGGTCGTGGTGATCGAGGTAGTGATTGAGATGGTCGTAGGCTTGTTGCATGGCCTCGGTCCAGTCGCCCAGGTGCATGCTGCTGTGCAAGGGCGGCATGCCATTGGCGGCACCATTGAGCATGTCGAGTTTGTGCGCCAGTTCGTGAATCACCAGGTTGTAGCCTTCCCAGCCGCCACTGGACAACACGCCAGGCCAGGCCAGCACCACCGGGCCATGTTGCCAGGCCTCACCGCTGTGGGTGCCTTGCCATTCGTGCTCGACTCCACTGGAGTCGCGATGACGCTGGGGGCTGATGAAATCATCGGGGTAGAGCACTATTTCGTGGAAACCCTGATACCAGTCCAGTTCGCCCAGGTTGAGCAGCGGCAGCTGTGCCTGGGCGGCCAGCAACAGGCGGCCTGCATCGGTGAGTTCAACCCCGGGCATGGGGGTCAGGTGTTTTTCTTGCAGAAATAACACGCTGTGCTCACGCAGCCATTTGTCCTGGGCGTCGTCCAGCCCGTCGAGAATACTCAGGTGCTGGCGCACGTCATGCCATACGTTTGCCGCGACCGGGTGTTGCGCCAGAATCCGCTGGCGCCGCCATTCACTCAGAGACCACATACGGGCGGCCCCCTATCAGGCTTTGGATGGGCTGCGGCCCATGCGGCTGCGGATCACACCAATGATCATCGGTACCAGAGACAGCAGGATGATGCCCACTACCAGCAACGACAGATTGGACTTGATGAAGGGCACATTGCCGAAGAAGTAGCCCAGGGTTACCAGGCCGCCGACCCAGAGGATGGTGCCGAAGACACTGAACATCAGGAAGCGCGGGTAGAACATGTGTGCCACGCCGGCAACAAAAGGCGCAAAGGTGCGGAAGATTGGCAGGAAGCGCGCCATGGTCACGGTTTTACCGCCATGACGTTCGTAAAAATCGTGGGTCTTTTCCAGGTAATCGCGGCGGAATATTTTCGAGTTCGGATTACTGAACAATCGCTCGCCGGCGGTTCGTCCTATGACGTAGTTGGTGCTGTCGCCCAGAATTGCCGCCACCATCAGCAGGCCGCCCAGCAATACCGGGTCCATGCCACCGCCCGCAGCCACTGCGCCGGCAATGAACAGCAGGGAATCACCCGGCAGGAACGGCATGACCACCAGGCCGGTTTCACAGAAGATCACCAAAAACAGGATGGCGTAGATCCACACCCCGTAATCTCTTACCAGCATGTCCAGGTACACATCGAGATGCAGGATAATGTCGATCGGGTTGAAATCCATGTAAAGCACCTGTGCTGATGACCCGGCTCTGCAGGTCCGTGCGGGAAAGGGAAGGGTATTTAACTACAAGAGATGTAGTTTTTTCGTACATCTCTTAAAAAAGCGGATTATACGGATTGGTGCAAGTCTTGTTGGTTGAGTTTGTAGCGAGGCGTGTATTGGCTCGCAGCGGCTGGCTAATCAACCCTGGGAGCGAGCGTGCCTCGCCAAGCACACAGCTCGCTCCTACAGAGTCATGGCCCGGTGTTTATTCACCCTTGAGCAGGAAATTCTCGCTGGGGGCCGCTGATTCTATGGTGTGTACCTGTGCTTCGTCCTTCAGGTTGACCCCCGACAATTGCCGACGACAGGCTTCACGCATCAAGTAAACCAGCCGATGGGCGGCCATGGCGTAGCTCAGCCCTTCGAGCCGCACGTTAGAGATGCAGTTGCGATAGGCATCGGTCAGGCCGATCTTTGGCCCGTAGGTGAAGTACAGACCCAGACTGTCTGGGGAGCTGAGGCCGGGGCGTTCGCCGATCAGCATCACCACCATTTTTGCACCCAGCAGTTCGCCGATTTCATCGGCGACGGCGACCCGTCCTTGCTCCACCAGAATCACCGGTGACTGGCTCCAGTTTTCAGTGGCCGTTTGCTCCTGCATGCGGGCCAGAAAGGGCAGGGTGTGGCGATGAACCGCCAGCGCCGATAGCCCGTCGGCTACCACTATGGCGACATCGATCGCGCCAGGATGAGCCAGGGCGTAGTCGCGCAATTGCTGCGCCGAGTCGTCGTCAAGTTTGCGCCCCAGATCCGGCCGTTGCAGATAGCTGTGGCGATCAATGGCGGCGCTGTGCAGCAGCAGCGTTTGCTGTCCGCGCTCGGCAAGCTGGCTGCTCAGCCCTGCGTGGTCAAACGGCAAATGCACCGCATCCCGGGCCTGGGCGTGGGCAAACTGAAAATCCAGCTGGGCCCCGGTGGGCATGCTGGTGCCGGTGCGGCCCAGGGCAATGCGCGCCGGGGTCAGGCGGCGCAGTTCCAGCCAGGGGTTGAGACTGTCGGTGGGGGTAGTGGCCATGTTCAGCGTCCTCCCAGATGAGCCAGTGCCTGGCGAAATGCCGGCGGCAGTTGATGGCCGAATTCGATGCGGCCATCGGTCTGGGTGAAAATCCCGATCTTGCTCAGCCATTGCTCGAACTCGGGGGCAGGTTTGAGGCCCAGGGTTTTTCGCGCATACAGCGCGTCATGGAACGAGGTGGTCTGATAGTTGAGCATGATGTCGTCCGAGCCCGGAATGCCCATGATGAAGTTGATCCCGGCCACACCCAGCAGGGTCAGCAGGTTATCCATGTCGTCCTGGTCGGCTTCGGCGTGGTTGGTGTAACAGATGTCGCAACCCATCGGCACGCCCAGCAGCTTGCCGCAGAAGTGGTCCTCAAGCCCGGCGCGGATGATTTGCTTGCCGTTGTACAGGTACTCGGGGCCGATAAAACCCACCACAGTGTTGACCAGAAACGGTTTGAAATGCCGCGCTACCGCATAGGCCCGGGTTTCGCAGGTTTGCTGGTCGACGCCGAAATGCGCGTTGGCCGACAGCGCGCTGCCCTGGCCGGTTTCGAAATACATCAGGTTGTTGCCCAGGGTGCCGCGGTTGAGGCTTAAACCGGCCTCGTAGCCTTCCTGCAATAGATTCAGATTGATCCCGAAGCTGGCGTTGGCGGCTTCTGTACCGGCAATCGACTGGAATACCAGATCCAGCGGTACGCCACGGTTGATCGCTTCAATCGAGGTGGTGACATGGGTCAGCACACAGGATTGGGTGGGGATCTCATAACGCTGGATGATGGCGTCGAGCATGTTCAGCAGGTCGCAGATCGAGGCGATGCTGTCGGTGGCCGGGTTGATACCGATCATGGCGTCGCCGTTGCCGTACAGCAGGCCATCGAGAATGCTGGCGGCAATTCCCGCCGGATCGTCCGTGGGGTGGTTGGGTTGCAGGCGGGTAGAGAGCCGCCCGCGCAGGCCCATGGTGCCGCGAAAACGGGTGACCACCCGGATCTTCTGCGCCACCAGAATCAGGTCCTGCACGCGCATGATTTTTGACACCGCTGCGGCCATTTCCGGGGTCAGGCCCGGCGCCAGGGCACGCAGGCTCTGTTCGTCGGCGGCGTCGCTGAGCAGCCAGTCACGAAAACCGCCCACTGTCAGATGGCTGACGGCGGCGAAGGCGAGCGGGTCATGGCTGTCGATGATCAGCCGGGTAACTTCATCGGATTCGTAGGGAATCAGCGCTTCCTGCAGGAACCAGGCGAGCGGGATGTCAGCCAGGGCCATTTGCGCAGCGACCCGTTCACCGTCGTTGAGCGCGGCCACTCCAGCCAGGAAATCCCCGGAGCGTGCCGGGCTGGCTTTGGCCATAAGGTCTTTGAGGCTGTCAAAACGGTAAGTCTGAGTGCCTACCGCGTGAGAAAAAGTTGCCATTCAGGATGCTCCTCAACGCCAGACGCCACGCGTCTGGCGGGTTTCTCAGCGACTAGTGCAGGGCTTGCTCGGCTTTTTGGATCGCCGCGAATTCCTCTTCAGGCGTACCGGCCACCAAGTGGTGCCGACTGTAAAAAGCGAAGTAGGCAATTAATACGCCATAGATCACGGCAGCGCCAATCACAACGCGCGGGTCCACTAGGAAGCCGGCCACGACCGCGACGCAAGCCAGCACCAAAGCGATGCCTGAAGTGAAGATTCCGCCCGGAGTGCGGTATGGACGCTCCATTTTGGGGCGACGAATACGCAGGGTGATGTGTGCAGCCATCATCAGCACGTAGGAAATGGTCGCGCCAAACACCGCCACCAGAATCAGCAAGTCCCCCTGGCCGGTCAGTGACAGGCCAAAACCGATGATGCCGGGGATGATCAGCGCCAATACCGGGGCTTTGCTTTTGTTGGTTTCGGACAATTTACGCGGCAAATAGCCGGCACGGGACAGGGCGAAGATCTGACGCGAATAGGCGTAAATGATCGAGAAGAAACTGGCGATCAAACCGGCCAGACCCACCAGGTTGACGAAACTGCCCATCCAGGTTGAGCCGCCATAGGCCTTGCTCAGTGCTTCAACCAGCGGGTTGCCCGAGGCCATCAAGTGGTGCGCGCCCGCAGCGCCGGGGCCGATGACCAGAATCAGCAGGGCAAAGGTGACGAGTACCAGCATGGCGCCGATCAGGCCGCGAGGCAGGTCGCGTTTAGGGTTTTTGGTTTCTTCGGCGGCCAGCGGCACGCCTTCGACGGCGAGGAAAAACCAGATCGCATAAGGGATTGCGGCCCACACGCCGACATAGCCGAATGGCAAGAAGGTGCTGGCGCCTTTGGCCTCGGTAACCGGAATATCCAGCAGGTTGGCGACGCTGAAGTGCGGCACCATCGATACCAGGAACACGCCCAGGGCAATCGCGGCCACGGCGGTGATGACAAACATCAGTTTAAGGGCTTCACCCACGCCGAAAATGTGAATGCCGATAAAGATGATGTAGAACGCCAGATAGATCATCCAGCCGCCAATCCCGAACAGCGACTCGCAATAAGCGCCGATGAATACGGCAATTGCCGCGGGGGCGATGGCGTATTCAATCAGGATCGCGGTGCCGGTCAGGAACCCGCCCCACGGCCCGAATGCGCTGCGGGCAAAGCCATAGCCGCCGCCAGCGGTGGGAATCATCGATGACAGTTCGGCCAGCGAAAAGCACATGCACAGGTACATGGTGGCCATCAGCAATGTGGCGATGAACATTCCGCCCCAGCCGCCCTGGGCCAGGCCGAAGTTCCAGCCGGCATAATCGCCGGAGATGACATAGGCCACACCCAGGCCCACCAGCAGGACCCAGCCGGCAGCGCCTTTTTTCAGTTCGCGTTGTTGAAAATATTCGGAGCCGACCTTTTCAAAGTCGACCGAGGAAGCTGACGCCGGAGCGCCAATGGGTTCGCTAGGCATGTGAGTGCACCTGTTCTTTTATAGTTTGGAAAATATGACAGGGAGCAAAGCAAGAGCTGGGCCATGGGGCCTGATGTAGAGCGGCTTGCTCTGTAGGAACGAGCTTGCTCGCGAGCTTTTAACGGCTCGCGGGCAAGCTCGCGCCTACGGAGGTCAGAGAGGTTAGAAGAAGCCCAGCGGGTTGATGTCGTAGCTCACCAGCAGGTTTTTGGTCTGCTGATAGTGGTCGAGCATCATTTTGTGGGTTTCACGGCCGACCCCTGACTTTTTGTAGCCGCCGAACGCGGCGTGGGCCGGGTACAGGTGGTAGCAGTTGGTCCAGACGCGACCGGCCTTGATGGCGCGGCCCATGCGGTAGGCGCGGTTGATGTCGCGGGTCCACAGGCCGGCGCCCAGGCCGAACTCGGTGTCGTTGGCAATCGCCAGGGCTTCGGCTTCGTCCTTGAAGGTGGTGATGCTGACCACCGGGCCAAAAATTTCTTCCTGGAACACACGCATTTTGTTGGTGCCCTTGAGCAGCGTCGGCTGGATGTAGTAGCCGGTTGCCAGGTCGCCTTCGAGCTTGGCTACCTGGCCGCCGGTCAGCAGCTCGGCACCTTCAGCCTTGGCGATTTCAAGGTAAGACAGGATCTTGTCGAACTGCTGCTCCGAGGCCTGGGCGCCAACCATGGTGTCGGTGTCCAGCGGGTCGCCGCGTTTGATCGACGCAACCTTCTTCATCACCACTTTCATGAAGTCGTCGTAGATCGATTCCTGAATCAGCGCGCGGGAAGGGCAGGTGCACACTTCGCCCTGGTTGAAAAATGCCAGCACCAGACCTTCGGCCGCCTTTTCAATGAAAGTCGGTTCGGCCTGCATGATGTCGGCGAAGAAGATGTTCGGCGACTTGCCGCCCAGTTCAACGGTGGAAGGGATGATGTTCTCGGCGGCACATTTCATGATGTGCGAGCCCACCGGGGTCGAGCCGGTAAAGGCGATTTTGGCGATGCGTTTGCTGGTGGCCAGCGCCTCGCCAGCTTCTTTGCCGAAGCCCTGCACCACGTTCAGCACGCCCGGAGGCAGCAGATCACCGATCAGTTCCATGAACACGGTGATGCTCAGCGGGGTTTGCTCGGCCGGTTTGAGCACGATGCAGTTACCGGCAGCCAGCGCCGGAGCGAGTTTCCAGGCGGCCATCAGCAGCGGGAAGTTCCACGGAATGATCTGCCCGACCACGCCCAGCGGTTCGTGGATGTGATAGGCCACGGTGTTGCCGTCGATTTCTGCCGCGCTGCCTTCCTGGGCGCGGATGCAACCGGCGTAATAACGGAAATGGTCAGCTGCCAGGGGGACGTCGGCGTTCAGGGTCTCGCGTACCGCCTTGCCGTTGTCCCAGGTTTCGGTCACGGCCAGCAGTTCGAGATTCTGTTCGATACGATCGGCAATTTTAAGCAGCACCAGCGAACGGGCCTGAACCGAGGTCGAGCCCCAGGCGTCAGCAGCTGCATGGGCGGCATCCAGGGCTTTTTCGATGTCTTCTGCTGTTGAACGCGGGAATTCGGCGATGGGTTTGCCGTTCACAGGCGAGGTATTGGTGAAGTACTGGCCTTTGACGGGCGCCACGAATTCGCCGCCGATGTAGTTGCCGTAGCGGCTCTTGAACGAGACGACAGAGCCTTCGGTACCGGGTTGTGCGTAACGCATGGGGAGTGTCTCCTGGCTTTATTGTGCTTATGGGAGGACGCGCTGTGGCGTTGTCATATGCAAGAGCAAAGGCCGGGCCATATTGTCTGCAGGGCTCTAGGCTGGGGTTCACATGGATATAGGGGCAGTAGGGGTGGCAGTCGCTGTCACGGGCTCGATACAGTTGCCGTGACACTTTGTACCAAAACAGGTGCAGATGATGACCGACGGGTCAGTTGGCGATTGCAAAGCCCGGCCGGCAAGCAGATGCTGAGTGTTCGGTCTGGACCTGGATCCATGTTGGCGAAGAGGGTAAATGTGCCCCTGCCGGACATGAGACCGCCGATACAGCGCGGAGAATAATAAGAATGCACAGCAGTGATTTAAGCCGGCACGCCCGGCAGGTTCTCGATGTCACCCAGGGCCGCCCCCAGGGGTGCGACCCTTCTATCGTCCGTTCCTGGCAGCGCTGCCTGGAGGACTACCACCTCGATCCCGCACAAACCATTGCACCGACGGTGCTGGAGCACGGGCGCATTCTGGAAGGTCGCGAGCGTTTGCAGCAGGTGCTGCAAATCGCCGGGCACGAGATGAATAGCCTGCATCAGCAACTGTCGGGGGCCGGGCACGCGGTACTGCTGACCGATGCCCGCGGGGTCATTCTCAACTGTGTCACGGCGGCGACCGAACGCAAAGTGTTCGAGCGGGCCGGGCTGTGGCTGGGAGCTGACTGGAGCGAGGCCCGCGAGGGTACCAACGGAATTGGCACCTGTGTCGTGGAACGCCAGGCCTTGACCATTCATCAGGACGAACATTTTCGTGGCCGCCATACCGGGCTGACCTGTTCGGCAAGTCCGGTATTCGATCCCCAGGGCGAATTGCTGGCGGTGCTGGACGTGTCCTCGGCGCGGCATGACGTTTCGCGCCAGAGCCAGTTTCACACCATGGCCCTGGTCAACCTCTCGGCGCGGATCATCGAAAACAGTTATTTTCTGCGGCACTTCGAAAACCAGTGGCTGCTGCGCTTTCACCTGCAGGCCGAGTCGGTGGGGCTGTTCAGCGAAGGGATGCTGGCGTTCGATGGCGACGGCGCCATCTGCGCAGTCAATCAAAGCGCCCTGAATTTGCTGGGGCATGAGCGGGGCGGGCTGCTGGGGTTAACAGTCGACAGCCTGTTCGATTGTCCGCGGGACGAACTGTTCGCCCGTGCCAGCACCCAGGCCAGCACCAACTGGCCGCTGCGCACCCGCGACGGTCGCCGCTTGTATGCGGCGGTGCGTGGTCAGCCGCGCAGCGTGCCGTGCGCGGTCAAGCCCCAGGCCGAAGCCGTAGTGCCCCGGGTGAGTAGCATTTGCCTGGGGGACCAGGCCCTGCAGACCGATTTTCGTCGTGCCTTGCGGGTGTTCGAGCGGGATGTGCCGTTATTGATCAATGGCGAAACCGGTTCGGGTAAAGAAGCCTTTGCCAAAGCGGTGCATCAGGCCAGCTTGCGTAACGGCAAAGCATTCGTCGCCCTCAATTGTGCGTCGATCCCCGAAAGTCTGATCGAAAGCGAGTTGTTCGGTTATCGCGGCGGCAGCTTTACCGGAGCGCGCAAAGAGGGGATGCAGGGCAAATTGCAGCAGGCCGATGGCGGCACCCTGTTTCTGGACGAGATTGGCGATATGCCCCTGGTGCTGCAAACCCGTCTCTTGAGAGTGCTGGAAGATCGCCTGGTGGTGCCGATTGGCGGTGAACCGCTGGCAGTCAATGTGCGCATCATCAGCGCCACGCACCGCAACTTGCAGGAGCGCGTGGCTGACGGCAGTTTTCGGGAAGACTTGTATTACCGTCTCAATGGTCTGGAAATCGGTTTGCCGGCGTTGCGCCAGCGCAGTGACAAGTCGCAGTTGCTGGATTTTCTCCTGGCCGAAGAAGCGGCTGACCAGCACCTCGTGCTCAAGCCAGCGGCACGCCAGGCTTTGCTGGATTTTCAGTGGCCGGGTAACGTCCGCCAACTGCGCAACGTGTTGCGCACTCTGGCGGCGTTGTGTGAAAACCAGACGATCGAGTTTGATGACTTGCCTGTGGCCATTCGCCAGGCCCCCGCCACGGTTGCCGTCCCCTGTGCGCAGCCGTTGGAAAACGCTGAAAAACTGGCCCTGCTCGAGGTGCTGGAACTGCACCGCTGGCATATGACCCATGCCGCCGTGCAGCTGGGGATCAGTCGCAATACGCTGTACAGAAAGCTGCGCAAGCACGGGATAGAGCGATAGCTTATTTTGCGGGAGCCGGCCGGGCGGCTCCCGCAAAAGACGGCATTTGAATCATCAGGTGCGAAAAACAACCCCCTGCGATACCCTTCGCCGATGATTTTCGAGGTCGACTATGCACATTCATATTCTTGGTATTTGCGGCACTTTCATGGGTTCGCTGGCTGTTCTGGCCAAAGAACTGGGTCATCACGTTACCGGTTCCGACGCTAACGTCTATCCGCCAATGAGTACCCAGCTGCAAGCTCAAGGCATTGAGTTGACCCAGGGCTATGATCCGGCCCAGCTCGACCCGGCACCCGATCTGGTGGTGATCGGCAACGCGCTGTCCCGTGGCAACCCGGCCGTCGAATACGTGCTGAACAAAGGCTTGCCTTACGTATCGGGCCCGCAATGGCTGGCCGATCACGTGCTGCAAGGCCGCTGGGTACTGGCTGTGGCCGGCACCCATGGCAAAACCACCACCAGCAGCATGCTGGCCTGGGTTCTGGAGCACGCGGGCATGGCCCCGGGCTTCCTGATCGGTGGTGTGCCGCAAAACTTTGCGGTGTCGGCCCGTCTGGGTGATACGCCGTTCTTCGTGGTCGAGGCCGATGAGTACGACAGCGCCTTCTTCGACAAGCGTTCAAAATTTGTGCATTACCGTCCGCGCACCGCGATCCTGAATAATCTTGAGTTCGATCACGCGGACATCTTCCCGGACTTGCCGGCCATTGAGCGCCAGTTCCATCACCTGGTGCGCACCATCCCGAGCGAAGGCCTGGTGATTCATCCCACCACCGAGCCGGCCTTGCAGCGCGTGATCGAGATGGGCTGCTGGACCCCGGTGCAAACCACAGGCGATGCCGGCCAATGGCAGGCCAAACTGCTCAGCGAAGACGGTTCGCGCTTTGAAGTGTTGTTTGAAGGCAGCGTTCAAGGCACCGTCGAGTGGGACATGACCGGCCAGCACAACGTGGCCAATGCCCTGGCGACCCTGGCGGCGGCACGCCATGTGGGTGTGGTACCAAGCCTGGCGATTGACGGATTGAGCGCGTTTAAAAGCGTGAAACGGCGGATGGAGAAAGTCGCTGAAGTTCACGGCATCACCATCTACGACGACTTTGCCCACCACCCGACTGCCATTGCCACGACCCTTGATGGTCTGCGCAAACGCATCGGCGACGCGCCGCTGATTGCCGTCATCGAGCCGCGCTCCAACTCCATGAAACTGGGCGCCCATCGCGACGGCTTGCCGCAAAGTGTGGTGCAGGCCGATCACGTGGTCTGGTATGCCCCGGCCAATCTGGGCTGGGATCTGGCGGCGACGGTGGCCTCAAGCCCTGTGCCGACTCTGGTATGCGATTCGCTGGAGGCGATCATTGCCGAGGTCAAGCGCCATGCCAAACCCGGTACCCAGGTGGTGATCATGAGCAACGGCGGCTTTGGCGGCCTGCACGGCAAATTGGCGGAAGCCCTGCAATGAGTGGCCCGGAACGCATCACCCTGGCGGTAACCGGTGCCTCTGGCATGCAATACGCGCTGCGCCTGCTCGATTGCCTGGTGCGGGAAGACCGTGAGGTGCATTTCCTGATTTCCAAGGCCGCGCAATTGGTGATGGCCACGGAAACCGATGTCAGCCTGCCGCCCAAGCCACAGGCCATGCAGACTTTTCTGACCGAATACACAGGAGCTGCCGCCGGGCAGATTCGCGTCTACGGCAAGGAAGACTGGATGTCACCGGTGGCGTCAGGCTCCGGAGCACCGGCCGCCATGGTGGTGGTGCCCTGTTCTACGGGGACGCTGTCGGCCATTGCCACCGGCGCCTGCAACAACCTGGTTGAGCGGGCTGCGGATGTCACGCTCAAAGAGCGCCGGCAGCTGATTCTGGTGCCCCGAGAGGCGCCGTATTCCAGCATCCATCTGGAGAATATGCTCAAGCTGTCGAACATGGGGGCGGTGATACTGCCCGCCTCGCCGGGCTTCTATCACCAGCCACAAACCATCGATGACCTGGTGGACTTTGTGGTGGCGCGAATTCTCAACCTGCTCAATATCCCGCAAGACATGCTGCCACGCTGGGGCGAGCACCATGTGGGCGGCGATGAGTAAGGTTGTGCTGCTGATGCTTGCGGCTATGCATGTCTGTGGTTGCGCCAGTGTTCGCACGCTGGACGCGGCCAAGCCGGGGGCGCCGATTGTCTATTCCGGCACCCGACTGGACATGTACGCGTTACAGGGCGGGTGCTGTGCGATGGACCGCTTTGGTGCCGATGCCCCGCGCTACCCGGGGCTGGACCTGCCAGCCAGCGCATTGCTCGATACGCTGCTGTTGCCCTTGTCGGTGTTGACGGTGCTGGGTGTGGGCTATCAGGCCAGCGGTGGTTTGTAGTCGCTGCCAAAGGCTGCTGGCTCTGTGCTGCGCAGGACTACGCCCCCCGGTTTTATAAAGCTCGCAGCCTTTGGCAGCGACCACAGGGCGGATTATTTACCCAGCCTTCTCAGTTCATCGGACTCGACCACCCGCACCCCATCCTGCTCTTCCAGGGCCAGGCGCCATAGGGCACGAGCCAGCTGGCAGGCCTCGATACCGTGGTATTTGCCCGGGATCAGTCTGGACAGGGGCGCCGCCAGCTGCTCCGCCAAACGCGGTTCTGTACGCTCACCGATCAGCAGCGACGGGCGGGCAATGGTCAGCTGCGGCCAGCCCTGGACGCGCAATGATTGCTCCATCTCGCCTTTGACCCGGTTATAGAACACCGACGATTTAGGATCGGCCCCTATCGCGCTGAGCACTATCAGGTGCCGCGCGCCCATTTCCCGTGCGCGTTTGGCAAAGGCCACGACCATGTCATGGTCGACGGCACGGAAGGCTTCTTGCGAGCCCGCCTGCTTGATGGTGGTTCCCAGGCAGCAAAATGCGATATCGACCTGTCCGCTCAGCTCTGGCAGAAACACCGACGGATCGCCCACCGGATTTTCCAGGTGCGGATGTTTGGCCAGCGGTCGCCGTGAGGGCGCAAGTACTCGGGTGATGGTGGGTTCGTTAAGCAACCGGTCGAGCAGATGTTCGCCGGTAAGACCGGTAGCTCCTGCAAGCAGGATGTGCTGAGGCGTCAAGTACATGCGTGGTTCTCCCTTGATACATCCAGCTTAGTCTTAGTTAGCTGACTTGCAGTTCATTCAGGTGACTGCAAGGCCTGTTTTGCCTGTTGCTGGCGCAAGCGTTGCCAGTGCGCCAGGACACCTTTTGGCGCCCATATCTGCGGCTCGGAGGGCTCGTAGCCGTCAGTCTGCTCGCGCTCGGCGATATAACCCCTGGCCAGTTTGAAAGCTTTTTGCAGGTCGTCGGTCTGATTCAGCGCCTGAGCGAACAGGGCATTGCCGAAGTAAGTGAAGTCGGCTTCTTCCGAGCAGCCAAAAGACACGCGGTCGGCCCGGGATGCGGTCATGATCAGGGTTTTGTCATCTTTGAGCGCCGGGATAAACCCGCCGGAGTAGCAGGATGAAATCACGATAATCTTGTCCCGGTTTTTCAGCGGTGCCAGGGCTGCGGCCAGTTCGTCGGCAGGCAGGTCTGCCAGCTCCAGGCGCGGTTGATCCAGCACCAGTTCATGCTCCTGGGTGCCGTGACTGGTGAGGTAGATAAACACCAGGTCTTCGGGGCCGGTACGCTCGGCCAGGGTTTTGGCTGCGCGGTGCAGGTTTTCGCGGGTGGCCATGGGCTGGTCCAGCAGATGGTCGCGATGGTTCACCAGGTTGATCTGGCCGTGGCTGCCGAAGCGGGTGGCGAGCATGTTGTTGACGTATTCGGCTTCACGCATGAACACACTTTGCTTGCCGTCGCCCGCCAGCACCAGGCTGTATAGCTCTACGTCGGGGGTCGACGCAGGTACTGCATCCAGTGCGTCTTTGAGCAGCGTTCCCTGATTGAGCAGGCCCAGTTCCAGCGGGTCGGGCAGCAGGTTGCCATTGGCATCGCGTACCCGTTGTCCGTTAAGCCAGTAGCCGCTTTCGACGGTACCATCGGCCAGGGTCAGGGTGCCATGCCCCTGATAGGTGTCCGCGGCAAATTCTCCGATATAGCTGCTGCCGTCGGCCATGCTCAGGTGGCCGGGGCCATTGAACCGCCACTCATTGAACATGCCGCGATAGTGCGAGCCATCAATGCCGATCAGCTCGCCCTTGCCGGTCAGGGCGCCATCTTTGAACTCGCCGATCCAGACATCGCCGTCAGCGTTTTCATAGCGGCCTTTGCCGTTCAGTTGATTGTGTTTGAATGCGCCTT
This sequence comes from Pseudomonas paraversuta, assembly GCF_904067025.1. Lineage (NCBI taxonomy): Bacteria > Pseudomonadati > Pseudomonadota > Gammaproteobacteria > Pseudomonadales > Pseudomonadaceae > Pseudomonas > Pseudomonas paraversuta. The sequence goes on from NZ_CAJFDA010000001.1 coordinate 604,255, forward strand.
CGTACTGGTCGCCATCGGCACTGTTGAACACGCCGTTGCCTTCCAGCTCGCCATTGACGAACTGGCCGCTGAATTCATTGCCGCTGGCATCGCTGCGCTTGCCTTCGCCGTTGGGTTTACCGTGGGCGAACTGCCCCTGGTACTGGCTGCCGTCTTCAAGTTCAAGATGGCCAACGCCGGAGAACTGATCGTCCTTGAACTCGCCGCGGTAGCTCATGCCACCTTCTTTGAGCGTGCCCTCACCCTCGCGCCGGCCCTGCTTGAAGCCGCCGACATAGGTGCTGTCGTGGGTGGTCAGGCTGCCCTGGCCGCTGTACTGGCCCTGTTCGAAGCCACCGCTATAGACGTCGCCGTTGCTGGCGTGCCATTCACCCTGACCGTGCCACAGGCCATTTTTGAAATCGCCGGTATACCAACTGCCATTCGGGTAGTCGATACGGCCCTGACCTTGCAATAGCCCGTTGACCACTTCGCCTCGATAGCGGCCGCCATCAGGCAGGCGTGCGTCGGGAGGCATCAGCGATTCGCCGTCTCCGCAGGCCGTCAACAGCAGGGTCAAAGCAAGGGGGGCAAGTGGGCGCATAGCGGGATCCGGATAGTTAGGCTTGCGAGTATGCCGTAGCAAGGAGAGCCGCTCTATAGGGCTGGATGAAACATCCTGGTAATTGCGTGACCATCGCCATGGTTTGGCAATGCCGGCTTGTGAGGGGACGTGCTTATAATGCGACGCAAAAAATATTTGCTGGAGAAGTGAGATGTTGTTACGCGGCTTGACGTGGCTGGTGCTGTTTCAATTGCTCGGTACTGCCCTTAATCACTTGTTCGTCCCCGTGTTGCCCGGCCCGATTATCGGTCTGTTGCTGCTGCTGGCATTTTTGCTGCTGCGCGGCCAGGTCGGCGAACCCCTGAGCCAGGCGGCCAGCAGTTTGTTGCGCTACCTGCCGCTGCTGCTCGTCCCTCCTGCCGTCGGAGTCATGGTGTATGCCGCCGATATCGCGGCTGATTTTTGGGCCATTGCCGGTGCCCTGGTGCTGTCACTGCTGATCTCTATGGCGTTTGTCGGTGTGCTGATGCAGCGCTTGCTCAAGGGGCACAGTCACCCCGGGGAGCGGCCATGAACCTTGAGTGGCAGGGCGCCTGGGCGTCGGTAATCCATCACCCGCTGTTTGGCATCGGGATTACCCTGGGCGCTTATCAACTGGTGCTGGCGGCCTATGAAAAAAACCGCTGGATTTTCCTGCAGCCGGTGTTGGCGTCGATGTTGCTGGTGATCGGGGTCCTGGTCAGTTGCGGTCTGAGTTATGTCGAGTACCGTAAAAGCACGGAAATCCTCAGCATCCTGCTTGGCCCGGCCACTGTGGCGCTGGCGGTGCCGCTGTATCTGAATCTGCGGCGAATCCGTCAACTGTTCTGGCCCATTTTTACTACGCTGGTGATTGGCGGAGTCCTGGCCACCGGACTGGTGGTTTTGCTGGGCTGGTGGTTTGGCGCCGAGCATATGATGCTGATGACCCTGGCGCCGAAGTCGGTTACTTCGCCGATTGCGATGCTGGTCGCAGAACAGATCGGCGGTGTTGCGCCCCTGGCGGCGGTATTTGTGCTGATTACCGGAGTAATCGGCGCGATAGTCGGCCCCGGGCTGTTGCGGCTTTTGCGGGTGCATAGCCCTGAGGCCCGGGGTATGGCGCTGGGCATGACCGCCCACGCGGTGGGCACCTCGGTGGCGTTGCAAGAAGGCGAGGAGTGCGGCGCTTTTGCAGCGCTGGCCATGAGTCTGATGGGCGTAGGTACGGCGGTTTTCCTGCCGTTGGCTGTAACCCTGGTTGTCTAAGGAAAAATATATGAGCTTGCCGCTGTTTCCATTGAACACCGTGCTGTTTCCGGGCTGCGTGCTGGACTTGCAGATTTTCGAGGCGCGCTATTTGGACATGATTGCCCGTTGCATGAAGCAAGGCACGGGTTTTGGTGTGGTGTGCATCCTGGAAGGTGGCGAGGTAGGAGAGGCGCCCCAGGATATCGCCCGGATTGGCTGTGAAGCGCTGATTCGCGATTTTCAGCAGCAGGACAACGGCCTGCTGGGGATACGGGTCGAGGGCGGACGGCGCTTTGAGGTGTTGAGCACCGAGCTTCAGGGCAATCAGTTATTGCTGGCCGAGGTCGACTGGCTGGACGAGCTTCCCGAACAGCCGCTGGAGCACGAAGACCAGGACCTGCTGGCATTGCTCAAAGCCCTGGCGGAACACCCGATGGTGGCTGCGTTGAACATGAGCACTGAAGTGCCGGGTCAGCAGGCACTGGCAAACCAGTTGGCCTACCTGCTGCCCTTTGCCGAACAGGACAAGCTCGAACTGCTGCAGGTCGATGACCCGCAGCAGCGTCTGGACGGGATTCAGGTGCTGCTCGACGAGATGCAGAGCGAGGCGCTGGGCGAAACCCTGATGTAGGCGTCGGGCTGCATCAATAGGTGTAGCGCAGCAACTCGCGGGACAAGTCGTGCAGCATGAAAAAGCCATACAGAGCAACGATTGCCGGCAGGATCAGCCACCAGATCTTCTGCGGTATCGGCTGCAGCGGCATGTAGCGCTGGCTCAGCGCCAGGGCAAAAGCGTTGACCAGGATGGCGAGCAGGGCGCCGGCCATGATGTCGGTTGGCCAATGGGCCCCCAGATACACCCGCGACAGCGCCACGCTGATCGCCAGCAAGCAGCCCAGCAGGACCCAGGTAATGCGCATGCGCTGCGGTTGTTCGCGCCCGGCCAGAATCGCCAGGGCGATAAAAAACGCAAATGAGCCGGAGCTATGGCCGCTGGGCATGCTGTAGGTGGTCAGCGGATCCACCAGCACTTCGGGGCGCATGCGGGCAAAGAAGTGTTTGGTGGCGGTGTTGGCCAGGGCCGTAAACAGCGTCACCCCGCCAAAAAAGATCATCGCCCGCCACTGCTTGGTGACCAGCAGCAACCCGCAGAGCAGCGCCGCGGCCACAAACTGGGTGTGGAAGTTGCCTATTTGCGTGACCAGCACGGCGCCGAGATCCATCGCGCTGCTGCGGTGCTCCTGCAGCAGCGCACTGATGCCACGGTCAAAAGCGCCCATGTACGGATAGCCCGCGAACACCGCGATCAGCAGCGCCAGACCCAGGGCGCCGATCAATAACGTGGCTTTGGGTTGGCGGCGGATGCTGGCATTGATGCTCAGCCCCAGCAGTGCAGTCAGACCCGCGGCAACGATGGCTGCTTGCGGCCAGAACCCTTCAGGCAACGGCAGGCGAATCGCGGCCCCTGTTGCCCAGCCCGGCAGCAGATAGGCCACCGACCAGCCAGCCCCGGCCAGCAGGCTGACAATGATGAAGCGCGGGACCGGCATGTCGCACATGCCTGCCACCATGGGCAGCATAGGACGCAGCGGGCCGATGAAGCGTCCGACCAGCAGGCTGGCAATCCCGTAGCGTTGAAAATAGCCTTCGGCGCGGTTTATCCATTCAGGATGGTGGCGCAGCAAGGGCAGGCGCCGGATGTTTTGGTGGAAACGTCTGCCCAGGACGTAGGACACAACGTCTCCGGTCAGACCTCCGAGCAGCCCCAGCAACAATGTTTCACCCAGTGACATCGCGCCATTGCCTGCCAGAACGGCGATCGCGAACAGCAATATGGTGCCCGGAATGATAAAGCCGATGATCGCCAGGCATTCAAAGAACGTCACTAAAAATACGGCAAGGCCCAGCCATTGCGGGTTGGCCGTTAACCAGCCGGTCATGCTATCGAGCCATGGGCCCATGCTAAAACTTCCTTTTTAATCGTTGTTTCAATCGTCTGCAGATGCGAGCTCTGCGTTGCTGTGTTGAACAGCTTGCTCCTACAGAGGGGGCGGGTTTTCCAACACTATATAGTCGCGCCCCTCAACCTGGCCGCGGCGCAGTGGGTTGCGGGTGCAGTACGCGGTGTAGTCGGCATCGACAAATCGGTACAGCAAATGCTCGTCCCGGCCATGGGGTATGCCCAGGCGGGTGGTTTGAATGATCTGCGACGGCACCTCTGAGACGTCATCGACCCGTAAACGTTCGGGATCGAAACATTTTGCATCCCAGTCAGGTACTTTCAGCCCCAGTGCTTTGCACAGCAGGGTTTGCCCCGCGCAGAGTTTCTGGTCCGGGCGTGGCCGGCCCTGGGTGTCAGGGTTGTTGAGTCGCATCCGGGCCAGGCTGGCCGGGCCGGACAACGGGTCCTGCCAGGGGTAGGCCGACTTGATCAGTACCGCGTTGCCGGGGCCCTGGGCACTGAAGTTCAGCGAGTCGCCACCCCGTGCGTAGTACATATAGATGTGGCCACCATCGAAAAACAGCGCCTTGCGCTTTTCGGTGTAGCCCAGGGACGCGTGGCTGCCCTTGTCTGCGCAGTAATAGGCTTCGGTTTCGATGATCCGCGCGCTAAGCCACAAACCGTCAACCCGGTGACGAATGACTTTTCCCAACAGTTCGCGAGCGAGCAGCTGGGCGTCGCGATTGAAAAAAGTATCGGGCAACGTGATTGGCATCTTCAGGGGGGTCAGCAGATGGCTAAAAAGTCGCCAATCATAGCAAGGGATGCTTAATCGGGGCTGAACACTGTGTATTTACGGCCGATTTCGACCATCCGCCTGTCACCGCTGTGCGTGAGACGGCGCGACAGCTATAATCGGCCGCTTTCCTCCCTGCCAAGACCCTTGAGACCATGACTGAGTCCGTTCTTGACTACATGACCCGCCTGGGTCGCGCTGCTCGCGAAGCCTCCCGCGTGATCGGTCGCGCCAGCACGGCGCAGAAAAACCGTGCCCTGCACGGCGCTGCCGAAGCCCTGGATGCGGCCCGTTCGGAGCTGGTTGCGGCCAACGAACTGGACCTGGCCGCCGGCCGGGCCAATGGCCTTGAGCCAGCCATGCTGGAGCGCCTGGCGCTGACCCCTGCCCGCATCGACAGCATGATTGTCGGTTTGCGTCAGGTGGCAAGCTTGCCGGACCCCGTCGGGGCCATTCGTGACATGAGCTATCGCCCCTCGGGTATCCAGGTGGGCAAGATGCGCGTGCCGCTGGGAGTAGTCGGAATCATCTACGAGTCGCGTCCGAACGTGACCATCGATGCCGCCAGCCTGTGTCTCAAGTCGGGCAATGCCACCATTCTGCGTGGCGGCTCCGAGGCGATTCACTCCAACCGTGCGATAGCCATCTGCATCCAGCGAGGTCTGGCCGAGGCCGGACTGCCGCCGGCAGTGGTACAGGTGGTTGAAACCACCGACCGGGCTGCGGTCGGCGCGCTGATCACTATGCCCGAGTACGTGGACGTGATTGTGCCCCGTGGCGGCAAAGGCCTGATCGAACGGGTCAGCCGTGATGCCAAGGTGCCGGTCATCAAGCACCTTGACGGCATTTGCCATGTCTATGTCAGTGCCCGCGCTGATCTGGCCAAGGCCCAGCGCATCGCGTTCAACGCCAAGACCTACCGTTACGGGATCTGCGGGGCGATGGAAACCCTGCTGGTGGATCAGGCCGTCGCTGCGCAGTTTTTGCCGGCAATGGCCGAACAGTTCCGCACCAAGGGCGTCGAGCTGCGCGGTTGCGAACGTACCCGGGCGTTGATCGATGTGCTGCCGGCCACCGAAGATGACTGGAACACCGAGTATCTGGATGCGATTTTGTCGATCCTGATCGTCGACGGTCTGGACCAGGCGATTGAGCACATCAATCACTACGGCTCCCATCACACCGACTCGATCGTCACCGAACATCAGGGCGACGCCCGGCGGTTTATGGCCGAAGTCGACTCCAGTTCAGTGATGCTCAACACCCCGACCTGCTTCGCCGATGGATTTGAGTACGGATTGGGTGCGGAGATTGGCATTTCTACTGATAAGCTGCACGCCCGCGGCCCGGTGGGTCTCGAAGGTCTGACCTGCGAGAAGTACATTGTGGTCGGTGACGGTCAGCTGCGCGGCCAGGAGCCGGTCTGACTTGGTTGACCTCAGTCCGTTAGTGGTGGCCCCGGCCATCGGCCTGTTACCCCTGCGCATTGGCGTTCTGGGTGGCACCTTCGATCCGGTGCACATCGGGCATTTGCGCGGTGGCCTGGAAGTGGCCGAAATGATGCAGCTCGACGAGTTGCGTCTGACTCCCAACGCCAGGCCGCCACATCGCGATACGCCCCAGGTGTCGGCGCTCGACCGTTTGGCGATGGTTGAGTGTGCTGTCGCTGGAGTAGCTACGCTGGTAGTGGATTCCCGGGAGCTGCAACGGGACACGCCGTCCTACACCATTGATACCCTGGAACTGATGCGGGCCGAGCTGGCCGCTGATGACCAGTTGTTTTTACTGCTGGGCTGGGACGCTTTTTGCGGCCTGCCTACGTGGCACCGCTGGGAGGATTTACTCCAGCATTGCCATATCCTGGTGCTACAGCGCCCGGATGCCGACAGCGAACCGCCGGATGCCTTGCGCAACCTGCTGGCAGCGCGCTCGGTGAGCGACCCGCTGGCCCTGAAGGGGCCTGGCGGACAGATTGCATTCGTCTGGCAGACGCCGCTCGCGGTATCCGCCACCCAGATCCGTCAACTGCTGGCCAGCGGTAAGTCGGTACGTTATCTGGTGCCCGACGCGGTCCTGGCCTACATCGATGCGCACGGACTTTACCGTGCGTCGAACTGAAAAGGCGCGTTTCAAGGCACGATTCAACGTGTATTGAAACGCCCGAACACATGAGCAAAACGAGTTTTTATATGACGAACAAAGACGTAAGCAAAGTAAAGCGCACAGGCAAAGCCAAAAGCGCTCCGCTGCCAGTTGAAAAATTCACCGGTGAGCCACTCAAGGGCGAAAAACTGGTTGAAGTAGCCGTTGCCGCTCTGGAAGACGTTAAAGGTCAGGACATCCAGATCATCGACGTGCGTGACAAGCACAGCATCACCGATTTCATGATCATCGCTACCGGTACTTCGAACCGTCAGATCGGCGCGATGCTGGACAAGGTTCGTGAGGCCGTCAAAGCGCTGGGCGTGAAGCCATTGGGCGAAGAAGGCAAGGGCGACAGCGACTGGGTCCTGCTGGATATGGACGACGTGATCGTGCACATGATGACTGCCAGTGCCCGTCAGTTCTATGACCTGGAACGCCTGTGGTCCGGCGCAGAACAGAGCCGTGCCCTGAACGCTGCTCACCACAGCCCGGAAAACACCCACGAGCACTTCATCAAGCTCAACAAAGACCAGGAATAAGGGTTCGTTGTGCGCTTGCGTCTGATCGCTGTCGGTTCGCGTATGCCCAAGTGGGTGGAAGAGGGTTGGCATGAATATGCCAAGCGTCTGCCATCCGAGCTGGCGCTTGAACTGGTAGAAATACCGCTCAATACCCGCGGCAAGAATGCTGACGTGGCTCGTTTTATCCGTCAGGAAGGCGAGGCCATGCTGGCCAAGGTCGGCCCGGGGGAGCGAATCGTTACGTTGGAAGTCCACGGCAAGCCGTGGAGCACCGAGCAGCTGGCGGTTGAGCTCGACCGCTGGCGCCTGGACTCGCGCACGGTGAACTTCATGGTCGGCGGCCCCGAAGGGTTGGCGCCTGAAGTTTGCGCGCGCGCCGATCAGCGCTGGTCGTTGTCGCCCTTGACGTTGCCGCACCCGTTAGTACGGATTCTGATTGGTGAACAGTTGTATCGCGCCTGGACAGTGTTGTCCGGGCACCCTTATCACAAATAGTCAGCGTCCCGAATGTCTCAGCCGATACGCCTCAAAGACCACGAGAAAGACGCACGCCTGGTGCGCGGACGAGTCGTGGTCGGCGCAATTGCGGTGGTGGTACTGATTTGCGTCCTGCTTGCACGCCTGTATTTTCTGCAGGTGGTGCAGTACGAGTACCACTCGACCCTGTCGGAAAACAACCGGGTGCATGTGCAGCCGATTCCACCGACCCGCGGCCTGATCTTTGACCGCAATGGCGTAGTGATCGCGGACAACCGTCCCAGTTTCAGCCTGACCATGACCCGTGAGCGTTCGGGCGATTCGCAGCAGGTGCTCGACGTTATCGTTGAAGTCCTGCAGCTCACGCCGGAAGATCGTGCGTTGTTTGAAAAACGCATGAAGCAGGGGCGCCGGCCGTTTGAGCCAGTGCCCATTCTGTTTGAGCTGAACGAAGAGCAGATCGCCCGGATTGCCGTGAACCAGTTCCGCCTGCCCGGGGTTGAGGTGGTTGCGCAGCTGGTACGGCATTACCCGCAAGGCGCGCACTTTGCGCACTCGGTGGGTTACATGGGGCGGATCAACGAGAAAGAGCTTAAAACCCTCGATCCGGTCAATTACAGCGGCACCCATCACATCGGCAAAACCGGTATCGAACGCTTCTATGAAGCCGAGCTGCACGGTCAGGTGGGCTACGAAGAAGTTGAAACCAACGCCCGGGGCCGGGTATTGCGGGTGTTAAAGCGCACCGACCCGATTCCCGGCAAAGACATCGTGCTCAGCCTCGATATCAAGCTGCAAGAGGCGGCCGAAGAAGCACTTGCCGGTCGGCGCGGGGCGGTAGTTGCCCTGAATCCGATGACCGGTGAAGTGCTGGCCATGGTCAGTCAGCCAAGCTTTGACCCCAACCTGTTTGTCACCGGCATCAGCTTCAAGGCCTATGCCGAGTTGCGCGATTCGATTGACCGCCCGCTGTTCAACCGCATCTTGCGCGGTCTGTACCCGCCCGGCTCGACCATCAAGCCGGCAGTAGCGATTGCCGGTCTGGACAGTGGCGTGATCAATGCTTCGACCCGGGTCTACGATCCGGGCTATTACCAGTTGCCCAATTACGATCACAAGTACCGTAACTGGAACCGCACCGGTGATGGCTATGTCGACCTGGACACCGCGATCATGCGGTCCAACGACACCTATTTCTATGATCTGGCCCACAAGCTGGGCATCGATCGTTTGTCGACCTACATGAACCAGTTCGGTATCGGCCAAAAAGTCTCCCTCGACATGTTCGAAGAGTCGGCTGGCTTGATGCCGTCCCGGGAGTGGAAGCGCGCGACCCGGCGTCAGGCCTGGTTCCCGGGCGAGACCCTGATTCTGGGGATTGGTCAGGGTTATATGCAGTCCACGCCTCTGCAGCTGGCGCAGGCGACTGCGCTGATTGCCAGCAAGGGCAAGTGGATTCGCCCGCACCTGGCCAAAACCATTGAGGGCGTGGCGCCGGTCGATCCTAACCCGATGCCCGATATCATTCTTCGCGACCCGTCCAGCTGGGCCAAGGTCAGTCACGGCATGCAGCAAGTGGTGCACGGTGCCCGCGGCACTGCGCGGGTTGCAGGCGTCGGGGCGCAATACCTGATTGCCGGCAAGAGTGGTACGGCGCAGGTCGTGGCGATCAAGCAGGGTGAGAAGTACGACCGCTCCAAGGTTCAGGAACGTCACCGTGACCACGCCTTGTTTGTCGGCTTTGCCCCGGCCAACAACCCGCAAATTACCGTCTCGGTCATGATTGAAAACGGTGAGGCGGGCAGTCGGGTTGCCTCGCCGGTGGTGCGTAAGGTCATGGATGCCTGGTTGCTGGATGCTGACGGCAAGCTCAAACCCGAATACGCCAGCCCTTTAAAGGCAGAGGTTACGGCCAATGATTAGTAATTTTGACCGCATCCTCTCCAGTGAGGACGTGATGCGTCGACGTGCCACGCTGCTGCAGCGTTTGCATATCGATGGTCCGCTGCTGATTCTGCTCCTGACCCTGGCTGCGGGCAGTCTGTTTGTACTCTATTCGGCCAGCGGTAAAAGCTGGGACTTGCTGAGCAAACAGGCAACATCCTTCGGCATCGGCCTGGTGTCGATGTTTATCATCGCCCAGCTCGAGCCCCGCTTTATGGCGCGCTGGGTGCCGGTGGGCTACCTGGTCGGGGTGATGTTGCTGGTGGTGGTGGATGTCATGGGCCACAACGCCATGGGCGCTACGCGCTGGATCAACATACCGGGGGTCATTCGCTTCCAGCCCTCGGAGTTCATGAAGATTCTGATGCCGGCGACCATCGCCTGGTATCTGTCCAAACGCACGCTACCGCCACAACTCAAACACGTGGCAGTCAGTTTGCTGCTGATCGGCATTCCCTTTGGTCTGATCGTGCGTCAGCCCGACCTCGGCACCGCGCTGCTGGTTCTGGCGGGCGGCGCGTTCGTGCTGTTTATGGGTGGCTTGCGCTGGCGCTGGATTATCAGCGTGTTGGCGGCGGCCGTGCCGGTGGCAATTGCCATGTGGTTTTTCATCATGCATGACTACCAGAAGCAGCGAATCCTGACCTTTCTCGATCCTGAGAGCGATCCGCTGGGCACCGGCTGGAACATTATCCAGTCCAAGGCCGCCATCGGTTCGGGCGGGGTATTCGGCAAGGGCTGGCTGCTGGGCACCCAGTCGCACCTGGATTTTCTGCCTGAGAGTCACACCGACTTCATCATTGCGGTGATGGGGGAGGAGTTCGGTCTGGTGGGTATCTGTGCGCTGTTGTTGATCTACCTGTTGTTGATTGGTCGGGGCCTGGTGATTACCGCCCAGGCACAGACGCTGTTCGGCAAATTGCTGGCGGGCAGCCTGACCATGACGTTTTTTGTTTATGTTTTCGTCAACATCGGTATGGTCAGTGGCCTGTTACCGGTGGTGGGCGTGCCATTGCCGTTCATTAGTTACGGCGGAACTTCGCTCGTGACGCTGCTGTCAGCGTTTGGGGTTTTGATGTCGATCCACACTCATCGCAAGTGGATCGCACAAGTTTGATTAAGGTGAAGAATTCAATGCAAGTAATGCGTGGCTGGGCCGCTCGATACGCGTCCTGGATGGGCCTGCTGGGTCTGTTCGGGGCAGCGCAGGGCGCGGTGGCCGGCGACTATGAAGGCTCGCCCCAGGTGGCTGAGTTTGTCGGTGAAATGACTCGCGATTACGGGTTTGCCGGCGAGCAGCTGATGGCCGTGTTCCGTGATGCCGAGCGCAAGCAAAGCATCCTCGATGCGATCTCGCGTCCGGCGGAGCGGGTCAAACAGTGGAAGGAATACCGCCCGATCTTTATCTCTGACGCCCGCGTGGCCCGGGGTGTGGATTTCTGGCGTGAGCACGAAGCCGTGCTGGCCCGTGCCGAAAAGGAGTATGGGGTTCCGGCCCAGGTCATTGTGTCGATTATCGGTGTCGAAACCTTTTACGGGCGCAACACCGGTAGCTATCGGGTGATTGATGCGCTGTCGACCCTGGGTTTTGACTACCCGCCGCGCGCCGAGTTTTTCCGCAAGGAGTTGCGTGAATTTCTGCTGCTGACCCGCGAAGAACAAGTCGATCCGTTGAGCCTCAAGGGCTCTTATGCCGGGGCCATGGGGTTGCCGCAGTTCATGCCGAGCAGCTTTCGTGCCTACGCAGTGGACTTCGACGGCGATGGCCACATTAATATCTGGAGCAATCCGGACGACGCCATCGGCAGTGTTGCCAGTTACTTCAAGCGTCACGGCTGGGTGGCCGGTGAACCGGTGGTGGTGCGTGCCGACGTACAGGGCGACAGGGCAGATGAAGGCTTGACCCAGGGCATCGAACCGGTCAAAACCGTCGGGGAGTTGCGAGCGCTGGGCTGGTCGGGTCATGATGCGCTGCCGGACGACCTGCCGGTCACGGCGTTCCGTCTTGAAGGCGTCAATGGCCCTGAATACTGGATGGGCCTGAAGAATTTTTATGCGATCACGCGCTATAACCGCAGCGTGATGTACGCCATGGCAGTGCATCAACTGTCCGACTTGCTGGTTCAAGCACGGGGCAACAAGTAATGCCGTTTCTAGCAATCCGCACACCTCTTAAACTCGCAACCTGCGCCGCTATTGCGCTGCTGGTGGTGAGCTGCACCAGCAGTCGTCCGAACAGCCCGCAAAAGCCGACGGCCGTTGTTTCCAAACCGGGGCTGGACATCAACCGTGCCCACAAGGACGGCGCGCCGTGGTGGGACGTCGATGTTTCGCGCATCCCGGACGCGACGCCGACCCTGCACTCCGGTCCTTACAAGGCCGCGCCGTACTCGGTGCTGGGCAAGACCTACTTCCCGATGCAAGAGTCCAAGACCTACGTGGCCTCGGGCACTGCGTCCTGGTACGGCACCAAGTTCCATGGCCAGAACACCGCCAATGGCGAGGTTTATGACCTGTACGGCATGAGCGCGGCGCACAAGACCCTGCCGCTGCCCAGCTATGTCAAGGTAACCAACCTGGATAACGGCAAGGCCGTGGTATTGCGGGTCAACGACCGTGGCCCGTTTTATTCGGACCGCATCATCGACCTGTCCTACGCAGCCGCCAAGAAACTGGGCTATGCCGAAACCGGCACCGCACGGGTCAAGGTTGAAGGCATTGACCCGCAAGCCTGGTGGGCGCAACGTGGGCGCCCGGCGCCATTGATGCTCAATGAGCCGAAAGTGGCCCAGAACACCGCCCCGACAGTGACGACCGGCAAGGTCGAGCAATGGACGCCACCAGCCCAGCAGCATGCCGCCGATGTCGTGCCGGTCAGCCCGATGGTCAAAGGCCAGGGCACGTATTTGCAGGTTGGCGCTTTTGCCAATCCGGATGCCGCCGAGTTGCTTCGTTCCAAACTCAGTGGCATGGTCAGCGCTCCCGTGTTCATCAGCTCGGTTGTGCGTAATCAACAAACCTTGCACCGCGTTCGCATGGGGCCGATTGCCTCGGTAAATGAAGTGCAGCAGACACAAAACAGCGTGCGACTGGCCAATTTGGGCCAGCCGAGCGTTGTGACCGATCAGTAACACCGGTTAAAGCGTTGTGCCTCCAGGCCTGGGGGCGCAAACGCAGTTGCAAGGGCCAAGAACAAAAGCCCTTCGAGGGGCAGGTTTGCAACTGAATACGCGACAGCCAGTCAAACGGCTGTCAGAACAGTTTTGCCCGCGAGGGTAAGTTTCCATTAACAATTTCGAGAGACGGATGAACATCACCACCTTTGCCAAACGCCTGTGCCTGCTTGTCCCGCTGATCATCACCCCGGCTGCCTGGGCAGTCGAGATGATGCCGTCGCCGCCACAACTGGCTGCCAAGGCCTATGTCCTGATGGATGCCAACAGCGGTAACGTGCTGGTTGAAAACAACGGCGACCAGCGTCTGCCGCCGGCCAGCCTGACCAAGCTGATGACCGCTTACATCGCGACCCTGGAAATCCGTCGCGGCCAGATCGGCGAGAACGATCCGGTAACTGTCAGCGAGAACGCCTGGCGCACCGGTGGTTCGCGGATGTTCATCAAGGTAGGTACCCAGGTTTCGGTCAGCGACCTGCTGCACGGGATCATCATCCAGTCGGGTAACGATGCCAGCGTAGCCCTGGCCGAGCACATTGCCGGCAGCGAAGATGCGTTCGCCGACATGATGAACAAGACCGCCGGTGAGTTGGGCATGACCAACAGCCACTTCATGAACCCGACCGGCCTGCCGAACCCGGATCACTATTCGTCTGCCCACGACATGTCGTTGCTGGCACGCGCGATCATCCACGAAGATCCGACTCACTACGCGATCTACTCGCAGAAAGAGTTCTTCTGGAACGGTATCAAGCAGCCTAACCGCAACCTGCTGCTGTGGCGCGACAAGACCGTTGATGGTCTGAAAACCGGTCACACCGACGAAGCCGGCTACTGCATGGTGTCTTCGGCTGTTCGCGATGGCATGCGTCTGATTGCTGTGGTATTCGGTACCAACAGCGAAGCGGCACGTGCTGCTGAAACCCAGAAGCTGCTGACCTACGGTTTCCGTTTCTTCGAAACCCAGACCTTCTACCAGAAGGGTGTTGAACTGGCTCAGGCTCCTGTCTGGAAAGGCACCACCAATCAGGTCAAAGCCGGTCTGGCTGAAGATTTGACCCTGACCCTGCCTAAAGGCCAATTGAAAAAGCTGGCAGCAAGCATGACCATGAATCCTCAGCTGATGGCGCCTATTGCCAAAGGCGACGTGATCGGCAAGGTTGAAGTCAAACTTGACGACAAGGTCGTGCACAGCGCTGACCTGATTGCACTTGAGCCTGTCGAGGAAGGTGGTATTTTCCGACGCGTATGGGACAGCATCCGTCTATTCTTTTACGGCCTGTTCAACTGATTGCACTCACCTGTATGACCCCGCGCTTACCCTGCGCGGGGCACGTATGTAGTTCTGGGCTTACGAGGCCGATACGCCATGACCGATACCGAAGTAAAGGCGCCAAAGATCGAATTTCCGAACGTTGATTATCCGGTTAAGGTGATCAGCGACACGGGTGTGGGCAATAAGGACAAGATCATCGATATCGTGAAAAAGCACGCGACGGTAAACGATGATCGTGTTGACGAGCGCCAGAGCACCAATGGCAAGTACACCACGATCCAGTTGCACATCGTTGCGACCGATCAGGACCAGCTGTACAACATCAACAGCGAACTGCGAGCCACCGGCTTCGTGCACATGGTGCTTTGATGTCGCAGGTGCTGGGTATTCGCGAGCTGGGTGTGGCCGACTATGAGTCCACCTGGCTGGCGATGAAGCACTTTACCGACGGTCGCGACAAGCACACGGCGGACGAAGTCTGGCTGGTGCAGCATCCGCCGGTATTTACCCAGGGGCAGGCAGGCAAGGCCGAACATCTGCTGCTGCCGGGGGATATCCCGGTGGTCAAGTCCGACCGCGGTGGCCAGGTGACCTACCACGGTCCCGGGCAGCTGGTCGCATACCTGATGCTCGACGTACGGCGCCTCGGTTTTGGTGTACGTGATCTGGTTACCCGGATCGAGCATTGCCTGATCGACCTGCTCGCCAGCTACGGCGTGACCGCCGCAGCCAAACCTGATGCGCCAGGGGTGTATGTTGAGGGGGCTAAAATCGCCTCCCTGGGCCTGCGAATTCGCAATGGCTGCTCTTTCCACGGCCTGGCACTGAATGTGGACATGGACCTGGAACCGTTTCGACGGATTAACCCCTGTGGCTATGCGGGGCTGGCGATGACCCAGTTGCGTGACCATGCAGGGCCGATTGAATTTGCCGAGGTAGGTGCCCGGCTGCGTACGCAGCTCGTCAAACACCTCGACTATGCTGAGCAGACGACCCTTACGGGCGGAATTGATTGATATGACTACTGCGCAAGACGCTGTTCAAACCCTGATCCCTACGCTGGATATCTCAGAACGTGTGGCCCGTGCGAACGAGGCCCGTTCCAAGGTCGAGACCGGCGTTAAATTGCGCGGTGCCGAGAAGGTTGCGCGTATCCCGGTAAAAATCATTCCGACCACCGAGCTGCCGAAGAAACCGGACTGGATTCGCGTGCGCATCCCGGTCTCGCCGGAGGTCGACCGCATCAAGGCGCTGCTGCGCAAGCACAAGCTGCACAGCGTGTGCGAAGAAGCATCCTGCCCGAACCTGGGCGAATGCTTCTCGGGTGGTACCGCGACCTTCATGATCATGGGTGACATCTGCACCCGTCGCTGCCCGTTCTGCGACGTTGGCCACGGCCGGCCGAAGCCGCTGGACGTGAATGAACCGCAAAGCCTGGCGATTGCCATCGCTGACCTGGGCTTGAAGTACGTGGTGATCACCTCGGTGGACCGTGACGACCTGCGTGATGGCGGTGCCCAGCACTTTGCCGACTGCATCCGCGAAATCCGCAAGCTGTCGCCGAACGTGCTGCTCGAGACCCTGGTGCCCGATTACCGTGGCCGGATGGACGTGGCACTGGAAATCACTGCTGCCGAGCCGCCTGATGTGTTCAACCATAACCTCGAAACCGTGCCGCGCCTGTACAAGGCTGCACGTCCGGGTTCTGACTATCAGTGGTCGCTGACCTTGCTGCAGCGCTTCAAGCAAATGATGCCGCACATCCCGACCAAATCCGGCCTGATGCTGGGTCTGGGCGAGACGGACGAAGAAGTCATTGAAGTGATGAAGCGCATGCGCGAACACGACATCGACATGCTGACCCTGGGCCAGTACCTGCAACCGTCGCGCAGCCACTTGCCGGTACAGCGTTTCGTGCACCCGGACGTATTCGCCTGGTTTGCCGAAGAAGGCTACAAAATGGGCTTCAAAAACGTGGCGTCGGGCCCTCTGGTACGTTCGTCGTACCACGCCGACGAACAGGCCAAGCTGGTCAAGACCATGTTGGTAGGCGCCTGACTCCATGAATAGCCGGCTCACCGCGCAGGTGTCTTACAAGGCCCACAGCGCGGTGCCCGCGCTTCCCGCTGGCGGGGTGATCGCCCTGATCGCCCCGGCAGGTCCCGCCGAACTGGATCTCGAACTCGCCACCCAATGGATGGCCGCACGCGGCTATCAGCTTCGGGTATTGCCGGGGGTGTGGGAAAAGGATGGCTATCTTGCAGGTTCAGACGCTGTTCGCTTGCGTGATTTGCACGATGCGTTTGCGGATGAAAGTGTTGATGCCATTTTCTGTTTGCGCGGTGGCTATGGCAGCCCGCGCCTGCTGGCAGGTATCGATTTTGCGTTGCTGCGCCGCAACCCCAAGCCTTTTGTGGGGTACAGCGACATCACCGCGCTGCATCTGGCGATCACCCGTTATGCAGGCTTCGTGACCTTTCACGGGGCAATGCTGAACGCCGATTTGCTGGGTAACAAGCTGGAGCCGACCGAGTCCGGTTTATGGCAGATGTTGAGCGGGCAGCAATCGCCCGTCCTGGAGCATCCGCCAGCCTTTGCCCTGACCACCCTGGCCCCGGGCAGTGCCAGCGGCCGCTTGCTGGGCGGCAACCTGTCGATGATCTGCGCCACCATCGGTTCAGCGTTTGAGCTGGACGATGAAGGCATCATTCTGTTTATCGAAGACGTCAACGAGCCTTTGTACCGGGTCGATCGCCTGCTTACGCACTTGCGTCTGGCAGGTAAGCTGAATCGGCTGCGTGGTGTTCTGGTGGGGGATTTCGCCGGGGTTGATAGCGTGGCGCTGCACCGGCTGCTCCAGCAGGAGCTGGGGCCTTTGGGCATACCGGTACTGGCTGGCTGGCGCAGCGGGCATTGCAATCCAAACCTGACGTTGCCACTGGGGGCTCAGGTCAGGCTGGATGCGGACCAACAGCAGTTGGTGCTCGAACAGCCAGTTGTAACCTGACCCTTACCCCTTCGCACCTACTGGCGCAAACTCTCCAGCAACTTGTGACTCGGGTAGCCGTCTGCCGGCCAGCCCAGGGCTTGCTGTGCGCTGCGGATTGCTTTGCGGGTGTTGGCACCAATGATGCCATCGGCATTGCCGGCATCGTAGTTGCGCTGGCTGAGCAGGGTTTGCAGCTCGACACGCTCGGAACGGCTCAGCGGTCGCTCATCTTTTGGCCACTCGCCCAAAATAACCCCGCCGCCGTTGAAGCGCTCGGACAACAGGCCCACGGCCAGTGCATAGGACGATGAGTTGTTGTAGCGCAGAATGGCGCGGAAGTTATCCAGCACCAGGAAGGCCGGGCCCCGGTAACCGGCAGGCAGTAGCAGGGTGGCACTTAGCTGTTCGGAGCCGGCAGGCAAGGTGGCGCTGCCTGTCAGTGAAACGCCCAGTTTCTGCCATTCGCCGACGCTTTTTCTGATCGCGCCATCAGCCAGTGCATAGTCGAAACCGGCGGGCAGTCTCACTTCAAAACCCCAGGGCTGGCCTTGCTTCCAGCCGGAGCTCTGCAAATAGTGGGCAGTCGATGCCAGGGCATCCGCCGAGCTGTTCCAGATATCCCGACGGCCGTCACCATCGAAATCCACTGCGTGGGTTTCATAGGTGGTCGGAATGAACTGGGTCTGGCCCATGGCGCCGGCCCAGGAGCCGAGCATCTTGTCGGGGGTTACATCGCCTTCCTGGATGATCTTCAGTGCGGCGATCAGTTGGCTCTGCGCAAATTCCGGACGGCGCCCTTCGTAGGCCAGGGTGGCCAGTGAGCGAATCACTGACTTATTGCCCTGGAACGTACCGAAGTTGCTTTCCATGCCCCATACCGACACCAGGGCCTGGCGATCAACGCCATAACGCTGCTCGATCTGGCTCAGCAGTTCGGCGTTTTGTTCCAGCAGGCGCTGACCATTACGCACGCGCAACGGCGATAGCGCGCCATCGAGGTATTCCCACACCGGACGGCTGAACTCGGGCTGGCTGCGGTCGGCCTTGATCACGCTCATGTCGGGGGTGAGGCCGCTAAAGGCGTTATCGAACACCTCGGGGCGGATCCCGGCCTTGAGTGCCTGCTCGCGGAAGTTGGCTTGCCACTCGCTGAAGCTTTGGGCGGGGGCAATGACGGGCATGTCGGCGATGGCCACACCAGGGGTCGCCACGGGAGCGGCGGGTGTGACAGGCAGAGGCTGAGCATCGGCTGCGGTGGGCTTTTCTGCGCAGGCGACTAGAAGAATGACGCTGGAAGCAGCGATCAGTTGGCGCATCGGCCAACCACGTTTATGACTTAGGGGCATGCGCAGGTCCAGGTAATGCAAAACAGATGCAGACCTTATCATCCCCGCCGTCAGGCAGCCAGAAAGTAAAAAGCCTCCCGGTCTCTCGACTGGAAGGCTTCGCGGCGGTAGCTGCCTTTGCCTTTGGCGGGGCGTTCCTGGCGGCTGCGGAACAAGGGTTGGGCGACGATGGATTTGGCCTTGTTGGGGCGCTTGCTCATGGCATTTGCTCTCGCTTGGTTTGAACAGACGCAAATCATCGGCCAGATTTTTTGCGTTGTCCAGTACCGTCAAAGCCAGCTCCCGCAGGATTATTCCGCAGGTAGATTCAGTCGTTGCCCACACATCAGCAGTGTTAATCGACTCAGGCTGCTCCAGGCGGACCCGCCTGCCTGCCCCTTGATTTGTGCGTCGATGCGTTGCGCGTCCATCAGCAGTTGTGCCCAGCGTTGCGCTGAATAGCGTTGCAGGGCTTTGCTCATCAACGGTTTGCGCTTGTCCCAGACGGGCGGTCGGGCCTGGCTGAAGGCTTTGTCCAGCGGGATGCCCTGGCTGTATTGCAGCGCAATATTGGCCAGCACCCGGAGTTCGCGGGCCAGTGCCCACAAGATGACCGGCGGCTCAACACCCTCACCGCGCAGGCCTTCAAGCATGCGCAGGGCGTGGGCGGCCTCGCCATTGAGTACGGCATCGACCAGGCCAAACACATCAAACCGCGCGCTGTCAGCCACTGCAGCCTGTACGGTTTCGACAGTGATCTGGCCTTCTTCAGCCATCAGCTTGAGCTTTTCGACTTCTTGCGCGGCTGCCAGCAGGTTGCCTTCGACCCGTGCCGCAATCAGTTCGACAGCGTCCTGGCTGGCGGACAGGCCCGCCTGAGACAAGCGCTGGCGAATCCATTGCGGCAACTGACTGGCATCCACTGGCCAGATCTGTACGAACTGGGTTTGCGGGCCCTCGATCAGTGCTTTGCCCCATTTGGTCTTCTGTGCGCTGCCATCGAGCTTGGGCAGGCTGACGAGCAATAAAGTGTCTTCGGCAGGGCGCGAGCAGTATTCGATCAGGGCAGCTGCGCCTTTGTCTCCGGGCTTGCCCGAAGGCAGGCGCAGTTCCAGCAGACGCTTTTCGGCAAACAGCGACATGCTGGCGCCCGCTTGCAACAACGAACCCCAGTCAAAACTGGCGTCGGCGCTGAAAACCTGGCGCTCATCGAAACCTTGCTGGCGTGCAGCGCTGCGAATGGCATCGGCCGCTTCCTGGCACAGCAGCGGGTCATCGCCGCTGACGATGTAGACCGGGGCAAGGCTGCCTTGCAGGTGTTTGGCGAGTTGGGCGGGGGCGAGTTTCATAGGGGCTTGATAGATAGCGGGGCGCCTGAGCGCCCCGTATGCCTTACTGGTTTTGCAGTTCGAGTGGCGACTGTTGAGGGGTTGCCTCTTGAGCCTTGCGTGCAGCGTCGAGGGCTGCGGCCTCGGCCCGGGCCTTCTCGTCAGCGACCTTTTGCAGATCGGCCAGGCGTTCTGGTGTCAGTTGCTCAAGACGCAGGACCATTTGTTGCACGAGATCGCGGCGCATTTCCTTGCGAGCCATTGCTGCTTCCTGGGCGGAACCGGTGATGTTGCTCGGGTCCTGCAGGTAAATCTTGTGCACTTCTAGCTTGTTGTTGAGCAATGCCAGATTGTTATTACCCTGAATCTCGTAGTTAAGTACGTTCGTCAGTTCATATTCGACCGAGTTACCGGTACCGGCGTAGCTGGCTGCTCGCTGGGATTCTTGTTCGTTGGTCAGTATCAGTTTGTAAGGTGCGCTGGCGGTGATTTTAACGCCGCTGTTTTCCAGCGTCTGGCGCAGCTCGCGCACAGTATCGCCGTAAGCGTTACGCGCGGTGAGATCAAGCTCGGTGATTGTCAGCTGATTGGTGCCGGTACCGCGCAGCTGGAAGCCGCAGGCACTCAACAGAACAGCGAGACCCATCACCAGCAAATTGCGTTTGATCATGTGTAGCTCCCCTTGAAACCAGATAGGCCGACTGAGCGGCCCTGAAGGTTTTATTGGGCGCCCGCACTGGGGGCGGGCGCCTGTTCCAATTTAGCTGGCGACGATATTGACCAGTTTGCCTGGCACAACGATCACTTTGCGGATCGTCAGGCCTTCGGTAAAGCGCAGCACGTTTTCGTTGGTGCGGGCAGCCGCCTCAACGTCTTCACGGCTGGCGCCGGCCGGCATCTCGATATGACCGCGCAATTTGCCATTGACCTGGATAACCAGCTGCAAGGTGTCTTGAACCAGTGCATTTTCGTCCAGCGTCGGCCATGGCGCGTCGATGACTGCACCGGCGTGGCCCAGCTGGTTCCACAGCTCATGGCTGATGTGCGGCGTGATGGGGGCCAGCACCAATGCAACTGTCTCAAGGCCTTCCTGCAGCAAGGCGCGATCCTGTTCGGTGGCTTGCGGTGCTTTTTCGAGCACGTTCATCACGGTCATCACCTGGGCGACGGCAGTGTTGAATTTGTGATGCTGACCGACATCCAGGCTGGCTTGCTTGATGGCCTGGTGGATAGCGCGACGGATTACTTTTTGCCCGTCGTTCAGGGTAGCGATGTCCAGTGCTTGCGGCAGGCCCTGGCCAACGTGGGCGTGAGCCAAGCGCCATACGCGCTTGAGGAAGCGGTGTGAACCTTCAACACCCGAATCCGACCACTCCAGGCTGGCGTCAGGCGGCGATGCAAACATCATGAACAGGCGGCAGGTATCGGCGCCGTATTGTTCGATCATGGATTGCGGGTCAACACCGTTGTTCAGCGACTTGGACATCTTCTGCGTGCCGCCGATTTCCACCGGCAGGCCGTCGCTCTTCAGCGTGGCGCCGATGATCTTGGCCTTGGCGTCACGTTCGATGACAACGTCGTCAGGGTTGAAGAAGTCCTTGCCGCCGTTGTCCAGCGTACGGAAGTAAGTGTCGGCGATCACCATGCCCTGGGTCAGCAGGTTCTTGAACGGCTCGTTGGAGCTCACCAGGCCTTCGTCGC
The DNA here is from genome assembly GCF_904067025.1 of Pseudomonas paraversuta. NCBI lineage: Bacteria > Pseudomonadati > Pseudomonadota > Gammaproteobacteria > Pseudomonadales > Pseudomonadaceae > Pseudomonas > Pseudomonas paraversuta. The sequence continues at coordinate 625,685 of NZ_CAJFDA010000001.1, forward strand.
GCATCAGCTTGTGGAAGAAGCGTGCATAAAGCAGGTGCAGGATGGCGTGTTCGATACCGCCAATGTACTGATCAACCGGTAGCCAGTGGTCAGCCGCCGACTTTTCAACCAGGCCGCCTTCATAGTGGGGCGAGGCGTAGCGGGCGTAGTACCACGACGACTCGACGAAGGTGTCCATCGTGTCGGTTTCGCGTTTGGCCGGTGCGCCGCATTTAGGGCAGCTGCACTCGTAGAACTCAGGCATGCGCGCCAATGGCGAGCCGGCGCCATCGGGCACGACGTCTTCCGGCAGCACGACAGGCAACTGGTCTTGTGGTACCGGAACGTCACCGCAGGTATCGCAGTGCACGATCGGGATCGGGCAGCCCCAGTAACGTTGGCGGCTGATGCCCCAGTCGCGCAGGCGGAACTGGGTGCGGGATTGACCCAGGCCTTTGGCGGTCAGGGCCGCTTCCATGGCGTCGAATGCAGCCTGGAAGTCCAGACCGTCGAATTCGCCGGAATTGATCAGGAGGCCGTGTTCGTTATAAGCCGCTTGCCACGGAGCCGGTGTCTCGTCGCCAGCGCTGGTGCGAACAACCGGCTTGATCGGCAAGTTGTACTTGGTGGCGAATTCGAAATCGCGCTCGTCATGTGCCGGAACAGCCATGACTGCGCCATCGCCGTAATGCATCAATACATAGTTGGCGACCCATACCGGGAGCTTTTCACCGGTCAGCGGGTGCTTGACGAACAGCGGGGTTGGCAGGCCCTTTTTCTCCTGGGTCGCCATGTCGGCTTCGGCAACACTGCCGCCCTTGCATTCAGCGATGAACGCTTGCAGCTCGGGATTGCCTTGTGCAGCCTGGGTCGCCAGCGGGTGCTCGGCAGCCACGGCCACGTAAGTCGCGCCCATCAGGGTGTCTGGACGGGTGGTGAAAACCTTGAGCGTACCCGCTTCGCCGATGGAGTCGACGTCGTAGGGGAACTGCACTTCCATGCCGCGGGATTTGCCAATCCAGTTGCGCTGCATGGTTTTGACCTGCTCCGGCCAGCCGGGCATGTCATCGAGGCCTTCAAGCAGTTCATCTGCGTAGGCAGTGATCTTGAAGTAGTACATCGGGATTTCGCGCTTCTCGATCACCGCGCCGGAACGCCAGCCGCGGCCGTCGATCACTTGCTCGTTGGCCAGAACGGTCTGGTCAACCGGGTCCCAGTTCACGGTGCCGTTTTTACGATAGATCACGCCTTTTTCGAACAGGCGAGTGAACAGCCATTGTTCCCAGCGGTAGTAATCGGGCTTGCAGGTAGTGATTTCCCGGGACCAGTCCACAGCCAGGCCGAGACTGCGCAGCTGGGTTTTCATGTAGGCAATGTTTTCGTAGGTCCACTTGGCCGGCGCGACGTTGTTCTTCATCGCGGCGTTTTCGGCAGGCATGCCGAAGGCGTCCCAGCCCATGGGCTGCAGGACGTTTTTGCCAAGCATGCGCTGGTAACGGGAGATCACGTCACCGATGGTGTAGTTACGCACATGCCCCATGTGTAGCTTGCCGCTTGGGTACGGGAACATCGATAGGCAGTAGTAGGTTTCCTTGCCTAGATCTTCGCTGACTTCGAAGGACTTTTGGTTGTCCCAGAATGATTGGGCGGCGGCTTCTATTTCACGGGGCTGATATTGTTCGTGCATGGCTACTTGTACTAATAAAGGGTGGCCTAATCCTCTTCAACTTATACCGGCTATTGTGTTGCCCGGTCAGGTTGGAGCAGGGGTTACAGGAAGTCCCGTAGCATACATGACCCCACTCTATCGAGGGAAACCCTGATTGTCTCATCACTCCGTTGGTCGCAGCAGCACGCTGGTTTTTGAAGCGCAGCTAAACTCTGCGAGGGGAAGAACTATTTCCTTAATGAGGTGAACGGATGGCAGAGACGCAACGCAAAGCTATAAAAACGCAGGTGTATGAGCGGCTGATTGATCGTTTGAGTGTGGCTCTTGATTCAGCAAACACGGCAGTTCGATTACGAGACGAACGTCCTGTCGAGCTGGAACTGCGTGGTTTGAGTCGTGCCGAGTTGGAGTTGATCAACGTCTATTTGAACCGGATCGGGCGTGAGGCTGATGGACGCTCGCAAGGCAGCATGAACGAACGGGATACCCGCCCCAAGGCCAAGGTCATCTGGCTGAAGGACAGGGTACAGGGAGTATAGGGGCACTCGGCGTTTCGGCCGGCCCATGATGCAAACTGTGTCACGACACAGGTACCCTCGGTATGACGTAACAGGTGTTTGAGTTTTTGACCTGCCCTGTTGATGCGTCGCTTTAACCCCCTTAGGCTTCGGGCATCTGTGGAGATGCCCGATGCCTATTCGATATTTCGTTAAACAACTTCTTTTACCCCCCGGAATTCTCTTGCTGTTGCTGGTGCTCGCCTGGTGGCTACGTAGCACCCGTCCGCGGCTGGCCGGCGTGCTGTTTGCATTGGGGGTAGGCGGTTTGTGGCTGATGAGTTTGCCGGTGGTCGTGCAATGGGGCGCCCGCGCGATCGAGCGTGAGCCGGCATTGGCCCCCAGCGAATGGTCGACCCTGGCCGGGCGTGCGGATGCCATTGTGGTGCTCGGCTCCGGACGCGAGCGGGGTGACCCTGCATGGGGCAGCGACCAGCCCACGGCAATGGGCCTGGAGCGCCAGCGTTATGCCGCCCGGCTGGCCAAGGCTTCGGGTTTGCCGGTATTGACCACGGGTGGCCTGCATTACGGCACACCGCCCAGTGAGGCACAGATGATGGCGGACTCGTTGCGCGATGATTTCGGGGTGCAAGTACGCTGGAAGGAAGAGCAAAGCCGGACCACGTGGGAAAACGCACAGATGACGGCCGACATCCTTCTGGCGCAAGGCATCAAGCGGGTAGTGGTGGTCACCCAGGCCTGGCATATGCCGCGTTCGGTGTGGAGTTTTCAACAGGCAGGGTTTGAGGTAGTGCCGGCCCCGGTCGGTTTCTTCAGCGCTGATAGCGAGAGACCGCTGGGTGGCTGGATGCCAGAGTACAAATCGTTCTGGCAGTCCGGGCTGTTGCTTAATGAAGCGGTGGGGCAGATTGCCTACCCCTGGTTGTATCGCTGACTGCACAGTGTTTTTTTGCGGGAGCTGGCTTGGCAGCGTGCAGGAAGTTCGATTTATCCTGCCGGCTGTGGCGACTCCATCGCTGACAAGCCGGCTCCCACAATATTCCTTTTAGCTGTGCTTGCGCATCACACCGTCTTGGCAATCCGGCTGGTGATCAGTGCCCAGCCTAACAACAGGCAGCACAAAATGATCAGTGGCCAAGAGCGCCATTGCAGATAAGGTGTGAGGTTGTGCATCGGCACCACTTCGCCGTACAGGATGCCGCGCTCGAATTGCGGAATTTGTGTGGTGATTTGCCCGTTCGGGTCAATCAGTGCAGTGACACCATTGTTGGTTGCCCGAATCATCCAGCGCCCGGCCTCAAGCGCGCGCATTTGCGCCATCTGCAGATGTTGCAGCGGACCAATAGAGGTGCCGAACCAGGTGTCGTTGCTGATGGTCAACAAAATATCGCTCTGGGCGGCAAGGCCGGCCACGAATTCCGGGTACACCACTTCATAGCAAATCAGCGGCGCGATCTGATAGCCCTTGGCTTGCAGCATGGCCTGGTCGGCCGGGCCGCGAGCAAAGTCGGACATCGGCAGATCAAAGAACGCAATGACCCCGCGCAGCACGTCCTGAAGCGGAACGTATTCGCCAAACGGCACCAGCTTCTGCTTCAGATAGCTGCCATCCCCCTCGCCAACGGCGGTGATACCATTGAAATAGCGCGATTCATGGCGCACTTCCTGGCGAATCGGCACGCCGGTAATCAGCGCTGAATTCCGCTCGGCAGCAAAGCGGCTCATCATGCTCAGGAAGCCTTCGGCGTTCTCCTTGAGCACCGGGACCGCTGTTTCTGGCCAGATAATCAGGTCGGCCCGTTTAGAGCTGAATGTCATGTCGCGGTACAGCGCCAGCTGCGCATCAAGCTGTGCCGGGTCCCATTTCATGCTTTGTTCGATGTTGCCCTGAATCGCCGCAACACTTAGCGGGTCACCCGAGGGGCTGGTCCAGGCGTGATGCTTGAGCGCCATGCCGATGCCCCACGGACCGATCAACAGCGCGGCGCCGGCAACCACAAAGGCTTTGTTTTTGGCCTTGATCAGGCGTGGCAGGTTGCACAGCAAGGCTGCGGTCAGTGCCAGAGTGAAGGAAATCAGCCACATGCCTCCCAGCGGGGCGAGCCCGGCCAGAGGTCCGTCAAGTTGGCTGTAACCCGAATAGAGCCAGGGGAAACCGGTGAGGAACCAGCCGCGAAAGGCTTCCTGGACCACCCACAGCGCCGCAAACGCCAGCGTGTCCGCCAGTGGAGCTTCATTGCGCCGGATCCAGCGTGCCCAGATCCAGGCTGGCAGGGCGAAGAACCAGGCAATTGCCGCCGTAAAGGCCAGCATCAACAGTCCCGCCAGCAGCACGGATGCGCCACCAAAGTGGTGAATGCTGTAGTAAATCCAGCTGGTGCCGGCGCCGAAGAGGCCAAAGCCATAACACCAGCCACGGCCCAGCGCCTGTTTTGGCGACAGGTCGCGCAGACCGAGATAGAACAGGGCCAGGGCTACCAGTGCCAGTGGCCAGATATCGAAGGGGGCCAACGCCAGGGTTGTCAGTGCGCCGGCCACCACGGCCAGCAAGTTACCGGGCCAGCCGGGGGGTGTTATCCAGCGCATTTCAATCCTTAGGGTTTGGGTTTAGCGGGCAATAGGCGTCAGACGAATCAAATGAATCCGGCGGCTGTCAGCATTCAGGATGCGGAAGCGGTAAGGACCTATTTCAGTGATTTCGTTGCGTTTTGGCAAGTGCCCGAATGCACTCATGACCAGGCCGCCCACGGTATCGAATTCATCGTCGGAGAATTCGCTGTCGAAGAACTCGTTGAAGTTCTCGATGGGGGTCAGGGCCTTGATCAGGAAGTCGCCGCTGGGCAGCGGTTTGATATAGCTGTCTTCTTCAACATCGTGCTCGTCTTCGATATCGCCGACGATTTGCTCCAGCACGTCTTCAATCGTCACCAGACCGGCCACACCGCCGTATTCGTCAATCACGATGGCCATGTGGTTATGGTTGGCGCGGAACTCGCGCAACAGTACGTTAAGGCGCTTGGACTCAGGGACAAAGGTCGCCGGACGCAGCAAATCCTTGATGTTGTACTTGTCGCCGTTCTCTTGAAGGATCAGCGGCAGCAGGTCTTTGGCCAGGAGGACGCCCAGGACGTCGTCGTGACTTTCGCCGATCACCGGGTAGCGCGAGTGCGCCGCATCGATGATCGCCGGGAGAAACTCGCGGGGTGTCTGGGTCGCCTTGATGCTGATCATCTGCGAGCGCGGAACCATGATGTCCCGTACCTGCAGGTCAGCCACCTGGATGGCGCCTTCGACGATGGCCAGTGCTTCACTGTCCAGCAGTTTGTTCTGGTGTGCTTCGCGCAGCAGCTCAAGCAGCTCCTGGCGGTTTTTCGGCTCATGGGCAAAGGCCTGGGTCAGTTTACCTAACCATGACTTTTGCCCGTTGCTCGATCGGTCTTCGCTCATAGCGATTTACTCGTATCCCTTGGTAGTTTTAGTGGGTGTTAATCAGCTTCGTCGTCTGCATAGGGGTCAGGGTGACCCAGCTCTGCAAGCAACGTTCGTTCCAGCGCTTCCATCTCTTCGGCTTCTTCATCTTCTATATGGTCGTAACCCAGAAGATGCAAGCAGCCGTGAATCACCAGGTGAGCCCAGTGGGCGTCCAGCGCCTTGCCTTGCTCTGCCGCTTCGCGCTCAACCACCGCAACACAAATCACCAGATCACCGAGTAACGGAATATCCAGGAATTCGTCTGGCACGTCGGCCGGGAAGGACAGAACGTTGGTTGCGTAGTCTTTCTGGCGCCAGGTGCGATTGAGTTCACGGCCTTCGGCTTCGTCGACCAGGCGAATGGTCATTTCCGAGTCGGCAGTACGTTGGCGCAAAGCCAGTTCGCACCATTGGCGGAACCGGGCTTCGTCGGGGGCAGGCGCATCAGTGGCCCGTTGCAGGTCAAGCTCAAGCATCGCGGCGGTAATCCTTTGCAGCGGGCAGTGCGGCCAGCTTGTCTGCAGCTTCCTGTTCATAGCGCCCGTAGGCTTCTACGATGCGCTGCACCAGAGGATGGCGCACGACATCTTTGGACTGGAAGTGGGTGAAACTGATGCCCGGTACATCCTTGAGCACTTCGATGACATGGTTGAGCCCGGACTTGGTGCCTTTTGGCAGGTCAATCTGGGTAATGTCACCGGTGATCACGGCGGTAGAGCCGAAGCCGATACGGGTCAGGAACATTTTCATTTGCTCGACGGTGGTGTTCTGGCTTTCGTCGAGAATGATGAAGCTGTTGTTCAGCGTGCGACCGCGCATATAGGCCAGGGGCGCCACTTCAATGACCTGGCGTTCGATCAGCTTGGCCACATATTCAAAGCCCAGCATCTCGTACAGCGCGTCATACAGCGGGCGCAGATACGGGTCGATTTTTTGCGACAGGTCGCCGGGCAGGAAACCGAGCTTTTCGCCCGCTTCGACCGCCGGGCGCACCAGCAGGATGCGGCGGATTTGCTCGCGCTCCAGAGCATCCACGGCACAGGCCACGGCCAGGTAGGTCTTGCCGGTACCGGCCGGGCCAATGCCGAAGTTGATGTCGTTGCCCAGGATTTCTTTGACGTAGCGCTGCTGGTTGATGCCGCGAGGGCGAATCATGCCCTTTTTGGTGCGCAAAGCGATGCTGGCTTCAGCCACCGGGTTGCTGTCCAGGTCTTCTACTGCTGATTCTTGCAGGAACAGATGCACCATGTCCGGCGAAAGTTCGGAAGCCTTGGTTTCGCGGTACAGGCGGCGCAGCAGGTTTTCTGCGGAGGAGGTCAGTTTGGGGTCGCCGATCAATTCGAATTGATTGCCGCGATTGCGGATTTCGATCGTGAGACGTTGTTCGATCAAGCGCAAATGCTCGTCGAATTGTCCGCACAGATTGGCGAAGCGGCGAGCCTCAAAAGGCTCAAGGAGAAAACGATGTGGTTCGATGGGTGCGTTCAAGGTCGTATTTAGCCGCCCTTAGGCAATTGAGATGAGTTGAAGGATAACGCTAGCAGACCTCGTACGAAAGGACTTCGCTAAATGTTTGACCTTCACTGCAGGAGCGAGCTTGCTTGCGAGCTTTTGAAAGCCAGCAGCTCGCTCCTGCAATATGGAAGGGTTGCTTAATTCAGCAGCGAGCCCCGCAGCGAGTGCGGCTGGGCGGCATCGATGTGTACGTCGGCAAATTGCCCGATCAGTTGCGGGTTGTCGCAGCGGAAGTTGACGATACGGTTGTTCTCGGTTCGGCCTTGCAGTTCACCGGGGTCTTTCTTCGAGTAGTCGGTGACCAGGATCCGCTGGGTTGAACCCACCATCTGTCGGCTGATCTCGAAACCCTGCTGATTCAGGCGATGCTGCAGCGCGTTCAGACGCTCTTTTTTACGCTCCTCCGGCGTCTCGTCAGCCAGGTCAGCCGCCGGAGTACCGGGGCGCTGGCTATAGACAAAGGAGTAAGAGAAGTCGAAGCCGACGTCTTCGATCAGCTTCATGGTCTGTTCGAAGTCTTTTTCGGTTTCGCCGGGGAAGCCGACAATAAAGTCTGAGCTGATGCAGATGCCCGGTACCGCAGCGCGCAACTTGCGCAGCTTGGACTTGTACTCCAGCGCCGTATGGTTGCGCTTCATCGCAGAGAGAATGCGGTCCGATCCCGACTGCACCGGCAAGTGCAGGTGTTTCACCAGTTCCGGCACCTCGGCGTGGGCCTGGATCAGGCTGTCGGAGAACTCCAGCGGGTGCGAGGTGGTGTAACGAATGCGCTCGATGCCGTCGATCGCCGCCACTACGCGAATCAGTTCGGCAAGGTCCGCCAGGCGGCCGCCTTCGGTCAGGCCGCGATAGCCATTAACGTTCTGACCCAGCAGGGTCACTTCACGTACGCCGTTTTCAGCCAGGTGCAGGACTTCGGCCAGCACGTCGTCGAAGGGGCGGCTGACTTCTTCGCCGCGGGTGTAGGGCACCACACAGAACGTGCAGTACTTGCTGCAGCCTTCCATCACCGAGACGTAGGCGCTCGGGCCGTCGATGCGGGGCTCCGGCAGGTGGTCAAACTTTTCTATTTCCGGGAACGAAACATCGACCTGCGGCAGCTTGGTGAGGCGTGCGGCGTCGATCATTTCAGGCAGGCGGTGCAAGGTCTGCGGGCCGAAAACCACGTCGACATAGGGCGCGCGATCACGGATCGCCGCGCCTTCCTGGCTGGCGACACAACCGCCCACGGCAATCACCATGTCGGGATTGGCCAGTTTCAACTCGCGCCAGCGGCCCAGCTGCGAATACACGCGGTCCTGGGCCCGTTCCCGGATCGAGCAGGTGTTAAGCAGGATGACATCAGCGTCTTCAGCGCGCGCTGTGACTTCCAGGGCCTGATGTTCACCCAGCAGGTCGACCATGCGCGAGCTGTCGTACTCATTCATCTGGCAACCGTGGGTTTCGATGTAAAGCTTCTTGGCCATGGGTGTTCATCAAGTGATTCAAAGAACCGCACATTATAGGGGGCATGGCCGCTGCTTCCTAGGGTGGCTATGCTATAGTTTGCGCCCTCTTTTTTATCCTTAGATGTTTACCCGCCCACCATGACCAAACGTGAAGCTCCAATCTACAAGGTGATTTTCCTCAACCAGGGCCAGGTGTTCGAAATGTACGCCAAGCAGATCTATCAAAGTGATCTGTGGGGTTTCCTGGAAGTAGAGGAATTCGTCTTCGGGGAGCGTACGCAAATGGTCGTCGATCCGAGCGAAGAAAAGCTCAAGGCTCAGTTTGAAGGTGTTGTGCGCAGCTTTGTGCCAATGCACTCGATTGTGCGCATCGACGAGGTTGAGCGCCTGGGTACGCCAAAGATCAGCGAAGCACGTGGCATGAGCAACGTGATGCCGTTTCCGTTTCCGATGCCGGAGAAGTAGGGCTCAGGAACCTGTGCCGGCCCTGGAGTGATGCGGGCAGGTCAGGGTAGCGGTGAGAACGGCGAGCGTCCGTCGGCCGATTGCAGTTCCAGCAAGTACTTGCGGAAAATCTGTCCCAGCACCTGGGTCGCGGTTTCGAGTTGGTCGCGGGGCATTTGCTCCGCCACCAGGTCGGCAGTGTCCAGTGCATCTTCGGCGCCATTGACGGCTGCCATTTTCAGCACGATATACGCCTGAATGTTATTGGCCGGTACGCCTTCGCCCTTGTAGAACATGGTGCCGAGCTGGAACTGGGCCATGGCGTGGCCTTGCAGCGACGCTTGCTCGAAGTAGCTCAGAGCCTTGTTGAGGTCGCGCGGGGTGTTTTTACCGTCGTAATAGAACTCGCCTAACTCGTATTCGGCTTCTGCATCCCCGTCTTTTGCCGCAGCTTCGCATGCAGCCAATGCCTCAGCCAGGTCTTCTGGTTGAGTATTCAGGGTGCAGCGACCCATTGCTGGGATCAACAACGAGTTACCGCCTGCCTGGACAAGCAGCGGCTGTAGGAGCAACAGGCAGCCCAGAGCAAGGGCGCGGCCGGTGCGGTTCATGGGAATCGACGTACCTCTGAAAGGCGGGCAAGCCCGGCCATGGGATGTATAGGCGCGCATTATGAAATAAGCGGAGGCAACCTTACAAAGTCTTTACTCGTTTTTCTGCTGCCTGAGCGCGATATCCATTGATTTAAGACGATTTTGGACAGGCGGCATAAACGAATGAGCCATAACCGGGATAAAAAACCGGCAAGGGGCTAAACCCTGCCGGTTTTGCGGGTTACTTCAGCGCGGCAAATGCGCGTTCCGCAGCATCCAGTGTCAGTTGCAACTCGGCATCGCCATGGGCGATCGAGGTGAAACCTGCTTCAAAGGCACTCGGCGCCAGGTACACGCCCCCTTCGAGCATCAGGTGGAAGAAGCGTTTGAACAGGTCGGCATCGCTGGCCATGACGTCTTCGAAGGTGACGATGTCATCGGCGCTGCTGAAGTACAGGCCAAACATGCCTCCGGCCTGGGTTGTAACAAATGGAATGCCGGCGGCATCGGCACGTTGCTGCAAGCCGTCGAGCAGGCGGGTGGTGTAGTCGCTCAGCTCGGCGTGGAAGCCCGGACGGCTGATCAGGCGCAGCGTGGTCAGGCCCGCAGCCATGGCCAGCGGGTTTCCGGACAGGGTGCCGGCCTGGTACACCGGGCCCAGTGGCGCGATGTGCTGCATGATTTCGCGTTTGCCGCCGAAGCAGCCTACTGGCATGCCGCCACCAATGATTTTGCCAAAGGTGCTCAGGTCCGGGGTTACGCCGTAATGGGCTTGGGCACCGCCCAGGGCGACGCGGAAACCGGTCATCACTTCGTCAAAAATCAATACCACGCCGTGTTTGTCACACAGGCTGCGCAAACCTTGCAGGAAGCCCGGAGCAGGTGGCACGCAGTTCATGTTGCCGGCCACCGGCTCGACAATGATGCAGGCCACGGTGTCGCCGACTTCGCTCAGCAGCTGTTCAACCGCGTCGATATCGTTGAAGGCAGTGGTCAGGGTGTGTTTGGCGAAGTCTGCAGGAACCCCGGCCGAACTCGGTACGCCTTGGGTCAGTGCGCCGGAACCGGCCTTGACCAGCAAGCTGTCCGAGTGCCCGTGATAGCAGCCTTCAAACTTGAGAATGTTGTCGCGACCGGTAAAGCCACGGGCCAGACGAATGGCACTCATGGTGGCTTCGGTGCCGGAGCTGACCATGCGCACCATTTCCATCGACGGCACAATCGAGCACACCAGATCGGCCATTTCGGTTTCCATGGCCGTCGGAGCGCCGTAGGACAAACCGTGCTCCAGTTGCGCCCGTACCGCATCCAGCACGTCCGGGTGGCTGTGGCCCAGAATCATCGGGCCCCACGAGCCGACGTAATCCACGTAGCGCTTGTTGTCTTCGTCGGTGACGTAGGCGCCTTCGGCGTGCTTGAAGAACAACGGGGTGCCGCCCACGCTTTTGAATGCACGGACAGGCGAGTTAACGCCGCCCGGAATGTGTTTTTGGGCGTTGGCAAACAGGGTTTCGGAACGAGACATGATGGGCTCTCTCTGAATCAGGATTCGGTATTTAAATGCGTAGCAAAGCGTTGAAGGCGCGAGCGCGGCGGGTCACTTCCCGGGTGCTGTCAGCACCAAACAGGCCGTGTACCACTGCCAGCAAATCGGCGCCGTGTTCCACCAATGGCGCTGCGTTATCCAGGGTGATGCCGCCAATCACACAAATCGGCAGGGCCAGTCGCGAGCGTGCCTGATCAAGCACGTCCAGGGTCGCGGTGGGAGCCCCGGGTTTGGTGCTGGAATTGAAGAAGCGGCCGAAGGCGACATAACTCGCGCCTTCCCCGGCGGCCTGCTCGGCCAGTTCAACCTGACTGTGGCAAGTGGCGCCAATGATCGCCTGTCGGCCCAGCAGGGCACGGGCGGGTGTCAGCGGGCCATCGGTCTGTCCGAGGTGCACGCCGACGCCAAGGCGCGCCGCCAGCTCGGCATCATCATTGATGATCAGGTGCGCCTTGTAGCGCTCACACAAAGTGCGCAAGGCCTCGGCTTCGCGAAGGCGGCGGGCGTCGTCGCTGCTTTTGTCGCGATATTGCAACAGCGTCAGGCCGCCATCGAGGGCCGCCTCGACAAAAGGCAGCAGCTTGCCAGCCAGCAGCTGGCTGTCAGTGATTGCATACAGGCCGCGCAGGGTCATAGGTCGAGCCTCATGGTTACGAACAGAAGTCCAGCGGCAAGCGACGCGGGACAAACTGTCCCTGCCCCAGCTGCTCGGCATCACGCAACGTGCGCCACGTGTAATTGAGTGCGGTTTCTACTGCGCTGACCAGATTTTCGCCGATGGCCAGGCGCCCGGCCAGGGTGCTGGCCAGGGTGCAGCCCGAGCCGTGATAGCTGCCAGGTAAGCGATGGCAGGTAAAGGTGTGACGGCTGCCGTCGCGGCTGTAGAGGCGGTTATGGACTTCGTGTTCATCGCCGTGTCCGCCGGTGATGAGCAGGTGCTGGCAAAAGGGCAGCAGCTTTTCGGCGCATTCATCGGCGCTGCCGTCGGGCAGTTCGGCGAGGATGCGGGCTTCGGGGAGGTTCGGCGTGGCGATGGTGGCCAATGGCAGCAGTCGCTCGCGCATGGCATAGCCCACTTCGTCCTTGCCCAGTCGTCCGCCACCGCCGGCCCGCAGCACCGGGTCACAGACCATCGGCAAGTGCGGGTGGGCCTGAAGCAGTTCGACCACGGTGTCGACCATTTCCAGTGAGCCGAGCATGCCCAACTTGACGGCCGCAACCGTGGAGTCGCTGAGCACGGCATTGGCCTGGGCCAGTACCCACTCGCGATCCAGCACGCGGAAATCGCTGACATTGACGGTATTCTGCACAGTCAGGGCGGTGACCACGGGAGCGGCATGACAACCTTGAACCAGCAGGGCTTCGATATCTGCCTGCAAGCCGGCACCCCCACTGGGGTCATGGCCGGAGAGACAGAGGACAACGGGGCGAGAACTGTAGATATTCATGGTGCGCGAGCTTACCACCAAACGCTTTTTTGGGGCGGCTTGCTCCGCGTCGGTCATCTGGCAGCCAGCAGATTTCATTTGCCGTTAAAAACATCCGGATAAATCGCGCCATGTCCTCTGTAATGGCCGTAATAGAGCCTTCGCTCATAATTTTACGGTGATGTGCATCTGCCACTAATGGCTATGCTAGAGTGACGTCAAATTAATAACAGGTCGTCGGGTCGACGTGCTCTCCAAGGGAACAGGAGCTTGCGCACGTCACCGGGGGCTACCGCTGGGGCTGTATGCGCTATTTGTTCGTGATGTTATTGGGCTGGCTACCGATGCTGGTCAGCGCAGTGGACTTCGATGAAGCCACCCAGAGCCTGCCCTTGGGCCGGGTAATGCAAGTATTCGAAGACGTTGACGGTCAGGCGACGCTGGCAGATGTTATCGCCCGGGACGGTCTGTTCCGCAACCATGAGAAAGACTCGTTGAATGCGGGCTACTCGCACTCGGCTTTCTGGCTCAAGGTGGACTTGAGCTACCTGCCGCAGAACCCGAACATCCATCGCACCTGGCTGCTGGAACTGGCCTACCCGCCAATGGATCACATTGATCTGTATCTGGCCGACGCTTCAGGCAACTATCGCCTGGCCGAGCGCACCGGCGATGCACTGCCTTTCGACAGCCGCCAGATAAAAGAAAACAATTACCTCTTTGAGCTCAACTTCAGCCCGGGGCAAAGCCAGACCGTGTATTTGCGTCTGGCCAGCCAGGGCTCGGTCCAGGCGCCGCTGACGCTGTGGTCGGCGCAGGCATACCTCGAACAGCAGCCGGTACGGATTTATATCCTGGGCCTGATTTACGGCGTATTGCTGGGGATGCTGGTCTACAACCTGTTTATCTACCTCAGTGTGCGGGACACCAGCTACCTCTATTACATTTTCTATATCGCCTCGTTCGGTTTGTACCAACTGTCCGTCAACGGCGCGGCGGTGCAGTACTTCTGGCCGAACAATCCGTGGTGGGCCAATGCCGCCACGCCATTTTTGATTGGCTCGGCGGCATTTTTCGGTTGCCAGTTCGCCCGCACCTTTTTACACACCGCCTCCCACAGCCGCTGGCTGGACCGTGCCCTGATGTTGCTGATGGCCGTGGGCGTGCTGGTCATGGTGCTGGCCCTGACCACCAGCTATGCCGTGTCGTTGCGCCTGGCAACCGGCCTGGCCCTGGCATTCATCGTCACGATCTTTACCTCCGGCGTCGTGGCCTGGGTGCGCGGCTTGCGGGTGGCGCGCTACTTTGTGATCGCCTGGTCGGCCTTTTTGCTCGGCGGTCTGGTCAATACCCTGATGGTGCTGGGCTATCTGCCCAATGTATTCCTGACCATGTATGCCAGCCAGATCGGCTCGGCCATCGAGGTCGGCCTGTTGTCGCTGGCGCTCGCGGACCGGATCAATGCCATGCGTGACTTGCAGGCGCGGACGTTGCAAGAGTCCGGGCAGAAACTGGCCGCAATGAACCAGCAACTGGCCCACACCAACCAGCTTAAAGATGAGTTTCTGGCAACCGTCACCCATGAATTGCGCACGCCAATGAACGGTGTGATCGGCTCTCTGGAGTTGATCAAAACCCTGGACATGGGCCCTGAGCTTGAACTCTACACCCAGACTGCCGAGGGCTCGGCGCGAGAAATGATGCATATGGTCAATGGCATCCTGGCCCTCACAGAGCTGCAGGCCGGCCGGCTTGGCATGCGCGCGCAGTCCTTTGCTTTGAGCGAGCTGGTGCAGAGCCTGAGCGATCAGTACGGGCCGACTGCACGCAACAAGGGGCTGCAATTTTCCTATGAGATAGCGCGCAACCTGCCCGATCAATGGGTCGGCGATGTCGACAAGATTCGTCAGTGTCTGGAGTGCTTGCTGGATAACGCCATCAAGTTCACTCGCGTCGGCGGGGTGATTCTACGGGTCACCGGCAAAACCGCAGGGCCGGGACGCTGGGCGCTGGCCTTGAATGTGATCGACAGCGGAATCGGCTTTGTCCACATTGAAGAGGCCGAGCTGTACCAGAACTTCTTCCAGGTCGATGGCTCCATGACCCGCAGCTACGGTGGTCTGGGTATCGGTCTGGCGATCTGTCGGCGTTTGGTGGAACTGCTGGGCGGGCGCCTGACCCATCACTCGCAGCCGGGCCAGGGTTCGCAGTTCCAGCTGTTGCTGGAGCTTGAATCGCCGCTTGAGAGCACGCAGCAGGCTGAGGGCCTGAGCCGAACCCCGAACGAGTGTGTGGTCTTGCTGGTGGAGGACAGCAGCCCCGGCCAGGTAGTACTGCGCGGCATGCTGCTCAAGCTGGGTTATCGGGTGCTGAGTGTCGACAGTGGCGGGGAGGCAATCGATGTTCTGCGTCGCGAACGGGTAGATGCCGTGGTGCTGGGATGCCCGTTGAACCTGGTCTCGGGGACGTCGATGGGCGGCCAGCTGCTGACCCTGGCGGCCTGTGCGAAGCTGCCGGTACTGGCGCTGTTTGAATCTGAAACCGAGGCCCGGCAAGCGCTGCAGCAGGTCGATGGCATCACTGACTACCTGATCAAGCCCGTGCGTTATGAAGACGTACAGCACCTGATGTCAGAGTGGTTGCTGCAGGGGCCTGAGGGCAAAAGCGCCGGACTTTAGACGCTTATACCCCTTGTGATGATGGTCATGCGTGCTTCACTGGGTCCACCAGATTGATTCTTGGAGCCCGCACCATGAACCTGCATCAGTACGCCGAAACTCACCAGGTCACCAATCAGCCGCCCTCTCTGGACGGCGTCAACCTGTACCGCATCGACCTGCCGCTCCAGCACTGGGGCCGGCACTTCGGTGCGGGCTGGGCGCAATCGCGGATCGATGACTACGGCGCACTGGCAGGTGGCCCCTTGATGGCCGCGGGTTTTCTGGCCAATGAAAACAAACCGGTATTTGTCAGCCATGACCGTTTTGGCCATCGCATTGATCTGGTGGAGTTTCACCCTGCCTATCACGAGTTGATGCGAACCGCGATCGAGCACGGTTTGCCATCGTTGCCCTGGACCGACCCACAGCCCGGCGCCCATGTGGCACGGGCCTGCATGACCTACCTGCACAGCCAGGCCGAAGCCGGCAGCGGCTGCCCCCTGACCATGACCTTTGCCAGCGTTCCGGCCTTGCGCCTGCAGCCGGACATTGCGCAAATCTGGTTGCCGAAAATTCTCGCGCCCCATTACGACCCGCGCAATGTCGATATCAGCCACAAAGCCGGTGTGACCATCGGTATGGCCATGACCGAGAAGCAGGGCGGGACCGACGTTCGCGCCAACACCACTCGCGCCTACCCCGTGGGCGCGGCCGGGCCGGGGGAGGCTTATGAACTGCTGGGGCACAAATGGTTTTGCTCGGCGCCAATGTGTGATGGTTTCTTGACCCTGGCGCAAACCGACAAGGGCCTGAGCTGTTTCTTGTTGCCGCGCCATCGCCCGGACGGCAGCCGCAACGAGTTCTATATCCAGCGTCTGAAAAACAAGCTGGGCAATAGCTCCAATGCCTCCAGCGAAGTCGAGTTTCGCGGCGCGCTGGCGTGGATGGTTGGCGAGGAAGGGCGCGGCGTACCGACGATTATTGAAATGGTTGCCATGACCCGCTTCGACTGCATGGTGGGCTCCAGTGCCTTGATGCGTCAGGCGCTGACCCAGGCCAGCCATCACTGTGCCCACCGGCTGGTGGGTGGCCGGGTGCTGGCCGAACAACCCTTGATGCAAAACGTCCTTGCGGACCTGGCCCTGGAAAGCGAGGCCGCCCTGGCCTTGAGCCTGCGCATGGGCCGCGCGCTGGATCACCTGGATGATGGGCAAGAAGCCAGATTCTCGCGTTTGGTAACGGCGGTGGGCAAATACTGGATCTGCAAGCGGGCCCCGGCCATGATCAACGAGGCCGCCGAATGTATGGGCGGTGCGGGGTATGTCGAAGACAGCATCCTGCCGCGTCTGTATCGCGAGGCACCGGTCAACTCAACCTGGGAGGGATCGGGCAACGTGCAGTGTCTGGACGTGCTGCGGGCCCTGTCCAAAGAGCCGGGGGTGCTGGATGCGCTGTTTGCCGAACTGGGGGACGGGCATGGCAGCGTGCATCTGGCGCAGCACATCGGGCAGTTGAAAAAAGCCTTCACGGACACCGATGACATTCAATACCGGGCGCGGCAACTGACAGAAGATATCGCCCTGGGCCTGCAGGCCAAATTACTGCTGGAGGCGGGTGACAGTGACGTCAGCGACGCATTTATCGCCAGTCGCCTGCAAGGCAGCGGCCGGGCCTACGGAACTATGCCCCGGGGCCTGAACGTCGCCGCGATTGTCGCCCGCTCAACTGCGCAGCTGTGACGCGCACCAATCTGGTAGTCGCTGCCGCAGGCTGCGATGGGCTGCGTAGTGGCCCTTAGCGCAGCCTGCACCCGCGACGACAAGGCCCTGTGCTTTGATCTGCGATGCAGGCAAGATAAAGGCCTGCCAGTTCAGAAGACAGGATGCTTATTGTGACCGAAGCTTTTATTGTCGTTTCAACCGCTGAAGAGGCCGTAGACCGGCTAGCGGCCCTGCACGAACGCGCAACCGTTGCGTTGAGCCAGGCACTCAAGCGTTACCTCAAGGATCGAGTCGAACCCAGCGCCGAAGAACGTGCCCTGTTCCGCTACCCGGAGCTGCGCCTGACCAACACCATCCATGGCGAAATCCCGACCATTACCCGGGCATACGCCAAGGTTCAACTGCCAGGCACTTACAGCATCACCGTGACCCATCCCGGGGCGTTCCGAAACTACTTGCTCGAGCAACTGGTGCCCTTGATGCGCGACTTCACGGTCGAAGTCGAAGTCGGGGTCAGCCAGCAAAATATTCCTTACCCGTATGTGGTCGAACAGGGCGATGAGCTCGCCGGTTCCGGGGTGACTGCCGCCGCACTGGCGCGAGTATTCCCCAGTACCGACCTGTCTGCCGCGACCGATGCGATTGCCGACGGCCTGTACGACTGGGAAAACACCGATCCGCTGCCGCTGGCCCTGTTTGACGCCGCCCGTGTCGACTTCTCGCTGCGTCGCCTGGTGCACTACACCGGCAGTGACTGGCGCCACGTCCAGCCGTGGATCCTGCTGACCAACTACCATCGCTACGTTGACCAGTTCATCCTGCATGGCCTTGAGCAACTGCGCGACGACCCGCGGTTTGTGCGCATGGTGATGCCGGGCAACGTGATCATCGAAAAATCAATGGACTACGGCGAAGCCCAGGCCATTGCGGCAGGCGTGGTCTGGCATCGCTATCAAATGCCGGCATACCACCTGCAGGCCAATGACGGGCATGGCGTGACCCTGGTCAATATCGGCGTGGGCCCGTCCAACGCGAAAAACATCACCGATCACCTTGCGGTACTGCGACCGCATTGCTGGCTGATGATTGGTCACTGCGGCGGTCTGCGTCAGTCGCAAACCATTGGCGACTACGTGCTGGCACACGCCTATATGCGCCGCGACGGAGTCCTTGACCGGGTGGTACCGCCCAATATTCCGATTCCGGCCCTGGCGGAAGTACAGCTGGCGCTGCAGGAAGCTGCGGCCCAGGTCACTGGCGAGCGCGGCGATGAACTGAAAAAACGCCTGCGTACCGGGACTGTCCTGACCTACGACGACCGTAACTGGGAACTGCGCTGGGCCCAGGAGCGTCCGCTGATCAACCTGTCCCGGGCCGTGGCGGTGGACATGGAAAGCGGCACCATTGCCGCCCAGGGTTATCGTTTGCGTGTGCCTTACGGCACCTTGCTCTGCGTCTCGGACAAGCCGCTGCACAGTGAAATCAAGTTGCCGGGCTCGGCCAATGCGTTCTATGAACGGGCTGTGAGCCAGCACTTGAAAATCGGTATCGCTGCCGTGGACTTGATGCGCTGCCAGCTCAACTCGCTGCACTCGCGCAAACTGCGCAGCTTCGACGAGCCGCCGTTCCGCTAGTGGCGGCGGGTCATTTAGCGATCAGGGGCCAGGGCTGTTGCACTGAAGCGCCAACAGCCCCTAGCATTGTCTGCCCTGATCGCCAGATGTCCTGTTTGCCATGTCCCGTCCTGTTCGCCCCGCCCCACGCCGCCCGGCACAAAAAGGTTGTGCCCCTCAAGCTGCCAGTCGTCGTGTGGCCAAAGCGCCGCCGGCTGATCCCAAGCTGTATCTGTTCAACAAGCCGTTCGACGTGCTCACCCAGTTCAGTGATGAAGGCGGGCGGGCGACGCTCAAGGACTTTATCCCCATTCCCGGCATTTACCCGGCAGGGCGTCTGGACCGGGACAGTGAAGGCTTGCTGCTGCTGACCAACGACGGCCAGTTGCAGGCGCGAATTGCCGACCCCAAACACAAACTGCCGAAAACCTACTGGGTGCAAGTGGAGGGCGAGGCCACGCCCGAACAGCTGCAACAGCTGCGTGACGGCGTGCAACTCAATGACGGCAAGACCTTGCCCGCCGAAGCACGGGCCCTTGAGGAACCGCAGCTATGGCCGCGCAACCCGCCCGTGCGGTTTCGCAAAAGCGTGCCGACTTCATGGCTGGAGCTGGTGATTCGCGAGGGCCGCAATCGTCAGGTGCGGCGCATGACGGCGGCGGTGGGTTTGCCGACCTTGCGCCTGGTGCGCGTGCGCATTGGTGACTGGACGATTGAAGGGCTGGACCAGGGGCAATACAAGGAAGTGCCGGCGCGGCTATAGCGCGCCCGACTCGATCAAACCGATAACCACGCTCTTGATGATGAACGCAGCAACGCCCAGGCCCAGCACGAAAAACAGGATAAATGAGCCGAAGCGCCCGGCTTTGGATTTCTTCGCCAGATCCCAGACGATAAAGGCCATGAAAATGATCAGGATGCTGACCAGAATCGTCATCATCCACTCTTCAAGCAGGGCAGGGTCCATCAGTGTTCTCCAGCGTCATCGGGGATAAAAACCGGGAACAGTATACGCCAGGGCATTGCAGCGGATATTGATCCAGGTGCAGACACTTGATCTGCTCCGGGAGCCGGCATGCCAGCTCCCGCAGGCTTTCAGGTGCGCAGGTGGGTCAACGGCAACTCAGTGCTGTTGAGCACTTGATTGAGCACAAAGCTCGAGCGCACGCTGGTCACGCCATCAATGCGGGTCAGGTGGCCCAGCAGCAGTTTTTGATAGTGGTCCATATCGGGCACCACCACTTTCAATTGATAGTCCGCGTCCATCCCGGTTACCAGGCTGCATTCCAGTACCTGGGGCAGGCTGCGGATCGACGCTTCAAAGTTCTCGAAACGCTCTGGCGTGTGCCGGTCCATGCCGATCAGCACGTAGGCAGTCAGGCTTAACCCGAGCTTTTTTCGATCCAGCAACGCGACCTGACGCGCGATATAGCCGTCATCCTCCAGTTGCTTGACCCGCCGCGAGCAGGGAGAGGGAGACAGGCCGATTCGCTCGGCCAACTCCTGGTTCGAGATGCGCGCATCGCGCTGTAATTCCGCCAAAATACTCAGATCGTACCGGTCGAGTTTGCTCACGAAGACACCCTTTCTCATAACTATTGCGTGAAAGTATCCGCTGTAAGTTAAAAATTGCGCAAGTCATGTTTTATTGAGCAATATTAGCAATCCTTTGCTGCGGTCGCGGGCCTATTCTTAACACCAGAATCACTGCCCGGACATACAGTCCACTGCGGCCCGCCGAATCAGGCCAGCCGCGGCCGCCAGCCCCACAGGGGTGTACCGGCCCCCGGGCTACGCACTGTCCAGAAGACGGCGCGAGGTGAGCCAACATCACGAGTGTTGAGCCAGGACAGAAAAATTCAAAGGGCGACCGACGGGTCGCCCTTTTTTATTGTCCGAAAAAAAGGCGCGCAACTGATAGTCTTTCGCAGAACCGGTTCGCGGTTTTCCAGTCTTATCTATACGCCCTATCCCTCCGCGAGAAACAGCATGAAACCGCACATCTGGCGTTTGGCTACAGTTGGCTTGCTTTGCGTGAGTATCAGCGGCCAGGTGTTGGCCGAAGAACAGCGAGGCGATGAAGGTTCTCAGCACGCCCGCCCCGGTAACGGGCAGCAACACGGACAGCCACACGGGCAACAGGGACAGGGCGGCAATAATCAGCCGCGCCCGGAACACAATCAGGGGCGACCCCAGGGCAACCCGGGCAATCAGCCGCGCCCCGAGCACAACCAGCCCCAGGGCGGGCAGTGGCAAAGCCGTCCGCATCAAGAGCCCAACGGTCCCGGCCGACCGGGCCAGCCCGGCCACAACCTGCCGATCCAGCCCCGGCCCGATGCCGTACACCAGAGCCAGGCGCCGAACCGTGGTGGCAATCAGAACTGGCAAGGCGGCGGGCATGGCTCACGGCCGGGTAACAATTTTGGCCCCGGCAACAATCATCCCAACGATCAACGCTGGGCAGGTCGCCCCAGCGGCCATGGCAATGGCTGGGGCGCCGGGCCGCAATACCGGCCGGGTTATATCGTCGACCGATTCCCGGGCCAGCACTGGCAGGTACCTTATCGCGGTCAGAACTACTTCTTTTCCGGTGGTTACTGGTATCGCCCACAAGGCCCGCGTTACATCGTGGTGCAACCGCCTTACGGGATTCGCGTAGGGTATTTGCCCGACTATGCGCGGGAACTATGGATCGGCAGCACCTTGATGTTCCTGGCGGCGGGGGCCTATTACCAGTATCAGCCTGCAACCCAAGACTACATCGTGGTTCAGCCGCCCGTGACACAGCCGCAACCGCAGCCGGTAAGCAATGGTTATGACGTGGTGGCCTACCCGGCGAACGGCCAGAGCCCTGCGCAAATCAACCAGGATCGCTACGACTGTTACCGTTGGGCTGTGCAACAAAGCGGCTTTGACCCGGCCCAGGTCACCTATGCGCCTTCACCGGTAGTGGTTCAAACCTACCGGCAGGCGCAAGGCAACTGTCTGAGCAGTCGCGGCTACCAGGTCAACTACTGAGGGGTTGCCCTGGGCTTGACCACTTCCTGGGGGTCGGCGTGCACCAGCACTTCGGCCCGCGGGTAGGCCTTTTCGATTGCCGCTGCCGCTCTGTCACTGATGGCGTGAGCCTCTGACAGGCTCAACTCTCCCGGCAATTCCAGGTGCAGCTGCACAAACCAGATACTGCCGGAAATTCGCGTGCGCAGATCGTGGGCGCCCAGTACCCCGGGCACGCTGCAGGCCAGCTTCAGCATGTTATCGCTGACGTCGGTCGGTAACTCCTGGTCCATCAGCACCGCAAAACTCTCACGGGCGATCTGGATAGCGCTCCAGAGGATGTACACCGCAATCCCCAGACCAAACCAGGCATCAAGCTGCGGGAAACCGACGCTGGCCAGCACCAGTGCCACTAAAATACTGCCATTGAGCATCAGGTCGGAGCGGTAGTGCAGCGAGTCGGCCCGCACTGCATTGGAGCCCGTGGCCTTGATCACGCGGTGTTGCAGGATCAGCAGGGCCACGGTCATCACCAGGGAAAATATAATCACGCCAATCCCGATCCACGGCGCGCCCAACGGCTCCGGATTTTTCAGGCGCTCGAAGGCCTGAAAAGCGATCAGCACCGCACTCACCCCGATAAACAATGCCTGGGCCATGCCCGCCAGCGATTCGGCTTTGCCGTGGCCATAGCGGTGATCGTCGTCAGCCGGGCGCAACGCGTAATGCACGGCGAGCAGGTTGAGAAACGAGGTCACGCCATCGAGGAGTGAGTCGGTCAACCCGGCGAGCATGCTGATCGAGCCACTGAGCCACCAGGCGATGGCCTTGGTCACGATCAGAAGACTCGCCACCGCCACCGAAGCGCGGGTGGCCAGGCGTAACAGGCGAGCGTGTTCCGGGCTACTGGTCATGGGCCATCCTTATCTACGGGCTTCAGGCTGCGGGGATCAAACCGTACATGGCCAACTGTTGCACGCTGCCTTTGTGCTGGATCAGGCGCGGGTCGTCCAGCGGGAAGCTGCGGCCCAGTTCACTTTCGAGAATGGCCTGGAGCTTGCTGTTGTCCACTTTGCCATCTGCGCCTATGGCTTCGCGCAGTTTTTCCGGGGCAATTTGCGCGGTTTTACCCGGCGGGAAATAAATCGCTCCGGTGGCGAAGTCGACCCCGAAAGCGATCAGGCCCGGAATCACATAAAACAGCAGGCCCACGGCATCGAGCACGGCAATCATGGGATCGATCTTGCCGTCGATCTGGCCGCGTCTGTCAGGGAAGAAAATACTGCCGCAAGCAGTTAATTGGCTGAGCAGGGCTGCAACCACCACGCCGCCAATCACACGGGAAGACATACGCATACAAAAGACCTCGAAGAAGCTTGAAGAGTCGAAACCGGGATTAAGACCGTGCTTAATGCCGAACTGTTCGCCGTTATACTCGTCGCTCTGTTCTGGAGCCACCATGATTTCTCTGCCGATTGATGAAGTTTTACCCGCGCTGCGCCAGGCCTTGCGTGAACGCCACGAAGCGGTGCTCGAAGCACCCCCCGGCGCCGGTAAAACCACCCGTGTTCCGCTGGCCCTGTTAAACGAGCCCTGGCTCGCCGGGCAGAAGATTCTGATGCTCGAACCCCGGCGTCTCGCGGCCCGTGCGGCAGCTGAGCGTCTGGCCAGCGAACTGGGGGAAAAGGTCGGCGAAACCGTCGGATACCGGATCAGGTTAGACAGCAAGGTGGGGCCCGCCACCCGCATCGAAGTTGTCACCGAAGGCATCCTCACCCGCCGCTTGCAGCACGACCCGGCGCTGGAAGGCGTGGGCTTGCTGATCTTTGACGAGTTCCATGAGCGTAGTCTGGATGCCGACCTGGCCCTGGCTTTGAGCCTCAACGGCCGCGAGCTGTTTCGCGATGAACAGCCGCTGAAGATCCTGCTGATGTCCGCCACCCTTGACGGCGAGCGGCTGGCCAGTTTGCTGGACGACGCGCCGGTGCTGCGCAGCGAAGGGCGGATGTACCCGGTGGCCATGCGTTGGGGGCGGCCGTTTGTGCCCGGTGAGTTTATCGAGCCGCGGGTGGTGCAAACGGTGCTCGATGCAATCAATGATGACAGCGGCAGCCTGCTGGTGTTTTTGCCCGGTCAGGCCGAAATTCGTCGGGTCCATCAACAATTGGCTGACGCGCTGGCTTCGCGCAGCGACATCCTGCTCTGCCCGCTGCACGGTGAACTGGACCTGAACGCGCAACGTGCGGCGATCGAGCCCGCTCCCGGGGGCATGCGCAAAGTGGTGCTGGCGACCAACATTGCCGAGACCAGCCTGACCATCGATGGCGTGCGGGTCGTGATTGATGCCGGGCTGGCGCGGGTGCCGCGCTTTGATCCCGGCAGCGGCATGACCCGTCTCGACACCCAGCGCATCTCGCGGGCCAGCGCCACCCAGCGCGCCGGCCGGGCCGGGCGTCTGGAGCCCGGCGTCTGTTATCGCCTGTGGTCCGAAGACCAGCATGCACAATTGGCCGCCTATGGCAGTGCCGAAATTATCCAGGCCGATCTGGCCGGGCTGGCGCTGCAACTGGCGCGCTGGGGGGTAACCCCGGAGCAACTGATCTGGCTTGATGGGCCACCCGCGGCAAGTTATGCACAGGCCCGGCAGTTGCTGGAACGCCTGGGCGCCTTGCGCGACGGGAAACTCACGCCCCACGGCGAAGCCATGGCCGAGCTGCCTGCGCATCCGCGCATTGCTCATTTGTTACTGCGCGGGCAAGACCTGGGGCTGGCCGACATGGCCTGCGATGTAGCGGCGCTGCTGGGCGAACGCGATATTTTGCGCGGCGCCGGGGCCGATGTGCACAGCCGGCTGACCTTGCTCTGGGGCGAAAGCCGCGCCGCGCGGGGCGGGCAGGGCGGTGTGCAGCGGGCCAAACAACTGGCCCGGCAGTATCGGGGCTACTTGCGCGGCAAAGCCACGCAACCGGTCGCAGATCCCGATCACCCACGCTGGCTGGGGGCCTTGCTGGCGCTGGCCTATCCCGACCGCGTCGCGCAACAACGCAAACCCGGGGGGGCGGAGTATCGGCTGGCCAATGGTCGGGCTGCGTTGTTCAGCGAGGTCGACGGCCTGATGAAGCAGCCCTGGCTGGTGATCGCCGACCTGGGCAGCCGTCAGGGGCAACGTGAAGAACGGATCTACCTGGCGGCCGAGTTTGATCCCGGGTTGCTGGACAACGTGCTCAGCGAGCAAGTCAGCGTTGTCGACCAGCTCGACTGGGACGAGCGTGAAGGGGTGTTGCGTGCCGAACGCCAGCGCAAGGTCGGTGAGCTGGTGCTCAGCCGTGAGCCGTTAACCGGGCTGGACGCAACTGCGCGCACCCGGGCGCTGGTCAATCTGGTCCGGCGCAAGGGGCTGGAGTTGTTGCCCTGGAACCCTGAGCTGCGCCAGTGGCAGGCGCGGGTAATGCTGCTGCGCCAGCTGGATCTGAGCGCCCAAGCGCAAAGCGAATGGCCGGATGTGAGTGATGCAGCGCTGCTGGCTTCCCTTGAGGAATGGCTGGCGCCGTATCTGGAGCGCGTTTCGCGTCTGAGTCATTTCGCCAGCCTCGACCTGTCCAACATAGTGCATAACTTGCTCAAATGGCCCTTGCCCCAGCGGCTGGATGAGCTGGCGCCGCATCACATCAAAGTGCCGTCGGGGTCGTCGGTACGGCTGGACTACAGCGAACACCCGCCGATTCTGGCCGTGCGCCTGCAAGAACTGTTCGGCCTGGCAGATACTCCGCGCATTGCCGGTGGCCGGCAGGTAGTCAAGCTGCACCTGCTGTCGCCGGCGAGGCGTCCGGTGCAAGTGACTCAGGATCTGGCCAACTTCTGGCGCAGCACCTACATTGAAGTAAAAAAAGATTTGAAGGGGCGCTATCCGAAACACTACTGGCCCGACGACCCGTTGGTGGCCGAACCGACAGCCCGGATCAAACCGCGTAAACCTTGAAGCTCGACCCCTGACCCCATAGACGCGAGCTGTTGTCTTTAAAAGCTCGCTCCTACAGATGCAGATATAGGGGCGCTCAATCAATCGGTAACAGAAGCCGTCCCAGCACCGGCAGGTGGTCGGAAATGGTCAGGGTATCTTCCTGGCGCACATAGCCTTCGATGCGTTGCAGTTTCGGGCTGTAGAACAGGTAGTCCAGGGTGCGGTCAGGGGCTTCGGCACGCGGGTCGTTGGGGAAATGGGTCAGCCACAGTTCACGGTCGATGCCGGTGGCTTCAGGGTTGCTGGGGATCATCGGGTACTTTTCCCACAGCAAGTGCAATTCACTGTCCGGCGAATAACCCGCTCGCAGTTCGGCGGGCAGGCGCAAAAACTGGCCAATCGGCAACAGGTTGAAATCACCGCCAATCAGCCAGGGCGTGCCCTGGCTTTCGAATTTGTCGAGCAACACACCGGTGGCCTGCATTTGAAGGAGCAGGTTGCTGTTGTCCAGGGTCGGGGCATCGAACTGGGTGTTGATGGCAACAATTTGCCCGCCGTCGTTAAGCGGCAGGTAGTTAACCAGCAGCGCAGGTTTTGGCTGGAACTGACGGCTGATGATATTGGCTTCGGCCACGGGCAATTGCAGGCGCTCGGCGTGTTCGATCTGGTAACGGCTGAGGGTGACCAGTTTGCGCCCGACACTCCCCAGAATATGCCAGTCGGGGACGAAGTCAGCCTTCCAGGTAAAGGCCTGGGTGCTGCAGGGGTATAGATCGACCAGGCGCTCCTGCAGTAGCGCGAGCTGGTCTTGATAGTCACTGGCCTTGGCGTTTTCATCGAGCTCTTGCAGCAGTACCAGATCGGGCTGCTCATCGCGTATCACCCGCGACACTTCATCCAGGCTGAAAGCCATGTCTTCACGGGTCGGGCGCAGGTCCGGACCGCTGCCATCAACCAGGTTGTACCAGAACACATAACGCTTGCCTGCCAGGTACTGGACATTCCAGGTCATAACCTTGAGCGCCTGGCCCGGTACCAGCACCGGGGCTGTGGCCGGGCAGACGAGTGCCAGCACCTCTTTGGCATCGGGTCGCCACGTAACGCTGTAAATCAGACTCGCCAGCGCGGCTGCAAGCAGCAGCAAACCTGACAGGATGGGGCGTAATAAACGTGGCATGGGCTCGGCTTAAGACGTAGCGGGAATTGCCGAGGATACCGGACAGCTGTCCGGCACCCAAGGAGAGGTATACAGCGAATCGTCCCTCTTACTTGTCGGATGGTTCGCCGATGAGCATAAACAAGCGATACAGCACGACTGACAAAAACAGCTGCAAAAAGCTGTTGGCACTTTCCAGGGCCAGCGCGAGCAACGGGTTATCGTCCTTTTGGAACAGCGAGAAGCTCAGCTCCTTGAGCATCATCAACGGCCCGAGTACCGCCAGCAAGCAGACAAAAATCCGCCAGAAGTGTCCGCGGCTCATGGCGAAGCTCGATTTCAGGGCGGCCAGTGGTGGATCACCGCGCAATACCAGGCGGTATTCGGCAAACGCAAACACCACGGTCAGAAAAATCCCGGGAACGAAAAACATCGATAGCCCGAGCACGATCAGCAATGTACTGATGGCCGCGAGCAGGGCGAATCTGGGCCACAGCGTCAGTGCCTGGGCCAGCAGCTCACGATTGCGCGGGCTTTCGCCACGGCTGCGGGCGTCGAGAAACAGAATCAGCGCGCCGGTGTACAGCGGATACAGAAGCAAACCCACGAGCAGGCCATAGCCGGGCGATGGGTCGGGGCCCACGGCGTTATCCACCATGAGCTGCAGCACGGCCTCAAGGATCACCAGCGGCAAGCACAGCGTCACGATTTGTCCCAGATTGCGCTGGAAGAAGTACAGGGAGTCGCGAATAACAGTCAGCGGATTCATTGTCAGGTATCAGCAGTCAAAAGCGGTGCGTCACTTTAACCGATGCCAGGCGATGGAGAGCAAATGTAAACGTTCTTGTTACGACCCGCCCGGTGTTTGTGAGCACGCCGGGCGGTTTATCCGCGCAAGTCCTCGACAGGCTGGCATACTGCGGCCTTGTTTTTCAGCAGCTGCCCGATTGCCTGGGCACCATGGGGTTTGCCGGTGAAAAGAATTGCGGTCTTCGCAGATGTGCAGAACCTCTATTACACAGTTCGCCAGGCTTATGGCTGCCACTTCAATTACGCGGCGTTGTGGGCTGACATCAGTCAGCGCGGTGAAATCGTCGAGGCCTATGCCTATGCGATCGACCGGGGTGACAGCAAACAGCAGCAGTTTCAGCAGATCCTGCGCAACCTCGGTTTCACGGTAAAACTCAAACCCTACATCCAGCGCAGCGATGGCTCGGCCAAGGGCGACTGGGACGTGGGTATAACCATCGACATCATGGATGTTGCGGCCAATGTCGATGAGGTGGTGCTGGCTTCGGGTGACGGTGATTTCGATCTGCTGCTCGAACGCATTGCCAGCAAGCACGGGGTTGAAACCGTGGCTTATGGGGTGCCTGGCCTTACCGCCAATTCATTGATTCGTGCTGCTGGCCGTTATGTACCGATAGAAGGCAGCTTGCTGCTCAAGTAATTTCCATTTTTTACAGGATTGACCCGGTTTGGAACGCATCGCCGTAATTGACTTTGAAACCACAGGTATCTCCCCGAGCAGCAGCTGCCGGGCGACCGAAATTGCGGTGGTGATTCTTGAACAGGGGCGCATTGTCGAGCGTTACCAGAGCCTGATGAACGCGGGTGTGCGGGTGCCGGGCTTCATCGAGCAACTGACCGGCATCAGCAACGCCATGTTGCGCACGGCGCCATCTGCGCAGCAGGTGATGAACGAGGTCAACGAGTTCGTCGGCACCACGCCTTTGCTGGCTCACAACGCCGCGTTCGACCAAAAATTCTGGGACTTCGAGATGGGGCTCATCAAGCGCACCCGCTTGCAGAACTTTGCCTGCTCGTTGCTGCTGGCCCGGCGTTTGATGCCGGCGGCGCCCAATCACAAGCTGGGTACCCTCACCACCTTCGCCCAGTTGCCCCATACCGGCCAGGCTCACCGGGCCATGGCCGATGCCGAAATGGCAGCCAACCTCACGACCCATCTGGCTGAGCAACTGCGTCAAAAGCACGGCCTGCGAGAGTTGAGCCACGATCTGTTGCGCAGCCTGCAAAAAATTCCTGCCGCCAAAATCAACGAACACCTCAAGCGCTGTCGCGGGTTCTGAAGACCAGGGCCTGTGTAGGCGCGAGCTTGCTCGCGAGCCTTTAGCAGCGGCCCTGTCGCGGCCAAAAGTGTACGGCCACTTTTGGCCGGTTCTGTAACTTAATATTGCCCCCGGCTTTGGCTAAACTCCTCCATCCCCTGCCTTTGCCTTCGAGCTGCCTCCATGCCTGCCGCACGTCGTTTCCCGCTACAACTGATCGGTGCCTTTTTTGCGTTGTATGTGATTTGGGGTTCGACCTATCTGGTCATCCGTATCGGCATCGAGTCCTGGCCGCCGCTGATGATGGCCGGGGTCCGCTTTCTGGTGGCAGGCAGCTTGATGTACGGTTTCATGCGCTGGCGCGGGGCGCCCGCACCGACCTTCGTGCAGTGGCGCGCAGCCGGCATGATCGGTTTTCTGTTACTGGCGTGCGGCAACGGCGGGGTGACGCTGGCGGAACACTCCGGGGTCGCCTCGGGTGTCGCGGCGCTGGCCGTGGCCACCGTGCCGTTGTTTACGTTGCTGTTCGGCTATTTCTGGGGCGCCCGCAATACTCGTCTGGAATGGGCCGGGATTGCCCTGGGACTGATCGGTATCGGCATGCTCAACCTGGGTTCCAACCTGCAGGCCAGCCCGATAGGCGCCGCGATGATTTTGTTTGCCGCCGCCGCCTGGGCATTCGGTTCGGTGTGGAGCCGGCACTTGCCGCTGCCGGCCGGGCCCATGGCCAGTGCCGCCGAAATGCTGGTGGCGGGCGCCGTGCTCTTGATTGGCAGCCTGTTGAGTGGCGAGCGCATGACCCAGATGCCCACTGCCGCAGGCTGGGGCGCATTGCTCTATCTGGTGTTCTTCGGTTCGATCATTGCCTTCAGTGCCTACATGTACCTGCTGAAAAACGTACGCCCGGCGGCGGCCACCAGTTACGCCTACGTCAACCCGGCCGTGGCGGTGATGCTGGGCATCGCATTCGCCGGCGAGACCATAGGTTTCGAGGAGTGCCTGGCGATGGCGGTCATCATCAGCGCCGTGGTGTTGATCGGTTTGCCGCAGTGGCGCAAGCAGAAACCGGTCTGAATTAGGGTAAACTGCGCGCCATTGCAACTTATGCACCCCTGCGCTGACCTTTTTCGACGGTATCCCCATGACATTCGCCACCCTTGGCCTGATCGAACCCTTGCTGCGCGCTCTTGAGACGCTCGGCTACAAGACCCCAACCCCGGTTCAGGCCCAAGCGATCCCCGCAGTGCTGGCTGGCCGCGACCTGATGGCCGCCGCCCAGACCGGCACCGGCAAAACGGGCGGTTTCGCCCTGCCGCTGCTGCAGTCGCTGACCATGGAAGGTCCGAAAGTTGCCAGTAACATGGTGCGCGCCCTGGTACTGGTGCCAACCCGCGAACTGGCCGAACAGGTTCACGAGAGCATCCGCCAGTACGCCGAGCATTTGCCGTTGAGCACCTATGCGGTCTACGGCGGCGTCAGCATCAACCCGCAAATGATGAAAATGCGCAAAGGGGTTGATGTCCTGGTGGCCACTCCGGGTCGTCTGCTCGATCTCTATCGGCAGAAGGCGATCAAGTTCACCCAGCTGCAAACCCTGATCCTCGATGAAGCGGATCGCATGCTCGACCTGGGCTTCTCCGAAGAGCTGCGGGATATCTACCGCGTATTGCCGAAAAAGCGCCAGACCCTGCTGTTTTCGGCAACCTTTTCTGATGCCATCCGCCTGTTGGCCGAGCAGATGCTCGACAACCCGCTGAGCATCGAAGTCAGCCCGCGCAACGTAGCGGCCAGCAGCGTCAAGCAATGGATCATTCCGGTCGACAAAAAGCGCAAGCCGGAGCTGTTCCTGCATTTGCTGCGCACCCAGCAATGGAAGCAAGTGCTGGTGTTTGCCAAGACCCGTAACGGTGTCGATGAACTGGTGGGCAAGCTGCAAGGCCTGGGCATCAACGCCGACGGCATTCATGGCGACAAGCCGCAGGCCACGCGTCAGCGTGCGCTGGACCGGTTCAAGGCCAGCGAAGTGCAAATCCTGGTCGCGACCGATGTTGCCGCCCGTGGTCTGGATATTGAAGACCTGCCGCTGGTGATCAACTTCGACATGCCGATCGTGGCCGAAGACTACATCCACCGCATTGGCCGCACTGGCCGTGCCGGTCAGAAGGGCGAAGCGATTTCGTTTGTCTGCGCCGATGAAGTGAACATGTTGTCGGCGATCGAGATGCTGACCCGTCAGACCTTGCCGCGCCATGAACAACAGGACTTCGAGCCGGAGCACCGCGTCCCCGAGACTGATGCAACCGGTCAGGTGATCAAAAAGCCGAAGAAGCCGAAAAAACCGAAAACCTCAGGCGGTGGTGGCAAGCGCAACCTGGGTAAATGGGTCGACAGCGGCGAAGCTGCACCGGTTGAACCTTCGGTCAAACCCGTGCGTAAAGTCCCTGTGTTCAATACCGGCCCGCGCAAGCGCAAGCCGTAAGCCAAACCTGCTTGTCCGCGACGTCATCGCGGGCAAGCTCGCTCTCGCAAGCGTCAGGCTTTGAGCCAGCTCAAAAGCCCCAACCCTGCGGCCCTGCCACTGGCAAAACAGCCTGTTAGCAAATAGCCGCCGGTGGGGGCTTCCCAATCGAGCATTTCCCCCGCGCAGAACACCCCCGGGATGGCTTTAAGCATCAGGTTTTCATCCATCGCTTCAAACCGCACGCCTCCCGCGCTGCTGATGGCTTCGTCCAATGGACGGGTTTTTATCAGGTTCAGCGCCAACCCCTTGATTGCCTGAGCCAGCCTCTGCGGGTCGGCAAAGCACTCGGCCGGCGTCAATTCGCGCAGCAGCGCGGCTTTCACCCCGTCTATCCCCAGTTGACTGTGCAGATGCTTGCTCATGGAGCGCGAGCCGCGAGGTTTGGCCAGTGCTGCGGCAACTTTATCCACAGGCTTGCCCGGCAGCAGATCGATCAGGATGGTGGCCACCCCCTGTTGATTGATCGCCTCACGAATCGGCGCCGACCAGGCGTAAATCAGGCTGCCTTCAATGCCGCTGGCGGTAATCACGCACTCACCCAGACGCGGGGTGCTGTTTTTCAGGGCAATCGCGATGTTCTTCAGGGGGGCTCCGGCAAACTTGCTGCGCAGCACTTCACTCCAGCCCGCCACATCAAACCCGCAGTTGCTCGGCTGCAGCGGCGCCAGTTCCACCCCGCGCCCGGCCAGAAGCGGCATCCACGCCCCGTCCGAGCCCAGGCGAGCCCAACTGCCGCCGCCCAGCGCCAGTAACACCGCATCAGGCTTGAGTTGCTGCTCTCCTGTCGGGCTGTCGATCCTTAACTGGCCATCGGCATGCCAGCCCAGCCAGCGATGGCGGGTGTGGATAACTACCCCGGACTCGCGCAGACGCTTGAGCCAGGCGCGCAGCAATGGCGCGGCTTTCATATCGGTGGGAAATACCCGGCCTGAACTGCCGACAAAGGTTTCGATGCCCAGGTCGTGAATCCACTGGCACAAGGCCGTAGCATCGAAGGCCCGCAGCAGCGGAGCCATTTGCGGGGCGCGCTCGGCGTAACGTGACAGGAATGCCGGGTAGGCTTCGGAATGAGTGATGTTCATGCCGCCGACACCGGCCAGCAGGAATTTGCGTCCGACCGAGGGCATGGCGTCATACAGATCGACCCGCACCCCGGCCTGGCTCAGCACTTCAGCGGCCATCAGGCCTGCGGGCCCACCGCCGATAATGGCGACGTGGCGGGAAGGGGAGGTGGTGGGCTCTGTCATGGCGGGGCTGCAAATCGGCGAAATAAGTCGCGCATTCTACCTGACTAATCTCCATATGCCCTGCAAGACCGCTGCCCCTGCAGGGGGTGGGTTGGCCTTGTGGGCGCTGGCTTGCCAGCGATGGCATCGATGCCAGGATAGAGCCAATTGCGTCGCCTGCATGGCTGGCAAGCCGGCGCCCACAGAAGATGGATGTTGTCTGTATGAAAAACATACAGCTCTCTGCAGCCCATAGACTACGTGGCCTGCAAGAGCTTTCACTCAGGTTATCCACAGGCAGTTCCACAGGCATTGTGGGTAATTAGTAGCAGCCGGAAGACAGCCAGACCTTTTGTGCACTGTGGTGCAGGATCCCGTGGCGTCGGGCCAGGGCTTTGCGATCTTTGCTGTAACCGCCGCCTATAACACCGACGACTGGAATATCCCGTCCCAGGCAGTGGCGCATCACGCTCTCATCGCGCGCGGCGACGCCGGCATCGGTCAGCTTCAAATAGCCCAGGGCATCGTCCTTGTGCACATCGACACCGGCGTCGTACAGCACCAGATCGGGCTGATACAGCGCCAGCAGGTAATTGAGCGCGTCATCCACCACTTGCAGATATTCGGTATCCCCCATGCCCATGGGCAGGCCAATGTCCCAGTCGCTTTGTGCCTTGCGTGCCGGAAAATTCTTTTCGCAGTGCAGGGAAACGGTAATTGCATCCGGCGTATGTTCAAGAATCCGCGCCGTGCCATCGCCCTGGTGTACATCGCAATCGAAGATCAATACCCGGTTTACCCGGCCGCTTTCCAGTAGATAGCGGCTGATGACTGCCAGATCATTGAAGATGCAGAAGCCCGCGGGGTGGTCGTAGTGGGCGTGATGAGTGCCACCTGCCAGATGACAGGCCAGCCCGTGCTCAAGGGCCTGTTCGGCCGCCAGCAACGAGCCGCCGACCGCGCGGATGGTGCGGCGTGCCAGCGCTTCACTCCAGGGCAGGCCCAGGCGTCGCTGGTCCTCGCGGGCCAATTCACCGGCCATGTAACGCTCGATGTAGGCGCGGTCATGGGCGAGGGCGAGGATATCCACAGGGCACAGTTCGGGGCGCAGCAAATCGGCGTCGCGGGTCAGCCCGGACTGGACCAGGTGATCGCGCAGCAGGCGGAACTTGTCCATCGGGAAGCGATGCTCCGCCGGGAACTCAGGGCTGTAGTCATCGTGGTAAATCAGAGGTAAAGGCATGGGATTTCGCACCGAACGAGCGTTTGATATTAACAGCGCTGTACACTGCGAGGTATTCGAAAAGCCCGGTAACAAATCGGAGATAACAGATGGAGCAGATTAAAGAGCTCGAAAGTGCCCGTTTGCGGTTACGCCCGTGGCGTGACACAGATTTGCCCGAGTTCGCTGCGATGTCTGCCGACCCTCAGGTGATGCGCTATTTTCCTGCGCCCTTGAGCCGTCTGGAAAGTGCCGCGCTGATAGGCCGGATTCGTGGTCACTTTGCCGAATACGGCTACGGATTGTGGGCGCTGGAGCGCAAGGATACCGGGGCCTTCATCGGTTTCACCGGGTTGTCCAATGTCAATTTTGCCGCACCTTTCACGCCGGCCGTGGAAATTGGCTGGCGCCTGGCCCCGGAACACTGGGGCCTGGGCTATGCCAGCGAGGCGGCCTGGGCGGCGCTGCGCTGCGCCTTTGACCGATTGGCACTGGATCAGGTGGTGTCATTTACCAGCCAGTTGAACCTGCCGTCGCAAAAGGTCATGCAGGCGATCGGCATGCAGCACGATCCGGACGGTGATTTTGAACATCCCCGGCTGCCTGAAGGGCATCCGCTAAGGTCACATGTGCTGTATCGCATTACGCGGGCACAGTGGCTGGAAACCCTGCACGGCTAGGCAGGCCGAGAGCGGCGAAAGCCAGAATTTTGTTGTCCGGCGTAGCCAAGGCTACCCCGGTATTGCTCTGTGTGAGGAGAATCCGAATGAGCCAAGTGTTGGAAGATCTGGTCAATTTACTGACCCTGGAACCGATCGAAGAGAACCTCTTTCGCGGTAGCAGTCAGGACTTGGGCTTTCGCCAGTTGTTCGGCGGTCAAGTGCTCGGACAATCGTTGTCGGCCATGAGCCAGACAGTCGAAGATGCGCGGCACGTGCACTCGATGCACGGCTACTTTTTGCGCCCGGGGGATGCCGGGTTGCCGGTGGTCTATCAGGTGGACCGGGTGCGCGATGGCGGCAGTTTCAGCACGCGCCGGGTGACCGCGATCCAGAAGGGTCAGCCGATTTTCACCTGTAGCGCTTCATTCCAGTACGACGAAGGCGGCTTTGAGCACCAGACTCCGATGCCCGATGTGGTGGGCCCGGAAAACCTGCCTTCGGAACTCGAAATGATTCGTCAGCGTGCACATCTGATCCCCGAATCGATGCGTGAAAAGTTGCTGTGCGCCAAACTCATCGAATTTCGTCCGGTGGTGGGCGAAGACCCGTTCAACCCCAAGATCACCGACCCGATCAAGTACGTCTGGTTTCGTGCCGATGGCGCACTGGCTGACTCGCCGGCGCTGCACAAATACCTGCTGGCCTATGCCTCGGACTTCGGTTTGCTGACCACCTCGCTGCTGCCCCATGGCAAAGGCGTGTGGCAAAAGGACATGCAGGTAGCCAGCCTTGATCACGCGCTGTGGTTCCACCAGGACCTGCGGGCCGACGACTGGTTGCTGTACGCCATGGACAGCCCGTGGGCGGGAAATTCACGCGGGTTTTCCCGGGGTAGCGTCTTTAACCGCGCCGGCCAGCTGGTTGCGTCTGTCACACAAGAAGGTTTGATTCGTCATCGTAAGGACTGGGCATGACACTCAAGGAAGTAAAACACTGGGTTTTTGATATGGACGGTACTTTGACCGTCGCGGTGCATGACTTTGACGCGATTCGTCGGGCGCTGGACATCCCTGTGCAAGTGGATATTTTGACCCACCTCAACGGCTTGCCTGCCCACGAGGCGCAAGCCAAGCACGCCTGGTTGCTGGAGCACGAGCGTGAACTGGCACTGGCCTCAACCCCGGCACCCGGGGCGGTAGAGTTGGTGCGCGAGCTGGCGGCCCGCGGTTGTCGCCTGGGAGTGCTGACCCGCAATGCCCGGGAGCTGGCGCATATCACCCTGGAGGCCATTGGTCTGGCCCCGCTTTTTGCGCCGCAGGATGTTCTGGGTCGCGACAATGCTGCGCACAAACCCGACCCCGACGGCCTGTTGCAACTGGCCCGGGCATGGGTGGTGGATCCGTCACAGATGGTGATGGTGGGGGATTATCGTTTTGACCTGGATTGTGGTCGTGCGGCGGGCAGTAAAACGGTACTGGTCAACGTGCCCGAAAATCCGTGGCCGGAACTGACAGACTGGCATGCCCGGGACTGTTTCGAACTGCGCAAGCTTATCGCCTGACCCTGTAGAAGCGAGCTCTTCGCGGCCTCTTTGAAAAGCTCGCGAGCAAGCTCGCTCCTACAGATGCAATTGCAGCCATCTGCATGGGGTGCCTTCCGGTCTGGAGGGTGAGGGCTGGGATCTGCCGCATGTTTGCACTGCACACCCCCTGTAGGAGCGAGCTTGTCTCGCGAGCTCTTCGCGGTTACAGGTTTATGGGGGGGAGGGTTGCTCGCCGAACAACACCTTCTGCCCCTCGGGGGAGGTGAACATCCGGTCGCCGTTGTGCCCGACCCCGGGCACTTCTATCAGTCGCTGATTGAGCCCCTGCGGATGGCGCTGGGTCAGATACTCGAAGTAATTCTTGCCCCGCACCAGCCTGAACGCGCCCTGGGCCTCGGCTTCGCAACCCTTGTCGAGGGCCGGGTGGTTCGGGTCGATGTCTTTGGCTCCGAGCAAGTAGGTAATGTCACGTCCGACATAGGCCTGTTCCAGTTGCTCGGGGCTTTCTCCCCGGGCGTAGGCTGGCAGGTGCTGGAGCCCGTATTTCCAGCTATTGAAACCCGGGCAACTGGCCGGATCGAAGGTGGGGATCGGTCGCTGCGCATTGAAATAGGCGTAGGACGAAGGGTTGGCAATCACATAGCGCAGCTTGATCCCGTGCTCCTGCAACGCTTTGCCAGCACGGGTTGTCAGTGCGTAGCGCTGCACCACTTGCGCGCCTCCCGAGTGTCCGGCGACCACTATCTCGTGCAGGGCCGGATAGCGTTTACCATCAGCAAGACGCTCCAGGATCTGATCCAGCGCCGCATAAGAACTGAGGGGCGCAGGACTTGTGGCGGGTGCGCCGGCCATCCAGTCATTGGCGTGCCAGCGCAATATATCGGCGGGCAGGCTATGGCGGGCAGCGTCGCTTTCATTCAAAAACTGTGGGGCGATGATCAGGGTTGTGGATAACTGTCCGGCCCGGGTCGCCGCCTGTTCAACGCTGTGCAGGTAGGTCTGGGCATTGCGCAAACGGCCATGGATCACAATCAGGGCCCGCTGCACCTGGGGGAGCGGCTGTTGCCAGTCCTGGCTCAAGCCCAGCGCCAGTTGTGCGGTGCCGATTTGCAGATGTTCGGGGCTCAGTTCCCTGACCCCCTGTTCTGCAGCCCGTGCCGCCGTGCAGACCAGCAGCAGCCCGAGCATCGAAACCATCAGGCGCGTGCCCATTTACAGCCTTGCTGCCGAAAAGGTGTCGCACTGGTTGATATCACCTTGGGCGAAGCCGGTCTTGAACCACTTCACCCGTTGCGCCGACGTGCCGTGGGTGAAGGAGTCCGGCACTACACGGCCCTGGCTTTGTTGCTGCAGGCGATCGTCGCCGATGGCATTGGCGGCGTTCAGGGCTTGCTCGACATCCCCCGGCTCCAGCCAGTTCAGGCGCTTTTGCGCATGGTTGGCCCAAACCCCCGCCAGGCAGTCGGCTTGCAGTTCCTGGCGCACCAGCAATCCACCTGCACCCTCCATGCGCTGGCCTTGTTGACGGGCCATTTGCATTTTTGACGAGATACCCAGCAGGGTCTGCACGTGATGGCCTACCTCGTGGGCGATCACATAGGCCTGGGCGAAGTCGCCACCGGCCTTGAAGCGCTGGGACATTTCCTGGAAGAAACTCATGTCCAGGTAAACCTTTTGGTCCGCCGGGCAGTAAAACGGCCCGGTGGCTGCCGAAGCAAAACCGCAGGCTGAATTCACCTGGCCGCGAAACAGCACGAGGGTCGGGTCTTTATAGGTACGGCCGGCCTGTTGAAAAATCTGACGCCAGGTGTCCTCGGTATCGCCCAGCACCGCGCGCACGAAGTCGGCCTGTTGATCATTGGCCGGCGGCGCATGCCCGGCTTGCTGGGTGACCTGGGGCGAGGATTGCTCGCTGAGCTGGCCACTGAGTTGCCCAAGGATTTGCATCGGGTCCTGGCCGGTCAACAAGCCGAACCCGACAATCACCACCACCGCCATCAGGCTCAGGCCTTTGCCGCCGCCAATGCGCATCCCGCCGCCCCCGGTGCTTTGATCGCGCACGTCTTCCACGTTGTCGCTGCGTCGGCCTTTTTTCCAAAGCATGGGGCAATCCTCTGATAAATCCTGTTGATAGTGTTGTTGCTGAGCCGGGGCTTCGCCAGACCGGTTGTCAGACGCCTTTCAAGAGCGCAAGGAGTATGGCAGTTACCGCGCCAGGCAAGGTAAAAGCAGGTGTCGGCACGGGTGACAGATTAGCCCGGCCCGGCAAAAAGACCGCCAGTGCCTGAATAGAGTTCCGGGCCCCGCGCTGAAGTGGTTGAATACCGCCTGTCCTCGCCCCGGAGTTGTCAGCCCTGTGAACATTGATACCCGCATCAAATACCGGCACCTGGTGTGCTTTCTGGAGATGGCACGTCAGGGCAGTCTGGCGCGGGCGGCGGATGTGCTGGCGGTGAGTCAGCCGGCCATGTCAAAAACCCTCAAGGAGCTGGAACAGCTACTGACGGTCAGCCTGTTTGTGCGCAGCAAAACCGGGGTCAGCCTGACCGAAGCCGGTGTGGCCTTCCTGCGCTATGCGACGCCCTCGGTGCAGGCCCTGCGCGAAGGGGTGAATGCCTTGCGCGGGGGCGAATATGCGGGCGGGACGGTACGCCTTGGCGTGTTGTCGACCGTTGAAAGCCTGCTGATACCCGAACTGGTGAGCCGCCTGCATGCGCGGCACTCTTCGCTGGTGGTGAGTGTGGTGACGGGGCCGAGTGCCTACCTGTTATCGCAACTGCGGGTGGGAGATGTCGATCTGGTGGTGGGGCGGATGACAGATAGTCCGGAAATTCAGGGGATGAATTTTGAACACCTTTACAGCGAATCCATGACCCTGGTGGTGCGCGCAGGCCATCCGCTGACGCAATTGCCGCTGGATCGCAGTCGGCTGGAACACTATCCGCTGGTACTGCCGCTGGCCAATACCACCATCCGCGCCTTTGCCGACAGCCTGTTCGTACAGTGCGGTATCAGCCAGTCCCGTCAGCGTCTGGAAACCCTGTCGATTACCCTGAGCCGGCGTTATGTGCTGCACAACGATGCGGTCTGGATAGCGCCGCTGGATGCTGTGCGCCTGGATCTGGCGAGTGGTGAACTGCAAGAAGTCGACCTCGGCCAGCGCGAACCCGGGGGCTCGATCGGGATTTGCAGCAACGCCCATGTTCCAATGTCGGTGGCGGCACAGGGCTGTGTCGAGGTGCTGCGGGAGCTGGGGCAGGCCTACTGCGAGGGTATTTATCCATAACCGTATGGTTATGGGTTGAGTCTGGCTTTTCAGTAGTCCTTGCCTGCCTGTTGTTTGAAAATGACCATTATATGCCTGCCCCCCGCCCTGGCTTTTGTCGGAGCGAGGGAGGGGCCTGGCCTTTATAAAAACAACAGGAGATCGACATGTCTGATGCAGACAGCCGGCGTTTTGTCATCCGTGACCGCAACTGGCACCCCAAAGCCCTGACCCCCGATTACAAAACCTCCATTGCCCGTTCGCCGCGGCAGGCGCTGGTGAGCATCCCGCAATCGGTCAGTGAAACCAGTGGCCCTGACTTTTCCCACCTGCAACTGGGCAAGTTCGACAACGACCTGCTGTTGAACTTCAACAACGGCGGTTTGCCGGTGGGCGAGCGGATTCTGCTGGCGGGTCGGGTATGCGACCAGTATGGCAAGCCGATTCCCCACACTCTGGTCGAGCTTTGGCAAGCCAACGCCGGTGGCCGTTATCGCCACAAGAATGACCGTTACCTGGCACCCCTTGACCCCAATTTTGGTGGCGTGGGTCGTACCCTCACCGACAGTCAGGGCTACTACAGCTTCCGCACCGTAAAACCGGGGCCCTATCCTTGGCGTAACGGCCCCAATGACTGGCGCCCGGCGCATATCCACGTTTCCATCAGTGGCCCTTCCATAGCGACGCGCCTGATTACCCAGCTGTATTTCGAGGGTGATCCGTTGATCCCGATGTGCCCGATCGTCAAGTCGATTGCCAATCCTGACGCCGTGCAAAGCCTGATTGCGCGGCTGGACATGGGCGCGGCCAATCCAATGGATTGCCTGGCGTATCGCTTTGATATCGTGCTGCGCGGTCAGCGCAAGACTCACTTCGAAAACTGCTGAGGAGCCCGTCATGCCTATCGAACTGCTGCAGGAAACCCCATCGCAAACGGCTGGCCCTTATGTGCATATCGGTCTGGCACTGGCCGCGGCCGGCAACCCGGCACGGCCCGTGGAAATCTGGAGCGAAATGGCCAAGCCCGGCGCCCCGGGCGAGCACATCTTGCTGCTGGGCAACGTGCACGACGGCAATGGCCACCTGGTGCGCGACTCCTTTCTGGAGCTGTGGCAAGCCAACCATGAAGGGGTCTACGACGAAGACTTTGACTCGGAAAAGGCCTTCAACAGTTTTGGCCGTACCGCCACCACCTTTGATGCCGGTGAGTGGACGCTGAACACCATCAAGCCGGGGGTGGTGAACAACGCAGCCGGCGTGCCCATGGCGCCGCACATCAACGTGTCGTTGTTTGCCCGGGGCATCAACATCCACCTGCAAACCCGCCTGTACTTCAGCGACGAGCCTGAAGCCAATGGCAAATGCCCGGTGCTCAACCTGATTGAGCAACCGCAACGTCGCGAAACCCTGATCGCCCGGCGCTGCGAAGTGGACGGCAAACCAGCCTACCGGTTTGACATCTACTTGCAGGGGCCAAACGAAACGGTGTTTTTCGACTTCTAAGGCCCGGTAAACAACACACTCCCTGCAGGAGCGAGCTCCTTAAAGCCCGCTCCTGCACAAGAGTGTTCAGGCCCGTGTGCGACGTTGCTGCAAGGCAGCTGCCAGACCGCTGATGCAGATAATGGCGATGCCGATACGGGTGGTGAAGTCTGGCGTGTGATCAAAAAGCAACCAGCCCAATATTCCGGAAAACACGATCTGGCAATAGCTGAATGGCGCCAGCAGTGCCGGGGCGGCGACGCGAAAAGACTGGGTCAACAGCAAGTGCGCGGTCATGCCGAATGCGCCCAGGGCAAGCATTTGCAGGCCGTGGGCCAGAGTCGGGGTATGCCAGAAGAACGGCACCAGCGCACTCATCACCAGCACATTGAATAGCCCGGCAAAGAAATTACTGGTGGTGGGGCTGTCATACAGGCTGAGTTTGCGGGTGAGAATCTGATAGCAGCTGAAGCACAGCGCTGCCGCCATCGGTAATAACACCGCAGGGGTGAACAGCTCACCGCCCGGATGAATAATGATCACCACCCCGATAAATCCGCAAACCACGGCCAGCCATTGGCCGAGTGAAACTTTTTCCCCCAGCAGGGGCCCGGACAATGCTGCCACCAGCAGCGGCGCCAGAAAGTTGACCGCGGTGTTTTCGGCCAGTGGGATATACAGCAGGCCGTAGGTGAAAAACAGCCCTGAACCCAGCAGGCATATCGCCCTTAGAACCTGAAGCAAAGGGCGCTTGCTGCGTAAGACCCGCAGCCCCGACTGCGGCAGGAAAATCCCCGCCATCAGCAGGGTGTGCACCAGATAACGGGCCCACACCACCATCACTACCGGGTAAAAGCCACTGAGGTATTTGGACAGTGCATCGTGACTGGAGAACAGGGCCGTGGCCGCCACGATCAGCAAGATGCCTTTCAAAGGCTGGTTAACCCCTGAAAGGGGGGTGGGCATTGTCATCGAATACCTCAAGGTGGTGCTGGGTGTGGAGGTCTGGCCCGCTTTTTATACTTGTGGGATTTTTCGCGGAGCCATGAAGTACATCCACACTAACGCAATGAAGTACATCGCCGGAATCATAGTGAACAACAATGTGTAATTGTTGTTGGTGACGGTCAGTACATAGCCGACGAACTGGGTCATGAACATGCCGCCGATGGCGGCACACATCCCGCCAAAGCCGAACACTG
Organism: Pseudomonas paraversuta; assembly: GCF_904067025.1. Lineage (NCBI taxonomy): Bacteria > Pseudomonadati > Pseudomonadota > Gammaproteobacteria > Pseudomonadales > Pseudomonadaceae > Pseudomonas > Pseudomonas paraversuta. Next base: position 667,595 of record NZ_CAJFDA010000001.1, read on the forward strand.
TGCCCATCATGTGTTTCGGCGTGTAGTCCATCACCATGCTCCACACGTTGGCCGTCCAGGCCTGGTGTGCGCCGAGTGCCAGGGCAATCGCGCCGACAGCCACCCACAGCTGGCTGGAGCCTGCGGCCATCACCACGCCAATGATGGCGATCGCACATAACAGCATCGACACCAGGCGCGCCTTGACCGCAGCCATGCCGCGCTTGATCAGCACCGAAGACAGAATCCCGCCACCGACGCTGCCGAAGTCAGCAGTGATGTAAATGATGATCAGCGGGATACCCATCTGCGTGACGCTGATCCCCAGATTGTATTGCTGGTTCAGGAAGGGCGGCAGCCAGTACAGATAGAACCAGAACACTGGGGCCGTCATGGCGTAGGACAGGGCGAATGCCCAGGTGCCACGCATCTTGAGGATGGTGGCAAAAGAAACGGTGGTCTGTTCAGGCTCTTTTTCTTGCTGGATGTAGTTCAGTTCCTCTTTGGACACAGTCGGATGATCTTCAGGGTTGTAGTACTTCAACCCCCAGAAGATCAGCCAGATGCCACCCAGTGCGGCCATGCACAAAAAGGCGGCTTGCCAGCCCCATACATGCAATACCAGTGGCAGCATCATCGGGGTGAACATGGCGCCGACGTTGGTCCCGGCATTGAAAATGCCGCTGGCCACCGCCCGCTCGCTGGCCGGAAACCACAGGCGCGTGGTCTTGACGCAGGCCGGATAGTTGGCCGCTTCGGTCAAGCCGAGAATAAAGCGGCAGATCATGAAGCCGGCAGCCGAGGTGGCCAGGCCATGGGCGCCAGTGGCCAGGCTCCAGAGCAGCACTGCGCAGAAGAACACCCGCTTTACGCCCACCCGGTCAATCAGCCGGCCTTGCAGGACGAAGCCGATGGCGTAGCCCACCTGAAACCAGAAGTTGATGTTGGCGTAGTCCATCGCCGTCCAGCTCATTTCTTTGGCCAGAATCGGTTGCATCACACCCAGGGCGGCGCGGTCGATGAAGTTCAGGGTGGTGGCGAAAAACACCAGCGCGAGCATGCCCCAGCGGGTCTTGCCGATCGCCATGGTGCCGCGGATCTTGTCGCCGATACCCGCGTGTGGACCTTGGGCAGGCTTGGTACGTGCAGTCTGAGAAGGGACCATGGTTGTTTATCCGTTTCTTGGAATTGTTATGTGGTGAAGCTGGAGCAGCAGATTGATGGTGGCGACTGGACAAAAAGTCGTCAATTCGAGATAGGCCATAGTGTTCGATAATCGCCCGCAAAACTAACCGTTTAGTACACAGTGATTGCTCAATAATAGGGCGCCCTTAATAATCAGGCTATTAAGAAATGCTGTCGTTTGCAGGCTGTGCCAATTCAGGGAGTAAAAAATGAAGCGTTCGATTGCCACCGTTTCTTTGAGCGGCACTTTGCCGGAGAAACTGGACGCCATTGCGGCGGCAGGTTTTGACGGGGTCGAGATCTTTGAAAACGACCTGCTTTATTATGACGGCAGTCCGCGCGAGGTGCGCCAAATATGTGCCGACCTGGGCCTGGCCATCAGCCTGTTTCAACCCTTTCGTGACTTTGAAGGCTGCCGCCGCGATCGTCTGGCCCGCAACCTTGACCGCGCCGAACGCAAATTCGATTTGATGCAGGAACTGGGCACGGACCTGGTGCTGGTGTGCAGCAATGCCGCTGCTGACGCCCTGGGTGAGCGGCAGATTCTGCTGGATGACTTGAGCCTGCTCGCTGAACGTGCCGGCGCGCGCAATTTACGCATCGGCTACGAGGCCCTGGCCTGGGGCCGTCACGTCAATACCTGGCAACAGGTCTGGGACCTGGTACGGCAGATTGATCATCCGAACCTGGGGGTGCTGCTCGACAGCTTCCACACCCTGTCGCTCAAGGGCGATCCGAGTGCCATCGCGCAGATCCCGGGAGACAAGATCTTCTTCGTGCAGATGGCCGATGCGCCCGTGCTGGCGATGGACGTGCTGGAGTGGAGCCGGCATTTCCGCTGCTTCCCGGGGCAGGGCGAATTCGACCTGCCAGGCTTTTTGGCGCCGATCATTGAGAGTGGCTACACAGGTCCCTTGTCGCTGGAAATCTTCAACGACGGTTTTCGTGCCGCGCCTACCCGGGCCAATGCCGCCGACGGCTTTCGCTCGCTGCTGTATCTCGAAGAAAAAACCCGTGAGCGTCTGGCTCGCCAGGCCGAACCGGCAACTCTGCTGGAGCCGTTATTCGCGCCGCCAAAGGCGAGCGACTACGACGGCATCGAGTTTCTCGAATTTGCCGTGGATGACAGTCAGGGCGCCCAGTTGACGCAATGGCTTGAGCGTCTGGGTTTCTCCAGGGCCGGTCAGCACCGTTCGAAAAATGTGAGCTTGTTGCGCCAGGGCGATATCAATCTGATTCTCAACGCTGAGCCTTACTCCTTTGCCCACAACTTCTTCGAGGCCCACGGGCCGTCGTTGTGCGCCACGGCGATACGGGTACAGGACAGCACCAGCGCGCTGGCCCGGGCCGTGGCCTACAAAGGTCAGCCCTATCGCGGCCTGGTCGGCCCCAATGAGCTGGAGCTGGCGGCCGTACGGGCGCCGGATGGAAGCCTGATTTATCTGGTGGACCAGGACGCCGCCGGCAACCCCTTGTACCAGTCGGACTTCAACCTCACGCCTGCCCGGGCCGCGTCGGGCGGACTTAAACGCATTGACCACATGGCAATGGCGTTGCCTGCAGACAGCCTCGACAGCTGGGTGCTGTTCTATAAAAGCCTGCTGGACTTCGAAGCCGATGACGAAGTGGTACTGCCTGACCCCTATGGCCTGGTAAAAAGCCGGGCCTTGCGCAGCCGCTGCAGCTCCATTCGCTTGCCACTGAATATTTCCGAGAACAGAAACACCGCTATCTCACATGCCTTGTCGAGCTATCGCGGTTCCGGCGTACATCACATTGCATTCGAGTGTGACGACCTGTTTGCCGAAGTCAGTCGTGCGAAAGACGCAGGGGTACCGCTGCTGGATATCCCGCTCAACTACTATGACGACCTGGCGGCGCGCTTTGATTTTGATGATGAGTTCTTGAGCGAACTGGCCTACTTCAACGTGCTGTACGACCGTGACGCCCAGGGCGGTGAGTTGTTCCACGTGTACACCGAGCCTTTTGCCGGGCGCTTTTTCTTTGAGCTGTTGCAGCGTAAAAACGGCTATGCCGGTTATGGCGCAGCCAACGTTGCAGTTCGCCTGGCAGCGATGGCCAAATCCCGCAGTGGCGCGGCACGTCAGGCCAAGTTATAGGCCGGGCGACTTCCTTCGACGAACGGGGCAGCCCATAATCGCGGGCATTCCCTGATGGCCGTGAGCCTTTAATGACCCAGATTCCAGAAGTCGACAGCGGTGCCACGGCCCCGGCTGTCGAGCCGCGTAAAAGCCGTAAAAACAACCCGGAGAAGACCCGCGAGAATATTCTGCACGAAGCCCTTGCCGAGTTCGTGGAGCAGGGGTTGGCGGGGGCCCGGGTGGACGCGATCGCGGAGCGTACCAACACCTCCAAGCGCATGATCTATTACTACTTCAGCAGCAAGGAGCAGCTCTACGTCGAAGTGCTGGAGAAGCTCTACGGTGAGATCCGGCACATTGAGGGCCAGTTGCATCTCGAAGAGCTGGCGCCGGTGCCGGCGATTCGCAAATTGGTGGAATTTACCTTCGATCACCATGACCTTAACGCGGACTTTGTACGCATGGTCAGCGTCGAAAATATTCACAAGGGCGAGTACATCAAGCGCTCGTCAGGTATCAAGGCCTTGAACGACACAATCGTGCATGCGCTGGAGGATATCTTGCAGCGCGGGGTTGAGCAGAAAGTGTTCCGTGCGGGGCTCAATGCGCTCGACGTGCATTTGCTGGTGAGTTCTTTCTGTTTTTATCGGGTGTCGAATCGCTACACGCTGGGTGAGATTTTTCAGATCGATTTGTCTGACAGCCAGATAAAAAAGCGCCAACGCGAAATGATTACTGACTCGATTTTGCGCTATCTGCAGGCGTGATCGCCGGGCATGCCCGGCAGACTATTGGTAGCCCCTGCCGGGGGGCAGGGGCTACCAATGAGTGATGCAGGCGGTTACCGGCGAACCAGCAATACGCCCGATTCCATGTGGTGGGTCCAGGGGAACTGGTCGAACACGGCGCAACGTTCGATACGGTGGGTATCGTGCAGCTGGGCGATGTTTTCCGCCAGGGTGGCCGGGTTGCAGGAGATGTACAGGATGTTGTCGAAGCGTCGGGTCAGCTCGCAGGTGTCCGGGTCCATGCCCGCACGTGGCGGGTCGACGAAGACGCTGCCGAACTCGTAGCTTTTCAGGTCGATGCCCTGCAAGCGGCGGAACGGACGTACTTCGTTCAGGGCCTCGGTCAGCTCTTCGGCGGACAGACGCACCAGTGTCACGTTATCCACAGCGTTGTCGCGCAGATTGTTCAGCGCGGCATAGACCGAGGTCTTGCTGATTTCGGTAGCCAGCACCTTGCGCACGCGGGTGGCCAGCGGCAGGGTGAAGTTGCCGTTGCCGCAATACAGCTCCAGCAGATCATCCTGACGTTCGCCCAACGCTTCGTATGCCCAGTTGAGCATCTTCTGGTTGACCGTGCCGTTTGGCTGGGTGAACGCACCTTCGGGCTGTTGATAAGTGAAGGTACGGCCTGCCACTTCCAGCTGCTCGACCACGTGATCACGGCCGATCACCGCGCGTTTACCTTTGGAGCGGCCAATCACGCTGATATCCAGATCTTTGGCCAACTGCTCGGCAGCGGTTTGCCAGTGCTCGTCCAGCGGGCGGTGATAGCACAATGTGACCATCGCATCGCCGGACAGAGTGGTCTGGAACTCTACCTGGAACAGCTTGTGGCTCAAGGCCGAGCTGGCTTTCCAGGCGGCCTTGAGCTGCGGCATCAGTTGATTGATGCGCAGGCTGGCAATCGGGAAGTCTTCGATCAGGATCGGCGTGCGCTTGTCATCCGGCGCAAACATGGCGTAGTGACGTTCGCCCCCTTCGCGCCACAGGCGGAATTCGGCCCTCAGGCGAAAGTGCTTGAGGGGCGAGTCGAACACCTGGGGTTCAGGTGCATCGAAGGGCGCCAGCAGCTCGCGCAGGCGATTGGCCTTGGCTTCGAGCTCAATGGCGTAGGTAGCAGAATCGAACGGCAAAGCACTCATGCGTTAAACCAACCCAGCTTGATCACAAACAGAATCGACAGAATGATCAGCGGTGCATTGAGCTCGCGCGCGCGGCCCGACAGCAGCTTGATCACGGTCCAGGAAATAAAGCCGAAGGCGATGCCGTTGGCGATGGAATAGGTGAACGGCATCGCCAGCGCGGTGATCACCACCGGAGCGGCAACGGTGATGTCGTCCCAATCGATTTCGGCCAGGCCGCTCATCATCAATACGGCGACGAACATCAGCGCAGGGGCGGTAGCGAATGCCGGAACGCTGGCGGCCAGTGGCGAGAAGAACAGCGCCAGCAGGAACATGATGCCGACCACGATGGCGGTCAGACCGGTACGGCCGCCGGCGCTCACGCCTGCTGCCGATTCGATGTAGCTGGTGGTGGTCGAGGTACCCAGCAACGAACCGGCCATGGCCGCGGTGCTGTCGGCGATCAGGGCGCGGCCCATTTTCGGCATGTGCCCGTCTTTGCCCATCAGGCCGGCGCGCTTGGCAACGCCGATCAGGGTGCCGGAGTTGTCGAACAGATCAACGAACAGGAAGGCGAAGATCACGCTGATCAGACCGATGTCCAGTGCGCCTTTAATGTCCAGTTGCAGGAAGGTCGGGGCCAGGGATGGCGGCATCGACACTACGCCACCAAATTCGGTGACACCCAGTGCAATCGAAGCAATGGTCACGGCCAGAATGCCGATCAGTACCGCACCGCGCATTTTCAGGGCTTCAAGGCCTACGATCAGGGCAAAGCCCAGAGAGGCGAGAATCACTTTGGGCTGGCTCAGGTCGCCCATGCCCACCAGAGTGGCTTTGTTGGCGACGACGATACCGGCGTTACCCAGCGCAATCAGCGCCAGGAACAGGCCGATGCCGGCGGCAATGGCCGAGCGCAGCGGCAGCGGGATGCTGTTGATGATCCATTCGCGGATACGGAAGATCGACAACAGGAAGAACAGCACCGCCGAAATGAATACCGCCCCCAGCGCCACTTGCCAGGTGTGGCCCATGTGCAGGACCACGGTATAGGTGAAGAAGGCGTTCAGGCCCATGCCCGGAGCCAGGGCAATCGGGTAGTTGGCGATGATGCCCATGGTGGCCGAGCCGATGGCGGCTGCCAGACAGGTGGCGACAAATAACGCGCCTTTGTCCATTCCCGTTTCGCCGAGGATGCTCGGGTTCACGAAGAGAATGTAGGCCATCGCCAGGAAGGTGGTGATACCCGCAAGAATCTCGGTACGCACATTGGTGTCGTGTGCTTTGAGTTGAAACAGCCTTTCCAGCATGCCAGTCCCCGTGGCGCCAAATGCGCCGTGATTAAATCGTTTTCAACAGCAAAGCACAGATTAGGGATCTGTTGATCCTTGGCTGTCGTCCCCTCGGGGCGCGTGTCATGACCAAGCGTCAACAGACCCTGATAGCCTGAGAATTTCTGTCTGTCGGAAAAAGCCGCGCATCATACCAGCAGCTCGGACGTCTGGCTGCTTTGGATGCCCTGCGGCGTCATGTTTTGTTACCTCAAGGGCACAGGCATACTGCGTGCCAGTTATCGGGGGCAAGCCATGAAGTGCACGATCAAACCTGTTTTTGTCTGTTTTAGCCTGTTGCTCAGTGCTGCGTTGAACGCCGCACCGGCGATGCCCTTGAGCCGCGTCGAAATACTCAAGGTGGTATCCACTTCCTGCGCCGTAGAGGATGTGTCCGATGGTCGCGAACAGACCAAATGCGACCATCAGGCTCCCGGCATCAAGGTGTACGTGCTTGAACGCGGCTATGGCGGCCAGCCCAATGTGAGCCTGGACGGCCAGGAAGTGGATGGCGTTCGCACCCCGGTGTGCAATCAGGGTGAAGGACTGGTGACCTGTAATGGTGCCGGTACTACGGTGGGCTACCTGTACAGCTTCGATCTGGGTAACCGGCAGGGCGGCTGGTTCCAGTTCAGCAACACCTCCCTGACGCCCCCGCACAATCGGCTTGGCGCCAGGCTGTATATAAAGTAGCCAGACCCATGGCGGCGAAGCTGACCTAAGCTGATAGCTCCTCTGTGCGAGAAAGCCTATGACCTATAGAGCCCTGATTCCTGTCGCTGAAGGTGTCGACGACCTGCAAACCGTGACTTTGATCGATGTTCTGCGCCGTGCCGAGGTCGAGGTGGTGGTGGCCAGTGTCGAGGGCCGGCGCATGTTGACCTGTGCCCGAGGCACGCGCCTGACAGCCGACGGCATGCTGGTTGACCTGCTGGCCCAGGCTTTCGACCTGATTGTGTTGCCCGGTGGTGCGGTGGGCTGCGAGCACCTGGCGGCCCACCAGCCTTTAATGCAAATGCTGGCCGATCAGGCCCGGGCCGGCGGTTTTTACGCCGCCATTGCCGAGGCGCCTGCCCTGGTGCTGCAGCCTGCCGGGGTACTCAAGCAGCGGCGCATGACATGCCTGCCATCGGTCAGTGACCGGCTTTCGGGGTGCAACTTTATTGACCAGCCGGTGGTGGTGGATGGCAACTGCATAACCGCCCAGGGTTGCGGGGCGGCTTTGGCATTTGCTCTCGCGCTGGTCGAGCAGCTCTGCGGCAAGGCGCGATGCAATGCGCTGGCGGCCCGGATATAGGGGCGGCGCCCCAGGTATCAGGGCTGAGCAGGTGGTTTGTCTTCCACCATCCGGTCGCGGTTGGCCAGGCCGGGGAACAGTTTTATCCACAGCCCCGTGACGACCAGGGTGCCGACTCCGCCCAGCACCACCGCCGGCACGGTGCCCAGCCAGTGCGCTGTAGCCCCTGATTCAAATTCGCCCAACTGATTGGACGCGCCAATAAACAAGCCATTGACGGCACTGACGCGCCCGCGCATTTCATCCGGGGTTTCCAGCTGCACGAACGAGGCACGGATCACCATGCTGATCATGTCGGCCGCGCCCAGTACCACCAGCACCAGCATCGAAAACCAGAACGAGGTCGACAGCCCGAACGCGATGGTGGCGACACCGAATACCCCCACGGCAGTAAACATGATGCGCCCCACCTTGCGCTCGACCGGGAACCTGGCCAGCCACAGTGACATCAGCAAGGCCCCAACCGCAGGCGCCGAACGCAACATGCCCAGGCCCCATGGGCCGGTGAGCAGGATGTCTTTGGCAAACACCGGCAGCAAGGCGGTGGCGCCGCCCAGCAACACCGCGAACAGGTCGAGGGAGATGGCGCCGAGGATGTCCGGGCGGCTGCGAATAAAACGAATGCCGGCCAACAGTGAGTCCAGGGTGGCCTTGCCTTTGTTCAGTGCAGTCTGGCGCGCGGGCAGGTTGCTCATCAACAGCGCGGCTATGAGGTACAGCACCACCGTGGGACCGTAGACCCAGACGCTGCCAAACGCATAGAGCAATCCGCCCAGCGCCGGTGCGACGATGGTGGCCGACTGCTGGGCTGCTTGAGCGGCCGCCACGGCCCTGGGGAACAGGGCGATAGGCACGATTGAGGGCAGCAATGCCTGGGTGGTGGGCATTTCAAATGAGCGGGCGCCCCCCAGTAGAAAGGCCAGGACAAAGATCAGCTCGCGGCTGATATGGTCGGTTGCACTGCTGATGGCCAGGGTCAGGGCAATCATGGCTTGCAGCGTCTGGCACAGGGCTGCCACCCGGCGCCGATCATAGCGATCGGCCACATGCCCGGTGTGCAGCATGAACATCACCCGCGGTGCGAACTCGATCAGCCCGACCCAGCCCAGATCCATCACATTGCCGGTGAGTTGGTAGACATTCCAGCCAATGGCCACGGTCAGCATTTGAAAGGCGCTGGCGGTGAAGATGCGGGCGAACCAGAAGGCCACAAATGGCCGGTGATGACGTAGCAGGAGCGTTTGACTGGTCATTGAAAGGGTCGGGGCAGAGGGCTGGGGAGATTGAGATTATCATCATTGTGTAACAAATAATGACTCGAATTGGCCAGGCGGAGGGGGGCTGAAACTCTGTTGTCCGGGGCTTTTTCGAGAAAACATTCAATTCCTGCAAGGGTGTATTACTGGCCCTGGGACATCATGTCACGCGGCAACAAACCACATTAGCGCCCTGATGGGAATGGACTACTCTTTCAGCAATGTTTGATCCAGGTCAAAACCCGTTGCGGTTTATCTGGATGGCCAGCCGGCCAGACCCCTTGCGTGGTGGATGAAAAAGCGGACACCGATTCGCTGAGGCCATTATCGGCAGGGAAGTTGGATACAGGCGCCGCTTCTGTGTCCTGAACCACCTGATACCTGATAGAGGAAGACTTATGTTCGGTTTGGAGGCTCTGGATCTCGCCCGAATTCAGTTCGCGTTTACCGTGTCGTTTCACATCATCTTTCCCGCCATTACCATCGGTCTTGCCAGTTATCTCATGGTGCTCGAAGGCATGTGGCTGAAAACCCGTGAGGACACCTACCGCGACCTGTACCATTTTTGGTCGAAGATATTTGCCGTCAACTTCGGGATGGGCGTGGTGTCCGGGCTGGTCATGGCCTATCAGTTCGGCACGAACTGGTCGAGGTTCTCTGACTTCGCCGGAGCCGTTACCGGCCCCTTGCTGACTTATGAAGTACTCACCGCATTCTTCCTTGAGGCCGGTTTTCTGGGGGTCATGCTTTTCGGCTGGAACCGGGTCGGTCGCGGCATGCATATGTTCTCCACGGTGATGGTGGCCCTGGGTACATTGGTTTCGACCTTCTGGATTCTGGCGTCCAACAGCTGGATGCAGACGCCGCAAGGCTTCGAAATCATTGATGGCCGGGTTATTCCGGTGGACTGGCTGGCAGTTATTTTCAACCCTTCCTTTCCTTACCGTCTGGCGCACATGGCCACGGCTGCCTTTTTGGCCACGGCGTTCTTTGTCGGCGCTTCGGCAGCCTGGCACCTGCTGCGCGGCCGAAACACCCCCGCCATTCGCCGCATGCTCTCGATGGCGATGTGGATGGCACTGGTGGTGGCACCGGTGCAAGCCTTTATCGGCGACGCCCACGGCCTGAATACTCTTGAGTATCAACCGGTAAAAATCGCTGCGATCGAAGGTCACTGGGAGAACAAACCCGGTGAAGCGTCGCCGCTGATCCTGTTTGGCATCCCGAACATGAAAACCGAGACTACGGACTACAAGATCGAAGTGCCGTACCTGGGCAGCCTGATCCTGACCCACAGTCTGGACAAACAGATCCCGGCAATGAAGGACTTCCCGGCCGCGGACCGTCCGAACTCGACCATTGTGTTCTTCACATTCCGGATCATGGTTGCGCTGGGCATGCTGATGATCTTTATCGGCTTGTGGAGCCTGTGGCTGCGCAAGACCGGGACACTGTACGAGAACCGCTGGTTCCTGCGTCTGGTGTTGTGGATGGGGCCGTCGGGTCTGGTGGCGATTCTGATGGGCTGGTTTACCACTGAGATCGGTCGCCAACCGTGGGTGGTGTACGGGCTCATGCGCACCGCCGACGCGTCGTCCAATCACAGCGTTACGCAAATGAGCATCACGCTGGTCCTGTTTGTGCTGGTGTACTTCGCGCTGTTCGGTGTGGGTCTGGGCTACATGATGCGTCTGGTACGCAAAGGCCCGATTACCCATGAAGGCGATACACACAACGAAGGTGGTCCAGGCCAGCCACGCACGCCTGCCCGTCCTCTGTCTGCTGCCCACGAGGGTACGGATGAAGGCCACAGCGACAGCCTGACTAAGGGGAATTGAGTCATGGGTATTGATCTGCCACTTATCTGGGCAATCATCATCATCTTCGGGATCATGATGTACGTGATCATGGATGGCTTCGATCTCGGGATCGGCATTCTCTTCCCCTTTATCAAGGGCGAAAGTGACCGCGATGTGATGATGAACACTGTTGCTCCCGTCTGGGACGGCAACGAAACCTGGCTGGTGCTGGGCGGCGCGGCATTGTTTGGCGCCTTCCCGCTGGCCTATGCGGTCGTATTGTCAGCCTTGTACCTGCCTTTGATCCTGATGCTGCTGGGCCTGATCTTTCGCGGTGTGGCCTTTGAGTTTCGCTTCAAGGCCAGGCCCGAGAAACGTCATATCTGGGACAAGTCGTTCATTGGCGGTTCTCTGGTGGCTACGTTTTTCCAGGGGGTGGCACTGGGGGCCTTCATTGACGGCATACCGGTAGTCAACCGGGAGTACGCCGGGGGCGGCATGGACTGGCTCTCTCCTTTTACCGTGTTCTGCGGCCTTGCACTGATCGTGGCCTATGCCCTGCTGGGGTGTACCTGGCTAATCATGAAAACCCAGGGCGACCTGCAACAGCAGATGCACAAACTGGGGCGCCCGCTGGCCCTGGCAGTACTGGTGTTGATGGGCATCGTCAGCCTGTGGACACCCTTGGCCCATTCTGAAATTGCTGCGCGCTGGTTCACCCTGCCAAATCTGTTCTGGTTCCTGCCGGTACCGATTCTGGTGTTGCTCACGATGTTCGGTTTGTTCAAAGCGATTGCCCGCAACGCCAACTACACGCCGTTTCTGTTGACCCTGGTGTTGATTTTCCTGGGCTACAGCGGTTTGGGCATCAGCCTGTGGCCGTACATCATCCCGCCATCAATCACGATCTGGGAAGCTGCCGCACCGCCGCAGAGCCAGGGCTTTATGCTGGTGGGCACCTTGTTCATCATCCCGTTCATTCTGGGTTACACCTTCTGGAGCTACTACGTGTTCCGCGGCAAGGTCACCCACGAAGACGGTTATCACTAGTTAGAAGTGCCGCTGCGGCCTGATGGTCGCAGCCTTTTCCCGAGAGGAGGCCGCAACATGGCTGGCAAGGACTATCTACATGAGGTGCAAGAGGCCGAGAAAAAGCCGTTATGGCAACGGGTCGGCTGGCTGCTGGTGATCTGGACCGCCAGTGTGGCGTCATTAGGCGTATTCGCCTGGCTGATCCGACTGTTCATGACCGCTGCGGGCATGAAAAGCCACTGATGGTCGCCACTCATAAAAAAACCCTCTACGGAGGGTTTTTTTGTTTGTGGGTAATTCTCTGGCCCGGCCCGGAGTAGGGGCGAGCTCTTTACCAGGCCCATATTGATCACAGAGTGAGCGCGGCCTTCTTGAACAGCGCGCGAGCAATCGAGTGTGGCCCGGCTGCTCCCGCTGGGGGCTGTGCTTACTTGCGCGCCTTGAGAATGACGAACTTGGGCGTAGCCGCCACTTGTTCAACACCGCGAAACAGTTTGGCCAGCTTGCTGTGATAACCCAGATGGCGATTGCCGACGATATACAGCGCGCCGCCGACGACCAGGGCTTCCCGGGCTTGTTGAAACATGCGCCAGGCCAGAAAGTCGCCCACCACTTGCTGCTGGTGAAAAGGCGGGTTGCACAGCACGACGTCCAGCGAATCAGGTTCTTGCCCTGCAAGGCCGTCTGCGGCACGTACTATTACCTCACGCTCCCCCAGCGCTGCCTGCCAGTTTTCGCGAGCGGACTGCACGGCCATAAACGACTCATCGACCAGCGTGTACTGCGCATCCGGGTTATTCAGGGCACTGGCGATGGCCAGCACGCCATTGCCGCAACCCAGATCTGCTACCCGGGCCGAGCCCAGGTTTTTGGGAAGGTGGGGCAGGAATGCACGGGTGCCGATGTCCAGCCCTTCACGGCAGAAGACGTTGGCATGGTTGAGCAGCTCGATGGCCGGTTCGTCCAGTAAGTAGCGCGAAGGGTAGGGCGAGGTAAACGGCTCTTTGGCTTCAGGGGTGGCCATCAGCAAGCGGGCTTTTTTCACGGCCAGCGAAGCCTGGACCGGGCCGATATAACGCTCCAGCAAATCACCTGCCGCGCGGGGCAAATGCTTGATCATCGCGCCGGCAATCACCTGTGCGCCCGGGGCCAGCTGGCCTTGCAAACGAATGAGTTGCTCTTCGAGCAGGGCCAGGGTTTTGGGTACGCGCACCAGCACACAATCGAAAGGGCCAACCAGAGGCTGGCTGGCGGGGATGACCGTGACGGCATCGAACGCCTGGCCATTGCGCACCAGATTTTTTTCCAGCGCCTGGATGGCGAGGAACGAGTCGCTGCTGCTGGTGACCTGCATATTGGCCACCAGACTGATCGCCAGGGCCCCGAAACTGTCATTGAACACCAGAACCCGGCTGTTGGCGGGCAGACCCTGTTCGGCCAGATGGTTAAGCAAATACTCGTCCGCAGCGTCGAAAGCCTGTAGCGGCTCGTTTTGCTGTTCTGGTTGGCGGATCAAGCGGAGTTGGGCGAAAGGGCTTTCGAGCACAGGCATTTTTACAAACTCTGGGGAATCAACAGTGGCAACCGGGCCGCAGGGCCACTTCGCAGCACTGGCGTCCGTGGGTTTTACAGATGCAGGCGATTTTACTTTTTTTTGCCGGGGATTACCTGATGCGTTTACCCGGCGGGCAACATCCGCCTGGCAGTGGGTGCAAAGCCAGCACAAACCGTCGGTGTTCCTGTGTCTGTCTTTGCGCGACACTACTGCACTAGCCAATGGAGTGCGACATGACTGCCAGTGCAGAAAAATTTACCCGCCAGACGCTGCTTGAGGTTACCCCGCTGACCCCCGGTCTTTTCACGTTGCGTACCACCCGCGACCCGGGTTTTCGTTTCACTGCGGGTCAATTCGCCCGTCTGGGCGTGACCAAGGCCGATGGCAGCACGGTGTGGCGGGCCTATTCAATGGCGTCCTCACCCCATGACGAGTTCCTGGAGTTCTTCTCCATTGTCGTGCCGGGAGGCGAGTTCACCAGTGAGCTCAGTCGTCTGGAAGTTGGCGATACCCTGCTGGTCGAGCGCCAGGCCTATGGTTTTTTGACCCTGGACCGCTTTGTTGACGGGCAGAATCTGTGGATGCTGGCGACCGGGACCGGCATCGCGCCATTTCTGTCGATCCTGCAAGACTTTGAAGTATGGGAAAAGTTTGAGCATATCGTGCTGGTTTACAGTGCGCGGGAAACCAGAGAACTGGCCTATCAGGGCTTGATTGCCGGTCTGGTTGAGCGTGATTACTTGTCGGAATATGCACATAAATTTACCTATGTGCCGATTGTCACGCGCGAGCAGCATGAGGGGGCTTTAAGCGGGCGAGTTACCACATTGATTGAAAATGGAGCACTTGAAGAGCGGGTAAAGATCAGCCTGACGCCCGAACATTCAAGGGTGATGTTGTGTGGCAATCCGCAAATGATCGATGACACCAGAAAGTTGCTCAAAGCGCGGGGGTTGCAACTAAGCCTGAGTCGCCGTCCCGGGCAAGTAGCGGTTGAAAACTACTGGTAACCGGCCGGCCATAAAAAACGGCGCCCGCAGGCGCCGTTTTTTTATCGGATCGTCAAGGTCGATCGTGTTGCGCCTTGAGCAGATCGCGAATTTCGCTCAGCAGCACTTCTTCGGCAGTCGGTACGGGCGGTGCGCTTGGAGCCACAGCCTCTTCACGCTTCAGGCGGTTGATCGCCTTGACGCCCATAAAGATGGCGAACGCGACGATGATGAAGTCGATCACGCTCTGGATGAACTTGCCATACGCCACAACCACGGCAGGTGCATCACCAACGGCGGCTTTGAGGGTAATGGCCAGGTCACTGAAGTCCACACCTCCGATCAACAGACCCAGAGGTGGCATGACTACATCGCCAACGAAGGATGAAACGATTTTGCCGAATGCCGCGCCGATAATGATACCGACGGCCATGTCGACCACATTCCCTTTGACCGCGAAGGCCTTGAACTCACTTATCACGCCCATAGGTTATTCCTTGTTACATATGAAGTTGGTGAGTGCAGTGTAAGTCAGCCTTGCCGATCTTGCCTGCTGTGATGCTTATTGGCTGTTTAATCGACCGGCTCAAGTGCCGATAGTTTTATAAAAAGCGCGGAAACTTGCGGTCGATACCCCCTCAGCTGCCTTAATGCCAGACTTTTATTTCAATCAGGTAGTTGCGACCTTTCTATTTAGAATTTGCTCCCCGGCCCTCTAGCCTTTGGTCAGCGCCCCGATGCGCACCTAATAATCAGAGGACTTACCCATGACCATCCCCCTAGGCTCTGGAGCGTTTTCACAGCGTCGCCTGCTGTGTGTTTTGAGCGCCAGCCTGCTGTCGGTTTCAGTACAGGCCGCCACCTTGACTCGCGACAACGGTGCCGCAGTCGGCGATAACCAGAACTCGCAAACGGCAGGGGCAAACGGCCCGGTATTGCTGCAAGACGTGCAGTTGCTGCAAAAACTTCAGCGCTTTGACCGCGAACGCATCCCGGAGCGTGTGGTGCATGCCCGCGGCACCGGGGCTCACGGCACCTTTACCGTGACCAGTGACATGAGTGATCTGAGCAAAGCCAAAGTATTTGCCGCGGGTGAAACCACGCCGGTGTTTGTCCGTTTTTCGGCTGTGGTGCACGGCAACCATTCGCCGGAAACCCTGCGTGATCCACGGGGTTTCGCCACCAAGTTTTACACCGCCGACGGTAACTGGGACTTGGTAGGCAACAACTTCCCGACCTTCTTTATCCGCGATGCGATCAAGTTTCCGGACATGGTGCATGCCTTCAAGCCCGACCCGCGCACCAACCTTGACGACGACTCACGGCGCTTCGACTTCTTCTCCCATGTACCCGAAGCCACCCGCACCCTGACCGAGCTGTACTCCAACGCAGGTACGCCGGCCAGCTATCGCCAGATGGACGGTAATGGGGTACACGCCTACAAACTGGTGAACGCCAAAGGTGACGTGCGCTATGTGAAATTCCACTGGAAAAGCCTCCAGGGCCTCAACAATCTGGATCCCGCACAGGTCACCCGGGTTCAAGGCCGTGATTACAGCCACCTGACCAACGATCTGGTGGCCCATATCAACAAGGGCGATTTCCCCAAGTGGGATTTGTACGTGCAGGTACTCAAGCCGCAAGATCTGAAAACCTTCGATTTTGACCCGCTGGATGCAACCAAAATCTGGCCGGGGGTACCTGAGCGCAAAGTCGGGCAGATGGTGTTGAACCGCAACCCGGCCAATGTGTTTCAGGAAACCGAGCAGGTCGCTATGGCCCCGGCCAATCTGGTGCCGGGTATCGAGCCTTCCGAAGACCGTCTGCTGCAAGGCCGGGTGTTCTCCTATGCCGATACGCAGATGTACCGCCTTGGTGCCAACGCCATGCAGTTGCCGATAAATGCCCCGCGCAATGGTGTCAACAATGGCAACCAGGACGGTGCGATGAACATCGGTCATACCGTCACCGGGGTGAATTATCAGCCGAGCCGCCTGATGCCGCGCGAAGAGCCGCAAGCTGCGCGTTACAGCGAAATGCCAGTGTCGGGCACCACCCAGCAAGCGAAGATTCAGCGTGAGCAAAACTTCAAACAGGCGGGGGATCTTTACCGTTCCTTCAGCAACAAAGAGCGTCAGGATCTGATTGAAAGTTTCGGTGAGTCTTTGGCGACAACAGACGATGAGAGCAAACACATCATGCTGTCGTTTCTGTACAAGGCCGACCCTGAATACGGCACCGGCGTGACCAAAGTGGCCAAGGGTGACCTGGGCCGGGTCAAGGCACTGGCCGCCAGACTGGTCGACTGACTTAGTTACCAATCCTGCAGGAGCGAGCTTGTTCGCGAGCACGCTCGCTCCCACAGGGCGGTTAAGGTATGAACCTATGAGAACGCTTTTATCCCTGACTCTGCTTATTGTCAGCGGGCTTGCCCTGGCCGCCGAACCCGATGTACAGGCCGAACTCCGGAACTATTACTTCGATGCGGCGCGCCGTGGTGACGTGGCCATGCTCGATACCTTTATCGAGTCCGGCTACAGCCTCAATGTGCAAGACAGCAAGGGTTATACCGCGCTCATCCTTGCGGCCTACAACGGTCAGGGCGAGGCGGTTGAGCACTTGCTGAAGGCTGGCGCAAACCCCTGTGCCCAAGACTTGCGCGGTAATACAGCCCTGATGGGCGCGATTTTCAAGGGCGAAGTCCGGATTGCCCGCCGTTTACTGGGCACTGATTGCAACCCCGATCAGCGCAACGGCGCGGGGCAGACCGCTGCCATGTATGCAGGCCTGTTTCAGCGGGCCGAATTGCTCAAGGATTTGTCGCGCAAGGGGGCGGACCTGAATGCCGAAGATGCACAGGGCAATAGTGCCGCCCGGCTGGCCGATGGCGAAATCCGTATGCCGCGATCGCACTAATACGGGTGTGCTGGGCTATCATCGCGGTTTTTCCGTGGAGTTCAGATGGCCAAGCCCAAGCGCATATACGGCTGCACCGAGTGCGGCGCAACTTTCCCCAAGTGGGCCGGGCAGTGCGGTGAGTGCGGCGTCTGGAACACCCTGGTCGAAACCATTGTTGAAAGTGGTGCTGCCGCGCCACCCAGCGGGCGCACCGGCTGGACCGGGCAACAAGCCCAGATCAAAACCCTGGCCGAGGTCAGCATTGCTGAAATCCCGCGCTTCTCCACCGCCTCGGGCGAGCTGGACCGGGTGCTCGGTGGCGGTCTGGTGGACGGCTCGGTGGTGCTGATCGGCGGCGATCCCGGTATCGGTAAATCGACCATTCTCCTGCAAACTTTGTGTCATATGGCCTCGCGCATGCCTGCGCTGTATGTCACCGGCGAGGAATCGCAGCAGCAAGTAGCCATGCGCGCCCGCCGTCTGGGCTTGCCCCAGGATCAGCTCAAGGTCATGACCGAGACCTGCATCGAAAGCATCATCGCCACCGCCAAGCTGGAAAAACCCAAGGTCATGGTGATCGACTCGATCCAGACCATCTTCACCGAGCAGCTGCAATCGGCCCCGGGTGGCGTGTCGCAAGTGCGTGAAAGTGCGGCATTGCTGGTGCGCTATGCCAAGTCCAGCGGCACTGCGATCTTCCTTGTGGGCCACGTCACCAAAGAGGGCGCGCTGGCCGGGCCCCGGGTGCTGGAGCACATGGTCGACACCGTGCTGTATTTCGAGGGCGAGTCAGACGGTCGTTTGCGTTTGTTGCGGGCGGTAAAAAACCGCTTCGGCGCAGTTAACGAACTGGGCGTGTTCGGCATGACCGACAAGGGCCTGAAAGAGGTCTCCAACCCGTCTGCGATTTTCCTCACCCGGGCCCAGGAAGAAGTGCCCGGCAGTGTGGTCATGGCCACTTGGGAAGGCACACGCCCGATGCTGGTAGAGGTGCAGGCACTGGTGGATGACAGCCACATGTCCAATCCGCGCCGGGTCACCCTGGGCCTGGATCAAAACCGCCTGGCCATGTTACTGGCCGTCCTGCATCGCCATGGTGGAATTCCGACCCACGATCAGGATGTATTCCTCAACGTGGTGGGCGGGGTCAAGGTGCTGGAGACCGCGTCCGACCTCGCACTGATGGCCGCCGTGATGTCCAGCCTGCGCAATAAACCGCTGCCCCACGATCTGCTGGTATTTGGCGAGGTGGGGTTGTCGGGTGAAGTACGACCAGTGCCCAGCGGTCAGGAACGCTTGAAAGAGGCGGCCAAGCACGGTTTCAAACGGGCCATCGTGCCTATGGGCAACGCCCCCAAAGAGTCGCCGCCGGGTCTGAAGGTAATTGGCGTGACCCGTCTGGAACAGGCGCTGGATGCATTGTTTGAGTAGCGCTTCAAACAGCGGCAAGCACCGCGCAGGCCTGACCGCGCAAACGGATCAATAGCCAAGCATAAAACCGTAAAAGAAGGCTCTAGACCAAGGTAAGGGGGTGGTCTTTAGAGCTGGGGGCGCTAAACTCCGGTGGCAGTCTTTCTTGTCCAACTGGCCGGAATATAAAAATGAATAATAAAAATAGCCTGCTACGCCACATCCCGTGGCTGGTGCTGGCAATTGTAGGAGCCTGCGCCCTTGGCGTAGTGGCCTTGCGCCGAGGCGAGGCGGTCAACGCCTTGTGGATCGTAGTGGCAGCCGTTGCCATCTACCTGGTCGCTTACCGTTATTACAGTTTGTTTATCGCCACCAAGGTGATGCAACTGGACCCACTGCGGGCGACACCGGCGGTGGTCAATAACGACGGTCTGGACTATGTCCCGACCAACAAACACATTCTTTTCGGTCACCACTTTGCAGCCATCGCCGGCGCCGGGCCTCTGGTCGGGCCGGTACTGGCTGCGCAAATGGGCTATCTGCCGGGCACGCTCTGGCTGATTGCCGGGGTAGTGCTGGCCGGTGCAGTACAGGACTTCATGGTCCTGTTCATGTCCGTTCGTCGCAACGGTCGCTCCCTGGGCGACATGGTGCGCGAAGAGATGGGCAAGGTGCCTGGCACCATCGCGCTGTTTGGCTGCTTCCTGATCATGATCATCATCCTCGCGGTGCTGGCGCTGATCGTGGTCAAAGCCTTGGCCGAGAGCCCGTGGGGCATGTTCACAGTGATGGCCACCATCCCGATCGCGATGTTCATGGGCATTTACATGCGCTACATCCGCCCGGGCCGTATCGGTGAAATCTCGATTGTCGGCGTGTTGCTGTTGCTGGGTTCCATCTGGCTGGGGGGCCAGATTGCGGCCAGCCCGGAGTGGGCGCCGATATTTACCTTCACCGGTACGCAAATCACCTGGATGCTGATCGGCTACGGCTTTGTGGCGGCGGTGCTGCCGGTGTGGCTGGTACTTGCGCCCCGTGACTACCTGTCCACCTTCCTTAAAATCGGCACCATCGTGGCCCTGGCGATCGGCATTCTGGTCACCATGCCCGAACTGAAAATGCCGGCCCTGACCCAATTCGTCGACGGCACCGGTCCGGTGTGGAAAGGCGGTCTGTTCCCGTTCCTGTTCATCACCATTGCCTGCGGGGCGGTGTCGGGTTTCCACGCACTGATTGCCTCGGGTACCACGCCAAAACTGCTGGATAACGAATGCAACTCCCGTTATATCGGCTACGGCGCGATGCTGATGGAGTCATTCGTGGCCATCATGGCAATGGTTGCCGCGTCGGTGATCGAGCCTGGTGTGTACTTCGCCATGAACAGCCCGGCAGCCATTGTCGGCGGTGACGTGGTGACTGTGGCGCAAACGGTGAGCAGCTGGGGCTTTGCAATTACCCCGGACGCACTGACGGCACTGGCCCATGACATCGGTGAAACCACGGTTCTGGCCCGTGCCGGCGGCGCACCGACCCTGGCAGTGGGGATCGCGCAGATCCTGCACAACGTGCTGCCGGGCGAAAACACCATGGCGTTCTGGTATCACTTCGCCATTTTGTTTGAGGCGCTGTTCATTCTGACCGCGGTCGACGCGGGCACCCGTGCCGGTCGCTTCATGTTGCAGGACTTGCTTGGCAGCTTCGTGCCAGCCCTCAAGCGCACCGAGTCGTGGCCAGCCAACGTGCTGGCAACCGGTCTGTGTGTGGCGATGTGGGGTTACCTGCTGTACCAGGGCGTAATCGACCCGCTGGGCGGCATCAACACCCTGTGGCCGTTGTTCGGTATTTCCAACCAGATGCTGGCGGGGATTGCGCTGATGCTGGCCACCGTCGTGCTGATCAAAATGAAGCGCCAGCGCTACATTTGGGTAACCATGCTGCCAGCGGTCTGGCTGCTGATTTGCACCACCTACGCCGGTTTCATCAAGCTGTTCGACGCCAACCCGGCGGTCGGTTTCCTGGCCCTGGCGAAAAAATACAGCACCGCACTGGATGCCGGCCAAGTGATTGCCCCGGCGAAAAACATCGACCAGATGCAGCACGTGATCATCAATGCCTACACCAACGCCGGTCTGACCGTGCTGTTCCTGTTCGTGGTGTTCAGCATTCTGTTCTATGCCGTTAAAGTCGGTGCCGCGGCCTGGGGGCGTAAAGAACGTACGGATAAAGAAGCGCCGTACCACTCCCTACCGGATGCATGACAGAGGATTGCAAGCATGTTCAATGACCTGAGTCGCCTCGGTAAATACCTCGGTCAGGCCGCGCGCCTGATGGTCGGCATGCCCGACTACGACAATTACGTCGAGCATATGCAAACCAAACACCCGGACAAGCCGGTAATGACCTACGAAGCGTTCTTTCGGGAGCGCCAGGAGGCGCGTTACGGCGGCAAGGGCGGGCCCAAGTGCTGTTAATCCGCTAAGGGCGGGTTGTATCTGACTGTGGGAGCGGGTTTGTCCGCGATGGCATCGACTGTCGATACCTTCGCGGGCAAGCCCGCTCCCACATTTTTTTGTGTTCAACAGGAGACCCGACATGACCTCTCCAATCCCCGTCACCATCCTCAGCGGATTTCTCGGTGCCGGTAAAACCACCTTGTTGCGTCATCTGCTCAAGGCCGAGCACGGGCTGAAAATCGCCGTGATTGAAAACGAATTCAGCGATGCCGGAATCGACACCCAGTTGTTGGGCGATGAGCCGGTGCAAGTCATGACCCTGTCCAATGGCTGTGTGTGCTGCACCATTTACACTGATCTGACCAAGGCGCTGTACCTGTTGCTTGAGCGTCTGGACAGCGGTGAAATCACCTTCGACCGGCTGGTCATCGAATGCACCGGCCTGGCTGATCCGGCGCCGGTGGCACAAACCTTCTTTATTGACGAAGAACTGCGTGAGCGTTATCTGCTGGACGGCATCATCACGCTGGTGGATGCCGCCCACGCCGAGGTTCACCTGAGCCAGACCATCGCCCAGGCGCAAATCGGCTTTGCCGACCGGCTGTTGGTGAGCAAGCGTGATCTGGTGGATGACACCACATTTGATGCGCTGTGCCAGCGCCTGACCCGGATCAATCGCCGGGCGCCGATCCGGGTGGTGGAGCACGGCAAGATTGATCTGGCCGAGCTGCTGGATGTGCGCGGGTTCAACCTGAATGCAGATCCAGGTGGCGGTCTGAATTTGCGTCCGGTACAGCCTGCGGCTTCTGCGGACCGTATTTCCAGCATGGTGCTGCGCACCGAAAAACCGCTGGATATCGACAGCCTCAGCACCTTTATGAACGAGCTGCTGGAAGAGCACGGTAAACAGCTGCTGCGTTACAAGGGTGTATTGAATATTGCCGGTGAAGACCGGCGCCTGGTGTTTCAGGGTGTGCTCAAGCTCTACGGTTTTGATTGGGACACCGAATGGGCCGAGGGCGAGCTGCGCGAAAGCGTGATGGTGTTTATTGCCGATGAATTGCCGGAGGCCACCATTCGCGAAGGGTTTGCACGGCTCTGATCCATCACCGCCTTATATCTGTAGGCGCGGGCTGTTTATGGTTTGAAGAAGCTCGCGAGCAAGCTCGCTCCTACAGGGCGTATCCGCAGAGCGCCCAGAAAAAAGCCCGGCTAGAAAGCCGGGCTTTTTTTCAGCTGTTTGCTATCAGTTGCCGTAAACAGGCAGCTTGGCGCAAATGGCTTTGACCTTCTCGCGAACGGCATCAATAACGGCTTCGTTGTTGATGTCGTCAAGGATGTCGCAGATCCAGCCTGCCAGTTCACGGCATTCTTCAACCTTGAAGCCGCGGGTGGTGACAGCCGGAGTACCGAAACGCAGACCCGAGGTAACGAACGGGGAGCGTGGATCGTTCGGTACGGAGTTTTTGTTCACGGTGATGAAGGCTTTGCCCAGAGCGGCGTCAGCATCTTTACCGGAGATGTCCTGCTTGATCAGCGACAGCAGGAACAGGTGGTTTTCAGTACCGCCCGAGACCACGTCAAAACCGCGCTCGATGAACACCGAAGCCATGGCCTGAGCGTTCTTGACCACTTGTTGCTGGTAAGCCTTGAACTCAGGCTGCAGCGCTTCCTTGAAGCACACGGCCTTGGCCGCGATAACGTGCTCCAGCGGACCGCCCTGGGAACCCGGGAAAACAGCCGAATTCAGCTTCTTCTCGATGTCGGCGTTGGCTTTGGCCAGGATCAGGCCGCCACGTGGACCGCGCAGGGTTTTGTGGGTAGTGGTGGTCACTACGTCAGCATAAGGAACCGGGTTCGGGTAAACGCCCGCTGCAACCAGACCGGCCACGTGTGCCATGTCGACGAACAGGTAGGCGCCGACTTTGTCTGCGATAGCGCGGAAACGAGGGAAGTCGAGGATCTGCGAGTAGGCAGAGAAACCGGCCACGATCATTTTTGGCTTGTTCTCAACGGCCAGACGTTCAACTTCGTCGTAGTCGATCAGGCCATTGGCGTCGATACCGTACTGGATGGCGTTGTACAGCTTGCCCGAGGACGAAACGCTGGCGCCGTGGGTCAAGTGACCGCCGTGGGCCAGGCTCATGCCCAGAATGGTGTCACCGGCCGACAGCAGGGCCAGGTATACAGCGCTGTTGGCCTGGGAGCCGGCGTGCGGCTGAACGTTGGCGTAATCGGCGCCGAACAGTTCTTTTGCACGGTCGATGGCCAGTTGCTCGACGACGTCGACGTATTCGCAGCCACCGTAGTAACGCTTGCCCGGATAACCTTCGGCGTACTTGTTGGTCAGAACCGAGCCTTGAGCTTCCATGACCGCTGGGCTGGTGTAGTTTTCCGAAGCGATCAGCTCAATATGTTCTTCCTGGCGCTGAGCTTCTTGCTCCATGGCGGCAAAAAGGTCGGCGTCGAACTTGGCAAGTGTCAAATCACGGCTGAACATGGCGGTCCTCAAGGATCGGGGGCAGAAAAGGAGGGCATTCTAACCCAATGGGTTTTATCTGGCATATGAAAGCGATTCACGGCGTTCCTGATCAAACTGCAAGCAGGTAACGGCCACTTCAAATGGGTAATTCATCACTGGCAGTGTGCCGCTGCTTGGCCAGTAACTGTTTCTCTAACTGGTGTGCCGGCAGCGGTCGTCCCAGCAGGTAGCCCTGGACTTCGTCGCAGCCGTGCTCGCGCAGGAAAACCAGCTGTTCGTGGGTCTCGACGCCTTCGGCGATGACCGCCAGATTCAGGCTGTGGGCCATTGCAATAATGGCCCGGGCAATCTGGGCGTCCTGCTCGCCACAGGGCAAACCGTCGACAAAGGTACGGTCGATTTTCAGTACGTCGATCGGGAATTGCTTGAGATAGTTGAGCGATGAATAGCCGGTGCCGAAGTCGTCGACGGCAATGCTCAGGCCGAGATTTTTTAGGCTGGCCAGAATTTGCAGCGCCTCGCTGACTTCGCGCATCAGGATGCTTTCGGTCAGCTCGAGCTCAAGACACGCCGGGGGCAGGCCCGTTTCCTTGAGGATGTTGGCAATCCGGTTGCCCAGCTGGCCGTCCGAAAACTGGCGCGCCGAGATATTGACCGAGACTTTGGGCACCCGCACCTTGGCCTGATGCCAGTGTTTGAGTTGGCGACAGGCTGCGGCCAGCACCCAGTCACCGACGTCGACCACCAGGCCCAGCTCTTCGAGCACCGGGATAAAATCCCCGGGCGGCACCAGTCCGCGGCGCGGGTGATTCCAGCGCAACAGTGCTTCAACCCCGGTCAGGCGTTTGCCGTCGCCACTGAATTGCGGCTGGTAATAGAGTACGAATTCTTCCTGCTCCAGGGCATGGCGCAAATCGCTTTCCAGTTCCAGGCGTTCCAGGGCGCTGGCGTTCATGTCGGCCTGATAGAACTGGAAGTTGTTCTTGCCGCGCTCTTTGGCGTGGTACATCGCCGTATCGGCGTTTTTCATCAACTGGCTGAGTTCGTTTCCGTCTTGCGGGCTCAGGGCTATGCCGATACTGGCCGTGACGAAGAATTCACGGCTTTCGAGGACAAAGGGTTGTACCAGGCTGGCGAGGATCTGTTCGGCCACGCTGATGGCCCGGTTCAGGGCCATTTGACGGGTTGCCCGTGGTTGCAGGAGCAGGGTGAACTCGTCCCCGCCCATGCGCGCCACGGTATCGTCGTCGTCCACACAGGCCAGCAGGCGGGTCGCCATGTCTTTGAGCATGCGGTCGCCGGCGGCGTGCCCCAGGGAGTCATTGATCGGTTTGAAACGGTCGAGGTCGAGGAACATCAGGACCACCCACGACTTGTTCCGGTCGCCCTGTTGCAGTGCGGTGTGCAGGCGATCCTGAAACAGTGTCCGGTTGGGCAGGTGGGTCAGGGCATCGTAATAGGCCAGGCGGTGGATTCGCTGCTCACTGGCCTTGCGTTCGCTGATGTCACTGAAAAAACACACGTAGCTGGCCAGGTCGCCTTCATCGTCCAGCACCGCGGTGATCCCGACCCATGCCGGGTAGTGTTCGCCGCTGCGGCGTTTGAGCCACACCTCGCCCTCCCATGAGCGGTGCTGATTGAGTTGCTTGATCACGTAACGCAGATGCGCCTGTTGCTGTTCATCCACGGTCAGCATGCTTGGCAACTGGTCGAGCACTTGCGCTACGGCGTAACCGCTGACCCGGCTAAAGGCCTCATTGGCCTGGACGATATAGCCGGCCGGGTCGGTTATCAGGATCGCCGAGGTTGAGTGTTCGAATACCGTAGCCGCCATTCGCAGGTCTTTTTCTGCGTTGCGCTGCTGACTGATATCGCGGCCAACGCCGAGGATGCCCTCGAACGTATTGCTCTCGTCCCACACCAGTACCAGACGCAGCTCGATGGGGATTTTGCGTCCGTCAGCCCGCAAGCAGTCGAGCAGGAACACCTGGGTTTGCACTTGAGTGCGCAGGGGCGCCAGTTGCTCGGGGGTGTCCAGCGCAGCGCTGACCCGCGCCAGCAGGCTGTAGATACCCGCCAGTTGTTGCGGATTGGCGATGGTCGATTGCCAACCATTGTTGAACACCCATTGCGCGTCGTAGCCCAGCACAGTCTGTACCGACGGACTGACGTAATTCAGGCATAACCTGCTGTCGGTGGAGAAAATCACATCACTGATGCTTTCCGCCAGCATCCGGTAGCGCTGCTCACTGTCGCGCAGCGATTCGCTGGCCTCGATCTGGTCAGTGATGTCTTTGGCAACCCCGACAATCCGCGTTACCTGCTCCCCGGTACCCAGGGCCAGAGCCTGTTCGCGAATCTCAAAACTGCGCCAGACGCCACTGCGATGACGAAAGCGCAACTGGCATTGCAACCGGCGCACATAGTTGCCGTGACGTTGCTGGTGGCGCAGTTCGTGATAGTGCCCGGCGTCGTCGGGGTGCAGCAGCAGCTCCCAGAAATAAGCGCCCATTTGCTTGAGCTCGGCGGCGTTGTAGCCCAGGGTGTGGCCCAGATGGTGATTGCTGAAAATCATCATCTGGCTGGTGACATCCTGCACATACAGGTGGTCCGGCACGGTGCGTACCACGTCGGACCAAAAGCTTTCGCGCTCCTGCAAGGACAGCTCGATCAGCTTGCGGTTGGTAATGTCGGTAATGCTCAGAATGACCGCGTGATAGTCCAGGCGGGTATCGGGCAGACGCAGCACCAGCCATAAATGCTGGTCCCGCCCCCCGGCGTCGGCCAGTTTGATTTCCAGCTCCAGTTGTTGCAGCCGGTTGAGCACGGCCTCGACCAGTTGATAACCAATGGCCGAGCCGGTTTGCGGGGCGCCGCTGATCAGTTTTGACCAGGCGCCGTCCTCGGATTCGACCTCCAGCAACTGCATGGCGACCTGGTTCACTTCGGTGATGCGCAATTGTTCAAACAGCTGGCGCCGATGCTGCGGCTGGTTGTTCAGCCATTGTTTGAGGGCATGGCTGTCCTGGATTTTTTCGCGCTCAAGAAAGCCAGGCAGGCTGGACAGGTCGAGTACGCAAAGCGCGACGCCGGTGCCTTCAAAAATATCGTGATAACGACGCCGGCCTTCGTGCAGCTGGCGCTGGCGGCGGCGCATATTCAAAAGTGCGACCACCGGCAGCATCGAGAACAGCAGGCCGAGCAAGCATTTGCCAATCAGTCCGGGTAGCAGCTGTTGCGCCGCCATCTGGTCATTGAACAGCCCGCGCAACTGCCAGTCGCTGTTGCGCAAGGGGGTCAGCAGTACTGTGTCATCCATGTCCCGGGGATCGGAGCTTGATAGCCGGGTGACAGGAGCGGTACTGGTGCTGAGCACCTGATCCGTCAGGGTGTTTTCGACCTGCCATTGGGGGCGGTTGCTGTTCAGGGTCTGGCGCGTGAGGTTTTGCAGCAGATCCGGGGTCATGCGCAGCAGCCAGTAACCGTTGGTCGTGTCACCGGTCTGGCGCAACAACAGATAAGCAACGCTGGCATCCCTGTTGTTGCCGTAAAAATACCCGGCTGTACGGCTGTACAACCGGATGTTTTTTATCCAGTCGGCCAGGAAGGCCGCATCGGGGCTGATGCCCGTGCTGTCGAGCAGCACTTCTCCGGCTGGACTCAATAAGGCCAGGCTTTGCAGGGGCGGCAAGGTTTGGCGCAGCCGTTCGAGCAGCTCCTGTAGCTGGAGCGAATCTTTGGGGGGGGCATAGGCAGGCAGCAGGTTGAGGGCGGTTTCGGCCCTGAGTTCCATACTCAGGTTGATGTGGTCGGCCAGGTCTGCGCTGTAATTGATGCTCGACAGGCGCTCCTGCTGGATCGCGTTCCGGAACTGTTCAATCAATAGCCAGAACAGCATTGCCAGCAGCAACAGGACCAGGGTTGCCAGTGCGCCTTTTAACGTGCCGCGCACAGGTGTGCCAAGGAGTTGGCCTGGTGTGCGGGGCAGTGTTGGCGGGGTGACATTGGGCAAGCTGTGATCCTGCGGTTTGGCAAACAAGGCGCGCGCGCACTATAAGCCGGACGCCCAGAGGGCGCCTAGCATGCCTTGGGTTGTGGCAAAGTGCCAGCCCTGTGCTGTGCTCTGGTTTGCCCTGATCAACGCATTCAGGTAGCTTTGCCGGTTATTCGAGCGCCTACACTCAGGCATATACTGTCAGCAGGTATTGATGCATATCAGTCCCTGACTTTTTCCTATTGCCTGATCCGGCAATGCTCGCGCCTTATTCATCAGTCACTGACGCTAGGTTCTCCATGGCTCAATACGTATTCACCATGCATCGGCTGAGCAAAGTTGTTCCGCCGAAGCGGGAAATCCTGAAAAACATCTCCCTGTCGTTTTACCCGGGCGCCAAGATTGGCGTGCTCGGTTTGAACGGTTCGGGTAAATCCACCCTGTTGAAAATCATGGCTGGCGTGGACACCGAGTTCGACGGCGAAGCACGCCCGATGCCGGAATTGAACATCGGCTACTTGCCCCAAGAGCCGCAGCTGGACCCGAACAAAACCGTACGTGAAGTGGTTGAAGAAGCCGTTAGCGTGATCAAGGATGCGCAAGCGCGTCTGGATCAGGTTTACGCTGAATACGCTGACCCGGATGCCGACTTCGACAAGCTGGCTGCAGAACAGGCCAAGCTCGAATCCATTCTGCAGGCAAGCGACGGTCACAACCTGGAGCGCCAGCTGGAAGTCGCTGCCGATGCACTGCGTCTGCCGGCCTGGGATGCCAAGGTTGAACACCTGTCCGGTGGTGAGAAGCGTCGTGTGGCCTTGTGCCGCCTGCTGCTGTCGGCCCCGGACATGCTGCTGCTCGACGAACCGACCAACCACCTGGACGCTGACTCCGTGGCCTGGCTGGAACACTTCCTGCACGATTTCCCGGGTACCGTGGTTGCGATTACGCACGACCGTTACTTCCTGGATAACGTGGCTGGCTGGATTCTGGAGCTTGACCGCGGAGCGGGCATTCCTTACGAGGGCAACTATTCGGGCTGGCTTGAAGCCAAGTCCGATCGTCTGGCTGCCGAATCCAAGCAGCAGTCGGCCCATGAAAAAGCCATGAAAGACGAGCTGGAATGGGTCCGTAAAGGCGCCAAGGCCCGTCAGTCGAAATCCAAGGCTCGTCTGCAACGTTTCGAAGAACTGCAATCGCAGGAATTCCAGAAGCGCAGCGAAACCAACGAAATCTACATCCCGGCCGGTCCGCGCCTGGGTGACAAGGTTATCGAATTCAAGAACGTGTCCAAGGGCTACGGCGATCGCGTGCTGATCGACAACCTGTCGTTCTCCATGCCTAAAGGCGCCATCGTTGGCGTGATCGGCGGTAACGGTGCCGGTAAGTCGACCCTGTTCCGCATGCTGATGGGCAAAGAGCAGCCGGACTCCGGCAGCATCGAAATCGGCGAAACCGTGCAGCTTGCCTGTGTGGATCAGAGCCGCGACGACCTGGATGGCAGCAAGACTGTGTTCCAGGCCATTTCTGATGGTTCTGATGTGATCCGCATTGGTAACTACGAAATCCCGTCGCGTACCTATGTAGGCCGTTTCAACTTCAAAGGTGGCGATCAGCAGAAGTTCGTCAAGGACCTGTCCGGCGGTGAGCGTGGTCGCTTGCACCTGGCCCTGACCTTGAAAGAGGGCGCCAACGTGCTGCTGCTCGACGAACCGTCCAACGACCTTGACGTTGAGACCCTGCGTTCGCTCGAAGAAGCGCTGCTGGACTTCCCGGGCGCTGCCATTGTGATCTCTCACGATCGGTGGTTCCTTGACCGCGTCGCGACTCACATCCTGGCGTACGAAGACGACTCGCAAGCGGTCTTCTTTGAAGGCAACTACACCGAGTACGAAGCTGATCGTAAGAAGCGTCTCGGCGAAGCGGCCAACCAGCCGCACCGTGTACGTCACAAGAAGCTGGCCCAGTAAGGCCGGTTTGCAAGAAACAACGGAGCCCCTCGGGGCTCCGTTTTTTTTTGTGCAGACAGGCATGATTTCCGTAGTTGCCTACGAGGAACGAAGGTAGCGCCTGGGGGCGGGTTTCAGTTGGTGCAAAACTGGGTACAAGAATCACTTTTATGGTGCGCAATGACTGCTTTAACTGGACTAATTTATATAAAAGCACCATTTAAATTCATAACTGCGACATTTTGCGCTGTCGCGGTGCTTCATGAGTTGATAAGGTTCTGGGCAATCAGCTTCTAACGACAACAAATTTGCCGAGACTTTTCCATGATCGAATCCGTCGACCACTTCCTTGCCCGCCTGAAAAAACGCGACCCTGACCAGCCTGAGTTCCATCAGGCCGTAGAAGAAGTTCTGCGCAGTCTGTGGCCGTTTCTTGAAGCCAATCCGCACTATCTGACTTCAGGCATTCTCGAGCGCATTTGTGAACCCGAGCGGGCGATTGTGTTCCGCGTGTCGTGGGTCGATGACGAAGGCAAAGTGCGGGTCAACCGCGGCTTCCGGATCCAGATGAACAGCGCCATTGGCCCTTACAAGGGCGGGTTGCGTTTCCACCCGTCGGTGAACCTGGGGGTTCTGAAATTCCTGGCCTTTGAGCAAACCTTCAAGAATTCCCTGACCTCGTTGCCAATGGGCGGCGGTAAAGGGGGCTCGGATTTCAATCCGAAAGGTAAAAGCGATGCTGAAGTGATGCGTTTCTGCCAAGCCTTCATGAGTGAGCTGTACCGCCACATCGGTTCCGATGTTGACGTTCCGGCAGGCGACATCGGTGTGGGGGCACGTGAAATCGGCTTTATGTTTGGTCAGTACAAACGTCTGAGCAACCAGTTTACTTCGGTGTTGACCGGCAAGGGCATGAGCTACGGCGGCAGCCTGATCCGTCCGGAAGCCACCGGCTTCGGTTGCGTGTACTTCGCCCAGGAGATGCTCAAGCGCAGTGGCCAGCGCATTGATGGCAAGCGTGTAGCGATTTCCGGATCCGGCAACGTGGCCCAGTATGCGGCCCGTAAAGTCATGGACCTGGGTGGCAAGGTGATCTCGCTGTCGGATTCCGAAGGCACGCTATTTTGCGAAGCCGGCTTGAGCGAGGAGCAGTGGGAGGCGTTGATGGAGTTGAAAAACGTCAAGCGCGGGCGTATCAGCGAACTTGCCGGCCAGTTTGGTCTGGAGTTCCTGAGCGGCCAGCATCCGTGGAACCTGGCCTGTGACATCGCGCTGCCATGCGCCACCCAGAACGAACTGGACGCCGATGCGGCCCGCACTTTGCTCGGCAATGGCTGCGTCTGCGTCGCTGAAGGCGCGAACATGCCCACCACCCTCGAAGCGGTCGACATGTTTATCGAAGCGGGTATTTTGTTTGCCCCGGGCAAGGCTTCCAATGCCGGAGGCGTGGCAGTGAGCGGTCTGGAAATGTCACAGAACGCCATGCGCCTGCTATGGACGGCGGGTGAGGTGGACAGCAAGCTGCACAACATCATGCAGTCGATCCACCATGCCTGTGTGCACTACGGTGAAGAGAACGGCCGGATCAACTACGTGAAAGGCGCCAACATTGCGGGCTTCGTCAAAGTTGCCGACGCGATGCTGGCCCAGGGCGTGGTTTAAGCCGGATCAATCCTGATGATTTCGACCTGCAGATCCCCTGCGGGCCGAAACCACAGCACTTCATCTCCGAGTTGCGCGCCCAGCAGCGCGCGACCCAGGGGCGAGCCCCAATTGATCAGCCCCTGGCCTGCATCGGCCTGATCCTCGCCCACCAGTTGCACCCGTTGTTCATTGCCCGATTCTTCGGCAAAGGTTACCCAACTGCCAATCTGCACCTTTTGCGTTGATGTCGCAGGGGCGACCACGTGGGCGCTTTGCAGCCGCTGGCTGTAGTAGCGCAGGTCACGCTCAATCTCGGCTAACCGCTGTTTGTCGGCGTCATCGCGGCGGGCGGACTCGGCACTGTGCTGGCGCTGCAATTCGCTGACTTTGGCTTGCAACTGGTCAAGGCCGGCAGCGGTGACATAGTTGGGCTGGTCGCTGATCTGGCGCTCAATCGGCGTATTGGCCTGCTCGGCGGCGGTGTCTTCGTTGACAAATGCGCGGCTCATGGCGGTGTCCCTCCGGGGCTGTAGGCTTTAGAGCCTGCGCCGGAATCAGGGTTCAGACTGGTTTGCCAGGAAACCTGTAGGAGCGAGCTTGCTCGCGAGCTTTTTCAATCCAGCAGCGAACAGCTCGCGAGCAAGCTCGCGCCTACAGTTTTATTTAGTCAGCCAGCTGCAACGCTGCATGCTCTGCCAGCTCCTGCTGGATAAAAGCAGCAATCATGGCGCGGTAGACGCTTTCGGTGACATCGGGGTTGGCTCCCAGCTCCTCTGCCAGGGCGCGGGCCTTGGCGATAACCTGTTCAACCCGCTGTGGCGCTTTCACCGCTGCACTGTCTTTCTTGAAGCCTGCGGCCTGGGAGACATAGGCTCCGCGTTCGGCGATCAGGCTGACGATCTGGCGATCGAGGCGGTCGATCTGCCCGCGCACTTGTTCAAGGGAATCACAGGTGACTGCCATGTTTTTAAACTCCATTCAGTAGTGATACCACTTCAGTTCCAGCATGACTTCGTTCACCGGGGAGCTGAGGTGGCTGAACTCACGTTGTGCGGTCAATCGCAGCCCGAGGTTGCGTGACACTTCCCATTGCTGGTTCAGGCTCAGGCTGCGGCGGATTTCGCCGTTGGTGAAGTAGTCGCCTTTGGCTTCCAGGCTCAGGTTGCCCAGCGGATTGCGCCACAACACACCGGTGTTGAAGCCCGCCGCTGGCGACACAAAGGCCGCGAAGTCGTTGTTGTGCTCTACGCGCAGGGTGCCCAGGGCGAATCCCAGCATATTTTCGCCCAATTGCCAGGTGCCGCCTGCGCCGCCATTGACGTGGCTGACCAGGTTTTCGTCGCCGTGCTTGCCGAGGACGCGCTCGAGCCCGCCGCCTACTTGCCAGGACCAGGGCTGCAGCAAGTCGTTGCGTGGGGTCAATGAACGGATATTGGCCAGGTCCAGCTGCTGGACCTGCCAGTGATTACCCTCGTACTGACGCAGCTTGAGTTGCAGAATTTCAATCTGGGCACCCAGAGGAAATCCCGGAGCGTTGTCGTTCAGGTCGTGATAGGCCATGCGCAGGCCGTATTCGGCAAACGCCTTGTCGTCCCGGCTACCGGCGCCCAGCTGCCAGGTGCGCGACTCGTGGCCGTTTTCGGGCAGTTCGGGTTTTTCGACCTCAAGCCCGGGCGCGGGATTCTGGTTAATGGCCCGCAGCAGTTCGAAGCTGCGCTGTGAGCGCTCGGTGTCCCGCTCAAGGCCATTGGCCCGGTAGCGTTCAAGGCGATAAGCCGCGTCGATAATCAGCGCCTGACGCTCTTTGGGCAGCGCCTTGAATTGCGGGTTTTGCAGCTGGGCCTGATCGGCGCTGACCTGCAGTACCCATTGCTGTTCTTCAGGATCCAGCACCTTGGCGCGATCCAGCAGTTCACGCTCGCGGGACGGGCGATATTCGATGCTTTCCACCAGCCCGGCTTCCTTTACCGCTTTCACGGTGTCGGTGGGGATCGCGGTCAGCGGGAACTGGCTGGTCAGTTGCAAGCCGGGGCGCGCTACTTGCAGCAGTTCAAGCAAGCGGTATGAACAGTTTTCGTCGAAGAAGAAATAGTCGAACTGGATTTGTTTGAGTTCCCACACATGTTCGACCATGCGCTGGGTTTCTTCGGGTGTCAGATTCAGGCGGTATTCCCACAGGTCGCGGTTCTCGAGACTGCGGTATTCCGAGAGCTTTTCCTGGTAGGGCACCAGGGCAAACAGGCCGGGATAGCCGCCGGCCAAACCTTTCCAGGCATACAGAATACTGTTGTCGGAACCTTCAATGTAGGCGCCGAAGTTGATCGCATAGCTGAGCAGCGCGGTCTTGTTGCTCTGCACGTCGGCCTGGTCGATACGCAACAGGGTGTGGCCGAACATCGACGACGGGCTGTTGAGGTAGGCCGCCGGGAAAATCATCACCGTGCTGTCGGGAGCTACATCTTTAAACCACTGGCTGAACTCTGCGCACTCGGCCTTGGGCAGGTCGGTCAGGTTCAGTTGGGCCTTGAGCCAGCGGGTGCGTGCCGGGTATACGCATTGCGGGTGCTTGTCTCCCAGGTTCAGGGGGGCATACAACGCCGTCAGGGTCGCGCGCAGTTCGGCATCCGGATGCTCGGCGCCGTCTTTGGCGAGAAAGAATTTGTCATCGCTGACATAGCTGCGCCAGCCGCCCAGTTTGCGGGCTTCATAATGGCCTAGGGAGATCCAGAACGGATCGTTGGCCAGCTGCTGCACTCGTTGATCGTCAATATGAGGTGCGGCATACAGCGGGGCGCAGGCACAGAGCGCCAGGTAGGCAAGGCGTTTGAGCATGGTGGGCAACTGTTGTCAGACAAATAGAAGTGAAGCTGGAGAATACCCGCTCCGGGAGGAGCGGGCGGTGCTCATTTGTTACGCAGCAGTTGCGTATTTCGCCAGGCGTGCGTCGCCTTTGAGGATGGCCAGAGTGTTGGTGTGTACATCGTCAGCGGTTACGTCGGCTTTGCTGAAGATTTGCTGGAAGTGCTCGTGGGTAACAGCTGCGAAATGATCGCGGTCTTCAGGGGCCACACCCAGGACCACCGCATAGGTGGTCAGTGCTTCGCCATTGCCTTTGGCCATGTCTTCGGACAGTTCGTTCATCATGCCGTTCATGGCAATCCACGATTTGCCGCCGTAAGTCAGGGCATCCTTGGTCGTACAGCCGTTGGTCCCGGAAGTCATACCGAAGGTAGCGTTACCGGAGGTGCCGTTGGTGGTTGATGCGAGGAAGTGAGCCGGTGTGCCGCGCTGACCTTCAAACAACATGTTGCCCCAACCGCAGTTCGGGCCACCCGGTGCTTGCGCCATGGCATTGAGGGAAACAACAGTAAAGAGAGTACCAAGAAGAATCCGTTTCATAAGCTTTGTTCTCTATGAGTGTGCAACCAATGGACAAGGGTGTCTGGCCCAGAAGCGCCAGAACGGGCCGGTTATTAATCCAGCCGCGTAACAAGTAGGAGTCTAGGCACGATCGGACGGTTCCGTGAAATTTTGTAAAACAATCTTCGATCGGGCACATTTTCAGCCTGTAAATACCGGGCCCTGATTTTTCAAGTGCTATGCGCCTTGCCAGTGGGATACAGCCAGCGCCAGAATGCGTTCATCTGCCCCGCCCGATGTAAGGAAGCCCGATGCCTGATCCTGTAGCTGCCAGCTTGCGTCTAGCGCCTGACGCGCTAACCCGTCCGTTCTCCGCTGAACAGTTCAGCTTCTCCAACACCAACGATCTGGAGCCTTTTCGCGGCATTCTCGGCCAGGAGCGAGCGGTCGAAGCCCTGCAATTTGGCGTGGCCATGCCACGTCCGGGTTACAACGTATTTGTCATGGGCGAGCCGGGTACCGGACGCTTTTCGTTCGTCAAACGCTACCTCAAGGCCGAGGGCAAACGCCTGAAGTCACCAAGCGACTGGGTCTATGTCAATAATTTCGACGAGCCGCGCGAGCCGCGCGCACTGGAGCTGCCTGCGAGCACCGCCGGTGCGTTCATCAGCGACATCAATGGTTTGATCGACAACCTGCTGGCGACCTTTCCGGCGGTGTTTGAACACCCGACTTACCAGCAACGCAAGAGCGCCATCGATCGCGGTTTCAATCAGCGTTACGACCGTGCCCTGGATGTGATCGAGCGTCTGGCGCTGGAAAAAGGCGTGGCGCTGTATCGCGACAGCAGCAACGTGGCCTTTACTCCGATGAGCGAGGGCAAGGCGCTGGACGAGGCCGAGTTTTCGCAATTGCCCGACGAAGAGCGTGAGCGGTTCCACGAGGATATTTCCGGGCTTGAGGAGCGGCTGAACGAAGAGCTTGCGAGTCTGCCGCAGTGGAAGCGTGAATCGAACAACCAGCTACGCCACCTGAACGAAGAAACCATCACCCTGGCGCTGCAACCTTTGCTGGCGCCGTTGTCGCAAAAGTACGCCGAAAATGGTGCGGTCTGCGGTTATATGCAGGCCATGCAGGTGTACCTGCTGAAGACTGTGGTCGAGCAACTGGTCGACGACAGCAAAACCGATGCCCAGGCCCGCAAGTTGCTCGAAGAGCAGTACCTGCCGAGCCTGGTGGTGGGCCAGCCCATGAGCGGCGGCGCACCGGTGGTGTTTGAGCCGCACCCGACCTACGACAACCTGTTTGGCCGCATCGAATACAGCACTGACCAGGGGGCGCTGTACACCACGTATCGGCAGCTGCGTCCCGGGGCACTGCACCGGGCCAATGGCGGCTTTCTGATTCTTGAAGCCGAGAAAATGCTCAGCGAACCCTTTGTCTGGGATGCTCTCAAGCGTGCCCTGCAGTCGCGCAAGCTGAAGATGGAGTCGCCGCTGGGCGAGATGGGCCGCCTGGCCACCATCACCCTCAACCCGCAAGTGATTCCGTTGCAGGTCAAGGTCATCATCATCGGTGCCCGCCAGTTGTACTACACGCTGCAGGATCTGGATCCGGACTTCCAGGAGATGTTCCGGGTGCTGGTGGACTTCGATGAAGACATCCCGATGGTCGACGAGAGCCTGGAGCAGTTCGCCCAGTTGCTCACCACCCGCACCTCGGAAGAAGGCATGGCGCCGTTGACCGCTGATGCCGTTGCGCGTCTGGCGACCTACAGCGCACGTCTTGCCGAGCATCAGGGGCGTTTGTCGGCGCGTATCGGTGATCTGTTCCAGCTGGTCAGCGAGGCAGACTTCATTCGCCATCTGGCCAACGACGAGATGACGGATGCCGGACACATCGAGCGGGCGCTCAAAGCCAAGGCCACCCGTACCGGCCGGGTTTCGGCGCGGATTCTTGACGACATGCTGGCCGGGATCATTCTGATCGACACCGATGGGGCGGCGGTCGGCAAGTGCAACGGCCTGACGGTACTTGAAGTGGGGGACTCGGCCTTCGGTGTGCCTGCGCGGATTTCCGCCACGGTGTACCCGGGGGGCAGCGGCATTGTCGACATCGAGCGCGAGGTTAACCTCGGGCAGCCGATTCACTCCAAGGGCGTGATGATTCTGACCGGTTATCTGGGCAGCCGTTATGCCCAGGAGTTCCCGCTGGCGATCTCGGCCAGTATCGCGCTGGAGCAGTCCTACGGTTACGTCGATGGTGACAGTGCCTCGCTGGGTGAGGCCTGTACGTTGATTTCGGCGCTGTCCAAAACAGCCCTCAAGCAGTGCTTTGCGATCACCGGTTCGATCAACCAGTTTGGCGAAGTGCAGGCGGTGGGCGGGGTCAACGAGAAGATCGAAGGCTTCTTCCGTCTGTGCGAGGCGCGTGGTCTGACGGGCGAGCAGGGCGCTATCATCCCGCAAGCCAACGTGGCGACCTTGATGCTGGATGAAAAGGTGTTGCAGGCGGTACGTGATGGCAAGTTCCACGTTTACGCGGTACGCCAGGCGGATGAGGCGTTGAGCCTGTTGGTCGGCGAGCCGGCCGGTGAACCGGATGCCGAAGGTCAGTTTCCGGAAGGCAGCGTAAATGCCCGGGTGGTTGAAAGATTGCGGGCGATTGCCGAGATGATCAACGACGAGGACCTCAAGGAAGCCGAAAAGGAACTACTTGCCGAGGCGCTGGCGGCTAAAAAGCCGGCCTGACGCTGGGGCAACTGTAGAAGCGAGCTTGCTCGCGAGCCTTTCACGGCTTGCACAAGCTCGTTCCTGCAGCGGCCAGGGCATCCGTTTGTCATGGCAGCCTCTCCTGTCAGATTCTTCCTCTATTCTCAATGCAGGACTTCCACTGTCGTCACTGGAATGATGCAGCCCGTAGTGCGTGGCTGATGACAGAATTTACCGAGGGTCGCCGCCATGTCGCGCAACCTTTGTCTTACCCGCCAATGCCTGGGTCTGGTCACCCGTATTGAATGCAGCATTCGTCCGCTGGCAGGCAATACCGGGATGTGGACGCTGTTGTTTGCTGCCGGTCTGGCAGGCGAGCAGCCGACTACGATCAAAGCCCAGGGTCCGTTCCCCGGTCCTTTCGTGGCCGAAACCATTCTGGAATCAATCGTTGAAAGCCTGACGCTGCATGGCTATCGGCTTGCCGATGACCCGCAGATCTGGTGCCTGCACGTGCAGGCCCAGTTGCGCCAGATCAACGGTGGACGCTGTCACGCCTCCCGCTAGGCCGCTGAATCAGCGGGGCGGGGTGACTTCGGGGACTTTGTCGAGCTTGACTTCAAACCCGTACTCGACAGGCAGCAGGTCTTTGCGGGCATAGCTTTCGAGCTGGGTGGGCTGTCCATAGAAATAATGCACGTCAAACAGCGCCGGGCCATTGGGCTCGGCGCTATGGCTTACGGTGAGCACTTCCTTGAGGTAGTTGCCGGTGTCGTCTTTGGCGTAAAAGCGCCAGGCCTCGGACGGGAACAGTTTCTGATCAACAACCAGTGCGTTGCCTTTGAGTTCGAGGCCTTTGGGCAGTTGAGCCGTGTTCAGGGGCTGTTTGTCGATGGCGGCGATAAACATGGGCATCGAGCCAATCGCGTAAGCCGGAGTTTCGGGGAACAGATTTAGGTCATAGGTGATGACCCCGGTATGCGGGTCAACATCGAAGGCTTCGATGGGCAGCTCCAGAGGCTCGCTGCGCTTGCCGTTGTCGTCTTCGGCGAAGAAGGTGACAGGTGCGTCAGCCGTGTCGGGCAAAGCGCCCAGCAGCTCGTCATTGAAGGTTTGCGGGTGACTGAACTCAAGGGTGGCGGCGCTGGCGTCATCTACGGTCTGGCTGATGACGACGCTTTTTATCAGTTGCTCAGGCTCAAGGCTCGCGTCCTTGAGGTAGTTGACCGCCTGATCGTCATACACCACCACCGACAGCGGCAGGGGTTGAATGTCTTTGCCCACTACCGTCTTGTCGAGCCGGCGCACAGGCAGGTCGAGATTTTTGCGGGTGATATTGGCCGTGGAGAAGTCGAGCACGCTGATGTCGAGGTTTTCGATATTTCCGTTGAAATACACCTTGCTGTAGTGATGGGTGTGTTTCTGGTCAAAGTCCTGCTGTTCGTTATCCAGCTGTTGTCCGAATGCTTCGCTCCACGCGGTTTGCTTGAGCATCTGCGCCAGTTGCTGCTGATAGAACGCCAGTTGCTCGGCGTTCTCATTGATCGAGCCTGAGCGCGAAAGGAACTGCCCGCTGTGGTCGCGGGCCTGGATGATCAGCGGATTGAGCGGTGTATCGCGTACCTCTTCGGCCAGCTCGGCGCTGTTGTTGATATCGACTTCGGCGAAGTTTTTGCCCAATGCCAGCAGGGTCACACTGATCGTGCCCTCGGTGCTGGTTTTGCCCACATCCTTGCTGCTCAGGTTGAAGTGGACCACTTTGCCGGGCGCGATCACCTCGACCTTGCCGTGCAGCATCAGGGGCTGAGGTTGCTGAATGTTTTCAGTTTCAATCCCGTCGATATAGGGGTAGGTGACCGTGAGATCGTCCGGGTTGCTCAGATTGGCGCTGGAAGGGCTGAGCTGGATGCCGGGATCGGTTTCAGACCACTCGGTCTGGAAGGGCACCTCTTGCTTGTTGCTCAGGGTTACGGATTGCCATTCAAGTGCATGGGGGAACGGAAACTCGGAATCGCTGTTTGCCGGGAACGGGAACACGGGCTCAAGGTCGGTCAGATAATCGGAGCTGGAGTTTTTACGCACCACAAACAGACCATTGATGTAGGTGTCGCTCAGGGCCTGGCTGCTGGGGTAGTGCTTGAGCAGCGCCAGGTCGTCATCGCCATATTCGGTTTCAATCGGTTTCTCCTCGAGCTTGACCCGGGCCCGTTCGAGCAACAGCAACGAGCCACCCAGATCGGCTACCGCATCCTTGAGTTGTTGGTCCTGAATGGTATCGAGGCTCTTTTCGAATGCGGCGCTGCGCTCTTCCAGGCTGGCCTGCTGGTGTTTGTCGTCAGGCGAGCAGCCACCCGTGATGAGCAAAGCAATTGAAAGCCCGAGACAACCCAAGGGAAATCGCAGATCCATTGTTCAGTTTTCCTGTCCGAAAGCGGTGCTGAGGAGGTCGACACTAGCAGATAATTTATTTAACAGGCTGTTTCAAGGGCTTTATCTCTGACGATTTGTCACTGATATACTCGCGCCCATTTTTTTACTTCCTGTGAGTTTCAATGGAACGCTTTATCGAAAACGCAATGTACGCCTCGCGCTGGATTCTGGCGCCGATTTACTTCGGGCTCTCGCTGGGCTTGCTGGCCCTGGCGTTGAAATTCTTCCAGGAAGTGTTTCATGTAATTCCCAACGTGTTCGCGCTATCTGAGTCGGACTTGATCCTGGTCATCCTGTCGTTGATCGACATGGCCCTGGTGGGAGGGTTGCTGGT
The DNA here is from genome assembly GCF_904067025.1 of Pseudomonas paraversuta. NCBI lineage: Bacteria > Pseudomonadati > Pseudomonadota > Gammaproteobacteria > Pseudomonadales > Pseudomonadaceae > Pseudomonas > Pseudomonas paraversuta. The sequence continues at coordinate 707,694 of NZ_CAJFDA010000001.1, forward strand.
AATGGTGATGATTTCGGGCTACGAGAACTTCGTCTCCCAGCTGGACATCGATGACCACAAGGAGAAGCTTAGCTGGCTGGGTACCATGGACTCGACTTCGCTGAAGATGAAAGTCGCAGCGTCGATCGTGGCCATCTCCTCGATCCACCTGCTGCGGGTGTTTATGGATGCACGCAACATCGAGCCGCAGTATCTGATGTGGTACGTGATCATTCATATGACTTTCGTGGTGTCGGCGTTTGCCATGGGCTATCTCGACAAGCTGACCAAGCATTGATTGGTGTCGTGGCGCGCGTTACATGAAGGCGGGCTGCGAAGGCTTTGGGGGCTGTGGTAGTCTGCTCGCCCTTTTTTGGTTCTGGGCGGTTGAGGAACGGCTGTTTTTGCAGCTGGTTTTTTCTGAATCGCCCTACAGCGGAGCAGTGTTATGTCCGAAGTAAATCTGTCGACCGACGAAACCCGCGTTAGCTACGGCATTGGCCGTCAGCTGGGTGACCAACTGCGCGACAACCCGCCACCGGGCGTTAGCCTGGACGCAATCCTGGCTGGCTTGACCGATGCTTTCGCCGGTAAAGAAAGCCGTGTAGGTCAGGAAGAACTGAGCGCCAGCTTTAAAGTTATCCGCGAGCTGATGCAAGCTGAAGCAGCTGCCAAGGCAGAAGCTGCAGCGGGCGAAGGCAAGGCTTTCCTGGCTGAAAACGCCAAGAAGGACGGGATCACCACCCTGGCTTCGGGTCTGCAATTTGAAGTTGTGACTGCAGGTGAAGGCGCCAAGCCATCCCGTGAAGACACTGTACGTGTTCACTACCACGGCACCCTGATTGACGGCACTGTGTTCGACAGCTCCTACGATCGTGGTCAGCCAGCCGAATTCCCGGTCGGCGGCGTAATTGCCGGCTGGACCGAAGCCCTGCAACTGATGAACGCCGGCAGCAAATGGCGCATCTACGTGCCGAGCGAATTGGCCTACGGCGCCCAGGGCGTTGGCAGCATCGCTCCGCACAGCGTGCTGGTATTCGACGTTGAGCTGCTGGAAGTTCTGTAAGACTTCGGTGCTTTAACGGTGACCGCGGGTTTGCACGCAAGCCTGCGGTCACACCAGGCGCTTCATATTTCCAGTTTGGCGTGATGCTCGTGAGCATCGGTCGTGCCGATCGGGCGCAATGCCCGGGCATAGCAAAACAGAAACAGATTTCGCACCAGTTCTTTGAGCACCACCGGCTCACTTGAGTTGAGTCCGTTGAAATCCAGGTCGCCCTGATCCTGTAGCTCGTTGAGCGCTTCTTCTTCCAGCACCGCACAGACTTCCCCGGTTTCCCGATGCAGGATTCGCAGATAGGGATGTGGACGGTCCAGCCAGGCATCAATTAAATAAGTCATGGTCGTCATCTCCTTGATGAATACCAATGAGAATAATTCTTATTCAATTAATAGCAAGTGCCTATTGGCGGATTTGTTTTCTTTGTGGCTAAAAGCTGCTGCGGGTCAAAGTTGATGGCTTTTTGATGTTGCGCGGAAGTTTTGCGAGGGGAGTGGCACCTTCCTGCGCGGAACGCAGGAAGGAATACAGCAGGATCAGACCTTGCGCACGAACTCTGACTTGAGTTTCATTGGGCCGATACCGTCGATTTTGCAGTCGATATCATGGTCGCCATCGCACAGGCGGATGTTTTTGACCTTGGTGCCGACCTTGACCACCAGGGAAGTACCCTTGATTTTCAGGTCCTTGATCACGGTGATGGTGTCGCCGTCGGTCAGGACAGTGCCTGCGGAGTCTTTGTAGACTTTTACATCGCTGGCTTCTTCGGCGTCGCCGCTGGCGGACCACTCATGGGCGCATTCCGGGCAGATCAGCTGGACGCCGTCTTCGTAGGTGTATTCGGAATTGCATTTTGGGCAGGGTGGCAACGTGCTCACTAAAGCTCCTTAAGAGTCCGGATGGCTAAAAGGCACGCATTATATAGGGTTTTGTTGGTGCGCGGTGGTTAGGGATGTGACGAACCTGTGGGAGCGGGCTTGCCAGCGATTGCATCACCTTGCCATCACTGATGGATCGAGGTGTATGCATCGCTGGCAAACCAGCTCCCACAAGGTTTAGTGCGTGCGGGCGACCGCGAACTCGCCCAGCTCAACCAGTGCGTCGCGGTATTCGCTGGGCGGCAGGCTTTCAAGGCAGGCAATTGCACGGGCTACATAATCACGCGCCAGTTGTGCGGTGTATTCCAGTGAACCGGACTCCTCCACGGCAACGCGAATGCTCTCCAGGTCTTCAATGCCACCTTTTTGAATCGCTTTACGAACCAGAGCGGCCTGTTCGGCCGTGCCTTCGCGCATGGTGTAGATCAGCGGCAAGGTCGGTTTACCCTCTGCCAGATCGTCGCCCACGTTTTTGCCCAGGGTTTCGGCATCGCCACGGTAGTCGAGCAAGTCGTCTACCAGCTGGAACGCCACACCCAGGTGATCGCCAAAGGTACGCAATGCTTCGCTCTGTTCAGGCGTGGCACCGGCCAGGGCCGCAGCGCTGTGGGTCGAGGCCTCGAACAGCATCGCGGTTTTGCCGCGAATCACTTCCATGTAGGTTTCTTCGGTGGTGCTGGCGTCGCGCACTTTGGACAGTTGCAGGACTTCGCCTTCGGCAATGATGCGGGTGGCTTGCGACAGGATTTTCATCACTGGCATCGAGCCCAGCTCGACCATCATTTCGAAGGAGCGCGAGTACAGGAAGTCGCCGACCAGTACGCTTGGGGCATTGCCCCAGGTTGCATTGGCGGTCTTGCGGCCGCGGCGCATGCCGGACATGTCCACAACATCGTCGTGGAGCAGGGTCGCGGTGTGCAGGAACTCAATGGTCGCGGCCAGCAAGCGCAAGTCGTCGCCTTCGCGGCCCAGGGCCTTGCCGCACAACAACACTAATAAAGGACGAAGGCGTTTGCCGCCGGCCGAAGTGATGTAGTCGCCGATTTTTGAGACCAGCGGGACGCGTGAAGTCAGCTGCTTCTTGATGATGTCGTCGACGGCGCTAAAATCGTCCGCCACCGCGCGGTAGAAAGCTTGGGGTTGCATCAGCGACAGTTGCTCCAGAAGGGTTGCGCGGCATGCTAGGTCGGGGGGCTGGGCCTGTCAAGGCGTGATGGGCGGCCCCTTGCAACCCTGACGTGGCTTGCGTACAATCGCGCACCCTGAACTTCCTGGGCAGCACCTGCCTTACGCAATTGCACTTGGGCCGTTCCAGCCCCATGCAGCCATGCCAGCCAATACCTTTACCTATAAAGAGCTGGGTGAGCAGGATTATCGGAGAAATACCATGTCGTACGCAGTAATCGTTACTGGTGGCAAGCAATACAAAGTAGCACCAGGTGAATACCTGAAGATCGAGAAACTGGAAATCGCCACTGGCGAATCCGTAACTTTTGATCGCGTTCTGTTGGTCGCCAATGGCGACGACGTTAACATCGGCGCTCCAGTTGTTCCTGGCGCCACTGTTGTTGCTGAAGTGATTTCCCAAGGTCGTCACGACAAGATCCGCATCATCAAGTTCCGTCGTCGTAAGCACCACATGAAGCGTATGGGCCACCGCCAGTGGTACACCGAGATCAAAATCACCGGTATTCAGGCTTAATTTCAGCCTAATTCCTCACTAGGAGAATTGACTCATGGCACACAAAAAAGCTGGTGGTAGTACCCGTAACGGTCGCGACTCAGAAGCCAAACGCCTTGGCGTGAAGATGTATGGCGGCCAGGCTATCATCCCGGGCAACATCATCGTGCGTCAGCGCGGCACTCAATTCCACGCTGGCTACGGCGTTGGTATGGGTAAAGATCACACCCTGTTCGCGAAAGTGGAAGGCGTGATCAAGTTCCAGGTTAAGGGCGCCTTCGGTCGTCGCTATGTAAGCATCGTTCCGAAGACTGCAGTCGTCGCGGCGTAAAAGCTTGGTAGCTGGAAGAGCCCTGTCTTGCGACGGGGCTTTTTCGTTTGTGGGGTGAGTCTCTTGCAAAACTGTTTGTATGGGCTGCCGGCGCTGGATTTAACGGTCGTTGATTGAGGTCGCTGCGCTCATTTTTGCAAGAGTCTTATGTCTTGGTTTTTATCGGCTCGTCCTGATGACGAGAGGCGCGTTTTGTTATGAAGTTTGTTGATGAAGTATCGATCAAAGTAAAAGCTGGCGACGGTGGTAACGGTTGCATGAGTTTCCGTCGCGAAAAATTCATCGAGAACGGTGGTCCGAACGGTGGTGATGGTGGTGACGGCGGCTCGATCTATATGGTCGCTGACGAAAACCTCAACACCCTGGTTGACTACCGTTACACGCGTCACTTTGACGCTCAGCGCGGTTCGAATGGCGGTAGCGCCGATTGCACCGGCCGTAAAGGCGAAGACATGATTCTGCGGGTTCCGGTCGGTACGACCGTGATTGACGCAGGCACCCAGGAAATCATCGGCGACCTGACCAAGGCCGGCCAGCGTTTGCTGGTTGTGCATGGCGGCTGGCACGGTCTGGGTAACACCCGTTTCAAATCCAGTACCAACCGGGCTCCGCGCCAGACCACTCCGGGCAAGCCGGGTGAGCAGCGCGACCTGAAACTGGAATTGAAAGTACTGGCTGATGTCGGTTTGCTGGGCTTGCCGAATGCGGGCAAAAGTACCTTTATCCGTTCGGTATCTGCAGCCAAGCCTAAAGTGGCGGATTATCCGTTCACCACCCTGGTGCCAAACCTGGGCGTAGTCAGTGTCGATCGCTGGAAGAGCTTCGTGATCGCGGATATTCCCGGTCTGATCGAAGGTGCTTCCGACGGTGCCGGCCTGGGGATTCGCTTCCTCAAGCACTTGGCGCGTACGCGTTTGTTGCTGCACCTTGTGGACATGGCGCCAGTTGAAGGCACCGACAGCGCTGCAGATACTGCTGAAGTCATCGTCAACGAGCTGACCAAGTTCAGCCCGTCGCTGGCTGAGCGTGATCGCTGGCTGGTGCTGAACAAGTGCGATTCGTTGCCTGAAGAAGAGCACGATGCGCGGGTCAAGGAAGTTGTGGATCGCCTTGAGTGGACCGGTCCGGTGTATGTGATCTCGGCCATTGCCAAGATTGGCACCGAGAAGCTTTGCCACGACATCATGCGTTATCTCGAAGATCGTGCCGATCGTCTGGCCAATGACCCTGCCTACAAGGCTGAGTTGAGTGAGCTTGATCAGCGCATCGAAGATGAGGCGCGTGCCCAGTTGCAGGCGCTGGATGATCAGCGTGCCCTGCGCCGCAGCGGCGTGAAGAGCGTCCACGACATCGGTGAAGATGACTGGGACGAAGAAGATGTTGATGATGAAGATGGTCCGGAAATCATTTACGTCCGCGACTGATTCCTTGCAGTAAACTGAAGCGCCGCTCAATCGAGCGGCGTTTTGGCATCTACGAAACGGTAATCAAAATAATTCCATGGGCAGCGCTCGGTCGTGCTGCTCTCAGGCATAGGTTGGATGATGATGCGGAGCAAGGTGACGGGTGCGCGGCGTTGGGTCGTAAAGATCGGCAGCGCATTGCTGACAGCGGATGGCAAGGGTCTGGATCGCGCGGCGATGGGCGTCTGGGTCGAGCAAATGGTGGCCCTGCACGAGGCAGGCGTGGAGCTGGTGCTGGTATCTTCCGGTGCGGTAGCGGCCGGGATGAGTCGCCTCGGCTGGACAGTCCGACCCAGTGCGATGCATGAGCTGCAGGCGGCTGCGGCCATTGGTCAGATGGGGTTGGTGCAGGCCTGGGAGTCGAGCTTCGCCGAGCATTCCCGGCACACCGCGCAAATTCTCCTGACCCATGATGACCTGTCTGACCGCAAGCGTTACCTGAATGCCCGCAGTACGTTGCGCGCGTTGGTCGAGCTGGGTGTGATCCCGGTCATCAATGAAAACGACACCGTGGTTACCGATGAAATCCGCTTTGGTGATAACGATACGCTGGCGGCGCTGGTGGCCAATCTGGTCGAGGCTGATCTGCTGGTCATTCTGACGGATCGTGATGGCATGTTTGATGCGGATCCGCGCAACAACCCGGATGCCAAAATGATCTACGAGGCGCGTGCCGATGATCCGGCGCTGGATGCCGTGGCGGGCGGTACGGGCGGTGCGCTGGGGCGTGGCGGCATGCAGACCAAGTTGCGGGCGGCGCGTCTGGCGGCCCGTTCCGGGGCGCACACCATTATCGTCGGTGGTCGTCTGGAGCGGGTGCTGGATCGCCTGAAGGCTGGGGAGCGTCTGGGTACATTGCTGTCGCCAGAACGCGGCATGCTGGCTGCGCGCAAGCAGTGGCTGGCCGGGCATCTGCAGACCCGTGGCACGCTGGTGCTGGATGATGGCGCTGTGTCTGCGTTGTCCCAGGGTAATAAAAGCTTGCTCCCTGTGGGTGTCAAAGCGGTGCAGGGCGGCTTCCGTCGCGGCGAAATGGTGGTGTGCGTGGCGGCGGACGGTCGAGAGATTGCCCGTGGTCTGGCCAACTACAGTGCGGGCGAAGCGCAGAAAATAATCGGACAGTCGTCAGATGCGATTGTCGGTTTGTTGGGGTATATGGCGGAACCTGAACTGGTTCATCGCGATAATCTGATCCTGGTCTGATTTTGAGGTGTGGCATGCGCTTGATTAGCGGTTTGTTGGGGTTGATGTTGGCGATGCCGTTGCTGGCTTCTGCCGAAGAAATCGGCACGGTGTCGACGGTGTTCAAGTTTGTCGGGCCCAATGACCGGATTGTGGTCGAGGCTTTCGATGATCCCAAGGTTGACGGGGTTACCTGCTATCTGTCGCGTGCCAAGACCGGCGGCATGAAGGGCGGGCTGGGGCTGGCCGAGGATCGTGCCGAGGCCTCCATTGCGTGTCGTCAGACGGGCGCTATCAGCTTCAAGGGTGACTTGAAGGATGGTGAGGAGGTATTCAAGGAGCGTACATCGCTGGTATTCAAGACCATGCAGGTGGTGCGATTCCTCGACAAAAAGCGCAATACACTGGTTTACCTGGTGTATAGCGACCGCCTGATCGAAGGCAGTCCGCAGAATGCGGTGACGGCGATCCCGATTTTGCCGTGGCCGCACGAGTAACGGCTCTCAATAAAAAAGCTGCGACGGGGTAAAGCCTTTCGCGGCTTTTTTTGTGCCTGCGCAATGCTGGGGCTGTGGTGGTTCTGTAGGTGCTGACGAACGCAGCAGCCGTATATCTTGCGGGCGCTGTGCGCTCGATCGCAGTCTCGCGCAGCTCCTGCAGGCCGGGTCGCTCTGGCATAAAACGCAGGCAATAAAAAACCGACCCGGAGGTCGGTTTTTTAAAAAGCTTATCGCTTAAGCGGCTGTCGCAAGGTTCAGTGCCTTGACGTGGCCATTCAGGCGGCTCTTATGGCGAGCAGCTTTGTTCTTGTGGATGATGCCTTTATCGGCCATACGGTCGATAACAGGGACAGCCAGAACATAAGCAGCTTGCGCTTTAGCAGCGTCTTTTGCGTCGATGGCCTTAACTACATTCTTGATGTAGGTACGAACCATGGAACGCAGGCTGGCGTTGTGGCTGCGACGCTTCTCAGCCTGTTTTGCACGTTTTTTGGCGGAAGGTGTGTTGGCCACCGTCGAGCTCCTCGAAAGACTTTTGGGAAATAACAAACAAAATAGGCCGCGAATCATGCCGATGACGACAACTCTTGTCAAGGGCGATTGATACGATCCGCTGAGTGGTGGATCGAGGGAGACGGGAGATTTATTTCCGGCGCTTGACCTGTAAACTCGCGAGCTTGGCTCTGTGCTGTTGCGGCGCGCAGTATCGCATAAGTGGGCGCTTTGTTCGCCTGCTCTTTCTCTATAGGCAAAAACTCTTTCAATGAATTTGCTCAAATCGTTAGCGGCCGTCAGCTCTATCACAATGATTTCAAGGGTTCTGGGCTTTGTTCGTGACACCATTATTGCGCGCACCTTTGGTGCCGGAATGGCCACGGATGCGTTCTTTATTGCCTTCAAATTGCCCAATCTGCTGCGCAGGATCTTCGCCGAGGGGGCTTTTTCCCAAGCCTTTGTGCCGATTCTGGCCGAATACAAAAGTCAGCAAGGCGAGGAGGCGACACGCACATTTGTTGCTTACGTGGCCGGACTGCTGACATTGGTGCTGGCGATCGTGACCATTTTGGGGATGATCGCCGCGCCTTGGGTGATCTGGGCTACGGCGCCGGGTTTTGCCACCACCCCGGAAAAGTTCGAGCTCACTTCCGATATGTTGCGGGTTACGTTCCCTTATATATTGCTGATCTCGTTGTCATCGCTGGCAGGGGCGATCCTCAATACCTGGAACCGGTTTTCGGTGCCGGCCTTCGTGCCGACTTTGCTTAACGTCAGCATGATTATTTTTGCCCTGTTTCTGACGCCATACTTCGATCCGCCGGTCATGGCCCTGGGGTGGGCGGTACTGGTCGGCGGTTTAGCCCAGCTGTTATTTCAGCTACCGCACCTGAAGAAAATCGGCATGCTGGTGCTTCCGCGGCTCAACCTGCGGGATACCGGGGTGTGGAGGGTCATGAAGCAGATGCTGCCGGCCATCCTGGGGGTCTCGGTCAGTCAGATTTCGCTGATTATCAACACGATTTTTGCCTCTTTTCTGGTCGCCGGATCGGTGTCCTGGATGTACTACGCAGACCGTTTGATGGAGTTGCCGTCTGGCGTGCTGGGTGTGGCGCTGGGTACGATTCTGTTGCCGACGCTGTCAAAAACCTACGCCAACAAGGATCGCCATGAGTATTCGCGAATCCTCGATTGGGGGCTGCGCCTGTGCTTTGTGCTGGTATTGCCATGTTCCCTGGCGCTTGCCATCCTCGCAGAGCCGTTGACCGTGTCGCTGTTTCAATACGGCCAGTTCACTGCACTGGACTCGGCCATGACCCAGCGTGCCCTGATTGCCTACTCGTTCGGACTGCTCGGGATTATTTTGATCAAAGTCCTGGCGCCGGGGTTCTACGCCCAGCAGAACATACGCACGCCGGTAAAAATCGCAGTATTCACTCTGGTCATTACGCAATTGCTCAATCTGGTATTTATCGTGCCGTTGCAGCATGCAGGCCTGGCGCTGGCGATCAGTGTCGGTGCCTGTATCAATGCCGGCTTGCTGTTTTGGCAGATACGCAAACAGAAGTTGTTTGTCGCTCAGCCGGGCTGGGGCAAATACCTGTTCAAGCTGGTGCTGGCCGTGGCCGTGATGTGCGCTGTTCTGTTGGGGCTGATGCAACTGATGCCGGCCTGGGACCAGGGCCATATGCTGGAGCGCTTCATGCGTTTGGGCGGGTTGGTGGTTGCGGGTGTACTGGTTTATTTCGGCATGTTATTGCTGCTGGGCTTGCGTTTGAAAGATTTCGCCCGCAAGTCTCTTGTGTGAGGTAATTGCAGGTCAGACGTCTATTTTGTCGATTTGACCTGATTTGCCTTGCGCTGTTGCCTGTCGTACAGGGCTGGGTGTGGTTATAATCGGCCACTTTATGAGCAAGAAGCGCGTTATGCAGCTGGTTCGAGGCCTTCACAATCTGCGGCCCCAACATCGGGGCTGTGTCGCCACTATTGGCAACTTTGACGGTGTACACCGTGGTCACCAGGCTATCCTGGAGCGGCTGCGTGAACGTGCACTGGAGTTGGGCGTGCCCAGCTGCGTGGTGATTTTTGAGCCGCAGCCGCGCGAATTTTTTGCCCCTGAGACCGCTCCGGCGCGTCTGGCCCGGCTGCGCGACAAGCTGCAGCTATTGGCTGACGCCGGGGTAGATCGGGTGCTGTGCCTGGCGTTCAATCAACGTCTGTGCGAACTCAGTGCTGCCGAGTTCGTCGACACGATTCTTGTCGACGGTCTGGGTGTACAGCACCTGGAGGTCGGTGACGACTTCCGTTTTGGCTGTGACCGGGTCGGCGACTTTGATTTCCTGCAACAAGCGGGTGTCATGCAAAACTTTACCGTCGAAGCGGCGCAAACCGTTGAACTTGATGGTGTACGTATCAGCAGCACCAAGGTGCGTGATGCCCTGGCCGGTGCTGACTTCGGTCTCGCAGAGCGCTTGCTGGGCCGTCCGTTTCAAATTGCTGGCAGGGTATTGCACGGGCAGAAGCTGGCGCGCCAGCTGGGTACGCCGACTGCCAATATCCAGCTCAAGCGTCGTCGCGTTCCGTTGACCGGGGTTTATCTGGTGAGCGTTGAAGTCGACGGGAAAACCTGGCCGGGCGTCGCCAATATTGGCGTCAGGCCAACCGTTGCAGGGGATGGCAGCGCCCATCTTGAAGTACATCTGTTGGATTACGCCGGCGACTTGTATGGTCGGCGTTTGACCGTGGCATTCCACCACAAGCTGCGTGATGAGCAGCGTTTCGCCTCCCTTGAGGCGCTCAAGACGGCGATCAATGCGGACGTCGCCGCCGCCCGAGCCTATTGGCTGGGTCAACCGCTTAAAAAGAGCCTGAAATGACCGACTACAAAGCCACGCTAAACCTTCCGGACACAGCCTTCCCAATGAAGGCCGGCCTGCCACAGCGCGAACCGCAAATTTTGCAGCGCTGGGACAGCATTGGCCTGTACGGGAAGTTGCGCGAGATTGGCAAGGATCGTCCGAAGTTCGTACTTCACGACGGTCCTCCGTACGCCAACGGCACGATTCACATCGGTCATGCGCTGAACAAGATTCTGAAGGACATGATCATCCGCTCGAAAACCCTGTCGGGTTTCGATGCGCCGTACGTGCCGGGCTGGGACTGTCACGGACTGCCGATCGAGCACAAGGTGGAAGTGACCCACGGTAAAAACCTGAGCCCGGATAAAACCCGCGAGCTTTGCCGTGCCTATGCCACCGAGCAGATCGAAGGCCAGAAGTCCGAATTCATCCGTCTGGGTGTGCTGGGTGATTTTGCCAACCCGTACAAAACCATGGACTTCAAAAACGAAGCCGGTGAAATCCGTGCTTTGGCCGAAATCGTCAAAGGCGGTTTCGTGTTTAAAGGCCTCAAGCCTGTGAACTGGTGTTTCGACTGTGGTTCGGCCCTGGCTGAAGCGGAAGTCGAGTACCAGGACAAAAAATCCGCGGCCATCGATGTTGCATTCCCGATTGCCGACGAAGCCAGGCTGGCCGAGGCCTTTGGTCTGGCGACATTGAGCAAGCCGACATCGATCGTGATCTGGACCACCACTCCGTGGACCATCCCGGCCAACCAGGCGCTTAACGTGCACCCCGAGTTCACCTATGCGCTGGTCGACGTGGGCGACCGGTTACTGGTACTGGCTGAAGAGCTGGTCGAGTCGAGCCTGGCCCGCTACAACCTGCAAGGTTCGGTCATCGCCACCACCACCGGTACTGCGCTTGAACTGATCAACTTCCGTCACCCGTTCTACGACCGTCTGTCGCCAGTCTATCTGGCCGAGTACGTTGAGCTGGGCGCAGGCACCGGCGTGGTTCACTCCGCCCCGGCTTACGGCGTAGACGACTTCGTGACCTGCAAAGCCTATGGCATGGTCAACGATGAGATTATCAACCCGGTTCAAAGCAACGGCGTTTACGTACCGTCGCTGGAATTCTTTGGTGGCCAGTTCATCTGGAAGGCCAACCAGAACATCATCGACAAGCTGATCGAAGTCGGTTCGCTGATGTTCACTGAAACCATCAGCCACAGCTACATGCACTGCTGGCGCCACAAAACGCCGCTGATCTACCGCGCTACCGCGCAGTGGTTTATCGGTATGGACAAGGAGCCGGTTGTCGGCGACACCTTGCGCACCCGTGCGATCAAGGCCATCGAAGACACCCAGTTCGTTCCGGCCTGGGGCCAGGCCCGCCTGCATTCGATGATCGCCAACCGTCCGGACTGGTGCATCTCGCGTCAGCGCAACTGGGGCGTGCCGATACCGTTCTTCCTGAACAAGGAAAGCGGCGAGCTGCACCCGCGTACCGTCGAAATGATGGAAGAAGTGGCCAAGCGCGTCGAAGTCGAAGGCATTGAAGCCTGGTTCAAGATGGATGCTGCCGAGCTGCTGGGCGACGAAGCGCCGCTGTACGACAAGATCAGCGATACTCTGGACGTCTGGTTCGATTCGGGCACCACGCACTGGCATGTTCTGCGCGGCTCGCACCCTATGGGCCACGAGACAGGTCCGCGTGCCGACCTCTATCTTGAAGGTTCCGATCAGCATCGTGGCTGGTTCCACTCGTCGCTGCTGACCGGTTGCGCCATCGACAACCACGCGCCGTACCGCGAACTGCTGACCCACGGTTTCACCGTGGATGAGGCCGGGCGCAAAATGTCCAAGTCCCTGGGCAACGTGATTGCACCGCAAAAGGTCAACGACACCCTGGGTGCAGACATCATGCGTCTGTGGGTTGCTTCGACTGACTACTCGGGGGAAATCGCGGTTTCTGACCAGATCCTGCAGCGCAGTGCGGACGCCTACCGGCGTATCCGCAACACCGCTCGCTTCCTGCTCTCGAACCTGAGCGGCTTCAACCCGGCTACCGATATCCTGCCGGCCGAAGAAATGCTGGCCCTGGACCGTTGGGCGGTTGACCGCGCACTGCTGTTGCAGCGCGAGCTGGAGCTGCATTACGGCGAATACCGTTTCTGGAACGTGTACTCCAAGGTGCACAACTTCTGCGTGCAAGAGCTGGGCGGCTTCTACCTCGACATCATCAAGGACCGTCAGTACACCACTGGCGCCAACAGCAAGGCCCGTCGTTCGTGCCAGACCGCGCTGTTCCATATCAGCGAAGCGCTGGTGCGCTGGATCGCGCCGATCCTGTCGTTCACTGCTGACGAGCTGTGGCAATACCTGCCGGGCGAGCGCAACGAATCGGTGATGCTCAATACCTGGTACGAAGGCCTGAGCGAGATGCCGGAAGGCACCGAGATGGATCGCGCCTACTGGGAGCGAATCATGGCGGTCAAGGTTGCAGTCAACAAAGAAATGGAAAACCTGCGCGCGGCCAAGGCCATTGGCGGCAACCTGCAGGCGGAAGTTACCCTGTTTGCCGAAGATGATCTGGCTGCAGACCTGTCCATGTTGAGCAACGAACTGCGTTTCGTACTGATCACCTCTACCGCCAGCGTTGCGCCGTTTGTCCAGGCACCGGCGGATGCAGTAGTCACCGAAGTCGCGGGCCTCAAGCTCAAAGTGGTCAAGTCGGCACACGCCAAGTGCGCCCGTTGCTGGCATTGCCGCGAAGACGTCGGTGTGAATCCGGAGCATCCGGAAATCTGCGGTCGTTGTGTCGACAACATCAGCGGCGCCGGCGAGGTACGTCACTATGCCTAATACCAGCAATGCCGGGCGCTTCGGGCGCCTGGGCTGGCTCTGGTTGACGTTGCTGGTCCTGGTCATTGACCAGGCCAGCAAGACCTACTTCGATGGCGCCCTGCAGATGTATCAGCGAATCGTGGTGATCCCCGATTTCTTCAGCTGGACCCTGGCCTATAACTCGGGTGCTGCCTTCAGCTTTCTGGCTGACAGCTCCGGCTGGCAGCGTTGGCTGTTTGCCCTGATTGCCGTGGTCGTCAGTGGGGTCCTGCTGGTGTGGCTCAAGCGTCTTGGACGTAACGACACCTGGCTGGCCATCGGGCTTGCACTGATCCTGGGCGGTGCGCTGGGCAACCTGTATGACCGCATCGCCTACGGGCATGTGATCGATTTCATTCTGGTGCATTGGGAACATCGACTGTTCCCTGCGTTCAATGTCGCAGACAGTGCGATTTGTGTCGGAGCAGTAATGCTGGCACTGGATATGTTCAAAAGTAAGAAGTCCGGAGAGTCAGCTCATGACTGAGCAACGTATTGGCCAGAACACAGAAGTCACCCTGCATTTCGCTTTGCGTCTTGAAAATGGCGACACCGTCGACAGCACGTTCGACAAGTCGCCTGCCACTTTCAAGGTCGGTGATGGCAGCCTGTTGCCAGGTTTTGAAGCCGCTCTGTTCGGCTTCAAGGCCGGTGACAAACGCACTCTGGAGATCCTTCCAGAAAACGCCTTTGGCCAGCCAAACCCGCAAAATGTGCAGATAATTCCACGTTCGCAGTTCAAGGACATGGAGTTGTCGGAAGGCTTGCTGGTGATCTTCAACGACGCGGCCAACACCGAGCTTCCGGGTGTGGTCAAAGTTTTTGACGATGAGCAAGTGACTATCGATTTCAACCACCCGTTGTCAGGCAAGACCCTGACGTTCGACGTGGAAATCAAAGACGTAAAAGCGCTGTAATTCAGTGCCCGGCGCAAGCCGGGCCTGATTGGCATTATTTTTCTGCGCGTCCCACGAGGCCCAGCATGCATATCAAACTCGCCAACCCCCGTGGCTTCTGCGCCGGGGTGGACCGGGCGATTGAAATCGTCAATCGCGCTCTGGAAGTATTCGGTCCGCCTATCTATGTTCGCCACGAAGTGGTGCACAACAAATTTGTCGTCGAAGACCTGCGCTCCCGTGGCGCAATCTTTGTTGAAGAGCTGGACCAGGTGCCGGACGATGTAATCCTCATTTTCAGTGCCCACGGTGTTTCCCAGGCTGTGCGTACCGAGGCTGCAGGCCGTGGCCTTAAAGTGTTCGATGCCACCTGTCCGCTGGTTACCAAGGTGCATATCGAAGTAGCCCGCTACAGCCGTGACGGCCGCGAATGCATCCTGATCGGCCATGCCGGTCACCCGGAAGTCGAAGGCACCATGGGTCAATACGATGCCAGGAATGGCGGCGCCATTTACCTGGTCGAAGATGAAAAAGATGTCGCCAACCTGAATGTGATCAACCCGGAAAAACTGGCGTTTGTTACTCAGACCACCTTGTCGATGGACGATACCAGCCGGGTGATCGACGCTCTTCGCGCGCGTTTTCCGGCAATTGGCGGTCCGCGCAAGAATGACATCTGCTACGCCACGCAAAACCGCCAGGACGCCGTCAAGCAACTGGCTGACGAGTGTGATGTGGTGTTGGTGGTGGGCAGCCCCAACAGCTCCAACTCCAACCGTCTGCGTGAGTTGGCCGAGCGCATGGCAACCCCGGCGTACCTGATTGATGGTGCCGAAGACCTGCAGCAAAGCTGGTTTGAAGGGGTCGAGTCGATTGGTATCACGGCGGGTGCTTCGGCGCCTGAAGTGTTGGTACGCGGCGTGATACGCCAATTGCATGCCTGGGGCGCAACGGGTGCTGATGAATTGGCCGGTCGCGAAGAGAACATTACATTCTCCATGCCTAAAGAACTGCGCGTTCGCTCGCTGCTTTAAGCGCATAAATCTTGCGCCGCCTGATTGCGGCGCAAGCTGATACGCCCACTTTTTGCCAGTACCACTTGATAGTGACTCAGGGCTGTCTGTGCCTGGCAAACATGCAACGTCCCGGCCTGAAACGCTCCGCCGATCAGCAAAGGTTCACCCAGCGGGTTGAACCGGACGTAGCTCTTAACGGGCGTATTACCGGCAATCGGTACCTGAAAGCTGCCTTGCCTCTCGGCCAGCACCGGATTGTCCGGATCGAGATGGCCCTGGCCGCTCAGATCCAGAATGGTCTTCCAGCCTCGGCTCCAGTCTTGTTCCTGTGCCTGTACGATCACGTATTGATGGCGTACCAGCGCCTCGGTGCGGGCATTGCGCAGGCTGCCGGCCAGTTGCTCCGCCATGCCCAGGCGCCGTTGCTGTTCTATAAGTGTGTTGTAGACCGGGCTCGCGAACTGGGCGGTCAGCGCAACGATCAACAGCGTGAATGACAGTTGGATCAGGCTCATGCCTCGTTGCTTCATGATGTCCTCCGTGACCATGCGCAATCCTTGCGCCCCTTGATGTATAGATCAGAAAAAAGACGACCTGGCCGGGCAACGGTTTCATCATGTTTAAGCTGTATTGCCTGTCCCATGGCGTACTTGATCAGACGAACTGTCCTCGCGCGTCTTAGGCGCACTCCTACATGTGGAACCATCTCGCCAGACTAGGCTCTGGTTATGGCGACGCAGGACGTGGCGCCAGGAAAATGCTCAGGGATGGCACACATGTTTCGATCTGAAAAAAACCGTCAAACCGGAATGACCCTGATCGAGGTTCTGGTCGCGACGTTGATTTTATCCGGGGGCCTGCTGGGGGGCGCCGTGGCTCATCTCAATGCCCTCAAACACACTGACAGCGCAATGATGAGCACCCAGGCCAATTTTATTGCCTACGACATGCTCGATCGGATTCGTGCCAACGCTGGCGCGGACTACAGTTTTTCAGGGGCGGACCTGCAGCAGGGGGTTGCCGGCCCGGGGAGCGTGCTGGGGCAGGATCTGAATGATTTCAAACGCAATATTCTTCAGTTCGGCGGTGCAAGTGCCAAGGGAGCCATCGCGCTCAGTGGTCAGCAGGTGACCATCACCCTGGAGTGGGATGACTCGCGCGCCAGCAATAGCCCCGGTTCGCTTCGAACCTTTACGCTGACCAGTCGAGTGGCAGCAGATGCCATTGAGCGTGCGTCGTGAGGCGTCCTGAAGCGGGGTTTGGCCTGATTGAGCTGATGCTGTCGCTGGGGTTGGGTTTGCTGGTGGTGCTGGGGCTGACCGAAGTTTTTTTAAGCGCGCGCGAAACCTACGCCAGCCAGCGATCATCCGCGTCGCTACAAGAAGACGCGCGCTACGTGCTGAGCAAAATCGCTCAGGAAGTTCGTATGGTCGGCATGTTCGGTTGTCTGTCGACTGATCGCATCATTGATGCACCTTCCGCTTTTCAGAGACCTATCTCCTGGCAGGGGCCGAAGGGATCCAGGTCGTTACATATGATCAGCGCTGACATAGGCCTTCAGGGGGCAAAGCCCGACTGGACCGTCATATCCGACTGTACGACGTTCGCGCAGGCATACAGCGGGGCGCGACTGTCTCTGGCACCCGGTGAAATAGCCTTTGCCCTGCGTGAGCTGCATTACCGTTTTGAAAACGGGCAATTGAAGTCCGGGGCCAATAATGCCGTGTTGCTGGACAATGTGGCCGCGTTTGACGTGAGCTTTGGGGTGGCCGATTCCTCGAGCGCGCAGTCAGTTTTGCGCTATGAAGACAGTCCTGCCGATGTGGCCGGTATCCGCAGCGTGCGTATCGCCCTGGTCTTGCGAGATCCCGGGGGGCGGGTAAAAGATCAGGGCTATAACGTGCTGGTGGCTCTACGTAATCGACTGGCGTAGGGCGCGTCATGTGTTTTTCTTCGAGCACGCAACGCGGCGTGGCGCTATTGGCCAGTATGATTTTCTTGCTGTTACTCACTCTGCTTGGCCTGACCGCCATGGAGACTGCAGTGCAGCAGGAGAAAATGACCGGCAGCGTCCAGCATGCCAATCATTCATTTCAGGCTGCCGAAACTGCACTGCGCAGCGGTGAGTCCTGGGTGGCTCTGCAGTGGTCCGCAATCGCGGTCTGCAGCTCACCTGCAAGATGCGCCCCGCCAGCAGAGGTGCGCACTCAGCTATCACCCGGAATACACCCGGTATCCGCAGTTCACTGGATAGGCGCTGCGGATGGGCTCTACGGTGTCCAGAACCTTGGTTTGAGCATTGCCCCGGCAGATTTTCCTGCGACCACTTTGAGCCGTTTGTACCGCGTCACGGGCATTGGCCTGTACGGGCAGTCACGTACCGTCCTGGAGAGTGTTTATGCGCATTATCAAGACGAGGATGCCGAAGAGGGTGGGGCAGGCTCCCGGCAATTGAGCAGGATCATGTGGCGGCAAATCCAGTAGGAGGGCGTGATGCGCAGGCATGGGGCAGGCTTTACCCTGATCGAACTCGTTATCGTGGTGGCAATCGTCGGTTTTCTTGGGGCAGTGGTTTATCCGGTTTACAGCGGCTCGGTCCAGCGTGCCTACCGCGCTCAAATAGTGGTCTTGTTGTCGGAGCAATCCCAAAGTCTGGAGCGTTTTTATACGAAAAAAGGTTTATACAGTGGGGCGGAAAATCTTGGTTCGGGCAACGAGCACTATCTGATTACCCACGACCTCGCTGATCATGCCTTCTTGCTGACGGCTACCCGCAGAGCGGGCTCGTCCATGGCGGACGATGCGTGTGGGAATTTCACCTTGGCCCATACCGGTTTGACCGCAATTACCCAGGCCGCTCCGGACCTGACAGTGCAGCAGTGTTGGGGGCGCTAACAATTTATTTTCATTTTGGGCTGAGTTGATTGATGGCTAAGCAACAACGCGTAGTGATTGTAGGGGGCGGCGTTATCGGGCTGCTGACAGCGTTCAATCTGGCAGCCGAAGTCGGGCAGGTAACGCTTCTTGACCAGAGTGCTGTCGGGCAGGAGTCCTCCTGGGCCGGTGGCGGGATCGTTTCTCCGCTTTATCCATGGCGCTACAACCCGGCTGTTACAGCCCTGGCTCACTGGTCGCAGGACTTTTATCCACAGTTGGCAGAACGTTTGTTTGCCGCTACAGGTGTAGATCCTGAAGTTCACACCACCGGTTTGTACTGGCTTGACCTTGAAGACGAGGCGCAAGCCCTGGTGTGGGCCAAGCGTGAAGGCCGGCCCTTGAGTACGGTCGAAATCTCTGCGGTTGAAGGGGCTGTACCGGTATTGGGGGGCGGTTATTCAAGGGCCATTTACATGGCCGAAGTGGCCAATGTGCGTAATCCGCGGCTGGTTAAATCACTGAAGGCCGCGTTGCAAGCCATGCCCAATGTCACCATCCATGAGCAGTGCGAGGTTCTGGGATTTATCCGTGAGGGCGAGAATGTCTGCGGCGTGAGCACGGCTCAGGGGGACATTCGCGGCGATGAGGTGGTGCTGGCGGCAGGTGCCTGGAGCGGTGAACTGCTCAGTAGTCTGGGCCTTGAATTGCCGGTAGTGCCTGTCAAAGGGCAGATGATTCTTTACAAGTGCGCACCTGACTTCTTGTCCTGCATGGTGCTGGCCAAAGGACGCTACGCGATTCCGCGGCGTGACGGGCATGTCTTGATTGGTAGCACCCTCGAGCACGAAGGTTTCGATAAAACCCCGACCCGAACAGCCCTGGAAAGCCTGCAGGCGTCTGCGATCGAGCTGATTCCGGCTCTGGCCGGTGTGCAGCCGGTGGGGCATTGGGCGGGATTACGGCCGGGCTCGCCTGAGGGAATTCCATATATTGGCCGGGTCGCAAGTGTTGGCGGGTTGTGGCTTAACTGCGGGCACTATCGCAATGGGCTGGTACTGGCTCCGGCGTCCTGTCAGTTGTTCGCCGACTTGCTGCTGGGGCGTGAACCGATCATCGATCCGGCGCCCTATGCACCGCAAGGACGCATCCAGAATATCGCTTGAAGCCTGTGGGAGCCCGCAATTGGCGGCTATTGCCGGCAAGCCGGCTCCCGCAAGTCCGGGGTGCTGGCTTTAATCCCGGGGCTTTGGTCCTTGTTCCAGATGGTTTTGCGTGCAATACCACTCTTGCTGCTGGTGCAGGGCGCGATCGCGGGGCAGGTGAACTCCGCAGTGGGCGCAACGAACCATGGGTTGAGCACCCGGGTCGACCGGGTTCTTAGTGGTTGCCAGCCCGGCTTTGTACTTGCGCCAAAACCACACGCCAGCAGCAATCAAAGCAGCCCAGATCAGTAAACGAAGCATGGTTATTCGCTATTCGAGAAAAGATGCGCCAGTTTAGCCAAGCTATTGGCAGGCGCACAGGACCAAATCGAACATAAAAAAAGAGCCCCGCAGGGCTCTTTTTACATGGGCTGGACGATTAGTCGAACAGACCCAGGGTCATGTAGCTGAACCAGGAGCGGCTTGGACCTTCCGGCTCAGGCTCCGGAATGACATTGCCGTCAGCATCTTTAGGCTTCAGATCAGACGGGATCGCGTCTTTGGCATCCTGATACTGCTTCTTGATGTCCAGGTTGGCACGGGTTTCACCCGGTGGCAGCGGTGTGCTGGATTCGATCAGGCCCAGTGTGGCCTTGCTCAACCAGGAGCGGTTATCCGAGTCGGAAACCTGTGGCACAAACTGACCGTCAACCAGGCTTGGGTGGTTCGGGTAGTTGTCTTTCAGTACTTCGAGGCTGGTGTTGGCCAGTTGATCGAGGTGCATGCGCTGATAGGACTCAACCATCACCGCAAGCCCGTCGCCGACTGCAGGGGTTTCCTGGAAGTTTTCGACCACATAGCGACCACGGTTGGCAGCAGCTACATAGGCCTGGCGGGTCAGGTAGTAGTCGGCTACGTGGATTTCATACGCAGCCAGCAAGTTACGCAGATAGATCATGCGTTGCTTGGCGTCGGGAGCGTAGCGGCTATTCGGGAAGCGGCTGGTGAGCTGGGCAAACTCGTTGTAGGAGTCGCGTGCAGCTCCAGGGTCGCGCTTGGTCATGTCCAGCGGCAGAAAGCGGGCCAGCAGGCCTACGTCCTGGTCAAACGAAGTCAAACCTTTGAGGTAATAGGCGTAATCAACGTTTGGATGCTGTGGGTGCAGGCGAATGAATCGCTCGGCAGCGGACTTGGCAGCTTCCGGTTCGGAGTTCTTGTAGTAGGCGTAGATCAGTTCGAGCTGGGCCTGATCGGCATAGCGTCCGAACGGATAGCGCGACTCTAAAGCCTTCAGCTTGGCGGTAGCACTGGTATAGCTGTGGTTATCCAGGTCGGCCTGCGCCTGCTGGTACAGCTCGACTTCGCTCAGGTTGTCGTCCACGACTTCTTTTGTCGACGAGCAGGCGGCGGTCAGTGCGAGGATGGCGATCAGCAGCAGGTGTCTCACTTGCATGGCGGCTTGCGTCCCTATGACGGCCGCTGTCTTGGGCGGGTCCGTCCTGTTATGATGAGCGCCCCGTGAAAAGCCTCGGGGCAAAAGACGCCGTATTTAACCACAAGCGCGCAGCCGAAACCAAAGGCTTGGCGCGGTCCTGATGAGCATGTCCGAGAAAATTCAACTTCGCGAAGAGGTGCCGTCCGAACTGGGTGGCCAACGCCTCGATCAAGTCGCCGCACAATTATTCGCTGAGCACTCGCGCTCGCGCCTTTCCGCCTGGATCAAAGACGGCCGCCTCACTGTGGACGGAGCGGTCATCCGCCCCCGTGACATCGTGCATGGTGGCGCCATCCTGGAGTTGACTGCCGAGCAGGAAGCCCAGGGTGAGTGGGTCGCCCAAGACATTCCTCTGGATATCGTTTACGAAGACGATGACATCCTGGTTATCAACAAGCCTGCCGGCTTGGTGGTACACCCGGCTGCCGGGCATGCCGACGGTACTTTGCTCAATGCGTTGCTGCATCACGTACCGGACATTATTAATGTGCCGCGTGCGGGGATCGTGCACCGTCTGGACAAAGACACCACCGGTCTGATGGTGGTCGCCAAGACCATCCAGGCGCAGACGCAACTGGTTACACAGTTGCAGAGCCGCAGTGTCAGCCGAATCTATGAGTGCATTGTCATTGGTGTCGTTACTGCCGGGGGCAAGATCGATGCGCCCATCGGCCGTCACGGCCAGCAACGCCAGCGTATGGCGGTAATGGAAGGCGGCAAGCAGGCGGTGAGTCATTACCGTGTGCTTGAGCGTTTCCGTTCCCACACCCATGTGCGGGTCAAGCTGGAAACCGGTCGTACGCACCAGATTCGTGTGCATATGTCCCACATCAACTTCCCGTTGGTCGGAGACCCTGCCTATGGCGGTCGCTTCCGTATCCCGCCGGCAGCCAGTGTGACGATGGTCGAATCCCTGAAAAACTTCCCGCGTCAGGCTCTGCACGCGCGCTTCCTTGAGTTGGATCATCCGACGACCGGTAAGCGCATGAGCTGGGAATCGCCACTTCCGGACGATTTTGTCTGGCTGTTGACGTTGCTCAAGCAAGACCGAGAGGCATTTGTCGGGTGAACACCTTCCTGATTCCTGACTGGCCAGCGCCGGCAGGCATCAGGGCCTGTGTGACCACCCGTGCGGGCGGCGTCAGTCTGGCGCCGTTCGACAGCTTCAACCTGGGCGACCATGTCGACGACGATCCCGTAGCCGTTGCACATAACCGCCAGCGCCTGACCCATGTTTTCGACGTACAGCCCGCTTGGCTCAGCCAGGTTCACGGGGTTGTGGTCGTGCCTGCCAATCCTGAACGTATCGTCGAAGCGGACGGCAGCTGGACAGCCACGCCCGGTATTGCCTGTACGGCGATGACGGCAGATTGCTTGCCCGTGCTGTTCTGCGATCGCGCCGGAACCCGGGTTGCTGCCGCCCACGCCGGTTGGCGCGGGCTGGCAGCAGGCGTACTTGAAGCAGCAGCCATGAGTCTCAATGTTGAGCCCCGGGAGATTCTGGTATGGCTGGGCCCGGCGATTGGCCCCAAGGCATTTGAAGTCGGTGCCGAGGTGCGGGAAGTCTTTATAAATGACCTGCCCGATGCTGATGCCGCCTTTGTGCCCAGCATCAATCAAGGTCGTTTTATGGCCGATATCTATGAGCTGGCGCGCCTGCGTCTGGCTCGCATGGGGATTGGCGCGGTCTACGGCGGTGGTTTTTGCACCGTGAGCGACCCGCGTTTTTACTCCTACCGGCGCAGTCCTCGTACTGGCCGTTTCGCATCTCTGGTCTGGATCGAAAAGACCGCCTAGCTGATCTACGTCACTTCCTTCAGGCTTGAAACTCCCGGAATTGCCCGCATCTACTATGGTATCTGGCAGGTTTCTTCATTCAGGAGTTTCCATCCCTCCGGCCTGCTCATAAGGAAGGTGACGAATGCGTATAGATAGATTAACCAGCAAGTTGCAATTGGCCTTGTCCGATGCTCAGTCATTGGCTGTAGGCCTTGACCATCCGGCCATTGAGCCGGCGCACTTGATGCAGGCATTGCTGGATCAGCAGGGCGGTTCGATCAAGCCGCTGCTGATGCAAGTCGGTTTTGATGTAAACAGCCTGCGTAAAGAGCTGACCAAAGAGCTCGATCAGTTGCCAAAAATCCAGAATCCTACTGGCGACGTGAATATGTCGCAGGATCTGGCTCGTCTGCTGAATCAGGCAGACCGTCTGGCCCAGCAAAAAGGCGACCAGTTCATCACCAGTGAAATGGTGTTGCTGGCGGCCATGGACGACAACAGCAAACTGAGCAAGTTGTTGCTGGGGCAGGGCGTGAGCAAGAAAGCCCTGGAAAACGCCATCAACAACTTGCGCGGCGGTGAAGCGGTCAACGACCCGAACGTCGAAGAGTCGCGTCAGGCGCTGGATAAATACACCATCGACCTGACCAAGCGTGCCGAAGAAGGCAAGCTCGACCCGGTGATCGGTCGTGACGATGAAATTCGCCGCACCATTCAGGTGTTGCAGCGCCGGACTAAAAACAATCCGGTCCTGATCGGTGAGCCTGGCGTGGGTAAAACTGCCATTGCCGAAGGCTTGGCGCAGCGGATCATCAATGGCGAAGTGCCTGATGGTCTCAAGGGCAAGCGCCTGCTGTCGCTGGACATCGGTGCATTGATTGCCGGTGCCAAGTTTCGCGGTGAGTTTGAAGAGCGTCTGAAAGCGCTGCTTAACGAACTGTCGAAGCAGGAAGGGCAGATCATCCTGTTTATCGACGAGCTGCACGTGATGGTCGGTGCCGGTAAGGGCGAAGGCGCAATGGACGCGGGCAACATGCTCAAGCCTGCGCTGGCCCGGGGCGAGTTGCATTGTGTGGGTGCGACCACGCTCAACGAATATCGCCAATATATCGAGAAGGACGCAGCCCTTGAGCGTCGCTTCCAGAAAGTGCTGGTTGAAGAGCCGAGTGAAGAAGACACCATCGCAATTTTGCGGGGTCTGAAAGAGCGCTATGAAGTTCACCACAAGGTGGCTATCACCGACGGTGCAATCATTGCCGCGGCCAAACTCAGCCATCGCTATATCACTGATCGCCAATTGCCGGACAAGGCGATTGACCTGATCGACGAGGCTGCCAGCCGTATCCGCATGGAGATCGACTCCAAGCCGGAAGTGCTGGACCGTCTGGAGCGTCGCTTGATTCAACTGAAAGTTGAAGCTCAGGCGCTGAAGAAAGAAGAGGATGAGGCGGCGAAAAAACGTCTCGAGAAATTGCAGGAAGAAATCGAGCGCCTTGAGCGCGAGTATTCCGACCTGGAAGAAATCTGGACCTCGGAAAAAGCCGAAGTGCAGGGTTCTGCCCAGATCCAGCAAAAGATCGAGCAAGCGCGTCAGGAACTCGAAGTGGCGCGCCGCAGCGGCAACCTCAACCGCATGGCCGAGTTGCAGTACGGGGTTATTCCCGATCTGGAGCGCAGCCTGCAGATGGTCGACGAGCACAGCAGCAAAACTGAGAATCAGTTGTTGCGCAGCAAAGTGACCGAAGAGGAGATCGCCGAGGTCGTGTCGAAGTGGACCGGTATTCCGGTATCCAAGATGCTCGAAGGTGAGCGCGACAAGCTGATGAAGATGGAAAGCTTGCTGCATGAGCGTGTAATTGGTCAGGACGAGGCTGTTGTGGCCGTGTCCAACGCGGTTCGCCGTTCCCGTGCAGGCTTGAGCGACCCGAACCGTCCAAGCGGCTCGTTCATGTTCCTGGGCCCGACCGGTGTGGGTAAAACCGAGTTGTGCAAGGCGCTGGCAGAGTTCCTCTTTGATACTGAAGAGGCGATGGTGCGGATCGACATGTCCGAGTTCATGGAGAAACATTCCGTGGCTCGATTGATTGGTGCGCCACCAGGCTATGTGGGCTACGAAGAAGGCGGTTACTTGACCGAAGCTGTACGGCGCAAGCCTTACTCGGTAATCCTGCTGGATGAGGTCGAGAAGGCTCACCCGGATGTGTTCAACGTGCTGTTGCAAGTGCTTGAAGACGGTCGCCTGACTGACAGCCACGGTCGTACAGTGGACTTCCGCAACACGGTGATCGTGATGACCTCCAACCTGGGCTCTGCACAGATCCAGGAGCTGGTGGGTGATCGCGAAGCACAACGGGCTGCGGTAATGGATGCGGTGAGTACCCACTTCCGTCCGGAGTTTGTGAACCGGATCGACGAAGTGGTGATCTTCGAGCCTCTGGCCCGTGATCAGATCGCCGGCATTGCCGAGATCCAGTTGAGCCGTCTGCGCAGTCGTCTGGCAGAACGCGATCTGAGCCTGGAGCTGGACAAGGATGCTCTGGAAAAACTGATCGCAGTAGGTTACGACCCGGTATATGGCGCACGGCCACTGAAACGTGCGATCCAGCGCTGGATCGAAAACCCGCTGGCACAACTGATTCTTTCGGGTCAGTTCATGCCTGGCACCACTGTGACAGCGAGCGTAAAAGACGACGAAATCGTCTTCGCGTAAGCTCCGGCGCCAGTGTTTTAAGGAAGGCCTCGCATTGCGAGGCCTTTTTTTACTTAGGGTGTTGATCTGTAAGGAAAACGCTTGTAAGATGCGCCCCGCAGTAAGTCACCCGCAACGGCAACTTGGCCCAAACCAAGAAGCCCGCTAGAAGAGCTAAATCATTGTCTTCTAACGAAAAATAAGGGTTGACAAGGGTTTGAAAGGTTGTAGAATGGCCCGCCTCAGAGACGCCAACGTAGAGATACGCTGAAGTCAACGAGAGTTGCAAAGAGTCACAATGTTGTAGATTGAAATATGTAGTTCCGCGATAGCTCAGTTGGTAGAGCAAATGACTGTTAATCATTGGGTCCCTGGTTCGAGTCCAGGTCGTGGAGCCATTTTCAAGCCGGGGTATAGCGCAGTCCGGTAGCGCGCCTGCTTTGGGAGCAGGATGTCAGGAGTTCGAATCCCCTTACCCCGACCATTTTTGGGTCGTTAGCTCAGTTGGTAGAGCAGTTGGCTTTTAACCAATTGGTCGTAGGTTCGAATCCCACACGACCCACCATTTTTGGCTTCAGTTAGTTCTGGAGCTAGATCTTAAGATCAGAGGCCAAAAGCACTGATCGCAGAAGGCGCCTCTAGAAGGTGCCTTTTTTTTACCGGGGTATAGCGCAGTCCGGTAGCGCGCCTGCTTTGGGAGCAGGATGTCAGGAGTTCGAATCCCCTTACCCCGACCATTTTCAGCCCAGCAGTAGCGGGTGCGAAAATAAGGCACTGATGACATTCTCATCAGCGGCCAATAAAAAAAGCGACCTTCGGGTCGCTTTTTTTATGCCTGCGAAAAACTGGACGGGTTGGCATGGGGCTTTGTGGGAGCTGACTTGCCAGCAATGAAGACACCTGGTCAGGCCGGCTCCCACATATTCGGCGTGCTACAAGCCGGCGCAGTCTGTGGTGCGTAATTATGCTCTCTGAGCATCAGCCGCCCCTGTAGGGGCGAGCTTGCTCGCGAGCTGTTCGAAAATGCCCCGAGCAAGCGCCTGCAGGTTTAGTGGTAATCAGTGCAGTTTCAGTCGTGGCTCGGTACCGCGTCCGATCCTGCTCTGTAGGAGCGAGCTTGCTCGCGAGCTGTTCGAAAATGCCCCGAGCAAGCGCCTGCAGGTTTAGTGATGATCAGTGCAGTTTCAGTCGTGGCTCGGTACCGCGTCCGATCCTGCTCTGTAGGAGCGAGCTTGCTCGCGAGCTGTTCGAAAATGCCCCGAGCAAGCGCCTGCAGGTTTAGTGGTAATCAGTGCAGTTTCAGCCGTGGCTCGGTACCGCGTCCGATCCTGCTGCCGAGCATCAGCATCAAGGTGCGGAACGTACCGTACAGCGCCATTTGGTGCATGCGGTACAGCGAGATGTAAAACATCCGGGCCAGCCAGCCTTCCAGCATGACGCTTCCCATCAGGCTACCCATCAAGTTACCCACAGCCGAGAAGCTCGACAGTGAAATGAGCGAGCCGTAATCACGGTAGTGGTAATCAGGCAGTTGCGACTTGCCTTCAATCCGCAGTTTCAGCGACTTGGCCAGTAGCGAGGCTTGCTGGTGGGCAGCCTGGGCGCGAGGTGGGACCATCTTGTCGGTACCCGGCTGCGGGCAGGCAGCACAATCGCCAAAGGCAAAAATGTTGTCGTCGCGGGTGGTTTGCAGCGTAGGGCGAACCACCAGCTGGTTGATGCGATTGGTTTCCAGCCCTGCAATTTCTTGAAGAAACCCCGGTGCGCGGATCCCTGCCGCCCAAACCTTCAGGCTCGCAGGAATGACCTGACCGTCCTTGGTGATCAAGCTGTCAGCAGTCACTTCGCTCACCGCTGAGTTGGTCAGAACGGTGACCCCGAGCTTCTCCAGGGTTTTATGCACAGGGCCGCCAATGCGTTCCGGCAACGCGGGCAAAACCCGTGGCCCGGCTTCAATTAGGGTGATGTGCATGTTTTCCGGCTTGATGCGGTCCAGGCCATATGCGGCCAGTTCATGTGCCGCGTTATGCAGTTCGGCGGCCAGCTCGACACCGGTCGCGCCGGCGCCGACGATGGCCACACTGATCTGCTCGACCACATCGGTTTGCCCGGCATGGGCGCGCAGATAATGGTTAAGCAATTGCTGATGAAAACGCTCGGCTTGCTTGCGGGTATCCAGAAACAGGCAATGCTCAGCCGCGCCCTTGGTCCCGAAGTCGTTGGTGGTGCTGCCCACCGCAATCACCAGCGTGTCGTAGCCCAGCTCGCGGGCGGGCACCAGTTCCTGACCATTTTCGTCGAGAGTTGCCGACAATGAGATCTTTTTCTGCTCACGATCCAGCCCGCTCATACGGCCCAGCTGAAATTCGAAATGGTTCCATTTGGCCTGGGCGACGTAGTTGAGCTCGTCTTCGGAGGAGTTCAGCGACCCTGCCGCAACTTCATGCAGCAGCGGTTTCCAGATGTGGGTCAGGTTGGCATCGACCAGCATCACGCTGGCTTTGCCGCGTTTGCCCAGGGTCTTGCCCAGGCGGGTAGCCAGCTCCAGACCGCCGGCACCGCCGCCGACGATAACAATACGATGGTTCATAGGTATCACTCACAAGGCTTGAAAAATTCTGTGTTGCAACGATCCGGGCGAGCGCAATGCAGCTCATAGCGCCAGATAACTCAGGAGGCGGCTCAAAAAGCCCATGCCAATGACCACGATCACCACCACACCAAGGAGCAGCAAGGGCCTGAAAGGCCGGCGCTCAACCTGGTTTTGTGGCAGTTGCAGGTACTCTTCGACATGCTTTTGATCATCTGGGTTCAGGCGGCTGGACATAATTGTGGCCTCGTCAGATAGACGTTGCGGGAGGTGTAAAAGCTACAGCGGTGATTCAACCGGGATTAAAAGGAGCATAGCCGCTGGGCTGCAATGGCTCGACCCGCAGTTCGTCGTCTAGACGAATGATCCCGCTTTCGATTACCCGGGCCGTGATTCCGCCATGGCCACGCACTGCCTGGAAAGTGCCAGGGCCCAGCCGCTGCTCCAGTCGGGCACAGGGCTGGCACCAGCCGGTGGTCTCAAAAATGGCCTGGCCAATCCTGAAGCGCCTGCCTTTAAGGCTGAACAGATTGATCCCGCTGATCACCAGATTGCGTCGCAAATCCGGGGCCAACAGCGGCTGATCTTGCGGGCGCCCCATCAGCGAGTTGATGACGGCCAGATGCTCCCATTGAATCAACGTCACTTGCCGGGCATTGCGGGGCCCCGGGCGCGCATGATCGCCAGTCAGCCCGGCTTCGCGGCGGGCTTCCACGGCGTCGAGTTCCAGCATGTCTGCACGGGACTCGGGGCGTACGCCGATCCAGCGCACGCGGCCGGTTTGCGGCACCTCGGCAAGCAGTTCCTGCAGCGGGCTCACAGGCTGATCCCGACATCGAAAATAATGCTGCGCCCCAGGTTATTGCGCAAAAAGTCCGGCGCATCCGGTTGCGCGAACAACACCCGGGCAAAGGTAGGGCCCACCAGTGACAGCGAGCGCCAACCCATGCGCAAGTATTCGGTAGGGGGCGGGAAGTGGCTGTTAAGGTCCAGAACTTCGCGCTTGAGGCTGGAGAAGGCAATGATGTCCAATTGACTCAAATCGATATCGCGTTCGCGGTAGTTGGTGGCTTTTTTGTGCAGGGTAGGGCCCAGTCGTTGCAGTAGCTTGCTCGCCGGAATTCGTTTGGGTCGTGCCTCGCGACGTACCAGCTGGCTCAGGGAATAGGCGCTGCGGCGGCGCTGGAGCTCTTCACGCCATTCATCATTCAAGCGTCGGCCTTCATCAAGTACAAAGAACACTTCAAAGCGGGCCTCGCCAAACAATACATCCGGAGGTTCCTGGCTGGCCTGGGTGAAGTCTTCGGAGTGATACGGAATATTCAGGCCCTGGAGCAGGCGCTGGCAGACCCAACGCTCACGCTCCCACTTGCGGGCATTGGATAAAAAGGCATTGGCCTGTTCGGCCTGAATGGTGAGCAGGCGCAGATAATCAGAGTCGTCCATGGACGCAGCTTAGCCTTGAAACAGGTGTTCCTGAAAGTCTGCGGTGTAGACTCGTGTGCATCACCAACAGGGGCATCAAACACGGAGGGTTGAGCGGTGTGCTTTAACAGGATGAGGACGCGAACATGATTAGTGCCGCAGTGTTGTCCACTGAAACGATGTTGACCGGCTGGATGCTCTATGTGCCCGTGGTGGTCTGGGCGATCTGGCGAGCGCCGTGGGTTGAGCTGTTTGCCGACCCGCGCCGCCAGCACTTGCTGTTCGGGACTGTATTCGGACTGTTCTTGCTGTGGCTGGTGCGACGTGATTTCGATACGGGTGTGTCGTATCACTTTATTGGCCTGACAGTGGTCACATTACTGCTCGACTGGCCGCTGGCCGTTATCGGTGCGCTTATGGCGCAAGGAGGGCTGGTGCTGCTGGGGCGACAGGACCTGGCCGCGATGGGCGTCAATGGCATGCTGCTGATTGTGTTGCCCATAGCAGTGACGGAATGTTGCGCGCGACTGGTTGAGCGTGCACAACCGCGTAATCCCTTCGTGTATATCTTTTGCTCAGGCTTCTTTGCGGCGGCGCTGGCGGCGTTGTTGTGTTTGCTGGCAGTGCTTGGCGTGTTGTGGCTGGACGGGATCTTCGTCATGGCGCAGTGGCTGGAAGACTTTATTGGCTATCTGTGGCTGATCATCTTTCCGGAAGCGTTCATCAACGGGATGCTGGTCACTGCACTGGTAGTGTTTTGTCCTGAATGGCTCGAGACCTTCAACCGTACCCGTTACCTGGCCGCCCCCTGGAAGGATGAAGACCCCAGGTGACGGTCAGGCGCTGGCCTGCCAGCGCTACAAAGGGCGCTGTAATCGCTGACAAGCCGGCTGGCGCAGGGGGGGTTAATGCAGGCGGTCTGGCAAGTCCTCGGAAAACAGGTCGTCTTCTGCATCCGGGCTTACCGGGATTTTGTGTTCTTCGCTGGCCCAGGCGCCCAAATCGATCAGTTTGCAGCGGTCCGAGCAGAATGGCCGGAACGCGTTGGTGGTTTTCCATTCCACGGCGGTGCCACAAGTCGGGCAGTCTACGGTCATAGGTTTGGTCATGGTTGGCCTCCACGCAAAGTTAAGTAAAAGTGATGCAGGCGCTCGACTTCAGTCTGGAGCGTCTTCAGGTCGCTATCGTTGACCAGGATGTCATCAGCGTGACTCAGGCGTTCTTCGCGGCTGGCTTGAGCCTTCAGAATGGCCTGTACTTGCTGTTCGCTGGTGTTGTCGCGCAATAACGTGCGCTCAATCTGCAAGGCTTGCGGGGCGTCGATCACCAGTACGCGCTGGGTGGTTGCGTACTGCCCGGACTCTATCAGCAGTGGCGAAACCAGAATGGCGTAGGGCGATTTTGCCTGGGCCAGGTTGAGCGCGATTTCTTCCCGAATCAATGGGTGCAGCAGGGCTTCGAGCCAGCGCCGAAGTTCAGGGTCGCTAAAGATCAGGCTGCGCAAGGCGCTGCGATCAAGCTGTCCATCGGCCTGCAGCACGGCATCGCCAAAGTGTTCGGCGATTTTCGCCAGCGCCGGGCGCCCGGGCTCTACCACCCAGCGTGCCGCATGGTCGGCGTCCACCACATGAACACCCAGGGCGGCGAAGTGCTCGGCAGCGGCGCTTTTACCACTGCCAATGCCGCCGGTCAGGCCGAGGATCCAGGGTCTGGAAGATGAGGTATTCATTTCAAACCGAAAGCTACCAATAGAAGGCGGTTATTTGACCACCCCAGAGCAATCCAATCCAGCCGGCAATTGCCAGATAGGGGGCAAAGGGAATCGGGGTGGAGGTTTTGGCCCGGCGTAATGCCAGCAGGCTCAGGCCTGCGATCGCACCCATCAGTGACGAGAGCACAATGGTCAAGGGTAATACTGCAATGCCGCCCCAGGCTCCGAGCATCGCCAGCAGCTTGAAATCACCATAGCCCATGCCGTCCTTGCCGGTGAGCAGCTTGAAGATCCAGAAGATCGACCACAGGCTTGCATAGCCCAGCGCTGCGCCCCATACCGCTTGTGACAGGCTGGTAAAAGTATCGAAGCTGTTGAGCAGCAAGCCCATCCAGAGCAGGGGCAGCACCAGAACATCGGGCACGATCTGGTGCTCGGCATCGATCAGGCAAATAGCCAGCAGCCCCCAGGTCAGCACCAGCATCCAGCCCGCCTGCAGGCTCAGGCCGAAATGCCAGGCTATAAACGCCGACAATAATCCGCAAGCCAGTTCGGTCAGGGGGTAGCGCGGGCTGATAACGGTCCTGCACCGGGAGCACTTGCCACCCAGTAGCAGGTAGCTGAGCAGCGGAATCTTTTCCCACAGGCGCAACGGGTGCTGGCATTGCGGGCAGTGGGAGCGGGGCAGCATCAAGTTATACACAGGCATTTTTTCGGCTGCAGGCAACTCCAGCAATTCCCTGGCCTGTGCTCGCCAGTCCTGCTCGAGCATCCTGGGCAAGCGCCAGGCCAGGACATTGATAAAGCTGCCCACCAACAAGCCGAGGATCAGGGCGCAGACGATAAAAGCGTCGGGGTGGCGGGTGAAAAATTCAATCATGCTCAAATCACTTGGCCCAATTTGAAAATCGGTAAATACATGGCGATCACCAGTCCGCCAACCATGACGCCGAGTACCACCATGATTGCCGGCTCCATCAATGCTGTCAGGTTATCGACCAGAGTGTCGACCTGGCTCTCATAATAGGTGGCTACGTGGTTGAGCATCTCGTCCAGTGTGCCGGACTCTTCGCCAATTGCTGTCATCTGGATCACCATGCCCGGGAATACTCCGACATCGCCCATGGCAACATGGATCTGACTGCCTGTTGCCACCCGCTGCCTGAGTTGCAGTACCGCGTCTTTGAACAGGCTGTTGCCCGTGGCTCCGGCGACTGCCTGCAGCGCTTCAAGCAATGGAACTCCGGCGGCAACGGTGGTGGACAGCGTGCGGGCAAAACGGGCGATGGCCGAAAAATGCAGCAGGTTGCCCAGCACCGGGAGTTTCAACAGCCAGCGATCAAGGCGCTGACGCAACGCCGCGCAGTGTTTGTAGCGATAGCCCAGAGCTGCACACCCCAGGCCGGCCCCGGCGAGCAGCCACAGGCCGAACTGTTGCAGCGCCTGGGAGACAGCGATTACCCAGAGCGTGAACAGTGGCAGTTGGGCGTCAAAAGAGTCGAACACGCGCTGGAACTGCGGCACCACTTCAATCAATAAAATTGCGCAGACCCCTGATGCCACCACCAGCACGGCTATGGGGTAGGTCATGGCCTTTTTGATTTTGTTTTTCAGAGTTTCGGTTTTTTCCTTGTACGTCGCGATCCGCTCCAGCAACACATCCAGTGCCCCGGCCTGCTCGCCAGCCTCAATCAGATTGCAGAACAATGCATCGAACTGTGCCGGCCTTTTTCGCAACGCACTTGCCAGGCTGATACCTGCATTGATGTCCTGCTGCAGATCATTCACCAGCTTGCCCATGGCCTGATGTTCCAGGCCGTTGGCAATTACCTCCAGCGCTTGCAGCAGCGGGATGCCGGCTCTGATCAGCGTGGCCAACTGGCGAGTGAAAAGTGTGATCTGTACGGCTTTGGCGGGTTTGCCTGCGGGGGTGTCGCGGTCTGTATGCCGGCGAATTTTACTAACGGTAATACCTTGTCGGCGTAACCGGGCCCGGATCATTGCCTGGCTGTGGCCAGTGCTTTCACCACTGGCCGGAGCGCCATGGCGATCAGTGCCTTGCCACCGATAAACACTGGTTTTATCTGCCTGTGCTGGCATTTTTTCCATCCCTGAATAGTTGATTGCTTTGTTGTGCTCCTGGCCTCAAAGGCTAGATGGCCCAAAGTCGGGACGGCCATTGGAGCGTTTCCACAGATGTCAGCCATGTAGTTGTGGAGCAACCGCCCGCTAACCTTGATAGCCTGTGCGCACTTTTTGGGCGGCTCAGTACTGCTTTGGCGTTTGGCCACAGGGCCGCGTCCCACTTTTGGAGATTTCATGTGAAACAACAAAAAGGCTTCACCCTGATCGAGTTGATGATTGTGGTTGCGATCATTGGCCTGATCGCCTCTTTTGCACTGCCGGCTTACAACGAACACACCATGAAGGCCCGTTTTGCCGAGGTGAACTCAATCAGCAACAGCTACAAGACCGCCGTCGCGCTGTGTTACAGCGAGAGTAATGATTTGACTGTCTGCGATGCGGGCAGCCACGGCATTCCAGGCCCGGCCGCAGCCACTGACAACCTGGCAGCGGGC
This sequence comes from Pseudomonas paraversuta, assembly GCF_904067025.1. Classification (NCBI taxonomy): domain Bacteria; kingdom Pseudomonadati; phylum Pseudomonadota; class Gammaproteobacteria; order Pseudomonadales; family Pseudomonadaceae; genus Pseudomonas; species Pseudomonas paraversuta. Next base: position 741,187 of record NZ_CAJFDA010000001.1, read on the forward strand.
ATGACAGTGGTAGATGGCGTGATCAGCATGACCGGCACTCAGGCAGCGGGTGGCTGGACCAGCGTGATGACGCCTGCCTTGAGCGGCAGCACACTGGTGTGGACCCAAACCGGCACCTGTCTGCAAAGCGGTGCCTGTAAATAGTCAGGGTTCTGCAGGAGCCAGGCCGGCTCCTGCAATGTGAGATGCCGGAAAAAATGCCAGCCAGGGGCAATCTGATCAAACCCTCTGCCGGGCGCAGATGATTGCCGCTCATGCAGTACGGCCAGGGCGACGGTGCGGGCATTGGGGTGTGCAACCCCTCTCCAGAACCCGCTGATCGACGGCCGACATTGAGGTCCGAAAATGGCGAGAATCAGCCATGACCCAGTGCTATTGTGCGCTCCATGAACACACACAACAGCCTTCTTGCGCCCAGCACCGCCGCCTGCGAAATCGCCCGGTTAAGCCGTGATGCGCGTTTTGACGGGGTGTTTTTTACGGCGGTGCTCAGCACCCGGATCTACTGCCGGCCGGTATGCCCGGCGCGCCCGCCAAAGCCCGAAAACGTGGTGTATTACCCCAGCGCGGCGGCTGCTCAGGCCCAGGGTTTCAGACCCTGTTTGCGCTGTCGGCCAGAACTGGCGCCGGGCAATCTGCTGTGGCTGCATGGCGAGCATCTGGTGTCCCGTGGTTTGAAGTTGATCAATGAAGGTTTCCTGGCCGATCACTCGCTGGAGATGCTGGCCGATCGTCTGGATATCGGTGCCCGGCAATTGCGGCGCCTGTTCGTCAAGCACCTGGGCGCCCCACCGATAGCGGTACATGCGACTCAGCGTTTGCTGTTCGCCAAGCAGCTCCTGAGCGAAACACACCTGTCGATCACCGAAGTAGCCATGGCCTCCGGCTTTGGCAGCTTGCGGCGCTTCAATGCCGCGTTTGCCGAGGCCAATCATGCGCAGCCCAGAGACTTCAGGCGCAGCCCGAAAGCCCGGGCCGACAAGGCATTGGTGCTGCGTCTGGGCTATCGCCCGCCTTACGATTTCAGCGCGTTACTGGGCTTTCTGCAGACTCGGGCCCTGCCAGGCATCGAACAGGTGGACGCCCACAGTTATCAGCGGGTATTTGGTGCCGGCGATGCCCCCGGCTGGTTGCGGGTCAGTGCCTGGCCGGGTGAGCAGCATGCGCTGCAACTTGAGCTGTTGAATGTGCCGCCGGGCCAGATGCTTGGTGTGGTCACCCGGATCCGGCGGATGTTTGATCTGGATGCCGATCCTCTGGCAATAGCTCAGACCTTGAGTAACAGTGCGCTGCTGGCGCCGCTTGTCGAACGCTATCCGGGCCTGCGGTTGCCCGGTGGCTGGGATGGATTTGAAGTGGCGGTGCGGGCGGTACTGGGCCAGCAGGTCAGCGTGGCAGCTGCACGGACCCTGGCCAGCCGCATAGTGCACCGCTACGGCATTGCGATTGAGAGCCCGCCAGGGGCAGGGCTTGATCGTCTATTCCCGGGGCCCGAGCAACTGGCAGAGGCCGATCTGGGTCAGATGGGCATTACCCAGGCGCGGATAGACACAATCAAGGGTATCGCCCGCGCCCTGATCGAAGGCCGGGTGGATTTTGCCGTCGAGCAACCGTTGCACAGCTTTATCCAGCGCTGGGTACAGCTGCCGGGAATCGGCGAGTGGACCGCACATTACATCGCCATGCGGGTGCTCAAACACCCCGATGCATTCCCGGCGGCGGACCTGATACTGCGCCGCGAAGCCAATCCCCACGATACGCCGTTGAGTACCCGGGCCCTGCAAACCCTGGCCGAAAGCTGGCGTCCGTGGCGGGCCTATTCAGTAATGTATTTATGGCGTGCGGCCACTGACTCGGCCGCCGCCCGCAAGGAGTCAACATGACCCGGATTTACTACGATCAAATGCCGTCACCCATTGGCCCGCTGTTTCTGGTGGCCGATGACGAAGGGTTGCGCGAAGTGCGTTTTGAACTGGATCGTCGGCCCCATACGCCACTGGCGGGCTGGGTGCATTCAGCGCCAAAACTGGCTGAAGCGCGGCGTCAGCTCGAGGAGTATTTTTCGGGTACACGGCTGGTTTTCGATCTGTCGCTCAAGCCTGTGGGCACGGCGTTTCAACAGTCGGTTTGGGGGGCGCTGACCACCATTCCCTACGCGGCCACCACCAGCTACGGGCAGATCTCGCAACAAATTCTTCGGCCCAAGGCATCGCGGGCGGTGGGGGCGGCGAACGGGCGTAACCCGATCCCGATCATCATTCCGTGTCATCGCGTGATTGGCAGCAATGGCACGCTGACCGGCTTTGGCGGCGGCCTGGCGGCCAAGCAATGGCTACTGGAACATGAGGTGAAGTGTCAGGGCTTTGTATTGTCCTGACTGCAACCCTGAGGGAGCGAGCTTGCTCGCGACTCAGGCAACGTGCAGTTCCGGGCTGACTGCGCTGATGCCGTCGCGAGCAAGCTCGCTCCTGCAGGTGCGGGTTTTTTACAGGCTCAACCGCATCGACAGATCCACCGCTTTGACATCCTTGGTCATGGCGCCGATCGAGATGTAGTCAACGCCGGTTTCGGCGATCGGGCGCAAGGTGGCATGGTTGATGCCGCCACTGGCTTCCAGCTTGGCTTTGCCTGCATTCAGGCGCACCGCTTCACGCATGTCGTCCATGCTCAGTTCGTCGAGCATGATGATATCGGCCCCGGCTGCCAGCGCTTCCTTGAGTTCGGACAGGCTCTCGACTTCGATTTCCACCGGTTTTCCCGGAGCGATCTTGTGCGCGGCACTGATCGCCTGGGCAATGCCGCCGCAGGCCGCAATGTGGTTTTCCTTGATCAGGAATGCGTCGTACAGGCCTATGCGGTGGTTGTGGCAACCACCGCAGGTCACCGCGTATTTTTGCGCCATGCGCAGGCCCGGCAGGGTTTTGCGTGTGTCCAGCAACTTGACCCCGGTATCCGCCACTTGATCGGCCAATGACTGGGCGTGGGTGGCTACCCCCGATAACAGTTGCAGAAAATTCAGCGCGCTACGTTCACCACTGAGCAGTGAGCGGGCCGGCCCTTCGAGGTGAAACAGCACTTGATTGGGGCTCACGCGCTCGCCGTCGACCACTTGCCAGTGCACTGCAACGCGTGGATCAAGCTGGCGAAATACACAGTCGACCCAGGCCGTACCACTGATGACAGCGGCTTCGCGGGTAATGATTGAGGCAGTGGCCAGACGTTCGGCCGGGATCAGCCGTGCAGTAATGTCGCCACTGCCAATGTCCTCGGCTAACGCACGGCGTACGTTGGCTTCGATTTCGGCGGTGAGGTCGGCCAGGCATAAATTCGGCATAACGGGCTCCACAAACAAAGTGCGCCGATTATAGGGCCATGCTGGCGGTGAACCCAAGGAGCGTGCGGGGTAACTGCCGGTTCTCTGCAACTGTGCGGCTTTTGGCACTTTCGGGATTAATTTGCCGGCGCACAGACTGAAATGCAGAGTCTGCTGGCACAAGCGACAGCTTTTACAAGATAATCCGCCTTCTATTTGGCGTCATGAGTTTGACGTCCAGCGCTGGAGGCCGGGATGCACATTGACGGGAAAGCGGGGGCTGACCACAGGTCCTCAATCGAGCTGGCGATTCACTCGCCTCTCGCCCGCCTGCCTGTGATCCTGTTGCAGGTCCATGACAAGGCCGCACAGCAGCTCAAGTCCCACTTGCAAGTACTGTTCGATAACGCCGATGCAACCCTGTTCGAAATGGCCGACAAGGCCCGCAGCGACGCAGAACAGAGCCTGTTTTTTGAAGCCATGCGCGATGTACGGCTCAAGCGCAAAAACATCGAGCGCAGTTTTCTCGAGCGGTTGCTCTACGCATTTATCAAGTTGACCCAACCCGCTGCCAGTGACTCCACGCTGTTGATGGCAACCCCCGCGCAGGGCGTGTTTTCGCTGTTGGGCAACGACCTTGAGCGCGCCCAGGTCATCAATGCCATGGTGGCGAAGGTGCTGGTACGCGATCAGTCGGCCCTGTGCCACTTGAGCACTCGCCTCAATACGTTGAGCCGGGTCGTGCTCAATGAGCAGAACAACCCGCTGGGGCCGGCCATGCTGTGCGAATACTTTTTGCAGGCCGAGCGTGATCAGGGCATCGAGATCAAGGTCAAGTTGATCATGCTGCAACTGTTTGAAAAGTATCTGCTCAGCCATACCGGGCAATTGTATGCCGATGCCAACCAGCTGCTGATCGCCACTGGCGCGCTGCCCGACCTGGTGTCCGCAACGTCCTGCTGCTCCGCACAACCGGCCGGGCACCCGCAGCAATCCCCTGAAACGGGTGAATATGCGGGCAACCTGGTGGAGTTGTTATTCGATTACATCCGCGGCGATCGCAACCTGTCGGCGCCGTTGCAAAACATCGTCGGCCAGTTACAGGCGCCGATGTTCAGAATTGCGCAGATGGATCAGAACTTTTTCAGCTGTGATAGCCACCCGGCGCGCCGTTTGCTCAATGCAATCGCCAGTGCTGCCATCGGTTGGGACTCCAGTGTCGATTGCCGTAGCCATCCGTTGCACCGGCAAATCAGTCACGTGGTTCAGCAACTGGCGAGTTACTCGGGTCACGATCCCGGTCTGCTCGAGTCCTGGTTGCACGACTTTTTGATGCTTACCCAGACCGAACATGACCGTGTTGAATTGCTTGAACAACATATCCGCGACAACGAACTGGCGACACATCGCCAGCTGCAGGCAATCAGGCCGTGGCTGGTGTCGTCATTGCCTCTGCCCGTCCTCGACGAACAGGACCATTTAGGGCTGCTGCTGGTCAGCCAGTTGCGAATCGGTACCTGGATCGACCAGCAGGACGATCAGGGTTCGCACCTGCGCTGCAAGCTGATCGCGATAGTCGAACCCGAGGGCAGGTATGTTTTTGTTAATCGCAGTGGCATCAAAACCCTGGAAAAAAACCGTTCCGAATTAATTCGCCAACTGCGTTGCGGCACGATATTGCTGCTCGACGACAGCCTGCTGTTCGACCGGGCACTGGCCTCGGTGATTGAGAGCCTGGGCCAATCCGCCGCGCAGTAATACGCGGCGTTACAGATTGCTCCCCATCGGCCTGCGCATCGCGGCATACTGGGCCTTTCGTTTTTCCCGTTGAAGGAGCCTGTATGCAGCTGGACCCCGCGAGCGGTTGGTGCCAAGGCGTATGCCATTGTCCGTCACCCAACTTCAATGCGCGCCCGAACGGCGAAGTCTCCTTGCTGGTTATCCACAACATCAGCCTGCCACCGGGGCAATTCGCTACCGGCAAGGTTCAGGAATTTTTCCAGAATCGCCTGGATGTCACAGAACATCCCTACTTTGAAGGCATCAGTGAGTTACGGGTCAGCGCGCACTTTCTGATTGAACGTGACGGCAAAATCACTCAGTTTGTGTCTTGTCTGGATCGTGCCTGGCATGCAGGTGTCTCGAGCTTCGAGGGGCGTGAGACCTGCAATGACTTTTCGCTGGGGATCGAGCTTGAAGGCACCGACGACCTGCCGTTCAGCGATGCGCAGTATCAGGCGCTGATCGGGTTGACCCGGCAATTGCAAGCGGCTTTTCCCGCCATTACCCTGCACCGGATATGTGGCCACAGTGACGTGGCCCCCGGGCGCAAGACTGACCCTGGCCCGGCTTTTGACTGGACGCGCTTTCGCGGCGCGTTGCAGCACACAGGAGAGATGCAATGAGTTTTGTGGTGTTACTGCTGGCGATACTGATCGAGAAACTCTCGGGTTTGCGTCAGCGTCTTCAGTGCGATGGCGGCTGGCTGCGCGAGCTGCACAAGCTGGAGTCCAGCCCCGGGCTCGGGCGCAGGCCATGGTGGGTACTGGCGATCCTGATTCTGTTCCCGGTGGCTGTATTGGGGCTGCTGCTATGGGTGCTGGAACCTGTGGCCTATGGCTTGCTGGTGCTGCCGGTGCATTTGCTGGTGGTGATTTACAGCTTGGGGCGAGGCGACTTGCTGGCCGGGCTCGGACCGTTCCGGGATGCCTGGCGCCGTGGTGACTTGCAGGCCTGCGCCCATGTTGCCGAGCGCGATCTGGGCGAAACCGCCGACAGTGGCGAGCAATTGCTGGAAAGGGTGCAGAGCCATTTGTTATGGCAGGCGTATCAAAGTTTCTTCGCCGTGATTTTCTGGTACTTCCTGCTGGGGCCGGTCGCCGCCTTGAGCTATCGCCTGCTGGCGCTGGCTGCCGAGCATGGCAACAACCCGGAACTGGTCGAGCGTGCACAGCAGCTGCGTCACGCTTTTGACTGGTTGCCGGTTCGGTTGCTGGGGGCAAGTTTTGCACTGGTGGGCAACTTCGCGGCCGTCAGCCGGGTGATGTTGCATGAACTGCTGAGCTGGGACATCAGCGCCGAACAGTTGATCAACAAGGCTGGCTGTGCCGCCGCTGAAATCCCCGCCCCCCAGGCCGGCCCTGAAGGCGTCGCCAGCCTTGATACCCTGTGGGCGCTGCTGCTGCGGGCTGCCGTGCTGTGGTATGCAGGTTTTGCGGTATGGACATTGTTGCTCTGATGGCCATTTAAAACCCTTGCGAGCAGGCTCGCTCCTACACCGGCAGCGTCCAGCCAAACACTTCACAGGCATTGGCTGTTGAAGCCTTGGCCAGTTGCTCCGGGTGCAGGCCCATCACTTCGGCCAGTGCCCGGCAAATATCCGGCAAATGTTCGGGGCTATTGCGCTGGTTGGGGTACATGGCCGGGGCCATGTCGGGGGAGTCGGTTTCCAGCACTATTGTGTCCGGTGCCAGGTCGGCAAGCACTTTGCGCAGGCGCAATGCCTGTGGCCAGGTCGCCGCACCGCCCAGGCCCAGCTTGAACCCCAGCTTCAGGTATTCACGCGCCTCTTCCCGGCTACCCGCAAACGCATGAATGATCCCGCCGCGCTGGAGCCGGAAACGCTTGAGCGTGGCGATCACTTGCGCATGGCTGCGGCGAACGTGGAGCAGGGCCGGGAGCTGGAAGTCCGACGCCAGCTTCAGCTGCGCTTCAAACAGCTGTTGTTGAGCGTCGCGGTCAAGTTCGGGAAGGAAGAAGTCGAGGCCGATTTCGCCTACGGCGCATAGCTGCGGATGCCCGGCAAGACGGTTCAGCCATTGACCCAGTTCAGTCACATGCTCAGGTCGATGCCGGTCGAGGTACACCGGGTGCAAACCCAGGGCGGCATATAGCTGACTGTCTGTTTGCACCAGATCCCACAACCGCTGCCAGGTATTCTGCTCAACCCCCAGCACCACCATCTGCTCAACCCCCAGTGCTCTGCTGCGTGCCAGCAACGGCAGGCGGTCGGCGTCAAAGTCCGGGAAATCGAGATGGGTGTGGCTGTCGATCAGTTGCATGCTCAGGCCTGATGGATGCGCTGTTTGAACACTCGGGCAATGGCATGAATGCCGGGCTCATAGTGCTGCTCTTCAATCGCCGACAAGGCCAGGCTCAGGGCTTTTTCGGCAATCAGCCTGTGTTGCTGGCCCATGGCATTGACCGGCAATGGCAGGAAGTCCAGCAGTTGAGTGTCGCCAAAGGTGGCAAGACGCAACGGCGGACGCTGGCTCGGGTGCTCCAGCAGTGCATCAAACATCCCTTGCAGCAGAACGTATGAGGTCGTGATCAGCGCCTCGGGGAAGTGCCCCTGGCGAGCCAGCAGATCATCGATGATCCGGCGTCCGCATTCGCGGCTGAAGGCAGCACCATGCTCGATCAGGATTTCGCCGTCGAAATTTTCCAGGGCTTGCTTGAACCCCGCCGCCCGGGCCTGGCTGATACTCAGCTCGGGGCGCGCGCCGATCAATGCAATTTGCCGTGGCATCGGTTGTAGCAAACTGCGGGTCAATTGCAGACTGGCTTCGCAGTCATCGCTGATGACCGAGCAAAAGCGCGAAGGCTCCAGAGTCCGGTCAATCGCAATGATCGGCATGCCCAGGTCTTGCAGTTGACGGTAGCTGTCATCGTCCGCAGGCAAGCAACTGGCGACGAACAGGGCGTCACAGCGGCGGGCGCGAAACAGTTTGAGCAACTGGCGCTCACTGTCCGGCGCATCGTCCGAGCTGGCGATAAGCAATTGATAGCCGCGGGCCCGGGCCCCTTGTTCCAGTTGCTTGGCCAGGCGCGCATAGCTCGGGTTTTCGAGGTCCGGGAGGATAAAGCCCAGGGTGCGCGTGTGCCGGCTGCGCAGCCCTGCGGCTTGTGGGTTGGGGGTAAAACCATGCTCTTCGACCACCGCGCGGACACGCTCGACTGTGCTGCTGCTAATGCGCTGCTGTTCGGCCTTGCCATTGATGACGTAGCTGGCGGTGGTCACGGAAACACCTGCCAGTTGAGCGATATCACTGAGCTTCACGCCGGAAATTCCTTATTTTTTGTAGTACATGTCGACATTTTGGCCAATCCTAACCGATAAAGGCAGTCGATCTTCGTCTGCCTTGTCGGCATCTGGTTTTTTTGCAAGCCCGGCCGTTTTGCATTGATCAATACGACAAGTTGGGCTTCAAGCGCGGGCAATTATGCAGTAACGTGCCGGACATTCTTGATTAAACGTTTCAGCAGGCGTGTTTAATGGATCTTTACCCCGCAGAGCAATGTGCTTGCCACACATGACTCAGGCCTTCGGGGGGAGCTATCTACGCTGACTTAATTCAAAACAATACCTGGTGCCATGGAGCACCGGAAAAGGAGAACGCATGCTCGAGCTCACCATAGAGCAGATTTCCATGGGCCAGACGGCTGTGGATAAGTCTGCGGCGCTGCATTTACTCGCCGATAAGCTGGTCGCCGATGGTTTGGTGGCCGAAGGTTATCTGAAAGGCTTGCAAGCGCGTGAGGCTCAGGGCTCGACCTTCTTGGGTCAGGGAATTGCCATTCCCCACGGCACTCCTGAAACCCGCGACCTGGTGTATGCCACGGGCGTGCGTTTATTGCAGTTTCCCGATGGAGTGGACTGGGGCGACGGTCAGATCGTGTATCTGGCGATCGGCATTGCGGCCAAGTCCGACGAGCATTTGCGCCTGCTGCAACTGCTGACCCGGGCTTTGGGCGAAACCGATCTGGGCCAGGCATTGCGTCGTGCCAGTTCCGCCGAAGCCTTGCTCAAATTGCTTCAGGGCGCGCCACAGGAACTGGCACTGGATGCGCAGATGATCGGCCTCGGTGTCTCCGCCGATGATTTCGAAGAACTGGTCTGGCGCGGTGCCCGCCTGCTGCGTCAGGCCGATTGTGTGAGCAACGGCTTTGCTGCGGTGTTGCAACAGGTGGACGCATTGCCCCTGGGCGATGGTTTGTGGTGGCTGCACAGCGAGCAAACAGTCAAGCGCCCGGGCCTGGCTTTTGTGACCCCGGACAAGCCGATGCGCTATCTGGGCCAGCCACTGAGCGGGCTGTTCTGCCTGGCAAGCCTGGGGGAAGCCCACCAGGCATTGCTTGAACGCTTGTGTGCGCTGCTGATCGAAGGTCGCGGGCATGAACTGGGACGCGCCACCAGCAGTCGTGCAGTACTTGAAGTGCTGGGCGGCGAATTACCGGCTGACTGGCCGAGTGCCCGTATCACCCTGGCCAACGCCCACGGCTTGCACGCCCGTCCGGCGAAAATACTCGCGCAACTGGCGAAGAGCTTTGATGGCGAGATCCGTGTACGAATTGTTGACGGCCAGGAGTCGGCTGTATCGGCCAAGAGCCTGAGCAAATTGCTCAGCCTGGGCGCACGTCGCGGCCAGGTGCTGGAGTTTGTCGCCGAACCCGCAATTGCCGGTGATGCATTGCCGGCGATACTGGCCGCCATTGAAGAAGGCCTGGGCGAAGAAGTCGAGCCGCTGCCGCTGCTGGCCGAGTCAGCAGCACCCGTGGCCGACATCGCCACGCTGCTCATAGCTCCGGCTGACGGCAGCGTGATCCAGGCCATCGCCGCCGCGCCCGGAATTGCCATCGGGCCGGCACACATTCAAGTGCTGCAAATTATCGATTACCCGCTGCGTGGCGAATCAGCGGCGATTGAGCGTGAACGTCTGAAAAAAGCTTTGGCCGAGGTACGTCAGGACATTGAAGGCCTGATTCAGCGCAGCCAGTCCAAGGCCATTCGCGAAATTTTTATCACCCATCAGGAAATGCTCGATGACCCGGAGCTGACGGATGAGGTCGATACCCGGCTCAAGCAGGGCGAAAGCGCCGAGGCCGCGTGGATGTCGGTCATCGAGGCGGCTGCACGTCAGCAAGAGTCGTTGCAGGATGCATTGCTGGCCGAGCGCGCCGCGGATTTACGTGACATCGGGCGCCGTGTTCTGGCGCAGTTGTGTGGCGTGCAAACCCCGGCCGAACCTGATCAACCCTATGTGCTGGTGATGGACGAAGTGGGTCCGTCCGACGTGGCGCGTCTTGATCCGGCACGGGTTGCAGGCATTTTGACGGCCCGTGGTGGCGCCACCGCGCACAGTGCGATTGTCGCCCGGGCCTTGGGAATTCCTGCATTGGTCGGAGCTGGCGAAGCGGTATTGCTGCTGGCGCCCGGCACTCAACTATTGATTGATGGCCAGCGTGGCCGCCTGCATGTCGCACCGGATGCCGACGCCCTGCAGCGCGCCACTTCTGAGCGTGACAGCCGCGAACAGCGCTTATTGGCTGCCTCCGAGCAACGTCATGAACCGGCCGTTACTGTGGATGGGCACGGGGTCGAAGTGTTTGCCAATATCGGCGAGAGCAAGGGTGTGGCCAACGCGGTCGAGCAGGGCGCCGAAGGTATAGGCCTGCTGCGCACCGAGCTGATTTTCATGGCCCACAGCCAGGCGCCGGACGAAGCCACCCAGGAAGCCGAGTACCGTCGGGTGCTCGATGGCCTGGACGGGCGGCCTCTGGTGGTACGCACCCTGGACGTGGGCGGCGACAAGCCGCTGCCGTACTGGCCGATCGAGAAAGAAGAAAACCCGTTTCTTGGAGTACGGGGTATTCGTCTCACCTTGCAACGTCCGCACATCATGGAAAGCCAGTTGCGGGCGCTGTTGCGCTCAGCGGATAACCGCCCGCTGCGCATCATGTTCCCGATGGTAGGCAGCGTGGCCGAATGGCGCGCCGCCCGTGACATGACCGAACGTCTGCGCCTGGAAATCCCGGTGGCTGACTTACAGCTGGGGATCATGATTGAAGTGCCGTCCGCCGCCTTGCTGGCCCCGGTGCTGGCCAAGGAAGTCGATTTTTTCAGCGTCGGCACCAACGACTTGACCCAGTACACCCTGGCCATCGACCGGGGCCACCCGACCCTGTCGGCACAGGCCGACGGTTTGCATCCGGCGGTGTTGCAATTGATCGACATCACCGTGCGTGCCGCCCATGCCCATGGCAAATGGGTCGGCGTATGCGGCGAGCTGGCGGCCGATCCGCTGGCGGTGCCGGTGCTGGTTGGCCTGGGCGTGGATGAGTTGAGTGTGTCTGCGCGCAGCATTCCCGAGGTCAAGGCGCGGGTTCGCGAATTGAGCATGGAGCGTCTCAAGACCCTGGCTACCCAGGCCTTGAGCGTCGGTAGCCCGGAAGAAGTCCGGGCCTTGGTGGAGGCGCTCTGATGGCCAGAATCCTGACCGTAACCCTTAACCCGGCCCTGGACCTGACTGTGCGACTGTCCCATCTGCAACCGGGGCAAGTCCACCGCAGCCAGGCTTTGCTGAGCCATGCCGCGGGCAAGGGGGTGAATGTCGCACAGGTGCTGGCCGATCTGGGTCACAGCGTCACCGTTAGCGGTTTTCTCGGTGAAAACAATCAAGCGCCGTTCAACGCCTTGTTTGCCTGCCGCGGTTTTGTCGACGCCTTTATCCGCGTGCCCGGTGACACCCGCAGCAACATCAAGCTGGCTGAAGACGATGGCCGCGTAACCGACCTCAACGGGCCGGGGCCACAGGTCAGTGAGCTGGCGCAACAGGCCTTGCTCGACAAGCTCGATCAGATTGCCGCCAGCCATGACGCGGTGGTGGTGGCTGGCAGCTTGCCCCAAGGCATCAGCGCGCAGTGGTTGTGTGAATTGCTGCGACGTCTGAAGTCCCTTGGCCTGAAAGTGGTGCTGGACACCAGCGGCGAAGCCTTGAAGCAAGGTTTGAGTGCGGGCCCCTGGTTGATCAAACCCAACACCGAAGAACTCAGCGCCGCGCTGGGGCACGACATTGCCAGCCTTGAGGCGCAGACCGCGGCTGCCGCGCAATTGCAGGCCCGGGGCGTTGAGCATGTGGTGATTTCCCACGGTGCTGAAGGGGTGAACTGGTTCAACCCGGCATTTGCCTTACAGGCGCGGCCGCCCAAGGTTCGCGTCGCCAGCACCGTGGGTGCCGGCGATTCACTGCTGGCGGGCATGCTGCATGGCCTGCTCAGCGGCCACACCCCCGAGCAGACCTTGCGCACTGCCACCGCCATCGGGGCGCTGGCGGTCACGCAAATCGGTTTTGGCATCAGCGATGCGGTGCACCTGGCGACGCTTGAAAGCGGTGTCAGCCTTTGCCCCCTGACACAAGAATAAGAGGACTGCACATGAAATTAGCCATTGTCACGGGCTGCCCCAACGGCATGGTCACCAGCGTGCTGTGCGCCCGATTGCTGGACGCAGCGGCGCAACGTCAGGGGTGGAGCACCAGTGTTGAAGTGCATGACCCCAAGCATCCGGAACGCCAGCTGTCCCAGGCAACCATCGATCAAGCGCAATGGGTTCTGGTGGTCAGCAGCACGCCTCTGGACATGCAACGCTTTGTTGGCAAACCCGTGTTCCAGAGCACCCCGGCCCAGGCCCTGCAGGATGTCGAAGCGATACTGCAGCGCGGCGCCCAGGAAGCCCGGGTGTATGTCGCTCCAGCAGTTACTACCGAGGCGGAGAGCCCGCAGCACGGGCCGAAAATCGTCGCCATCACCGCCTGTCCGACCGGGGTGGCGCACACCTTTATGGCCGCCGAAGCATTGCAGCAGGCGGCCAAGCGTCTGGGCTACGAGCTGCAGGTCGAAACCCAGGGCTCGGTCGGTGCGCGCAATCCGCTGAGCCCGCAGGCCATCAGAGACGCCGATGTGGTGCTGCTGGCGGCTGATATCGAAGTGCCGACCGAGCGTTTTGCCGGCAAGAAGATTTACCGCTGCGGCACCGGTATCGCCCTCAAGCAAGCCGAAGCCACCCTGAACAAAGCCTTGAGCGAAGGCCGGGAAGAGACGGCAGCGGCTGATGGTTCTGCACCGGCCAAGCAAGAGAAAACCGGGGTCTACAAGCATCTGCTGACTGGCGTGTCGTTCATGTTGCCAATGGTGGTGGCGGGCGGCTTGCTGATTGCCCTGTCCTTCGTGTTCGGGATCACGGCCTATAAAGAGCCCGGCACGCTGGCGGCGGCACTGATGCAGATCGGTGGCGATGCGGCGTTCAAACTGATGGTGCCATTGCTGGCGGGCTATATCGCCTACTCGATTGCCGACCGCCCGGGCCTGGCGCCGGGGATGATTGGCGGGCTGCTGGCCAGTACCCTGGGTGCCGGGTTTATCGGCGGGATCATTGCCGGGTTTATCGCCGGTTACTGCGCCAAGGCGATCAATCGCTATGCGCGATTGCCGCAAAGTCTGGAAGCGCTGAAGCCGATTCTGATCATCCCGTTGTTTGCCAGCCTGTTTACCGGCCTGGTGATGATCTATGTGGTCGGCAAGCCAGTGGCCGGCATGCTCGAAGGCCTTACCCACTTCCTCGACAGCATGGGCACCACCAACGCCATTTTGTTGGGCGTTCTACTGGGCGGCATGATGTGTGTCGACTTGGGCGGGCCGATCAACAAGGCGGCCTACGCGTTTTCGGTGGGGCTGCTGGCTTCGCAGAGTTACGCGCCGATGGCCGCCACCATGGCTGCCGGCATGGTGCCGCCGATCGGCCTGGGGATTGCGACCTTTATTGCCCGGCGCAAATTTGCCCAGACCGAACGCGAGGCGGGCAAAGCCGCGTTGGTGCTGGGACTGTGCTTTATCTCCGAAGGTGCGATTCCGTTCGCCGCCAAAGACCCGCTGCGGGTGATTCCGGCGAGTATTCTGGGGGGCGCCTTGACCGGTGCACTGTCGATGTACTTCGGCTGCAAGCTGATGGCACCGCACGGTGGCTTGTTCGTGCTGCTGATCCCGAATGCGATCAACCATGCGCTGCTGTACTTGCTGGCGATTGTCGCCGGTAGCCTGGTGACGGCAGTGGTGTATGCCGTGATCAAACGTGCGGAACCGGCGGAAATGGCGCTGGAGACTGCCAAGGCCTGAGGCCTTGACTCAAACCGCCCGCGAGCCCTTGAACCGCTCGCGGGCAAGCCCGCTCCTGCAGGGGGGCGGGCATCGGTTCAATACACATCCCGCCGATAACGCCCTTGCTCGATCAGTGCTTGTAGCGCTGGCTCGCCCAGCAGCTCGGTCAAGGCCTGATCCACACCCGCCGCCATCCCTTGCAGACTGCCGCAGATATAAATAGCGGCGCCGTCTGCCAGCCATCTGCGTATTTCATCAGCTGACTCGCGCAAGCGATCCTGTACATAAATCTTCTGTGCCTGATCCCGTGAAAACGCCAGATCCAGCCGCGCCAGATCACCACTGGCCAGCCAGCCCTGCAGTTCTTCGCGGCAGTGGAAGTCATGGGCGGCATTGCGTTCACCAAAGAACAGCCAGTTACGCTGCTGGCCCTTGGCAATGCGCGCTTTGAGCAGGCTGCGCAGCCCCGCCAGTCCGGTGCCATTGCCCAGCAAAATAAGCGGACAAGGTTCGGCGGGCAGATGGAAACCACTGTTGCGCCGTACCCTCAGGCTGATGGCAGAACCCACATTTGCGTGTTCCGTCAGCCAGCCCGAACCCAGGCCCAGGCTGCCATCGGCATGGCGCTCCTGACGCACGATCAGTTGCAGCAGGCCATCTTCGGGGATCGAGGCAATGGAGTATTCACGCATGTGCAGCGGGATCAAGGCGTCGACCAATGCCTGTGCATGCATGCCCACCAGATGCCCGCGATTGTCCGGCAGCTGACGCCCGCCCAGGGCCTGGGCCAGGGTTTCTTGCAGACCATCGAGCTGTACCCGGGTGTCTGCCGACAGACCCAGACCTTGCAGGAAATGCTCAATCGCTGCCGGGGACTGCCGTGGCATGACTTCAACCAGATCACCTGCCTGCCATGAATCGCTGGCATGGGGGGCCTTGAGCCCCAGCAGGTAAACCCCGGAGCCGCTGCTGCCAGGGTTGAGCAGTTGGCGTTGTTCAAGGGTCCAGTTGTTGTAACCCGGTGCCTGCCAGTTGGCCGCCGGCGCAGTACCGGTCAGTTGACCGAGCTGTTGCTGCCAGTGCTGCAGCGCCTCGGGGTCGCCGCTGTCGACCTGGACCGGAGTGAACAATGATTGTGCGCCACGCTCGTTCAGCCATTGCTGAACCCGGGTCGCAAAGCCGCAGAAGTGCGGGTATTGGCGATCGCCCAGGGCCAGCAACGAATACTTGAGACTGCTCAGGGCCAAAGGCTGGTTCAGGACTTTGCGTTCAAAGCCACGGGCACTGTCGGGGGCTTCACCATCGCCAAAGGTACTGACGACAAACAGTGCATGGCTGGCCTGCTGCAAGTCCTGCTCGCTGAGCGCTGCCAGCGGTTGCACCCGTACTGCAAATCCGGCGGCCTGCAATTGTCCGGCGCTCTGCCAAGCCAGTTGTTCGGCCAGACCGCTCTGGCTGGCAAAGCCGATCAACCAGGGCGATGCATCGCTGTGCGCCGTGGACAAACCCTGGCGCGCCTGCTTGATCTGACGCTTTTTACGGCGCCGGTCCAGGTACAGCAACCAGCCGGTAATAAAGAACAACGGCATGCTGAGGCTGGCGATGGTCACCAGGATTCGCCCGGGGAGGCCCCAGTAACTGCCCACGTGAAGCGCGTAAATGCTGGTCAGCAATTGCGCCTTGTAGCTTTTGTCTGCGTAGCGCTGGTGTTGTTTGATTACGCCAGTGACCGGGTCGAGCACGATCTGATTGAAGGCGCGCTCATGGGGCGAGTCGCTGCGCAGATAAAAAACCGTGGCCGGCTGCCCGGCCACCGGTGGCATCCGCACGTTGTACAGGCTCAGTTGCGGCCCGGCAGCCTGCTGGATAGTGGCCCAGATGGCATCGTAATCGGCTACAGGGGCCGGCCCCGCAGGGCCGGGCTGACCGCGACCGCCTTTGCGCTGCTGGCTGTTGGGGCTGTCCGAAAACAGTTTTTGCAGGCCTTTGTTGTACCACTCGTAGGACCACGACAAGCCGGTCAGGGCGGCCAGCAGGTAAAAGATCATGCACCAGGTACCCGCCACGGAATGCAGGTCCCAGTTGAAACTGCGGCCTTTTTTGGCCCAGTCCAGGGTCAGCCAGGCACGCCAGTTCAGTGCCTGGCGCGGCCAGCGCAGGTAGAGGCCCGAGAGGCAGAAGAAAATCAGCATCAGGGTGCAGGCACCGGTGATCTGGCGACCGGTTTGGCCCATGGCCAGAAAGCGGTGCAGTTGCAGCATCAGATCGAAGAAGCCCTGGCCGCTGGCGTCGCCCTGATAGGTGCCGGTGTAAGGGTCGACATAGCGCAGTTGACCGCGGCGCTCCCCCGGCGGCGGGGTGAAGAAAATCCGTGCGGCACTGTCGCTGTCCACCCCGACCCAGAGCATGGACACCTGTTTGCCTTCAGTGGCCTCGACCCGGCGTACCAGTTCGGCGGGCGCCAGGGTGCCGCTGTCGAGTTTCTCGACCTTGAGCACCGAGGGGTTGAGCAAGTTCAGCAGTTCGTCCTGGAACGACACCGTCGCGCCGGTAATCCCCATGACGGCCAGGATCAGCCCTGCGGTGATCCCGAAAAACCAGTGCAGCTGAAAAAGGGTTTTCTTAAACACGACGACCGCCTTGCTCGCTCAATTGAATGCTTCACGGCGCAGTTTGCCGTGCAGGTTGTTTACACACAAAAGCCCCGACCATCGTTGGACAGGGCTTTGCGCTAAAGCTGTGGCATCTCTGTGTGGGAGGCTGGCTTGCCAGCGATTGCAGCTGCACGGTTTAACGGTAAAACCGTATCGCTTGCATCGCTGGCAAGCCAGCTCCCACCTGTGATCATTACCAGGTTGGCATCAGAAATGAACGCTGGTGGTCAACAAGGCTGTACGGCCCGCCGCCTGGTTGGCGAAGTGGGTCGAAAAGGCTTTGTCGTAGTAAGTCTTGTCGGTCAGGTTCTGTACGTTCAGTTGCAGATCAACGTTTTTGGTCAGCTTGTAGCTGGCCATTGCGTCGTAGCGGGTGTAAGCCGGAACGTAAGTCGAGTTGGCGACGTTACCGAATACTTCATCCACGTAGAATGCACCGCCGCCGATGGTCAGCTTGGGTGTGATCGCATAAGTGGTCCACAGGCTGGCGCTGTTTTTCGGGGTGTTGGGCAGCTGGTTGCCATCGGTAGCCTTGTTCAAAGGGCCGCCATCGCGCTGCTTGCCGTCCAGATAGGTGTAGCCCGCAAACACTTGCCATTGCTCGGTGATTTTACCGGAGGCAGACAGTTCGATGCCGTCGACGCGGGTTTTGCCGGCGTTCTCGTAGGTGTCAGCGTCTGTCTGGACCCGGGTGTTCTCTTTTTCGGTGCGGAAGATGGCTGCCGTCAGAGACAGGCGGTCGTTGAACACATCCCACTTGGTACCGAGTTCATAGTTGGTGGTTTCTTCCGGTTCCATGTCGCTGGCCAGAATCTTGCCGGTGCGATCCGGAGTACCGCTCAACGGGTTGGTTTCATTGCTGTCCAGCATCGAGCCCGGCGGGGTGGCCGAGGTGGCGTAAGACACGTAGACGCTGCCGTTAGGCTGGATTTTCCACACCAGGCCGAGCTGGCCGGAGAAGAAGTCACTAGTGTCAGATCCCTTGTAAGTGGTCGCTCCGGCGGCCGTGTACGATTTGTACTTGGTCTCGAAGTGGTCGTAACGCAGGCCCATGTTCAGCAGCCACTCAGGTGACAGTTCCAGCGTGTCCATCGCATAAATGGCGCGTGTGGTGTTGGCGCTGTCAGTACCGGCATAGTTGCGTGCGATCGAGCCGTTCCATGGATCATTGGCATTCGGGTTGCCCAGGGATGTGCAGTTCCAGTCGCTTGGGGCGCCGATCATGCCAGGAGTGCAGTTAGAGCCGCCAGCGGTACCCGGGGTGGTGCTGGTATTAACGGTATAGGACGACTTGCTGCTGGTCTCGCGGCTGAGTTCGATACCGGTGGAGTAGCTGTTTTTGAAGCCGGCGATATATACGTCACCAAACAGATCGGTCTGGTTGGTGGTGGTGGCGGTGTTGCTCACGCGGGTGTTGGCCCGGCGCCAGACGCTGCCGTTGTTGACGTTGCCTTTACTGTCGTCCGGCTGGGTCAGGATGTAATCCTGCAGGGTGTTGCCGTGGCGCAGGGTGTTCTTGACGTGCAGGTCTTCGCTGAAGTCGTGTTCAAACGAAAAAGTAGTGATATCGGCGCGGGTTTTGCGGAAATCACGATCTTTCAGGCCGTAGAAATTGCTGCTGTCGCCACCGTCGTTCGGCTTGTCCGGGCTGTCTGCGGTATGGGTTTTGCCCACCGAGAAACCGTAAGGAATACCCGAGTCCGGCAGGTCGTTACTTTCCATGTGGTAGTAATCGACGTTGACCCGGGTATCGGTGCCCAGGCCAAACGCCAGGGAAGGAGCAATACCCCAGCGGTCGTAATTGACATTGTCGCGACCGGCCACATTGCTTTCGTGGCTCATCAGGTTCAGACGACCGGCAACGGTATCGCTGAACTGATAGTTACCGTCCAGGGTATAGCGTTGGGTCTGATCCGAGCCCCAGGTGTAGCCGCCATCAAACGAATTACCCAGATGGGCTTTCTTGCTGACCATGTTGATGGTGCCGCCGGCTGCACCGCGACCGCCGAAGGCCGAGTTCGGGCCTTTGGCGACTTCAATCGATTCAACGGCGAAAATCTCGCGGGTCTGGGCGCCGGTATCGCGCACGCCGTCCAGATAGGTGTCGCCCTGGGCGTCAAAGCCGCGAATGAACGGCCGGTCGCCTTGCGGGTTACCGCCTTCACCTGCGCCGAAGGTAATGCCTGGAACGGTGCGCAATGCGTCTTGCAGGGAAGTTGCGGCCGTATCCTTGATCAGTTGTTGCGGGATCACGGTGATCGAGCGGGGCGTATCAATCAGGGGCGCTGTGTACTTCGGGGAGTCGGCTTTTTCAATCTGGTAGGACTGCTCGTTCTGCTCGCCTGAAACCGTGGTCGCGCCAAGGGAAATACTGTTGCCCTGTGCTTTGCTGTCCGTGCTTTCGGCAGCCTGAGCCATATGGGCTGCAGAGGTCGCGGTAATCGCGACACCGATAGCCGAAGCCAGTAAACGCGGTGAGCTGACAGGTATTTTTATAAGTTGGCGCGACATGTGAAGATCCCTTGCCCCAGAATTTGAGCCGCGAAATATAGTGCAAACAATTCCTTGTATCAATTGAGATCAATTACTATTAGCGCTAAATTTACAATCTTTACAATTTCCCTTTACGGTTTTTTCACACTCATTCGTCTCCGGTGTCCTAACAGGGTTTTACACGAACAATAAGAATCAATACCATTGCCGTCCCTTCGCTAACTGGTATCGCGCCATGCTGTTGCATATTCCCGGCTTGTTTTCCCGTGAAGAGGTGCAGCGCATTCGTGAGGCGCTGGAGCAGACCGAGTGGGCTGACGGCAAAATCACCGCCGGCTTTCAGTCCGCCAGGGCCAAGCACAACCTGCAGTTGCCTGAAGGGCACCCGTTGGCGAAGGAAATTGGCGCGGCAATGATTGAGCGGCTGTGGCAAACCCCGTTGTTCATGTCGGCTGCCTTGCCGCACAAAGTCTTCCCGCCGCTGGTCAATTGCTACACCGGCGGTGGCAGTTTCGATTTTCATATCGACAACGCCGTGCGCCAGCCCAAGGGCAGTCCCGAGCGGGTGCGGACTGACTTGTCGGCCACCCTGTTTTTCAGCGACCCCGATGACTATGACGGTGGCGAGCTGGTGATTCAGGACACCTACGGTGTGCAGCAGGTCAAATTGCCTGCTGGCGACATGGTCCTGTACCCCGGTACCAGCCTGCACAAGGTCAATGCGGTCACCCGTGGCGCACGCTATGCCTCGTTCTTCTGGACCCAAAGCCTGGTGCGTGAAGACAGCCAGCGCACCTTGCTGTTTGAAATGGATAACGCCATTCAGCAGCTGACCCGCGACGTACCCGATCACCCCTCGTTGATCCGGCTCACGGGCACTTATCACAACCTGTTGCGGCGCTGGGTTGAGGTTTAGGGATGCCATTTCAACTGCGTCGTGAAGAAGTACTCGACGGCGAGCAGCTCAAAGCCATGCTCGCTGAAAACCCGGCGCGGGCAGCGCAGGCGATTTTGCTCGCGGCCCGCCAGGGCATCGTCGACGGTCAGGCCTTGCTGGGGCAGATTCTGCTGGACGGGCAGGGGATTGAGCGCGACCCGGCTCTGGCCAGACGCTGGTTTCAGATTGCCGCCAATGCTGATCACCTGATGGCGCGCAACATGTTGGGGCGCTGCTGGGAACTGGGCTGGGGCGGGCCTGTGGACTGGACCCTGGCCAGCCTGGAGTATCGCCAGGCGGCTGAAGCCGGGCTGGACTGGGCGATGTACAACTACGCCAACTTGCTGGCCACCGGGCGCGGCGTGGCTGAAGACCAGATCACGGCTCAGTTTTATTACCGTCGGGCGGCGCAGTTGGGGCACGCCAAATCCATGAACTTGCTGGGGCGTTATCTGGAGGAGGGTGTGCATTGCCCTGCCGATCAAGAGGCAGCATGCCTGTGGTACCGGCGCTCGGCTGAAGCGGGGGACTTTCGTGGGCAGTTCAGCCACGCCTCGGTGCTGGCCGAGTCGGGGGAAATCGATCAGGCGTTGATCTGGTTTGAGCGCGCGTTGGCGGGGGGCAATCTTAAATTTCTCAAGGTCGCGGCCCTGACCTTATTGAATGCCGGGCACCCGCAAATCCGGGCATTGGCCACGGCTTACCAGCAGCGGGCAGCCGAGATTCTGTAGGCGCGAGCTCGCGGCTACAGGCTGCGGGCATAAAAAAACCCATGACAGGTCATGGGTTTTTTTAGGGGCTGCGTTTACAGGTAGAAGGATTTCAGCGGCGGAAAGCCATTGAATTCAACTGCGCTGTAGCTGGTGGTGTAAGCACCGGTGGACAGCCAGTACAGGCGGTCACCGATCGCCAGGTTCAGTGGCAGGCCGTATTTGTAGTTTTCATACATGATGTCGGCGCTGTCGCAGGTCGGGCCGGCGATGACTACTTCTTCCATCTCGCCTTTCTTTTCAGTCCAGATCGGAAACTTGATGGCTTCGTCCATGGTTTCGATCAGGCCCGAGAATTTGCCCACATCGGTGTAAACCCAGCGCTCGACAGCGGTACGGGATTTACGCGCAACCAGCACTACTTCACTGACCAGGATCCCGGCGTTGGCAATCAGCGAACGGCCAGGCTCAAGGATGATTTCCGGCAGTTCGTCACCGAAGTCTTCCTTGAGGAAACGGATGATCTCTTCAGCGTAGGTTTCCAGGCTGTTGGTGCGGGTGATGTAGTTGGCCGGGAAGCCGCCGCCCATGTTGATCAGCTTGAGAACAATGCCGTCTTCTTCCTTGAGACGCTCGAAGATCACTTTAACCTTGGCAATCGCCGCGTCCCACACGCTGATGTCCCGTTGCTGCGAGCCCACGTGGAACGAAATGCCGTAAGGCACCAGGCCCAGGTCACGGGCAAGGATCAGCAGATCCATGGCCATATCGGTCTGGCAGCCGAATTTGCGCGACAGTGGCCAGTCAGCCGTAGTCGAGCCTTCGGTGAGGATGCGCACGTAGATTTTCGAACCCGGGGCGGCCTTGGCGATGTTGCGCAGGTCAGCTTCGGAGTCGGTGGAAAACAGGCGCACGCCCTTCTCGTAGAAGTAGCGGATGTCCTTGGACTTCTTGATGGTGTTGCCGTAGCTGATGCGATCCGGGGAAACGCCCCGATCCATCACTTTGTCCAGTTCATAGATCGACGCGATGTCGAAGCTTGAGCCCTTGTCGCGCAGCAGGTCGATGATTTCGACTGCCGGGTTGGCCTTGACCGCGTAGTACACCTTGGCGAACTCGAAACCTGCGCGCAGGTCATCGTAAGCCTTGCTGATCATGGCGGTGTCGATCACCACGAACGGGGTTTCCTGGGTGTCGGCAAAAGCCTTCATTTTGTTGAAGGTTTCGCGCGCGTAATAGTCTTCGACCTGAATCGACATGAGGAGGGACTCCAAGTGGCAAACGTCATAGATAAATGGGTGCAACTGAACATCCTCCGTATCCCCACTTTGGTTCGCCTACTTCCCAAGGCATGTCCGCCGAAAGCAAAAAAGGTAAATGGACCTTGCTGTCTCGTCGTCAGTACTTGAGCCGGATGGATCGTTTCCAGCATGGATGTTCGGCGCGAACTTTAGGGCGTGATTGCCCTTTGATCAACTAAAAATGTCGCGTATTTGCACGAATTCGTCGGGGGTTCAATTTCGGCTATTTAAGTAACCGACCTTGATGACAGTGTGATGTTCCCGCAGAAGGGGATTTGAAGGGGAGCGATGAGTTGTGCCCTGCTGCGCGAGCCTGGCTTGCCAGCGATGGCATCTGCACGGTCTGTCAGTAAAACCGCGTAGTTTACATCGCCGCCAAGCCAGGCTCCCGCAGGATCGGTTATCTAGGCAGTGGCCATATCAGCCGGTGAAACAATGCTGGTCTTGGCCCCGCGGGAGCGGCCGGAGCTCAAGTAGGCAGCGATGGATTCCTGGGTCACTTCACCGAGGAATACCCGTTCGGCATCCATTACCGGCAACCATGAGCGGTTGAACTCGTACATGCGCGACAGCAGGATGCGCAAGTGTTCGTCGGAGGCTGCAGTGGCGGTGAACTCGCGCAGGTACTGGCCGCAAGTGCCGGTCTGGCGATGCAGGTCGCGACGGCGCACATAGCCCAGGGCCTTGTTGTCGGCACAGGTGACGACGACGTAGCGACGGTCCAGTTCGTCCATCAGTTCCAGTGCTTCGGCCACCGGTGTCTCCGGGCTGACCGACGGCGCGTTGTCGGCCGCGTCTTCAGCCTTGACCAGCAACAGGCGCTTGAGGGTGCTGTCCTGACCGACAAAGTTGCTGACAAAGTCGTCGGCCGGGTGGGCGAGCAGAGTGTCCGGGTGATCCATCTGCAGCAGCTTGCCGCCGCGGAAGATGGCGATTTTGTCGCCCAGCTTGATCGCTTCGTCAATGTCGTGGCTGACCATGATCACGGTCTTGTTCAGCGCGCGCTGCATCTCGAAGAATTCGTTCTGGATCATTTCGCGGTTGATCGGGTCGACCGCGCCGAACGGCTCATCCATTAATAGCAGCGGTGCGTCGGCGGCCAGGGCGCGAATCACGCCGATGCGCTGTTGCTGGCCACCCGACAGTTCACGGGGGTAGCGGGTCAGGTACTGCTTGGGCTCAAGCTTGATCATGCTCATCAGTTCGCGGGCACGGTCATGGCACTTTTGCTTGTCCCAGCCCAGCAGGCGCGGAACGATGGTGATGTTCTCCTCGATGGTCATGTTGGGGAACAGACCGATCTGCTGGATCACATAACCGATATTGCGGCGCAGGGTGACCGGGTCGAGGTCGGTGGTGTCTTCGCCGTTGATCAGGATCTTGCCGGAGGTTGGCTTGATCAGGCGGTTGATCATTTTCAGCGTGGTGCTTTTACCGCAACCCGAAGGCCCGAGGAACACGCAGATTTCGCCTTCGTTGACGGTCAGGCTTACCGAGTCCACGGCTTTTACATCTTTGCCGTTGCTTTGGAAGGTCTTGCTGAGGTTTTGAAGTTCGATCATTTGAGTAATCCTTTTGGAGTCAGCGTGCGTTGCAGCCATTGCAAAAGCAGGTCGGCGAAGATGGCCAGAAGACTGACCAGTACCGCGCCGACGATCAGCATCGACATGTCGCTACGGCTGATTGCAGCAAGAATAAGTACACCCAGACCGCCGGCACCGATGGTGGCGGCAATCGTCATTACACCAATGTTCATCACCACGGCGGTGCGCACACCGGCCAGGATCACCGGTACCGCGATCGGCAGTTCAACCATGCGCAGGCGCTGGGCGAAGGTCATGCCGATACCGCGGGCGGCTTCACGTATGCCCGGTTCCACGCCGGTCAGGGCAAGGAAGGTGTTACGCATGATCGGCAGCAATGAGTACAGGAACACGGCGGTGATGGCGGGCATCGGGCCCAGGCCCTGGCCGAACTTGGAATAGAACGGCAGCAGCAGGCCGAACAGGGCAATCGAGGGGATGGTCAGCAACACGGTGGCGCTGGCCTGCATGGGACCGGCCAGTGACGGGAAGCGCGTCATCAGTACGCCCAGCGGTACGCCAACCACAATGGCCAGGGTCACGGCGATCCCGACCAGAGCAATGTGTTGCAGGGTCAGGTGCATGACCTGATTCCAGTCCATGTTGGAAAAGGCGTTTAGAAATTCCATGTCTTTTCCTCCGGGTCAGTTAGCTAAAAGCTGTGGGTGCTGGCGCAGGAAGTCTGCGGCCACCTTGGACGGGCTTTCGTGGTCGACGTCGACCCGGGCGTTGAGTTGGCGCATGGTTTCGTCGTCAAACAGGTCCGCCAGTGGCTTGAGCAGGTCAGCCAGATCCGGGTGCTGGTCCAGGTAGGCTTTGCGTACTACGGGAGCGGCGGTGTAATCCGGGAAGTAATGCTTGTCGTCGTCGAGCAACTTGAGGTTGAAAGCGCTCAGGCGACCGTCAGTGGTGTAGACCAGCCCTGCAAACACCTGGCCGTTTTTCAGCGAGGTATAGACCAGGCCAGCGTCCATTTGCCGGATGTTTTTGCGGGTCAGGTCCATGTCATACAGCTCGGCCATGCCGATCAACCCGTCGGAGCGATTGGCAAACTCGGTATCCAGTGAGACCAGGGCGCCTTTATTCGCCGGGTCGCGCAGGGCCTTGTTCAGATCGCTGATGCTGTTGATTTCCGGGTGTTCCTTGGCCACGTTTTCTGGCAGCGCCAGGGCATAGGTGTTACTGAACTTGGACGGGTGCAGCCAGACCAGGCCTTTTTTACCGTCGAGCTCTTTGACCCGCTCGAAGGATTGCTCGCTGTCGAGTTTTTCGGTCACGTGGTTATAGGCCACCAGTGACACGCCGGTGTATTCCCAGATCAGGTCCAGCTGCCCGGACTCCTGGGCGCTGCGCGCCAGGCTGCTGCCCAGCCCGCCGGTTACCTGAGCGTTGTAGCCCTTGCTCTTGAGGTATTGCGAGGTGATTTCAGCGAGCAGGGTTTGCTCGGTAAAAACCCGCGCCCCAATCCGGACCAGGGGTTTTTCTGCGGCCTGGGCAATTCCTGCGAACAGCAGGATGCAGCCTAAAAACAAGCTTAATTTTTTCATGCGTATTCCTTTGCTCAGCCAGACCTTATGCAGGTCGTAGACCGCGTTCCAGCCAGCGGCGGCTGATGAAGATCACCAGGCCGTCGAGCAGCAATGCCAGCAGCGCGGTACAGGCTGCGCCGAGGATGAGTTGCGGCTGATTATTGAGGGCGATACCAGGGAAAATCAGGCTGCCCAGGCTGTTGGCGCCAATCAGGAACGCCAGGGGGGCGGTGCCGACGTTGATCGCCAGTGCGACCCGTACGCCACCCATGATGATGGGTACGGCGTTGGGCATTTCGACTCGCCACAGCACTTGGCGCGGGGTCATGCCGATGCCGACGGCGGCTTCTTTGAGTGAACCCTGAACGTTTTTCAGGCCTTCATAGGTGTTGCGCACAATGGGCAGCAACGAGGCGAGAAACAGGGCGAAGATGGCAGGGCCGCTACCGATCCCCAGAAAGCCAAGCGCAATGGCCAGTACGGCCAGCGGTGGCACGGTGTTGCCGATGTTGAAGACTTGCATGAAGCGTTCCGCACGTCCGGCCATACTTGGTCGGCTGAGGAAAATGCCCGCGGGGATCCCTACAAGGAGGGCGGCAAACATTGAAACGAGTACGAGGTACAGATGGGCTTGCAGGTAGAACAACAGATCATCTTGATAGTGTTCGATAGTGCTGATGCCGATCCAGTGGACCAACAGGGCCAGGAGTGCGAGAACAATCACACCTCCTATAAGCCCTTTTCCATAGCGATTAGCCACAGGCGGACTCCTTTTTTTTCTTGGTCGGCGAACACATTGTCGTGTGGCAATGCCATTCCTGGCTGCCGACGATGAGTTCGCGAAGAGCAACGGGTGGGGGGCGAAAATGCGCCGCCATCACCTGTCATTAGCGCAGCCTCGTCAGGCTAACTTGCTGATATTTCAGCACCTGACGGTTTGTCGTATCAGGAGAGTGGACGCCTCCACTGCACAAAAGGTTCACATTTTTTACGGCAGATTGCCACCCTTGTCCGACGAGCCATGGCACCAACGGTGGCTGCATGGGCCTAATTTGAGCTATAATCCGCGCCCTTTTTTGAATCAATCGTCAGGCGATTTCCCATGACCAACCAGGCCGCCGAAGTCGCGAAACGCCGCACTTTCGCCATTATTTCCCACCCCGATGCGGGTAAGACCACCATCACCGAAAAGCTGTTGCTGATGGGTAAGGCGATTGCGATCGCCGGTACGGTGAAATCGCGAAAGTCCGACCGCCATGCCACCTCCGACTGGATGGAAATGGAGAAGCAACGGGGTATTTCGATTACCACGTCGGTCATGCAGTTCCCGTATCGCGACCACATGATCAACCTGCTCGACACCCCGGGCCACGAAGACTTCTCGGAAGATACTTACCGCACCCTGACCGCGGTCGACTCGGCCTTGATGGTGCTCGATGGCGGTAAAGGTGTTGAGCCTCGGACCATCGCCCTGATGGACGTTTGTCGTCTGCGGGACACGCCAATCGTCAGCTTTATCAACAAACTCGACCGCGATATCCGTGACCCGATCGAGTTGCTGGACGAGATTGAAGCTGTCCTCAAGATCAAGGCCGCGCCGATCACCTGGCCGATTGGTTGCTACCGCGATTTCAAGGGTGTTTACCACCTGGCCGATGACTACATCATTGTCTACACCGCCGGTCATGGCCATGAGCGCACTGAAACCAAAATCATCGAGAAGCTCGACTCCGATGAGGCCCGTGCGCACCTGGGTGACGAGTACCAGCGCTTTGTCGACCAGCTGGAGCTGGTCCAGGGTGCCTGCCATGAATTCAACCAGCAGGAGTTCCTCGACGGCCAGCTGACACCGGTGTTCTTCGGTACGGCACTGGGCAACTTTGGTGTCGATCACGTGCTCGACGCGGTGGTCAACTGGACTCCGGAGCCGTTGCCCCGGGTGGCCAACGAGCGCACGGTGGAGCCGACTGAAGAGAAGTTCAGTGGCTTCGTGTTCAAGATCCAGGCGAACATGGACCCCAAGCACCGTGACCGTATCGCTTTTATGCGTATCTGCTCGGGCAAATACGAAAAGGGCATGAAAATGCGCCACGTGCGCACCGGCAAAGACATCCGTATCGGCGACGCCCTGACGTTCTTCTCTTCCGAGCGTGAACAGCTGGAAGAGGCGTTTGCCGGGGACATCATCGGCTTGCACAACCACGGCACGATCCAGATCGGTGACACCTTCACCGAAGGTGAAAGCCTGAGCTTCACCGGTATTCCGCACTTCGCCCCGGAGCTGTTCCGTCGCGTCCGTCTGCGCGATCCGCTCAAATCCAAGCAGCTGCGTCAGGGTTTGCAGCAACTGGCCGAAGAGGGCGCCACCCAGGTGTTTTTCCCGGAGCGCAGCAACGACATCATTCTGGGTGCCGTTGGTGTGCTGCAGTTCGACGTGGTCGCCAGCCGTCTGAAAGGCGAATACAAGGTGGAATGCTCCTATGAGCCGATCACCGTGTACTCGGCGCGCTGGATTGATTGCGACGATAAGAAGAAGCTTGAGGAGTTCAAGATCAAGGCAGTGGAAAACCTGGCGATTGACGGCGGTGGTCACCTGACCTACCTGGCGCCGACCCGGGTTAACCTGGCGTTGATGGAAGAGCGCTGGCCAGATGTGAAATTCCGCGCCACCCGTGAGCATCACTAAGAGCCACGGAGTTCTGGTTAAAAAAGCGAAGCCTGCGGGCTTCGCTTTTTTTTGCCCGTAAATCCTCGAACCTCGGGTTACAAAAGCCCATAACAATTTCGGTCGGGTAAGTCCAAATAGATCTATTGCGGGCAAAAGCTTTTCGGGAAAAAGCGCCGCAGGCGGACTAGGTTTAAATCGTATCTTTCCTACGACAAGGTGGAGTTCGCGATGAGGCTTTTTCAACGCATGGTGTTGTTGCTCAAAGTATTGGTCTTGCTGACGGTGAGTGCTTCAGCCGCATGGGCGAGCAATCCGCTGACGCTTCCGGGAGTCGGGGCTTCGGCCACTGGTGTCGCTGGCCCCACGGTGCATGCCATCTACAAGTCTGACTCTGAACCTGGTGATCAGGGGCAGGGCGGCAGTTCGGGGGATGATGATCAAACGGACGGTGATGGTGGCGCGGATGGCGGAGGCGACAACGGTGACAACGGTGATGAAGGCGACGAGGGGGACAGCCAGTCCTGACAGTCAGAATCCGGCTTTGTCCCTGCTCCCCGGCCCGGTGACAGGATGCAGGAGCTGGATGTTACATGGCCCGTGGGAGCTGGCTTGCCAGCGATAAGGATGCCCGGCTCCCACAGGTTGTTTGTCGGTGTTAAACGCTCAAGAACTGCTCCGCGTGATGGCAGGCAACCTGGCGGTTGTCCAGCAGGCGCAGGGCAGGTTCCTCTGTACTGCACAGCTCGGTCGCATAGGGGCAGCGCTTGTGGAAGGCGCAGCCCGACGGCGGGTTCAACGGGTTGGGCAACTCGCCGACGATTTTGATTTTCGGCTTGTTCGGGTCCGGGTGGATGGTCGGTGTGGCCGACAGCAGCGCCTGGGTATAGGGGTGCAACGGGCGGGTGTAGATCTCCTCCTTGGGCCCCATTTCTACCGGGCGGCCGAGGTACATCACCAGGACCTGATCGGCGACATGCCTGACCACCGCCAGGTTGTGGGAGATGAACACGTAGGCGGTGTTGAACTCCTGCTGCAAATCCATGAACAGGTTGAGCACCTGCGCCTGAATCGATACGTCGAGGGCGGAGGTCGGTTCGTCGGCCACCAGCACCTTGGGTTGCAGCATCATGGCGCGCGCCAGGGCGATCCGCTGGCGCTGGCCACCCGAGAACATGTGCGGGTAGCGATGGTAATGCTCAGGGCGCAAACCCACTTGCTTCATCATCGCCTGCACTTTATCGCGGCGTTCGCTGGCGCTCAGGCTGGTGTTGATCAGTAACGGCTCGGCCAACTGATCACCGACCTTTTGCCGCGGGTTGAGCGAGGCGTAAGGGCTCTGGAACACCATCTGAACGTCTTTGCGCAGTTGCTTGCGTTCAGCCTTGTTGGCCCCGGCGACTTCCTGGCCGGCGATTTTCAGCGAACCTGAAGACGGCTCTTCGATCAGGGTCAGGGCGCGGGCCAGGGTGGATTTTCCGCACCCGGACTCGCCAACCACGGCGAGGGTTTTGCCTGCCTCCAGTTCAAAGGATACACCGTTGAGGGCGCGTACCAGGGCGTGGCCCTTGAACATGCCGCGGGACACTTCGTAGTGACGGGTGAGGTCACGGGCGGTAAGAACGACAGTCATTACGCCACCTCCTGGTTCAAGGGGAAGAAGCAGCGTACCTGGCTGTGAGCCCTGGGCTCCAGCGCCGGACGTTGCTGGCGGCAGGTGTCTTGTACATAAGGGCAGCGCGGCGACAGCAGGCAGCCCTGGGGACGGTCGTAACGCCCCGGCACGATGCCGGGCAAGGTCGCCAGACGGGAAGCCCCCATGCTGTGTTCCGGGATCGCCGCCAGCAGGGCTTCGCTGTAAGGGTGAGCCGGTACGTCAAACAACCCTGGCACGCTACCGACTTCGACCGCCTGGCCGGCGTACATCACGCACACCCGTTGCGCGGTTTCGGCAACCACCGCCAGGTCGTGAGTGATCAGCACCAGGCCCATGTTTTGCTCACGTTGCAGATTGAGCAGCAAGTCCATGATCTGGGCTTGAATGGTCACGTCCAGCGCAGTGGTCGGTTCGTCGGCGATCAGCAGTTTCGGTTCGCCGGCAATCGCCATGGCGATGGCTACGCGCTGGCTCATGCCGCCCGAAAGTTGATGCGGGTAGGCTTCCATGCGGCTGGCCGCGCCGGGAATTTCGACCTTTTCCAGCAGCTCGATGGCGCGTTTGCGTGCTTCTTTCTTCGACATCTTCAGGTGCAGGCGCAGGACTTCTTCGATCTGGAAACCCACGGTGTAGCTGGGATTGAGCGCGGTCATCGGGTCCTGGAAGACCATGGCCATGTCCTTGCCGACGATTTTCCGGCGTTGACGGGCGCTGAGGGTCAGCATGTTTTTGCCGTCGAAATTCAGCGCGTCGGCAGTGACGATACCCGGATGCTCGATCAGGCCCATCAGCGCCATCATGGTCACGGATTTACCGGAACCGGATTCGCCGACAATGGCCAGAACTTCGCCTTTATCCACAGACAGGCTCAAACCGTCGACCACAGGCACAGCCTTGGCGTCGCCAAAGCGGACGTTGAGATTCTTGATTTCTAAAAGTGACATGGGAATCTCCTCAGGCGGCGTTCTTGAGTTTCGGGTCCAGCGCATCGCGCAGACCGTCGCCCATCAAGTTGATTGCCAGCACGCTGAGCAAAATGGTCAAACCGGGCAGACTGACGACCCACCAGGCGCGTTCGATGTAGTCACGGGCCGAGGCCAGCATGGTGCCCCATTCAGGGGTTGGCGGTTGTACGCCCAAACCGAGGAAGCCCAGAGCCGCAGCGTCGAGAATCGCCGAGGAGAAGCTCAGGGTGGCCTGTACGATCAGGGGAGCCATGCAGTTGGGCAGTACGGTGACGAACATCAGGCGCGGCAAGCTGGCACCGGCCAGGCGGGCAGCGGTCACGTAGTCGCGGTTCAGTTCGCCCATCACCGCAGCACGGGTCAGACGCACATAGGACGGCAATGAAACCACGGCAATTGCGATCACGGTGTTGATCAGGCCAGGGCCGAGGATGGCGACGATTGCCACCGCCAGCAGCAAGGACGGCAGGGCCAGCATGATGTCCATCAGACGCATGATGCCCGGGCCGAGGATGCGCGGGAAGAATCCGGCAAACAGGCCCAGAATCACGCCGGGGATCAGGGAAATGACCACCGAGGACAAGCCGATCAGCAGTGACAGGCGCGAACCTTCGATCAGGCGTGACAGCAGGTCGCGGCCCAGTTCGTCGGTGCCCAGCAGAAATTGCCATTGGCCGCCTTCCAGCCACACCGGCGGGGTCAGCAGGAAGTCGCGGTATTGCTCACTCGGGTTATGGGGTGCGACCCAGGGGGCAAACAGGGCGCAAAACACAATCAGGCACATGAACATCAGGCCGGCAACGGCCCCTTTGTTCCTGGAAAAGGCGTGCCAGAATTCTTTGTAAGGCGAGGGATAAAGCAGGCTTTGATCCACTTCGGTAGCGTTGGTCGATGTACTCATGGTCAGAATCTCAGCGCTGGTGGCGAATGCGTGGGTTGGCAAAGCCGTAGAGGATGTCCACTACGAAGTTGACCAGAATCACCAGGCAGGCGATTAACAGGATGCCGTTTTGCACCACGGGATAGTCCCGGGCACCAATGGCTTCGATCAGCCACTTGCCGATGCCGGGCCAGGAGAAGATGGTTTCGGTCAGGACGGCGCCGGCCAGCAGGGTGCCGACTTGCAGACCCACGACAGTCAGTACCGGGATCAGCGCATTGCGCAGGCCGTGCACGAATACGACCCGGGCAGGTGACAAGCCTTTGGCGCGGGCCGTGCGGATGTAGTCTTCGCGCAGCACTTCGAGCATGGATGAACGGGTCATCCGGGCGATCACGGCCAATGGAATGGTGCCGAGCACGATGGCCGGCAGAATCATGTGGTGCAGCGCGTCCCAGAAAGCTTCTGGCTCGTCGCTGAGCAGGGTGTCGATCAACATGAAACCGGTTCTCGGCTCAATGTCGTAAAGCAGGTCGATGCGTCCGGAAACCGGGGTCCAGCCCAGGGTTACCGAGAAGAACATGATCAGAATCAGGCCCCACCAGAAGATGGGCATCGAATATCCCGCGAGGGAGATGCCCATCACCCCGTGGTCAAATAGCGAGCCTCGTTTGAGTGCTGCAATGACCCCTGCCAGAAGCCCGAGGATGCCGGCGAACAACAGCGCGGCCATCGACAGTTCAAGGGTGGCCGGGAACAGCGCTGAAAACTCGGTCCATACGCTTTCACGGGTTCTCAGTGATTCACCCAGGTCACCGTGGGCGAGCTTGCCGATGTAGTCGAAATACTGCTCATAGAGCGGCTTGTTCAGGCCAAGCCGTTCCATGGCCTGGGCGTGCATCTCAGGGTCAACCCGACGTTCACCCATCATGACTTCGACCGGGTCGCCCGGAATCATGCGGATCAGGGCAAAAGTCAGCAAGGTAATGCCGAAGAAAGTGGGTATCAACAACCCCACTCGGCGGGCAATAAAACTAAACATCGTGTGGTGTACCTCATCAGCCGGTTAGGCAGGTCCGCCAGAGCCCGGGTGGGCAATGGCGGGTGTTTTTATTGTTCTACTTCACCCGGGTGGTGGCGAAGTTGTTGTTGGTCAGGGGGCTAAGGATGTAGCCCTCGACGTTTTTGCGCATGGCGGTAAAGAGCATTGGGTGTACCACGTTAATCCAGGGTTGATCCTGATGGAATATCACCTGTGCCTGCTCATAGAGTGCAGCGCGCTGCTCGGGTTCAGTGATGTTGCGGGCCCTGGTGATCAGTGCTTCGAAGTCCTTGCTGCACCAGCGGGCGTAGTTTTCGCCGTTTTTGGCCGCCTCGCAACTGAGCAGTGGGGTCAGGAAGTTGTCCGGGTCGCCGTTATCTCCGCCCCAACCGGTGGAGACCAGATCATGTTCGCCACTTTTTGCACGCTTGAGCATTTCGCCCCATTCCATGACCCGGATGTCGAGTTTGATCCCGATCTTCTGCAGGTCGGACTGTAACAGCTGCGCTCCGAGCATCGGGTTGGGATTGGTCGGGCCGCCGCCATTGCGGGTGAAGAGGGTGAGTACCGTGCCTTCGGGAACGCCTGCTTCCTTGAGCAGCGCCCGGGCCTTGTCCAGGTCCCGGGGCGGGCTTTGCATGTCCTTGTTGAAGCCAAGCATGGTCGGCGGGTAGGGGTTGATGGCAACCAGAGCATTGCCTTCACCGTGCACGGTGTTGAGGTAGGTCTGTTTGTCGAAGGCCATGTCTATGGCTTTGCGCACCCGCACATCGCTGAGGTATTTGTGGCTGGAGTTCATGGCGATGTAACTGGTCATCAGTGCGGCCAGTTCATCCACCTTGAGGTTCGGGTCCTTGCGGATGTTTTTGACTTCATCGGGCTTGGGGTACAGCGCGATCTGGCACTCGTTGGCCTTGAGTTTCTGCAGGCGCACGTTGCTGTCGGTGGTGACGGCGAAGATCAGTACGTCGCTGGGCGGCTTGCCACGGAAGTAATCCGGGTTGGCCTTGAAGCGCACCTGTGCGTCCTTGTTGTAGCGCACAAAAATGAACGGCCCGGTGCCGATCGGCTTGCTGTTCAGCTCTGCGGTTTTACCGGCCTTGAGCAACTGGTCGGCGTACTCGGCAGAGTAGATAGAGTTGAACGGCATGGCGATGTCCCGCAGAAACGGCGACTCGGCGTGGTTGAGGGTGATCTTGACGGTCATGTCGTCAACTTTGTCGACGCTCTTGAGCAGGTCTTTAAAGCCCATGCTTTCAAAGTAGGGGTAGCCGACCAGGGAAAGTTTGTGCCACGGGTGATTCGGGTCCAGCTGGCGCTGAAAGCTCCAGAGCACATCATCGGCATTGAGGGTGCGGGTCGGTTTGAAATAGTCGGTGCTGTGGAACTTCACGCCGGGGCGCAGATAGAAGGTGTATTCGAGTCCGTCGGGGCTGATGTCCCAGCGTTCGGCCAGGGCCGGTTCTACATCGGTGGTTCCGGGGGCGAAGTCGACCAGGCGGTTGAGCACGGTTTCCGCAGAGGCGTCGGCCGTCACGGCAGTGGTGTACTGAACGATATCAAACCCTTCCGGGCTGGCTTCGGTGAAGACCACCAGGTTTTTCGCCGAAACACTGACCGCTGTACTGAGCAGTGCCACAGCAAGAGCGGTGCGTAGTGGAAGTCTTTTCATGGCAACCCTTCTCCAATCGCTTGAACCAGCTAGAGGGTTACGGCTGATGCCCGGATCAGCCGTAACCTTGTTTTTTAATCGGGTGATTAAAGGATGTTGAATGGAATGGTTGTTACCAGACGGAACTCGTTGATGTTGCCGTCAGACTGGTTTTTGCTGGCGCGGTGCGTGGTATAGGTCGCGCGGATCGCGGTGGCCTTGAGTGGTCCGCTCTGGATAGCATAAGACGTGCCAACGCTGTACTCGTAGTGGGTTTCGCCGTCCATGTTCTTGACGTCATAGGCGGTGCCCTTGTAATGGGTACCGTCAATGTCCCAGCCACGGGCGTGGTAGGCGTTGAACTTCAGGCCCGGGATGCCGTACTGCGCCATGTTGATGCTGTAGGCCAGTTGCAGCGATTTCTCGTTCGGGCCGTTGAAGTCCGAGAGCAAGGAGTTGGCCAGGTAAATGCCGTTGGTTTCGTGCAGGTAGTCGAAGTACTCGTCACCGACGATTTGCTGGAATGACAGCGACAGGGTATGAGCCTGGTGGCTCAGGGCGAAGGCCAGGCTGTAGGCGTCGTTGTTGATGTTGCCTAGGGCCTTGCTGCCGGTGTCGAGGGTCTTGTAGTAGTTGAAGTTGGTGTTCAGGCCCAGTACGGCGCTGTCACCGATATCGTGCACGGCGCCGAAGTAGTACTGGTTCCAGAAATCTTCAACGTGGGTGGCATACAGCGTGGTTTTCAGATTTTTGAACGGCTGGTAGTTAAGGCCGGCCACACTGGCGCGATCGGTTTCTACGCCGGTGGCGCCGTATTCACTGCGGAACTTGCTCAGGCTTTGCTCGGTCCGTGGCGATACACGATCGAAGGAGCCGGCGTCGAAGGACAGGTTGTTGAACTCTTCACTGTGCAATCCCACGCCCTGGAAGCTGGAAGGCAATGCGCGGTTGCCGATCACGTCGATGGTCGGGCTGCTGAAGTTCTGTCGGCCTACGGTCAGCGTGGTGTTGGAGATGCGGGCGCTGAGGTTGGCCAGGCCCAGCTTGCTCCATTGACCGACAGCATCACCATCGCTGTGGGTCAGGGTGCGGTTGTTCGGTCCGGCGATGTCCTTGGCGTCGCGGTCAAGGGCAACGGCGTTGTAAGCCGCGACCTGGGTGCTGAAACCGACGGTACCCTCAGTGAACCCCGACCGGTAGTCGATGATGGTGCCCTGTACCCAGTTGATCCGGCGCGGAGTGGTTTCCCGGGTGCCGTTGTGGTTGTAGGTAAAGCGGTCATCACGGCGTTTGAGCTCGTTGGCGTACCAGTTACGCGTGGTACCGCCCAGTGTCTGCTCTTCAACAAAACCCTTGGTTTCACTTTGCGCGCTGGCGCCGGTTTTAAGTTCAGTCGCGATGAATTCTTCAGCAACTGCCATCGAGGCAAGGCCGCTGATGGATAAAGCTAACAATGCGCTGCTTGTGACTTTCATGGTTGAGGCTCCTTGGCTTTCTTTTTTTATTGCCGTTCTTTTTTGTTTGAATCGGCTGTTGTGGAACGTTTTGAAGCATTGCAAACGTTTGCGCTGCGCACGATCGGCGACACTTCAGCGGGCCACTGGAGGTGGCCTGCCGAGGTTGTAGCGAATCGGAGCAGTTAGTCGTTGAGACTCACGCCGGAGAAGGCGTTACGACCAAACGGGCTGACCTGGAAGCCTTCCACCTTGGCGCTGAGCGGCTGGTTGACCGTCGAGTGCGCTATCGGAGTCATCGGCACCTGTTGCTTGATCAATTGCTGGGCCTGTTTGTAGAGCACTGTGCGCTGGTCGCGATCGGTAACGATCTTGGCGTTCTTGACCAGGGTGTCGTACTCCTTGTTGCACCACATGGAGTAGTTGTTGCCGCCGATCGCATCGCAGCTGTACAGGGTGCCGAGCCAGTTGTCCGGGTCACCGTTGTCACCGGTCCAGCCAATCAGGCTGATGTCATGCTCGCCATTTTTGGTGCGCTTGATGTACTCGCCCCATTCATAGCTGACGATCTTGACCTTGAGCCCGATCTTGCCCCAGTCCGACTGCAGCATTTCAGCCATGAGTTTGGCGTTCGGGTTGTACGGGCGCTGTACGGGCATGGCCCACAGGGTGATTTCGGTGCCTTCCTTGACGCCTGCGGCCTTCAGCAGCTCTTTGGCTTTTTCGGGGTTATAAGGTGCGTCGACAATGGTTTCGTCATAGGACCACTGCGTTGGCGGCATGGCGTTGACCGCTTTTTGCCCGGCGCCCTGGTAAACCGCCTTGAGGATGGCGTCCTTGTTGACCGCCATGTCCAGCGCCTGACGCACTTGCAGCTGGTCGAAGGGCTTGTGTTGCACGTTGTAGGCGATGTAGCCCAGGTTGAAGCCCGGCTTTTCGATGACTTGCAGCTTGGGGTCGGCCTTGAGGGCTGCCACGTCCGCAGGGCGCGGGCTAAGGGAAACCTGACATTCGTTTTTACGCAGTTTTTGCATGCGCGCAGACGCGTCGACGTTGATCGAGAAAATCAGGTTGTCGAGTTTGACCTGGTCCGGCTTCCAGTAATCCTTGTTGGCCGCGTAGCGAATGTTCGAGTCTTTTTGATAGCGCTGAAATACGTACGGCCCGGTGCCCACAGGTTTCTGGTTGATGTCGCTGGGCTTGCCGGTCTTGAGCAACTGGTCGGCGTATTCGGCCGACAGGATCGAGGCAAAGCTCATGGCCAGGTTCTGGATGAACGCCGCGTCCACCGAGTTGAGTTTCATGACCACGGTCATCGGGTCGGTCTTTTCGACGCTGGCGATGTTCTTGTCCAGGCTCATCCCGGTGAAATACGGGAATTCGGTCGGGTAGGCCTTACGGAAGGGATGGTCGGCGCTGAGCATGCGGTTGAAGGTGAACAGCACGTCATCGGCATTGAAATCACGGGTCGGGGTGAACCATTTGGTGGTGTGAAACTTGACCCCGTCGCGCAGATGGAAGGTGTAGGTCAGGCCGTCTTCGGAAATATCCCAGCGGGTGGCCAGCGCCGGACCGGCAGCAGTGCCGCCTTTTTCAAATTCGGCCA
Source organism: Pseudomonas paraversuta (assembly GCF_904067025.1). NCBI lineage: Bacteria > Pseudomonadati > Pseudomonadota > Gammaproteobacteria > Pseudomonadales > Pseudomonadaceae > Pseudomonas > Pseudomonas paraversuta. Next base: position 778,559 of record NZ_CAJFDA010000001.1, read on the forward strand.
GGCGGTTGTAAATGGGTTCGGCCGCGTCGTTGTCGGTGGCGGTGGTGTATTGCGCAGTATCAAAACCGGCCGGGCTGCCTTCGGAGCAGAACACCAGGCTGTTGGCGGCGTTCGCGAGCGGGCTGCCGGCAAGTACGCCGGCGCTCAATAGCACAGATAAAACCAGTGGGTTGCGCATGGCGTTCCCAATCCTTTTTTTTGTTTTTGGTCCCTGAACGCGCGCCGTGGGCTGGGCTGTTCAGTGGTTCGGTAGCGTCAGCCAGAGAGCCGCACCCTGCGCAATAAACTTGCTGTACCTCGACGTTAGGACGTCGGCGTGCAGCCGTAAATGCGCCAGGCCTGACAATCACGTAGGAAACGTCTCGACGTCCTATAGCCTCTGCGTCAGTACGCAGCAGCTTCAAGATGAGGGGGATTTCCGTTGTCCTGGCAGGCAAGCGAGTGCGCCATTCAGGCCGCACTCGCCAGTGCTTTTATTTGCTGATGCCTACGCCGTAGAAGGACGTCAGGCCAAGGGGGCTGATTTTGAAGTCCTGGACGGTGCTGCGCATCGGTTGATACACCGTCGAGTGGGCGATAGGTGTCATCGGAACCTGCTCTTTGAGAAGGTGCTGCGCCTGTTTGTACAGCTTGGTGCGCTCAGCCACGTCGGTGGTGGCCTTGGCAGTCTTGATCAGCTTGTCGAACTCTGGATTGCACCACTTGGAGAAGTTGTTGCCTTCAATGGCATCGCAACCGAACAGCGTACCGAGCCAGTTGTCCGGGTCACCGTTGTCGCCGCTCCAGCCAATCAGCATCGCACCGTTTTCACCGCCCTTGGAACGCTTGATGTACTCGCCCCATTCGTAGGTCATGATCTTGGCCTTGATGCCAATCTTGCTCCAGTCCGACTGCAGCATTTCAGCCATCAGCTTGGCGTTGGGGTTGTAGGGGCGTTGAACCGGCATGGCCCACAGGGTGATTTCGGTGCCTTCCTTGATGCCGGCTTCCTTGAGCAGCTCTTTGGCTTTCTCAGGGTTGTAGGGCGCGTCCTTGATCGTGTCGTCATAAGACCACTGGGTGGGCGGCATTCCGTTAACCGCCAATTGCCCCGCCCCCTGATATACCGAATCAATGATTTGCTGTTTGTTTACCGCCATGTCCAGTGCCTGTCGCACCTTGAGCAGGGCCATCGGGTTGGGTTCGTTGCTGCCCTTGATCTTGTCCATGACGTTGTAAGCGATATAGCCGACGTTGAACCCAGGCTTTTCGGGCATCTGCAGGTCTTTGTCGGCTTTAAGTGCCGCGAGGTCAGCCGGGCGCGGGTAAATGGTGACCTGGCATTCGTTCTTTTTCAGCTTCTGGATGCGCACTGACGGGTCAGTGGTGATGGCGAAGATCAGGTTGTCGATTTTGACGTCTTCAGGCTTCCAGTAATCCTTGTTGCCGGTGTAGCGGATGTTGGAGTCTTTCTGGTAGCTCTTGAATACAAAAGGCCCGGTGCCGATCGGCTTTTGATTGATATCGGAAGGCTTGCCTTCCTTGAGCAGTTTGTCGGCGTACTCGGCAGAGCCTATGGATGCAAAGTGCATCGCCATGTTCTGGATAAACGCAGCATCAACCGTGTTCAGCGTGAACTTGACGGTCTTGTCATCGATTTTTTCCACCTTGGCGATGTTTTTATCCATGCCCATGTCGGTGAAATAAGGGAATTCGGTGGGGTAGGCCTTACGGAACGGCATGTCTTTATCGAGCATGCGGTTGAAGGTGAAGAGCACGTCATCGGCGTTGAAATCGCGCGTAGGCTTGAAATAAGGGGTGGTGTGAAACTTGACTCCATCGCGCAGGTGGAAGGTGTAGGTCAGGTTGTCCGGCGAAATGTCCCAGCTGGTGGCCAGACCGGGCTCAACGTTGGTGCCTCCACGTTCGAACTGGCTCAGGCGGTTATAGATGGTTTCTGCTGATGCATCGAAGTCAGTACCAGTGGTGTACTGACCCGGGTCAAAACCGGCCGGGCTGCCTTCGGAGCAAAACACCAGATTGGTCGCCGCCTGGGCGAAAGGTGCACTGGCGAGCAGGCTGGCGCCCACTAGAAACGGAATGACCGCGTGTTTGAACATGGTGACCTCATGATTTTTGTCATTTTTGGTTTGAGGGCGACCTTGTGAGTCGACCCGGCGATACTTATGCACAGCCCATACCCAATGCAATATGCGTAGGCCAACGAACTGATAAAACGTGGAACGATCGTACAAGAATGTCGCTTATGTATAACTTCTGGCGCATTTGATCGTTTGCGTGGCGTTTTTCGACTCATTTAGTTACACGTATGCGACATTTCGGGTGCTGCTCTGCACTGGTATGGAGCGGGCTGTTACTTATCTGGATTTCAGTCGGGAAAAGATGTCAGTCAGTGCTGATTGGGGATGTAGGATTTATCCGATTGTTAATCCGAATGTTCCGGGTGCGGCTTCTGAAAACGCAAAAGCCCTTGCGGCGTGAGCACGGCAAGGGCTTTTGGTGTCGCGTCGGGGACTTATTGCATCTGGACTTCAATCACGCCATCGGCGCTCATGCTGACTTCGCTGGTGCCGGCTTCGACATCGGGAGTCGGTGCGGCGTCCATCGCCGGTGCGGCGGCTTTCATCATCATCGCGCTGCGCATGTAGGGTTGCGGATAACCGTTGGTGTTGAGGTTTAGGTTGACGATCTTGTAACCCTTGCCGCCCAGTGCGTCGGTGGCCAGTTGAGCACGGGCCTTGAATGCGTTGACGGCATCCTTGAGCAATGCGTCTTCACTGGTTTTGCGGGTGGCGTTGGCGACGGTGAACTGCATGTTGCCCATTTTCAGGGTTTGCATCAGATCGCCGGTGAGCTTGGACAGTACGGCAAAATCTGTACTCTCCAGGCGTAGCTCGGCGCGCTCGCGCCAGCCGGTGATCTTCTGGGTCTTGTTGTCATAGATGGGGTAGCTGCTGCGATTGCCCTGGCGCAGGGTCACGGCCTTGACTTGCTTGGCCTCGCCAATGGCCTTGTTCATCGCGGTGGTGATTTCTGCGGCCAGCTTGGCCGAGTCGGTGTTCTGGGCTTCGGTGTACAGGGTCACGATCATCAAGTCGCGCGGCACTTCCTGACTGGCTTCGGCACGCAAGGAAACCTGATTGTAATGAACCTCTTCAGCCAGGGCTGGCAAGCTGGCAAGTGCGCCGAGGCTCAGGGTCAAAAGGGCAGCGGTGGGCTGGAAAGTAGACATAAAGGCTCCTGGGATGGGGAACGCAGTCCAGTCGTGCCAGCTGCGTCAGATCCTTAAGACTGTAGAGAGTGGCCATCAGTTCGCCCAGTTACATTTTCAATACATCTTCCAGCCGTATGCAGGAGCGAGCTTGTTCGCGAGTTCTTCGCTGCTGGATCCAGGCTCGCGAGCAAGCTCGCTCCTGCGGCTTGAGGGGCTGTTAGCCTGTTTTCTGACAAATACACTGTGGCCGTTTGCCGCACTTCTGTCTGTCAGGTCGCCTGCTTGGTTATACTCCCGGCGATTCGCCTGCAGCGCTCATCAGGAGAGCTCATGCTCGCCCCCGTACAGTTATTGTCAGAAACACGCCAAAACCTCTGGCGTCTTACCCTTATCCGCACTCTGGTGCTGGCCGCGCAGGCAGGTTCCGTCGGTATTGCCTACGCATTCGATCTGCTGCCGCTGCCCTGGTTCCAGCTGAGTGTGACCCTCGGGTTTTCCATGCTGTTGTGTGCGTTTACCGCTATCCGGCTGCGTACCACATGGCCGGTGACTGAGCTGGAGTACGCGTTGCAACTGGCGTGCGACCTGTTTATCCACAGTGCATTGCTGTATTTCTCGGGCGGCTCGACCAATCCGTTTGTCTCGTACTATCTGGTGCCCCTGACCATTGCCGCAGTGACGCTGCCCTGGCGTTTTTCCGTGGTGCTTTCCGGCATCGCCCTGGCGCTGTACACCCTATTGATGATGCAGTCCTACCCGCTGGATGCGGGCGCCTTCTTCCGCGAAAAGCTGCAGATTTACGGCATGTGGCTGAGCTTTGCGTTATCAGCGGCAGTGATCACTTTTTTTGCCACGAAAATGGCCCATGAGCTGCGCCGTCAGGAAGAACTGCGCGCCCTGCGCCGTGAAGAAGGTTTGCGCGACCAGCAATTGCTTGCGGTCGCCACCCAGGCGGCAGGTGCGGCCCATGAGTTGGGGACGCCCTTGTCGACCATGAGCGTGCTGATCAAAGAGATGCGCCGCGATCACCTCGATCCGGAGCTGCAGGATGATCTGAGCGTGCTGCAGGACCAGGTCAAATTATGCAAAGAGACGTTGCAGCAGTTGGTACGTGCCGCCGAAGCCAATCGCCGCCTGGCCATTGAAGAGCAGGATGTTACCGACTGGCTGAACGAAGCCTTGAATCGCTGGCACTTGATGCGCCCGGAAGCGACCTATCGTTTTCAATGCCTGGGACACGCGCCGGTTCCGCGTATGGCACCGCCCCCCGATCTGACCCAGGCATTGCTCAACTTGTTGAACAATGCAGCGGATGCCTGCCCTGAAGGGCTGGAGGTTTGCCTGGACTGGGATGCCGTGGATTTGACGATCAGTATTCGCGACCACGGTCCGGGTGTACCGTTGGCCATCGCCGAGCAAATCGGCAAACCTTTTTTTACCACCAAGGGCAAAGGTTTCGGCCTGGGCCTATTCTTGAGCAAAGCCAGCGTGACACGCGCCGGCGGCTCGGTAAAACTCTACAGTCACGAGGATGGCGGCACGCTCACCGAGCTGCGCCTGCCACGTGTCGCCCGAGGAAACGAAAATGAGTGAAGAAATCCAGGTCGAAGGCGAAGAGCTGCCACATTTGCTGCTGGTGGATGACGACGCCACATTTACCCGCGTCATGGCACGGGCCATGGGCCGCCGCGGATTTCGCGTCAGCACCGCAGGGTCGGCTGAAGAAGGCCTGATCCTGGCACAGCAGGACCTGCCTGATTATGCTGCGCTGGATCTGAAAATGGAGGGTGACTCGGGGTTGGTATTGCTGCCCAAGCTGCTCGAACTTGACCCGGAAATGCGGGTGGTGATCCTCACCGGTTATTCGAGCATCGCCACTGCTGTCGAGGCGATCAAGCGCGGCGCCTGCAATTATCTGTGCAAGCCGGCCGATGCTGACGATGTGCTGGCAGCCTTGCTCTCCCAGCATGCCGACCTTGAAACCCTGGTGCCGGACAATCCGATGTCGGTTGACCGCTTGCAGTGGGAACACATCCAGCGCGTTCTGGGTGAGCATGAAGGCAATATCTCCGCTACGGCCCGCGCCCTGGGCATGCACCGCCGCACTTTGCAGCGCAAATTGCAGAAGCGTCCGGTTCGACGCTGAACCGCAGCTGTAGCCATGGTGTTGCGGCTTGCAACCAAATGGCTGCAGCCCCTAATCTGTATCGAAACGTGTCATGGCGTTACAGGCCGGTTGTCCTGACCGGCCTGCAGAGTGCTCTTTACTCCAACCGAGGCTGAACGATGAATCAGAACGCTGAGGCTTCTGTGGTGAATGATGCTGTGCGTGGAGATTTCATACCTCGGGTCTGGGGCCTCATAACACCCTACTGGCGCAGTGAAGAGCGGGCCAAGGCCTGGCTGTTGTTGATCGCGGTGATTGCCCTGTCGTTGGTCAGCGTGGGCATCTCGGTGTGGATCAACCACTGGTACAAGGACTTCTATAACGCGCTGGAGAAAAAGGACGGCGAGGCGTTCTGGAGCCTGATCGGTTACTTCGGGATCATCGCTGCGGTGGGGATTGTCGGTGCGGTGTACCGGCTGTATCTGACCCAGATGCTGACTATCCGCTGGCGACGCTGGCTGACCGAGCAGCATTTTTCACGCTGGCTCGCCCACAAAAATTATTACCAGCTGGAGCAGGGCGGTTATACCGACAACCCTGACCAACGTATCAGTGAAGACCTCAACTCGTTCACCGACAGCACCCTGACCCTGGGACTGGGCTTGATCCGCACCGTGGTCAGTCTGGTTTCGTTCTCGATTATTTTGTGGGGCGTTTCCGGCAGCATCGAAGTCTTCGGCATCACTATTCCCGGTTACATGTTCTGGTGTGCGTTGCTGTATGCCGCTGTCGGCAGTTGGCTGGCGCACTTGATCGGTCGACGTCTGATCGGTCTGAACAACCAACAACAACGCTTTGAAGCTGACCTGCGTTTTTCGATGGTCCGGGTACGTGAAAACGCCGAAAGTATTGCCCTGTACAACGGCGAACCCAATGAACATGAGCGCCTCAGCACCCGCTTCGACAAGGTCTGGAAAAACTTCTGGACCCAGATGAAGGTGCAAAAACGCCTGACGTTCTTCACCGCGGGCTACTCGCAAATCGCCATTATCTTTCCGTTTATCGTTGCGGCACCGCGCTACTTCGCCGGCAAGATCGAGCTGGGCGAGCTGATGCAAATCAACTCGGCCTTTGGCAACGTACAAGAGAATTTCAGCTGGTTTATCGATGCCTACGTCACCCTGGCCGCATGGCGCGCCACCTGCGACCGTCTGCTGAGTTTCCGGCAGGCCATGACCGACAACGAACAGCGTCCGCCGGCGATTGACCTCGAGACCCGGGGCCATGCCTTGAAGATTGATGATCTGAGTCTGGACCTAGCCGATGGCCGGCATTTGCTGCATGAGGCCAGCCTGCAAGTGGCGCCGGGGGAACGATTGATGCTCAGTGGTCGTTCCGGCAGCGGTAAAAGTACCTTGCTGCGGGCAATGGGAGGCCTCTGGCCGCAAGGCGGCGGGGCGATTCGCCTGCCAGAGGAACGCGGGCTGTTTTTGCCGCAGAAACCTTATTTGCCCATAGGCACTTTGCGTGACGCATTGAGTTATCCACAGACCGGCGACAGCTATCCGTCCGAGCGTTATGAGCAAGTACTGCGTACCTGTCGCCTGGAGCATCTGATTCCCAAGCTGGATGAGCCCAACCACTGGCAGCGCCTGCTTTCCGGGGGCGAGCAACAGCGGCTGGCCTTTGCCCGTGTGCTGCTGTATCGCCCGCAGTGGCTGTATATGGACGAGTCGACCTCGGCGATGGATGAGGAAGATGAGGCCATGCTGTATCAAGCCCTGATTGATCAGTTGCCGGGGCTGAGCATTGTCAGTGTGGGGCATCGCAGTAGTCTGACGCGCTTCCATCCACGGCATGTGCGGATTCAGGACGGGCAGTTGATTGCCCGCTAGGGAGGCGGGCGGGAGGCTGCGAGGGTCTCCCGATGCCCGCAGCCCGCATGCTAGAGTGCGGCTCCCTGCGTTCTGGAGCCCGACATGAGTCTTTTACTTCGCTGTGCTGCTCTGAGCCTGATGCTGGCCAGCCTGCCTCTGGTGGCGGCACCCGCCGCTACACCGCCCCTGCATGGGCAGTTCTTGCCTGCCGATGATCTTCAGCTGCGGGCCGGACAGCCCGAGCAACAGCAGTTGATGCTGGTGACCTCGTATTCCGTGGTGCTGGGCAGTCAGCGCCAGTCCAATCAGCAGCCGATTCCCGTAACGTCTCCCTTGTCGGTGCGATTGAAGGGCAAGCCGATGAGTCAGGGGGCGACCGTGCGCCAGGTGCTGATATCGTTCGATGGCGAAAGCAAAAGCCTGAAAAAGCCTGTGTTTGACAGCAAAACCCGGACCTTGAGCCTTTCCTATCCGCAGTCCCAATACCGGGTGGTGATGGATCTGCTGCGCAACGACACGGTCTACTGTCAGTTTTTGACCTACGCCAATGGCCATGTTTGGGCCGACTTGCACACCGGCAGCGTGCGCGCGCGTTGAGCCTTGGGTAAACTGCGGGCCCCGTGAAGTATCAGCAGGCTGGAGTCGGACATGCGTAAAGATAAGAAACAGTTGATTGGTGACGAGATCGGCGATGAGCAGATCAAATTGTTCCTGGACTTCGAGCCTGTGGACGCCACTTCGCCGTCGCTGCACAAACTGATCAAAGCCTATCGTGGTCTGCGCATCGACGATTTCGAGCGTTTCCTGACCTTCTTCAAGGAAGCCGGGTATGACCTGGATGGCAAGGATGAACAGGGCCAGACGTTCGTCGAAATCATCAAGGATCAGCGCCACGCTGCCGATTACATCGAGCTCATCGACAACGCCCGCGGTTAACCAGACGCGCCGCTGACGAGGTACGAGGCGGCGACCAGGGTGCAGCATTGTCGAAGCAACAAAAAAGCCCGTCCCCCAAAAGGGGACGGGCTTTTTTTCAGGCGCAGAGGTTACGCGATGCTGGTGGTGGTCGGTTCAACCAGTTCCAGCAACTCGGAGTTGCGGGTGCTGACTTCACGGTACAGCTGAGCATCGGTTTCGAGGACCTTCTCCCGGGCCGGGAAAATTTCCTTGAGCTTGGTCGCCCATTCGCCAGCAGCCTTTTGAGGGAAGCAACGTTCGATCAGGTCGAGCATGATCGAGACAGTTACCGAAGCACCCGGAGACGCTCCCAGCAGAGCGGCCAGCGAGCCGTCCCTTGCTGCAACCAGTTCAGTGCCGAACTGCAGCACGCCACCTTTTTTCGGGTCTTTCTTGATGATCTGTACCCGTTGTCCGGCCACTTCAAGACGCCAGTCTTCGGCTTTGGCCTGCGGGTAGAAGCGACGCAGGGAGTCCAGGCGTTGTTCCATCGACTGACGCACTTCGCTGACCAGGTATTTGGTCAGGTCCATGTTGTCCCGTGCCACAGCGAGCATTGGCCCGATGTTGCCCGGGCGAATCGACATCGGCAGATCAAGGAATGAACCGTGTTTGAGGAACTTGGTGGTGAAGCCGGCATAGGGTCCGAACAGCAACGATTTCTTGCCATCCACCACCCGGGTGTCCAGGTGCGGTACTGACATCGGTGGCGAGCCCACTGCCGCCTGGCTGTAAACCTTGGCCTGGTGCAGTTTGACCACTTCAGGGTTATCGCAACGCAACCACTGGCCACTTACCGGGAAGCCACCGTAGCCTTTGCTCTCTTCGATGCCTGAAGCCTGCAGCAACGGCAATGCCGCGCCACCAGCGCCCAGGAATACGAACTTGGCATCGATGTGCCGGGTAGTGCCGCTATTGGTGTCCTTGATGCTCACCGTCCAGCCGCTGCCGTTGCGCTTGAGGCCGGTGACCTTTTTGCTGTACTTGATCTGCGTGTCCGGTGCGCTGCCCAGGTGTTTGAGCAGTTGCTGGGTCAGGGCCCCGAAGTTGACGTCGGTACCCTGCATCACGCGGGTCGCCGAGATGGCCTGGTCCGCAGGGCGGCCCTGCATCATCAACGGCATCCATTCGGCCATTTTGCCTTTGTCTTCGGTGTATTCCATGTCTGAAAACGCGTGGTGCCGGCTCAGCACTTCAAAGCGTTTTTTCAGGAAGGACACGCCTTTTTCGCCTTCGACATAGCTCAGGTGAGGCACCGGGCTAATAAAGGATTTGCAGGAACCGAAGGTCCCTTTTTGCGCCAGATAGGCCCAAAACTGCTTCGATACCTCGAACTGGGCATTGATATGCACAGCCTTTTTGATATCGATCGAACCATCTGCCGCCTGCGGCGTGTAGTTCAATTCACAAAGGCCAGCGTGACCGGTGCCTGCGTTGTTCCACGGGTTGGAACTTTCCGCGGCACCCGAGTCCATCTGCTCAACAACTTCCAGCTTGAGGCCGGGGTCGAGCTCTTTGAGCAGTACGGCGAGGGTGGCACTCATGATGCCCGCTCCAACCAGTACTACGTCGACTGCTTCGTTATGCGCCATTAACGCGTCTCCAAAATCTACGGCACCAAATTGACGGCATAGCTGCCAGGTCACCCGGGGCATGTTTGAGTCAGGGCCCCGGGTCACTCATGGCCAGGATCGCCATGTCCGATTATTCGCAATTTCTTGCAGCTTCAGCGCACGCTCAGACCAGGGCCTTCAGGGTTCATATGAACGCATTTCAGTACCCGTGAGGCAATTCGACTTAAGGTCTAGAGCGTCCGTTTGTGCAACCAAATCCGTAAGCGGACAGGCTTTCAGTCGTGTGCGCAGTAGCCCGCGACTGTCCTGCTTGGTGAGACTGTTTCAGACGCTAATGGTGCATGTTCAGACGCAAAACTTTTCATTTGCTCGCCACACTCTTGTGAAGTTGTGAAACCCGTTTTTTTTTCACGCTCTTTTGAAGACGTGAACCTCAAAAAAGGGCTGCCGCAAGCCTGGTACCTGACCCGTGAATGGCATGCCGCAAACGGCATAACGGGAAAAAAGCAGTGGCCTGGCCAATGGCAGCTCTGGCAGATCGAGTAAAGGCGGTGGTTTGCGCAGTGAACAGCAAGCTCGCCAGCTTCACATGATCTGTGTGGGCGACTCTCTGTGGGCGGTGCCGGGGAGCTAATACAAGCGCATTAGCGGTGCTGCGAGGCCCGATCAGGAGACGTCCTTATAATCGGGGGGAGATTGTAACGAAGAAACGCGGGCAATTGATCCTGTTAAATGACTTTTATTGGTTCGCCAGTCAAAGACCTAACAGCGGTAGCACCGCCGAACGCGTTGCACGCGAGGGGATACGGGCGCTGGCGGGTAGTACCTGGTGTAACCAGTTGAGGCGGATTTCTTCGATTTCGACCCAGGCATCGCCGACGGGCGGTTGTTTGCATTGCTTGAATGCCTGGCAGCGGCCTGCGCTGTCCAGTCGGGCGAAGCAGCGACGGGGGCGGGTAAAGCTGAGCAGCGACCATAGACTGTTCATGGGCGGGCACCTCGGGAGTCAGTAACGCAAACACTACCGGCATGAGGTGACAGCCCCATGTATCGGTCATGACAAGGGGGTGACAGCAAGCGGCTAGTTAGCAAGTGCAGTGCACCGCTATACTGGCGGCCTGTTTTACCCAGTCCTGGAGAGATGAGCATGTTGCAACGCCTGTTGTTCGGTTTGATTACTGTGACCAGTTTGACCCTGGTCGGCTGTGCCCACAGCCCGCAACAACTCAGCCCGCAACCCAAGCTGACCGCGCAACTGGCGCCAGTGGGACGTGGTCAACCGGTGGTGGTGCGTGTGGTGGACGGTCGTCCGGGGCCGACTCTGGGCACCCGTGGCGGCATGTATCCGGAGACCAGCGCGATCAGCGTCAGCAGCGCAGATCTGATCCCCAAGCTGCAAGCCCAGGCCGAAGCGGCTGTGCGTCTGTTGGGCTACACGCCGACGTCCAATGCGATGAATGCGCCAACCCTGACCGTGACCCTGGCCGAACTGAAATATCAGTCGCCCAAGGACACCATGTACGTGACCGAAGCGACCATCGGCGCAACCTTTCGCTCTGATGTGAAAAACGGCGGCCGTACCTATAGTGGCCGTTACGGCGCGTCGCTGGACCAGCGCTTTGGCATGGCACCGAACCAGGAAACCAACACCAAACTGGTGAGTGACGTACTGAGTGATGCCCTGACCCGAGTGTTTAAAGACCCGGCTATTGGTCGTTTGCTCGGCGAGTAATGCCAGTAAGACAAAAAGCCCGGACTCTGTGAGTTCGGGCTTTTTTATGGGCAAAGGTTTCAGGCGGCTTCGGCATACAGTTCAAGCCGGCTGACGCCGGTCAGCAGGTCCAGCTCGGGCAAGTCGGCATGGGTGTGGCCGCTTAGTGCGCAATAGACCAGCCAATGGTGATCCTGGACGTTGAATGCCAGACCTTCGATCAACGCCTGCTGTTCATCGCTGGGAGTGATGAGGTAGAGGCGGTCCTGGTTTTCTGCGTGCAGCATGACAAGCTCCGTGTCGGTGTCGAGGGGCCATAGAGTGACCTATCTACATGACGATACGGTGACAGCTGAAATTACCCTGTGCCTGCAGGCGCGAGCTCTTGAAATCTCGCGAGACCGCGCCTGCAGCAGAGAAGGGGTTACAGAGGCAGGCCGGCCTTGACCCGATACTGGTTACGCACCGGCATTGCATACTGCAACACCAGATACGGCCGGTGTTCGACAGGGCAGGCGTCCAGGCGGCGTTGCCATTCTTCCTGGGCCTTGGCCAGTTCTTCGGCAGGGAACACTTGCGCAGCCAGTGGAACCTGCAGTTGCGGGTCGGCATCACTCCATTGTGCGTACGCCAGGTAGTGCGCCGGGAACAGGCGATAGCCGCTCAGAATGTGCCGGTCCATTTCGCTGGCCAGCAATTTGCTGTCCTCGAATGGCTCGCTGACAGGTGTCGAAAAGTTAACGTGCACACGGCCCTTGTAGCCGGTAATGCCGTTGGCAATGCTGGTGTCGTCTTCGCCCGCAGCCTTGCTGTAAGTGCCCGTGGTGGCGCGTATGTACAGCTCGCGAGCCTTGGCCTGGTCACAGGGGTCGTATTCGTAGCTGATGGACACCGGAGTCAGGTTCAGTGACTGAATAACCTCGGCAAACGGCTCGTTTTTACGGCTCATATGGAACATTTTCAGAATCGCCGAATCAGTACGGTCATCACCGTCCTTGGCGCGACCTTCAGCCTGTGCAATCCAGATCGACTGGCAGTCGTTGCGAATCGAATGGTTGATATAGGCCGACAGCAACTGATACGCCGCCAGCTTTTCACGGCGGCCGGTGATCGAGCGATGCACGATGAAGCTCTTGTTGAGGCGCATCAGATCGCTGACAAAGGGTTTTTGCAGCAGGTTGTCGCCAATGGCGATCCGCGGTGTTGGCAGGCCAGCGTGATAAACCGCGTAGTTGACGAAGGCCGGGTCCATCACGATATCGCGGTGGTTGGCCAGGAACAGATAGGCATTGCCGGCCTTCAACTGTTCGACGCCGGTGTAGGTCACACCGTCGGTTGCGTTTTCGATGGTGCGGTCGACATAGACTTCGACCTTGTCCTGTAAGGTGGCGACAGAAGTAACGCTGGCGAACTCTTTACGCAGACGATGCGCTATAAGGGGTTTTAACAACCAGCCGAAAGCGCCGGCCAGGCGCGGAAAGCGAAAGTGGGTCAGGATATCTAGAAACGCCTTGTCGCCGAGCAGCCGGGCCAGCACTGCTGGGACTTCTGCGTCGTCGTAAGGTCGGATGGTATCGAATTCGCCCATCATGCTCTCTTGTTGGAAACGGCTAGGGTTAGTACACAGGGCAGGACAAAAATAATAGCCCTGCAAATAGACGGCGATTATACGCACAAGTCACTCTGGAGACCGCGATGCTTGAGACTGAACACTACGATTGCCCGTATTGCGGTGAGGTGGCTGAAGCCGTGCTCGACCTCTCGGGTGGCGATCAGACCTACGTTGAAGATTGCCCCGTGTGTTGCCGGCCGATTGTGTTCCATCTTCAAACCGACGGTCAGGAGTGGATGCTTGATGTGCGTAGCGAGAACGAGTGATCACCATGCGCCGCATCTACGAGCCCCAGAATCTGATGGAAGCCGAGCTATTGCTGGGCATGCTTGCCAGTGAAGGGGTCGAGGCCCGACTGGACGGGGCTGATCTGGTCGGGGGGACCGGCGAGTTGCCGGCGCTCGGGTTGCTGGGGTTGACGGTGGCCGATGATCAGGCGCAATACGCGCGCCAGTTGATCGATGCGTACAATGCGGCGTCACCCGTGGCGGGCGATGAGCCTGAAAGCTTCCCGGATGTACTGATCTGCTGATCAGTGAATATTTTTTGCATCTATATAGAAGAGTTGTGCTGCCCCATGTGTGGACGTTTTGCCCTGTTTCGCTGGAACCCTGCATTTGCAGCCTTGCCCGGTTTTCCGGCGGATCAGCAGGCCCAGTGGAACATTTCACCCAATGACTCGGTATTGATCCTGCGTGCCGGTGCCGAACCCGGCCAGCGTGAACTGGCGCGGGCACGCTGGGGGCTCACCCCGCCGTGGCTGACTGACCTGTCGCGCACCCCGGCCCATGCCCGGGCCGAAACCGTGGCCGAGCAACCGATGTTTCGCGATGCCCTGCGCCAGCGCCGTTGCCTGATCCCGGCCAACGGTTTTTACGAATGGCGTGGGACCACGCGTAAAAGACCCTACTGGCTGACGCCGGGTGAGGGCGCTTCGCTGTTTTTTGCCGGCATCTGGGAGGCCTATCCGGTCGAGGGGCATGTGTGGCTCAGTACTGCGGTGATTACTCAGGCCGCCGCCAGTCAGCGTCGACCGCTGATTCTGGATGAGGCCGGGCAGCAGGCCTGGCTCGACCCTGAAACCCCGCTGCAGGACCTTCAGGCATTGCTCGCCAGCCCGCAAACGCCATTGCGCGAACGGCCGCTGGCCAATCTGGTCAATGATCCAAAACTTAATGCGCCCGAGTGTCTGACACCGGGTTGAGATACGATGCGCGCCATGTTTATGGAGAGTCATGATGGGTAAGTTAGCGGTAGTGTGCGCGGTGGGCGCCGGGGTATTGCTCGCAGGTTGCCAGGCGGTGAACACCACCAGTGGCGGCGCGGTAGGGGTTGAGCGCAAGCAGTACATGTTCAGCATGCTGTCGAGTCAGCAAGTGGATCAGATGTATGCGCAGTCGTACCAGCAGACTGTCACCGAGGCCAGCAGCAAAGGCGCACTGGACAAAACCAGCGCCAACGCCAAGCGTTTGCAAGCCATTGCCAACCGCCTGGTTGCCCGGGCGCCGTTTTTTCGTCCGGATGCCGCGCAATGGAACTGGGAGGTCAATCTGATCAAGAGCGACGAGCTCAACGCCAACTGCGGCCCGGGCGGCAAGATCATTTTCTATAGCGGGATCATTGATCAGCTCAAGCTCAGCGACGACGAAATCGCCGCCATCATGGGCCATGAAATTGCCCACGCCTTGCGCGAGCACGGGCGTGAATCCATGTCCAAAGCCTATGGCATCGAGATCGCCAAACAGGGCGCGGGGGCGTTGTTGGGCCTGGGCCAGGACAGCCTGCAACTGGCCGATACCGTGGTCAACTACAGCCTGACGCTGCCCAACAGCCGCAGCAACGAAAACGAAGCCGACCTGATCGGCCTTGAGCTGGCTGCCCGGGCGGGTTACAACCCGAATGCAGCGATTACCCTGTGGCAGAAAATGGCCGCGCAAGCGCAAGATGCGCCGCCGGAATTCATGAGCACCCACCCGGCGTCCAGCAGCCGGATTGCGGCATTGCAAGCGGCGATCCCCAAGGTGATGCCGCTGTATGAGCAAGCGCCGAAGACCCAGTAGGGTTAAGACCGCAGTGTTCCCATAGCCGGCAAGCCAGCTCCCACAATTCAGACCGCCTTGTGGGAGCCTGGCTTGCCGGCGATTGCATTGGCCTGCATCGCAGAACGCCTGCTGGGATCAGTGGCCGTTACAGCCAGCCGCTGATCACCATCGCCTTGTACACCGCCACTATGGCCAGCACGAAGAACGCGGTCGCGGCCAGTCGGCGAATCAGGGTCAATGGCAGTTTGTCGGCCGCAAAGTTACCCGCCAGCACCACCGGCACGTTGGCAATCAGCATGCCCAGGGTGGTACCGATAATCACCAGCCACAAATCCGGGTATTGCGCCGCCAGCATCACGGTCGCAACCTGGGTCTTGTCACCCATTTCAGCGATGAAGAATGTAATCAGCGTGGTGATGAAGGGGCCGTATTTGCGGGCTGTACTGGCCTCGTCGTCGTCCATCTTGTCCGGGACCAGAGTCCACAGGGCCGTGGCGGCAAAGCTCGCGGCGAGCACCCAGTGCAACATCACATCGGTGAAGAAGGTGCTGAACCAGGCGCCCACGGCACCGGCTGCCGCATGGTTGGCGAGGGTTGCCACCACGATGCCGGCGATGATCGGCCAGGGTTTGCGAAAGCGTGCGGCGAGAATCAGCGCGAGCAGTTGCGTCTTGTCACCGATTTCGGCCAAGGCAACGATTGCTGTAGGAACGAGTAAGGAATCGAGCATCATCAGGTAGTTTTCCAGGGGCGGGTCGACACGGCTATGACACGTACAGCCTTCCCGCCCCGGGTAAGGTGTTCGTGTCATAGGTCTTGTCAAACCCCGGTCCGTCTGTGCGGACACCTGGGTCGCATGCACCATGGTCTGTTGACCAAGTATGTTGACGCATGCCGGACGAGCGCGAGGCTCGTGGGAGACTACTCCCCTAGGACGGAGCGGATTTTGCCTAGGCAAATCCGATCCGGCAAGCCCTTATTGCGCTTTTCTGTCAGCGGCGTTTGGCGCTGTAAATCCGGAAACCCTGACCTTGCGCCTTGACTGTGCAGTGGCCGAACTGCTCTTCGATCAGCGGCTGGTAGCGCAGGAAGCTATTGGCTACAAGACGAAGTTCGCCACCTGTTTTCAGATGTTTGACTGCTTTTTGCAGCAAGTTTTCTGTGGCGTGGTAATCGGTATGAACCCCGACGTGAAACGGCGGATTGCTCAAAATCGAGTTCAGGCCCATGGGCGCCGCATCAATGCCATCGCCGGTAATGACCTCGGCTTCCAGACCGTTTGCGGCAAGGGTCAGACGACTGCTGGCGGTGGCAAAGGCATCGACATCGAGCAGGGTGACGTTGTTATGCGGGTAGCGGCGCTTGACTGCGGCTCCCAGCACCCCGGCACCGCAGCCGAAGTCCAGCACGTGGCCGCTGGGCAGTTTGTCCAGGTGCTCCAGCAACAGGGCGCTGCCCCGATCCAGGCGGCCATGGCTGAACACACCCGGCAGGCTGACGACTTTCAACGGGCCTTCGGCCAGCGGCAGTTCGTAATGCTGGGCGAGGTCGGCGAGCACCGGTGCGGCCGGGGCGTTGACCACAGTGACTTGCCACAGCTGGCAATGACGCGCGCTGTCGAGCTTGCGCGGCTTGCCAAACGGAACCAGTTGCTTGGATGCGCCTTCGATTCCGCCCTTCTTTTCGCCCACCAGAAATACGTCCGCACCGGGCAGGCGAGCCGCCACGGCGTTGAGCAGATAATCAGCCAGTTCCTTGGACTTGGGCAGAAACACCACGGCGGTGTCGAAGCTGCGCTCAGGCAGCTCGATGCCGAAATGCACCCGTCCTTCAAAGCGCGCATCCAGGGTGGCCTGGTCGCCGGCGTGCCAGCACCAGCCGTGGGCATTTGGCAGTTCGCCGAGCAATTCGTCAGCCGGTAATCCTACCAACAGCAACGAGCCCTGAAAGTATTCAGGCTGACGAAGCAGTACTTCACTGCGCGGATCCATAATCTGCTCCTCAAAAAGGGCCGCAGTCTATCAACTGACGACCCGCAGCGCTGTACCGTTAAAGAATGCTTCGGCGTTTTGCGTCAGTTGGCCGACGATCCGCTGGCGCGCTTCACGACTGCCCCAGGCGCTGTGCGGAGTAATGATCAGGCGCGGGATGTCATGGGCCAGCAGCGGGTTGCCGTCGCGCGGCGGTTCGACGCTCAGTACGTCGGTGGCCGCGCCGCCCAGATGGCCGCTGCGCAGCGCATTGGCCAGGGCCAGTTCATCAATCATGCCGCCGCGGGCAGTGTTGACCACAAAGGCCCCCGGCTTGAGCAGTGCCAGTTCACGGGCGCCGATAAAATTGCGAGTGTGTTCATTGAGCGGGCAGTGAAAGGTCAGGGCGTCGACCTGTGGCAGCAACTCATCCAGTGGCAGCCGGTCGGCTCGGGCCGGACGGCCGGGGATCTGGCCCAGCAAGACGCGCATGCCAAAGGCTTCGGCCAGCCGGGCCACGGCGCTGCCCAGTTCACCGTGACCGAACAGGCCCAGGGTCTTGCCTTCGAGTTCGACAATCGGGAAGTCCAGCAAGCAGAACTGCCTGGCCTGTTGCCACTGGCCCGCAGTCACGGCTTTGTTGTAGTCGACAAGGCGGGTGGCCAGTGCCAGCAACAGCCCCAGAGTGTGCTGGGCCACCGAGGGGGTGCCGTAGCCCTGGCAGTTGGCGACGGTAATGCCGCGTGCGCGTGCGGCTTCAAGGTCAACGTTATTGGTGCCGGTGGCCGCCACCAGAATCAGCTTCAGCTCGGGGCAGGCCGCGAGGGTTCGGGCATTGAGCTGGATTTTATTGCTGATGGCCACGCTGGCGCCTTGCAGACGTTCGATCAGGTTATCGGCGTCGGTGTCCGACCACAGCTGCAACTCGCTGAAACACTGGCGCAGAGGGGCAAGGTCGAGGTCGCCCAGATCCAGTGAGGTGTGATCCAGGAATACTGCGCGCTGAGTGTTCGTCATCAACTGTACCTTTTGTGCTGTCGAGTGAAGGCGTAATGTGGCGAGCCTAACAGAAGAAACAATTTGTAATGGAGCCGTGCATGTACTGGACAGAATTTTTGACCGTTGCCCTGATTCACTTGCTGGCCGTGGCCAGCCCCGGGCCCGACTTTGCTGTGGTGGTGCGTGAAAGCGTGACTCACGGCCGTCGCGCCGGGATGTTTACCGCCTTCGGTGTGGGCACGGCAATTTTCGTCCATGTCGGCTATTCGCTGCTGGGGATCGGGATCATTGTCTCGCAGTCGATTGTGTTGTTTAACGCTCTCAAATGGCTGGCAGCTGCCTACCTGCTGTACATCGGGATCAAGGCGTTGCGCGCCAGGCCTGCTGATCCGGCAGCCGTGGCTGCTTCTTTGCCGGTTGGCGAGCGCACTGCGCGCGGAGCCTTCACTTCGGGCTTTGTAACCAATGGCCTGAACCCTAAAGCCACGCTGTTTTTCCTGTCGTTGTTTACCGTGGTCATCAATCCGCATACGCCACTGTCCATTCAGGCCGGGTATGGCGTGTACCTGGCGGTCGCGACCGGACTGTGGTTTTGCATGGTTGCGATGTTGTTCAGCCATCAGCGCGTGCGCACCGGCTTTGCGCGCATGGGCCACTGGTTTGATCGCACCATGGGCGCGGTGCTGGTCGCCCTGGGTGTGAAGCTTGCGTTCACTGAGATGAATTGATTTTTCGTATCGCTCCATGGGCCCACCCCGGCTAGCGGGAATGCTGCAGGGGCTGGCTTGCCCGCAACGCTAGCCAGCCAGTTGGCCACAGGTTTGGCGTTGCGCCACCGGCGATCTTGTCAATTTCTGGTTTTCCTTCATCCTTGCGGCTCATTGTGCGTGCCCTCGGAGAAGTATCGATGTCCTCAGTCAACCGGTTCTGGCGCCAGGTCAAACTGCCACTGGCAGTCAGCCTTGTCTCGACGCTCGCCGGGCCCGCCTGGGGCGTGAGCTTTAACATAGGCGAGATCGAAGGCCAGATCGATTCCGAACTGTCCATTGGCGCCAGCTGGTCCACGGCCAAGGCCGATCGCAAGCTGATCGGCGCCAACAACGGCGGCAAGGGGCAATCGCAAATCTCGGATGATGGCCGCCTCAACTTCAAGCGCGGCGAAACCTTCTCCAAAATTTTTACCGGCATCCACGGGCTGGAACTCAAGTACGGCGACAGCGGTGTGTATGTCCGGGGCAAGTATTGGTACGACTTTGAACTGCAGGATGACAGTCGTCCCTTCAAACCAGTCAGCGACAGTGGGCGCAAAGCCTCGGCCCAGTCTGCCGGAGCCCAGTGGCTGGATGCCTACGCCTATCACAACTACGCCATTGCCGATCAGCCCGGGGCCGTGCGCCTGGGCAAACAGGTGGTCAACTGGGGTGAGAGCAGCTTTATCGGTGGCGGGATCAATGCCATCAACCCGACAGATGTCGCGGCGTATCGGCGACCGGGCACTGAGTACAAAGACGGACTGGTGCCGGTCAACCTGTTCTACATTTCGCAAAACCTCACCGACAACCTCTCGGCCCAAGCCTTTTATCAACTGGACTGGGAGCAGTCAGAAACCGATAACTGCGGAACATTTTTCTCCCAGTCCGATGTAACCGCCGACGGTTGTGACGGCAATTATCGAGTGATGAGCAAGCGTTCGGCACTGAATGTGGCGGACCTTTCAGCCCTGACGTCGGCGGGTGTCGATGTGAACGGCGAGGGCGTGCTGGTGCGTCGTGGTGCTGATCGCGATGCGCGCAACAGCGGGCAGTTCGGCGTGGCCATGCACTACGTGTTCGAGCCGCTGGACACCGATTTCGGCGCCTACTTCATGAACTACCACAGCCGCGATCCGATCCTCAGCGGGCGTGCGGCATCGCAGTCGGCCTACGACTCGGCCTCGGCTGCAGGCGCTCTGGCGCCGATGATCGTCGCCGGTAACTCCAGTTACTACGTCGAGTATCCCGAGGATATCCGCCTGTACGGCCTGAGCTTCGCCACCACCTTGTCCACAGGCTCGGCATGGAAAGGTGAGCTGAGTTATCGGCCCAATGCGCCGGTACAGCTCAACAGCAATGATCTGCTGTACGCCAATGTGACCCTGTTGCCGGGACTGGCCGCTGCATCGCCGCTGAGCGTTACTCCGGGTGCCGATTCCCAGGGCTATCGGCGTAAGGAGATCACTCAGTTTCAGACCTCTCTGACCCATGTCTTCGACAATGCCATGGGAGCTGACCGGCTGACCTTGATCGGTGAGGTTGGCGTGAGCCACGTGGCCGGTCTCGGCGGCAGTTTGCGCTACGGGCGTGATCCGGTATTTGGTAGCGACGGCAACGACGGCTTCACCACGGCTAATTCATGGGGCTATCGCGCACGTGCCGTGTGGGCCTACAACAACGTGTTTAACAGCCTCAACCTGAAGCCGAATCTGGCCTGGTCCCACGATGTCAGCGGCTATTCGCCGGGCCCCGACAATACCTTTGCCGAAGGGCGCAAGGCAGTGAGCATGGGCATTGATGCCGAGTACCAGAACACCTACACCAGCAGCCTTTCATACACCAATTTCTTTGGTGGGCGTTACAGCACGGTCAGCGACCGGGACTTTATGACGCTGACGGTGGGGGTAAAGTTTTAAGCCGCAGCTCAGAGCCCGTGGAGAAGGGGGTGGCTGGCGCTTTTTGATATAAATATTTTCACTTTGTTGATTTCTGAAATAATACGTGTCATCTATAGCCGCACACAGTCGACGGACTGATCCTGCGCGCCAGCTTGGATGGCAAGTGTTTCTTCACCCCCGAACGCCCTTCAGGAGTCAATAATTTGAACAAGACAGTACTTCTAGGTGCACTGGCCCTGTGCGCTTTCAGCTTTGTGGCCCGCGCCGATGACGCGCCTCTGCGTATTGGTATCGAAGCGGCCTACCCGCCGTTTTCGATGAAAACCCCTGAAGGTGAGATCAGCGGTTTTGACTACGACATTGGCAACGCGCTGTGCGAGGAGATGAAAATCAAATGCACCTGGGTGGTCCAGGAGTTCGACGGCATGATTCCTTCGCTCAAAGTGCGCAAGGTTGATGCGGTGCTGTCTTCCATGTCGATTACCGAAGACCGGCTCAAGTCCGTCGATTTCAGCAAAAAGTACTACCACACCCCCGGCAAGTTCGCGATGAAGGCGGGCACTGTGATCAACGATCCGCTGGTGGATCTCAAGGGCAAACGTGTCGGGGTGCAGCGCTCTTCGACCTATGACCGCTTTGCCACCCAAAAGCTTGAGACGGCCGGGGTCGTGGTGGTGCGCTACTCGACCCAGAGTGAAGCCTTCCTCGATCTGGTCTCGGGCCGTCTGGATGCCACGCTCGCCGACATCATCTACACCGATGAAAGCTTTATCAAAACCCCGCTGGGCCAGGGATACGCCCTGGTCGGACCGGATATCAACGACCCTGCCTTCTTCGGCCGGGGCGCAGGCATCGCTGTGCGTAAAGGCGACACGGCCAACGCCGAACGCCTGAATGCCGCCATTGATGCAATCCGCGCCAACGGCAAGTACGAACAAGTGATGACCAAGTACTTCACGTACGACATCTACGGTCAAAGGTAAGTCAACCCGTATCCCTGATGCGGCTCCCCCGGTGGGAGTCGCCGGGGCTTGTCTCGCGCGTTTTTTGGCGCTCGCTTGAGGAACTGCATCATGCTCCACGGCTACGGATCGAGCATTCTCGAGGGTGCCTGGCTGACCGTAAATCTGGCTCTGACCGCCATGGCCCTGGCCATTGTCCTGGGACTGATTGGCGCGACGCTGCGCTTGTCACCGATCAAGTGGCTGGCACGGCTGGGAGAGGTCTATACCACCCTGATTCGCGGTATTCCGGATCTGGTACTGATTCTGCTGATTTTCTATGGCGGTCAGGATCTGGTGAACCGCATCGCTATGGCCCTGGGCTCCACGGACTATATCGATATCAACCCCTTTGTCGCGGGGGTCTGCACCATGGGCTTCATCTTTGGTGCCTATCTCTCGGAAACCTTTCGCGGTGCATTTATGGCCATCCCCAAAGGCCAGATCGAGGCGGGGCTGGCGTATGGCATGGGCAGCGCCCAGGTGTTCTGGCGAATTCTGGTACCGCAGATGGTCCGTTTCGCACTGCCGGGGTTCACCAATAACTGGCTGGTGCTGACCAAGTCCACTGCGCTGATCTCGGTCATTGGCTTGCAGGACATGATGTTCAAAGCCAAAAGCGCAGCAGATGCGACCCATGAACCCTTTACGTTTTTTCTCGCCGTGGCGGGGCTGTATCTGATGCTGACCAGCGTGTCATTGCTGGTGCTGCGCTTTCTGGGACGACACTACTCGGTCGGCATAAAAGCCGCTGAGTTGTGATTGGGAGCACCTTATGATTCTTGATTACAACCTGATCTGGGAAAACCTGCCGCTGTATTTCGGTGGCGCGTTGATTACCCTCAAGGTACTGCTGATTTCCCTGTTCTTTGGCCTGGTGCTGGCGATTCCGCTGGCGCTGATGCGAGTCTCGCGATCGCCTTTGATCAACTTTCCGGCCTGGCTCTACACCTATGTCATTCGTGGCACGCCGATGCTGGTGCAGCTGTTTCTGATCTATTTCGGGCTGGCGCAGTTTGAAGCCGTGCGCCAGAGCGTGTTTTGGCCATACCTGTCCAGCGCCACCTTTTGTGCGTGCATGGCGTTTGCGATCAATACCAGTGCCTACAGCGCGGAACTGCTGGCGGGCAGTCTGAAGTCCATCCCCTATGGCGAGATCGAAGCGGCCAAAGCCATGGGCATGTCGCGAGTGACTTTGTATCGGCGGATCCTCCTGCCTTCGGCCCTGCGCCGGGTGTTGCCGCAGTACAGCAACGAAGTGCTGATGATGATGCAGACCACGAGCCTGGCGTCGATTGTCACCCTCGTCGATATCACCGGGGCCGCCCGAACGGTCAGTGCACGTTATTACCTGCCGTTTGAAGCGTTCATTACCGCGGCGGTTTTCTATCTGGTGCTGACCTTTATTTTGACCCGTCTGTTCAAGCTGGCCGAGCGCCGCTGGCTGGCGTATCTGGCACCGCGCAAATACTGAGGGGCGTGTTATGGAACACATTAAATACCTGTTGCCGTGGAGCGCCTCGGGCACTGAGCGCCACCTGTCCCTGTTTCGTTTTGGCCAGGGCACGCGCAAGGCCTACATCCAGGCCTCGCTGCACGCGGACGAGCTGCCGGGGATGCGCGTTGCGGTGGAGCTCAAGCGTCGCCTGCTGGAGCTTGAGGGGCAAGGCCGGTTGAACGGGGTGATCGAGCTGGTGCCGATGGCCAACCCCATCGGCATTGCCCAGATGTTTCAGGCGACCCACCAGGGGCGCTTTGAGTTTTCCAGCGGCAAGAATTTCAATCGTGACTTCCCAGTGCTGGCAGACGGCGTGGCTGCGCGGGTAGCCGGCCAGTTGGGTGGCGATGCCGAGGCCAACACACTGCTCATCCGCCGGGCCATGCTCGATGTGCTGAGTGAGCAGCCAGCCCCGGCCTCTGAGCTCGATGGCTTGCGTTGCCTGTTGCTGCGCCATGCCTGTGACGCCGATGTGGTACTGGATCTGCACTGTGATTTCGAGTCGATCATGCTGCTGTACGCCTTGCCGCAAAACTGGCCGCGCTTGCGCTCGCTGGCCGCGCGTTTGCGCGCCGGGGTGGCCCTGTTGGCAGAGGATGCGGGGGGCAGTGCGTTTGATGAGGCCTGTGCGCTGCCCTGGTTGCACCTGGCCGAGCGCTTTCCCGAGGCTGAGATTGCCCTGGGCTGTATCGCCACCACCATTGAACTGCGGGGCATGGCGGATACCGAGTCGGGGCCATGCGTGGAGAGTGCGGAGGCGATTCTCGGTTATCTCGCCGAGCAAGGGCTGATCAGCGGTGCTTGGCCGGACGCCCCGGTTCACAGCTGTGAGGCCATGCCGTTTGCGGGTGCCCAGTACGCCTATGCACCGCATCCGGGGGTTGTGAGCTTTGTCCAGCCGCTGGGGGCGCGGGTCAAAGCGGGCGATCCGCTGTTTGAAGTGATGGACCCGCTGACTGATCGCCACAGTGTGGTGCGCGCCAGTACCGACGGCATCCTCTATGCCCGTGAACGCCTGCGCTTTGCCCAGCCCGGTTTGTGGCTGGCCAAAGTTGCCGGCAATACCCTTATTCGCCAAGGTCGCTTGCTTAGCGACTGATCCCGAGAGTGGATGTCATGTACAAACTTGAAGTTCAGGATTTGCACAAAAGCTACGGCTCCCATGAAGTGCTCAAGGGCGTTTCGTTGCAGGCGAAGGCCGGGGATGTGACCAGTATCATCGGTTCCAGTGGTTCCGGGAAAAGTACGTTCTTGCGGTGCATCAACCTGCTGGAGCAACCCAGCGGCGGCAGTATCGTGCTCGACGGCGAACCGCTCAAACTGATCAGTAGCAGGCGGGGAGGGCTTGAGGCGGCAGATCCGAAACAGTTGCAGCGCATGCGGTCGCGACTGTCGATGGTGTTTCAACATTTCAATCTGTGGTCGCACATGAATGCTCTGGAAAACGTCATGGAGGCCCCGGTGCACGTGCTCGGCATGGGCAAGGGCGAAGCGCGGGACAGGGCCGAGCATTACTTGAACAAGGTCGGCGTGGCGCACCGCATGCGCGCCTGGCCGGCCCATATGTCCGGCGGTGAACAGCAGCGTGTGGCGATTGCCCGGGCCCTGGCCATGGAGCCGGAAGTGATGCTGTTCGACGAGCCGACTTCGGCCCTGGATCCTGAGTTGGTGGGGGACGTGCTCAAAGTGATGCAGGATCTGGCGCAGGAGGGGCGGACCATGGTGGTGGTCACTCACGAAATGGGCTTTGCCCGTGAGGTTTCCAACCAGCTTGTGTTCCTTCATCAGGGTGTGGTTGAAGAGCGTGGCGACCCGCGCAAGGTGCTGGCCAATCCTCAGTCTGAACGCCTGCAGCAGTTTCTTTGCGGCAGTTTGAAATAGCCGGCGACCGCTTCGGATACACTTCGGGGCGTCACAAGCCGACGCAGTGTCTACTGCACGGACCGGCTTTGGGCGCCGCCCCTTTTTTATCCACAGGGAATGTTGAGCCGGATATGCCAAGCCCATCCAAAGACACCACGATTTATGCCGCCGCGGTCATGCGCAAGCTGGCAGAGATCGTGCCCGAGTTGCAGCCTTCATTGCGCAAGGTCGCCGATTTTATCCTGCGTCATCCGCTGCGTGCCGCGACCCTGACGATTGAGGAAATGGCCCACGAGACCAGCACCTCGCCAGCGGCGGTCAATCGCCTGGCCAAAGCCCTGAATCTGGGCGGGTACAGCGGCATGAAGGCCGAGCTGGTGGCAACACTGCAACAAGTGGTGTCACCGGTGGACAAGCTGCGTAACGAACTGGCCCATCGTCCGGACGGGGCGTTTGGCCTGCATGAACAAATTCAAAGTGCCAGCAGCAACCTGGCCACGGCCGTGACCAGCAATCATCCGGACACCTTTGAAGCTTTTGTGAATCATCTGGTCAAGGCGCGCAAGATTTACATCCTGGGCTTCGGTAACAGTGTCTATTTCGCGGGCCTGGCGGCCTCGACCCTGATTCCGTTTTGTGCCGATGCCACGGCTATCAGCATGGAAGGCGGTAACGAAAACGCCGCCTATCGACTGGCTGCGATCACTGATCAGGACGTTTTACTGGCGATCTCTCTGCCGCGGTATTCCATCGACACCCTGCAACTTTCCCGCTTCGCCAGCGAGCGCGGTGCCACGGTGCTGGCCATTACCGACTCACCTGCCTCGCCTCTGAGCAGCATTGCCCGGCATGTGCTGTTTGCCCCGGCCGACCATCCAGTGCTGACCAGTTCCAGCATCGCAGTACTTGCCTTGATCGAAGGACTGGTGGCGGGCGTCATGGCGCGGAACAAGGAGGCGGTCAAACTGGCGACAGAACTGACAGAGAGCGTCATGTCTTACCTGCATATTCCTGTGGGCAGTAAATTGACTAAAAAGTAATCAGCGATGCCGGTGCGGGCGGGGCATATCTATTTGTGGGCAGGCGATCGGACGACTATCGTTTATGGAACACGAATATTGGCGGCCTGAGGAATTTTTACCGCTGGTCGCGTTCCAACGCCCACAGAGGTCTAATGCCAACGACCTTTGCCTCCAGAAAGACTGACAGGAGCTTCACCATGTTCACCTCGCGTCGTTTGATTATTGCCGCAAGTGCTATCGCCTTGCTGGCAGGCTGCGCCTCGCCCAACCCATATGACAATCAAGGCCAGGCCTCTTCGGGCATGAGCAAAACCGCCACCTATGGTGGTCTTGGGGCGTTGGCCGGTGCCGTTGCCGGTGCTGCCATCGACCATAACAACCGTGGCAAGGGTGCATTGATCGGTGCCGCAGTGGCAGGTCTGGGGGCCGCAGGTTACGGCTACTACGCAGACAAGCAGGAAGCTGCGTTGCGCGCGAGTACGGCCAACACCGGGATTGAAGTTCAGCGTCAGGGCGACAACATCACCCTGGTGATGCCGGGCAACATTACGTTTGCCACCAGCTCGGCGAACATTGCTCCCAGCTTCTATCAGCCGTTGAACAACCTGGCGAACTCGCTGAAGCAGTTCAACAACCAGAACCTGATTCAGATCGTCGGCTATACGGACAGCACCGGGAACTACAACTACAACATGCAGTTGTCCCAGCAGCGTGCGCAAAGCGTGGCGACCTATCTGACGTCCCAGGGTGTCAGTGGTCAGTACCTGTCGGTCAGCGGTAAAGGCCCGGCCGACCCGATTGCCAGTAACGCCACGCCTGATGGCCGTGCTCAGAACCGCCGCGTGCAGATCACCCTGGCACCGATTCCGGGCGTGAACTACCAGCAGCAGGGGCAAGTTCAGCAGTACCCGTAAGACCCAGGTCTTGCAGGTGCCGCAGGCATTTGCTGGCAGCATAAAAAAAGCCCCGTGATCCTTACCGATCACGGGGCTTTTTGTTGAGCGCTTTACCGGATGAATTACTTCTTCAGGCCGTAATGCTCATCGAGCATGCCGGGGGCGTTCGGGGTTTTTGGCGCGTAGTCCAATGGTGGCTCAGTGCTGTGCGGCGGGGTGATGCGCTCGCGATGCGGTTGAGGGACATCAGAGTGCAGAGCGGCCAGCAGACGTTGGCGAGTTTGCTCGTCCAGGGCCAAACGGTTGGCGCCCTCGGCGAGGTGGTCTTGTACGTCCTGGTAGCTCTGAGTGAGTTTTTTCACCAGATTGGCGGTGCTGTTGAAGTGGGTAACCACTTCACTTTGATAACTGTCAAAACGTTTCTGAATGTCGTCCAGCTGACGCTGCGTGCTGTTAGGCGCGGCATTAGGCAGCAGACGCGCGATCAGAAAACCAATGGCGACACCTGCAACCAGGGCTAGAGTCGGCAATAACCAAATCAAGAGCGAGTGTTCCACGAGTCCTTCCTCTATAAACGGCTTTGCTTTACGTTAACGGCTCGGACCTGCGCTGTATACCGCGATGCACTCGCAAATATGCCAGACAGAATCTATCAGCTAGACGAGTCGACCCAGTTTGAGGTCACGGAGTTCCTTCTTGCTTACCCGCGAAACCCCTGTAGTAATTGATGGCCCTGTGGGCCAACTGGAAGCCTTGTACCTCGATTTGCCTGAGCCAAAAGGCCTGGCGCTACTGTGTCACCCCAACCCGGTTCAGGGGGGGACGATGATGAATAAAGTGGTTTCGACCCTGCAACGTACCGCCCGTGATGCTGGCCTGATTACATTGCGATTTAATTATCGCGGTACGGGAGCCAGCGAAGGCAGCCATGACATGGGCAGCGGCGAAGTCGACGATGCGCTGGCGGCTGCCCTCTGGTTGCGCGCCCGGCACCCGGAACTGCCGATCACCTTGCTCGGTTTTTCGTTTGGCGGTTTTGTGGCAGCCAGCCTGGGCGGTCGCCTTGAAGCCCGGGGCGAGAAACTGTCGCGCCTGTTCATGGTGGCCCCGGCGGTGATGCGTTTGCGCGCCGAAGACGATTTGCCCCAAGCCTGTGCGGTGACCGTAATTCAGCCCGAAACCGATGAAGTGATCGACCCGCAACTGGTCTATGACTGGTCAAACGCGCTGTCACGCCCCCATGAGCTGCTTAAAGTGGCAGAATGCGGGCACTTTTTTCACGGCAAGCTGCCTGAGCTCAAAGAGTTGGTAGCGCCACGCCTTTCGAATTGATTGCAGCCTGATAAGCGATTACCCATGACCACTCGTACCCGTATTCTCACCGGTATCACCACCACCGGCACGCCGCACCTGGGCAACTATGCCGGGGCTATTCGCCCTGCAATCGTGGCCAGCCTGGACAGTAATGCCGACTCGTTTTACTTCCTGGCTGACTACCATGCCCTGATCAAATGCGATGACCCGCAGCGCATTCAGCGCTCGCGTCAGGAAATCGCTGCGACCTGGCTGGCGGCAGGGCTGGATGTCGAGCGTGTGACCTTCTATCGCCAGTCAGATATCCCGGAAATCCCGGAGCTGACCTGGTTGCTGACCTGCGTAGCGTCCAAGGGCTTGCTCAACCGTGCTCACGCTTACAAGGCTTCGGTCGACAAGAACCTGGAAAACGGCGAGGACCCGGATGCGGGCATCACCATGGGGCTGTTCAGCTACCCGGTGCTGATGGCTGCAGACATCCTGATGTTCAACGCCAACAAGGTGCCGGTCGGTCGCGACCAGATCCAGCACGTTGAAATGGCCCGTGATATTGGCCAGCGCTTCAATCACCTGTTCGGCCATGGCAAAGATTTTTTCGCCATGCCGGAAGCGATAATTGAAGAAAGCGTTGCCACCTTGCCGGGTCTTGACGGGCGCAAGATGTCGAAAAGCTATGACAACACCATTC
Source organism: Pseudomonas paraversuta (assembly GCF_904067025.1). Classification (NCBI taxonomy): domain Bacteria; kingdom Pseudomonadati; phylum Pseudomonadota; class Gammaproteobacteria; order Pseudomonadales; family Pseudomonadaceae; genus Pseudomonas; species Pseudomonas paraversuta. Next base: position 807,554 of record NZ_CAJFDA010000001.1, read on the forward strand.
CGTTGTTTAGTAGCGCCAAAGACATGAAAAGCGCGATTTCGCGGATCGTCACCGACTCCCGTGCGCCGGGCGAAGCCAAGGACCCGGACAATTCGCACCTGTTCACTCTGTATCAAGCCTTCTCTACGCCTGAGCAGTGCGCAGAGTTCCGTGGCGAGTTGTTGCAGGGCCTGGGCTGGGGCGAAGCCAAAGAGCGTCTGTTCAAGCTGCTGGACGCCGACCTGGGCGAGTCCCGCGAGCGTTATCACGAACTGATGTCGCGCCCGTCCGATATGGAAGACATCCTTCTGGCCGGAGCCCAGAAAGCCCGCAAAACCGCGACCCCGTTTCTGGCGCAGTTGCGTGAAGCGGTTGGCCTGCGCTCGTTTGTCGGCGCTGCCCAGACGGCCACGACCAGCAAGAAGAAAGCCACCAAGGGCCCGCGCTTCGTCAGCTTCCGCGATGAAGACGGCAGCTTCCGTTTCCGCCTGCTGGCAGCCGATGGCGAGCAACTGCTGTTGTCGCGCAACTTTGCGGATGGCAAAACCGCAGGTCAGGTGAGCAAACAGCTGCAGGCGGGGGGCGTGCTTGATATTCGTCCTCAGGACCTGAGCTTCAGCGTCTGGGTGGATGACGGGTGCGTCGCCGACAGCCCGGCATTCGCCGATAGTGCGACCCGTGACGCGGCAATCGAAGCCTTGCGTGTGGCGCTGGTGCCTGCGCAGGATTAAAAAGTGCGGCGTTTCGACTCAGGGTTGATTGCCATTCCCAAGGGCCGTCGCTACAGTGGCGGCCCGTTTTTGTTGCCTTGCTAACGAATTATGACGCCTCTAGAACGATATCAAGCTGATCTGAAACGCCCGGACTTCTTCCACGATGCCGCGCAGGAAAACGCTGTGCGCCATCTGCAGCGTCTGTATGACGACCTGGTTGCCTCTTCGCAGAGCAAGCCAGGCCTGTTCGGCAAGCTGTTCGGCAAAAAAGAACAGGCTCCGGTCAAGGGGCTGTATTTCTGGGGTGGTGTGGGCCGGGGTAAAACTTACCTGGTCGATACGTTCTTTGATGCGCTGCCGTTCAAACAGAAGGTGCGTACCCACTTTCACCGTTTCATGAAGCGTGTGCATGAAGAAATGCGCACCCTCAATGGTGAAAAGAACCCGCTGACCATCATCGCCAGGCGGTTCGCCGATGAAGCGCGGGTGATCTGCTTTGACGAGTTTTTTGTATCGGACATTACCGATGCCATGATCCTCGGCACCCTGATGGAAGAGTTGTTCAAAAATGGCGTGACCCTGGTCGCGACCTCGAACATCGTGCCGGACGGTCTGTACAAGGACGGTCTGCAGCGGGCGCGCTTCCTGCCGGCGATTGCGCTGATCAAGCAGAACACCGATATCGTCAACGTCGACAGCGGCGTCGATTATCGTCTGCGCCACCTGGAGCAGGCCGAGCTTTACCATTTCCCGCTGGATGAGGCTTCCGAGAAGTGCTTGCGCGAGAGTTTTAAAGCGTTGACGCATAACTCTTCCAAGGTGATCGAGAATGACGATCTGGTGATCGAGAACCGGACCATTCGCGCGCTGCGTACCTGTGATGATGTGGCCTGGTTTGATTTCCGCGAGCTGTGCGATGGCCCGCGTAGCCAGAACGATTACATCGAACTGGGCAAGATTTTCAATGCGGTGATCATCAGCGGTGTGGAGCAGATGGACGTCAAGACTGACGACATCGCGCGACGCTTTATCAACATGGTCGATGAGTTCTATGACCGGGGCGTAAAGATGATCATCTCGGCTGAAGTCGAGCTTAAAGATCTGTACAAGGGCGGGCGCCTGAACTTCGAGTTCCAGCGCACCCTGAGCCGCCTGCTTGAGATGCAGTCCCATGAATACCTGACGCGGGCGCACAAGCCATAGTCGAGCGCTGTATCAAAAAAGGCCTGCATTGCAGGCCTTTTTTATATCTCGCGATCCATGCAGGAGTCGGACTCGCTGCCACAGAGCGCCTGGTTGAAGGTCAGGCGGCCTGCTGGAACTGCTGGCGGTATTGATTGGGCGACAGTTCGGTGTGCTGCCTGAACAGCCGTGCAAAGAAGCTGGCGTCGTCGTAGCCCACGTCGTAGCTGATGGTCTTGATGCTCTTGCGGGAGGCCGAGAGCAGGCCCTTGGCGGTCTCTATGCGCAGGCGTTGCAGGTAGTGCAAGGGTTTGTCGCCTGTTGCCATCTGAAAGCGGCGCATAAAGTTGCGGATGCTCATGCCGTGTTCACGGGCTACGTCTTCAAAGCGGAACTTGTCCGCAAAATGCTCTTCGAGCCAGTGCTGGATTTGCAGGATTATCACGTCCTGATGCAGCTTTTGCCCGCCGAAACCGATGCGCCCGGGGGTGTAGTTGCGCTGCACTTCGTAAAGGATGTCGCGGGCCACGGCCTGGGCGATGTTGGCGCCGCAGAAGCGCTCGATCAGATAAATATAGAGGTCGCAGGCTGAGGTCGGGCCGCCGGTGCAGTAGAGGTTGTCGGCATCGGTCAGGTGTTTGTCCTGGTTCAGGTGCACCCGTGGGAAACGTTCGGCGAAGGTGCTGAAAAAACGCCAGTAGGTGGTGGCTTCCTTGCCGTCCAGCAGCCCGGCTTCGGCCAGCCAGAACGCGCCATTGGCTTCTGCGCAGAGAACGGCACCGCGGGCATGTTGTGCGCGTAGCCAGGGCAGGATCTGCGGGTAGCGTTGGCACAGGGTGTCAAAGTCGTCCCAGAAGGCCGGGAGGATGATGATGTCAGTGTCTTCCAGTGCGCCATCGACCGGCAGTACCACGTCGCTGAAGCTGGTGACAGGTTTGCCGTCGGGACTGACCAGTCGGGTTTCGAAGCTGGCGTTGAGGCCCTGGCCCAGTTGTTTGCCATGGCGCAGGCTGGCGAGGTGAAAGAAATCCTTGGCTTGCATCAGGGTCGAGGCAAATACCCGATCGATGGCCAAAATGCTGACGCGCCGCAGGGGCGTGGAGAGATGGTTAGACATGATTTGATTATTCTTATAGGTGAAATTGGTCAACTTACGGCTGGATCGTCTTATTTTTTATCCTGTATGTCTAGGGGGAAGGGGTAGAGGCCAATTCCGTAGCAGCCAAAGGCTGCTACGGAAGCGGGACAGCTAGGGTGCCGGGTTCGGCTGGTCCCTGTGGATGGCTTCAATGCCGGCGAGGACTTCATCCGACAGTTTCAGGTCGAAGCTGCCAATGTTGCTGGCAAGTTGCTCCATCGTCGTCGCGCCGATGATGTTGCTGGTGACGAAGGGCTGTTGCGTGACATAGGCCAGCGCCATTTGCGCCGGGTCCAGGCCGTGTTCGCGAGCCAGGGCCACGTAACGTTCGCTGGCAGCCACTGCCTGCGGGTTTGAATAGCGCGAGAAGCGGCTGTAGAGGGTCAGGCGGCCTTTTGCAGGTTGGGCGCCGCCGTTGTACTTGCCAGAGAGCATGCCGAACGCCAGGGGCGAATAGGCGAGCAGGCCGCATTGTTCGCGAATGGCAATTTCAGCCAGGCCGACTTCAAAACTGCGGTTAAGCAGGTTGTAGGGGTTCTGGATCGAAACGGCGCGCGGCCAGCCACGGCTTTCAGCCAGTTGCAGGAATTTCATGGTGGCCCAGGGTGTTTCGTTGGACAGGCCGATATGGCGAATTTTGCCGGCCCTGACTTGTTCGTCCAGGGCTTCGAGGGTTTCTTCGAGGGGGGTAAAGTCTTCATCGGCGTTGTGCTTGTAGCCCAGTTGCCCGAAAAAGTTGGTACTGCGCTCTGGCCAGTGCAGCTGGTAGAGGTCGATCCAGTCGGTTTGCAGGCGTTCAAGGCTGGCATCCAGTGCCTGGACGATATGATTGCGGTTGTGTTTGAGCTGGCCGTCGCGAATGTAGTCGATGCCATTGCCGGGGCCGGCGATCTTGCTGGCCAGGATCCAGTCGGCCCGATCACCCCGGCTTTTGAACCAGTTGCCGATGTAACGCTCGGTGCTGGCGTAGGTTTCTGCTTTGGGTGGCACCGGATACATTTCGGCGGTGTCGATGAAATTGATCCCGGCGTTTTTCGCGTAATCGATTTGTGCGAAGGCTTCATCCTGGGTGTTTTGCTCGCCCCAGGTCATGGTTCCGAGGGCAATGGCGCTGACTTGCAGATTGGTGCGGCCTAGCTGGCGATAGTCCATCAGTGACTCCTTCGGGTAAAGAATCATAAAAGCAGGTTGTATTTTTTTTCGCAATCTGGATAATTGCCGACCTCTTTCTGCGGTGGAAGTGATGCGCCGCCTGCCGAAGAATCTTGCCGTTGAACGGACGCGCTGACCCGAGCCCCCGATAGCGTCTGTATCCGGCTGCCTTTGACTTGTCAAAGTACGCACTATTCAGTAAGATCCGCCGTCTAATTTACAGGGCGGCCCCTGAGGCTATAAAGAATGAAAACTTTTACTGCTAAACCGGAAACAGTTACGCGCGACTGGTTTGTCGTCGACGCTGCTGGCCAGACACTGGGTCGTCTGGCCACCGAAATCGCGAGCCGTCTGCGTGGCAAGCACAAGCCTGAATACACTCCGCACGTTGACACCGGTGACTACATCGTTGTTATCAATGCCGAGCAGATTCGTGTCACTGGTGCTAAAACCACTGACAAAATGTACTACTCTCACTCCGGTTTCCCGGGCGGGATTAAGTCGATCAACTTCGAAAAGCTGATCGCCAAAGCTCCTGAACGCGTGATCGAGACCGCGGTTAAAGGCATGCTGCCTAAAAACCCGCTGGGTCGCGACATGTACCGTAAGCTGAAAGTATATGCGGGCGCTGCTCACCCTCATACTGCTCAGCAGCCCCAAGAACTGAAGTTTTAACGGAATAGTTCATTATGTCGGCGACTCAAAACTACGGCACTGGCCGTCGTAAAACCGCAACTGCACGCGTTTTCCTGCGTCCAGGTACCGGTAACATCTCGATCAACAACCGCACTCTGGAGAATTTCTTCGGTCGCGAAACTGCCCGCATGGTAGTTCGTCAGCCGTTGGAACTGACTGAGACTGTCGAGAAATTCGATATCTACGTCACCGTGATCGGTGGTGGTGTAAGTGGTCAGGCTGGCGCAATCCGCCACGGTATCACTCGCGCACTGATGCAGTACGACGAAACTCTGCGTGGCGCTCTGCGCAAAGCAGGCTTCGTAACTCGCGATGCTCGTGAAGTTGAACGTAAGAAAGTCGGTCTGCGTAAAGCGCGTAAGCGTCCGCAGTACTCGAAGCGTTAATTCGCAGCTTCGTTCAAAAAAGCCCAGTCTCCTTAGGAGCTGGGCTTTTTTTATGGGTGATGAATTGTTGGTGTGACAACTTGCCACATTCAGCAAATGCCTATACTACAAGGCCTGTAGCCGACCCAGAGCGGTAATTACCTTGTCAGAGTAGGGGCTTTTCATTACCATTCTGCAAAATTTTTATAAGTTCAGATTTTTACTTAGTAGATGCCTGATTTAACAGGCCACAAAGCTGATGGGAGAGGACTGAATGAGCAATGACGGCGTAAATGTCGGCCGGCGTCGCTTCCTCGTAGCAGCCACATCCGTGGTGGGTGCTGCAGGAGCGGTGGGGGCGGCGGTCCCGTTCGTGGGGTCGTGGTTTCCCAGTGCCAAGGCGAAAGCCGCAGGCGCACCGGTGAAAGTGAATATTGCAAAGATTGAGCCAGGGCAGCAGATGATTGCTGAATGGCGTGGTCAGCCAGTATTCATTGTCCGCCGCACTGAGGAGATCCTGGCAAATCTCAAGAAGATTGAAGGGCAGCTCGCTGATCCCGAATCCAATCAATCCGATCAACCTGAAAACTCAAAAAACGAGTGGCGATCCATCAAGCCAGAAGTTTTGGTGTTGATCGGAATTTGCACTCACTTGGGTTGTTCGCCGACTTTCCGCCCCGAGGTCGCTCCTGCTGACCTGGGCAAGGATTGGGTAGGGGGTTATTTCTGCCCTTGCCATGGTTCCCACTATGACCTGGCCGGCCGCGTCTACAAGTCGCAACCTGCTCCATTGAACCTGCCAGTACCGCCTTACTACTATGTTGAGGGCAGTGACAATGTGATTGTCGTTGGCCTTGAAGGGGAGAGCGCGTAATGAGCAAGTTCATGGACTGGATTGATGCCCGCTTCCCCGCGACTAAAATGTGGGAAGACCATCTCAGCAAGTACTACGCCCCGAAGAACTTCAACTTCTTCTATTTCTTCGGTTCTCTCGCATTGCTCGTTCTGGTTAATCAGATTGTCACCGGTGTGTGGCTGACCATGAGCTACACGCCGTCGGCAGAAGAAGCTTTTGCTTCTGTCGAATACATCATGCGTGACGTCGAATACGGTTCCATCCTGCGCTATCTGCACTCAACGGGTGCGTCGGCGTTCTTTGTGGTGGTCTACCTGCACATGTTCCGTGGCCTGCTCTACGGCTCCTATCAGAAGCCGCGGGAACTGGTCTGGCTGTTCGGTATGATGATCTATCTGGCCCTGATGGCAGAGGCCTTCATGGGCTATCTGTTGCCTTGGGGGCAGATGTCCTACTGGGGTGCCCAGGTGATCATCTCGCTGTTCGGTGCGATTCCGGTTATCGGTAACGACCTGACACAGTGGATTCGCGGTGACTACCTGATCTCCGGCATTACCCTGAACCGCTTCTTTGCCTTGCACGTTGTGGCCTTGCCTATCGTGATTCTGGGGCTGGTGGTGCTGCACGTTCTGGCCTTGCATGAAGTCGGCTCGAACAACCCTGACGGCGTGGACATCAAAAAGCATAAAGACGAAAACGGCGTACCGCTGGATGGCATTCCCTTCCATCCGTACTACACCGTGAAGGATATCGTCGGCGTAGTGGTGTTCCTGTTTATCTTCTGTTCGATTGTGTTCTTCTTCCCGGAAATGGGTGGCTACTTCCTGGAAAAACCGAACTTTGAACAGGCTAACGCCTTTAAAACGCCGGAGCACATTGCGCCTGTCTGGTACTTCACACCGTTCTACGCGATCTTGCGTGCAATCCCGGACAAGCTGCTTGGCGTCATCGCCATGGGGGCTGCGATTGCCATGCTGTTCGTATTGCCATGGCTTGACCGTAGCCCGGTCAAATCCATGCGCTACAAGGGCTGGCTGAGCAAAATCTGGCTCTGGGTGTTTTGCATCTCGTTCGTGATTCTGGGCGTGCTGGGTGTATTGGCGCCGACCCCGGGTCGTACGTTGCTGTCGCAGGTCTGTACGTTCCTGTACTTCGCCTACTTCATTCTGATGCCGTTCTACACCAGGCTTGAGAAGACCAAACCGGTTCCGGAAAGGGTGACTGGCTGATGAAAAAGCTATTTGCTGTATTGATGCTTGCGGTGATGCCTGTGCTGTCCTTTGCGGCGGAGCAGGGCGTTCAGCTCGACAAGGTCGACATCGATGTTTCTGACAAGGCAGCCATGCAGGACGGCGCGCGTACGTTCGCCAACTACTGCATGGGTTGTCACAGTGCCAAGTTCCAGCGTTACGAGCGTGTAGCCGATGACCTGGGGATTCCCCATGAGCTCATGCTCGAGAATCTGGTGTTCACCGGGGCCAAAATCGGCGACCACATGAACATCGGCATGCAGCCGGAAGACGCCAAGGCCTGGTTCGGTGCTGCACCGCCAGACTTGACCCTGGTGGCGCGTGTGCGTGGTACTGACTGGCTGTATAGCTACCTGCGGTCTTTCTATGAAGACCCGTCACGGCCATGGGGTGTAAACAACAAAGTCTTCCCGAATGTGGGAATGCCGAACGTTCTGGCACCGTTGCAAGGTCGTCAGGTGGTAGGCTGCAAGCAAGTTCAGATCGTCGAAGACGGCAAGAAGCAGTATGATCCGCTCACTGGCACGCCTTTGACACATGAAGCATGCGACCAGCTGACAGTTTTGCCTAAAACCGGCACGCTGACTGAAGAGCAGTTCGATGAGAAGATCAAGAACCTTGTGACCTTCCTGGCCTATTCGGCCAACCCGGTGAAGCTGGAGCATCAGCGCATCGGTACCTACGTACTGCTCTATCTGGCCTTCTTCTTCGTATTCGCTTATCTGCTCAAGCGCGAATACTGGAAAGATGTGCACTGATATCGTTACACGCATCGCTGTTAATCGTGCGCGCCCGAGGGTGTCTCTGAAAAGGTAACAGTGCAGGATGAGTGGCGGGCAAGGTCGCAAGGCCTTGCCCGCCCGGGTTCTGCGGTTGCCGGAGACGTTCCTTGGGCGCGTTCGTTTTTCCGCTCCTGATAATTTCAACAAGCGAGGAGGACCGCCATGGGCGTGACCAATCGGTTGGCCTGTTACTCCGACCCCGCCGACCACTATTCCCATCGAGTACGTATCGTGCTCGCCGAGAAAGGTGTCAGCGCCGAGATCATCAGTGTGGAGGCGGGCCGTCAGCCGCCGAAGCTGATCGAAGTGAACCCCTACGGCAGCCTGCCAACCCTGGTCGATCGTGACCTGGCGTTGTGGGAGTCGACTGTGGTGATGGAATATCTGGATGAGCGTTATCCGCATCCGCCGCTGTTGCCGGTTTATCCGGTGGCGCGGGCCAATAGCCGTCTGCTGATTCATCGCATCCAGCGCGACTGGTGTGTGCTGGTGGACCTGATTCTCGATTCGCGTACCAAGGAGCCGGCTCGGGTCCAGGCGCGTAAAGAGCTGCGTGAGAGTCTGACAGGCGTGTCTGCATTGTTTGCAGACAAACCTTTTTTCCTCAGTACAGAGCTAAGTCTGGTCGACTGCTGTCTATTGCCGATACTCTGGCGCTTGCCCATTTTGGGTATTGAATTGCCGCGGCCGGCCAAGCCGCTGCTTGACTATATGGAGCGCCAGTTTGCGCGTGAGACTTTCCGGGCAAGTTTGTCTGGTGTCGAACGCGACATGCGCTAAGGCTTTAGGAGCCCTTGATGAATTCAAGTCGACCTTATCTGGTGCGTGCGCTCTATGAGTGGATTGTTGATAACGATTGCACTCCGCACATGCTGGTTAACTCTGACTACCCGAAGGTGCAAGTGCCTCAGGGTTTTGCCAGTGACGGGCAGATTGTCCTGAATGTTTCGCCAACCGCCGTGCGTCAATTGCACATGGACAACGAAGCAGTGAGCTTTGAAGGGCGTTTTGGTGGTGTGCCGCACACGTTGTACGTGCCTATTGCGGCCATTCTGGGGGTTTACGCCCGTGAGAATGGTCAGGGTATGGTGTTTGACCTGGAAGAGCCTATGGACGGCGATGACGAGGTTGAGCCGGATGACGATGGGCCGCCGCCAGGTACTGAGCCGCCAAGACCTACGGGTCGGCCTAGCCTGAAAGTGGTCAAGTAACAAAAAAAGGCGACCTGCAAGGGTCGCCTTTTTTGTGTCCGGGCTGCAGGAGCGAGCTTGTCAGTCGATGTACTCAAACAGCTTCACGATTTTCTGTACGCCGGAAACACTTTGCACCAGATTGGTTGCGCGGGTGGCTTCCTGTTTGGTCACCAGGCCCAGCATGTAGACAATGCCGTTCTCGGTAACGATTTTGATCCGTGAGCCCGGGATCTGGCTGTCGGTCAGCATCTGGGTCTTGATCTTGGTGGTCAGCCAGGCGTCGTTGTTGCGGGCGAGGATCGAGGACGGAGCCATGACCTGCAACTCATTGTTGACCTTCTTCACCCGTTGAACCGCGGCGGCAGCCTGCTCGGCCTGGGCCTTGAGCTCGGCGCGGGGAGTCTGGCCGGCCAGCAATACGATACCGTTGTAGCTGGTGACGACGATATGCGAGCCGGTGTCCAGGTCAGGGCTGGCTTTGGCCACGTTCACGGCGACCTTGGTTTCAATCAGCGAGTCATCGATCTTGCTGCCGAAAGTGCGGGTGCCGCGATCATCTTCAATAGGCGTATCGCGGGTAGCTGTCAGCACCGAGCTGCAGCCGGCAGTCAGGCCCAGGCACAGAGTCAGTGCCACAAGGCTAAGGCGTTTAAAGGTCATTCTTCACTCCCGAACAGTTGGCTGTCGATCAGGTCGCACAAGCAGTGGATCGCCAGCAGATGGACTTCTTGAATACGTGCAGTGACATTGGAAGGGACGCGAATCTCCACGTCCTCAGGCAGCAGCAGCGAGGCCATGCCGCCGCCGTCGCGGCCGGTCATGGCAACCACGATCATTTCGCGGTCGTGGGCCGCCTGGATTGCCTGGATGATGTTGGCCGAGTTGCCGCTGGTGGAAATGGCCAGCAATACATCCCCGGGCTGGCCAAGGGCGCGGATCTGCTTGGAGAAAATCTCGTTGAAGCTGTAGTCATTGGCGATCGAGGTGATCGTCGAGGTGTCGGTGGTGAGTGCAATGGCGGGCAAGCTGGGGCGCTCGCGCTCAAAGCGATTGAGCAGCTCGGATGAAAAGTGCTGGGCATCGCCTGCCGAGCCACCGTTACCGCACGAAAGCATTTTTCCTTCATTGAGCAAGGCATTGACCATCACTTGGCTGGCTTGCTCGATGTGGGGTGCAAGAACGTCCATCGCCTGCTGCTTGGTGTCGATGCTGGCCTGAAAAAGCTGGCGAATCCGGGATTGCATGTCCATCTATGTGACCTTAAGTAGGGCGGCTGGTCGAGCGTGATCCAGGTGTTCCTGGGTGACTTCCCGGCACAAGAATGTGCAGCCCGCAAAGCAAAGCAAAATCGTTTAATAAAAGGGTGCTGGAATCGGCCTGACAGCGGGTCAGCTGTCAAAGGCATTCCGTAGCCAGTTCAAGTGAGGTGTTGCGCTGTCCATTGTTACGACATCAAAGCGGCAGGGATGATTGGCCCAGCGCGACTCGCGTTGCAAAAAGTACTGAGCTGCAAGTATCAGCTTTTGCTGCTTGCGTGCGTCAATGCTGGCCAGTGCGCCACCCCATTGCGCGTGTTGCCGGTAACGAACTTCGACGAATACTACTGTATCGCCGTCAAGCATGACCAGATCCAGCTCGCCGCGCTTGCAAAGCCAGTTCTGTGCCAGCAAGCGTAAACCCTGTTGCTCAAGATGCCGCAGCGCCAGGCGCTCGGCATCCTTGCCTGTTTGCAGGCTTGAGCGCTCGGGCATCAGTTGGGAGTATCGGGCAGGCGTTGAATCTGGCCATTAACGAACTCGGCCCACGGCAGCTGACGCTCGACATGTTGTGTCGGGCTCATGCTGAGGCTGCCCGACAAGCCGTCGATCCGGCTGTCTGGCAGAGCCTTGAGCTGGCCCAGGCGCGATGCCAGGGTGTAAGCGTCAACGCCCATGGCGTACAGGCGGCCCATGCTGCTTGAAGCCTGTGGCCATTGTGCAGCCACTTGCTGGCGTAGCGGGTTGCCGGGCTCCAGCAGCCATGGGGTCTCGCAGAAGCGCACGCCATTCATGTCTTTGTACTGGTCCTGATTGCCGCTGGCACTGAAGACGTGGGATGTGGCGTAAACCGGCAGATCGCCTGCGTATTGGTAGTTCAGGGTCGGCTTGATCTGCTGGGCTTGCTGGGGCGTGGCGGCGAGGAACAGGAACTGCAGCGGCTCGGCGGCGTTTTTACGCAGTTGCACCAGATCGCCGACCTGCTGGGCCAGGGCTACGGGTTTGTCGATGTACTCGATACCCACGATGGAGCCGCCGTGGGCGACCCATTCCTGACGGAATGCATTGAGTACGCGCTCGCCCCATTCGCCTTTCGGAACCATGGCGCCGGCGTGGGTCAGGCCGTCGGCGCGTGCGCGGCGAGCCACTTCACGGGCTTCGTCTTCAGCGGCGAGGCCAAACTGAAACAGTTGGGCCGGGCCATGTGCGCTTTCGCTGTAATTGAGGGCCAGTGTAGTGATGGGCAGCTGCGGGCGAGCACTCAGCTGCTTGACCAGTGATTTCTCCAGCGGGCCGATCACCAGTTGCACGCCATCGGCTTGTGCCTTGTTGTAGAAGTCGTCCAGGGATACCAGGCGCGAGCTGTCATAAAACTGGATGCTTGGCGGGTTTTGCCCGGCCTGCTGAGCTTGATAGTGAGCAGCCATGAAGCCATCGCGCAATGCCTTGCTCACAGAGGCCAGCTGGCCGTCCTGAGGCAGTAGCAGGGCGATTTTGGTCAAAGGCTGGCTGGCCAGTTCCTTGAGCTTGATCAGTGGAGCGGGTAGCTGGATGGCAGCGGGGTGATTCGGGTTTTGCGCACGCCATTGGTCTATGGCGTTTTGCTGGTCCTGAACGGTGCCGGCGCTCTTCACGGCCAGGGCCAGGGACATCCATCCGCCCAGAACATCGTTGCTTTGTGCCTGCAGTTGCTCCACCGGCAATGCGGCAACCAATGTCCAGATGGCGTCATTGTTGCTGTTGGCAGCATCGCCGGTCAGGATCGGGCTCATCGCTACACGTTCGCGTGCAGCGGCCAGTGTTTGCCCGTCTGCTTCAAGGGCACGGGCGTGCACGGTATGGGTGCGTACTTGCAAATCGTTCGGTAACTCGCCGATGCGCGACACGCTTGGATGATTCAGGGCGGCCACGGCAGCCTTGGGATCATTGCGCTTCATTGCCAGTTCGGCTGTCAGCGTGCTGGCAAAGACTTGCTGTGCTGGCTTGAGCTGATCCAGCGGGACCTGGGCCAAAATCTGCGCGGCGCGCTGATCATTGTTCTGGCCCATGGCCAGATCAGCCGCGGACAGGCGCAGCAAGGCGGCCTTCTCCGGATTTTTGGTTTCGGAGGCCTGCTGCAGCAACTGCTCAAGGCTGGCATCCGGGGTTCGGGGGAGTTCGCCAAGGCTGGACGAGGGCGAGCTGGCGCAAGCCGCCAACAGGGCAGCAAGGCAGAGGGCAGTGAACAGCCGCAGGCAAGCGATCATGTAGTGTTCCTGTTACTCGAACAAAAGAGCGGGAATTGTACCCAAGCACTGGCCGGGGCGCGATGTTACAGGCGATAAAGCCTGAATTTAGATGAGTTCTGCGGGTTGTGGCGGTGAAATTTTTGCGAATAAGCACTCTGCAGTCTGACTGGAAGGTGCGTTCAGGAGGGGTCTACGCGCTACAATGGCGCCTTTAACTCTCATGAGGTGTGCGTTTTGACTGCTCCAGGTGCTATGAATTCCGTTGTCGGGTCGCTTTATGTGGTGGCGACGCCCATCGGGAACCTGGACGACATCAGTGCGCGTGCGCTCAAAGTGCTGCGTGACGTGTCGCTGATTGCGGCCGAAGACACGCGTCACTCCCTGCGTTTGATGCAGCATTTTGGCATCACCACTCCCTTGGGTGCCTGTCACGAACATAACGAACGTGATGAGGGTAGTCGCTTTATTCAGCGCTTGCTGGCTGGCGAAGATGTCGCCCTGATCTCCGATGCCGGGACGCCGTTGATCTCCGATCCGGGGTATCACCTGGTACGCCAGGCACGCGCGGCCGGGGTCAAGGTGGTGCCTGTGCCGGGTGCCTGCGCCCTGATTGCGGCGTTGTCAGCTGCGGGCTTGCCTTCCGACCGATTTATCTTCGAGGGATTTCTTCCGGCTAAAGCTGTTGGGCGCCGTACGCGCCTTGAGTTGCTGAAGGAAGAGCCGCGCACTCTGATTTTTTACGAGGCACCACATCGTATCCTTGAGTGCCTGCAAGATCTGGAGCTGGTATTTGGTCCGGACCGCCCGGCGTTGCTGGCGCGGGAACTGACCAAGACCTTCGAAACCCTCAAGGGTTTGCCATTGTCCGAGTTGCGCGCCTTTGTCGAGGGCGACAGTAACCAGCAGCGTGGCGAGTGCGTGGTGCTGGTTGCAGGGTGGACTGCGCCTGAAACAGACGAAGCAGTCAGCAGTGAAGCGATGCGCATTCTCGACTTGCTGCTAAAGGAAATGCCGCTAAAACGCGCGGCCGCACTTGCAGCTGAAATAACCGGCGAGCGAAAGAATGTGTTGTATCAAGTGGCGCTGGAAAAACAAAAAGTTGATTAAGGCCTCTGTTTAAGTAGTGGCCTTTTGCTATTTTTTTGTTGTCCGGGCTGGCAGGCAAAGGCTTTGCGCAGGGTGAATGAAACTGCCATCTGGCTTTTAACGCTTGTTCTATACGCTCTGTACAGTTAATCTTCGCGCCGGAGAGTCGATTGGACAGTCGCTGCCCTCTATGAAAATTAGGGGGGGGAGGAAAGTCCGGGCTCCATAGGGCGAAGTGCCAGGTAATGCCTGGGAGGCGTGAGCCTACGGAAAGTGCCACAGAAAATAACCGCCTAAGCGCTTCGGCGCCGGTAAGGGTGAAAAGGTGCGGTAAGAGCGCACCGCACGACTGGCAACAGTTCGTGGCTAGGTAAACCCCACTTGGAGCAAGACCAAATAGGGTTCCAAGGCGTGGCCCGCGCTGGAACCGGGTAGGTTGCTAAAGATGTCCAGTGATGGCCATCGTAGACGAATGACTGTTCACGACAGAACCCGGCTTACAGATCGACTCTCCACCTTTTTTCTTCTGCTTGCGCTGCAGGCAGATTGCCACAAGAAACAAGCGCTCCATCTCCCCCGATGTATTCGCAAGAAAATCTGCCGAGTAATGCCAAAAAGTTCTTACTCTTAACAAACTACTTTAAGTTTGAAGTCCAGGGCTTTGAGTTTGTTGCACTTCGCGAGTCAAAAAATCCCTCCGGTTATTGCTGCACGTCTGTTTACCCTCCTAAATCTCAGTTATGTAAGGATTTTCCTTCGGGCCGCTCCTTGACGGTGTGGTGGGCGCATTCCTATAGTGTGCGCAAGTGGCGAAAAGTGGCATAAAGTGGGTTTTTTAGACGTAAAACGCTAATTTTGGGAGTGACGCCTCGTGTTTCGCGGAGCTAACGCAATCAGTCTCGATGCCAAGGGCCGTCTCGCAATGCCGAGCCGGTACCGTGACGAGTTGATTTCGAGAAGTTCCGGGCAACTGATCGTGACCATTGATGCGGTAGATCCCTGCTTGTGTGTGTACCCCCTCGACGAGTGGGAGCTGATTGAAACCAAGCTTCGGGCGTTGCCTTCGTTGCGTGAAGAGAACCGCCGTTTGCAACGTCTGTTGATTGGTAACGCCGTCGACCTAGAGCTCGATGGCAGTGGTCGTTTTCTGGTGCCGCCGCGTTTGCGTGAATATGCCAGGTTGGATAAGCGCGCGATGTTGGTAGGCCAGTTAAACAAGTTTCAACTGTGGGACGAGGATGCCTGGGAAGCTGTTTCTGCCGCTGACCTTGCAGCCATTCAACAACCGGGCGCGATGCCTGAAGAACTGCGTGATTTAATCCTGTGACTATAGATAGCGACTTCAACCACATCACCGTACTGCTCGACGAAGCCGTAGAGGCTCTCGCCGTACGTCCTGATGGATGCTATCTGGATGGCACCTTCGGTCGCGGCGGACATAGCCGCCTGATACTCCAGAAGCTTGGCCCTGAGGGCCGTTTGCTCGGGTTTGATAAAGATCCCCAGGCGATTGCCACCGGGCAAGCGCTAGCGGCCGAAGACGGCCGCTTTGTCATTGTGCAACGCAGCTTTGCCGAGATGGGCTCCGAGATCGCCGCCCGCGGCCTGGCCGGAAAGGTCAGCGGCGTTCTCCTCGATCTGGGGGTTTCTTCGCCACAGCTCGACGATCCTGAGCGCGGCTTCAGTTTCATGAACGACGGCCCGCTGGACATGCGCATGAACCCGGATGAAGGGATCAGCGCGGCTGAGTTTGTAAACACCGCATCCCAGGACGAAATTGCCCGCGTATTCAAAGAATATGGCGAAGAGCGTTTTTCCGGGCGTATGGCCCGCGCGGTGGTTGAGCGCCGGGCAATTACCCCGTTTGAACGCACGGGCGATCTGGCTGAAGTGCTGAAAGTGGCCAACCCGGCCTGGGAAAAGGGCAAGCACCCTGCAACCCGCACTTTCCAGGGCCTGCGCATCCACGTCAATAACGAGCTGGGTGATCTCAAGGCCGGCCTCGAAGCGGCACTTGAATCCCTGGAAGTCGGCGGTCGCCTGGTGGTGATCAGCTTCCACTCCCTGGAAGACCGCATCGTCAAATTGTTCATGCGTGACCTGGTCAAAGGTGAACCCGACAACCTGCCCCGCGGCTTGCCGGTTCAGCACACCAGTTTCGATCCCATTATAAAAATCCATGGCAAGGCCCAGTTCGCATCTGAAGCGGAGCTCAAAGCCAATCCGCGCTCGCGCAGCGCTGTCATGCGCGTCGCGGAGAAGCTTCGTTGAACAAGCTCTTCGCCAAACCACTTCCCGGCGGAAGTTTTTTCATGCTGCTGCTGTTTATTGCCGTATTGGTTTCGGCAGTGGGCGTTTCCTATAGCGCCCACTGGAACCGCCAGTTGCTCAACACCCTGTACGGGGAGCTGAGTGTGCGTGACAAGGCCCAGGCCGAGTGGGGGCGTCTGATCCTCGAACAAAGCACCTGGACTGCCCATAGCCGTATCGAAACCCTGGCCAGCGAACAACTGAAAATGCGCATCCCGGGCGCAGCAGAAGTTCGGATGGTGGCGCCATGATCAAACTCGAAGGCGCACTCTATCCGTGGCGTTTTCGTGTAGTGCTGGCATTGCTGGCACTGCTGGTAGGTGCGATTGCCTGTCAAATTGTCTACCTGCAGGTGATCGACCATGACTTCCTCAAGGGGCAGGGCGATGCCCGCAGTCTGCGTCACATCCAGATCCCGGCACACCGCGGCCTGATTACTGACCGTAATGGCGAGCCGCTGGCCGTCAGTACCCCGGTGACCACGTTGTGGGCCAACGCCAAGGAAATGCAGGTAGCCAAGGATCGCTGGCCGGCCCTGGCCCACGCGCTTGGGCAAGATCCCAAGGTGCTGACGGCGCGCCTTGAACAGCAAGCCAATAAAGAATTCATCTATCTGGTCCGCGGCTTGACACCCGAGCAGGGCCAGCTGGTGCTCGACCTTAAAGTGCCGGGTGTATATGGCATCGAAGAGTTCCGTCGTTTTTACCCGGCAGGTGAAGTGACTGCGCACATGGTCGGCTTTACCGATATCGACGATAAAGGCCGCGAAGGTGTTGAGCTGGCCTATGACGAGTGGCTGGCCGGCGTGCCGGGCAAGCGACAGGTGATCAAGGACCGGCGCGGTCGTCTGATCAAAGACATTCAGGTTACAAAAAACGCCAAGGCAGGGAAGACCTTGGCGTTATCGATTGACCTGCGCCTGCAGTATCTGGCCAACCGCGAACTGCGCAATGCGCTGGTCGAAAACGGTGCCAAGGCCGGCAGCCTGGTAATTATGGATGTGAAGACCGGCGAGATTCTGGCCATGGTCAACCAGCCGACCTACAACCCGAACAACCGTCGCAACCTGCAGCCGGCGATGATGCGTAACCGCGCCATGATCGACGTGTTCGAGCCGGGCTCAACGGTAAAGCCGATTTCGATGAGTGCTGCGCTGGAAACCGGACGCTGGAAACCCACCGATAAGGTCGAGGTGTATCCGGGCACGCTGCAACTGGGCAAATACACCATTCGCGACGTATCGCGCACTGAAGGCCCGATCCTTGATCTGACGGGCATTCTGATCAACTCCAGTAACGTCGGCATGAGTAAGGTTGCCTTCGATATCGGTGGTGAAGCGATTTTCCGCCAGATGGCCAAAATGGGTCTGGGTCAGGACACGGGCCTGGGCTTCCCGGGTGAGCGCGTCGGCAACCTGCCGAACTACCGCGAGTGGCGCAAGGCTGAAACCGCGACCCTGTCTTATGGCTACGGCGTTTCGGTGACGGCGATCCAGCTGGTACACGCATTTTCGGCGCTGGCCAACAACGGCAAGCTCGCCCCGCTGACCCTGCTCAAGGCCGACAAGCCGGCGCAGGCCGCGCAAGTCATGCCCGAGCAGGTCGCCAAGACCGTTCAGGGGATGCTCCAGGAAGTTATCGAGAACCCGCGCGGCGTCTGGCGGGCCAAGGTGCCGGCCTATCACGTGGGCGGCAAGTCCGGTACTGCGCGTAAAACATCCTCGGGTGGCGTCAAGGGTTATGCCGTCAACTCGTACCGCTCCCTGTTTGCCGGGTTTGGCCCGATGAGCGATCCGCGTTACGCAATCGTTGTGGTCATCGATGAGCCAAGCAAGGCGGGCTACTTCGGTGGTCTGGTTTCGGCTCCAGTATTCAGCAAAGTAATGTCCGGCACCCTGCGCCTGATGAACGTGACGCCGGATAACTTGCCGACGGCCGCGGAGCAACAAGCAGCCGCGACCGCTGCAGCAGCCAAAGGAGGGCGCGGCTAATGTCCCTGAGCCTGAACAAGATTTTCCCTCACGCAGGTCACGATCTGTTGATCCGTGAACTGACCCTCGACAGCCGCAATGTGCGAGCCGGGGATCTGTTCCTCGCGGTACCGGGTGGCAAGCTCGATGGTCGTGAACATATCGCTGACGCCCTGCAACGTGGCGCAGCAGCCGTGGCCTATGAAGTAGAAGGCGCGGACGTATTGCCGATCACCGCCGTACCGCTGATCCCGGTCAAGGGGCTGGCGGCGCAACTGTCGTCTATCGCCGGGCGTTTTTATGGTGACCCGAGCCATCACGTGAACCTGGTGGGCGTTACCGGTACCAACGGCAAAACCAGCGTTACCCAGCTGGTTGCGCAAGCGCTGGACCTGCTGGGGCAGCATTGCGGCATTGTTGGCACCCTGGGCACGGGCTTTTATGGCGCACTGCAAAGCGGTCGCCATACCACCCCGGACCCGATTGCCGTACAGGCCATGCTGGCTGACCTGAAGAAAGCCGGTGCCAAGGCCGTGGCGATGGAAGTGTCGTCCCACGGGCTGGATCAAGGCCGGGTCAGTGCTCTGGCGTTTGATGTTGCCGTCCTGACCAACCTGTCCCGCGACCATCTGGATTATCACGGCACCATGCAGGCGTATGCCGAGGCCAAGGCCAAGCTGTTTGCCTGGCCTGACCTGGGTTGCCGCGTGCTTAACCTTGACGATGACTTCGGTCGCCAGCTGGCGGCAGAAAAACATGATTCGCGTCTGATCAGCTACAGCCTCGAAGACAGCAGCGCCTACCTTTACTGTCGCGAAGCGACCTTCGACGACGATGGCGTGCGCGCCACACTGGTCACGCCACAGGGCGAGCACCATTTGCGCAGCAGCCTGCTGGGTCGTTTCAACCTGAGCAACGTACTGGCTGCGGTCGGCGCCTTGCTCGGCCTGGACTACGCGCTGGATGAAATCCTCGCCGTGTTGCCAAAGCTTGAAGGCCCTGTGGGGCGCATGCAGCGTCTGGGCGGCGGCACCAGGCCGCTGGTAGTCGTTGATTACGCCCACACCCCGGATGCCCTGGAAAAAGTCTTGCTGGCCCTGCGTCCTCACGCCAAAGGCCAACTGCTGTGCCTGTTCGGTTGCGGCGGCGATCGCGATCGCGGCAAGCGCCCGTTGATGGCCGAAGTGGTTGAACGCTTGGCGGACGGGGTTTTGGTTACGGACGATAACCCCCGCTCGGAAGCACCTGGACAAATTTTCGACGACATCCGCGCAGGCTTCGTTACGCCCCAGAGCGTCACCTTCGTCGCCGGTCGCGGTGAGGCCATTGCCCGATTGATTGCAGGTGCCAACGCCGAAGACGTCATTGTGCTGGCGGGTAAAGGTCACGAGGACTATCAGGAAATCAATGGCGAGCGCCATGACTTCTCTGATCTGGTGCAAGCCGAGAAAGCCCTGAATGCCTGGGAGGCCGCCCATGCTTAAGCCTCTGTTGCTGAGCGAAGTTGCCGCTGCCCTGGGTGGTCGGCTGGTCGCTGCCGACAGCCTTTTCAACGGTGTCAGCATCGACAGCCGCGGGATCACCAAGGGCCAGCTGTTTATTGCCCTGACCGGCCCGCGTTTCGATGGCCATGATTATTTGAATGAAGTGGCGGCCAAAGGTGCGGTTGCGGCACTGGTCGAACGCGAAGTGCCCGAGTCGGCATTGCCGCAGCTGGTGGTCAAGAATGCCCGGGTGGCATTGGGTCAGCTGGGTGCGCTCAATCGTGCCGGCTACCACAAGCCGGTTGCCGCGATTACCGGTTCCAGTGGCAAAACCACAGTTAAAGAAATGCTCGCCTGCATCCTGCGCACCCGTGGTCCGGTGCTGGCGACCAAAGGCAACTTGAACAATGACCTGGGCGTGCCGCTGACGTTGCTCGAACTGACCCAGGAACACACGGCGGGAGTGATTGAGCTGGGTGCTTCGCGCCTGGGTGAAATTGCTTATACCGTCGGCATGACCAAGCCCCATGTTGCCGTGCTCAACAATGCCGGAACCGCCCATGTTGGCGAATTCGGCGGGCCGGAAAAAATCGTCGAGGCCAAGGGCGAAATTCTCGAAGGGCTGGACGCTGATGGCGTCGCGGTTCTGAACCTGGATGACAAGGCTTTTGGCATCTGGCAGGCCCGGGCTGCTGGCCGCAAGGTACTCAGCTTTGCCCTGACAAACCCTGAAGCAGACTTTTACGCCAGCAATCTGGCCCGCGATGCACGGGGTTGCCCCGGGTTCGATTTGCACTGCCCGTTGGGTGTTGCCCGCGTTCAGCTCAACCTGCTGGGCACGCATAACGTCGCCAATGCCCTGGCCGCAGCAGCTGCTGCCCATGCCCTGGGCATCTCGCTGTTTGGCATAACCAGCGGCTTGCAAGCCGTGCTTGCGGTCAAAGGTCGCGCAGTGGCGCAACTGACCGCTGGCGGCCTGCGAATTATTGATGACACTTACAACGCAAACCCCACCTCAATGTGCGCTGCCGTTGATATACTCGCCGCCTTTTCCGGCCGCACCGTCCTGGTGCTCGGAGATATTGGCGAGTTAGGTGAGTGGGCGGAGCAAGGACATCGTGAAGTAGGCGCTTATGCCGCCGACAAAGTTTCAGCGCTCTATGCGGTGGGACCCATGATGGCTCATGCCGTCACTGCATTTGGACACCATGCTCGTCACTTCGCCAATCAGGCTGACCTGATCCAGGCGCTTCGTGCTGAGCACGAAACAAACACCACTATTTTGATCAAGGGCTCGCGCAGCGCAGCGATGGAAAACGTCGTTGCGGCTTTGTGCGGTTCCAGCGGGGAGAAACATTAATGCTGCTGCTTCTAGCGGAGTATCTACAACAGTTCTACAAGGGCTTCGCAGTCTTCCAGTACCTGTCCCTGCGCGGGATTCTTGGGGTGCTCACCGCGTTGACCTTGTCCCTGTGCCTGGGGCCGTGGATGATCCGCACCCTGCAAAACCGTCAGATCGGCCAGTCGGTGCGTAACGATGGTCCGCAATCGCATTTGTCCAAGTCCGGTACGCCAACCATGGGCGGCGCGCTGATCCTGTCGGCGATCACCATCAGCACCCTGCTTTGGGCTGACCTGAGCAACCGCTATGTGTGGGTCGTGATGATTGTGACTCTGCTGTTCGGTGCAATTGGCTGGGTCGATGACTACCGCAAGGTGATCGAAAAAAACTCTCGCGGCCTTCCTAGCCGCTGGAAGTATTTCTGGCAGTCGGTGTTCGGTCTGGGCGCGGCGATCTTTCTATATATGACGGCACCCAGCGCAGTCGAAACCACGCTGATTCTGCCCATACTCAAAGACGCCAGCATTCCGCTGGGTATCGGCTTTGTGGTGCTGACCTACTTCGTGATCGTAGGCTCGAGCAACGCAGTCAACCTTACTGATGGCCTGGACGGTCTGGCGATCATGCCGACCGTTATGGTTGGCGGTGCCCTGGGTATCTTCTGCTACCTGTCGGGTAACGTGAAATTTGCCGACTACCTGTTGATCCCGTATGTCCCGGGCGCAGGCGAACTGATTGTGTTCTGTGGCGCACTGATCGGTGCCGGTCTCGGATTCCTGTGGTTCAACACCTACCCCGCACAAGTCTTCATGGGCGACGTTGGCGCACTGGCGCTGGGCGCAGCCCTGGGCACCATTGCCGTGATCGTGCGTCAGGAAATCGTGCTGTTCATCATGGGCGGTGTGTTCGTGATGGAAACCCTGTCTGTGGTGATCCAGGTAGCGTCTTTCAAGTTGACCGGCAAGCGGGTGTTCCGCATGGCGCCGATCCATCACCACTTTGAACTCAAGGGCTGGCCTGAGCCACGCGTGATTGTCCGTTTCTGGATCATCACCGTGATTCTGGTACTGGTCGGCCTTGCCACGCTGAAGCTGAGGTAGAACCTGTGTCTCTGATCGCTTCTGACCACTTCCGCATCGTTGTCGGCCTCGGCAAGAGCGGCATGTCCCTGGTGCGCTTTCTGGCGCAGCAGGGCGTGTCCTTTGCTGTGGCGGATACGCGGGAAAATCCGCCGGAGCTGGCCACGCTGCGCCGTGACTACCCCCAGGTGGAGGTGCGTTGTGGCGAACTGGATGTCGAGTTCCTGTGCCGCGCCGATGAGCTCTACGTGAGCCCCGGCCTGGCATTGGCAACTCCGGCACTGCAGGCAGCGGCTGCCCGTGGCGTGAAGTTGTCCGGTGATATCGATCTGTTCGCGCGTAACGCAAAGGCACCGATCGTGGCAATCAGCGGTTCCAACGCCAAGAGCACCGTGACCACCCTGGTGGGTGAAATGGCCCTGGCTGCCGGCAAGCGTGTTGCCGTCGGCGGCAACCTGGGCACGCCGGCGCTGGATCTGCTCAGTGATGACATCGAGCTGTACGTCATGGAGCTTTCGAGCTTCCAGCTGGAAACCACCAACCAGCTGGGCGCAGAAGTGGCCACCGTGCTCAATGTCAGCGAAGACCACATGGACCGTTACAGCGGTCTGCCGGCCTACCACCTGGCCAAGCACCGGATTTTCCGCGGTGCCAGGCAGGTGGTGGTCAACCGTCAGGACGCCTTGACCCGGCCGCTGATGAGCGAAGGGCTGCCATGCTGGACCTTCGGTTTGAGCGCGCCCGACTTCAAGGCTTTCGGCCTGCGTGAAGAAAACGGCGAAAAATATCTCGCCTTCGAATTTGAAAACCTGATGCCGGTCCGCGAGCTGAAAGTGCGCGGCGCCCACAATCAGGCCAATGCCCTGGCGGCACTGGCGCTGGGGCATGCCGTGGGCCTGCCGTTCGACGCCATGCTGAGCGGCCTGCGCAGCTTCACCGGTCTTGAACATCGCTGCCAATGGGTACGCGAGTTTGAGGGGGTGAGCTACTACAACGACTCCAAGGCCACCAACGTGGGGGCCGCACTGGCCGCCATCGAAGGCCTGGGAGCGGACATGGACGGCAAGCTGGTACTGATCGCCGGCGGTGACGGCAAGGGTGCAGACTTCAGTGGCCTGCACGACTCAGTGGCCAGGTACTGCCGCGCAGTGGTCCTGATGGGCCGCGATGCCGGCCTGATCGCCGACGCCTTGGGCGATAGCGTGCCCCAGGTGCGCGTCAGCTCCCTGGACGAAGCCATTGCCCAAAGCCGTTCGCTGGCCCGCCCGGGTGACGCGGTATTGCTGTCGCCGGCCTGCGCCAGTTTCGACATGTTCAAAAATTACGAAGAGCGTGGCCATCTGTTTGCGCGTGCAGTGGAGGCCCAGGCATGATTTTCGGCATTCTCAAACCTTACCCTTCGCCGTTGATCACGGGCCGTGGCATTGACCTCGACTTCCCGTTTCTGGCCGGTTGCATGGCCTTGCTCGGCCTGGGCCTGGTGATGATCACCTCGGCATCGTCTGAAGTGGCCGCCCTGCAGTCGGGCAACACCCTTTATCACATGATCCGCCACCTGTTTTATATCGTGCTTGGCCTTGTTGCATGCGTGCTGACCATGATGGTGCCGATTGCCACCTGGCAGCGCCTGGGCTGGTTATTGCTGATCGGTGCGTTCGGCTTGCTGGTGATGGTGCTGCTGCCGGGCATTGGCCGTGAAGTGAACGGTTCGATGCGCTGGATCGGCTTCAGTTTCTTTAACGTACAGCCCTCGGAAATCGCCAAGGTTTTCGTGGTGATCTACCTCGCCGGTTATCTGGTCCGTCAGCAGAAGGAAGTCCGCGAAAGCTGGATGGGCTTCTTCAAGCCTTTCATCGTGTTGCTGCCGATGGCCGGTCTGTTGCTGATGGAGCCTGACTTCGGTGCCACCGTCGTAATGATGGGGGCAGCGGCAGCGATGTTGTTCCTGGGCGGTGTCGGCCTGTTCCGTTTCGCCCTGATGGTGGCGCTGGCAGTCGGTGCGGTCTTCGTGCTGGTGCAGGCGCAACCTTATCGTATGGCCCGCTTGATCACCTTTACCGACCCGTGGTCCGACCAGTTCGGCTCCGGTTATCAGCTGACCCAGGCCCTGATCGCATTCGGTCGTGGCGAGTGGTTCGGGGTCGGTCTGGGCAACAGCGTACAGAAGCAGTTCTACCTGCCGGAAGCGCACACCGACTTCGTATTCTCGGTACTGGCTGAAGAGCTGGGTGTGGTCGGCTCCTTGCTGACCGTGGCCCTGTTCGTGTTCGTCTGCGTGCGCGGCATGTACATCGGCATGTGGGCCGAGCGGGCCAAACAGTATTTCGCCGCCTACATGGCGTACGGCTTGTCGTTCCTGTGGATCGGCCAGTTCCTGATCAATATCGGGGTGAACGTCGGCCTGTTGCCAACCAAGGGTCTGACCTTGCCATTCCTCAGTTATGGCGGCAGTTCCCTGGTGATTTGCTGCGTATGTATGGGTCTGCTGCTGCGAATCGAGTGGGAGAGTCGAACCCACCTGGGCAGCGAAGAGACTGATTTCAAAGAAAGTGATTTCGCAGAGGAGCCGAACAATGGGCGCTAATGTGCTGATCATGGCGGGCGGTACCGGCGGACACGTGTTCCCTGCGCTGGCCTGCGCCCGTGAGTTTGAAGCACGCGGCTACAGCGTGCACTGGCTTGGAACCCCGCGCGGGATCGAGAACGAACTGGTTGAACCTGCCGGTTTTACCCTGCACCGGATCAACGTCACCGGCCTGCGTGGCAAGAGCAAGCTGTCGTTGTTCAAGGCGCCGTTTGTATTGCTCAAGGCCATGTTTCAGGCGCGCAAAATCATTCGCCAGCTCAAGCCGGTCTGCGTGCTCGGGTTTGGTGGCTATTTGACCGGGCCTGGTGGTCTGGCAGCCAAAACCTGCGGTGTGCCGGTGATCATTCACGAGCAAAACGCCGTGGCCGGTACTGCCAACCGCTTGCTGGTGCCGATGTCGAGCCGTGTGTGCGAAGCCTTCCCCGGAACCTTCGCGGTATCGGACAAGCTGCGCAGTACCGGTAACCCGGTCCGCCCTGAATTGTTCAGCCTGGCGCCACGGGCCGCACTCGAAGGCCGCAAGGCGCGCCTGCTGGTGCTGGGCGGCAGTCTGGGTGCCGAGCCGTTGAACAAGTTGTTGCCTGAAGCACTGGCCAAAGTACCGGTTGAGGTGCGTCCTGAAGTGTTTCACCAGGCCGGCAAACAGCACGACCAAATTACCGCCGAGCGCTATGGCGCGGTCGGCGTCGAGGCTCAAGTGCAGCCTTTTATCAAAGACATGGCCCAAGCCTATGGCTGGGCCGACCTGGTGGTTTGTCGCGCAGGCGCGCTGACCGTCAGTGAACTGGCTGCGGCCGGTCTGCCATCGCTGCTGGTGCCGTTGCCCCACGCGATTGATGACCATCAGAGCCGTAATGCCGACTTTCTGGCTCGCGAAGGTGCTGCCTTCCTGATGCCGCAAGCGACAACTGGCGCAGCCGAACTGGCCGCACGCCTGACAGAGGTTTTGATGCAACCGGAACGACTGAACAGCATGGCGACCAATGCTCGCCGCCTGGCCAAACCTGATGCAACCCGCAACGTTGTAGATATCTGCCTGGAGGTGGCCAATGGTTGAGAATCAGAAAGCCATGCCGCAACCGGAAATGCGCCGTATCCGTCGCATCCACTTCGTCGGCATCGGCGGCGTGGGCATGTGCGGTATTGCCGAGGTGCTGCTGAACCTGGGTTATGAAGTGTCGGGTTCCGACCTGAACGCATCGCCAGTTACCGAGCGTCTTGAGTCGTTCGGTGCGCACATCTTTATCGGTCACCGCGCCGAGAACGCTGCCACTGCCGATGTATTGGTCGTGTCGAGTGCGGTCAACACCTCCAACCCTGAAGTCGCGACTGCCCTGGAACGCCGTATTCCGGTGGTGCCGCGGGCTGAAATGCTGGCCGAGCTGATGCGTTATCGCCACGGCATCGCCGTAGCCGGTACCCACGGCAAGACCACCACCACCAGCCTGCTGGCCTCGGTGTTCGCAGCCGGTGGCCTCGATCCGACGTTCGTGATCGGTGGCCGACTGAATGCAGCGGGCACCAATGCACAACTGGGCACCAGCCGTTACCTGATTGCCGAAGCTGACGAAAGCGATGCCAGCTTCCTGCACCTGCAGCCGATGGTTGCGGTGGTGACCAACATCGACGCCGACCACATGGCGACCTATGAGGGTGACTTCAACAAGCTGAAGAAAACCTTCGTCGAGTTTCTGCACAACCTGCCGTTCTACGGCCTGGCCGTGCTGTGCCTGGATGATCCGGTGGTGCGTGAAATCCTGCCCCTGGTCAAGCGTCCCACCGTCACCTACGGCTTCAGCGAAGCCGCCGATGTGCGTGCGATCAATGTTCGCCAGCAAGGCATGCAGACCTTCTTCACGGTGCTGCGCCCCGATCGCGAGCCGCTGGATGTGTCGGTGAACATGCCGGGTAACCACAACGTGCTGAACGCTCTGGCGACCATCTGCATCGCATCTGATGAAGGCATCAGCGATGAGGCCATTGTTCAGGGTCTGTCCGGCTTCGAGGGTGTAGGCCGACGCTTCCAGGTCTACGGCGAGCTGCCGGTTGAAGGCGGTCACGTGATGCTGGTTGACGATTACGGTCACCACCCGACCGAAGTTGCGGCCGTGATTAAAGCAGTGCGCGGTGGCTGGCCGGACCGTCGTCTGGTCATGGTTTATCAGCCCCATCGCTTCAGCCGTACCCGCGATCTGTACGACGATTTCGTGCAGGTGCTGGCCGACGCCAACGTACTGCTGTTGATGGAAGTCTACCCGGCCGGCGAAGAGCCGATTCCGGGCGCCGACAGCCGTCAGCTGTGCCACAGCATCCGTCAGCGTGGCCAGCTGGACCCGATCTACATCGAGCGTGGCGTTGAGCTGGCGCCGATCGTCAAGCCGCTGCTGCGTGCCGGCGACATCCTGTTGTGCCAAGGGGCGGGCGATATCGGCCGTCTGGCACCGCAACTTATTAACAGTCCACTATTCGCCGGTGCCGTTGTCGCAGCCAGCGGGGGGAAGTTGAAATGACCGCTGCCTACGCCAATCTGTTCTCCACCATTGCCCCTGCCGACTTCGGTCGCGTTGCCGTGTTGTTCGGCGGCAAAAGCGCTGAGCGCGCAGTGTCCCTGAAGTCGGGCAATGCCGTGCTTGAAGCACTGCAAAGTGCCGGAGTGAATGCCTTCGGGATCGATGTCGGCGACGATTTCATCGCCCGCATCACGCACGAAAAAATCGACCGCGCCTTCATCATTCTCCACGGTCGTGGCGGTGAAGACGGCAGCATCCAGGGCCTGCTCGAATACATGGGCATCCCTTACACCGGCAGCGGCATCCTTGCCTCGGCGCTGGCAATGGACAAATTGCGCACCAAGCAGGTGTGGCACAGCCTGGGTATTCCAACCCCGCGTCATGCCGTGCTGACCAGCGAAGCCGATTGTATTTCTGCGGCGAAGGAACTGAGCTTCCCTTTGATCGTCAAACCGGCACATGAAGGTTCAAGTATCGGTATGGCCAAAGTGAACAGCGCTGACGAGTTGATCGTTGCGTGGGCAGAGGCCAGTAAGTACGACTCGCAAGTGTTGGTTGAGCAATGGATCACCGGTCCCGAGTTCACCGTCGCCACCCTGCGTGACCAAGTGCTGCCACCTATTGCACTGGGCACCCCGCATTCGTTCTACGACTACGACGCCAAGTACCTGTCCTCGGATACTCAGTATCGGATCCCGTGCGGGCTCGATAGCACCAAGGAGCAAGAACTCATGGACCTCACGGCTAAAGCCTGTGAGGCGATAGGTATCGCCGGTTGGGGCCGTCTGGACGTGATGCAGGACACCGATGGCCAGTTCTGGCTGCTCGAAGTCAACACCGCTCCGGGCATGACCGATCACAGCCTGGTGCCGATGGCGGCCCGTGCTGCCGGTCTGGATTTTCAACAGCTGGTGCTGTCGATTCTGGCAGCCAGCGTCGAGGCTCGAGGTTAAAAACATGCAAGGCGCATCGCTTCGTCATCAGCAACCCGTTCCCGGCCGCAAGCCGGTGCCTCGGGGCGCAAGCCGGATGGTGGCTAAAGAGCCGATGTCAGTGCGTCTGCCGAAAGCCAATTTTGGCTTCCTGAAAGTGTTGTTCTGGCCCGTGTTGCTGGTGGTGCTGGGGTACGGCACGTACGAAGGTGCGCAGCGCCTGATGCCGTACGCCGACCGGCCGATCACCAACATCAACGTGCAGGGTGATTTGACCTACATCAGCCAGCAGGCCGTGCAGCAGCGCATTGCCCCTTACATGGCGGCGAGCTTCTTCACCGTCGACCTGGAAGGCATGCGTACCGAGCTGGAACAGATGCCCTGGATTGCCCACGCCGAAGTCCGGCGCGTATGGCCTGACCAGGTGGTGATCCGTCTCGAAGAACAGTTGCCGGTAGCCCGCTGGGGTGATGAAGCGCTGTTGAACAACCAGGGCCAGGCATTCACCCCGCGTGAGCTGGCCAATTACGAACACTTGCCGCAGCTGTTCGGCCCACAACGGGCTCAGCAGCAAGTGATGCAGCAGTATCAGGTGTTGAGCCAGATGCTGCGTCCGATGGGCTTCTCCATTGCCCGGCTGGAATTGCGTGAACGCGGTAGCTGGTTCCTGACCACCGGAGCCGGCAGTGCAGGGCCCGGGATCGAGTTGCTGTTGGGGCGCGATCACCTGGTAGAAAAAATGCGTCGCTTCATAGCCATCTATGAAAAAACGCTGAAAGAACAGATTACAAACATAGCGCGCATCGATTTGCGTTATGCCAACGGATTGGCCGTCGGCTGGCGGGAACCTGTGGCACCGACGATAGCCCAACCCGCTGTCGCGAAGAATTAAGAAGAGGCAGGACCCATGGCAAACGTGCAAAGCGGAAAAATGATCGTCGGTCTCGATATCGGCACCTCCAAGGTGGTGGCGCTGGTGGGCGAGGTCGGGGAAGACGGCACCATCGAAATCGTCGGTATTGGCACGCATCCGTCCCGTGGCCTGAAGAAAGGCGTGGTGGTGAATATCGAATCCACCGTGCAATCGATCCAGCGCGCCATCGAAGAAGCGCAGCTGATGGCCGGTTGCCGGATTCACTCGGCGTTTGTCGGTGTTGCCGGCAACCACATCCGCAGCCTGAACTCCCACGGCATCGTGGCAATTCGGGACCGTGAGGTCAGCTCCGCCGACCTTGAGCGCGTGCTTGACGCTGCTCAGGCCGTTGCGATTCCGGCAGACCAGCGCGTGCTGCACACTTTGCCCCAGGACTACGTGATCGATAACCAGGAAGGCGTTCGTGAGCCACTGGGGATGTCGGGCGTACGTCTGGAAGCCAAGGTGCACGTAGTAACGTGCGCAGTGAATGCAGCACAGAACATCGAGAAATGTGTGCGCCGCTGTGGCCTTGAGGTGGACGACATCATCCTCGAGCAACTGGCGTCGGCTTACTCGGTGTTGACCGATGACGAGAAAGAACTGGGTGTGTGCCTGGTCGACATCGGCGGCGGTACCACCGATATCGCGATCTTCACCGAAGGTGCCATTCGCCACACGGCGGTGATCCCGATTGCCGGTGACCAGGTGACCAACGACATCGCGATGGCGTTGCGCACACCGACCCAGTACGCCGAAGAAATCAAGATCCGTTACGCCTGCGCCCTGGCCAAACTGGCCGGCGCCGGTGAAACCATCAAAGTCCCGAGCGTAGGCGACCGTCCACCGCGCGAACTGTCCCGTCAGGCCCTGGCCGAAGTGGTCGAGCCGCGTTACGACGAGCTGTTCACCCTGATTCAGGCCGAGTTGCGTCGCAGCGGCTACGAAGACCTGATCCCGGCCGGCATCGTGCTGACCGGCGGTACCTCGAAAATGGAAGGTGCGGTCGAACTGGCCGAAGAAATCTTCCATATGCCGGTTCGCCTGGGCGTGCCGCACAGCTTCAAGGGCTTGTCCGATGTTGTGCGCAATCCGATTTACTCCACCGCTGTGGGCTTGTTGCTGTACGGGCTGCAAAAGCAGTCAGACGGCATCTCCATGTCGGGTATCAGCAACCGCGACAACTACAGCAGTGATGAACAAAAAGCCCCTGTGCTTGAGCGCCTGAAGCGCTGGGTCCAGGGCAACTTTTAAAGCTTGAGCAGTAAAAGATTCAAAGCAGTAGAAGTAGGCGAAAAAACTAGAGAAATGAAAGGAGAGGGAAAATGTTCGAACTCGTAGACAACATCCCGCAAAGCCCGGTAATCAAGGTTATCGGTGTTGGTGGTGGCGGTGGCAATGCTGTTAATCATATGGTTAAGAGCAACATCGAAGGCGTGGAATTCATCTGCGCCAACACTGACGCGCAAGCGCTGAAAAGCATCGGCGCCCGAACCATCCTGCAATTGGGCACCGGTGTGACCAAAGGCCTGGGTGCGGGTGCAAATCCTGAGGTCGGTCGTCAGGCCGCTCTGGAAGACCGAGAGCGCATCGCTGAAGTGCTGCAGGGCACCAATATGGTGTTCATCACCACGGGCATGGGCGGAGGTACCGGTACCGGTGCAGCGCCGATCATTGCCGAAGTGGCCAAGGAAATGGGGATCCTCACCGTTGCGGTGGTGACCCGTCCGTTCCCGTTTGAAGGCCGCAAGCGCATGCAGATCGCTGACGAAGGTATTCGTCTGCTGTCCGAAAGCGTTGACTCGTTGATTACGATTCCGAACGAAAAACTGCTCACCATCCTGGGCAAGGACGCCAGCTTGCTGTCGGCTTTCGCCAAGGCCGATGACGTACTGGCCGGTGCCGTTCGCGGTATCTCCGACATCATCAAGCGTCCGGGCATGATCAACGTCGACTTTGCCGACGTACGTACCGTGATGAGCGAAATGGGCATGGCGATGATGGGCACTGGCTGCGCCAGCGGTCCGAACCGTGCACGTGAAGCAACCGAAGCGGCGATCCGCAACCCGTTGCTCGAAGACGTGAACCTGGAAGGTGCACGCGGCATCCTGGTGAACATCACCGCCGGTCCTGACCTGTCCCTGGGTGAGTACTCCGACGTGGGTAGCATCATCGAAGCCTTCGCTTCCGAGCACGCCATGGTCAAGGTCGGTACCGTTATCGATCCGGACATGCGCGACGAACTGCATGTGACCGTGGTTGCGACCGGTCTGGGCGCGAAAATCGAGAAGCCGGTCAAGGTTATCGACAACAGCGTTCAAGCCTCTTACGCAGCCTCTTCGGCACACGCAGCTTCTACTCGTCAGGAAGCACGTACCGAGCGTCAGGAACAGCCAGTGGTTAACTACCGTGATCTGGACCGCCCGACCGTGATGCGTAATCAGGCCCAGCAAGGCGCGACTACCGCTGCCAAGCTCAACCCGCAAGACGATTTGGATTATCTGGATATCCCGGCTTTCCTGCGTCGACAGGCTGATTAATGAAATCAATCAGGGGGATTAAGGTGATTGGTATTCAGCAAAGGTTCGGTCTGCTATTATCGCCAGCCTTTGTTGATACCAGTTCGCAATTTGCGCTGAAGCGGCCAATGCCATGATTAAACAACGCACCCTGAAAAATATTATCCGTGCCACAGGTGTCGGCCTGCACTCCGGTGAGAAGGTCTACCTGACCCTCAAGCCTGCGCCTGTGGATACCGGCATCGTGTTTTGTCGTGCAGACCTTGACCCTGTTGTGCAGATTCCTGCCCGCGCGGAAAACGTCGGCGAGACAACGATGTCGACCACGTTGGTCAACGGCGATACCAAAGTAGACACGGTAGAGCACTTGCTCTCGGCCATGGCTGGCCTGGGGATCGATAACGCCTACGTCGAACTCTCCGCGTCTGAAGTCCCGATTATGGACGGTAGCGCCGGACCTTTCGTGTTTCTGATTCAATCTGCCGGCCTGGAAGAACAGGACGCGCCGAAGAAGTTCATCCGTATCCTGCGTGAAGTGACAGTGGAAGATGGCGACAAGCGCGCCACTTTCGTCCCTTTCGAAGGCTTCAAAGTGAGCTTTGAGATCGATTTCGATCACCCGGTTTTCCGTAACCGTACCCAAAGCGCAACCGTGGATTTTTCCAGCACTTCGTTTGTTAAAGAAGTCAGCCGCGCGCGTACTTTCGGTTTCATGAGTGACATCGAGTACCTGCGCAAGCACAACCTCGCACTCGGCGGTAGCGTTGAAAACGCGATCGTGGTCGACGCCAATGGTGTACTGAACGAAGACGGCCTTCGCTACGAAGACGAATTCGTGAAGCACAAGATTCTCGACGCTATTGGTGACCTCTACCTGCTGGGCAATAGCCTGATTGGTGAGTTCAAGGGCTTCAAGTCTGGCCATGCACTGAACAACCAGCTGCTTCGCAAGCTGATTGAGCAGAAAGATGCGTGGGAAGTCGTGACCTTTGAAGACGCCAGCACAGCACCGATCTCGTACATGCGTCCGGTTGCAGCAGTTTAAGTAAAACTTCTTTCTCTAGTTTTTGAAGGCCACCCCCGGGTGGCTTTTTTTTGCCCTGAAATTGGTGGGGGCTGTACGAGTTCTGTCGGAGCGAGCTCTTGGGCCTGGTTGAAAAGATCGCGATCAAGCCAGTTCCTGCAAAATCTGCTGCCGCTGGGGAAGTCTTCAGGCCTCCGGCTTCGGCTGCAGCGCGTTCAGTCCCGTTTCATTGATGCAAACCACCCGGTTGCGCCCGCCTTTTTTGGCCTGGTAAAGCGCTTTGTCGGCCGTGCTGATCAGGGCTTGCTGGTCATCCCCGGGTTTTGCGTAGCGGCTGCAGGCGCCCAGGCTGATGGTCAGTTTCCTGTGCTCGGCAACAGGCTCCAGCTGCTCCACTGCGCAGCGAATCTTCTCGGCCAGCAGGCGTGTACCTGTTGCCTCGGTCTCGGTCAGTATCACGGCGAACTCTTCACCGCCATAGCGGGCGGCCAGATCGGCGGGGCGACGGGTGTGGGACTTGATCACCTGGGCAACCCGCCGTATGGCTTCATCCCCGGCTTGATGGCCGTAGCAGTCATTGAAAGCCTTGAAATTATCTATATCAATCATGACCAGGGATACAGGATTGCCCGAGCGCTGCGCCCGGCGCCATTCCAGATCCAGGGTTGTGTCCAGGGTACGGCGATTGGCCAGTCCGGTCAGGGGGTCGGTTGCAGCGAGCTCGGCCAGCACCCGCTCGGCCTTGTGCCGCAAGCGCAGCTCCCGCGTCAGCAGCCAGGTGAGCCACAGCAAGCCCAGGCAGAGCAGGAGGGTGGCACTGCCGATCAACAGGGCGGTATGCCACCAGTTGTCGAAAATACTCGAGGTGGAGATGGCGACCACCACCACCAGCGGCAACTCGCCCACCTGAGCGAAGTTGTACAGACGCTCCTGATGATAGACCCCGGACATGGCAGTAAAGCTGCCATGTCGTTCTTCCAGGAAGCGAATGAAGTTAGGGGTCCGGCTAAGGTCCTGGCCGATACTGACGCGGTTTGTCCCGGGATATTGGGTCAACAGAATTCCGTCAGCGCTGACCAGACTGATGTTGCCGGTAGGCCCTATGTCCAGACCGCGGAACATGCTCTGGAAGTAGCTCAATTTTATCTGGCCCACCGCAACCCCCCGGAAATCGCCTTCCGGGCCTGAGACTCTGCGGCTAAGAATAATATTCCAGTCATTGGCGCCCTGGCCGGCGAGAAATGGGCGGCTGATGAAGATTTTGTCGTCTGCCGCACCGAGGTGGGCCTTGAACCACGGCTGCTGGCTGGCCTGGTCCGGCACGGGCATACCCGGTGCAGAGCTGGCAATCAGTTGGCCCGCGGCATCCAGAACGAAGAATCCGGCATTGGACGGGGCTTCATTGGCCCTGGCAAAGAGCAGCGACTGTCGGGTTGCAGAGGGAAGGGTGGAGAGCTCCCGGCTTTGCAGAAAATCGATCAGGCTGGTGAGCGCGGAGTCATAAATCGAAAAGGTGTTACGAATGTCGCGATTGATCAGTTGCACCAGGTTCAGGGCTGAACGCGTGGCATCCTGCTCGGTATTGCGATACTCCCTGACCAGCAAATAGCCAACGATGCCGAGGATGGCAACCACTGACAGCGTTGTTGCCCTGATCAGCATGCGCCGGGTAATGAAGGATGTACGGCGGGAATGTGGAATGGCCTTGACCTCACTGATGCGTTTGGTGCCCAGACCTAAGGTTACGCCATATTGGCATAAGGCCAGCTGGGATGCTGGCCTTATGGTCATTGTTTAGAACACATCGATAGGATAGTCGATGATCACGCGGTATTCGTCTACATCGTTGTCCACCGTCCGGTAGGCATCGTTGCCGCGGTTGGTTGCCCAGCGCAGGCTAACCGCCAGATCCTTGGCCTTGCCATCCTGAACCACATACTTCAGAGCCATGTCGCGCTCCCAGTGATGGGCATTCTTGCCCTGGGGGTTGTACCAGTTTCCGTAACCGATACTGTTGGTGCTGGCCTTGGTCAGGTCCAGTTCGCCGCGCGAATACGAGATGCTGGAAGTCAGACCGGCGATACCCAGACCGGCAAAGTCGTATTCATATTGCAGCTTCCAGGAGCGCTCGTTGGGCCCGTTGAAGTCCGAATATTGCTGCGAGTTGTCGAGGTAAACGCTGTCGCCCTGATTGATGTAGTCAAACGGCGTGTTGCCATTCACCTTTTGCAGCACGGTGGTGAACTTGTGGCCGGCCATGGCAAGCGCAAGGTGCAGGCTGAAGGTGTTGTTGTTGATATCCCCCAGCAGTGCTTTACCGCTGTCGCGGGTGTGATAGTAATGCAGCCCCGGGTTCAGGCTGATGCTGTCAGACAGGGCGTAGGTGTAATCCAGATCGTAGTAGTACTGATCCCACACATCCTTGAGCTGGGCGGCATACAGGTTGCTGGTGATCTCGGGAATGGCGCTCCACGACGCGCCGGCCCAGGTCAGGTGTTTGCTGGTCTGGTCGTCAAGGTTGCCGTAGGTGGTCGTCAGGCGACGCATACCGCTCTGGTTGTAGGGTTTGTTGAAGCTGGCCTGGCCGCCCTCGAACATCCAGCCGTCGAAACTGTGGTTGGTCAGGCTGACGCCACGGAAGGTCTGCGGCAGCATGCGGGTTTCGCCGCCGGCGATGACCGGGTTGGTCAAGAACAGATCACCGGCTTTGAGCTCGGTATCAAAGGCGCGGATTTTCAGCGCCGCACCGGCTGATGAAAAGGCAGTAGGCGCTTTGCCATTGCCATCACTGACCGGCAGGATGCTGCTGCCATCGGTGCCGCCACCGCCGTCCAGTTTCAGGCCGAGCATGCCGTAGGCATCCAGGCCAAAGCCGACTACACCCTGGGTGAAGCCCGACTCAAATTTCCCCACAAAGCCCTGGCCCCATTCCTTGCTGTCATCGGCATGGGGGCTACGGATATCGTGGTTCATGTAATAGTTGCGGGTATGAATCTTGAGGCTCGAGCCTTCAATAAAACCGTCTTTGGACGCTTCGTCGTCTGCGTGGGCGAAAGCGGGGATCGTTGCAGCCAGGGCAATGAATAAAGGACTGAGTTTGAGTGAATGCTTCACCGGTTTGGAGCTCCTTTTTAGTGCTGAAAATTGTTGTAATTCTCGATGAATCCGGTGCCCGGCATAGGGCGCCAAAGGAGCAGGCGCCTTAATTAAAGACCAAAAAAAAGCCGCTATGATAGCGGCTTTTGAAACAGTTAGTCACATCTGTAACGAGTGACCAACTGGGTCGGGAAGTTTTCAGGTGGCTGTTCAGCTGTCTTCAGACTCATCAGAAATGCTGTGTTTTGCCTGTGTTTGCTGGGGCTTGGCGTCGCTGTCGGGACGTGTTGCCAACTCTGTTCGAGCCTGATCAAAAGAAGCTGCGCGGGCTGCATTTTGTGCGACAAACGCGGGTGACTCTTCCGCCATGGCCATAGGCGACAACAACAAAGACGACAAAACGAAAACGCTGGCCATACCCATACTGCTGGACATTTCAAAGACCTTCTTGCTGAGCAAGTTCTGTGTGGTGTCAGCAATTTATAGCGATCCTGACCAGTGAAAAAGCCCTGTTTCATACAAGGACTTTTGCGTTTGGGGTAACAAACCCGGGGAGGTGCCGGGTAGACACATTGAGTGTTCAGGCACTGCTGAGTCTTGTGGGAGCCAAGGGACTGCTGAGTCTTGTAGGAGCTGGCTTGCCAGCGATGGGATCAAGTCAGTGACACCGATGTGCCTGTATCGCCAGCAAGCTGGCTCCCACAGGGCCCGGAGCTGACACATACACTATTGTGGGAGCTGGCTTGCCAGCGATGGCATCAAGTCAGTGACACCGGTGTGCCTGTATCGCCAGCAAGCTGGCTCCCACAGGGCCCGGAGCTGACACATACACTATTGTGGGAGCTGGCTTGCCAGCGATGGCATCAAGTCAGTGAAACCAATGTGCCTGTATCCCCAGCAAGCTGGCTCCCACAACAGGCCCGGGCCTCAAGCCGGTAAAAACAGGCCAAAGGTATTGCGCCCTTCGGCGCTGCGCACAAAGACATCCCCGCCATGCATCTGCGCAATGGCTTTGACGATGGCCAGCCCCAGACCATGATTGGCTCCGCTGTTGTGACGCGAGGCATCCACGCGATAAAAACGCTCGAACAGCCGCGGCAGGTGCTCGTCGGCAATCGGCTCGCCCGGGTTGCTGATGCCGATGGTCACGCCCCCGGCGCTTTGATCGATCTGCACCTCAATCCGTTGCCCGGCTTCGGTGTGCTGTACGGCATTGCTCAGCAAGTTGATCAACGCCCGGCGCAGGTGGGGCTTTTCGATATTGACCTGGGCATCGCCGTTGACCTGCACCTCGACCCGTGCGTCTTCAAGAATGAACTCCAGATACTCCAGGGTCGTCGCCACTTCATCCGCCAGTGAGGCACGGGTCAGCTTGCTGGCCTTGCTGCCTTGATCGGCGCTGGCCAGAAACAGCATGTCGTTGATGATGCTGCGCAAGCGCTCCAGCTCCTCCAGGTTGGACTGCAGCACCTCAAAGTAGTGTTCGGCAGAGCGCCCCCGGGTCAGCGCCACCTGAGTCTGGCCAATCAGATTGGTCAACGGCGAACGCAGTTCATGGGCCACGTCGGCATTGAACGACTCCAGTCGCGTATAAGCCTGCTCGACCCGCTCCAGGGTTGAATTGAAAGCGCTCACCAGTTGATCCAGTTCCGGCGGCAGTGGCGACAAGTGCAAGCGCCCGGACAGGCGTGGCGGGGCCAGTTTCAGCGCTCCTTCAGAGAGCTTGATCAAGGGTTTAAGGCCGATTCTGGCCACCCAGTAACCCAGCAGTGAGGCCAGGACCACACCAATAGATGCCAGGCTGATCAACGCCACCAGCAAGTGGTGCTGGGTCTGGCGGAAGGTTTCGGTATCGATGGCGGTCAGGAAGCGCAGGGCCGGTCGTTGTTCCTTGGCCGGGATCTGGCTGATCAACACCTTGAGCGGGTAGGTCTGGCCGGGCAGATACAGGTCGCGGATCCCGGTCGGGCCCCTGGCAAACTCACGTACCGGCGCCTCGGGATTGCCGTACTCATACTCCGGGTCGCCACTGATGGCCCAAAACCGCAGGCGCTTGTCTTCTTCACTGAGCAGCTTGAGTTTGGCGCTGATCTTGGCCCAGTGCTCGGGGGTTCCATAGCGATTGATCGAGGACTCAAGCACGCTGAAGCGCGCATCCAGTTCGGCCTCGGGCAGACGGCCGATACCCTTGTCGACTTGCTGGTACAGCGCCCAGCCGATCAGCACGAACACCAGCAGCGCCACCAGGGTGAACATCGCGCTCAAGCGCAGGGCGATGGAGTTCAGGCGACCGGGCCGCTTAAACACTGCGCCGCTCCAGTACGTATCCCATGCCGCGAATGGTGTGCAGCAGCTTGTGCTCAAAGGGGCCGTCGAGCTTGGCGCGCAGGCGTTTGATCGCGACTTCGACCACGTTGGCGTCGCTGTCGAAGTTAATGTCCCAGACCATTTCGGCGATGGAGGTTTTGGACAGAATCTCCCCCTGACGCCGCGCCAGTACGCTGAGCAGCGAGAACTCCTTGGCGGTCAGGTCCAGGCGGCTGCCGGCGCGGGTAGCCTTGCGGCTGATCAAATCTATCCACAGGTCGTCGACCGTTACCTGCACCGGTTCGTGGCCGCCGCTGCGCCGGGTCAGGGCCTGCAGACGGGCTACCAGTTCCAGAAATGAAAACGGCTTGCCCAGATAATCGTCGGCGCCTTCGCGCAAGCCGCGAATCCGGTCTTCGACCCGCTCGCGGGCCGTCAGCATGATCACCGGCGTCTGCTTGCGCGCGCGCAGTGCCCGCAGCACGCCGAAGCCATCCAGGCCGGGCAGCATCACATCGAGCACGATCACGGCGTAATCGCTCTCCAGCGCCAGGTGCAAACCCTCGATCCCCTCCCGCGCAACATCCACCGTGTAGCCTTGCTCGGTCAGGCCGCGATGCAGGTAATCGGCGGTTTTTTCTTCATCTTCAATTATCAGGACTCGCATAACCCGCCTCAGTGATTCGTCGCCAGCAAGCTGACGGGTTTGGAACGCTGGAACAGTCGTTCCAGCCACAAGTATATGACCGGCGTGGTGAACAGCGTCAGCGCCTGGCTCACCAGCAACCCGCCGACCACGGCGATTCCCAGCGGCTGGCGCAGTTCGGCACCGGTGCCATAGCCGAGCATCAGCGGCAGGGCGCCGAGCAAGGCGGCGAGGGTGGTCATGATGATCGGCCGGAACCGCGTCAGGCAGGCTTCATAGATCGCTTCTTCCGGGCTTAGCCCGCGAGTGCGTTGTGCGTCGAGGGCGAAGTCGATCATCAGGATGCCGTTTTTCTTGACGATGCCGATCAGCAGTACCAGCCCGATCAGCGCCATGATCGAAAAGTCCTGGCCGCAGATCCATAGCATCACCAGCGCCCCCAGGCCTGCGGAGGGCAGGGTGGAAATGATCGTCAGCGGATGCACGAAGCTTTCGTACAGCACCCCGAGAATGATGTAGACCGCCACCAGCGCCGCCAGAATCAGCCACGGCTGGCTGGCCAGCGAGCTCTGGAAGGCTTGCGCCGCGCCCTGGAAGTTGCCGCTGATGGTGCTTGGCATGCCGATTTCATTTTTCGCCTGATTGAGCATCAGTACGGCATCGCCCAGGGCTACGCCGGGGGCAAGGTTGAATGACAGGTTGGCCGCCGGGAACATGCCGTCATGGCTGATCGACAGCGGACCACTGACTGGCGCATCGACTTTGGCCACGGCCGACAGCGGCACCATCTCGCCCGTCAGCGGCGAGCGCAGGTAGAAATAATTCAGGCTTTCGGCCTTGCCACGCTGCTGCGCGTCGACCTCCAGAATCACGTTGTACTGGTTGGTCTCGGTCTGGAACTCATTGACCTGACGCTGACCAAAGGCGTCATACAGGGCTTCGTCGACATCGGTGGCGGTCAGGCCGAAGCGGGCGGCGGCGTTCCGGTCGATGCTGATAGGGGTGATGCTGCCGCCCAGTTGCAGATCGTTGGACAGGTCGCGGAATGCCGGATTGGTGCGCAGTTTTTCGGTCAGACGCTGGGTCCAGGTATTGAGCGTTGGCCCGTCATTGCTCTTGAGCACGTACTGATACTGGCTGCGGCTGGGGCCCGAGCTGAGGTTGATGTCCTGGCCGGCGCGCAGGTACAGGACGATGCCCGGGACTTTGGCCAGCTGCGGGCGAATCCGGTCGATAAATTCACTGGCCGACACATCGCGGTCGCTGCGGTCCTTGAGGGCAATCCAGAAGCGACCGTTGGCGATAGTCTGGTTGCTGCCGGTCACCCCCACCGAATGGGAGAACGCCTGCACCGCCGGGTCGGCACTGATGATGTTGGCCAGTTGCAGATGTTTTTTGCGCATGTCGGCAAATGAAATATCCGACGCCGCTTCGCTGGTACCCAGCACGAAACCTGTGTCTTGCACCGGGAAGAAGCCCTTGGGGATCAGTACATAGCCGGCAATGGCCATCGCCAGCGTCACCGCGAAAACCCCCAGCATCAGCCGTTGGTGGGCCAGTGCCCGCTTCAGGCCCTTGTCATACAGCGCCAGCAGGCGTTCACCAAAACCGGGGCGGGCATCGGCGTGGTGCACTGGCGAGCGCATGAACAGCGCCGCCAGGGTGGGCGCCAGGGTCAGGGATACCAGCACCGAAATCAAAATGGTCGAGGTCGCGGTCAGGGCGAACTCCTTGAACAGCCGACCCACCACTCCGCCCATGAACAGCAGCGGAATAAAGGCGGCCACCAGCGACAGGCTGATCGAGACCACGGTGAAGCCAATCTCGCTGGAGCCCTTGATCGCCGCATCGCGCATGCTCTGGCCCGCTTCGAGATGACGGTGGATGTTCTCCACCACCACAATCGCATCGTCGACCACAAACCCCACGGCCACCACAATCGCCACCAGCGTCAGGTTGTTGAGGCTGAAGCCGAGCACATACATCAGGGCAAAACTGGCAATCAGCGACACCCCCAGTACCGCCGAAACGATCAGGGTTGCCGACCACTGGCGCAAAAACAGCGCCATCACTGCGATCACCAGCAGCACCGCAATCAGCAGGGTAATTTCCACTTCGTGCAGCGAGGCCCGAATGGTTTTGGTCCGGTCGCTGAGGACCGTGACTTGCACCGAAGCCGGGAGCATGGCCTGCAGGGCGGGGAGGGCGGCCTGGATGCGGTCCACCGTTTCAACAATGTTGGCCCCCGGCTGGCGCGAGATCACCAGGTTCAACCCCGGCTGATGCCCGGACCATGCCTGCACGTAGTCGTTCTCGGAGCCGTTGATCACCCGCGCCACGTCGCGCAACTGCACCGGGGCGCCGTCCTTGTACGAGACGATCAGCTGGCCGTACTCGTCGGCATCGAACAACTGGTCGTTGGTCGACAGGGTGGAAATGCTCGAGGGGCCGTACAGCGCACCTTTGGCCAGGTTGAGGCTGGTTTGCTGAATCGCCAGGCGGATATCGGCCAGGGTCAGGCCGATGGCCGCCAGCTTGTCGGCTGAGGCCTGGACCCGGATCGCCGGACGTTGCTGGCCGGTGATATTGATCAGGCCTACACCGTCGATCTGGCTGATCTGGCGTGCCAGCAGGGTTTCGACGTAATCGCTGAGTTCGGTGCCGGGCATCTGCATCGAGCTGATGCTCAGAATCAATACCGGGCTGTCCGCCGGGTTGACCTTCCTCCAGGTCGGCAGAGTGGGCATGTCTTTGGGCAGCTTGCCGGACGCGGTATTGATTGCCGCCTGTACCTCCTGGGCGGCGGTATCGATGCTTTTATCGAGAGTGAACTGCAGGGTCAGGGTAGTGGAGCCCAACGCGCTGCTGGAGGTCATTTGGGTCATGCCGGGGATGGCGCTGAATTGCACCTCCAGCGGTGTGGCCACCGACGATGCCATGGTGTCGGGGCTGGCGCCGGGCAGTTGCGCCGACACTTGAATGGTCGGGAACTCCGCTTCGGGCAAGGGGGCGACGGGCAGCCGCGGGAAGGCGATCAGCCCCAGCAGCACCAGGGCAAAGGTCAGCAACACCGTGGCGATCGGGTGATCGACACACCAGGCTGACAGTGAACGACCGTTATTCATGGTTGCACCGGTTGGGCGCTGGTCAGCGCTGGCTCGCTCAAGACTTCAACCCGTGATCCCGGTTTGAGACGCGACTGGCCATCGCTGACCAGGGTGTCCCCCGGGTTGACGCCGTTAATGATGTTGAGTCCGCTGTCCTGATACAGCATCTGTACCGGCACGGCTTCGACCTTGTCGCCCACGATGCGATACACAAAATAATTATCCAGGCCGCGCTGCACCACCTGGGGCGGTACC
Source organism: Pseudomonas paraversuta (assembly GCF_904067025.1). NCBI lineage: Bacteria > Pseudomonadati > Pseudomonadota > Gammaproteobacteria > Pseudomonadales > Pseudomonadaceae > Pseudomonas > Pseudomonas paraversuta. Next base: position 849,510 of record NZ_CAJFDA010000001.1, read on the forward strand.
ACCAGTGCGTTTTGCGAAACACCGGTCTGAATCTCGACATTCACCAACTGGCCGGGCCACAGGTTGTGATCGGGGTTGTCGAACCGGGCTTTGACCTTGATCGTACCGGTGCTGGCCGACACCTGATTGTCGATCAGGCTCAGCCGGCCTTCGCCCAGTGCCGTGCCGCTGTGGCTGGAGTCGCCAATGAAGGCTTTGACCAGGGCCGGGTCTTTGGCGCCGAGCAACTTATGCAAAGTGGGCAGGAGCTGCTGGGGGAGTGAGAACTCCACGGCAATCGGATCGATCTGGGTGACGGAAAACAGCCCCTGGGTATCACTGACCCGCAGGAAATTGCCCGGGTCGACAGCGCGAATCCCTACTCTGCCGCTTACCGGCGAGTGAATCCGGGTGTACGACAATTGCACCTGCGCCGCTGCAATCGAAGCCTGATTACCTTGTGCGGTGGCTTTGAGCTGATTGACCAGGGCCTGTTGCTGGTCGAGGGTTTGTTTGGACACGCCGTTGTCGACACTCAGCAACTGATAGCGTTTGAGGTCGATCAGGGCGACTTGCAGCTGGGCCTGGTTTTGCCCCAATTGGGCCTTGGCCTGATCGAGGCTGGCCTGGATCGAGCGATCATCCAGGGTTGCCAGCAGGTCACCGGCCTTGACGGTCTGGCCTTCCTTGACCAGCAGTTGGGTGAGGATGCCGTCGATTTGCGGACGAATCATCACGCTGTGCAGCGACAGCACAGCGCCTATGCCGCTGACATAGTGCGGCACATCTTGCCGGGCCACCTGAACCACCCGGACCGGAACCGCCACACCGGCGGTCGATTTAACGGGGGTCGGGCGAGCCGCCCACCAGGCGCCGCAACCAATCAGGGCTACCATAAGCATGCCCAGCAGGATTTTTTTTGTTTGAGTGCGCATGCCGGGTAAACGCCGTGTACGTGGAATTAGGGGACGCTAAGGTTATAGCCGGTCAACCGGGTCAATAAAGTGACCGCAAACTGACATTACCGACAGGCAGATAAAAATAGTGTTCTGGTGGTCAAGTAAACCGCCCCGGCGTCGATAGTTCTTTAAAGGGAGCACTTACGCGTTCCCATTCAAGGGGCGGTCATTATGAAAAACCTGGCGTTGGGTTTTGCAGCTTGCTCGATTTTCCTCCTTTGTCAGACGACTCAGGCTCAGACCCTGATCGGCAGTGGCCAGATTCAGTTCCATGGCGCTATTGTCGAGCCGGCCTACGAGCTGGGGCTGGCCAGTAATGTGGACTACGGCGAGTCCGGCCAACTGATTGAAGTCGCGCCGGGTGTGGTCATCGCCATGAATATGGCCTTGCGCAAAGGCCGTGGCAGCGAGCCTCTGTATTCCATGTCTTTCACCGAGCTGAAAAATCCGCCAAACCCCGGCGCAAACCTGTCGTCGGGGAAAAAAGGCGTGGTGACTATTTCCTACCGCTGATTGCTCCGCGGGGAAGGTCAGGCAGGTATACTGCGCGGTCTTGCGCCACCTGGCCTGATCATTTCCCCCGTATTACGGAGCTTTCATGACTACTCCTACACCAACGACCGCTCCTGATGCCGTGGGCACTGAGCAGGTTGACAGCGAAACCGGCCTCGACACCCCGAAAAAACCGGTCATTCCAGCCTTCACCTTTCCGTTCAAGCCTTCGGAGTTTGCCAAGGCCAAGGCCGAAGGTCAGGCCTACTACCAGAAAAGCGGCCTGGGCGGTCACGATAAAACCCCGGGCGCTCCGCCCCACGGTACCCGTCGCACCATGGGCAAGCGCTGATTTCAGGTTCTACAGTGCCAGCCGTTGAACCTGGCGCATGCCGTGTTTGTGGTACAGGCGCAAGGCCCGCTGATTGTGCTCCATGACTTTAAGGTCAACCCAGGCTTCATTGCGTTGCCGGAACACTGCAAACACATGGCGCAATAGCGTGCCGCCCAATCCTCGGCCCTGCTGCCGGGGATGCACCACCAAATCCTTGAGGTAGGCGCTGGTCCAGGCCTGGGCAACTGCCGCCACCTCGCCTTCGAGCAGCACCACAAAGCACAGTTGCGCATCGTATTCGGCGTCATGCTGCAGGCAGTCTTGCCACTCTTGCAGCGACGGGACACTGCCCTCGCCCTGCCCGTAGCCCTGTACCAGCAAGTCATGGGCGGGTTGCAGCAGCGCTTCGTTGAGCGTCACCAGAGTTACTCCCCGGGGCCACTGTACAGGCTCCGGCGGCTGGTTCAGGTCTTTGCGCAACAGCAGGCAATACTCGCTCATTGAATTCAGTAACCCTGCTCGGCAACCGTGCGCGCGGCCTTGATCAGGCACTGGGTCAGCTCCGGCGACGAGAACTTGGTCAGCACTGCGTTGGCTCCGGCCAGGCGTGCTTTTTCGCTGTTCATGGCACTGTTCAGCGAGGTGTGCAGCAGCACATAAAGATGAGCAAAGTCCGGGGTTTCGCGCACGGTGCGGGTGAAGGCATAGCCATCCATCTCGGACATTTCGATGTCTGACACCAGCACATTGATTTGCTCCGGCGTTCCCTGCAGCTCCAGAAGTCGCTCGATGGCCTCCTTGGCGCTGCGGGCCGTGTGGCAATGCAGCCCCAGGTTGCGCAAAGTAATCACCGACTGTTGCAGCGCGACCTGACTGTCATCCACCACCAGAATCCGGGCCCCGGCCAGCAGTTTGCTGTCTTCGCGGCTGAGGGCCTCGGGGAGGTCTTCGATCCGGGCGGGGGCGATGCCATGAATCACTTTTTCGATATCCAGCACCTGCACCAGCGCCCCGTCGACCTGGGTCACCCCGGTGATATAAGAGCGCTTGCCCGAACCGTAGGGTGGAGGGCGAATGTCGGTGCTCAGGCAGTGCACGATTTTGCTTACCGCCTGTACGTGAAGCCCCTGTTTGGAGCGACTGACGTCGGTGACGATCAGGCAGCCGCCGTCAGGATCAAGCAGCGGTTGTTCGCCGATGGCGCGACTGAGGTCGATCACCGCCAGGGATGCGCCGCGCAATACCGCCACCCCTTTCACGTGGGGGTGCGACTCGGGCATTTTGGTCAGCGCCGGGCAGGGAATGATTTCACTGACCTTCAGCAGATTGATTGCCATCAGCTTGCCGCTGCGCAAAGTGAACAGCAGAAGCGAAAGTGAATCTGCGCGAGCGTTGTTCGATGACATAAAAACCTTCTGGAGGGGCAGTGATACAGGGTTATCGACCTGGAACCGGAATTCTGTAATCGCCGCAGCCCCGTTCCTCGTCAGCGACTAGGTTTATTTCAACCCCAGCCGCCTGGCCATCCGCCCGAGGTTGGCCCGGTCCAGCCCCAGCTCCCGGGCCGCACTGGCCCAGTTATGTTGATGGCGTTCAAGGCAGGCACTGATGAGCTGGCGCTGATAATTTTCGGTGGCCAGGCGCAAGTCACCCACGGCGTCCGGTACGGCCTCAGGCTTGGCCATTGCCGGGGCAACAGTGGTTGTGGGCAACTGCAGATCGGCCGCGGTCAATGTCAGGATCCGTGGCCGCGGATGGCAGCGGCCCAGGGCCTTGAGCGCGCTGCGACCAATCAGGTGCTCCAGTTCGCGCACGTTGCCCGGCCAGTCGTAATGCAGCAGGGCGGCCTGGGCGTCCGCGCTCAGACGCAAGCTGCCCAGGCCCATACGTGAACGGTTCTGCTCCAGGAAAAATCCGCTTAACAGCAGCACATCACGGCCGCGCTCACGCAGGGCGGGGACCTTGAGCGGGTAAACGCTCAGGCGATGATAAAAGTCGGCGCGGTAACGGCCGGCACGCACTTCTTCTGCAAGATCACGGTTGGTGGCTGCGATCAGCCGCACATCAACCTGATGCTCCTGATCCGAGCCCAGGCGCTGCAACTGTCCGCTTTGCAGTACCCGCAGCAGCTTGGCCTGCACCGTCAGGGACAGCTCGCCCACCTCATCCAGAAACAGGGTGCCACCATTGGCCAGCTCGAACTTGCCCCGTCGATCATGGGTTGCGCCGGTAAAGGCACCACGCACATGGCCGAACAGCTCGCTCTCCACCAGGGTGTCGGGCAGGGCGGCGCAATTGAGGCTGATCAGCGGTTTTTCAGCCCGGGGCGAAGCGGCGTGAATCGCCTGGGCCACCAGCTCCTTGCCGACCCCGGTTTCACCGGTGATCAGCACGGTCAGATCGCTGCCGCCCACCAGAGCGATTTCTTCGAGCAGGTGTTTGTGGGCTTTGCTTTGCCCTATCAGTTCTTTATTCGGGGTGCCGTGGGCCTGTCGATAGAGCTCGGCTTTTTGCTGCTCGTCTTCAACCCGTAACGCCAGACGCTCGATACGCCGGGCCACGTTGACCGTGGCGGCGGCCAGGCTGGCAAAGGCTTGCAGGTCGTCCAGATCGATGGGTTCGAAGCGCTTGGGGTCAAGTGCATCGAGGGTCAGCAATCCCCACGGCCGCTCTTCGACAAACAGCGGGCAGCCCATGCAGTCGTGCACTTCGAGGTGCTCGGCCAGTCCGTCGACCAGGCCGTCATAGGGGTCGGGCAGCTCGCAGTTGCCGGGAAAGCGCGTTGGCCCCGGACTGCTGAGCAGCGCTTCAAAGCGCGGGTGTTCACTGATTCGGAAACGTCGGCCCAGGGTGTCGAGACTCAAGCCGTCAACGGCCAGCGGCACCAGCCATTCGCCGTCCAGCCGCAACAGGGCCGCAGCGTCGCAGGGCAACACGGCGCGCAGCGCTTGCAGCAGGCGGCGAAAGCGTTCGCTGTCTGGCAGATCCCGGGACAGGTCGGCCACCAGCGGCAGCAGGGCAGTGAGTAGGGGTTTTGCAGTCATTTTGACCTCATCTAGTCGATATGACTCTAAATCAGGGTGAGTCAAAATGACAATAATGTTTTTATCTTATTGATTTTAAAGGTTTTTATACTTGGCACGAATACTGATAAGTAAAGGGTAATAGTCAAGTCTATGTACTCAGGAGTCACCCTATGCTTACTGCCCAGGACCGTGCCATCGTCAAATCCACCGTGCCATTGCTCGAAAGCGGCGGTGAGGCCTTGATCACCCACTTCTACCGCATGATGCTCGCGGAACATCCCGAAGTCCGCTCGATGTTCAATCAGGCCAACCAGGCCAGTGGTGACCAGCCGCGGGCGCTGGCCACCGGGGTTTTGATGTATGCACGGCACATCGATCAGCTAGACCAGCTGGGCGATCTGGTGGCCCGCATCATCAACAAGCATGTTGCTCTGCAAATCCTCCCCGAGCATTACCCGATCGTCGGCAGCTGCCTGCTGCGGGCCATCGAAGAAGTACTGGGCAGCGACATCGCGACTGCCCAGGTTCTGGCGGCCTGGGGCGCAGCCTACAACCAGCTGGCCGATATCCTGATCGGCGCCGAGGCTGCAATTTACGACGAAAAGGCTGCTGCGCCCGGCGGCTGGAGAGGCGGGCGTGAGTTCAAGCTGGTGTCCCGGGTTGAAGAGAGCTCGGAAATCACCTCGTTCTACTTCCGTCCGGTGGATCAACAGGCGATTCTGGATTGCGCCCCCGGCCAGTACATAGGCCTCAAGCTGATCATCGATGGTGAGGAAGTGCGTCGCAACTACTCACTGTCGGCCCTGGCCCGGGTCGGACGCTATCGCATCAGCGTCAAACGCGAGGCCGGTGGTGTGGTCTCGAACTTCCTGCATGACCGGCTGCAAGTCGGCGACACCCTGGAACTGTTCCCGCCGGCAGGCGAGTTCACCCTGACCCACAGCGAAAAACCGCTGGTATTGATCAGTGGCGGCGTGGGTATTACCCCGACCCTGCCGATGCTGGAAGCCGCGCTGGCCACCCGGCGCCCGATCCACTTTATCCACTGCGCGCGCAATGCCGATGTGCATGCATTCCGTACCTGGGTCGACGAGCTGGCAGCGCAGCACCCGCAGTTGCAGCGCTTCTACTGTTACGCCGAGCAGCATGCTGCGGCGGATCATGTCGGCCTGTTGACCGAAGACGTGCTGGCCCAGTGGTTGCCTGCCGATCGCGACGTGGATGCCTACTTCCTGGGGCCTAAAGGTTTCATGGGCGCGGTCAAGCGTCAGCTCAAGGCCCTGGGCGTGCCCCAGAGCCAAAGCCGCTACGAGTTCTTTGGCCCGGCAGCTGACCTGCAATAACCCTGGAATCGCGAAAATCTGCGGGAGCGAGCATTTGCTCTTGAAACAGCTCGCTCCTGCAGGGTGGCAGGGCGGGGCAGGGGCTTAACACTGGATTAATCTGCCTGCGCCACCGTCGCCGCTCCGTTCAGATACCTCCAGGCCGCAGGTCTGGGTGTAAACTGCGGGTTTTACACACTCAGGCTAAGGGAAGCGGGATGACGGAAGACATGATGCGATTGGGCCCGGAAAAGCGCTTTCTGGTCTTGTTGGGGCTGATCTGCCTGGCACTGATCGGCGGCGCGCTGTACATGCAAATCGTGCTCGGTGAGGCCCCTTGCCCACTGTGCATCCTGCAACGCTATGCGTTGCTGCTGATCGCGATCTTTGCCTTTATTGGCGCGGCGATGCCCACCCGGCGCAGCATGACGGTGTTTGAAGTGCTGGTGGTGCTCAGTGCCATTGGCGGAATCGTCGCTGCTGCACGCCACGTCTTTATTCTGGCCAACCCGGCGGTGAGCTGCGGGCTTGATGTGCTGCAACCGATCGTCGATGGCCTGCCCCTGGCGAGCATTTTCCCGCTGGGCTTTCAGGTCGACGGGTTCTGCTCGACGCCATACCCGCCGGTGCTGGGCCTGTCCCTGGCGCAATGGGCGCTGGTGGCCTTTGTGCTGACCGCGGTTCTGGTACCCCTGGGGATTTATCGCAATCGCAACAAGGCCGTTTGAATTAAACCCGCGCCGCCCCGTACTTCGGTCTTGAAGTGCGGGGCGTTTTTTGTCGCCGCTCAAATGTCAACAGCCTGTGATGAAGCCCCGCAAACAGGGGGTGCGACACTGCGACATATTGTCACGGATAAGTGGTCGCAGCCTGTGGCCGGAACTGATTCAGCGCTGAAAAAACCCTGCGCCGGGTACAACTGGCAACCGTCGATTTTCTGAGCGCGGGGGGGCTTGAAAAGGTCCCTTGGTGGCTCCATGAAAATCGCCTGTAGCCCTTTTTATTTGGGCGTTCAGGCGGGTTGGCAGTCATGGGGGCATGCGCTAAAAAGGGGCGCGTATCGACTGTGGCAATGACGTGCTACATGCCGCCGCAAAGGAGGTTTTCCGGCTCGCAGCGTAACAATAAGTAGGGATTGTTACCGTAGCCGAGAAGAATTATTTCTGGATGAGACATGGTTTATAGGGAGCTACCTAACTACAATCGCCCGCACTGAACGTCCAGCCTGCTCGTCCCTGAGCCCAAGCGGGAAGTTGAAGGGCGACTGGGCAGTTCATGACAGGCGTCCCATGCGACTCCCAGGTACTGGCAACCCTTCTAAGTTCCGCACCAAATGGAATTGGTCTGTAACAAGGCCATTGACCACGTATCGAATAAGAAACCACTGCTAACCCGGAATTTGCCTATCTGCCTGATGGTGATAGAGCAGGGCGACATGCAATTCCGGAAAAGAGCCAACCCTTGGCAGGGCGAAGTGTTGGCGAAAAAAACCAACTGCATTGTGCAAGCTGTTTTAGAGGTCGTGAGATGACTAAAAAAAGGTACCCCAGACTCCTTGGCTTATTGCCACTTTTCGGCACGTTGCTGCTGGGAGGTTGCAATTGGACATTGCTCAATCCGGTGGGGCAGGTCGGGATCGAAGAGAAAAATCTGATCATCACCGCAACACTGCTGATGCTTCTGGTCGTGGTTCCGGTCATTGCGATGACTTTTATCTTCGCCTGGAAATACCGTGCGTCGAACACCAAGGCGACCTACGCACCAAAATGGTCTCACTCCACCAAGATCGAAGTCGTGATCTGGACTGTACCTATCCTGATCATCATCGCCCTGGGCATCCTGACCTACAAGTCGACCCACGCGCTGGATCCATATCGTCCGCTCGAATCTGACGTCAAGCCGATTACCATCGAAGTGGTGGCAATGGACTGGAAGTGGCTGTTCATCTACCCGGAACAGGGTATCGCCACTGTCAACAAGATCGTGTTCCCGGCTAACACCCCGGTTAACTTCCGCGTCACTTCCGACACGGTCATGAACTCGTTCTTCATTCCAGGCCTGGGCGGTCAGATCTACGCCATGGCCGGTATGACCACCAAGCTGCACTTGATTGCCAACCACAACGCTGAGCTGGAGGGCATTTCTGCCAACTACAGCGGCGCTGGTTTCACGGGCATGAAATTCAAAGCGATCGCGACTTCTCAGGCTGACTTTGATGCCTGGGTAAGTGAAGTCAAAGCATCACCTAAACAGCTTGAACAAGCTGAATACGAAGCTCTGTCCAAGCCAAGTCAGAACAACCCCGTTGAGCTCTACTCCTCGTTCACCCCGAACCTGTTTCAGAAAATCGTCGACAAGTACGAAGGTATGAATCCAGGCAAGCCGGTGAAACACGAGAAGAAAGAAGTGGCCGGGACCGATGGGTTGGACACGAGTTCGAATTCAGCTGCCGGGGCAGAGGAGTAAACGATGTTTGGTAAATTAAGTTGGGAAGCGGTCCCGTTCCACGAGCCGATTGTCATGGTCACTATTGCCATGATCGCGCTCGGTGGTCTGGCACTGTTTGCAGCAATCACCTATTTCAAGAAGTGGACCTACCTGTGGACCGAATGGCTAACGTCAGTCGACCACAAGAAAATCGGCGTGATGTACATCATCGTCGCCATGATCATGCTTCTGCGCGGCTTTGCCGACGCCATCATGATGCGTACCCAGCTGGCCATGGCCACCGAGGGTTCGCCTGGCTACCTGCCGCCTGAACACTATGACCAGATCTTCACCGCTCACGGTGTGATCATGATCATCTTCATGGCGATGCCATTCTTCACCGGCCTGATGAACCTTGCAGTGCCGCTGCAGATCGGCGCGCGTGACGTGGCCTATCCGTTCCTTAACTCCCTGAGCTTCTGGCTGCTGGTGTCCGGCGTTGTGCTGGTCAACCTGTCGCTGGGCGTCGGCGAGTTCGCCAAAACCGGTTGGGTTGCCTATCCGCCACTGTCGGGCCTGCAGTACAGCCCTGGCGTGGGGATGGACTACTACATCTGGGCGCTACAGCTATCGGGGCTAGGTACGACGTTAACCGGGGTTAACTTCCTGGCGACCGTGCTGAAAATGCGTGCTCCTGGCATGAAGCTGATGGACATGCCGATCTTCACCTGGACCTGCACCTGGGCCAACGTCCTGATCGTGGCTTCGTTCCCGATCCTGACCGCTACCCTGGCACTGCTGACACTTGACCGTTACATGGATTTCCACATTTTCACCAGTGAACTTGGTGGCAATCCGATGATGTACGTCAACCTGTTCTGGGCGTGGGGTCACCCTGAGGTATACATCCTCATTCTGCCGGCATTCGGGATCTTCTCTGAAGTCATCTCGACCTTCACCGGCAAGCGTCTGTTCGGTCACCACTCGATGGTCTACGCCAGCGGCGCGATCTCGATCCTGGGCTTCATGGTCTGGCTGCACCACTTCTTCACCATGGGTTCGGGGGCCAGCGTCAACGCCTTCTTCGGCCTGGCGACGATGCTGATTTCGATCCCGACGGGGGTGAAGCTATTCAACTGGCTGTTCACCATCTATCAAGGTCGTCTGCGTTTCACCAGCCAGGTTCTGTGGACCCTGGGCTTCATGGTGACCTTCGCCATCGGCGGCATGACCGGCGTACTGCTGGCCATTCCGGGTGCTGACTTCGTACTGCACAACAGCCTGTTCGTAATTGCTCACTTCCATAACGTGATCATCGGCGGCGCAGTATTCGGCTACATCGCAGGCTTCAGCTTCTACTTCCCTAAAGCGTTCGGCTTCAAGTTGAACGAATCCTGGGGCAAGGCAGCATTCTGGTTCTGGATCTCGGGCTTCTTCGTCGCGTTCATGCCGCTCTATGCACTGGGCTTCATGGGCATGACCCGTCGTCTGAACGCCAGCACCAACCCTGAGTGGGTGCCTTACCTGTACGTGGCTCTGTTCGGCGCTGTACTGATCGCTATCGGTATCGCTTGCCAGCTGATCCAGCTGTACGTCAGCGTGCGTGACCGCAAGCTGCCACAGAACGCCTGCGAACACGGCGATCCATGGAATGGCCACACCCTGGAATGGTCGACTTCGTCGCCACCTCCTTTCTACAACTTTGCTGTCGTGCCACGCGTTGACACCATCGATGCGTTCACCGAAGCCAAGGAAAACGGCACTGCTTACCAGGCTCCGGCCAAGTACTCGCCGATCCACATGCCTAACAACACCGCTACCGGTGTGTACATGGGTGCTTTGCTGACCGTGTTCGGTTTCGCAATGATCTGGCACATCTGGTGGCTGGCCATCGTTGGTCTGGTTGGCACTGTCGTGGTCTTCGTTGCCCACGCTGCCCGTGACGACCAGGGCTATATGGTGCCGGTTGAGACCATCGAGCGTATCGAGGCCGAGCAGCACAAGCGTCTGGTAGCCGCCAAAGCAATCCCGGCTACCCGTGTTGAAACCAAGTTGGAACAGGCTTAAACCATGTCGAACTTAGCGACCACTGCTGGACACGCTCATGGTCACGACCATGAGCACGAGGAACACCACGACGCGGGCGAGACTACCGTATTCGGTTTCTGGCTCTACCTGATGACCGACTGCATTTTGTTCGCGTCGATCTTCGCGGTATATGCAGTTCTGGTTAACAACGTAGCGGGTGGCCCGTCGGGCCACGACATCTTCGAGCTGCCTTACGTACTGGGTGAAACCGCCCTGTTGCTGTTCAGCTCGATCACCTACGGCTTCGCCATGCTGGCGTTGTTCAAGGGCAAGAAACAGCAGGTATTGTTCTGGCTGGCCATGACGTTCCTGCTGGGCGCCGGCTTTATCGCCATGGAAATCAACGAATTCCATCTGTTGATCTCCGAAGGCTACGGCCCTAGCCGTTCAGGCTTCCTGTCCGGGTTCTTCACCCTGGTCGGTACCCACGGTCTGCACGTGACCAGCGGTCTGATCTGGATGGCGATCATGATGTATCAGGTGCAGAAAAATGGCCTGACGTCGACCAACAAGACCCGTCTGAGCTGCCTGAGCCTGTTCTGGCACTTCCTGGACGTGGTCTGGATCTGCGTATTCACCGTTGTTTACCTGATGGGGACTTTGTAATGGCTAACGCACATTCCGACGGCGCCAACCACGGCAGCGTGAAGTCCTACGCAATTGGCTTCATCCTGTCTGTAATCCTGACTGTCATTCCGTTCGGCCTGGTGATGTACCCAAGCCTGCCGAAAATGACCACCCTGGCGATCGTGCTGTTGTTCGCCGTGGTGCAAGTAGTTGTTCACCTGGTGTACTTCCTGCACCTGGACCGCTCGGCGGCACAACGCAACAACGTCACGGCGCTGGTATTTGCCGCGATGGTTATCGTTCTGCTGGTGGGCTTGTCCCTGTGGATCATGTTCAGTATCCACACCGAAATGATGGCGAAGTGAGGTAAAACCCGATGTCCTTCAAGCACTTTATCCAAATCACCAAACCGGGGATCATTTTCGGTAACGTGCTTTCTGTGGCAGGCGGGTTTTTCCTGGCCTCGAAGGGGCATTTCGATCTTGCCCTCTTCCTGGCCGCGGTAATCGGCACCTCCCTGGTGGTTGCGTCCGGTTGCGTGTTCAACAACTGCATCGACCGCGACATCGACATCAAGATGGACCGCACCAAGAACCGGGTACTGGTACAAGGTTTGATCTCCCTCAAGGTGGCATTGATCTACGCCACCTTGCTGGGGGTTGCCGGCCTGGTACTGCTGTATCGCGTGGCCAACCCGCTGGCGGCATTGTTCGCCGCGATCGGCTTCGTGATCTACGTCGGTCTGTACAGCCTGTACTTCAAGCGCAAGTCGGTTCACGGCACGCTCATAGGCAGTCTGTCGGGTGCAATGCCGCCGGTTATCGGCTACGTCGCAGTCAGCAATAACTTCGACATGGCCGCGCTGACCTTGCTGGTGATGTTCAGCCTGTGGCAGATGCCGCATTCCTACGCCATCGCGATCTTCCGCTTCAACGATTACCTGGCCGCATCGATTCCGGTGTTGCCAGTGAAGCGCGGGATCAAGGTTGCCAAGAAGCACATCCTGCTCTACATCCTCGCGTTCCTGATCGCGACCCTGATGCTCACCCTTGGCGGTTACGCCGGCATGAGCTACATGGCCGTGGCAGCTGCGATGGGCATGTACTGGCTGTACATGGCGTGGACCGGTTACAAGGCGGTCGACGACAAGGTCTGGGCACGCAAGCTGTTCGTGTTCTCGATCTTCACCATTACCGCCCTGAGCGTCATGATGTCCCTGGACTTCAAAGTGCCTGCTGAGTTGTTACTGACTTACGCGCACTGAGTTAGCCAGATCAAAAAAGCCCCGCCTTCGAAAGAAGAGCGGGGCTTTTTTTTGCCGCCGATTCCTGTGGCTCAGGGGTTTAACCGGGTTGCCGCATTATCGGCATAAGGCCGCAGCACGCTCAGCAGCAACCCACTGGCCAGCAGGTAGCTGCTGGCACAGATCACCAGCGACCAGCGCAGCGCATCCACCCCCAGGGCGGGCGTCAGATGGTCGCTCAGTACCCCCACCGCCAAGGGCCCGAAACCCGCACCCAGGGCCATGATCCCGAAGTTATACAGGGCAATCATGGTCGCCCGGCGCTCAGGGGCGACCAGCTGGGCGATGGCGGTGTAGCTCGGTGCCATCCACCACATGCCGAACACTGACATGCCGAACATGAAGACAGCGGCTTGCGGTACTTGCAGCGCCCCCAGCGACCAGGGATTGCCCGCCGGGTAAAGGGCAAACGCAATGGCCATCGGGCAGGCGATCAACGCCCCGACAATGGGCACACCCAGTTGCCAGCGGCTGTCATGCCGGGCCAGGCCTGCGCTCAGCCAACCGCTGGAAAGTGAACCGATAATGGCCCCCGGCCCGGCAGCGAGGCCCATGATGATCCCGGCGTCCCTGAGGCTCAGGCCGTGGCTGCGCACCAGAAAGGCAGTGCTCCAGATGCTGAAGGCGTAACTGGCAAAGGCCAGCAGGGCTCCGGCCATGGCAATCCGGACAAAGGTTGTGCACTGCCAGGCGGCTCGCATCACCTGCATCAGGCTTTCATGGAGTAAGTCGGGGCGTGACTGGCTGGCTTTTTCCCAGAGTCCGCGCAACGGCTCGGTCGCCGTAAAGCGCAGCAGCACGGCGGCAATGATCCCCGGCACGGCCATCCAGATAAACGCTTCACGCCAGCCGTGGTAATACGCGATCCAGGCTCCCAGGCTCATGCCCAGCAGGGCGCCGATGGGAGCACCGAGCATGAACACGCTGATGGCCTTGGATCGCTGCTGCGGTGGATACAGATCCACGATCATCGACATCGACGCGGCACCGCTGCCGGACTCGCCTACAGCGACACCGATGCGGGCCAGTGCCAGGCTCAGGAAGTTCCCGGAAAACCCGCAGAGCACGGCCATGACGCTCCAGAAAGCACAGCACCAGCCAATCAGATTGCGTCGGTTGCCACGGTCGGCGTAGCGTCCCAGGGGGATCGCAAACACACAGTAGATCAACGCAAAAGCCAGGCCGGTGAGCAGACCGATCTGGGTGTCGGAAACCTGAAACTCGGCCTTGACCGGTTCAATCACCACGCCCATGACCTGGCGATCAATCAGGCTGACAGCCGAAATCAGGAACAGCACAAACAAGGTGTAATGACGGCGAAATCCGCTGACCTGGGTGTTCATCATTTCAATCCTGTGCGGCAGTGTTGATGGTTGAGGGTGTTACAGCTGCGGGCGCCGACCGGCCCAGGGGCTGGCCAGTTCGAGTTGCCCGGCCAGTTGCAGCAACAGGTCTTCGCGGCACAGGCCAACGGTAAACATCATGCCCACGGGCAAGCCCTCAGGGCTGGTGCCCAGCGGCACCGACATCGAAGGCTGGCCACTGACATTGGCCAGCACGGTGTAGCCGATGCTGGCGACGACACCCTGAATATAATCCCCATAGTCCTGGTCCAGGCTGGCGAGCCCCAGCTCGGGGGTGACACTGCTGGTGACCGGGCTGAGCAACAGATCGTAGTCGTTGAATACATGCTCCATGCCACTGCCGATCAGTTCAAAGGCGCGTCGCGCACGGTACAGGCTTTCAGCGCTGAGGGCGGTGGCGTCCGTCAGTAAATGACGACTGATACGCTCCAGCTCATGGGGGTGAAAGCTGCGGCCCAGCACCGCTTCGCGATCACGTACGGCGGCCAGCAGGGTTGCCGCACCGACAGTCCCGTGGGCGCTGTATAGCTGTTGTGGATCAATCGGCAGCGTCAAAGGCGTAACCCGGTGTCCGAGGCTCAACAGCAATTCAACAGTACTGTGCAGAATCGAGCGGATATCGGGGGCCAGTTCAATGCCGGTCATGGCCTGATCAACCACGCCAATGCGCAACGAACCGGGGGCTCGCCCCACGGCTTCGCTGAAACTCCCGGTCTGCGGTGCCAGCCAGTACGGGCTGCCATATTCGTGACCGTGGCTGGCATCCAGCAACAGCGCCGAATCGCGCACGCTGCGTGACACCACATGCCCGCAACTGGCACCGAACCAGCCTTCAAAGGCCTGTGGCCCCTGGGGGTTGCGGTAGCGGGTGGGCTTGAGGCCAAACACCCCGCAATAGGACGCCGGGATGCGGATCGAACCGCCGCCGTCGGTGGCGTGGGCCACCGGCACTATGCCTGCCGCCACGGCCGCTGCCGCCCCTCCCGACGAGCCGCCGGCACTGTGGGCCAGGTTCCACGGGTTACGGGTCTGGCCCCACAGCGACGACTCGGTGGTGGTGCTCAGGCCAAATTCGGGGCTGGCGGTTTTGCCGAAAATCAGCATGCCTGCGTCCTGATAGCGCTGGACGATGGTGCTGTCAAAGGTGGCAGGCGGCGCGTCTGCCAGTAGCCGCGAGCCATTGCTGGTCACGGTGCCCCGCAGGTGGGTGTTCAGATCCTTGAGCAGCATCGGCACCCCGGCCAGAAGCCCCGAGCGTTCTGTACCGGTGGCACGGCGTGCCTGCAGGATCGTCGCAGCATGGTCGTCATGGCGCATGTTCACGGCGTTGATCTGCGGGTTGACTGCATCGCAGCGGGCTTGCGCCCCATGGAGCAGTGCCTGGCCCGAGAGTTCGCCGCAGCGGACCGCTTCGGCCATGGCCGTGGCGTCCAGCGACAAGTAGTCAGCGGCGGATAATTGATTCACTTCAGTGCTCATGTTTTCTGGCCTCGCGAAAGGATTTCGCCCTGCAGGTGACGGGGCGAAATCAGGCTGCTATGGGCTGCGGTCCGGGTCTTAAAACAGGAAGTTCAGCGATTCCTGCCACAACAGGGCATCGGAATGAATCGGGGTAAATACCGGGTTTTTGGTGTAGGTCAGGCCGCTGATCAAGTACACCCCGGGGATCAGCCGGGCGGCATAGGAGGCGGTCACGGCCAGGGTATAGGGCGCGCTTTCCTGGCCGTAGGCCCGGGTGGCTTTGCGTAAATCGTCGCTGTAGTAACTTTTGGTCAGGCCCACGGCGGCCATGTCGGCGGGGCGGCTGGCGAACGGGCCGATGTTGAAGGCGCTGATCTGGAATGCCTTGTTGATGGCGTTGACCGAGTCGGGGGAGTAATCGATTTTGCTGTCCAGGTACCAGCCCCGTGCATCGCCGTAGGGCTTGCTGACCTGCACCGTTTCGGCCAGATACACCCCGTAGTTGTTGTCCGACTTCCTGGTGCTCAAAAACTCGGTGTACTCACTGCTGTTGTACATCGCTCCGGCCCGCAGCCACATGCCGTTGGTGGTCGGGGAGGCGGCCTGTTTGTAGCCGGCCTCGTTGATGAACAGGGCGCGGGCATCCTGCACACTCAGGCGAAAGCCGCTGGGGTTGAGATCGATGTCTTTTTGAATGCCTTCGGGGCTGACGCTGCGGGTCACGGCGGTACTGTTGTAAAAGTGCAGCGACGGGTCGCGGACGATGACGTTGAAGGTGGGCGTCGGCTCGGTGGCGGACATCCCGACCTGGAACGGCACCACACTGCTGGGCCCCAGAGCGGCGGTGGACGCACTGCCACCCAGGGCCATGCCGTAGAACAACCGCACACCGGGGATAAAGCCGTATTCCAGCTCCAGCTGGTGGTCGAAAAAGGACTGGTTGATGGCAAACACCGACATGGTTTTGACCCGTGGGTTGGCCGGGGTGTAGGTCGAGTCCACCCAGTTGCCCGACAGCGTCAGCTGGGCATCGTTGGCAAAACCGATGCGGGTCAGGTCGTAGGTCAGGTACAGATTGACCGAGGTGTTGTAGCTGGGGTTCTGGCCGTTGTACACCTGGGGTTTTCCATTGTGTCCCAGCACGTCATAGGTGTAGCCGTTGTACGAGGTGGCGGTGAAGCCGATGCCGTGCTCGGCCAGTTCCTTGCGCAGCCCCCACAGTTCGGGGTTGATGCGTGCACAAACCGGCACGTTCTTGAATGACAGTTCGGCGCGGGTCAGGGTTTTTTCGTATTGCGCGCACGTTGGCGCTGCTGGAGTGTCAGCGGCCAGCGCGTGATGAGCAAAGGCTGTCGCGGCAACGCAGACGGCTAACGAAGACTTGGAGCACATAGTGTGAGGTTCCCATCCTTAAAATGTTTTCAGGACGACGCCAGGTGTGTGGTGGTCAGCATTAGTACTGCATTTTCACAACCAGCGGATGGGGCCAACGGTGAGTATCGATGAGGCCAGCAGCCAAGGCAAAATCTGTAGCCGCTGACCAGGCACGAGCCTGCGATAAGGGCCGCAGGCCCGGCAAAATTTCAGGGTCGCTGCGTAACCCATCGCAGCCTTGTGCCTCGTCAGCGATCAGCGCTGGGGAAAGTGTTGTTGTGGTGCAAGTCCCTCAGGAGCGCACAACCCCGGGGCGCCGGGCGTGGCTGTTGATGACCTGGCCCAATAGCTGGATCCCGGGCGCAATCAACTCCTGGGCAATGGAGCCAAATCCCAGGCGAATGCTCGGCCGGGTCAGGGTGTCGGGATCAAGGCAGAACGCATTGCCCGGATCAAACAGCACGCCTTTGGCCACGCCTGCGTAGTACAGGCTCAGCAGGTCATGCCGGCCCGCCAGTTTCAGCCACAGGGTAGCGCCGCCACTGGGCATGGCGAACTCGGCGTCGGGCAATGCTTCACGCAGTGCCCGGGTTACCGCGAGGGCGCGCAGCTGCAGGTTCTCACGGGCCTGCTGCAACAGGCGGTCGTAGTGGCCTTGCTGAATAAACAGCGCTGCGGTGATCTGATTGTTGCCGGGGATTTGCCGAATCATCAGGCGTTGCAACTGACGCAACTGCTCGATGACGGGGGCGGGTGCCACGATGTAGCCGATGCCCAGCCCCGGTGACAGCAGTTTGGACAAACTGCTGAGATAGATCACCCGCTGCGCCGGGTCGATGGCCTTGAGTGCCGGCAAGGCGTGGCCGTCATATTCGGTTTCGGGGTCGTCATCGTCCTCGAACAGCACCTGGTCATGCCGTTGCGCATGTTCGAGCAGGGCCAGGCGTCGGGCCTGGCTCATGGTCACCCCGGTGGGGCACTGGTAGGCCGGCGTGCAGTACAGGTAGTCGCACTGTGCCAGGGCCGGGGAAATTTGCAGCCCCTGCTCGTCGACAGGCAAGGGCAGCACCTGGGCGCCATCGTGGGCAAAGGCATTGCGCGGATCGCGATAGCCGGGTTCTTCAACCCCGATGACGCTGCCCGGTCGGGCAAATAATCGCGCCAGCAAGTAAAAGCTCTGCTGACGGCCCAGGGTCAGCAGCACTTGATCGTGGGTCGCAGCGATTCCGCGGCGGGGCAACACGCGGCGAATCAACTGGTCGATCAACTGGCTTTCACCAACGTTCTCGCCTTCTTGCCACCAGCGATCCACCGCTTTGACCTCCAGGGCCTGACGGCTGCACTGGCGCCACTGCGAGAGCGGAAACTGCTTGGGATCGAACTGGCCGTAGATGAAGGGGTAGCGCACTTCGCGCCAGATCGGCGGGCGATCGGCCCACACTATTTCAGGCCCGGCGCGGTGCATGCGGGCAGACCAGTCCGGCGGCTGCGCTGTCGGGGCGGGCGAGGCCCGGGCCTGTTGCGTCGGGGTAATGGCCCCGCAAACAAAGAACCCGTCGCGGGGGCGTGAATCCACATACCCCTCGGCCACCAGTCGCTCATACACCAGCACCGCGGTGTTGCGCGAAACCCCGGTCAGCAGCGCCAGATCCCGACTCGACGGCAGGCGTGTACCGGCGGGCAAACGTCCCTCCAGCATGGCTGTGACAAAGGCGGTGCACAGTTGAACCTGCAGCGGTTCATCATGCTTGCGCACTTTGGGCAGCAGCTGGCGCCACATCAAATCATGCTGGCTGGAGCGCATGGGTAACCCTGGATCATTCGGCGGAACGCCACCCTAACCCAAGACTCTTTTGCAGCGCTATGGAGTCTTTGATCAGTTGCCCGTCACTGTGCACCCGGTCCAGCTCTGCGCGGTACCGGGTACGGTTTTCAGCGGCTTGCGCGAGTGATGCCGTTGCGTTGGTCGGTCAGCCGGCTGATGTACGGTCATGGTGGCCTGAATTGTTAGCCGTTGAATAATTACTGCGATCGGTAAAGTTATTTCTATCGATATAAATTGAGGCACACTCGCCTCCTCATCGATCAAGGAGAAACCCATGAGCACCATTCACCGGCGCCGATCAGCCAGCGAAGGCGGTTACCCCTGTGGGGATGAAACCAGTGCGCGGATTATCGAAGCAGCGTTGAAGCTGTTCGGCGAGCAGGGTTACGAGGGTGCATCGACACGGGAAATTGCCGAGTTGGCAGGGGCCAATGCGCCTGCGCTCAATTACTATTTCAAAAGCAAGGAAGGGGTCTATAACGCCTGCATCGAACA
The DNA here is from genome assembly GCF_904067025.1 of Pseudomonas paraversuta. Lineage (NCBI taxonomy): Bacteria > Pseudomonadati > Pseudomonadota > Gammaproteobacteria > Pseudomonadales > Pseudomonadaceae > Pseudomonas > Pseudomonas paraversuta. The sequence continues at coordinate 868,526 of NZ_CAJFDA010000001.1, forward strand.
TATGGTCGAGCACATCTGGGACTTCCTGGCGCCGACCATCGAAGAGGCGCAGGCGCAACTGGGTGGCCGGCCCGACACTGAGCAGCTGATAGAAACCTTCTGCTCGATCCAGAGCAGAATTGCCGAGTTCATGCTGGTTTCCAACCGCACCAGCAGCTGGCGCAAATTTTATGCGCGCGAGCAGTCCGGGTTGGGGCCGAATGCAGGTGAAGAGGTGATCAACCAGCGCATTGGCCAGCGCATTATCGGTGTGACCAGTGGCATCATCTCGCGGTTGATGGGGCCGCAGGCGAGTCAGGAGGAGTGCATCCTGCGCTCCATGACCCTGACCGGGCAGTTGCTGCCATTCCACCTGACCCGTGCCAGCTCGCTCAGGGCGCTGGACTGGGATGTGCTGACGCCGAAGCGCTACGCCCTGTTGATGAAGATAGTGCACGAGCAGACCGTGGCCCTGTTGCGCGGCCTGGCGCGATAAAACCGCTGCAAACAAACGGGCATGCCCGCGCCGTCCTCTGCAGGAGCGAGCTTTTATCGAACCGATATTGATTGGCAAAAGAATGCAGTCTTCTTGAGAAGCTCGCTTCAGCAGGGTTACAGGAATGATGTTGCACTTACCCCCGGCCTTTCCACGGCACCAGTCTGCGCTCTAGCCAGCGCATCCCCAGGTCGAACAGCAGCGCCAGTACGCCGATCATCAGGATGCCCATGATCACCACGTCGGTGGCCATGAACTTGGACGCTGTGAGTACCATGAACCCCAGCCCTGCGGTGGCTGCGACCATTTCCGCCGCCACCAGGGTGGTCCAGCCAAAACCTATGGCGATGCGCATTCCGGTGAGTATTTCGGGCAACGCGGCGGGCAGGATCACGTACTTGAGCACCTGCCCCCGGCTGGCGCCCATCGAGTACGCCGCATGGATTTGCTCGATGGCCACCGACTTGACGCCGGCCCGGGCACTCAGCGCCAACGGGGCGAACATTGCGAGGTAGATCAACAGCACTTTCGAGCCTTCGCCGATGCCCATCCAGATCACCACCAGCGGCAGGTAGGCCAGCGGCGGCAAGGGCCGATAAAACTCCACCAGCGGGTCGAACACCCCGCGGGCGACCCGATTGACGCCCATCAAAATACCCACCGGAATCGCCGTCAACGCGGCCAGTGCAAAGGCGCCAAATACCCGCAAGGCACTCCAGCCTATGTGGGTCAGCAGGCTGGCATCGGCAAAACCGTCGCGACTGACATCCACGATTTGCGCCCATACCGCTTGCGGTGAGGGCAGAAACAACGGTTTGATCCAGCCGTTACGGGTGGCCAAGAACCACAGGGCGACTATCACGCAGACGGTGCCGAAGCTGAGCAGCAGACTTGAGCCGTTACCCGGTGCACCGTATTGCTCGCCCGGTCTGGCGGGAGCTGCGCGGCGCAGTTCGTTCAGGGTGCGCAGCACGGCATTGCGTTGTTTTTCATCTAGCAGGCTCATTACGCCGCCTCCTCATCACCGTGGATGATGCTCAGGATCTGCTCGCGCAGGGCAATAAAGTCAGGGCTGGATTTCACCGCGCGGGCATCCCGGCATTCGAGAAAACGCGGGCCGAAATCCACCGCGAATTCATGGGTGATACGCCCCGGACGCGGTGACATGATGATCAGGCGGGTGGCCATGAACAGCGCTTCTTCCACATCGTGGGTGATGAAAAACATCATCTTTTGCGTGCGCTGCCAGATCTCCAGAATCAGCTCCTGCAAGCGTTCCCGGGTCAGGGCATCCAGCGCCCCCAGGGGCTCGTCCAGCAACAGCATTTTCGGATCGTTGGTCAGGGCCCGGGCGATCCCGACCCTTTGCTGCATGCCGCCCGACAGTTGATACGTGGCGTGGTCGCGAAACTCCGCGAGCCCGGTCAATTGCAAAAAATGCATGGCCCGCTCATAGCGCTCGGCGCGGGCAATACCGCGCAACTTGAGGCCGAAGGCGACGTTGTCGATCACATTCAGCCACGGCAACAGCGCGTGCTTCTGGAACACCACGCCGCGCTCGGCACCGGGGCCGGTGACTTGATCGCGCAACTCGGCGCCATGGATCCGTGCCGGCACCAGGCCGTGATAATCGCCCAAAGTAATCACGCCGCTGCTGGGTTGAATAAACCCGGCCATCAAATTCAGCAGCGTGGTCTTACCGCAACCCGAGGCGCCCAGGGCGACCACAAAATCTCCGGCGGCGATGTCCAGGTTGACCCCGGACAAGGCACGCACCGGCTGACCCTTTTGCTGTCCCGGATAGAGCACCGAAACATCATGGATTTTAAGGCTGAGGCTCATGGTGGATTCCTCTTTTGTTCGCTGAGTCATGTGGGAGCCGGCAAGCGTGCTCCCACAATCGGGTGACTGGTTTATTTGATGTTTTGCACAAATGCCGGGTTGATCGCCACGCTGTAGTCGGGCAACAGCGCCGGGATCTTCTTTTGCGCCTTGAGGAAGTCAGCGGTGGCTCCCAGGGCCTTGGCGGCCCCGCCGCCCAGCCACGCGGTACCTGCCTGTTCGCTGGCCAGCGGGAACCGGTACAGCGCCAGTACCTGCGGCACTTCTTCAGGTTTGGCACCGGATTGTCTGGCCACGTTGATCACCTGCGGCGAATCGGCGGTCCAGGTTTTTGGCGCGTTGACGTAACTGGCGGTACTGTCTTGCAGCACCTGGGTAAAGGCCTGCATGCCCGGGCCGTTTTCGGCAGCGAATTTTTTGTCCACCACCAGCCCGTCAAACGTGGCCTTGCCCCAGTGGGTCAACTGGCCGGACGTCAGCAGTACATGACCGCTCTGTTTGAGGCGGCCCAGTGCCGGGTCCCAGATAAACGCCGCATCGATATCCCCACGTTCCCACGCGGCCGGAATGTCCGAGGGTTGCAGGTTGATGACCTTGACCTTGCCGGTCAGGCCGAACTGCTCAAGGGCAAACAAGGCGTGAAAGTGGGTGGTCGAGACGAACGGCACCGCCAGGGTTTTGCCCGCCAGATCCTGGGGCGCGACGATGCCGCTGCCATTGCGCACCACCAGCGCCTCGGCGTCGGCGATGTTGTCGAGAATCCAGAACAGTTGCGCGTCCACGCCGCGACTCAGCGCCGCGGCAATCGGGCTACTGCCGGCCACCCCGATCTGCACATCGCCCGAGGCCATGGCCAGCATCACGTCGCCGCCGCTGTCGAAGTTGCGCCACTTGATGTCCCAGCCGGTGGCCTTTTCGAAAGCTTGCCGGGCGATGGCGTCCTTCCATGGCGCAAACATGCTTTGCACGCCGATGGTGACGGTTTGCGCCTGGGCATTGACCGCCAGACCCAGGGTCAGGGCGGTGAGCGGCAGCAACACCGCGCGACGAATCCATTTATTCAGGGGCTTGAGCATGGTGAGGCTCCGGGAAGGGGAAGGCGTTGTTTGAGTCAGCCCGATCTTAGGCGGCGGCCCGAAGCTTGCTTTAGATCCAGTTGCTGCAACCTGTGGTGCCAGAGGTCGTTGCAGGCCTTGCGGGGCAAGGGCTGTAGCGTATCGGGTGCGTCATAAGGGTGCGCCGGGGCAGGAGCTTGAGCCATGTTGGAGCGTTATTTCCGGCCCTTTGAAACCGGGCGCGGGTTACAGGAGCAACTGCGTGAGAGTCTGGTCAGCGCGATTCTGGACGGCGCCATGCCCCCCAGTGAGCCGATGCCGTCGTCGCGCAAACTGTGTGAACTGCTCAAGGTGTCGCGCAACACCGTGGTGCTGGTCTACGAACAGTTGGTACAGGACGGTTACCTGATCCCCTCGGATCGGCGCGGTTACTTCATTAACGAGAAGTACCTGCGTCAGCAACTCAACCTCAGCCTCAAGCCGGCCACCCGCAAGATTTTCGAGCGCCCCGATCACGCGCCGGACTGGGAGGCCCGCCTGCAAAGCAGCTCGTCGCGTTTGCGGGCCATTGTCAAACCGCGCAACTGGCGCGAGTACCGTTACCCGTTTATTTATGGCCAGGTCGAGGCTGACGAACAAACGGCTGCCCGCTGGCGTGACTGTTCGCGTATCGCCAGCACCGGCGCGCATATGCGCAGCTGGGTCGATGATCAGGTGATGCTCGACGATCCATTGCTGGTGGAACAAATCATCCAGCGGGTACTGCCCAGGCGCGGCATCAGCGTCTCGGCGCAAGAAATACTGGTGACCATCGGTACCCAGAATTCGCTGTACATGCTGGGACAACTGCTTGGCCGCCCGGGGTTGGTGATGGGGCTGGAAGAGCCGGGCTATGTCGATGCACGCAATATTTTCGGCCTCAGCGGCTGTGAACTGAAACCGCTGTGCATTGACCGTCAGGGATTGGTGGTCGATGCACAGCTGGATGGCTGCGAGATGCTGTTCTGTACCCCCAGCCATCAATCGCCCACCGGGGTGACCATGCCGCTGTATCGGCGCCTGGAGCTGATGGCCAGCGCCCGGGAGCGGGACTTTTTGATCATCGAAGACGACTACGAAAGCGAGCAGAATTTTTTGGGCAGTAACCATCCGGCGCTCAAGAGTTTTGATGACAGTGGCCGGGTGATCTATCTGGGCAGCCTCACCAAAAGCCTGTTGCCGGGGCTACGTTTGGGTTTTATTGCGGCCGATGCGGAGTTGATCCATGAGCTGCGTGCGCTGCGCCGCTATATCTACCGGCATCCGCCGTCGAATAACCAGCGTGCGCTGGCGCTGTTCCTGTCCATGGGCCATTACGATGCCCATGGGCGGCGCTTGCGTGACCGGCTGGCGCGTAAATGGCGGGTAATCAGCCGGGCGATGGCCGAACACCTGCCCGAGTTCAATGCCACCGGCATGGCGGGCGGGTCATCGTTGTGGGTTCGTTGCCCGCCGGGTGTCGATGCCTGGGTCCTGCAACGGCTGGCGGCCAGGCGCGGGGTATTGATCGAGCCGGGGGATATCCACTACCTGAGCGAACATCGCCCGCGCAATTGTTTCCGGCTGGGGTTTGGCGCGATTGCCCAAGAGCTGATCGAACCCGGGATTACCGCCCTGGGCGCGGCATGGCGGGAGATGAGCAGGAGCGAGCTTGCCTCGCGATGACGGCGGCGCGGTTTTGCAGAGGCAACGAGGTGATTGCATCGCGAGCTCTTCGTTGCCGGTCTGAAAGGCTCGCGAGCAAGCTCGCTCCTACAGGGTGGGGGTTACAACTGTTCGCGGCCGAGGGTGTCTTTGAGCACCGCGAACATCGCATCCAGATCCACCCGCGAGGTCACCAGCGCCGGGGCGAAGATGATTGCATCACCGGTGGTTTTGACGTGCAGGCCGGCGTCATACAGCGCACGCTGGACCCGCGCGCCCTTGGCCCCTGGGGCTTCGCCAGGGGTCAGCTGAATCCCGCTGAGCAACCCGTAACCACGCAAATCGCTGACCTGGGGCAAGCCGCGCAAAGCGCTCAATGACTCCAGGAAATAAGGCGTCAGCTGCGCGCCTTTATTGAACAAGTCCTCATCACGGTAAATATCCAGCGCCGCCAATGCCGCCGCACAGGCCACCGGGTGCCCTGAGTAGGTATAACCGTGAAACAGCTCCGGCCCGGCGCCTTTGCTGGCGTTGATCACGGTGTCGTAGACCTGCTCGTCGACCGCCACTGCGCCCATCGGAATCGCGCCGTTGGTCAAGGCCTTGGCCATGGTGATGAGGTCGGGCCTGACCTCGAAACTCTGCGCCGCAAACCCTTGCCCGGTACGGCCGAAGCCGGTGATGACTTCATCGAATACCAGCAGGATTGCGTGCTTGTCGCAAATCTCGCGCAGGCGCTTGAGGTAGCCGGCAGGCGGCACATACACCCCAATGGAACCGGCAATCGGCTCAACGAAACACGCGGCTATGCTGTCGCCGCCATGCATGGCGATGATCCGTTCCAGATCGTCTGCCAGGTCTGCACCATGCTGCGGCTCGCCCAATTGATAGCGCTGATTTTCTTGCCAGGTATGACGCATATGACTGACGTGGGGCAGCCCGCCCGCCGCGAATGCCTGACGGTTGCGCATCATCCCGGACAGCGCCACGCCACCGAAATTTACCCCGTGATATGCCCATTCGCGGGACACAAAACGCGTGCGCTGGGCCTCGCCGCGAGCACGGTGATACGCCAGGGCGATTTTCATCGCGCTGTCCACCGACTCGGAGCCGGAGTTGGTGAAAAACACTTTGTTCAGGCCTTCAGGCAGCAGTTCGCTCAAGCGTTCGGCCAGTTCAAAGGACAACGGCGAAGCGCGCTGAAAGTGCGGGGTGAAGTCCAGGGTCAGTAACTGTTTGCAAACGGCTTCGGCGATCTCGCTGCGGCCATGGCCAGCGGCACTGCAGAACAGCCCCGAGCTGCCATCGAGCAACGCGCGACCTTCGCTATTCCAGTAGTGCACACCCTCGGCGCGGACAAACAATTGCGGGGCCCGCTGGAACTCGCGGTTATCGGTAAAAGGCAGCCATTGGTGATTCAGATTCATCGTCATGCGTATCACTCCTGAGGGGCAGTCCGGGTGTTCCAGTTGCTCGCAGACTAGGCACCGCAACAGCCGGTGACTTAGATCCAGACGGGCTTTTCGATGGAGCCAGTTCTGGCACCATCGAAAGCGCCGGCTGGCTCTAAGCCTGTGGGGGCGTGCTGACTACAGTGGCGCCATCGAGCACCCCGGAGCGGCGCATGAACCCTGAAACGAGTTGGGCCTTGAGCGCTCTCTGTGTGTTGGTGGCAGCGGTGGTACGCGGGCTGACCGGCTTCGGCTTTGCCGCCATCGCGGTGGTCGGGCTGGCGATGCTTGGATCATTGCAGCAGGCGGTGCCACTGGTGTTGTTCCTGGAGGTCGCATCCAGCGTGATGCTGTTACGCAGTGCCTGGCGCGGGGCCAATTACCCCTTGCTCAGGCGTCTATTGCTGGCGGCGGCCTGCGGTGTGCCTTGCGGGATTTTGCTGTTGACCGGCAGCGACAGCCGCGGGCTGACGCTGGGGGTTTACGGGCTGGTGGGGTTGCTGGCGGTTCTGGGGCTGGCGCGGGTTCGCCTGCCAATGGGCGAGGGCCGGGCGGGGGCCTGGCTGGTGGGTGGCAGCAGCGGCGCGTTGATTGCCGCGTTCAGCATTGGCGGCCCACTGGTGGTGGCGTGGCTCAGCCATTGCGGGTTGCGGGCACAGGTGCTGCGGGCGACGCTGATCATGTTCTTTTTCGCTGTGGATATTGCTGCACTGGTGGGGCTGGCGATGGCCTCGGCTATCCCTTCGGATACAGGCTGGCAAGCGCTGCAGATGTTGCCCGCATTACTGCTCGGGCTGTGGCTGGGCCAGCAATTGTTTTTGCGTATCGAGGCCGAACAGGCTGCCCGTTTTACTCAATGGCTATTGCTGTTACTGGCAGGCACAGGCCTGTTGGGGCGGGCGTGGTCCTGATTTTTTCCAGGGGGAAACTTATGCGATCGAGTGTTTTTATCACGGGTGCCACTTCCGGTTTTGGCGAAGCCTGCGCCAGGCGTTTTGCTGCCGCTGGCTGGGCGCTGGTGCTGACCGGGCGCCGCGCCGAGCGATTACAGGCACTGGCAGATGAACTGGGGGCGCAGACCGAAGTCCTGGCACTGGTGCTCGATGTCCGCGATCGCGACGCCATGCAACAGGCCATCGAGCAACTGCCCCCGGCCTTCAACACCTTGCGCGGTCTGATCAACAACGCCGGTCTGGCCTTGGGCACCACCCCGGCCCAGCAATGTTCGCTGGATGACTGGGACACCATGGTCGACACCAATATCAAGGGCCTGCTGTACAGCACGCGCTTGCTGTTGCCGCGTCTGATTGCCCACGGCGCCGGAGCGGGAATCGTTAATCTGGGTTCGATCGCGGGTAACTGGCCATACCCCGGCAGCCATGTGTATGGCGCGAGCAAAGCCTTTGTCCGGCAGTTTTCCCTGAGCCTGCGTTGTGACCTGCAAGGCACTGGTGTGCGGGTGACCAATCTGGAGCCGGGGTTGTGTGAGAGCGAGTTTTCCCAAGTGCGCTTTGCCGGCGACCAGGCCCGGTATGACGCGTTATACACCGGCGCCCAGGCCATTCAGCCAGCAGATATTGCCGAGACGATTTTCTGGCTGCTCAACCAGCCGGCGCACATCAACATCAATAGCCTTGAACTGATGCCCGTCAGCCAGTCGTGGAGCAACTTTGCAATTGAGCGCGCTCAGGGCACGTGACGCTGGCCCCGGGGGCCATACAGCACTATGCCCAAGAGCCGTTTTGCTACCTGTCCGGCATCAGGAGTTCAACTAGGAAATATCCTAAAGACAGCCAGGAGTCCTTGCCATAGTGTGCCCGCAGGCTGGTTTCATTCAAAAAGCGGCACAGGTGGCAAACCACTCTGGAAGAGTGTTTGCAAACTTACCAGCCCGTCCCGTCAAGGAGGTACTTGCTTCAGTCAGCAGGTGCCGCTGTTGGTTTTGTTATCAATAAACAGCAAAGGCATTGACGAATTAATTGCCTGTGAAGTCCTGTCTTATTCCTGGTCGTGGAGATAAAAAAATGTACGGATCCCTGGCAGAACAAGTACGTGAAACAGCGCAAACAGAACAATCAAAAGAGGACATGTTATTTGCCATTCTTGCTGGAATGACCGGTGTACATCCGGGAATGTCGGCCATAAACCTTGCACGAAGCTATATGAAAGTCTGTGCCGTCAGCGGGTTGAAGCTCAACCCTTACTTTGTCAAAGACGGCAATTCCCGACCCTCCCCTAAAACCGCAAGAATGCTTGCCAATCGCAATTTCAAGGGGTTGGGCGTTACGTCTACCAGTCTTGGACTGGCTGCATTGGCTCCTGCCATCTCGCCCGTTCCGGCTCCCTTCGCGGCCATCCGTCACGCGTCTGCAACCGCCTCGACCACCCTGCATCTACACCGGCTTTCAAGATTGCTGGCGTCCTGCCAACCATTTGCCGTTGGCGACGAACAGGTCGCCCATGCAATCAAATGGCTGCAACTGGCCATAGAAGTAAAGTTGGTAAAACTGGCATTTCGGGGAACAGAAACCGCATTGTCCACCACCTCGACTCTGCTCTCGTTTACCGGCATCGGGCTGGCTGGAAAGATCCCGATGATCATGATCAGCGTGCAACTTGAACTGGCCAGACAAGGGGTCAGTAATAAATATGCCGCCCTGTGCAAGATCGCGGCAATGGAACTGCAATGGGCCGCATTTCTCGAACAAAACAACAGTAACGCCGGTCTGCCGGAATTCAATTTCAACGCATCATCCCCGGCGGCCATGATCGAAAAACTCGAGCAGAGAAAAATGCAGCTGGGTGCGGCAATAACCGGCCAGGTGCGCAGCAGTGCGCTGGACGCCCGTACCGGCAACACCGGGTTAGGACCGGCAACTCTGATCATTAAAGAAATCATGGCCAAATACACCCTGCAAGGGCAGTTCTGCTCGGGGCACGACTATATGGCCATGATCAATGAACCCGCAGGCTGGAATGCCATTGCGGCAAAGCTCATGAACATTTAAGACCGGCTATCCAGGGTGTGTATTCAACCCCCTTGAACGTGCTGGTCATGCCTTGGGTGTCAGGGGTGAAACCCGGCATGGGCCTGCAGGCGCGCACCGCGCTCCTGCAGGCAGTGCGGTGGTGAATCAGAACAGCCATTGAGCGCCGAGGGAGTAGCCGGTCTGGCTGCCCTCATCATTGCCAAGGCGGCCATTGATTTCGGCGTAAAGCCCCAGTTGCGGGGTGATCGCCAACTGGCTGCCGACCTGGGCCCGACCAAAGCTCTTGTCGACGCTGCCCAGTTTTGCCTCTCGGGCTTTTCCGTCCGCGAGGCTGGTCAACAGGATGTCGTCCAGACCTCCGTCACCCATTTCCCTGACCCAGGCAATGTCGCCGTACGGCTGCAGGCTCATGCCGGCCGGCAGGTCGAAACTGCCCCGTACACGCCAGCCGAGGCTGGCCTGCAGGGAGTCGAAACTTTGCTCCTCATAGGTAAGGGCAGTACGCAGCTGCTGTTTTTCGTGAAACTTGTCGATCCGGTAATGGCTGTAATCAAGCCCGGCGAAAGGACCGCTTTTGATTGGGCCGACGTCGAAGTCATAGCCGCCGATCACCCGCGCACCGAGGCTGAGGGCATCGGTTTCACCGGTCTGCTTCTGACTCAGCAGCACCGGGCCGCCGTTGGCCTGGATCAGCAGATTGCGCTTGCTGTCGAAGCTGCTGTGCCCGGCGCTCAGGTCGCCTGCCAGCCATGCCGGGCCGCCGTCGTTGAGCAAGGCATAGAGCGCCGCCTGCCAGCTGTCATTGTCGAGCTTGCCGCCATGTTCCAGCTTGTCGCGGCCATTGAGGTAACTGAGGCTGGCGCCCAGGGTCAGGCTCGGGGTCAATTGATAATCTCCCAGAGCATGCAGGCCCAGTCGACGGCCTTCGTGGAAGGGGCCACTGTCTGCGGTGTACTCACCATCAATGCCTATTTCGCCATCAAAGGTGCCCGCCTCACGACTGGCCGACTGCAAGGTCAGCCAGCGCCGGTCCAGCAGGTTTGCCTGAGCCTGGTGCTGACGTTGCAGGCTGTCCTGCATCGCACGGGCGACGGCCCCGCCAGACGCCGTTGACGCCATGAGGTCGGCATTGGTCAGCTCCAGCACCAGACGGCTGAGCAGGCGCGAATAGTCGCGCAGGCGCTGCTCGATACGTTCCTGGCCAAAGGCATCGGTGAGCACGGTTTCATTGTCTTTTTTGGGATCATGCCAGGTCGCTCCGCCCGGGATTGCCGGGTTTTCGGTCTGGGTGTAGCCGTCCATGTCCCCCAGTTCCCAGTTGGTGGCTTCGACGTAGAGCACCGGAATATTCAGTTTTTCAAAGGATTCGCCATCACTGCAGCAACCGGTGCCGGCAGGATAGGCCGCGTCCAGACCGGGGTTGGTGTGCAGGTCGATATTGAGCTCTTTGGCCAGCTTGAACGCATGTTCGCGCAGTGCCGCCAGCCCCGGGTTGGTCGCACTGTTCTTGCCGGAGTGGGCATACATCATGTCGCCGGTGATCAGGCTGTCGAGGTTGATCATGGCCAGCATGTTGTTCTTCTGGCTGGTACTCAGGCTGTTCACAAAGGCCTTGGATCCTTGCAGGCCTTCTTCTTCGGCGCCAAAGCCGATCACCTGCAGCCCGTACTCCAGCGGCAGGCCGTTGAGATTGCGGGCGATTTCGGTGAGCACGCTGGCGCCCGAACCGTTGTCGTCGACCCCTTGCAGGGCAGGGCGACCGAAGTAGGTATCAAAGTGGGCGCCGACCACCACGTATTGCGGCAGTGTGCCCGGGGCATAAGCCACGACGTTTTGCGAGCTGCGACTGTTGTCGGCGCCCCAGGAAAAATCCTGGCGGGAGATGCTGTAGGCGTCGCCCATCCGGCTTTGCATCCAGTCGGCCGCCCCGGCGAAATTGGCCGTGCCCCTATAGCGGCCCGGATAGTCATGAATCAGCGTGTCGAGGGTGTCACCAGCGTATTCGCCGTAGTCATGGGCCTGGCCTGATGTTGACAGCAGGGCGCCGGCAACGCTGACAGCGAGTGCGAGAGGTTTGATCACAACGTCTTCCTTGAGTTTTTCTTTTTGGATTGAGGCAATACGTCTAGACCATTTGCATGATGTGCGCCCCTTTATCGACTTCTTGAACAATTGACGCCCAGCGTTAAGGGTTCGTCGCCAATATGTAAAAGAGAACCGGTTTTGAATTGAAACCCAGCGCTGCGGCGGGCCGCGAATGCCCCGCAAACGGGCAGGCCCTGGTGCAAGTGCTGCGAAAAGTAGCATGTAGATATCGATGCTTATCTGAAGGAGCTGCCTTGAAGACAGCAGCGCCGCCATCGCGGGCAAGCCCGCTCCCACAGGGGGAGGGGCGGGTTGCGATGCTTCTCTGTAGGAGCTGGCTTGCCAGCGAGCTTTGCCTTGAAACCAGCAGTGCTGCCATCGCGGGCAAGCCCGCTCCCACAGGGGGATGGGCGGATTGCGATGCTGCTTTTCTGTAGGAGCTGGCTTGCCAGCGAGCTCTGCCTGAAGTCAGCGGCGCTGCCATCGCGGGCAAGCCCGCTCCCACAGGAGGAGGGGACAGATTGCGATGCTTTCTGTAGGAGCTGGCTTGCCAGCGAGCTCTGCCTTGAAGACAGCAGCGCTGCCATCGCGGGCAAGCCCGCTCCCACAGGGGGAGGGGACAGATTGCGATGCTTTCTGTAGGAGCTGGCTTGCCAGCGAGCTCTGCCTGAAGCCCGCAGCGCTGCCATCGCGGGCAATCCCGCTCCCACAAGGGGAGGGGGGAGATTGCGGTGCTTTTCTGTAGGAGCTGGCTTGCCAGCGAGCTCTGGCTTGAAACCAGTGGCGCTGCCATCGCGGGCAAGCCCGCTCCCACAGGAGGAGGGGCGGGTTGCGATGCTTTTCTGTAGGAGCTGGCTTGCCAGCGAGCTCTGCCTGAAGCCCGCAGCGCTGCCATCGCGGGCAAGCCCGCTCCCACAGGGGGAGGGGGCAGATTGCGATGCTTTCTGTAGGAGCTGGCTTGCCAGCGAGCTCTGGCTTGAAACCAGCGGCGCCGCCATCGCGGGCAAGCCCGCTCCCACAGGAGGAGGGGGCGGATTGCGATGCTGCTTTTCTGTAGGAGCTGGCTTGCCAGCGAGCTCTGGCTTGAAGTCAGCGGCGCTGCCATCGCGGGCAAGCCCGCTCCCACAGAAGGAGGGGGCGGGTTGCGGTGCTTTTCTGTAGGAACTGGCTTGCCAGTAATTCAGGCTGCGAGGCCTGGCATCTGCACTCAGAAATCTGCCTTGAGCGACATCACGAAGTTGCGCGGCTCGCCGTAGAAGTTGCCGAAGCCTTCGGTGCCGACGGTGGCGTAGTAGCGCTTGTCGAACAGGTTGTTGCCGTTAAGTGCCACGGACCAGGTGTCATCGATGCGGTAGCCGATGCGGCTGTTCCAGATCGCATAACCGGCCTGGCTGATGTCGATGCCGCTGATGGGCGAGACCCGGTAGTTGCTGCTCTGGGCGTTGACTCCGGCGCCGACAGTGATACGGTCCAGTGAGCCGTCCAGGGCATAGTCGGCCCACACGCGCAGCAGGTGGCGCGGCACATAGGTGTTGTAGGCCAGACCATCCTGATCGTCATTGGCATCTTCCAGAACCTTGGTCTGGGTGTAGGTGTAGCCGGCCAGCACTTGCAGGCGCTCAATGACTTCGCCACTGACTTCAGCTTCGAAACCTTGAGCCTGCACCTTGCCGGAGTTCTGTGAGCAAGTACTGTCCGGGCACAGCGGATTGTCCTGGGCCGCGTCTTTCTGAATGGTGCGGAACAGGTTGAAGGAACTGTTCAGGCGCCCGTCGAACCATTCGCCCTTGATCCCCACTTCATAGCTGGTGCCGATCAATGGCTTGAGGGTTTCGCCGTTGAGGGTTTTGTAGCCGCCCTGCGGGGTGAAGATGTCCGTGTAGCTGGCATAGGTGGTCAGGTTGTCGTTGAGGTCGAACAGTACGGCCGCGAACGGGGTGACCTGGCCGGTTTCGGTCGCTCTGGAACTGACTGGCGTGCTTTCGCCCTGGTACCAGTACTCGCTATCGCTGTCGGACTTGTACCAGCTCACGCGGCTACCCAGCACGAAGGTCAGCGGCTCGGCCAGCTTCAGGCGGGCCGTGGAGTAAACACCGTATTGTTTGATCCTCATGTCCATCGGCCCGCCACGTGAGGCATTACTCAGGTAGTAGCTGTCATCAGGTTTGGGCAGGTGATGATCGGGGTTGAGTACATTCTGGCGCTGGGGCAGGACGGCCACGGCGTAAAAGTCATCCTTGTGCGAACGGCTGGCGTTGGCGCCGATGGTCAATTCCTGCTCCAGGCCAAGTGCGTCGAATTTGCCGTTCAGGTAAGCGTCGAAGCCATAGTCGGTCTGGTCATAGTCATAGATGCTGCCCAGCATCAGGGTTTTGGTACTGGTAGCGCCGACCGGTACCGAACCGCTGGGGAACGCGTATTCCATGTCCTGGGTGTTTTTTGAATAGACCCCCGCGACCTTCAGTGACCAGTCGTCATTGAGTTGCTGCTTGAGGTCGCCGAACCAGGTGGTGCGCTTGCTGCGCTGGTTGTTCCAGGCGGTGTTCAGGCAGGTTGAACGTTTGAGTTTCAGGTCGCTGCCATCGGCGTAGCGCGGCAGCCCGCCCCAGCAGGGGGTGGCGTCCACATCTTCATAAGCCAGGCCCACACCGAGGGTGGTATCGGGGCTCAGGTCAAAATCCAGGGCGCCATAGTAGATCTGGTCTTTGCGTGCGCCGATGTCATAGAAGTACTGCCGGGTCTGTTGGGTGAGCACCGCCCGGCCGCGCAGGGTGCCGGAATCATTTAAAGGGCCGCCGGTATCAACCTGACCCCGATAGTTGTCCCAGGTGCCTGCAGACAGTGACAGCTGGGTGTGAGGGGTGGATTCGCCGCGTTTGCGGATGAAGTTCACCGCCCCGGCCGTGCCGCCCGCGCCTTTCATCATGCCTGCGGCACCGCGCAGTACCTCGACCCGGTCGTAGATCGCCATGTCGCTGTTGAAGCTGTCGGCCTGGACGTAGCTGCTGCCGATGTCCAGCGGCACGCCGTCGTACTGGTACTGGCCGGTCATGCGAAAGCCCCGGGAGTAGAAGTACTTGCCACCCATGGGCGAGTCATAAACGGTAATGCCCGGAGTCTTTTCCATGACCTGTTCAATGGTGTTCAGGTTCTGGTCATCGAGCATTTTGCGGGTAATGACGGTAACCGATTGCGGGGTCTCTTTAAGGCTGTGTGAACCCTTGCCGATGGTCACCGCCTGTGCGGTGTAGGAGCCAGAACCTTCGGTGGTGGCGTCGCTGCTGCGCTCGGTGATGCTGGTGACCCCCAGTTGCAATGCTTCGCCGGTTTGCGGTGCCGGTTCGACACTGAAGTTGCCTTGCCCGGTGATACGCAATTGCAAACCGCTGCCCCGCAGGGCGGCTTCCATGGCCTGTTCGGGCGACATGTGGCCGATCACCGCCGGTGCCTGTTTGCCCTGCACCAGCGCGGGTTCCAGCGACACGATCTGGCCGCTCTGACTGGCGATGGTGTTAAGGGTACTGGCCAGGTTGCCGGCCGGCAGATTGAAGCTCAGGTCTTGCGCCAGGGCAGGACTGGCCATGGTTGCCAGGGCAACGGCGAGGCAAAGGGTGTGGGGCCACGGGTTGAGCACGGCATTCTCCTGATCGTGTGAAAGTCTCAGGAGATAGGTGCGCCGAGAAAACAAAACCGGACACCGATGCGAACAATTATCAAAAAAAACTTTCCACGGCCGTTATACCGCCCCGATCAGAGTCAGCCATGGACTGTAACGATCCACACGAATTGGCAGGGTTTCAGCCAGTGCGGTGAAGGCCCGGTCGGGATCGTTGAGCGGGTACACACCCTGCACCCGCAGGCCGCGAACCTGGGGGGCAACCCGCACCAAACCACGGGTGTAAGGGCGCAGGGCCGCGACCACTTGCTCCAGAGGATCGTCCAGCACGTTCAGTTTGCCGTTAAGCCAGTCAGCGCGACGGCGCTGGTCACCCTCCACAGGGACGATTTGCCTGGCATACAGCAGGGCCGACTGACCTTCGTCCAGATTCAGGGACATGCCGTTGAACAGCTGTGCCTGCACGGCGTGTTGCAGCACCACCACCCGGCTTGCTGCAGGCTCCTGAGCCACCAGGAAGCGACTTGCCGAAGCGCGGATTTCACCTTCTGCGGTGCGTACGCAAAAGGGCCGGCCCGCATCCGCGGCCACCTCAATCACCAGCTCGCCGTGACGCAGAATCAGCAGCCGTTGCCGGTTATCGAACCTCAGGTCCACGGCACTGTTGGCGTTCAGGCGCAGGCGGCTGCCGTCAGCCAGGTTGAAGTCCTGGCGCTGACCACGGCCGGTGGACAGATCGGCCAGCAGCGAATTACCCATCGGGCTGCGCGCGCCTAGCCACAAACCGCCACCGAGCAGGCCCAGACCGGCAATAGCGCGCAGCGTGTCGCGCCGGGTTGTGTGGGGTTGCAAGAGCAACTGACGGGCTTCACCGGCTTGTCCGGGCAGCCGATCATCCAGTGAACGCAGAGGGCTGAAGGAGCCGCTGAGGCGCTGCTGCAATTTGTCCCAGGCCTGAGCATGTGCGGGGTCTTTGGCCAGCCAGGCGTTGAAGCGCTCTTGCAGCATTACGTCGGGAGTGCCGGCGCGCAGTTGCACCATCCAGTCGATGGTCTGTTCGCTCACCGGGTCCAGCCGCTGCTTGCTCACAGGCCGGCCTCGCTCAGGTAACACTGGCGCAATGCCTGTTTCATGTAGCGGCTGACCGTGCGTTCGGACAGCCCCAGTTTTTGCGCAATTGCCACGTAACTCAGGCCATCCAGCTGGCTGTAAAGAAAGGTGGCTTTGACGATCATCGGCAAACCGTCGATCGCCCTGTCGATGGCAACCAGAGCTTCGATCAACTGCAACTGTTCTTCGGGGGACGGCGCCACGGCCTCGGGCAGCAAGGCCAGGCGGTCGAGATAGGCGGTTTCCAGTTTGCGCCGACGGTGGCGGTCGAAAATCAGGCGCCGGGCAATGGTGGACAGGTAGGCCCGAGGCTGTTCAATGCTGTCCGGATCTACCCGCGCCGCCAGCATCTGGCAAAAGGTATCGGCGGCGGTGTCCTCTGCGTCGGCGTGATTACGCAGGCGGCGCTGAATATGTTGCAGCAGCCAGCGATGGTGGCTGCTGAAAAAGAAGCCCAGTTTTTGGGTCGCGAGAGGGTGCACCGGTCGGGTTTCCAGATGTGAGTGCGAATAGTTCTCAATATTAGCGGCCACATGATGGCCACTGCAATCGCAGACTTCTGTCAGGCAATCCAGAAATGGGTTTGAGGGGGTGATTCAGGCTGCGATGCTTATCTGTAGGAGCTGGCTTGCCAGCGAGCTCGGCCTTGAAGACAGCGGCGCTGCCATCGCGGGCAAGCCCGCTCCCACAGGGGGGAGGGGCAGATTGCGATGCCTTTCTGTAGGAGCTGGCTTGCCAGCGAGCTCTGCCATGAAACCAGCAGCGCCGCCATCGCGGGCAGGCCCGCTCCCACAGGGGGGAGGGGCAGATTGCGATGCTGCTTTTCTGTAGGAGCTGGCTTGCCAGCGAGCTCTGCCTTGAAACCAGTGGCGCTGCCATCGCGGGCAAGCCCGCTCCCACAGTGGGAGCGGGCAGATTGCGATGCTGCTTTTCTGTAGGAACTGGCTTGCCAGCGAGCTCTGCCTTGAAGTCAGCAGCGTCGTCATCGCTGGCAAGCCCGCTCCCACAGGAGGAGGGGGCAGATTGCGATGCCTTTCTGTAGGAGCTGGCTTGCCAGCGAGCTCTGCCTTGAAACCAGCAGCGCTGCCATCGCGGGCAAGCCCGCTCCCACAGGAAGAGTGGGCAGATTGCGAGGCTTATCTGTAGGAGCTGGCTTGCCAGCGAGCTCTCAGGGGGGCGAGGTGCTCAATAGGTAAAAGCGCTGCGGTGCTTTTGCACGAAATCTTCCCAGGTCACGGGCTGGCGGCCGGTGATGGCGGGGAAGTTGTCGAAGGTCTCTTCAACCCCGGGAATCTGCCGGGCCGCCATGCGCGTGAAGTTGTCGTGCACGCAGGTCATGTAGGCCATTTCGGCTCCGGCCGCGCGCATGTTTTCCAGAAATACGTCAGGTGACTTCGCGTCGTAACGGAACGGCTGGCCCAGGACTCGGGTCATGATGGCGGCGATGTCGCCGTAGGACTGCACGTCGTAGCCCAGGCGGTAGGTCTTGCCGGCATGTTTGTGGGGGTGCAGCAAGGTTTGTGCGGCGACGCGTGCGACGTCTTCGCCATCCACCCAGCTGAAACGTGCATCGCCGGTGTATTGCTCGATAACCCCCGCTTTCACTGCCTGGGTGCCGTCGTAGCTGAGCAGGTTCTGCATGAAGCATTCAGGGCGCAGGTGGGTGAACGAAAAGCCTGACCACTCGATGTAGCGCTCCACGAACTGGTGCCAGGCCCAGTGTCCGATGGTGGTGTCGTCCCGTCCGCAGGCACCCAGGTGAACGATGTGTTGCACGCCGGCTTTTTTCGCCTGGTCCACGAAGGCTTTGCTCTGGCGCAGCATGTCCACGGTGTAGCCCGTCACCAGAAACGCGCGATCGATACCTTGCAGGGCAGGGGCCAGGGTGTGTTCCTTGTCGAAATCCATAATCACCGTGCGAATGCCTTGGGCCTCGAAAGGTTTGGCCTTGGCCGGTGAACGGACGGCGGCCACCAGGGTGATGCTGTCGTCGGCCAGCAGGTTGCGCAGGGTGTCGCCGCCGATCTGGCCGGTGGCACCGGTGATCAGCACCGTTGGTTTTTGCGGGGTCATGGGAGCGCCTGTAGGTTGAGGAGTGGCATGGGCTCCAGTTTACTGGGGAAAAACGGTCTTATTTACGATACCTTTTACCGAATGACATGAATTCAGTTCACGAATACGAGGCGGGTATGTTTACTTCCGAGCGCCTGAAGGGCATCGATGTGTTTGTCTGCGTGACCGAAGCCGGCAGCTTCAAAGCTGCTGCCGAGCGCCTGAACCTGAGCCCTTCGGCCATCAGCAAAGGCATCGCCCGACTGGAGAGCCGGCTGGAGGTGCGCCTGTTCAATCGCACCACCCGGCGTTTGTCGTTGACCGATGCCGGGGCCGCGTTCTATCGGACCTGTACCGGGGTGCTGGCCGAACTGGAAGAGGCCGAGTTGTCCATGCAGGCGGAAAATACCGAGCCGCGGGGCCGGCTGCGAATTGACCTGCCGGCAGCGTTCGGGCGTCTGCAGGCGTTGCCGGTGGTGCTGAAATTTGTGCAGCAACATGCGCTGTTGCTGCCGCACATTTCGTTTTCGGACCGCTTTATCGACCCGGTTGAAGAGGGGGTTGATATCGTCGTCCGGGTCGGCGGTTCGGATGTCTGGCCCGGTGCACTGGGGCATCGTTACCTGGGACGTGAGCGGCATGTGTTCTGCGCCGCCCCGGCTTACCTGAAGATTCACGGTACGCCGGTGACGGACCGCGACCTGGAGCATCATCAGTGTGTTGCCTATGGCCGGGCCGATGGCACGGTCAGCCCCTGGAGTTTTTCCGGCAATCGGCCCGGTGAGACCGAGCGCCGGGTGATGCCGGCCAAATACATCGTCGGTGATGGCGAAGGGCAGGTCATGACGGTGCTGGCGGGTTGCGGCATTGCGCAATTACCGACCTGGCTGATCAAGCAACAGCTGGCCGACGGGTCTTTGGTGCAGGTGCTGCCGCATCTGGCCAGCGACGGCCTGGCGATCAATCTGGTGTGGCCGAAAAGCCGCCAGGCTTTGCCCAAAGTCAGCGCTTTGCTGGATGCCCTGGCGGCCGGGCTGATGCCCCTCGACCGGTAATGGCGGCAGCGACTACCGGTTTTCGGTTACAGCGGCAGCACCCTGTCGTGGATCACGCTTTTCATCACCAGGGTCGAGACCAGCCGTTGTACGTTGGGCAGCGAGGTCAGGCGCTCGTCGTACAGTTGCTGAAAGGCCTGCAGGTCTTTGGCAATCACTTGCAGCAGGTAGTCCGGGTCGCCGAACAGTCTTTGCGCTTCGATAATCTGTGGAATCTGCGGCAAGGCCGCCTCGAAGTCGGCGACGGCCTGGCGGGTCACTTCGCGCAACGTCACAAACACAATCGCAGAAAAGCCCAGGCCCAGTTCTTTCGGCGCCAGCAGGGCCCGATAGCCCAAAATCACCCCCGACTCTTCCAGAGCCCGCACCCGCCGATGACAGGGCGAGAGGCTCAGCCCGACCCGGTCCGCCAGTTCGGTGAGAGAAAGACGGCCGTCCCCATGCAGCTCCGCGAGAATCTTTCGATCAATTCGATCCACCTGGAAGAACCTTCTAATCTGGTCACTAATGATTGGGATAAACGAAAGATAATCCTATCAGCAAATCTCTAATCTTCTACTGAGCGCATTCGCTTCATTCGGCGCATTGCACAATCCCCCCGGCTTCGTAGAAGGCAGACACTCCGTGACTCTCAGCATCCTGGCCGCCTTTTGGGCGGTGTCGTTCCTGTTCATCATCACCCCCGGCGCCGACTGGGCTTACGCGATTTCAGCCGGTATTCGCGGCCGTCGGGTTGCGCCTGCGGTCGCGGGCCTGCTCTCGGGCCACGTGCTGGCGACCCTGGTTGTGGCTGCAGGGGTCGGCGCGTTACTGGCCAGGAGTCCGTTGATCATGTCGCTGCTCACCCTCGGCGGGGCCCTGTATTTGCTGTGGCTGGGCATCAGCATGATTCGCCAGCCGTCCACCCCCGAGGCCGGGCAGATGCAGGTGGCGGATTCATGGTTTCGCTGGGCCTGGAAGGGCACGTGCGTCAGTGGCATGAACCCCAAGGTATTTCTGCTGTTTCTGGCCCTGTTGCCGCAATTCACCGACCCGTTATCGACGTGGCCGATCCCGGCGCAAATCATCGCCCTGGGTTCATTGCATGCGGTGAGTTGCGCAGTGGTTTATCTGCTGGTGGGGTTCAGCGCCCAGGCGGTATTGCAGACCCGGCCGGGGGCGGCGAAAAAGGTCAGCCGGGTGTCCGGGACGGTGATGATCCTTATCGCGCTGGGACTGCTGGCGGAGCAGGTTTTGCGTTGAGCCTGTAAGATTGCCGGCGAGCCCGACCCTGACCCCGGAGTGTGGAACCGCCCATGAAACAAACAGCATTACTGAGCCTGGCCCTGATCCTCGCAACCGGATTCACCGGCACCGCTGTGGCGGCCGGGGATGCCGAGGCGGGAGCCAGACTGTTCAGCAAAACCTGTGGCGGCTGTCACAGCATTGGCGAAAACGCCCGGGGCGGGTTCGGGCCGCAGCTCAACGGCATAATCGGCCGGCCAGCCGGGACCACGGCGGACTACCAGTACTCCGAGGCGATGAAAAACTCGGGTGTGGTGTGGACGCGGGACAAACTGGCCGCGTACATCGAAGCCCCGAAGAAAGTGGTGAGCGGTACGCGGATGATTTTCTGGGGCATCAGTGACCCCGAGAAGATCGACAATTTGCTGGCGTACCTTGAGACCTTTCAGGGGCAGTGATCACTGAATATCTTTGAGGTAGTCCCTGAGGGTCAGCAGCGGGGCGTCGAGTTGTTCCAGCGTGCGGGCGTTTTTCACATCCAGGGACAGGCGCTCGAGCTCGCGGCCCATGGGCTTGTCGGTGCCGCCCAGGGCGTTCAGGGCCAGGCCCAGGCAGGCATCGAGCTTGGCTTGAATGGCGCCGATATCGCCCTTGCGCACCAGCAGGGCAAAGACCTCGCGCTCGTAGTCCGCCATGACCAGGTCGTCACGCAATATCGGGCTTGAGCCTTCGGTCTCGTAGGCCAGTTTCAGCGCGAAAAGGGCGACTGTTTCCAGTGGCAATTCCATGAAGCGGGTTCCTGTGCTGTGGAGCGGGGCGGCGATCATCGCTGTTCTGCCGGCGAAAAAAAAGCCTTGGACCTGCGCACCCCTGAATCGGGCAGGCCCTCAGGGTGCGCCAGCCTCGGCCGGCTGCGAGCTTAGCCCCCACAACACATCCAGCACATGTTGCGTGGCCCGCTCGACATCGCCGTCACGGTGGGCAATCCCCAGTTGGCGCCACAACAGGGGCTGTAACGGGCGCATGGCGATCCGGCTGTCAGGCAGCGGGGTGCAGGCTTCATGGGGCAACAACGTGGCACCATAACCGGCCGCCACCAGGCTTTTGATTGCATCGTTGTAGTTCAGTTGAATACGCGCTGCGGGCTGGTGCCCATCGCTGGCGAACCACTCCGCGGTGAGGCGTGAGAGCCGGGTGGTGTTGTCATTCAGGATCAAGGGCTGCGCTGCCAGCCAGGCGGGGGTCACTACCTGCGGGCATTCCCCGCGCGCCGGCAGGAAGGCCATGACCGGGTCGCGCCGCCAGGG
Organism: Pseudomonas paraversuta; assembly: GCF_904067025.1. Lineage (NCBI taxonomy): Bacteria > Pseudomonadati > Pseudomonadota > Gammaproteobacteria > Pseudomonadales > Pseudomonadaceae > Pseudomonas > Pseudomonas paraversuta. The sequence goes on from NZ_CAJFDA010000001.1 coordinate 890,471, forward strand.
CTTGATCCGCAATTGTTTGACCGGGGTCTGTGGCAGCGCCACCAGGCCGATTTCCAGAGAGCCTTCGGCCAGCCTGTGCAAGGTTTCCCGGGAGGTGAGCACGGCGACCTGCACATCGATAGCGGGATGATGTTGGCTCAAGGTCTCCAGCGCTTGTGGCAACAACTGGGCGATGGCCCCGGTGGAGGCTCCCAGCCGCACGCGTCCGGCCAGCCCCTGCACCTGTCGCTGCACGTCCTCAAGGGCCTGCTGCGCATCTGCCAGCAGACGCCGCGCGCGTTCCACCAGGGTGGCGCCAATCGCCGATGGCTGGACCCGGCCCCGGCTGCGGGATAACAGCCTGGCGCCTACTCGCGATTCCAGATCGGCGATATGCAAACTGACCGTGGGCGGGGCCAGGTTCAGCACCCGGGCCGCCTCGGCAAACGAGCCCAGGTCGGCAATAGCCACCAGCGTGCGCAGCCGGTCCAGGCTGATTTCGCGCATGGATCATTCCTTGTTCAGAAAAACTGAAGTTAATCGTTTGGAAATTCAACTTTTCCTATCTTAGCCCCTCGCTGAAGATTGCCGCTCCTGATTTCCTGAGTTCGAGAGCATTCCATGGCAAGTCCTCTGATCTTCATCGACGGCGACCAAGGCACCACCGGGTTGCAAATTCATCAACGGCTACGGGATCGCCCCGACCTGCGTTTGATCAAGCTCGATCCCGAGCATCGCAAGGATGCCCGGCGTCGCGCCGAAATCATCAACGCCTGCGACATCGCGATTCTGTGCTTGCCCGATGACGCGGCACGGGACGCTGTAGCCAGCATCGAAAACCCTGGCGTACGGGTAATCGACGCAAGCTCGGCGCACCGTACCGATCCGCACTGGACCTATGGTTTCGCCGAGATGAACCCGCAACAGGCCCGGCGTATTGCCACGGCGCGGCGGGTCAGTAATCCCGGTTGTTATCCCACCGGGGCAATAGGGCTGCTGCGTCCGCTACTGGAGGCCGGTTTACTGCCTGGGGACTACCCGCTGACCATTAATGCCGTGTCGGGTTATTCCGGAAAGGGGCGGGCCGCAGTGGAGGAGTTTGAAGGGGAGGGTGCCACCACAGGGGCAGCATTCCAGGTGTATGGCCTGGGGCTGGCGCACAAACATGTGGCGGAGATCCAGCAGCAAAGCGGCCTGCTGCAGCGGCCGGTATTTATCCCGGCCTATGGTGCTTTTCGCCAGGGCATCGTGCTGACCATACCTTTGCAACTGCGCTTGCTGGCGCCGGGGGTGGACGGGTTGCGGTTGCACGAATGCCTTGTGCAGCACTACGCCGCTGCGGCCCATGTCCAGGTGATGGCGCTGCAGGAGGCCAAAGCCTTGACCGGCCTTGATCCGCAGGCGCTGAACGGAACTGATGATTTGCAATTGGTGGTGTGTGAAAACCAGCAGACCGGCCAGGTACTGCTGGCTGCCGTATTCGACAACCTAGGCAAGGGCGCTGCCGGAGCGGCGGTGCAGAACCTGGATTTGATGATGGCGGGGGACTAACGGAGGTTACCTGCAACTATTTTACGAGAGCGGAATGATCAACCCGGTGTCTGGATCACAGATTATCCTTCCTGTATTTATGCCCGGGATTGATTACCAGGTCTTTCGTCTGTTCGTCCAGTTCGCTGCTGTGATAGAGGTCCAGACATTTCAGAAAGTCGAAACGTACATCCTTGATTTCCGGTTCGACTAACGGGTTGTGGTAATTGCGCGCCAAATAACTATCGACCAGGGACTTGATAGCATCTGGCGCCCTTTCCAAGTCGTATTCGGTCCAGTCGCGTAATGCACTCACACTACTGCCGGCATCAATAGCAGCACTCTTGTCATTTTGGTAGGCGTTCGCGACACAGGTGGCCAGGATCATGTCTTTATAGTTCTGGGCATGGGGACGTGCCCCAGCGCCAGGAAAGCTAAACTGGCTGTTCTGTGCATGGCAAACTGACAGATAGAGGGCCAGGGCCGAAACAGTCAGGCCACCTCTCCAGATTATGTTCATGGCAAATTCCAAAAGTTAGCGCGGTCGGTGCTGTATCTCGCTTCTGGTTCATTGAAGTAACACTGGTCGTAGCAGATATTGCCATCGAATAGTGTTGCGTGGCCTTGAGCATCTGACCAGCCTGTAACTTCAAACAGGATCAGCCCCTTTCTACCGGCAAGGGATCCTCCACCAGTGGGCGGGTATTTCAGGATATCAGGTTGCCCCCAACGCTCCTCGAGGAATGCAACAAGATTCCTTACCCGGAAAAAATATTGGCGATTGTCCGCTCCTGATACTGTCTGTCCTGGAGTTTTTGGAATGTTCATGCCAGATTGATTCAAAATATAACTAATTCGAACGGCACAGGTATTACTCCAGCGCTGCTGGGGTATGGGGTTGTTGATATTCTTTTCAACATATCCACCAATTATTTGTGCAACTTTTGCGCCGGAGTTGACAGGGTCGTAAATTCGCTGTGAAGCAGCCCAGGCAACAGAGAAAAAAGGTCGAGTCATTTGTTATCCTTGGTTTTTATTTGGTCAAGCCATGCGCAATGGCAATAGCTTTGTTCATTGAGGAAGAACCCTGTGTCGGCCGCTATTTATTGTTATGTAACCAGTAGATTCGGAGTCTAAATCAGTGGGGTTTAACTTTATGTCGGTCCTTGTTTTCAACGCTTATGGTGGCGATGTATTTAAAGTTAAAGTCCATAGCGCTACTTGGCTTTCTGTCGGGTAAAGACATCCGCTGCGAATAACTCACTCTCTGCGCAATATGTAGAACAGCATTTCCAGGTGTGAATAAGCCATACATCAGGCTTATCCTATCTTTGGCTCGCTGTCGCTTTGTGCAGGGCGAATTGTCAAGTGTGCGCAGAGTTTCAGGGGCGAGTGGGTGGGGATAAAGCGCGGGCAGCGATCCATTCATGTTGTTGCTCCAGGGGTGTCAGCAGCGCTGCACCTTGATGCCGTAACCGTCGAAAATAAATCAGAGCCCTCTGAAAAATAGTCGTCCATTAAAAATTGCCACTGCGCTCCTCCAAGCCCTGATCAAAGCCATGTTCCAAGAGCATCAAGCGCTCTCGGCGATCACTCGCACCTGATTGCAATCTGGTAAGGCCAATTCATATTTTTTATAAATTGGTCTTGCCAATGTATTTTGCCGCGTGTAGTTTTCGAGCCGTGATCATCCAGGCGGCACTCACGCTGCACACAATAAGAGGAGATCCCCATGCCCTGTCTCCATCTCCCGTTGCTGCCGTTCCCCGCCCCCTGTCTCGCCTTGCCCATACCCCGTAGCCCGCGTGCTATTGCCGGAGAATAAAAATGCTGACTGTGATTTGTAACGAGCCGCGCTCGCTCACTGCTGTCCAGAGCCCGATACCCGCCCGCCAGCCCGGCGAAACCCTGATCAGGGTCAAGCGGGTGGGGGTGTGTGGCACCGACCTGCATATCTTCACCGGCAATCAGCCCTTCCTTGAATACCCGCGGGTCATGGGCCATGAGTTTTCCGGCATCGTTGAAGCCAGCGATGAAGGCAGTGGCCTGGTGGCCGGCGACGTGGTCTACGTGATGCCGTATATCTCGTGCGGCACCTGCATCGCCTGCAGCAAAGGCAAGACCAACTGCTGCACCCGGATCCAGGTACTGGGCGTGCACTGCGACGGCGCCTTTACCGAATACCTGAGCGTTGCCCATCAGTTCATCCACAAGGCTGACGGGGTGTCGCTGGATCAGGCGGCAATGATCGAGTTCCTGTCCATCGGGGCCCATGCCGTGCGTCGCTCGAACCTGCAGGCCGGGCAGCGGGTGCTGGTGGTCGGCACCGGGCCCATTGGCATGGCGGCGGCGATTTTTGCCGGGTTGCGCGGGGCCAGAGTCACGGTGCTCGACACCCGCGACGATCGTCTGGATTTTTGCCGCCAGCACCTGGGCATTCACGCCGCGGTGAAAATCGGTGAGGGCGACAAGGACGCTCTGGCCGACCTCACCGAAGGCGATTTTTATGACGTGGTATTCGACGCCACCGGTAACGCCCGGGCCATGGAGCGCGGCTTCGAATTTATCGCCCACGGCGGCACCTACGTGATGATCTCGGTGGTGCGTGACTCGATCACCTTTTCCGACCCCGAGTTCCACAAGCGCGAAGCCACCCTGATGGGCAGCCGCAACGCCACCGTCGAAGACTTCCGCTATGTCGAGCAATGCCTGCGCGACGGCTTGATTCCCGACCGGGCCCTGAACACCCATCGCATTGCACTCAGCGAGGTGGTCAATCTGTTCCCCACTTTGCTGGACCCGCAGCAAGGCGTGGTCAAAGCCATTATCGAGTGCTAGGCGATGAGCGATAACCAATTCCCGCCGATCCTGCAGTTTGGCACCAGCCGCTTTCTTCAGGCCCATGTCGATCTTTTCGTGTCCCAGGCGCTGGAGCGTGGCGCGGCCCTGGGCCGTATTGCCGTGGTGCAGACCACCGACAGCCAGGCCAGCACTGCCCGCACCGCGGCGCTGGCCAGCGGCAAGCCGTACCGGGTGCTGATCCAGGGCATCGACCAGGGTCAGGTAGTCGAACAAAACCTCCAGGCTTCGGCGATCAGCCGCGCAGTGCATGCCGCCCAGCAGTGGCCGGCGCTGCGCCAGGGCTTTGTCGAACAGGTCCGGGTGGTGATTTCCAATACCGGTGACCGCGGTTATCTGCTGGACCCGCGGGACACTCCCGTGCTGCTCGGCGCCCAGGCCCCGGCGCCGATCAGCTTCCCGGCCAAACTTCTGGTTTTGCTCCACGATCGCTGGCAGCACAACCCGCACTCCACGCTGTCGCTGTTCCCCTGTGAACTGGTGGCGCGCAATGGCGATGTGTTGCGTGATCTGCTGGTGGGCCTGGCCCGCAGCTGGGCACTGGGCGACGCATTCGAGAGCTACCTGACGCAGAACTGCCGCTGGGCCAACTCGCTGGTGGACCGCATCGTTTCCCAGGCCCTTGAGCCGGTGGGCGCGGTGGCTGAACCCTATGCGCTGTGGGCGATCGAGCGTCAGGAGGGGCTGACGCTGCCCTGCAGCCACGAAGCCATTGTGCTGACCGATGACCTCGATCATTACGAGCGGCTAAAACTGTTCACCCTGAATCTGGGCCACAGCTATCTGGCCGAGCGCTGGCTCAGTGACGGGCGCCCCGAGCACGAGACTGTGTACCAGGCCATGCATAGCCCGGCACTGCGCGCCGATCTGGAAGCACTGTGGGCCAGCGAAGTGCTCCCGGTATTCGCCGCCCTCGGTCAGCTGGATGCCGCCCGGCGCTATGTCGACAGCGTGCGCGAGCGCTTCGCCAACCCGTTCTTGCAACATCGTCTGGCTGACATCGCCGCTAACCATAAAGACAAGAAACAGCGCCGCCTTCTGCCCCTGATCGAGCTCGCTGAGCAGGTTGCGCCAGGCCTTGAGCAACCGATATTACGGGCCGTCCTGCTCAGCCAGCACTGAGCGGCGCACCAGAACCGTTGAGGATCCACCATGAACCTTGCAAGCTCATCCTTACTTGTACTGACCCCGGGAGATGACGTCGCCGTTGCCCGCGGCGACATCGCCAAGGGCCAGGAACTGTTCGCCGACGGCCTGGGCGTGACGGCGCTGGCCGATATTGCCTCAGGGCATAAAATCGCCCTGCGCGGTGTCGCCCAGGGGCAGCCGGTGCGCAAGTACGGGCAAATCATCGGCCAGGCCAGCGCTGCCTTGCGACCTGGCGACTACGTCCATGTGCACAACCTGCAGATGCCTGCGGCCAGTTCCACCCAGGCGCTGGCCAACGTCTATCAACCCACGGTTTATCACGCCGACGAGGCCCGGTTTGCCGGCTATGTACGTGCAGATGGCCGGGTCGGCACGCGCAACTACATCGGGGTGATTTCCAGCGTCAATTGCTCGGCCACGGTGTGTAAACAGATCGCTGCGACATTCGACGCCGGGCGTCTGCGCGATTACCCCAATGTTGACGGCGTGGTCGCCATCACCCATGGCAGCGGTTGCGGCATGGGCGCCAAGGGCGAGGGCATCGAGATCCTCCAGCGCACCCTGCGCGGCTATGCCGACCACGTCAATTTCGCCGGGGTACTGGTGATCGGCCTGGGCTGTGAAGTCAATCAACTGGCCCCGCTCATGCAGCAACTGGCCGATCGCCCGGCGTTGCTCAAGGCCAGCCTGGTGATCCAGGACGCCGGTGGCACCCGGGAAACGGTGCAGCGCGGGATAGCGCTGGTAGAGGCGATGCTCGACGGAGTCAACCGCCAGCAGCGCAGCAGCGTGTCGGCCAGACACCTCACCGTGGGTCTGCAATGCGGTGGCTCAGACGGATATTCGGGGATCAGCGCCAACCCGGCGCTGGGTGCGGCGGTCGACCTGGTGGTGGGCCATGGCGGCACCGCGATCCTCTCGGAAACCCCGGAAATTTATGGCGCCGAGCACCTGCTGACCGCCCGTGCTGCATCTGCGCAGGTTGCCGACAAGTTGATGAACCGCATTCATTGGTGGGAAGACTATGTACGTCAGCATGACGGCGACATGAACAACAATCCGTCCCCGGGCAACAAGGCCGGGGGCATTACCACCATTCTCGAAAAGTCTCTGGGGGCGGTGGCCAAGGCCGGCGCGACGGGGCTGATGGCGGTGTATCAGTACGGCGAGGCGATTGAACAAAACGGCCTGGTGTTCATGGATACCCCGGGCTACGACCCGGTGTCGGCCACCGGTCAGGTGGCGGGCGGGGCGAACCTGATTTGCTTTACCACCGGACGCGGCTCGACCTATGGCTGCAAGCCGACACCGTCGCTGAAAATCGCCACCAATACCCGGCTGTTTCAACGCATGTCGCTGGACATGGATTTCAATGCCGGGGCGATTGTCGACGCTGAAGAATCGGTGGCCGAGGCGGGGGCGCGTCTGTTCGAGCTGATGCTGGCAACGGCCTCTGGTCGCAAAACCTGCAGTGAAGAAAACGGGCTGGGCGACAACGAGTTTCTGCCCTGGCAAATCGGCGCGGTGATGTGACATGGGCCAACTCACCGAATCGATTGCAGTCGTTACCTGCGGCGAAGCCATGGGTCTGTTCAGCGCCCGGGATGACGGCAGCCTGCGCGAGGCCAAAGATTATGTGCGCGGCGCTGCCGGCGCCGAGTTGAATGTGGCCACCGGCCTGGCACGTCTGGGTTTTGGCGTCGGTTATATCAGCCGTCTTGGCAATGACACCCTTGGCCACTGGCTGGGCGATGTCATGGCCCGCGACGGCATTGATCACCGTTACACAGTGCTGGACCCCGCGCATCCCACCGGCCTGATGTTCAAGTCACGCCGTTCGGACGGCTGTGACCCCGACATCGAATATCACCGCAAAGGCTCGGCGGCCAGTCATCTGAGCCTGGCCGATTACCCCGGCGATTACTGCCGTGGCGCCAGGCATCTGCACATCACCGGTATCAGCCCGGCGCTGAGCGACAGCGTGCGCGAACTGATTTTTCATATGGCCGGCGATATGCGCGCGGCGGGCCGCAGTGTGTCGTTCGATCCGAATTTGCGCCCGCGGTTATGGCAATCCCAAGCCAGCATGGTGGCGTGCCTGAACGATCTGGCCGGTCTGGCTGACTGGGTCTTCCCCGGCCTGGCGGAGGGCCGGCTGCTGAGCGGCCTTGAACACCCGGCCGATATCGCCGGCTTCTACCTGGCCAAGGGCTGCTCGCTGGTGGTGCTCAAGCTGGGTGCCGAAGGTGCCTATTACGCAACCGCCAATGAGAGCGGCTACTGCCCCGGGTACCCGGTGACCCGGGTGGTGGACACCGTGGGCGCGGGTGACGGTTTCGCCGTGGGCGTGATCAGCGCCTTGCTCGAAGGTCTCGGCGTCGCCGGGGCTGTGGCCCGGGGCAATCTGATCGGCGCCCGGGTGCTGGGCTTCCCGGGTGACAGCGATGGTTTACCCACTCGCGCTGAACTCGAGAGGTTTGCAGAACAGTTCTGACACCCGCAGTAAAGATGCCTGCAGGCATCCTGGATAACACCTACTCCAACAATAAGAAGAGGTACGCTCCATGAGTTATCAAGACCTGTATGACTCGCCCGCGCTGGCGAGTGGTGTAAAGAAAGCCGCTATCCGGCTCTTGCCGTTTCTCGCACTGATGTACGCACTGGCATTTATCGACCGGGCCAACGTCGGCTTTGCCAAGATTGCCTATCAGGCCGACACCGGTATCGGCGACGCGGCCTTTGCCCTGGGGGCGGGGATCTTTTTTATCGGCTATGCGCTGTTTGAAGTGCCCAGCAACCTGATCCTGCAGCGCGTTGGCGCGCGAGTGTGGATGGCGCGAATCATGGTCACCTGGGGGCTGGTCTCGGCGTCGATGATGTTCGCCAACAGCGAAACTTCGTTCTACGTGATCCGCTTTTTGCTGGGGGTTTCTGAAGCCGGGTTCATGCCCGGGATCATCCTGTACCTGACCTACTGGTTCCCGGCCAAACAACGCTCGCGGGCCATTGGCCTGTTCTACTTCGGGGTGCCGGTAGCGATGTTGATCGGCAGTCCGCTATCGGGCTTTATCCTCGATACCCACAACCCGTTCGGTCTGGCCAACTGGCAGTGGATGTTCGTGGTTGAAGGCCTGGCCGCCTCGGTGGTCGGGGTGATTGCGTTTTTCTATCTGGCGAGCCGCCCCGGCGATGCCAAATGGCTCAGCGCCGAAGAGAAGCACGCCATGAACACCGTCATCGAAGCCGAGGAAAAGGAGAAAGGCTGCAGCAGCCACAGCTCGATTTTTGGTGTACTCAAAGACAAGCGCGTGCTGATGTTTATCGCCATCTACTTCTGCGTGCAGATCGGCAACGCCCCCCTGGCGTTCTACCTGCCGGCCAAACTGGCCTCGACCCTGGACGGTCACGTCAACACCTCGGTCGGGCTGCTACTGATGATTCCCTGGCTGTGCACCATTGTCGCCATGCGCATTGCCACGGTGTACGCCGACAAGCACAACAACCACCGGCTGGTTGCCACCTGCATGCTTGCCGTAGGCACGCTGGCCTTCGCGTCGATTTCGGTGATAAATACGCCGGTGCTGACCCTGCTGGCGTTCTGTATCGCCATTCCCGGGCTGGTGGCCAGCCAGCCGGTGTTCTGGAGTCTGCCGACCCGCCATCTGGGCGGCACCAGTGCGGCCACCGGGATCGCCTTTATCATTTCCATCGGCAATCTGGGCGGCTTTGTTTCGCCGCAGATCAAGGCCTATGCCGATAGCGTGACGGGGACCAGCAGCACCGGCTTCCAGGTGGTGGCGGCGCTGTGTTTTGTCAGCGTGTTGTTGCTGATGTTGTTGAAGCGCACCCCGTCCCGGGTAGCGACTTACCCGGCGCCGGCGGATCTGACGTCTAGTCGCTCGTAATCACGCCTTGACCTTCAAGGCCGGCCTGCACCCGCAGTTCGGCCTTGACCACCTCCATGGCCGCAGTGGGTATCCGGCCCTTGCGGCTGATCAGGCCGAATGGCATCAGGCGCGCCGAAACCGCGACCGGCAGCGCTGCCAGCACCCCCAGCTTGCTGTAGTACTCGACCAGCGACAGCGGCATCAAGGTAATCATGTCGGTCTGCTGGAGCAGCGCCACGGTCAGCATCGTCGAGGCTGTTTCGAGCTGGCTGGCGGGTGCCTGCACCTGGGCCTGGCGGAAAATCTGCTGGTAGATTTCCCGCAGCGGTGCCGGCTGCGATTGCACGATCCAGGGATAGCGGGCGAGTGTCTCCAGGTTCAGCCCGGTGCTGTGCTGCAACGGATGGCCGGTGCGCGCGACGATCTGAATCAGCTCCTCATCGAACTCCTCGAAGTTCAGTTCGTCGGTGGGCCGGCCCTGGGCGACACGGGCCACGACCAGGTCCAGCTGGTCGAGACTCAGGGCCTGCAGCAGTACGTCGCTGGTATCGATCACCACTGTGATGTTCAGCTTGGGGTGACGCCGGGTCAATTGCGCCAGGGCCCTTGGCAGCAGGTCGCCCGCCAGCGAGCCCATGGCGCCCAGGCGCAGGGTTCCGAGGTTGCCCGATTGCAGTGCGCTCATTTCTTCGTGCAGGCCGCTGAGATCGGCGAACACCAGTTGTGCATAACGAATCGCCGCCTCCCCCAGCTTGTTTGGCAGCAAGCCCTGATGGGTGCGGGTAAACAATGCCTCGCCCACCAGGTTCTCGAGCTCGTGCAGTGCCTTGGTCACCGCTGGCTGGGTCAGCGCCATGATTTGCGCGGTCTTGCGCAATGAGCCTTGTTCAGACACCACAAACAGCAACTGCAAATGGCGCATTCGCAGGCGGCTGCGCAACTGCTCGAGGGAGTTGATCATGGGGCTATTACCTGAGGTGATCGGTGTAGTCGAAACATTCAATTTCGCGTACTGGCAGCGCAGGACAGACTGCGCCCGCGGCACGAAAATAACATGAATAAGCCTGCTGCCAGCGGCAACGGCGCAGCCGGCTTCAATTTCAGGATAACCCCATGTCTACCCTCATTACCCAGGTCGCTGTACGTGACATTCGCTTCCCCACCTCCAAGAGCATGGACGGCTCGGATGCGATGAACTCGACGTCCGACTACTCCGCGACCTATGTCACGTTGCACACGGATTCGGACGATGGCCTGCAAGGCCACGGGCTGACCTTCACCATCGGTCGCGGCAACGATTTGTGCGTCGAAGCGGTCAAGGCCCTGGCCAAATTGTTTGTCACCGGCCGCACCCTGGAAAGCATCACCGACAACTTTGGCGCCTACTGGCATGAAATCGTTGCCGGTGACTGCCAGCTGCGCTGGGTCGGCCCGGAAAAGGGCGTGGTGCATCTGGCGACCGCGGCCATCATCAACGCGCTGTGGGACCTGTGGGCGAAGAAGGAGGGCAAGCCGGTCTGGAAACTGCTGGTGGACATGAGTCCCGAAGAGCTGGTGCGCTGTGTCGACTTCACCTTTATTACCGACGCGCTGACGCCCCAGGAAGCCATCGCAATGTTGCGTCGGGCGGCGCCGGGCAAGGCCGCGCGCGAACAGCAAATGCTGGATGAGGGCTACCCCGGTTACACCACCGCCGCCGGCTGGCTCGGTTACTCCGAAGAGAAAATGCGCCGCCTGGCCCGTGAAGCGGTCGAGGCCGGCTGGACGCATCTCAAGCAAAAGGTCGGGGCCGATATCGAGCAGGACATGCGCCGCGCGCAAATCCTGCGTGAAGAGCTGGGCTGGGATCGCAAGTTGATGATGGACGCCAACCAGACGTGGGACGTGGATCAGGCGGTGACCAACATGCGGCGGCTGGCCGAATTCGATCCCTGGTGGATTGAAGAACCCACCAGCCCCGACGATGTGCTTGGCCACGCAGCGATTCGCCAGCGTATCCATCCGATCGGTATCGCCACCGGCGAGCACGCGCACAACCGGGTGATGTTCAAGCAGTTCTTCCAGGCCGCTGCCATGGATTTTTGCCAGCTCGATCCGGCGCGTCTGGGGGGCCTGAACGAAGTGCTGGCGGTGGTGCTGATGGCGGCCAAATTCGGCGTGCCGGTATGCCCCCATGGCGGCGGCGTCGGCCTGTGCCAGTACTCGCAGAACATTGTGCTGTTCGATTACATAGCGGTGTCGGCGTCCCTGGAAAAACGGGTACTGGAGTATGTCGACCACCTGCACGAAAACTTTCTCGAGCCGATCGTGATCCGCCGCGGGCGCTACATGCCGCCACAACAGCCGGGGTACAGCGTGACCATGAAGGAGTCCTCGCTGGAGCACTTTGAATACCCCAATGGTCCGCAGTGGCAAGACCAGCAATAGGCTCTGTACCCAATGCCGGGAAATGACTGCCAGGCTGGCGGCGAGGTTTCTGCTGCCCGCAGCGGGCTGTGTGATAGCCTTTGGCATCATTTCCCGGACTCTGCCTCGATGGTCTCCTCGTATCCTCCTTCAGAGCGCAAGCTCTATCAGAAAATCGCCGACCGGCTGCGTGAATACATCGTCCAGGGCGACTTCAAGGTCGGCTCGCGCTTGCCTCCCGAGCGCGATCTGACCCAGTTGCTGGGGGTGTCGCGGCCGTCGCTGCGCGAGGCGCTGATTGCCCTGGAAATCGAAGGCAGTATCGAAATCAGGATGGGTTCCGGGGTCTATGTGGCTGCGCGCCTGCAAGAGGGTGGCACACGCACCGTAACCCTCGGCGAGAGCCCCAACGAGTTGATGCAGGCCCGGGCGCTGATCGAAGGCGAAGCCGTGGTGCTGGCGTGCCTGCACGGGAAAAAAAGCGATTATCGCTACCTGCAGGACTGCATCGATGCCATGCGCGCGAGCATCGAAGCCAATCGTCCGCCCCTGGCTGACGACCGCAAGTTTCACCATCGGCTGGCAAAAATGACCGGCAACTCGGCGCTGGTGCGGATCATCACCTCGCTGTTCGATGAGCGCCACAGCCCGATCTCATCGCACCTCAGCGAGCATCTGGAAAACCCAGGCACCTGGGACGCCGCGGTGATCGAACACCAGGCGATCCTGCGGGCACTGGAATGCAAAGACGTGATCGCTGCCCAGACAGCCATGCGCCAGCATTTGCTGCGCTCCGAAGCGCGCTGGCTGGTGGCGCTGGAGGCGGAGTAAGCAGGCACTTCCAGGGTTTGCCCGGTGGTTACTTGAGTCCCCCATGCTGGTTGTGAGCGTTCCTCGTTACCAGCACGGATAGGGTTGGGAGCCGGACCCTGCGCCAGCATTCAGACGATCGACCTGTCTCCAGGTATTAACCCACCATGCCAATGCCTTCAGAATGACTGAGTTCATGGACACCCTTAAAATATTGGCTTGTTCATTTATTTGATGGACTTGTCCTTTTTTAAACTTGCAGGGCAGATGTTTGATGTTGTCGGGCGGGGTGCGCAGATCAATACGAGTGACCTCGGCTTTATGTTCATTGCCATAACGGGATGTTAAAAGTGCCAGTATCACCTTGAGGTCAGACAACTGGTCGGTCCATTGCACCCAGGCTTGTTTGATTTCGCCGTTGATACTGCGGTCATGGCGGGCGGCCAGAAAAGCCAGCGATTCATAGAGGTTCTGCGGAATACTCAATTCGAGTTTGTCAGCAGGTTCAACGTTAAATGCAGGGCTGGTATTCATGGTGCTTCTTCCTCCTTGAGTGTGGGGTATATTCCTAAGGCAACATTGTTTTTATTGGCGTCGCGGGTTAGAAAAGTCCGTTGCTAAAGCCGATAAGCAGCCGTCACCAACCCTTAAACTATCGAGTTTAATGGTTGGTTTAAAATATAGTTAAATCAGTGTTATCGGTATCGCCCATGCCCGTGCAAAGGGGGCTGATTTTAGTTCTATTTTTATAACGGTTGTCCGGTTTTAGACTTGACTACTATAACTTAAGCCAAATAGTTAATCCAAACCTATCCATTTTTCTTGAACGGGTCGAGTCACTGTAGTTACCTGTCTGAGGCGCAGGGTTCAATGGCTTATTTAAAGGTGACATCAATATTCGCAGAGGCTCGAAAGGGGCCGACTTTCGGATTGGTATTGAGCCACTTCAAGCTCGCCAGAAAGTTTTTCCTGACGCTTGAGCCATTCACCAGTCCCATTTCCACGGGGGTATTCATCGGGATGAAGGTCATCGGCGTGTCTTGTTGTGACAGTAAAATTCCGAAGCCGCTGTCGCTGGTCGGCAGAATGGTCGTGGTGTCCTGCACGGGGTAAGTCGAGCTGAAACTGGCGTTCAATACCTGGCCCTGGCAGTCCTGGCCACTCTCCGGGCCCGAGGTGTCGGCAGTCACGGAAAAGGGCACCTGTTTCTCTATAAAACCGACCCGCGCATTCTGCCGCGGGATGCTGCCAAAGTTTACCGCCGAGCCATTATTGGCACTGACCGTTATTTTCGGATTGCAGGAGATGAAACGGATATTGCCCAACCCGGAAATATAAGCGTTGAAGTTACTGTCGGCGACATTATTAAGCCCGCCTACACCGTCGACCTGAAACAAGGAATAAGCACCGGTGTTGGTGATCTTGCCGCCCGCAGGCGGCGGTGCTCCCGTGGCCTTGATATAGATTGAATACGACACGGTTATACTGAGCGACTGTGCCGGGGATAAACATCGGCTGCCCTGTTTGCGGCAGCGGGTTCCGGGGCCGACATCCTGTCTCGCGGAATTGACCAATTTGTAATCGATGCTGTTGTAGTTGACCCCGACTTCAATTGAATTATGAATATTCTTCAAATTCATTTTAGGGTCCCAATACAGATAGGCATTTTCCCCGGCGGGTTTGTTTCGGTCATCCGTACACTGGAAAGTTGAAGTGAATGTCGGGGAACGCCACAACAAGGCGCCCGCTGCTGTATTGGCAGTCGAGACCCTGATTAACTGGGCCAGCACAATATCCTGGCGAATATTGCCGTTTTCTTTACATGACAAGGCATGGCTGCTCTGCGAGAACAGTCCCAACATGATCATCAATCCGGCAGCGAGCCCCGGACGGTTATGCTTCAACAAGAAAAACATGGACTTTCCTTTTATGGTGTTACGCAGACCAGCGAAAGTTCTTGATAGCCCGTGGCCTTTTCGCCCATGGGTTTCAACTCAGGCACCTGTAACGAGCAACTTTCGCTTGGGTCTTCTCCCCACTTGACCATCAACCGGTCACCTGCAGAGGCACCCGAGATGTAAATATCTCCGTTGGTGCCCACGGTGCCGCTGTTCTTGCCTGACGCGCTGAAAATACTGGCGCCCAGGGGCGGGGAGTCAGCGTCATTGATCTTGCTGTGTACCAGCAGGCTTTGGCCGGTATGTGTTTCAAACTTCACATGGGAAATGGCGCCACGTGTGGGCACTACATCTTTGGAGGCCAGGGGAATATCCAGGCCACTGCCAATGTCTTCGGTGCGCAGCGCAACACGGTTGTGGCGATACGGGGTGGCAGAGGTCATGACCGCATACCCGGAGCCGTCGATCGCCACGCCGGGCTGGTTTTCCAGACGCACGCCCTTGGCATCTTCGGCTTCAATCAACACGAAGGTGTTCTGCAGCGGTTGGGTCAGCGTGATCCCTCCCGGGTGGGCGACGATGCCGCCGGACACACCCAGCGAAGTTTGCTGATATTCGTTGCTGTAGCTGTAACCCGCGTTGATCAGGCCCTTGCTCCCCTGATAGCCGATGTTGGCCGAGGACGTCTGCCCGGAATATTCGTCGTGTCCGGTCTGCACCACGTAATTGAGCCGGTTGTCGTCCAGTGCAGAACCACTCAGGCCAGTGCTGTAGGTGTTACCCGACTGCTTGCTGTGACCGACACTGAAACTGGCATTCATGTCGGACGATTCCTTGCGCAAAAAGCTGAACGGAATCGAGACGGTCAGGTTGAGGCTGCGGTCCTTGTAGCCATAGTTACTGCGGCTGTCCTGATAAAAAACCCCATAGCTGGTGTTTTTGTAGCTGCTGTTAAAGCCCGCTTGCAGGGTTCGATCCTCACCGCTGCCGCCCCAGTAAGACTGGTTGCTCAGGTTGGCATACAGGGTCGAACTGCCCCCAAGGCGCTGATTGACCGACAGTTCCACACGCTGGCGTTTATTGCCGAAGGTATCGGTGTAATAGGTGCGGCGACGGGACTCGGCCCAACCCGGAACCCCCAGGTTGTCATTGTCGTTTTCGTCGTAGTACTCGTTGCGGTAAGCCCCGTTTTCATAACGGTCGCGTTCGGCAACGGCATCAGTGAAATCGTAATAACCCGAGGTCGAGTAACGGTAGCCGGCAATGCGAAACTCAGTGCCCAGGTTGTTCAGCGACTTGGAGTACAGGAAGCGCACGCTCTGCCCCTGCTTGCTGTCACCACTGGCCAGGTCGGTATCGGAAAAAGACGCGTCGACCGACACGGCGCCCCAGTTACCCAGGTTTTTACCCAGGCCGGCGACGGCCGAACGATAGTTCTGCGCCATCATCAGGCCGCCGTAGGGCGTGATGTCGTACGCCATCCCGGCGGACAAGGTGCCTTGTACAAAGTTGGGTTTATAGCGGGTGGTGCCATCGTGATACTTGCCCGCTGTCAGCTGATAGTCCCAGATCCCCTCCCGCAACATATTGGGTACTGAAGAAAAGGGCAGGCTGAAACTGCTTCTGGAGCCATTGGCTTCAATGACCGTGACATCCAGATTGCCGCTCAAAGTGCTCGGGTAAATATCGGTCAGGGCAAAGGGCCCAGGAGGCACATTGGTGCTGTAGATGGTGTAACCGTTCTGCCGGACTTCAACCCGGGCACTGGTCAGCGCTACGCCATGTACCACCGGGGCATATCCGCGCAGGCTCTCGGGCAACATATCATTGGCGCTGGACAACTGCACGCCACGGAATTGAACACTGTCAAAAACGTTATTGTCGGTGTTGGTCTGACCGATCACCAGGCGGCTGCGCAAGGACACAATATCCGTTTGTGCCCAGGTCGAAATGTTATCGAAACTGGAGCCCGCACCCGATTGCTGGCTGAGCGTCGAGTTGTTGCGCAAACGCCAGTTGCCGAGATTGACCCCGCTGTTGAGGCTCAGGAACGAGTAGTCAGAGGTTTTGTCTGCCTGATTATTGCCATAGTGGTTGTGGCTGCCGTTGAAGTTGTAGTTAACAAAACCGGCATTGATGCCACGGTCATACACCTTGGGTGAAATGGAGCCTTGTGCCCGTGGCGCCAGATACAGCTGCGGCACATCGATATCCAGGTGCTGCAGTGCCGCGTCATAGTTCAGCTTTGTGCCCGGAACTTGCTGGTTCAAGGCAAAGCAATCGCTGGCATCCTGCACTTGGCGGTCGCTGAGCTTGATGCCATAGCCCTGGTAGTCCTGTGCTGACAGGCACGGCACTATGGGCTGGTCCGGGGCCGCTTTCCTGAATTCGACATCGCGATGGTCAACACGCTGGCCATTCAAATAAATATCGAACGGATAGTGCCCGGGAAGGATGTCATCGCTGCCGGATAAAGCGCTGACCTGGGCGATAGAGTCGTTGCCACGGATAAAGGAGGTATTGAACTGTTCGGTGGCCATGGCAACAGGAGAAAGCAAAAATGGCACAATAAAAAAATAACCTGCGCTGTGACCCATATTGGTGTTGCGTGCCAGCGTGGACGTTGCTGTTTTGTTGTGTACCACTTTGTGTATCCCCTGAATAACCTGACTCAATTTAACGAGACATTTTTAATCTCGGTATGGCCACCATAATTATTGATATAGGTAAACGACAGGCCATTGGCGGACTGAGCATCGGGTGGCAGTGTTATATTCAAACTGTCGTAAGGTTTCACCATGTCGGCATTGACTTTCCAGGTCTTGTTACCCTGGTTAAGCGTCAATACACCCAGGGTCACGTGCAGGGGGCCGTTATTAGTCACGATTAACTTCTGCCCTTGATGCTGCCACTTCAAGGCTTGCGCCTCAGCCTGCAAGTTGGTTTTTAACACCTCAGGGCGATAAAACAATTTAATCCGGGTGCGAATTGCAACTTGCAGCACGTTCTCCTGTTTCGGCGCCGGCGGAATTTCCTGTACGTTGATCCAGAACAACGATTCGCGATCCTGCGGTAATCCTTCGCCTGAATAGATAAAGCGCAAAATGGCGTCTTTATCCGGGGCCAGCTTTAAAATAGGGGGTGTCACAATGATCGGTATATTCTGCGGTATGCGACTCGCATCCCCCGTATCCAGCCAGCTTTGAACCATATAGGTCGCGTCGCTGTCATTATGGATAGAGAGTGATGTCGATTGATTTTCACTGTTATAAATAACCCGCGTTGCGTCCACCTGAATGCCAGCAAACGTGTTCGCGGAACAGGCGAGCAAAGCACACAAGAGTACTTTTTTCATAAAGGTTTCAGCGCTCGGAAATAGGCCGTCCTTGGCCAGTAATGCTCCAGCGGGTTTAATTACTTGTATTCGATAGAGAAGGTAGCGGTCGAGTTCGCCTGGCCGGCAGTCACCACGTCCTGGTAGGACTTGTAGCGGGCGCGCAGGTTGAATGTGGCAGAACCCGGGTTGGCGCCGTCAGCGGCAACAGTGACCAGCGCCGGGCTGGTAACATCCTGGCTGATTGGCAGCGTGGCGCCATTGTGGTCCAGGACTTCAATACCTACACCGGCTGCACCGCCGGTAACGGCCAGCAACTCAGGATGACCGGCAGGGGTGTTGCCATCAAAGCGCAAGGTGTAATCACCGGCTTCACACTTTTCCAGATTGATATCGAACGCTTTGGCACCGCTGGTGGAGCCTGAAGTCGGGAATGCTGTAGTCGGGTACTTGCCCAGGTAAACTTGCTTGTTTTGGTCGCGATCTGAAACTTTACAGGTGGACTGTACGATTTCACCGGTAAAGGCAACATTGCCATTTGCAGCCACTGCAGTGTAAGCAGTAACGGACAGGCTCAGTGCAGCCAGGGACACTAGAATTTTTTTCATGTTTTATTACTCATCAAATAGAGAATCAAGTAAACAGCCAGCAGAACTGCCCGGAACAAACTCGTAACTAAGCGGTGATTGAATTCACAGAAAAACCAATAATCACCATGCGAGCGCGTTCAGCAATGGCAAGGGCCATTGCTTCCAGGAACTATCGATTACGCTGTGTGAGGTCGTTTAATGTCGAATAACACACTTCTGTGTGCTGATGGCATCAACATGTTTTATGACCGGGGAAGATTATTACCGGGGGCAAACTGTCGTGTCAATACAATGGCAGAGTTGCGGATTGTTTGAGGGGTTGTCGTTTTTTTGACGTTATATGTAATGCTGGATAATAATTTTTATCGGGAAGTTGTAATTAAGACTCTTTTAAATCCCACATTGCATGAGCGTGATAAACAGAAAATCGTATGCTGGATAAGGCATTAGCTGCGGTGTTGGAACGATAGTGCAATTTGCCTGCAAGGTGCCGGATCGCCAAAAAATGGGCAGCTTTGAAAATTTGTTTGAGTGATTAATCGCTTTCAGGAGCGGTAATGGACAGCAATATTTTTTTCGCGGCTCGACAATAAACCCTCCAAGCATGCAGCGCTGGATGATTAACCCTAGGTGCATTTGCGCGGATTTTCACGGGGCTTGCAGAAATACGCCAAGTGGCGCGGGATCAATCCTGGCCTGCATCGTAGAAGGTGGCGTTATCAATGCCATTCAGGGGTGAGGCTCATTGAGCCGCTGTGCATCTTCTTTTTTTCCGCAGGTACAGTCCACAAGCTTTTATCACGGTCGTCATATATTGATTCTATCCCGCTCCGATCTAACAGCATTAAGCGTGCGCAACGCCCGTGACTTGTGCGAACTGAAACGCCTCGATGCCCGGGTCCGCGGATACCTGAGTTCAGCTTCATCCCGGTGGTCAGCGATGAACAGGCAGCATAGGCCCCCGATGGTGGAGTCGATCAAAGACTCGCTACAGGGCGCAGGCGCAGAGCTCGGTGCCGCTGCACAGCAGTGTGAGTCCTGCTTGAACTTGATTGGCGGATTCAGCTGGGGATATAGGGAGGAGGGGGGTACAGCGGATAGGGGCAGGCAGGGGTAGATCGTCAGGCACAAAAAAACCGGCTCGGGGGCCGGTTTCTCTGTGCTGCAAGTCCTGTAAGAGACTCGCAGTTGCTGCTGTTTGGTGCCCGAGGGAGACTCGTGTGTTCTATATAAACTAAGGCTTTCAGGCTGATTCTGGAGCTCGGGATACAAGCAGGGATACACGCTGCTTTCTGTTGGGGCATCTTCTTAATCGGGTGCTGCTACGATCAAAGCTCGCGGAGGCTATCAAAAAAGGGAAACCATGCGCACAGATTTCGAAGCTGACCTGCTGACGTTCGTAGTATCCGAACTGAAAAAACTGAATGTCGTAGCTCCCAACAGAGATGTGACCGCCTGTGCGTTGCTTCTTTTCAAGCTCCAAAGAAGATGTCCAATTGCAACGCCACGACGGACAGAGTGCGCAGCGTCTTTCTCTGTCCCTGCTGATCTAAAAAGCGGCTTCGATGGGCTTTGCCTTGCAATCCATCAAGGTCAGGCTCTGTTTCCGTATTTGAGCAGATCCACGTTCAGCATAGATAAAGCTGATGGGCTTCTTGATGACTGGGGGATTCTGCATTTTCATCTCGGCACTGAGCGCTTACCCAATGGACTTATCAAGGGTACTAAGACGGTAGTATTCGGTTTGGTACAGACAGACTGCATTTACTTTCTCGAAGCTCTTCCCCACGGTCCCGGTCATGGTGATGTCTGGGTTCGTGAGAAGCTTATCCACACCATCGAGAAGAATTGGCCGTCTTTGCTACCTTCGAATTCTCGATCCTTTACCCCGGATAACCTGACGGCTGAGGAGCGAGCGAACTGCAGGAAAAAATCCGTAAACGTCACCGTGACGAAGCTTTCTGGTGAAGTGATCTTTCCCCCAGGCGGTGGTGTCATGTGCAATGGCACTGCCATCAATGATTTCATGCAGCTGCAAAGGATCTACGCCCAGTTCGATTGGGCTCGTAAGACGTGTGAATTAAACGAGCAATCAATACGTGATGCGTTAGAGGTCGGCGATAAAGACTTCCGTTTGCATATTGGGTTTGCTGACAGGCAGCTGTATCTGTACGAAGGCAGCACGGGCGTCCGCATTGAGTTCGCCGGACTGGCATAGCCATATTTTCTACCGTCCTTCAGCTAGCCGATCCCCAAAACCTGCCGGGGCCCCTGAGAGATTCCTTACAGCACGGGGCAGGAAACCCGCGGGATTTTTTTAGCAGTAGGGCACCTAGTTTATTGAAATTTTAATCGTTGAAATTGAAAAGGTATTGAAGAAAATAGGAGGGGGTGCTTGGCCCGCAGCAGGGCATTGGATGTGTTGCTGATAGTGAACACCTAGGTGAGTCAACTGGGTCAACCGGTCAAGTGTGGTCAACAAACTTTGGAACCCAGCCACTAACGATTTCGTGCGGGTTTCCTGCCCCGTGTCTCATCGAAATACCCAGGGTCCCCAGCGGCTCTTGAGCCATAGTGCAAATGCACTGGTGAACCAGCAGTTCACCCGGTTCACCTGTTCACTAAGCTGTGCACTTTTCCTCTAATACAATCGCGCGGGTTTCC
Source organism: Pseudomonas paraversuta (assembly GCF_904067025.1). Lineage (NCBI taxonomy): Bacteria > Pseudomonadati > Pseudomonadota > Gammaproteobacteria > Pseudomonadales > Pseudomonadaceae > Pseudomonas > Pseudomonas paraversuta. The sequence continues at coordinate 911,577 of NZ_CAJFDA010000001.1, forward strand.
TGCCCCGTACCTAGCAATAAGTCCCAGGGGCCCCCAGTGCTTTTGACGCGTTGGGAAGTGCCCCTGCTACTATCGCTGAAGGCTCTACCAATGGTGGGGCTAGGGGATGTTCTCTAAAAAGCTATGTTACGAGTGTTACAGGTGTTACGAATAATAGTAAGTATATGATTTTAAAGGTTTTATTTGGTTGTTACGCTGTTCTGAGTAGCACTCTTAAGAAAGTGTTACAAGAGTTGCGGGTGTTACACGTGACGTCCTCTAGGAGTGGTCGCTATCGACCCAACCGTGACGTTAGCCTGAGGCAGCAGTCGGCCAGTAGCTGCCGGTCACGAAGGGCCGTAATCGACCAGAAGCGGCCTAACCTACGTGACTCGCCCCCCTCTCACTGCTTTTAAGGTCAGTCACCTTTTTTGTGTTTATGTACTTCCAGATCAGGATGTTTGGGTTTGTTTTCTTCAGTAACACGACGGCGCTGGTCCTTTTTGCCGGTGGATTCAGCGATCGGTTTGGGGCCGGGTTTAATACTCATGTGTTCAACTCCTTCGATTGATAACGGGTCTGTAAGTAAAGCCGTAAGCATGGACAGTGAAGCTACGGGGCGACCAACTCGGAAAGCTTGGCCGCGATATCTGCAAACGTATCTTCAGCAGTGCTCAGGCCGCTTCTCGAACCGAGTAGAGGACTGACTTCGCGCAGCGATTCGTATGTTGTGTCGTGAATGATGGGAACCAGCAGATCCCTTGCGAGGAGCGCGGAAAGCTCTTTGTCGGCGATGCCTTCGGCTGCTAGGCGGCGCAGCAAAGCAGGGGTGACCAGCACAATTCCTACTCGAGACTTCGCCAATCCCTTATCAATTTCACGCAGTAACGAAGAGCCTAGAAGGACATCTTTCTCGCTGAACCAAACGGAAACACCGAGCGATTCGAGTACATCATGCAGCTCCTTCGCGGATCCTTTCCGGTCGTCCCAGGCGTGACAAAGAAAGACGTCACGTAGATCAGGTACTGTTGCACGCCTCTCGACATTTTCGCGTACCGGTGTGAGCGTTCGTACCTCGGCGGAGGTGTAGGCCACAGAGGATCCGGGTTTCGACCAGCGCGGCTTTGCGCTGCTGGATGAACCGCCGCTACTGCGACCACCCCCGCCATGAGACGGGGAAGAATAGGATGGTGCGTAGGACGAGGATGAATACGATCGCGATCCGTATCCGCTATATCCGCTGCCACATGCGGGACACGCTGCTCTTGCGCTTGCCGAACGATGACCATGTACCGGTGCTGTACATCTAGACATGTCGTAAACCTTCCGTTTGTAACTGCTCGCCCAAGAGATGATTAAGCAGCGGCTGTACCGAGCCATCAGCTTTTGAAAACACCGCAGCCCATCCTTATTGGCTCGAAATCACCTGCGCTTCAGATCGTGATTCCAATATGCTGGCACAAACGATAGCCCATAGCGCGAATTCCGCTAGCAGGCGTAGCGTGAATGTTCGCTCGCGGCTTCCGTTACAAATGCCGCCATGGTCTAGAGCTATCTATCATAGCGGGTAGCTCTCGACCCAGGTTTCAGGTCCCTGACGTTCAACGGCCCAGCCATCGATGCCGTTGTTCAATCGACGAACGTCGCCTATGGGGCGGATACTGCCTTTCTGCGACAGGCAGCAATCAGCTAATAGCAGCCATTCGTTACCGGCAGCATTCGGCCTAAAGTGAACGTGTAGCTGGAGGAGCCGATTTCAAACACTCAGATTGTCCGGTCTATTTTTTTTTCACAATGCGACAGCAAACTCTTCGACATTGTCGTTTCCAAACAGGTTGTTTATCGCTTCGAGGGCGGTTCCCGGCTTGGTTTGCGTAGCAAGCACTGCGAGCCGAGACATGGGGCGGGATATGGAGAAATAGAAGAGGTTGCGGGCACGATAAAAACCCTTCGTATTCTTGCTATTCAGTGCTTTTGTTTTAACAAGCTCTAGTAGCTACTAGCTGTCGCGCAGTGTCGTGCCATGTGGGGGGGGAATTTAAGTACAAGAAGGTCTACCGGGTACTCCCTAGACTCGACATGGGAGCACATGATTATATTGTCGATGCTTGCTGGTGATTGCTGATGTGCGCCTGAGCGAAACCTTTGACTTGGTAACGCCCAGGTGTTCATGCTTCTTGCGGGGAGCTACAGAAGCCCCGCCTGGTCATGTTGGTCGAAGAACTTGCGAATGATTCCAGTAAGTCTGGAATGCGGCTCAGCTCTCACAATCCTTTTGCATGCCAGAACGAACCGATCACCGACATCCCCGAAGTCGTTGAACGCTGCCTTGTGATGCACAAACTGCATGCTTTGAGAGAACACTCCTTCCAGGTCGCGACCGTTGGCTTTGCGGATTTCAGCTTCGTATTCCTTAGGAGTGATGGATCGAAGCAGATGCTCCTCAGCGCTCCCCCAACCTTTAGTCAAACGAATGTGAGCGCATGCCTCAACTAGGGTTGTGGTGTCAGATTGGCGCGCATAAGCGGCATCCAACACAGCCTGCACCTCCGGGCGTATTGGTCTAATGGATAACCACTGTGAACGTTCCACTCCGTCAGGGTAAGCAGTTTCCAATGCTGCCGACCAGGCGGCCAAAAACTGCTGCCCCAGCTTCCCGTCGCCTGTAAGCTCCTCCGCCAGATCCATCAAGTAGCTTAGCGTCGGTGCCTCAATGAACTCTGCTCCCGGAAGAAGGCTGCGTAGCTCATCGACCAGTTGAGCCTCTGTTAGCTCCGGGTGCCAATGGTAGTGCTGAAAGAACTGCGAAACGCTTTTCCCCGTGCTCAAAACTCTGCCGTCGAGCCGGTAACGCTCAATCATTTCCTGAACTGCCTTCGTATCCATCAGACCCGTCCGAAGAACTTCAACGATCATTTTCTCAAACTCACCGCAGCTGTGAATCTTCAGTTCGCTCAGGAGCGAGTCCCACTGCCCGTGTTGGGCATCTTCTTCGCTTTGGTTGTTATCGTTTTGCCGTGCCCGGATGGCTCTGAAAGTCGCGGAAACAGTCCCGTTGTAATCAAGCACGTACTCGAACGTAGGGCCATCCGTCAGCGATTTGAAATGGACGGCGCTCAGCAGGACGGTGGAAGGGATGACTTTCGCTATGACCTCTGGTGAAAGGGCTCCGTGACCTTCGAGCAGGCGATTGGCGACGCGGATGATTTTGCATAGGATGCGGATGTTGGTGATGCCGCAAGTGACCGTGGCCTTTTCCAGTACTTCCGCCCAGTCAGTCTTGATGATTTCTTTGGCAATCCCAAACGCTTCCGCAGGAGTGGTATTCAGCCGGAGTTCCTGGTCTATCACCTTTTCTCGGAACTGCTCCCAGACTCCCTTATCCGTCAGCTTGTCATCGTTGAGCACGAGGAGCACCCTGCACTTGTAAACTTGGACGCACTCGTCAATGAAGCCGAGAATCTCATCAATGTGCAGCTTGTCGTGCTTGCGCTCAATGTCATCTATAACAAGGAATTTGCCCTTGAGAAGGGTGGGGAGAACAACGAGGGGCAGGTCGTCCAGCGCATTAAAGCCTTTGTGCAATCCCTGAGCTACTTTTTTGAGACCTGTGAGTGCGCCAGCAATCTGGGCTGCGACACCGTCATCTTCAAGTCTGGGCAGCAACGCTTGGGCAACCTTGGTCTTGAGATCGGCGACTGAGCTCACCCCAAAAAGTGATACTGCAGCTGCTTTTTTGATCGCTTCATCCGTCGATGTATCTCGAACCTGCTGCCAGAGGTGCGTCTTGCCGGTGCCCCATTTTCCTGAAAGGGCGATGACACGGTTATCCTCAGAAGCCAGGGTCAGCAGTAAGTTTTGCTTGCAGCGCTCGATGGTCATCTCTGCTCCGAATGGTCACATTACATCCTTGCGCAGAAATGTGGTGGCGGGCTGCAAAAAATCAAGGGTTTCGAGATAAAAATATTGTTATAGACCGGGTTGTTCGCTGACTAAGGAAAGTTATGAATAGGCAAGAATTGATTGTAACTTCGCGCAGCAAAGGAATATTTAGCTTTCCAAGCTGGAAAAAAGAAGGTGATGGGCTGTTGATAGCGGCAATGGCGCTGAGGCAGCAATGGCTTTCAAACAAAGAAGAAGTATTGCGGATAATTACAGATCAAAGTCCAAGATCTTCTGAGGTGTTTATCAAAGATGCCGCTCTTGCTCGATCATCGATGCTGCTGCTTGGTGAATCGCCCCTAGTTTCGTAGACACCTCCAAGCCTTAAAATGAGGCCCATTAGGAGGTGCCATGAGCAACCAGCGTTATCCCGAAGAATTCAAAATCCAGGCGGTCAAACAAGTGACCGAAAAGAAGCTTCCTGTCTCGGAGGTGGCTGCACGATTGGGTGTGTCCGTGCACAGCCTCTATGCCTGGGTTAAGCGCTACACCAAGCCCCAGGAACAGCGCGTTGAGGAGGATGATCAGAGCGCTGAGGTTCGTCGTCTACGGGCCGAGCTGAAACGGGTGACGGAGGAGCGAGACATCTTAAAAAAGGCCGCCGCGTACTTTGCCAAGGAGTGCGGCTGAAGTACGCCTTTATTAAGCAGCAAGCGGGTCATTACGCGATTCGACGGCTTTGCCTGACGCTCAAGGTTCATCCCAGCGGCTACTACGCGTGGCTATCAGAACCAAAATCTGCGCGAGCCAAGGACGATCAGCGACTGCTTGGACTGATCAAACACTCCTGGTTGGAAAGCGGTGGTGTTTATGGCTATCGCAAGATCCATGATGACCTGCGAGAGGTTGGTGAGAGCTGTGGCCGTCACCGGGTAGCTAGGTTGATGCGCCTTGAAGGTTTACGTTCTCAGACTGGGTATCGACGGAGGCCGGGAAAATATGGCGGTAAACCAGCCGTTGCCTCACCGAACTTACTGAAGCGCCAATTCGATGTCAGAGAACCCAACAAAGTCTGGGTCACAGACATTACCTACATCCGAACATATGAAGGCTGGCTGTATTTGGCCGTGGTGCTCGATCTGTTTTCACGCCAGATCATTGGTTGGTCAATGAAGTCGCAGATGACCAGCGACGTAGCCATTGATGCACTGCTGATGGCGGTTTGGAGACGTAAGCCGAAGCAAGAGGTGATGATCCACTCGGATCAAGGCAGTCAGTACAGCAGCTCAGACTGGCGAAGCTTCTTGAAAGCTAACAACCTGGTAGCCAGCATGAGTCGTCGAGGTAACTGCCACGACAACGCTGTGGCGGAGAGCTTTTTCCAGCTGCTAAAGCGGGAGCGGATCAAGCGTAAAATCTACACTACACGCCAGGATGCTCGGGATGATGTGTTCGATTACATCGAGATGTTTTACAACCCAAAACGACGCCACAGTTTCAACAATCAGCTGTCACCGGTAGAGTTTGAAAAGCGTTACGCAGCGAGCCTGGAGAGTGTCTAGGAAACCTGGGGCGATTCAGGCAGCCCTGGCCTCGCTCTCATCTGTCCCAGGAACCGTATTTACGATGTAGCAGCGTTGTGGCCCTAGCCCCGGAAGGCGGACGAGGCTAGACGCCTTTCCATCGCTTCCAGGTTCGAGCACTCCACGACGCAGCAGCTCCTTGTTCACGGCATTGATGTTCATGCCTTTGAATACTTCGGAGCGCCACGCCTCGGGCAGCACGTAGTAAGTGTTGGTGGTATGCAGCTCGTCGCCCAGGCCATGCTCCAATGATTTGCGAAAGCCCAGCCGGTCGATGGTGCGCGGCCCGTGCTCGTCGATCTTTGCTGCTGCGGACTCCCAGCGAGTGAATCGGCTTTCACCAAAGCGCTCGATGACTTGGCGCAATCGAGCCAAGATGGCGTCACCTTCATAGTTACCGGCGCCGCCACGTTCATTCAGCCATGCGTTGAGGCAGACACGGGCTGCCGTGGTCGCGGTGCCATCTGGCCAGCCGGTGATGCCCATTGCGGTAGCCAGCTCACCAGCTGCCGCCGCAAGGCCAAAGCGCAGCGCAGCACGATGGGCTTGACCGCTTGCTGAGGCGGGCAGGGACTTGGCAATAAAACCTTCAAGTGTGCGGCGCAGGATGATTGACCAACCGTGCATTTTTCCGGGCTCGCAGAGCGCCGATAGAAAGGCAGTGAGCGGTGTGCCGTAGTACTTGGATACTCGGGCTTTGAGTGCGTCAGAAAGGGCGGCGGCGTCCTCGAAACCATTCAATACGTCGAACATGCCGAGCCCTTTACTGGCGTCTGCAGGCACAGCAAGCATGCGTACCTCCATGCCTGCTTTGAGCTCTTTGTTGGCCTCGGCCATGTGTTGCGCCAAGGTTTTCTCGCCGGTGGAGAGAAACAGCAAACGCCACTCTTGAACCTGTCGGCCCGCTTGGCCACGATCGTTAGCGCGTGCTTTGCCGGTGCCGTTGCCGAGCATGTACACGGTTTCGCCAATGATGCGGGGGGCGCACATGCCGATTTCGTCGAGTACCAGGAGGCCGTCCGAGTGCGCGGCAGCAATGGATTCCAGTGCGTTATCGGTCGAGCGCCATGACCGCACCAAGCATGTGCAGCAGCGGGCCAGCAAAGGCGACGCTGGCCACAAATGCCAAGCGATGATCCCCGGATCATTCTCCGTAAGTCCTTGGCCGATTGACCGGCCAAAGATCTGATTGACCCAGGTGCGGCATTTTTCGGCGACGTTGTGGGCGTCACGGACCTCAATGCTGGCCTGCAGGTCGGCGCATTCGGTGCGGGTGATGTCGTCGAGAGGTTTTCGCCAAGTGCCGGGGGTATGTCTTTGTCGAGGTAGGTGCGGATCTTGTTGAGGGGGGAGGGTGCCAGGCCTTTTTCTTCTATCCGAAAATTCGGTATTTCTCTAAGGAAACAAGTGGGGATACTGGGATGCAGGGATACAGCGGGGAGGGCAGGCAGGGGTAGATCGTCAGGCACAAAAAAACCGGCTCGGGGGCCGGTTTCTCTGTGCTGCAAGTCCTGTAAGAGACTTGCAGTTGCTGCTGTTTGGTGCCCCGAGGGAGACTCGAACTCCCACTTCTTGCGAAAACGGATTTTGAATCCGCCGCGTCTACCAATTCCGCCATCAGGGCTCAATGGCGGCGAAGTATAGAGATGAGGTTTAGGTCGGTCAACAACTTATTGGTCTATTTTTACTAAGTCCGTTAAACTTCCCGGCCCTGCTAGACGAAACCTATCATGCGCGTTGCTGACTTTACTTTCGAGCTCCCTGATTCACTCATCGCACGCCATCCTTTGGCGGAGCGCCGCAACAGTCGCCTGCTGACCCTGGATGGGGAGAGCGGGGCACTGGCACATCGTCAATTCACTGATTTGCTTGAGCATTTACGCCCGGGCGATCTGATGGTGTTTAACAATACCCGGGTAATTCCTGCTCGCTTGTTCGGCCAGAAGGCCTCGGGCGGCAAGCTGGAAATTCTGGTTGAACGGGTGCTCGACAGTCATCGGGTACTGGCGCATGTGCGCTCCAGCAAGTCGCCGAAACCAGGGTCGAAAATCCTGATTGATGGCGGCGGCGAAGCCGAGATGCTGGCGCGCCACGATGCGTTGTTCGAGCTGGGTTTTGCCGAGGAGGTTTTGCCTCTGCTGGACCGCGTCGGGCATATGCCGTTGCCACCTTATATCGACCGTCCGGATGAAGGTTCGGACCGCGAGCGCTATCAGACGGTGTACGCCGAGCGCCTCGGTGCGGTCGCGGCACCGACGGCGGGGCTGCACTTCGATGAGCCGTTGATGCAGGCGATTGCCGCCAAGGGCGTCGAGACTGCGTTCGTGACCCTGCACGTAGGTGCCGGTACGTTCCAGCCGGTGCGGGTCGAGCGTCTTGAAGATCACCATATGCACACTGAATGGCTGGAAGTCGGCCAGGATGTGGTGGATGCCGTGGCGGCGTGCCGTGCACGGGGCGGGCGGGTGATTGCGGTGGGTACGACCAGCGTCCGTTCGCTGGAGAGTGCTGCCCGCGATGGCGTGCTCAAGCCGTTCAGTGGCGATACCGATATCTTTATCTTCCCGGGCCGGCCGTTCCATGTGGTCGATGCCCTGGTGACCAATTTCCATTTGCCTGAATCCACGCTGCTGATGCTGGTTTCGGCGTTCGCCGGTTATCCCGAAACCATGGCGGCCTATAAGGCTGCGGTTGAGCATGGGTACCGCTTCTTTAGTTACGGTGATGCAATGTTCATCACCCGCAATCCTGCGCCGACGGCTCCTGCCCCGGCCCCTGAGGATCAAGCATGAGCAACTGTCGTATGTCTTTCGAGCTGCTTGCCACTGATGGCAAGGCTCGTCGCGGTCGTCTGACCTTTCCCCGCGGTGTGGTCGAGACCCCGGCCTTCATGCCGGTCGGTACCTACGGCACGGTCAAGGGGATGCTGCCGCGCGATATCGTCGATACCGGCGCGCAGATGATTCTGGGCAACACCTTTCACCTGTGGTTGCGTCCTGGCACTGAAGTGATCAAGAAGCACGGCGACCTGCACGATTTCATGAAGTGGCAAGGTCCGATCCTGACCGATTCGGGTGGTTTCCAGGTGTTCAGCCTGGGCGCCATGCGCAAGATCAAGGAAGAGGGCGTGACCTTTGCTTCGCCGGTTGATGGTGCCAAGGTGTTCATGGGGCCGGAAGAGTCGATGCAGGTCCAGCGCGATCTGGGCTCCGACGTGGTGATGATTTTTGACGAGTGCACGCCGTACCCGGCCGATGAAGACGTGGCGCGTGTTTCCATGGAGCTGTCGTTGCGCTGGGCCCAGCGTTCCAAGATTGCCCATGGTGACAACACGGCGGCCTTGTTCGGCATCGTTCAGGGCGGCATGCACCAGAACCTGCGCGAGCGTTCGCTCGAAGGCCTGAACAAGATCGGTTTTGATGGCCTGGCCATCGGCGGTCTGTCGGTGGGCGAGCCCAAGCACGAAATGATCAAGGTGCTGGATTACCTGCCCGGGATGATGCCTGCTGACAAACCTCGTTACCTTATGGGAGTTGGCAAGCCGGAAGATCTGGTTGAGGGTGTGCGCCGCGGTGTGGACATGTTCGATTGCGTGATGCCAACCCGCAATGCCCGCAACGGGCATCTGTTTATTGATACCGGTGTAATCAAGATCCGTAACGCGTTTCATCGCCATGATGATTCGCCGCTGGATCCGACCTGTGACTGCTATACGTGCCAGAACTTCTCCCGCGCTTATCTGCATCATCTGGACAAGTGCGGCGAAATGCTGGGGAGCATGCTCAATACCATCCATAATTTGCGGCACTATCAGGTGCTCATGGCTGGTTTGCGCGAGTCTATTCAACAGGGTACATTGGCCACCTTTGTCGACGCCTTCTATGCCAAGCGCGGGCTGCCTGTGCCGCCCTTGGACTGAGTTTCGGACCTTTAAGAAACAACATTGCAACTGGAGTGCTTAATGAGCTTTTTCATCTCTTCCGCTTTCGCGGACGCTGCTGCACCTGCCGCTGCTGGCCCTATGGGTGGCGGTTTTGAATGGATTTTCCTGGTCGGCTTCCTGGTCATCTTCTATCTGATGATCTGGCGTCCACAGGCCAAGCGCGCCAAAGAGCAGAAAGCCCTGTTGGGTAACCTGCAAAAAGGTGACGAGATCGTAACTACTGGCGGTATCGCCGGCAAAATCGTCAAAGTTTCCGATGCGTTCGTTGTGATTGAAGTGTCGGACACTGTTGAACTGAAAATTCAGAAAGGCTCTGTTGCAGCCACGTTGCCTAAAGGCACGCTGAAAGCGATCTAAAGTTTCAACTTTTAACAATCGACGGGGCGCGCAAGGCGCCCCGCGTTTTAAGCGGGCGGCGTGATTGATGCTGAACAAATACCCTCTGTGGAAATACATTCTGATCCTGGCTGTGCTGGCGATCGGTTTTATTTATTCCGCTCCCAATCTGTACCCTGATGACCCGGCAATCCAGATTTCGGGTGCGAGCACGGCTTTGCAGGTCAGCCAGGCTGATCTGGATCGTGCAAGCAAGGCACTGACCGATGCAGGCATTGAAGTCAAGGGAGCCTCTTTGGCCCAGGGCGGCAAAGGTGGTTTGCTGCGTCTGGTCAAGAAAGACGACCAGCTACCCGCCAAGGATGTGGTGCGCAAGGCTTTGGGTGACGACTATGTCGTAGCGCTCAACCTGGCACAGACCACGCCTCAATGGTTGCGTAGTCTGGGTGCTCACCCGATGAAACTGGGTCTGGACTTGTCTGGTGGTGTGCACTTCCTGCTGGAAGTGGACATGGATAAAGCCGTCGATGCACGTATGAAAGTGTACGAAGGCGATGTCAAAAGTCTGCTGCGTAAAGAGAAGGTGCGTTATCGCAGCCTGCCGCAACTCAATGGCGCCATTCAGTTGGGTTTCACTGATGAAGCGGTCCGTGAGCAAGCGCGTAGCCTGATCCGCAAGAACTTCAATGACTTTGACGTAACCACAGCCGATCTCAATGGTCAGCCGGTTCTGCGTCTGGCGATGACCCCGGCCAAGCTGGCGGAAATCCGTGAGTATTCCATCAAGCAAAACCTGACAACGGTCCGTAACCGGGTCAACGAGTTGGGTGTTGCCGAGCCTCTGGTTCAGCGTCAGGGTGCCAACCGCATCGTGGTTGAACTGCCGGGCGTGCAAGACACCGCCGAAGCCAAGCGTATTCTGGGCAAGACGGCCAACCTTGAGTTCCGTCTGGCAGCAGAGCCGGGCGCTTCCAAAGCCACTTCCGAGACGTTCGAATTCCGCGAAGGCAATCGTCCTGGCGCGCAAATCGAGCGCGGTCTGATCATCACCGGTGACCAGGTGACAGACGCTCAGGCAGGCTTTGACGAGCACGGTCGTCCACAGGTGAACATCAAGCTTGATGGTCACGGTGGCGAGCTGATGAGTCGTTCGACCCGCAGCAACGTGGGCCGCAGCATGGCGGTAATCTTCATCGAGCAGCGCCCGGTGACGACTTACACCAAGCAAGTGGTCGACGGTGTCGAGAAGGACGTGCCGACCCAGACGTTCAAGGAAGACAAGAAGATCATCAGTCTGGCGACCATCCAGTCGCCACTGGGCAGCCAGTTCCGTATTACCGGCCTGAATGGCCAGGGTGAGGCTTCCGAGCTTGCCTTGCTGTTGCGTGCCGGTGGTCTGGCAGCGCCAATGTACTTCGCTGAAGAGCGCACCATTGGTCCTAGCCTGGGTGCTGACAACATCACCAAGGGTATCGATGCATCGCTGTGGGGCATGCTGTTCGTGTCGATCTTCATCATTGCCATCTACCGTTTCTTCGGTGTGATTGCGACGGTGGCACTGGCGGGCAACATGGTCTTGCTGCTGGCTCTGATGTCGGTGCTGGGTGCAACCCTGACCCTGCCGGGGATTGCCGGTATCGTCTTGACCATGGGTATGGCGGTCGATGCCAACGTGCTGATCTTCTCGCGGATTCGTGAAGAGATCGCCAATGGCATGACGGTGCAGCGAGCGATCAATGAAGGCTTCAGTCGTGCATTTACGGCGATTGTCGACTCCAACCTGACAACTCTGCTGGTTGGCGGGATTCTCTTTGCCATGGGTACCGGGCCGGTCAAAGGCTTTGCGGTGACCATGTCCCTCGGGATCTTTACCTCGATGTTCACGGCCATTATGGTGACCCGCGCAATGGTCAACCTTGTGTACGGCGGTCGGGACTTCAAGAAGTTGTGGATTTAAGGGGCTGCCATGTTACGTACAATCAACTTCATGGGCGTTCGCAACGTTGCGTTCGGCGTCACTGTAGTACTCACCGTGCTGGCTTTGTTCAGCATGTTCCACAAGGGCATGAACTACGGCCTGGACTTCACTGGCGGTACGCTCATCGAGCTGACCTACGAGAAGCCGGCAGATCTGACCAAGGTGCGTACCGAGCTTGCCTCGGCAGGCTTCCATGACGCTGTAGTACAGAGCTTTGGTGCTACCACCGATCTGCTGGTGCGTATGCCTGGCGATGATCCGTTGCTGGGCAACAAGGTTGCAGCGGCTCTGGGGCAGGCCGATACGGCTAACCCTGCGGTCATCAAGCGCGTTGAGTTCGTGGGCCCGCAAGTGGGTGAAGAGCTGCGCGACCAGGGCGGCCTCGGCATGCTGATGGCGCTGGGCGGCATCATGCTGTACCTGGCCTTCCGCTTTCAGTGGAAGTTCGCGGTGGGCGCGATCGTGTCTCTGGTACACGACGTGATCGTGACCATGGGCGTGCTGTCGTTCTTCCAGATTACCTTCGACCTGACGGTGCTGGCGGCGGTGCTGGCCATTATTGGCTACTCGCTCAACGACACCATCGTGGTATTCGACCGGGTACGGGAGAACTTCCGGGTGCTGCGCAAGGCCAGCCTGATCGATAACATCAACATCTCGACCACGCAAACCCTGTTGCGCACCATGGCGACCTCGATCTCCACCCTGTTGGCGATCGCGGCACTGCTGATCTTCGGTGGCGATAACCTGTGGGGCTTCTCGATCGCGCTGTTCGTGGGCGTATTGGCGGGTACTTACTCGTCGATCTATATCGCCAACGTGGTGCTGATCTGGTTGAACCTGAGTGCCGAGGATTTGATTCCTCCTGTTGTGACCGACAAGGAGATCGATGACCGTCCATAACGGTTAATCATCTTCGAGTTGTTACCTAAAAAGGCGCGAGTATTGAACTCGCGCCTTTTTTTGTGCTCCAAGGCTGGGATTAGCGTGGGATTTTTCCCATCTGTGATGGTTTGGAGGTTCAAGTGAACAAGTCTTTGCTGGTAGGTGCTGTTTTAGGTGCGGTGGCTGTGACCGCCGGGGGCGCTTTTGCCACCTACACCCTGGTTAAAGGCCCTGAGTCTGCGCAGGTATTGGCTGTTCAGCCGGTCACGCAACAGATCAAGACACCGCGTGAGGTGTGCAAGGATGTGACTGTGACGCGTCAGGCGCCGGTCAAGGATCAGCATCAGATCGTCGGTAGCGTACTGGGTGCAGTCGCTGGTGGTTTGCTGGGTAATCAGGTGGGCGGTGGTAACGGCAAGAAGATCGCCACGGTGGCCGGTGCGGTCGGTGGTGGCTATGCCGGTAACAAGGTTCAGGAAGGCATGCAGAACCGCGATACCTATACCACGACGCAAACGCGCTGCAACACGGTCAACGACATCAGCGACAAGGTTGTCGGTTATGACGTGCGTTACTCGCTGGATGGCAAGGAAGGCAAGGTGCGGATGGATCATGAGCCGGGCAATGAAATTGCCGTCGACAAGCAGGGCAAGTTGATCCTGAATTAATGCCGCTGCCGGGGCGGGCTGTTCAGCGGGGCATTGCGGATATCGAGTCTGCTGGTATGTAGCTCGCTCCTGCAGGTATCCGGAGTCCGGTCAAAGGTTGGCCAGGTCTTTGTTGGAATGGCAGTCAAAAAAAAGCACCCCGAAGGGTGCTTTTTTTATGCGCGGAGTTCGCTTAGCGTTTCAGCGAGGCCGGCAGGTGTGGCTGGATTGCGGTCAGTACAGCTTTGAAGCACTTGGTGTTGCCGGCAACGATGTGGCCTTTTTCAAGGAAATCGTGGCCGCCGGTGAAGTCGCTGACGAGACCGCCGGCTTCCTGGATCAGCAGGGCGCCTGCTGCCATGTCCCACTCGGACAGGCCTGACTCCCAGAATGCGTCATAACGGCCGGCTGCAACGTAAGCCAGGTCCAGGCTGGCAGCACCGGCGCGGCGGATGCCGGCAGTCTGGCCAACCAGGCTGCGGAACATGCCCAGGTAGTTATCCAGGTTGTCCATCTGGTTGTCGCGGAACGGGAAGCCGGTACCCAGCAGGGCGCCATCAAGGCTGGTGCGACCGCTGACACGCAGGCGGCGACCATTGAGCTGGGCGCCACGGCCACGGCTGGCGGTGAATTCTTCCTGGCGAACCGGGTCGAGAACCACTGCGTGCTCAAGGCGGCCACGGTATTTGCAGGCGATGCTTACGGCGAAGTGTGGAACGCCGCGCAGGAAGTTGGTGGTGCCATCCAGCGGATCGATGATCCACAGGTAGTCTTCACCTTCACCGCTGCCTGGGTGCATGCCGGTTTCTTCACCGCGGATGCCGTGTGTCGGGTAGGCCTTGCGCAAGGCGTCGATGATTTTCTGTTCAGCAGCACGATCGACTTCAGAGACGTAATCCTTGGCGTCTTTTTCGTCGACCTTGATGGTATCCAGGCGCTCGATGGAGCGGAAAATCAATTCACTGGCGCTGCGGGCGGCGCGCAGCGCGATATTCAGCATGGGCTGCATGGACGTTTCACCTAGGTCGTTAAAGAAAGCCGAATATTCTATCAGAAAAGTTCAGTAGATGAAGGTTTGCATTAGCTTTCGTAGCTTATGGCGTTTCGCTTAGGTAAGATTTGCTCCCTTTTGTTGGCCTGTGAGCGCTTCCTTTGCTGCCTAATATTCGTGTCGTTCTGGTCAATACCAGTCATCCCGGGAACATCGGCGGTGCTGCGCGTGCCATGAAAAACATGGGATTGTCGCGGCTGGTTCTGGTGGAGCCCAGGTTGTTTCCGCACCATGAGGCTGATGCCCGGGCGTCGGGGGCGGGTGACATTCTTGAGAATGCACAAGTCGTTGCCACCCTGGAAGATGCCCTGGTGGGTTGTAATCTGGTGCTGGGCACCAGTGCCCGTGATCGTCGTATCCCTTGGCCGCTGCTGGACCCGCGCGAGTGCGGGCAGAAAGTGGTGGAAGAAGCGGGGCAGGGGGCTGAAATCGCCCTGGTGTTCGGTCGTGAAGATTCCGGCCTGACCAATGAAGAGCTGCAGCGTTGCCACTTTCATGTGCATATCCCTTCGGACCCCGAATTCAGCTCTCTGAATCTGGGTGCTGCCGTGCAGGTCTTGAGCTACGAGATCCGCATGTCATGGCTGGCGGCTCAGGGTCAGCCGAGCAAAATCGAAAAAGAGGAAGTGGCCTCCACTAAAAGTGGCGAGCTGGCGACCATGGATGAACTGGAGCGCTTCTATGAGCATCTGGAGCAGACCCTGGTGGCCATCGAGTTCATGGATCCGGAAAAACCGCGTCACCTCATGGCGCGCTTGCGCCGACTGTACGGGCGCAGCTCGGTCAGTCGTGCAGAAATGAACATTTTGCGTGGCATTCTCACCGAAACCCAAAAAGCAGCTCGTGGCGAGTTGCTCAAGCGCAAGGATTAATGATGTTCGAGCGTCTGCGTGAAGATATCCAGAGTGTGTTTCATCGTGATCCTGCTGCGCGTAATGCTTTTGAGGTGTTGACCTGCTACCCGGGCATGCATGCCATCTGGATTCACCGCTTGTCCGCTTTGCTGTGGGGGGCTGGCTGGAAATGGCTGGCTCGCCTGGTGTCGAACTTCGGGCGCTGGCTGACCGGGATCGAGATTCACCCGGGGGCCAAGGTGGGGCGTCGGTTTTTCATCGACCACGGCATGGGTATCGTCATTGGTGAGACGGCTGAAATCGGCGACGACGTGACCCTTTATCAGGGTGTGACGCTGGGCGGCACGAGCTGGAACAAGGGCAAGCGCCATCCGACTCTGGAAAACGGGGTTGTGGTGGGGGCGGGGGCCAAGGTGCTTGGTCCGTTTACCGTGGGTGCCGGAGCCAAGGTTGGCTCCAATGCCGTGGTGACCAAAGAGGTGCCTGCCGGGGCGACGGTTGTCGGGATCCCGGGGCGCATTATCATCAAGAGCGACGATGAGGTACAAGCCAAGCGCAAGGCCATGGCCGAGAAGATTGGCTTTGATGCGTACGGTGTTGGCGAGGACATGCCGGATCCGGTGGCGCGGGCCATTGGTCAGTTGCTGGATCATCTGCAGGCGGTCGACGGCAAGCTTGATGGCATGTGCGGGGCGCTCAAGGATCTGGGCAGCACTTATTGCGCTCAGGACCTGCCGCAGCTGCGCGAAGAGGACTTCGCCTGCGTCAAGGACAAGGACAAGGATCAAGGCAAGGCGGTCTAGGTCTTGCTTTGACCCTGGGGGAGCTGGTCTGGTGACGCTGCGCTGAGCAGTTGCCGGCCTCTGGGCCCCCCGGGGTCTTGCGCGTCAGGTCTTGATGCCTCGTGTGCCATTACGCCGCATACCCTGCTACAATGCGCGCGCTGTTTTGCGGGTAATCCCGACTAAAGTACTAGGTCTAATACTTGACTTAAATAGTCGGGAATAGCATACTCGCCTCCATTCCGAATTCCGTGGTACCTGTCCATGAGACTGACTACAAAAGGCCGTTACGCCGTTACTGCAATGCTTGATTTGGCGTTGCACGCACAGCACGGGCCGGTGTCCCTGGCTGATATTTCCGAACGCCAGGGCATTTCCCTATCCTACCTTGAGCAACTGTTTGCCAAGTTGCGCCGCAGCAGTCTGGTTTCCAGTGTGCGTGGCCCGGGCGGCGGCTATCAGCTGTCGCGCGACATGCAGGGTATTCAGGTAGCCCAGGTTATCGATGCAGTGAACGAGTCCGTCGATGCCACGCGTTGCCAGGGGCTTGGCGATTGCCATGCCGGCGACACGTGCCTGACCCACCATTTGTGGTGCGACCTGAGCCTGCAGATCCACGATTTTCTCAGCGGTATCAGCTTGGCTGATCTTGTCACTCGCCGTGAGGTACAAGAAGTAGCCCAGCGTCAGGATCAACGCCGCTGTAATGGCAAGGCGCCACACCTGGATAAGATCGAAGCGTCCGCCGTCGAGTGATTGCATAAAAACGACGGTGCGCCAGCCAGCCTGATTTAGGAGATAGTCCATGAAATTGCCAATTTACCTCGATTATTCAGCCACTACCCCGGTTGATCCGCGTGTTGCTCAAAAAATGAGCGACTGCCTGCTGGTTGACGGCAACTTCGGTAACCCGGCGTCGCGCTCCCACGTATTTGGCTGGAAGGCTGAAGAAGCGGTGGAGAATGGCCGTCGTCAGGTCGCCGATCTGGTTAACGCCGACCCGCGTGAAATTGTCTGGACCTCCGGTGCAACCGAGGCCAACAACCTGGCGATCAAGGGTGCCGCGCATTTCTATGCCACCAAAGGCAAGCACCTGATCACCGACAAGATTGAACACAAAGCCGTCCTCGACACCATGCGTCAGCTGGAGCGCGAAGGCTTTGAAGTGACCTATATCGAACCGGGTACCGACGGTCTGGTAACGCCGGCCATGGTTGAAGCGGCCATGCGTGATGACACCATCCTGGTTTCGATCATGCACGTGAACAACGAAATCGGCACCGTCAACGATATCGCCGCCATTGGTGAGCTGACTCGCTCGCGCGGCGTGTTGTTCCATGTCGATGCGGCCCAGTCCACCGGCAAGGTTGAAATCGACCTGGCAAAACTGAAAGTCGACATGATGTCCTTCTCGGCTCACAAGACTTACGGTCCTAAAGGTATCGGCGCACTTTATGTAAGCCGCAAGCCTCGCGTACGTATCGAAGCTGCCATGCACGGCGGCGGTCATGAGCGCGGCATGCGTTCGGGCACCCTGGCTACCCACCAGATCGTGGGCATGGGCGAAGCGTTCCAGATCGCCAAAGAAGAAATGGCCGCCGAGAACATCCGGATCAAAGCCCTGAGCGACCGTTTCTTCAAGCAGGTTGAACACCTTGAAGAGCTGTACGTCAACGGCAGCATGACCGCCCGCGTACCGCACAACCTGAACCTGAGCTTCAACTATGTTGAAGGCGAGTCGCTGATCATGGCGCTCAAGGATCTGGCCGTGTCGTCCGGTTCGGCCTGTACCTCTGCTTCCCTTGAGCCGTCCTACGTGTTGCGCGCCCTGGGCCGTAACGATGAACTGGCACACAGCTCGATCCGCTTCACTTTCGGTCGTTTCACCACTGAAGAAGAAATTGATTACGCCGCGCAGAAGGTTTGCGAGGCTGTTACCAAGCTGCGCGCACTGTCGCCGCTGTGGGACATGTACAAAGACGGCATCGACATTTCGAAAATCGAATGGGCGGCGCACTAACAATTTAAGTCGCCACAGGCAGGCGCTGTAAACGCAGCGAACAGCAGCATTGCAGTGTCTCAAGAGCGACTCTCTGATGAGTGAGGATTAGTACCATGGCTTACAGCGAAAAGGTCATCGACCACTACGAAAACCCGCGCAACGTCGGCAAGATGGACGCGGAAGACCCGGATGTCGGCACCGGCATGGTGGGTGCACCGGCGTGCGGCGACGTGATGCGTTTGCAGATCAAGGTCAACGAGCAGGGCATCATTGAAGATGCCAAGTTCAAGACCTATGGTTGCGGTTCGGCAATCGCTTCCAGCTCCCTGGCAACCGAGTGGATGAAGGGCAAGACTCTGGATGAAGCAGAGACCATCAAAAACACTCAGCTGGCTGAAGAGCTGGCCTTGCCACCGGTAAAAATTCACTGCTCGGTACTCGCAGAAGACGCCATCAAGGCAGCTGTTCGCGATTACAAGCAGAAGAAAGGTTTGATCTGATCCGTTTGCCCGCTGCCAGCAATGGCGCGGGCAGGGTGATGATACTGGCGATTCGTAAGGAGTCCTGATGGCTATCAGCATGACAGAAGCGGCGGCCCGGCATATTCGTCGTTCCCTTGACGGGCGCGGCAAGGGTGAGGGGATTCGTCTGGGTGTTCGCACTACGGGCTGTTCCGGTCTCGCCTATGTGATGGAGTTCGTTGATGAGGTCGGCAGTGAGGACCAGGTGTTTGAGAGTCATGGCGAAAAGGTGATCATCGATCCCAAGAGCCTGACCTATCTCGACGGTACCGAACTCGATTTCACCAAGGAAGGGTTGAACGAAGGCTTCAAGTTCAACAATCCCAACGTGCGCGGTGAATGTGGCTGCGGCGAAAGCTTCAACATCTGAGGCTACTCGTGGGCACTCCTTGTCATTTCGCATTATTTGAACTGCAGCCGAGCTTCACGCTGGATCTCGAGCAGTTGGCCACGCGCTACCGTGAGTTGGCGCGTGGTGTGCATCCGGATCGATTTGCTGATGCTTCCGAGCGTGAGCAACGACTGGCGCTGGAGCAATCCGCCAGCCTCAACGAGGCCTACCAGACGCTCAAAAGCCCACCCAAGCGCGCGCGTTACCTGCTTGCGATGAATGGGCGTGAGATGCCGCTGGAAGTCACGGTGCATGATCCCGAGTTTCTGATGCAGCAGATGCATTGGCGCGAAGAGCTTGAAGACTTGCAGGACAGCGCCGATATGGCAGGTATTGCTGCATTCAAGCGTCGGCTCAAAGCCGCTCAGGATCAGTTGAACGACAGCTTCGCTGCTTGCTGGAATGATGCAGCGCAGCGCGAACAGGCCGAGCGCCTGATGCGCCGCATGCAGTTCCTCGACAAGCTCACTTACGAAGTGCGCCAGTTAGAAGAGCGCCTCGACGATTAACCCAGTGCCGCCACGGTTGCACGCCTGATATACAGATAAGTCCTGATTACGATGGCCCTACTGCAGATCGCCGAACCCGGCCAAAGTCCTCAACCGCACCAGCGACGTCTGGCTGTGGGGATCGACTTGGGCACTACCAATTCGCTGGTCGCTGCTTTGCGCAGCGGTCTTTCCGAGCCGCTGGCCGATGCTGACGGCAAAGTCATCCTGCCGTCTGCGGTGCGTTATCACGCCGATCGCATCGAGGTGGGCGAGTCTGCCCGTCTGGCGGCTTCCAGTGATCCTTTCAATACCGTGCTGTCGGTCAAGCGCTTGATGGGTCGTGGTCTGTCCGACGTCAAGCAATTGGGCGAGCAGCTGCCTTATCGCTTTGTGGGCGGTGAGTCGCACATGCCGTTCATTGACACCGTGCAGGGCCCGAAAAGCCCGGTAGAGGTGTCAGCCGACATTTTGAAAGTGCTGCGCGAGCGTGCTGAAAAAACCTTGGGCGGAGAATTGGTAGGGGCGGTGATCACCGTGCCGGCTTATTTCGATGACGCTCAGCGTCAGGCCACCAAGGATGCGGCGCGACTGGCCGGGCTAAATGTATTGCGCCTGCTCAACGAGCCGACTGCTGCTGCCGTGGCGTACGGTCTTGACCAGCACGCTGAAGGCGTGGTCGCCATCTATGACCTGGGTGGCGGTACTTTCGATATCTCGATCCTGCGTTTGACCGGCGGTGTGTTTGAAGTCCTGGCCACTGGCGGCGACAGCGCCCTGGGCGGCGACGACTTTGACCATGCGATTGCCAGCTGGATTGTCGAGCAGGCAGGTTTGTCGGCGGATCTCGATCCGGGCACCCAGCGCCAATTGCTGCAAATTGCCTGCGCTGCCAAAGAAGGTCTGACCGATGCTTCGTCCGTATCTGTCGCTTATGGCGACTGGCAGGCCGAGCTGACCCGTGAAGCTTTCGATGCCCTGATCGAGCCGATGATTGCCCGCAGTCTGAAGGCTTGTCGCCGTGCTGTAGGTGACTCCAATATTGAGCTTGATGAAGTTCAGGCGGTGGTGATGGTCGGTGGTTCGACCCGCGTGCCGCGTGTGCGCGAAGCGGTTGCCGAAATGTTTGGTCGTCAGCCATTGACCGATATCGACCCCGATCAGGTGGTCGCCATTGGTGCTGCGATTCAGGCCGACACCCTGGCCGGTAACAAGCGTGATGGTGGCGAACTGTTATTGCTGGACGTGATTCCGCTGTCGCTCGGTCTTGAGACCATGGGCGGCCTGATGGAGAAGGTCATTCCGCGCAACACCACAATCCCGGTGGCTCGTGCGCAAGACTTCACCACCTATAAAGACGGCCAGACGGCCATGATGATTCATGTGCTGCAGGGCGAGCGCGAGCTGATCAGTGATTGCCGCTCCCTGGCGCGTTTTGAATTGCGTGGCATTCCGCCCATGGTGGCCGGTGCCGCCAAAATCCGCGTCACCTTCCAGGTCGATGCTGATGGTTTGCTCAATGTGACGGCCCGCGAGCTGGGGTCGGGTGTCGAGGCAACCATTCAGGTCAAGCCGTCCTACGGTCTGACCGATGGTGAAATCGCCAAAATGCTCAAGGATTCGTTCCAGTACGCCAGTGACGACAAGGTCGCACGGGTGTTGCGTGAGCAGCAGGTCGATGCTCAGCGTCTGATCGAGGCGGTACAGGCGGCGCTGGATGTTGATGGCGATCGTTTGCTGGACGCCGAAGAGCGGATGGTCATCGAACTGCAAATGCAGGAACTGGCCCAATTGTTGAAAGGCACCGATGGTTATGCCATCGAGCAGCAGACCAAGCGTCTGTCGCAAGTGACCGATGCCTTCGCTGCCCGGCGCATGGACTTGACGGTTAAAGCCGCCCTGTCGGGACGCAACTTGAATGAAATCGAGGAATAACTGATGCCGCAGATCATTTTTCTGCCACACGCCGAGCATTGCCCGGACGGTATGGTTGTTGAGGCTGAGACCGGCAAAACCATTCTCGAAGTGGCCCACGACAATCACATTGAAATCGAAAGCGCGTGCGGCGGTGTTTGCGCCTGCACCACTTGTCACTGTGTGATTCGTGAAGGCTTCGACTCCCTCAATGAGGCTGACGAGCTGGAAGAAGATTACCTCGATCGGGCCTGGGGTCTGGAAGCGACCTCGCGCCTGAGCTGTCAGGCCCGGGTTGGCACTGAAGACATCACGGTCGAAATTCCGAAATACTCGCTCAACCACGCCGCCGAAGCGCCGCACTGATAAGGAATTGTCATGAGCCTTAAATGGGTTGATGTGCAGGAAATCGCGATACAACTGGCCGAAGCCCACCCGGATGTCGATCCGCTGACGGTGAATTTCGTCAAGCTGCGCAACCTGGTCATGGCGTTGCCTGAGTTCGATGACATCCCTGATCGTGGCGGCGAGAAGGTCCTCGAAGCCATTCAGGGCTTGTGGATCGAAGAAGCTGACTAAACTTGCAACGCGCGTAATTATGAAATACCCAAGAACCCGCGTATAATTCGCGGGTTTAATTTTTCGCTTAAATCACTGTTTCTGGAGTTACACCATGGCTGTTCAACGCACTTTCTCCATCATCAAGCCTGACGCTGTTGCAAAAAACGTTATCGGCGAGATCACCACCCGTTTTGAAAAAGCCGGCCTGAAGGTTGTAGCTTCCAAACTGAAGCAACTGTCCAAAGCTGAAGCTGAAGGCTTCTACGCTGAGCACAGCGCTCGTGGCTTCTTCGGCGACCTGGTGGCTTTCATGATCTCCGGTCCGGTTGTTGTTCAGGTTCTGGAAGGCGAAAACGCCATCGCTCTGAACCGCGAACTGATGGGCGCTACCAACCCTAAAGAAGCAGCTGCCGGCACTATCCGTGCTGATTTCGCTGAATCCATCGACGCTAACGCTGTTCACGGTTCCGACTCTGAAGCAGCTGCTGCTCGCGAAATCTCCTACTTTTTCGCAGCTACTGAAGTAACCACTCGCTAAGTATTGGCTCGTGAGTGAGGGTGAAGACATGATTGCAACGACTGGCAAAACAAACCTGCTGGGCCTGACTCAGCCCCAAATGGAGAAATTCTTCGACTCAATCGGGGAGAAGCGTTTCCGTGCCGGTCAGGTCATGAAGTGGATTCACCACTTTGGCGTCGATGATTTCGACGCCATGACTAACGTCAGCAAGGCCTTGCGCGACAAGCTCAAGGCCATTGCTGAAGTTCGTGGACCTGAAGTCGTCAGCGAGGACATCTCCACCGATGGCACCCGTAAATGGGTGGTTCGTGTCGAGTCCGGCAGCTGCGTCGAAACCGTTTACATTCCCCAGGGCAAACGTGGCACTTTGTGCGTTTCGTCCCAGGCAGGCTGTGCCCTGGATTGCAGTTTCTGCTCCACCGGCAAGCAAGGTTTCAATAGCAACCTCACCGCCGCCGAAGTAATCGGTCAGGTGTGGATTGCCAACAAATCCTTTGGCAGCGTCCCGGCAACCGCCGACCGTGCCATCACCAACGTGGTGATGATGGGCATGGGTGAGCCGCTGCTGAACTTTGACAACGTGATTGCCGCCATGCATCTGATGATGGATGACCTGGGCTACGGCATCTCCAAGCGCCGGGTGACACTGTCTACCTCGGGCGTGGTGCCGATGATCGATGAGCTGGCCAAGCACATCGACGTTTCCCTGGCGTTGTCGCTGCATGCACCCAATGATGCATTGCGCAGCCAGTTGGTGCCGATCAACAAAAAGTACCCGCTCAAAATGCTGCTTGAGTCCTGCCGTCGCTATATGTCGACCCTGGGCGAGAAGCGTGTCTTGACCGTTGAGTACACCATGCTCAAAGACATCAACGACCACGTCGAACATGCCGTGGAAATGATCGAGTTGCTCAAGGACACCCCTTGCAAGATCAACCTGATCCCGTTTAACCCGTTCCCGCATTCGGGCTATGAGCGTCCAAGCAATAACGCCATTCGCCGTTTCCAGGATCTGCTGCATCAAGCCGGTTATAACGTGACAGTGCGTACCACTCGCGGTGAAGACATCGACGCTGCTTGCGGCCAGTTGGTCGGTCAGGTCAATGACCGTACCCGTCGTAGCGAGCGCTGGGTTGCCGGGCACGAGCAGAGCGGCGAAGGCGATGTAACGCAAAATGCTTCGCCGGCTCCCTGAGAGAGGACATCCATGATCCTGCGCGCCGCGCTTTCTTTTGGCTTGCTCAGCTTTTTGGCTGGCTGTGTGTCATCGGGCGGCTCAAACCCGATGACCACTGACAAGGGGCGTAACGCGGCGCGCGAGGCATATGTTCAACTGGGGCTGGGTTATCTTCAGCAGGGGATGACCGAGCAGGCCAGGATCCCCTTGAGTAAAGCCTTGGAACTCGACAAGACTGATCCGGACACCAATGCTGCCCTGGCATTGGTGTTTCAGTCCGAGCAGGAGTTCGAACTGGCCGGGCAGGCCTTTCGCACAGCACTGCGTGCGCGGCCGGACGATGCCCGGATCCTGAATAACTATGGCAGCCTGCTTTTCGGGCAGCAGCGTTATCAGGAGGCCCATGATCAATTCCACAAAGCCCTGGCCGACAACCTTTATCCCGAGCGTTCGCGCATCTACGAGAACCTGGGGGTCGCTTCACTCAGGCTGGGGCAACGGGATGCAGGTCGCCAGCAGCTCGAAAAAGCCTTGCGCCTGAACCGTCAACAACCCCGTGCACTGCTCGAAATGGCTGAGTTGTCTTACGAAGACAGGCATTATGTGCCCGCACGTGACTATTACGATCGTTTTAGCCTGCTTAGCGGGCAAAATGCACGTAGTCTATTGCTCGGTGCGCGACTGGCGAGTGTTTTCGACGAGCGCACCCCAACTGCCAATTATGGCCAGCAACTAAAACGACTCTATCCCGGCACGCCGGAATATCAGCAATACCTGTCGGAGCAATGATGAAAGCGGCGCAACCCGAAGTTCTAGCAGCGACTCGTGTCAATCCCGGTGAGACTCTGCGTCAGGCCCGTGAAAACAATGGATGGACGTTGGCTGAAGTCGCCTTGAAACTCAATCTCACGGCCAGTTCCCTGAGCAACCTTGAGACCGGGGCGTTCGACAAGCTGCCAGGCCATACTTTTGCGCGCGGTTACATCCGTGCCTATGCCAAATTGCTTGGCATGGATCAGACCAGCCTGGTCCATGAGTTTGATTTGTACACAGGGACTGATGCCAATGGCAGCAACGTGCACAGTCTTGGCCGGATTGAAGAGCCTGTGCGGGTTTCCCACACCATTTTGCGTATTGTCAGCCTGCTGTTGCTGATCGCCGTGATAGGTTGCGGTTTCATCTGGTGGCAGGACCAGACGTCCATGCGCGCCAAGGACCTGATCGGTCTGGCTCCGGAACACGTCGAAGTTGAAGGTGCTGACGGCACGACCCGGATCCACCCGCTCGACGAGCCGGAAGACCAGGCAGTGGCAGAAGCCAAGGTCGAAGGCGAGACGCCTGTGGCGACTGATCCTGCTGCGCAGCAGGCCGGGACAGATGCGCCGGCATTGCCGGTTACGCCTGTAACGCCTGCCGCTACGCCAGCCCCTGTTGCCCCGACCCCGGTTGTGCCGGCACCTGTTGCAGCCCCTGATGCGGCGGCGCCCGCGGCACCGATTGCAGGCACTGGCAAGGTCAATCTGCAATACACCGCCGATTGCTGGACTCAAGTCACCGATGGCACCGGCAAAGTGCTGTTTGGTGGTCTGAAGCGCAAGGGCGAGAATCTTGAAGTGAGCGGCAAGCCTCCACTGACCCTGCGTCTGGGCTATGCCCGTGGCGCACAGGTGACCTACAACGGTCAGGCTGTGGATGTGGCTCCTTTCACCAGTGGCGAGACTGCTCGCCTGAAGTTAGGTCAATAAGTCATGCACGGCGAATCACCAATCAAACGTCGCGAATCGCGAAAAATCTGGGTTGGCTCGGTGCCAGTAGGTGGCGATGCCCCTATTGCCGTACAGAGCATGACCAACAGTGACACCAATGACGTGGCTGCGACTGTTGCCCAGATCAACCGGCTGGAAGCCGCAGGCGTCGATATCGTGCGCATTTCCGTGCCCGATATGGATGCAGCCGAAGCTTTTGGTCGCATCAAGCAACTGGTCAAGGTGCCCCTGGTTGCCGATATCCACTTCGATTACCGGATCGCCTTGCGCGTGGCCGAACTGGGTGTGGACTGCCTGCGGATCAACCCGGGCAACATCGGTCGCGAAGACCGTGTGCGTGCAGTGGTTGATGCTGCCCGTGATCGCGGTATTCCGATCCGTATCGGGGTCAACGCCGGTTCGCTGGAAAAAGACCTGCAAAAGAAATACGGCGAGCCGACCCCTGCTGCTCTGGTTGAGTCGGCACTGCGTCACGTTGAGCACCTCGAACGCCTGAATTTCAGGGACTTCAAGGTCAGCGTAAAGGCCTCGGACGTATTCATGGCGGTTGAGGCCTATCGTTTGCTGGCCAAGGAAATCGTCCAGCCACTGCATTTGGGTATCACCGAAGCCGGCGGTTTGCGTTCAGGCACAGTGAAATCTGCCGTGGGCCTAGGTATGCTGCTCGCCGAAGGGATTGGCGATACTATTCGCATCTCTCTGGCGGCAGACCCGGTCGAGGAAGTAAAAGTCGGTTACGACATCCTCAAGTCCCTGCACCTGCGCTCGCGTGGCATCAACTTTATTGCCTGTCCAAGCTGCTCGCGGCAGAATTTCGACGTGGTGAAAACCATGAACGAACTCGAAGTGCGGCTTGAAGACCTGCTGGTACCGCTGGATGTGGCGGTGATCGGTTGTGTGGTCAACGGCCCCGGCGAGGCGAAAGAAGCCCATGTGGGCTTGACCGGCGGTACACCGAACCTGATTTACATCGACGGCAAGCCGTCGCAGAAGTTGACGAATGAAAATCTGGTGGATGAGCTCGAAAGGCTGATCCGGCAGAAAGCGGCCGAAAAGGTCGAAGCTGACGCAGCAGTTATCGCGCGCGGCTAATCAAACGAATAAAGGATTTTCTGTGAGCAAGTCTTTGCAAGCCATTCGTGGCATGAACGACATCCTGCCTGAGCAGACGCCTCTATGGCGCTACTTTGAGAGCACGGTCTCGCGTTTGCTGGATAACTACGGTTACAAGCAAATCCGCATGCCAATCGTTGAATTCACCGAGCTGTTCAAGCGCTCGATCGGTGAAGTGACCGATATCGTCGAAAAAGAGATGTACACCTTCGAAGACCGCAACGGCGATTCGCTGACTTTGCGTCCCGAAGGTACGGCTGCCTGCGTACGTGCGGTGCTGGAACACGGCATTACCGGTGGTGGCCAGGTTCAAAAGCTGTGGTACATCGGCCCCATGTTTCGCCACGAGCGCCCGCAAAAAGGCCGCTATCGCCAGTTCCATCAAATCGGGGTTGAAGTATTCAACCTGGATGGTCCGGACATCGATGCCGAACTGATCGTGCTCACCTGGCGCCTGTGGGGCGAACTGGGTATCCGCGATGCGGTCACGCTTGAGCTCAACAGCCTGGGCACCAGCGAAGCCCGTGCACGTTATCGTGCCGCGCTGGTCGAATACCTGTCCTCGCGTCTGAGCGAGCTTGACGAAGACAGCCAGCGTCGCTTGAAATCCAACCCGCTGCGGGTGCTCGACAGCAAGAACGCCGATACCCAGGCGGTTCTGGTTGATGCCCCGAAGCTGGTGGATTACCTGGACGAAGAGTCCCGTGTGCACTTTGAGGGCCTCAAGGCGCGCCTGGATGCTGCCGGGATTCCTTACGTGATCAACCCCAAGCTGGTTCGCGGGCTCGATTACTACAGCAAAACCGTATTTGAGTGGGTCACTGACAAACTCGGTGCCCAGGGCACCGTGTGTGCCGGTGGTCGTTATGACGGTCTGGTCGAACAGATGGGTGGCAAGCCCACCACGGGCGTCGGTTTTGCAATGGGTATCGAGCGCTTGATCCTGCTGCTCGAAACCCTTGAGCAAGTCCCGGCAGAAATCGCACGTCAGGTTGATGTTTACCTGTGTGCTTTCGGTGAGGCTGCTGAACTGGCTGCCCTGACGTTGAGCGAAGGTGTTCGTGATCAACTGCCAAACCTGCGCTTGCAGATCAATGCCGGCGCTGGCAGCTTCAAAAGCCAGTTCAAGAAGGCCGACAAGAGCGGTGCGCTGTATGCACTGATCCTGGGTGACGACGAATTGGCCCAGCAAGTAGTAGGCGTCAAACCCCTGCGTGGCCAGGGCGAACAACAAACGATTGCCTGGGATGCTCTTGCCGAGCACTTGGCCACCTGCATCGTGCAGGGTTGAAGCTGTAAAACAGCCGAATTAGCGAATAAGGAGTGTTGGGGTGTCGAGTAACGATGATGATCAGCTGGGCGAGTTGAAAGACTGGTGGCAGCGTAACGGCAAACCCCTGGTTACTGGCGCCCTGCTGGCACTGGTGGTAGTGGCTGGCTGGCAGCTTTGGCACAAATATCAGAGCAATCAGTCGCAAGGCGCGTCGATGCTCTACCAGCAATTGCTTGAGGCCACCCTCACGCCTGACGGTCAGCCCGATGTGGCCCGTGTGGCGGATCTGGCCAGCAAGTTGAAAAACGAATACGCAGGTACGGCCTACGCACAGTTTGGCGGTCTTTTTGTGGCCAAGGTTGCAGTGGACAACGGCAAGCTTGATGACGCCGCCACCGAGCTGAAAATCATTGTCGACAAACCGGCGAATTCGACCCTGGGTGAAGTGGCGCGTCAGCGTCTGGCTCAGGTTCTGGCAGCCCAGGGCAAAGTTGACGATGCCCTGAAGTTGCTCGAAGTCGATTCCGACAAGGCATTCCTGGCCAGCCGTGAAGAGCTGAAGGGCGACTTGCTGGTTCAGCAGGGTCGCACTGACGACGCACGCAGCGCCTACGAAAAAGCCAAAGCAGCGCTCTCCGATGAAGCGGCTGTCGGTGGCTTACAAATCAAGCTCGACGACCTGGCCAAAGGAGATGCGTGAAGTGATGCGTTGGAAACATGCGGCATTGCTGGCTCTGGTCATTTTGGCCGCGGGTTGCAGCAGCAACAGCAAAAAAGAACTTCCGCCAGCCGAGCTGACTGACTTCAAAGAAGAAGTCGTTCTGCAAAAGCAGTGGGATCGCTCGATCGGTGACGGTCAGGGTAAGACCTACAACATGCTGGTTCCGGCTGTTGAAGGTAATACCATCTACGCGGCTGACGTGACCGGTGTAGTGATGTCCTTGGACCGCATGAACGGCGACGTTCAGTGGAAGAAAGACCTCGAACTGCCTGTTTCTGGCGCCGTAGGTGTTGGCTATGGCCTGGTGATGCTCGGTACCTTGCAAGGTGACGTAGTAGCCCTGGACGCCAGCACGGGTGAAGAAAAATGGCGCTCTCGTGTTAACAGCGAAGTGCTTGCTCCACCACAGACCAACGGTGACATCGTCGTGGTGCAAACCCAGGACGACCATCTGGTAGGTCTGGATGCTTCAACCGGTGACCAGCGCTGGATCTACGACAGCACGCCGGGTGTTCTGACCTTGCGTGGTACCGGTGCACCGCTGGTAACCAACCACCTGGCAATTGCCGGTCTTTCGACCGGTAAAATCGTTGCCCTTGATACTCGAAACGGCGTGCCGGTGTGGGAGCAACGTGTTGCCATCCCGCAAGGCCGTTCGGAACTCGAGCGTATCGTCGATATCGACGGTGGTCTGCTGCTGTCCGGTGGCACGCTGTATGTTGCCAGCTACCAGGGCCGCATGGCAGCACTGGAGATGGAATCCGGCCGCGTGCTCTGGCAGCGTGATGCTTCCAGTTATGCAGGTGTCGCACAAGGTTTTGGTAACGTCTACGTCAGTCTGGCGTCCGGTACTGTTGAAGCCATCGATGAACGTTCGACCACTGCACTATGGAGCAACGACGCTCTGGCCCGCCGTCAATTGTCGGCTCCGGAAGTCTTCTCCAGCTATGTGGCAGTCGGTGACATGGAAGGCTATCTGCACCTGCTAAGCCAGGTCGATGGTCGTTTCGTGGGCCGTACCCGCATAGACAGTGATGGTCTTCGGGCGCGTCCGCTGGTGGTCGGTGACATGATTTACGTGTTTGGTAACAGCGGCAAACTGGAAGCCCTGACCATTCGCTAAGGCGTCTATGCTTGAGGCTCTAGGGTCTCAGGCAGCCTTGCCCTGGCAAGGCTTGCGGCACATTTGTGCTGTTCCGAACTCTGGCCGCTGCCTTGCAGCGGCTTTTGTATTTTCTGAAATAACGAAGTGGAGAGCCGCATGGTTCCCGTAATCGCCCTGGTGGGCCGACCTAACGTCGGCAAGTCCACCTTGTTCAACCGCCTGACCAGGACTCGCGACGCCATCGTCGGCGACTTGTCCGGTCTGACCCGTGATCGCCAATACGGTGAGGCCAAGTGGCAAGGGCGTTCCTACATTCTGGTCGACACCGGCGGTATCTCCGGTGACGAGCACGGTATGGACGAAAAGATGGCCGAGCAGTCGCTGCTGGCTATCGAAGAAGCTGACGTCGTTCTGTTCCTGGTAGATGCAAAAGCGGGTTTCACAGCCGCTGACCAGATGATTGGCGAACACCTTCGCAAACGTAACAAGCGCTCGTATGTTGTCGCCAACAAGGTCGACAACATCGATCCTGAATTGGCGCGTGCAGAATTTGCCCCCTTGGGTATGGGCCATGCGATTCCGATCGCCGGTGCCCATGGTCGTGGTATCACCCAGATGCTGGAAATCGCCCTGAGCGACTTCCCTAAAGATCCGGAAGAGGAAGAAGAAGGCGAAGCCGAAGTCGTTCTTGAAGGTCAGGAAGCCAAGCGCATCCCGGGCCCGAGCGAAAAAGACGGGATCAAGATCGCCATCATCGGTCGGCCTAACGTTGGTAAATCAACGCTGGTCAACCGCATGCTGGGTGAAGACCGGGTTATCGTTTATGACGAGCCGGGCACCACGCGCGACAGTATCTACATCCCGTTCGAGCGTAACGACGAGAAGTACACGCTGATCGACACCGCGGGTGTGCGCAAGCGCGGCAAGATCCACGAAGAAGTAGAAAAATTCTCCGTGGTCAAAACCCTGCAGGCCATCAAAGACGCCAACGTGGTGATCTTTGTGATGGATGCCCGCGAAGGCGTGGTCGACCACGACCTCAACCTGTTGGGCTTTGCGCTGGAGGCCGGTCGGGCTCTGGTCATCGCGATCAACAAGTGGGACGGCATGACGCCGAGCGAGCGCGAGTTCGTCAAGGTCGAATTGACCCGTCGCCTGTTCTTTGTCGACTTCGCCGACATCCACTTCATCTCGGCGCTGCACGGCACGGGCGTAGGTAACCTGTACCAGTCGGTGCAGAACTCCTTCAAGTCAGCGGTTACCCGCTGGCCGACCAACCGTCTGACCCAGATCCTGGAAGACGCAGTTGGCGAGCACGCGCCGCCGATGGTCAACAACCGCCGCATCAAGTTGCGCTATGCCCACCTGGGTGGTGCCAACCCGCCGATTATTGTGATCCACGGTAACCAGGTCGAGAAGGTTCCAAAGTCTTACGTCCGTTATCTCGAAAACACCTACCGTCGTGTCTTGAAGCTGGTCGGTACGCCGATCCGCATCGAGTTCAAAGGTGGCGAGAACCCGTACGAAGCCAACAAGAACTCGCTGACCGACCGTCAGGTCAACAAGAAGCGCCGCATGATGTCGCACCACAAGAAAGCCGAGAAGAAGCGCAAAGACAAGCGCTGATCCGCAACCTCTTGTCGCAACGAAAAAGGGCCTTGATCGGCCCTTTTTCGTGTCTGGGGTTTGGGCTATCCTCGATGGGTCCTGTGCCGTAGTCAGAGCCGGGAACATCACAGGGAACGGCCATGATTACCAGCAAGTTGCCGAATGTCGGCACCACTATTTTCACGCGCATGTCGCAGCTCGCGACTGAAACCGGCGCGCTCAACCTGTCTCAGGGGTTTCCTGACTTCGATGGCCCGCAAGCCTTGCGCGATGCGGTGGGACATCACATCGCCAGTGGCCATAATCAATACTCGCCCATGACCGGCTTGCCTGCCTTGCGGGTGCAGGTCGCGGCGAAAATTGCCCGTAGTTACGCTGTGCAAGTCGATGCCGATAGCGAGGTAACCATCACCCCCGGTGCCACCCAGGCCATCTTCTGTGCGATTCAGGCGGTGATTCACCCCGGTGACGAGGTCATTGTGTTTGACCCGTGCTACGACAGCTACGAGCCTTCGGTCGAGCTGGCCGGTGGCCGTTGTGTCCATGTGCAACTGGGGCTGGCTGATTTCTCCATCGACTGGCAGAAGCTCGAGGACGCACTGACGCCCCGCACTCGCATGATCATCCTCAACAGCCCGCATAATCCAAGTGGTGCCTTGATAAGCCGGGCCGAGCTGGACCAGTTGGCTGCGCTGATTGCGGACCGCGATATCTACATCATCAGCGATGAGGTGTATGAGCATCTGGTGTTCGATGGCGTGCCCCATGTCAGTGTTTTGTCCCATCCCGAGCTGTACCATCGGGCCTTCGTTGTCAGTTCCTTCGGCAAGACCTATCACGTCACCGGCTGGAAAACTGGCTACGTGGTGGCGCCAGCGGCCCTGACGGCAGAGCTGCGCAAGGTCCATCAGTACGTCAGCTTCTGCGGAGTTACCCCTTTGCAGTACGCACTGGCCGACTTCATGGCGGCCCACCCCGAGCATGTTGAAGAACTGCCGGCGTTTTACCAGGCCAAGCGCGACCTGTTTTGTGATCTGTTAAGCCCGTCGCGCTTTACCTTTAAGCCGGTGGCCGGGACCTATTTCCAGTTGGTGGACTATTCCCTTATTCGTCCGGACCTCAATGACGTCGACATGGCCTTATGGCTGACCCGTGAACACGGGGTGGCGTCAATTCCGGTTTCGGTGTTCTACCAGACCCCGCCCCCAGGGCAACGTCTGGTCCGCCTGTGTTTTGCCAAACGCGAGGAGACGCTGCGTGCAGCAGCAGAAAAACTATGCGTGATCTAAGTGGGTTACCCGATTTAACCGTTGCCCTGGTGCAGACCACATTGGCCTGGCACGATCGCGAGGCCAATTTTGCGCACTTTGACGAGTTGCTCGAACAGGCGCGGGGGGCAGACCTGGTGGTCTTGCCCGAGATGTTCACAACCGGCTTCAGCATGGAGTCCAAAACCCTGGCGGAGCCCGAGCACGGTCCCACCAGCAAGTGGTTGCAGGCCCGGGCCAAGGATCTCGATGCGGTGGTCACAGGCAGCGTGATTGTGCGGGCCGCTGACGGCAGCCATCGCAATCGGCTGTTGTGGGCACGCCCGGATGGTGAGGTGTTGCACTACGACAAGCGTCACTTGTTTCGCATGGCCGGTGAGCACGAGCACTTCACGCCGGGTGAGCGTCAGGTTCAATTCGAAGTGAAGGGCTGGCGTGTTCGCCCGCTGATTTGTTACGACCTGCGCTTTCCGGTGTGGAGTTGCGACCCCCACGATACCGATCTGCTGCTGTATACAGCCAGTTGGCCGGGTGCGCGACGGCTGCACTGGAACCGGTTACTGCCAGCGCGTGCCATCGAGAACCTGTGTTATGTGGCGGCGGTTAACCGGGTGGGGACAGACGGCAAGGGCATGGTTTATACCGGTGACAGCCATGTCTTTGACTTTCAGGGCGAGTCGCTGCTCAGTGCCGGCGAAGCGGACGGGGTATTTCAGGTATGCCTGACGGCGGGTGAGCTGGCGGCCTACCGCGAGCGCTTCCCGGCCTATCTGGATGCGGATACCTTCGACCTGCACTAAACGGCACCTGCAGGAGCGAGCTCTGCGCATGGAAAAGCTCGCGCCTGCAGAGGGTTGAACATCCGGCACAAAAAAGCCCCCAAGGTCTTTACACCTTGGGGGCTTTTGCGTTTCAGGCCGGCGGCTTTAAGCAGCCTTGGCTTCTGCTTCACTCAGCGAGCGGTTCAGGGCGCTGAACAGGGCCTTGAAGCTGGCGGTGGTGATGTTTTCATCAATGCCCACACCGTGCACGGCACGCTCACCATTGACTCGCAACTCGATATAGGCCGCTGCCTTGGCATTGGTGCCAGCGCCGATAGCGTGCTCGTTGTAGTCCATGATCTCGGCTTTCACCGGCAGCCCTGCCACCAGCGCTTCCAGCGCGCCGTTGCCTTTGCCGCTCCAGCGCAGGTTGGTCTCGCCAGCGCCCTTGGCAGAGATTTCAACTTCTACCGCGCTATGGCCGTTCTCTTCCTGCAGCTTGTGGCTGACCAGTGCGTAAGGGGTGTTGGCCTGCAGATATTCGCTGTGCAACAAGCTGTGGATCTGCTGGGCTGTCATCTCCAGACCCAGGCGGTCGGTTTCGCGCTGAACCACCTGGCTGAACTCGATCTGCATCCGGCGCGGCAAGCTGATGCCGTATTCCTGCTCCAGCAGGTAAGCAATACCGCCTTTGCCTGACTGGCTGTTGACCCGGATCACGGCTTCGTAGCTGCGGCCAATGTCAGCCGGATCGATCGGCAGGTATGGAACTTCCCACAAGGCATCCGGTTTTTGCTGAGAGAAGCCTTTGCGAATCGCATCCTGGTGCGAGCCGGAGAACGCGGTGTGCACCAGATCGCCCACATAGGGGTGACGCGGGTGGACCGGGATCTG
This sequence comes from Pseudomonas paraversuta, assembly GCF_904067025.1. Lineage (NCBI taxonomy): Bacteria > Pseudomonadati > Pseudomonadota > Gammaproteobacteria > Pseudomonadales > Pseudomonadaceae > Pseudomonas > Pseudomonas paraversuta. Next base: position 945,580 of record NZ_CAJFDA010000001.1, read on the forward strand.
GTTGCACTCTTCGACGACCTTGCGCACGCCATCGATGTCCGAGAAGTCCAGCCCGGGGTTCAGACCCTGGGTGTACATGTTCAGGGCCACAGTCACCAGGTCGACGTTACCGGTACGTTCGCCATTGCCGAACAGGCAGCCTTCAACCCGATCAGCCCCGGCCATCAAGCCCAGTTCGGTAGCGGCAACGCCGGTGCCGCGGTCATTGTGGGTGTGCAGGCTGATCAGCACGCTGTCACGGCGATTGATATGACGACCGAACCATTCGATCTGGTCGGCATAGATGTTCGGAGTGGCGCACTCAACGGTGGCAGGCAAGTTGAGGATCATCTTGTGCTCGGGCGTCGGGTTCCAGACCTCGATCACTGCGTCACAGACTTCCTTGGCGAACTCCAGTTCGGTGGCGCTGAAGGTTTCGGGCGAGTACTCGAACGTCCAGTGGGTTTCAGGCTGCTGAGCGGCATATTTGACGAACAGCTTGGCAGCGCTGACGGCGATCTCTTTGATGCCTTCCTTGTCCTGGTTGAACACGATGCGGCGGAATGCAGGGCAAGTCGCGTTGTACAAATGAACGATGGCCTTTTTCGCCCCGCGCAGGGATTCAAAGGTGCGGGCAATCAAGTCTTCACGGCCCTGGGTCAGCACCTGAATAGTGGTGTCGTCCGGGATGTGGCCGTCTTCGATCAAGCTGCGCACGAAGTCGAAGTCGGTCTGGGATGCGGCCGGGAACGAAGCCTCAATCTCTTTAACGCCAACACTGACCAGGGTCTTCCAGAAGCGCAGCTTCTTTACCGCATCCATCGGCTCGATCAGCGACTGGTTGCCGTCGCGCAGGTCGGAGCTGCACCAGATTGGCGCGCTGGTGATGGTTTTCGATGGCCAGGTACGGTCAGGCAAATCAATGACCGGGAAGGCGCGGTACTTGGAAGAAGGGTCTTTGAGCATGGTCATCAGGCAATCCTTATTTTGCTTGCCGACTATCAAGAGGCGGCCAGCCGAAGAAATACAAAGCACAAGGGCGAGGCACCGCGATTAGCTTTGCAGTCGTGCGCTGACGAGGCAAAGGCTGCGGTGTTGACGAAGCAGAATGAGGGTGTGAGAGGTTTTCATGACTTCAACCCTAACCATTGGGCTGGAAGATGGCAAGCGACGAAAAAACATTGAGAGAACTGCTCGAATATGGTCAATATTCGAGCATTTATTGCGGTTATTTATCGCTGCGGTAATTATTATTGCGCGGGTTGGCGACTGTAAGGCGTCTGATGCTGCGAGCAGCCGCCTCTTGCAAGGGCCGGATCAGGGTTGGAACGCACCAATGAAAATCGCCGGATCGACCCGGGCATCGTTCAGGCTGACATTCCAGTGCATGTGCGGACCGGTAGCACGTCCGGTCGAGCCCACTTTGCCCACCACATCACCCCGTGCCAATTGCTGGCCCACCTTGGTGTCGATCTTCGACATATGGCAGAACATGCTGATAAACCCCTGGCCATGGTCAACAAAGACGGTGTTGCCGTTGAAGAAGTAATTGCCGATCAGAATCACTTTGCCAGCGGCAGGGGTCTTGATCGGGGTGCCCGCGGGCACAGCGAAGTCCAGTCCCGCATGGGGATTGCGTTCTTCGCCGTTGAAGAAGCGACGCACGCCGAACTTGCTCGACAGCGGCCCGTTGACCGGTTTGTCCAGCAACAGGTTGCTCGGAGTATTGGGGCTGAACGTGCGGTACGCCTTGAGCTGCACTGCCAGTTCGTTGTCGATACGCTTGATGTCATCCGGGTTCGGATTGACCTGGCGCTTGTTCTTCAGGGTAATGCGCTGTTCAGGGTATTTCTTGCTGCCGACCGTGAAACTCAGGTCACGTCCGGCGGAGCTGATCTGCTGGGGGCCGGGCTTTACGGTCAAGGGGATACCGACGATCGCTCGCCATGTGTCTTGCTCCTTGACCACCAGCACCGGCTTGCCTTGATAGCTGGCCTTGGGGGGCTGGGCGCCGGTGCCCAGTTCAATGACGGCAACTCCGCCCGGTACCGGCTTGTTCAGCAAGCGGGTGATGTAGCTGTCGGCTGCGTGAGCGTTACAGGTCAGACACAGCAGCAATAGTGCAGAGAGAAAACGCGGCATCGATCAATCCAGTAATGAAAGGGTGACAGGCGTGAGGTGGTTGTCCTCCACGCGTACAAGCAACTGGCCTTCGCCCAGCCTGGCCTGCAAGCGCTGGCCGGGACGGGTTTGTGTGGCGCTGCGGATGGCGTTGCCGCGTTCATCCAGCAAGATGCTGTAACCCCGGCCCAGGGTGGCCAGCGGGCTCACCACATGCAAGGTCTGGATCTGGCTTTGCAGTTGCAGGCGCCGGCTTTTGAGGCCTTCCCCAATGGCCCGTTGCAAGCGCTCGGCCAGGCTGTCCAGGCGCTGGCGCAGCAGGGCCAGTTGCCGGCCCGGATGCTGCGCTGCCAGCCGCGTTTCGAGCCGGATCAAGCGTTCGCGACGGGTATTGAGGCTGCGCTCAAAGGCGCGGCGCATGCGCATGTCCAGGTCATCCAGGCGCTGGGCCTGCTGGCGCAGCCGCTCGCCCGGGTGGCGCAGGCGGCGGGCCAGACCATCCAGGCGCAGGCGGTCACGCATCAAGCGGTCGCGGATACGCATCACCAGACGTCGATGCAGGCTGTCGATACGCCGTTGCAGGTCGCTGGAGTCCGGGGCCAGCAACTCCGCGGCAGCCGATGGCGTTGGCGCGCGCACGTCGGCGACAAAGTCGCTGATCGAAACATCGGTTTCGTGCCCGATCGCACTGACGATAGGGGTGACGCAGGCATCCACGGCGCGGGCCACGGCTTCTTCGTTAAAACACCACAGGTCTTCCAGCGAGCCGCCGCCACGGGCCAGGATCAGCGCGTCGAACCCCCGGGCATCGGCTAACTTGAGTGCCCGGACAATTTGCGCCGTGGCTTCTCGGCCCTGTACCGCGGTGGGAATCAGGGTCAGCTCAACTTGCGGCGCGCGGCGGCGGAACACGCTGATGATGTCGCGAATCACCGCTCCGGTAGGTGAGCTGATAATTCCGATCCGTTGCGGATGAGCCGGCAAGGGCACCTTGCGCTCGGCACTGAACAGGCCTTCGGCGCCGAGTTTTTCTTTCAGAGCATCGAAGGCCAGTCGCAGCGCGCCATCGCCAGCCGGCTCAACCGTATCGAGAATCAACTGGTAATCACCGCGGCCTTCAAACAGCGAAACCTTGCCGCGCACCTTTACTGCCAGGCCATCCTTGAGTGCCTGGCGCACCCGGGCTGCGTTATTGCGAAACAGTGCACAGCGCACTTGGGCGCCGCTGTCTTTGAGGGTGAAGTAAACATGGCCGGAGGCCGGGCGGGCGAGGTTGGAGATTTCGCCCTCTACCCAGATGTTGCTGAACACGTCTTCGAGCAAGACCCGCGCCCGGCCATTGAGCTGGCTGACAGTCAGGACTTCTCGGTCGAGGTTGAGTCGTGCAAAAGGATCTTTAATCATGCGCGCCATCATAAGGGTGGATTGTTATCACTGCACCTGTCTGGTTAAAGTCGCGCCACTAAAACAAGGATGAAAAGCCATGGACTTGCCTTTTACCGGTGCCGAGTGGGTGTTGATCGAGCTGGGCATTGCTCTGGCCTATATCGTGTTCGGAGTCGCGGGGTTTGGCACGGCGTTGGTGGCCGGACCGATTTTGATCCTGTGCCTGCCGTTATCGAAAATCATCCCGTTGCTGGTACTGCTGGATTTTGTCGCGGCCTTTGGCAACTGGCTGCCCGCGCGACGTGATGTAGCCCGCCCCGAATTGTTGCGATTGTTGCCGTGCATGGCGCTGGGCTGCACGGTCGGGGTAGTGTTTTTGCTCAATCTGAAGTCAGATCTGTTGTTGCTGTTGATGGGTATTTTCATTACCGCCTATGCGATTTATAGCTTGGCAGTGACGGTGCGCCCGGGTCGGGTAGCTGCAGGCTGGGCTATTCCCACCGGTATTACGGGCGGTCTGTTTGGTGCGTTGTTTGGCAGTGGCGGCTTTCTATACGCGCTGTATCTGAATGCGCGCTTGCCCAAGGATGCTGCGCGGGCAACGCAAAGTGCGTTGATCAGTTGCAGCACAATGGTGCGCCTGGGCCTGTTTGTAATTGCTGGCGTCTATGCCGATGGTGCGCTGCTGTTGCTTGCCGCTTGTCTGTTGCCGGCGATGGCGCTGGGCTTGTGGATCGGTCGCCGATTGACCCGCAAATTGTCTCGCGAAGCCTTTGTGCGGCTGGTCACATGGCTGGTACTGGCCAGCGGGATTGCGTTGATTGCGCGTTATCTGAGTGCTTGACCTGCCACGGTGAGGCATTAAGCTGCGCACCAAACGCTATCTCCTGTGGGAGCTGGCTTGCCGGCGATGCAAAAAATTGCCCGGTTTATGGCTTGAGCGCGATGGTGCCATCGCGGGCTAGCCCGGCTCCCGCAGGTTATGTGTGCTGCTTCCATCTCACGTACATGTGCCGTACCCATGAATTCGCAAAGCATCATCGTTCCCAGAATATCCACCTTGCCGGTTCACGAACCCCGGGCCCGGGCCATCGTGCGCTGGCTGGTGCGCAAGAACATCATTGAGCAAGAGCTGAGCACCTGTGGCCGCGGCGGCAGCCGTATGGCCTACGCCATCGCGCCGGGCGCCGCCAGTGTGGTGCTGCACCCTGAAGCGCTGCCGTTCGGTCAGCCGGTCAATGGTCTGGAAATCATCACCAAGCGCTGCATCTACACCCCGGCCAAGGGGTTTCTCGAAGAGGCAGGCTGTGCCGAATGCCGCAAGGAAGTCGGTGAAGCGCTGTTCGAAAGCCTGGAAGAGTGGATGCCGGGCCGAACCGACAACTTCATTTGTCCGCTGTGCGCCCATGAAGATGACATCAACGGTTTTCTGTTCCTGCAGCCGTGCGCATTCTCCAATCTGGGCTTCATTTTCAACAACTGGGCCGAGGCGGGCTTCAAACAGAGCTTCCTCGACGAATTCGCCGACTGGCTCGACCAGCCGGTGGCGTGGGTCAAGGTCGAGCTCTGAAGCTGTGGGAGCTGACTTGCCAGCGATAGCATCGCTGAGCTGGCTCTGCCCGCCGGGCCGTCTGAATCGCCGGCAAGCCGGCTCCTGCAGGAATCAAGGCCGTACTATCATCTGGAATCTGCCCTGGGAGTCAATAAATCATGGCCTTTAGCGCAAAACTCTCTAAAGGTTTCCGTTGAGAGATGAAGGTGTTTTGAGTACAATAACGCGCTTCCATTTTCCCGCTCGGGAGCCCCAGCGATGCTGCGTATCAGCCAAGAAGCACTCACATTCGATGACATCCTTCTCGTCCCCGGTTATTCCGAGGTTCTCCCGAACGAAGTCAGCCTTAAGACTCGTTTGACCCGTGGCATTGAACTGAATATTCCTCTGGTTTCCGCTGCAATGGACACCGTGACTGAAGCCCGTCTGGCAATCGCCATGGCTCAGGAAGGCGGTATCGGCATCATCCACAAGAACATGACCATCGAGCAGCAAGCTCACGAAGTGCGCAAAGTGAAGCGCTACGAAGCCGGTGTGGTTAAAGAACCCATCACTATCGAAGCCGATGCCACTGTTCGCGAACTGTTCGAACTGACCCGCCTGCACAACATCTCCGGCGTTCCTGTACTGCACAATGGCGACCTGGTCGGCATCGTGACGTCCCGTGACGTGCGTTTCGAAAACCGTCTGGAAGCCACCGTTCGTGAAGTGATGACGCCTAAAGAGCGTCTGGTCACGGTCAAGGAAGGCGCCGACAAGAACGAAGCCCGCGAGCTGTTGCACAAGCACCGCATCGAGCGCGTACTGATCGTCGACGACAAATTTGCCCTTAAAGGCATGATGACCGTCAACGACATCGAAAAAGCCAAGGCTTACCCGCTGGCCAGCAAGGACGACCAGGGTCGTCTGCGTGTAGGCGCGGCAGTGGGAACCGGCAAAGACACCGCCGACCGTGTTGCCGCCCTCGTGGCTGCAGGCGTTGACGTGGTGGTTGTCGACACCGCGCACGGCCACTCCAAAGGCGTGATCGACCGTGTTCGCTGGGTCAAGCAAACCTTTCCTGAAGTACAGGTAATTGGCGGCAACATCGCCACTGGCGCTGCTGCCCTGGCCCTGGCTGAAGCCGGTGCCGATGCGGTCAAGGTCGGTATCGGTCCTGGTTCGATCTGCACCACCCGTATCGTTGCCGGTGTCGGCGTGCCGCAAATCAGTGCCATTGCCAATGTAGCCGCAGCCCTTGAAGGCAGCGGTGTACCATTGATCGCCGACGGCGGCATCCGCTTCTCGGGTGACCTGTCCAAGGCCATCGTCGCCGGTGCATCCTGCGTGATGATGGGTTCGATGTTTGCCGGTACTGAAGAAGCACCGGGCGAAATCGAGCTGTACCAGGGCCGTTCTTACAAGGCCTACCGCGGTATGGGTTCGCTGGGTGCGATGTCGCAATCCCAGGGTTCCTCCGACCGTTACTTCCAGGACTCCTCTGCGGGTGCCGAGAAGCTGGTGCCGGAAGGCATCGAAGGTCGCGTGGCGTACAAAGGTTCTTTGACCGCAATCGTGCACCAACTGATGGGCGGTCTGCGTTCTTCGATGGGTTACACCGGCTGTGCCGACATCGAACAAATGCGCACCAAGCCCGAGTTTGTACGCATCACCGGCGCCGGTATGGCTGAATCCCACGTCCACGACGTGCAGATCACCAAGGAAGCGCCAAACTATCGCGTAAGTTGATAGTGATCGCATCCGGGTCAAAACCCGGGTGCGATACGAATTAAGTCACCGGGGCTGTTTGATTCAGCCCCGTGTCGTTTCTGAAATTAATCGAGATTTTGTCATGGCCCTCGACATTCACGCTCACCGTATCCTGATTCTGGACTTCGGTTCCCAGTACACCCAGCTGATCGCCCGTCGCGTGCGCGAAATCGGCGTTTACTGCGAACTGCACCCGTTCGACATGGATGACGCAGCGATCCGCGAATTCGCACCTAAAGGCATCATCCTTGCCGGTGGCCCGGAATCCGTGCACGAAGCCGACAGCCCGCGCGCGCCACAAGCCGTGTTTGACCTGGGCGTACCGGTTTTCGGTATCTGCTACGGCATGCAGACCATGGCCGAGCAACTGGGCGGCAAGGTTGAAGGTTCCGAGCTGCGCGAGTTCGGTTATGCCCGCGTAGACGTAGTCGGCAAAAGCCGCCTGCTCGACGGCATTGAAGACCACATCGACGCTGACGGCCTGTTCGGTCTGGATGTGTGGATGAGCCACGGTGACAAGGTCACCAGAATGCCATCCGACTTCCACATTCTGGCCAGCACCCCGAGCTGCCCGATTGCCGGCATGTTCAACGATGCCCGCGGCTACTACGGCGTGCAGTTCCACCCGGAAGTGACCCACACCAAGCAAGGCGGCCGCATCCTGTCGCGCTTTATCCTCGACATCTGCGGCTGCGAAGCCCTGTGGACGCCGTCGAAAATCGCTGAAGACGCAATCGCCAACATCCGCGCCCAGGTCGGCACTGACAACGTATTGCTCGGCCTGTCCGGCGGCGTTGACTCTTCGGTGGTTGCGGCATTGCTGCACAAGGCGATCGGCGATCAGCTGACCTGCGTATTCGTGGACAACGGCTTGCTGCGTTTGCACGAAGGTGAGCAGGTAATGGCCATGTTCGCCGAGAACATGGGCGTTAAAGTGATCCGCGCCAACGCGGCGGACCAGTTCCTGAACAACCTGGCTGGCGAAAGCGATCCGGAGAAAAAGCGCAAGATCATCGGCCGTACCTTCATCGACGTGTTCGATGCCGAATCCTGCAAGCTGGACAACATCAAGTACCTGGCCCAGGGCACCATCTACCCGGACGTGATCGAGTCGGCTGGCGCCAAAAGCGGCAAGGCTCACGTCATCAAGTCGCACCACAACGTGGGCGGCCTGCCGGACGAGATGAACCTCAAACTGGTCGAGCCTCTGCGCGAACTGTTCAAGGACGAAGTCCGCCGTCTGGGTCTGGAACTCGGCCTGCCTTACGACATGGTCTACCGTCACCCGTTCCCGGGCCCGGGTCTGGGCGTGCGCATCCTGGGTGAAGTGAAGAAGGAATACGCCGACATTCTGCGTCGTGCTGACCACATCTTCATCGAAGAGCTGCGCAAGGCCGACTGGTATCACAAAGTCAGCCAGGCATTCGTGGTGTTCCAGCCGGTGAAATCGGTTGGCGTGGTAGGTGATGGCCGTCGTTACGCCTGGGTTGTAGCCCTGCGTGCCGTTGAAACCATCGACTTCATGACCGCGCGTTGGGCACACCTGCCTTACGAGCTGCTTGAAACCGTCAGCGGTCGCATCATCAACGAAATCGAAGGCATCTCCCGCGTTACTTACGACGTGTCGAGCAAGCCGCCGGCAACGATTGAGTGGGAATGATTGGACGTCCGGCACTGACCGGCACCAACTAGCAAGAAACACCCTGAAGCCCGCGTAATTGCGGGCTTTTGGTTTTTTGGGTCTGGCAAGTTCTGGCAGCTTTGTGCATCGCCAAGCACCGTGTTTATGTGGCATGGTACGGGGCATTGACTGAGCCAAATGCCATGCTCGGTGTTCGATACCATGTCGCCTTTGTGGGTAAGGGCATGGTATCAAGACTCATAATCCACCCGGTTTTATTGAGTTTTCTCGCGGTTTTGGGTGTGTTTCTGAGCATGGTATTTTTTGAACGGAATTCGCGAGCCTCATGCTGACCGATACCAAGCTACGTAATCTCAAACCGAAAGAAAAACTCTACAAAGTGAACGACCGTGATGGACTTTACGTAGCTGTCACGGCTGCGGGCGCAATCTCGTTTCGCTACAACTACTCCATCAATGGACGACAGGAGACGATCACGTTTGGTCGCTATGGTGTAGGTGGAATCACGCTTGCAGAAGCGCGAGAGCGGCTTGGTGAAGCCAAAAAGATGGTTGCGGCTGGCAAGTCACCTGCCAAGGAGAAAGCCCGTGACAAGGCACGTAGCAAGGGAGCAGAAACGTTTGATGCCTGGGCCGAGAAATGGCTTCGCGGGTATCAGATGGCTGACTCGACCCGTGATATGCGGCGCTCTGTTTATGAGCGTGAGCTGAAACCGAAGTTTGGTAATCAGAAGCTGGTGGAAATCAACCATGAGGACCTGCGAGCGCTGACCGATGCAATCGTGGAGCGAGGTGCTCCAGCAACGGCGGTGCACTCCCGTGAGATCGTAATGCAGGTTTTCCGATGGGCGATTGAGCGTGGCCAGAAGGTCGAGAACCCGGCCGATCTGGTACGTTCTGCGAGCATCGCTAAATTTGAGCCTCGTGACCGCGCTTTGGGTCCAGACGAAATCGCGTTGATGTACCAGTACTTGGACCGTATCGGCACCGCCTCCTCCGTGAGAGCGGCGGCTAAACTGCTGTTGCTCACCATGGTTCGAAAAAGTGAGCTGACCAACGCCACCTGGGATGAGATCAATTTTAGTGAAGCCCTGTGGACCATTCCGAAAGAGCGGATGAAGCGACGCAACCCCCATTTGGTGTTCTTGTCTCGGCAGGTGCTGGATTTCTTCATCGCGTTGAAGACGTTTGCCGGTGGTTCAGAATACGTCTTTCCTTCCCGGTACGATTCTGATCTGCCAATGAGTACCGCAACCATCAATCAGGTACTGACGCTGAGCTATCGGCTCGCGCAGAAAGAAGGGAAGCCGCTGAGTAAGTTCGGACCGCATGATTTGAGACGGACAGCTAGCACGCTGCTGCACGAGGCGGGCTACAACTCAGACTGGATTGAGAAATGTCTTGCACACGAGCAGAAGGGTGTTAGGGCTGTCTATAACAAGGCCGAGTATCGAGAGCAGCGTACTGCGATGTTACAGGACTGGGCCGATATGATTGATGAGTGGACAGCCAATCGGCCCCGTTCGGGCGACGGTTACAGATAATCAAGTTAGAGCTTCGGTCGTTTTTATCTCATTGCCTGTTTTCGCCCCCGTCGCTTGATGGCGGCAGAAACTGCTTGGCGTGATACGCCAAGTTGGCGGGCGATTTCCGCTTGATTCGTAATGCCTTGGTTTAACAAATCATCCATTGAGCTTGTTGGTGACTTGAGTGCCTGGAGCTGGTTATAGGCATTTTTCCTGACTTCTGCCCATGTCTCGATATCCCACCTAGGGAGGACGGCAGCTCCTTGGGACCAGATTTTTTCAATTAAATCCTCATACTCTAGTGTGAACCTCCGGTCGCGCTGGTAAGCGCGGCGAGCTTCATCGCTACGCCGCGGATTGTGAACTTCACAGTAGAGTTTACTCGGTCTCGCTGCGCCCTCGGGATGGGCCGGTAGGGCTGAAGGCCGCAGTAATTCGCCGTGGCGTGCCCAAGTAGAAACCAGCATTCGGCGCTCCACATGCTCACGGAATGCTGCGACCGAAAAGTCCCCGCGCAACTCCTGCATGTCGCAGTATCTCCCCAGCATGCGCGGGGGTTCGTACTTGCCGAACTCTCCCTTCAATGCTCGTTCATAGCGAGCCACCAAGGTATCGGTTTTTTTCCGGGCTTCTGTACGAATAGATTCTGTTAGCGGCACTGCTTTGATATTTCCGCGTTTTAGACGCTTGAAGACCTTTGGCGCCGCCATGCTGATCGCATATTCGGTAGATCGCCAGCATAGCTCGCAGAAGCACCACTCGTAGTGGTTGCTCAACTTCGCACGGATGCGATCAGACGATGTATCGCTTTCTCTAACCAGCACTTTCAGAAGCGGATCGTATGTGCTCGACGCTTTTTCATATTTTCCCATCGCCCGATGATAGCTCTGGATGACAACTAAATTCTAACTTTTTTGCGTCCTGATTCTGGCGTTAGAAGGCATTGTCAAGCATCTGATAACTCTGAAGGAAAGTGACCTCATGGAGAACAAGCCAAAGAGTAAGACGCTCATCAACCGCAAGAAATTGCACGCGATGATCCCGCTTGCTGAGCGCACCATCTACAACATGGAGCAGCGGGGCGAGTTCCCGCGCCGTATCGCACTAACCAGTCGGAACGTTGCGTGGGATCTGACTGAAATCGAAGAATGGATTGACGCGCGCAAATCGTCGGGCACTCACGCTATTCGCCCAGGAATGGGGGTTTAGCCGTGGCGAGTGATGTACTGGCGGTGTCCGGGAATGAACCGCTTGTGCTGAGTTTTATGCTGCCGGTTGTAGATGGATCTGAACTTGATTGCGGGATGAGCTGTTGGCATGCATCGCGTCATATGCTGGGCCAATCCCTTGACTAGCGGCGGCCATGGGCAACTTCTAGTTGGCAGTCTGTTGTCACGGATCGAAGAAAATCACGCCGCGTACCGCAAGAAGCTGGAGGCCGCAGCACTTCCGGGCGAGTCGATTAGGGAAATAGAGGAGCGACTGCGTACCGAAGAAAAAAAGAGGCCTCCACGCCAGGATCTGCCAACGCCAAGGTCGCCAGTTGCAGCTAAAAAGGCGATACCTTGCCCGCGTGAACACGAAAGGCAGGCTGATTCCGTTGTACCTTCGCGGTACGAAGTAAGCGCCCGCGATAGCCGCAGCATGATGGATGTGGCTGTGTTCCGAATATCCAAGCAGAAAAAACGGGCGGGAGAAATCAGCCGCTACAACCTTTCAGACGGTTACGTCGAGGTCACAGCTGGCCCATATGGCATGGCGTCAATTTGGGATTATGACATCGTGCTAATGCTGATTTCTTATCTAACAGAGGCTATGAATCGCTACCGAGAAGGGAAGGGTGAGAAGCCGTGTCGTGTGTTCAAATCGCACGTGTCTGACATTTTGAAATTCTGCCGGAAGGGCGACGGAAGCCGCCAATTTAAAGAAGTAGAGGGTGCTCTAGATCGCCTCAAAGGTACGACTATCAAAAGCGTGCGGGAAAGCTCCCCACGAAACGGTAAGCGCAGCATGCGGGAGGTAGAGTCCGAGGGATTGATTAGCCACTATCGCGTAATTTCGCGTACTGACACCGGCAAGGTGGCCAGTGTCGAGATTGAGGCACCTAACTGGATATATCGGGAAGTCACTTCGGGGGCAAAGCCGGACATTCTGACAGTGCACCCTGATTATTTCCTGATCGAATCGGGAATAGGGCGTTTTGTCTACCGATTGGCGCGCCGTGCCGCAGGTAAAGACGATGCAAAGTGGGCATTTAAAACTCTATATGCGCGTAGCGGCAGCACCGGGACGCTCAAAAAGTTCTCGGAGAACCTGCGCAAGGTCATCGCAACAGATGATTTACCCGAGTACGGCTTGGTGGAAGAAGTTGGCCTGAGTGGGCCGCAGCTTGTAATGATGCGTCGATCAGATAAGAAAATACTGAAATAAGGTCCCTAAGGAAGGTCTGAAGTAAGCAGCCGTTTTTAACGGTCTCGCTGTCTGAGGTGCAAAAAACACCGACTTAATCGAAAAACAGACCTTTCCTCCTGTCAGTTCACTATTTTTTGCGGAAGAGCACCTTTTCAGGGCTCATTGTCCACATCACAGGCGCACCTCGCCTGCATTCAATAGTCGTTTTCGCATCATCCAAAGGTTCGATAAGGCAAACAGTGTGGTCTGCTGCGCGGTGTTTTTCACCAAGCCTCGGAAGCGGACTTTCGTATAACCAAACTGGCGCTTTATTACCCGGAAGGGATGCTCAACCTTGGCCCGGACTTGGGCTTTCGCGTATTCGATTTTGCGGCGCATGCGACCGATCAGGCTCTTTTTTGCATGCTTCTTATAGCTGCTGGGTCGCGCTGCGATCGACCAGATCATCTGGCGATGTTGATGCTCCGCACGCTTCTCCACGCCGGTGTAACCGGCATCGCCAGAGACGTAAATTTCCTCGCCATGCAGCAACTGATCGACCTGAGTCACGTCCGCCACATTCGCCGCCGTACCCACTACGCTATGCACCAGACCGGATTCAGCATCGACACCGATGTGCGATTTCATCCCGAAATAGTACTGATTTCCTTTCTTTGTCTGGTGCATTTCGGGGTCGCGTTTACCGTCCTTGTTCTTGGTCGAACTGGGCGCATGAATGATCGTCGCATCGACCACAGTTCCTTGACGTAGCAGCAAACCTCGGTCGCCCAAATAGCCGTTGATGACCTGCAAAATCCCACCGGCCAGCTCATGTTTTTCCAACAGCCGGCGGAAGTTGAGGATAGTGGTTTCATCCGGAATCCGATCCAAATGCAGCCCGGCAAACTGGCGCAGAATCGTGGTTTCGTAGAGGGACTCTTCCATCGCCGGGTCGCTGTAGCCGAACCAGTTTTGCATCAGATGAACCCGCAGTATGGCCATCAACGGATACGCCGGACGACCGCCTTCACCCTTCGGATAATGCGGCTCGATCAACGTAATCAGGCCTTTCCAGGGCACGACCTGATCCATCTCAATCAGGAAACGCTCACGGCGGGTCTGCTTACGTTTGCCTGCGTACTCGGCATCAGCGAAAGACATTTGCTTCATCGGGGCTCAACCGTTCAGTTCGTGGGACAGGCGTATTTCACCAGACTTGGAAGTCTTTTTCAGAGTTTCCCTAATAGACGGTACTCCAGAACACTAAAGGCCCGGAGATGGCCATTTTTCCGTTTGAATGTGTACTCCTGTGGATAGACCGTCTATTGGGGGCCATTCACCGTCCATTAGGGGCTGATCCACCGTCTATTAGGGGGCGCATCACCGTCTATCAGGGACTGCATATTGTTGTAAGTGATTGAAATCAATGGGTAATAAAACCGTTTTTCTTCCTAAATCTTTATTTAAATCTATTAAATCTCTTAAAGCCTATTTTGCTTTGGCAGTGTCCGTCCTCTAAGCACCTGCCCTCTCTGATATGAAAAAGCGTTCCCTACGCTCACAAACTGTTGCTTGAGATCGACTGCGGCCGTCGTAGCGCACATCCATATCATCGAACCAGATTCCGGCAGGTCTGCCACCAGACAGATCGTAGAGAGCAACGACGGACACCAAAAAGAGAGCATGTGAGCGATTTCAGGTAATTTGGCAGCCAAGCAGCCAGCACCGACTATTACGTAACACACTGGACGAGCTCTCGATCTATTCAGTGATTTCATTGGCAATGCAAGGGCGCACTTTCTGGCTCGGGCTTCGCACAAGATGGTCTAGAGAGTCTTGGTGGTGTGTAATAGACGGGAATAAAAAGCCCCGCAAAGCGGGGCATGTCATCAATGCTTGGATTCGTTGAGCCTCTGCTGTTCAGCAAGCAGGTCCAGCCGGATTTCGTCGAGGTGCTTGCGTTGACGTCTGGAACCAAAGAATGGCAACAGATGAAGATCGCCCAAGTCGGAAAATGTCTTTATCCCCACAGGTACCATCCCCAGTTGCACCTCCGCGTGTAGGCGGATGTAACGTCCGTCAAGCGTATCTAGTAAAGGGCCATGCCCTTTGGCTCGCAGAAGTCGTCCAAGCGCCCAGAAACCTACACCAAGAACGAAGAAGCTACCCAGCATGAAAAAGCCAAACAGAATGTCTGCAATCATGATTGTTCACCCGGTGATTGAGTCTTAGGCGACGGAGCCGCTTCTTTGGTGCCGCTTTCAGTTTCTGCAGCTGTGGCCAAGTCAGCTCCATGTATTACGTTTGCAGGCTCCCTTCCTTCTCCGTTGTCCACGTTGTCACCACCTGAGTTAGGAACAGCTTGTGGAGTACCGGCGCCCAGCGAAATTCCTGCGGTCCCCTCCATACCGGGCACAGACATAGCGGCCATGAGTCCAACTGCTCGGGTTGCGGCTGATGCCACGTTATGGGCAGACAACCCTCCACCATTGTCTTGCGCACCTCCTGCGTACTGCTGAGAGGCTTGCAAGGTCGATTGCAAACTACTGCCGCCCTGATCCTCTTGTGGATTCGTCTGCGGCTGCGCGGCGGCTTTGCCCTTGGAATCGTCGCCGTTGCCTAGCGCAGCTTTCGCCGCCTTTTTGGCTGCCTGCTGCACGCCTTGGCTTGGCTGCGTCAGTGGGCTGCCGCCGCTAGGGCCACTAGAGGCGCTACCGCCGATTTTAGCTCCGGCTGATTTAGCGGCAGAACTACCGCCAGTGCTGGACCCGAGGCCCGAGCTAATAGCGCCAGTGCTGGCTGTGCCACCACCACCGGCAAAGCTGGAGTTGATTGCGCTGGCCAGACCTCCGGTGCCAATACCCCCGGGCGCGGCCGCTACACTTGCGCCACTACCACTACCACTCGCACCGATTGCCCTGGCCGCTGCCGGAGCTAATGCGCCTGCCGTGGCAATGGTAGCCGCCGCGGCTGCTGCACCAGCTACACCAGCCGCGGCCATGCCGCCAATCGCACCGCCGCCACCCGAAGAAACGCCGCTAATCATGCCCGCGATCAGTTCGGGAATGGTCTTGGTCAGGTAGGCGCATACCAGCGATAACCCCACCAAGGTCATCAGAGAGGCTTCGTCATTGGTATAAGCAACCTGCCACTTCTTCGCGACAGTCAGAATCAAGCCGACTATCAACGTCACCATAAATAGCTTGGCACCCACGGAAACTGCGTAGCGAATAACAGCCATCGTGTATTCCCGTGTCCACTGCGATGCGCCGAAAGCCATGAATAGAACAGAGGCGTTGATAACGACATAAGCCTCGACCAATGTCACAAAAATGAATGCCGCGATGAAAGCAAAAGCCATCAGAACGAGGATGGCAGCCAAGGCAACGACGATACTCTGCGAAGGGTTGAAAACGCTCATTCCGGTCAGGATGGCACGAGAAAACTCGACCGCCGTCGCAAACATATCTCCTGGCATTAGCTCAGGGCTTGGCAAGCCTGCTGCATGTGCCCCAGCTTGTCGGAAACTGTTCACAACCGCGCTTGCCCACTCCGTTGAGTGATCGAGCAGTATCAGGAAAAAACCGATGACCATGATGAAGCGGATTAGCTCGCCAACTAGCTCGCCGAAGTCGACTTGTTTGAATACCATCGGGAAGAATGTCCACACAAACTGGATGAGTGCCAGACTCCAAAATAGGTTCACCGCATAGCCATGAAGGCGAGGGGCCCATTCGTTAGAAGCCTCAAGAATCATGTCCAGCAAGCCCTGCATTGAGGTGTCGCTTTGGGCTAGATCGACTCCTGCAGCTGCACTCCCTGCAAGCAGCATTAGAAATAGTCCGCTGCAGCCAGCAATCATAGGTACGCGCATGTCAGTACCCCTTGGCGCCACCGCGACTGTTCGGGCGCTCATTGAATTGTTTGTCGGCGGCATGAGACTGGTTGATCTTTTCGGTAACCACTATGCGGTCATTAGAGATGGAACATATGATGCCGACCAGAGCTGCCCCTCCAAGTCCAGATGCTACACACAGCACAATAAGAAGCCATTTAGAGAACTTCATAGTCAGTACCCCTTCGCGCCGCCGCGAGTATTTGGGCGCTTGTTGAATTGCTCGGAGGCGGCGTCGCCGACCGACTGACGCGCGGTTTCTTGGGCTATGTAATTGCCCTGCAGGGTAATTTGAGTCGCCACCAAGTCGCGCAGTTTCTGAAGCTGCTGCACGTTTGAAGCGGCAATCTCGTTCCCAGCTTGGATGGCCTGCATCCGACCCGATGATGACTGCGAACGGTTCACCAGTTGTTCCAAGTGTGCATCTTCCGTCTCAAATGTGCTGGTATTCATGCCTGCTGCCTGCATAGCTCTTTTTGCGTTATCAAAGCCTTGCGCCGACCATTTTTCGTAGCGATCCGGCATTACGTCAGTCGCCTTACTGCTCGACTGGAGAAATTTCTGCAAATACGCCTCATACCCGGGAAACTGCGTATTGAATTGCGAATCGAGATTCGCCACATTGCGGCCTAATGACTGCGCCCTGTTGTAGATGCTTGTTACACGCTGCATGTCTTGGGTGATCCGGCCAAACATGCTGTTTGGCAACGGAGTCCCCTGCGTGACCATATTGTTGTATTGCTGAACTTGTGTCGAAAGCTGCTCTGCAGTGTTCAACGCCGTATTGACTGCTTCTGCGTACTCGAACATCTGTTGATAGAATGTAGAGCAGTTTGTGCAGTAGATAGCAAAGGCGTTCTGCCATGTAAAAAGCAAAGTAAAAACTGTTATTAATAATCTCCATCCATTTATCATTTTTGTCTCCAATGCGAGCCTGTCATGATAAATGAACGCGATTGCTTGCAATAGCGAGCGACGTAACGTGTGAACTGCACATATCCAAAGCTAAATCGATCAGCGTATTCGGTGTAGAGCCGAGTAAGGGGGTGGCCGAGCAGTATTTTCGTTTCTAACTCCTTCCTGATCGAGAAGAACTCAGCACGGCCAGCTCTTCTTTTGATAGGCTTTAGACTATTACTTTGCATCGACTTTCTCCGTTTGTTCCTATTGGTTTTAGCACGGATAAAAGCCTAGGGAAACATACAATAACTGCGCAGCTAAAATTAATGAAATTTAGCGTGATTGTATGCAGCTCAAGGAAGTTTAAGGCAACTCTAGGCAATTCAATGCGACTGTATGCGATTTAGCGAAATTCAAAGCGATTGATGAGTTTTTAGTTTTAAATCGCATTAAATCGCTTACAACAGTATGGCAAGATGTGTGTTGTACGGGTACGGGCAAGCCCGAACCCATCCAACACCGCCCCTTATTCGCCTGCGGCTCAACGGTATCTTGCTCTGCGAGGCCCGCCGCCGCTGCCTCGTCTAAGAGCGAAAAGCAACAACAGGAGCAGAAGCAATGACAGAGGACACCAAAGGAAAAGCCCAGCCTCGACGGCGCGGAAAGCCGATAGAGGTGTGGGTTACAGATGAGGAAAAGGCGACCATCAGTGAGCGTGCCGAAGAGGCTGGTATGTCCCGCTCCGGTTACCTCCGAGCATTGGGTCTGAATACACCCATTCGCTCGGTCGTCGATCTGAAAGCGGTGGCTGATCTTTGCAGAATTAACGGCGACTTGGGGCGGGTTGCCGGTTTGTTGAAGCTGTGGCTTTTGGAGAAAAACGGGCAGGGAGCAAGCTCGGTCGAGATCGAGCGGATGATGGTCGAGTTTCGAGAGCTGCAGGCGGGTGTTCGGGAAAAGATGAGCGCTGTCGTTTTTGTTAGAAAAGCGTAGGGCTTGACGCCGAAACTCTTTGGATTGTGCAATCCAATTCAGTGCTGAAAGTTGCTAGAATTGCGCATTTTTCCCGTTAGCCGCTTTGAAAGGAAATGCACATGTCGGCTCTTGCTGCGCTTTTGGATTCTTATCGTTCTGCCTCTGTCACCGAGCGCGAGAAGGGCACCTACTTTGAGGAACTGATCTGCGTTTACTTGCGCAATGAAGCGACCTACCGCGATCTGTACGATCAAGTATGGACGTATGCCGACTGGGCCAAGGAGCAGGGCTTGAGTGGTAAGGATGCAGGCATTGATCTTGTGGCTCGTACCCAGGGCACCGGCGAGTATCACGCCATCCAGTGCAAGCTGTTCGCCGAGGACTACAAAGTCCAGAAGAAGGACATCGACAGTTTCTTCACCGCCTCGGGCAAAGCGCCGTTCTCGCACCGCATCATCGTTACCACCACCAACAACTGGAGCGAGCACGCCGAGGATGCCTTGCAGGGCCAACAGCCTCCGGTCAGCAAGATCGATCTGCAAGCCTTGGAAGACAGCCAGATTGACTGGGCCAAGTACCAGTCCAGCAAAGCGGTCGCACTCAAATCCAAGAAGCAACTGCGTGAGCACCAGCAGACAGCATTGAATGCTGTAGCCGCAGGCCTCAAGGATGCTGAGCGCGGCAAGCTGATCATGGCTTGCGGCACTGGCAAAACCTTTACTAGCTTGAAGATTGCTGAGCGCCTAGCTGGTAAGGGCAAGCGTGTGCTGTTTTTGGTGCCTAGCTTGTCCCTGCTGTCGCAGACACTAACGGAGTGGACGCAGGAAACTGAAACCCCGCTGCACAGCTTCGCAGTCTGCTCTGACAGTGACGTAGGCAAGAAGCGCAAGGCCGAGGATGACGCGGTTCAGGTGTTCACCCACGAGCTGCGCTACCCGGCCACCACCAAGGCGGATCGTCTGGCTGCGGAAATGCTCAAGCGTCATGACGCGGAGCACATGAGCGTGGTGTTCTCCACCTATCACTCAATCGACGTGATCAGCCGTGCTCAGCATGAGCATGGCTTGGCTGACTTCGATTTGGTGAATCGCCCCTAGTTTCGTAGACACCTCCAAGCCTTAAAATGAGGCCCATTAGGAGGTGCCATGAGCAACCAGCGTTATCCCGAAGAATTCAAAATCCAGGCGGTCAAGCAAGTGACCGAAAAGCAGCTTCCTGTCTCGGAGGTGGCTGCACGATTGGGTGTGTCTGTGCACAGCCTCTATGCCTGGGTTAAGCGCTACACCAAGCCCCAGGAACAGCGCGTTGAGGAGGATGATCAGAGCGCTGAGGTTCGTCGTCTACGTGCCGAGCTGAAACGGGTGACGGAGGAGCGAGACATCTTAAAAAAGGCCGCCGCGTACTTTGCCAAGGAGTGCGGCTGAAGTACGCATTTATTAAGCAGCAAGCGGGTCATTACGCGATTCGACGGCTTTGCCTGACGCTCAAGGTTCATCCCAGCGGCTACTACGCGTGGCTATCAGAACCAAAATCTGCGCGAGCCAAGGACGATCAGCGACTGCTTGGATTGATCAAACACTCCTGGCTGGAAAGCGGTGGCGTTTATGGCTATCGAAAGATCCATGATGACCTGCGAGAGGTTGGTGAGAGCTGTGGCCGTCACCGGGTGGCTAGGTTGATGCGCCTTGAAGGTTTACGTTCTCAGACTGGGTATCGACGGAGGCCTGGAAAATACGGTGGTAAGCCAGCCGTTGCCTCACCGAACTTACTGAAGCGCCAATTCGATGTCAGAGAACCCAACAAAGTTTGGGTCACAGACATTACCTACATCCGAACATATGAAGGCTGGCTGTATTTGGCCGTGGTGCTCGATCTGTTTTCACGCCAGATCATTGGTTGGTCAATGAAGTCGCAGATGACCAGCGACGTAGCCATTGATGCACTGCTGATGGCGGTTTGGAGACGTAAGCCGAAGCAAGAGGTGATGATCCACTCGGATCAAGGCAGTCAGTACAGCAGCTCAGACTGGCGAAGCTTCTTGAAAGCTAACAACCTGGTAGCCAGCATGAGTCGTCGAGGTAATTGCCACGACAACGCTGTGGCGGAGAGCTTTTTCCAGTTGCTGAAGCGGGAACGGATCAAGCGTAAAATCTACACTACACGCCAGGATGCTCGAGATGATGTGTTCGATTACATCGAGATGTTTTACAACCCAAAACGACGCCACAGTTTCAACAATCAGCTGTCACCGGTAGAGTTTGAAAAGCGTTACGCAGCGAGCCTTGAGAGTGTCTAGAAAACCCGGGGCGATTCACCCTTCACCAGGTAGGCCGGTGTTTTTATTGACTACCAGCGCTTGGATATCCGAGCAAAAGCCATTGCACTATCTCAGCTCTTTGGCCAGATCTAACCAAGCCATTGCAGCCGGAGGCAAATGCGCACCGGCACGCCAAGCGAGTGCAATATTCCAATCCGTGTGTGGCTCTTCAAGAGGTACTAGAGCGATGCCCGCATGTTTATGTTTTTGCGCAAGCATTCGCGGTAAAAATGCCACCCCTAAACCTGCAGCTACCAGGTCGGCGATGAAATCAATCTGCCCGCTGCGGGCCGTCACCCGGGGCACAATCCCTCTTCGATCACAAGCGGCCATAATTAATGCGTTAAGCGCAAACCCCTCATCAAAGAGGATGAATGGCGAATCCGCCAGATCACTGAAGTTCATTCGCTTGCGTCGCGAAAGCGAATGGGCGCTAGGCAGCACAACCACTAAAGGCTCGTTGCGCACTTCCTGATAAGCGAAAGTTTCATCGATCGGAATCAGTAGTGCTGCCAAGTCCACCTCTCCGGCCTCCAGGCACTCACACAGTTTCTTACTACCGTGCTCTATCAGTTCTATATTCACCATCGGATAGCGGCTGCGATAAGTAGCAAACATCTCAGCGAACAATACCCCGGAGCCTACAGGCGGCAAGCCGATCCGCAGCGTACCGCCCTTCAGGTCGCGCAGTTCATTGATCTCTGCGATCAGATCGTTCCGCTCTGCGAGTAATACCAGTGCGCGCCGATAGGCAATCTCACCTGCGGCCGTCAACTCGCTTTTATGGCCGATACGGTTCAGCAGTGGCGTACCTAGCTCATCCTCGAGCGTCCTGACTGCCTTGCTGACTGAGGACTGAGTCAAAGACACAACCTCCGCAGCTTGGGAGAAACCTCCCTGGCGCACCACTTCTACAAACACCCGCAGCGTTCTGAGATTCATGTGTATTCCAATAGCGACTCAATTCGAGTAGAAAAAGTTATTTTTATCATACTCAACAATCCCTTATCGTGAAATTCACTCAGCAACGTCCTACGTCGCTGAAATTTTCTAGAGACCTAGGAGTTGTAGATAATGATTATTTCATCGGCATCCGACTATCGAGAAGCCGCGAGACGCAAATTGCCGCGATTTCTGTTCGACTACATCGACGGCGGCGCCTATGCCGAACACACAATGCGTGCCAATAGCGCTGACCTCGCCAGCATCAGCTTGCGTCAACGCATCTTGAGAAATGTTGACAGTTTGAGTCTCAAGACGACGCTCTTTGGAAAGGAACAGAGTCTGCCGATCATCCTCAGCCCCGTCGGACTGACCGGTATGTATGCCCGTCGTGGTGAAGTACAAGCGGCCAAGGCTGCGGCCACGAAAGGCATTCCCTTTTGCCTGTCCACAGTATCGGTCTGCTCGATTGAAGAGGTTAGTTCCCAGAGTTCGCAATCGATCTGGTTTCAACTCTATGTGCTCAAGGATCGCGGATTTATGCGTAATGCCCTAGAGCGTGCTCAAGCAGCCGGCGTTACCACGCTGGTGTTCACCGTAGACATGCCGACGCCAGGCGCTCGTTACCGTGATGCCCACTCGGGCATGTCTGGGCCACTCGCAGCTTCACGGCGCATCCTGCAAGCCACCACTAGGCCGGATTGGGCGTTTAATGTCGGTATCCTCGGTCGTCCGCATGATTTGGGCAACATCTCCAAGTACCTGGGCAAAGCCACCACCCTGGAAGATTATGTTGGCTGGTTAGGCAATAACTTCGACCCCTCTATCAGCTGGAAGGACCTGGAATGGATCCGCGAGTTTTGGAAGGGCCCGATGATTATCAAGGGCATCCTTGATCCACAGGACGCCAAGGACGCAGTAAGTTTCGGCGCTGATGGCATCGTGGTCTCCAACCACGGCGGTCGCCAATTGGACGGTGTGCTGTCCACCGCTAGGGCTTTGCCTCCCATCGCCGAAGTAGTGGGTGATGACCTGACGGTGCTGGTGGACTCTGGCATTCGTTCCGGGCTGGATGTTGTGCGCATGCTCGCCTTAGGCGCCAAGGCATGCCTGCTGGGGCGCTCGACGGTTTACGCTCTGGCCGCCGACGGACAGCACGGGGTAGAGAATATGCTGGATATCTTCTCGCAAGAAATGCGCGTGGCAATGACGCTCACTGGTGTTACCTCGATTGACAAGATCGATCGAACCGCATTGGTTCCAGTTGAGTAATGAAGGTTCGATCATGTCGCAATCACTGACCGTTAAGATGTTGGAAGCGGTACGCAATGTACCGATTGGCTACGTAGTGTGTGGTGGTGTTGTCTGTACTGTGCCGGCGCTCCTCGCGGCTCGCTTACACAACCCCTTGTTCTGTTGGTCAGCGATTGCCGCATTCTGGAGCTATCTGTCGATTCCGAGCGATAAGTCCCCAAAGGGTTGTATCTTCGGCCTGGTTTTCGGCATCACCGGCGCCGTGGCGTCAGGGCTAGGTGCTTGGACGATGGTATGGCCGCAACTGGCTATAGCACTGTCGGCCCTCTTTGCGTTTGCTGGCGCTTACGCCCAGGTTTGCGGCGCGCGCATTAGCATTCCCGCTTTGCTGACAGCGACGGCATTTGCGGTATCCACTGCATTCCCGGCAAAGGACTTTGCCCAGGGATTTGCTTATGCACGTTACTTTCTATATGGCAGCCTATGGGCTACAGGCTCCGCATTGCTGTTCCAATGGTGTCAGTACGACCAGCCTGATGCTGCAAAGCGGCCAGTTTTATGGTCGGCACTCAGAACAAATTTCACACCGAAATCTAACTTCTTTCTGCATGGGCTTCGCGTTGCGCTGTCGGGAGCACTGTCAGTTTGGTTGGTTCAATTGTGGTCGTTGCATTACGGATACTGGATGACCCTTACGGTGTTTCTGATCATGCAGCCCTACATGCATTCAACGTTGAGGATGTCTCTGGAGCGAGTCGGCGGCACCTTCTTAGGGGGAGCCATTGCTGCCGTTCTTGGTTACGCAATCCATGATCCGTTTTTGTTGGCTGCACTGATACTGCCTGTTTCTATTGGCACCCTGGCAGGGCGCTCTGTGAGCCACATCAGCTATTTGATGTTCCTCACTCCACATTTCATACTGGTCGCGCAGGTTGGCCAGTCAGGAGGATCGGAGCTGGATTTGGTATTTCTACGAATGCTCTACAGCACCGGTGGTGCACTTTTAGCGATCATCGCTTCGCTTGTGATTTTTCCTCGCTGGCAAACGGCTGAGCCGTAGAGGACTAGGGGAGTGTTTCCTAGACCGCCGGTTTGAAAGCCCCTTCCCGTGCAGCCAACCAGTAACACCGCGCAAAAACTCAGTAATAGGCTCCGCGTGAACATGGCGTTCTTCCTCATGGTTTGACTCGGATGTTTGTAGGCCCTGATCGTGCCGTAGTCACGTGCGCCCTATCAAAGAGCGCTATACCCCCTCTACAGGTGCTTGTCATGCGATGAGAGGCGGGAGGGCTGAGCATCTAGAGCGTCGTTCGGGAATGGTTCTTTTCATGGTATGCCTTTTGTTTTGTTTGATAGTTATCTGCTTTTAAAGGTTTTATTGCGCTTGTTGATAATAGAGTGGGAATAAGTCCGGCCGGGTAACCGGTCTGATTTGGAAAGGGCGGTCAACACTGGGTGTTGACCGCCCTTTTTTTATTTCTGTACCCCCAACCTGTAGGAGCGAGCTTTTCAACAGCTCGCTCCGACAGAAGCAGGATGCAGCCCTTACTGTTTCGCAATTGCAGGTGTATCGTATTCGCCTTTTGCGGGCTGCACGCCCGCGCCGGATACGAGAGGTAGTTGAATCAATGTCCTTTACCCGTCGACAAATACTCGGTGGTCTGGCCGGCCTGGTAGTGGTGGGTGTTGGCGCAGGAGGCGCTTCGCGTTACTGGCTGGGCAAGATGGCCGATGCCGAGGCTGGCCACGACTATGAGCTGATTGCCGCACCGCTGGATGTGGAACTGGTGCCCGGTCATCAAACCGAAGCCTGGGCCTTCGGTCCGTCGGCTCCCGGCACCGAGCTGCGGGTGCGACAGGGGGAGTGGCTGCGGGTGCGCTTTATCAACCACCTTCCGGTAGCCACTACCATTCACTGGCACGGTATCCGACTGCCGCTGGAAATGGACGGTGTGCCTTATGTTTCGCAATTGCCGGTATTGCCCGGTGAATACTTCGACTACAAGTTCCGTGTGCCGGATGCCGGCAGTTTCTGGTACCACCCCCACGTCAACAGCAGCGAAGAACTGGGCCGTGGTCTGGTCGGGCCGCTGATTGTCGAGGAGCGCGAGCCCACCGGTTTCCAGCACGAGCGTACCCTGAGCATTAAGAACTGGCACGTGGATGAAGAGGGCGGTTTTCTGCCGTTCAGCATTACCCGTGAAGCCGCCCGTGGCGGCACCCCGGGACGCCTGTCGACGATTAATGGCAGCCACGTGCCGACCATTGATTTGCCAGCCGGACAGATCACCCGGGTGCGCATCCTCAACCTCGACAATACCCTGACCTATCGTCTGAACATCCCGGGCATCGAAGCCAGAATTTATGCCCTGGATGGTAACCCCGTCGAGCCACGGCCTTTGGGCAAGGAATACTGGCTGGGCCCCGGCATGCGTATTTGCCTGGCGATCAAGGCTCCGGCGGCAGGGCAAGAGTTGTCACTGCGAGACGGTCCCGTACGTTTGGGCACGCTGCGCTCGGTTGCCAGCAACGCTGCGGCGGTGGAATGGCCACCGGCGTTGCCCGCCAACCCGATTGCCGAGCCCGATGTGGCGAACGCTGAAAAGATCAACTTCAACTTTGAATGGGTCGGCTCGGTTTCCGAGAACCTGGGCCCTGACCAGCCGCCCAGCCTGTGGCAGATCAACGGCGTGGCCTGGGACATCAAGGACAAGACCTGCGCCGATCGGCCGATAGCCAAACTCAAGCTGGGTCAGAGCTATATCTTCGAATTGAAGAACATGACCCAGTACCAGCACCCGATCCATCTGCACGGCATGAGCTTCAAGGTGCTGGCGTCCAACCGCAAAAAAATCATTCCCTACTTCACCGATACCTACCTGCTGGGTAAAAACGAACGTGCCCGCGTGGCCCTGGTGGCGGATAATCCCGGCGTGTGGATGTTCCACTGCCATGTGATTGACCACATGGAAACCGGCCTTATGGCCGCAATTGAGGTTTCCTGATGCGACAAGGGCGTCAACCGCAAATCATCGATCGCAGCCGCGATCAGGACTACATGCGTGAAGCGCTGGCGCTGGCGGCTCAGGGCGCGGCCCTGGGCGAAGTGCCGGTGGGCGCGGTGCTGGTGCAAAACGGTGAAATTATCGGCCGCGGGTTTAACTGCCCGATCAGCGGCAGCGACCCCAGCGCCCATGCTGAAATGGTTGCCATCCGTGCAGCCGCAGCGGCGGCCAGCAACTACCGGCTGCCCGGCAGCACCCTGTACGTGACCCTGGAGCCGTGCAGCATGTGCGCGGGCCTGATCGTCCACTCCCGGGTGGCTCGGGTGGTGTACGGCGCGCTGGAGCCCAAGGCGGGAATTGTGCAAAGTCAGGGGCAGTTCTTCAGCCAGGGCTTTCTGAATCACCGGGTGCTGTTCGAAGGCGGGGTCTTGGCCGAAGAGTGCGGAGCTATCCTCAGCGAATTCTTCAAGGCCCGTCGGGCCAAATAACGCCCCTCTGCCTCTGTAGGAGCGAGCTTGCCTCGCGACAGGCTCAACGCAGATTCATGGAGGGACCGCGTAGCCTGCATCGCTGTAGGAGCGAGCTTGCTCGCGAGCTGTTCGTGGTGCAGCGGAAAAGCTCGCGAGGCAAGCTCGCTCCTACAGCGTCTCTGGTTTCTTATTTCCTGGCGATGATCACTGCGCGCATCGGCGCCGGCAGGCCTTCGACGGTTTTGCCGGGGTCGTTCGGGTCCAGGTAGTCGCTCAGGGACTGGAACTTCATCCACTCAGTCGCCCGTTGTTCTTCTACGGTGGTGGTGCTTACGTCCACGCAGCGTACGTCGCTGAAACCGGCACGGCGCAGCCAGCGCTCCAGCGCCGGGATCGACGGCAGGAACCACACGTTGCGCATTTGCGCATAGCGGTCTTCAGGCACCAGCACCTGATTGACGTCGCCTTCAATGACCAGGGTTTCCAGCACCAGCTCGCCGCCCTTGACCAGGCAATCCTTGAGGGCCAGCAAGTGTTCGATCGGCGAGCGGCGGTGGTAAAACACGCCCATGGAAAACACGGTGTCGAAACCTTCCAGGTTCGGCGGCAGGTCTTCAAACGGGAAGGGCAGGTGCCAGGCAGCTTCTTGTTGCAGGAAGCGCTGCACGGCCTGGAACTGGCAGAAGAACAACCAGTTCGGATCAACCCCGATCACGCTATGGGCGCCGGCGCCGAGCATGCGCCACATGTAGTAACCGTTGCCGCAACCGACATCGAGGATGCGCTTGTGCTTGAGGTTGATATGCGGTGCGACCCGTGACCACTTCCAGTCCGAGTGCCATTCGGTGTCGACGTGTACGCCGAACAGGTCGAACGGTCCTTTGCGCCACGGCGACAGGCCCATCAGTGCCTGACGCATTTGCGTGCGGGTTGCATCGTCGCAGTCGGTGTCCAGGGTCAGGCCGTTGAGCAGGTCGATCTCGGTCGGCTTCACGTCGGGCAAGGCATCCAGCGCGCTTTGCCAGCGTTCCAGGTCGCCGTGGCCTTTCTCCATTTTGACGTCGAGCTGCGCTTGCAGAGTGTTGGCCCATGCAGCCAGTGGAGTGCCGGCCAGACGCCGGGCGAGGGGGGAAAGATCAATCATGGCAAGGCAATCAACGAGGCAAAGTTAAGACACTGGAACCACGGCACGACTTTCGAGAACCCGGCCGCCAGCAGGCGCTCGCGGTGTTCTTCGAGGCTGTCGGGCTTCATGACGTTTTCGATGGCGCTGCGCTTTTGCGCGATTTCCAGATCGCTGTAGCCATTGGCACGCTTGAAGGCAACGTGCAAATCGGTGAGCAGGGCGTGTTCCTCGGGATCATTGAAGCGCAGCTTCTCCGAGAGGATCAGTGCGCCGCCGGGCAGCAATGACTGGCGAATCCGTGCGAGCAGGGCCAGGCGCTGTTCGGGGGCGATAAATTGCAGGGTGAAGTTCAATGCCACCACCGAGGCGGGCTTGAACTCCAGCGCCAGGATGTCGCCTTCAATCACATCAACCGGCAGCAACTCCTGGAACATCGAGTTTTGGGCGTTGAGGTATTCGCGGCAGCGCTCGACCATGGCTGGCGAGTTATCCACCGCAATCACCTGGCAACCTTCACTGCGTACATGTCGGCGCAGGGCCTGGGTGACGGCACCCAACGAGCAGCCCAGGTCGTACAGGACACTGTCGGGCTGAGCGAACTGGGCAGCAAGCACACCAAGGTTTTCGACAATGGTCGGGTAGCCCGGCACCGAGCGCTTGATCATGTCCGGGAACACCCGCACCACGTCCTCGTTAAAGGCGAAGTCCGGCACCTGGGCCAGGGGCTGGGCGAAAATACGGTCAGGTTCTTTGCTCACGACGGTTCCGGCGCTGGAATATTTGAAGGGCGCGCATTTTAGCCAAGTTGGCGCCGGGATGCGCGGTCTGTCTGATAAACCGCGCATCTTCAACGCGCCGGGGCGCCAGCCTGTCAGTGATCGCGTTTGCTCTGGCTAAACGCCGAGGCGGCAATACCCCATTGCCCGAGCCAGTAAGTGAGAATGATCAGGTAGGGCGCAGCATCGAACGACAGCACAAAGCGGTTGATTCCGATCATGCTGTCGGAGGCGACGAATGCCAGCGCCCCGGCCGCTGCCAGCCACGCCGAGCGCCCGGGTACGCCACTGCCCAGCCGGGCCAGCGCGCGCCAGAGCATGGCGCTGATGGTCAGGGCGTAAATGCAGACCGGGATCAACAAGTCCCCCAATCCCTTGGCTGCCATCACGCTCAGCAGACTGATGCCTGCCAGTAACGCCAATGCCAGTGCCGGCAGCGCCGGGCGGCGGCAGTCCACCAGGTAGGCCTTGAGGTAAGCCAGGTGGGCAAACAAAAACGCGCCCAGGCCATATACAAACAGGTCCACCGGCCAAGCCAGCAGTATGTCGCCGAGCAGGGAAAACATCAGGCCGATGCTGATCCAGCGCCGATAGGCACTGGGCGGTGCATCCTGCAGCCAGCCGAGCAGGGCCAGCACCGGGACGGCTTTGCTGATCAGACACAGGAGCGTGGCGTGCATGTTCAGGCCGTACAGGTACGCGCCGGCACCCATGACCGCGAGAATCAGCCATGGCATGTCAGTTCACCGTGATCTGGCAATCGAATGTTTGCGCGGGTTCGGCTTCTGGCTCCCAGGGCTGCTGAGAGGTCAGGCGCAGGCGCCCGTTGCCGGTGGCAAATGCCTGAAAGCGCCAGGTCGATTGCCCGCCGCTTCCCAGTAACTGGCCGTTGTCGGTGCTGCTGTAAACCTCAGGGCTCAGGCTGCGCAGAATGCCCCCGGCAGAGTCCTGAATCGCCCAGCGGTAACCCGTGGTGGGATTGCTTGGCAGCGACAGGGTCAAATTTTGCCCGTTGTGCAGTTGTATCGGACAGTCGCTTTGATCTTCAACGGTGAGGTTGTTCGCAGGCGGGTGCGCACAGGCTGTCAGCAGGCTGAGGCTGAGCAGTGAGAGGATACGTGCATGGGGCATTGATGGCTCCGGTCAGACGAATACAAGGGCGCAGCATAACCCATGATTCCCGTAGCTTCCTGTAGTCGCTGACGAGGCACGGGGCTTCAGTCAGGGGGTGCTTGCTGCGCCGTCTATCGCAGCCCCGTTCCTCGTCAGCGACGCCACGGCGTTCGGGTGTTGTAACGACCCGATTGCCGTAGCCGCTGGCGAGTGAAACGAGCCTGCAGCAAGGGCCGGAAAATTCTCCCTTGTTTCAGAACAGTACTTTGGCCACATCGGCAAAGCGCTTGGCGAAATGCACGGTGATGCCCTCTTTCAGGTAGTCCGGCAGCTCCTCAAAGTTGCCCCGGTTAGGTTCGGGCAGAATCAACTCGTGAATTTTCTGCCTGCGTGCCGCAATCACTTTTTCACGCACGCCGCCAATCGGTAACACGTACCCGGTCAGCGTCAGCTCGCCGGTCATGGCGATGCCTTTTTTCGGTGCCTGATTGCGGGCCAGCGATAACAGGGCACTGGCCATGGTCACACCGGCACTCGGACCGTCCTTGGGCGTCGCACCTTCCGGCACGTGCAAGTGCACAAAGGCTTCATCGAAGAAGCGCGGGTCGCCGCCAAATTTCTGCAGATTGGCGCTGATGTAGCTGTAGGCAATTTCGGCCGACTCTTTCATCACATCCCCCAGCTGTCCGGTCAGCTTGAAACCGCGATTGAGGGTGTGGATGCGGGTTGCCTCGATCGGCAGGGTTGCGCCGCCCATGCTGGTCCAGGCCAGACCGGTAATGACTCCGGTGCCGCTGATGACCTGCTCGTTACGAAACGGCGGCATACCCAGCGAAGCTTCGAGATCCCTGGGCCCGATCTTGATCACCGCCGCGGGATCATCCAGCAACTTGACCACCGCTTTGCGTACCAGCTTGCCCAGCTGTTTTTCCAGCTGGCGCACCCCGGCTTCACGGGCGTAGCCGTCGATCACGGCACGCAGGGCGCTGTCGCTGATGCTCAGGCTGTTTTTTGATACCCCGGCTTTCTCCAGTTGCTTGGGCCACAGGTGACGCTTGGCAATGGCGATCTTTTCTTCGGTGATGTAACCGGAGAGGCGAATCACTTCCATACGGTCGAGCAATGGCCCGGGGATCGAGTCCAGGGTGTTGGCGGTACACACGAACAGCACTTTGGACAGGTCCAGGCGCAGGTCCAGATAGTGGTCGAGGAAATCGACGTTTTGCTCCGGATCAAGGGTTTCGAGCAACGCCGAGGCCGGGTCGCCCTGGAAGCTCTGGCCCATCTTGTCGATCTCGTCGAGCATGATCACCGGGTTCATCACTTCGACGTCTTTCAGTGCCTGTACCAGCTTGCCCGGCTGGGCGCCGATATAGGTGCGCCGGTGGCCCTTGATCTCGGCTTCATCGCGCATGCCGCCAACGCTGAAGCGATAGAACGGGCGCCCCAGGGATTCGGCAATGGATTTGCCGACGCTGGTTTTACCCACCCCGGGAGGGCCGACCAACAGCACGATCGAGCCGCTGACCGAGCCTTTGTAGGCACCTACGGCCAGGAACTCGAGGATGCGGTTTTTAATATCATCGAGCCCGGCATGGTGGGCATCGAGCACTTTTCGCGCGTGCTTGAGGTCGAGCTTGTCCTGACCGAACACGCCCCACGGCACCGCTGTCGCCCAGTCCAGATAATTGCGGGTCACCGCGTATTCGGGCGATCCGGTTTCCAGAATCGACAGCTTGTTCATTTCTTCGTCGATGCGTTTTTGTGCCTGGGGGGGCAGGGTCTTGCCCTCAAGACGTTGCTTGAACTGCTCGATATCGGCGCTGCGATCATCCTTGGTCAGTCCCAGTTCCTGCTGGATCACCTTGAGCTGTTCCTTGAGGAAGAACTCGCGTTGATGCTCGCCGATCTTGAGATTGACCTCGGCCGAAATTTCTTTTTGCAGCCGCGCGACTTCGACTTCCTTGCGCAGCATCGGCAGGACTTTTTCCATGCGCTTGAGTATCGGTACGCAATCGAGCACTTCTTGCAGCTCGTTGCCGGTGGCCGAGGTCAATGCTGCGGCAAAGTCGGTAAGCGGCGACGGGTCATTCGGACTGAAGCGATTGAGATAGTTTTTCAGCTCTTCGCTGTACAGCGGGTTGAGCGGCAGCAACTCCTTGATCGCGTTGATCAGCGCCATGCCGTACGCCTTCACCTCGTCGGTGGGGGCGGTATTTTCTTTCGGGTATTCAACCTCCACCAGATACGGTGGACGGTGGTGCTTGAGCCACATGCTGATGCGTACGCGGGTCAGGCCCTGGGCCACGAATTGCAGTTTGCCGTTTTCGCGGCTGGCGTGATGCACCTTCACCAACGTGCCGTATTCCGGGAGGCTGGAGGTGTCGAAGTGGCGGGGATCATCGGGAGGGGTGTCGACAAAAAACAGCGCCAGCGAATGATGCGGCGACTTGCTGACCAGCTCCAGGGTTTCGGCCCAGGGCTCTTCATTGACGATGACCGGCAACACTTGCGCCGGGAAGAACGGCCGATTGTGAATCGGGATGATGTAAACCTTGTCCGGCAGATTCTGCCCCGGCAAGGCCAGCTCAGTACCTGCAGCGTGTTCGGTTGATTCGGTCTCGGTGTGCTCTACATCGGTGTACTCAGTTGTATTGTCCGGGAATTCTTGCTGGTCGCTCATGGGGCACCTGCGCAATTGGGTATGTGTCTTAGATGGGGCGTATTGCCAGTGGTTTCAAGGTGAAGGGTTTTTCATCATCAGGGGCATGGGCCGGTGGCAGCCCCGGGCCCCGGGATTGTCATGGTTCCAGGCGGATTCGCAGGCACAAAAAAAGGCGGCCATCTCGCGATGGCCGCCTTTCCCGGAACCGGCTGTAAGCTTACTCAGCCAGTTTAAACGCTACCACGTAGTCACCTTGCTTGGTGCCCAGCGAGCCGTGGCCGCCAGCGACAACGAGCACATACTGGGTGCCGTCCTTGCCGGTGTAGGTCATCGGTGTGGCTTGACCGCCAGCAGGCAGGCGACCTTCCCACAGCAGCTTGCCGTTGCTTACATCGTAAGCGCGCAAGTACTGGTCAAGGGTACCGCTGAGGAAGGCTACACCACCGGCAGTGGTGAAGGTCCCGCCCAGGCTTGGAACACCCATTGGCAGTGGCAGTGGAACTGGCGAGCTGTCACGCACGGTGCCGTTTTTGTGTTTCCAGATCAGCTGGTTGTTGGTCAGGTCGACTGCAGCCACATAACCCCAGGACGGAGCCTGGCAAGGCAAGCCCAGTGGCGACAGCAGCGGCTCGAGGATGACCCCGTACGGAGCGCCCTCGTTAGGTTGCACGCCTTCGGTTTCACTGACACGCGGACCCAGTGCAGCAATTTCTTCACGGGGGATCAGCTTGGAAGTGAACGCCATGTAGCTCGGGTTCAGGAAGGCGATCTGGCGAACCGGATCGACCGAGATGCCGCCCCAGTCAAACACGCCGAAGTTGCCTGGATACACGATGGAACCTTGCAGCGATGGCGGGGTGTACATGCCGTCATAACGCAGGGATTTGAAGTTGATCCGGCACAGCATCTGGTCGAACGGGGTAACGCCCCACATGTCGCGTTCGGTCAGATCCGGCGGGCTCAGGTTCAGGTCCGAGCGAGGCTGGGTTGGCGAGGTGTGGTCACCCTTGACCGCATCGCCAGGTGCTGGCACTTCATGGATCGGTACGATGTCTTCGCCTGTGCGACGGTCCAGCACGTAGATGCTGCCTTGCTTGGTCGAAGCCAGCAGTGCCGGTTTCACGCCATCGGCTGTTTTCATGTCCATCAGGGTCGGTTGACCACCAACGTCCATGTCCCACAGGTCATGGTGAGTGAACTGACGGGTCCAGCGAACTTTACCGGTATTGATGTCCAGAGCAGTCACGCCTGCGCTGTACTTCTCGGAGTCCTCGGTACGGTCGCCGCCATATTGGTCAGGCATCTGGTTGCCCATCGGCAGGTAAAGCATGCCGAGGTTTTCGTCCACTGCGAACATCGACCACATGTTGGGCGAGTTGCGAGTGTAGGTTTTGCCTTCAGCAATCGGCGTGGTGTCGTCCGGGTTGCCGCTGTCCCAGTTCCATACCAGTTTGCCGGTACGTACGTCGTACGCGCGGATCACGCCGGATGGCTCGTTGGTGGACAGGTTATCGGTTACGTGACCACCAATCACAACCAGGTCTTTGGTCACGGCAGGTGGCGAGGTGGAGTAGTAGCCACCCGGAGTGAAGTCACCGATGTTGTGGCGCAGGTCAACCTGGCCATGGTCACCGAAGTCTTCACACATTTTACCGGTGTCGGCATTGATGGCGATCAGACGGGTGTCGGCAGTCGGCACGAACAGACGACGCGGGCACGAGTTGCTCGCAGTAGCGGCCGCAGGCTCGGCAGGGCTTTGTTCAGTGCCGGCTTTGGCGTAGGCCGCTTCGTCGTGATAGCTCACGCCACGGCAAGTCATGTGCGCCCAACCTTTGAAGTTGGCCTCGTTCATGGTGCTGATCTTCGGATCGAAGCGCCAGATTTCCTTGCCGGTATCCGGGTCAAGGGCAATCACCTGGCTGTGTGGGGTACACACGTACAGCATGCCGTTGACTTTCAGCGGAGTGTTTTCGGCAGTGGTTTCGCCGGGATCGCCAGCGCCAGGAATGTCACCGGTGCGGTATGTCCAGGCTGGAACCAGCTTGTGGGCATTCTGCGGGGTGATTTCTTTCAGCGGCGAGTAGCGGTCACCATGGGCAGTACGCCCGTAGGACTGCCAGTCACCATCGGGCATGGCCGGAGCGGTGTTGGTCATGCCAGGTACGGCATCTCGGTCCAGCTGGCCTTTGATTTCACCCGGGCTGGTGAACTGGCTGGCCAGTGCAGCGGCACCGGCAAGCACTACGGCAACGCCCAGCGCGCCGGTAGCAACCGGAGCTGGCTGACCGCGCAGCAGTGGACGACGAAACCATGGCAGCAGCAACACGATGCCGATGGCAAACCACAGCGCCAGACGCGGCACTAACTGCCACCAGTCCAGACCGACTTCCATCAGCGCCCAGACGGTGCTTGCAAACAGCACCAGCGCGTACAGACCCAGCGCCGCGCGGCGCCCGGCAATCAGCAGCGCGCCGGACAAGCCAAAGCCGATACCGGCCAGCAGGTAATAACTCGACCCGCCGAGCGTCAACAGCTTGATACCCCCGACCAACATGGCCAGGCCCATTAGCAGCAGCAAGATACCGAGTAGGCTTGGTAGCAAGCGGCCTCGACTGAAAGCACCATCAGTGCTCATAGTGTGGTTCTCCGTTACGTTAGAGGTGTTCCCGCGCAGGCTGCCTTTGAAGGACGATTCGAGGCGGGGATGATTCATCGAAATAGGTTCTTTGTTGCTCGCTTCAAACACGGGACTTGCAGCTCGTTCCTCAGAACGAGCTTTGAATTTTCAAACCGCCGATCAGGGCGTCATCTACCTTGCTGACGCCGCCGGGGTGGCGGATGTACTGCAGGTTCGGTCGAACGGTCAGCCAATTGGTGACATGCACGCCGTAATAAAGCTCGGCGCTGTACTCGGTATCCTGGGGCGGCAGGTAGTCCGGGTTATCGAAATCGTAGAGGGCGCGGGCCTGATTGGTGGCCTGGGCATTTTTGCGGTAGGCCGGGTTGACATGCACCCGGGCCATGGCGAAACCGATGTCGTCTTTGGGGCGTGCATCGAACACGCCTTTGTAGATGAGACCTGCCTGAACATAGTTGTCCACGGCGTTGGTTTTCTTGTCGTGAGCGGTGGCATTGGCAAAAACACTCAACCCCCTTGACTGGTCGCTGGCGCGGGAAGTGAGCTGTTGTTGCACGCCCAGCCACATCCCGTTTTTGCTTGAACTGCTGCGATATGCTTCGCCGGTTAACGCGGCCGGTTGGCCATTTACATCTTTGTAAACATTTGTTGCCTTGGCATTACTGTAGTAGTAACCCGCCCGATATTCCCCTGGCAGGCCATTAATTTTTGGCGTCCACACCAGTTCGATCGGCAGCACCGCGCCTTGTGTACCGCTGCCGCTGAGCTTGAAGCCATTGCCGCGATCCAGGTTCGAAGGGTTCTGCTCATAGGCGCCGACCTGTGCATACAACTCGGGCGTCAGGTGGTATTTGACCCGCAGCGCCCACTGGCTGACCGGCCAGTTGTACCAGATGCTGCCGGCCCAGTTGCCGACCTGGGAGCCGCAGAAAGCCAGGTTCTGGAAGTCGCAGGGGAAGGTGTTGAAGTCTTCGCCTTGACCGAAACGACCGACCTTGATGTCGAGTTTCTGATCGAAAAATTTCTGCTGGTACCACATCTGCGTCAGGCGGGTGGTCTGGCCACGGCCCCAGACTTCCTGGGCCGAAGTGAAGCCGCCCACACGCGGATCGTTGATCCGGTCATTACTGATGTTGTTACCGCTGCGCTGGGTAATGGTCAGCTGAAATTCAGCGTCGTTCCAGCCCAGAATCTTCTGCAAGTCCAGATGCGTGCCCAGGCCGAACTGATCGCTGTAGCGCGCAGTGCGGTCATGGTCATAGCCGCCATGCAGGTTCGAACCCACTTCGCCGACATAGTCCAAGGAGAACGCATAGCCCTGTTTTTCAAGCTCGCTTCGCGTGCCGCCCCAGTCGCCGAGCATCCATTTGGAGTCGCTGTCGAAAGCCGGGGCCGCCTGCACGCTGGAGGCAAGGCCCAAAACAGCCAGGGAGCCGAGCAGGCTCAGGGCCTTTTGCCCGGCAATAGGGCGTCGTGCGCCGGGTTTGCGCAAAATCTGAAATGTAGACATGGTCGAGATGTAGGTCTTTATAAATACGGCTATGGCAGTGGGTAGCGCTGTCTTTGGAGGCAGGATTAGCACTTGGAGATTTGAAGGCAGAGTGAATCGATTCAGCCTTCGATGGGGAAATGATAAAGCCCTGAAACGTTTAGAAACAGCACTTTAAGTGACATGGATCATTTCTGATTCGGTAACAGTGTGCTGCGACCGTTCGTCCCAGAGGCTTTTTGCCTCATGTTTGAGGCGGATAGCGGTATATGCGGACCAGATTTTTATTGAGAAGCGTCGAAATAATAAGGCCCCGGGCGGGGCGCAAATGGATATTTAAGGGTGGGAGCTGGCTTGGGCACTGGTGACATGGATCATTTCTGATTCAGTAACAGTGCGCTGCAATCGTTCGGCCCAGAGGCTTTTTGCCTCATGTTTGAATGTGGGAGCTGGCTTGCCAGCGATGCAGGCGACCCTGTTTCCCTGCGCAAGCGCGGTGCAGCCATCGCCGGCAAGCCGGCTCCCACAGGATTGGGCACTAAGTGGCATGGGTCATTTTCGCTATCAGTGCGCAGCGCCCGCTCGGCCCAGGGGCTTTTTGCCTCATGTTTGAATGGTGGGAGCTGGCTTGCCAGCGATGCAGGCGACCCTGTTTCCCTGCACAAGCGCGGTGCAGCCATCGCCGGCAAGCCGGCTCCCACAGGAGATTGGGCACCAAGGGCATGGATCATTTCTGATTTGGTAACAGTGCGCTGCGACCGTTCGGCCCAGAGGCTTTTTGCCTCATGTTTGAATGTGGGAGCTGGCTTGCCAGCGATGCAGGCGACCCTGTTTCCCTGCATAAGCGCAGTGCAGCCATCGCCGGCAAGCCGGCTCCCACAGGAGATTGGGCGTTAAGTGGCATGGATCATTTTCGGTAACAGTGCGCAGCGCCCGTTCGTACCAGGGGTTTTCGGCCTCATGTTTGAATGGTGGGAGCTGGCTTGCCAGCGATGCAGGTGACCCTGTTTCCCTGCACAAGCGCGGTGCAGCCATCGCCGGCAAGCCGGCTCCCACAGGAGATTGGGCACTAAGTGGCATGGATTATTTTCGGTATCAGTGCGCTTCTCCCTTTCGCGCCAGCGGCTTTGTGCCTCATGTTTGAATGGTGGGAGCTGGCTTGCCAGCGATGCAGGTGACCCTAGTACAGCCATCGCCGGCAAGCCGGCTCCCACAAGATTGGGTACAGAGGCGAGAGCGCTAGAAGGTGGTACGCAGGCCGACCTCTATCCCTCGCCCCGGAGCAGGGGCAATATCACGCAAAATCGAGCTGGCATAACGCACTGTCTGGTTGGTCAGGTTGTCGCCTTTGACGAACGCCAGCCATTGGCTGTTGCCCACATCAAAGTGATAGCCGGCACTGGCGCCCAGGGTGGTGTAGCCGTCGGTACCGGACTCATTGGCCGGAACTCGCCCCTGATTGCTGGCATGTTCGACATCGATCCGTGCCTGCCAGCGATCCAGCTCCCACAGCAGGCCACTGCTCAGGCGCAGCGGGGCGATTCGTGGCAAGGCTTCACCGGTGTCGAGGTTGGTGGCGCGGGTGTAGTCACCCGACAGTTCAAGTGCGAACTTGCCGTAGGCACTTTCCCCGAGCGTCCAATGATCCTTGGCTTCGAAACCTGTGAAACGAGCCCGTACTCCGGAGTAGGTGTACTCCGGTATGCCGTCCGCATCGGGCTGACCTTCGTCGTTCAGGGTGCGACCTGTACCCAGCAGGCCGATGTAATTGGAGAAGTGGCTGTAAAACACGCCGAAGCTGCCTTTGTGGGTGCCGTTGTCAAAGCGCAGGGCCAGGTCGCTGGACACGGCTTTTTCTTTGGACAGACTGGCGTTGCCCACCTCATAGGTGCCGGTGGCAACGTGGGCACCGTTGGCGTAAAGCTCGTAGAAGGTCGGTGCGCGTTCGGTGTAGCCGAGGGTGGCGGCCAGCGACCAGATGGGGGTGAGGGTAAACACGGCGCCTGACGACAGGCTGGCGGCGGTGAAGCTTTTGGAACTGTCAGCGGCAGAAAAACGCTCGTTACCCTTGGCGTCCGGGTCCACCACGGTATGTTCCAGGCGCCCGCCGAGGCTGAGTTTCAGCCTGTCAGTGGCCTGCAGTTCTTCGAGAATAAACAGCGCGCCGCTGTTGGTGTCGGTCTGCGGCACGAAAGCTTCCTCGCCCAGCGCCGAGAATTCGTTGCGATTGACCTGCGCGCCGATCACCCCGTTCAACGGCCCGAGCGGCAGGTGACGGGCTTCGACCCGGGCTTCGTAGCCCTTGTTCTTGAAGGTGGTACCCACTTCACCCCCTTCGATTTCGCGATGCTCGTAATCGGTGTACCCGGCATTCAGTTTCAGGGCGCTGAACGGCCCTTGCAGGTTGCGTATTTCCGAGGCGAAAGCGTAATGGTCCTGCTTCATGCGGATGCGTACGTCCTGCTCTGCAGGCGAGCCGTAATTGGCGTCGTAAGTGCTGTAGGACAACCCGGCGTAACCGTCATCCCAGGTGTAGGAACCGCCCAAGGCACCGCCATCCTGACGACCGTTACTGTTACCCAGGCGGCCCCTTTTACTATCGTCGTCACTTTGCGGGGCGTGCCGGCTGCGGGCCTCGCCCGGGATTTTCAGGTCATTGAACTCGCGGGCGTTGGCATCCAGGTGCAAGGCGAAAGTGCCATCGCCAGCTTCCAGTTTGCCTGCACTGCTGCGGGTGGTTGCGGCGCCGCCATAACGCAGTTCACCGGCGCCATGAATTCCGTCGATGGCTTCAGTCGGGATGCGGTTGTCGAAGGTGTTGACCACGCCGCCGATGGCATTGCCGCCATAGAGCAGAGCCGCCGGGCCACGGACGATTTCGATCCGCTCAACATTGACCGGGTCCAGTGGCACCGCGTGGTCGTATGACAGCGACGAGGCATCCAGCGCGCCGACACCATTGCGCAGGATGCGGATCCGGTCGCCATCCAGTCCGCGAATGATTGGTCGGCTGGCGCCCGGGCCGAAGTAGGACGAAGACACGCCGGGCTGTTTGTTCAGGGTTTCCCCCAGGCTGCCTTGCTGTTGCAGGGTCAGGTC
The DNA here is from genome assembly GCF_904067025.1 of Pseudomonas paraversuta. Classification (NCBI taxonomy): domain Bacteria; kingdom Pseudomonadati; phylum Pseudomonadota; class Gammaproteobacteria; order Pseudomonadales; family Pseudomonadaceae; genus Pseudomonas; species Pseudomonas paraversuta. Next base: position 984,589 of record NZ_CAJFDA010000001.1, read on the forward strand.
GTCGCCCTCCAGCACCGTGGTCGGCGAGGCCAGCTGGCTGCTACCCAGAGGATTGCCGGTAATCACTTGGGGTTGCAGTTCGAGGGCATAGGCCGGGGAGGCGATGAGCAGTGCGGTGGCCAGCGGCGTCAGGCGCAGGCGTCGCAGGTTACGTGGGAAAGCAGGGGCGGACATTGCAGGTTCCTTGGCAAGGGACTGGGGAGGACAGGGGGCGCTGAGCGCTCTTTGAGTGGCAAGTAATAGTTACAATATAACATTGCTTTAATGGTCGCCAAGCGGAACTTTCATTTGGCCGTCAGGTCACCGCTAGACTGGCTGCATAGCGAATGCTCTTCCCCCTGAGCAGGTGCTCGGCTAAGGTGCGCGACTTTCCTCTATTGCTTAAAAGGCTCGGCATGACTGAACCCAACAACAACCCATTGCACGGCGTGACGCTGGAACAGATCCTCACTGCGCTGGTGGCGCATTACGAGTGGGAAGGGCTGGCCGAGCGCATCGATATTCGCTGCTTCAAGAGCGACCCGAGCATCAAGTCGAGTCTGACCTTCTTGCGTAAAACTCCCTGGGCGCGGGAAAAGGTCGAAAAGCTGTATGTGAAATACGCCCGTACCAAACGCGAACTTTGACAGACCCATGAACGCAACCGCGATGGGATTGAGCGAAGCCCGGCAGCGCATGCTATGCAGACTGGTGGCGATACTGGGATGGATCGGGCTGGCCATTCAGCTTGATCTGGTGCTGTTTGCGCGCTGGACATCGGGAGCGAGTCTGGTGGGGGGGCTGGTGGCCTACTTCAGTTTTTTCACCATCCTCAGCAACACCCTGGCCGCGACAGTGTTGACCTTTGCCGCTGGCACGCGAAATGCCACAGGCAAGGGGTTTTTCCTGCAGCCCTGGGTCAGCAGCGGCATTGCCGTGAGCATTATCGTGGTGGGTGTGGCGTATAGCCTGCTGCTGCGCCAGCTCTGGCAACCGCAGGGCCTGCAATGGCTGGCCAATGAAGTGCTGCACGACATAATGCCGGTGCTGTTCACGTTGTACTGGTGGTTCTGCGTACCCAAAGGGTCGCTGCGCCTGAGCCATATCGGGCTATGGGTTTTGTACCCTGCGCTGTATTTCGCCTACATCCTGTTGCGCGGCGACTTGCTGGGTACGTACCCGTATCCGTTTGTTGACGTTGAAACCCTTGGTTATGCACAGGTGTTCGTAAATGCCTGCGGGATTCTGGCGGGGTTTGTGCTGGTGGCGCTGGTTGTCGTGGGGCTGGATCGCTGGCGCGGCCGAACAACCCTGTTGTTGTAGGAGCGAGCTGATTGTGCCTGGAAGCGCTCGCTCCTGCAGGTCAGGCAGGGCTATTCTTCTGAACTGCTGTCCAGCCGCCAGTAACCTGCAGCCTTGACGAATTCTTCATCCAGCCCGTGGCTATCCAGCAACACTCTGCGCACTTTGCGCGACAACGCCGTTTCGGTAGCGACCCAGGCATAGAGCTTGCCTTGTGGAACGCTCAGTCCTTCGACGATCTCCAGCAAGTTGTTTGAGCCGTCGCGGTGAACCCAGATCACTTCCACTGAGGCTGCGCTGTTCAAAGTCTGCTCTTCAGCGGCGTTCTCCACCTCGACCACCACCAGGGCGCGACGATTGGCGGGCAGTTCTTCCAGGCGCCTGGCAATTGCTGGCAACGCGGTTTCGTCGCCGATCAGCAAGTAGCTGTCGAACATGTCCGGTACTACCATCGAGCCCCGCGGACCACCGATATACAACGATTGCCCCGGGCTGGCCTGAGCCGCCCAGGTGGCTGCCGGGCCGTCACCGTGCAAAACAAAATCGATGTCCAGCTCAAGTGTGTCCAGGTCATAGCGACGCGGGGTGTAGTCGCGCATCGGTGGCATGGTCTTGCTCTTCATGCCTGCACTCAATTCCAGATTTTCCAGGGTCGCCAGTTCCTCGGCGGTCTGCGGGAAAAACAGTTTGACGTGGTCGTCGCTGCCCAGGCTGATAAAGCCTGTGAGCTCAGGGCCACCCAGGGTGATGCGGCGCATGCGCGGGGTCAGTTCGACCACCCGCAGCACTTCAAGTTTACGACGTTTGATTTCGTGGGTGACCCGGTGAATGGTCCGGGTATCAGCGGTATTCATTGAGCATCCTCCTGTGCGGTAACAGGGCCGTCGACTATGGCTTTGGCAGTGTTGTTGAGCAAATCGCGGACCCGCACAATTTCTGCCGGGCTCCAGCGACCGTGATGCATTTGCAGGGCGTGGCGCAGGTTGTGCACCGCTTCGTGGATTTCTGCCGGACGATCATGGCCGCGCAGTGAGCGCTTGCTGACCTCGATGCGCATACGCACGCCATCCAGGGCAATGGCCTGATCCGTCAGGGACTGGCGACCCAGGTCGGTCACGCAATAGCGTTTTTTCCCGCCCTCAGCATCGCCCTGGATCATTTCGCTTTCTTCAAGGAAGGTCAGGGTCGGGTAGATCACACCGGGGCTGGGGCTATAGGCTCCGTCGAACATGGTTTCGATCTGGCGGATCAGGTCGTAGCCGTGGCAAGGCTGCTCGGCAATCAGGGCCAGCAGCAGCAATTTCAAATCGCCAGGTGCAAATACCCGTGGGCCGCGGCCACCGCGTTCGCGGCCTGAGCGTTTTTCGAAACTGTCCGGGCCCGCGCCATGGTCGCGGTGATGGGGATGATGTTCTCTCATTTCTCTTAGTTCTCTCTGCAAGTTAGATACAACTTAAGATATATCTTAAGAAGAGCGCAAGCGCAGTAGACGAACGGTAATGATTCTCAACACTCGCGCCCCGGTGGCGAGCCGGCTACGAATTGATCATGAACTGCAGGAGCGAGCTTGCTCGCGAGCCTTGCGCGATCTTGCAGAAGAGCTCGCGAGCAAGCTCGCTCCTACAGGAGAAGAGGGGGTCAGAGGGTTTGTGCGGGTTTCGGGATCTGGCACAGGGTGTGGGTGCCGGGTTGCAGGTAAGGCGTGAGAATGGGCGCCATGCCCTTGAGCACTTGCACCGGCAATGCCGAGGTGAACTTGAAGGCTTCGGCCGAGCGCCCGGGTACGAAGGCGGTCAAGGTGCCGAAATGATGATCGCCGATGTAAAACACGAAAGTGGCGGTGCGGTTGATTGATTTGGAACTGAGTATTCGTCCGCCAGCCCCCATGCTTTCGATCCGGTTGTCACCGGTACCGGTTTTGCCGCCCATGGCCAGCGGGGTGCCATTGTCCAGTTTGAAACTGCCCGATACGCGTCGCGCCGTACCTGCATCCACCACTTGGGACAGGGCATCGCGCAGTGCGCTGGCAACTTCGCTGGGCATCACCCGGACCCCTTTGTCGGGATCGTTTACCAGGCGGGTTTCGTACGGCGTATCTGCGGCGAAATGCAGGGTATCAATGCGCAACACCGGCAAACGGACGCCATCGTTAAGGATGATCCCCATCAGCTCCGAGAGCGCTGCCGGACGGTCACCGGAACTGCCCAGTGCTGTGGCGAGGGACGGTACCAGATGGTCGAACGGGTAGCCCACCTGTTGCCAGCGCTGGTGAATATCAAGGAAGGCTTCGATTTCCAGCATGGTGCGAATCCGGCTGTCCCGGGCGCTTCTGTGCTTGCTTTTAAACAGCCAGCTGTAGACTTCCTGACGCTCGAATTCACTGGCGGCTATTGCTTGCTGGAAGGTGGCCTGGGGATTGTTCAGCAGATAGCCCAGCAGCCACAGATCCAGTGGATGGACTTTGGCAATGTAGCCCTGGTCCGGCAGGTCGTAGGTGCCGGGGCCATAGCTTTGGTAAAGCCTGGCCAGACGTTCGTCGGTGATCTTGTCGCTGCTGAGGTGCGAACGTACGAACCTGTTGAACGTGGCCTGCTCAGCATGGGGGAACAGATAGCGGTGCACCGCGGACATGCGAATGGCGGTGGGGTGCATGCTGTCGAGAAAGGTCTCCAGGCGCGCCTTGGAATCCTTGCCTTTGTATTTTTTCCAGAACTTGAGCATGTAGGTCGTACCTTCGCGGTCGGCGAAGCGGCTCAGGTATTCCTGCCGGCGCGGGTTCTGGTCATCGCGAAGCAATTCGGCATTGTTGCTGGGTGCCTGGTAAGAGGTGTAGCGCACCACATCGCGCATAAGGCGCACGAACGGCAGGTTGATCGATTCCCGTATCGCGTCCCGCAGGGAGGGGCTGCGGTTGTTGTCCTGATTGCGGAAGTTGTGGAAGTGATGCATGCCGCCCCCGGTAAAGAAACCTTCCCCGGGGTTGGCTGAATACTGCCGGTCCAGAGCCGCATCGAGCATTTTGGCGAGGCTGGCGCCGGGGTTCTGGATCATGTATGCCAGGGCCCAGCGAGTCAGAGGGTCTTGATCGGTAATCTGGATTTTTTTCAGGTCGGCGCTCGACTGGCTGGCATAACGCTCATGCAGCTCGGAAATGATTTGCAGGTAGGTGGTCATGACCCGCAGTTTGGCGGTTGAACCCAACTCCAGCTTGCTGCCTTCATTGATATCAAAGGGTTGGTCGGTGCTGTCGGTCTGCACCCGCGCGCGCGCGCCATCGGGGGTGAGTTCAAACAGAGTGAAGCTGTAACGCACTTGCGCGGTACTGGTTGGCGTCAGCAAGCTCGGGCCCAACAGACCCAGCTTGCCGGCAAACACGGGGTCAGCCAGTTTGCGCAGGTAGTCACTGGCCTGCTGCTGCAAATCACCCTGCAAGGTGCTGGTGGCTGACAGGTCAAGGCGGTCGAGATCATAGAGCGGGCGCTTGAGCAGGACCGATAGCCGACTGCGGGCGAGGCTGATGCCCTTGTTGGTTTCGACGGGTTGAATCGTCGGCGCCTGTTGCCAGTCGCGGTAGGTCACGCGGCTGGCCAGGGCGGCGGTTGTCAGTGCGGGATCGATCACATTGCTCTGCGCAAGCAATCGTATGTGGCTGTCGGTCAGTTGCGCCAGTTCATCGCGGCCCTTGGTCAAATAATGTGACGGGCGACGCTGGGCAATCATCAGCGACAGCACCTCGCGCAGCGCCAGGCCTTTATCTGCCAGGCTTTTTGGGTCAGTAGCGGGGCTGCTCAACTGTTGATTGACCTGATTGAAGTCGGCGCCGTACCACACGCGCAGACCCTCAGCCATGCCATGCACTTCGCCGTGGCCGGGTACCGCGGAAAGCGGCACGCTGTTGAGGTAGTCGCGTACCACTTTCTGCCGTGCTTCCAGTGTTTGCGGACCACCCTGGTAAGCCCGCACGCTGGCTGAAATCATTTGCCGCAGCTTTTCGCCACCGGACAACGTCAAACCATCCGGAGAGTGGCGGTATTTTTCGAGTTGTGTGGCCAGGGTGCTGCCCCCTGCCGACTGGCCGGGCAAGTGCAACAGTTTGGCCACTTGAGAGTATGCCGCCATGGCGAAACGCGGCCAGTCGACCGCAGGGTTGGCCATTGGCAGTTTTGGGTCCAGCAGGTCGCGGTTTTCAATAAACAGCAGGCTGTGAACCATCAGCGGCGGAATACTCGCAAAGCTGGAGTACAGATGCTGCGGGTAATCGTACTGGTACAGGGGGCTGCCGGCACAGTCGGTGATAGACAGCCCGGCCTGGATTTTTTCGGCGTAGGGCACGAAAAATCCTTTCTCGCTGTAGCTGAGGAGCTCAGGGGAGAAGCGAGTTTGCTCAGCGATTATGTAGTCACGCTTTAACAGACGCGGCAGGAAATCACCCAGGGCACTGTAGCCCAGGCGCTGGTCGAAAGGGCCTGTTCCGGGATAGCGGATCGAGTCTGTGGGACCTGCATGCATCGAGTAGCTCAGGGACGCAGCAAAACGGCTGAACTCCCGGGCCTGGAGTTTTGAAGTGCGCACTTCGTTGGCAATGGCAAACCCGCAGACGATCAGTGTGATTAACACCAGGAGCCAGAATAAACCCCAGCCATAGCGCCTCGATTTGCCCTTTTCTGGTTGGGGCACAGGTTCCGCCATTGTCGTTGATGGCTCTGCGGTTTTATTGGAATTGGAATGCCACAGTACGCCCATAGTTTGCAGATCCAGATGCGCATATTGGCTGCGCTTGAATGAAGCGTAGACGCTGACGCAAGCAGGCGAAAAGATTTGTGCCGTGGAAGTGAACAGAATTTTGCGACCCTGGCCGTTACCCAAGTGTTAAGTGGTATTAGTCCTAAAGTGCAGGACTAGAGCCTTCAAGCAGCAAAACAGGTCTTGGAACGGGGCATGACTGTGCACCAGCCCTATGCAATACTCGCCGCCGATCTCAACAGGGCATTTCCCTTTTGGTCCATCGACCTACAAGGTCAGGGCCGATCAAGAGGCAAGCCAGGTCACTCACCCGGTTTGGTCGAGCGCTCAGTTGATGCACATCCAAAAACAATACGAGGTTGTACTTTTATGCCAGTCGGCAACCACCAGCCCCACGGTGAAACCGCACAAGGCGGTCCGCTCAAGCGCGAGCTGGGCGAACGCCACATTCGCCTGATGGCCCTTGGCGCCTGCATCGGTGTCGGCCTGTTTCTGGGCTCGGCCAAAGCAATTGAAATGGCCGGCCCGGCCATCATGCTGTCTTACATCATCGGTGGCCTGGCCATTCTGGTGATCATGCGCGCACTCGGCGAAATGGCCGTGCACAACCCGGTAGCCGGCTCGTTCAGTCGCTACGCCCAGGATTACCTGGGGCCATTGGCCGGATTTCTGACCGGCTGGAACTACTGGTTCCTGTGGCTGGTGACCTGCGTTGCCGAAATCACCGCGGTGGCGGTGTACATGGGTGTCTGGTTTCCCGATGTCCCGCGCTGGATCTGGGCGCTGGCTGCGCTGATCAGCATGGGCTCGATCAACCTGATTGCAGTCAAAGCCTTCGGCGAGTTTGAATTCTGGTTTGCTCTGATCAAGATCGTCACCATCATTGCGATGGTGATCGGCGGCATCGGCATTATCGCGTTCGGCTTTGGCAACAATGGCGTAGCGTTGGGTATCTCCAATCTCTGGACCCACGGCGGCTTCTTGCCCAATGGCATCCAGGGCGTGCTGATGTCCCTGCAAATGGTGATGTTCGCCTACCTTGGTGTGGAAATGATCGGCCTGACTGCCGGTGAAGCCAAGAACCCGCAAAAGACTATCCCGAGCGCGATCGGTTCGGTGTTCTGGCGCATTTTGCTGTTCTACGTCGGCGCGCTGTTTGTGATTCTGTCGATCTACCCGTGGAACGAAATCGGCACCTCGGGCAGCCCGTTTGTGATGACCTTCGAGCGTCTGGGTATCAAGACAGCGGCAGGCATCATCAACTTCGTGGTGATTACGGCAGCACTGTCATCGTGCAACGGCGGTATTTTCAGCACGGGCCGCATGCTCTACAGCCTCGCGCAAAACGGTCAGGCCCCGGCCAACTTCGGCACCACCTCGAAAAATGGTGTGCCGCGTCAGGCATTGCTGTTGTCGATTGCGGTGTTGCTGATGGGCGTATTGCTTAACTACCTGGCGCCCGGACAAGTGTTCGTGTGGGTGACTGCGATTGCGACCTTTGGTGCGATCTGGACCTGGCTGATGATCCTGCTGGCTCAACTGCGCTTCCGTAAAAGTCTGAGCCCTGAAGAAGCCGCCGGCCTGAAGTACCGCATGTGGCTGTACCCTTACAGTTCATACGCCGCTTTGGGATTCTTGCTGATGGTTGTAGGGCTGATGGCCTACTTCGAGGAAACCCGGATCGCCCTGTTCGTGGGCCCGGCGTTCCTGATTCTGCTGACGGTGCTGTTCTACGTGTTCAAGCTGCAGCCGACCCAGACAACATCGCCAGCGGTCCGTAGTTAACTCCCCCTGCACCGCTCATTCTGCAGTAGCGAGCTTGCTCGCGCTGCAATCACCTCGGTCAATCCGTTAAACCGAAGTGATTGCATCGCTGGCAAGCCAGCTCCCACAGTGCTGCTTACCTGGCAAGTCAGCTCCCACAGTGCTGCTTACCTGGCAAGTCAGCTCCCACAGTGCTGCTTACCTGGCAAGTCAGCTCCCACAGTGCTGCTTACCTGGCAAGCCAGCTCCCACAGTGCTGCTTACCTGGCAAGTCAGCTCCTACAGTGCTGCTCACTTGGCAGGTCGGGCCAGGCGCTTGTTCCAGTCCAGCCATGCGGCCAGCACGGCCATGATTCCCACGCCCATCAGGGCGCTGAAAATCTGCATCACCATGACGTCCCCCCCCAGTGCATTCAGCATGTCGGCCAGCGGCGCCAGAATCACCCCCAGACAAAACACTTCCAGAGAGTAGCGACCCATGCGGCAGGTTTGCCGGGCGAACCAGTTGTTCAGCCAGCCACTGTGGGGCACCAACCTGGCAACCACGTAAGCCAGCGCCAGAAAGTGCAGCAAGCGAACCGGCGAGAGATTGGTCTTGCTGATCGGGTACAGGTATTCCCCCAGCCATGGCGGCATGACTGCGTCGTGCAACTGAGGCCACTTCCATGACAACGCCAGCAGACCTGTGAGCAACAGGTACACCACGGCCGTCATAAACAGGGGTTGATGCGACAACGCGCGAGTTTCAGGCGCCTTGCCTTGTTGCCCGTGAAGCGCAGCCGCGCCCCCCAGAATGAACAGGAATTGCCAGGCCATCGGGTTAAAGAACCACACGCCGCCTTCCTGGGCCGCGAAGTTCCACACCGGTGCCAGCAAGTACAGCGCGAACGACACGGCCAACACGTATCGGGCTTTGCGCAGCAACATCGGCAGCACCAGCGGCAAGCCCAGCAACAGCACGATATACAGCGGCAGCGGGTCCATCAGGTTGGGTTTGAAACGCAGGAGCAGCTCGTCGGTCAGTGCCTGTTGCGGGTTGCTCAGGAAATACTGCAAGCCCATCTCTTGCACCAGATCCCGGGTCTCTACATGGCTGTTGGCAAAGAACACGATGCCCATCAGCACCGCGAGCAAGAAAATATGCACCACATACAGCACCCAGGCGCGGCGCAGGATTTTTACTCCGGCGATCAGCAGGCCGTCACGCTGTGCGATTTTTCCGTAGGCCAGTACCGCGGCATAACCGGCCAGGAAGACAAAAATTTCTGCGGCATCACTGAGGCCGAAATTACGCACGGTCAGTTCGGCCAACGGGTTGTGCGGGATGTGATCCCAGAAGATAAAGATCAGCGCCAGCCCGCGAAAGAAATCGATGCGGTGGTCGCGTCCGTTAATCGTCACGGTGAGTACTCAAACGAAAGGTTGAATTAAGACCGGCGCGCGTAACAGATGATGCGCGCCGTACATCGGCGGCGCGCAGGGTGCGGGTATTGGTAGCTAATTGCAAAGGTTGGATATTGCAGAATATCTCAAGGGCCACAGGTTGGTGTCGTCAAAAGGCATTCATGAACATAAACCTGCATTCCTGCGACTGGCATGCATTGATCTGCGGCACCAACCGCCTGAAATGCTCACTTTGGCAGTGAGCATCCAGAGCGGCCTGATCGGGCCATTGCTCGACAAAAATAAAATGCCCCGGATCCTGGTGATCCACATACAAGTCGTAAGCGATGCAGTCAGGCTCCAGGCGGGTTTTTTCCACCAGCTCGGCGTACCACGGGCGCACAGTTTCAAGGTGTTCGTGCTTGATGAAGTCTTCGGCAATCACTTTCAACATGTTGATCAGTCCTGGTCAGGCTGCGGCAATTTCATTGGGTTCAAAGCTGTCGGCCCGGGCCATTTGCCACATGCGCGAATAGAACTCGCCATTGATCTCGCCGGTCAGCAACTCGCCGGGTTTTAGGAACACGTGCAGTTGCGAGAACAGTTTGATTTCGGTGGCCGAGACACGGCGCACCAGGTGTTTGGCCGAGAGTTGTGCCGGGTGTTCCAGGCCTGCTGCCGCGAGCATTTCGGCCAGTGCCTTGAGGGTGTTGGTGTGGAACTGCAACACCCGCTGCGCCTTGTCCGGTACCACCAGTGCACGCTGGCGCAGAGGGTCCTGGGTGGCGACGCCGGTCGGGCATTTGTTGGTGTGGCACGATTGCGACTGAATGCAGCCGACGGCAAACATGAAGCCCCGGGCCGAGTTGGCCCAGTCGGCGCCAATGGCCAGCACGCTGGCAATGTCGAAGGCGCTGACAATCTTGCCGCTGGCTCCCAGCTTGATTTTGTCCCGCAGGTTCAAGCCCACCAAGGTGTTGTGTACGAACAGCAAGCCTTCGCGCATCGGCGCGCCGATGTGGTCGGTGAACTCCACCGGGGCGGCGCCGGTACCGCCTTCCTTGCCATCGATGACGATAAAGTCGGGGAGGATGCCGGTTTCAAGCATGGCCTTGGCAATCCCCATGAACTCCCACGGATGGCCCAGGCAGAACTTGAAGCCGACAGGCTTGCCGCCGGATAGCTCACGTAACTGGGCGATGAATTGCATCAGTTCCAGTGGTGTTGAAAATGCACTGTGGCGCGAAGGCGAGATGCAATCTTCGCCCATGGGGACGCCGCGGGTTTCGGCAATTTCCGGGGTGACCTTGTGCTTGGGCAGAATACCGCCATGGCCTGGTTTGGCACCCTGGCTCATTTTGATTTCGATCATCCGTACTTGCGGGGTGCGGGCCTGTTCGGCAAAGCGCTCGGGATCGAATCGACCGTCAGAGGTACGGCAGCCGAAGTAGCCGCTGCCCAGTTCCCAGGTCAGGTCACCGCCGTTTTCACGGTGATAGGAACTGATGCTGCCTTCGCCGGTATCGTGGGCAAAGTTACCGAGCTTGGCGCCCTGGTTCAGCGCGCGAATGGCATTGGCACTCAGCGAGCCAAAACTCATCGCCGAAATATTGAAGATGGAGGCCGAGTACGGCTGGGTGCATTGCGGGCCACCGATGATGATGCGGAAGCTGCCGGGGTCGGTGAGCGGTGCCGGGCGCATGGAGTGGCCGATAAATTCGAAGCCGGGCTGGTACACGTCAACCAGGGTGCCAAAAGGTTTGTCGGCGCTTTCGTTCTTGGCGCGGGAATAGACCAGGGAGCGTTGCGCCCGCGAGAAGGGCAGTGCGTCGCTGTCGGACTCCAGCAGGTACTGGCGGATCTCCGGGCGGATAGCCTCCACCAGATAGCGGATATTGCCCAGGATCGGATAGTTACGGCGCACCGCGTGGGGGCTTTGCAGCAGGTCGAAAATCCCCAGCACGCTCAAGATAAGGGTCACGGTGGTGAATGGCCATAACCACTCGTAGTGCATAAATGGCAGGCTGGCGAGAGTGAAAATCACGCAGAAGGCAAAAAACGCATAGCGGCTTAGCAGTGACAGGCTCATAGGGTTTCCTGTTTCAGGCTTGTCTGTTCAGGCGGGCGTCGAACAGAAAAAACGGGGCGGTAAACCCCCGGCGATACAGCTGTAGCAGTCGGCTCCCTCTCTGGACTGGAGGTTTGCTGACAAGGCATCTTACCCATTGAACGGGGCTTAGTGTCTTAAAGACGGCAAATGTCCATACAGAGGGTTCGGTTATGCGCGGCATCTGTGTCTTTGCATGGGCGCCAAGCCATGTGATCCTTCGCGCTCTTTCTACGCTGCTGGCCGATTCTTGTGACGTCTTCTGAACGCTGCACCGCAACCCCTGACATCATCCGTATTGCTGCTGCTCTGCTGATCGGTCCCGATGGCCGAACCCTGCTGGTGCGCAAGCGCGGCACCCTGGCGTTTATGCAGCCGGGTGGCAAGATCGAACCCCACGAGCAGCCGATCGCTGCCCTGGCCCGTGAACTGGAAGAAGAGCTGGCATTAAAGATTGATCCGGCCAATGCCACCTACCTGGGCCACTTTTCGGCACCGGCGGTCAATGAGCCGGGATTTGAAGTGCAGGCCGAGCTGTTTCTGCTGCATATCCAGCAGTCAGTGGCGCCCGCCGCCGAGATTGAAGAAGTGCAGTGGATCGATCCGCAGGGTGATGGCGGGCTGATATTGGCTCCCTTGACCCGAGACCTGATCCTGCCGTTTTATCGCGACACCATGCTGACCTCAGCCTGATTCCTTTTCTGACAAGGACTGACCATGATTCCTGCTCAAGACCTGCTGATTTTCGCTGCGGCGTGTTTGCTGATGGTTTTGACGCCGGGGCCAAATATGATTTACCTGATTTCGCGCTCGATCTGTCAGGGGCGAAAAGCGGGGGTGACCTCATTGGTCGGTGTGGTCGCAGGTTTTTTGGTGCACATGTTTGCCGCCGCAGCCGGGCTGACAGCGGTATTTTTAGCAGTACCAATGGCCTATGAGGTATTGAAGTGGGCGGGGGCCCTGTATCTGCTGTGGATGGCGTGGCAGGCGCTCAAGCCGGGTGCCCGCTCGCCTTTTGAAGCGCAGGAGCTGGCGCCGGACTCATCGCCAAAACTGGTGCTGATGGGGTTTATGACCAGCGTCCTGAACCCCAAGGTCGCGGTGTTTTACCTGTCGGTGTTCCCGCAATTCATCAGCCCCGAGCATGGTTCGATGTTTACCCAGAGCCTGCTGTTGGGCCTGACCCAGATCAGCGTCAGTTTCACCGTGAACCTGTTGATTGCGCTGTTTGCTTCAGGCATCGCCTTCTGGTTTGTGCGTAATCCGCTGTGGCTGGCTGTCCAGCGTTATGTCATGGGCTTTGTACTGGCCGGTCTGGCGGTAAAATTGATGCTGGAACAACGTAAAACCCTATGATTGGGCCCCGATATGGCTATAGAACTGCTTGATCCCTCACACGCCAGTGCGTATCGCCAGTTACTGCTGGAGGCCTACGCGCTGCACCCCGAGGCTTTTGTTTCCAGCCTGTCAAACCGTGAAAAGTTGCCACTGAGTTGGTGGCAAGCACAGCTGGATGATGAATTGAGCGCGCTGTTCGGCGCCTTTGTCGATGACCGGCTGGTGGGGGTAGTGGGTCTGGCTTTCGAGCCGTGGGAAGACGCCCGGCATCAGGCCACGCTGTTTGGCTTGTACGTATCCGGGGGCTTTCGCGGGCAGGGGCTGGGCGAGCACCTGGTGCAGGCAGTGTTGTCCATGGCAGAGCAGGAGCCCGAAATAAAAGTGCTGCAACTGAGCGTGAGCGCCAACAGTCCAGCGGCGCTGGCCTTGTATCGCCGCTGCGGGTTTGAACAGTCGGGGCTTGAAGATTGCGCGATCCGGGTGGGGGAGGAGTATTACGACCGGGTGCATATGCGCCGGCTGGTATAAGCGACCCGCCCCTGCAGGAGCGAGCTTGCTCCCGCAGGTTGTACAGGTTCAGCGAACGGCACTCACCCCGTCCAGGGTCGAGAAAGATGTGTCTTTGGCCGTCAGCAAAAAGTCGCGCATATAAGGGGCGTCGAGCATATCGGCACGTACCGCCGCGTAGAGCGTGGCAAACAACCCTTTCTCACCGAGGCGCTTGGCTTTCACGTAGCCGCGCGAGCTGTATTCATGCAAGGCCCAGTGCGGCATCCCGCATACACCACGGCCACTGGCTACGAGCTGCATCATCATGACGGTCAGCTCGGAGGTGCGCACTTGTGCCGGTTCAACGTCTGCCGGCTCTAAAAAGCGGGTGAAAATATCGAGCCGGTCGCGCTCCACCGGGTAGGTAATCAGAGTCTCAGTGCTCAAATCTTCCGGCACGATAAACGGCTTGCTGGCCAGAGCATGCTGATTGGCAACGGCCAACATGGCTTCGTAGGTAAACAGCGGCACATACGTCAGCCCTGCAATCTCTTGCGGGTCAGAAGTAACCACCAGATCCAGATCGCCCCGGGCCAGTGCAGGCAAGGGGGCGAAGGCAAAGCCCGAAGCCAGGTCCAGTTCGACCTCGGGCCAGGCGTCGCGGAACTGATCGATGGTGGGCATCAGCCACTGGAAGCAGCTGTGGCACTCAATCGCCATGTGCAAACGTCCGGCCGTACCTCCGACCAAACGGGCGATATCGCGCTCGGCGCCGCGCAGCAGCGGGAGCATGGCATCGGCCAGTTGCAGCAGGCGCAACCCGCCGCTGGTGAAACGGACCGGTTTGGTTTTGCGCACAAACAGCGGCATGCCCATGCGTTCTTCCAGCTCTTTGAACTGGTGGGATAAAGCAGATTGTGTCAGGTGCAGCCGTTCAGCCGCTTCGACCAGGCTGTCGGACTCGCGTAATGCGTGCAGGGTTTTGAGGTGACGAATTTCCAGCACGGTGACTCCATGAGTAAATTTGATGATCAACACGAAAACGTTGAGTTTGTCTCATGTTGCAGTGCGTGTCGATAATTGTGCCATTACTTACACGAAGGAATGTCGTTATGGCCCTGGCACACAATCTTGGTTTCCCGCGTATCGGTGCGGATCGTGAACTGAAAAAAGCACTCGAAGCGTACTGGAAGGGCGATATTGACCAGGCTGCCCTGCAAGCTGTGGGGCGTGAACTGCGCGCCAGCCACTGGCAACTGCAAAAAGACGCCGGGATCGACTTACTGCCGGTGGGTGACTTTGCCTGGTACGACCAGGTGCTGACCCACTCGCTGACCTTCGGTGCCATTCCCGAGCGGTTCGCCAGTACCCTGGACGCCCAGGGCCGTCCAACCCTGAATACCCTGTTCGGCATGGCCCGTGGTGCGAGCCAGAGTTGCTGCGGCGAACACGGCAAAGGTCAGTACGCTCAAGAACTGACCAAATGGTTTGATACCAACTATCACTACCTGGTGCCGGAGTTCAGTCAGGATCAGCGTTTTGAACTGAGCTGGAATCAGCTGTTTGAAGAAACTGCCGAGGCCCTGGCCCTGGGTCACAAGGTCAAGCCGGTGATCATAGGACCGCTGACTTTCCTGTGGCTGGGCAAGACCAAGGGCAATGAGTTCAACAAACTCGATCTGCTGGAAAACCTGTTGCCGATATACGCCGCTATTCTTTCCCGTCTGGCTGAACAAGGTGTGGAATGGGTGCAGATTGACGAACCGATTCTGTCGCTTGACCTGCCCCAGGAGTGGAAAAACGCCTTTGAGCGTGCTTACCACATCCTTCAGTACTCACCTCTGAAGAAGCTGGTAGCCACTTACTTCAGCGGTCTGGAAGACAATCTGGGGCTGGCTGTCAGCCTGCCGGTGGAAGGTTTGCACGTTGACCTGGTGCGTGCCCCTGATCAGTTGCATGCCATTCTGGATCGCCTGCCAACCTATAAAGTTTTGTCGCTGGGCCTGGTGAACGGTCGCAACGTCTGGCGCTGTGATCTGGAAAACGCCCTGGCCCAATTGCAGGAAGCCGAAGAACGCTTTGGTGACAATCTGTGGGTTGCCGGCTCTTGCTCGCTGTTGCATAGCCCGGTTGATCTGGACCGCGAAACCCGGCTGGATGCCGAGCTTAAAAGCTGGCTGGCCTTTGCCCGGCAAAAGTGCGACGAAATTGCCGTACTGCGCGATGCGCTGAATATCCCCCAGGATGCCAAAGTGCAGCAGGCGCTGGCCCAAAGCCGTGCGGTGCAGGCCAGCCGCGCCAACTCGCCACGGATTCACAAGCCTGCGGTGCAAGCACGTACCGCAGCGATCACCGCTGCTGACAGCCAGCGTCAGTCGCCGTTTGCCACCCGTATCCAGTTGCAGCGCGCGCGCCTGAATCTGCCGGCATTTCCTACGACCACTATTGGATCGTTTCCGCAGACAGCATCGATTCGGCTGGCGCGGCAGTCTTACAAACAGGGCAAATTGTCGGTCAGTGAGTACACCGACGCCATGCACAGCGAAATTCGCAACGCCGTACAAACCCAGGAGCGTTTGGGGCTGGACGTGCTGGTCCACGGCGAAGCCGAACGTAACGATATGGTCGAGTACTTTGCCGAACAGCTGGATGGCTACGTGTTTACGCAATATGGCTGGGTGCAGAGCTACGGTTCGCGCTGTGTGAAGCCGGCGATCATTTTCGGCGACCTGAGCCGTCTTCAAGCCATGACCGTGGACTGGATCAAATACGCTCAGGGCCTGACCGACAAGGTAATGAAGGGCATGTTGACCGGCCCGGTGACTATGCTGATGTGGTCATTCCCCCGCGAAGATGTATCGCGCAAAGTGCAGGCGCAGCAACTGGCGCTGGCAATTCGTGACGAGGTGATCGATCTGGAAAAAGCCGGGATCAAGATTGTGCAGATTGACGAAGCGGCTTTGCGCGAAGGCCTGCCGTTGCGTCGGGCGCAGTGGCAGGAGTACCTGGACTGGGCAGTGGAGGCTTTTCGCCTGTGTGCTTCGGGAGTCGGGGACGAAACACAGATTCATACCCACATGTGCTACAGCGAGTTCAACGATGTGATCAAGTCGATTGCCGAGATGGACGCTGACGTCATCACCATCGAAACCTCGCGTTCGGATATGGAACTGCTGGATGCGTTTGAAGCATTCGATTACCCGAACGACATTGGCCCAGGGGTGTATGACATCCACTCGCCACGGGTTCCGGACACGGCCGAGATGGTCAAGTTGCTGAGCAAGGCGGCCCAACGTATTCCGGCTGAGCGGTTGTGGGTAAACCCCGATTGCGGCCTCAAAACCCGTGCCTGGGCCGAGACCGAAGCGGCACTGATCAACATGGTGGCGGCGGCGCGGCAGTTGCGGGCGCAGGTAGCCTGAACCCGGCGCAGCACCTGTAGGAGCGAGATTGCTCGCGAGCATTGGAGCTTGAAAGCTCGCGAGCATTTGATGTTGAAACTGGGGGTTGGCTTTATCTGATGATTTTGTCGACGTGTATATCGAGCTTTTTCAGGCGGTACCAGAAGCTGCGTTCTGATATGCCAATCAACTGCGCTGCAGCAGCCTGGACTCCGTGGGCTTGTTGCAGGGCCGCCAGGATGTAGGCTTTTTCCACTTCAGCCAGCGCCGCTTCCAGATCGGGCGGTACGCTCGGGCCCGTGTTCGGCAGGGCGCTGGTCTGGCTCGGCTGGGCACTGAACAGGTACGGCGGCAGGTCACTGTCCTGGATCGTGCTGCTGGTGGCCACAATGGTGGCGCGCTCGACACAGTTCTGCAGTTCGCGAATGTTGCCGGGCCAGCTGTATTCGGCCATTGCCCGCAAGGCACTGGGGCTGAAACCGCTGATCCGTTTGCCAGCAGTAGCCCCCAGATTGTGGGCGAAGTGCCGCGCCAGCGCAGAGATGTCTTCAACCCGCTCGCGCAAGGCAGGCAGGGGAATCGGGAATACATTCAGGCGGTAGTACAGATCCTCGCGAAACTCTTTGTTGGCCACGGCTTCCAGCAGCTTTTTATTGGTGGCTGCAATGACCCGGACATCGACCTTGCGCTCGCGGGGATCTCCAACGGGCTCAATGACTCGCTCTTGCAGCGCGCGCAAGATCTTGGCCTGCAGAGCCAGGGGCATATCGCCCACTTCATCGAGAAACAAAGTGCCTTTGTCCGCTTGCATGAAGCGCCCGACACGATCAGCGACGGCCCCGGTAAAGGCGCCTTTGCGATGACCGAACATCTCGCTTTCCAGCAGCCCTTCAGGAATCGCCGCACAGTTGACCGCGACAAAGGGTTTGTCGGCCCGGCTACCGTGGTTGTGGATGGCACGGGCGACCATCTCTTTGCCGGTACCGCTTTCACCGGTCAGCAGGATGGTGGCGTTGCTGTCACGCACCGAGTCGATGGCCTGCAACACCCGGCGAAAACTCGGGCTGTCACCTATCAGGCTCTCGATATGCCAGTGCTCGTCGAGTTCGGCGCGCATGCGTGCGTTATCGCGCAGGATGTCGCGAAACTGCAGGGCTTTGCTGACGGTGATGTCCAGTTCGTCGATATCGAAGGGTTTGGCAATGTAGTCGTAGGCGCCATCGCGCATCGACTGTACGGCGTTTTTCACCGTGCTGTAGGCCGTCATCACAATGACTGGCAGATGCGGGTAACGCACTTTGACCTCGGCCAGTAACTGCGAGCCGTCCATGCCGGGCATGCGCCAGTCGCTGATGATCAGGTCGATGTCTTCCTGTTCCAGAATGGCCAGTGCGTGCAGGCCGTTGCCTGCGGTAAATACCTGCACCTCGTTCTGGCTCAGCGCGGAACTGAGCAGGTCGCAAAGTTTCGGCTCGTCGTCGACCACCAGGATGTTGTGACTCATGACTCATCCCCTCCGTGGGCCGGAATATAAAGGTTGAAGGTGGTTCCGGCGTTTTTCTCGCTGATGCATTCAATCCGGCCGTCGTGGTTTTCCATAATGGAGAACACTTTGGGCAGACCCAGGCCCGTACTCGATGCCTTGGTGGTTACAAAAGGCGTGAAAATTCGCTCGATCATGTCAGGTTCAATACCTTGGCCGTTATCGATAATGCTGATCACGGTGTCATTGTTGGTGTCACGGGCAATGCGCAATGTCAGGTGCCCTCCGTCAGGCATTGCGTCTATGGCATTGATGATCAGGTTCAGGCAAGCCTGTTTCAGTTGCCGGGTGTCTGCATAAATGGTTGCCCCGGGGGCTTTGTCGTCTATTTCGGTTTTGATGTTGTGGCTGTCCAGTTCGGGCTTGCAGAAGCCCAGAATATCTTCGACCAGAAGTCGTGCCGGCTGGACTGAACGCACCGGTGCACTGGGTTTGGCAAAGTCCAGAAAGTCGGTAATGAGCTCGTTGATTCGAGATACCTCGCTGACCACGTACTCCAGATGGCGCTTGTCGGTTTCGTCCAGATTGGCCCGCCGGTGCAGCAGTTGGGTGGCGGTTTTGATAATGCCCAGCGGATTGCGGATTTCGTGGGCCAGGCCCATGGCGACCTCGCCCAGGGCATGCAGGCGATCACGCCGGCGCAACTGGGCCTCTAGATGATGCAACTGGGCCAGGCGTACGGTCATGTGGTTGAAGGTGCTGCTCAACTCAGCCAGTTCGTCCCGGCCAGACACCGCGACCAGTTGCGTGTAATCCCCGGCAATCACTGCCCGTACACCTTCAGACAGACCGCGCAGTGGCCGGGTCAGGCGCTCGGAAACCAGCCAGCCAACGCTTAGCGAAAGTATCGAGCCGACCAGGAAAATCAGTGCAAACAGGTTGCTCTGATTGACCAGGCCGACAAGGCTGGTATGGCGTAGCAAACCACTGTAAATCACGCCTTGCAGTTCACCGGTACCGTTGAGGATTGGCCAGTACAGTCCGCTGTAGCGAGTGGTGAATTGCTCGCTGGGCTGTTTGGTCTCGCGCAGTATTTGCTCGATGGCAGTCGGCACCTGAAGCTCACGGTCATCAAAGTGCTGACTGGAGAAAATTTCGGAATAGCCATTACCACTGGCCAGGTACAGGCGCAGGTCCAGGGAGTGGACGTCAGCGACGCTGGTCAAAAAGCTGTTGTCCATGTAAGTGGCAACCAGTAATTGATACGCCTCGCCATCCTGGGTGGTAGGAAAGGTCGAAACCACTGTGCCGGTGGGCACGCCGCCCACGTCGATGGTTTGCAGCACGGCATTGGGCGCCATGCTGATCTGGTCAACGATGGCTTCACTGGCCGTGCTGAATACCACTTTGTGGTCACTGCTGCGAATCAGCGCCACCACGTTAATGTCCATTGCACTGGCAATGTCGGCGGTCAACTTGTCGTGGCGCAGGGCTGTATGGGAGGTAGGCGGGTGGGTATAGCGCAGGAACAATTGCGCCGCGCGGGCATTGTCTTGAACGATTTCGCCGATTTCGTCTTTGACGATTTCGGTCGATTCCTGCAGCCAGACGCGCACGTTGTTGTCGAAAATATGCGACAGCGTGGTGGCGGCCAGTTCGGCGGCGATCATGGTGGGGATGACGCTGACCAGCCAGAAGGCCAGTACCAGTTTGCGCTGAACCGTCCAGCGCGAGACCTTGAACGCTGGAGCATTGCGCTTTGATTCAGAGGTGATTGGCATTAATGCTCGCTTATCGCGGCCGCAAGGGCGGGGTCATGACGGTCTGGGCGGACGAATAGTTTTACTAACTTGAGCATGTTATTGACCAACCCGTTGCGATGGCGGAAGAACAGCGTATTGCTCTGGAAGGTGCAGCCCAGGCGAACTTTGCTGGCGTATCCGGCCTGGCCACATTCGTATAGCGCAATTCTGTTACGGATGCAGTAGTCGACGTTCTCCATCCAGCTTCTGAAATACAAGCTGTACTCCCGTGTCAGTTCAAGGTCGTGACCGAAAAATTTGTCCACCAGCCGATGTTCGTCGATCAGTAGCAGATTGAACGCTACCAGTTGATCATCGAGCCAATACAGCACGCAGAGCGCCCTGTCTCCCAGTTGCTGGAGGATACCCGTGAAATAAGCGGGCGGTAAGCGTTCGAATTGCAGGTCGCTGCGGCCCAGGCTGGCTTCGTACAAACGCATGATGTCGGGCAGGACATCGTCAATGCTGCTGCGCCATTCCACCCTGGGTCCGGGTGAGCGCAATTTGCGGCGCATGTCTTTGCGGGTGGATTTACCCAGGGAGCCGAGGTAGCAGTCAACCGAGCCAAAAGGTACGGGCAGCACGGCCCTGGGCAGGCTGGGCATGGACTGATAGCCCGCCGCCTTGCAGCTATGGGACCAGTCATCGTCATGGCTGGGGACGTCCTTGACCGCTATCAGGCCGATATCCAGCTGGCGGGCGTCGTGCTGCGCCAGAAGCAGCAGGCGTGCCAGCAGGGCCGGGCGCTGGTCAGGCGGAATATGGCTGGCGGTGCCCGCGTTGCATTGTTCGGTTACCGGGGAGCCGATGGCGTATAGAGGCAACTGCACCAGCCCCGGCAAAATATGGTTCAGCTTTTCGGTAAATCGTTTACCGATCCCCTGAACCGTGGTGTCGAGGCGATAAGAGGTGGTGAATGCGGTGGCGGCGGCAATCAGGGTCGAGCCTCTGTACAGGGTCAGGTAACGCCACTCGAAGCCCTCAATGCCGGCGTTTTCCACTGCCACGATGTAGTCCCAATCCTCCAGAGAATCTGGGAAGCAGTCATTCCAGGCCTCGCGTTCGATGGCCTGGATTGATGAAAAGGCTTGGGCTGTAATCATGGATCTTCCTTGGTCAGGCTTGCTGCAGGTACTCGACAGAGCCCTGGGCAACGGTGCTGTGGTGCTTGATGAAAGCGTCACTCAGTTCAATCACGCGGCGGTATTGCAGGTCGACGGTGATCATGTGGTAACAGTTATCGAGCAGCACTTTGGTCACCGGGCCGCCCAGATGGCGCTCTACGTAATCGGCATTCCAGCGGCTGGTGATGTCGTCTTCGATGGAGTGCAGTACCAGTGCCGGGGTGGTGATCGACGGCATGCGTTTTTTCACCACGGCGTTCATCCGGTGCAGCTCGCGCACGGTGATGCCTTCCATTGTCAGTAACCCGGCATTGCTGCTTTCACCGGCTTTCATCTGTCGTTCAACGATCGCTCGCAGGCGCTCGTTCTTGATCCCGTAGGGCGGTTTCTCCTCGAAACTGCACAGGTGCACGCCGAACGGAATGGCCATCAGCAAGGGTGTCAGGAACGCCAGTTTATGAATGCTCCAGCCGTCGTAGCGCAAGGTGGTGGAGTACATCAACAGGCCCGCCACTTGCCCCGGGTGTTCGGAGGCCAGGTACATCGACATCACTGCACCCATCGACAGACCGCCGACGAAAACCCGGGCATGGCGCTGGCGGACATCGACGAAGGTTTTACGCACCCCTTCGTACCAGTCTTGCCAGCCAGTGGCCTGCAGGTCGCTGTTGTCACCGCAGTGGCCGGCCAGGGTGGGTACGTACACTGTGCATGTACCGTCCTTGGCCAGCCCCTGGGCCACCCGCCGCAACTCCGTCGGGGTGCCGGTGAGGCCGTGGATCAACAGGATCCCGACCTCACCCGTGCCGAGAACGAAACCGGCGTCGCCTTCGCCCAGGTCGATCTCTGACCGCTTCACCGCTTCATGGCCCGATGCAACAGGCGATCGAGCAGGGCGATGCCAAGGTCGATTTCGGCGTAGCTGATTTCCAGCGATGGAGCCAGGGTGATGACGTTTTTGTAGTAGCCGCCGACGTCCAGAATCAGACCCAGACGCTTGCCGTCGATTTCGATATCGCCCTTCATGCCTTCTTCAACCATGTAGTCCAGGGTTGCCTTGTCCGGGGTAAAGCCGTCTGGCCCGCAGATTTCGCAGCGCAGGGCCAGGCCCAGGCCGTCGACATCGCCGATGATCGGGTAGCGTTTTTGCAGGTCCTGCAGGCCTGCCAGAAAGTATTTGCCTTTCTCCATGACCATCGCGCCGTAGTCGATTTCGCTGGTCATTTTGAACATTTCCAGACCCACCGCAGTGCCTAGCGGGTTGGAGGCGAAGGTGGAGTGGGTCGAGCCTGGCGGGAAGATTTTCGGGTTGATCAGCTCTTCACGGGCCCAGATGCCGCCCAGCGGGTTGAGGCCGTTGGTCAGCGCCTTGCCGAACACGATCACGTCGGGTTTGACGTCGAAGTGCTCGATCGACCATAGCTTGCCGGTGCGCCAGAAGCCCATCTGGATTTCATCGACCACCATCAAAATGCCGTGTTGATCCAGAACCTGCTTGAGTTCGCTGTAGAAGTTCATGGGGGGAATCACATAGCCGCCGGTGCCCTGGATCGGCTCGACGTAAAACGCGGCATATTCGCTCTGGCCGACTTTAGGGTCCCATACACCGTTGTATTCAGTTTCAAACAAACGGGCGAATTGCTGTACGCAGTGGCTGCCATATTCTTCTTTGGTCATGCCTTTTGGACCGCGGAAGTGATACGGAAACGGGATGAAATTGGCGCGCTCACCGAAGTGGCCATAGCGACGGCGGTAGCGGTAGCTGGAGGTGATCGACGAAGCACCTAGCGTACGACCGTGGTAACCGCCTTCGAAGGCAAACATCAGGCTTTTGCCGTTGGTGGCGTTACGGACCACTTTCAACGAGTCTTCGATGGACTGTGAACCGCCAACGTTGAAGTGCACGCGTCCGTCGAGACCGAACTTGTTTTTGGCGTCGACCGCGATGCGCTCCGACAACTCGATCTTGCCTTTGTGCAGGTATTGGCTGGCAATCTGCGGCAGGGTATCAATCTGTTGTTTCAGGGCGTTGTTCAAGCGCGGATTGGAGTAACCGAAGTTAACCGCCGAGTACCACATTTGCAGATCGAGATAAGCCTGGTCACTGGTGTCCCATACATAAGAGCCTTCGCAGCGGCTGAAAATGCGCGGTGGTTCGATGTAGTGGACAGTGTCGCCGTACGAGCAGTACTTGGCTTCTTTTTCCAGAAGAATCTGGTCTTCAGGTGAGGCGATCCGGATATCAGACATGATTGAAAAGCTCCTGTTGTTCACGAGAATAGTGGGGGGCGTTGGCGGCGTTGCTTGGCAATTTGGCCAGCAGGGCCGCAAGTTCAGAGAATGTGTCGAAGCGTGCGTACGGGATGCCGTTGCGCTCGCAGTGTTCAGCCAGACTGTCTTTGGCGAATACGAAGTCGGCGCTTGCGGCCACACACATGTCGGAGCGCCCGTCGCCAATCACCAGCACGCGTTTGCCGCCAGGCGTGGATTTGCATTTGCAGTTGCCTGAAGCCGCATGGCAGGCGTCGCTGGCATGGGGGAAGTCGATGCGCCAACGGTTGTGGTCGACCTGGCGCAGGCGGTTGGCGAGGATCGGCAACAGGCTCACATAGTTGCGGGCCAGGATGCGCGCGATGCCCTGTTCGATGCCGTCACTGACCACTTCGATAGAAGCACCGAGGCCGATGACGTGATCAACGAAATCCGGAAAGTCCGGGTCAATCTCAACGGTATCGAAATAGGCCAGCAGTTCGGCTGGGGAGGCTTTAACCAGCGACAGCTGGCGGCTGAGGCATTCACGCGAACCAATCTCACCTTGCACCCATTGTTCTTCGATCGCTTCCCAGCTGGGGTCGGCGAAACGTTGAAGAATGTTGTCGATGACGTCGGTGCGGGTGATGGTTCCGTCGAAATCACACACGATATGCCATTGCATCATCTGCATTGTCCTGTTGTGGAGACGCGCACTTTGCGCATGTACAGGACAGAGCACGGACTGTGCCAAGTTGCCAAAGCCCCATGGGCCGGGGCTTTGGCCGTTGCCCGCGGTGAGAATCCCCGAGCAGGCTACAATTTTTGTAGCTTGCTACAAACAACATCAGTGCTTGCGTCGAATTCTCAAAAAAGCGACTTATGCGCGCATGAATTCATATGGAACCTCTGTCATGAAAACCTGCGCTCCTGTTTTTTTGCTGCTCTCATTGTTGGGTGTCGGGGTCGTGGCGCGTGCTGCCGACGGCCCCAGTGGCGAAGTGGGGGTCGGGATTGGCTATCAGCCTTACGACCCCAGTGGCAGCCGCTATCAGACAGTACCGCTGCCGTACTTCGATGTGGACTGGGGCGATGTCAGTCTGGATACCGACAATGGCTTGACCTGGAGCAGCTTCAAAGCTGATGGCTGGAGCGCCGGGCCATTTATCAATTACTTGTCGGGGCGTAACGCCAACGGTTCGCTGCGCGGGCTGCGGGATGTTTCGGACATGGCGCAGCTGGGCGGCTTCGTGCAATACAGTCCGGCCGAGTTCTGGCGCGTGTATGCGCAACTGGGCCAGGCGGTGGGCGGTGCCGGCGGGCAGGGAGGGTTATTGGGGCAAGTGGGCGGTGAGCTGGGTTATCCGCTGGGCCTGGGAATTATCGGCAGCAGCCAGTTGGCGGTGAACTTTGCCGATGCCCGGCAAATGTCGACTTTCTTTGGTGTAAGCGCCAGTGAAGCCCGAGCTTCGGGTTTTTCTGCGTACAAGGCCGGCGGTGGTTTCCAGAACGTGACATTGACCCAGAACTTCGAGTTTGCGCTGGCACAACATTGGTCACTGGTGGCCAGTGCCAGCTGGGTTCGTCTGGTGGGTACAGCGGCAGACAGCAGCATCGTCAAGGATGTGGGCGACGTGAATCAAGGGACAGTGCAGACCGCGATCAGCTATAAATTCTAGAGTGCTGTCTGACTCTGCGGGAGCTGGATAGCCGTCTCCCGCAGTTGCTCATCAGTCGATCTTTCAGTGCTCCGGCTCGCCGTCAGCCAGCAAGGCAATCCCGCCAATGATCACCGCCACGCCCGCCCAGTGCAGCGCGCTGATGTGCTCACCCAGGCCCAGCCACGACCCCAGCAGCACCCCCACGAATACCAGCGAACTCAGCGGAAACGCCAACGACAGGCTGCTGCGGCGCAATATCAGCATCCACACGAAAAATGCGCCGATATAGCAGGCAATGGCTGCCCATACCCCGGGATTGAGCAGCATGTCGTGCAGCCATTGCAGGGTGAAATCCGTATTGCCCAACTGATCGCCGCCGACTTTGGTCGCTATTTGCCCTGCGCTTTCCAGGATGATCAGCAATGCCCACAGTACAACCGTACCCAGCCGCCCATGCAGCCATCCACTTTGTGGCAGATTCATCGGTTCAGAGTTTTGCATGATTAATCTCCTAAGATCCGGCGATGCTGACCAGCAACACGCCGAGGGTAATCACCAGAGTGCCCATCCAGCGGCGACGGCTGACGTGTTCACCAAGAAACACCTTGCCGGCGAAGACCACGCCGCAATAGGCCAGCGCTGCGGCCGGAAACAACAAACTCAGCGGCGCCCGGGACAAGGCTTCAAGCCAGATGAAAAATTCGATCACGTAGGCAGCGATACCCGCCCACAGCATGGGAGCCTGGAACACCTGGCCCCAGAACGCGTTGAGGCGAAAGCCGCCTTCGAGTTCGGGTAACCGGTCGAGGCCGATTTTGAAACACAGTTGGCCGATCACATCGAGAACGATGGAAAACGCCACTAGCGCAATAACAGTCAAAGTCACGGAAACAGCTCCTCGAACAACGAAATCAGGGCTTTGTTGGTGGTTGAGTTGCGTAACAAATCGCTTTCGCTCCAGCGTTCTGGTGGCGGCTGATCTGACTTGGCCTCCCAGCGTTTGAACAGGTTGCTGTGTGGGGCCCTGGCGAAGTCGCCGCAGACGTCGATCCCCAGTACGCGCTTGCTGGTGGCCAGGGCGCGTATGGCGTGGAGCAGGTGGGTAAGACGCATGCCGCCCTGATCCCAGTTGGTGGCGGCGTCTTCGCTGGCCAGCACGTCTTTGTCGATGCTGATCCACACCCCTGTGGTGGGCAGGTTCTTGATTAGATTGTCGATAAAGGTGGGCCAGTCCTGATCGGCCAGGTTGCGCCAGTACAGGAGATTTTCGTGTTGCTCATGGCCTGCGCCATCGCCGATGCGGCCCCAGACTTTGGTGGGCGCATGGCGCCATGGAAAGAGTTGCAGAGCCCCGCTGCGCAGGGCCCCCAGGTTGGCGCCTTTGAACTGCGGGCTTTTCAGGTCATCGCTGCAGGGGCCAAGGGTGACGATACGCTTGATATTGTGCAGTCTGAGCGCCCGGTTGATCCATGAACCGCAATGCCGGCGGGGAGCAAAGCGCACCCAGTCGGGGTGGTTGTCGAAATGGATCAGGGTGACAGGCTCGTGCAGGTCTGCCAGCAGGGCCGGGGTCAGGTGATGATAATCACCGGAGCCGACGAAGAATATTTCAGGCCTGTGGGCCGCCCGCCTGGGACGTTCCTGCAGTAATTTGGCGAAGCGCTGGTAATTGCGTTCGGTGGACCACAAACGCAATTTCGGTCCCAGGGCCAGTAAATCCATACGGATCGCGCGACCATCGGCCAGCCGCAGCGCAATGGGCGCCTGGTGGGTCAGGCTGTGATCCAGATCGAGAATGTTCATGTGCTATGTACCCCCGTTTATTCACCGCCGGGTCAGACCAGGCGGGCGTCAGGGGGTAAATGCAAGGGGCGGGCCAGAATTTCGGCGGGTGTGGATCTCTGCTGGAACGAGACAGCTTGCGATCCAGGCCCCCGGGTATTTCAAGTGCAGCGCGACGTTGCTACCGTCAGCAAGCTCGTTCCTGGCGATCAGTGCAAGCGCACCCAGACACTGACCAGTACGGTTGCGGCGATCAGCCAGGCCACGGCGGCCAGTGCCAAAGAGGCTTCAAGACGCATGCGATCCACCAGTACGTAGAGTGCTGCGAGGTAGACGAAGTAGGGAATGATCGACCACATGCCGAAGACGATGGTGGTTTTCAGGTCGTCCAGTGAGCGCCCTTTGCCGACGATGTAGTGGGCAATCAGGGCAAAAGTCGGGAACAGCGGGACCAGACCTGCGATGTAGTAGTTTTTGGTTTTTGCCAGCATCGCCAGGATGATTACCACGGCGGCGCCCAGCGCAGCTTTCAGAATTAAATCCATCAGTGAGCCAGCCCGTATTTTTTGACCTTGTCGAAGAGTGTGGTTTTGGCCATGCCCAACTCCTGGCTGGCCTGGGTCAGGTTGCCGCCACTGCGTTGTAGTGCATCGCTGAGCAGATTGCGTTCGAACGCCTCCACCGCTTCCGAAAAGCCCAGGCCCTGAGCGACGTTGCCGCCCGATTTCTTGAAGGCCGGCAGGCCCAAAGCAAAACGCTCGGCCACGTTGCGCAGCTCTCGCACGTTGCCCGGCCAGTCATGGCTCATCAGGTTGGACAGGGTCTGGTTATCCAGTTCAGGCGCCGTGCGGTCGAAACGCAGAGACGATTGCTGCAGGAAGTACTCGAACAGTTGCAGGATGTCTTCGCGGCGCTCGCGCAGAGGCGGCAGCTCGAGTGTCACCACATTCAACCGGTAATAGAGGTCGCTGCGAAACTGGCTGACTTTGCTCAGCTGATCGAGGTCGGACTTGGTGGCGGCAATCACCCGGCAATCGACATCGATGCTCTGGTTGGAGCCCAGGCGCTCCAGTGAGCGCTCCTGCAGCACCCGCAGCAGTTTGATCTGCAGGTTGAGCGGCATGCTTTCTACTTCGTCGAGAAACAGGGTGCCGCCGTCGGCATGTTCGATCTTGCCGATCCGACGCTTGCCGGCACCGGTAAAGGCATTGGCCTCGTGACCGAATATCTCGCTTTCGAACAGGTTTTCCGGCAGCCCGCCGCAGTTGAGCGCGACGAATTGCCGGGGCTGGCGACGGCTGAAGTCGTGCAGGCAGCGGGCGACCAGCTCCTTGCCGGTACCGGTTTCGCCCTCAATCAGCACGTTGGCCGAGGTATCGGCGACGTTGGCGATCAATTCGCGTAATTGCTGCATGGCGGGCGAGCGGCCGATGATCCGGCCCTCAAGGGAATCACGCTCGGCCAGCTGCCGGCGCAGTGACCACACTTCCCGGGCCAGGCCGCGTTGCTCCAGGGCCCGGCGTGCGATGTCGACCAGGCGTTCAGGAGAAAAAGGTTTCTCCATGAAGTCATAGGCGCCATCGCGCATGGCGCCCACGGCCATGGAAATATCGCCATGCCCGGTAATCAGTACCACCGGCAGGCTGCGATCACGGGCCTTGAGCCGTTTCAGCAGCTCCAGACCATCGATCCCGGGCAGGCGGATGTCACTGATGACAATGCCGGGGAAGTTGTCCCCGACCATTGCCAGGGCTTGTTCAGCACTGCTCACGCCTTCGCTGCGAATATCTTCGAGCGCGAGCGCCTGCTGGCATCCGAGCAGGACATGGGGGTCGTCTTCGACAATCAGGACGGTCAGCTCGTTATTCATATCGGCTCGGCCTTAGCGGGTTGCAACAGCGGTAATAAGAGGACAAACGCAGCACCACCAGTGGCCGGGAACTCGACGCTGAGGCTGCCGCCGGCAGCGGCGGCCAGGCTGGCCGACAGGGTCAGGCCCAGGCCCAGACCCTGCTCGCCGGGTTTGGTGGTGAAGAAGGGTTCAAACAGGTGTTTTCGGCTTTCAGGGTCGATGCCGGGACCGTTGTCACGTACTCGCAGGCGGTACTTGCCGTCGCCGGGTTCGCCTTCCAGCCACAGCTTTTTGGGGGCTGCCTGGTCCTGCATGGCGTCCAGAGCGTTGCCAATCAGGTTGACGAGGATCTGTTCCAGCCGGGTCTGGTCGATCTTGAGCTGGACGTCGCTGAAATCGCGCTGCAGTTCAACTCCGGCTGCTTCCAGGCGAAGCGCGAGCAGTTGCAGGGTCGCCTCCACTGCCTTGCCCAGGCTGGCCTGGCCCTGGTCATCGCCGCGTCGGGCAAAGGAGCGCAGGTTGGCAGTGATGCGGCCCATGCGGTCCACCAGATTGTTGATGGTGTTGAGATTGTCCGCCGCTACCTTCAGGTCGCCGCGCTGGAGAAACCTTATGGTGTTGCCCGACAGTGTGCGCAAGGCGGCCAATGGCTGATTCAGTTCATGGGCAATGCTGGTGGACATTTGACCGATGGCGGCCAGTTTGCCGGCCTGGACCAGTTCGTCCTGGGCCCGGCGCAGGGTGTCTTCGGCCTGACGGCGCTCGCGAATCTGGCCCTTGAGCCGTTCGTTGCTGGCACGCAGGTGGGCGGTGCGTTCCGTGATTTTGCGTTCGAGCTGGTTATTGGCTTCTTGCAGGGCTTCGCGGGCCGCAAGCCTGGTTGCTATCACTTTGCGCCGCTCGTTCCAGGCAATCAGCAAGAAGGCCAGCAGGGCAAAGGCCACCGCCACCAGCATGCCCTGATTGGCAGCTTCGCGGCGCAAGTCTTGTAATGGGGTGAGCAGGGTTATTTCCCAGGGCGTGTCGTTGAGCTTGCGGGTCTGGGCCAGATAGCTGACTTCCTTTTCATCCTTGGCCAGTCCGCTACTGGCGGCAAAGGTGACGGTTTCTACGCCTTCGGCCAGATGCTCACGTTCCACAGGTTGCAGCTCATTAAGCGGCCACCAGTAATACTGCAGGCTGCGCGCCAGCTGCTCTTTGGTGTCGGCGGTCAGGGGGCGGACCGATTTCAGGCGGCGGGTCGGATCACTCGACAGAATGATGATGCCGTTTTCATCGCTCACATAGGCTTCGAGCCGGGCGCGTTGCCAGCGCTCCTCAAGGGCTTCGAGGCGGACTTTGATCACCGCAACGCCAATGATTTTGCCTTGTTCTTCCAGACCGTGGGCCAGGTAGTAGCCCGGCTCGCCGGAGGTGCTGCCAATGCCGTAAAAACGTCCCGGCTGACCGCGCACTGCGTCTTGAAAGTAGGCCCGGAAAGACAGGTCTTCGCCCAGGTAGCTGTCGGCGTCGCGCCAGTTACTGGTGGCCATTACCCGGCCCGTGGTGTCCAGTACATAAATGGCACGGCTGCGGCTGCGGCGGTTTAGGCCTTCGAGGTATTGATTGACGGTAACCCGGTTCTGCGCGGTCGGATCTGCCAGCAAATGCGAAACACTGGACTCCAGCTCCAGCAGGCTGGGCAGGTAGGTGTATTTGCCGAGCTCACTCTCGACAGTGCGTGCATGGAGTTCAAGTTGACGCTCACCGTTCTCGCTGAGGCTGCGGATGCCAAAGTGTTCGCTGACGCGATAGCCCGCGTAGCCCAGCCCGATGGTTAGCAGCAGGATGAGCGGGGGTAACAGCAAATGGCGGAGCAGACGAGGTTTCACGGCAAGTGAGGGCGGGGCACCGCGATAAATAGTGGGGTCGCATTTCATCACAGATGCCTTGGGTCAACCACTGCGCAAGAGCAGCCGATTAACAGAAATCTCCTGTAGCAGCGAGCTTGCCTCGCGATCTTTTGGAAGATCGCGAGACCAGCCCGCTCCTGCAAGGAATGGTGCTGCTTAGTGCTGCAGGATTTTGGCGAGGAAGTGTTGCGCACGCTCGGAACGGGCCGTTACATCACCGAAGAACTCTTCTTTCTCACAGTCTTCGACGATTTTGCCCTGGTCCATGAAGATCACCCGGTTGGCGACCTTGCGTGCAAAGCCCATTTCATGGGTGACGCACATCATGGTCATGCCTTCGTGGGCCAGTTGCACCATCACGTCCAGTACTTCGTTAACCATTTCCGGGTCGAGGGCCGAGGTCGGTTCGTCAAACAGCATGACGATCGGGTCCATGGCCAGTGCGCGGGCAATGGCTACGCGCTGTTGCTGGCCGCCGGAGAGTTGTCCCGGGTGCTTGTGGGCATGTGCCGAGAGGCCAACGCGTTCCAGCAGTTCGAGGCCCTTTTTGGTGGCTTCTTCCTTGCTGCGCCCCAATACCTTGATCTGCGCGATCGTCAGGTTTTCGGTGATGGTCATGTGCGGGAACAGTTCGAAATGCTGGAACACCATGCCCACCCGCGAGCGCAGTTTTGGCAGATCGGTCTTCGGGTCGGCAATCGAAGTGCCATCGACCACGATGTCGCCTTTCTGGAACGGTTCCAGGGCGTTGACGCACTTGATCAGGGTCGATTTACCGGAGCCGGACGGGCCGCAGACTACAACCACTTCGCCTTTTTTGACTTCAGTACTGCAGTCGGTCAGTACCTGGAAGTCCCCGTACCACTTGTTGATGTTCTTGATCGAGATCATACGGCAAACCTTTTTTGCAGACGCTTGACCAGCAGCGAGGCGGAAAAGCTGATGATGAAATACACCAGACCGGCGAAGATCAGGAACTCATTGGAGCGGCCGATGATGTCGCCACTGGAGCGCGAGGCATTGAGGAAGTCCAC
The DNA here is from genome assembly GCF_904067025.1 of Pseudomonas paraversuta. Taxonomy (NCBI): domain Bacteria; kingdom Pseudomonadati; phylum Pseudomonadota; class Gammaproteobacteria; order Pseudomonadales; family Pseudomonadaceae; genus Pseudomonas; species Pseudomonas paraversuta. Next base: position 1,015,975 of record NZ_CAJFDA010000001.1, read on the forward strand.
AAGGCCAACCGTGTAAACCAGCGAGGTGTCCTGGAACAAAATGATGCTCTGTTGCAACAGCAGCGGGGTCATTTTGCGAAAGGCCTGGGGCAGGATGATCAGGCGCATGGCCTGGCCGTAACTCATGCCCAGCGCTTTGGCTGCGCCCATCTGGCCTTTGGGAATGGCCTGTACGCCGGCCCGCACGATTTCGCAGAAGTAGGCGGCTTCGAACATGACGAATGCCACCATGCATGATTCGAATGCACCGATCGGGGTGTCTTTGCCGGTGATCCAGCGCAGTACGAACGGGACCGCCAGGTAGAACCAGGTAATGACCAGCAGTAGCGGGATGGAGCGGAAGTAGTTCACGTAAGCGCCGGCCAGGTTGGCCAGCCACTTGCTGGACGACAAACGCATCAACGCCAGCACGGTGCCCAGGGCAATACCGCCGATAACGCCCAGGACCATGAGTTTCAAGGTCATGAGCATGCCGTTCCACAGGCCCGGCAGGGCAGGAACAATCCCGCTGAAATCGAAGAAGTCCATTATTTGCCCCCCAATGACATCAGGCCGGGCACCGCGACTTTCTTCTCGATCAGGCGCATCAGCAACATCAGGCTCATGTTCAGGGTGAAGTAAATCAGCGTGGCCAGGGTGAAGGCTTCAAACAGGTTGGCGGAAAACTCTGCCGTCTGTTTGGTTTGCGCCAGCAACTCCATCAAACCGATCAGCGATGCCACAGACGAGTTCTTGAACACGTTCAGAAATTCGGAGGTGAGCGGTGGAATGATGATTCGGTAGGCTTGTGGCAGCAGCACGTTCCAGTAGATCTGCGACAGGCTGAAGCCCATGGCGCGCGCGGCGGCTTCTTGCCCGTGGGGCAGGGCCTGAATACCGGTACGTACCTGTTCGCAGACACGGGCGGCGGTGAACAGACCCAGACACACGACAACGCTCAGGTAGGCCGAGGTGGTCGGGTTGAGGTCTTGCTTGTACCAGTCCTGCAGGTTCTGCGGCAGCAGGTCGGGTACCAGGAAGTACCAGATAAACAGTTGAACCAGCAGTGGTACGTTGCGGAAGATTTCCACGTACACCCCGGCGATGCCGGCTACCAGGCGGTTTGGCATGGTGCGCATGACGCCCAGCATCGAACCCAGTATCAGTGCAACAATCCAGGCGACAACAGCGATCGCAATGGTCCAGCCCAGACCGGAGATAAACCAGTCGAGATATGTCTCGCTGCCTATGCCGGTGGACTTGAAGAACACGCTCCAGTCCCAGTTGTAATTCATGCAGGGTCTCCCCTCAGATGGGTCTATAAAAAAGCACTTGCTTCAGGGAATCCGTTCTCACCCGACAGGGTCCGTCAGGCACACCGAGCCCGCTCGATCATCAGGGGTTCGAGTGTTCTCTAATGCAGTAAGAAGCAGTACAGCCGGTGAACAAGACTGGTGAGCGCGTTCAATCGCGCTCACCAGTCGCCTCAGCCAGGGATCAGGCCGCTGGTTTTTCTTCAGGTGCCGGCTTGTCGTTCGGGTTGGCGATCAGCTCTTTGAGCTCTTTGCTCATCGGGAAGTCGAGGTTCAGACCTTTTGGCGGGATAGGGGACTGGAACCATTTGGCGTAGGATTTATTGACGTCGCCAGACTTGTAGTAAGTGATGATGGCGTCATCCACGGCTTTCTTGAAGTCAGGATCACCTTTACGCAGCATGCAGCCATAAATTTCGTACGACTGTGGCGTGCCGGTCACGGCCCAGTCTGTTGGCTTCTTGGCCTTGGCCATTTCACCGGCCAGCAGTGCGTCATCCATCATGAAGGCTACAGCGCGGCCCGACTCAAGCATGTTGAAGGCTTCGCCGTGGTCTTTTGCCGAGATCACGTTCATGCCCATCTGCTTGTCGGCGTTCATCGCCTTGAGGATGCGCTCCGAAGTCGTGCCCGCGGTGGTGACCACGTTTTTGCCTTTCAGGTCAGCGAAGTCCTTGTAAGGCGAGTCCTTTTTGGACAGCAGACGAGTACCGATTTCGAAGATGCCGACCGAAAAGTCTACTTGCTGGGCGCGTTCCGCGTTGTTGGTGGTGGAACCACACTCAACGTCAACGGTGCCGTTCTGCACCAGCGGGATGCGGGTCTGGGAAGTGACCAGGTTGTACTTGACCTTGAGGTCGGGCATGTCGAGTTGCTTTTTCAGCCCTTCGACGATTGCCAGTTGCACATCGTGGGAGTAGCCAACCGGCTTGCCGGAGCCATCAGCGATGTAAGAGAACGGGATGGAGGAGTCACGATGCCCGAGGGTGATGGTGCCGGATTCTTTGATTTTCTTCAGTGTGCCGGTCAATTCGGCTGCAAAAACTGGAGTGCTAATCAGAGCTGCAGCAATAGCTGCGCTCAAAAGTTGCGGAACGATGCGCATCGATGTTTCCTCGACATTGTTTTTTTTATTGAGCCCGTTTGCGGACCCTTTTTGTACTAGGAATAGCCCAACAGGCTTGAGCACTGTTTAAGCATTCGGCTCAGAGTGTAGAGCATGAGTCGTGCCAAACGCGTGAATAATGCTCATCTATATGATTTGTAAGGATTTTTTAATATTTCAAGAATGGCTGTCGATAGGGAATGCCCGGAAAGCCGAATCAATGTGGGGCTTGCCGTTCGGAAAACCGAATGAAACCGGGCTGTAGCAGCGAGCCTGTTCGCGATGAAGGCAATCCGGTTGTCAGAAAACCGGGGAGGGTACCTTCGCGAGCAGGCTCGTTCATGCCGCGCGTCATGCCATCAAGCGGCTGCTACCTTGCGATGCTTCAAGTCCAGTGTGGCCATGTATTGCGCCAGGTGTTCCTGCTCTTGGGCCGTGGTGAACAAGCCGAGCTTGGTCCGGCGCCACAGGATGTCCTGTGCATCCAGTGCCCATTCCTGTGTGCACAGGTAGTCGACTTCACGACTGTAGAGACCGCTGCCGATATGCTCACCCATATCGTCCAGACCTTGCGCACCGTCCAGCAGGTTCCATGAGCGGCTGCCATAGGTGATTGCCCAGCGCTTGGCAATGGCAGCATCCAGCCAGTTGTATTTGCTGGTCAGGGCAGCGCTGAGGGCTTGCGGGGTAGTCATGTTTTCGCCACCCGGCAGGGTGGCCTTGGCGGTCCAGCTTGGCTTGATCTGAGTAAAGTACGGCGTCAGTTGGGCCATGGCCGATTCAGCCAGCTTGCGGTAAGTGGTCAGCTTGCCACCAAACACCGACAGCAAAGGTGCTTCGCCCGGCACGCCGGACAGTGCCAGGGTGTAGTCACGGGTGACCGCCGACGGGTTGTCCGACTCGTCATTGCACAGCGGGCGTACGCCGGAGTAAGTGCGCAGAATGTCGGCACGGCTCACTTGCTGTTTGAAGTGGGCGTTGACCACGTTCAGCAGATAGTCGGTTTCCTGTTCGGTGATGCTGACTTTGGCCGGGTCACCGGTGTATTCGCGGTCAGTAGTACCGATGATGGTGAACTGGTCCATGTACGGAATGGTGAACACTATCCGTTGGTCTTCGTTCTGCAGGATGAAGGCGTTGGGTGCGTCATACAGCTTCGGAACGATCAGGTGGCTGCCCTGAATCAGGCGAATGCCGTATGGCGAGTCCAGCTTGAGATCGTCTTTGATGAACTTGGCCACCCAGGGCCCGGCAGCGTTGACCAAAGCCTTGGCGCGAATCGAAAACAGGCTGCCGTCAGCGCGCTCAAGATTCAGCTCCCACAAGCCTTTGCTGCGACGAGCTCCGACGCAGCGGGTCTGGGTATGTACATGCGCACCTTTTTCCCGCGCAGCCATGGCGTTGAGTACTACAAGGCGTGCGTCATCCACCCAGCAGTCCGAGTATTCGAAGCCTTTGGTGATTTCTGCTTTTAACGGGCTGTCGGTACCGAACTTGAGGCTGGTAGAACCGGCGAGCTTTTCACGCTTGCCCAGGTGGTCATACAGGAACAGGCCGGCACGGATCATCCATGCCGGGCGCAAGTGCGGGCGATGGGGCAAGACAAAGCGCATGGGTTTGACGATATGCGGGGCTTTTGCCAGCAACACTTCGCGCTCGGCCAGGGCTTCGCGCACCAGGCGGAACTCGTAATGCTCCAGGTAACGCAGGCCACCATGAATCAGCTTGCTGCTGGCGGACGAGGTATGACTGGCCAGATCGTCTTTTTCGCAAAGGAACACAGACAAGCCTCGACCGGCAGCGTCTGCCGCGATCCCTACCCCGTTGATTCCACCGCCAATGACGGCGACATCGTAAACCTCGGCGAGGGGAGTGGCAGGCAAGGTGGTCAGGGACATATGTAGGCCTCGCGTTCTTTACGCATATTTGAATTCGAACATTAATGTTCATTTTCGAAAATGGTAGCGGATAAAGGCCGACAGAGCCAGCGCGCTTCGATTGAAAAAACTCATCGAAGGAGGGGAAAAGGAAGAATTTCGAACATTTTAGCGCGTGGGCCAGTTGCCTCGCGATTCACGCGAGGCATGCATGGGCCTGGCCGTGCTGTCATCGCGAGGCACACTCGCTCCTGCGGGAGTTTGTGCGGTGTGGTGTTAAACCACTTCCAGGCGGATTTTGTACTGGGCGAGCAGTTGCGCAAGTTCCGGGACCGGCGGCTGGTCGGTGACCAGACAATCGATCAGGCTGATAGGCCCGAGGCGGACCATCGCGTTGCGCCCGAATTTACTGGAGTCAGCGGCGAGAATGGTCTGTCGGGCATTGGCGATGATGGCCTGGGAAACACGCACTTCCTGATAATCGAAATCCAGCAGGCTGCCGTCTGAATCGATGCCGCTGATACCGACCAGTGCAAAGTCGAACTTGAACTGGTTGATAAAGTCGACGCTGGCCTGGCCCACGATACCGCCATCGCGGCGCACGTTGCCGCCGGCTATCAGGACCTCAAAATCATCCTTGGCGCTCAGGATTGAAGCGACATGCAGGTTGTTAGTGATGATTTTCAGGTGATTGTGGTTGAGCAGCGCCCGGGCAATGGACTCGGTAGTGGTACCGATATTGATGAAAATCGAGGCGTGATCGGGAATCTGGGCGGCGATGGCTTCGCCAATACGGCGTTTTTCATCGCGCATCTGGTCGGCGCGCATGGCGTAGGCGGTGTTTTCAACGCTGGAGTCATAGGCGGCGCCACCGTGATAGCGACGCAACAGGTCGGCTTCTGCCAACTGATTGATGTCGCGACGGATGGTCTGCGGTGTAACGACGAACAACTGAGCCATTTCCTCGATGCTGACATAGCCACGTTCGCGAACGAGTTCGAGGATCTGCTGTTGGCGTGGAGGCAGATTCATGGAGTTTCCTTTGGGCGGCGAAGCAAATTCGCCCATCATGCCGCAGGAAAGCGCTGCCTGCTACTCGCAGGTGCCATGAACCATAGGCGTAGCAGCGAATACCAAAGGTATCCGCTGCTCGCTTATCAGGGCGTGTTTAGTTGCTTTCTTCGTGGGGTTCCCAGTCACGAGTACGGCTCACGGCCTTTTTCCAGCCCGCGTAGAGCTTCTCTTTGCAAGCATCTTCAAGTGCAGGTTCGAACTCGCGTTCAATCACCGCCTTGCCTCGCAACTCTTCCAGGCTGCTCCAGAAGCCGCAGGCCAGACCGGCCAGGTAGGCCGCGCCCAAGGCAGTGGTTTCACGCATTTGCGGACGTTCGACCATGGTGCCGAGAATGTCTGCCTGAAATTGCATCAGGAAGTTGTTGGCGACAGCGCCGCCATCTACGCGCAAGGCCTTGAGACGTTCGCCCGAGTCTTGCTGCATGGCATCCAGTACATCGCGTGTCTGGTAGGCAATCGACTCCAGCGCGGCACGGATGATGTGATCCACGCGGACACCACGGGTCAGACCGAACAGTGCGCCACGGGCATACGGGTCCCAGTAAGGAGCCCCCAGGCCGGTGAACGCAGGTACCAGGTACACGCCATTGCTGTCTTTGACCTTGTTGGCGAAGTATTCGGTGTCATGGGCGTCGTTGATGATTTTCAATTCATCACGCAGCCACTGCACTGTGGAGCCGCCGTTGAACACAGCGCCTTCCAGTGCGTAGGCCACTTCGCCTCGTGGGCCGCAGGCAATGGTAGTCAGCATGCCGTGAGTCGACTTGACGGCCTTGGAGCCGGTGTTCATCAACAGGAAACAGCCAGTGCCGTAGGTGTTTTTGGCCTGGCCCGGCTCAACGCACATCTGACCGAACAGCGCGGCCTGTTGGTCTCCGGCAATACCGCCAATGGCGATGCCGCTTTTGGTACGCCCGTAGATCTCTGAAGACGATTTCACTTCAGGCAGCATTTCGCGAGGGATATCCAGCACCTCAAGCATCCTGGCATCCCAGTCCAGGGTGTGGATGTTGAAGAGCATGGTGCGCGAAGCATTGGTGTAGTCGGTTACGTGGGTTTTGCCGCCGGTAAATTTCCAGATCAGCCAGCTGTCGATGGTGCCGAACAGCAGTTCGCCATTACGTGCGCGCTCGCGGCTGCCTTCGACGTTGTCGAGGATCCACTTCAGCTTGGTGCCGGAGAAGTACGGGTCGGTCACCAGGCCGGTGGTGTCGCTGATGTATTGCTCGTGACCGTCGCGCTTGAGCTGCTCGCAGATCTCGGTGCTGCGCCGGCACTGCCAGACAATGGCGTTGTAGATCGGACGCCCGCTGATTTTGTCCCAGACAACCGTGGTTTCCCGCTGGTTGGTGATGCCGATCGCCGCAACCTGATCATGATGCAGGCCGGCTTGAGCCAGGGCTTCGACCATGACCGCGCTTTGGGTGGCAAAAATTTCCATCGGGTCATGTTCGACCCAGCCTGGCTGCGGATAGTGCTGTTGAAACTCGCGTTGCGCGGTGCAGACTACGTTTGCGTCACGATCGAAGATGATCGCTCGCGAACTGGTGGTGCCTTGGTCCAGCGCAATGATGTAGTTCTTATTCTGAATGTCGGTCATTTGATTGCCTTGCAGAATGAAGTAATGGGTTCAGGGCGCGAGAAAGTTATGGGCAGTAGTCTCGTGCGCCCCGTTTCATAAGTCGATATCAGGAAGCCTGGGTTTTTACCTCTGCGATGGCTTGGGCGTCCGTTGCCACGGGTTCGTCAGCAGGCAAGTGGCGGGCAATCATCCCGCGATATATGGCTGCGCCGAGGCAGGCACCCACGATCGGGGCAAAGATTGGAATCAGGAAATAAGGAATGTCGCGCCCGCCAGTAAGCGAAATGTCACCCCAGCCAGCAAAGAAAGTCATCAGCTTGGGCCCGAAATCACGCGCAGGGTTCATTGCAAAACCTGTCAGCGGACCCATCGAGCTGCCGATTACCGCAATCAACAAGCCAATCAGCAACGGCGCCAATGGGCCGCGGGGCAAACCGTTCTTGTCATCGGTCAGGGCCATGATCACGCCCATGAGGATTGCGGTAATGACCATTTCGACGAGGAAAGCTTGCAAGGTCGAGAGTGCAGGGTGTGGATAGGTCGAGAACACCGAGGCCAGTTCCAGGCTTGCCTGGCTGCCGCGAACCATTTGATGGGTTTGTTCGTAATCGAAAAATAAATTGCTGTAGAGCGTGTATACCAAAGCCGCTGCGCAAAAGGCTCCCGCGACCTGGGCGATGATGTAGAAGGGAAGTTTGCGCTTGTCGAAATCGGTAAACAGACAGAGTGCGATGCTGACGGCGGGGTTCAGGTGCGCACCGGACACGCCCGCAGTCAGGTAGATCGCCATGCTTACCCCAACCCCCCAGATGATGCTGATTTCCCACAGGCCCAGGCTGGCACCGCCTACCTTGAGGGCTGCAACACAACCTGTGCCGAAGAAAATTAGCAGCGCGGTGCCGAGAAACTCGGCCATGCACTGGCCTGAAAGTGTGGGGTGCCGGGTAGCAGTCGTCATTTTAAACCTCGTTTTTGTTGTTTTTTTACGTTGTCAGTCCGGGTTGCCAATGGGGCTGTATTAAAACCGGAGCGTCTCGATCCGGGTTTTTCAGGCCTGGGTAACAGAATGGCTGAAATGCTCGGGTATATTCATATTCGAAAAAATATAGACAAGAAACACTGCTGTCAAAGGTCGAAAGTGAACGCTCAGCCACATTCTGACTTTTTACCGCAGGTTTGGTACTTATTTTTGTGTAAGCAAAGAACACAAATTGGTAGGTTCGAGTTTAACGTTTCAGCTTGCTGGGGCGCTGAAAGGCCTGCTCCAGCGCCTTTTTGCCGTGCAATAGCCTAATATTCGGGCTTGGTTTACTTCGTCCGATTCCTGACTGGAGCTGTCATGACGCCTGCACTGGACCTGCTGAAAAAAGTTCGCGCCGAACACCGGGTACACAGCTACGAACACGACCCCAAGGCCGCGTCCTATGGGTTGGAGGCCGCGGAAAAGCTTGGTCTCACGCCGGCGCAGGTGTTCAAGACACTGTTGGCCAGCAGTGAAAAGGGTGAGCTGCTGGTGGCCGTTGTACCGGTCGTCGGAAGTCTCGATTTAAAAGCGCTGGCCCAGGCGGCTGCGGTCAAGAAAGTCGAAATGGCGGACCCTGCGGCAGCACAGCGTGCGACGGGGTATCTATTGGGCGGCATCAGTCCGCTGGGGCAGAAGAAACGCCTGCGCACCTTTATTGATCAAAGTGCACAGGGTTTTGCGACGATTTTTGTCAGCGCCGGTCGACGCGGACTGGAAGTGGAACTGGCGCCTGCGGTACTGGCAGAGCACACCCAGGCAATCTTTGCGCCTGTGGGGCGTATCTGAGGGGGTTGCAGGAACCCGCTTGCCCCCACGAGCTCTTCGTTATTGCGTTGAAAAGCTCGCTCATGCGGGGTTTTGCAGTTCAAAAATGTGGGATCTGGTCTGGCAGCGACCGCTTAACCAGTTGTACTGAAACGTCTTACGCCAGACTCGGTGTGTTGAATTTGCGCAGCCGTACTGCCGCTGGTCTGGAACATCACCAGATGTTCGGCTGCAACGCGAATGCCGACTTCTGCTCCCGGCAAGTGATCGGCATGGCTCGGGAAAATCGACTCCAGCTGGCTGCCGGTAGGCAGTTGCAGGCGGTACAGGGTCGATGCGCCCAAAAAGGTTTTGCCGATAATTCGCGCCTTCAGCTCACTGTCCGGGGCGTAGACGATATCGTCCGGACGCAGTAGCACATCAACTGCACCTCCGGTCGGCCAGGTGTAGGCACGATTGCCTCGTAATACGCCCAGCTCGGTTTGTACCGACTCCGGGCTCAGCAACTGCCCGCGAATGAAGTAACCCTGACCTATAAAACTCGCAACAAACGGCGTCAGAGGCTCGTGGTAAAGGTTGTAGGGGGTATCCCACTGTTCAAGGCGGCCTTCCTTGAAGACGCCGACATGGTCGCTGACAGCGAAGGCTTCTTCCTGGTCGTGGGTTACCAGAATTGCGCTGGTGCCACGGGCTTTCAGGATGTCGCGCACCTCATGGCTGAGCTTGCGCCGCAGTTCGCCATCGAGGTTGGAGAAGGGCTCGTCAAGCAGTAACAGCTGTGGCTCGGGGGCCAGAGCACGGGCCAGAGCGACCCGTTGCTGCTGGCCGCCGGAAAGCTCGTGGGGGAAGCGTTTGCCAAGGTTCTTGAGGTTGACCAGTTCAAGCAGCTCTTGGGTTACGCGCTCTTTGTCAGGGTGTTTGCGGATGCCGAACGCGATGTTGTCGGCCACGCTTAGATGCGGAAAAAGAGCGTAGTCCTGAAACACCATGCCGATGCGACGTTTCTCGGGTGCCAGTGTGAAACCGGCACTGGAGATGACTTCGCCGGCCAGCTGGATTTCACCCTGGTGTACGGGTTCGAAGCCGGCAATAGCGCGCAACGTAGTGGTTTTCCCGCACCCCGAGGAGCCAAGCAGGCAGCCAATGTCCCCTGCATTGAGATGCAGGTTGAGGTTTTGCACCACGCTCTGGCCCTGGTATCCACAGGCCAGGTCGCGCAGGTTGAGCAATAGCGGCTGGCTCATACGGGTTGGTACGCCGGTTGAACGAGAAATTCGAGCAGTGCTTTTTGCGCGTGCAGGCGGTTTTCGGCCTGATCCCACGCGACAGAGCGCTGGTCGTCCAGCAGGTCGAGGCTGATTTCTTCACCCCGGTGCGCAGGCAGGCAGTGCATGAACAGCACATCTTCGGCGGCAAGGTCGAGCAGGGCGCGGTTGACCTGATAGGGTGCAAACAGCTTTAAACGCTTGGCCGTTTCTTCTTCCTGACCCATCGAGGTCCAGACGTCAGTACTCACCAGATGGGCGCCCGCTACAGCCTCACGGGGATCGCGGACGATGGTTACGCGATCACCAGCCAGGGCCACGAACCCGGGGTTGGGCTCATAGCCTTCAGGGCAGGCCACACGCAGCTGGAAGTCGAACTGGATCGCCGCTTCTATATAGCTGTTGCACATGTTGTTGCCATCGCCGATCCAGGCCACGGTTTTGCCTTTGATCGAGCCGCGATGTTCCTGGTAGGTCTGCATGTCGGCCAGCAGTTGGCAGGGGTGCAGATCGTCCGAGAGGCCGTTGATGACCGGTACCCGGGAATTGGCTGCGAATTCGGTCAAGGTGCTGTGGGCAAAGGTGCGGATCATGACAGCGTCAAGCATGCGTGACATGACAATGGCGCAGTCGCCGATCGGCTCGCCACGACCCAATTGGGTATCGCGTGGGGACAGGAAGATGGCCTGACCGCCAAGTTGAATCATGCCGGCTTCAAAAGACAGTCGGGTACGGGTCGATGACTTTTCGAAAATCATTCCCAGAACGCGGTTCTTCAGGGGTTCGAAGAGTACGCCGCGCTCGCGCAGGTCCTTGAGCTCGATACCGCGACGAATCACGCTGAGTAGTTCTTCGGGCGTGCAATCCATCAGGGAGAGAAAGTGCCTTGCGCTCATCATAAACTACCTTTTTTGCAACGATCGCAGATGCTCAAAGCCGGGTTTTTCGGAAAAACGGGCGAGACCTGCGGCGAAAGCCGCACGGGGCGACGGAAATAGGGGAAGGCGCGATCTTATAAGGAAATGTCGCGTCTTGCCAATAAGGGTCGTGCGTTTAGAGGTTCGAGCGAGACTTGCGCTATATGAGCACCAGGCTTGAACCACCATTGAGTGGTTTGCCTCACCTCAGCGGCCCATTTGTACACTGCCCTCAGGCTGCTTGGCAATTGTGTGCCATGTTGGCGCTGCTCCGCAGGTGGGAATTCGGACTATTGTCTGTCGGGGAGACCGAGCGTCAGGCCCGGCTTTCCGTTACAATGCGCCACCGTGCCGACAACTGAGTCGGAAAGTTCAGCCGAGGTGCTCCATGGATATCATCGAAACTATTAAAGAACAGATTGCTAACAACACCATTCTGCTCTACATGAAAGGCTCCCCGAACGCCCCGCAGTGCGGCTTTTCGGCTAAAGCTGCGCAAGCTGTCATGGCCTGCGGTGAGAAATTCGCTTACGTGGATATCCTTCAGAATCCTGAAATTCGCGCCAACCTGCCGAAATACGCCAACTGGCCAACTTTCCCGCAGCTGTGGGTAGGTGGTGAATTGATCGGCGGTAGCGACATCATGACCGAGATGGCAGCAGACGGTTCTTTGCAGTCGACGATCAAAGCCGCTGTAGAAAAAGCCGCAGCGAGCAAGACTGAAGCGTGAAGACAATCGCCACGGTCACTTTTAGTTAAGTGACCGTGCATAAAAAGCCCCGCTCCTGATTAAACAGGGCGGGGCTTTTTTATTGAGCCGTGGCGTGTTGGTTATTCACCCATTTGCGACTGCAGGTAATTCTCAATCCCTACTTTGTCGATCAGGCCCAGCTGTGTTTCCAGCCAGTCGATATGCTCTTCTTCAGATTCAAGAATATCTTCCAGAAGTTCACGGCTGCCAAAGTCACCTACAACTTCGCAGTGTGCGATCGCGGTCTTGAGATCGGCGTGGCCGGTCCTTTCGATGCGCAGGTCGCACTCCAGCATTTCTTTTGTGTGCTCGCCGATGTGCAGCTTGCCCAGGTCTTGTACGTTTGGCAGGCCTTCAAGGAACAGGATGCGCTTGATCAGTTTGTCCGCGTGTTTCATCTCGTCGATGGACTCGTGGTACTCGTGTGCACCCAACTTCTCCAGGCCCCAATCCTGATACATGCGTGCATGCAGGAAGTATTGGTTGATAGCGACCAGTTCGTTGCCGAGAATTTTGTTGAGGTGCTGGATGACTGAAATGTCGCCTTTCATGGCTAGGGCCTGCCTTAAGTAACCGTATATAAGGCAGAGTTTGATCCGCGTACTTACGACTGTCAAACCTAAGTGTTTGAATAATAAATGAAAATTAATCGGAATAAGAATGTTTGTGTTCCGCGTCTTGGTCCTAAGCGCTTGAATTTTAGACATAAAAAAACCGGACATTAAGTCCGGCTCTTCAAAATTCTCGATTCAGGCGACTGAAAATTCCGCCGGATAACTCATCACAGACTGGCTGGCTTGCAACGAGGACAGGGTTTCACGAACCACTTGCTTGGCCAGACAGGCACATTTGCCACATTGGCTTGCGACACCCGTCGCTTCACGCACTTCACGGTAGCTGCAGCAACCGTCGTAGATTGCGTCGCGGATTTTTCCATCGGTGACGCCAGTGCAAAGGCAAACGTACATAAATAAGAACCATCGCTGGTTGGGATTCAATGCGAAGGATCTTAATGTTAACGAGAATGATTGTCAAAGTACCTTGAGTCTCAATCAGGCCTTGGCGGTCCTGTAGTGACGAACGGTACGAGTCGAGAGTTTTTCGGGGGGTGAAAAAGGGTTAAGGCCGGTTCGGACGAGCGGTGTATGATGGACGGTCATTTTTTCCGCGAGAGCTGGTTTCAAGGCTGTTGTTTCACGATGGCAGCCTGGCCGGGTCCCGTTTTTCACGTTGCACACCAGGAGATATCCAATGAGCGTACTCGTAGGCAAACAAGCCCCTGACTTCACCGTCGCAGCCGTACTCGGCAATGGCGAAATCGTTGACAGCTTCTCGCTGTCCACTGCCATCAAAGGTAAATATGGCCTGGTGTTCTTCTACCCGCTGGACTTCACTTTCGTTTGCCCGTCCGAGCTGATTGCTCTGGATCACCGCATTCCTGAGTTCCAGGCGCGTAACGTTGAAGTGGTAGCCGTGTCCATCGACTCCCATTTCACTCACAACGCATGGCGCAACACGCCAGTGAACAATGGCGGCATCGGCCAGGTGAAATACACCATGGCAGCCGACATCAATCACGCAATCTGCAAGGCTTATGACGTTGAAACCGAAGGCGGCGTTGCTCTGCGTGGCGCATTCCTGATCGATGACAAAGGCGTTGTTCGCTCCCAGATCGTTAACGACCTGCCACTGGGCCGTAACATGGATGAGCTGCTGCGTCTGGTAGACGCTCTGCAATTCCACGAAGAGCACGGCGAAGTTTGCCCTGCCAACTGGAAGAAAGGCGACAAAGGCATGACTGCTTCGACTGCAGGCGTTGCTGCTTACCTGACCGAGAATGCTGACCAGCTGTAAGGGTCTGCTTCAGGCATAAAAAAACCGGACCCTGGGTCCGGTTTTTTTATGGGGTGAAGTAAGCCTTGACCACAGGATCAGTCGTTGAAGTCTTTCCAGCCACCCATTTGTTTCCAGCGGTTAACAATGCCGCAGAACAGCTCGGCGGTCTTTTCAGTGTCATAGCGTGCCGAGTGAGCTTCACGGCCGTCAAAGTCGATATCGGCTGTTTGACAGGCTTTGGCCAATACCGTCTGGCCGTATGCCAGGCCTGCCAGGGTGGCGGTGTCGAAGCTGGAGAACGGGTGAAACGGGTTGCGTTTCATGTCCAGACGCGCGACAGCTGCGTTGAGGAAACCCAGGTCAAAGCTGCTGTTGTGACCCACCAGAATGGCGCGTTTGCAGCCGTTGGCTTTCAGGGCTTTACGCACGCCACGGAAGATGTCGGTCAGGGCCGTTTCTTCGCTGACAGCCATGCGCAACGGGTGATCAAGCTTGATACCGGTAAATTCCAGTGCCGCAGCTTCGATGTTCGCGCCTTCAAAGGGTTCGACACGGTGGAAATAGGTGTGTTCGGGATACACAAAGCCTCTTTCATCCATGCCGATGGTGACCGCTGCAATTTCCAGCAAGGCATCAGTGGCGCTGTTGAAACCGCCGGTTTCAACATCGATTACGACCGGCAGATAGCCGCGAAAACGCTCGGCCATCGGGTGGCGTGAGCCGCCGCCATGACCGCCTTCGTGTTCGTCATCATAATGGTCGTCACTCACAGCTGTTCCTCCAGCAGGCGCCAGCGCAGTTTTTCACCGGCGCGCAGCGGAATTACGGTCAGCTCGCCGAATGGCAGACTGGTTGGGGCGGTCCACTCCTGGCGAACCAGGGTGATGTGTTCGGTACTGGGGGCCAGTCCGTAGAAACGGGGGCCGTTCAAGCTGGCAAAGGCTTCCAGTTTGTCCAGCGCGTTACGCTGTTCAAATGCTTCGGCATACATCTCGATGGCTGCGTAGGCGGTGTAGCACCCGGCACATCCGCACGCGGCTTCTTTGGCATGCTGGGCATGGGGCGCCGAGTCTGTGCCCAGGAAGAACTTCTCGCTGCCGCTCGTGGCCGCATCCAGCAGGGCTTCCTGATGGGTGTTGCGCTTGAGGATCGGCAGGCAATAGAAGTGCGGGCGAATGCCGCCAACCAGCATGTGGTTGCGGTTGTAAAGCAGGTGGTGAGCCGTAATGGTTGCGCCTACGTTAGCCGAAGCTTCATTGACGAACTGCACTGCATCTGCGGTGGTGATGTGCTCGAACACGACTTTGAGGGTCGGGAAGCGATCAACAACGCGGCGCATATGCTCGTCGATAAAGATTTTTTCGCGGTCAAACACGTCGACGTTGGCGCGGGTAACTTCGCCGTGTATCAGCAAGGGCATGCCGACTTCGGCCATGACTTCAAGGACCGGGAAGATCGCATCGATGCTGGTCACGCCAGAATCGGAGTTGGTCGTGGCGCCAGCCGGATACAGCTTGGCGGCGTGCACGAAGCCACAGGCCTTGGCCGTGCGGATGTCTTCAGGCTGGGTACGGTCAGTGAGGTAAAGCACCATCAGCGGCTCGAAACGGCTACCAGCCGGGCGAGCAGCCAAAATGCGCTGGCGGTAGGCATCTGCTTCGGCGGCATTACGCACCGGAGGTACCAGGTTTGGCATGATGATGGCGCGGCCAAAAGTGCGCGCCACATCTGCGACAGTGTGGGGCAACACAGCACCATCGCGAAGATGTATATGCCAGTCGTCGGGACGCAGCAGGGTCAGGCGGTCAGACATTGGGAATTCCAGGCGGGTCAAACTGATGCGAATGCTACCGGAAAAGACTCTCTCAGGCACTCGCTATCAAGTTTTGTCGCGGCTAACCGATATACGAAGGGTCTGCGGTAAACCGACGGACTGTTTTTTTGCAGTACAAGGCTGTGGAGGCTGCGGTGCGCCAGTGTTATTTCATTCTGCTCGGCATGTTTGCCAGCCTGCCAGCCATGGCCCTGACTTTTCAGACTCGACTGGAGAATATTGAGTGGAAGGTCGAGGGCGACAAATTTGAATGCCGGCTGATCCAGCCTATTACCGATTTCGGTTCGGGAGCCTTCGTGCGCCGTGCAGGCGAGCAGGCCGTATTTCGCCTCAATGCCTACAACTCAATGCTGGGTGAAGGTTCTGCAACCTTGCTGGCAGCCGCTGCGCCGTGGCAGCCGGGTCGGGGTGACATTGATCTGGGGCCGGTGCGCATAGGGCGCGGCCACGTACTTTTCAACAGTTCGCAGGCCCAGGCAGGGCGCTTGTTTCGTGGCCTGCTGGAAGGCCGTAGCCCCCTGGTGAGGCATTACTCGCCTGCCGGCGGTTTGTCGGAGGTTCGTTTATTGCCGGTCAAGTTTCGCCAGGCCTACGGCGATTATGAGGCCTGTACTACAAAGCTGTTGGCCAAAAACTTCGAGCAGGTGCGCCAAAGCCAGATCGGATTTCCAGACGGTGGCATCGAGCTGGACATCAAGGCCCGGACCAATTTGCAAGTCATGCTCGACTACTTAAAGGCAGACCCTACGGTCAATCACCTCATCCTTGACGGCTATTCAGACAATAGCGGCAATCGTTTGACCAATCGTGAGTTGTCGCGGCGCCGGGCCCTGGCGGTGATGAACTACTTCAAGGAAAGCGGCATGCAAGAATCGCAGATGACGTTGCGCTTCCATGGCGAACAATACCCCTTGGTGCCTAATACCAGTGCCAGCAACCGCGCTAAAAACCGTCGTGTCAGCGTGCGCATGGAGCGTGTGCCCGAGCCCGGAAAAGCCGCCCCGTCAGCCAGTGTGGCGAGTTTGGGTACGGCGTCCTGAGTTGCGACGACTGGTCGCCTTGTTGAAACTTACTGTCGCTTTGTCGTCTTAACGTGTCGCGCCTCTGTAATTTCTCCCACTTGAGCGGTAGACTGTTCGGCTTTTCGAACAACCCGTGGAGTGATGGCATGGCGGACGTAAACAAGGTCGTTCTGGCTTATTCGGGCGGCCTGGACACTTCGGTGATCCTCAAGTGGCTGCAGGATACTTATAACTGTGAAGTCGTAACCTTCACCGCTGACCTGGGTCAGGGGGAAGAGGTCGAGCCTGCACGCGCCAAGGCGCAAGCCATGGGCGTCAAGGAAATCTATATTGATGACCTGCGCGAAGAGTTTGTTCGAGACTTCGTGTTCCCTATGTTCCGCGCCAACACCGTTTACGAAGGCGAGTACCTGCTGGGTACTTCCATCGCACGTCCGCTGATTGCCAAGCGCCTGATCGAAATCGCCAACGAAACCGGTGCAGATGCCATCTCCCATGGCGCGACAGGCAAGGGTAACGATCAGGTTCGTTTCGAACTGGGTGCCTACGCACTGAAGCCTGGTGTGAAGGTAATTGCGCCATGGCGTGAGTGGGATCTGCTCTCCCGTGAAAAGCTGATGGATTATGCTGAAAAGCATTCCATCCCGATCGAGCGTCACGGCAAGAAAAAATCGCCGTACTCGATGGACGCCAACTTGCTGCACATCTCTTACGAGGGCGGCGTGCTGGAAGACACCTGGACCGAGCATGAAGAAGACATGTGGCGTTGGACCGTCTCCCCGGAGAAAGCGCCTGACACCCCGCAGTACCTGGAACTGACCTACCGCAACGGTGATATCGTCGCGCTGGACGGCGTTGAAATGACCCCGGCTACAGTCCTGGCGACCTTGAACCGTATCGGCGGCGAGCACGGCATTGGCCGTCTCGACATCGTTGAAAACCGTTATGTCGGCATGAAGTCCCGTGGCTGCTACGAAACTCCGGGCGGCACCATTATGCTGCGCGCTCACCGTGCCATTGAGTCGATTACTCTGGATCGTGAAGTTGCACACCTGAAAGACGAGTTGATGCCCAAGTACGCCAGCCTGATCTACACCGGCTACTGGTGGAGCCCTGAGCGCATCATGCTGCAACAAATGATTGATGCTTCCCAGGCTCACGTTAACGGTGTAGTTCGCCTCAAGCTGTACAAAGGCAACGTGATCGTTACCGGTCGCAAATCTGATGAATCGTTGTTTGATGCAAATATTGCAACATTCGAAGAAGACGGCGGCGCTTACAACCAGGCTGATGCCGCTGGATTCATCAAGTTGAACGCCTTGCGCATGCGTATTGCTGCGAATAAAGGCCGTAAACTGTTCTGATATATGCACACATGAAAAAACCCGGCCTTCAGGCCGGGTTTTTTTTGCTCTGCCTGAAGTGTCGTTGTCAACATCAGAGGTATACACATACATGTCTTTGCGGGTAAAAAACTTGCGGCATAGTTTGAATTAATCAGAAACAGATTAATGTGTTCTGATGTTATATTTTGATACGGATCAATTTGAAAAATGCAATGCCAGAGCTGTTGGCGGCATGATCATGGGCTTGATTTCGGGTTGGCGCAGCGTGCGCACTTCAAGTCGCCAGGTGAACCTGATGGAACTTACTACAGTTTGTAGTAATGCCTGTGAGTCGCAATGAAGATTGAATATACAATCTGAGAGCTCTCTTGTCCGGACACAGTGCCCACAAGTTTTGCGAGAGGGACTAATAATCGTTTGGTGTTTTTTTTTTAGGATAAATCTTTATTTCGTGTAGGAATTTTCTTTGAATGTTGGTACCTGGCAAGGAGGTATGCCCAGGCTGTTATGACTAGGTTATTGTATTGGCTCTAAAATTTAGAACGGCGAAAAATGGAATTGTCCCATGAATAAAGTAATGATCGTGGATGATCACCCGGTAGTTCGTCTTGCTGTGCGCGTGCTCATGGAGCGACATGGATACGAAGTCATAGCAGAGACGGACAATGGTGTGGATGCTTTGCAACTTGCTCGCGAGCACACACCCGATATTGTGATTCTGGATATCGGAATCCCCCGGCTTGACGGCCTTGAAGTTATAGCTCGCTTGTCAACAACTGTAATGCCTATAAAGATATTGGTGTTGACCTCGCAAGTGCCCGGCCATTTTTCCATGCGTTGCATGCAGGCGGGGGCCGCGGGTTACGTTTGCAAGCAGCAAGGTTTGACTGAGCTGTTGAGTGCGATCAAGGCAGTGCTTTCAGGGTATAGCTATTTTCCGAGCCAGGCCTTGCACTCCACGCGTTCCAATTTTGGTAGTACCAGTGAAACAGATATGATCAATCGTCTGTCGGGGCGGGAAATGATGGTGCTGCAACAACTGGCAAGGGGTAAGAGCAACAAGGAAATAGCCGACAGCATATTTTTGAGTAACAAGACCGTGAGTACTTACAAAACGCGTCTTCTATTGAAACTCAATGCCCGCTCGCTGGTTGATCTTATTGAATTGGCGCAGCGTAATGGTCTGGAATGAATAGGATGTGAGCCGTTGCTCTTCGACAGCTCCTGAAAACAAAAAGCCTCCGTTAATGGAGGCTTTTGATCTCGCGAGCTAAAAGTCAAAGATCGTAAGGATAATCTTCCAGCTCTTTTTTCAGGCGCTTTTCAGCTAAAAGCGCATCAATCGTCCGGCGTTTGGCCAAATTGGTTTTAGCTACCTCAACCACAGGTTCCACTATCTCTTCCGGATCTGAGACAGGAAAATCTTCTTCCACTTCCAGTTGTTCTTTGCCAGTGCTCATTCAGTTCACTCCAGGCTAAGACATTCAATGGCGCCCCTTATAGCGATAATCGCTGCGCGGGTAAAAAAGATTTTCTCAATCGATCAGCACATAAACGCTCTATCGCTCAATCGTCAGAGGTCTTTTGCTTGAATTCACACAGGTCTTCTATGCGGCAGCTCCCGCAGCGCGGCTTGCGCGCCTGGCAAACGTAACGACCATGCAGGATGAGCCAGTGGTGGGCGTCGAGCAGATAAGGCTTGGGTACGAATTTCATTAATTGCTTTTCAACCTCGACCACATTTTTGCCTGGTGCAATACCGGTTCGGTTACTGACCCTGAAAATATGGGTATCTACGGCCATGGTCAGCTGTCTGAAGGCGGTGTTAAGCACGACGTTTGCTGTTTTACGACCTACACCGGGAAGCGCTTCAAGCTCCTCGCGGGTTTGTGGAACCTGGCCGGCATGCCGTTCAATCAGTAAACGACAGGTTTCGATAACGTTCTTGGCCTTGCTGTTATACAGGCCGATGGTTTTGATGTACTGCGACAGCCCTTCCACTCCCAGAGCGTAGATGGCTTCTGGGGTATTTGCGACTGGAAACAATTTGGCCATTGCCTTGTTCACGCTTACGTCGGTGGCTTGCGCAGACAAGATAACGGCAATCAATAATTCGAAGGGAGACGTGTAGGCCAGTTCGGTTTTGGGCTCGGGATTGTCTTCGTGAAACCGGCGAAATATTTCAAGGCGCTTTGCGGCGTTCATGGGTAAACACAATTCCTGGAGAGCGGTCAGTTATTTCATGGCTAAAATCCATCAGGCTTCGGGTGACTCCAAAGCGCTGATTGCCAATTCTGCCTGTGTAACCGCGTCATTCAAAAGCGCCAGTTGCGCACTGGGCTGTTCTTGGGTGATGGCTTTTTTAAGTTCTGCCCGGCGCATGGCGAGCTGGATTTTTGCACGTTTAAGTTCCGCGTTGTTTATGGCCGGTGCGCTAATTGAGGCTTCTGGGGCAGGTTCAAATTGCGCCAGTGCCTGTTCGGCTGCCTCAAATTGTTGTTGCAGGAGCACTAGCTGGGATTGCTGTTGTGCAGTAGGAGGATGACCAAAGGCTTTAAGCGATTTGTTTAACTGCGCGCGTGCCATTGCCAGTGTGACCTTGGCTTTTTTCAGCGCCATTTCGTCGGCACTGGAAGACCCGGTTGTCGGCTCTTTGAGTTGCCCGGTGCCGTCGACGGCTGACGAACGCTGGGCGCGTGCCAGGCGTTCTGCCTGTTTGTGTTGCTCCTCACGGAGCAGGCGTTCGGTACGTCGCTCAAAGCGGCTGCGTGCGTGATCGCGCTTTTGGTGACGAGCCTTGTACTGTTCGGGCTCGTGGGCAAGTCCGGCAACAATCGGGATTACATTGGCCGGCAGAGGGCGCATCTCTATGCAATCGACAGGGCAGGGCGCAACACAGAGGTCGCAACCGGTGCATTCATCAATGATTACAGTGTGCATGAGCTTGGCTGCGCCGAGGATCGCGTCGACAGGGCAGGCCTGGATGCACTTGGTACAGCCGATACACTCAGCTTCGCGAATGTAGGCTACCTGTGCCGGCGCGGTACCACGCCCGGTGTCCAGGGCCACCACGGGAATGGCAAGCAAATCAGCCAGTGCGGCGATGGTCTCGGTCCCGCCGGGCGGGCATTTATTGATGGGCTCGCCCTGGGCAATACCTTGCGCATAGGGTTTGCAGCCGGGGTGGCCGCATTTTCCGCACTGGGTTTGCGGCAATAAGGCATCAATACGTTGAATCAGGCTCATGGTGTGATCAGTCCAGCGACGGCGGGCCGCACCCGGGCGACACTCATCATGCGCAGTGAATAAGAGGGTGTGAGGCGGTTAAACCAGCGGCGCTGATTATCCGGCAAGACAAGAAGGGCGGCTAGGGATCAACATCCGCTAACGGCTAGTTGGCCGTTAGCGGATGGGGAAGACATGTTACTTGATGCGCTGGCCTGGCTTGGCGCCGCTGTCCGGGCTAAGCAGGTAAATTTCTTCACCGCCGGGGCCGGCAGCCATCACCATGCCTTCAGACATCCCGAAGCGCATTTTTCGCGGTTTCAGGTTGGCAATCATCATGGTCAGGCGACCTTCAAGTTCAGCCGGGTTCGGATAAGCGCTTTTGATCCCCGAGAACACATTGCGTTGTTCGTCGCCGATATCCAGGGTCAGGCGCAGCAGTTTGTCTGCGCCTTCAACCGCTTCGGCCTTGAGGATCAGAGCTACCCGCAGATCCACCGCGGCAAAAGCATCGAAGTCGATCTCGGCTGCAAGCGGTTCTTTTGCCAGTTCGCCGTTGCCTTGAGGAGCGGCTGTGCCGGTATCTGTCTGGCTGGCAACCAGGTCTTCTTTAGATGCATCACTCATGGCTTGTACTTTTACTGGATCGATGCGCGTCATCAGCGGTTTGAACGCATTGAGCTGATGGTTGGCCAGCAGGGTGCTGTGATCTGCCCAGGTCAGTGGCGCAACGTTCAGAAAGGCTTCGGCGTCAGCGGCAAGCACTGGCAGAACCGGCTTGAGGAAGATCACCAGTTGACGGAACAGGTTGATGCCCAATGCGCAGACCGCTTGAACTTCGTCCTGCTTGCCCTCCTGTTTGGCCATTGCCCATGGCGCTTTCTCGGCAATCCAGGCGTTGGCCCGATCGGCCAGGCCCATGATTTCACGCATGGCACGAGCGAAGTCGCGGGCTTCATAAGCCTCGGCAATGCTCGGTGCCGCACTCAGGAACGCATCGGTGAGCTCGGGAGCCGCATTGCCCTCGACCATTACCCCGGCGTTACCCTTGTGAATGAAGCCTGCGCAACGGCTGGCAATGTTCACAACTTTACCCACCAGATCCGAGTTGACCTTCTGTACGAAGTCTTCCAGGTTCAGGTCAAGGTCATCGACGCCACGGCCCAGTTTGGATGCGTAGTAGTAGCGCAGGTATTCCGGCGACAGGTGATCAAGGTAAGTACGGGCCTTGATGAAGGTGCCGCGGGATTTGGACATTTTCTGACCGTTGACGGTCAGGTAGCCATGGACGTTGATCGCTGTCGGCTTGCGATAGCCAGCGCCTTCGAGCATGGCAGGCCAGAACAGGGCGTGGAAATTCACGATGTCCTTGCCGATGAAATGATAAAGCTCGGTGGTGGAGTCCTTGGCCCAGTACGCATCGAAGTCCAGTTCCGGACGGCGAGCACACAGGTTCTTGAAGCTGGCCATGTAGCCGATTGGCGCATCCAGCCAGACATAGAAGTACTTGCCCGGCTCGTCCGGAATCTCGAACCCGAAGTAGGGCGCATCACGGGAAATGTCCCACTGCTGCAGTCCTGCATCCAGCCATTCGGCGATTTTGTTTGCGACTGCATCTTGCAGTGCGCCGCTTCGGGTCCAGCTTTTGAGCATGGCGTCGAAGTCTGGCAGCTTGAAGAAGAAGTGCTGGGAGTCCTTGAGTACCGGGGTTGCCCCCGAGATCGCTGACTTTGGATTTTTCAGGTCGGTTGGTGCATAGGTCGCACCACATTTTTCGCAGTTGTCGCCGTACTGATCATCCGTGCCGCATTTAGGGCAAGTGCCCTTGATGAAGCGGTCGGCCAGGAACATTTTCTTTTCCGGGTCGAAATACTGGGTGATCGAGCGGGTGGCGATATGCCCTGCTTCGCGCAACTTGATGTAAATCGCACTCGACAGCTCACGGTTCTCTTCGGAGTGGGTCGAATGGAAGTTATCGAAATCGACGAGGAACTCGGAAAAGTCGGCGCTGTGTTCAGCCTGGACGTTGGCGATCAGTTGTTCTGGCGTGATGCCTTCTTTCTCGGCGCGCAACATGATTGCCGAGCCGTGGGCGTCGTCTGCGCAGACGTAAGTGCATTGATTGCCGCGATGCTTCTGGAAGCGCACCCACATATCGGTCTGGATGTACTCAAGCATATGGCCAAGGTGAATTGAACCATTGGCATAGGGCAGGGCGCTGGTGACGAGGATCTTGCGTGGCTCGGACATGGGGCTCGGCTACTTGATGAGACGGTGGTCGGCCACTATAAAGCGCCGGGCAATTTATTTCACCCCGTCGACGTGTATCTGATCGTTTACGGTGTTTTTGTAGGTACGATAGCGGGCTGTTTTACTCAGTCTTTTTCGGGAGTTGCCTATGAGCGCAGTCAATCGCGCAGCGGTGGAGGCCGTCCTTCGCCAATACACCGACCCTTATTTGAATCAGGATCCGGTCAGTGCCGGGTGCGTACGTAACATTGAAGTCCAGGGTGAGCACGTCAGCGTTCGGCTGGAGCTGGGTTATGCCGCCGGTCTGTTCAAGAGTGGCTGGGGGCAAATGTTGCAAATGGCTATCAGCAACATGGACGGGGTGTCCTCGGCCAAGGTTGAGGTCAGCTGCGTGATTGCTGCGCATAAGGCCCAGGCTCGGATCCCGGGCCTGGCCAATGTGAAAAACATTGTGGCCGTGGCTTCCGGGAAAGGTGGTGTAGGCAAGTCGACTACTGCTGCCAACCTGGCGCTGGCGCTGGCGCGTGAAGGCGCGCGGGTGGGGATTCTGGATGCGGATATCTATGGTCCGAGCCAGGGGGTGATGTTTGGTATTGCTGAAGGCACCCGTCCGAAAATTCGTGATCAGAAGTGGTTTGTGCCGATTGAGGCCCATGGTGTCGAAGTGATGTCGATGGCGTTTCTGACCGACGACAACACGCCAATGGTATGGCGCGGTCCGATGGTGTCGGGCGCATTGCTGCAATTGGTTACGCAAACGGCATGGAATGATCTGGATTATCTGGTCATCGATATGCCGCCCGGCACGGGTGATATTCAGCTGACCCTGGCGCAAAAAGTCCCGGTGACCGGTTCGGTGATAGTGACGACCCCGCAGGATCTGGCGTTGCTGGATGCGCGTAAAGGTGTCGAGATGTTCCGCAAGGTGAATATCCCGGTACTGGGTGTTGTGGAAAACATGGCGGTGCACATTTGCTCGAACTGCGGTCATGCCGAGCATCTGTTCGGCGAAGGCGGTGGCGAGAAGCTGGCCACTCAGTACGGCGTTGAAGTGCTTGCGTCACTGCCGCTGTCGATGGCGATTCGTGAGCAGGCCGATAATGGCAAGCCAACTGCGATTGCAGATCCGGACAGCCCTGTTGCGTTGATCTATCAGGAACTGGCCCGGCATGTCGGGGCGCGCATAGTTATGTCTGAGGCTGCCTCGCAGGCCATGCCTACAATCACCAGCAGCGACGACTGACGGTTGGCAGCAGGGGATGCAGTTTGGCGCAAGCGCTGAGTAACTGTGGGAGCTGGCTCGCCAGCGATTACATCTACATGGTCTGAAGTCGAACCGCATCCCCCTGCATCGCTGGCAAGCCAGGGGATTACAAAGGGTTGCCGGGTGCATTTATTGCGGGCATAAAAAAACCCCGCTTTTAAGGGCGGGGTTTTTTACTGGATCAGTACAAGTTAGATAACTTGAACTTCCTCAGCTTGCATGCCTTTCTGACCGCGGGTAGCGATGAAAGAAACCTGTTGGCCTTCTTTCAGGCTTTTGAAGCCGTCGGATTGGATTGCTTTGAAGTGAACAAACAGGTCGTCACCGGATTGTGGAGTGATGAAGCCGAAGCCTTTTTCATCGTTGAACCACTTAACGGTACCAGTTTGGCGATTAGACATGGTGTAACTCCTTGAACAAAGAAAACTGCGACGCAGGAAAAGCCCTGGCCGAGACTGAGTGCAAAGAGCAGGAAAAATTCTTGGAGATGGTTGGATCGAAATTCAACATATCGTGTAGAGATTCTCAGTGACACAAGCAGCACAGTGGCGCCACCTTAACCCTTTTTGCCGAACGTGCAAAGGGTCTTTGCAAAGGTTTCTCTAAAAACGTGACTGGCGGTTGTCCGTGCAGCCTGTATTCAGGGGTTGTGCAGCTATTTTCGATATTTTTGTCCCAGACTTTTGAACCGGGCCTTGGGGGGCGGTAAGATGCCCGACAGAATTTTTCTACCTCGCTATTCAGGACTCCCGCCATGAGCATCAAACCAGACAAGTGGATTCGCCGCATGGCGCAAGAACACGGCATGATCGAACCTTTCGTCGAGCGTCAGGTGCGTGGCGAAGGCGAAAACCGCCTGATTTCCTACGGTGTGTCGAGCTATGGCTACGACGTTCGTTGCGCAAACGAATTCAAGGTGTTCACCAACATCAATTCGGCCACCGTTGATCCAAAGAACTTCGATGAAGGCAGCTTTGTCGATGTCACCAGCGATGTGTGCATCATTCCGCCGAACTCCTTTGCCCTTGCCCGTACGGTTGAATACTTCCGTATCCCGCGCAACGTGCTGACCATCTGCCTGGGTAAAAGCACCTACGCCCGTTGCGGGATCATCGTTAACGTGACGCCGCTTGAGCCGGAGTGGGAAGGCCACGTCACGCTGGAGTTCTCCAACACCACCACGCTGCCAGCCAAAATCTACGCCAACGAAGGCGTGGCGCAGATGCTGTTCTTCGAGTCGGATGAAGAGTGTGAAGTGTCGTACAAGGACCGTGGCGGAAAATATCAGGGTCAGCGCGGCGTAACCTTGCCCCGCACCTGACGAGCTGAGGGAATTCCTGGGCGAATTGATACTCTATTGAGTGTATTTCCGGTCACGCACCCAGCGGGCCGGTTTATCGCTCAGGAGTTGCCCTATGAAGATCGATCCGAGTATCCGCGCCCAGCTGGCCAGTCTTGAGCCTAACCAGGTGGGCTTGCTGGCCTGGTCGCTGCTGGCTCAGCCCCAGGTGCAGGCAGGTGGCATTCCCGGTCAGCCAGACCCTGATACACCGCTACCGACCGAGCCGGGCGTACCTACCATTCCGGATGAGCCTCCACCCGCGCCAGTAGCCTGATCGCGGGCAGGTTACCTTGCGCCCCCGCTAGCCCTTTGCCGTGCAATGGCCAGGCGCAGAGCCTGGCTGGCAGGGCATGAATGCCAATCAAGGGATGGCCTATTTCAGATTTCCGCTGAGGAACTGACGCAAGCGCTCGCTTTTGGGATTATCCAGCACCTCCTGTGGTGTGCCCTGTTCTTCCACCAGGCCTTGATGCAAGAACATCACCTGGCTCGCCACTTTGCGTGCGAAGTTCATCTCGTGGGTCACCATGATCATGGTGCGGCCTTCCTCGGCCAGGCCCTGAATCACCCGCAAGACTTCCCCAACCAGCTCAGGATCCAGCGCCGAAGTGGGTTCGTCGAACAGCATGACTTCCGGTTCCATCGCCAGTGCCCGGGCAATAGCCACGCGCTGTTGCTGGCCGCCGGACAGAAATGCAGGGTATTGATCGGCAACACGGGCAGGCAGGCCGACCTTGTCCAGATAGCGGTGAGCCCGCTCTTCAGCGTCTTTTTTGCTGACCCCCAGCACCCGGCGCGGCGCGAGGGTGATGTTTTCCAGCACCGTCATGTGGCTCCACAGGTTGAAGTGCTGAAACACCATGGCCAGGCGGGTGCGCAAGCGTTGCAACTGGTCATCATCGGCCACTCGCATACCTTGTTTGTCGCTGACCATACGAATCAACTGACCATCAAGGGTCATGGTTCCGTCGTTGGGGGTTTCAAGAAAGTTGATACAGCGCAAAAAGGTGCTTTTGCCGGAGCCGCTGGCCCCGATCAGGCAGATGACATCCCCGGTTTTAGCCTTGAGTGACACGCCCTTGAGCACTTCGTTGGTGCCATATTTTTTATGCAGGCCTTCGACGGTAAGTTTGAACATGCTGACCTCAAGGGGAAAGAAGATAGCCGCTGCGATAGGCTTGCTGCCCGGCAACATGGGCGATGACCATCCCGGCGGTGGCCATGCGCCGCAATGAGCGGGCATAGAGCAGGCCTGCAGTGGTGCAATAAACCGGGGTCAGCCGGTCGCTGACAGGGTCAATGACCTCGGCAATCAATTGGCCCGCCTGCAGGTAATCTCCGGGGCTGGCACAAAACACCAGAATTCCCCCGGCCGGCGTCATGACGGGTTCGACACCTGCCAGCGGGGTCGCGGGGTAGAGCAGCGGGGGAAGCACTCCGGTGGTTCCCTCGATGGCGCCAAACCCGATCAGATAATCGAGCAGCGCCTGGCAGTCCTGCTCGGCCAGGGCATGGCTGACATCGCCCTGGCCGCGCAATTCGACGGTGACGGAAACACTGCCCTGTGGCATGGCGAAGTCATGTCCAAAGCGTTGTTGTAACTGCCACCACAGCAGCGTGAAACACTCATCGAATGACAAGCCGCCGGAATCGGTCGCCAGCAGGCTGGCCTGGGCGCCGAGATAGCGTGCCAGCGGCTCGACCTGTGGCCAGGCCTCGGGCGTGGTGTACAGGTGCGCCACGGCCTCGAAATCACAGTGCAGGTCCAGCACCAGATCGGCGTCGCAGGCCAGTGTCTGGAGGGTCAGCCGTTGCGACTGCAGTTGCGTTGTCGCGGTTTGTGCCCCCAGGGCTTCACGCAGGTGCCGACGGATCAGTTGCCGGTTGTACAAGGGGTCCTGGTTTAACAAACCCTCAAGTTCATCACCGATCTGTGTACTTAGATCCAGAAAGTTGCGATTGAAATTTTGCCCGCTTTCCAGTTCATACCGGCCCAGCGGAATGTCCATCAAGACTTGCTCCAGTCCCGCCGGATTGGCCACTGGCACCAGCACGATTTCGCTGCGCAACCGGCCAGCACTTTCCAGGGCTGCCAGATGTTGCTTCAGGTGCCAGGCCACCAGCATGCCGGGCAACTCGTCGGCATGCAGCGAGGCCTGAATGTAGACCTTGCCCTGTGGCTTCGAGGGGCCGTAGTGGAAGCTGTGAATATGCCGTTCGGTGCCCGGGACGGGGGCCAGCAAGGGATGGGTTTGATGTCGCTGCATGGAAAAATCCTAGTGTGCAGGGCCGAGAAAGGCTAACCAGCGGCGCTCCGCCAGGCGGAATAAACCGACCAACAAAAAGGTAACGCACAAGTAGATGATGGCCGCGATCCCGAAGGACTGGAACGTCAGAAAGGTCGCCGAGTTTGCGTCCCGCGCAACTTTCAGTACATCGGGGATAGTTGCGGTAAAGGCCACGGTGGTCGAGTGCAACATCAGAATCACCTCATTGCTGTAATACGGCAATGAGCGGCGCAAGGCCGAAGGCAGAATGATGTAGGCATAGAGTTTCCAGCCGTCAAGACCATAGGCCTTGGCCGCTTCCACTTCGCCATGGGCCATGCTGCGAATGGAACCGGCAAAGATTTCCGTGGTGTAGGCACAGGTATTGAGGGCAAACGCCAGAATCGTGCAGTTCATGGCGTCCCGAAAGAATGCATTGAGTTCGGGCTGAGCACGGACTGCCTCGATGCTGTAGATCCCGGTGTAACAAATAAGCAACTGGATATACAGCGGGGTGCCACGAAACAGCCAGGTGTAGAACTGCACCGGCCAGCGCACCCAGCGTCTGGATGAAACCCGTGCCACGGACAGCGGAATAGACAGTACAAAGCCAATCACCAGGGATGCGCTCAGTAGCCACAATGTCATCGCCAGGCCGGTGATGTGGTAGCCGTCGCTGTAGAGGAACGGTCGCCAGTACTCTTGTAGTAACTCAATCATCGCACTGCCTCTCGAGCGCCCGCGCCGTAGTGGCGTTCAAGGCGGCGTAAAACAAAGTTCGAGGCGCTGGTGATCGCCAGATAAATAAGTGCGGCGATGACCAGAAACAGAAACAACTGGTAGGTACTTTTGCCCGCATCCTGAGCCGCCTTGACCAGGTCGGCCAGCCCGATGATCGACACCAGCGCAGTGGCCTTGAGCATCACCATCCAGTTGTTGCCAATGCCCGGAAGGGCGAAGCGCATCATCTGCGGGAAAACCACAAATCGGAACCGCTGGCCGCGTTTGAGGCCATAGGCGGTAGCTGCTTCGATCTGGCCGCGGGGGACTGAGAGGATCGCGCCGCGAAAGGTTTCTGTGAAATAAGCGCCGTAGATAAAACCCAGGGTTATGACACCAGCACTGAACGGATTGATTTCGATGTATTCCCAGTCCATCGCATCCGTAAAGTTGGTGAGCCAGGTTTGCAGGCTGTAAAAAATCAGCAGCATCAGTACCAGGTCAGGTACCCCGCGAATCAGGGTGGTGTAGAGCTGGGCAGGCACACGCAGCAGCCTGTGGCTGGAGAGTTTGGCGCTGGCGCCGAGCAGTCCGAGCAGTACGCTCACTGCCAGTGACAGCACTGCCAGTTTGATAGTCATCCACGTGCCTTGCAGCAGCAGAGGACCGAAACCCTGCAGGCTGAAATTCGCAAGCCCAAGGTTCTGTAAAAGGTTTTCAAACATCTGAATTGAACCTATGGCAGTCAAAAAAGCGCCCACCCAAGTGTGGGCGCCAGGGCGTTATTTGCCGCTGTACAGATTCAAATCGCCAAAGTGTTTTTTCTGGATCGTGGCGTAGCTGCCATCGTCGTGTAACGCTTTGATACCTTTGTTCAAAAGGTCTTGTAGATCTTTGTTACCTTTTTTCAGGCCGATCGCAGTTTTGGCCGGTAGCAACTCGCTGTCCACGGGCTTGCTGACTTCGTAATCAGCGCCTTGCGGGGTTTTCAAAAAGCCCAGTTCGGCTTGCAGCATGTCCTGGATCGATGCATCCAGACGGCCTGAAGTCAGGTCGGCATACACTTGATCCTGGTTGGCATAGGCCTGAGTGGTAACCCCGGCCTTGTCCAGCACTGCCTTGGCATAGGCCTCCTGGATGGTGCCTTGCTCATAACCGACCTTTTTGCCCTTCAGCGATTCAGGTGTGGCGTCCAGCCCCGCGCCCTTTTTGAACACTAGCGCGGTTGGGCCGGAGAACAGTTCGTTAGAGAAATCGATGACCTTTTCCCGGGCCGGGGTCACGGTCATGGACGAGATCACACCATCGAATTTGTTGGCTTTAAGCCCGGGAATGGTGCCGTCGAAATCGGTTTCGACCCATTTGCATTTCACTTTCAGCTCGGCGCAGATGGCATTCCCCAGATCGATATCGAAGCCCACCAGGCTGCCATCGGCGGCCTTGGATTCAAACGGTGCATAAGACGGATCGACCCCGAAACGCAGCTCTTTATAGTCTTTGGCCAATGCGGTGCCTGCTGCCATGGATAAAGTCAGTGCAGAGAGGACCAGAAATGCTTTTTTCATTATTCAATCCCTAAAACCAATGGGCGCTTGTGGCGCGTGATGACTGCTACTGGAGTGCTACGTCAGGTCAGAAGTAGCAAGTTCCGAACCACAGTGGGACAGGGGGTGGATTAAAGGGTGAGGCAGGCCAGTCAAGCGACGGCCAGTGCCCGAAAAAAGCGCGTGATAAAACGTGCGCACACAAACAGTGCGCGGCCAGTTTTATCTGTGGGAGTTGGCAGGTTTGCTCCCACAGACCGGATTGTGCGGTGGCACTCAGTCTGTGGGAGCCGGCAATGGCATTAACCGCTTACAGCGTTTTATTTGCCGGGAACCAGGGTCAAGCGGGTCTTGCCGTACACCTTGTCGAAGTTCTGCGGTTGCATCGGGAAGCTGATGTATTGGCCCTTGAGCCAGGGATCGATGCCATCGGTGTAATGTGGACTGGCGGGGTTGCTGGACTGTCCGGTGCTGTTTTGGCCCATCATCGGTTCAATCTGACCGAAGTCGACGATCATGCGCATGGCCGGGATCAGCGTGGTCTCGAAGCCGCTACCGCCAACGTTGTAAGCCGCGATATTCAGGGTGCTCTGGTCGCCGCCAGCCGCAACGGGGCCACGCACAGTCTGGCCATCGGCATTGCGCCACAGGTAGTAATGCAATTTTCCCCACTGCCAGGCCTTGTGATCAGCGCCCATCAAGCTGTCGCCGGCGTTGATGGCGGCTGCCAGGCTGCGGGCCAGAATGGTTGGTTTATCTTCTTTTTGCGGGGTGCGAATGTCGTCCCAGAACGGGCTGTCCTCGCGCCCAAGCAAGTGATCGGCCTGTGCCGAGTACGACAGCCCGCCGTTGGCGATAAAGGCCTTCCAGCTGGCACTGGTTTCTGGCCCGAGCTCATCCAGGAAGATCTGCCTGGTGCTTTCTTGCAAGAACAGTTCGTACAGCGCGGCATCCGCCGAGGCCGGCCCGAGTTTGCCGTCAAACGCCATTAACCGGCCAAGGGCCTCGCGGGCCTTGCCCTGATCAGCCGCAGGCAAGGCGGCGATCGCCTGCTTCAGCGGCTGCGCCATGCCGGGAGCAGTAAACATGGTTTTTAATTTGGCAGCGAACAGGGTGGTCTGGTCGTACTGCATCGCGATCATGCTGCGAGCGTCCTGTTTGCCACTGCCGGCCAGCTGCGCAAGGCGCTCGCTGCGCTCCGGGGATAACCACGAGTTGGACAGCTGCATGCCGTAGCCATAGGCAGCGGTGCGCTGGTTGGCCGTCCCCAGCCAGCCTTGTGCCGGGTCCTGGTCGTAGGGATGCAGCATCGGATCGGCGTAGCCGTCCCAGTCGTAGCGGCCGTCCCAGCCCGGCGAGGGGAACAGGCCAAGGCCTTCGCGGCGGTTGGGATACAGCCCGGTCACTTGCCAGCCAATGTGGTTCGCGTCTGCGTACAACAAATTCAGCGCCACAGCGCGGATCTCGCGGCTGGCATCAGAGGCTTTCTCACTGTCCTGGGCGCGGGACAGGTCGAAAAAGGCATCAAGGGTTTTGTCGCCCTTCAAGTCGGGGGTTTGTAACGCCAGGCCCAGGCTGGCGTTTAAATCGGCCGCAGTGCTCCAGGAACTGTTGAGCAACGGTCCGTGGCGCGTTTCGTAAATGGTTTGACGAATCGGGCGCTGACCTTTGACGAAAAAGGTCTCGTTACGCACGGTTGCGGGCAGCCATTTGCCGTCAGCCAGGTAATACAGGCTGTTGCCCTGACGCTTGAGTTTTTCCAGGAATACATCCTGGTTATCACCCATGGCCATGCTCATGCCCCAGGCTACCTTGCCGTTGAACCCGGAAAACAGGGTTGGCAAGCCGGCGATGGAAGCACCTGCGGCCTGATATTTAGGTGCGCGTATTTGCACATAGCTCCAGGCCGAAGGCACACCGATGGGCTGGTGGATGTCGTTGGCCAGCAGGCTTTTGCCGCTGCGGCTGCGCTGCGGGCCAATCGCCCAGTCGCTCGACGCCGTGACTCCGGGCAGACTCAAGCGAGTGACTTGTTCAAGGGCCTGGGTCACAGCGCTTAATCCAGGCAACTGGCTGCCCGGGATCAATCCTTTGAGTTTGTCTGCTTCGCCTGTGGCCAGGGCTTCATTGGGGTAGGTCGGCGTCAGCCAGGGCAGCTTGGCGGTACCGGCTTTTTGCGCCAGGACCAACGAATTGAGCTCTTCCTGCAAATTGACCGACATGGAGAAGTTCAGCAGGCTGAAAATCAGCGCTGAATCTTCAGGCTTCCAGTACTCGATTTTATAGCCGGCTTGCGCCAGATCGGCCGGGAGCTTGTCGCGATAACGGAACAGGTAGGCGTTGACCCCGCGGGCGTACACCTCAAAGAATTTCTTTAGCCGTGGCGAAGCGCTTTTATAGAGCTCGCCAGCGTTCTTTTTCAGGTTAACGCTGCGCATCAACCGGTCGCTGTCCAGTGCATCGGCGCCGTTCAACTCAGCCAGCCGGCCCTGGGCCAGCAAGCGTAAACGGACCATCTGGCTGATGCGGTCGCTGGCGTGCACATAACCAAGGGTGAACAGGGCGTCATGAAAGCTGCTGCTTTCGATCAGCGGCATGCCCTGACTGTTACGGCGTACAGACACATTCTGCGCCAGGCCTTTAAGCGGCTGTACACCGGAGGTCGGGACCAGGCTTTCTGAGGAGTGGTTGTTTATCTGGCAACCAGTCAGGCCCAGCAGGCCGACCACTGCCGCGGCAACGCCGAACCGGGGTAAGAAATGTGTAAGGGCTGGCGAGGCCATGGCAAAGCTCCTGCGGGGGGAATGTCATCGAAAGGCGCTACGTTAGTGAGGCCGATGACGCCGCGCAAGCGCTATCTCAAAGGGTTCCAGAGGGGCTGTGTTCAGTGCGCCCGGCCAGTTTTACCTGCGGATGAAAGTTTTGCCGGGACAGGGCAACTTTGCAGGGCCACAAACAAACACGCCGCACGTGCCCAAGGCAGGTGCGGCGTGTACAAGCAGCCTGGAAACTATCAGGCGCCGTGGCACTTCTTGAATTTTTTGCTGCTGCCGCATGGGCACGGATCGTTGCGGCCAACGTCTTTCAGTTCGTTGCGCACGGGCTCTTGGGGCGCGTGGCCGCAATGAGGGCCATGTACGTGACCGTGGTCGTGGTGGTCATGGGCGTGATCATGCTGCTCATGATCGTGGTTGCAGTCCGGGCCATGAACGTGGGGTTGTTGGGTCATTACTCAATCACTCTGGAATAAAATCGGCAGGGATTATCTCGCCTTTGCGGGTCAGGTGCACGTCGTTACCGTAGAAAAGGCCGGTCTCCAATGTGCCATCCAGCCGATAGGGGATGGGTTGGTCAGGAGATTCAAGCAATTTGATCAGCGGGCGCACCTGCGGCCACAGGTTGGTGCGCACCGGCACCACGAGCACGGCGTGGCTTTTTGCCTCGACGCTGAACCACTGGCTGTACTCCCCCTCGGCCAGTTTTATGGCGTCCAGCTGAATCCTGTAGGTCAGGCCGCGTACGGTCAGCGTCGAGTCGTTGGGGTTGTCGATCCGAAAGTACAGTTTGAAGCGCTGCTCCAGCATTTTGGCCTTGACCAGCTCTACGCGCACCAGATGTACGTCCGGGTCTTTTTCACCCGAGTCAAACCAGGAGGCGCAACCCGACAGCGCCAGAATCATCATCAGGGCAATTGTTCTTGTTATTCGAGCCCGAGAATCCATTCCTTAATTCCTCTTTTGTCTCAGTTGCCCAGATAGCTGGCGCAGCACTTTTTGAACTTGAATCCGCTGGCGCAAGGGCAGGCATCATTTCGCCCGACCTTAAGTGGCACTGTGGGATCAATGAAGTACCAGCGTCCAGCACTTTGTACAAATGATGACTGCTCGCGATGACTATGTTCGCCGTTGGCATCGTGCCAGCGTGCAGTAAAGGTCACAAAGGCATGTTCGGGTTGACCGCCGAAAACTTCGCTGCTTTCAACTTCCAGTCCCAGCCAGGTGCTTTGCGCGCTCCAGTCGCCAATGGACTGACAATCGAGGCCGGCCTGCTGTATTGGCAGCGTGGTACTGACCAGATAATCAATCAAGCCCAGGACATAGGCGCTGTAACGCGAACGCATCAGCGTTTCTGCGCTTGGGGCCGGGTGTCCGGCGTGATAGTGCCCGCAGCAGGCGTCGAGCAAGTTGCCGCTGCCACAAGGGCAAATGGATGTACTCATCGGCTTACCACCAATATTTGCCAAAATTTTCCGGATTGGCCCAGAATCTGGCATTCAGCCAGTCGGGTACTTGTTTGTACTCGCGCAAATCGTAAGTGAACAGGGTCAGTACCTGTTCATCGCGCTGAAAACGCTCACTGCTTTGCAGGGCAAGCGAAAAGAAATCGGTGTCCTTCCAGTTACAGGCACTCAGATCCGCCAGCACTGCAATGCGGCTGGCGTTCAGGTTGCGAATTCCGCCCAGTAGTTCCAGCCCTTCGCGCTTGGGCAGATGTTCCAGACAGTCGATCACCAGGGCCAGGTCAAAGCGCTGTGCGGCCAGTTCTGCCGGTAAAGCCCCGGGGGCCGCGTGGGCGACAACAACTTCGGGGTGAGTCTGTGCAAAAGCTGCCAGCGCCGGAAACTGGCTGGCGCCGACCACGAGCAGGCGTTGTGGCGCAGAACGCTCAAGCAGCGCCGCCAGTGCTTGCTGGGGTGTACGGGTAGAAATACCAGACGTCATCGAAAGTCCTCAATCAGAGCCCCAAGACTAGCGTGCTGAAGCCCCGGGGCCTAGTGGGCACTTGTCCGTGCATTGCCTTTGCTGGCGCATAACCCCGGCGCGGTCTTTACTTTCGGGGCATCGGCCCAATGCCGACCCCCAGGAGAGACCCCATATGAGCATCATCAGGACAGCCGTACCTTTGATTGTTCTCACCAGTGTATTAACGGGTTGCGCCGGTTTGCAAAAAACCGACTGGCCTACCTGTGCTGCTGTAGGTGGCGTTGGCGGAGCGGCGCTGGGGGCGATAAACAGTACCGCCTGGGCGGGCGGCGGTGCGGTATTCGGTGCCGGCATGGCCGCGGCTTACTGCTGGGTGCACGGCGATGGCGACGCGGATGGCGACGGAGTTCCGGACAGCCGTGACCAATGTCCGAACACTCCGAAAGGGGTGAAGGTCGATGCCGCAGGCTGCCCGATAGTGGCGGTTGTGGTGGTTGAAGAGGTGGTGATAGTTAAAGAAGAAACCATCGTGGTACGTGATGTTCACTTCGAGTTCAATTCGGCCAGACTGACCGCCGCCGACAAGGAAAAACTCAATGTGATTGCGACGCGGCTGAAAAAAGACGCGGCCAATGCTCAGCTTAAAGTCACAGGCTATACCGACAGCGTGGGCAAGGAAGCTTACAACCTCAAACTGTCCAAAGAGCGCGCGCACTCTGTGGTCGAGTACCTGATCAGCAGCGGTATACCACGCAGCCAGTTCGTATCCGTGGCCGGCGCCGGTGAGTCGAATCCGGTGGCCAGTAATCAAACCCCGGAGGGCCGTGCCCTGAACCGTCGTACCGAGATAAAAATCATTCGTTAAACCGGCCTCGGCGCTCTGGCGAAAGCCTCAAGCCAGAACGATATCTTCAAGGTCCGCAGGGCGCCCGGGTTTGATCAGACCAATCAACCCCGGGCTGTTTTTTTGCAAGGTTCACTGGCGCCGGCCTCCTGCAAGCCGTTAATGTGCGCTCAAAGAAAAACATAAAAGGGCAGGGGTATGCAGGTACTTAGGGGGCTGGGGAAAGTGTTGATGCTGTTGTTCTGGGGGATTGCGCTGAGCAACATTTACAAGCCGCTGATCAACCCGCTCGATTTACTGATTAATCTGGCTGGCAGTCTGTTACTGCTGACCCATGTACTTGAATTGCTGTTGTTCAATAGCAGTCTGCGGGACCGTCCGCACCCTTGGCGTGACCGCCTTTACATCCTTCTGGTTGGAATCCTTCACGTGCAAACCCTTGGTACTTCTTCAAAGCGAGACGACAGCCATGCGTAAACTTTGTCTGTTGGCCGCCTTGTGCAGCCCTTTTGCCCATGCCGACGTGGTCATGGTGCAAGCCAACTCCCTGATGCGCCTGCCGGGTAACGCCAGTGTGTTGCAGCTGGAAAAACTCGAAGTGGCGGACTACGGCACGCTGCTGATTCCCGCTGGCGTCACCCGGGTCGACATCGACCAGTTGCACCTTGGGCGTGAGGCGCGCATCACCCTGGTGCCTGCCGAGCCTGGCATCGAGCTGCGGGTTGGCCGGGCCGAGTTTGACGAAGGCAGTCAAATCAATGCCCGAGGGGCTCCGGGCACCTTTGAAAAGCCTGCCCGAGCGGCACGGGATCTGAGTGTACGGATTGAATCGCTGCAAGCACCGCAATTGCTCATTGATGCCCGTGGCGGCACGGGAGCGCCGGGTTTTTCCGGGCTTGATGGTGGTAATGGCCAGGCGCCGGGTTGTACCTGGGGTGCGGCGGGTGCCGGGGCCAATGGCGACGACGGAGGTAATGGTCAGGCGGGTGCGGCGGGTGCACGGGTACGGGTTGAACTGCCGCGCGACTACCCGGCGGAGCTGATCAGCGTGCGGGTGGATGGCGGGGCAGGGGGCAAGCCGGGCGAAGCCGGGCGTGCGGGCGCTGGTGGCAAATCCAAGGGTTGTATTGTGTACCGTACCGACGGTGGAAAATCCGGTCGCCCGGGGCTGGCCGGACAACCGGGCGATGCCGGAGCCGCCGGCATGGTGACCATTGAGCGTTTGTAACGGTAATACGCCACCTTTGATCTAGAGCCCTGCCGGGAAGCCCGGCCTCCCGGCAGGGCAGCCCTTAAAACATGGGGCGGGCCGCCGCAATGGCTACCAGCACCAGCCCTACGATCAAGTTACATCCCACCAGGCGCCTGATCCGGCCCATGACCGCCGCACCTGCGGCCCACTGCTGGTCCTGCACGGCTTTGCGCAACTCCGGCAGTTGCAGAGACTGAATCCGGATAAACAGCGCCACCATCACAATGTACAAGCCCATCATTATCTGGACATAACGCGGGGCGGTTTCGAAACCGCTGAAGCGCATCTGCAGCAGCCCTACACCGCTTATCGGCAAAATCACCACCGCCAGCCATACCCAGACAAAAAACCGTTGAAACACTTCTACCCACAGTTTTAACCGCACAGGGCCTTCAAGGGCCGTCACAGCTGCCGGGCGCAGGATCATCCAGGCAAAAAACATCCCTCCCACCCAGATCAGGGCGGCCAGTAAATGCAGGCTGTAGGCGAGGCTAAAGGCGGTCATTGGGGTACTCCGTGCGGCGCAGGATGAATTAGCGGGGTATGATAGCGGCCATTCGAACCACTGAAAATTTATCCAGCGTTTCTCGCGCCCGAAGAACCATGATTAGTAACGAACTAAAATCCCAGATCCAGGGCGCTTACTCGCGTTTTCTCGAAGCCAAGAGCCTCAAACCACGCTACGGCCAGCGTTTGATGATCGCCGAAGTGGCCAAAGTGCTGGGCGATATCGATACCGATGAAGAAGGCCACCGCAGTGGCGAACCGGCTGTGGTCGCCGTCGAGGCCGGCACCGGTACCGGCAAGACTGTCGCCTATAGCCTGGCCGCCATCCCTACGGCCAAGGCCGCCGGCAAGCGTCTGGTTATCGCCACGGCGACCGTGGCCCTGCAAGAGCAGATCGTCTATAAAGACCTCCCCGACCTTATGCGTAACAGCGGGCTGAATTTCAGCTTTGCGCTGGCCAAAGGCCGCGGGCGTTATATGTGTCTGTCCAAACTCGACATGCTGCTGCAAGAAGGCCACGCGCAAACCGCGACGGCGCAGCTGTTCGAGGAAGAAGGCTTCAAGATCGAAGTGGATGAGGCCAGTCAGAAGCTGTTCACCAGCATGATCGAGAAGCTTGCCGGTAATAAATGGGACGGTGACCGCGACAGCTGGCCCCAAGCCCTGGAAGACCAGGACTGGGCGCGCCTGACCACCGACCACAGCCAGTGCACCAACCGGCATTGCCCCAACTTCGGCCAGTGCGCCTTTTACAAGGCTCGCGAAGGCATGAGCAAGGTGGACGTGATTGTCACCAACCACGACATGGTTCTGGCGGACCTGGCGCTGGGCGGCGGTGCAGTGCTGCCTGACCCCCGTGACACGCTGTACGTGTTCGACGAAGGTCACCATTTACCGGACAAGGCCATCGGCCATTTCGCCCACTACACCCGTTTGCGCTCAACGGCCGACTGGCTTGAGCAAACGGCCAAAAATCTCACCAAACTGCTTGCCCAGCATCCGCTGCCGGGTGACCTGGGGCGTTTGCTGGAGCAGGTGCCGGAGCTGGCGAAAGAGATCAAGGCCCAGCAACAGTTCATGTTCACTGCCTGTGAGCAGGTGGCCGACTTCAAAGTGGGCGAAGAGCCTGAAGGTCGTGAGCGCCCGCGTCATCGCTTTATCGGCGGCGTGATCCCCGATCACATGCGTGAAATGGGGATCGAGCTGAAGAAAGGCTTTTCGCGTCTGACCGACCTGTTCACCCGTCTGACAGAAATTCTCAAGGACGGCATGGACGGCGAGGTCAATATTGGCATCACCAGCAACCAGGCCGAAGAATGGTATCCGCTGTTTGGCAGCCTGCTGTCCCGCGCCCAGGGCAACTGGGAGTTATGGACCGCTTTTACCACCGAAGACCCCGAGGACAACCCGCCCATGGCGCGCTGGATGACCCTGGCTGAAAGTGGTTCGCTGTTTGATATCGAGGTCAATGCCAGCCCCATCCTTGCCGCGGAAATGCTCCGTCGCAACTTGTGGAACGTGGCCTACGGAGCCCTGGTCACATCGGCCACCCTGACCGCGCTGGGCACCTTTGATCGTTTCCGCATGCGTGCCGGGCTGCCCAAAGCCGCCGTCACGGCAGTGGTGCCGAGTCCGTTTCATCATGCCGACGCCGGTGTCCTGCGGGTGCCGGACCTCAAGGCTGACCCGCGGGATGCCGTGGCCCATACCGCGGCGATCATTCGCGACTTGCCCGCTCTGGTAGAAGGCTCGCGGGGTACGCTGGTGCTGTTTTCCTCGCGCAAGCAAATGCAGGACGTGTTTGACGGTCTGGAGCGCGACTGGCGCAAGCAGGTGTTTATCCAGGGCAACCTGTCGAAACAGGAAACCCTCAACAAGCACAAGGCACGGGTGGATGGCGGGGACTCGAGCGTGCTGTTCGGCCTGGCCAGTTTTGCCGAAGGGGTCGATTTGCCCGGCGCCTATTGCGAGCACGTGGTAATCGCCAAAATTCCGTTTTCGGTGCCTGATGATCCTGTGGAAGCGGCGCTGGCCGAGTGGATCGAAGCGCGGGGCGGTAATCCGTTCATGGAGATTTCGGTGCCGGATGCTTCGCTCAAACTGGTTCAGGCCTGCGGCCGTCTGCTGCGTACCGAACAGGACCGCGGCACCATTACATTGCTCGACCGGCGGCTGGTCACCCAGCGCTATGGCAAGGCCATCCTCAACGCCTTGCCGCCTTTCCGTCGCGAAATTTCTTAAGCCCGGGCCGGCGTCTTTGCCGGCTTTGCTGTCTATGCTGTTTCTTCAACACCTCACAGGCTGTTTTCGGCCGTTTGGGAGAACCTGATCCATATGATTCGCCGTTCGCTGTCTGCTGTTTTTGCGTTGCTGGTCACGACCCCGCTATTGGCGGCACCTGCCGGTCAACAAACCTTGTTCAACTTCGTTCGTCCTGCCGATGTGGTGCAAGTGGCGACCGTGGATGCGAGCTTGCCGCAATACAACGCGGAGCAAACGGCGGAAGGTGAAGTGCTGCGCCGCGTGACCTTTAACCCGGCTGCTGCGCCAAGCCTGCGTCTCACGCCGCAAACCGGCGCATGGGACTGGTCGCAGTCGGGGATGATGACCCTGCGTATCCAGAATGCGATGAACTGGGCGCTCACCCTCGATGTGACCGTGCAAAGCAATAACGGCAAGACCCTCACCAGCCGGGTCGACTTACCTGCGGGACCGGCGCAAACCCTGTTACTGCCGTTGCAGGCGAATTCGCCGTACAGCCAGGGTATGCGCGCGGGACCGCCTATGCCGATGACTGTCGACGGGCAACGTATCTTGCTGGCCAGCACCCAAGGTGCGATTGATCTCAGCCAGGTGGTATCGGTCACCTTGTCCATCCCGCAACCCAATGCCGCGCAAAGCATTTTGCTCGAACGCTTTGGCGTGCAGGATGATGCCGGTGTGATCAAGGCCGTATACGGCTCGATCGTGGATAGCTACGGCCAGTCGACCCGGGCCAAGTGGCCGGAGCGAGTGGCCAATGATGAACAGCTCAAAGCCGCCGCTGCCAAAGAACAGCAGTTGCTCAAGGGCTGGCTGGCCAAACGGGGGGATCAGGACAAGTTTGGCGGTTCGCTCAAAGGTCCGGGGTTCAAGGCTACCGGCTTTTTTTACACCGAAAAACGCAATGGACGCTGGAATCTGGTGACCCCGCAAGGCCATCCGTTTTATTCCTTGGGCCTGAATGCCGTGACGGCCAACGATAGCCAGACCTACGTTGCCGGGCGTGAGTGGATGTTCACCGATCTGCCCGAGCAGGGTGCGCCTCTGGCCGGTTATTACGGTTCATCGAACAGCAACAACGGTAACGGTTCCGCGCAGGGGCGAGGTTACAACGTTGGCCGCTGGTACAACTTCTATGGCGCCAACCTGCAACGGATTTACGCGCAGCCTTGCGACGCCGGCAAAACAGTCCCCGGGGCCGAGCCTGTTATTCCATGTGCGCCACAAGTTATTGATGCCAAGCGCTGGCAGGAACACGCCCTGGATCGCCTGCAAGCCTGGGGCTTTAACACCATCGGCAACTGGAGCGATCCGGAACTGGGGCTCAATGATCGGGTGCCTTACACCTTGCCGCTGTCGATAGTCGGTGACTACGCCAGCATCAGCACGGGTGCCGACTGGTGGGGCGGCATGCCCGATCCGTTTGACCCGCGCTTTGCCATGGCCACCGAGCGCGCAGTGGCGATTGCTGCCCGCGACCATCGGGATGACCCATGGCTGATCGGTTATTTCGCGGACAACGAACTGGCCTGGGCCGGCCCCGGTAATGATCCGGCATCGCGCTATGCACTGGCCCTGGGCACCTTGCGGCTGACCACGGACGTACCGGCCAAACGTGCATTTCTGAAGCAGTTGCGCGACAAGTACCGTAACCAGCAAGGCCTGTCCAAAGCCTGGGGTGTCGATATCCCGGCGTGGGAGCTAATGGAAGACCCGGGTTTCGAGGCGCCGCTGCCCAGCGCCGAGCACCCGGAAATTGAAGCGGATTATCAGTATTTCCAAAAGGTCTTCGCCGATACCTATTTCAAGACCATTTCCGACTCGCTGAAGTGGCATGCCCCGAATCACTTGCTGCTGGGCGGCCGCTTTGCCGTGAGCACACCAGAAGCCGTGGCCTCGTGCGCCAAGTATTGCGACGTACTGAGTTTCAACTTCTATACCCTGCAGCCGCAGGACGGTTATGACTTCGCCAAACTGCGCGAACTGGACAAGCCGGTGATGATCACTGAATTCAACTTTGGCTCCCGCGACCGCGGCCCGTTCTGGGGCGGCATGACCGAAGTGGCCAGCGAAGAAGCCCGCGGTCCGGCCTATGCCAGGTTTCTCAAGCAGGCAGTGGCTGAGCCGTCGATTGTCGGCGTGCACTGGTTCCAGTACCTGGATCAGCCGGTTACCGGCCGTTTACTCGATGGCGAGAATGGTCACTTCGGCATGATCGGTATCACCGACCTGCCGTTTACCGGCTTTGTCGACAGCGTGCGTAAAACCAACCTGCTGGTCCTCGATCAACTCGGCCAAGAGGCCGCCAAGGCCCAGGTCGATGCTGACCAGGCCGCCAAAGCCCCGGTGCATACACCTCAGGATGGCAGCGCTGGAAGCTCTGGCCCGGGCCATGCCGGCGGTCATTCAGGTAAAGGTCACTGATCTGCGAAAACGGGCGGCGAGTCACTGCGTCGCTCCAGGGGGCCTGCGCCCTTCTAGATAGCATTTGAAAACCTGGCGCTTCCATTCAACTGAATGGAGGCTTCGAAATGGATGCGAAAGGGAGGTGGGCAAGTGGGGTCGAAGCCGTTCAGCGTGCACGCATGCGATTCGGGCCCGCTACGACTGTTCTGCGGGGATTTCACAAAAAATCCACTCTCACGCTGATACCTTCTGCGCCGACTGCGTAATGCACAAAAATTGTGCGTTGGTAGCGGTTTGCTCTGTTTCAAAATCTCACAGGGACTGGAACAATGCATGCCTTGTAGAGCCATGCTTGATTCAGGAGGTGCGGGTGCAGATTCAGGGTTTTCACGACCTTAAGTTCGAAGCAGTACGTGAGGCGTTTGCCGATCTGTTCAATGATCCGCAAGAACGCGGCGCGGCACTGTGCATCCGGGTCGGCGGCGAAACGGTGCTCGATTTGTGGGCCGGCACCTCTGACAAGGACGCAGAGCAACCTTGGCACACCGACACCATTGCCAATCTGTTTTCCTGTACCAAGACCTTTACCGCAGTCACTGCGTTGCAGTTGGTAGAAGAGGGCAAGCTGGAGCTCGATGTGCCTGTTGCCCGGTATTGGCCTGAGTTCGCTGCAGCGGGCAAAGAGTCGATCACGTTGCGTCAGTTGCTCAGCCATCGCGCCGGCTTGCCGGCAATACGTGAATCAATGCCGGCGGCTGCCTTGTATGAATGGCAGACCATGGTGGATGCGCTGGCCGCGCAAGCGCCCTGGTGGACCCCCGGTGAAGGGCATGGTTACGCCGCAATCACTTATGGCTGGTTGGTGGGCGAGTTGATTCGTCGGGCCGACGGGCGCAGTGCGGGCCAATCGATAATGGCGCGTACCGCCAGGCCTTTGGGGCTGGATTTCCATATCGGGCTGGCGGATGAAGAGTTTTACCGGGTGGCCCATATTGCTCGCAGCAAAGGCACGATGGGCGATGCGGCAGCGCAACGCCTGTTGAAAGCGATGATGAATGAGCCGGCTTCGATCAGCACTCGGGCATTCACCAACCCGCCGTCTATCATGACCAGCACCAATAAGCCGGAATGGCGGCGGATGGAGCAGCCGGCGGCCAACGGCCACGGCAATGCCCGAAGCCTGGCCGGTTTCTACAGCGGTTTGCTGGATGGCAGTTTGCTTGAAGCCGAAATGCTCGGGCAATTGACCCGTGAGCACAGCATCGGTCCGGATAAAACCTTGCTGACGCAGACTCGCTTCGGGCTGGGCTGCATGCTGGATCAACCGGATGTAGCCAACGCTACCTTCGGCCTGGGCCCCAAGGCGTTTGGTCATCCCGGGGCAGGAGGGTCGATAGGGTTTGCCGATCCGGAGCGGGATGTGGCTTTTGGCTTTGTTACTAATACACTTGGGCCTTATGTATTGATGGACCCACGGGCGCAAAAGCTGGTTAAAGTCTTGGCGAGGTGTCTATAACCGGGTATTTGTAGGCCGTAGGTCGGAACCCTGTAGCTTTTATGCGTTTAATACGTTTTTTTATGTAGGCATAGCGCCTTTTATTCTTAATTCATTGTGTGGATATTCAATGTCATCTAATAAGACCCTCGCTCTGGCTCTTTGCCTGGCAATCACCGGTTGTGCACAAACTCCACAGAATGACGCCGCAGGTGGCCACAAATGGTGGCAGCTGGGCTCTTCCGACCAAGCGTCGACGCCTTCCGATAAAAGCGCCAGCGCACCTTCCAAGCCTGCAGACACTAAAGTAACTGCGCCGGTCGCCAAAACTGCCGCAGCGCCTGCGACTCCTGCTGTAGCCGAAGCCAAAGAAAGCGCTTTCAGCTGGTGGCCATTTGGTTCCGACTCGGCCAAAAAAGATGCCCCGGCGGAGAAAGAAAAGGTAGTGGCTGGCGCCGCAGCTCCTGCAACAACATCGACCAAGAATTGGTGGTGGCCGTTTGATAGCGCTGCCAAAGACAGCAAGCCCGCAACGGTTGGCGTGATTCCAATGCCAGATCCGAAAATCACTCAGGCCTGGCTGGACGAGTACGAGCCTCGCCTGCGTGCCGCAATCAAAGACACCAACCTGCAACTGGAGCGTCGCGAAAGCTTGCTGGTGATCGTGGCCTCGGCTGATAGCTCGTTCAAGGCTACACGCCCGGATTTGTTGATGCCGTCCATGCTTGGCCCGTTCACACGTGTGGCCAAAGTGGTTGAAGGCGATCCCAAAACTGCAGTACTGGTGCTTGGCCATGCGGACGCCACAGGCGCCATGGCAGCCAACACCCGACTGAGCCTGGATCGTGCCAAATCAGTGGCGGCTATCTTCCGCATGAGCGGTCTGCAGAGCAATCGTCTGACCCTGCGTGGCATGGGCTCGGTAATGCCTCGTGCAGCCAACGACAGTAATGAAGGTCGTGCACTGAACCGCCGGGTTGAAATCCTCATGACTCCGCAAGCGACCATGGTCGCGCTGGTCAGCAAATACAGCCAG
This sequence comes from Pseudomonas paraversuta, assembly GCF_904067025.1. Classification (NCBI taxonomy): domain Bacteria; kingdom Pseudomonadati; phylum Pseudomonadota; class Gammaproteobacteria; order Pseudomonadales; family Pseudomonadaceae; genus Pseudomonas; species Pseudomonas paraversuta. Next base: position 1,060,782 of record NZ_CAJFDA010000001.1, read on the forward strand.
CCTGCCTTGTCGCCATCTGATCTGGTTGCAGTGCAGCCGGCTGTTGCGCCGTCGATTGCGAAAAAAGCGGCTGCTCCTGCCAAGAAAGCGGTGGTTGCCAAAAAAGGCGCCCCGGCTAAAGCCCCGGCTAAAAAGGCAGTGAAAGCTGCTCCAGCCAAAAAGCCGGTAGTGGCTAAAGCCGACACCAGCAAAAAGGTTGCTGCTAACGATCAGGCCAAGAACTGATTGATTCAGGAAAGGATTGGCTCATGACTCAATCGCTGGCAGATATGCGCCGTGATTATACCCGTGACGGGCTGACCGAGGCTCAGGCTCCGGATGAGCCTTTCGCGCTGTTTCATCAGTGGTTCAGTGACGCGGTCAAAACCGAGCAGCCACCGGTCGAAGCCAACGCCATGACCCTGGCCACGGTCGATGCACAGGGTCGCCCGCATTGTCGGGTGCTCCTGCTTAAAGGTCTGGATGATCAGGGTTTTACCTTTTTCACCAACTACACCAGCGCCAAGGGCCAGCAATTGGCCGCACGTCCCTTTGCGGCGATGACCTTTTTCTGGCCTACCCTGGAGCGCCAGGTGCGTATCGAAGGTCAGGTGATCAAGGTGTCGGCGAAAGAGTCCGATGCCTACTATCAGGTTCGCCCGTTGGGTAGCCGGATCGGGGCCTGGGCTTCGCCACAAAGCCAGGTGATTGCGGGTCGCGAAGAGTTGATAGGGCTGCTTGAAGCCACAGAGGCGCGTTTCAGCGAGACCCAGCCGCACTGTCCTGAACACTGGGGCGGTTATCGGTTATTGCCTGAACGCATCGAGTTCTGGCAGGGGCGTCCAAGCCGTTTGCATGACCGGCTGAACTATCGTTTTGACGGAGCTCGCTGGACCCTTGAGCGGCTGGCGCCCTGAAGTCGCTACCGGGAAGCTGCGTAATGCAAAACGGTAATTACGCGCTACCCTTACACGAGTTTTTAGAGAGTTGTCAGGCCTGACGAGACTGTACAGGCGCTGAATAAAGGCTGTTTATCTGCGCCGCGCGGTGACATGCACCCGGCTGCAGAGTTTAATGTATCCCTGATCTTTTGGAGTTGATCCTATGCGTAAGTCCGTACTGTTAGTTGCTGCTTTTTCGACCATGACAGTTTTGTTGGGCGGCTGCACCTCGAGCTTGACCGGCGACACCTACTCGCGCGATGAAGCGCGCCGCGTGCAAACTGTTCGCATGGGCACCATCGTTGCCCTGCGTCCGGTACAGATTGAAGGCACCAAAACCCCGATCGGCGCTGCAACAGGTGCTGTTATCGGCGGCGTTGGTGGCAGTGCTATCGGTGGTGGTCGTGGCAGCATCGTGACCGCCGTTATCGGTGCAGTAGCTGGTGGCCTGCTGGGCTCGGCAGCCGAGTCGGGCCTGACCAAGACCCAGGGTGTAGAAATCACCGTACGTGAAGACGACGGCAGCACCCGTGCCTACGTGCAGCAGGTTGAGCCGAACCAGGTGTTCCGTACCGGTGAGCGTGTACGCATCATGACTGTTGACGGTACCAGCCGCGTTACCCAGTAACGCCCAGGCGACACCGTTAAAAACAAAACCCCGGCCAGTGTGAACTGGCCGGGGTTTTTGTTTATCTATGACCCTTATCCGGGAGCGGGCTCGCGCAAGGTCAGGCGACCTGTTGTTTACGGCTAAAGAACGCCGTAACCCCGTAGCCAATCAGCGCCGCCAGAATTGAGCCGGTCAGGATGCCCATGCGGTCCATTCCCACGTAATCACTGCTTCCCGCCACAAACGCCAGGGAGCCTACGAACAGGCTCATGGTGAACCCGATACCGCACAGAATCGCTACGCCAAACACCTGACCCCAGTTAGCACCGGCCGGCAGCGCTGCACAGCCGGTTTTAATCACGATCCAGGTCAAGCCAAACACGCCCAGGGTTTTACCGAGCAGCAAGCCTGTGGCGATCCCCATCGGCACGTGGTGGGTAAAGCTGTGCAGGTTGACGCCTGTCAGCGAGACGCCGGCATTGGCGAAAGCAAACAATGGCAAAATCCCGTAAGCCACCCAGGGGTGCAGCGCATGTTCGATGCCCATCAGTGGTGACGGTTCGGAGTTCCTGGTCCGCAGCGGGATGCAGAATGCCAGGGTCACACCCGCCAGCGTGGCATGCACGCCGCTTTTAAGCACGCATACCCAGAGGATCAGTCCGATGATCATGTAAGGGGCGATCTTGACCACGCCCATGCGGTTCATCGCGATCAAAATCACCAGGCACGCCGCAGCCAGCATCAGGGATACCCCTGACAGCTCGGTGGTGTAGAACACCGCAATCACAATGATTGCGCCCAGATCATCAATGATCGCCAGGGTCATCAAGAACAGCTTGAGTGACGCCGGGACACGTTTGCCGAGCAGGGCCAGCACCCCAAGGGCGAAGGCAATATCAGTGGCCATCGGGATTGCCCAGCCGCCATGGGCGTCCGGGAAATCTTTGTTGATGTACCAGTAAATCAGTGCCGGCACTACCATGCCGCCAACTGCGGCTGCACCGGGCAGTACTACCTGGGACGGTCTGGACAGTTGTCCGTCGAGCAGTTCGCGTTTGACCTCCAGGCCAATCAGCAGAAAGAACAAAGCCATCAGGCCATCGTTGATCCACAGCAGCGAGGGCTTGGCGATTTGCAAGGCACCGATCTGCACGGCCACCGGTACGTCAAGAAAGGCTGTGTAGTAGTGGGAAAGCGGCGAATTGTTGATGATCAAAGCCAGAGCCGCAGCTGCAATCAACAACAGACCGCTGGCAGCTTCCAACTGAAAGAAACGAGTGAAAGTGCTACGCAGAGGCAAGGTGGCTCTCCATCGGATAGTTATGGGGTGCGATACCCGGACTTGTGAACCCGCTGGTTAAAACAAAAACCGGGTTGGCTTTCGTTTCAAACAACGCGTTGATCTCACTTCGACAAAGAGCCTAGCAGTTGAGTGCCCAATGGAGCTGCGTTGAGTTTGAGCAGACTGCAGGAACTGTCCTGTGGATCAAACTGTACCGCTGCCTGGAGCTGAAAAGGGCTGCGTAACAGCCCTTGTCGAAGCCTGGCGGCAGCGGTACAGGGTCAGGCTTCGATACCGAGAATATCCCGGGCAACGGCTTCGGCAATCCGGATGCCATCCACGCCCGCCGACAGAATTCCGCCGGCGTATCCTGCGCCTTCGCCAGCCGGGAACAGGCCTTTGACATTGAGACTCTGCATCGACCCGTCGCGGGTCATGCGCAATGGCGATGAGGTACGAGTTTCGATCCCGGTCAGGATCGCGTCATGCATCGAGAAACCTTTGATCTGCTTCTCGAATGCCGGCAAGGCTTCGCGGATGGCTTCAATGGCGTAGGCCGGCAAAGCCAGTGCCAAATCACCCAGGGATACGCCCGGCTTGTAGGACGGTTCAACACTGCCCAGTGCGGTGGACGGCTTGCCCGCAATAAAGTCGCCAACCAATTGCGCCGGCGCTTCGTAGTTGCTGCCGCCCAACACATAGGCGTGGGCCTCCAGACGCTCTTGCAACTCGATACCGGCCAGAGGTCCACCCGGGTAGTCTTCGGGGGTAATGCCGACCACGATGCCTGAGTTGGCATTGCGTTCATTACGCGAGTACTGGCTCATGCCATTGGTCACGACGCGGCCGGGTTCGCTGGTGGCTGCAACCACTGTACCGCCGGGGCACATGCAGAAGCTGTAGACCGAGCGGCCGTTTTTGGCGTGGTGAACCAGCTTGTAATCAGCGGCGCCCAGCTTCGGGTGACCGGCGTACTTGCCAAGGCGCGCGCTGTCGATCAACGACTGCGGGTGCTCGATACGGAAGCCCACCGAGAACGGCTTGGCCTCCATATACACACCGCGCTCATGGAGCATGCGGAAGGTGTCTCGGGCGCTGTGGCCCAGGGCCATGATCACGTGCCGCGAGTTCAGTTGCTCGCCATCGGCCAGGACCACACCGGTCAAGTGTCCGTCATCGATCAATACGTCGGTAACGCGTTGCTGGAAGCGTACCTCGCCGCCCAGCGCCTCGATTTGCTGGCGCATGTTTTCGACTACGCCGGTCAGACGGAACGTACCGATGTGCGGTTTGCTGACATAGAGGATTTCGTCCGGCGCACCGGCTTTGACAAACTCGTGCAGCACTTTGCGACCGTGGTGTTTCGGGTCTTTGATCTGGCTGTAGAGCTTGCCGTCCGAGAAGGTCCCGGCGCCGCCTTCGCCAAACTGCACGTTCGATTCGGGGTTCAGGACGTTTTTGCGCCACAGGCCCCAAGTGTCTTTGGTGCGCTGGCGCACTTCAGTGCCGCGCTCAAGAATGATCGGCTTGAAGCCCATTTGTGCCAGCAGCAAGCCAGCGAAAATACCGCATGGGCCAAAACCCACCACAATCGGGCGTTCGCGTAAATCCTGGGGCGCGTGGCCGACAACTTTGTAGCTGACGTCCGGAGCAGGATTGACGTTGCGGTCATCCGCGAACCGCAGCAACAGCGGGGCTTCATCGCGCACGCTCAGGTCGATGGTGTAGATGAAGCACAATTCGGAGGTTTTTTTGCGCGCATCGTAGCTGCGCTTGAACAAGGTGAAATCGAGCAGGTCATCGCTGGCGATGCCCAGGCGCTGCACGATGGCAGGGCGCAGGTCTTCTTCGGGATGGTCGATCGGCAACTTGAGTTCGGTAATTCGTAACATGACAGTGTCCAATAGAGGGGCCAGGCAAACCCCGGCAGCCTTAACGCGAACCGGCGATTATAAGCTGCCTGGAGGTCAGACCGTCAGCAACATTTGTCGTTTAGTCGTTACGTGCGCCACCGAAGTAGCCACAACCACGCTGTACCTGACCGTTGACCCGCAGTTCAGCGCCCAGATGCTGAATGCTGCCGTAGACACTGTCCGTGCAGCGTTGCGGGGCGACCCAGAGTTCGATGTGTTGGTTGTTGGCTTCTGTGGACAGGGAGAAGCGACCGTCGCCGACCTGTTCCTCAACAAAAGGCAGTGCCAGTTGTGGCTGGCCTTCGCGTTTTAGCACCATGCCCTTGGCGCCTGCCTGGACTTCCCACGCCGGGCCATTGCCGTTGGCATGCACGGTGATTTGTTTGAAGTTGGGGTCTTTGCAGGCGGAACTGTTGCGCTCCAGGCGATACAGTTGTTGCAGCTGAACTTCGCCGTCAGTGCCGGGGACTTTACCGGTGACAAAGCTGCCGCGAATGTCGGCGAACAACTTGCCGGGCTTGTCAGGCATGTCCGTGGCGTCTTGCACCAGGGTGGTACTGGCACTGTCACGCACCACATAGCGCTGTTGCCCGACGCATGGCTGGAAAATTAACTGGCCATTGGCCGAAACCAGCTCACCTTGCAGACGGGTCATGCCGGCATTGCTGTCAGCGGGTTTACTGTTGAACATTTGGCAGCCCGCAAAAAGGGGCAACAGGGCGAACAAAACCAAGGAACGAGCAGCACGCATCATTGAGACTCCTGACTAGTGCTGCCACGTTACTTAGGCGCGAAGTGCTGCACAAGGGGCGATCTTTTTTTCCGCCGGGCAGGCCCTGCGCGAGCGTGCCCGTTCGAGATTTTTTGATCCGCAAAGCCCGCCCCTGCAAAGGGACTGGTCGATTAGCCGACCTGATAGGTTTGCCCGGTGTGAAGGCCTTCTACGCTTTTGGCGTAGGCCAACGCCACCTCAGCTGCTGCGACCGACTTGAATCCGCGGAAGTATGCGGCATATTTGCCCATGGCTTCGGTCAGCACGGTAGGGCTCACCGAGTTCACCCGCAGGCCGCGGGGCAGTTCGATCGCCGCGGCTTTTACGAAGCCATCCAGTGCGGCGTTTACCAGCGCTGCGCTGCTGCCGGTACGAATCGGCTCACGGTTGATTACACCGCTGGTGAACGTAAACGAGGCGCCGTCGTTAGCAAATTCACGACCGATCAGCAGCAGATTGACCTGCCCCATCAGTTTGTCCTGCAAGCCCAGGGTGAAGTCTTTTTCGCTCATCTCGGCCAATGGCACGAAATTGACGTTGCCTGCAGCGCACACCAGGGCGTCGAAGCGACCGGTCTTTTCAAACAGTTGCCGAATCGAAGCGCTGTTGCTGATATCAACCTGGAAATCGCCACTGCTGCGACCAATGCGCACGATTTCATGGCGGGGCGACAACTCGCGGTCAATGGCTGAACCTATGGTGCCCGTAGCGCCGATCAACAGAATCTTCATTGCCATGTTCCTTCAGTGATGGGGTGTGGGTTGAGTCTAATGCTGGTGTTTTAAGGTGATAAGCGCACTAATGGGCAACCTTTGGTTTTCATATGGAAACAATCAATGAGCGAAGTGGATGACCTGGCGGCGTTCGCGGTGTTGATCGATGCCGGCAGTTTTACCCTGGCGTCCCAGCAACTGGGGTGCAGCAAAGGGCAGTTGTCCAAGCGCATCAGCCACCTTGAAGCGCAGTTCTCGGTGGTGTTGCTGCACCGCACCACCAGACGCCTGAGTCTGACTGCAGCCGGCGCTGCATTGCTGCCCCAGGCTCAGGCGCTGGTAGTACAAGTGGAGCGTGCGCGTCAGGCATTGGCACGGCTCAAGGACGACATGGCAGGTCCGGTGCGTATGACTGTGCCCGTGTCACTGGGTGAAACCTTCTTTGATGCACTGCTGCTGGAGTTCTCCCGGGATTACCCGCAGGTGCAGATTGAGCTGGAGCTCAACAACAGTTATCGCGATTTGGCGCGGGACGGTTTTGATCTGGCGATCCGCTCGCAAGTGAGCAGTCACGAGCGGTTAGTGGCTAGGCCCGTGCTGACCTGGCATGAAGTCACTTGCGCCAGCCCGGCCTATCTTGAGCAACACGGCGAGCCGGATACTCCGCAACAACTGGTGGAGCATCAGTGCTTGCTGAACAGTCACTACAGTGGGCGTGAGGAGTGGCAGTACCACCAGCAGCATGATTTGCATCGGGTTCGGGTATCGGGGGTGTTCGCCAGTAATCACTACAGTTTGCTGAAAAAAGCCGCCCTGATCGGTTCGGGAATCGCCCGTTTGCCGTCTTACATGCTCCAGGCTGAGCTGGCGGACGGGCGTTTGCGCGGCTTGTTGCGTGATTATCAGACCCGCAGCAATCCCATGTATCTGGTGCATCCCTATCAGGGGGGCTTGCCCAGGCGCACCCAGGTGCTGGCGGACTACCTGGCGGGCTGGTTTAAGCGTAGCGGTGAGGCATTAGCCCGGCTTCAGCCATAGCGGCGCGCAATCAGCCGGTCAATTGAACAGGCGCCCGGACCTCTTGCCATCAGGTACAACAGAATTGCGATCCAGGTGCCGTGGGTCGGGTAAGCATCGGGGTAGACGAACAACTGAATGGTCAGGGTCATGCCCAGCAGGGCCAGCGCCGAAAAGCGGGTAGCGAAACCCAGCAGGATCAACACCGGGAACAGATGCTCACTGAGGGTCGCCGCGTATGCAGCTACATCAGGGGGCAGCAGTGGCAGCTGGTAATCGGTGCTGAACAGGTAGGTGGTGGACGCGGCCAGGTGCGGTACGCCGAGCTGGAACGTACCGTTAACCAGGTCGATGGCAAAACCTTCGACTTTGGTCTGGCCTGACTTCCAGAACACGGCGGCAATGGAAAAGCGTGCGATCAAAGCGATCAAACTGTGGGGGATGCGCTGCATGAGTGCAATTGCGTACTCGATCCAACGGCGTAACAGGCAGGAGGTTGCGACAGGCGTGTTCATGGCGAAATCTCGGGAGCAGGGGACAAATCAGTGATGGCGTCATGGGTAATCAGCAGCGCCAGGGCCTGGCTCAAGTCAAAGTAAGGATCAACCTGCAGCGCATGTTCCGCGGCGGGCCCCAGGGCATGGCCGCTCTGCAGATGCCTGATAAAGGCCGTGTAACCGGGTCTGACGGCGAATACCTCGACAGATAATCCATAACGCAGCACCACGGTGCTTTGTGGCAGGCTCAGGTCAAGTCCCTGGCTTAGCTCCTCGTTTTGATGTGCGGCCCATAAATCGGCTACGGCGTAAGGCGAGTCCAGGGTTGCAACGCCGGGGTGCAGCTGCAGGTGCAACTGACCGAGACTTTCTGGCACCTTGAGCATCCGGGCCAGTACCTGCGGATCCACCGCGCAGGCGTCTGCTGCGTGATAGGCCGCTACACACAAGCGCTCAAGACGTGCGGTATCTGCCAGGTAGGGCAGGCTCCTGGCGGGCTCGAAATCGCCAATGAAGTCAGCAAAACGGACGCCATAGGTGCTCATTATCGGGCTGTCAGGCGGGCTTTTTTTAATGAATAGCCGTGCCATTTCCTGAAAAAAATACTCGCCCACCAACCTGGCCACTACGGGATAACTGAATGCCAGCGCATTGATCAACCCTCTCTGGACATTGTTGCGATACACCGCGAAACGGCTCTCGATGTGCCCGTTGCGCGATACCAAACCTCGCGGGCATGGCTGTTGGGAGTCAAGCACGGCTGCGCTGAACGCTTCTTGTAGTCTCATGTTCGCTCCCGGGTCGTTAGCAGGTAACAGTCAGCGAGCTCGGCCTGGGCGAGCAGTTCGCTGAAAACAGGCAATTGGTTGTCGCGCTCGATCAGCGTGGCCACCGGGCCAACGCATTCCAGTACCTGCTGGTACAACGCCCAGACAGCCTGGTCGACGGGGGCGCCATGGCTATCGATCAGCAAGCGCTGCCCTGACTGGTCGATATCTTCTGCAAAGCCTGCCAGATGAAGTTCGCCCACCGCGTGCAAGGGCAGTGCATTGATATAGGCCAGGGGGTCGCGGTCATGGTTGACGCAGGACACGTACACATTGTTAACGTCCAGTAACAGGCCGCAGCCGCTACGGGAGATGACTTCATGAATGAAGCTCGCTTCGTCGAAATGTGTCTGGTCGAACTCCACATAGGTCGCGGGATTTTCCAGCAGTATCTGGCGCTGCAAGGTGTTTTGAACCTGATCTATATGTGCGCAGACCCGCTGCAGGGTGCTCAGGTCATAGCGCAAAGGCAGCAAGTCGTTGAGAAAATGCGGCCCGTGGCTGGACCAGGCCAGATGTTCTGAAAACACCCGGGGCCGGTAGCGGGCAAGCAAAGTTTGTAAACGTTGCAGATGCTCGATATTGAGTGGGGTGTCGCTGCCAATCGACAGGCCGACCCCATGAATCGACAACGGGTAGCGTTCTCTGATCAGACCCAGGTAATGATGGAAGGGGCCGCCTGCCACCATGTAGTTTTCTGCATGTACTTCAAAGAACCCGACATCAGGCAGGGATTCCAGTACATCCTTGAAGTGTTCGGCCTTGAGCCCCAGGCCCGCACGCGGCGGGAGCTGGGAGATACGAGGCGCGATGAGCGAAGCAGTTGAACTGTGCATCATCAGGACCCATGGCTGGACATCAGGATTTGGCAGTGAAAGCGGCAAGTTGGCCAAAGCCGGTGGATGAGGTGTGGCTGGCCGTTTTATCGCAGGTACCTTTAGGCACGAGTTTCCAGGCATCGCCCTGGTAGTCGGTTTTGGAGGTGCCTGCGCAGGTGGTGCCCGCGCCTGCGGCACAATCGTTTTGGCCTTTCAAGGCAACCCCGAAGCACTTCTCCATATCGCCGGCCGCCTGGGCTGGCAAAGCGGCAACGGTCAAAGCAGAGCCCAGGGCAAGAGCCAGGGCTGCAGCGGAAAAAGTGCGGGTGGTTTTGTTGTTCATGGTGAGTCTCCAGGGGTGATATTTACTACGCCGGCCACTGAATGCTGCCGGCTTACCCCACTAGAGAGAGCAGCCCGGGATTTGTTACAGGCGACTGAAAAGAAGTTAGGGTTCCGGTCGGCGCAGCCTTTTCCGGCGCCCATGAAAAACGGCCCCGAAGGGCCGTTTTGTGTCGCAGGCAGCGTCAGCCGCCCAGATAGGCATCACGCACTTTTGGATCGTTGAGCAATTGCTCTCCGGTGCCTTGCATCACCACCCGGCCGTTTTCCAGCACGTAGGCGCGGTCAGCAATTTTTAGCGCCTGGTTGGCGTTCTGTTCCACCAGAAACACCGTCACGCCCTCATCCCGCAGTTGCTCAATAATGTCGAAAATCTGCTGAATGATGATCGGAGCCAGCCCAAGTGATGGTTCGTCTAGCAACAGCAACTTGGGTTTACTCATCAGCGCCCGGCCGATCGCAAGCATTTGCTGCTCGCCACCGGACATGGTGCCGCCCCGTTGATTGAAACGCTCTTTCAGGCGCGGGAACAGGTGCAGAACCTTGTCCATTTGCTCCTGGTATTCGTGCTTCTCAGTAAAGAACCCGCCCATGGCAAGGTTCTCTTCCACGGTCAGGCGGGCAAATACCCGCCGGCCTTCCGGTACCACGGCAATGCTCTTGCGCATGATCTGCGCCGAAGTCAGCCCCACCAGCTCTTCGCCCAGATAACGAATGCTGCCGCTTTGGGCCTGGGGCGAGCCGCACAGGGTCATCATCAAGGTCGACTTGCCAGCGCCGTTAGCGCCGATCAGGGTCACGATCTCGCCCTGACGTACCTCGACATTCACCCCGTGCAGTGCCTGGATCTTGCCGTAAAAGGTAGAGACGTTTTCAAATTGCAGCATTTACGCTTCCCCCAGATAGGCTTTGATCACTTCAGGGTTATCGCGGATCTGCTCCGGAGTCCCGTCGGCCAAAGGTGTGCCCTGATTGATCACTACGATATGGTCGGAAATGCTCATGACCAGTTTCATGTCATGTTCAATCAACAGCACCGTAGCGTTGTGCTCGTTGCGTAAAACGCTGATTAGCGCCTTGAGGTCTTCGGTTTCCTTGGGGTTGAGACCGGCTGCCGGTTCGTCGAGCATGAGGATGCGCGGGCGCGTCATCATGCAGCGAGCGATTTCCAGGCGCCGCTGCTGGCCGTAGGCCAGGGTGCCCGCCGGGCGGTTGGCGAACTCGGTCAGGTTGACCTTGTCCAGCCAGTACGCGGCGTAGTCCATGGCATCGCGCTCGCTTTTACGGAACGCCGGGGTTTTGAACAGCCCCGCGAGGAAGTTGGTGTTGAGATGGCGATGTTGAGCAATCAACAGGTTCTCAACGGCTGTCATGTCCTTGAACAGGCGCACGTTCTGGAAGGTACGCACCACGCCCTTGCGGGCAATTTCATGGCCTGCCAGGCCTTCAATGGGTTCGCCATCCAGCAGGATGCTGCCCGACGATGGCTTGTAGAAGCCGGTCAGGCAGTTGAACACCGTGGTTTTGCCGGCGCCGTTAGGGCCGATCATTGACACTACCTGTTTTTCCTTGACGGTCAGCGCGACGCCATTCACCGCCAGCAAGCCGCCAAAGCGCATGCACAGGCCACTGACTTTCAGTATCTCGCGGCTCATTTTCGCAGCTCCAGATGAGGACGTTGCATTGGCAGCAGACCTTGCGGACGCCAGATCATCATCAGCACCATCAGGGCGCCGAACAGCAGCATCCGGTACTCACTGAAATCACGCATCATTTCCGGCAGCAGGATCATCACCACGGCTGCCAGAATCACGCCCAGTTGCGAGCCCATGCCACCCAGTACCACGATGGCCAGAATGATCGCCGACTCGAGGAAGGTGAACGACTCCGGGGTCACCAGGCCCTGGCGGGCGGCAAAGAAGCTGCCGGCAAAGCCTGCAAAGGTGGCACCCAGGGTGAAGGCCGACAGCTTGATGATGGTCGGATTCAAGCCCAGTGCACGGCAGGCAATTTCGTCTTCACGCAGGGCTTCCCACGCGCGACCGATCGGCATGCGCAGCAGGCGGTTGATCACGAACAGTACGATAAGCACCAGCACCAGCGCGATCAGGTAGAGGAAAATCACCTTGTTGATCGAGTTGTACGCGATGCCAAAGTATTCGTGGAACGTCTGCATGCCCTCGGCTGCGGTTCTGTCGAAGCTCAGGCCGAAGAGGGTCGGTTTCGGGATGTTGCTGATGCCGTTCGGCCCGCCGGTGATGTCCGTCAGGTTACGCAGGAACAGACGGATGATTTCACCAAAGCCCAGGGTCACGATGGCCAGATAGTCACCGCGTAAACGCAAGACCGGGAAACCCAGCAGGAAACCAAAGGTGGCTGCCATCAAACCGGCCAGCGGCAAGCAGATCCAGAAGCTCAGGCCGAAGTAGTGCGCCAGCAATGCATAGGTGTAGGCACCCACTGCATAGAAGCCCACGTAACCCAGGTCGAGCAGCCCGGCCAGGCCGACCACGATGTTCAGGCCAAGGCCCAGCATCACGTAGATCAGGATCAGGGTAGCGATGTCCACGGCACCGCGGGAACCATAGAACGGCCAGATCAGGGCCACGATCACCAGACCCAGAATGATCCAGCGCTGGGTGCTGGGCAGGGTCAGAAAGTCAGTGGCTTTGGACGGCACTTTTGGCATGTTGGGCGAAGCCTTCCAGGCCGCGCTCAGTTGCTGGTTGAACAACACGCGCACAAACATCAGCAGCGAGCAGATCGCGATCACGCTCAGGGTAAAGGTGCTGGTGTTGTGAACTTCGATGTTGATTCCGACGATAGTCAGTTTCAGACCGAGTACCGGGTAGGCGACGGCCCATACCAGCAGGGCGCTGAAGAACGCCGATTTAAGATTCCTAGTCATACTTTTTCAATCTCCGGACGTCCCAGAATGCCGGTCGGACGGAACAGCAGTACCAATACGAGCAGGCCGAAAGCCACTACGTCTTTGTACTGGTCGCCAAAGATATCGGCACCAAAGGCTTCAGCCACACCAAGCACCAGACCACCAAGCATTGCGCCGGGGATACTGCCGATCCCGCCCAATACTGCAGCAGTGAAGGCTTTAAGCCCCACGAGGAAACCGGAACCGGGGTTGATCACGCCGTATTGCACGCTGATCAGAACGGCGGCAACGGCTGCCAGAGCGGCGCCGATCACAAACGTCAGGGCAATCACGTTGTTGGTGTTGATGCCCAGCAGGTTGGCCATCTTCATGTCTTCGGCGCAGGCGCGGCAGGCGCGGCCAAGGCGTGAACGGGAGATGAACAGGGTCAGGCCGAGCATGGCCAGGAGGGTGACCACGAAGACTACGATTTGCATGTAGGAGACAACGACTTCGCTAGCCCCGCCCGGACCGAAGGTGAAGCCGCCGGGGATCAGGTTAGGGATCGATTTGTCTTTCGAGTCCTGGGACAACAGCACCATGTTTTGCAGGAAAATCGACATGCCGATGGCAGAAATCAAGGGGATCAGGCGGTTACTGCCACGCAGAGGACGGTAAGCCACCCGTTCAATGCTGTATCCATAAGCACTGGTGACCACGATGCTGGCGATAAACGCCCCGGTCAGCAGTAATGGCACGCTGTCCAGACCCATCATGGTCAGGCCGGCTATGGCGATAAACGCAATGTAGGAACCAATCATGTACACCTCGCCGTGGGCGAAGTTGATCATTCCAATAATGCCGTAAACCATCGTATAGCCGATGGCGATCAGGGCATAGGTGCTGCCAACGTTGAGGCCGTTAACCAGCATTTGGAAGAAGTGATAGATGTCAGGCATTACAAAGCTCCTAAAAACCTGAGACGCATTTCACTGGTGGAGTCATTTTCCGGCCTGGGTCATGGGGGTTTTCACCCACTTTGAGCGCAGGTCTTCTGCCAGCGAACCGCTGGTGACGGTTTTAAAGATTTTCAGGTGGGCAGACTTCCGGATCACGAAAGCGCGGCCCCTTTTCTGTGAATCCAGGGTTCGTAAAACAAAACCCACTGCTCGCGCAGTGGGCTTCGTTGTCAGATCAGGAACCGGGACTTACTGAGGGCTAACCTCTGTTTTAGGTTTGCCGAAGTGCCATTCGTAGACCACGAACTTGAAGTTCTTCAGGTCGCCTTTGTCATCAAAGCTCAGGTCGCCCATCGGGGTCTTGAATGTCCCGTCATGGATGGCTTTGGCCACTTTTGCAGTGTCTTCGCTTTTGGCTTGTTCAATACCCTGGGCAATGACTTCAACTGCGGTGTAGGCAGGGAATACAAACGGACCGGTCGGGTCTTTTTTGTCTGCGACGAACTTCGCTACCAGTGCCTTGTTTTCAGGCTGTTGGTCGAATGCTTGTGGCAGGGTCACCAGCAAACCTTCGGAAGCGCCCTGGGCGATTTGCGAAATGGAGTCGTTACCCACGCCTTCCGGGCCCATGAACTTGGCGTTCAGGCCTTTTTCCTTGGCCTGGCGCAGGATCAGGCCCAGCTCAGGGTGGTAGCCGCCGTAGTAAACGAAGTCGACATTGGCTTGCTTGAGCTTGGCAATGACCGCCGCGAAGTCTTTATCGCCAGCGTTGACGCCTTCAAAGACTGCGACTTTGACGCCTTTGTTTTCCAGAGTCTGTTTGACCGCGGTGGCGATACCTTCACCGTACTGCTGCTTGTCGTGCAGCACAGCGACGACTTTCGGTTTGACGTGGTCGGCGATGTAGTTACCGGCCGCAGGGCCTTGAGCGCTGTCCAGACCGATGGTGCGGAAGATGTTCTTGTAACCACGGGCGGTGATTTCCGGCGCGGTGGCGGCGGGGGTAATCATGATGATGCCTTCGTCTTCGTAGATGTCCGAAGGAGGCTGGGTAGAGCTGGAGCACAGGTGACCGACTACAAACTTGACGCCGTCGTTGACGATTTTGTTGGCTACTGCAACGGCTTGTTTTGGATCGCAGGCGTCGTCGTATTCCTTGGCTTCAAGCAGGAGCTTTTTGCCGTCGACGTCAACTCCGCCTTTGGCGTTGATGTCTGCAATAGCCTGTTTGGCGCCAGTGAACTGCATGTCGCCATACTGAGTAACAGGGCCTGTTTTAGGACCCGCAATACCGATCTTGATGGTGTCTGCTGCAAACGAATGGCTGGCAACCCCGGCCAAAACCATCGCGGCAAACAATTTGGTAATTTGCTTAGTAGCCATCTCTATTGGTGCTCCACTCTTCTGTTGTAATTTTTATAGTCCTGGAAGCCAAGGCAGCCGGACCGGGTCTTTTCTAGCGAAATTCCCGGCCAATCCCCCCTGCAACTGTACCGGTACAGTGTAGAGCGCCGGTTTAGCGCTTGAATAGCGTGTATCCGAGGGAAAAAGCAGGAAATGTCGCTTAAACGAAAGAAAGAGACAGAATGGCGGCGGAATATGCTGATGTTTTTTATCTGAATGTTGCCAGATCAGCCTTGCCGTCCTTAGCCCTTACTCTTTCTTGGCGTCTCCACCTTTATTCGGGTTTTTCTACCCGGTGAGCGGCGCTATCATTACGCCGATTTTTTACCAGGTGAAACCCATGAACCAAGAACCTAGCACCCTCTATGCCAAGCTGCTTGGCGAGACCTCAACTATTGAATGGGATGCCTTGCAGCCGTTCTTCGCCAAAGGCGATCTGTTGTGGGTTGATCCTGCACTGGACCTGATCGAAGCGGCGCAGGCCGTGACTCAGGATGATGCAGAGAAAGTGGCCGCCTGGATGGCGTCCGGAGTGCTTGGAAAGATGACCGAAGCGCAGGCGCTAGACGTTCTTGAGCGTAACCCGCAGTTGTGGGCAGTGGTGGTTTCCCCCTGGGTTATGGTCCAGGAAAGGGCAGAGAAATAATATAAAGCACCAAGTTAGAGCGTTTTTTGCCGTAGGCATTTCAGGTCGTGAGTGTGTAGGGCAGTAACTGGTTTCGCCGTAGTGGCCAGTTGCCGTAGAGAAACGCCACAGTCCCGACTGTGGCGTTTTTTTGTGCCTGCCAGATGGGTTCGGGCTTACTGGCTCGAGAGTTGAAAGGCTGTGTGCCCGGACTCGGGCAGGGAGCGTTTATTCAGTTCATCGAGCAACTCATGCAGAGCCTCAAAAGGTACCGGGCGGCTTAGCAGAAAGCCCTGGACATAGTCGCAGCCGTATTGCCTGAGGAACTCGAATTGCTGATTGGTTTCAACGCCTTCGGTGACCACCTGCAAGTGCAGGGTGTGGGCCATGACGATAATGGCCTGGACGATTTCCATGTCCTGGCTGGAGGCCGGGATTTCCTGAATGAATGAACGGTCAATTTTTAACGTGTTCAGAGGCAGGCGCTTTAAATAGGCGAGGGAGGAATACCCGGTGCCGAAGTCATCAATCGACAGTGACACGCCGAGGGCGCGAATCTGCCGAAGCAGTTGCGAGGTGCTGTTGATATTTCCCATCAAGGCGTTTTCTGTGACTTCCAGCTCCAGTCGATGGGGGGCGATGCCGGATGTTCGCAGGGCATTTTCAATCTCGTCGGCCAGCTCTACCCGCACCAGATTCAGTGCCGAGCAATTAACCGCGACCCCCAGTTGCTGCCAGCCCATGCGTGACAGGGCAGCCAGGTCCTGACAGGCCTTGCGCAACACCCAGTGGTCCAGTTCGGCGATCAGACCGTTGGCTTCGGCAATGCTGATGAAACGGTCCGGGGCGAGCAAGCCATGCTCAGGGTGCTGCCAGCGCACCAGGGCCTCGAGTTTGGCGACACGGCCTGTCTTGAGGTCAAAGATGGGTTGGTAATGCACCAGTAATCCGCTGCCATCGATCAGTGCATTGCGCAGTTCTTCTTCTATCTGCAGTTCCAGCGACGCGCGGGCTTTCAGGTTCGAGCTGAAGAAGGTCAGGCTATTGCGACCATTGCCTTTGGACTGGTAGAGCGCCAGATCTGCGTGTTTGAGCAACTCGGTACTGGTGGTGCCGTCGTCCGGAAACACACTGATGCCGATGCTGGTGGTCATCACCATGCGTCTGCCGGCCAACTCGATGGGCTCTTTGAGTTTAAGCATGATGCGCTGGGCCATGCTTTGAGCTTCATCGCGGTGGTTGAGGCTGACTAAAATGCAGAATTCATCGCCGCCAAAACGCGCGACCACATCATCATGGCTGCGGATGGCACTTTTGATTTGGGTGGCGATGGTCTTGAGCAACTGGTCCCCGGCATCATGGCCCAGGCTGTCGTTGATGCGCTTGAAGTGATCAATGTCGAGAAACATCACCGCCAGCTTGCCGTTGTGTGCCGTGCGCTCGATCAGCTTTTCGGCAAAAATCTGGTTGAACCCGCGCCGGTTGATCAGATTGGTCAGCGGGTCGTAAAGCGCCACCTGCTGCAAGGACACGCGGGCCAGGTCAAGTTGGCTGAGCAGGGCGTTGACCCGTTTCAGGTCATGCTCTTTGTGCTGCAGTTTCTTGTCGACCAAGGCTGCGCTGATGCTGCAGCCAATCAGCAACAAGCTGATCAGGGCCACCATCAAGGCCAGTTGCCAGTGGTTGTTTTCAATGAATGCCTGACCGGTGTCGCCAGAAGGCGAGTAGGTGTGCATCGCCCACATGCCGATGAAGTGCACGCTGAGCAGGGCTGCTCCGGCAGCGAGGCTGATGGCGTATTTGAAAAGCTGATGGGGCAAACCGCTGGTTGAGAGCAGGCAAGAGGTCATCAGCAGCGCGCCATAGCTTGCAGCGACGGCCGTGAACAAGGAGAGAGCGATCAGCTGCGGTTGATAATGGCTCAGGTTGTTGGAGTGCATGGCTGACATGCCGACATAGTGCATGCAGCAAACAGCCACCCCAAAAACCAGCGCCGCCAGCTGTAGCCGGGCACGACTGGGGGCAGGGCTATTGAGGATTTGCATGGCGATGAGGGTGCCAATCCATGCAATGAATAGCGAGACGCTGGTGATGCCAAGGTCGTAGTGGGTTTCGGACTGGGATTCAAATGCCAGCATGCTGATGAAATGCATGGCCCAAATACCGCCTGCCAGGCAGCTGGCGCCAAGCCATCGCCACACGGTTTTTGCCATGGTTTTTTCGCTATTGGCAGTACGTTCCACCATGTGCAGCACGGCTAAAGCAGCCGCACAGGCCACCAGATAGGCGAGAAATACCAGATAAGGGTTATGGCTGCTGTAAAGCAGTTGTCGCCCGTTATCCATGTGCGGACCAAAAAACTGCAAGTCCAGCCATTCCATAGCGCGCCTCGGCACTGATTGCAGATTTGCTAGTCGTCAGGCGCTAGCTCGGTCTCAAGTATAGAGGCTGGAATTTTGGCTGTAGCAATGATGGCAAGATGATGTCTATCATTTTGTTATGAGGATTAGGATCGCTATTCCTCTTAGCGCTAAGGCGGCAAGGGGCAAGCCTCGCGCTGTTGATCACGAGGCTTGAAACCTGCTGCGTGAGCAGGTTGGGCTCCTGCTCAGGGGGAATCAATAAACCCGCTTGCCTTGCGCAAGCGGGTTTTCAATCAGCCTGCGACCAATACGCGAATGGCTTCAAGGCGCAGGGCGGCTTTCTCAAGCATGGCCAGGCTTTGTTCCCGTTGCTTGCGCAAGGCAACCAGTTCGCTGTCACGCACGCTCGGGTTAACCGCTTGCAATGCTGTCAGGCGTGCCAACTCTTCTTCAGTATCGGCGGCCAGGCGACGCTGTGCCTCGGCAACACGTTCTGCGTGGCGTGGCGCGATCTTGGCTTCACCGGCGTTGATCTTCGGCGTGAGGTTGTCACGCTGGGCCTGAATGAACTTGTTGGCGCTGGCACGGGGCACGCTTTCCAGTTGTTCGTTCAAGGTTTCGAAGGCCACGCGTGATGACAGGTCATTGCCGTTGGCGTCCAGCAGGCAGCGCAGAGCGGCAGGTGGCAGGTAACGGCCCAGCTGCAGCGAGCGCGGGGCAACCACTTCGCTGACGTAAATCAGTTCAAGCAGTACGGTTCCGGGCTTGAGTGCCTTGTTTTTGATCAGTGCGACAGCGGTGTTGCCCATCGAACCGGACAATACGAGGTCCATGCCGCCCTGCACCATCGGGTGTTCCCAGGTGATGAACTGCATGTCTTCGCGCGACAGGGCCTGGTTGCGGTCGTAGGTGATGGTCACGCCTTCGTCGTCGCCAAGGGGGAAGCTGGCGTCGAGCATTTTTTCGCTTGGCTTGAGGATCAGGGCGTTTTCCGAGTGGTCTTCACTGTCGATGCCAAAGGCGTTGAACAGGGTTTCCATGTAGATCGGCAGGGTGAATTGATCGTCTTGTTCAAGGATCGCTTCAACCAGCGCTTCGCCTTCGCCCGAGCCGCCGGAGTTCAACTCCAGCAGGCGATCGCGACCGGTGTGCAGTTCTTGCTCCAGACGCTCGCGTTCGGCGCGGGCTTCGTCGATCAATGCCTGCCACTCTTCATCGTCAGCAGCTTCAAGCAACGGCAGCAGGCGCGGGCCAAACGTGTGTTGCAGTGCGTTGCCGGTAGGGCAGGTATTGAGGAAGGCGTTCAGCGCTTCGTGGTACCACTGGAACAGGCGCTGTTGCGGGCTGGTCTCAAGGTACGGCACGTGGACTTCGATAATGTGTTTCTGGCCGATCCGGTCCAGACGACCAATTCGTTGTTCCAGCAGGTCCGGGTGGGACGGCAGATCGAACAGCACCAAATGATGAGCAAACTGGAAGTTACGACCTTCACTGCCGATTTCCGAGCAGATCAGTACCTGGGCGCCGAACTCCTCGTCTGCGAAGTAGGCCGCTGCGCGGTCGCGCTCAAGAATGTTCATGCCTTCGTGGAAGACCGTTGCAGGGATGCCGGAGCGCACGCGCAGGGCGTCTTCCAGGTCCATTGCGGTCTCGGCGTGGGCACAGATCACCAGCACTTTTGTGCGTTTGAGCATCTTCAGCGTGTCGGTGAGCCACTCGACCCGAGGGTCAAAGCGCCACCAGCGTTCTTCTTCACTGGCGTCCGGCTGGGACTGGAAGCTGACTTCGGGGTAGAGCTCGGCATGTTCGCCCAGCGGCAGTTCCAGGTATTCGTCCGGGCATGGCAGCGGATAAGCATGCAGCTTGCGCTCCGGGAAGCCCTGAATGGCTGCGCGGGTGTTACGGAACAGGACGCGGCCGGTGCCGTGACGGTCGAGCAGTTCGCGCACCAGGCGTGCGCTGGCTTCGGCATCGCCATCGTTAACGGCGGCCAGCAAGGTGTCACCCTCGGCGCCGAGGAAGCCGTGAATGGTTTTGTGGGCTTCAGGCGACAGGCGGCCTTTGTCCAGCAACTCCTGCACGGCCTGGGCGACCGGGCGATAGTTCTCGCTCTCGGCACGGAAGGCGGCCAGATCGTGGAAGCGGTTGGGGTCGAGCAGGCGCAAGCGGGCGAAGTGGCTGTCCTGGCCCAGTTGTTCCGGGGTAGCGGTCAGCAGCAATACTCCCGGGATCACTTCTGCCAATTGTTCAATCAAGGCGTATTCCGGGCTGACCTGGTCTTCGTGCCACACCAGGTGATGGGCCTCGTCGACCACCAGCAAATCCCAGTCCGCTGCAAACAAAGCATCTTGAGCCTTGGGGTCGTCGACCAGCCATTCCAGTGCAACCAGCGCCAGCTGGGTATCTTCAAACGGGTTGCTGGCATCGCTTTCGATGAAGCGCTCTTCGTCAAACAGCGCGACTTCAAGGTTGAAGCGCCGGCGCATCTCCACCAGCCATTGGTGCTGCAGGTTTTCCGGTACCACGATCAGCACGCGGCTGGCGCGGCCACTGAGCAGCTGGCGGTGGATGACCAGACCGGCTTCGATGGTTTTACCCAAGCCTACTTCGTCAGCCAGCAGGACCCGTGGTGCAATCCGGTCGGCAACTTCGCGGGCGATGTGCAACTGGTGGGCAATAGGTTGTGCACGCACACCGCCCAGGCCCCACAGTGGCGACTGCAACTGGCGGCTGGTGTGTTCAAGGGTGTGATAACGCAGGGAGAACCAGGACAGCGGATCGATCTGGCCGGCGAACAAGCGGTCGCTGGCCAGACGGAACTGGATGAAGTTCGACAGTTGGGTTTCTGGCAGGGTAACAGGCTCGTTTTGCTCGTTGAGCCCGTGATAGACCATCAGCCCGCCGACATCGTCGACTTCGCGCACGGTCATCTTCCAGCCTTCGAAGTGGATGATGGTGTCACCCGGCGAGAACCGTACGCGCGTGAGCGGTGCGTTGCGCAGCGAATATTGGCGGGTTTCGCCAGTGGCCGGATAGAGCACGGTCAACAAGCGACCGTCCTGTGCCAGAACGGTGCCTAAACCTAGCTCTGCTTCGCTGTCACTAATCCAGCGTTGCCCCGGTTGATACTGCTGCGCCATGCTGCCTGACTCCCGCTTCGAAAAAGCCGAGTATATTAACGGATCAGGGGCCTCAGTCCAAAGGACTCTCATAAAAAGCTGTTCGGCTTTACTTGGGCCGGTAGCGGTTTTCGATGAGTGGCTCACGTTGATCGAGCATCAGGAATAGGAGAACAATCGCCATGTTGCCGCCCATCCTGCCTCTGAGTGTAGTCCCCGTGACGTCTCAACAAGATCCGGTGCGCCCACGGCCGGACATTCCACCGGTGGTGCCCGCCCAGGCAGCTGCGGGTGAAAGCGCGATCAACCTGAGCGATCATGACAGCGAGCAGGCCACGCTGTTGCTGCGCGAGGAGCAGCAGCGTCAACAGCAAAAGCGTCGCAGTGAAGCAGAGGAACAGGAGGCTCAAAGCCCCCCTGATGCTGAAGATGCAGGGCCGCAATTGCCAGCGGTCGATGGCACACAGCGTCTGGGTTTGTGGGTTGATATAAAGGTCTGAGGCGATTTTTTCTGGTCAGGTGTGGCGCGGCGTCGCATTATTGGCCCATTGCCTGAGACCTTTGCGGTCTGCGGTGCACCGACTCAAACACTGACAGTGACCTGATTGCGCTATGAGCCAAGATAACAAGCTGGTCGACCTGGGTGCCGAACGCGCCAAACGGGTGCACGACCTTAAAGAAAAGAAGCTGAATGAAGTACGGCAAGCCTTCGAGCAAGCAATGCCGTTGGCAAAACCCGCAAAAAAGCCGAAGAAAAAACCTAAAAAGCGCTGAACAGCGGCGTTTTAGATGATCTGTGTCAAATATCCCGTCCAAGTCCCTGTCGCCGTGGATCACTATTGATCCTGGTCAAGTTCTACGCCTGCGCGTCTGGTTAATCTAGCTGCAACACACAACAGACCCGCAGGAGGCCGTCATGTTTCTCGATAATGTGGTTATCGCTGGAGTATTTACCGTCGGCCTCATGGTCTTGTTTTTCGCGGGACTGGGCATTTTTATCTGGAAAGACTCCCGCAAGCGCAAATAGCGCAGGTCTTTTCGGGGTATGAGCACGCAAGGCATTTTGGGCGACTTCGGTCGCCTATTTTTTTGCGTGGTTTTTTTGCCCGTACCCCAGGCATAAAAAAAGGTACGACCCGTGAGGGGCGTACCTTTTTTGTTCGACGCTAAATCAGGCGAGCATTTTCGATGCCAGCCAGAACAGCCCCGCAGACAGTGCGATGGTGGCCGGTAAGGTCAGCACCCACGCCATCAGGATGGTTTTGATCGTACTGCTTTGCAGGCCGCTCTTGTTGGCGACCATGGTGCCGGCAACACCCGACGACAGGATGTGTGTCGTCGATACCGGCAGGGCGAAGACATTGGCCAGGCCAATGGCAAAGGCCGTGGTGATCTGGGCCGCCATGCCTTGTGCATAGGTCATGCCTTGCTTGCCGATCTTCTCGCCGATGGTTTTCACCACGCGCTTCCAGCCAACCATGGTGCCCAGCCCGAGAGCCAGAGCAACTGCCAGAATCACCCAGAATGGCGCGTATTCAGTGGTGGCGGTCAGATCTTTGCGCAGTTTTTCGAGGTCCGCTTTTTCACGGGCTTCAAGTGCTGGCAACTTGCTGACTTTCTTCGCGGTGTCGTCCAGGCAAAGCAGGTAGCGACGGATCTCGATACGCTTTTCAGACGGGAGCGAGTGGTAGTCTGCTACGCCTTTAAGCGAGCTCAGTAGCGCGGCGATGGTCGGCTCGGTTTGCTGCGGGTTGCAGCTGAACTGATCCGGCAAGTCGTCTTTTACGCTTTTGCCCAGTGCCAGGAACTCGCTCAGGGAGGCGTTGTTACGCTGATAGAACTGGCTCAGGTGCAGGGTTGCATCGCGAGTCCGCTCGATCTGATAGGTGGTGCTGTTGAGGTCCAGAACGAACGCACTTGGCACGATGCCGATCAGAACCAGCATGATCAGGCCGATGCCTTTCTGGCCATCGTTGGAGCCGTGAACGAAACTCACCGCCATGGCCGAGATCACCAGAACCAGACGGTTCCAGAACGGCGGATGCTTTTTGTCGTCCAGTTTGCGGCGTTGCTCCGGGGTCTTGTGCATCTTGGAGTTAGGACGCCACCACTTGAGACCAACCAGCAACAGTCCCGCAATCACGAATCCGGCCATTGGCGAGAACACCAGCGAGGCGCCAATGTCGATGGCCTTCTGCCAGTTAACACCTTCACTCACCGGAATTCCGTTGATCAGGGCATTGGCCAGGCCGACACCGAGGATAGAGCCGATCAGGGTGTGTGAACTCGACGCGGGAATCCCGAAATACCAGGTTCCCAGGTTCCAGGTAATGGCAGCGGCAAGCAGCGAGAACACCATGGCCAGGCCATGTCCGGTGTTTACATTGACTAGGAGCTCTACCGGAAGCAGGTGGACGATGGCATACGCCACACCGACCCCGCCCAGCAGAACGCCGAGAAAATTGAACACACCGGAAAAGAACACCGCCAGATGAGGCGGCATGGCTTTGGTGTAGATGACTGTTGCTACCGCATTCGCGGTGTCATGAAAGCCGTTTATGAACTCAAATGCGAGAACAAAGGCTAGGGCGAAGAAGAGGCTGATAAGAACCCAGGCGTCCAATCCGCTTAATAGATCGATCATGAAGGTTTTCTGACACGGTCATAAAGGGGTGCGGATTATGCCAGAAAACCCCGCTAATCGATGCACTAGCTGTCCGTTGGTAACATCTATAAATGAAAAAACCAGTGAGGGCTATTCCCGGCAGAGAACCTGAACTCCTCTCCAAGCCGCTGATATCAAAGGCTGTACGCGTTCTTGCAGGGCTGATACCTGCCCTTGTGAAGGCTACGACTGAAGGATGAAATTTCTTCAATCCGGCCCGTGAGAAGGGGTAGTTTCAGCCTCGGCGTCACAAACCACAGCAATGCGCGCGCGAATGGCCAGTCGTCAGGGACCTCCAGCCGCGCTCAATAGCTGCATTCAGGCCAAAGGTTCAGGGTTCCTCTGGCTTGAGCTCTTGTTCAATTTTTTGAATTTCCTGGGAGAATGCCTGATCCAGCAGGCTGGCCCGTTTGCGCCAGGGTTTGCGCCAGGGTTTGCGCTCCGGTTCTGGCTGGGCAGCGTAGATAGTCACTTCGCCACCGTAAACATCCTTGTAACGTTGCTCCTGACGCTCAAGTTCTGCGCGCAGTTCGTCTTTCGTCACAGTATTACCTAATTGAGTTGAGATTAAATCCGGTGAACCATCGTGTACGAGAGGGCGTTCGATTTAACGTGTGTGCTCGCCTTGTGCACGGCCTGTAAGCAATGACAAGGTTAAACAAGCCGTTCTTTGCACGCCGCATGTCATCAACTAAAAATGCAGATCGCCACGGTAAGTGTTCACCCTCGAGGGGGACAACATGCAGTGCACTTGAATGTTAAGCCGCGGGGCTTGTTGAATTCACTCGGCGACTTGGATCCAATAACTGAGGGTGCTTGATTCTGTGCACTCACTTACTTAGGAAGCATGCTGGCCCAAGTAATGTTGCTACTATCGCCCAATAACTTCGGGCGCGTCAACTTTCGGGTGATCGGCGAGTCACGGCACTAAAAGCTTAACTAGATATGATACGAACCTTATCTATTAGTTGAGGGGGCGGGGAGTTGGCTGCACAAGTTTCAAGTCGGCGCCCGGGTTTAATCTGTGCGCTTTATACAGACGGTTTCTATCTGTGTCGGGCGCTTGACACATGAAATGTGAAAGGGCTGGTTTTTTAATAAAGACCGCAGGCGTTGATTAAGTGCGCTGATTGAAGATCATCGATCGGCATGTAAATGATCCCTCCATTACCCGCGCGGGCAAAGGCAGGGCAATGCCGAGTCGATTGCGATTATCGCCCGACAGTTCGATAATCGCCCTCTGTTGTATGGGTCAAACGCGTTCTGCGGGTTGGACAGGTGGTTAATAACAATAAATTCAAGCAGGGGGATTGAAGATGAATGATGTATTGCGCAATGCCGCTACCTGTATAGCGCCTCCGATTGTGGCGTCGCCCGCCAAGCGTATCCAGGCGTTCACCGGCGATCCCGATTTTATGGCGTCATTGGCCCGGGGGCTGGCGGTGGTGCAGGCCTTTCAGGAGCGCAAGCGCCATCTGACCATTGCCCAGATCAGCCATCGCACCGAGATTCCACGGGCCGCAGTGCGCCGCTGCCTGTACACCCTGATCAAGCTCGGTTATGCCACTACTGATGGCCGTACTTATTCGTTACTGCCCAAAGTACTGACTCTCGGTCATGCCTACCTGTCATCGACACCTTTGGCGGTGTCGGCCCAGCCGTATCTGGACCGCATGAGCGAGCAGCTGCATGAGGCCTGCAACATGGCGACCCTCGAGGGTGACGACATTTTGTACATTGCCCGTTCGGCTACCACTCAGCGCCTGATTTCGGTAGATCTTTCCGTGGGCGGGCGGTTGCCGGCGTATTGCACCTCCATGGGCCGCATCCTCCTGGCGGCACTGGATGATGTGACATTGCACGAGTACCTGGCCCATGCTGAGTTTCAGGCCAAGACCAGCCGTACTCTGCATACGCCCGAAGCGTTGCTTGAGTGTTTGCAGCAGGTGCGGGAACAAGGCTGGTGTGTGGTTGATCAAGAACTGGAGCAGGGCCTGCGTTCCATTGCAGTTCCGGTATATGACGCTTCCGGGCAAGTGCTCGCAGCCTTGAACGTCAGTACCCATGCCGCAAGAGTGAGCCGTACCGAACTGGAACAGCGCTTTCTGCCGATCATGCTGAGCTCCAGTCGCGACCTGAGTGCCCAGCTGTTCAGCTGAGGTGGGCGCACTAAGCGTTCGATAAACGCACAGTTAAGCGTTTATCGAATTGCATGCCGGCGGCGGGCTGATTATTGTCCGGGAGCGCCCTGGAATGCAGTCTGCCCAAGCATTCAACCAGGGTTCGCCCACTATAATAAAGAAGAGGCCGAACGCCATGAACACCCCCCACTTCCTGATCTGGAAGCAGTCTTCGACGGTCCTCCCAAGACCGGTTTGACATCCTCTTTTAGGTTTCTTGTGTGAGCAGCCGCTCCTTGGCAGGCTTTCGTTCACCTGCGTTTTCCCGGAATAAAAATAATGAATTCGTCTCAGTCTGCAGCAGGAAACTGCCTTGATGTGCAGTCCTTTATCAATACTCAGCCGCTCTCGCGTTACCAGTGGCGAGTAGTCATTCTGTGTTTTCTGATTGTCTTTCTGGATGGTCTGGACACCGCAGCCATGGGCTTCATCGCTCCGGCCCTGTCGCAGGACTGGGGGATAGACCGCGCCAGCCTTGGCCCGGTCATGAGCGCGGCGCTGATAGGCATGGTATTCGGAGCCTTGGGTTCGGGGCCGCTGGCTGACCGTTTCGGACGAAAAGTGGTGCTGGTGGCGGCCGTGCTGGTGTTTGGCGGGTTTAGCCTGGCCTCGGCCTACAGCACTAATGTCGATCAACTTCTGGTCTTGCGCTTTTTAACCGGCCTGGGCCTTGGCGCCGGGATGCCGAACGCCACCACCTTGCTGTCTGAGTACACACCGGAGCGCCACAAGTCGCTGTTGGTGACCAGCATGTTCTGCGGTTTCAATCTGGGCATGGCAGGCGGAGGTTTCATCTCGGCCAAATTGATCCCGATGTACGGCTGGCACAGCCTGTTGCTGATCGGCGGGATCTTGCCGTTGCTGCTGACATTGGTTCTGGTGGTGTGGCTGCCGGAATCTGCGCGTTTTCTGGTGGTACGCAATCGAAGTATTGAGCTGATTCGTAAAACCCTGGCACCCATTGCTCCGGCCATTGTTGCCGGCGCCACCCGCTTCAGCGTGCCCGAGCAGCAGACCGTCAAGGCGCGCAATGTATTTGCCGTGATCTTCTCCGGGACCTATAGCGCCGGCACCTTGTTGCTGTGGCTCACCTACTTCATGGGGCTGGTGATTGTGTATCTGCTCACCAGCTGGCTGCCGACCCTGATGCGTGACAGCGGGGCCAGCATGGAGCAGGCCGCGTTTATTGGTGCGCTTTTTCAGTTCGGCGGAGTCTTGAGTGCCGTGGGTGTGGGATGGGCGATGGATCGATTCAATCCGCACAAGGTAATAGGTGTGTTCTACCTGCTGGCTGGAGTGTTTGCCTACGCAGTAGGGCAGAGCCTGGGCAATATCACGATCCTGGCCACTCTGGTTCTGGTGGCCGGTATGTGTGTAAACGGCGCGCAATCTGCGATGCCGTCCCTGGCGGCGCGTTTTTACCCGACCCAAGGGCGGGCCACGGGCGTTTCGTGGATGCTCGGGATTGGTCGCTTCGGCGCCATTCTGGGGGCCTGGATGGGCGCAACCCTGCTGGGCTTGGGCTGGAACTTCGAGCAAGTGCTGACGGCGCTGGTGATTCCGGCAGCTCTGGCGACCACCGCGGTACTGATCAAAGGCATGGTCAGTCACGCCGATGCAACCTGATTGCGGGTTGATTAGTCAGCAAGCTAACTATGTGTTCGATTAGCGCACACATAGTCGATTATCGGATTGTTCAGGTTGAGTCGGCGGCTTAACCTGCCAGACATCATTTCGTTGCACCACGCCGTCAAGCATGTAATTGCCGCTCACCGCGGGCCGCTCGATGTTGAACTCAGCGGCTTGCGTGACCGCGCCTACAGCGCTGGCCCGTGGCCAACACCAGGAGAAGCCTGATGCGTGAAGTTTTTATCTGTGATGCGATTCGCACCCCCATTGGCCGTTTTGGCGCAGGTCTGGCCGCAGTGCGTGCCGATGACCTGGCGGCAGTGCCGATCAAGGCGCTGATCGAGCGTAATCCCGGGGTTAACTGGAACGAAGTTGATGAAGTATTTTTCGGTTGTGCCAACCAGGCCGGCGAAGACAATCGCAACGTGGCACGCATGGCTGCTCTGCTGGCCGGGCTGCCGGAAACCATTCCGGGCGTGACCCTTAACCGGCTGTGTGCCTCGGGTATGGATGCCATTGGTACAGCCTTCCGGGCGATTGCCAGCGGCGAGATGGAGCTGGCGATTGCTGGCGGCGTCGAGTCGATGTCCCGCGCGCCCTTTGTGATGGGCAAGGCGGACGCTGCCTTCTCGCGCAACATGAAGCTCGAAGACACCACCATCGGCTGGCGTTTTATCAACCCGCTGATGAAAGCTCAGTACGGTGTCGACCCGATGCCGCAAACCGCCGATAACGTTGCCGATGACTATCACATCTCCCGCGCCGATCAGGACGCCTTCGCCCTGCGCAGCCAGCAACGCACAGCCGCAGCCCAGGCTGCCGGCTACTTTGCTGAAGAGATAGTGCCGGTGCGTGTTGCACACAAAAAGGGTGAAACCGTCGTTGAACACGATGAGCATCCGCGCGCCGATACCACCCTTGAAACCTTGAGCAAGCTCAAGCCGGTCAATGGTCCGGACAAAACCGTGACTGCCGGCAATGCTTCAGGGGTGAACGATGGCGCCGCGGCACTGATTCTGGCCTCGGCTGATGCCGTCAAACGTCACGGCCTGACCGCCCGTGCCCGGGTACTGGGCATGGCCAGCGCCGCAGTGGCACCGCGGGTAATGGGTATCGGTCCGGTGCCTGCAGTGCGCAAGCTGGTTGAACGCCTGGGCCTGGCCGTCAGCGATTTTGACGTGATTGAACTCAATGAAGCCTTCGCCAGCCAGGGCCTGGCGGTTCTGCGCGAGCTGGGGCTGGCGGACGATGCGCCACAGGTCAATCCCAATGGCGGAGCAATTGCCCTGGGCCATCCGTTGGGCATGAGCGGTGCGCGAATTGTACTGACCGCATTGCATCATCTTGAAAAAACCGGTGGCAAAAAAGGGCTTGCCACCATGTGTGTCGGTGTCGGGCAAGGTCTGGCACTGGCCATCGAGCGGGTTTGACAGTCAGGCATTGAGCACAGGGCCGAACCACTGTCTCAGTCGTTCGGCTTACTTGTGGTTGTGGTGATAGTTGTTGCAAGGTATGTCTAACTGCAACTAAACCTGATGAGTAAAAAACATGACAACAGAAGCTCACTACACGGGAGAGGAACGTAGAAAAAGGATTTTTGCGATTGTCGGTGCCTCCTCCGGCAACCTGGTCGAATGGTTCGACTTCTACGTTTATGCCTTTTGCGCAATCTACTTCGCCCCGGCTTTTTTCCCCTCCGATGACCCGACCGTGCAGTTGCTCAACACTGCCGGCGTGTTTGCGGCAGGTTTTTTGATGCGTCCCATCGGTGGCTGGCTGTTTGGCCGGGTTGCCGACAAGCACGGGCGCAAGAACTCAATGATGATTGCGGTACTGATGATGTGCGCCGGTTCGCTGGTGATCACCTTCATGCCGACCTATGACACGATCGGTGCATGGGCTCCGGCTTTGTTGCTGGTGGCCCGACTCTTTCAGGGCTTGTCAGTGGGCGGGGAGTACGGCACCACCGCCACTTACATGAGTGAAGTGGCGCCCAAGGGCGAGCGCGGTTTTTTCGCCTCCTTCCAGTACGTGACCCTGATCGGCGGGCAACTGCTGGCAGTGTTGGTAGTGGTCGTGCTTCAGCAACTGCTGTCAGAGGACGAACTGCGGGCCTGGGGCTGGCGCATTCCGTTCTTCATTGGCGCCGTGGCGGCGCTGATTTCGCTATTGCTGCGTCGTACCCTTAAAGAAACCACGAGCGAGGAGTCGCGCAAGAACAAGGACGCCGGGAGCGTTGGCGCTTTGTTTCGTGATCACAAAGCGGCATTTATTACCGTGCTGGGCTACACCGCCGGTGGCTCGCTGATTTTCTACACCTTCACCACTTATATGCAGAAATTCCTGGTGAACACTGCCGGCATGCAAGTCAAAACTGCCAGTTACATCATGACTGGTGCGCTGTTCTTTTATATGTGCATGCAGCCGTTGTTTGGCATGCTGGCCGACAGAATCGGTCGGCGTAACTCGATGTTGTGGTTCGGTGCGCTGGGTACCTTGTGCACGGTACCGATTTTGCTGACATTGAAAACCATCACCAGTCCATTTCTGGCCTTTGTGCTGATTACCCTGGCCCTGGCTATCGTCAGTTTTTACACATCCATCAGCGGGTTGGTGAAAGCTGAAATGTTCCCTCCGCACATCCGCGCGCTGGGTGTCGGTATGGCCTATGCCGTGGCCAACGCCCTGTTTGGCGGTACGGCCGAGGTGCTGGCTTTCGCGCTGAAAGCCAAAGGTATGGAAAACACCTTCTACTGGTATGTGACAGTCATGATGGCTATCGCCTTCCTGTTCAGCTTGCGTCTGCCGAGGCAGCCCAAGTATCTGCACCACGATCTGTGATGTACCGCGCGCGTCCATAACCGGCGCGCGCCTTCAAAGGAAGGCTTATGAGTGACCGAAGGAGCAATCAACTGTTCGATGCCTACTTCACGGCCAAGTCCATGGGTGAGGTGTTTTCAGATCATGGCCGGGTGCAGGCCATGCTCGACTTTGAAGCGGCGCTGGCCCGGGCGCAGGCGCGGGTTGGCCTGATCCCCCAGGCAGCCGTTGCGCCGATTGACCGGGCGTGTCGCGCTGAACTGTATGACTTTGCGGCGTTGGGCCAGGCGATCGCCAGCGCCGGCAACTCGGCAATTCCATTGGTCAAGGCGCTGGGCAAACAGATTGCCAGCGCCGCACCTGAGGCCGAGCGTTATGTGCATCTGGGTGCCACCAGCCAGGATGTGATGGACAGTGGCCTGGTGCTGCAATTGCGCTCAGCCCTGGGCTTGATTGAGCAGGATCTGGCGCAATTGGGAGCCGTGCTTGCGCAACAGGCTTTGCGCTATGCGACCACGCCTCTGGCGGGGCGAACCTGGTTGCAGCAGGCGACTCCGGTCACCCTCGGCATGAAAATCGCTGGCTGGCTGGGTGCGGTTACTCGCAGCCGTCAGCGCCTCAAGGAATTAAAGCCGCGCTTGCTGTGCCTGCAATTTGGCGGTGCTTCGGGAACCCTGGCCGCCTTGGGCGATCAGGCGATGCCGGTGGCGCAGGCGTTGGCCGAGGAACTGGGGCTGAGCCTGCCGGATCAGCCGTGGCACACCCAGCGTGATCGGCTGGTGGAGTTTGGCGCGGTGCTGGGGTTGATTGCCGGCAGCCTGGGTAAGGTGGGGCGTGATCTCAGCTTGCTGATGCAGACCGAAGCAGGGGAGGTGTTTGAGCCCGCGGCACCGGGCAAGGGCGGCTCTTCGACCATGCCGCACAAGCGCAACCCCGTGGGCTCGGCGGTGTTGATCAGCGCCGCCACCCGGGTTCCGGGCTTGCTGAGTACCTTGTTCAGCGCCATGCCCCAGGAGCACGAACGTAGCCTGGGCTTGTGGCACGCCGAATGGGAAACCCTGCCCGAGATTTGCTGTTTGGTCTCGGGGGCACTGGTGCAGGCGTTGAATATTGCCCAGGGACTGGAAGTGGATGCCGAACGCATGCTGCACAACCTTGATTTGACCCACGGGCTGGTGCTGGCCGAAGCGGTCAGTATCGTGCTGGCACAGAAGGTAGGGCGTGAAACCGCGCACCATCTGCTGGAGCAATGCTGCAAGCGTGCGGTGGCCGAGCAGCGTCATCTGCGCTCAGTGCTGGACGACGAGCCGCAAATAAGCGCGCAGTTGAGCGCACAAGATCTGGATCGCTTGCTTGATCCGGCCAATTACCTCGGCCAGGCGGTGACATGGGTGGAGCGTGCCCGGGCTGAACATTTTGCATTGACGCCATAAAAGGAGAAGTTCGTGGGACCTATACAAGAAGGTGAACTGAACTACCGGCTTGACGGCCCGCAAGGCGCGCCGGTGCTGGTTCTATCTAACTCGCTGGGCACCGACCTGGGGATGTGGGACGCGCAAATCCCGGCGTTTACCGAGCATTTTCAGGTGCTGCGTTATGACACCCGTGGTCATGGCCAGTCACTGGTCAGCGAGGGCCCCTACAGTATTGAACAGCTGGGGCGTGACGTACTGGCGCTGCTGGATGCGCTGCATATCGAGCGTGCGCACTTTTGCGGGCTGTCGATGGGCGGGTTGATTGGTCAGTGGCTGGGCATCCATGCCGGCGAGCGCCTGAACAAGTTGGTGGTGTGCAACACCGCGGCCAACATAGGCGAGCCGTCGGTGTGGAACCCGCGAATCGAAATGGTACTGCGCGACGGTCCGGCGGCGATGGCCGGGCTGCGCGATGCCTCGATTGCCCGCTGGTTCACCGCCGATTACGCCCAGGCACATCCCGAGCAGGTCAAGCGCATCACCGACATGCTGGCCGCGACCTCGCCCCAAGGCTACGCCGCCAACTGTGCTGCGGTACGCGATGCTGATTTTCGTGATCAACTGGCGGCCATCAAGGTGCCTACCCTGGTTATTGCCGGTACCGAGGACGCCGTAACGCCGCCTTCCGGCAGTCACTTTATTCAAGAACAGGTAGCGGGCGCCCAGTACGCCGAGTTCCATGCCGCGCACCTGTCCAACGTGCAGGCGGGTGATGCCTTCAGCCAAAGAGTGCTGGCCTTCCTGTCAGCCGTTTAAGGAGCTGTTTTGTGGACGAGAAACAACGTTACGACGCAGGTCTGAGCGTACGCCGTGAAGTGCTGGGTGATGCCCATGTCGATCGCAGCCTCAATGCCCTGACCGAGTTCAATAGCGAATTTCAGGAAATGATCACCCGCCACGCCTGGGGTGATATCTGGACCCGCCCCGGCCTGACGCGTCACACCCGTAGCCTGATCACTATTGCGATGCTGATCGGCATGAACCGCAGCGAAGAGCTCAAATTGCATTTGCGTGCGGCGGCCAGTAACGGCGTGACCCGTGCCGAGATCAAGGAAGTGCTGATGCAGAGCGCTATCTATTGCGGTATCCCGGCGGCCAATGCCACCTTCCATCTGGCGGAGTCAGTGTGGGACGAACTGGGAGTCGAATCGCGGGAATAACAGCGCCTTCCTGCATTTCTGCAGGAGCGAGCTTTTAACAGCTCGCGAGCAAGCTCGTTCCTACAGGGGCAGCACTACTCAGAAACAACAAACCCGCCAATTGGCGGGTTTGTTGTTTAACCAGAGTGCATCAGGCCTTCGGTGGCTGATCCGAAACAGGCCGGTTTTGCCCGGTTTGTTCGAACCAGCCGCCACCCAGAGCCTTGTACAGCGTGACTTCACTGGTCAGCTGTGACAGGCGGTCGGTGATCAACGATTGCTGCGCGCTGAACAATGAACGCTGGGCATCGAGGAAGGTCAGGTTGCTGTCGATGCCAATCCGGTAGCGACGCTCAGCCAACCGGTAGTAATCCTGGTTGGCGTTCACGAAGTCGGTTTGTGCCTGCAACTGCTGGTTGTAGGTCTGACGAGCTGCCAGGCCGTCAGAGACTTCCTGGAAGGCCGTCTGGATGGTTTTTTCGTACTGTGAAACGGTGATTTCTTTCTGGATTTTCGAGTAGTCCAGGCTGGCGCGCAAAGCCCCTGCGTTAAAGATCGGCAGGTTGATTTGCGGCGAGAACAACCAGGTACCCGAACCGCCTTTGAACAGGCCCGACAGATCCGGACTCAAGGTCCCGGCATTGGCCGTGAGGCTGATGCTCGGGAAGAACGCTGCACGCGCCGCGCCGATGTTGGCGTTGGCGGCCAACAGCTTGTGCTCGGCCTCGAGGATGTCCGGGCGACGTTGCAGCAAGTCGGATGGCAGGCCGGCCGGTACTTCGCTCAACAGATCAGCTGCCAGTGGCTGGCTGGCCGGCAAGTTGTCCGGGATGGTGGTGCCGAGCAGCAGCGCGAGGCTGTTCTGATCCTGAGCGACCTGGCGGGTGTAGCGCGCCAGTTGCACCCGGGCATTCTCGACCGAGGTGCGCGACTGACTGACATCCAGTGCCGAGGCAACCCCTACTTCATTGCTGCGCAGGGTGAGCTTGTAGCTCTGATCGAACGCCTTGAGGGTGTCTTCGGTCAGCTTCAGCAGCTCTTTGTCAGCCTGCCAGGTCAGGTAGGCATTGGCGACACTGGCCACCAGACTGATCTGGGTGGTGCGTCGGGCTTCTTCGGTTGCAAAGTAGTTCTGCAACGCCTGGTCGCTCAGGCTGCGTATCCGGCCGAACAGGTCCAGCTCGTACGCGCTGACCCCGAGGGTCGCCGAATACTGGCTGGTGATACCGGCTTCGCCGGTTTGCGACAGGTTCGCCGGGGTCCGTTGACGGCTGCCGCTGCCATTGGCGCTAACCGCCGGAAACAGGTCGGCACGCTGGATACGGTACTGCGCGGCATACGCGTCGATGTTCAACGCGGCGACCCGAAGGTCGCGGTTGTTGACCAGGGCCGTTTGAATCAGCTGCTGCAGGGCCGGGTCATGGAAAAACTGACGCCAGCCTTGTTCTGCAGCGGCCTGGTTGGCCGCCTCGTTTGGCGAGTAGGCCGGGCCCTGCGGGTATTGCGCCGCTACCGGCGCCTCAGGGCGCTGGTAGTCCGGGATCAGCGAGCAGCCGCCCAGGGTAAATGCGGCGACAGCGAGGGCTAGAAGGGACTTGCTCATTGGCCAGCCTCGTTGTTTGGTGTTTTAGTCAGGTCCACTTTCTTCTCGGAATCTTTTTTGCTGCCAAAGGACGATACGGCGACAAAGAACAGCGGCACCCAGAACACGGCCAGTACTGTGGCGGTGATCATGCCACCGATTACGCCGGTACCAATAGCGTGCTGGCTGCCCGAGCCTGCGCCCGTGGAGATGGCCAGCGGGATCACACCCAGGACAAACGCCAGCGAGGTCATGATGATTGGCCGCAGACGCATGCGGCAGGCCTCAATGGCCGCCTCGGTCAGTGTTCGTCCCTGTTCATGCAGTTCCTTGGCAAACTCGACGATCAGAATGGCGTTTTTCGATGCCAGACCGATGGTCGTCAGCAGGCCTACCTGGAAGTACACGTCGTTGGACAACCCCCGCAGGCTGGTAGCCATAAGTGCACCGATAATCCCCAGCGGAACAACCAGCATTACCGCAATCGGGATCGACCAGCTTTCATACAGGGCTGCAAGGCACAGGAATACCATCAGCAAGGAAATTGCGTACAAGGCAGGTGCTTGCGAACCTGACAGACGTTCCTCGTAAGACAGACCTGTCCAGGAAATACCTACACCGGGCGGCAGCTTCTTGGCCAGGGCTTCGACTTCAGCCATGGCTTGACCGCTACTGTAGCCCGGGGCCGGAGCACCGAGTATTTCCATTGCTTCCACGCCGTTATAACGCGACAGCTTGGGCGGACCGTAGATCCATTCGCCCTTGGCGAAGGCCGAGAAAGGCACCATGGTTCCCTGGTCGTTGCGCACATACCACTTCTTCAGGTCTTCGGGGTTCATCCGCGAGTCAGCTTCGCCTTGCAGGAATACCTTCTTGACCCGACCGTGGTCGATGAAGTCGTTGACATAACTGGCACCCAGACCGATGGACAGGGTGTTGTTGATGTCCGAAAGACTCAGGCCCAGGGCGCGAGCGGCTTCATCGTCGATCAGCAGTTTGTATTGCGGCTCATCGTTCAAGCCGTTTGGACGCACACCGGCCAGAATCTTGCTTTGAGATGCCATGCCCAGGAACTGGTTGCGGGCCTCCATCAGCTTCTCGTGACCGATACCGGAACGGTCTTGCAGGTAAACGTCAAAACCTGTGGCGTTACCCAGCTCCATTACAGCTGGCGGGGCAAAGGCGAAGACCATTGCATCGCGGTAGCTGGAGAACACTTTCTGCGCCCGTGCGGCCAGCGCAAACACGCTGTTGTCCGCATCTCGTTCACCCCATGGCTTGAGCATGATGAACGCCAGACCAGAGCTCTGGCCGCGGCCGGCAAAGTTGAAGCCGTTCACGGTAAACACCGAAGACACAGCGCCCGATTCATCGGTCAGCAGGTATTCGCGCATCCGGTCTACCACCTGCTGAGTGCGCTCTGCAGTGGTGCCCGCGGGAGTTTGAACCTGTGCAAACAATACGCCCTGGTCTTCTTCCGGGAGGAAGGAGGTAGGGATACGGGTGAACAGGAACACCATACCAACCACAATCAGGACATAAGCCAGGAAGTACGGAGCCTTGTGACGCAGAATGCTGCCGACACCTTTCTCGTAGCGTTTCACGCCACTGTCGAAAGTACGATTGAACCAGCCGAAGAAACCGCGCTTGTTCTCGCCGTGATCTCCCTTCTGGATCGGCTTGAGCATGGTGGCGCACAGGGCCGGGGTGAAGATCAGTGCAACCAGTACCGACAGGCCCATCGCCGAAACGATGGTGATCGAGAATTGGCGATAGATCACACCGGTGGAGCCGCTGAAGAAGGCCATCGGCAGCAGTACCGCCGACAGTACCAGGGCAATACCCACCAGGGCGCCCTGGATCTGCTCCATGGATTTCTTGGTGGCTTCCTTGGGCGGTAGTCCCTCTTCGGACATTACCCGCTCAACGTTTTCAACTACCACAATCGCATCGTCCACCAGCAAGCCGATGGCCAATACCATGCCGAACATGGTCAGGGTGTTGATGCTGAAACCTGCAGCGGCCAGGATCCCGAAGGTACCCAGCAATACAACCGGTACTGTCATCGTGGTGATGATGGTGGCACGGAAGTTCTGCAGGAACAGGAACATCACCAGGAACACCAGGGCGACAGCTTCGACCAGGGTTTCGAGAACCCCTTCGATCGATGCCGAAACCACTGGCGTGGTGTCATACGGGTAAACGACTTTCATGCCTTCCGGGAAGAAGGGTTCCAGACCGTTGATGGTTTCACGCAATGCCTTTGCCGTGTCCAGGGCGTTCGAACCCGGGGCCAGCTTGATCGCGATACCCGATGCCGGTTTGCCGTTGAATTGCGCGCTGACGCTGTAGTTTTCACCACCCAGGGCAACATCGGCGACATCGCTCAGGCGTACCTGGGAACCGTCGGTGTTGACCTTGAGCAGGATCTTCTTGAACTCATCTGCAGTCTGCAGACGGGTTTTACCGATGATGGTCGCGTTCAGCTCCTGACCTTTTACCGCAGGCAGGCCGCCCAGTTGCCCGGAGGACACCTGTACGTTCTGTGCGCTGATGGCCGATTTAACGTCCACCGGAGTCAGGTTGTACTTGTTCAGCTTGAGCGGGTCGAGCCAGATACGCATGGCGTACTGGGCACCGAACACCTGGAAGTCGCCCACACCTTCGGTACGGGAGATCGGGTCCTGCATGTTGGAAACGATGTAGTTGGACAGGTCGTCCTTGTTCATGCTGCCGTCTTCAGACACCACACCGATAACCATCAGGAAGTTTTTCACTGCCTTGGTTACACGGATACCTTGCTGCTGAACCTCTTGAGGCAGCAGGGGCGTTGCCAGGTTGAGCTTGTTCTGCACCTGAACCTGAGCGGTGTCAGGGTCGGTACCTTGCTCGAACGTGGCGGTGATGCTCATGCTGCCGTCGGAGTTGCTTTCCGAGGACACATAACGCAAGTGGTCAATACCGTTAAGCTGTTGCTCGATTACCTGAACCACGGTGTCCTGCACAGTTTGCGCCGAAGCGCCCGGGTAGGTCACAGCGATCGAGATGGCAGGCGGTGCAATGCTCGGGTACTGGTTGATCGGTAGTTTGAGGATCGATAGAGCCCCGACCAGCATGATCACCAGGGCAATTACCCAAGCGAAAATCGGACGGTCGATAAAAAATTTCGACATGGTTTACTCCCCTTTACTGCCTGCAGCTTTTTCTGTTGCCGGGGCAGATGCCGGGGTTTCGCCTTGTGGTTTTTCCATGATTTTCACTTCAGCACCAGGCTTGATGAATTGCAGCCCGTCGACGATCAGGCGATCACCAGCGTTCAGGCCTTTTTCTACCAGCCAGTTGCTGCCCACGGTGCGCGAAGCTTGCAGCACGCGCAGTTCTACCTTGTTGTCCGGCCCAACGATCAAAGCTGTCGGTTGGCCCTTGAGGTTGTGGGTCACGCCGATTTGAGGCGCGAGAATCGCATCGCTGTTGATGCCAGCTTCCAGTTGCGCGTGGACAAACATGCCCGGCAACAGAGTGTCGTCAGGGTTCGGGAACACCGCGCGCAGGGTTACGGAACCGGTGGTTTCGTCAACCGATACTTCGGTGAACTCAAGGCGACCTTCTTGCTGGTACTCACTGCCGTCCGGAAGGGTCAGCTTGACCTTGGCGGCGTTATCTCCGGCCCTCTTCAAGCGGCCACTGGCCAGATCGCGGCGCAGCTCGAGCATTTCGACCGAGGATTGGGTCACGTCAACATAGATCGGGTCCAGTTGGGTGATCACTGCCAATGCGTCTGCCTGGCCACTGGTCACCAGTGCGCCCTCAGTAAACAGCGAGCGTCCGATACGGCCGGACAGCGGTGCCAAAACCTTGGTGTAGCGCAGGTTGACCTGGGCGGTATTCAAAGTTGCTTCGGCTTCGAGGCGGGCGGACTCGGCGTTGTCGTATTCCTGACGGCTTACGGCTTGTTCTGCAACCAGCTGCTTGTAGCGCTCAGCCAGGGACTTGGCCGACTGCAAAGTGGCCTTGGCGCTCAGGACGTTGCTTTCGTAGATGGCTGGATCGATCTGATACAGCTGCTGGCCGACTTTAACGTCACTGCCTTCTTTGAACAGGCGCTTGAGAATAATCCCGTTCACCTGGGGACGAACTTCTGCCGAGCGATAGGACGTAGTCCGGCCTGGCAGGTCATTGGTCAGGGTAAAAGGTTGGGTTTTCAGCGTCACGACGCCGACCTGAGGGATTTGTGGGGCAGGTGCCGCCTCTTCCTTTTTACATCCGCTGAGCAGCGAAGCTAGGGCGATGGCAGCAACCAGAGCGGTAACAGCTGGCTTGAATTGCATGAAAATCCTCGGGTCAGGCACGCGAAAGCGCACAAGAATAGTGGAAGGGTAAAGAAAGCTGTTCCGGGTGGATAAGTAGCTTGCCAAGGAATATACTTACATTCACGGCTGTTTGTAAATAGCGGCGGCGTGCCGCAGCATGCGTCACAAGGCCCTTTTCTATGTTTGAAGTAGTCCGGGATAAGGCATAACAAACGCCACCCGATGTTGGTTTGGACGAGCGGCCGCAATTGTCCAGATCCTCCTGATTGAGGTTTGTATTGCCATGGTCCGTCGTACCAAAGAAGAAGCTCAGGAAACCCGGAGCAAAATCCTCGAAGCTGCCGAGCAGGCCTTTTATGAGCGGGGTGTTGCGCGTACCACGCTGGCTGATATTGCAGCACTGGCGGGTGTAACCCGTGGCGCGATTTACTGGCATTTCAGTAACAAGGCCGACCTGGTGCAGGCCATGCTGGACAGCTTGCATGAGCCCCTGGATGAACTGGCCAAAGCCAGTGAAAGTCAGGACGAACTTGATCCGCTCGGGTGCATGCGCAAGCTGCTGGTTCATTTGTTTCGCCAGGTTGCCATCGATCCACAAACCCGGCGTATCAATGAGATTTTGTTTCATAAGTGCGAATTCACTGACGAAATGTGTGACCTGCGCCGTCAACGCCAAGTGGCGAGTGTCGACTGTAACAGTCGAATCGAGCTTGCCCTGAATAATGCCATCCATCGCGAGCAACTCCCGAAGACCCTTGACGCCCGCCGCGCGGCTATCTGTCTGCACGCCTATATCGACGGTATTCTCGGCCAATGGCTGCTGGTCCCCGATAGTTTTGAGCTGCACAAGGAAGCTGAGACCTGGGTCGACACAGGGATAGAGATGCTGAGCCTGAGCCCAAGCTTGCGCAGCCGAGAGCAAATTGGTGAAGAGTCTAGTCCGATCGAACGATAAGGCGAGGGAAGATTCAACTCTGCTTTCGGTATGGCTTCGAGATGCCTTTATATACGTCTAGGGCGCGGCTTTAAAGATAGCGAGCTATGTATTTTGTAATGCAATTGTTAAGCCCCCCGTCGATCCTGGGTCAAGTCGGCTCAGTCTGTACGTCAGTGCTGACAACCTGGGGGCTGCGGGTATTTATTTCTGCGCCTCTGTCACTCATCCCTAGAGTTCGCGCGTCTGCTTCCCCTACACTCGAAGAGCGCTTGGGTCGATGGCCGGAGCAGCCAAAATCGCAGAGCGGGCGACTGCCAGTATGTTTGTGCGCTCTGGACGAAAGCAAAGATGCTGCGACCGGGATGCAGGCGTCGTGGCCAATTCGAGGAATAACCAGTGAACAAGATCTACTCGAGTGCCGAATCCGCCTTGCAGGGGATCGTCGAAGACGGGATGACCCTGGCAGTGGGTGGTTTTGGGTTGTGCGGCATCCCGGAGGCCCTGATTGCAGCCTTGCGTGACACGGGCAAGCGTGAGTTGACGGTTATTAGTAACAATGCGGGCGTGGACGGGTTCGGACTTGGCCAACTGCTGACGACCCGTCAGATCCGCAAAATGATTTCTTCTTATGTAGGCGAGAACAAAGAGTTTGAGCGCCAATATCTGGCCGGCGAGCTTGAACTGGAGTTTACCCCCCAAGGTACTCTGGCCGAGAAGTTGCGTGCAGGCGGCGCGGGTATCCCGGCGTTTTACACCAAAACCGGTTACGGCACCCTGGTGGCAGAAGGCAAGGAAACGCGTGAGTTCGATGGCGAGTGGTTTGTCATGGAGCGTTCACTGCGTGCCGACGTAGCGCTGGTCAAAGCCTGGAAGGCCGATAAATCCGGCAATCTGTTATTCAACAAAACCGCGCGCAATTTCAACCCGCTGGCTGCAATGGCGGCCAAGGTCTGTGTGGTTGAAGTAGAAGAAATCGTCGAAACAGGTGAGATCGAACCTGATCAGGTGCATTTACCGGGGATTTACGTACAGCGTCTGGTACTTAATCCCACTCCGGAAAAACGCATCGAACAACGCACTGTGCGGAGCGCCTGAACATGGCCTGGACTCGTGAAGAAATGGCGCATCGCGCCGCCCAAGAATTACAGGACGGTTTTTACGTCAACCTTGGTATCGGTTTGCCGACTTTGGTAGCCAACTATATACCCGAGGGCATGGATGTCTGGCTGCAAAGTGAAAACGGCCTGCTGGGCATTGGCCCGTTTCCTGGTGAAGACGAAGTGGACGCGGACCTGATCAACGCCGGCAAGCAAACCATCACCACGTTGCCTGGCAGCAGTTTTTTCAACAGTGCCGACTCGTTCGCGATGATTCGCGGCGGGCATATCAACCTGTCGATCCTGGGGGCGATGCAGGTCTCCGAAAAAGGCGATCTGGCGAACTGGATGATTCCGGGCAAGATGGTGAAAGGCATGGGCGGTGCCATGGACCTGGTCGCTGGAGTCAAACGTGTGGTGGTGCTTATGGAACACACCGCCAAGGGTGGCACGCACAAGCTGCTTAAGCAGTGCGATCTGCCGCTGACAGGGGTGGGGGTGGTTGACCGTATCATCACCGATCTGGCCGTGCTTGATGTGACCGATCAAGGGCTAAAGCTGGTTGAGCTGGCCTCAGGCGTGACGCTGGAAGAGCTCAAAGAGGCGACCGGCTGCGCCATTAATGGCTAACCGGATGACTGGCGGGCGGCGGTCGCATCGCCGGCAAGCCGGCTCCCGCACTGGAGCTGTGGCGGGCTGAGGGATTGATATCCCGCCCGCTGCTTGTGGGAGCCGGCTTGGCGGCGATACAGGCGGTGCGATAGCTGTGCCAAAAACGCAAAAAGCCCCGGCTCGCAGGAGACGGGGCTTTTTGCTGCAGCGTGAATCAGCGTTCCAGATCTTTGATCTTGCCTTTCACACCATCAAACTCTTCCGCGTCCGGCAGAGCGTCTTTCTTCTCAGTGATGTTTGGCCAGATTTCAGCCAGCTCAACATTCAACTGAATGAATTCTTGCATGTCAGCGGGCACTTCATCTTCAGAGAAGATGGCTTGCGCCGGGCATTCAGGCTCACAAAGCGCGCAGTCGATGCACTCATCCGGGTGAATCACCAGGAAGTTCGGGCCTTCGTAAAAGCAGTCCACCGGACAGACTTCTACGCAGTCGGTGTACTTGCACTTGATGCAGTTGTCGGTGACGACGAAGGTCATTTCTAATTTTCTCCTCAGGCGGCGGCAGCGAATCCCTTCCAGGACGGGTTCGCCGGGCTCGGGAGTGATATCTACAGACCAGGCTAAAAGGTCAGTAGCATCCCGAACCGCGCGCGATTCTATCAGCTTGAACGCATCAGCGTTAGATGCGTGTCTTTAATGTGTAGAGCAAATCAAGTGCTTTACGTGGCGTCATGTTGTCCAGATCGAGCTTGGACAGGTCGTCCAGCACCGGATGCGGCAGGCTGGCAAACATGTCGCTTTGCTGTGGCGGTGATTTTTTACCGGGCGTCGGACGGGGTGCTTCATGGGGCAGACTGGTGGTCTCCAGACGGCTCAAGTGCTCGCGGGCCCGGGTGATGACTTCGGGCGGCACGCCGGCCAGCTGGGCTACCGCCAGGCCATAGCTCTGACTCGCCGGGCCCGGCAATACATGGTGCAGGAACACGATTCGCTCATTGTGCTCGGTTGCGCTCAAGTGCACGTTGGCCACCAGCGGCTCATTTTCGGGCAGTACGGTCAGCTCGAAATAGTGCGTGGCAAACAGGGTGTAGGCGCGCAATTGGGCGAGACGTTCTGCCGCAGCCCAGGCCAGTGACAGGCCGTCGAAAGTACTGGTGCCGCGTCCAACTTCATCCATCAGCACCAGGCTGCGCTCGGTGGCGTTATGCAGGATGTTGGCGGTTTCGCTCATTTCAACCATAAAGGTCGAACGCCCGCCCGCCAGGTCATCGCTGGAACCGATTCGGGTGAAGATCCGGTCCACCAGCGACAGCTCGCAACTGGCAGCAGGAACGAAGCTGCCTATGTGCGCCAGCAGTACGATCAATGCGGTCTGGCGCATGTAGGTCGATTTACCGCCCATGTTAGGACCGGTAATCACCAGCATGCGGGTGTTGTCATCCAGCGCCAGGTCGTTGGCCACGAACGGCGTAGTCAACACTTGCTCTACCACCGGATGGCGGCCCTGGTTGATGCGCATGCAGGGTTCGTCAACAAAGCGCGGGCAGTTCAAATCGAGGTTCAGCGCGCGTTCGGCCAGGTTGCTCAGGACATCCAGCTCAGCCAGGGCAGCGGCGGTGTCCTGCAGCGGCGGCAGCTCACCGATCAGGGTTTCGAGCAATGCTTCGTAGAGCATTTTCTCCCGGGCCAGTGCACGGCTTTTCGCCGACAGGGCTTTGTCTTCGAAAGCTTTGAGTTCCGGGGTGATAAAACGCTCGGCGCCTTTTAGCGTCTGGCGGCGGATGTAATCAGCCGGGGCTTGCTCGGCCTGCTTGCTTGGCAGCTCGATAAAGTAGCCATGTACCCGGTTGTAACCGACCTTGAGGTTGGCCAGGCCGGTTCGGGCTTTTTCCCGGGCTTCCAGATCGATCAAAAACTGTCCGGCGTTTTCGCTCAGTGATTGCAGCTCATCCAGCTCGGCGTCATAACCGGTTTTCAATACCCCGCCATCGCGGATCACCGCCGGCGGGTTGTCGTTAATTGCTT
Source organism: Pseudomonas paraversuta (assembly GCF_904067025.1). Lineage (NCBI taxonomy): Bacteria > Pseudomonadati > Pseudomonadota > Gammaproteobacteria > Pseudomonadales > Pseudomonadaceae > Pseudomonas > Pseudomonas paraversuta. The sequence goes on from NZ_CAJFDA010000001.1 coordinate 1,104,304, forward strand.
TTTCCAGCAATGCCGCCAGCTCTGGATAGGTACCGGTGCTGGTGGCCAATTGCTGCAGGTGTGGTGCTTCGAGCCCGATCATCGCGTCTTGCAGTTCGGGCAGGGCACCCAAGGCATCGCGCAAGCGCGCCAGATCTCGCGGGCGCGCATTACGCAGGCCGATACGGGCCAGAATGCGCTCCAGATCGCCAATCTCTTTAAGCTGCGGCTGCAGTTTTTCGAAACGGTAGCCATCCAGCAAGCAGGTAATCGACGACTGGCGGGCCAGCAGCACAGGCAAATCGCGCAATGGGCGGTTCAGCCAGCGGGTCAGCAAACGGCTACCCATTGACGTCTGGCAGCGGTCCACCACGGACTGCAATGTATTGTCGCGACCACCGGCCAGGTTGGTGTCCAGCTCCAGGTTGCGTCGACTGGCACCGTCGAGCACCACGGTATCGTCGAGGCGTTCATGACGCAGGCTGCGTAAATGGGGCAGGGCGGTACGCTGGGTTTCCTTGGCGTAACTGAGCAAGCAACCGGCAGCGCCAATGGCCAGGGTCAGGTTCTCGCAACCGAAGCCTTTAAGGTCTTGGGTTGAAAACTGTTGGCACAGACTTTTCAGCGCCGAGTCGCGCTCAAAGTCCCAGGGTGCACGGCGTCGAACGCCACGGCGTTTTTCCGCAGGCAGGCCTTGGGGCCAATCGTCCGGGATCATCAATTCAACCGGGTTGATGCGCTCCAGCTCGGCCAGCAGGTTTTCCCAGCCTTTGATTTCCAGTACCGAGAAATTGCCACTGGTGATGTCCAGTACCGCCAGACCAAACAAGCGTTCGTCGCCCAGCACCGCTGCAATCAGGTTGTCACGACGCTCATCTAGCAGCGCCTCATCGCTGACCGTACCCGGGGTGATGATGCGCACCACCTGGCGGTCAACCGGGCCCTTGCTGGTCGCCGGATCGCCGACCTGTTCACAAATCACCACCGACTCGCCGAGTTTTACCAGCTTGGCCAAATACCCTTCGGCGGCATGGTAAGGAATCCCGCACATCGGAATCGCCTGCCCGGCCGACTGCCCGCGCGCCGTGAGGGTGATGTCCAGCAACTTGGCGGCTTTCTTCGCGTCTTCATAGAAGATCTCGTAGAAGTCGCCCATGCGATAGAACATCAACTGATCAGGGTGCTGGTTTTTCAGGCGCCAGTACTGCTGCATCATCGGTGTGTGGCTGGAGAGGTCGGAGCTGTTTTTACTCATGAGAGGCTTAGGCGGATTCGTTTTGAAAGTGGGGAAAGGCAGGCGCGCAGCCTGAGATTTTCATAATGGTCGCAAGGTTAACATGTCAGCTACCCGCATCTACAGAGGGACTCCGGGCTGCTATTAATAGAAGAAATTGCGTTTGCCATCTGCAAACAGCGCCAGCACTATTCCCGTCATGTCTAAACGAACTGTTTCAACTGTCCTCAACGAACTGCTGGTTCGTCACCGGATCAGCGCCATGGCGCTGCACCGCAGTACCGGTGTGCCGCAGTCCACGCTGTCGAGAATTTTGAGCGGCAAGATTGCCGATCCCTCTGATCGGCACATCTCCAGAATTGCCGAATACTTCCGCATCAGTACGGATCGGCTGCGGGGTCGGGACGATAGTCATCTGCTTGTCCCGAGCGAGCACCTGCACCCGGAGTTGCATGATATCTGTCTGTGGGATGACGACACCCCGGTGGCGGATGACGAAGTCTCCATTGCGTTCCTGCGTCAGGTGGAGCTGGCAGCCGGGACGGGGCGCTTTGCCATTGAAGAGAGCGAGCGTGCCCGGCTGCGTTTTGGCAAGCGCAGCCTGCGCCACAATGGCGTGGAGTTTGACCAGGCAAAGTGCGTGACAGTGCGCGGCGACAGCATGCTGCCGGTGTTGCGCGATGGTGCAACGGTTGGCGTCAATGCAGGCAAGCGCATGCTCGATGAGGTCGTCGACGGTGATCTGTATGCGATCAATCACAACGGTGAGCTGCGGGTAAAGCAGCTCTATCGTCTGGCAGGCGGGATTCGTTTGCGCAGCTTCAACCGGGATGAATACCCGGATGAAGACTATGCCTACAACGATCTGGAGGATGAACAACTGGTGATCCTCGGACATGTGTTCTGGTGGGGGATGTACGCTCGCTAGCGCAAATTTCAAAAAAAAGCCCACATGAACGTGGGCTTTTTTTTGTCTTTTTAAAGACCAATCCTACGGTCTGCGCCCTCTTTGTTGGCTTGTACAGGTGCGCTGAAAAATATATGCACTGATGCATTGACTGTATATCCATACATGCATAGTCTTTGCTTCATGGCAGTTTTCAAGTGCAGGGAGGCGACGTAACCGATAGCGCCCGCTTTCAGTCCAGGCCAGAAACTGGCGCTTATCAATTAAGGAATCAGGAGTGATGACATGCTGAATGAACCGCAACTACTGCTGGAGATGCCGGTTTTGCTGGTCATTCTTCTTGCCCTGGTGGGTGGCATTTTTGGTGAAATGTGGCGGGCCGACAAAGACGGCGCCAGCGGATGGTTGCTGGTGCGGCGCCTGGCCCTGCGTTCGGGGGCCTGCATGGTGTGCGGTGTCTCGACTTTCATGCTGCTGTACGCGGCAGGGATGTCTATCCTGGCGGCCGGTGCTTTTGGTTGCCTGACCGCTTTGGCCGGAGCGGATGCAGCCATCAGTCTGTACCAGCGCTGGGCGGCCAAGCGGCTTGGGGTCGATGGCTCTGCCGATTCTCGGATTGAACCGTAAGAGCGGTAGCTTTTTCCTGTGGGATGTCTGTCATGACAGTGGAGCCGTCTTGCAACACCCGGCTGCTCGTGTAGGTTATGGCGCTTACTGACCCCATCGGGAGAGAACCATGGACCCAATATCTCGACTCGCAGCTGAACTTGGGCACCAGTTACAAACTCTGAACGCTCAAGTAACGACCGCCGAGTCCTGCACCGGGGGGGGCATTGCAGAAGCCATCACCCGAATTGCCGGCAGTTCCGCCTGGTTTGAGGCGGGTTTTGTAACCTACTCCAATCAGCAAAAGACCCGGCAGCTGAATGTCCCGCAACCTTTGTTTACCCAGGTAGGCGCAGTCAGTCGCGAGGTCGTCGAGGCGATGGTGCGTGGCGCGCAGGTGCAAAGTGCTGCGCGGTTTGCCGTAGCGGTAAGTGGTGTTGCCGGGCCGGGCGGCGGTTCGCTGGACAAGCCGGTTGGTACTGTCTGGCTGGCGTGGGGGGTTGGCAATGAGGTTTCGGCCGAGCGCAGGCACTTTGCCGGGAATCGCGATGAAGTACGTCGGCAAACGGTGATTGCCGCTCTGGAAGGGCTAATACGCCGAACGGTACGAGAAATAAAAAATCAGGGGTAGGCGATCGTTTATCGCTGTGGAATAATACTGGCTACTTATACAGTTATCGGCCGTCAGGCCTTATTGATTACGAGAGGACTTTAATGGACGACAACAAGAAGAAAGCCTTGGCTGCGGCCTTGGGTCAGATCGAACGTCAATTCGGCAAGGGCGCCGTGATGCTCATGGGCGATCAGGAACGCCAGGCAGTTCCGGCGATCTCTACCGGTTCGCTGGGTCTGGACATCGCACTGGGCATTGGCGGTCTGCCTAAAGGCCGTATTGTTGAAATCTACGGTCCAGAGTCTTCGGGTAAAACCACGCTCACCCTGTCGGTGATTGCCCAGGCGCAAAAAGCCGGTGCAACTTGCGCCTTCGTTGATGCCGAGCACGCTCTTGATCCTGAATACGCAGCCAAGCTGGGTGTGAACGTTGATGACCTGCTGGTCTCCCAGCCAGACACCGGTGAGCAGGCTCTGGAAATCACCGACATGCTGGTGCGTTCCAATGCAGTAGACGTGATCATTATCGACTCCGTTGCTGCACTGACGCCCAAAGCTGAAATTGAAGGCGACATGGGTGACATGCACGTCGGCCTGCAAGCCCGTCTGATGTCGCAAGCGCTGCGTAAAATCACCGGTAACATCAAGAACGCAAACTGCCTGGTGATCTTCATCAACCAGATCCGGATGAAAATCGGCGTGATGTTCGGTAGCCCGGAAACCACCACGGGTGGTAACGCGCTGAAGTTCTACGCTTCGGTTCGTCTGGATATCCGCCGCACCGGCGCGGTGAAAGAAGGCGACGTGGTTGTCGGTAGCGAAACCCGTGTCAAAGTGGTCAAGAATAAGGTTGCCCCGCCATTCCGTCAGGCTGAGTTCCAGATTCTTTACGGCAAGGGCATCTACCTCAATGGCGAGATGATCGACCTGGGCGTTTTGCACGGCTTCGTCGAGAAAGCGGGCGCCTGGTACAGCTATAACGGCAGCAAGATCGGCCAGGGCAAGGCCAACTCCGCCAAGTTCCTGGACGACAATCCTGATATCAAGGACACCCTTGAGAAGCAGCTGCGTGAAAAACTGCTGGGTCCAAAGACCGATAGTGAGCTTGCAGAAATAAAGAGCATGCCAAAGATGAGCAAGGCTGCCAAAGAAGCTGCAGCGCTGGCTGAAGCCGAAGAAATGGAAAACGCTAACGACAGCGATAACTGATAGACACCATGACGGCTGTTCTGGATAACCTCGTCGCGGTACGACGAACTGCAATGGACCTGCTCGCGCGACGTGAGCACGGTCGAGTCGAGCTGACGCGCAAGCTGCGTCAGCGAGGCGCTTGCCCCGACATGATCGATATCGCCCTCGACCGTTTAACGGAAGAGGGGCTGTTATCGGAGTCGCGCTACCTCGAAAGTTATATTTCCTACCGTGCCGGTTCTGGTTATGGCCCTTTGCGTATTCGCGAAGAGCTTAACCAGCGTGGCTTGCCCCGTGGGGATGTCGAGGAAGCGTTGCGCGAATGCGGCTTCAACTGGCAAGAAAAGCTGGAAGATACCTGGCGGCGCAAGTTTTCCGGGCAGATGCCGGACGATGCAAAAGAGCGTGCTCGCCAGGGGCGCTTCTTGAGTTACCGGGGTTATCCGCTTGAAATGATCGGCCGTCTGCTAAGTGGCCGAGAGTTCGATGACTGATAGCACTCAGTGTTGCTCTGTCATATAGCCTTCTGCTGCATTCCGGACACAAAGGTGCTACTTGTCGGCGCGAACTTGTTGCAGGAGCGAGTTTGCTCTGCGAGCTGATCCTGAGTTGAAACACTCGGATCAGCTCGCAGAGCAAACTCTGTTCCTGCAGGACGTTTGAAGTGTTTGACGAACGCTTACCTTTTTACCGAGTTACTGACTCACTCAGTACTGGCCCGGGTCCATTATCTACTTCAGCCCAGTTCTGCGGCAGGTTGATAAAATCGATCAACTCTCGCAGTCGCCCTTGATTACGGCCACTAAATGCAAAGCTCAGGCAGGTGAGGTGGCTGAACTTGGGGTCTTCATGTTCAAAGCCTTCATAGCCCTGTTGCACGTAACTGCCGCTCAGGCAGATATCGGCAAATGTCTGCTGTATATGTTGCAGAGCCGAAATGCTCACGGGGCGCTTCATGCGTATCACAAAGTCTTTGGTCAACCAGCGGCTTGAATGGAAGTTGCTGTAGAACTGATTGATCTCGGCCACGGCCTCCTCGGCTGTATGGACCAGGCGCATCAACTTCAAATCATTGGGCAGAATGTACTGGTGGGCCTCCAGTTGATTGCGAATGAAGTCCAGGGCGCTTTGCCAGAATGTTCCACCGGGCATATCCAGTAACACCACGGGTACCAGGGGCGTTTTGCCGGTTTGCATCAATGTCAGTACTTCCAACACTTCATCCAGGGTGCCAAAGCCGCCCGGGCACATGACCAGCGCATCTGCTTCTTTTATGAAAAACAGCTTGCGGGTAAAGAAGAAGTGAAATGCCAGCAGGTTGGCCGTGCCGTTGATGGTGGGGTTGGCCCGTTGCTCAAACGGCAGGGTGATATTGAAGCCCAGGCTGTGTTCCAGCCCTGCGCCTTCATGGGCCGCCGCCATGATGCCGGCGCCGCCTCCGGTAATCACCATGAAATCTGACTTTGCCAGGGTTGCGCCCACCTGGCGGGCCAGTGCATACAGCGGGTGCTCAACGGGTGTGCGAGCCGAGCCGAAGACTGTCACTTTACGCTGGCCCTTGAACTGCTCCAGCACGCGGAAGGTTTTTTCGAGTTCGCGAATGGCTTGCAGGGTTATCTTGGCATTCCAGCGATCAAAGTCGTCGTGGGCCATGCGCAATATGGTCAGGATCATCTCGCGATAAAGCGGGCGATTAGGGCTATTTGACGCAATCTGCTGCAATTGTTCATCGACCTGTCGCGCAAGGTCCAGGCCCTGGCTTTCGAGAAGCGCGAGTGGCTCATTGGGTTGATCAGGCATGTACTTCTCCTTGTGTACAACATCCAGGATGGCGCCGCAAACGGGGCTGGCGCGCAGACACTTAGTGTCCAGCTGATGGCTTGATCATGGTCTTGCCGCATCCTGACTGGCAATAGCTAATTGCCTGATGTGCATGAAGAATGGTCGCTGCAGTGCAAGGGGGAGGAGGCAGGGGTCACACGCCGTATGGAGTTACGGCGTGTTGACGCAATGAAGAGAAAATCAGTTTTTCCGCTGGCAATTGTCAGCGCCGATGTCCTGGACCAAGACCGACTTGCCGGTTTTATATTCCGTGATAGCGAAGCGCATTGTGGCGCCCTTGGCCATCAGTTTGCGGAAGTTCGGGTTGCTGCACACGCTGCGGCCCAGTTGTGGCACTGCGGCTTCCGGGGCGGAACGCATTTGTGCAGCCAGGGTCGGGCTGGCTTCCAGATTGTTGATCAATACCGTGCCATCGACGGTAAAACCTTTATCCAGAAGGTCGGCATTGATTGCGCGCGGCTTTCCTTCATTACTTTTTTCAGCCACCTGCTGCAGGTTTTTATTCAGATTGAATTCTGCAAGAGAGGCCGCTTGTGCGCCCAATGGCAGTGCAAGCAATAGAGCTACGGCTGGAATAATGGTGCGCAACATGAATCTCTCCTGATTGACGTGACGCAGGGTTTGACCCGTCATAGATCTGTGCGTTCAGTGGCGCAGGAGTATAAGGCCAGCATGAGCTGACAGGAAATGCCAAAGGTCATGGGGGCGAGTGCCGGCGCTCTGCCTCTGTTAGACTTCGCGCCTTTCTATTGTTTATCTGCTTGTGCGCCACTCATGGCGAATAAGCGGTTGGCGCCTTAAGTAAAAAACCATGACCCAGATGACCTTTTCCCCTAATGCAGTGGCCCGTTTACGAGACGAGCGTGAAGAGGAGAGCACCAAACCCTATTTGTCGCGGGGGTCACGGGCACCGCGTTGCCATACCTGTCGCGTTATAGAAAGCCATTGCCTGTGCAGTTGGCGGCCCAGGGTTAACGCGCGCTCGGGTGTGTGCCTGATCATGACCAAAAAGGAAGTGTTCAAGCCCAGCAATACAGGTTGGCTGATCGCTGATGTGGTGAGTGACAACTTCGCCTTTATCTGGTCGCGAACCGAGACCGATGAGGCGTTGCTCGCTTTGTTGTCTGATCCGCAGTGGCAACCCTATCTGGTATTCCCCGGAGAATATGTCGAGCCAGGACGTGTGACCCACACGGTGGATATCGACAGCAGCAAGCGCCCGCTGTTTATCTTGCTCGACGCTACCTGGACTGAAGCGCGCAAGATATTTCGCAAGAGTCCGTACTTCGATGCCTTGCCTATTTTAAGCCTGCTGCCGGAGAAACTCTCACGCTACCGTTTGCGCAGATCCACCCGCAGTGAGCACCTGTGTACCGCCGAAGTGGCCAGTTTGTGCCTCGATCTTGCGGGCGATAGCGACGCATCCACGGCGCTGGACGCGTATTTCGATGTCTTCAGCCAGCATTATCTGGATGCCCGGAATCAACTGCCGATGAATGAGTCCAGCGCGGCGCATCTGGAACTGGGTACTTTTTGTAAAAGACCTTCCCAGGAATCGGTCTCAATAGACTAAAGAAGTAGCGCTACAATTTTCGCGCAAATGCAGTTGAGTGCCCGAGAGGGTGAGGATGATAGCGTCGTGATGGCTTCAGTTTGGATCGGGACCTCAAGTTTTCAACTTGACCACCCCAGTCGTGCTGGGCATGCTTGGCGCCGATTCGGCTGCAACTGCTGCTAAAGCGCCCATATTTTCCGACGTTTAGCGTAAATCGCGCCCTTTGATGCACAGTATTTGCGCTGTTGCTCGAATTGCCTTAGCGAGTACTGGAATACATCAGGGCTCGCCTGAAAAACAGGATCATTTAAAAAATGGCCACATACGAAATCCTGATAGCCGACGACCATCCACTGTTTCGCAGTGCCTTGCATCAAGCCGTGACTATGGGGCTGGGTTCTGATGTTCGTCTGGTTGAAGTCGCCAGTATTGCCGAGCTTGAAACACAGCTGGCAGTAAAGGCCGATTGGGATCTGGTACTGCTCGACTTGAACATGCCCGGCGCCTATGGTTTTTCCGGGCTGGTATTGCTGCGTGGCCAGTACCCGCAAATTCCGGTGGTGATGGTTTCAGCCCAGGAGGAAGCCTCGATCATGGTGCGCTCCCGTGAGTTTGGAGCCAGTGGCTTTATCCCCAAGTCCAGCTCGCTGGAAGACATTCAGAAGTCGGTACGGGCTGTGCTGGATGGCGATGTGTGCTGGCCGCCCCAGGCGTTTGAGGATGTACAGGTGTCAGCCGAGGCCAAGGCTGCGAGTGAGGGCCTTGCCAGTCTCACGCCCCAGCAGTTCCGGGTGCTGACCATGGTCTGCGAGGGTCTGCTGAACAAGCAGATCGCCTATGAGCTGAGTGTTTCCGAAGCGACCATCAAGGCGCACGTAACCGCCATTTTCCGTAAACTGGGGGTTCGTACCCGGACCCAGGCCGCGTTACTCTTGCAGCAACTTGAATCAATTTCGAGCCATTAAACTTGCCGCTCTTCACGTTTTTTTGACAAAGCGTGAACTAGCGTTCCCCTCTCATTTTTTACGCAGTAGCCTCTCTATGTCGCCTTTTAAAGGTAAAACCGGATTTAAACGGATTTTGAATGCCGGCGGCTACTCGCTGGACGGTTTGCGCGCGGCCTTTACCGGTGAAGCCGCTTTTCGCCAGTTGGTACTGCTCAATGTCGTGTTGATCCCGCTGAGCTTCTTTCTGAATGTCAGCCGGGTAGAGCGCGCCTTGTTGATCGCGGTATGCCTGCTGGCACTGATCGTTGAATTGCTGAACTCGGCGATCGAAGCGGCCATCGACCGCATCTCGCTCGATCTGCACCCGCTGTCCAAAAACGCCAAGGACATGGGCAGCGCCGCCCAGTTTGTGGTGCTGACCATGATTGCCGTGGTGTGGGCAGTGATTCTGCTTTAAGCGATTGTCGGCAATACGATCTCGTCGCTGCGCTGCACCCCCGCGGTGAAAGCGCGGCACAGTTCCAGAAATTCGCGCATGGCCGAGGTCTGATACTTCTTCTTGTGCCAGATAAAGAAGAACTGCCGGGCCAGATCCAGGTCGGGGGTCTCTACAGCGACCAGACTGCCGCGTCGAAAGGCGTCACGTAATGCCAGGCGAGAGATGCAGCCTATCCCCAGGCCTGACTCCACGGCGCGTTTGATTGCTTCGGTATGTTCCAGTTCGAGACGGATATTGAGCGTGCTTTGGTGATGGCGCATCGCCTGATCAAATGTCAGACGGGTGCCGGAGCCTTGTTCGCGCAGAATCCAGGCTTCATGGGCCAGCTCTTGCAGGGAGGCATGGCCGCGCGCAGCCAGTGGATGTTGTGGGGCGCAAAACACCACCAGTTCATCTTCAACCCAACTCTGGACTTCGATGTCGGGGTGGCTGCAATCGCCTTCAATCAGACCCAGATCAATTTCATAATGCGCAACTTGCTGCACGATATGCGCAGTGTTTTGCACAATCAGTTTCACCTGGCTTTCCGGGTGAGCCTGCATGAAGCTGCCGATCAGCAAGGTGGCCAGGTAATTGCCAATGGTCAGGGTCGCGCCCACGGTCAATGAACCAAAGCCGGACTTGCCGTTGAGCAGGTCTTCGATTTCCTTGGCCTGATCCAGCAGGGCGACTGCCTGTGGCAGCAGTTGGCGGCCCAGCGCGTTGAGGCTTAAGCGTTTGCCTGCGCGATCGAACAACTGGCAGCTGGTCTGGCGCTCGAGTTCGGTGATTGAAGTACTGGCAGCAGATTGAGATAGGGCCAACAAGCCGGCAGCGCGAGACACGCTCTCCTGCTGGGCGACGGCAACGAATACCTGGAGTTGTCTGAGAGTAAATCGCATATCGATATAACCGATAACCCTTATCTTAATAATTCAGTTAACAGATATTGTCGTCGCCATTAGAATGTTATGCAATCGCGCCCATAGTCAGCGCTGGCGAATTTAGGAGCCCCGTACATGAGCAACATGAACCACGAACGTGTCCTCAGTGTTCATCACTGGAACGACACCCTGTTCAGCTTCAAGTGCACCCGTGACCCGGGCCTGCGCTTTGAGAACGGTCAGTTCGTGATGATCGGCCTGCAACAGCCCAATGGCCGTCCGCTTATGCGTGCCTATTCGATTGCCAGCCCGAACTGGGAAGAGCATCTGGAGTTCTTCAGCATCAAGGTGCCGGATGGCCCGCTGACTTCCCAGTTGCAGCACTTGAAGGAAGGCGACGAGATCATCATCAGCAAAAAACCGACAGGCACCCTGGTGCTTGACGATTTGAAGCCGGGCAAGCATTTGTATCTGCTGAGCACCGGTACGGGCCTGGCGCCATTCATGAGCGTCATCCAGGATCCGGAAACCTACGAGCGTTTCGAAAAAGTGATCCTGTGCCACGGTGTCCGTTACGTCAACGAAGTTGCTTATCGCGAGTTCATCACCGAGCACTTGCCACAGAACGAGTTCTTCGGCGAAGCGCTGCGTGACAAGTTGATCTACTACCCGACCGTGACCCGTGAGCCATTCGAAAACGAAGGCCGCCTGACCGATCTGATGCGCAGCGGCAAGCTGTTCAGCGATATTGGTTTGCCACCGATCAACCCGCAGGACGACCGCGCCATGTTGTGCGGCAGCCCGAGCATGCTTGATGAAACCAGCGAAGTGCTCAACAGCTTCGGGCTGAAAGTTTCGCCGCGTATGCGCGAGCCGGGTGACTACCTGATCGAGCGCGCCTTCGTCGAGAAGTAAGCGTCGCCGATTGAAAAATGTGGGAGCTGGCTTGCCAGACTCCCACATTTTGTTTGCGGCTACTGCTTCGGGATCACTTCCAGCACACGTATCACATCCGGCTGCGGGTAATGCCAGCGTACGTCCAGATCCCAAAAGCGGGCACCGTATTCGCGCTCTGGAGCAGGAATCTGGTAGGCCGGGCGTGGGTCCTGGGCCAGGCATTGTTCAATCAGCTCCACCAGCGGCTCTTGCAGGCGCAGGGCCTGGCTGTGTGCCTGTTGCAGGGCAGAGTCAGTCCAGTGCACGGGAATCAGCACCGGCGCGGCGCTGGCCATGCTGTTGCTGGCACTATCGATGATATCGGCGTAGGGCACGTACGGTTTGATGTCGAGAATAGGCGTCCCGTCCAGCAGGTCAATTCCCGAGATAAACAGCCGACCGGCTTCAACCCTGTCCAGCTTCACCACGGACTGGCCTATGCCATTGGGGCGATGGGTGGCGCGGGTGGCAAACACCCCCAGCGACTTGTTGCCCCCCAGGCGCGGCGGACGCACCTTGAGCCGGGGTTTGTCTTCCAGTGCCTGATGGAACACAAACAGCAGCCAGACATGGCTGACCTGCTCCAGGCCCTGCACGGCATCGCCTTGATCGAAGGGCGCGACCAGCTCCAGCACGCCACGGGCGGCCGGGGTCAGTTGCGGCTGGCGCGGAATGGCGAATTTCTCTTTGAAGCAAGAGCGCACAAAACCGATCGGGGAGACGCTGTAGGTCAAAAGTCATGCCTCTGTAGGAGCGAGCTTGCTCGCGATCGCATCACTGCGGTTATCCAGAACAATCGGGTTGTCTGCATCGCAGGCAAGCCAGTTCCTACAGGATTTATGGCGCCTGAAGGCCGAGTATCAGCCGCGAATGCGCAGGGTCAGACCCTTGAGGAAGTTGCGCAGCAACTGGTCGCCACAGGTGCGGTAGTTGGTGTGGCCGAATTTACGGAACAGGGCGCTCAGCTCGGGCTTGGAGACTGGAAACTCCGAAGCCTTGAGGATGGCGTGCATGTCGTCTTCCTTGAGTTCAAAAGCGACGCGCAGTTTTTTCAGGATCACGTTGTTGGTCACCGGCACTTCAATCTTGACCGCTGGACGGCTGTCATCCTTGCCGCGCTTGAAAATCACCAGACCATCAAGGAAGTGCGCCATCACTTCGTCAGGGCAGCGCACAAAACCTTCTTCTTCGTCTTTTTTCAGGTAGGTCAGGACGTCTTCTTTAGTGACGTCCAGGCCACCCAGTTTGATGATTTCCACGACCTTGTTGTCGCTGATGTCGAGCATGTAGCGCACGCTGCGCAGTACGTCGTTATGAATCATTTGGTCAATCCTGATATTCAGCAGTGAGCACCGCAGGCGTTGCTGCGGTGTCGAAATGTTCGGGGCGGTGCGCTATTTAGAACTTTTCTTTGGTCGTCATGTAGCGCCATTGGCCTGTAGGCAGCTTGCCCATCGAGACCCCGCCAATGCGAATCCGGCGCATGGAAATGACGGTAAGGCCTACAGCCTGACAGAACAGTGCAATAACGCCCGGTTGAGGGTTTTTCATTGCAAAGCGTAGGCGGTTTTCACTCTGCCAGCTGGCTTTAACCGCAGGCAGCTCGCGACCTTTGTAGGTCATGCCGTGATTGAGCCGGTTCAAACCGTGGGGAGCCATCTCGCCAGAGACTTCGACCACGTATTCCTGCTCGATTTTGTTGGCGTCGGCGGTCAGCTTGCGGACGATTTTCCAGTCCTGGGTAAACACCAGCAGGCCGCTGGCGTTGGCCTGGAGTTCGTTGCCAACGCTCAGGCGCAGAAAGTGGCCCTTGAGCGGACGCTTGCCGTAGCGGTGCTCTTCGCTCAGTGACTCGGGGCCGATCAGGGCCATGGCGCTGTCAGTATCCAGGCCTGGCGGAGCGTTCAGCAAAATGGTCACAGGCTCGGGGGCCGTGGCCTTGGCTTGCGGGTCCAGCTCGACTTTTTGGTTGTCGACCTTGAATTGCGGCTCGTCGATGACTTCGCCATCTACCGTGACCCAGCCACCTTCAATGAACAGTTCGGCCTCACGGCGGGAGCAGCCGACGAGTTCGATGAGGCGTTTGGAGAGACGTATCGGTTCAGACATGACAGGGGCCGTAAAGGAATTGGGCGGCTATTGTACCCGCCTGGCGCCGGTTAAGCCCGGCAACATTTGCCTTATGCGCGTGTTGGGCGCTTATACCGCAGGTGCAGTAGCGGATAAGGCTGGCCCATGCCGTCTTTTTCGCTGCGTCCGACCACCTCAAAGCCCTGCTTGAGGTAAAAGCCGATGGCTTGCGGGTTTTGCTGATTGACGTCCAGTGCCTGTGCATTCAGTTCGTCGATGGCGAATTTGAGCAGGCACTTGCCAATGCCCTGGCCCCGGAAGTGCGGGTGGATGAAGAGCATTTCAACCTTGCCCGCAGCTACTCCGGCAAAACCGCTGATGCGTTTGCTGACAGGATCCTTGCAGCAGATCAGCATCACGGCGTCCAGATAATGGTCTTTGACCAGTTGGCGCAGTTGTTGAATATAACTGTCGGGCAAAAAGTCATGGGTGGCGCGAACCGAGGCTTCCCACACGTCAGTCAATTCTTCGAAGTCCGTAAGGCGGGGTGTATGGATAGCCCATTTCTGTTGCATCGTGCATGTCTCCTGACGATGGAAGCGACAGGTTTACGATAGCCGTAAAAAAAGCCCTGACGCCAGGGCGGCAGGGCTTTTTGAGACGCGGTCGCTGTTTAGATGACTTCAGCCCACAAGTCATACTCGTCAGCATCGGTCACACGGCACATGATCTTGTCGCCGGGCTTGATGTCTTTTTCGGTGGCGATAAATACGTTGCCGTCGATTTCCGGAGCGTCGAAGAAGCAACGGCCAACAGCGCCTTGCTCGTCTACTTCGTCAATCAGGACTTCGATTTCCTTGCCGATTTTCATCTGCAGGCGGGCCGCGCTGATGGCCTGCTGGTGGGCCATGAAGCGGTCCCAGCGGTCCTGCTTGATGTCATCCGGCACGATGGCCGCGTCCAGCAAGTTGGCCGGAGCACCTTCCACAGGGGAGTACTGGAAGCAACCTACGCGATCCAGTTGCGCTTCTGTCAGCCAGTCGAGCAGGTACTGGAAGTCCTCTTCGGTCTCGCCCGGGAAGCCGACAATGAAGGTCGAGCGGATGATCAGGTCCGGGCAGATGACGCGCCAGTTCTTGATGCGGGCCAGGGTCTTGTCTTCAAATGCCGGGCGCTTCATGGCCTTGAGCACTTTCGGGCTGGCGTGCTGGAACGGGATGTCCAGGTACGGCAGGATCTTGCCGGCGGCCATCAGCGGAATCAGCTCGTCAACGTGCGGGTACGGGTAAACGTAGTGCAGGCGTACCCAGACACCCAGCGAGCTCAGTGCTTCGCAGAGTTCGGTCATGCGGGTCTTGACCGGCGCGCCGTTCCAGAAACCGGTACGGTATTTCACGTCTACGCCATAGGCGCTGGTGTCCTGGGAAATCACCAGCAGCTCTTTGACGCCGGCCTTGACCAGGCGCTGGGCTTCGTCGAGGACGTCGCCTACCGGGCGGCTGACCAGTTTGCCGCGCATCGACGGGATGATGCAGAAGCTGCAGCTGTGGTTGCAGCCTTCGGATATCTTCAGGTACGCGTAGTGACGCGGCGTCAGTTTGACACCTTGAGGCGGCACCAGGTCGATCAGCGGGTTGTGGTTCAGGTTGGGCGGCACGGCGTCGTGCACGGCGTTGACCACTTGCTCGTACTGCTGCGGGCCGGTGACGGCCAGCACGCTCGGGTGAACATTGCGGATGGCGCTTTCTTCCACGCCCATGCAGCCGGTCACGATAACCTTGCCGTTTTCCTTGATGGCTTCACCAATCACTTCCAGTGATTCAGCCTTGGCGCTGTCGATGAAACCGCAGGTGTTGACCACCACGACATCGGCGTCCTGGTAGGTAGAGACGACATCGTAGCCTTCCATACGCAGCTGCGTGAGGATGCGTTCGGAGTCGACCAGGGCTTTGGGGCAACCCAGGGAGACGAAGCCGACCTTGGGGGCGGCTGGCGTGGTAACGGTGGACATGGCGAACCTCGGTATGTAGTGACGTTACATGCCCGTAAAGGCTGCACGACGAACGGGCGCTTGATGCGCCTCTGATCAAAAAAAGTGCGCAATTTTAGCTATGGTCAACGCAGTTGACCAGCGTTATACAGGGATTTACGACGAGTGCTGCGCTATGCTGCGCGCCGTTGCGAAAATAGGGTTTTTAAACAGCGCGATTTCGTCAATGTGAGTCGGAAAATCAGCGCATGCTGCTGATCAAAAGTGGCGCAAACCATTAAGAAGCACGGTCCGTGATCGTAGGAGTGGTTGATGGGGCAGGTAAGTAGTCAGGCTGCAGAAGACGGTCACGCAAAGGTAAAGCCCATCGGGATGCTGGTTGCTGCAGTTGGCGTGGTGTACGGCGATATCGGCACCAGTCCGCTGTACACCCTTAAAGAGGTGTTTTCGGGCGGCTACGGAGTACAGGTCAGCCACGATGGCGTGTTCGGCATTTTGGCGTTGATCCTGTGGTCGCTGATCTGGGTCGTGTCGATCAAGTACGTTCTGTTTATCCTGCGGGCCGACAACGAGGGCGAGGGCGGGATCATGGCCCTTACCGCGTTGGCGCGACGGGCTGCTGCGCCTTATCCCAGGCTGCGCTCGGTGCTGGTCATTCTGGGTTTGATCGGGGCTTCGCTGTTTTACGGCGACAGCATGATCACTCCGGCGATCTCGGTACTGTCTGCTGTCGAAGGGCTTGAGCTGGCGTTCACCGGGCTGGAGCGCTGGGTGGTGCCCCTGTCCCTGGTCATCCTGATTGCGCTGTTTTTGATCCAGCGCCGGGGTACCGCCATGCTGGGCAAGCTGTTTGGCCCGATCATGGTGCTGTGGTTTGTGGTGCTGGGCGGACTCGGGATACACGGCATCTTGCAGCATCCTGAAGTGCTGAACGCGCTGAACCCGGTGTGGGGTGTACGTTTCTTTGTCTCTCACCCGGGCATGGGCGTTGCCATTCTGGGCGCCGTGGTGCTGGCTTTGACGGGGGCCGAAGCGCTGTATGCCGACATGGGGCACTTCGGGCGCAAGCCGATTGCCCGGGCCTGGTTCATTCTGGTATTGCCGGCGCTGGTGCTGAACTACTTCGGCCAGGGGGCTTTGTTGCTGGAAAACCCGGAGGCGGCCCGCAACCCTTTCTATCTGTTGGCACCCAGCTGGGCACTGATCCCGCTGGTGGGCCTGGCTACCCTGGCGACCGTGATTGCATCCCAGGCCGTGATTTCCGGTGCGTTCTCCTTGACCCATCAGGCCATTCAGCTGGGTTATGTACCGCGTATGCATATCCAGCACACCTCCAGTGCCGAGCAGGGGCAGATTTATATCGGAGCAGTGAACTGGTCCTTGATGGTCGGGGTTATTTTGCTGGTGCTGGGCTTTGAGTCCTCCGGCGCTCTGGCTTCGGCCTATGGTGTGGCCGTGACCGGGACCATGCTGATCACCAGTATTCTGGTATCGGCGGTGATGCTGCTGCTGTGGAAGTGGCCGCCAGTTCTGGCGGTCCCGGTGTTGATCGGCTTTCTCCTGGTGGACGGCCTGTTCTTTGCCGCCAACGTGCCGAAAATTGTCCAGGGCGGTGCATTCCCGGTACTGGCGGGGATTGTGCTGTTCATCCTGATGACCACCTGGCGGCGCGGTAAACAGCTATTGGTCGACCGTCTTGATGAAAGCGCGTTGCCGCTACCGCTGTTCATCAGCAGCATCCGGGTGCAGCCGCCGCATCGGGTACAGGGTACGGCCGTGTTTCTGACCGCCCGGCCAGATGCCGTGCCCCACGCGCTGCTGCACAACCTGTTGCACAACCAGGTGCTGCATGAGCAGGTGGTATTGCTGACCGTGGTCAACGAAGATTCGCCGCGGGTGCCTGCCCAGAGGCGTTTCGAGGTGGACTCTTATGGCGACGGCTTCTTCCGGGTGATCTTGCACTTCGGCTTTATGGATGAGCCGGATGTGCCTGAAGCGTTGAAACTGTGCCATCTCGACGAGCTGGATTTCAGTCCTATGCGCACCACCTACTTCCTGAGCCGGGAAACGGTGATTGCCTCCAAGATTGTGGGCATGGCGCGTTGGCGCGAGACGCTGTTTGCCTTCATGCTGAAGAACGCCAACGGCAACCTGCGATTCTTCAGGCTGCCCGTCAACCGGGTAATTGAGCTGGGAACCCAGGTCGAGATGTAGCGCTGTCGAGATGACCAAAAAAAGCCCCGGTTCGTGAGAACCGGGGCTTTTTTGTTGCTGACTGCTGCAGGGTTGCGGGGGGTTACGGTGCGGTTGCCTGATGCTTCTTGATGACGTCTACCAGGCGCTGGGCCAGAGCCGGGTAGTTCTCGTCAAAGTGATGGCCCCCTGGCAGCTTCATGCTTTCACCGACGGCGGTCTTGGCAGTGCAGCCGCTTTCATCGACTTCTTCCGCGCCATAAATGCACACCACTTTGGCGGCAGGCAGCCTGGACATCTCTTCGCCGGTATCGGCTTCTGCGCCGGCTTTGCCAAGCCAGCCGTCGACGTGGATTTCAAAGCTGCCGCTACGGGCAAAAGCCAGCAGGATGATGGCGTCAACGCGCTTTTGCTCGGCTTCAGGCAGGCGGTTGAAGGTGGCAGGCAACACGTCGGCACCAAATGAATAGCCGACCAGTACAAAGCGCTGGGTACCCCACTTTTGCCGATAGTGCTGCATCAGCTCGGTCAGATCGGTAGCGCTTTGCTCCGGGGTCTTGTGCTGCCAGTAGTAGCGCAGCATGTCGATGCCGACCACCGGGTAGCCGATCTTCGCCATCTCGCCGGCCACGTCGCGGTCCAGGTCGCGCCAGCCGCCGTCACCGGACAGGAACAGGGTCACGGTGCTGTTTTGCTGGCCGGCCGGTACTTCGACCACAGGCATGTTCAGCCCGCCGTTTTCATCCCCCACCAGTATTTTGCGCAGCTCATTGCTGAGTACTTGGGGGTAGTGAATGTCGTAGTCGCTGATGCTGGTCTGAGCATTCGGTTGATCGCGTACGAAGGCGGCGCTCGGGTCGTCAGGGTTGTCGTTCCAGGCCACCAGCCAATTGCCGTGTGCCGCCGACTTGGGCAAGGGCAGGGTGCAGCCGGGTTGTTCGAGCATGAAACCGACTGACACGGCTTGTGCCTTGTCATCGGTTTGCCCGGCCAGCCAGCGCCAGGCCAGGGTTGCGCCAGGACCTATGCCACTGACCAGCGTGGCAGGGCCGTCAAGCTGTTGCAGTGCGTTCTGCAGGGTCTGTTGCTGCAGGGTGCAATCTTCCTTGGGCAGGATCACCTGCACCAGTTGTGCTTTGCCGCCACGGCTCAAGGCCATCAGCTGGGTGTCGCTCAGTGCTTCTTCGACCGGAGTGGCTATTACGATCCGGGCCCTGGCTTTCTGGCCGGGTATCACTTTGGTCAGGGTCGAGCCGTCGGTTTGGCTCAGGTGTTCTATCGTCGGTTCCGGGGCAGGACGACTCCAGAACCAGTAGCCGCCTGCTGCAAGCGCGACCAGAACTATCAAGGTAAGCAATAAAAACCGCCAGGAACGATGTTTCATTAACGTTTCACCAATCCAGTCAAGCCGCCTGCAATCAGGGCGGCGGTATCAGCCAGTGCCACCAGCGGATCAAGTCCTGCGGGCACGGCCATATAACGAGGTTCCCAGTCAGGCTGGAATTTGTCTTTAAAGCGACGCAAACCCTGGAAGTTGTACAGGTGCTCGCCGCGCTGGAACAACATCGACCCCAGACGCTGGGTCAAAGGCGCTCCGCGACGCGGTTGCAGACCGGACAGGGGTACCATTCCCAGGCTGAAACGTGCGTATCCATGCTTTTTATAATGTTGAATCAGGCCGACCATCATGAATTCCATGGTCAGTTTTGGGGCCTCCGGGTGGGCGCGCATCAGGTCGAGGCTCGACAGTTCATGACTGTGGGTCTCAAGCAGGTTGGCGAAAGCCACCGGTTTGCCTTCAAAGCGGATAATGGCCACGCGAAAGTGCTTGATGTACTCGGTGCTGAATCTTCCGAGGGAAAAGCCTTTTTCGCGCACGTTCTTGCCCGTCAGCCAGGCATCGGAAATCACCTTGAGCTCATCCATCGGCGCCTCTCCCGGCTCATGGATTTCCAGTGACAGGCCATCACGTGTGCCGCGATTCCAGGTGTAGCGCAGGTCTTTCATCTCTTTGCCTTTGGCTTCGAGATCAAAACGGTGCAAGTCGACCCGGGCTTCTTCGCCGAGTTTGATCGCGGTCAGGCCAATGTCCATATAGAACGGCAGGTTCTCGGCACGCACTTGATAAAACACCGGCCGGGCGTGGTAGATATCGCACAGGTCACGGAACTGCCAGATCAGCTCGGCCCGGGGCTGGTTAGGCCCGATGGGGTCATACAGTGCCACCAGGCTGCGGCCTCGGCGGGCGTACATCAGGAAGGCGTTGTCGTCCGGATGGAACAGCAGGGCCTTGTCGCCGGTCAGGGCCAGGCCGCCATCGGGCTGATCGGAGGCCAGGAGGATTTTCTCGGCCCTTTCCAGCTCCCCGGCGTCCGGCAAGTGGATTACCGGGCGCGCGGTGCGCAGCAGCCAGGTCAGCGAAACAATCACCAGCAGCACTGCCGCGCCCATCAGTGAGCGCAGGCCCCGCGGGGCGTCAGAATCAAGGGTGAACTGCCACCACAGCTGATGGCTATAAGGAACGTCTTGATAGGCGAACAGCAGCAGCCAGATCGAGGCACCCAGGACGCAAATGCTGGCCACCAGATACAGTGGCGAAAAGGGTAGTTCGGTCAGGCGGCTCGGGCGGTAGAACGAGCGGCGAAACAGTCCCAGCAGGCTGGCGGTGAGAACCAGAATGGAGGCTTCCTCCCAGTCAAAGCCTTTGAGCAGGGAAAGCACGGCGCCCACCAGCAGCAAAATGGTGGTCAGCATCCAGGCTGCCGACAAGCGCCGGCGCAGGCCCTGGGCCAGTAGCAGGCACAGAACCCCGATCAGGCTGGCGCCGAAGTGCGAGGCGTCAATCAGGCGATGGGGGATCAGGAAGCCGATGTGTTCCAGGCGGGTGTCGATCTCGGGAGTGGCGCCCGAGAACAGCAAAACCACCCCGGACATAAACACCAGAACAGCCAGGACCGGTGCCGCGAGGCCTGAGGCCACCCGCAGGCTTTGGCGGGTATGAATCAGTCGTTGGGCTTCGTTGATCAGCAGCATCAGGCATGCGACCAGCAGCGGCATGATCACATAGATCATGCGATACAGCAGCAGGGCCGCAGCCAGGGGTGCGGCACCCAGTTGGTTGGCAAAGGCGGCAAGCAAGATGGCTTCAAAGACCCCGACGCCGCCCGGCACATGGCTGAGTACGCCGGCAGCCAGCGCCAGCAGATAAACCAGCAGGAATGGACCAAAAGGCGGTGCTTCAGGCAGCAATAAATACAGGACTGTGGCCGCAACGGCGACATCCAGTGCCGTAATGACCAGCTGCAACAGGGTCAGGCGCGGGCTTGGCAGACGCAGCGTGCGGCGTCCGGCCTTTACCAGCAGGTTGTCGGGGATCGGCTGCTCGGGCAGGCGACGTCGATAAATACCCAGCGCCAACAAGCCGAATAACGCCAGAACCGCAAAAGCGATCGCCCCCAATAGATAGGCGGGAATATGCAAGGCGGCGGAGGCCGCAGGCAGGTTGCTCAGGGTTGCCAGCGCCGCCAGGGGCGGTAGTGCGCAGCCCAGGGACAGGCTGGCAAACAGCGTCATATGGGCGACTTCAGAGGCGCCAACACCATGTCGTGCATACAGGCGATAACGCACAGAGCCGCCGGACAACAGTGACAGGCCGATGGCGTTGCCAATGGCAAAGGCGGTAAAGCCCCCTAGGGCCAGGGTTTTGGGGGGTAGCTTGACCCCTGCATAACGACTGGCGGACCACTCGTAGCCGAGCAAAATCACGAATCCTGCGGCCGTCGCAGCCAGGGCGCCGAGGAGGGCGGGCTTGGGGACTTCCAGAATTGAGTCTTGCAGGGCATATAGATCAAGCTCGCTGAGCAGATGCCGGCACGCGATCAGCGCAATCGCAAACAACAGTAAAGTGAGTGCAAGGCCAATGGGTTGACGGTATTTGCTCAACAAATCCAGCCAGCGCAAACGAGTTGCGGCAATCGGGTGGGCTGCTGTAACGGCTTCTTTAAGTTCTGGCGAGTTATCGGGCATCAATCACCTCGTGGATCGTGCGCGACAGGATGGGGGCATAAACTCAAGTTACCAATCCTTTTGGCTAAAGTTTTTCAAAATATTGCCAGTTGTTTGTCTGAGGTTCAGGTTTGGCGTTTGAAAAAAAGGTAATTGCCGGCCCACAGCATAGTCGAACGGATTTTCAGAAATATGATGTTTATTTTTCGCTGGTCGTCTATTGCAGACTTTTCGAGCACGCACAAAAAAGGCCACTCTTTCGAGTAGCCTTTTTTGATGTTTGGTTGCGGGAGCCGGATTTGAACCGACGACCTTCGGGTTATGAGCCCGACGAGCTACCAGACTGCTCCATCCCGCGTCTGTGGGGTGGATTCTACAGCGAATCGCCGGGCTGTCAACCCCTGAATCTCGTAAGCGATTGAAATGTCCGGATTTAATCCTGCGCCTCCGGTCGGGGAGGGGGAGCAAAAACACCCGGGCACAAAAAAGGCCACTCTTTCGAGCAGCCTTTTTATGTTTGGTTGCGGGAGCCGGATTTGAACCGACGACCTTCGGGTTATGAGCCCGACGAGCTACCAGACTGCTCCATCCCGCGTCTGTGGAGCGCACTCTACAGTGATGCGCTGGGGAGTCAACCTTTAATGCGAAAATGCACTAAATAAGATCAATGCAGCTGGTTTTCAGGCGACGGCCTGATCCTGGTCGGCTCGATCCTGCAGGAGAGCTCCCCGGTCTTCAAGATTGTTCCGCTGTACAAGGGGAGAGGTTGTTGCGAGCAGATCGCTCTTTGTGCGGCGGGTCATAAAACAGGCGCGCACAAAAAAGGCCACTCTTTCGAGTAGCCTTTTTCGATGTTTGGTTGCGGGAGCCGGATTTGAACCGACGACCTTCGGGTTATGAGCCCGACGAGCTACCAGACTGCTCCATCCCGCGTCTGTGGGGTGGATTCTACAGCGATACGCTGGGCTGTCAAACCTTAATTTAGAAAAAAGTGTTCTGGTTCAATCGCTTAGATAAAAGTGCGGGTTATAAAAACGGCTACAGGGCAGGTAGCGTATGGGGTCCAGCTCTATTAGAGGGTGTAATTCGATTAGAAAAACAAATTCATGAGCGGTATTTCCCACGCCTGTCGGGGAGAATCCACACTACTGGTGCTATATACAGTTCCCGGTGACATACTGATCTTCTGTATTGCCTACCCTATAAAGAACACCGCCCTACATGACCCAGCGCAAAATCATCCATGTCGACTGTGACTGTTTCTACGCCGCTATTGAAATGCGTGATGATCCGAGTCTGGCGAACAAGCCCATGGCAGTCGGCGGCTCGGCTGACCATCGTGGGGTTATTTCTACCTGTAACTATGAAGCGCGGGCTTTTGGCGTGCGTTCGGCGATGGCGTCCAGACATGCACTGAAATTGTGTCCGGATCTGGTCATCGTCAATGGCAGGATGGATGCCTATAAAGAAGCCTCCAGAGAGATACACGGCATCCTGCGTGATTACACCGAGCTGATTGAGCCGCTGTCGCTGGATGAGGCCTATCTGGATGTGTCTGACAGTCCGCATTTTGCCGGCAGCGCTACGCGTATCGCCCAGGATATCCGGCGCCGTGTGTCCAACCAGTTGCACATCACCGTGTCTGCCGGTGTGGCGCCCAATAAATTCCTGGCCAAGATCGCCAGTGACTGGAAGAAACCCAACGGACTATTCGTGATCACTCCGGATCAGGTCGAGGATTTTGTCTCGGCGTTGCCGGTCAATAAGCTGCATGGGGTGGGCAAAGTCACGGCCGACAAGCTTGGACGGCTGGGGATTGAAACCTGCCTGCAATTGCGGGACTGGAACAAGCTGGCGCTGGTGCGTGAATTCGGTAGTTTCGGTGAGCGATTGTGGGGTTTGGCACGCGGGATAGATGAGCGTCTGGTGCAGAGCGACAGCCGACGTCAGTCGGTCAGTGTTGAAAATACCTACGATACGGATTTGCCTGATCTGGCCAGCTGTCTAAGCAAACTCCCCGAGCTGCTCGCGACCCTTAATGGACGCATTGCCCGCATCGACAGCAGTTATCGTCCCGGCAAGCCGTTCGTTAAAGTGAAATTTCACGATTTCACCCAGACCACACTGGAGCAGTCCGGTGCGGGGCTTGATCTTGAGAGTTACCAGGATTTATTGAGTCAGGCATTTGCACGCGGTTCCAAGCCCGTTCGATTGCTCGGGCTTGGTGTGCGTTTGCAGGACTTGAACAACGGGTTTGAACAGCTGGAGCTGTTCAGGCGTTAGCTGATCCCGGGATCAGCCACCAGCCGACCGGCATTTTTGGTCAAGGATTGAAGGAATTCACGTTGTAACTCGGGATCGTTACGGGTGAGTTCGATCAGGCTTTGTTCCAGTTCGCTGGCTTCTTCTTCCAGACCCAGTTCCGACAGGCGCTTGACCCGATGCACCCATTGGTTGACGTCGTCACCCTCAAGGTCGTCGTAGATCAAGTTGTGCGCTTCCAGCAGCTTTCCGCGCAGGCCACTGCTGATCGACAGGGTCGAGTCCGAGTGGGTCTCGTCCTGGGCATCCTCAACCATGATGGTTAATTTGCCGATGTGATTCAGGTCCTGCTCGGCAAAAGGGCTGTCCAGCAGGTTGAGGCGCAACACGCCATTGCGGTCGGTGGTGAGTTCGTGGGTCTGTTTGCCGGCTTTTACCACCACCGGACGCTCAGCCCATGGCAGGCTCGAATATTCCAGGCGCTTGTCGCGCTGAACATCCTCGATCCCTGCCAGGTTCTGCTCGGCGCGACCGTGGGACTGTACGTTCATCGCCGGGTTCACGCCGGCGAAACCGTAGTTGATCCAGTCTTTGGTCACGCTGTCAGGCAGTTGCCCAAACATGAACACGTTCAGCACATTGGCGCCCACCCCGGCGACAATCGCCACCGCACCCAGTGGCACTTCATAGATCTCGCGCCAGGGCTGATAGGGCGTGTAGCGGTCGTAATGACGGGTGACATCGAACTCAGTGACTTCAAAAGTCTTTTGTTCGTTGATGCGCACACGGCGTTGCGGCAGCTCCAGCACCGAAGGTGAACCGACATCAATCTGCAGGCTGTGGGCCAGTAGTTTGCGCTCGATGCGCTCCTCGTGTTCGCTGCGTTGCGACATGTGATTGGCACAGCCGCTCAGCAGCAGGGCGCCGCACATGGCGGCGCCCCCGAGGGTCAGGGTGTTTCGATTGAACATGACGTCTCTATCTGGATTCAGCGGCTGATGCGCGCCTGAAGGAATGCAAGGACATCGGCAACGGGCAGGGCTTGCGCTTCTGCTTCGGTACGGCTCTTGTATTCCAGGTTGCCTTCGGCCAGGCCACGGTCACTGACGACGATCCGGTGCGGAATACCGATCAGTTCCATGTCGGCGAACTTGATGCCAGGGCTGGTTTTCTTGTCGCGGTCGTCCAGCAGAACTTCAAAACCGGCGGCCGTGAGTTGGGCGTAAAGGTTGTCAGTCGCTTCGCGAACGGCTTCGGTTTCATAGCGCAGTGGTACCAGTGCCACCTGGAAAGGTGCCAGGGCATCGCTCCAGATAATGCCGCGCTCGTCGTTGTTCTGCTCGATGGCAGCAGCGACCACACGGGAAACCCCAATGCCGTAGCAGCCCATTGCCAATGTCACGGGCTTGCCGTTCTCGCCCAGTACCTGGCACTTCATCGCTTCGCTGTACTTGGTGCCCAGCTGGAAGATGTGACCGACTTCGATACCGCGTTTGATTTCCAGCGTGCCTTTGCCGTCCGGGCTCGGGTCGCCAGCCACCACGTTGCGCAGGTCGGCAACGGTAGGTACAGGCAGATCGCGCTCCCAGTTCACGCCGAAGTAGTGCTTGTCATCGATGTTGGCACCGACGCCGAAGTCGCTCATCAGCTCGACCGAACGATCAATGATGCATGGCAGTGGCAGGTTCAACGGGCCCAGGGAGCCTGCGCCTGCGCCAATGGCGTCACGCAATTCTGCGTCCGAAGCCATGGTCAGCGGGCTGGCCACCAGCGGATGGTTACCGGCCTTGATTTCGTTCAGCTCGTGATCGCCGCGAATGACCAGTGCGATCAGTTTGCCTTCTTCGGCAGCGTGAACGATCAGGGTCTTGACGGTTTTCTCGATCGCCAGGTTGTAGCCTTCAACCAGTTGAGCAATGGTCTTGGCGTCAGGCGTGTCGACCAGGCGCAGTTCTTCGGTGGCTGCCGCGCGCGAGGTTTCAGTCGGGATGGCTTCGGCTTTTTCGATGTTGGCCGCGTAGTCCGAAGCATTGCTGAACACGATGTCATCTTCGCCAGACTCGGCCAGCACGTGGAATTCGTGGGAGCCGGCACCGCCGATGGAGCCGTTGTCAGCTTCTACCGGGCGGAAGTTCAGGCCCAGACGGGTGAATACATTGCAGTAGGCCTGGTGCATGCGGTCATAGGTGACCTGCAGCGAAGCGTTGTCGGCATGGAACGAGTAGGCGTCCTTCATGATGAATTCGCGGCCGCGCATCAAACCGAAGCGCGGACGGATTTCGTCACGGAATTTGGTCTGGATCTGGTACAGGTTGATCGGCAACTGTTTATAGCTGTTCAGCTCGTTGCGGCACAGATCGGTGATGACTTCTTCGTGGGTCGGGCCCACGCAGAATTCGCGGCCGTGGCGATCCTTGAGGCGCAGCAACTCGGGACCGTACTCTTCCCAGCGGCCTGATTCCTGCCACAACTCAGCCGGTTGAATGCTCGGCATCAGCACTTCGAGAGCGCCGGCTGCGTTCATTTCTTCGCGAACAATGGCTTCGGCCTTGCGCATGATCCGCAGGCCCATGGGCAGCCAGGTGTACAGGCCGGAAGCAAGTTTGCGAATCATGCCGGCGCGCAGCATCAGCTGATGGCTGATAACGACCGCGTCGGAAGGCGTTTCTTTCTGTGTGGCGAGCAAATATTGACTGGTGCGCATGGTTAGTCGTTGCCGTGCTGATGACTAGAAATGACTGGGCATTGTACGGCCGAGATGGGTTGGCGTACAGGGCGGACGGGGGAGCTGGAATCCCCCGGGCTGTTATGGGACTTTTTCGAGATTTACCGGGGGGTTGAGGCGTGCCCGGCGGCTTTCCTGATACCAGTGCAGACTGATCAGCAGCAGGGTGGGGACCCCCATGACGGCAGTGATGATGAAGAAGTTGTGATAACCGAACTTTTCCACCAGGACCCCTGAATAACCGCCCATCAGGCGCGGTAGCAGCAGCATGATTGAGCTGAGCAGGGCGTATTGGGTAGCGGAAAACTTGAGGTTGGTCAGGCTCGACAGGTACGCCACGAACGCCGAAGTCGCCAGGCCGGAGCTGAAGTTGTCCAGTGAAATGGTGACAACCAGCATCTGCAGGTTGGGGCCCATGTCGGCCAGCAGCATAAACAGCAGGTTGGTGCCTGCCGAAGCCGCACCGCCAATCAGCAGGATCGGCAAGATGCCGAACCGCACGATCAGCAAGCCGCCCATGCCGGCGCCAACCAGGGTCATGATCAGGCCGAAAATCTTGCTCACGCCTGCGATCTGATCCTTGGTGAACCCTTGGTCGATGTAGAAAACGTTGGCCATGACCCCCATGACGGTGTCCGACATGCGATAGGTGGCGATCAGCCCAAGCAGCAGAAAGGCTTGCCAGCGATACCGCAGGATGAAGTCGTTGACCGGTGTCAGCACCGGCGCGAGTCCGCGACGGCCTATGGACGACAGGCAGAGCACAGTGAGCAGGGTGTAGAGGATGGCGCGCAGAAAAGCCCGGTCTTCGAGTACCAGGTTGACCGGGCTCACGCCTTCAAACAATACCCCGGCAAAGTCGGTGTTATAGAGCTGGGTGAACATCGCCGGAACCGAGACCAGGAGCACGATCAGGACAAAAACCGACGCCAGCTGGTGACCAAAGCTATAACGTCCTGCCTGCAGCTGGGTGCGTAGTGGTACCGGTGGTTCGCGCATGAAAAAGGTGGTCAGCAGCGCCGGAACCATCAGCAGTCCGAAGAGCACATAGGTGCCGGTCCAGGCGGAGTGCTTATAGTTGAAGCCCGTTGAACCGAAACCTTCGGCAAAAAACAGGGCGCCAGCAGTGGCCAGCAAGGCCGCCACCCGGTAACCGGACATGTAGCTGGCTGCCAGCGCGGCCTGACGGCTGTCGTCGGCAATTTCCAGGCGGTAGGCGTCCACGGCAATGTCTTGGGTGGCAGACGCGAACGACACGACAACAGCAATGGCAATCAGCCAGGAAAGATGTTTTTGCGGGTCGCAAAAGCCCATGCCGATCAGGCCGAGGATCACCAGGGTCTGGGACAACACCAGCCATGAGCGGCGTCGGCCAAGTTTTCCGAGGAGCGGCAGGCGCCATTGATCGAGCAGCGGCGACCACACCCATTTAAAGGCGTATGCCAGACCGATCAGGCTTGCATAGCCAATAGTTTCCCGAGCCACACCGGCTTCGCGCAACCAGACAGAAAGCGTTGAAAACACCAGCATGTACGGTAAACCGGCGGCAAAACCGAGCAGCAACAGTACAAGGGTTGAGGGGCTGGAATAGGCAGCTAGCGCTTCGCGCCAGGTTTTACGGGGCATGGACTCGAGTCTGCCTCTGATTGCGGAATCAAAGGGCGCACTCTAACCGTAGTGCTCTATCGGGCGCCAGCCATGGCGTTGTAAATCCACCCGACTATTCACAATCATCAGGCCTTCGCTGCGCAAACGCGCCCGCTGCTCATCACCTGAGGGGCTACCTGCTGGCAAACTGATGCGCCCCCCGGCGGCCAGTACCCGGTGCCAGGGCAGGCGGGAACCTTCGGGCAGCTGGCTGAGTGTGCGCCCCACCCAGCGTGCCGCCCGGCCCAGGCCCGCCAGTTCGGCGAGCTGGCCATAGGTCACCACATAACCCGGGGGAACCTGCATGAGTGTCGAATACAACGCCGTACGGCGGATTTCGGCGGGGGATGGCTGGTGGCTGGTGGCTGTACTCATAGGTGAACCGGATTAAGTGACAGGACCTTAAAAAATAAAGCAGATGCTTTGTTCATCGATCCCGGGAAATGAACTACAGGGGATACATCCGGTCTTTCTTTGCCTGGGGTGTGTCCATCAGGATAATGCCGGCACTTTTTCGCAAATCTGAGTTTCGCATCTGCTTATGTTGTCCAGAACCCTGTTATGCCTTGCTGTCTTGAATGTGTCTACGCCTTTGCTTGCCGATACAGTGTGGTTGAAAAATGGTGACCGCCTGAGCGGCAAGATCAAAGTGTTTGATGGTGGCAAGTTGCTCATTCAGACCGAATACGCAGGGACTATTCCCGTTGACTGGAAGCAAGTCAAAACCCTGGAAAGCGATCAGGAATTGCTGGTCAAGCAGGATGCTTATGTTGGCGAGAAGGCCAAGTCGCTAACGGCGGCAGGGGACGGCAAGGTCACCCTGGCCAACGGAGAAGCACCGAAAACGGTAGAACTGTCCAGCATCGAGCAGATCATCAAGCCCAAGCCAGTGATTGAAGATCTGGTCTGGAAGGGTAACGTCGATGTCGCGCTGGACTACAAGCGTGCCGAGAAAAAGACCGACGACTACGACATCGACTTCAAGACCACTGCCCGCCATGGGGCCTGGCGTCACCATGCCGAAGGTGAGTACAACCGCGAGTTCCAGAACGACGTGGTGACCACCGATAACTGGAGCGCCGAATATGCCCTTGACCATTTCATTGACGAAAAATGGTACTGGCAAGGCCGGCTGACCTACAAAAGAGACAAAGTGGAAGACATTTCCCGCCAGCGCACTGTGGGTACTGGCCCGGGCTACCAGTTCTGGGATGACGAGCTGGGGTCTTTCTCCCTGGGTTCACTGTTGAACCGCACTGACTATGAATACTCCGACGGCCAAAAGGACAACTTCTACTCATTGGCCATGAAGTGGGACTACAACCGCTTTCTGTTGGGCAAAACGGTTTCGCTCTTCACCAACGGAGAGTTGGGCAAGCCTCTGGAAGGCGCTTCGGATTACAGCCTGGATGCCGAAATCGGCCTGCGTTACAAAGTCACCGAGTGGGCTTCGTTAAACCTCAAGGCTGAAAAAGATCTGATCGGCAGCGGTGGGGGCAATGACAATACGCTCAACAAAACCCGCTACAGCGCGGGTTTTGGCGTGACCTGGTGATTGTTTGAGCGCTGGGCCAGGCAGTGGGCGCCGGCTTGCCGGCGATACGGATAACCCGCTTGCTCTAATGCCTGAGCGAGCAAGCGGGCCTCCTGCAGCAGGCGGAGCAGGTTAGATGCGCAGACCGCCATCGAGCTCCAGAATCCGCCCGCTGTAGTAGTCGTTCTCAAAGATGTAGGCCGCCGAATGGGCGATTTCTTCGACTTTGCCCATGCGCTTGAGGGGAATGCCGGCAGTCATTTTTTCCAGGGCTTCGGGTTTCATGCCCAGGGTCATTTCGGTTTCGATGAAGCCGGGGGCAATTCCGGCAACGCGAATGCCGTACCGCGCCAGTTCCTTGGCCCAGGTGACTGTCGCAGCCGCTACCCCGGCCTTGGCCGCAGAGTAGTTGGTTTGCCCGACGTTACCTGCGCGCGAGATCGACGAGATATTGATGATCGCGCCCTGCTGGTTCAGCTCGATCATTTTTGCCGCCACCTCACGGGTGCACAGGAAAACCCCGGTCAGGTTGACGTCGATTACCGCCTGCCATTGCGCCAGACTCATCTTGGTCATGACGCCGTCCTTGACCTTCAGCAACAGGCCGTCGCGCAAGATCCCGGCGTTATTGATCAGGCCATTGATCGCACCAAAGTCTTCTGCAATCTGGGTAACGGTCCGGGTAACCTGCTCTTCGTCCGCGACATTGCACAGATAGGCTCGGGCCTCGATGCCCTGAGCCTGGCAAGCTGCCACGGCCAGTTCGAGTTTTTCCGGGTTCAGGTCAACCAGCGCCAGTCTGGCGCCCTTGGCCGCCAGATACTCGGCCATGGCACGACCAAGTCCTTGGCAACCGCCAGTGATAATGATTACTTTGTCTTTCAGTTGCATAACAGCCCTCGGCAGCAAATCAGAGTGAGTCCTCGCAGGCCTTTGAAATGCGCCCTGAACTCGTCCGTTTTCGGCGGATTTTTTATTAAGGAGTCACAAGTTGAGCGTTGAAGCTGCCAAGCATGCCCGAGAATTACTGCTCAAGGAATACCGTGGCGCCTTGTCCACCCTCTCCAAAGCCATGCCGGGATTTCCCTTCGGGTCAGTGGTGCCTTACTGCCTGGACGAACAGGGCCGGCCGCTGATCCTGATCAGCCGGATTGCCCAGCACACCCACAACTTGCGCAAGGATCCCAAGTGCTCGCTGATGGTGGGCGAGCGGGGCGCTGAAGACGTTCAGGCGGTCGGTCGACTGACCTGTCTGGCCGAAGCCGAGCAATTGACCGGGGCCGAGGCCATTGAAGCCGCCGCCGAGCGTTACTACCGCTACTTCCCCGAGTCGCGCAGCTATGACACCGCTCACGCTTTCGACTTTTGGGTGTTGAACCCGGTACGCCACCGTTATATCGGCGGTTTTGGCGCCATTCACTGGCTCGACCAGGTGACTTTGCCCAACCCCTTTGCCGGAGCCGCCGAGCAACGGATGATTGAGCATATGAACAGTGACCATGCCAGTGCCATTGCGCATTACGTCGAACTGGCAGGGCTGCCCCGCACCGAACCAGCGCAGATGGTCGGTATCGACAGCGAAGGTATGCACTTGCGTATTGGTGACGGCCTTTACTGGCTGGGCTTTGCTGAAACCTGCAATACTTCGACACAAGTACGCGAAGCCTTGGTTTTTCTGGCCCGCGCGCAGGAGTGGCCGAAAAAACAGACGGCATAGCCTTGAATTCAGGAAGGCGCGCCGTCATCTAAGCTGGGTTGGAAGATATTCTTCCGGAGAGGAATCATTCGATGCGCGCTTTTCTATTGCTCTTTCTGTTGTTTCCAGTGCTAGAGCTGTATGTCTTTTTCAAGGTCAGCACCGCTATAGGGTTTTTCCCGGCGTTGTTGCTGATCATTGCCGGCTCCATGCTGGGTGTTCTGGTGGTACGCGTTGCAGGTTTGGCCACAGCCCTGAGGGCCCGTGAAAGCCTGAGTCGTGGCGAGTTGCCGGCCCAGCAAATGCTGGAAGGCCTGATGCTGGCTCTGGGTGGCGGCCTGATGGTGCTCCCGGGCTTCATCAGTGACATCGCGGGTCTGTTGCTGCTGTTCCCGCCGGTGCGTCGTTTTCTGGTTAACCGTCTGCGCAAGCGTGCAGAGGAACAAGCCATCCGTCAGCGTGCATTTGCCGATGAATTTGCAGCGCCGAGCCGACCCGGTACACACCAGCCCCTGGGCCGTGAGCCGAACGTGATTGAAGGCGAGTTCGAACATCGCGACAAGTAAGGTTTTGACGTTTTCCACACGGCACCCTGGGTGCCGTGTTTGTTTTCAGGGATTACACAGGGCTAAAAATTTCATTGGCGTGCCCTTGTAATCAGTTGATACGCCCTTATGTAACGGACACCGCAGGGTTTTGCTGGCAACAGCAGGCACCTTTGAGCGAATCGCACCCGGCATTTCCGGACTTGCAAACCCCGCCGGTTTTAACATCGGCCGATGAACACCACAATTAGGAGAGATCGACAATGAAGCTTCGTCCTCTGCATGACCGCGTCGTAATCCGTCGCAGCGAAGAAGAAAAGAAAACCGCTGGCGGTATCGTTCTGCCGGGTTCAGCTGCCGAAAAAGCCAACAGCGGTGAAATCATTGCCGTGGGTACTGGTCGCGTTCTGGACAACGGTGAAGTACGTGCGCTGGCTGTGAAAGTGGGTGACAAGGTTGTGTTCGGCCCTTACTCCGGCAGCAACACTGTAAAAGTCGACGGCGAAGACCTGCTGGTTATGGCTGAGAACGAGATTCTCGCTGTAATCGAAGGCTGATCTCCCGCTCCTTTTCCCGTTACTACAAAGTATTTAAGGAAGAACGAACATGGCTGCTAAAGAAGTTAAATTTGGTGATTCCGCCCGCAAAAAAATGCTCGCCGGTGTAAACGTCCTGGCTGACGCAGTAAAAGCGACCCTGGGTCCTAAAGGCCGTAACGTGATCATCGAGAAGAGCTTCGGCGCTCCGACCATCACCAAGGACGGCGTTTCTGTTGCCAAAGAAATCGAACTCAAAGACCGTTTCGAAAACATGGGCGCGCAGCTGGTTAAAGACGTTGCTTCCCGTGCTAACGATGACGCAGGCGACGGTACTACCACTGCAACCGTTCTGGCTCAGTCGATCGTCAACGAAGGCCTGAAAGCCGTTGCTGCCGGCATGAACCCGATGGACCTGAAACGCGGCATCGACAAGGCGACCATCGCCATTGTCAAAGAGCTGAAAACCCTGGCCAAGCCATGCGCTGACAGCAAGGCAATCGCTCAGGTAGGTACCATCTCTGCCAACTCCGACAGCTCCATCGGCGACATCATTGCCGAAGCCATGGAAAAAGTCGGTAAAGAAGGCGTGATCACTGTTGAAGAAGGCTCGGGCCTGGAAAACGAACTGTCTGTAGTTGAAGGCATGCAGTTTGACCGTGGCTACCTGTCCCCGTACTTCGTCAACAAACCAGAAACCATGACTGCCGAGCTCGACGGTCCGCTGATCCTTCTGGTCGACAAAAAAATCTCCAACATCCGTGAACTGCTGCCAGTTCTGGAAGCTGTTGCCAAAGCCGGCCGTCCGCTGCTGATCGTTTCCGAAGACGTTGAAGGCGAAGCCCTGGCGACTCTGGTTGTGAACAACATGCGCGGTATCGTTAAAGTCGTTGCTGTTAAAGCACCTGGCTTTGGTGATCGTCGCAAGGCAATGCTGCAGGACATCGCTGTTCTGACTGGCGGTACCGTTATCTCCGAAGAGATCGGTCTGAGCCTGGAAAGCGCTACCCTGGAACACCTGGGTAATGCCAAGCGCGTAACCGTAACCAAAGAAAACACCACCGTTATCGACGGTGCTGGCGTTGAAGCAGACATCCAGGCTCGCGTGACTCAGATCCGTGCCCAGGTAGCTGACACTTCGTCCGACTACGACCGTGAAAAACTGCAAGAGCGTCTGGCCAAGCTGTCCGGCGGCGTTGCAGTGATCAAGGTTGGCGCTGGTTCCGAAGTAGAAATGAAAGAGAAGAAAGCCCGCGTTGAAGACGCCCTGCACGCTACCCGTGCAGCCGTTGAAGAAGGCGTGGTACCTGGCGGTGGCGTGGCACTGGTTCGCGCTCTGCAAGCAATCGCTGACCTGAAAGGCGACAACGCTGATCAGAACGTAGGTATCGCTCTGCTGCGTCGTGCTGTTGAAGCACCTCTGCGCCAGATCGTTGCCAACTCCGGCGACGAGCCAAGCGTAGTTGTCGACAAAGTGAAGCAGGGTTCGGGTAACTACGGTTACAACGCAGCCACTGGCGAATACGGCGACATGATCGAAATGGGTATCCTTGACCCGGCCAAAGTGACTCGTTCGGCTCTGCAGGCAGCTTCTTCGATTGCCAGCCTGATGATCACCACCGAGGCGATGATCGCTGAGATCCAGGACGACAAGGCAGCTGGCGGCGGTATGCCAGACATGGGCGGCATGGGTGGTATGGGCGGCATGATGTAAGCCGGCTTTACCCCGAAACGCAAAAGCCCCGCCTGAGTAATCAGGCGGGGCTTTTTTGTGTCTGAAGAAACAGTTGAACCTTGCAGGAGCGAGCCTTAAAAGCTCGCTCCTGCAGGGAAATGGTTACTTCTGCGAGATCTGCAGCGGTGCTGCGAACACCGGTTTCCAGCTCAGCAACTGCTGCTTGTAGCCGTAGCTGGCGACCTGGTAGTAGGTGATCGCACGCTCAATCAACGGATCGGTGGCCGGTACCCGGGATTCAATACTGGCAGTCAGTGCTTCGTCGTGACGGCGCAGGCCCTGGCGCGGGCTGAGAATCGCCAGGTCCTTGCCGTCGAACAAGCCCAGATGCTGGTAATTACCCACTACCACGCGGGGTGGCAGAGGGTTTTCCTGCAGCAGGTTGCGGCCAAAGAAGGTCGACTGATAGTCCATGTTCAGCAAGCCGAGCAAGGTCGGAGCCAGGTCGATCTGGCTGGCCAGTTGTGCGCTCTCGCGGGCTTCTATGAATTTTGGCCCATAGATGAACAGCGGGATCTGGTAGTTGGTAATGGGCAAGTCTTCCTTGCCGGCGCTGCCTGCCGTGTGGTCAGCCACGAAAATGAAGATCGTGTTGTCGAACCACGGCTTTTGGCGGGCATCCTTGAGGAACTGGCCGATGGCGTAGTCGGTGTATTTCACCGCACCGTCGCGACCGTTACCCGACTTGATGTCGATACGGCCTTCTGGATAGGTATAAGGACGATGGTTGGAGGTGGTCATCAACTGCAGTAAAAACGGCTTTTGCCGGGCGTAATCGGCATCGGCCAGCTTCAGGGTTTCGCGGTACAGGTCTTCGTCAGCCATGCCCCACGCATTTTTGAAGTGGATATCGGCTTCATTGACGCTGCTTTGGTCAACCACGCGGTAACCGTTGCCGCTGAAAAATGCGTTCATGTTGTCGAAATACCCGCGGCCGCCATAGACGAACACGCTGTCATAGCCCACGGCATTGAGTTGCTGGCCAAGGCTGGCAAAGCCGCTTTCACGACCGATACGCTTGACGATGGAGCGGCCCGGGGTAGGAGGAATGGCCAGGGTAATGGCTTCCAGGCCCCGATCGGTACGGGTACCGGTGGCATAGAAGTTATTGAAGTACAGGCTCTCTTTGCGCAACTGATCCAGGTTCGGGGTCAGGTTGCGGCCGTCACCATTGCTGCCCAGGTACTTGGCGCTCAGGCTTTCGATGGTCACCAGCACAATGTTTGGCTGGCGCGCAGTCCCCGGGTTGTCGATGTTGCGCCGGATATCCAGCGGGTCCTTGCCGACAAATGTGGCATTGGGTTCCGTGAGCTCGGTGCGCAGCTGTCTGGCGACCACGTCGGCAGGCAGGCTGGCGTAGAACTGCTGGTAGTCCAGTTCGTTGTTACGGAATGCGGCGAAGAACTGGTACGGGCCGTTGCTCGCCAGTTCGTGCTGATAGGCGTTGCCGCCCTGGCCGCGCGGGCCGTCCTGATCAAGCAACTGCAGGCTCAAGCCTGCCACCAGCAGCAAACCGGCGAAGGTTGCCAGGCGAGCGCGAAAGGTGGGCAGCGGGGCATTCATGGCGGCATTGAACGGTTTGCGCAAGGCAACACTCAGAACAATGGCCGCGACGCCGATGGCACTGAGCAGCAGGCCGATTGGATACGACTCCAGCACGTTATTCAGCACTTCATCGGAGTAAACCAGGTAATCCACGGCGATAAAGTTAAAGCGCACACCGAACTCGTCCCAGAACAGGAATTCGGCCACTGCGGTGAACAGCATGGCGAACAGGCTCACGGTCAGCAGGCCTTGCAGGAACCAGCGATGACCACGACGGCGCCACAGGGCGGGCGGGCACAGCAGCAAATACAGACCCAGGGGCAAGGCGGCGTAGGTCAAAAATCCCAGATCGTAGAGCAGGCCAATGCCAAACACCGGCAACCAGCTATTACCAGCCTCGCCCAAATGGGTGAACAGCAAGACGCCTCGGGTGATTAAAAAGGTCGCCAGCCAACAGCCTGTCAACAGAAGCAGATAGCGCATTGGCGCGGTGGACAGCAGACGCATTAGTGTTTTTCCTTAAACCCGTGGGGGGCGTGAGTGTGCGGGCGCCACTGTATTGGCTTTGTGAACCGTGAGTAAAAAAAATGTCAGATTTGGGCGTTCTTCAACTAAATAGAGTGATGGTCTTGCAGCGCTGGCTCTCGGTCGTGCTAAGACTTAAGCTGCGCGGGCCAAGACGGTCGTAACTGCGTACGGAGAAAGTGCCCATGAGAATTCTACTGGTTGAAGACAACCGCGATATCCTTGCCAATCTGGCGGACTACCTGGGGCTTAAGGGCTATACCGTTGACTGCGCGCAGGACGGTTTGTCAGGTCTGCATCTGGCGGCCACCGAGCATTACGACCTTATCGTGCTCGACATCATGTTGCCCGGGATCGACGGTTACACCTTGTGCAAGCGCTTGCGTGAAGATGCGCGACGCGATACTCCGGTGATCATGCTCACCGCCCGCGACCAGCTCGACGACCGCCTGCAGGGCTTCAAGTCCGGCGCCGATGACTACCTGCTCAAACCCTTTGCCTTGTCGGAACTGGCGGCACGCATTGAAGCAGTATTGCGCCGGGCTCAGGGTGGCGGGCGACGCGAGCTGCAAGTGGGCGATCTGAAATACGACCTCGATACCCTTGAAGTAACCCGCGAAGGGCGCCTGCTCAAGCTCAACCCGGTGGGGCTCAAGTTGCTGGCCGTATTAATGCAGAAAAGCCCCCACGTGTTGCGCCGTGAAGTGCTGGAGGAGGCCTTGTGGGGCGATGACTGCCCTGACAGCGACAGCCTGCGCAGCCATGTGCACCAGTTGCGTCAGGTGATCGACAAGCCGTTCGACAAGCCGTTATTGCAAACCGTACATGGTGTCGGCTACCGCCTCGCCGAGAGTCGTGATGGAGTTTAAGCAAAGCCTTGCCCAGCGGATCATCATTGCCTTCGCACTCATGAGTGCGCTGGTGGCAGGTACATTCGCCCTGGGCATTGTTGCCACCGTTCACCTGGTCGAAGAAAAACTCATTTCAGCGGGCCTGGGCGGCGACCTGCAACGCCTGTTGTTGATGGACAACATTGCCGACTGGAACCATCGACCGGAGCCTGACCAGCTGTTTTATTACAGTGGCGGGCGCGGCGATTTCGCTTTGCCCAAAGACCTGCGCCATCTTGATCCGGGTTTTCATGAAGTGTTCCGCGACCAGCTGTCGTACCACGCCATGGTCGAAGTGGTTGACGGTCGGCGCTATGTATTGCTGCAGGACCAAAGTGATTTCGAAGAACGTGAGCGCGTGTTGTTTGCCGTGGTCGTGGTCGGTTTTGTACTGGCATTGGCCCTGGCGGTCTTTTTAGGCTGGATTCTGGCCCGCAGGGTCATGGCCCCCGTGGTGCGTCTGGCGCGCCAAGTGCGTCATCGTGATCAGTTGCTGGGCCTGGCTCCGCCTTTGGCGCCGGATTACGCGGCCGATGAAGTGGGCGAGTTGGCGGTGGCGTTCGACGCTACCCTGGGGCGCCTGCGCGACACCCTGACCCGTGAGCGGCTGTTCACCAGCGATGTCAGCCATGAGTTGCGTACCCCGCTGATGGTACTGGCCAGTTCGTGCGAGCTTTTGCTGGAAAATCCGGCGCTGGACCCGCGCAGCCGCTCGCAAGTCGAGCGAATCTCGCGCGCCTGTGAAGAAATGCGCGAGCTGGTACAGACCTTCCTGATGCTGGCCAGGGCACAGCACGAAGATGCCAGCATGTCGCCGAAAGTGACCCTCACTACCGTGGCCGAAGGCCTGATCAGCTTGTGGCGCGGCCCCATTGAAGCCAAGGGCCTGACCCTGATCTACGATCCGGGGCAGCCACTGGATACTCGTTATAACGCGACCTTCCTGCACGCCGTCATGGGCAACTTGCTACGAAATGCCCTGCATTACACCGACACCGGTTTCATCCGGTTGAGCCTCGAGCCCACCGGATTTGTGGTGGAAGACAGCGGTGTGGGGATTCCCGAAGAAAAACGCCAGGCCATGTTCCAGCCTTTTGTAAGGGGCAGCGAAAAACGCGGGGAAGGGCTGGGATTGGGGCTGTCGCTGGTGCAACGGATCTGTGACAGCCAGGGCTGGCGGGTAACGCTGACTACCATGGAGCCCAACGGGTGCCGCTTTCACGTTGAATTGAACCCGGTTGATGTCTGATATGTCCTGCCATGGCCAGCGTCCTGCTGGCCATTCCCCTTTCAGGGTTTAGTTTTTGAAGTGGCCCAGAGCCATTATTGGTGGTCTGTAAAACCCTGTAACGTCTGATCGGGCCAAGGCACGAAATTTTCACCCGGTGATGACCTGATGCATACGTTCTCCTGATTAAGGTAGCGCTTACACGCTTCAGGAGAGCCGTCATGAGCTCCACAATCAAACTCAAGTTTTCTGAAAAATACGATCAAAAGCACGCCGCCGAGTACCTGGAAAAACATCAGGACGGGCTCGCCCGACGCCTTTCGCACAAGCGTGATGAGCAGTTGGCGCGCAAGGCCCTGGCATTGGCCGGCGAGCCGGGCCTGGTACTGGATCTTCCTTGTGGCGCAGGGCGTTTCTGGCCGTTGCTGGCCGAAAAGACTAACCGCGAAATCATTGGTGCGGATTACTCTGCATCCATGCTGGAAGTGGCATCGAAGGCACAGCCTGCGCAAGTGGTCAAACGGGTACGGCGTTTGCAGACATCTGCATTTGATATCGATCTGCCAGATAACGCGGTCGACAGTATTTTCAGCATGCGCCTGCTGCACCACATTGGTGATGCAAGTCACCGGATGGCTCTGTTACGGGAGTTTCACCGTGTCAGCCGGGACAGTGTGATCATTTCGCTGTGGGTCGATGGCAATTTCAAAGCCTGGAAACGCAACCGCCTGCAACGTCAGCGTGAAGCCGATGGCGGGTCGGACGGGTATCAGAATCGTTTTGTGTTACCGGCGGTGACTGTTGAAGCCGAGTTTAAAAAAGCCGGGTTCGTTGTTCAGAATCATTTGGATTTTATCCCGCTGTATGCGATGTGGCGGGTTTACATATTACGCAAGAGGTAACCCATGGCCGTTGAATTTGTATCTCCACCCCAAGCTGCAACTGAAGACCGCTTCGAGTACTACTGGCAGCAGCAAGGCGAGTGGGTCGAGGAGCCGAATCAGCGTCGCGGCGGTGAGAGTGGTGTGCAGCGAATTCGCGATGCCGGTGGACGATTGCTTTATGCCAAACGCCAGGTCGGTCATACCTACCGTAGCTGGCGTTACCCGCTGGGCCGGCCGACGGTATTGCGTGAGCGTGATGCACTGCTGGCCATGCAGGGTTTGGCGGTGGGGGTACCCGAGTTGGTGTACTGCGGGGCAAAACAGGGTGCAGACCGTCAATGGCGCGCACTGCTGGTGACCGCAGCCCTTGACGGCTTTATCGAAATTGACAACTGGTACGCCGCCGGTGGGCGTGAACGCCATGGTGAAGCGATCCATGAGCGGGTGCTGGAAGCCATTGCCCATACCCTGGCGCGCATGCATCTGGGACGTTGGCAGCATGGTTGCCTGTACCCCAAGCACGTCTTCGTACGGGTCACCGCAGACGGTGAAAGTGCCGTGGTCGACATCGCCCTGCTGGACCTTGAAAAAAGCCGGCAACGCCTGACTCCGCACAAAGCTGCCTCCCACGATCTCAAGCAACTGCGTCGCCACTCGTCGTGGAATGCCGCCGACTGGAACAAATTGATCTACTTTTACGAGAAGGTGTTTGGCAGCGCCATCAAAGGTTTACGGTGATGAAGAGAGAAATAGCACGAGGTTTGTTTCTACTGGTCGCTCTGGCCATTGCTTCTGTGGCGCTGGCCGCCTGGGAGCAGCCCAAGCCCCAGGTATTCAGCGGTGCAGTCAGCGGGGCCAGTTGCCCGCTACCGCGAGTTGCGAAAGTGGCGAGCGTAGCGACGCCAGATCACGACCTGTTGCTGTTCATGTTTGGCATGGCCCAGGGCATGAAATCCCAGGGCTGAAGCCGCAGGCTGTGCCAGGGGCCCCGGGACCTTGAGTCATGGGGCTCTGGATTTACATCACATGCAAATGGTTGTCCCACAGCCCCGATGGCAAATCCAGCGGTTTGGCTGTCAGCTCGCTCTGGCGGCAGTCATAGAAACGGCAACGACCCTGACCGGATGTAACCACAAAGCCATCCTCTACCGCAGCCACCCCGGCGCAATCGGGTAACGGCGCATCGAGGCGCAAGTCACCGCTGTCCAGATCCCAGACAAAGAACCGGTTGCCCCGCGGAGCGGTCAATGCAACCAGCCGCAACCCGCTGTGTACCGCCACACTGGCCGTGTAATGACCCATGGCACGCAGTTGCTGCTCTGCCACCGGGAAGGGTTCGAAGGGCTGACCAGGACGCTTGATCGCCAGCAATTCGGACAATGTGTGGGCCTCGCCCATGAATTGCTGACACGCAACGATGGTGCCGTCAGTTGCAATTGCAAGATGGCGCACGCTGTTCATCTGCTGGCTCAAGGTCTCTTTGCTCAGCAACGTCCCGTCGCGCTGCATCAGGACCAGGCTGGGCTCCATCGCATTCAGATTCATCTCGATCCGGCTTTCGGCCTCGGTACGAATCCCGCCGTTGGCCACCACCAGCGTCTCGCCGTCGGGCATCCACGACACCTGATGCGGGCCAACGCCGTGGGTCGGGATTTCGCCACTGTGAACCAGGCGCCCGTCTGCAAAGCGATAAACCCCCAGCAAGCCACGTCCCGGGTCGGTGGTGTCATTTTCAGTGGTGTAGAGCCATTCGCCGTCTTTATGGATCACCGCATGGCCGTAGAAATGTCGATCGGGCAGCGATGTCAGGGTTTGTAGCAACTGCCCGTCTGCAAGGTTGATCAGGTAGCTCTCGGTGCCGGGGCGCCGCGCGACAAACAGCGCAATGGGCAGCGAAGGGTGATTGATGATGTCATGGCAGCGCTGGCCGACCCGGGTGCTGAACACCTGGGTGCCGTCCAGCCGATAGCCGACGGCAAAGTGATTGCCGTCCACATCGTCACGGGCACTCAACAGCAGCGGGCTCTGGCCTTTTTGTTTAAACAGTGACCAGCCGCCCAACGTGACGGCGCTCAGTAGTAAACCACCGAGCTTGAGAGCTTGCCTGCGCATCATCGACCCCTCTTTCATCAGTCGCCGTCGTTGGCGTTAAAGCCCAGCTGAATGCCCAGGGCCTTGGCCAGTTCGCCTTCGTGCAGGCGGTGAACCACGTTCAGGCTGTCGTAGATGGCGTCCAGCTGGGCGCGACCTGCGTCGTCAGCCAGCAATTCATTGAGCGAACGCTGGTTGTCATTGAACAGCTTGAGCGAAGCGGCATAGGCAGCGTCGATCTTGTCAGCCAACGGCTTTTGCTCAGCAGGCAACAAGCCACGCAAGCCTTGGTTGTCGACCCCGACCCAGACGGTCTGGGCGGCAGCGAGGCTGGCAGCCAGGCTTTGCAGCGATGACTGGCTGCGCCATGCGTCGGCCTGGAATGGCTGGGCGATGCCCTTGCTCTGGCGGCCCATCGGGGTGCCGAGCTTTTTCTTCAGGGTATCGAGTGCCGTGACCTGTACCCGCAACAGATCAGCAATGGCCTCGTGGGAGTCGGCATAGCGCTGGTTAGGGAACTTGGTCATTTGCGCGAGCATGCCGTCGGTGCTGTTCCAGCTGGCCAGAATCTCTTCGGCCAGTTGTTTCTGGCGTTCGCCAATGGCACTCAACAACGGGCAGTAACGGGCTTTTTGTGCAGCATCAGCCAGGTCGATATTGCTGTCGAACAGAATGTATTCGTAGGCTGACAGGCCTTGCACCACAACGCTGGACTTGGCCAGGGCATCGGCATCGATCTGGGGCTGGGCTACCACCAGTTGCTCAACCTGACGTCCGACCAGGTTTTTCTTGTCCGGCCAGAACTGGACCTGCCACGAGCGATTGCCTTCGGCCAGCGGACCGATCAGCAAGGGTTGCAGCTCGGCCCAGGCTTTTTGCGCGTGCAAGAAGTCAGCCCTGGCGGTTTCCAGTGTTTCTTTGCCCTGGCAGAAGGCCAGGGCACTGACGGCCAGTTGGCGGTCGGCATCGACCCAGCGGCTGTAGGTCGGCAAAATCACCTGTTTGGCAATCGCCGCCGAGGTGACGGCTTGCGGGTCTTGTGGCGAGCATGCGGCCAGAGCGATCGCGGCAAGGCTGGTGAACAAAAGCTTGGGTCGAAACATGTCGGGGTCCCCGATCTTGTAAGGCGTTAAAGAGAGTTCAGGAACGCCAGCAACGCTGCGCGCTGCCCGGCATCGAATTGCAGCACCTGCTGTCTGGCCGGTTCGGCCTCACCACCGTGCCAGAGCACGGCTTCGAGCAGGTTGCGTGCACGTCCATCGTGCAAAAACCGGGTGTGTCCACTGACTGTTCGGGTCAGACCTATACCCCACAGTGGCGCGGTGCGCCAGTCGCGCCCGGAGGCGGCGAACTCTGTGCGGTTGTCGGCCAGACCGTCGCCCATATCGTGGAGCAACAGGTCGCTGTAAGGGTGAATCACCTGGTTGGCCAGTTCGGGTTCAGCGGCGTTGGCCGAGGTGGTGAACGTCGGCGTATGGCACGACGCACAGCCTGCCTGGTAAAACAGGTTCTTGCCGGCCAGCACCTGGGGCGAGCCGACATCCCGTCGTGCAGGCACGGCGAGGTTGCGGGTATAGAACTCGACGAGCCGCAGAATGTTGTCACTGACCTCTGGCTCGCCATCCGGGCCATTGCCGTTGGGGGCTTGAAGACAGTCAGTTTGGGCCGGGGTGCAGTCATCAACGGGTCTCAGCGACGTGGTGAGCCCCATATCACCAGAAAAGGCGTGAACGTTTTGTTGATTGAGGTTCGGTTGACCGGCTTTCCAGCCAAAGCGCCCCAGAACAGTCTTTTGTTGCGCATCATCCCAGACCCGGTTCGGACGTCCGGCAACCCCGTCACCTGTGTTGGCATTGGCCAGAATCGCCTCTTCGGGGATGGCCTCAAGCAAACCCAGGCCAATCATCGGCGGTGCAACGCGTGCCGAGAAACGGGTGTCCGGGTGCATCGGGCCATAACCGAGCTGGGTGATTTGCAGTGTCGGTTTTTGCAGCTCGACTGCCGTGCCGTCCTTGAAATGTACCAGCACCGGCTGGTATTCGACCCGCACCTTGCCTTCGGGGGCAACGCCGGGCACGGCCATGTCCTGCAACTGAGCGCCATAAACTGGTTCCGGCACTACCCCGGTCTGCTCGATCAACCTGGCATAGGCGGGTTGATCGGGAATCGACAGGCGTACCAGCATGGACACCGAGTTGACGGCGTCCGGCGCAGGAGGGTGGCCGCGACCGTCCTTGATATGGCAGTTCTGACAGGCATTGGTATTGAACAGCGGGCCCAGGCCGTCACGGGCGGTGGTGGTGGAGGGGGCTATGACCCAGGGGCTGCGAAAGAAACTGTTGCCGACACTGAAATCCAGACGCCGGCTTGGCGAAAGGTTGGCGGAGGGCATGGAGAACGCATTTCGATCGGCTTTACCCACTGTCGTATCCCCGCCGGAGCGGGCTTCACCGGGCTCGGGTTGGGTAAAACGCGGGGCATCATCACAGCCGCCAAGGCCCAGGGCCAATAGCAGCAGAGACAGGCGAAGAGGCAGCGAAGGCATCAAGCGTCCAGATCAGCGAGCAAAATCGAGGGTGCAAAGTTTATCAGGGAAGGTGAATTGAAATAAGAGGGATTAGCATTTGGTTTGATCAGGGGCAGGTTTTCGTTCCTGTGCACGGAGGGAATTGCTCCACCTTGCAAGCTGGTCCGACCCGGCACTGCAGGAGCGAGCTTCCCGGGAATGTCGCGTTCACTCGCCCATCAACCTGGGCTCGACAAAAAGCTCGCTTGTGCAGAGCCAGGTGGCGTCGAATAAAAAAGGCGGCCCGAAGGCCGCCTCATCATTCACTCAAACCCTGCGGATCAAAACTCGTGGTCGGCAGTGTCCGGGTTCAGATCGTTGATGCCCAGCTTGCCGGCTGCCTGCTCGATGGCCGCGGTCTGTTTGACCAGGGCGGCGATGGCGTCACGCACAACCTGATTGCCCGCCTCATTACCCGCGGCGATCAGTTGGTCGTAGTGCTCGCCCTTGTTGGCAAGATCAACCATGACCTGGATCTTGGCTTCGGTGTCTGCCAGATCGGATTTCAGCGTGGCGTCTGTGGCCGGGTCAACCGCCACAACCAGCGACGACAGGCTCGGGCCGGTCATTTTAGTGCCGTCAGTACGCAGGTACTCACCCAGGTACACGTTACGAATGCCTTTGGCATCGTAGAAGTGCGAGTTGTGGGTGTTGTCGCTGAAGCAGTCTTGCTCGTCTTCCGGAGAGTTGGCTTCCAGCGACACTTTCATGCGTTCGCCTGCCAGTTCACCCAACGACAGGCTGCCCATGCCGAACAGCATTTTGC
Organism: Pseudomonas paraversuta; assembly: GCF_904067025.1. Taxonomy (NCBI): domain Bacteria; kingdom Pseudomonadati; phylum Pseudomonadota; class Gammaproteobacteria; order Pseudomonadales; family Pseudomonadaceae; genus Pseudomonas; species Pseudomonas paraversuta. The sequence continues at coordinate 1,148,908 of NZ_CAJFDA010000001.1, forward strand.
GCAGGCCGTTCTGCGGGGTATCAGCTTGCAGTGTGGCGCGGTAGTTGTCGGTTACATCCGGTGCCCAGTTGCCGACCATTTCGTCCAGGTCGTTGACCAGCAGTTGGGTAACCGCTTTGAGGTACGCGCGACGACGGTCATTGTGGCCACCGGTGGCGCCTTCGCCTTCAAGGTAGTCGGACGCCGGACGGTTGCCCGCGCCAGGGCCGGTACCGTTGAGGTCCTGGCCCCAGAGCAGGAATTCGATTGCATGGTAGCCGGTCGCCACGTTGGCTTCGGAGCCGCCCAGTTCGTTCAGGCTGGCGAGGGTCTCGGGGGTGATTTCGGTGACGTCGACCTTGTCTTCGCCGACCTGGATCTGGGTGTTGGCAATAATGTTGGCGTTGGCACCCGGGTTGCCCAGTGCACCGGCGTAGCTGGTGTCAACGTAGTCGATCAGGCCTTCGTCCAGTGGCCAGGCATTAACCTGACCTTCCCAGTCATCAATGATGGTGTTGCCGAAACGGAATACTTCGCTTTGCAGGTAAGGTACGCGCGCCTCAACCCAGGCCGCGCGGGCGGCTTTGAGGGTGTCATCGTTGGGCTTGGCGAGGAAGGCGTCGATAGCCGTTTGCAGTTTTTTCGCACCCGACTCGGCGTCGCTGAATACTGCGTGAACCATGTCGGCGTAATGCGCGACAACGGCTTTGGCGGCAGCTTCATCAATTTTCACCGCGCTGACATCGGTCGCTGGCGTTGCGGTGCTGGTGGCTGCTGCCGGCGTAGGGGCCGCCGCAGTTTTTTCCTTGTCCTTGTCGCCACAACCGGCGAGTGAGATAGCAATGGCCAGCAGACTGGCGGTAGCCAGGGGCATACGAATCATGGCGAAAATCCTGCTTCGAGAGGTGGGACAAGCGTGCGGCTGCACGCAAAACTGCGACATGATGCGAAAGATATGCATTTTGTGTAAAGGGTTAGCGTTGTAAATATTTCTTATTTACCTTCAGGCAACCCCGATTCAGGGGCAATCACGAATCACCGGGTTGCAGCTTCAGTAGCCGATTACGCCGGGCCTGCTCCAGGTAAGCGCTCAACGCCCGTGCTCCCAGGGGTTTGCTGTACAGATAGCCCTGGCCTTCGTGACACCCTTCCTTGATCACATAGGCTTCCTGTTCGGCGGTTTCGACGCCTTCGGCTATTACCTGCATGCCCAGGCTTTTACCGAGCTGAATAATGGCCCGCACGATGGTCGCATCGTCGTCATCGTCAATCAGGTCCTGCACAAAACTTTTATCGATCTTGATTTTGTCCAGCGGCAGTCGCTTGAGGTAGCTCAGGGATGAGTAGCCGGTGCCAAAGTCATCAATCGCGATCAAGGCGCCGGAGCGACGCAGGCTCAGCAGGTGCTGGGCGGCAGTGCCGATGTCTTCCATGAGGCTGGTTTCTGTGACCTCCAGCTCCAGGCTGCGGGGCGCCAGGTGGTAGTTGTGAAACAGCTCGTTGACCATCCGTGGCAGTTCGGCGTGATGCAGTTGCACGGTTGAAAGGTTGACTGCCATGCGCAGCTCGCTGAAGCCCTGATCATGCCATTCGCGCAGTTGGCGGCAGGACTGGTGCAGTACCCACTCACCGATGGCAATGATGCTGCCGTTTTTTTCGGCCAGCGGAATAAACAGATCCGCAGGGACCAGGCCGTGCTCGGGGTGCTGCCATCGCAGCAACGCTTCGACCCCGACCACCCGATGGTCGCTGTAACGGATCTGCGGCTGGTAGACCAGGTGCAACTGGTTATTGAGCAGTGCTTCGCGCAAGTCTTTTTCCAGCTGGCGCAGGCGCCGCATCTCGCGGTCGACGCTGGCGATATAAAACTGATAACGGCCGCGCGACCGGCTTTTGGCCAGGGTCATGGTCTGCTCGGCTTTTTGCAGCAGTTGCTCAGATGTGTTGCCATCTTCGGGAAACAAGGTGATGCCAATGGTGGCGCGTAATCGGATGTTGTGCTGGTCCAGACTGAAGGGGGTCTCGAGATCATCAATGATCTTCTGGGCCAGCTCGGCGGCCTCGTAGGGCTGCTCGATATGGGCCTGGACCAGCGCGAACTGGTCGCCGCCCAGGCGTGCCAGAGTGCCCTGGCATGCGCTGTGGGCACGAATCCGGTCAGTCAGAGCTTGTAACAGCCGGTCACCGGTCTGATAGCCAAACTGTTCGTTGATGCCTTTGAAATCGTCCAGCCCCACACACAGCACCGCGACACGACGTTGCGAGCGGCCAGCCTCCACCAGGGTTTTGCCCAGTTGGGCCTGCAGTTGCTGTCGATTTGGTAAACCGGTCAAAAAGTCATACCGGGCCATGCGCAACAAGGAGTTTTCCGCTTCGCGGCGCAAATCGGTATTGCGCTCAATTGAGCTCAGCAGCTGATTGGCGGTGTTGACCCACATCCCCAGTTCATTGTTTTCATGCCCCTTGAGTGGCGGCATCCAGTGCTCGCCGGGGCGATCGGGGTTGATACTGGTCAAGTGGCGGAGGATTTTTGACAAGGGTTTGGTCAGTAGCCAGTGATACACCAGGTACAGCACCAGCCCCAACAGCAGCGCGCGCAGCACGCCGGAGATCAGAATGATCACGGCGTTGGTTAAGAAATCTTTGCCAAAAGGGGCGGTATCGAGGGTTATGTTCAGGTCGCCGTAATACTCGCGGTCCGGTTCACGGCCCGTCAGCGCAATGCTGTCGGTGTGTTGCCGGCCCAAAATAAGGTCGGTCAGCCAACGGCTTGAGGACGTGTGCAAGGGCCGTGACTTTTGCGCAAGGCTGGCTTCATCGGGGTGACCAATGGACGCCTGACGCACGGCATCATCCTGAAACAGGCCTTCGATGACCTGCATCGCCATATCGCGGTCCAGGCTATACAGCGCCTGAGTCGAGGGGTCGCGAAACATGCCGAGGATACGCCCCGCATCATTGTTGACGGTCTGCCGTGTTTCGTAGGCGTAAAACACAATTTGCCCGCAACCAAGCACTGCTCCAACGCCCAGTGCCGACAGCAACACGATCTGCAGCAACTTGAACGACAAGCTGTTTTTGAGTTCCGGCTTCAAAGCGCTATTCCTTGTTTCTGCCACTAATGCTTTTGGCCAGGTGCCTGAGTACCGCTGCAGATATCCACGGCAGCTAATGTGTCGGTCTGCGGCTTCTTTAACTTGAGGGGCTGAATGAAAAATATCGGGTGTCTTGATACGGCTGGCCCGAAACCGGGCAGGGGCGGGGCAGACACTTTCAGGCAGACAAAAAAAACCCGGCATGCCGGGTTTTTTTTACCTGGAGTCAGGCTTAAGCAGTAAAGGTTTTGCCTTCGAACTGCTCAGCAACGAACTTCCAGTTAACGAGGTTCCAGAACGCTTCAACATACTTCGGACGCACGTTGCGGTAGTCGATGTAGTAAGCGTGTTCCCAAACGTCGCAGGTCAGCAGCGGGGTGTCGCCGCTGGTCAGCGGGTTGCCGGCGCCAATGGTGCTGGCCAGGGCCAGGGAACCGTCAGCTTTCTTCACCAGCCAGCCCCAGCCGGAGCCGAAGGTGCCGATGGAAGTCTTGCTGAACTCTTCCTTGAACTTGTCGAACGAACCGAAGGCTGCGTTGATGGCATCAGCCAGCGCGCCAGTAGGTGCGCCGCCGCCGTTTGGCGTCATGCAGTTCCAGTAAAAAGTGTGGTTCCAGACCTGAGCGGCGTTGTTGAAGATACCGCCCGAAGAGGTTTTAACGATCTCTTCCAGGGTTTTGCCTTCGAACTCGGTGCCTGGCACCAGGTTGTTCAGGTTCACGACGTAGGTGTTGTGGTGCTTGTCGTGGTGAAACTCCAGGGTTTCTTTGGAGATGTGCGGCTGCAGGGCATCGTGTGCGTAGGGCAGCGGCGGCAATTCGAAAGCCATGATGATTCTCCTAATCAGGTCAGTTGCGATGAGCGCAAGGCCGATCACGGGCGGCCAAACACGCGCCGATGAGTTTTTACTCTTCGCGGCGCAGGGGCTGGATCATAGCACCGGGGGTGCGGCAAAACCACGCAACAACTGTGTGGAATAGAGGTTCCAAAGATTTTGCAAACGCTCTGGCCCGCATCAGCCGGCACTTATTAATTGATACGCCACGCTGAACATCATCACCGCCACCAGCAGGTCCAGCCAGCGCCAGGTTGCCGGGCGTGCCAGCCACGGGGCCAACCAGGCGGCACCCAGGGCCAGGGCGGAAAACCACAGCAGCGAGGCACTGGCGGCACCTGCGACATAAGCGCCGGGTTCAGTTTGCTGGGCGCCCAGGGAGCCGATCAGCAACACGGTGTCCAGATAAACATGGGGGTTGAGCAGGGTTACCGCCAGGGCACTGAGCATCACCGCGCGTAATGAACGCACCTTATGGTTTTCACCTTGCCCAAGGCTTTGTTTCGAACAGGCCCGGCGCAGGGCCAGGGTGCCGTACCACAGCAGGAAGGCTGCGCCGCCCCAGCGGGCGATGGCCAGCAACAAAGGGTTTTGCGCCAGCACTGTGGCCAGGCCAAACACACCGGCAGCCACCAGCAGGGCGTCACATACCACGCACAGGGCCGCCACCGGCAGGTGATGTTCCCGGCGCAGGCTTTGCGCCAGCACAAAGGCATTCTGGGTACCAATGGCCATGATCAAACCCAGGGCCACCAGCAAGCCGTTCACATAACTTTGCCACATGGTTCTTACTCCGCGCTGGCTGCCAATTGACTCAGTACTGTCATGGCGCGATCTGCATCGCTGCGGCCGACAAACAGATGGTCGTGGTAATAACCGGCAATCACGTTGCAACTGATTCCGGCCTGGCCCAGGGCAGTGGCGAAGGCTGCTGTCAGGCCGACTGCCTGCAGCGCCGAGTGCACATTGAGGGTGATCCAGGCGGCGATGTAGTCATAGGCAAGCCCGGCCTGTTCGGCCTGTTGGCGCTCGACAATCAGTGTCAGGCCTTCTTGTTCACGAAAGCTGCCGATCACCTCGCAACTGTCCGGGATGCGGTGGTCGGGCAGGGTGCAAAATACGTAGTCACCCTGGTTGAGGTGCGGGCTCATGCTGCGCAACAGAGTTGCCAGGGCGGTTTCGCCGGCCATGGAGTAAGTCCTTGAAGAGTGAAAAGTGATGCTGGCTATTCTCGGGGCTGAAGCTGTATAAGAAAAACCAATATTGCTGATCGCTCATTAGGAAAACTGATGTTCGACTATAAATTACTCTCTGCCCTTGCCGCAGTCGTAGAGCAGGCCGGTTTTGAACGGGCGGCCCAGGTCCTGGGCCTTTCGCAATCGGCCATCTCCCAGCGGATCAAGCTGCTGGAGGCACGCATCGGCCAGCCGGTGCTGATTCGCGCCACACCGCCGAGCCCGACCGAGATTGGTCGGCGTTTGCTCAACCACGTCCAGCAAGTGCGTCTGCTTGAGCGTGACTTGCAGAGTGCGGTCCCGGCCCTGGACGATGAAGGTCTGCCCGAACGGCTGCGCATTGCCTTGAACGCCGACAGTCTGGCCACCTGGTGGGCCGTGGCGGTGGGGGACTTTTGTGCCGACCAGCACCTGTTGCTGGACCTGGTGGTTGAAGATCAAACCGTGGGCCTCAAACGGATGCGGGCGGGTGAAGTGGCCGCCTGCCTGTGCGCCAGTGAGCGTCCGGTGGCCGGGGCCCGTAGCGTATTGCTGGGCGCCATGCGCTACCGCGCACTGGCCAGCCCGGCGTTCATTGCCCGGCATTTTCCCGAGGGGGTGAGTGCCGGGTTGTTGCCAAAAACCCCCGCGCTGGTATTCGGCCCGGATGACTTTTTGCAACATCGCTACCTGGCATCCCTTGGGGTCGACGGCGGCTTCGAGCACCATTTGTGTCCGTCCTCCGAAGGTTTTATTCGCCTCACCGAAGCCGGCCTGGGCTGGGGGCTGGTACCTGAATTGCAGGTGCGCGAGCAGCTTGCAAGCGGGGCTTTGGTGGAGCTTTTGGCAGATAAACCGATCGACGTGCCACTGTACTGGCATCATTGGCGCAACGGTGGGCAACTGCTGGGGCAACTGACCGAGCATTTAACGCGCTCAGCACCCCGCTGGTTAGTGCCTTTGGCCTGACAACCAGCGTTTAAACAGCAGGCAACAAGAATTACAGCATTTGGAGTGATTGATGAAGATTCTGGTCACCGGCGCGAGCGGCTTTATTGGCGGACGCTTTGCGCGTTCTGCCCTGGAGCAGGGCTTTGACGTACGGGTCAGCGGGCGACGGGCCGAAGGTGTTGAACACCTGGTGCGGCGCGGGGCTGAATTTATCCCGGGTGATTTGACCGATGGCTTGCTGGTGCGCGATTTGTGTGTCGATGTCGATGCCGTGGTGCATTGCGCCGGTCACGTGGGCGCCTGGGGTCGTTATCAGGACTTCCACCGCGACAACGTGCTGGTCACCGAGAATGTGGTGGAAGCCTGTCTGAAGCAGAGAGTACGGCGCCTGGTGCATTTGTCTTCGGCATCGCTGTACTTCGATGGCCGCTCCCATACCGATTTGACTGAAGAACAGTTGCCCCGGCGTTTCCGGCATCCCTGTGCCGCGACCAAAAACCTGGCGGAACAAAAAGTCTTCGGTGCCCAGGAGTTCGGCCTTGAGGTGATTGCCCTGCGTCCGCGATTCGTCACCGGGGCGGGAGACATGAGCCTGTTCCCGCGCCTGCTCAAGCTGCAACGCAAAGGTCGGCTGGCCATCGTCGGCAATGGCCTGAACAAGGTCGATTTCACCAGCATCCAGAATCTCAACGAAGCCTTGATGAGCAGCCTGCTGACCACGGGTTCGGCCCTGGGCAAGGCCTACAACATCAGTAATGGCGCACCCATTCCGCTGTGGGATGTGATCAATTACGTGATGCGCCAGATGAACGTGCCGCAAGTTACCCGCTACCGAGGCTATGGTCTGGCCTACAGCCAGGGAGCGCTCAACGAGGCCGCCTGCAAACTGTGGCCGGGTCAGCCTGAGCCGACCCTGTCGCGCCTGGGCGTGCAGATCATGGACAAGGATTTTACTCTCGACATCAGCCGCGCCCGGCACTATCTGGACTACGACCCTAAAGTCAGTCTGTGGGCGGCGCTTGACGAGTTTTGCGGCTGGTGGAAAGCCCAGGAATCGCCTTACCGTTAACCCTCTGGTGTCCGAAGCTTGTACCTTGACCCCATTTTCAGGATTCAAAAAAGGTTTAGCCATGCGTAATGATGCCCGCGACGACTTTCACGATGTACCGCTCCTGCGCGCCACGGCGGCTGATCAGGACCCGCTGGAGCCGGCTGGCGGTGCCCGTGAACGCACCACGGTGTACTCGCGCAACACGCCGCTGATCAAGGTCAAGGGGCCGAGTACCGGACCTTTGTGGGTGCTTGTCGGTGCATTGATGCTGGCGGTTGCGGGGCTGGGGTGGTGGAGCTTTCAGCAGATTTCGCTGATGGAGCAGCAACTGGTGGCGACCCAGGAAAGCTTTGCCCGTATCAGCGAGGATGCGGCGGGACGCTTGCAGGCCATATCGGGCAAGGTGGTGGCCAGCGAGTCGAACATCAATAACGGCAGCGAAGCCCTGAAGTTGCAGATCAAGCAGATTGAAGAGCAGCTGCAGGAACAGAGCACGCGCCAGCAAGGCATGGTGGCGGGGCAGCAGGGCGAACTGGACAACCGTTTTGAGCAGATCAATGCTGCGATGTTGCTGCAGGTAACGGCCCAGAAAGAAAGCCAGACCAGACTCGAAGCCGATATCAAAAGCCTGGGCAGTGAACTGACCACACTCAAAGCCAGCGTCGCGCAACAAGCGGTGGACGTGGCGGCCCTGAAAAAACAGGGCAACCCGGGTGCAGCGGTAGAGCGTCTGGAGCAGGACTTGATGGTGCTCAAAAGTGAACTGGAGAACCGCCCGGCACCCGCCCAGGGCACCAATACCGCTGAGTTTGACGCCTTCCGTGGCCAGGTGACGCGCAACATCAACACCCTGCAAAGCCAGATTCAAAACTTGCAGAAGCAGATCAGCGCCCGGCCTTGATGGGGTGCAACCCCTCTAGCCGCGAGCTTGCTGGCGATGGCATCGGTGCAGTGTTCAAGACTGCACCGATGGCCCAATAATTTACTGCGCCTTGTCTTCGCGCCCGCGCAGTACCTGATTGGGCATGGCTATCGCCGCGCTCAACCCCAGCAGCGAGATTGCCGCACTGATCAGTAACAGGTGACGGAAGGTTTGCAGCAATTCTGCGCGAAGGCTCGCCAGTGCAGGGCCTTGCACTGTATTCAGGCTGTCGAGCAACAGGTTGCCCGAGCTGCCTTCAACCAGCATCCCTGTGCCGCCGGCAGGGGCCAGCAAGGAACCGTGCAGCAGCGCCAGCAACAAGGCCGACATCAACGCCACACCCACTGCGCCGCCCAGTGAGCGGAACAGATTGGTGGTGCTGGTGGCCACGCCAATGTCGTGCTGCTGTACCGAGTTTTGAGCACCCACCAGCGAGGTCGGAAACTGCAGCCCGGCGGCAATCCCGGCGAACAACATAAAGACGCCGCTCAATACCTCCGAACCTGGCGGGCTGAATGCCATGCCGGAAATGGCCAGGGGCATCAGCACCGCGCCCGCCAGAATCATCGGTTTGTAATAGCCGGTAACCGAGGTCATGCGTCCCGCAAAGTAAGCGCCCATCGGCAGGCCCATGGCCAGTGGCAACAGGTGCATGGCGGCGCTGTCAGCGCCCGCGCCGGTGATGCTCTGATAACGCAGCGGCATCAGCACGATCAGCGAAATTGCCTGAAAACTGGTGAAGAAAATCGTGCACCAGCACAGCACCGCGTTGCGGTTGGCAAACAGGTGCATTGGCAGCAACGGCTCCAGGGTGCGGCGCTCATGCCGTACGAACAGGCCAAGGGCGATCAGCGCAGCCAGCAGCAGCCCTAGCACCTGAGTATCCCGCCAGCTATGGCCCTGACCGATAAAGGTGATGCTCAGCAGCAATGACGTGAGCCCGACAATCATCAATACCGTACCCAGGTAATCAATGATCGGTTTGCGTTGCGGCACGGGCAGCCCGACCAGTGTGCGGTACGAGATCCACCACGCTGCCAGGCCCAGGGGCAAATTGATCAAAAATACCCAGCGCCATGACAGGTATTGGGTCATATAGCCGCCCAGAACCGGCCCGGCAACGCTGGCAATGGCGTACATGCCGCTGAAATAGCCCTGATAACGCCCGCGCTCGCGGGGTGGCACGATGTCGCCAATGATTGCCTGGCTTACCGAAATCATCCCGCCCGCGCCGATCCCCTGAATGATGCGCGCCAGCACCAGTTGCTCCATGTTCTGCGCCAGCCCGCAAAACAGCGAGGCCAGGGTGAACAGGCCCATGCCGAACAGCATCAGGCGTCGGCGCCCGTACAGGTCGCCGAGTTTGCCGTAGATGGGAACGGCCACGGTCATGGCCACCATGTAGCCCGAAATCACCCAGGCCAGCTGGCTGACGTCCTTGAACTGGGCAGAGATGGCGGGGATGGAGACGGCCACGATGGTCTGGTCCAGCGCGCCGAGGAAAATCGCCAGCATCAGGGCAACCAGAATGCTGCGAATGGCGGGTCTGGATTGGGGGGGCTGATTCAGATTGGTCACTACAACACCTGTGCGCGGCATGCCTGTGGTGGAATGCCGCCCAGTCTACTCGATAGCTTGCTATTCGATAGCCTCGTAAGGAAGGCCCACGTAATTTTCTGCAATGGTCGTGCGCCCTGCCACAGAGTCGACGAAATATGCCAGCTCACTGTCGGTAATCCGCTGGCTAAAGCTGTCGCTGTCAGGGAAACGGTGCAGCATCGAGGTCATCCACCACGAAAAGCGTTCGGCCTTCCATACTCGCCGCAGGCACACCTCGGAGTAGCGCTCCAGCAAATCGGTGCGACCTTGCGTGTATACCTTGAGCAGAATATTGAACAGGGTGCTGACATCACTGGCGGCCAGGTTCAAGCCTTTGGCCCCGGTGGGCGGCACGATGTGTGCGGCGTCCCCCACCAGAAACATCCGCCCGTACTGCATGGGCTCGACCACGAAGCTGCGTAGCGGCGCGATGCTTTTCTCGATTGACGGCCCGGTCACCAGACGTTCGGCCAGGGGCTGCGGCAGGCGGGCCTTGAGTTCGTCCCAGAAGCGCTGGTCGGACCAGTCCTCGACCTGCTCATCGGCCGGCACTTGCAGGTAATAACGGCTACGGGTTGCCGAGCGCTGACTGCACAGGGCAAAACCGCGCTCATGTTTGGCGTAAACCAGTTCGTCGTTGACGGGCGGGGTATCTGAAAGCACCCCGAGCCAGCCGAAGGGGTAAACGCGCTCGAAGATTTTCAGTACGTCGCCGGGAATCGACTGGCGCGCCACTCCGTGAAAGCCATCGCAGCCGGCAATGTAGTCGCAATCCAGGCGCCAGCTTTCGCCGTCTTTCTCAAAGGTCAGGTAGGGCGCATCGGTTTTCATGTCGTGGGGCTGGACGTTGCTGGCGCTGTACAGGGTTTGCGCGCCTGCTTGCGCACGTGCAGCCATCAGGTCCCGGGTCACTTCGGTCTGGCCGTAGACCATCACCGTTTTTCCGCCGGTCAGACCCTTGAGATCGATATGGACCTGGCGGCCATCCAGTGCCAGTTCAAAACCGTCGTGCACCAGGCCTTCAGCGTCCATGCGCTGGCTGACTCCGGCCTGCCGCAGCAGGTCGACCATACCTTGCTCAAGCACCCCGGCGCGGATTCGCCCCAGGACGTAATCGGCAGTCTGGCGTTCGATAATGATGTTATCGATGCCCGCTCCATGCAGCAGTTGACCGAGCAACAGGCCTGAAGGGCCGGCACCGATAATGGCGACTTGAGTTCTCATCGTGGTGGTCTCTCGCAAGCCCCGGCCGTTAAGGGCGAGGTGGTTCTTATTAGTTTGTGCTTGTATTTTTCGCTTGCGAAGCGGGCAATAGAAGGTGATAACCACGTCATTACCGGTACTTTTCGCTAATCGGTGCGGTTATCGGCCCTTGACCCATCTTTAGACACTGGCGCTATGAATCTTTCCTCTTATCCGTCGATCCCGGTCTTCAAGCTTTATGGTGAGCAGCAGGACTGGCTCAGTCCCGACCTGCTGCACTGCGAAACCATTTCGTTGCGCAGCCGCGTCCACGACTGGGAGATTCGCCCCCATCGGCATGCAGATCTGTGCCAGTTGCTGTACGTGCACAAGGGGCGGGCGCAGGTGGAAATCGAAGGCCAGCAGCATGTGCTGGAGCAATCTGCGATTCAGGTAATCCCGCCGTTATGCGTCCACGGTTTTCAGTTTTCCCCTGACGTTGACGGCTATGTCCTGACGTTGGCCGCGCCGTTGGTGGCGCAGTTGCAAGCCCAGCTGGGCGGTTCGCTGAGTGCTTTGCAAAGGGCGGCCAGTTACCCGGCGGGCAAGGATCGGCATTACCTGAATAATCTGTTCAGTGTGCTGCAAAGCGAATATGCGGGCGCCCGGCCGGCCCGGGACATGCTCCTGCAATCGCTCATCAGCGTGCTGTTGGTGTGGGTCACGCGCCAGGTCATCGCACGGCGTGAAGCGCGGCAATTGCCACAACGTGGCCGGGAGTATTTGAGCCTGTTCAATCAACGGGTCGAGATCCTGTTTCGCCAACAACCCGCCGTGGAGCAGTTAGCGCATCAGGTAGGCATTTCGGTGGCGCATCTAAACAGCATCTGCCGTGAACTGGCGGGGCAGTCAGCGTTGCAGATCATTCATCAGCGCCTGTTGCTGGAGGCCAAACGGCATTTGATTTACACACCGATGACCATCAGCGAAGTGGCCGATAGCCTGGGTTTTGCCGACCCGGCGTATTTTGCGCGTTTTTTCCGGCGCCTGACCGGGACTTCGCCCAGCGCGTTTCGTACAGACCGGACTGACAACAGCAGTCCGGTCTGTCTCCGGGGCATCCTTACCTCAGAGCGCTAAACGCAGAATTACAGTGCCCGCCATTGCAACTGACGGTATATCCGACTGCTTGCCGGGTTTGTTCGGCGCGGTAGCAAGCGCCAGCAAAGATGACAGCGGCAGCAAAAATGAGAAACAAGGTCATGCATCTGGTTTTTGTTTTAGTGGTCATGGCATTCATCTCCTAGACGTCACACCATTGAGGCTAGTTCAGACCTAAGGACTTGCCATGCTAGTTGTACGAGTGGAGTTGCAGCGCTTCATCCTCCAAATGGACTATTCGCAAGATTATGTGGCCGCGCTCTAGATGTTTTTTCAGGCATCCCACGCCGGTTTTTCGGTAAAGCGCCCGGCGAGAAAGTCGAGCATGCTGCGCAACGTGGCGGGCATGTGCTTGCGCGAGGCATACACCGCGTAAATGTTCATCACCCGGGGTTCGGCATCTGGCAGCAGACGGACCAGTGTGCCCTGGCGCACATGTATCCCGGCCTGATAGGTGGGCAGCAATGAAACTCCGGCCCCTGCCAGTGTGGCGCTCAACAGGGTGCTGGCTTCATTGGCGCTGATGTTGCCTTGCACCGGCACCGCTATTTCTTCGCCGCGCCGGGTGAAATGCCACAGGCTTTTGCCGTAGTAGGAGTGGGTCAGGCAGTTGTGCCGGCTGAGGTCATCGACCTGTTGCGGTGCCGGGTGCTCGCGCAGATAGGCCGGTGCTGCGCATAACACCGAACGACAGACCGTCAGCTTGCGGGCAATCAGGTTCGGGTCCAGGTCATTGCTGGTGCGAATTGCCAGATCAATCCGTTCATCCACCAGATTCACTGTGCGGTCGAGCATTTGCAGATCGACGCTGACCTGCGGGTTGAGCCGCACATAGTCAGCAACGGCAGCGGCCAGTTGGGCCTGGCCGAATGAGGTGCTGACGCTGATCCGCAGTAAACCCCGCGGCGCATCACCGGGAACACTGACTGTGGCCTGCAGGTCATCTGCCAGTTCCAGTAATTGCCGGCAGCGGGGCAGCGTTTCGAAACCGGCGGCGGTCAGGCTCAGTTTGCGGGTGGTGCGGTGCATCAAGCGGGCGCCCACCCACTCTTCGAGTTCAGCCAGGTACCGCGACACCACAGGCCGCGACAGGTCCAGATGATCGGCCGCCGCTGACTGGCTGCCAAGGTCGACGACGGTGGTGAACACCCGCATTGCAGTAAGACGATCCATGATTTGCCCGATATCCGAAACAGACTATGTTCAAGCATCGCATTTTTAGTTGGCTGGGGTGCTACTAAGCTCTGTCCATCACCTGCATCGTCCCACGACTCTGGATACCTCCCATGCCTGGATTTTCCACCCTGCGCCGTTTCATTCTCGGTGCTGCCGTACTGGGCTTTGCTGCCCACGCGGCAGCGGCCCCGGCCCCCTTGACCCTGGACGTCTACAATCCCGGTGCTGCGGCCATTTTTCCGGTGTCCTCAGTGCTGGTCAGCGGTGAAAAAGACGCGATTCTGATTGATGCCCAGTTTGCCGCCGCCCAGGCCCGGCAAGTGGTCGACAAGATCCGCGCCAGCGGCAAACACTTGACCACCATCTACATCAGCCATGGCGACCCGGATTACTACTTCGGCCTGGAAACCCTGACCCGGGCCTTCCCGGACGCCAAAGTGCTGGCCTCGGGGCCGACCGTCGAGCACATCAATAAAACCAAGGACGCCAAGCTGGCGTACTGGGGGCCGCAGATGGGCCAGGATGTACCTGGCCGGTTGATCGTGCCGCAGGTGTTGAAGGGCAACACCCTGGAGCTTGAAGGGCGTGAGCTGGACATCGTTGGTCTGGGCGGCAGACAGCCGGATCGCACCTTCGTCTGGATTCCCTCGCTCAAGGCGGTGGTCGGCGGCGTGGTAGTGGCCGATAACCTGCACGTGTGGATGGCCGATACCCAGACCCCGCAGTCCCACCGGCAGTGGCTGGCCACTCTCAAACGTATCGACAGCCTGCAACCGCAAGTGGTCGTGCCCGGTCATTACCTGGGGCAGAACGACCGCTCCCTGAACGCCGTACATTTCACCCGCGACTACATCAAGGCCTTTGACGAAGAAGCCCTCAAGGCCCGCAATTCGGGAGAATTGATCGCCGCGATGAAAAAACGCTACCCGGATCTGGGCGAAGAATCTTCGCTGGAACTGAGCGCCAAAGTAGCCAAAGACGAAGTGCAGTGGTGAGGCAGGATTTACCTGCCACCCATCAATCCAGCTGGAGAATGTCATGAGCAAGATTGCAATTATCGGCGCTACCGGTCGTGCGGGTAGTCAATTGTTGGAAGAAGCCCTGCGTCGCGGTCACAGCGTTACGGCCATTGCCCGCCATGCTTCGAAAATCGGCGCCCGTGACGCAGTTGTGACCAAGGATGTGGACATCAACGACGCAGCCGCGCTGCAAGAGGCGGTGGCAGGCAACGATGTGGTGTTGAGTGCTGCGCACTTCTCGACCCTGCCGGCTGCGGCCATCATCGACCCGGTAAAAAAAGCCGGGGTCAGGCGCCTGCTGTTTGTCGGTGGTGCGGGTTCGCTGTTGCTGCCCGACAATACCAAGGTCATCGAAAGCCCGGGCTTCCCTGCCGAGTACAAGCCGGAAGCCACAGCCGGAGGCGTTTATCTGGATACCCTGCGCGCCGAGAAGGACCTGGACTGGACCTTTATTTCCCCGTCTGCCGAGTTTGTAGAAGGCCCGCGCACCGGTAAATTCCGTTTGGGCAAAGATCATTTGCTGGTCAGTGCCGAAGGCAAAAGCTGGATCACCTTCGCCGACTTCGCCATCGCCATGCTCGATGAAGTGGATCACCCCAAGCATTCGCGTCAGCGGTTTACGGTCGGTTACTGATTACCGGCTGTGACAGGGGCGAGCAGGTCTGGTGACAGTATTGTCGCGAGGCGAGCTCGCCCCTACGGCGTTGTTGTTGCCTGCTTGACCAGCCATTCCATTAATTCGCGCAGCGGCGCCGAAGCTTCTGCGCGCGGCGAGCAGACAAGCTGATACACCGCTCCGGTGCGTACTTTCAAATCAAATGGCAGGGCCAGGCGGCCACTCTTCAGGTCGTCGCCGATCAGTGACCAGTCACCGATCGCGACACCGTTGCCCTGGGCTGCCACCGTCATGGCCAGGTCCAGGGTGTCGAAGTACTGACTTTTGCAGATGCTCGCGACATCGCCTCCGGCAGCATTCAGCCAATTGCTCCAGTCCCGTTGATCGCGGCTGGGGTGCAGTAGCGTGTGGTGCTTAAGGTCGTCCAGGCTATTGATGGCTTCGCTGCCCTCCAGTAACTGCGGGGCGCATACGGGGGTCAGTTGCTCATCCAGCAGGTGTTGCCCCAGGCGCTTTGGTCCCGGGGTGGCGCTGTAAATCACCGCGGCATCGAAGGTCTCACGGCGAAAATCCACCCCGTGCTCCATGCTGCTGGTCAGTTCTACCGGCACGTCCGGGCGCAGCTTTTGCCATTCCATCAATTTGGGCAACAGCCAGCGCAACATGCAGGTCGGAGCTTTTATCTGCAGCGGGGTACGGCGCACGCTGGCCTGCTCGACCGCTTCACCGATCAGATCGAAGGCCTGCTCGATCCTCGGGTACAGCGCCTGGCCTTGCTCGGTCAGGCTCAAGCCCCGTGCCTGGCGGTGGAACAGGGCATAGCCCAGGTGATCTTCAAGCCCGGCAATCTGCCGGCTCACGGCACCCTGGGAGATATGCAACTGCTCTCCGGCCCGGGTGAAGTTGCAGCATTGGGCAGTGATTAAAAAAGTATGCAGCGCAGGGAGTGGCGGAAGGCGTTTCATCAGGAGTCAGCCATGAGCACAGGACATGGCTAGTATGAGCAGGTTTGCGTTGTGCGCGCCACACTCGCCCGCTTCAATGGTTCATTTAGAACAACAAGAGGGGCAGGACAGATGGCGACGTGCGGCGAAGTATTGGTCAAGTTGCTGGAGGCCTACGGGGTTGAGCAGGTATTCGGCATTCCCGGCGTGCATACCGTTGAGTTGTATCGCGGGCTGGCGGGCTCGTCGATCAATCACGTGACCCCGCGTCACGAACAGGGTGCCGGCTTCATGGCTGATGGCTATGCCCGTACCAGTGGCAAACCCGGGGTGTGCTTCATCATTACCGGCCCGGGCATGACCAATATCACCACGGCATTGGGCCAGGCCTATGGCGATTCGATTCCGATGCTGGTGATCTCCAGTGTGCAGTCGCGCAGTCAGTTGGGCGGTGGCCGCGGCAAGCTGCACGAGTTGCCGAACCAGAGTGCGATGGTGGCTGGAGTGGCGGCGTTTTCCCACACCCTGATGTCGGCGGCTGAACTGCCGGCCGTACTGGCCCGCGCTTTTGCCGTGTTCCAGGCGGGACGTCCACGGCCGGTACACATCGAAATTCCGCTGGATGTGCTGGTGGAAAATGCTGATGCGCTGCTTGCCAGCCAACCGGTCAGCATTGCTCGTGCTGGCGCGGCGCCCGCTGCTATCGAACAGATGGGCCAGCGTCTGGCCCAGGCCAAACGGCCATTGATTCTGGCCGGTGGCGGTGCAATTGACGCGGCCCCGGCGCTGCAACAACTGGCCGAACGGCTGGGTGCGCCCGTGGCCTTGACCATCAACGCCAAGGGCATGCTGCCTGCCGCCCATCCGCTGCTGATCGGCTCCACGCAGTCCTTGGTGGCCACCCGCGCTTTGGTCGCCGAAGCGGACGTAGTCCTGGCCATTGGCACCGAGCTGGCCGAAACCGATTACGACATCACCTTTGCCGGTGGCTTTGAAATTCCCGGGGTCTTGCTGCGGATCGATATCGACCCGGATCAGACGGTTCGCAACTATGCACCCGCGCTGGCCCTGGTGGCCGACGCCAGAGTGGCGGCTGAAGCCTTGCTGGCTGAACTTGGCGTCTTGCCGGCACGCGGTGCCGAATGGGGCGCGGCGCGGGTCAGCCGCTTGCAGGCGCAACTGGCAAGTGACTGGGATGCGCCGACCCGGGCGCAAACGCACTTTTTGCAGACCCTGTTCGATGTATTGCCGGATGCAGTATGTGTCGGCGACTCGACCCAGCCGGTATACACCGGCAACCTGACCTTCAATCCCGATCAGCCGCGGCGCTGGTTCAACTCTTCCACCGGCTACGGCACCCTGGGGTATGCCTTGCCGGCGGCCGTTGGTGCCTGGCTGGGGCGTCGTAGTGGCGGCCAGGCGGGTGGTCCGGTGCTATGCCTGATCGGCGATGGCGGCTTGCAATTTACCCTGTCCGAACTGGCCAGCGCGGTTGAAGCTCGCACGCCGATTATCCTGTTGCTGTGGAACAACCAGGGTTACGGCGAAATCAAGAAGTACATGCTCAATCGTGCCATCGAGCCGGTGGGCGTCGATATCTACACTCCGGACTTTATCGGTGTGGCTAAAGCCATGGGCTGTGCCGCACTGGCGGTGGAGGGCGAAGGGCAACTGCGCGCAGCGCTGGCCAGTGCCGCCGACCGTCAGGGGCCGACCCTGATCGAAATCGACGAGCTGCACTGGCAACAATCCCTGGCGCTATAGGCTCATTCGCAGGCGCGCCAGATCCCGTACCGGTGGCGCACCAAACAGGCGGCTGTACTCGCGGCTGAATTGCGAAGGGCTTTCGTAGCCCACACGGTAGCCGGCGGCCGATGCATCCAGCCCCTCGCTGAGCATCAACCGCCGCGCTTCGTTGAGGCGCAGCTGTTTTTGGTACTGCAACGGGCTCATGGCTGTCATCGCCTTGAAGCGGAGGTGCAAGGTCGACACGCTGAGATTGGCCTCCCGGGCCAGGCTGTCGATGCGCAGCGGCTGTTCGAAGTTACCGTTGAGCCAGGAAATCGCCCGGCTAACACGATGCGTCTGACTGTTCTCGCTGGCTATTTCATACAGCCGGTAGCCCTGCGGGCTGCGCAACAGGCGGTACAAAATCTCGCGGCGGATCAAGGGCGCAAGCATGGCGATATCTTTCGGCGTGTCGAGCAGGCGGGTCAGGCGCAGCAAGGCGTCGAGCATCGGCTGGTCGATGGGTTCGACATACAGGCCCCGCCCCGCAGGCCGTGACGGTACGCCCATGGGCCCGGCGTCGCTGATCAAGGTAGTGATGTCTACCGGATCAATATCCAGGCGCAGGGCCAGTACCGGCTGTTCGGGATCACTCTCCAGAACCCGGCCGCTGATGGGCATCGACACCGAAACCACCAGGTAATTGAGCGGATCGTAGGCAAAGTACTCATCGGCTAACCGCACCTCCTTGCGGCCCTGGGCCATGATGCACAGGGCCGGTTTGGGGTGGCTGGGGGAAAAGTCACTGGGCCGGCTGTAGCGCGAAACGAACAGCGCCTCGACGGGAGTAGTGAACGTGCCATCTTCACGGGCGTGACGGTGGATCAGGTCAGCCAGTTCCACCCGCTGCTTTTCTAGCGCGGGGTCGAGCGCGGGGCGCGGCGGTTCCAGCAGTGACATGGGAGCATCCTCGTTAAAGCGGCAGAGTGGGCACAGCTTAAATTTGTGCAAGGCGCAGGGGTAGTCGATTCCTGTCGAAGGCTTGCCTGATTCTGTCGCTGTCCGGGGTTGGCTGTCCGGCGAGGCCGTGGCAGAGGTCGATGATTGCTTGAAAGCATAGCGCCCAGTCAGTCTGGTGAGTACCTGGGCAGAGGAGGGGGACGTGGGAGGTTTTGCAGAATTGTGCAAGCCAGGGGCAGGAATCGACTAACGGCCAGGAGCGCCGGGCTATAAGCTTTGAACCTCTCACCCATGCCACTTTCTTTTGTGGAGGCCACCATGCCCCAGTCCAGTGCCGTCAGTCATATGACCTTGGTCCGCGCTCGCGTAGGGTGCTCGGCCCAAGTGCAGACCTGCCTCAACCAACTGCTCGAGCCCACCCGTAAAGCCGCCGGTTGTATGCACTTTGCCTTGCAGCATTGCGACACCGACCCGCTGTTGTGGCACGTCGTGGGCCATTGGCAGGATGAACCCTCGATGCAAGCCTACTTCAACTCCCCGGTGATGGAGGTTTACAGCGTGCTGGTGCACCAACAGGTGGTTGAAAGCATCGATTTTAAAACCTTCAGCGATGCAGGCGGGTTGAACAGGTAGAATGCCGGTTTTTTGTGGCCGGAGTTTTCAGCATGGCGCGTAAAGAGTTTGCACATTTTGAAGCGGTATCAGCGGTTGTTCCGGTAGAACCCGGTACTTACCATGCGGCGATTGCAGTCAAAGCCTTGTACGAAGGCGGCGCGCCGCGCTTTCACAAAGTGTTGATCGATCAGACTTTTAAAACAGCGACCGAAGCCGATGCGGCCGCCGCTCAAAAGCTTGAAGACCTGCAGGGCGTTACTGAAGACGCCGAACTGGTCTGGTAACGACTAGCGGGGGCGGTGCATTTTGAACAGCGCCTCAGGCCCCAGCTGGAAGTAATCCGCCGGGCCGCCGCCGCGCAAAATAGGTTCAGCGGCGGCAGTGTCGTAAATCCCGTCTTTAAGCAGATGCCTGGCGATATGTACCGCCACCACTTCCCCCAGAATCAGCCAGCTTGGCACCAGTTCCTGGTCTGCCCTTTGCAGCTGAATGATCTGCGTCACCTTGCACTCGAACGACACCGGGGTTTCGGCCACCCGAGGCACGCTTACTACCCGTGAGGCCACGGTCGTCAGCCCGGCCAATTCGAATTCATTGATCTCTGGCGCGACCATCGCACAGCTCTGGTTCATCGCCTCGGCCAAAGGCCGGGTAGCCAGGTTCCAGACGAACTCGCCGGTTTGCTCGATGTTATTGAGGCTGTCTTTGCGGCCCACACTGCAAAACCCGATGATTGGCGGGATGTAGTTGAACGCATTGAAAAAGCTGTAGGGCGCAAGGTTCAGCCGGCCCTGGGCATCCTGCGACGAAATCCAGCCGATCGGCCGCGGCCCGACGATGGCGTTGAATGGATCATGGGGTAAACCGTGGCCCTTGGCGGGCTCATAGAAATGGATGTCGTCATGCATGGCAGGAGTCCGCAAACGGCTGGGATAGAGGGGCTATATAGTGCAAGCCATTTTGTTGAATGACAAAACAAGATTGGCTTTTTGAGATTTTGGGCGTGATTGAGCCCCCTTTCTACCTGCAGCAGCAAGCTCGCGCCTACAAGTAGAAGGCCATTGCCTTTTTACCTTGCTCCAGAAACGACTAAGCCCGGCCGAAGCCGGGCTGGAGTGGCAACTTCAGGTGTTAGCTGAAGCGGGCGCCGTGGGTACGATCATAGCCATCGGCGGCGAAGGTGGCCGACTGGGTGCGGCTGTAACCGTCTTCGGCAAAGGTGGCAGAACCGGTGCGGTCATAACCGTCGGCAGCGACTGCGGCAGAACCTGTGCGGCTGTAGCCATCTTCAGCAAAGGTTGCTGATTGGGTGCGATCAAATCCGTCGCCTGCAAAAGCGTTGAAGGCCAGGACTGAGAGGGCGGCGGCGAGGATAAATTTGGTTTTCATGGTCGTGCTCCTTGTTGCGGACTCTTGTGAAGAGCGGGATGTTTCGTTGCTATGGGTTTAAGACTACGCCGATTAAATTGATTAAAAAGCGCAAAAATTAGCACTAAGTGATCAGTTTATTCGATGTGTTGGCGCGCTCAATCATGTGATCTGCAGGCTGTTCAGCTTGTTGGCCGAGGGCGCTGCGAATCATCCATGAACTGATGTTTCGCTGAGATTGATAGTGGGCTATCAGCATTAACTGACTATTAATCTTGAAAAAAACTGCACCCGCGGACGGACTTTTCATTTTCGCGTTACCTATTTTTCACCGGGCGGGCAGCAGTCTTCAGCGGGCAAAAAAGCCGACAACTGCAGCGGCTTTGCACCCTGCCACCTGGAGCCTTTACCCGATGAATAAACTTCCCCAAATCACCCTTGCGTTCTGGGTGATGAAAATCTGCGCCACGACCCTGGGAGAAACCGCCGGCGATTTGCTGTCCATGACACTCAATGTGGGTTATGCCGTTAGCTCGATGATCCTTATCAGCGTGTTCGTTCTGACCTTGCTGACTCAGTTGTTCTCGAAAACCTACAACCCGGTGCTGTACTGGTTGGTGATTCTGTCCACCAGTACGGCCGGCACCACCATGTCGGACTTTATGGACCGCACACTGGGCCTGGGTTACGCCACGGGCTCATTTATTCTGGTATCGATATTGGTGGCGATTTTTGCGCTGTGGAAATGGAGCGGCGAGTCACTCAACGTCAGCAAGGTGCAGACCCCGCGCGGCGAGATGTTCTATTGGATGGCGATTCTGTTTTCCAACACCCTGGGTACCGCCCTGGGCGATTACCTGGCGGATGATTCGGGGCTGGGTTTTGCGGGAGGTGCCTTGTTCATCGGGGCAACCATTGCCGTTGTGGTGCTGGCACGTTACTTGAGCAACATCTCGTCGGTGGTGTTGTTCTGGGTGGCGTTCGTGCTGACGCGACCCTTTGGCGCGACCCTGGGCGACTTCCTGACCAAGCCCCATGACAAGGGTGGACTGGATTTCGGCACTGTCGGCTCGTCGCTGGTACTGGCAGGGATACTGGTGGCGATGATCGCCGGCGCCGCCTATGTCAAAAACAAACAAACCCGGCCTGCGGTGGCCGGGTTGTCTTAAACGATGAACTTGCAGGAGCGAGCTTGTCTGGCGATCTGTTAAAAGCTCGCTCCTGCAGAGCCCGGGACGTTTAGTCGGTCTCGATCCGCGAATGTTTGCGGGTGTCTTTCATCGTGATGTACACCAGCAGCGAACAGGCGATACACGCCGTCACGTACCAGTAATAGCCGGTTTCCATACCTGCACTTTTGAACCACAGGGCGATGTATTCAGCAGTGCCGCCGAAGATCGATACCGTCAGTGCGTAAGGCAGGCCTACACCCAGAGCGCGGATTTCGGTCGGGAACAGTTCGGCTTTCACCACGGCGTTGATCGAGGTGTAACCGCTGACAATGATCAGCGCCGCCATGATCAGGAAAAACGCACCCCACCAGGTGGTGATGGTATGCAGTGTGGTCAGGATCGGCACGGTGAACAGGGTACCCAGTACACCGAAGGCGATGAGGATCGGACGTCGTCCAACCTTGTCGGACAGCCCGCCCACCAGGGGCTGGATGCACATGAAGAGGAACAGCGTGGCGGCCGAAATGGTGGTGGAGTCGGAGATGCTCATCCCGACCGTGTTCACCAGGTATTTCTGCATATAGGTGGTGTAGGTATAGAACGCCAGTGTGCCGCCCATGGTCAGGCCGACTACGGTCATCAACTCTTTTGGATGACGCATCAGCGTGCGCATGGCGCTTTCTTTAGGCTCGGCTTTGACCTTCTTGAAGGACTCGGTCTCTTCCATTCCGCGACGCAGATACAGGGCAACCACTGCACACAGGGCACCGATCACGAACGGAATCCGCCAGCCCCAGCTATACAGCTGCTCTTCGGTCAGGGTCTGTTGCAGCACGATCAATACGCCCAACGCGATGAGCTGGCCCGAGATCAGGGTGACGTACTGGAAGCTGGAGAAGAAACCGCGACGTTCTTTAGTCGCCATTTCGCTGAGATAGGTCGCCGAGGTACCGTACTCGCCACCCACCGACAAGCCTTGCAGCAAGCGAGCGAAGACCAGCAGGACCGGCGCCCATACGCCGATGGTTTCGTAACCTGGGGACAGGGCAATCAGCAGCGAGCCGAAGCACATCAGCAGTACCGAAGCCATGAGCGCGGCTTTACGGCCTTTGCGGTCAGCGTACAGGCCCATCAGCCAGCCGCCGATCGGGCGCATCAAAAAGCCGACGGCGAAGATCGCGGCGGTATTGAGCAATTGGGCAGTGGTGTCGCCTTTCGGGAAAAAGGCTTTGGCGAAGTACAGCGAGAACGCGGCATAAACATACCAGTCGTACCATTCGACCATGTTGCCGACGGAACCGCTGAAAATGGATTTGATGCGGCTGGAGGTGGTTCTTTCTTTCGGGGTTGCAGCAGACCCGGCAGACAGGGAGCTTGAGTTATCCATTAAATGGATCCTTCTTTTATTTGTTTTTTTATAGCGCGTCAAAACGCGAGCTTGCAGGGCTATAGCAGGAGTTGTGCCAAGGCTCGAACCCCCGGTTTATAAGGGGGGACGATAGGAAATGAGCGGGTATCCGCCGGGCGGGATGTTTGGGTGAGCGGAAATCCGCCTATATGGCGCGCAAACTGTTCGCGGCCACTCTGAAGAGCTCGGGCCTACAGAGGTTGTGTGAATGCCTCACGTACCAGTCCATGACGCTGCATTTTTTCATTCAGGGTGCGGCGCGGCAGTTGCAGCTCGTTGAGCACGGCCTTGATATCGCCTTTATGCCGACTAAGGGCGGCCCGCAGGCATTGCGCTTCAAAGGCTTCCTGTTGCGCCACGAGGGACTGGCCAGGATTGAGGTCTTCAAACTGGGGTTCGCTCAGGCCCAGGACGTCACGTTCTGCAACGTTGGCCAGTTCGCGTACGTTGCCGGGCCAGTCGTGGCTCAGCAGACGCGATAGCTGCGGCCCGCTGAGTGGCCGCGCGCTACGGCCCAGACGCTCGGCCGCGGTGTGGGAAAAGTACTGATACAACAACGGAATGTCTTCACGGCGTTCGCGCAGAGGTGCCAGGCGCAGTTCGGCCACCGTCAGGCGATAGGCCAGGTCTTCGCGAAAGCGTCCGGCGCGGGCTTCTTCGAGCAAGTCGGGTTTGGTTGCGGCGATCACCCGCAAATCTACCGCGATGCTCTGGTTCGAGCCCAGGCGCTCGAGTTTTTGCTCCTGCAGCACCCTCAGTAATTTGGCTTGCTGGGCCAGTGGCATGCTTTCGATTTCATCCAGAAACAAGGTGCCGCCATCGGCATATTCCAGTTTGCCTATGCGCTTGCCCTGGGCGCCGGTGAACGCGCCGCTTTCGTGACCGAACAATTCGGCTTCAAACAATTGTTCGGGGATCGCCGCGCAATTGAGCGCGACAAAAGGTTTGTCGGCCCGTGGGCCAAAGTCATGCAGGCTGCGGGCGACCAGTTCTTTGCCGCTGCCGGTTTCGCCGCGAATCAGCACATTGACCGGCAGCGGCGCCAGTTCCATCACCTGGCGGCGCAAGGTCTGCAAGCTGCGGGACATGCCGAGCAGGCGCCCGTCGATCTGCTGGCGCAGGTCTGCCTGTTCGTGCAAACGACGGTTCTCCAGCACCAGCCGGCGCTTTTCCAGCGCGCGCCGAAGGCTGCTCAGTAGCGCTTCGGGGCTAAAAGGCTTCTCCAGAAAGTCGTAAGCGCCATCGCGCATGGCTTCGACCGCCATCGGGACATCGCCATGGCCCGTCAGAAGAATGACCGGCAGATCCGGGTCCAGCTGCTGTAAGCGGTTCAGCAGGGCCAGGCCCCCCATCCCCGGCATGCGCACATCACTGACAATCACTCCGGCGAAATGTGCGGGTAACTGGCTCAGGCAATCTTCAGCGCAACTGAACAACTGCACGTCAAAACCGCTGAGGCTCAGCCATTGCTCAACGGCATTGCGAATACTGGCCTCGTCATCGACCACGATAACCGAATTGAGCATGTTTCAAGATTCCTGTGCGATGGGCAACGTCAGCGTGAAGAGCGCGCCGTCAACCTGATTGCAGGCTGTCAGACGTCCACCGATTTCATGAACAATGGCGTAAGACACCGCCAGCCCCAAGCCTAAACCTTCACCCACGGGTTTGGTGGTGAAGAAAGGGTCGAACACTTTACCCAAGTGCTCCTCGGCGATTCCGCCACCGCTGTCGCTGACGCTCAATTTCCAGAGTTGCTGATCGGCTTCGATGCGGATTTGCAGTTGCTTGCGCGGTTTGTCCGCCATGGCATCCAGCGCGTTGTGCAGCAGGTTGATCAACACCTGTTCCAGGCGAATGGCATCGCCCCGTACCCATGCCGGGCGTACCAGTTCAACCTGCAGGTCTATCTCTTCTTCCTTCAGTCGCGGTTCGAGCAATTGCAGGGATTGATCCACAACGCTGGCCAGATCCAGTCGTTCGCGCAAGCCGCTCGGGCTTTGCCGGGCGTAGGTTTTGAGGTGGCCCGTGAGGGCCGCCATGCGCGTCAACATCTGCTCCAGTGGTACCAGGGCTTTATAGGCATCGTCGACCCGGCCGTGATCGAGCAACAGGCGCAAGGTTGCCAGTTGCATGCGCTGAGCCGTTAACGGTTGATTGATTTCATGGGCCAGCGCTGCCGACATTTGCCCCAGCGCCGCGAGCTTGGCCGATTGCACCAGGCCATCTTGAGCGGTACGCAGATCCCGGGTGCGGGCTTCTACCAGTTGCTCCAGTTCTTCACGATTACGCTGGCGTAAACGGCCCAGTCGCCAGCGCTGGAGGAGAAATAATCCTGAAAAGACCAGCGTCAGCCACAGGCCGATCGCCGCCAATGCGGCATTGCGGCTGTCTTCGGCTGCGACCACGGGGTGGCGTAACAGATGCAAGGTCCAGCCTTCAGCCGTTAGCGGTAAAGATTCCCACAAATAATCTGCCGCTCCAGTGGGGGCGTCGACCCGGGTCAGAAAGCTGTTTTCGGCAAAGCTGCGCAAAGTATGGGTTTTGAGCAAGGTCAGAGGTTGGTTGTGATACTGGCGAGTGAGGGTGATTTCGCTGCGGTCACTGTCACTCAACGGCCGTAAAAGGCGGTAACGCCAGCCTGGCTGGTTGGCGATAAATACGATGCCCCGCGCATCGCTGACCAGCAGTATGTCGTTGCCATGATTCCATTCCCGCTCCAGCTGCGGAAACTCCAGTTTAACCACCATTGCCCCCGAAAATTGCCCCTGGGCATCGAGTACCGCGCTGGACAAAAAATACCCCGGAATGCCGCTGGTCACGCCCACTGCATAAAAACGCCCGGAGCCCTGGCTGCGGGTCTGGCTGAAGTAAGGCCGAAAGCCATAGTTATGGCCTACATAGCTGTTGGAGGTGTTCCAGTTGCTGGCAGCCACCGCCAGCCCGGTTCTGTCCAGCAGTTCCAGGGTTGAGGACTGTGCCGCGCCATTGATGCGCTCAAGTTTTTGATTGAGTGACGCCTGGACCTCAGGGGTGATGGGAGCACTCAGGGCGGCGACCAGTTCAGAGTCCAGCGCCAGCACTGCGGGCAAAGCCCGATAACGCTCAATCAGGGTGTGCAGTGAGTTGGCATACAAACTCAGTTGCTCGGGACCACGGCGGGCACTTTCTTCCAGTGCATGCTGCTCGGCCTGGCGCACGGCCCAGCCGCCGGCAATCACTGCGCCGGCCAGAATCAACAGGCAATACAGTGCCAGTCGCAGGGCTCGGGAGGTTAGCGGCATGCGGGGAAGTCGCTTGCAGCGCTGATCGCTACCACGCTCAGCAATTGCCCGTGGTACAGCGCAAATTGCGCGTCCAGCTCCTGGCCCTGCTGCCATTCAGGCGACAGGTCGGTGAGCAGGCGCAGGCGGACATGGCCTTCGCGGGACCAGCTCAGCACCTGCGCATGCTCAAAGTAAAAGCGTTTTTTCACCAGCGGGAAGAGGGCCTTGAACAGGCTTTCCTTGACGGAAAAGGTCAGCGTCACCAGCAGCGCAATGTCTTGGGCTGCACCGGCGGCCATGGCCCGCAGTTCATCGGGGGTGAGGATTTCCTTGGCCAGGCGTTCGGCCCGCTCGGTACTGAGCATGTTTTCGAGGTCCATGCCCAGCCCTTGCCACTGGCTTTTAAGGCCGACGATGGCCGCAGCGGTGCCATTGCTGTGGGTGATTGCCCCGCTGATGTGGGCGGGCCACACGGGCGCGCGATCTTCACCAATGGCCGGGATGGCCCGGGTGCCGTCCAGTTGCAGCATGGCGGCGCGAGCGCAGACCCGGCCGGCGAGAAATTCGGTTTGGCGTTTGGCCACAGAGCGTTGAATACTTGCAGGCATCTCAATGGCACTGCTCGCAAAATCGTCAGCCGTGAGCCGGGCAGGGGTGAAACCGGTGCTGAACCATACGCTGCCCGGCAACGCTAGGGGCAAGGGCCATTCGTCACGCAGCGGGGTGCAACAGGCAGGCAGTGCGGGGAGTCGATTCATGTCGGGCATTTTGCAGGCTGGCGGCCATGCTGTGCAATTGTTCAGAGTATGTTCAGGGCACACGACATACTGTGTGTGGCTAAGCTATATAGGACGCACGTCCTTCAAGACGCGGTTTTTGCCTGGGAGAGCGCAATGAAATTGCTGGTGGTTGAAGATGAGGCGTTATTGCGCCATCACTTGCAAACCCGTCTGACCGAAAATGGCCATGTGGTCGAGTCGGTGGCCAATGCCGAAGAGGCGTTGTACCAGACCGGGCAGTTCAATCATGATTTGGCGATGATTGATCTGGGATTGCCGGGTTTGGGCGGTCTCGAGCTGATTCGCGAACTGCGCAAGCGCGGCAAGACGTTCCCGATCCTGATCCTCACGGCTCGTGGCAACTGGCAGGACAAGGTCGAAGGGCTGGCAGCAGGGGCCGACGATTATGTGGTCAAGCCGTTCCAGTTCGAAGAACTGGAAGCACGTCTGAATGCATTGCTGCGTCGTTCCAGTGGTTTCACCCATTCAACCATTGTCGCTGGCGAACTGGTGCTGGACATCAATCGCAAGCAGGCAGTACTTGAGGGCGAACCCCTGGCGCTGACCGCCTA
Organism: Pseudomonas paraversuta; assembly: GCF_904067025.1. Taxonomy (NCBI): domain Bacteria; kingdom Pseudomonadati; phylum Pseudomonadota; class Gammaproteobacteria; order Pseudomonadales; family Pseudomonadaceae; genus Pseudomonas; species Pseudomonas paraversuta. The sequence goes on from NZ_CAJFDA010000001.1 coordinate 1,176,520, forward strand.
TGAATACCGGATACTTGAATACCTGATGCGCCATCACCAGCAGGTGGTGGCCAAGGACCGACTGATGGAACAGCTGTACCCGGATGACGAGGAACGTGATCCGAATGTGATCGAGGTGCTGGTCGGGCGCCTGCGACGCAAGCTTGAGGGGGCAAACGGCTTTAAGCCAATCGATACGGTACGCGGTTTGGGGTACCTGTTTACTGAGCGCTGTCGTTGATCCGTTCGCTTCGCGTTCGATTGATGCTGGCGGCCACACTGTTGGCCGTGCTCTTTATGCTTGCGCTGTTACCGGCGATGCAGGGGGCGTTCAGCCTGGCGCTCAAGGATGCGATCGAGCAACGCTTGGCATCCGATGTGAGTACGCTGATCTCGGCGGCCAGGGTTGAAAGAAATCATTTGAAAATGCCGGCATTGCTGCCGGACGAAGAGCTGAATCTGCCTGACAGCCGGATGCTCGGCTATATCTATGACCGCGAGGGGCGTCAGGTCTGGCGCTCGCGGGCGACTCAAGAAGAATCCATCAACTACAAACCACGCTACGACGGGCGCGGTAACGAGTTTGCGAGTATTCGTGAAGACAATGGCGAAGAGTTCTTTGTCTACGATGTCGAGGTCAAACTGCTGGGCGGCAAAAGTGCAGCGTTCAGCTTTGTCGCCCTGCAACCAATGCGAGAGTACAACCTGACCCTCGAGGGGCTGCGTGAAAACCTCTATCTGGGGTTCGGTGCGGCCCCTGGGTGTACTGCTGGCTTTGCTGTGGATCGGTTTGACTTGGGGGTTACGTGCTTTGCGACGTTTGAGCCAGGAGCTGGACCAGATTGAATCCGGTGAGCGCGAAAGCCTCAGCGAACAGCATCCTCGTGAGTTGCTGCGTTTGACCGGCTCATTGAACCGTCTGCTGCAAAGTGAGCGCGAGCAACGTACGCGTTATCGTGATTCCCTCGACGATCTGGCCCACAGCTTGAAAACCCCGTTGGCGGTGCTGCAAGGCGTCAGTGAAAGCATGGCCCAGCGTCCGCAAGATCGTGAACAGGCCTGGGTGCTGCAAAGTCAGATTGAACGCATGAATCAGCAAATCAGCTATCAGTTGCAGCGCGCCAGCTTGCGCAAGAGCGGTCTGGTACGCCACCAGGTGGAGCTGATTCCGGTGGTTGAAAGCCTGTGTAACACGCTGGACAAGGTCTACCGCGACAAACGGGTCAAGGTCAGTTGTGACATACCGCCATTGAGTCATGTGCCCATTGAACAAAATGCGTTGCTGGAGTTACTGGGCAACCTGCTGGAAAACGCCTATCGACTGTGTCTTGGACAAGTGCGCATCAGCTTGCATCGCAATGCTTATGGGGTTGAAGTCTGCGTGGAAGACGATGGTCCCGGCGTACCGGCTGATCAGCGCGCTCGGATCTTGCGCCGCGGCGAACGTCTGGATCGCCAGCACCCGGGGCAGGGTATCGGGCTGGCAGTGGTCAAGGACATCATTGAAAGTTATGACGCCAAACTCACCCTGGATGACTCATCCCTGGGCGGGGCGGCATTTCGAATTCATTTCCCGGCTTTGTAATCCCCAGCAGGGGGCGGTCTGTTTAAGGCGGATATCCGCCATCTGCGCCGCCTCTCCCCTTCGAAAAGGCGGAAACCCGCCAACTATTGTCTGACAAGATCCCTGCGCTATTTCCCTCCAGGCGAGTCGCCTGCGCTATTGCGAGGCTTTTGTTCAATGTGGCCCGCGCCTTGCAAAGTGTGTTGTGAGAGGTCTGCCGCTAGAGCAGCTCAACACAACAAATCCCTCCAAGTACAGGAGGGTTCGCGCTTTGGGTATCACCGGTCTCAGATGGAATGACGACTGAGTGATGCACTTGAGGAACTTTGCAATGACGACTCGTCAGCCACTGTACAAATCCCTGTATTTGCAAGTGATCGTAGCGATTGCTATCGGTATTTTGCTGGGCCATTACTACCCGGAAACCGGGGTTGCACTCAAACCCCTGGGTGATGGCTTTATCAAACTGATCAAGATGGTAATCGCGCCCATTATTTTCTGTACGGTGGTGAGCGGTATCGCCGGCATGCAAAGCATGAAGTCGGTCGGCAAGACCGGTGGTTATGCGTTGCTCTACTTTGAAGTAGTGTCGACCATCGCCCTGCTGATCGGGCTGGTTGTGGTGAACGTGGTTCAACCGGGCGCGGGCATGCACATTGATGTGGCCACCCTGGACGCCTCCAAAGTAGCGGCCTACGTGACTGCCGGTGCGGACCAGAGCATCGTTGGTTTCATCCTTAACGTGATCCCTTCGACCATCGTCGGCGCGTTTGCCAATGGCGACATCCTGCAAGTGCTGATGTTCTCGGTGATCTTCGGTTTCGCCCTGCATCGACTGGGTGCTTACGGCAAGCCGGTGCTGGACTTTATCGATCGCTTCGCCCACGTGATGTTCAACATCATCAACATGATCATGAAGCTGGCGCCACTGGGTGCGCTGGGTGCCATGGCGTTCACCATCGGTGCCTACGGTGTGGGTTCGCTGGTGCAACTGGGTCAGTTGATGATCTGCTTCTACATCACTTGCGTGTTGTTCGTACTGGTCGTACTGGGCGGCATCGCTCGCGCTCACGGCTTCAGCATCCTCAAGCTGATTCGCTACATCCGTGAAGAGCTGCTGATCGTTCTGGGCACCTCCTCGTCGGAATCGGCCCTGCCACGCATGCTGGTGAAGATGGAGCGTCTGGGGGCGAAGAAGTCGGTAGTGGGTCTGGTCATTCCGACCGGCTACTCGTTCAACCTCGATGGCACTTCGATCTACCTGACCATGGCTGCCGTGTTCATTGCGCAAGCGACTGACACCCACATGGACATCACTCACCAGATCACTCTGTTGCTGGTGCTGCTGCTGTCGTCCAAAGGCGCTGCAGGCGTGACCGGCAGTGGCTTTATCGTACTGGCCGCGACCTTGTCGGCTGTAGGCCACTTGCCGGTTGCCGGTCTGGCGCTGATTCTGGGTATCGACCGTTTCATGTCCGAAGCCCGTGCCCTGACCAACCTGATTGGTAACGCTGTCGCCACGCTGGTGGTTGCCAAGTGGGTCAAGGAACTGGACGAAGACAAGCTGCAGGTGGAGCTCAGCTCCGGTGGCAGCCCGTTGAATGACATGCGTCCTGTGGACGACCTGGGCGTAGCTGAAGGCGCGGCCCCGGTGCTGTCGAAGTAAGCTCAGGCGGATAAAAAACCCATCTTCGGATGGGTTTTTTTATGCCTGTTCATTCGACGCGGGTTTCACCACTGAACACCAGCGTGTTGCGGCAGCGCCGGCACAGGTAGCCACGACCTTGCTTGACCAGGCCGTGGCGCTGGGCGGAAAACGCAAAATCGCTGTCCGGGCAAGGACAGCGGTAGATATAGCGCGTGGCGCTGCGGCGTTTGATGGCGTAGGTGTGGCAGCGGTTGGGCGGCAGTTCATAGACCCCGCGCATGATCAACTGCCACTCTTCGCCATGGGGCGTGATGCGGTCGCCAAACAATTGGTGGGCAATCAGGTGAGCGACCTCGTGAGCGACTGTTTGCTTGATGAAGTCTTCACTGTTTTCGCGGTACAGCTGTGGATTGAAACGCAGCAGGTTTTCGTGCAAATGCGCGACACCGGCCTTTTGCCCACGTAGCTTGAGACTGACCACGGGGCGTTTGAAAGGGCGTTTGAAAAATTTCTCGGCCTGTTGAAAACAGTCTTCGACGCGGGTATTGAGCAACTCGGGCATGCGGTTCGGTTCTCCAGAGCTGGCGATTATGCCGCAAGCGGCAGGAGTTCCGAAGCTGATCACGCCCAATGGTCATACAACCATTCTGTACCTGCAGGAGCGAGCTTGCTCGCGAGGTTTTTCAACCCCAACCCTCGCGCTTGCAGGGTTTGCGCTCAGTTGGTATAGACCGGACCTACCCCCAGGCCCCAGATGATCACGGTAAACGCCATGATCGCGACCAGCACCACCAAGCCGACTGCCAGCACCGAACTGGAAAACAAAAACCCTTCGTCCGGGTCTATGTTCATAAAGGTCGGCAGGCCGACATAAAGCAGGTACACGGTGTAACAAATGGCCGCGGTGCCGACCATCATGCCCAGCCACATATGCGGATACAGAGCGGCCAGTCCCCCGATAAACAGGGGCGTAGCGGTGTAAGTGGCGAAGGCGATGCAACGGGCCATGCTTGGTTGCGCATCATAAGTACGCGCCATCCAGTGAATAAAGGCCCCCATCACGCCTACGCCCGCCAGCATCGCGATATAGGACATCAGGGTCATCCACAAGGCGCTGTCGGTGGTCAGCATCACTGCTGCCCGGCTGCCGATGGACCAGCCGACCTGTGTGGTGCCGATAAACGCCGAAATGGCCGGTATGGCAGCCAAAATCAGGGTGTGGGTGAAGTACATATGGCCGATGCTTTCCTCTGCATCGCCACGGATTTCGCGCCACTCTTGATCGGGATGGGTGAAAAGCCCCACTACGTGATGGATCATGGCTATCGCTCCTGTAAAAAACGCATCGCCCCCAGAGGGACACGTGCCGGTCGCGCAGCCAGATGGTGGGTTCAGATACATGGGCATGCGGCCTTAGTCGCAGTATAGGAAAACTGATGCCCAATGAACCCGGGCCCTTAGAGCATATTGCGCTGTCAGGCGCCGGCTTATCGCGTTGCTGTCTTTAACCTTTGCAGGGGCTTCGTACAGCGGGTTTTTTTAAGTAAAATCCCCGGTTTTTGGTCTTAACTCGCGGATTTGAAGCGCTATGGGCACTCTTTCGGTCTCTCAAAATAAACTCCAGAAACGCTTGCGCCGACTGACCGGTGAGGCTGTGGCCGACTTCAACATGATTGAGCACGGCGACAAGGTGATGGTCTGCCTGTCGGGTGGAAAAGACAGCTACACGCTGCTGGATGTGCTGCTGCACCTGCAAAAGGTCGCGCCCATCCAGTTCGAAATCGTCGCCGTGAACATGGACCAGAAACAGCCGGGCTTTCCCGAGGACGTGTTGCCGGCCTATCTGAAGTCATTGGGTGTGGAATATCACATCGTTGAAAAAGACACCTACTCGCTGGTCAAAGAACTGATTCCTGAAGGCAAAACCACCTGCTCGCTGTGCTCGCGCTTGCGGCGCGGCACGCTGTACACCTTTGCCGATGAGATAGGTGCGACCAAGATGGCCCTTGGGCATCATCGCGATGACATCGTTGAAACCTTCTTCCTCAACATGTTCTTCAATGGCAACCTCAAGGCGATGCCGCCCAAGCTGCGCTCCGATGACGGTCGCAACGTGGTCATCCGGCCGTTGGCCTACTGCAACGAGAAAGACATCCAGGCCTACTCCGATTGGCAGCAGTTCCCGATTATTCCGTGCAATTTGTGCGGCTCCCAGGAGAACCTGCAGCGTCAGGTGGTTAAAGACATGCTGGTGGAATGGGAGCGCAAGACGCCGGGCCGCACCGAGAGTATCTTTCGCAGCCTGCAAAACGTGATGCCGTCGCAACTGGCGGACCGTAACCTGTACGACTTCAAGAGCCTGAAGATTGACCAAAACGCCGCACCGCGGTTCGTCAATCTGCTCAATCTGTAAGTCTGATAGCCAAGAGGAGAGGGCATGCGCGACTACAAATGGCTGCATGAATATTGTTTGAATCGCTTTGGTTCGTCAGCCGCCCTGGAAGCCGAGTTGCCCGTCCCCAAAACTGCTGAGCAGTTGTGCCGGATCAGTGACGATCGCTACCTGTCGACCCTGGCCTTGCGGGTGTTTCGCGCGGGGCTCAAGCACAGTGTGGTGGATGCCAAGTGGCCGGTATTTGAGCAGGTTTTTTTCGGTTTCGACCCTGAAAAAGTGGTGCTGATGGGTGCCGAGCATCTGGAGCGTCTGATGCAGGATGCGCGGATCATCCGTCACCTGGGCAAGCTCAAAAGCGTGCCGCGCAACGCGCAGATGGTGCTCGACATTGCCCGGGAACACGGCAGTTTCGGCGCCTTTATTGCCGACTGGCCGGTGACCGATATTGTTGGGCTGTGGAAATACCTGGCCAAGCACGGGCACCAGTTGGGCGGGCTGTCGGCGCCGCGCTTTTTACGTATGGTCGGCAAGGACACTTTTGTGCCGAGCTATGACGTGGTGGCGGCGCTGAATGCGCAGCAACTGGTGGACAAGGCACCGACCAGTTTGCGCGACCTGGCGATAGTGCAGAACGCTTTCAATCAATGGCATGCCGAAAGCGGCCGGCCCATGTGTCAGTTGTCACAGATGCTGGCGTTCACGGTTAATCACTGACATTAGGTCGTTTTTATCGCTGGCAAGCCAGCTCCCACAGAGTATGCATTTAACTTATGGGAGCTGGCTTGCCAGCGATGGAATCAAGCGCCTTCACCCGCCAGCCGGCGGTCCAGTTGATAGCGCTAGCGCACATGCTGCATGGCGCTGCCAAACACTGCCACGCTGGTAAGCCAGCTCCCACAGAGTATGCATTTAACTAGTGGGAGCTGGCTTGCCAGCGATGGAATCAAGCGCCTTCACCCGCTAGCCGGCGGTCCAGTTGATAGCGCCAGCGCACATGCCGCTGCCAAACACTGCCACGCTGGCAAGTCAGCTCCCACAGAGAGTGCATTTAGCTTGTGGGAGCTGGCTTGCCAGCGATGGAGTCAAGCGCCTTCACCCGCCAGCCGGCGGTCCAGTTGATAGCGCCAGCGCACATACAGCATGGCACTGCAAAACACTGCCACGCTGGCAAATCAGCTCCCACAGAGAGTGCATTTGTCTTGTGGGAGCTGGCTTGCCAGCGATGGATTCAAGCGCCTTCACCCGCCAGCCGGCGGTCCAGTTGATAGCGCCAGCGCACATACAGCATGGCGCTGCCAAACACTGCCACGCTGGCAACTCAGCTCCCACAGAGAGTGTATTTAACTTGTGGGAGCTGGCTTGCCAGCGATGGACTCAAGCGCCTTCACCCGCCAGCCGGCGGTCCAGTTGATAGCGCCAGCGCACATGCTGCATGGCGCTGCCAAACACTGCCACGCTGGCAAGTCAGCTCCCACAGAGAGTGCATTTAACTTGTGGGAGCTGGCTTGCCAGCGATGGAGTCAAGCGCCTTCACCCGCCAGTCGGCGGTCCAGTTGATAGTGCCAGCGCACATGCAGCATGGCGCTGCCAAACACTGACATGCTGGCAAGCCAGTTCCCACAGAGCGTGCATTTAACTTGTGGGAGCTGGCTTGCCAGCGATGGATTCAAGCACCTTCACCCGCCAGCCGGCGGTCCAGTTGATAGCGCCAGCGCACATACAGCATGGCACTGCAAAACACTGCCACGCTGGCTGCGATTTCCAGCAAACCGAACACCTGCCGGTTCGGGTCGAATGCGGCCAGTGCACCTTTGATCAAGTACAGGTTGACCACATAGCAGGTGAACGAGTGCCCGCGTGCGCTGCCCATCAGCATGCCCGGCACCAGAAACATCAGCGGCACCAGTTCGATCAGCAAGATCACCCAGGGGCGCGCGCCATGCAGGTTGGCGAACCCCAGGTAATAGACGCAGAGCAGGCCGACCAGCCCGAAGAAGCTCACCAGGCTCAGTACCCGCATCAGCTTTACCCGGGGTGCCAGCCACTCGATGGAGGGCAACACTTTTGGCTTTTTAGCCACGGGTGTTCTCCAGTCTCAGGGCGGTGGTCGCCAGGCGCTGCCCCAGTGCCCGGCACAGGGCTACTTCGTGCTCGTCCAGCTTGCGCTTGCCATCCGCTCCGGCATGGTGGCTGGGACCGTAGGGAGTGCCGCCGCCCGTGGTATTGAGCAGCGATGTCTCACTGTAAGGCAGGCCGGTGATCAGCATGCCGTGATGCAGCAAGGGCATCATCATCGACAGCAGGGTGGTTTCCTGGCCGCCGTGCAGGCTGGCGGTGGAGGTGAACACGCCGGCAGGCTTGCCGACCAGGGCACCGGTCAGCCACAGGTTGCTGGTGCCATCCAGAAAGTACTTGAGCGGGGCGGCCATGTTGCCGAAACGGGTCGGGCTGCCGAGCGCCAGACCGGCGCAGTTTTTCAGGTCGTCAAGGCTGGCATAGAGCGCGCCCTCGGCCGGAATGTCCGCAGCCACGGCTTCGCATTCGCTGGAGACGGCCGGCACGGTGCGCAAGCGCGCTTCAAGGCCGCCCTGCTCGATGCCCCTGGCGATTTGCCGGGCCATTTCATTGGTCGAGCCATTGCGGCTGTAATACAGGACCAGAATGTAGGGTGTGCTCACGGCAGGATCTCCAGGACTTTTTCAGGCGGACGGCCAATGACCGCTTTATCACCTGCCACCAGAATCGGACGTTCGATCAATTTGGGGTGTGCGGCCATAGCGGCGATCAAATCCTCGTCACTGAGGCCGGTATCGCCCAGGTTGAGGGTTTTGTATTCCTCTTCGCCGGTGCGCAGCAACTGGCGCGGGCTGATGTCGAGTTTGCCCAGCAGGCTGTGCAATTGCGCAGCGTCCAGAGGGGTATCGAGGTAGCGCACCACGGTAGGGGTGAGGCCGCGGGCTTCAAGGATTTCCAGCGCACCGCGGGATTTCGAGCAGCGCGGATTGTGATAAAGCGTCAGATCGGTCATGTGCGGGTCGCATCTTGCGTAAGGTGGCGGCTATTCTACCCGTCTGGCGAGCGTGTCTGAACCGCATGCGGTGATTGGCCGCCGTACAAAGATTTTTTGACTGTATTTACCCACAAGGATCAACACATGTTTAAGCGGCTTTTGGCGGTAGTTACCGTCGCCACCACGTTACTGCTGAGCGGTTGCGGTATTGATTACGGGGTCGATCAACATGGACAGAAGGTCGCATCCGAGCGTCTGGACAAGCAATGGAAGGTCATTAATTACTGGGCCGAGTGGTGTGGCCCGTGCCGCATTGAAATCCCGGAACTCAATGAGCTGGAGAAGCAGTTGCAGGGGCAGTCGGTGGGCGTGTTCGGGGTGAACTACGATGGCTTGCAGGGCAAGGAGCTGAGCGATGCCAGTTCTGCGATGGGCATCACCTTCACCGTGCTGGCGCAAGATCCGGCCGAGCATTTTGATCTGCCGCGCAGCGAAGCATTGCCGGTGACCTACATCATTGATGAGAAGGGCAAGGTCATGGCGCAGATGATGGGCGAGCAGACCGCCGCCGGGGTATTGGCCAAGATCAAGGAACTACGCGGTAATTAAGCCCGCTGCCCTGTAGAAGCGAGCGTGCTCGTGATCTTTTAATCTTCAAAGATCACGAACCGGCCCGCTGCTGCAGTGGCGCGGCAATCAGCCTTCTTCAGGCCACAGCCGCAACGGCTTGCCTTCGGCAGGCCAGAAACGCACCTGTTCGATCGGGGAGATGTCCCAGCGCTGTACGGTTTGCAGGGCTTCGAAGAATCGTTGCTCCTGCTCCATCAACGCCGGAGCACAGGCTTTGCGGGTGCTGCCGACGCCACCAAAGGTCAGTTTGTCGCCGTCCAGGGTGTAGGGCGCAAACCAATGATTACAACCACCGTTGCCATAGGCCCGGCCGCCTTCATCGAAGGTCACGGTCAGATGGCTGTAATCCATCAGTGGCCGCTCGCCAATCCATTCCACGACGTAGGCACGGTTGTGCTGCAATTGCACCGGATCGCCTGCGCAGCCTGCCAGGCTTGCGCCCAGCAATGCCAACAGGGTCAGGTGTTTCATAGCGCGGCCTTTTGGCATTGCGGGCACTGGTGCTTGCTGCCTTCAGTGCTCCAGCCCAGCTCGGCAATGCGCAGGCTGGCGGCAGGTTTCTGCGCTTTGGTACCGAGCTTGGCGTCTACCGCGAACTCGAACTTCAGTTCTTTGCCACAGGCATCGCAATTGACTTGCCATTGATGAATCGCCAACTCACCGAAAACCGGTCCTTTGGTGACGGCAACCCACTGGCCGCGCGGGTTGATCAGGTGGCGCACTTTGTCGACGGTCAGGCGCATGGACAAGTCCTTGCTGCCTTTGAGCGTCACGATCAGTACGTCACCGGTCTGGATCGAGCCACCGTTGCCGGTGACTTGATACAGGCCTGGCGCCAGGGCGCGGCATTCAATCAGGGTGTGCTGCGGGTTAAGCAGGCTGTAGCGAAAATCGTGTTCGACCATGGGTCCTCCAAATAGGCCGCTATGCTAGCACGCAGCCGAGGTCTGGCCTTTCAACCTTCGATCAGGTTTTGTGGCGTGCCGTTGCTCCAGGCCGCAATGTTGTCCAGTGTGGTGCCGGCAATCGCGCTGAGTGCCTCGCGGGTGAGAAAGGCCTGGTGCGCAGTAATGATCACGTTGGGGAAGGTCAGCAGCCGCGCCAGTACGTCATCCTGCAACGGTAAATCGGAGCGGTCCTCAAAGAACAGCTGGGCTTCCTCCTCGTACACATCCAGTCCCAGGTAGCCCAACTGACCACTTTTCAGCGCCTCGATCAGTGCCGGTGTGTTGACCAGTGCACCGCGCCCGGTATTGATCAGCATGGCGCCATGTTTGAGGGTCGCCAGCGACTGGCTGTTGATCAGGTGCTTGTTATCCGCAGTCAGCGGGCAGTGCAGGCTGATGATATGCGAGCCTGCCAGCAGCTCGGGCAAGCTTACATACTGCGCACCCAGTGCCAGCAGTTGTGCATTTGGATACGGGTCAAAGCACAGCAGCTTGCAGCCGAAGCCGGCCATGATTTTGCCGAAGGTCGCGCCGATCTGGCCGGTTCCGACCACGCCGACGGTCTTGCCGACCAGGTCAAAGCCGGTCAGCCCGTGCAGAGTAAAGTCGCCTTCGCGGGTTCGGTTGTAGGCGCGGTGCAGGCGGCGGTTAAGCGCCAGGATCAGGGCCACGGCATGTTCTGCCACAGCATGGGGCGAGTAGGCGGGAACCCGCACAACGCTCAAACCCAGGCGCTTGGCGGCGGCAAGATCGACATGGTTGTAGCCGGCCGAGCGCAGGGCGATCAGGCGGGTTCCGCCAGCGGCCAGTTGCTCCAGTACCGGGGCACTCAAATCGTCGTTGATAAACGGGCAGACCACCTCGTAATCATGGGCAATGGCCGCAGTATCGAGGCTCAGGCGCGCCGGTTGAAAGTGCAGTTCAAGACCCTCGGGTTGCGCGGCGGCAGTAAAACTGTCGCGGTCGTAGGTCTGGCTGCTGAACAGGATCGTGCGCATGAGATCTTCCTTGGGGTGTGTGGGGTGGTGACGGTCTTGCCTGGTTACGCGGTACTGCGTGCCTCTTTGGCCAGGCGGATAATGGCCTCGTCCAGTTCGTTGAGGGCGGCGTAGGCGTGCGGGCTTTCTTGCTTGAGCAGGGTTTCGCTGCGCTGGCAGGCGGCACGCAATTGCGGTACCCCGCAGTAACGTGTTGCACCGTGCAGACGGTGTACGCGTTCGATCAGTGCATTGTTGTCCTGGTCCTTGCGCGCCAACAGGATCGCTTCACGATCTGCCTCCAGCGAGGCCAGGAGCATGGCCAGCATGTCGATAGCCAGATCGGCTTTGCCAGCGGCCAGTCGCAGGCCTTCTTCGTGATCAAGAATCGGTAGTTTGGCGTTGGGGCGGGCAGGCTCGTAGCCGCTGTCCTGGACTTGATTGCGCAACGCCAGCCCGGTCCACTTCAGCACCACTTGCGCCAACTGCCGTTCGCTGATGGGTTTGGTCAGGTAGTCGTCCATGCCGCTCTGCAGCAGGGCGCGTTTTTCGTTGGCCATGGCGTGGGCCGTCAGCGCGACAATGGGCAGCGGCGCATTGTGCTGCCCGGTTTCCCACTGGCGCACCACTTCGGTGGTTTCCCGCCCGTCCATGCCGGGCATCTGGACGTCCATCAGCACCAGGTCGAAGGCTTCATTCTTGACCGCTTCAATGGCGGCATAGCCGCTGTCCACGGCTGTTACCTTGGACCCCATGTCTTCCAGAAGGGTTTGCACCAGCAACAGGTTGGCCGGGTTGTCATCGACGCACAAAATCCGCGGTGCACGGCTGGCCAGCAGTTCGCCGGGCTCGGTGCGGGTCTGTCGCGGGTTGATCAGGTCGGCCAGGGTGCGCCGCAGTTTTCGGGTGCAGGCAGGTTTGGATTGCAACTGGCTGTGGGGATTGGGCACCGCCGTATTGAACAGTACCTGCTCGGTGGTCGGGCACAGCACCAGGACTTTGCAGCCCATATGTTCGAGGTCCCAAATATGCTGGTTGAGGCGCTCGGGCGGCATGTCTTTGGCCGTGACCCCAAGGACCGCCAGATCAATGGCCTGAGGCGTCTGATGGGCACCGGTCACGCAATTGGTGAGCTTCTCCAGGGTGGTAAACGGCGTGACTTCAAGTCCGCAGTCTTCCAGTTGATGCTGCAATGCCTGGCGTGCCAGATCGTGTTTCTCCAGCAAGGCTACGCGCCGGCCCGGCAGCGGGGCGGCGGGCAAATCTTCAGCATCGTCGCGGGCTTTGGGCAGCTTGACGCTGATCCAGAACACCGAGCCTTCGCCGGGGGTGCTCTCAACGCCAATTTCGCCGCCCATCTGTTCCACCAGACGCTTGGAAATGACCAGTCCCAGGCCAGTACCGCCGGGTTGGCGTGACAGGGAATTGTCGGCCTGGCTAAAGGCCTGGAACAGTGCCCGTACATCCTGGCTGGTCAGGCCGATACCTGTGTCTTGCACGCTGATGCGCAACTGCACGCAGCCGTCGGCATTATTGTCATCTTCATCTTCGAGCATGGCCCGCACCGCAATCGTGCCCTCGCGGGTGAACTTGATGGCGTTGTTGACCAGGTTGGTGAGGATTTGCTTGAGCCGTAACGGATCGCCAATCAGCGACAGGGGGGTGTCGCGGTAGACCAGACTGACCAGCTCCAGGCTTTTTTCGTGGGCTGACGGGGCAAGGATGGTCAAGGTGTCCTGCAACAGGTCGCGCAGGTTGAACGGGGTACTGTCCAGTACCAGCTTGCCGGCTTCGATTTTCGAGAAGTCCAGAATCTCGTTGATGATGCCCAGCAGGCTGTCGGCAGATTTCTCTATGGTGCTCAGGTAATCGTACTGGCGGGGTGTCAGCTCGCTTTTTTGCAGCAAGTGGGTGAAGCCCAGGATGCCATTGAGCGGGGTGCGGATTTCGTGGCTCATGTTGGCCAGAAATTCGGACTTGATGCGGCTGGCCTCAAGCGCTTCCTTGCGGGCCAGATCGAGCTCCAGGTTCTGGATCTCGATGGTTTCGAGGTTTTGACGCACGTCCTCGGTGGCTTGGTCGACGCTGTGTTGCAGTTCTTCCTGGGCATTTTGCAGGGTTTCGGCCATGCGGTTGATGCCGGAGGCCAGTTCGTCCAGCTCGTGGCTGCCCAGGGGTGGCAAGCGGGTTTGCAACTTGCCGTCCTTGAGCTGGGACACGGCATGTTTGATCCGGTCCAGGGGAGCATTGATCGTGCGACTCAAACGCAATGCCAGCAGCGTGGTAAACACCAGTCCGCTGACAATCAGCATCAAGCTGGCAAACAGGCTGCGGTAGCCGCGCAGCAGCATGTTGTTATGGGACAGTTCAAGCTCGACCCAGCCCAGCAGGCGATGGGCTTCGTTAGGTATTACATCGCCCGCCAGGTTGCGATGACGACCAAATACGGGCAACAGATAGCGTGTGGCATCGTTGTCGGAGCGCTGCTGTAGTTGGGTGCCGTAACCCAGTGGCGGCTGGTTGATCATGGTGGGGCCGGCATGCACCAGGGGTTCGTGGTTGGCATCAAGGAATGCCACGGACCGTACATCTTGTTGTTCCAGGGCTTCGTTGGCGATACGGGTCAGCAGGGCAATGTCATTGCGGCCCATTGCGGGGGCAGCCAGGGGGGCGAGCTGTTCGGCGATCATTTCGCCGCGTTGCAACAGTTGCGCTTGCAGCTCTGACTGCTGCAACCACGTGAAGTAGCCACCCAGTACCATCGCCATCAGCGTGACGGGCAATAACGTGAGCAACAACACACGACCTTTGATACCCAGGTTCTTAAGCACGCAACTCTCCAGCCCTACATTCTTATAAGTGTTTCCTGAGCGTCCGGCGCAGGCCAGGTGCCAGTGTAGCCATTTGAAGCATGGCAAATCCGTGAAAATTTGTCGTCAAGGCCTGGATCAGGCTTTGTAGACCCTGTGCCGGTTGCTCGTGGTGGCCCAATATTGAATAATCGATGATTGAGAATTACTTGCAGACGCTAATGAATCCCGTAGCTGTTAGCCCGTCCCGCCTGTTGGCGATTGAAGACGACCCTGTTCTGGGCGCCTACCTGCATGAGCAGTTGCTGCGCTGCGGGTTTGAGGTCGTTTGGTGTCAAAACGGTCAGGAGGGGCTGGCACGTGCCCGGCAAGAGCCGTTTGACGTGGTGCTGATGGATATCCTGCTGCCGGGCATGAATGGCCTGCAGGTGCTCACGCAATTGCGCCAGACCCATGCACTGCCAGTGATTCTGATGTCTGCCCTGGGGGCCGAGGCGGATCGTATCAGCGGCTTTCAGCTGGGAGCCGATGACTACTTGCCCAAACCGTTCAGCATGGCCGAATTGCGGGTGCGGATTCAGGCCATCCTGCGCCGGGTCGCGCTGGACCGCATGCCGCGCCAGGCACCGGTGGCGGATGGGGCCCCGGGCGAGTGCGAGCTGTTTGTCGATGAAGAAACTGCCGATGTGCGCTATGGCCAGCAATGGGCCGGCCTGACCCGCAGTGAATACCGTTTGCTCGACACGCTGCAGCGCAATCCCGATGAAGTACTGAGCAAGGCATTCCTCTATCAACAGGTGCTGCAGCGTGGCTATGCGGCCCACGACCGCAGCCTGGACATGCATATCAGCCAGATCCGGCGAAAACTCAAAACCATCGGCTACCACACACGGGAAGTGCGTACGGTGTGGGGCAAGGGGTACGTCTTGAGTGCCAGCGATGCGCTGTAAGGTGCCCGGCAAGCATTCGGTGTTCTGGAAACTGGCGTGTTTGCTGGTGGCTTTTTGTTTGTTGATGATCTGGCTCAGTTGGTCCTGGGGCCGCTACATGGACAAGCGCACCGGCTATTTAACCGAGCTGGCACAGAGCACCCTGGTGCGCTATGCGGGGGAGGCCGAACGCGCCTGGGAGACCGGCCAGCAAGCGGGTGTCGACCAGTGGTTGCAGAAGATGGGGCGCAAGGAGCCTGGCTGGATCGGTGTGGTGGGGCAGGACCTGCAAGCACTCAGCAGTTATCCGTTGAGCGAGACCGAAAGTCAGCGAATGACCTTTCTGCGCGGTCTGGACTGGCCCATCAGCCACGTCAGAACGGCCCGGCCGTGGATCAAGGTGCCGTTCCCCAAGGATACTTCTGCGGGGTACCTGATTATTGAACTGCCCCAGCGCTTTATGCCGGGCCATTCGCAACTGATCTGGCGCATTCTCACCAACGGTGTGATTCCGGGCCTGTTCACGTTGCTGCTGTGTGTGGGGCTGTATCGCTTACTGATCGTGCCGCTGAACCATTTGCGCGAGCAGGCCAGCGCCTGGCGGGCCGATCAGCTGGGTACAAGGCTGTCGAGCCAGACCCCCAGCCGTCAGGACGAGCTGGGGGACCTGGGGCGGGCATTCGATCAAATGTCCGAGCGCCTGCAAAGTACCGTCAACCAGCAGCAACAACTGCTGCGCGATTTGTCCCATGAGCTGCGAACGCCTTTGAGTCGGCTGCGGGTGGCCTGTGACAGCGAGCAGGACCTTGAGGCCCTGCGCGAACGCCTGGGCCGTGAAGTTGACGGCATGCAGCGGCTGGTCGAAGACACCCTGCAACTGGCCTGGCTGGATGCCGAACGCGGGCCGTTGCCGGTGGAAGACATTCAGATCCAGGCGCTGTGGGAGATGCTCACTGAAAACGCCGGCTTTGAAAGTGGCTGGCCGCAATCGCGTTTGCCCTGCTTTGTTGAAGCTGATTGTTGGGTGCGAGGGCATTTGAACAGCCTGGCCCAGGCCCTGGAGAACATCCTGCGTAATGCCATTCGTCACTCTCCGGCCGAAGGTACTGTCAGTCTGAACGGGCAGCGCGAGGGCGAGATGTGGCATTTGTGGCTCGATGATCAGGGCGGCGGGGTGGCGCCTGAAGAGCTGGAACGGATCTTCGCCCCCTTTACCCGGCTCGATGGTTCACGCCCGGGTGATGGTGGCTTTGGTCTGGGCTTGAGCATTGCGCGCAATGCGCTGCGGCTGCAGGGCGGCAGTTTGTGGGCGGAAAATGTCGGGCCGGGCTTGCGGGTGCATATCCGGTTACCGGCCAGTTCCGGGCAGTCCTGATTACTTGTGGGGGCTTGCCGGCGCTGGGGGGTTTCCAGCCCCGGTTGTTCACCTCACAGGCAAGCCGTGTGCCACCGGGTTTGCAGTGTTTGCCCGGGAGGCTTATAGCCTTTCGCCATAAGCACCGTACTTTGCGTGATATGGGCTGTGGGCGTTTGTCGGTATGATGTGCGGCCCCGCGGTCTGGATTGCGAATACGCCATGATATTGCAGTACCCAACTATCGCCGATTGCGTCGGCAACACCCCGCTGGTGCGCTTGCAGCGCCTGGCGGGAGACACCACCAATACCTTGTTGCTCAAGCTCGAAGGGAATAACCCTGCGGGTTCGGTCAAGGATCGCCCGGCTCTGTCGATGATCAGCCGCGCCGAAAACCGCGGCCAGATCCAGGCCGGCGATACCTTGATTGAAGCCACCTCGGGCAATACCGGGATTGCGCTGGCCATGGCTGCCGCGATCAAGGGCTACAAGATGATCCTGATCATGCCCGACAATTCCAGTGCCGAGCGCAAGGCCGCCATGACCGCCTATGGCGCCGAGCTGATTCTGGTCAGCCAGGAAGAGGGCATGGAAGGGGCCCGCGACCTGGCCGACAAGATGCAGGCCGAAGGCCGTGGCAAGGTGCTCGATCAGTTCGCCAACGGTGATAACCCCGAGGCGCATTACACCAGCACCGGCCCGGAAATCTGGCGCCAGACCCAGGGTACGATCACCCACTTCATCAGTTCGATGGGTACCACCGGCACCATCATGGGCGTTTCGCGCTATCTCAAAGAGCAAAACCCGAACGTGCAGATCGTCGGTTTGCAGCCGATGGAGGGCGCCGCCATTCCGGGCATCCGTCGTTGGCCACATGAGTATCTGCCCAAGATTTATCAGGCCGACCGGGTTGACCGGATCGTCGACATGGCCCAGCGCGAAGCCGAAGACGTGACGCGTCGCCTGGCCCGGGAAGAAGGCATTTTCTGCGGTGTGTCTTCAGGCGGGGCAGTGGCAGCGATGCTGCGCTTGTCCCAGGAAGTCGAAAATGCGGTGATGGTCGCGATCATTTGCGACCGGGGCGATCGTTATCTGTCGACCGGCATTTACGATGAGCCGAACTGATGGCTAAGCAAGAAAGAGGGCTGCGCTTCCAGCCAGCTGGCGGTACCAAGGCTGCGCAAGTGCCTGTGGGCAAAAAACAGCGTTTGAACATCGAGCGTCTGGCCAACGATGGCCGTGGCATAGCCTTTGTAGAAGGGCGTACCTGGTTTGTCTCGGGCGCCCTGGCCGCAGAGGAAGTAGAAGCACGGGTTCTGGGCGCGCACGGTAAAGTCGTCGAAGCGCGCACCGAGCGCGTGTTCAAGGCCAGCGACGTACGACGCGTGGCCCCTTGTGCCCATGCAGGTAAATGCGGTGGTTGCAGCCTGCAACACTTGCCCCATGAAGAGCAGCTTGCACTTAAACAGCGCATGCTCGCCGAGCAACTGTCCCGCGTGGCCGGTGTCGAACCTCAGGAGTGGGCGCCGCCGCTGACCGGCCCCGAGTTCGGCTATCGCCGCCGGGCACGCATTGCCGTGCGCTGGGATGCGCGGGCCAAGCACCTGGAGGTCGGTTTCCGCGCTGCCGGCAGTCAGGACATCGTGGCCATCGATCACTGTTTGGTGTTGGTACAGGCATTGCAACCTATCATGGCCGGGTTGCCTGCCATGTTGCGTCAACTGAGCAATCCCAAGGCTTTGGGGCATGTCGAACTGTTCAGCGGTTCGGCGATTGCCGTGTTGCTGCGTCATATGGCACCGCTTAACGATGCCGACATGCAGGTTTTACAAGCATTTTGCCGTACCCATGACGCCCAGCTGTGGCTGCATGGCGACGCCGGGCCACAGCCGGTCGATGTGAACCAGAACCTGGGCTACCGTTTGCAGACGTGGAATCTGGAGTTGGCCTATCGCCCGGGCGATTTTGTTCAGGTCAACGCCGGCGTCAACGAAGCGATGGTGTCCCAAGCATTAGCGTGGCTTGCTCCGCAAGCTGATGAACGGGTTCTTGACTTGTTCTGTGGGCTGGGTAACTTCGCATTACCGCTGGCGAGCCAGGTGCGCGAGGTGGTGGCTGTCGAAGGTGTTGCGACCATGGTCGAACGCGCCGCGCAAAACGCGGTCAGTAACAAGCTGAATAATGCAGCGTTTTTCCAGGCGGACTTGTCGCAGCCGCTGGACGACGCAGCCTGGGCCAAAGAGGGCTTTGCCGCCGTACTGCTCGACCCGCCGCGTGACGGGGCTTATGAAGTGGTGCGCAAACTGGCGGGGCTGGGTGCCAAACGTTTGGTGTATGTGTCGTGCAACCCGGCAACGCTGGCGCGCGACACCCTTGAGTTGATGAAGCAGGGTTATCGGTTAAAACGTGCCGCAATCCTCGATATGTTCCCGCAAACAGCGCATGTCGAGGCGATGGCGTTATTTGAAGCAGACTAGGACGTCTGTCTATTTCAACTGGCCCGCAACCCCGTGCTGCTGAGCCCTGCAGCGCGTGGTTGGTATTAGGGGCGGTGATTTTGACACATTGAATCTGTGTCGTAGGGAAGGTAAGCAAGATGGTACAGGTCAGAGCACACCAGCCGATCAACACCGACGGCAGTCTCAACCTCGAGGCATGGCTTGATCACGCGGTGAGTGTCGATGCGGCGCTGGACCGTGAAGCCTTGAAGGAAGCGTGCGAGTTTGCGCGTGAGGCGGAACAGCAGGCCAATGCGGCTAAAAACCTGTGGGCCGAAGGCATGTCGAGCTTTCGCACCGGTTTGGAAATCGCCGAGATTCTCGCTGATCTCAAGCTGGATCAAGACTCTCTGGTGGCAGCGATTCTTTACCGCTGTGTTCGCGAAGGGCAGGTGCAGTTGCCTGCCGTCAGTCAGCGCTTTGGTCCGGTGGTGGCCAAACTGATTGATGGCGTGCTGCGCATGGCGGCCATCAGCGCCAGTCTCAGTCCCCGTCAGTCCAT
The DNA here is from genome assembly GCF_904067025.1 of Pseudomonas paraversuta. NCBI lineage: Bacteria > Pseudomonadati > Pseudomonadota > Gammaproteobacteria > Pseudomonadales > Pseudomonadaceae > Pseudomonas > Pseudomonas paraversuta. Next base: position 1,195,763 of record NZ_CAJFDA010000001.1, read on the forward strand.
GGTGCTGGGCACCCAGGGCCAGGTCGAAAACCTGCGCAAGATGCTGGTCGCCATGGTCGATGACGTGCGTGTGGCACTGATCAAGCTGGCCGAGCGCACCTGCGCCATTCGTGCGGTCAAGAATGCGCCGGATGAAAAGCGCAACCGGGTTGCCCGCGAAGTGTTCGATATTTACGCGCCGCTGGCACACCGTCTGGGTATCGGCCATATCAAGTGGGAACTGGAGGACTTGTCCTTCCGCTACCTCGAGCCTGAACAGTACAAACAGATTGCCACTTTGCTGCATGAGCGCCGGCTTGATCGCGAGCGCTTTATCAGTGACGTGATGAACCAGTTGCGCACTGAACTGGTGGCCACCGGGGTTGACGCCGATATCAGCGGCCGGGCCAAACATATCTATTCCATCTGGCGCAAAATGCAGCGCAAGGGCCTGGCCTTCAGCCAGATCTATGACGTGCGTGCGGTCCGGGTTCTGGTCCCGGAGATGCGCGACTGCTATACCGCGCTGGGTATCGTCCACACGTTGTGGCGACACATTCCCAAAGAGTTCGACGATTACATCGCCAACCCCAAGGAAAACGGCTACCGCTCGCTGCACACTGCGGTGATCGGGCCTGAAGGCAAGGTGCTGGAAGTGCAGATCCGCACCCACGCCATGCACGAAGAAGCGGAGCTGGGGGTTTGCGCGCACTGGCGTTACAAGGGCACCGACGTAAAAGCCGGGTCCAACCAGTACGAAGAGAAAATCTCGTGGTTGCGCCAGGTGCTGGAATGGCACGAAGAGCTGGGAGACATTGGCGGCCTTGCCGAGCAGCTGCGGGTCGATATCGAGCCGGACCGGGTTTATATCTTCACCCCTGACGGTCATGCGATCGACTTGCCCAAAGGCTCCACACCGCTGGACTTCGCTTATCGGGTGCATACCGAGATCGGCCACAACTGCCGTGGCGCCAAGATCAACGGGCGCATCGTGCCGCTCAACTACACCCTGCAAACGGGTGAGCAAGTCGAGATCATCACCAGCAAGCACGGCACGCCGAGCCGCGACTGGCTGAACCCGAACCTGGGCTACATCACCACGTCCCGGGCGCGGGCCAAGATCGTTCACTGGTACAAGTTGCAGGCCCGCGACCAGAACGTTGCCGCCGGTAAAACCTTGCTCGAGCGCGAGCTGAGCCGTTTGGGCTTGCCGGGTGTGGACTACGAGAAGCTCGCTGACAAAGCCAACATGCGAACCGCCGAGGACATGTACGCGGCCCTCGGTGCCGGCGATCTGCGGTTGGCGCAACTGATCAACCTGGCGCAACAGCTGGTGGAGCCGGAGCGCGGCAACGAGCAGATGGAGCTCATTCCCCGCAAGGCCACCGGCTACAAGCCGGGCAAGCGTGGAGATATCCAGATCGAGGGCGTGGGCAACCTGCTGACCCAAATGGCCGGATGCTGCCAGCCACTGCCGGGCGATGCGATTGTCGGCTACATCACCCAGGGTCGTGGTGTGAGCATTCACCGTCAGGACTGCGCCTCGGTGCTGCAACTGGGTAGTCGTGAGCCAGAGCGGATCATTCAGGTCAATTGGGGGCCGATCCCGGTCTCGACCTATCCGGTCGATATCGAGATCCGTGCCTACGACCGTTCGGGATTGTTGCGTGACGTGTCCCAGGTGCTGCTCAATGAGCGGATCAACGTGCTGGCGGTCAATACCCGCTCGAACAAGGAGAACAACACGGCGTTGATGTCCTTGACCATCGAGATCCCGGGGCTGGATGCATTGGGGCGTTTGCTGGGGCGGATTTCGCAGCTGCCGAACATCATCGAAACCCGCCGCATAGGGCGCAGCGAGCCACGCTAGCGGCGAGCTTTGAGCAGCAAGCAGCAAGTTAAAGCCGGGCGCGGTCTGTCTTTGTTTTCTCTTGCAGCTTGCCGCTAAAAAACTGAAGGATCCTGATGCATACCTTGGACGATTTGCTGTTTTTGATGACCCGACTGCGGGATCCGCAGTACGGCTGCCCGTGGGATATCAAGCAAACCTACGCCACGATCGTGCCCTATACCCTCGAAGAAGCCTACGAAGTGGCTGATGCCATTGAGCGCAGCGACTTCGAGCATTTACAAGGCGAACTGGGCGATCTGCTGTTTCAGGTGGTGTATTACAGCCAGCTGGCCCGCGAAGAAGGGCGGTTTGAATTCGCCGGGGTGATCGACAGCATTACCCGCAAGCTGATTCGTCGTCATCCCCATGTATTCCCGACTGGCGATCTGTATGCGCCGCTGGATGTGCCGCGCCTGAGCGAAGAGCAGGTCAAGGTGCGCTGGGATGAGATCAAGGCCCAGGAGCGAGCAGAAAAGTCTGCGGCACCCGAGCAGTTGTCGTTGCTCGATGACGTGCCTGTGGCCTTGCCGGCCTTGTCCCGGGCCGCCAAGTTACAAAAGCGCGCGGCTCAGGTCGGGTTTGACTGGCCTGCTGCTTTGCCGGTACTGGACAAGGTTCGTGAAGAGCTGGACGAAGTGCTGGAGGCCATGGCGGATAACGATTCGGTGGCGATCCATGATGAGATTGGAGACCTGCTGTTTTCAGTGGTAAACCTCGCCCGGCACCTTAAAGTTGATCCCGAAACAGCCTTGCGCGGTGCCAATGCTAAATTTGACCGACGTTTCCGGTTTATTGAGCAGGCATTGCGCGATACCCTGCGTCCCATTGAAGATTGCACCCTTGAAGACCTGGACGCCCTGTGGGGCGAAGCCAAGCGTCAGGAAAAGAATTTACCCAGCTGCGGCTGAGTTTGCCTAAGTGAGTAAGTAGATGAGCATTTCCCTACGCGACCAGTTGCTCAAAGCCGGACTGGTCAACGAGAAGCAGGCCAAACAGGCCGGCAAAGAAAAGCAGAAGCAGCAACGCCTGGTACACAAAGGCCAGATTGAGCAGGACGATACTCAGCAGCGTCTGGCTGCCGAAGCCAAGGCCGAAAAGGTCAAGCGCGACCAGGAGCTCAATCGTCAGCAACAGGAAAAGGTCGAGCAAAAGGCCCGCGCGGCGCAGATCAAGCAACTGATCGAAGTATCGCGTCTGCCCAAGCTGACCACCGAGGACTATTACAACTTCGTTGACGACAAGAAGGTCAAGCGCCTGTCGGTCAACACCTTGATGCGCAACAAGCTGGCCAATGGTTCGCTGGCAATTGTGCAGCACCAGGGTGGTTACGAAGTGATTCCCCGTGAGGCCGCACTGAAGATCCAGGAGCGCGACCCGCGCCGTATTGTCCAGCTCAACATCCTGGTGGAGTCGAAGACGCCGGAAGAAGACGATCCGTACGCGGCTTATCAGATTCCGGACGACCTGATGTGGTAACCCTGCAGGAGCGAGCTCGCTCCTGCAGGTGTTGATTGCCCCGGATACGACAAACCCCGCTTCGGCGGGGTTTGTGTTTTTCAAGTCTGTGGTTTTAGTGACTCATGCCTGATGTTTCTGCGCTTCCAGCTTTTCCAGCTCAGCCTTGTAGCTTTGAGCGTCGCTTTCGCGGTGGAACATACCAACCAGTACGTCTTCCTGATGCACGTCCCACAGGTGAATACCGTGGGCTACAAGCTGGTGGAACATACGTGAATCGTCGCGTTCAGTTACTTTGATAGTCATCTGCTTGCTCCAAATTCTGATGGGGATCTGCGGCAAGGCGTCGCAGGTCTTCTTTATAGAATTTGTTAGCTTCCTAAGTAAATAGCCAATTGTCATGCTGTCATGTTGTTAAAAACGTCATATCGCTGCAGCCCTTTAACTACGGGGTGTTTACGAAATGATCCAATAGTTTTATGACAAATGTTTCATGTTGGAAGGCTTTCTGATGGCAGGAGAGGCGGCTCCTGCGGGGATAGCGCTTTGCACTCAGATCAGGCTCAGAAACGAAAAAACCTCGCCGAAGCGAGGTTTTGTCTTATAGCTTGCAGCTTAGGGCTTGCCGCTTAGTTGCCCTTGACTGTTTTGCCATTCACCGTGCCGTCCAGCAGCATGATGTTGTATTCCTTGCCGTCTTTTTCGACCTGACGCAGTTTTACCAGCAGACCATCCCAGTTCTTGGCGAACCACATTTCAGTGATGCGCTTGTTCTGGGACGGGTCGCGAACACGTTCGACCTTGATCGCGTCTACCTTGCCGGCTTTGGTCTCGACCACTTCCGGGCCGATGACGCGGAAGTCATAGGTATCAACATCGTTGCCATCGACCACCTGATAGCTCATCGACTTTTTGCCCGCAGCCACATCGCGCTGCAGGGCCAGTTGGTAGGTGGACTTGTCGAGCATGCCAGTCAGCAACTTCACGTTTACCGGCTCTTTATTGTCGGTGCCGGTGACGGTCATGTCGGACCAGTCGAAATTGAGATCGATGTTCTTGGCCTTGCCCAGACCGCCACGTTCGAAGTGGTAGGTCAGCGGAACCGGCTTGTCTTTTTCCAGCTTGAGGGTGCTTTCTTCGTTCAGGCTGGCCACCAGCATCGAGGCCTTGAAGTTCAAGGTCCAGTTGCCGTCGCTGTTTTTAGTCAGGCTACGCTCGGCAGAACCGCTCATCGGCAACTGTTTCCAGTCTGCGGTGTAGCTGGCGTTGAAAGGCTGAAGATCGGCCGCCTGCACTGCTGGAATAGTCAGCAGGCTGAGGGCGAGGAGCAGGGCACGACGCATAATGTCTCCTAGGTTCGTATCAAGTGGCCGCTGGCCGCAAGTAATTGACCGTCTAATAATGCGCCTTGCTCGTCAAGTGCCAAACGACCTTCGGCAAACCAGCGCACTGCAAGCGGATAAATCCGGTGTTCCTGGGTATGAACCCGTTGCGCCAGACTGTGTGGCGAGTCGTCGGACTTTACCGGCACTACTGCCTGTACGACCAGAGGCCCGCCATCGAGTTCCTCGGTTACAAAGTGCACGCTGCAGCCGTGCTCGCGATCACCCGCCTCCAGCGCGCGCTGATGGGTATGCAAGCCTTTGTATTTGGGCAGCAACGAGGGGTGGATATTGAGCAGGCGACCCTGATAGTGGCGTACGAAGTCTGCGCTGAGAATGCGCATGAATCCGGCCAGAACCACCAGTTGCGGTTTGAAAGTGTCAATGACTTCGATCAGTGCAGCATCGAAGGCCTCTCGGCCCTCGAATGCTTTGTGATCCAGTACGCAGGTATCGATACCTGCGTCTTTGGCGCGTTGCAGGCCGTAGGCATCTGCGCGGTTGGAAATCACCGCGCGAATTTTAGCCGGGCTGTCCTTGATGTCATTGCTGTCGATCAAGGCCTGCAAGTTGCTGCCGGTGCCGGAAAGCAGCACCACTACATCACAGGTGTCAGGCATTAGTGCGCCTTGAGGTTTTGCAGCTCAACTTGTGGCGCGCCTTCGGCGGCCGTTTCGATATGGCCGATCACCCATGGCTGCTCGCCAGCTTCACGCAGTACGTTCAGGGCGGTCTCTACGTCGGCCTGGGCTACGCAGATCACCATGCCTACGCCGCAGTTCAGCACGCGATGCATTTCGGTTTCGGCCACGTTGCCTTTTTCCTGCAACCAGTCGAATACCGCCGGGCGCTGCCAGCTGGCAACATCAACTACCGCCTGAGCGCCTTTTGGCAGAACGCGCGGGATGTTGTCGAGCAGGCCGCCACCGGTGATGTGGGCCATGGCTTTGACAACGCCGGTGTCTTTGATCAGCTTGAGCAGCGGCTTGACGTAGATGCGGGTCGGAGCCATCAGCAGATCGGTCAGCGGCTTGCCGTCGAGCTGGATGTTTTCGATGTCGGCACCGGACACTTCGATGATCTTGCGGATCAGCGAGTAACCGTTGGAGTGCGGGCCCGAAGATGGCAGGGCGAGCAGGGCATCACCGGCAGCAACCCGGGAGCCGTCGATGATTTCGGACTTCTCTACAACGCCAACGCAGAAACCGGCTAGGTCGTAGTCTTCGCCTTCGTACATGCCCGGCATTTCAGCGGTTTCGCCGCCTACCAGCGAGCAGCCGGACAGTTCACAGCCAGCGCCGATACCGGTTACCACCTGGGTCGCGGTTTCTACGTTGAGCTTGCCGGTGGCGTAGTAATCGAGGAAGAACAGTGGCTCTGCGCCGCACACGATCAGGTCGTTAACGCACATTGCAACCAGGTCGATGCCGATGCTGTCGTGTTTGTTCAGGTTCAGTGCCAGGCGCAGCTTGGTACCTACACCGTCGGTGCCGGAAACCAGAACAGGCTGCTTGTAGCCAGCCGGAATTTCGCAGAGGGCGCCAAAACCGCCGAGGCCGCCCATCACTTCCGGGCGTGCAGTGCGCTTGGCCACGCTCTTGATGCGTTCGACCAATGCTTCACCGGCGTCGATGTCTACACCGGCGTCTTTGTAGCTCAGGGATGGTTGCTTGCTCATAATCCAGGCCTTTAGGGGGGATTCGGGGGTATCGACCGAGTTCAGAGGGCTGGCTTGCACGTGCTCAGGTTTTGAACGGAGCATTTACATGGCGCCCGGCTGTTGCCGGTCTGCGAAGGCGCGCGATTTTATCAGGCTTGAAGGGCAGCGGCCATCCTCGGGCCGACAGGCAGGGTTATATCTGTCGAAAAAAACCTTTTTTAGTCGTATTAGGGTCTGTGCCCGGGCCTGTATAAGGTATAGATGTCTGGTTTCTATTTGTTATACCGAATGAAAACTGCTGGGTTGGGGTGAATGATTCGGCTGCGGCCCTGTCTGAAGCCTTGTCGAGTGTTTTTATACGGCTTTTATAGTGTCTTTTGCCGTCGGGAATTTTTCATGCGCTTTCATCAATTTTTAGCTGTGGGCTGTTTGTCATTTTTTAGCCTGGCCAGTCACGCCGAAATTCTGACCGGTCTGTATCAAGTTCGGGAACCGGTCTCCAGTCAAACTCCAGAAGAACGTACCCAAGCCACGCAAAAAGCCCTGGAAACCCTGGTTTTGCGCCTCACGGGCGATGCCAAGGCTGTACAGAACCCGGCGCTGGAAGCGATTCGCAAAGACCCGCAGCAAATCATCAGCCAATACGGTTATGACGCAGGCCCGCCCGAAAGCCTGCAAGTTGACTTCGATCCTGTGAGCACTGACCGGGCTCTGCGCCAGGCCGGATTGTCGTTGTGGGGCACCAACCGTCCGGCGCTGCTCGGCTGGTGGTTGAATGATTCGGTTGACGGATCGAGCCTGGTCGGTGATGGCCAGTCGGCTGCCGGACCTTTGCGGCTCGCGGCGCAACACCGCGGCTTGCCGCTGCGCCTGCCGTTGGCGGACTTGAGTGAGCAACTGGTCGGAACTGCGGAAAATCTCGAGGGCAGTAACCCGGCCCCCTTGAAGGATGCTTCCGAGCGTTACGGCGCAGATGCGTTGCTGGCCGTGCATGCCCGTGAGGATGATGGCAAGTGGAGCGCCAAGTGGCGTCTATGGGTTGGCGATCAGCAAGAACAAGGCACTGCTGAAGCGTCCGATCAGGCCGCTCTGGCTGATGCGGTGATGCTGGCCGTGAGTCAGCGGCTGGCCCCGCGCTATGCAGTCAAGCCCGGTATTTCCACTGAGCAGTTGCTGCAGGTGCAGGGCATGACGCTGGAGCGTTACGCGCAGTTGGGGCGTTTGCTCGAGCCGTTTGGTGGTCAGCTCAAAAGCGTCGAGGGTGACCGCATTGTTTATCAGGTCAACGGTAGTGCCGAACAGTTGCGCTCACAGCTGGGCTTGGCCCAGTTGCATGAAGTGACTGCTGATCAGGCGCAGGGCGCAACTGATGCGCCGGGCGTGCAGTTACGGTTTCGCTGGTAGGTTTTTTTCTTCTATATAAAGGATGGGTAGTTCATGGCAGATTCGCGGCGTTGGGTATGGTGGGGCGTAGCGTTTGCAGCGGCCTTGTTCGTGTATTTTTTGCATCCAATACTCACGCCGTTTCTGGTCGCGATCGTTCTGGCCTACATGTTCGACCCTGTGGTTGATCGTCTTGAAAAGTACGGTTTTTCAAGAACCTGGGGCGTCGTCACGGTTTTCGCGCTGTTCACCGTCATTTTCATGACTCTGCTCCTGGTGTTGGTGCCGTTGCTGGCCAAGCAGTTGCTGAAACTCTATCAACTGGCACCTCTGGTGCTGGATTGGCTGCAGCACACGGCCATGCCCTGGGTACAGGCCAAGTTCGGGTTGAGTGACGGTTTCTGGCAGTTTGACAAGATCAAGGCGGCGATCACCGAGCACGTGGGGCAGGCCGGCGACATCGTCGGGGTGGTGTTGTCCAAGGCGACCGCTTCAAGTCTGGCGCTGGTAGGCTTTCTGGCGAATCTGGTGCTGATTCCGGTGGTGGCGTTTTACCTGTTGCGGGACTGGAACATCTTGCTGGAAAAAATCCGCAATTTGCTGCCGCGTGACAGTGAAGAGCGGATTGTGTCCCTGGCCAAAGAATGTCACGACGTACTCGGTGCGTTTGTTCGCGGTCAGTTGCTGGTGATGCTGGCGCTGGGGGTTATCTACTCGGCCGGGCTGATGCTGGCCGGGCTTGAGCTGGGGCTGTTGATTGGACTGATGGCAGGTCTGGCGGCCATCGTGCCCTACATGGGCTTTATCATCGGGATCGGCGCGGCGTTGACCGCAGGCCTGTTCCAGTTCGGCGGTGACCTGTACCCGATGCTCGGCATCGTTGCGGTGTTCATGGTCGGGCAGGCGCTGGAAGGCATGGTGCTCACGCCATTGCTGGTGGGAGACCGGATCGGCCTGCACCCGGTAGCGGTGATCTTTGCCATTCTGGCCGGTGGCGAACTGTTCGGTTTTACCGGGGTGTTGCTGGCGCTGCCGGTGGCGGCCGTGATCATGGTGCTGGTGCGCCATGTGCAGGATGCATACAAGGACTCCCAGGTATACAAAGGCGATGAGGACCCTCAGCTGTAACGGTGTGAGGGTTTGACGAAGGCCGGTTCATTCTGCAATGAACCGGCCTTTTTTCTTGCCCCGTGATTTTGCCGATCCATGAGATAAAGCTCATTCAATCCAAGACCTTAACGCAAACCTTTGATTTTGTTCGTGGTCTGTTACATTGTGCGCCCGGCTACACGGGTATAAACTTTGCAAACTTTACACAGAGGCCACTAACGGTTCGTTTGAACTGTTCAGTCAGCATGAAACCGATTCAGCTGCCCCTAGGTGTGCGTCTGCGTGATGACGCTACCTTCATAAACTACTATCCAGGCGCCAATGCCGCTGCACTAGGCTATGTCGAGCGTCTGTGCGAAGCCGACGCCGGCTGGACAGAAAGCCTGATCTATCTTTGGGGCAAGCAGGGCGTAGGTCGTACGCACTTGCTACAGGCTGCATGCCTGCGCTTTGAACAGATGGGGGAGCCGGCAGTCTATCTGCCGCTGGCCGAGTTGCAGGATCGCGGGATTGAAATCCTGGATAACCTTGAACAGTACGAGCTGGTCTGCCTGGACGACCTGCAGGCGGTGGCCGGGCGTGCTGATTGGGAAGAAGCGCTGTTTCACCTGTTCAATCGTCTGCGCGACAGCGGGCGCCGCCTGTTGATTGCAGCTTCGGCATCGCCCCGTGAGTTGCCGATCAAGCTGGCCGACCTCAAGTCACGCCTGACCATGGCTCTGGTTTTCCAGATGCGCCCCCTGTCCGATGAAGACAAATTGCGCGCCTTGCAATTGCGTGCATCCCGTCGCGGCCTGCACCTGACCGACGAGGTGGGGCATTTTATCCTCACCCGCGGTACCCGCAGCATGAGCGCGCTGTTTGATCTGCTGGAGCGGCTTGATCAGGCGTCCCTGCAAGCGCAGCGCAAGCTGACCATCCCCTTCCTGAAAGAAACCCTCGGCTGGTAACTCGCCCTCGTTCGTCCACGCCTTGTCATGTGTGCCTGCGGGGCTGCTGACAATATTCAGGCGTCAGAAAACCTGCGTGGCAGAGGGCTGCGCGCACAAAATCGATTGTCAGGGGTGTAAAGCCTTAGATGTCATGACAAAACGCTCAGGTCACATTTAGATCGATTGAATTTGCAAATGAGGATCATAGAAGGCATAGTCGCGGCTACTTTTCTTTCAAGCCACGGTCGTGCCCATGCTAAAGCGCTTCGCACCCCTCGTGCCCCTCGCACTCGTTACCCTGTTGTTCGGCTGCGCTGCACACACACCAGTGTCACAGCAAGTTGTGCAACAACAGGTTCAAAAGCCATCAGCGTCCCAGGCTTCCGCTGTTTATCAGGAAGAACTGGCGACTGAAAAAGAACTGGCCCAATTTTCCGCCAACAGCAAGCCTTATGAACTGCCAGCCCTGGCTGACAGCATTCTTGAGCGTGGCATGTCCTTGATCGGTACCCGTTACCGTTTTGGCGGCACCTCTGAGGCAGGCTTTGATTGCAGCGGGTTCATCGGCTACCTGTTCAAAGAAGAAGCGGGCATGCAACTGCCCCGTTCAACGCGGGAAATGATCAACGTAAAAGCACCGTTGGTCGCGCGAAACAACCTCAAACCGGGTGACTTGCTGTTCTTCAGCACCAATGGTCGCGGCCGTGTCAGCCATGCCGGGATTTACCTGGGCGATGACCAGTTTATTCACTCCAGCAGCCGCCGTAGCGGTGGTGTGCGGATCGACAGCCTGGGCGATACCTACTGGAACAAGACCTTTATGGAAGCCAAGCGTGCATTGGCGATGGCGCCTACAAACGTTGTAGCGCGCAAGTAAAGTTAAAGTCTTACTTGAAGTTTGGCCTCTAAGGTCTAGAATTCAGTCGCATAGTTAATTCCTGAAGCCGCGAAGGTGCCCCCTGTCGCGGTTTCGGGTTTCGCGGCCCCAGTAGCCGTATCCAGAATCAGGAACATTCTGTTTATGTCGACCATGGCCCGCGTTGCCCTTCTGACTCTAGCAGCACTGCTCAGTGCCTGCGCCAGCCACCCCCCGCCAGCCCCCGTGGTGCAAAAGCAGGTGGTGTTTTCCAACTCCCCTGAAGACGCTTCGCCGATTGCTGCGGATGTGCTGTTCCGTGCCCTGGGGCTGGTCGGTACGCCTTATCGCTGGGGCGGTAATACCCCGGATTCCGGTTTTGATTGCAGTGGTTTGATCAAGTACGTCTACAACGATGCCGCAGGTATTTCCTTGCCCCGTACCACTCGCGAGATGATCGTGATGCGGGTGCAGAGTGTTGGCAAAGACAAGCTGCAAACCGGTGACTTGCTGTTTTTCGCTACCAGTGGTGGTTCCCGGGTCAGTCATGCCGGGATTTATGTCGGCGAGGGCCGCTTCGTGCATGCGCCTGCAACAGGCGGCACGGTCAAGCTGGACAGCCTGAACAAGGCCTACTGGCAGAAAGCCTATCTGGAGGCCAAGCGTGTACTGCCGACCGAGCAGCATCTGGCCCACAACCCGTAAGCCAAAGCCGAACCAGTAGGAGCGAGCCCTTGAGCGGCTCGCTCCTGCAGTTTATTTCCCGGACACCCGCCAGATCTTGTTGCCAACATCATCGGCAACCAGCAGATCCCCCTGTTTATCAATCACTACCCCTACCGGGCGGCCCATGGCTTTCTCATCGGCATTGAGAAAACCGGTCAGCACGTCCACCGGCATGCCGGCAGGTTTGCCTTCAGTGAACGGCACGAAAATCACTTTATAGCCACTGTGGGGTTTGCGGTTCCAGGAGCCGTGCTGGCCAATAAATGCGCCCTCGGTAAAGTTGGGCAGCTTGCTGTTTGTCGCAAAACTGAGCCCCAGGGATGCCGTATGCGGGCCCACGGCATAGTCCGGCGCAATGGCTTTGGCTACTAGCTCCGGGTTTTGTGGATTAACCCGTGTATCCACGTGTTGCCCGTAGTAGCTGAAAGGCCAGCCATAGAAGCCGCCATCCTGTACCGAGGTGATGTAGTCAGGCACCAGATCGCTGCCGATTTCGTCGCGTTCGTTAACCGCAGTCCAGAGTTTTCCTGATTTTGGCTCCCAGTCCATGCCGTTGGGGTTGCGCAGGCCCGAAGCGAAAATACGGTGGCTGCCAGTAGCCGGGTCCACTTCCCAGATCGCGGCGCGGCCTTGCTCTTTGTCCAGGCCGTTTTCGCCCACGTTGCTGTTGGAACCCACGCTGACATAGAGTTTTTTGCCATCCGGGCTGGCGATGACGTTTTTGGTCCAGTGGTGGTTCAACGGGCCGCCGGGCAGGTCGACGACCTTGGTCGGCGGGGCGCTGATGGATTGCTCGCCGGCCTGATAGGGGAAGCGCAGCAGTTTGTCGGCGTCTGCGACATACAGATCATTGCCCACCAGGGTCATGCCGAACGGGGAGTTGAGCTTGTCGATAAAAACCGTGCGGGTTTCTGCCACGCCGTCATGGTTGCTGTCGCGCAGCAGCGTGATTCTGTTGGCGCTGGGGACTGCGGCCCCGGCCCGGCCCATGACTTTCTCCATCACCCAGCCGCGGATGCCCTTGCTGTCATCCGGCTTGGGCGGTGCATTGGTTTCTGCCACCAGTACATCACCATTGGGTAGCACGTAGAGCCAGCGGGGGTGGTCGAGGCCTTCGGCGAAGGCTGCCACTTTCAGTCCCTGGGCGGCAGTCGGCGTAGTGCCCTCGGGCCAGCCTATGGCCGGTGCGATGTTGACTGTCGGAATCAGCGTCTTGTTCGGTTCCGGCAGCTTGGGTGAAGGGCCGGTGCCATCCACCACTTGCAGGGTCGAACTCTCGCCACAGGCGGCCAACCCTGCTGCAAGTACGATGACAATGGCGTGCTGGCGCTTGAGCATGAAGATCTCCATCAGTTCTTGGGCTTGTCAGTCATAGAGGAGCGTAGCTGCTCAAAGGTTCAAGTCGTTGCTGCCGGCTTTAATTGACGCTCCACCCCCAACCCTCTAACCTTCGCGGCTTGTTTCAGGTGCTCTGTGGCCAAAGGTCGACAGGGTGAAACAGGGAAGCCGGTGAGGGCGTGTTTGATCCACACAACCGCTTTGATCCCGGCGCTGCCCCCGCAACGGTAAATGAGTAAAGGCTGCGCTCGATGTCACTGTGTTTTTGCACGGGAAGACGCGTGGTCAGGGTTGCTCCGTCTGGAGTATCCCGCTTGTGAGCCCGGAGACCGGCCTGATCCATCCAACACCTCGCGGCGGGCGATGGTGTGCTTTTTGTTGCAATGTCCCCCGCCTCCCGTTTGCATGATTGAGCCCCAACGGAGAGCTGCCATGAACGAATCCCCCGAACGCGACGAACGTCACCAGGCGCGCATGCTGCGCAAAAAAGCCGTAATGGATGAGCGCATTGCCAGCGCCCCTAACGAGTGCGGGCTGCTGCTGGTACTGACCGGCAACGGTAAAGGCAAAAGCAGTTCGGCCTTTGGCATGCTGGCACGGGCCATGGGCCACGGCATGCAGTGCGGTGTGGTGCAATTCATCAAGGGTCGCAACAGCACCGGCGAAGAGATTTTCTTCCGCCGTTTCCCGGAACAGGTGCGTTACCACGTGATGGGTGAAGGCTTTACCTGGGAAACCCAGGATCGCCAGCGTGATATCGCCGCGGCCGAGGCTGCGTGGGAAGTATCCCGCGAGATGCTGCGCGACCCCTCCATCGGTCTGGTGGTGCTGGATGAACTGAATATTGCGCTCAAGCACGGCTATCTCGACCTCGAGCAAGTGTTGAGCGACCTGCAAGCCCGTCCGCCGATGCAGCATGTATTGGTCACCGGACGCGGCGCTAAACCTGAACTGATAGACCTGGCCGATACCGTGACCGAAATGGGTGTGATCAAACATGCCTTCCAGTCCGGGATCAAAGCCCAGAAAGGCATCGAATTGTGAGTGTTCAAGCATGAGAGAGTCGCGTCATTGCCCGGCGGTATTGATCGCCGCACCGGCCTCGGGCCAGGGCAAGACCACCGTCACCGCCGCCCTGGCCCGATTGCATCGCAATCAAGGGCGCAAGGTGCGGGTATTCAAGTGTGGCCCGGATTTTCTCGATCCCATGATCCTCGAGCGCGCCAGCGGGGCGCCGGTATATCAGGTGGATTTGTGGATGGTGGGCGCCGATGAAAGCCGCCGCCTGTTGTGGGAAGCCGCAGGTGAAGCGGACCTGATTCTGATTGAAGGGGTGATGGGCTTGTTCGACGGCACGCCGTCCAGCGCTGATCTGGCGCGTCATTTTGGCGTGCCGGTGTTGGGCGTGATTGATGGCACTGCCATGGCCCAGACCTTTGGTGCGCTGGCGTTGGGCCTGGCGCGGTATCAGCCGGACTTGCCGTTTGCCGGGGTGCTGGCCAACCGCGTCGGTACCGTGCGCCATGCGCAGTTGCTGGAGGGAAGCCTGACTGAAGGTCTGCGCTGGTATGGCGCGCTGTCCCGTGAAACCGCAATCGAACTGCCAAGCCGTCACCTGGGCCTGGTCCAGGCCAGCGAGTTGAATGATCTGGACGCACGCCTTGATGCGGCAGCCGCAGCCCTGGCCAGCACCTGTGAGGTAGCGCTGCCACCGGCGGTGGAGTTCGCTGCACCGCAGTTGGTACCTGCCGAGCCATTATTGGCCGGAGTGCGTATTGCCGTGGCCCGGGATGAAGCCTTCGCCTTCACCTATGGCGCGAGCCTGGCGCTGTTGCGGGACATGGGCGCCGAATTGCTGTTCTTCTCGCCGATTCACGATGCCCGCTTGCCCGAGGCTGACAGTCTGTATTTGCCGGGCGGTTATCCTGAACTGCATCACCTTGAGCTGTCGCGTAATACGCCGATGCTGCAGGCCATTCGCGCGCACCATGCTGCGGGCAAACCCTTGCTTGCGGAATGCGGTGGCATGCTCTATCTGCTGGATGCCCTGACCGACGTCGACGGCCAGCGTGCCGAGCTGGTGGGGCTGCTGGCCGGTGAAGCGACCATGCAAAAGCGCCTGGCGGCACTGGCGTTGCAGGCGGTCGAGATGCCCGAAGGGCTGCTGCGCGGTCACACCTACCATCACTCGTTGACCACTACTGAGCTTGAGCCCATTGCCCGGGGCCTGAGCCCCAATGGCGGGCGTGGTGCTGAAGCGGTGTATCGTGACGGGCGGATGACAGCGTCTTATGTGCACTTTTACTTTCCGTCCAATCCCCAGGCCATTGCTGCGTTGTTCGCGCCCTGTGCCGTGAAGGTGTCATGAGCGACAACGCATTCAGTCCTGACGAGCGAGCCGCTGTCTATCGCGCCATCGCCGAACGCCGCGACATGCGGCACTTCAGCGGTGGCACGGTGGCTCCTCAACTGTTATCACGGCTGCTTGAAGCCGCGCATCAGGCCCCCAGTGTGGGCCTGATGCAGCCGTGGCGGTTCATCCGCATCAGCGATCGCCAGTTGCGCAGCAAGGTGCAAGCCCTGGTGGAAGAAGAACGGGTACGCACTGCTGAAGCGTTGGGTGAGCGTTCCGATGAGTTCATGACCCTCAAAGTAGAGGGGATCAACGATTGCGCCGAAGTGTTGGTGGCTGCGTTGATGGATGACCGTGAGAAGCACATTTTCGGTCGCCGGACCTTGCCGGAGATGGACATGGCATCCTTGTCCTGTGCGATCCAGAACCTGTGGCTGGCCGCCCGGGTCGAGGGGTTGGGCATGGGCTGGGTGTCGCTGTTCGAACCCCGGGCGCTGGCCGAGCTGCTGGGCTTGCCTGCGGGCGCCAAGCCGTTGGCTGTACTGTGCCTGGGCCCGGTCGAGAGCTTTTATCCAGCACCTATGCTGATACTCGAAGGATGGGCCAAAGCGCGTCCCTTGAGTGAACTGGTCTATGAGAATTATTGGGGAGTGAGCCCATGAGTGTGGCGTTGCTGTGCGTCGCCGGAGTGGCACTGGACGCGCTGTTCGGTGAGCCCAAGCGCAGGCATCCGCTGGTTGCGTTTGGCCGGATGGCTGAGCGTATCGAACAACGTTTCAATTCCGGTGGCCGGGGCTGGCGCAGCCATGGCGTGACAGCCTGGGTGCTGGCGGTTGTGCCATTTACGATCCTGGCCACAGCCTTGTCGTGGCTGCCTTACATCGGCTGGCTGGTGGACATTCTGGCGCTGTACTGCGCGCTGGGCATGCGCAGTCTGGGCGAGCATGTGCAGCCGGTGGCACAAGCCCTGCGCAGCAATGATCTGGACGAAGCCCGTACCCGGGTCGGCTACCTGGTCAGTCGCCAGACCAGCGAACTGGATGCGACTGAAGTGGCCCGCGCCGCCACTGAATCGGTACTGGAGAACGGCAGCGATGCAGTGTTCGCCGCCTTGTTCTGGTTTGCCGTGGCCGGTGCGCCGGGTGTAGTGCTCTATCGTTTGAGTAATACCCTGGATGCCATGTGGGGCTATCGCAACGAACGCTTCGAGCGTTTTGGCTGGGCGGCTGCGCGGATCGATGATGTGCTGAACTACATTCCTGCGCGTCTGGTTGCCTTGACCTACGCCGTACTGGGTAAAACCCGACTCGCCCTTAAGTGCTGGCGCAAACAGGCGCCGCAATGGGACAGCCCTAATGCAGGGCCGGTGATGGCGGCGGGCGCAGGTGCCCTGGAGGTCGAGTTGGGCGGCCCGGCGATTTACCACGGTGAACTGCACGAGCGCGGGCAATTGGGCGAAGGTGCGCCGGCGGATGCCGATTCGATCAGTCGCGGCTGGCAGTTGGTGCAACGCGGGGTGTGGCTGTGGTTATTGATCCTGTGCGTGGGGAGTGAATTCTATGCTTGAGCACGGCGGACGTTTACGCCAGGCAGTCCTGCACTACGGCATTGCCGAGGCCGACTGGCTGGACCTGTCCAGTGGCCTGGCGCCCTGGCCATTCGCAATTCCCGAGATTGATCAGCGTGCCTGGGCGCGCTTGCCGGAAACCGACGACGGGCTTGAGCATGCGGCCTGTGCCTATTACGGCGCACCCAATGTGTTGCCGGTGCCGGGTTCGCAGTGCGCCATTCAGTTGCTGCCGCGCCTGCGTCGGGGGGGCAAGGTCGGTGTGCTGTCGCCCTGTTATGCCGAGCACGCTGAGGCATGGCGGCGCAGCGGGCACATCGTGCGCGAAATCATGGAACAGGAAGTCGATTTCTACCTCGATACCCTGGATGTACTGGTGGTGGTTAACCCCAATAACCCCACAGGCTTGAGCCTGTCCGCCGAGCGCCTGCTGGAATGGCACGCCAGGCTGGCCCAGCGCGGAGGCTGGCTGGTGGTGGACGAGGCCTTTATGGACAACACGCCGGATTTGAGTCTGTCGGCCCAGAGCTGGCGTACCGGACTGATTGTGTTGCGCTCCTTCGGCAAGTTCTTTGGCCTGGCCGGCATACGCCTGGGCTTTGTTCTGGCGGAACTCAAATTGCTCAAATTGCTGGCCGAACAAGTCGGGCCATGGGCCGTCAGCGGGCCGACCCGGATTGTCGGTCAGGCCTGCCTGCTAGACACCGCAGCCCAGGCGCTGCAGCGCGAGCGCAGCGTACTGGCCAGCGGGCGTCTGGCGCGATTGCTTGGCGTACATGATTTGCCGCCCCAGGGCGGATGCGCGCTGTTTCAGTGGCTGATTACGCCCCATGCCGACCGTCTTTACGAATTCATGGCCCAGCGCGGCATTTTGCTGCGTCTGTTTGCCCATAACAGCAGCGTACGTTTCGGTCTGCCGGCCACCGAGGCTGACTGGTTGCGGCTGGAGCAGACGTTGCTGGCCTACACCAAGGAAGTTGCATGAGTACTTTGATGGTGCAGGGCACCACCTCCGATGCCGGTAAAAGTACCCTGGTCACGGCCTTGTGCCGCTGGCTGACCCGTGAGGGTGTGCGTGTGGTGCCGTTCAAGCCGCAGAACATGGCACTCAACAGTGCCGTAACCGCTGAGGGCGGCGAGATCGGCCGGGCGCAGGCAGTTCAGGCGCAGGCGGCCGGCCTGGCGCCGCACACGGATATGAATCCGGTGCTGCTCAAGCCCAACAGTGACACCGGCGCGCAAGTGATTATCCATGGTCGTGCGGTGACCAGCATGAACGCGGTGGCCTACCACGACTACAAGGCCATTGCCATGCAGGCGGTGCTGGCCTCGCATCGACGTTTGAGTGCCGAGTACCCGGTGGTGATGGTCGAGGGCGCGGGTTCGCCTGCCGAGATCAACCTGCGTGCCGGTGACATCGCCAACATGGGCTTTGCCGAAGCCGTGGATTGCCCGGTGATCCTGATCGCCGATATCAACCGCGGCGGCGTGTTCGCGCATCTGGTCGGCACTCTGGAGTTGCTCAGCGAAACCGAGCAGGCACGGGTCAAGGGCTTCATCATCAACCGTTTCCGTGGCGACATTGCCTTGCTCCAGCCCGGTCTAGACTGGCTCGAGCAGCGCACGGGCAAGCCGGTGATCGGGGTCTTGCCCTATGTGATGGATTTGCACCTCGAGGCCGAAGACGGCATTGATCAGCGTCAGACCGACAAGGCGGATCAAGTGCTCAGGGTGGTAGTGCCGGTGCTGCCGCGTATCAGTAACCACACCGACTTCGACCCGCTGCGTTTACACCCGCAGGTGGACTTGCAGTTTGTCGGGCCGGGCCAGCCCATCCCGGCTGCAGACTTGATCATTCTGCCGGGTTCCAAGAGCGTGCGCAGCGATCTGGCCTATTTGCGGGCCAATGGCTGGGACACTGCCATCAACCGTCACTTGCGCTATGGCGGCAAGTTGCTGGGGATTTGCGGCGGTTTACAGATGCTCGGCGAGCAGGTTCACGACCCGTTGGGCCTGGAAGGTACTGCGGGTTCAAGCGCGGGGCTGGGGTTGCTGGCATTCAGCACCGAGCTCGCCGCCGAGAAGCAGTTGCGCAATGTGCGCGGGCATCTGGCTCTGGAAAACGCTGAAGTCTGTGGTTACGAAATCCATGCGGGGGTGACTACCGGCGTGGCGCTGGAGCGGCCGGCGGTGCAACTGGAAGATGGCCGCTGTGACGGCGCGCAAAGCGCCGACGGGCAAATTTTCGGCACCTATTTGCATGGCTTGTTCGAGTCGCCTGCGGCCTGCAGTGCCTTGCTGCGCTGGGCCGGCTTGCAGGATGTGCAATCGGTGGATTACCACGCCCTGCGTGAGCGGGATATCGAACGCCTGGCGGACCTGGTGCAAAACCATCTGGATACCGGGCTGCTTCGTCAATTATGCGGGCTCTGATATCCCTGCGGGGGCCCGGCTTGCCTGCGTTAGCGTCAGTGGCCAGAGCGCCTTCTTCTGCTAGAGGTTCCAAAACATGCTGCAACTGATTCTGGGCGGAGCCCGCTCGGGGAAAAGTCGCCTGGCCGAGAAGCTCGCGGCCGGGTCCGGTCTGGCCGTCACCTATATTGCCACCAGCCAGCCGCTGGACGGTGAGATGAACGAGCGCGTGCGTCACCATCGTGAGCGCCGCCCCGGGCATTGGGCGCTGGTTGAAGAGCCGGTGGAGCTGGCCCGGGTACTGCGCGACAACGCCCAGGCAGATTCTTTTCTGCTGGTGGATTGCCTGACGCTATGGCTGACCAACCTGTTGCTGCTTGAAGATCCACAGCGCCTGAGCGCCGAGCGTGATGCGCTGCTGGAGTGCCTGGCTGAACTGCCGGGTGAAATCGTGTTGGTCAGCAACGAAACCGGAATGGGTGTCGTACCGCTGGGCGAATTGACTCGCCGCTATGTCGATGAAGCCGGTTGGTTGCATCAAGCCTTGGCCGAGCGCTGTCAGCGAGTAGTGCTGACGGTGGCGGGCCTGCCCCTGACGTTGAAAGGAACTGCACTATGAATACCCCGTGGTGGCTGACCCCGTGCAAGCCGGTTGATCATGCAATGTCGACGGCAGCGGCCGAGCGTCAGCAGCAATTGACCAAGCCGGCAGGTTCTTTGGGCCAGCTGGAAGCTTTGGCAGTGCAGCTGGCCGGGTTGCAGGGGCGGTTGAAACCCCGTGCCGATCAAATATGGGTTGCGATTTTTGCAGGTGATCACGGCGTGGTGGCGGAGGGTGTATCGGCTTATCCGCAAGCGGTCACCGGGCAAATGCTGCACAACTTTGTCAGCGGCGGCGCGGCAATCAGCGTGCTGGCCCGTCAGTTGGGCGCGCAACTGGATGTGGTGGATCTGGGCACAGTTACCCCGATGCTCAATCTGGCGGGGGTCCGGCATTTGCAGCTGGGGGCCGGCACGGCCAACTTTGCCACGGGCGCGGCGATGACCGACAGTCAGGGCTTGAAAGCTCTGCAGGCGGGTCGTGACAGCGTATTGCGTGCACTGGCAGCGGGCAGTGAGTTGTTTATCGGCGGTGAAATGGGTATCGGCAATACGGCGTCGGCCAGTGCCGTGGCCTGTGCGCTGCTCGATTGCCCGGCTGCGCATTTGACGGGGCCGGGTACCGGTCTGGATGCGGCGGGTGTGAGCCATAAAGCCCGGGTGATCGATCAGGCGCTGGCGTTTCACGACGGACTGCTGGATGACCCGTTGCAGACTCTGTTTCGCTTGGGCGGCTTTGAAATTGCAGCCTTGGCCGGGGCCTATGTGGCGTGTGCGCAAGAAGGCCTGGTGGCGCTGGTCGATGGCTTTATTTGCACGGTTGCGGCCATGGTCGCCGTACGCTTGAATCCCGAATGCCGAGAGTGGCTGATCTTCGCCCATCGCGGCGCCGAGCAGGGGCATCGCCATGTGCTGGAAAGCCTGCAGGCACAACCGTTGCTCGACCTCGGCTTGCGCCTGGGCGAGGGCAGCGGTGCTGCGCTGGCGGTCCCCTTGGTGCGTCTTGCCTGCGACCTGCACGGGCAGATGGCAACCTTTGCCGAGGCCTCCGTGGCGGACCGCCCGGCATGAGTGTGCAGCTGGATCTGTTGCGCCATGGTGAAACCGAACTGGGCGGCGGTCTGCGCGGCAGTCTCGATGACGCGCTGACGGCCCTGGGCTGGGAGCAGATGCGGGAGGCGGTCAAAGGCCGCGGGCCGTGGGATCGTATTGTCAGCTCGCCATTGCAGCGTTGTGCCTTGTTCGCGCAGGAATTGAGCCAGCAGCTGGCGTTACCGGTGTCTTTCGACAAGGACCTGCAGGAGCTGCATTTTGGTGCATGGGAGGGCTGTAGTCCTGCCGCGCTGATGGAGACCGATGCCGAGGCGCTGGGCTTGTTCTGGACAGACCCCTACGGCTTTACTCCGCCGCAAGGCGAGCCAGTGCTGGAGTTCTCGGCGCGGGTGCTGTCAGCGGTTAGCCGTTTGCAGCAACAGTTTGCCGGCGAGCGGGTGCTGGTGGTGTGCCACGGCGGGGTGATGAAACTGCTGCTGGCCCGGGCCCGGGGTCTGCCCCGTGAGCACTTGTTGCAGGTGCAGGTGGTCAATGGGGCGCTGTTCGGCCTGCGTGTCGCAGCGCATGGCGTATTGAGCGAAGAGGGTTGAGCATGCTGCCATTCTGGATCGCCCTGCAGTTTTTAAGCAGTTTGCCGATTCGCCTGCCCGGCATGCCTGCGCCGCAGGAGCTGGGGCGTTCGCTGCTGTTCTATCCGCTGGTGGGTTTGTTGTTCGGCCTGTTGCTTTGGGGGCTCAATGGCTTGCTGGCCGGTGCACCGTTGATGCTGCACGGGGCCTTGCTGCTGACGGCGTGGGTGCTGCTCAGCGGCGGGCTGCACCTGGACGGTCTGGCTGACAGTGCAGATGCCTGGCTGGGCGGTTTTGGTGATCGCGAGCGCACCCTGAGTATCATGAAAGACCCGCGCAGCGGACCGATTGCCGTGGTCACCCTGGTGTTGCTGTTATTGCTCAAGTTTTGCGCGCTGCTGGCATTGATAGTGCAACAACAGACGGCGGTCTTGCTGATTGTACCGTTGATCGGCCGCAGCGCTTTGCTGGGAGTGTTCCTTACCACGCCCTATGTTCGTGCCGGTGGCCTGGGGCAGGCGCTGGCTGATCACTTGCCACGCAAGGCGGGATGGCAGGTGCTGGGGCTCAGTGCTGTGGCGTGTGTGGTGATAGCCGGTTATGCAGGGTTGTACGCGCTGGTGCTGGCTGCGCTTGGGTTTGTTTGGCTGCGCAAGGTGATGCTGCGTCGTTTGGCCGGCACCACGGGTGATACCGCCGGCGCCTTGCTTGAATTGCTTGAGGTTCTGCTGTTGGTGGGGCTGGCGCTTATTCAAGTGTGACCCTGCTATGCGTCAGCCTGGATATCCTGAGAAGCCGTGTCGCTGGCATACCGGCCCCCTCAAGGGTGTGTTTATAAATCTTGATTCTGTTTAATTGCGGGTATATACATACAAAATGTTACCGACCCAGTGTTTATGCACCAATCTGCGTCGCGCTTCCCGCGGCATCAGCAGGCATTACGACGGCGCTCTTGATGGCTTCGGGATCAACGTTGCCCAGTATTCCTTGTTGTGTAATCTCAAGCGTCTCGATCAGCCGAGTATTTCCACTCTGGCCGAAGCCATGGGGCTGGATCGCAGTACCTTGGGCCGTAATTTGCGGGTGCTCGAAGCTGCAGGCCTGGTGAAGCTGGCCGAGGGCGAAGACCATCGCAATCGACTGGTGTGCCTGACCAAGGCCGGTGAAGAGCGGCTCGAGGCTGCCCTGCCTGCCTGGGAGGCTGCACAACAGCGTCTGATTGACCGTTTGGGCGAAGACCGGCGTGAACAACTGTTGCAGCTGCTGGATGAGTTGGCGGGCGCGGACTGAGCGCCTGTTTCACGAATAGAAATGGGTATATACCCGCATTAGGAGAATAATAATGACATCGGTGTGGCGTACCAGCGGCTGGGTGCTTTTGGGCAGTGCATTGATTCTGGCGCTGTCCCTGGGGGTAAGGCATGGTTTCGGGCTGTTTCTGCCGCCCATGAGTGCGCAGTTTGGCTGGGGCCGTGAGGTTTTTGCGTTTGCCATCGCCCTGCAAAACCTGATCTGGGGCCTGGCACAACCGTTCACCGGTGCTCTGGCTGACCGTTTCGGTGCAGCCAGGGTGGTGATCATTGGGGGCATTTTGTATGCCGCCGGTTTGATTCTGATGGGCATGTCGGACTCATTGATGACCTTGTCACTGAGTGCGGGGTTGTTGATTGGTATCGGTCTGTCCGGTACTTCTTTTTCGGTGATTCTGGGGGTGGTGGGGCGCGCCTTGCCCCCGGAAAAACGCAGCATGGGCATGGGGATTGCCAGTGCGGCGGGGTCGTTCGGTCAGTTCGCCATGCTGCCAGGCACCCTGGGTTTGATCGGCTGGCTCGGCTGGTCGTCGGCTTTGCTGGTTCTGGGCTTGCTGGTGGCGCTGATCGTGCCCCTGGTGAGCATGCTCAAGGATCGCCCGCTGCCGAGTCTGGGTGGCGAGCAAACCCTCAAGGAAGCCCTGGGTGAGGCCTGCTCGCACTCCGGCTTCTGGTTGTTGTCCTTCGGTTTTTTTGTCTGCGGGTTTCAGGTGGTGTTTATCGGCATCCACCTGCCGGCCTATCTGGTAGACCAGCATCTGCCAGCGACCGTTGGTACGACTGTGCTGGCGCTGATTGGGCTGTTCAATATCTTCGGCACCTACACGGCGGGCTGGCTCGGCGGACGCATGTCCAAGCCGCGTTTGCTGACCGCCCTGTATCTGGCGCGAGCGGTAGTGATTGTGCTGTTTTTGTGGGCACCGGTGACGCAATTCAGTGCCTATCTGTTTGGTATGACCATGGGTTTCTTGTGGCTGTCGACGGTGCCGTTGACCAATGGCACCGTCGCCACTCTGTTTGGTGTGCGTAACCTGTCAATGCTGGGAGGCATCGTGTTCCTGTTCCATCAGTTGGGCGCGTTCCTTGGCGGCTGGCTGGGCGGTGTGGTCTATGATCGAACCGGTAGCTACGATCTGATCTGGCAGGTTTCGATATTCTTGAGTCTATTGGCTGCAGCCTTGAACTGGCCGGTGCGTGAGCGTCCTGTTGCCCGTTTGCAGGCGCAGGGGAGTATGGCGTGAGCTCGATGTGGTTGTGGGTCGCGGGCCTGGGCGGCGGTTCATTGCTGCTGGCTCTGGCGTGGTGGGGCTGGCATCAAGGCGGGCTGGCGCTGATGCAGTTGGGCATGGGTGCTTGCTAGTATGTTGTCGGGGCGAGTAAGTTCTGGGTCTGCCTCTATTTAAAGGACTTTCATAATGCTCAAGCGCTGGATTGCGATGCCCGTACTGTTATTGGCGTGCGCCGGTTCGGTATGGGCGACAGATTGCCCACCGTTACTGGAGGGCTCGTTGCCCAAGTTGCGGGCCAAGGAGTCTATCGATCTGTGCCAGCGTTTTGCCGGTAAACCGCTGTTGATCGTCAATACCGCGAGCTTCTGTGGCTTTGCTCCACAGTTCAAAGGGCTTGAGGCGTTGAATCAGCGCTTTAAGGGGCAAGGGCTGGAGTTGATCGGGGTGCCGTCCGATGACTTTAAACAAGAAGCCAAGAGTGGCGAGGAAACAGCCAAGGTCTGCTACGTTAATTACGGCGTCACGTTCACCATGATTGATCCGCAACATGTACGTGGCCCTGACGCCGCACACATGTTTAAAGTGCTGGCTGAACAGAGCAGTGCTCCGAAGTGGAATTTCTATAAGTACGTTGTTGATCGCAAAGGTAACGTAGTTGCCAACTTTTCGAGTCTGACCAAACCCGACAGTCCCGAGTTGATTGACGCGATAGAAAAAGCCATTGCTTCAAAACCCTGACTTCCGTTCATTAAAAATCCCCGCCTCGGTAACGAGAGCGGGGATTTTTTTAATTCAGTTGGCGAGGGGTCAAGTCTCGCGCTGAATTAGAACTTGTAGGTTGCACCTACACCAAACCCGTTTGCACTGTTGTGGTAAGAGGATTTGTAGTTGCCTTTGGCTGGCAGGTTGACGCTAACCGACTCTTCCTTGAGGTAGGAATAAGCGGCATCAATAGTCAGATCATCAGTTGGGCTCCAGCCGACGCCAAAGCTGATTGCTTTACGGTCGCCAGTCGGGATGCGAACCGAACGGTCAGTATTGTTGGTAGGTGACTGATCAACCGACAAGCCGGTGCGCACTGTCCATTGCTTGTTGATCTTATAGGCAGCACCAATGGCCGAAGCCCAGGTGTCATGCCAGTTCTGATCCTCTTTAATGGTCCCGATCGGGCCGACACTGCCGCCTAGCGCAGGTGGAACACCATTGTTTTCAACGGTGATGTCTTTCAGGCGGCTCCAGCGAGTCCAGGTACTACCTGCATAGATGGTCCACTGGTCATTCAGCTCATGGGTAACCGAGAAGTCAACAGATTCGGGCGTAGTGATATCCAGGCCGGCATCGTATTTAGTGCCATTGAAAGGCCCGAAACCTATGCCCGAGATTTTGGTGTTTCCATCCAGGCTGTATTTGACTTTAGAGTGATAAGTCAGACCCAGGCGAGTCCTGTCAGTGGCCTGAACCAGGATGCCGGCGTTGAAACCAAGTGCAGTATCGTCACCCTTGATTTTAACTTCACCGTCGCTGGCGGGGCCGCGTGGACCAGGCGTAGCGGAAGTCAGGGTGCCGTCAATGCGGTTGATGGTAGGACCAAAACCGATCGAAACTACATCGTTGAAGGCGTAGCTGACAGTAGGCTGGAAGGTAATAACCTGAACCTTGCTCTCTTTACCAGCATAGCGACCGGCAAAGCTGCTTTCGTAGTCAGTGACCAAGCCGAAAGGAGCATACAGGCCTACACCAAATGCCCAGTGCTCATCAATTGGCTTCACGTAGAAGCCCATTGGCACGGCAGTGAAAGGAACCATGTCGCCTTTGTTGGTGCCGCCTGGAGCGCCGCCACTTGCGTGCTTGATATCGGTGCTTGCGTCGATTGCAGCAACACCACCGGTAACTTGTTCGCGCTTGATGCGGGACATGCCTGCCGGGTTGCCGAAAACGGTGCTCGCATCTTCAGCAGAAGACGAACGCCCTGCGAAGCCGGTCCCCATACCGCTAATGCTTTGTTCGTTGAGGGCGAAGCCACTTGCGAAAATATGGCTGGAAGCCAAAGTGACGGCGAGGCTAAGTGTGGTCTTGAGCATTACTTTTTTCATTATTAGAACTCCTTTTGATCACCGGACGAAAACTACCAACATTTTTGTTTAAGCGCTATAGGCTAAATCGCAGAAGTTAGCGTTGTTTTGTAGGACAATCCGACCGGTTTCCGATCATTTAAATATTATTGTAGGTGGGTGAAATCTCAGGCGACATGGCCAAGAGGAGAAACAAAGTTGTTCCATGCGTGAGTGAAATCACGCAAACGTCCTTGTGGTTCAAAGGCTTGGCGCCAAACTCTGGCCATACCGAGCAGGTCATCTGCAGCGGGTATGGTTAGTTGCTGCTGTTCTATCAGCAACCACGCTATGGCCGTTGCGTAACGTAAATTAACCGTGAGTTCCAAATGCGGGCTGCACAAGAATGCATGCTGACTGGCCAGTCCGCGAACCAGGCTCGCCAGTTCGGGGTCTTGCGCCAGGTACTGATCCCACAAGGCGGCGTGACGGGGTTCGCGAATGCAGTACAGGCCATGACCGCGCCGATCATGCAGGGCTGAGCCCAAACTTGACTGGCTGGCTGCAATACCCAGCAACAATGCTTCTGCATCCGGGTTGTTCTGGCCCAGATACATCAGCGTTGGCCGAATTACATAAAGGCTCAACTCCCTGGCAGCGATACCCATATCGTCCTCGACGCCTGAAAATGGCCGGCGGTCCCAAGAGCTTGGCAGCAGTGGGTCGTAAGGGATCGCCGGAAGCGGATTATGCCGCTTGAGTTGAAGTGTAGTCTCATATCTTTGTTCTAAAGTTCTGTTTTTAAAACATTTATAGCTTCGAGTTGTTAGCTATATATCCGCAAGTAATTAAACGATGCCGGATATTTCTTAAATTTTTAGCAACAAAAAGCCCTGCGGATCAGGCAGGGCTTGTTGGGTTACCGCTTATCAGATCAGGCAATAAGTGCCTGACGAGTACGCTCGATCACAGCTTGCAGAGGTGCTGCGCTGGAATATTGATCGGGGTACAGGCGTTCGCTGTGACGAGCGATGCCGTGTTCGTTGACCAGGGTGAAGCTGAAGCATCCTTTGCGAGCGGCCATAATCAGGCAGTTCATTGGAGCAAAGGCGTTGGTTAGGGTGCGAATGGCATCCTGAGTATGGATTTGAGTAGACATAGTTATTAGGTGTTCCTACAAATGACACGGATTAGAACCGTGCAACGTTAAAACGTTCCAGTGACGTCGAGCCATCTTTGGCTGGACGAAGAACCTGACTGGAACAAAGCCGCCAGTTGGAGCGCATTAAGTATGTGGCGCTTGGGCTGGCAGGTAGGTACTTAGGAGGGCAGGCAATCACAACAGGAGCTAAGGTTCCGTGCTCCGGGTGAAGATCCTGATCAATTTGCAGGTTGGTTCGGTCAGAGTAAGAGCTTCGCGATACCCTTTGCTTTTCAAAGGCAGTATCGTCGCAAGATTTACCTGGAAACCATCGAGGGGGTCGATCCCGTTTTATCAGCGTGTCTTCAATTTATTGAAGAGTGCTTGAGGGATTTGTTCGGCCCGAATTGACTTTCAGCTTGGTACTAACGCTGCGGATACTAACGGGTTGAAAAATTAAACGCAAGTGTGCTAGCGAAAAATACCTCATAAAGACCTTGGGTATGGGCTTGTCGCGGCTGCCGATGGGCGCTTTTAGCCCATTTTTACCGGTGCGCAAGCCCCGTCCGGCAAGCAATGGCCGCTTGAACCTGCGTTGGAGGCTACTCATTAGCAGTGCGCAGGCCTACAGGTTCTGCCCTGCATTTGTCCTGTTTACTGGGGGGAGTGTGAACTTGTGCACATTTAAGGTGCTGCGTACAAAATGCCGGCAGGGGCTGGATTTACCCCGCTCATAGCCTGTTCGCCAAATTTAAGTCAATGAAAAACATCGTTTTTTTTAATTGGTGAAAAAATCGTCAGTTTGACCTGAGGCCCCGTAGGGTGGGCGTTTGCGGCGGTTAAATGCAGGTTGTCCACTGACTTATCCACAGGATCTGTGGATTGTCCCGTGGGCTTGCTCTAGATCGCGGGTGTAGTACTTTTTCGACTTTACCCAAACGAAAAAAGGAGTAGAGTTGCGCGCCTTCTGTTCTGCCCTACAGTGTCATATGAAGTTTCGCACAGCTACTTCCTCCGTTACCCGTCCTGCTCCTCCAGCAGAAGCCCCAAAACGCTTTTCTCTGCGGGTGGCAATCTGGTTACTGGATAATCCTCGATTGGGCGCTAACCCCAGCGTCAAGCACGTTGCCGGGCATTTGCTGAAACAACCCGCACGACAAGGCGTAGTACTGGCCCAGAGTCGTCTGGGGCAATTGATGTGCCGTGATTGCGGGAGTGCCCGGGATCAACGAATCGGTCATGAACTCTTGCGCCAGGCAGCCCGTGCCGGTGACCGCGCTGCACAACAGGAACTGAGCAAAACCGAAGACTGAGCTGTCTTCAGGCCTGTTGCTTGGTTAACCTTGCTCTTTTATCTCGTGCGGAGGGGGCTATGGCCCTGGACTTGAGCAGCATTTTGCTGGGCCTGGCGTTGGCAGGTGTGCCGCTGCTGGCAGTTTTATGGCAGGTGCAGCGTCGCGCCAGTAGCCTTGATGCAGAGCTGGCGATGTTCAGCGAGCGCCTGAGTACGGCGCAGTTGGCCCAGGAAGGCCTGAGCGCCCAACTGGATGCCAGTCGCGATGAAATCAGTGATCTGGGCCAGGCCAATGCGGCCAAGCAGGCAGAGCTCGCGGCATTGCGGCGAGAGGTCGAGTTGTTGCAGCTGGAGCGTGACAATACCCGCGATGCAGCCCATGCCTGGAGCCTGGAGCGCAGCCAGAAAGAAACCGAGTTAAGGCGTCTGGACGCGCATGGGGCCGCCCTGGCCGCTGAACTGCGGGAGCAGCAAGACAGCCATCAACAACGATTGAACGATCTGCAAGGCTCCCGTGATGAGTTGCGGGCTCAATTTGCGGAACTGGCCGGCAAGATTTTCGATGAGCGCGAGCAGCGTTTCGCCGACACCAGCAGTGAACGCCTGGGGCAGTTGCTCGACCCCCTCAAAGAGCGCATCCAGTCGTTTGAAAAGCGGGTCGAAGAAAGCTATCAGCAAGAAGCCCGGGAACGATTTTCCTTGGGTAAAGAGCTGGAGCGTCTGCAGCAGCTCAACCTGCGCCTGAGTGATGAAGCCACCAACCTGACCCGGGCCCTGAAAGGTCAGAAAACCCAGGGCAACTGGGGGGAGCTGATTCTGGAACGGGTGCTTGAACATGCCGGGCTTGAGAAAGGCCGCGAGTACCAGACCCAGGTCAGCCTCAAGGGGCCGGACGGCGAGCGTTTTCAGCCCGATGTCCTGATCATGCTGCCGGGTGACAAGCAGGTGGTGGTCGACTCCAAGGTCAGCCTCACGGCGTATCAGCAATATGTAGGGGCAGATGACGAAGTCATCGGCCAGGCGGCACTCAAACAGCATGTACTGTCGTTGCGCAATCATGTGAAGGGGCTGGCCGGTAAGGACTACAAGCGACTCGAGGGGCTGCACAGTCTGGACTTCGTGTTGCTGTTTGTACCGATCGAAGCGGCCTTTTCCGCCGCGTTGCAAGCCGAGCCCAATCTGTTTCAGGAAGCATTCGATCGCAATATCGTGATTGTCAGCCCGACCACCTTGCTCGCGACCTTGCGGGTCATTGACAGCCTGTGGAAGCAGGAGCGGCAAAGTCAGAACGCGCGGGAAATTGCCGAGCGGGCAGGCTGGCTATATGACAAATTCGTGCTGTTTATTCAGGATCTGGATGAGGTCGGCAATCGACTGCAGCAACTGGATAAAGCCTATGCCGCCGCGCGTAACAAGCTGACAGAAGGTCGGGGCAACCTCGTCAGTCGCAGCGAACAGCTCAAACTGCTGGGCGCAAGGGCCAGTAAAAGCCTGCCGGCAGACCTGCTGGAACGGGCGATGACCGATGTGGATGGCGTGGCGCACCCGGCTGAGTGAGCGGGGGATGGTATCTCTGTAGTCGCTGCCGAGGCCCCGTTGCAAAACCCAAGGCCCTTCGGTCCTTTCGGCAGCGACTACAGATTTAATACGGCGTGATCACAGCGGCACATGCCGACTCAGCAGGGCCCGCAATACTGCGGGTTTTACCGGCTTGGGCAGATACTCCAGACCTGCGGCATGCACTTCGGCAATCATCTCCGGGCGTCCATCAGCGCTGATCACCACCCCTGGCACCGGCTCCCCCAGCTGGGCCCGCAGCCAGCGCATCAGGTCGGTTCCCACTTCGCCGTCATCCAGATGGTAATCAACCAGCACCAGCTGTGGACGTACGCCCTCATTGAGCAGGGCCGCGCATTCGTCGCGATTGCGTGCGGTCCAGACCCGGCAGCCCCAGCGTGTCAGCAAGCTCTGCATGCCGATCAGAATGCTGTCTTCGTTATCGATGCACAGCACTTGGGCGCCATTGACCGGCTGACCATTTTGCTCCGCAGCCACGGGCTGTGGCGCAGCCTGGGTCCTGGCCAGCGGCACCCTGACACTGAACACGCTGCCTTTTCCCTGCCATGAACGCACTTGCAAACTGTGCCCCAGCACGTGGCACAAGCCGTCGGCAATCGCCAGGCCCAGGCCCAAGCCTTTTTCGGCGCGGGTCTGGTGGCTGTCCAGGCGTTTGAACTCTTCAAAAATGACTTGCAGCTTGTCGGCAGGAATACCCGGTCCGCGATCCCACACTTCAAGGCACAGCTCTCCCCCGCGGCGGCGTACGCCCAGCAACACCGGACCTTTGGCGTAGCGGAAGGCATTGGTCAGGAAGTTCTGCAAGATGCGCCGCAGCAGCTTGATATCGCTACTGACGCGCAAACGACTGCTGCGAACCCTGAAACTCAGGCCTTGTTCCTGCGCTTGGGCGGTGAATTCATTGCCCAGGGTCTCAAACAGGTCATTCAGTGCAAAAGGCTTGATGTCCGGAGTTATTTTTCCGTTTTCCAGGCGCGAAATATCCAGCAGGTCACTGATCAGGTCTTCGGCGGAACGCAAGGAACTGTCCAGATGCTGCACCAGTTTCTGCGCTTCCGGACTCAGCCCTTCATCCTGGTGGGACAGCGCGGAGGAGAACAGGCGTGCCGCATTCATGGGCTGCATCAGGTCATGGCTGACGGCTGCCAGAAAACGGGTCTTGGACTGGTTGGCCGCTTCGGCCACGCCTTTGGCGTCGGTCAGCTCCTGATTAAGCTGCGACAACTCATGGGTGCGCTCGGCCACCCGTTGCTCAAGACCTTCGTTGGCCTCGGTCAGCGCCTGCTCGGCTTCGCGGAACGCCGTAATGTCGGTGAAACTCATGACAAAGCCGCCGCCCGGCATGGGGTTGCCAATCAGTTCGATCACCCGGCCATTGGGGAACAGACGTTCGGATGTATGCGCCCGGCCTTGACGCATCCAGTGCAGGCGGCGGGCCACATGCACTTCGGCTTCACCGGGGCCGCACAGGCCGCGTTCAGCATTGTGGCGAATGATGTCGGCAATCGGCCGTCCTACGCTGATCAGCCCGTCCGGATAGTTGAACAATTCCAGATAGCGACGATTCCAGGCCACCAGCTTGAGCGACTGGTCGACCACGCTAATCCCCTGGGTGATGTTTTCAATGGCGCCCTGCAGTAATGCGCGGTTGAACTGCAGCACTTCCGATGCTTCGTCGGCAATGCGTACCACGTCTTCGAGCTGCATCTCCCGGCCTTCAATGGCCGCTTTGACCACCGCCCGGGTAGAAGAGGCGCCGAGTACCCCGGCCAGCAGGCGTTCGGTGTGGGCGATCCATTCGCCGTTGGCATTCTGGTTCGGATTAAAGCCTTTGCCCTGGCGATAGGCGAAACGGATGAAGCTCTGGTGGGCACGTTCCTCGCCGACAAAACGCGCCGCGAGGGCCAGCAAGTCGTTGATCTGCACCGCGAGCATGGAGCGTCCGCTAGGGTGACTGCTCAGCTCCTGGCCGATAAAGCGTCCGGCTTGCCAGTGCTCCGAAACCCGGGTGCGCGACAGCACCGAAACCCAGGCAAACAGAGTGAAGTTACCGGCCAGCGACAACACCACGCCTTGGGTCAATGGTGTGATCGACAGCCCCAGCGGGTTGCTGTGCAGCCAGGTCAGACCCGGGAAAAGGCTCAAAGGCCAGCCGGCACTGTGGGCGATGAGCGGCAGCACCAGGGTGTAGAACCAAATGAAGGTACCGGTGGCGAGGCCGGCAAATACGCCCCGGCGGTTGGCTTGCTTCCAGTACAGGGCGCCGAGCATGGCAGGGGCCAACTGGGTGACTGCGGCGAAGGCAATCTGGCCGATGGTGGCCAGGCTCGCCGTGGAGCCCAGCAGGCGGTAACTCACATACGCCAGCAGCAAGATCACCACAATCGTTACGCGGCGTACCGAAAGCATCCAGTGGCGGAACACCTCGAACGGGCGCTCGGCGTTTTTGTGGCGCAGCAGCCAGGGCAGCAGCATGTCGTTGGAGACCATGGTCGACAGTGCCACGCTGGCGACGATCACCATGCCGGTGGCCGCCGATGCGCCGCCAATAAATGCCAGCAATGCCAGTGCCGGGTGAGCCTGGGCCAGTGGCAGGCTGATCACGAACGAATCCGGCAGCACCGAGCTGGGCAGCAGCATTTGTCCGGCCAGTGCAATCGGCACCACGAACAGGCCGGCCAGAATCAAATAGGCCGGAAACACCCATTTGGCCAGTTGCAGGTCCTGCGGCTCGATATTCTCGACCACGGTTACGTGAAACTGTCGGGGCAGGCAGATGATTGCCATCATTGCCACGCCGGTTTGTACCACCATCGACGGCCAGTTGATGGTTTCCTTCCAGTACTGCTCAAGGCGCGGTGCAAGCATGGCCTGGTTGAAAAGATCGTCGAAACCGTCATACAGGCCGTAGGTCACAAAGGCACCTACGGCAAGAAAGGCGAACAGTTTGACCAGCGACTCGAAGGCAATTGCCAGCACCATGCCGCGGTGGTGTTCGGTGGCATCGAGGTTGCGCGTGCCGAATACGATAGTGAATAGCGCCAGAATCAGGGTCACAATCAGGGCCGTGTCCTGGGCGCGGGTGCCCGTGGCGTCTGCTCCGGCACCGATCAGCAGGTTCACGCCGAGCACAATGCCCTTGAGCTGCAGGGCGATGTAGGGCAGCACGCCCACCAGGCAGATCAGTGCCACCACAATCGCCAGAGATTGGGACTTCCCGTAGCGCGCGGCAATAAAGTCGGCAATCGAGGTGATGTTCTCCTGCTTGCTGATCAGCACCATCTTTTGCAGGACCCAGGGCGCGCACACCAGCAGCAGCACCGGCCCCAGGTAAATCGGTAAAAAGGCCCAAAGCTGCTCGGCGGCCTGGCCGACGGCGCCGAAGAATGTCCAGCTGGTGCAGTACACCGCCAGCGACAAGCTATATACCCACGCGCGGACCCGCGGCGGCAGCGGTGTGCTGCGCCGGTCACCATAAAAGGCAATGGCAAACATGATGGCCATATAGGCCAGGGCGACGGCGGCAATGAGCCCGCTGGACAGCGACATGGTGACTCCTGGAGGTGTAAGGCCACAGCAATCCGGCTGTGGCGGGTTAGTCTCGCATGATGTTTATGCGCCGTCAGTGTCGACCATGGTCTGATCGCGGCCAAGGGTCGCAGGGTTTGCAGCGGGATGCAGAGACGAATATCTGCAAAATAGATAAGTGTTAGAGAAATTACCCGTTATATAGATATTCGATTTGGTTCTACTCTAATTTCACCTCATGAGAGGAAAGGAGGAACCCATGACTTGCCCAAACAAAGCCCAGCCCGGATTTCGGCCATTCAGCCAGTTGCAGTACCCCCGGGAAGTGATTCGCCAGTTCACCCCGAACTGGTTTGCAGCCACCATGGGCACGGGGGTTCTGGCGTTGGCGTTGGCCCAGTTGCCGGTGCATATCCCCGGTATGCATGTCTTTGCCGAAGGGTTGTGGCTGTTCAATATCGGTTTGTTCATTCTGTTCAGCGTGCTCTATGGCGCGCGCTGGGTGCTGTACTTCGACGAAGCGCGGCGGATTTTCGGGCACTCCACCGTGTCGATGT
The DNA here is from genome assembly GCF_904067025.1 of Pseudomonas paraversuta. Taxonomy (NCBI): domain Bacteria; kingdom Pseudomonadati; phylum Pseudomonadota; class Gammaproteobacteria; order Pseudomonadales; family Pseudomonadaceae; genus Pseudomonas; species Pseudomonas paraversuta. Next base: position 1,229,717 of record NZ_CAJFDA010000001.1, read on the forward strand.
TTTTCGGCACCATTCCCATGGGGCTGGCGACCATCATCAATGGTTTTCTGGTGTTTGGAGTCCCGCGTTGGGGCAGCGACATGGTGCAGGTGGCCGAGTTTTTATGGTGGATAGATGTAGCCATGGCCCTGGGTTTCGGGGTGATCATCCCGTACCTGATGTTCACCCGGCAGGACCACAGCATTGATCAGATGACCGCGGTCTGGTTGCTGCCAGTGGTGGCGGCGGAGGTAGCCGCGGCCAGCGGCGGGCTGTTGGCACCGCATTTGAGCGACACCCTCGCGCAGTTTCATGTGTTGATTACCAGCTATGTACTGTGGGCGTTCTCGGTACCGGTGGCGTTCAGCATTCTGACTATCCTGATTTTGCGCATGGCACTGCATAAATTGCCCCACGAAAGCATGGCCGCTTCAAGCTGGCTGGCTTTGGGGCCGATCGGCACTGGCGCCCTGGGTTTGCTGCTGCTGGGTAGCGATGCTCCGGCGATTTTCGCGGCCAATGGCCTGGGCCGGGTCGGTGAAATTGTCGAGGGCCTGGGCCTTATCTCTGGCGTGATCCTGTGGGGCGTGGGCTTGTGGTGGATTGTGATGGCTTTGATGATCACGGTTCGCTACTTCCGGGCGGGTATCCCGTTCAATCTTGGCTGGTGGGGCTTTACCTTCCCGCTGGGCGTGTACTCATTGGCCACTTTGCGTCTGGGTAGCGTTCTGCATCTGGCATTTTTTGATATTGCCGGCTGCGTGCTGGTGGTGATGCTGGTGCTGATGTGGTTGATCGTTGGCACGCGAACCGTGAAGGGTGCCTACCGTGGCGAGTTGTTTGTGTCGCCCTGCATCGCCGGGTTGAAGAAGTAGATACGGCGCTCAGGTTCTGTGCGAAATGGCTGAACAGGCTGATTTAGTACAGAACCTGAGCAAGCTTGTGCCCTGAGTGATACAACGGCCCTCCAATGAGAAAGCCGTTCGGCGCAACGTGAGTACATGGATGATGAGTCACCCCTCGCAGTTCAGTTTGCTGAGGAAGCGCCGCTTCCTGCCCTTCTTCGTGACCCAGTCCCTGGGCGCACTCAATGACAACCTGTTTAAACAGTCGCTGATTCTGGCCATCCTTTACAAATTGAACATCGAAGGTGATCGCGGGATCTGGATCAACCTGTGTGCGCTGCTCTTTATAGTGCCGTTCTTTTTGTTTTCGGCACTGGCCGGGCAGTTTGGCGAAAAGTACCCGAAGGATCGTTTGATCCGCCTGATTAAACTGGGCGAGATTGCGATCATGGTGGTGGGTGCCATCGGCTTTGCCTTCGATCACCTGGCGTTGATGCTGGTGGCGCTGTTCGCGATGGGGACCCACTCGGCACTGTTTGGGCCGGTGAAGTATTCGATCCTGCCGCAGACCTTGCATGAAGACGAGTTGGTGGGCGGCAATGGCCTGGTCGAGATGGGCACTTTTCTGTCGATTCTGGCCGGCACTATTGGTGCCGGGATCATGCTCTCATCCAGCAACTACACGGCGATTGTGTCCGTGGTGATAGTGTCGGTCGCAGTGCTCGGCTATCTGGCCAGTCGCGCAATTCCGCGGGCGGCGGCGGACACCCCGGACCTGAAGTTGAACTGGAATATCTTCAGCGAGTCCTGGGCCACCTTGCGGATGGGGTTGAACCAGACGCCTGCGGTGTCGCGTTCTGTAGTCGGAAACTCATGGTTCTGGTTTGTCGGTGCGATTTACCTGACGCAGATCCCGGCCTACGCCAAAGAGTGGCTGTATGGCGATGAAACCGTGGTCACCCTGATTCTTACGGTGTTTTCGGTGGGGATTGCGCTGGGCTCGATGCTTTGTGAAAAGCTCTCGGGACATAAGGTCGAGATTGGCCTGGTGCCCTTTGGCTCGTTTGGTCTGACCCTGTTTGGCTTGTTGCTGTGGTGGCATTCGGGGCACATGCCACAAAACATTCAAGCCAATGACTGGCTGGGCGTGCTGGGCTTCAGTCAGGCCTGGTGGGTACTGTTGGATATTCTCGGCCTGGGCGTGTTCGGCGGCTTCTACATTGTGCCGCTGTATGCGCTGATTCAGTCGCGCACGGCCGAAAACGAGCGGGCCCGGGTGATTGCGGCCAACAACATCCTCAATGCGCTATTCATGGTGGTGTCGGCAATTGTCACCATCCTGCTGCTGAGCGTGGCCAGGCTGACGATTCCCGAGCTGTTCCTCGTGGTCTCGTTGATGAATATCGCGGTCAACACTTATATCTTCAAAATCGTCCCTGAATTCAGCATGCGTTTCATGATCTGGCTGCTCGGCCATTCCATGTACCGGGTGGAGCACAAGAATCTGCAGCTGATTCCGGATGAAGGCGCCGCGTTGCTGGTGTGTAACCACGTTTCGTTTGTCGATGCGCTCTTGATTGGTGGCGCTGTACGCCGGCCGATTCGCTTTGTGATGTATTACAAAATCTACAACTTGCCGGTACTCAACTTTATCTTCCGCGCCGCGGGCACGATTCCGATTGCCGGGCGGGCTGAAGATGAAGCGATTTATGAGAAAGCCTTCAGCCGCATTGCCAGGTATCTGGAAGATGGCGAATTAGTGTGCATCTTTCCCGAGGGCAAGTTGACCACCGATGGCGAGATTGGCGAGTTCAAGGCCGGGGTGACGCGGATTCTGGAGCACACGCCGGTGCCGGTGATTCCGCTGGCGCTGCAGGGGTTGTGGGGCAGCTTCTTCAGCCGGGATCCGCACAAGGGGTTTTTCCATCGACTCTGGTCGCGGGTGACATTGGTTGCAGGTGCACCGATACCGGCCAGTGAGGCCAGTCAAAAGCTGTTGCGCGAAAGGGTCTGTGAGCTGCGGGCGCAGAAGAGGTAGATAGTGCTGGCGGGGCGGGAAGCGGTTTGCCGGCGATGGCGTCGATGCCATCGCCGGCAAATTGTGCCGGATCAAGTGCTTATTTTGAGACCAACCAGGCCGGCAATGATCAGCGCAACACTGGCCAGTCGGAACAGCGCCATGGATTCGCCAAACAGGATAATCCCGGCGATCACGGTACCGACTGCACCTACCCCGGTCCATATGGCGTAGGCAGTGCCCAGCGGCAGGTCTTTCATGGCCAGCCCGAGCAAGCCGAGGCTGATAATCATGGCGCCGACCGTCAGGGCTGTCGGCAGCGGGCGACTGAAGCCGTCGGTGTATTTGAGGCCTACGGCCCAGCCAACTTCAAACAGGCCGGCGAAAAACAGAATAATCCAGGGCATTGCAATCTCCATCAACGGATGGGGCCGTCCCCAGAAAAATCACTCGATGAGTCGCGAGGTCGTCCTCGCAGTGCGCAGTATATTGCACATGATTGATCTGATAGACAACCCCGAAGCGTTACTCGGTAACAGTTTTTTCTGCCGCGAGGCGGTCTTCTTTCTCGCTCATGCGTCGGAAGTACGTCGAAAGCAGTGCCCCTGAGATGTTGTGCCAAACGCTGAACAGCGCACTGGGTACCGCCGCCAGAGGCGAAAAGTGCGCGCTGGCCAGGGCGGCTCCCAGGCCGGAGTTCTGCATGCCGACTTCCAGAGCCAGGGATTTACGCTGGGCCAGGGGCAGTTTGAACAGGCGGCCGGTAAAGTAGCCAAGCAAATAGCCGAAGCTGTTGTGCAGTATGACCACGGCCATGATCAGCAAACCGGACTTGGCGATCTGGGCCTGACTGGCCGCCACCACGGCCGCCACGATAATCACGATGCTGATCACCGAAACCAGCGGCAGTACGTCCACCGCGAAGCGTACGCGGGCGCCAAGCAGTCGCTGGGCCACAACCCCCAGTACGATCGGCAGCAAAACCACCTGCAGAATCGACCAGAACAGTTCCATGAACGAAACCGGAAGCCATGCCGAAGCCAGCAACCAGATCAGCGCCGGCGTCAGTAGCGGAGCGAGCAGGGTGGTGACGGCAGCAATGGCAACGGACAGGGCCAGGTCGCCCCGGGCCAGCCAGGTCATGACATTGGACGAGGTGCCGCTCGGGCAGCAGCCGACGAGAATCACGCCAACGGCAATTTCGGGCGGCAGGTGGAAAACCTGGCACAGCAACCACGCCACACCGGGCATGATCACGAAATGAGCAACCACGCCCAGTGCCACGCGCCACGGGTGGCGGGCAACTTCGGCGAAGTCTTCGAGTTTGAGGGTCAGGCCCATGCCGAACATCACCAGGCCCAGCAGCGGCACGATGAAGCCTTTAAGGCCGACAAACCAGGCGGGTTCAAGAAACGCCAGTACGGCGAATATCAGTACCCAATAAGCAAAGGTATTACCGACAAAGCGGCTTAAAGCAGCAAGTGCGCGCATGGTGTTCCTTTATTGTGATTATGGGATATCCCCTGCAGTAGCACGCTCGCTCCTGCAGGGGATATGGGTGGGTCAGATTCCCTGGGGAATCTCTTCGCCACCCAGTGCTTCAAACAGCTGCGGCAAGAACTCGCCGAATGTCAGCATCATCAGGGTGAAACTGGCGTCCTGCTGGCCCAGGTCGTCGTCACCGCCGTCCTGTTCAGCCTGGTCTTGCAGCAGGTCTTCAAACTTGAGGCGTTTGACCACCAGTTTGTCGTCCAGTACGAATGACAGCTTGTCCTGCCAGGCCAGTGACAGTTGAGTCACGACTTTTCCGGTGCTCAGATGCAGCTGGATTTCGTCGCTGGTCAGGTCCTGACGTTTGCAGCGAATGATGCCGCCGTCTTCGTGGGTATCGCGCAACTCGCATTCATCAAGGACAAAGAAGTTGTCGGCAGCTTTTTGGGTTTTGACCCATTCGGTCATGACCGCGCTTGGAGCCATTTTCACCGCCAGCGGGCGAACCGGTAATGAACCGATGACTTCCCGCAGGGTGGAGAGCAAGTCTTCGGCACGTTTAGGGCTCGAAGCATTAACCAGGATCAGGCCCTGTTTAGGGGCAATGGCAGCAAAGGTTGCCGAGCGACGAATAAAGGCGCGCGGCAAGAAGGCCTGGATGATTTCATCCTTGAGCTGATCGCGCTCCTTCTTATAGACCTTGCGCATTTGTTCGGCTTCGATCTCTTCGACCTTGTCCTTTAATGCATCGCGAACAACGCTGCCCGGCAGGATGCGTTCTTCTTTACGGGCCGCGATCAGCAGGAAGTCCTGGCTGACGTGAACCAGCGGTGCGTCCTCACCTTTACCGAAAGGGGCAACGAAACCGTAGGTGGCTAATTCCTGGCTTGAACACGAGCGGGCCGGTTTGGTGGCCAGTGCAGTTTCCAGCACCTGCGCATCAAAAGGCAGATCTTGGGTCAGGCGATAGATAAGCAGGTTTTTGAACCACATGGGGTGAATCACTCCTATATACAAAGCAGGCATTATTCGCTTCATGGAGCCATAGGCCAACCCTGCGCTAACCCTTTGGCAGGCTTAGAAAAATTATTTTAAAAAGTGCTTGCCAGACTATAGGTCGCTCCGTAGAATGCGCGCCACACCGAGAGTGAAAGGGTGATTAGCTCAGCTGGGAGAGCATCTGCCTTACAAGCAGAGGGTCGGCGGTTCGATCCCGTCATCACCCACCATTCGCTCACAGTGTTACGCGCAGCGGTAGTTCAGTCGGTTAGAATACCGGCCTGTCACGCCGGGGGTCGCGGGTTCGAGTCCCGTCCGCTGCGCCATATTTTTACCACAAGCCCCTTGAACGCTTGTGGTTGGGGAAAGCCCGCTGAATGCGGGTTTTTTCTTGAAAGTCTTCGGTTCTGCAGTTCGCTGCCGGATCAAAGTGCAGGACGCAGGAAACGGAAGTTTTTACCGGGTTTTGAAAAAAACTTGAATAAAAACAACCACTTACACGAAAAGTGTGAGAGAATGCGCCCCGCAACGAGAGTGAAGTGAAAGGGTGATTAGCTCAGCTGGGAGAGCATCTGCCTTACAAGCAGAGGGTCGGCGGTTCGATCCCGTCATCACCCACCATTCGCTTTCAGTGTTACGCGCAGCGGTAGTTCAGTCGGTTAGAATACCGGCCTGTCACGCCGGGGGTCGCGGGTTCGAGTCCCGTCCGCTGCGCCATATTAGAGTCACAAGCCCCTTGAACGCTTGTGACACGCGAAAAAGCCTGCCTTGTGCAGGCTTTTTTGTGCGCCCGGGTTTTGTAGATCCTGTAGGAGCGAGCTTGCTCGCGAGCATTTCAACGCAGCAACGAAGAGCTCGCGAGCAAGCTCGCTCCTACAGGGGGGTTATTGCAAAAAATTCAGTTCAGCCTGTTTTAGAAATCCCAGCGGGTACTGACCATCACATTGCGCGGGTCACCGTAGTACGACGAGTTATAGAAGCCGATGTTGGTGTAGTACGACTTGTCGAACAGGTTGTTCAGGTTGACGCTGGCCGAGAGGTTTTTCGTAAACTGGTAGCGAGCCATCAGGTCAACCAGCCAGTACGGATCCTGTGAAAACTTCTCCTCGACCCCGCCTTTATTCCAGTTGGTCAGCATTTGCCAGCCCGTACCCTGCCAGCGAACCCCGCCACCCAGGGTCAGTTTGTCGAGGTCGCCGGTCAGCTTGTAGCTGGTGTACAGATTGATTTGATCCTCGGGCTCCCAGGTCGATACCTTTTTACCGTTCTGATCACGGCTGATCTTGTGCGTATAACCCGCCTGCAACTGCCAGCCGGGCATGAGCTCGCCAGAAATTTCCGCTTCGTAGCCTCTGGTTTTGGCTTTGATGCCTTTATAGGCGTATTCAATGTCCGGATTGGTCGGATGGGCGTTGTAGGCAGTGTCTGCTTCAGGCCGGTTGTCCTGATGGACCTCGAAGTAGGCCAGACTTGAATTGAGGCGACCATCAAAGAACTCGCCCTTCAAGCCCAGTTCATAGTTGGTGCCTTCATCGGGCTCAAGCATCTTGTTGTCGCGATCGCGGTAATACGACTGCGGCAAAAAGATTTCGGTATAGCTGGCATAGGCAGAAATATTTTCGTTGAGGTCGTAGATCACCCCGGCGTAGGGCAGTACCTTGCCGGTGTCTTTTGCATGGCTGGTGCCCGTCAGGGTGTAATCGGCCACCCGTGTACCGAGCATTAGCGTCAGATCATCGGTGAGGCTCAAGCGTGCGGTCATGTAAGTGCCGGTCTGGCGCGTTGTTTCATCGTTGTAGGAGGTTACGTTGCCCCAGTCCGGTTCCAGGCTGTCGCCATCCCAGTTGTAGTAGTCATAGGCGTTGTCGACCATTTTGGCGTTGGTGTAGTCCTTGCCGGTCCAGTGCGATTTAGCTACCGAGCCGCCGACCACCAATTGATGTTCGCGCCCCAGCAAGCTGAATGGACCGCTGGCAAACAGGTCGCCACTGTCGCTGACGTATTCGCCGGTGTACTTGCGGGCCAGCATTGGCGCCAGTCCGGTGCTTGCGTCCGGGTCCAGCAATGCGCCGAGCGGTGCGTTGTAGCCGTTGACCTGGTGGTTGTACTGGCCTTTGACTACCCAGCCGTTATCAAAGCTGTGCTCCAGGGTTGAAAAAACCGTGCGTGTGTATTGCTCCCAACTGCTCCATTTGGCGCCGTTGTTGAACGAACGAGGGGTGCTGATGCGCTCGCCGGCGGAGTTGAACAGCGAGGCACTGCCCGACCAGCTGGAGCCTTTTGGATGGTTGTTCTGATAATCGGCGCCGAGAGTCAGCAGGGTGTCCGGGGTCAGGTCCACTTCCAAAATGCCGTAGTAAACCTCGCTGTCGCGCTGGTAGTGGTCCATGAACGAGTGCTTGTCCTGATAGGCCGCTACGGCCCGGCCACGCACATTGCCGCTTTCGGTCAGCGGGCCGCTGACGTCGATCTCGGAACGGTAGTTGTCCCAGGACCCTGCGCCCACATCCACGTGGGCCTTGAACTCGCTTGTCGGTTTTTTGCGCACCATATTGATGGTGCCGCCGGGGCCGCCTGCGCCGGTGAGCAACCCGGTTGCACCCTTGAGAACTTCGACCCGGTCGTAAATTGCCGTGTCGGTAAGGGTGTGCCCGGCAGAGTACTGCGGGTCTTGCAGGATCGGGATGCCGTCGTACTGAAAGTTCTTGATCGCAAAACCGCGGGAATAGTAGCTGGTGCGGTCACTGTCATAGGTCGCAACGGTGATGCCGGGGGTGTGGCGCATCACGTCATCGATCGAGTTGAGACCGAAATCGTCCATCGCCTGGCGTGTTACCACAGAGATCGACTGTGGGGTTTCGCGCGGTGTCAGCACCATGCGCGTAGCAGTCGCAATGCTGCCGGGGGTGTAGGAGCCCGAACCTTCAGTGATGGTGCCCAATTGGTTGGCGCTGACTTGGGTGGCGCCCAGTTCCAGGCTGCCGCCCGCCGCAGGTAGTGCCTCGAGCATGTAGCCATTGGCACTTTTTACTGCGGTATAGCCACTGCCACGCAACAAGGCTTCGAATCCGGAAGGCTCGTTGTAGGTGCCGTGCAGGCCGGGAGTCGTCAGCCCCTCAAGGTTGGCGGGCTGAAAAATAATCGCTACCCCGGCCTGTTGTGCAAAACGGTTCAGGGCACTGCTCAGCGGGCCGGATGGAATGTCATAGGTCTGTATCGATGCCGACTGCGCCTGGGCGACGGTGCTGCACAGCACGCCAGTCGCCGAAGCGACAATCAAGTGAATGGCCAGGGCCAGCGGGGTGCAGGCCCGCGGGCTAAAACGCCCGCGAGGGTGGGAGGAAGTCAGCATGGAGAGCGCAGTCCTTTAGGGTTCTATGTATCTACCTTGACGGCTGGCTAGAAAAAAGCGGAACTAATGCGAATAATTATTCTTTAGATTGTTGCCCCTGGCTGATCACCACCAGCCACGGGGTATAGGTTTTTATCGTCAGCGGCAGGGTTTCAGCGATCAATTGCAGCGCCCGATCGGTGTTATCCAGCGGCAATACAGCCGATACACGCAAATTGGCCAGGGCCTGACGGTCAAACTGAATATGGCCGCGCCGATGTCGGGAAATTTCATCGAGCACCCGGGTCAGGGGCTGGTTATCCACCACCAGTTGGTGATCTCGCCATGCCTGATCAATGCTGGCGGGGTCGAGCGTACCGGACAGCTCGACCGAGTCGCGGCGGATCAGCGCCCGGGAGCCAGTGTCGACCTCCAGGGTCTGTCGTTCGTCAGCGCTCTGTGCGGCGACGCGCGACTGCAGCATGCTCAAAACAGTGGTGTCGTGCAGATGTTTGACCACGAAGCGGGTGCCCAGCGCGCGCATGCTGCCCTCGTCGGTCTGCACAATAAAGGGCCGGGCGCTGTCGTGAGCAACCTCCACCAGGACTTCGCCTAGCAGTACCTCGATACGCCGTTCCTGGCCGTTGAAGTGCACATTCACTGCACTGGTACCGCTAAGAGTGAGCGTTGAGTTGTCGGCCAGACGCAGGGTTTTCCAGTCATTGGGGCCGGTCCTGATGTCGGCCATCCATTGCTTTGGATACTGGCTTTGCAATAGCAGTGCGCCGGGTAGGCCCAGGCAGCCTGCAATCAGTAATGCGCGTAATACCCGCTTGCCTCGGGCAGCAGGTTTGCGCCCGCCAAAGGCGGCAGTGAGTGCGGCCTTGGCCGGGGCGGATTGCCCGCGCAACGCTTGCAGGCGGCTGATCACCTCTTGCATGCGCAGGGCGGCGGCTGCGTGTTGCGCACTTTGTTGTTTCCAGCACTCGAACTGCAGGCGCAGCGCATCGTTGGCGGCCTCTTCATGCAGTTGAAGAATCCACTCGGCGGCTTGCTCGTCAATGGTCGGGTGGGGCTCGGGCATGGCTTTATCAGGTATCCAGACTATGGCTGCAGTGCAGCAAGGCCTGGATCAGGTACTTGCGCACCGTGCGATCAGACAGTGCCAGTTGACGGGCGATCTCGCTCTGTTTCAGGCCATCGAGGTAGTACAGGACAAAGGCCTGGCGAACCTTGTCCTGCATGCCTTCCAGAATGAACGCGATGTGTTCGAGAGCTTCCAGCGTGGTGAGGATCTGCTCGGGGGATTGAAAGCCTTCAAGGGCTTGTGCGGTAAGCGCAAGTTCTTGCAGATAGGCGTTTTCGATTTGTTTGCGGCGCACCTGATCAATGATCAGGCGTCGTGCCGTGGTGCTCAAAAACGCCCGGGGCTCACGCAGGGTGGCTACCGACTCGCGGGCGTTGAGGATTCGGGTAAAGGTGTCTTGTGCCAGGTCTGCGGCATTCTGGGCGCAGCCGAGTTTTCTGCGCAGCCAGCCAAACAGCCAGCCGTGATGCTCGCTGTACAGATTGGAAATCGCAGCCTGGAACGCGGGTTCACCCGTTGACATAGGTCGTGGCTCAGACGTTATTGAGAATTATTACTAATTCTGAATGCAAGTCCGGGGTAAACGCAACTGAGAATGAATGCAGGAGCAAGCTTGTTTGCAGGCGCGAGCTGTTCAAGAGCTCGCGCCTACAGGGGGAGGGGGGGATCAGTTTTTGGCGATCAGGTTGCCGGCATGCAGGCCGCACTCTTTTTGCGTGGCTTCTTCCCACCACCAGCGACCTTCGCGCTCGTGCTGATTTGGCAGCACCGGGCGGGTGCAGGGTTCGCAGCCGATGCTGATAAAACCGCGCTCGTGCAGGCTGTTGTACGGCAACTCCAGCATGCGGATGTAGCCCCAGACTTCCTCGCTGGTCATTTGTGCCAGCGGGTTGAATTTGTACAGCGCACGTTCGGGGGTGGAGAACGCACCGTCAATTTCCAGTGCTGCCACCTGGCTGCGGGTGCCCGGGCTCTGATCGCGACGCTGGCCGGTGGCCCAGGCCTTTACGGTCGACAGTTTGCGGCGTAGCGGCTCGATTTTGCGCACGCCACAGCACTCGCCGTGGCCGTCCTTATAGAAGCTGAACAGGCCTTTTTCTTTAACGAACGGCTCAAGTTTGCTTTGATCCGGCGAAATCAGCTCGATCTGGATCTGGTAGTGCTCGCGCACCTGCTCGATAAACCTGTAGGTCTCGGGGTGCAGCCGGCCGGTGTCGAGGCTGAAGACTTTGACGTTCTTGTTCAGCTTCCAGGCCATGTCCACCAGCACCACATCTTCGGCGCCGCTGAAGGAAATCCAGAGCTCGTCGCCAAAATGTTCAAAGGCGAGTTTGAGAATGTCCTGGGGGGACTTGCTGGCGTATGTCGCGGCGAGTTCGGCGACGTTGAACGTATGGCTCATCAGGCGGCTTCCTACAGTGAATGGCGCTTGGCGCTCTCTAGTGCGGCGATGTTAGCAAAAACCGCGGGCTACAGGGTTTGCAGCGTATCGAGCAGCACTTTGACCTTGGTGATCGATTCCTGGTATTCGTCCTGCCAGTGCGAGTCGGCGACGATACCGCCGCCGCCCCAGCAGCTCACTTGCCCGTCCTTGATCAGCAGGCTGCGAATCGCAATGGAACTGTCCATCTCGCCGCGTACGTCCAGATACATGAGCGAGCCGCAGTAAATGCTGCGTCTTGTCGGTTCCAGCTGATCAATGATTTGCATCGCGCGGATTTTCGGGGCGCCGGTAATCGAGCCGCCAGGGAAGCTGTCGCCGATCAGGTCGAGGGCGTCTTTGCCTTCAGCCAGTTGCCCGGTCACGCTGCTCACCAGGTGGTGAACATTGGGATAGCTTTCGAGGCTAAACAGCTGCGGGACGCTGACCGAGCCAGTACGGCAGGTACGCCCCAGGTCATTGCGCAGCAAATCGACAATCATCAGGTTTTCAGCGCGGTCCTTGGGGCTGGCCAGCAGTTCGGCGGCGTTCGCCGCATCTTCGCTGCTGTCTTTGCCCCGCGGGCGGGTGCCTTTGATCGGGCGGGTTTCCACCTGATTGTTGCTGACCCGCACAAAGCGCTCCGGTGACAGGCTCAAAATCGCGTTGCTGTCCGTCAGGCGCATAAATCCTGAAAAGGGTGTCGGGCAGGCGGCCCGCAGTGCGCAATAGGCGGTCCAGCTATCGCCCTGGCAAGGGGCGCTGAAGCGCTGGGTGTAGTTGACCTGGTAGCAGTCGCCGGCCTGGATGTAGCGCTGAATCTGCTCCAGTGCCTGCTCATACTGGCTGGCGCTGATATCCGGCTGCATGGGCCGCTTGAGCGAGAACCTCGGGTTCGCCGCCGGCGCCGGCTGGCTGAACAGCGCAATCAGGCGTTCGCGTTCGCCGCCAGCCAGGCGCGGGTGAAACACCAGTTGGCTGGTGAGTTGCTGGTGATCGCTGATCAATGCCCAGGCGTACAGGCCCAGTTGCGCGTCGGGCAATTGCAGGTCATCCCGTGACCGGGCAGGGAGCTGCTCAAGCCGACGGCCGAAGTCGTAGCTCAGGTAGCCGATCAGGCCGCCGGCAAACGGCAGTTCATAGTTGGCCGGAAGGCTGGCGTTGCCGAGCTGGTTCAGGTTTTCCCGCAGGCGCTGTAAAAATTCGCGCCCCGACTCGCTTGGCCCCACAGTCAGCTCTTGCAGTGGCCAGGCGCTCAGCAGGTCATAACGGCCGCGCTCGGCTGCAGGGCGGCCGCTGTCGAGCAGTACGGCACCGGGCGCATGGCGTATCGCCGCAAAATACTCGGCGGGATTGGCGTGGTAGGGCAGGGGGTGTACAGAGCAGGTCAACATGCGAAGCCAATCAGCCATCGGAGCGGGGTGGCGATTGTAATCCTGTGCAGGGCAGCAACCAAGCCTTGAGGGAGCGGTGGCAAGAGTCTGTGGGAGCCGGCTTGCCAGCGATGCCTGTAATGCGGTTGTCTGTCGGGCCGCATTGAGGCCATCGCCGGCAAGCCGGCTCCCGCCGGGCTTGTCAGCGTCTTGTGGGGGGCCGGCTTTATTCGGCGGAGTGAATATGCCCGAACAATTCCTGGGCAAAGCGCATGCGCTCTTCCGGGGTTTCCTTGATGCCTTTGGCGGCCAGCTCTTCGAGGTGTGCTTCTACTGCGTGGGTACGCAGCGTCAGGCCACAGTCGTTGGCAATCTGGATATTCAGGCCCGGGCGGGCATTGAGCTCCAGAATCAGCGGGCCTTTTTCCTGGTCGAGCACCATGTCGACCCCGATATAGCCCAGCCCGCACAATTCATAGCAGCCGGCAGCCAGCTTCATGAAGCCGTCCCAGTTGGGCAGTTGCACGCCGTCCACCGCATTGGTGGTGTCGGGGTGTTTGCTGATGATGTTGTTCAGCCAGGTGCCCCGCAGGGTCAGGCCGGTCGCCAGATCGACACCGACCCCGATCGCGCCCTGGTGCAGGTTGGCCTTGCCCCCCGATTGTCGGGTCGGCAGGCGCAACATGGCCATCACCGGGTAGCCCATCAAGACAATGATGCGAATATCCGGCACGCCTTCGTAGCTGATGCTTTTGAATATCTGGTCCGGGATCACCCGGTACTCGATCAGTGCCCGGTCGCGGTGGCCGCCCAGCGAGTAAAGGCCGGTCAGAATGCTCGAAACCTGATGCTCGATTTCTTCGTGGCTGATGATCTTGCCCGAGACCGTGCGAAAACGGTCTTCGAAACGGTCAGCTATCACCAGAATGCCGTCGCCGCCCGCACCCTGGGCGGGCTTGATCACAAAGTCGTTACGGCCACCGATGATCTCGTCGAGTTTTTCGATTTCTTTTTCGGTGGAAATCACGCCATACATTTCCGGTACGTGAATGCCGGCTGCAATGGCGCGTTCCTTGGTGATGATCTTGTCATCCACAATCGGATACAGGCTGCGCTTGTTGTACTTGAGTACATAGTCCGCGTTGCGCCGATTGATGCCCATGATGCCTCGGGCTTCCAGGGCCTTCCAGGTTTTCCAGAAGCCAAACATCAGGAGTCAGCCTTCAGGAAGGCCTTGAAACGCACCAGTTCGGTCAGGCGGTAGCCGCGATAGCGACCCATGGCCAGCATGAAGCCCACCAGAATCAGCAGCACTGCCGGGAAGGTGAAGATGAAGTACACCAGCTCCGGAATGCTCATGATCAGGTACGCCAGCGTAGCGGCAAACAGGGTTCCGACTGCGACTTTCATCGCATGGCCGCCGCCACGTTCTTCCCAGGTAATCGACAGGCGCTCGATGGTCATGGTCAGAATCACCATCGGGAACAGTGCCACCGACAGTCCGCGTTCCAGGCCCAGTTTGTGACTGAACAGGCTGATGGCCGCGATCAGTATCACCACGAAGGTCAGTACCACGGACAGTCGCGGCAGCATTTGCAGCTTCAGGTGCTCCAGATAGGAGCGCAACATTAATCCAAGTGCCGTTATCACCGTAAACAGGATGATGCCGAACTCCAGCTGGGTTTCGCGGAACGCCAGGGCTATCAGTACCGGGGTGAAGGTACCCAGGGTTTGCAGGCCGATCAGGTTGCGCAGTACCAGAATCACCAGCACGCCAATCGGGATCATCACCATGATCATGAAGGTTTGCTGGGTTTGCAGTGGCAAGCCGTACAGCGAGTACTCAAGGAAGTTGGCGTCGGTGTTCTCGTCCGTCAGCTTGGCCAGGCGAATGGCGTTCATTTCGCTGTTGTTCAGGCTGAAGGTCACGTTGGGCTTCTTGCCGCCATCGACGGTGACCATTGGCTCATCGCCGATCCACCACAGCAGGCGGTCGGAGGGCAGGCCCTGCTCACCGGTTTCCGGGTTGAAATACAGCCAGTCGTTACCGTTGAAGCTGCGCAGCCACAGTTCAGGGTTCTGTGGTTGATCGGCCACCAGGCGGATGGTGTGGACTTTTTCCATCGGCACGTGGGCAATCGACAACAGCAGCTCGATGACCTGGGCTTTGTGCGGGGTGGAGGGGTCACCCGCCAGCAGCAGTTTCACGTTGTCATCGTTAGGGTTGTTCACCCGTTTGATGGTTTCGCTGATAAAGGTTTCGACGTCGGCAGAGTGCTGGCGAATGGGCGCCAGCAGTGCTTCGGCGGCGATTTTTTCCGGGCCTTCAACGGCAATGCTGTCACGGAAGACCGGGCCTTTGAGCTTGGTCTTGTCACCCGAATAGCGCTTGGTCAGCACCAGGCGGTAATAAAGGGTCTGCTTGCCGCTGACCCGGCGTGCGGACCAGGTGACCTTGCGGTTGCCATCCACCCGGTTGACGCTGACACCGTAGTTATTGGAGATAAAGCTCTCGTTCAGGCTGACGTAGTCGCGGTTGAGCGGCGGTACGAACATCTGGATCTTGACCGGGTCTTTAGAGCTGGCGACGAACTCGACTTTGGCATCGATGTTCCACAGGTCGTCGGTCGCGTCTTCGGTCACAGGAATGCCGAGAGCAAAAATCTGATAGGCAGTAATCGAAATGCCCAGCACCACGAGGACGGTGATCAGGATTTTCAGGTGAAGGGTAAGCGCGCGCATTTCAATTACTCTGCGGTTTGAGCGTTAGCGACGCAGGCAGGTTTGCCAGCAGCGTATTTAAGACTTGGGTCGACCAGCGCATCAAAGCGCTTGAGTGCTTCGGAGCCGATCAGCAGCGGGTATTGGAACGCACTTCTATCAGTCAAGTTCACTTCGATTGTGCGTAAAGCTTTGCCCATGCAGATTTCCAGGGCAATGACCGGGCGCGAGGTGTAGTTCTTGTCGGACTGGGGATCATAGTCACCCGAGCGGCGTTTGATCTTGCTGACCCGGGCCAGCGGGCGTTCGATGGGGTGCGAGTGGGCGTCATCGATGGCCAGATAAAAGCGGACCCAGCTCTCTCCATCGCGTTTGAAACGCTTTATGTCGCGTGCGCTGAGGGATGCGGTTTTGGCTCCGGTATCGAGTTTGGCGGCCACTTGCAGATCGATGCCGGCCAGTTCGGCATATTCATTGAGGCCGTACACGGTTTTCTCGGCACCAAGGCTCAAGCCCGGTACGCACAGCAGACAAAGAAGGGTGTAGAGGGGGAAAAATTTCATAAATCGGGGCACGTCTCTTGCAATCTTCAGTTCAAGGCACTGGCAGTACAGAGCAAGTTTCCTCGTGCGGCTGCCCGTGGACGGGGCAGGGCGGATGCGGCCGGCATTCTAACATGAAGGTTTTATGGCGCCAGCGTTGCGGCGCTTTTATGGGGGGGAACTGGCTGTCGATTAAACTAAGGTCGTATCGGGATATTGTCGACAATACCTATTTATACTTTGACTATTTGGCGTTGAATCGCTAGTTTTGGTGTCATTGATTTGAAAGGTGTCGACAATATGCTGCAAGCACTAGAGCCCGCCGCTATCGCCCAGGACGATTCTGAAACCCTGTCGGAGAACGTGTTTCGGCGTATTCAGGCGGCTATTGTCAAAGGTGAAATCGCCCCCGGCAGCAAGATATCCGAGCCCGAGCTGGCCCGCACCTACGGCATCAGCCGTGGGCCATTGCGTGAAGCCATTCACCGTCTCGAAGGTCAGCGCCTGCTGGTGCGCATCCCCCATGTCGGGGCCCGGGTGGTGTCGCTGAACCACGCCGAACTGATCGAACTCTACGAAATTCGCGAGTCCCTCGAAGGTATGGCCTGCCGCCTGGCCGCCGAGCGCATGAGTGATGAAGACATCGCCGAGTTGCGTCGGGTGCTCGAAACCCATGAGCGCGATGAGGCGTTCCAGGCGGGTGTCGGTTACTACCAGCAGGAAGGCGACTTCGATTTTCATTACAAGATCATTCAAGGCAGCGGTAATCGCACCCTGACCCAGATGCTGTGCGGCGAGCTGTACCAGCTGGTGCGTATGTACCGCATCCAGTTTTCCACCACCCCCAATCGCCCGCACCAGGCATTCGCCGAGCACCACCGGATTCTTGATGCCATTGCCGATCGCGACGGCGAACTGGCCGAGTTATTGATGCGCCGCCATATCGGCGCGTCGAAACGCAATATTGCGCGTCACTACCAAGACAGCGCCCAGCAGACAGCCACTCCACGAGGTGAGTCATGAGCAATAAAAACAGTCCAGGCCAGCGTTTCCGTGACGCAGTCGCCAGTGAACATCCGCTGCAGGTTGTGGGTGCGATCAACGCCAACCATGCACTGCTGGCCAAGCGTGCCGGCTTCAAGGCAATTTATCTGTCGGGTGGCGGTGTTGCAGCGGGATCTTTGGGGGTGCCGGACCTGGGCATTACCGGCCTGGACGATGTGCTGACCGACGTCCGTCGCATTACCGACGTCTGCGACCTGCCGCTGCTGGTGGACGTGGATACCGGCTTTGGCTCCTCGTTCTTCAACGTGTCGCGCACCGTCAAGTCGATGATCAAGTTTGGCGCGGCGGCGATTCATATCGAAGACCAGGTCGGTGCCAAGCGTTGCGGTCATCGCCCGAACAAGGAAATCGTCTCGCTGCAAGAGATGGTCGACCGCATCAAAGCAGCAGTTGACGCCCGTACCGATGACAGTTTCGTGATCATGGCACGCACCGATGCGCTGGCGGTCGAGGGCCTGGAGTCGGCGCTGGAACGTGCAGCAGCCTGTGTTGAAGCCGGTGCCGACATGGTCTTCCCGGAAGCCATTACCGAACTCGAGATGTACAAACTGTTCGCCAATCGGGTGAAGGCGCCGATTCTGGCCAACATCACCGAGTTTGGCTCGACACCGCTGTACACCACCGAGCAACTGGCCGGTGCTGATGTATCGCTGGTGCTGTACCCGCTCTCGGCTTTCCGGGCGATGAACAAGGCTGCTGAAAACGTCTACGGCGCCATCCGCCGTGACGGCACCCAGCAGAACGTGATCGACACCATGCAAACCCGCATGGAACTGTACGACGCCATCAACTACCACAGCTTCGAGCAAAAGCTCGACGCCGTGTTTGCCGCCAAGAAGTAACACAATTCCATGATCCTGCAGGAGCGAGCTTGCTCCTGCAGGGATAGGTATAGAACCCTGTAGTTGCCGAATCCCTAACAAATTCAAGATTGGAGAGCGCAATGGCCGAAGCAAAAGTATTGAGTGGCGCCGGATTACGCGGCCAGGTGGCCGGGCAAACAGCCTTGTCGACCGTTGGCCAGGAAGGCGCAGGTCTCACTTATCGTGGTTATGACGTCCGTGAGCTGGCCGCCGAAGCCCGCTTTGAAGAAGTAGCCTATCTGCTGCTGTACGGTGAACTGCCGAACAAAACCGAGCTGGCGGCCTATATGGCCAAACTCAAAACCCTGCGTGATTTGCCGCAGGCCCTCAAGGAAGTGCTGGAGCGCATCCCCGCCGACGCCCATCCGATGGATGTGATGCGTACCGGCTGCTCGTTCCTGGGCAACCTTGAGCCCGAGCTGGATTTTGCCCGTGAGCGCGATGTAACCGATCGCCTGCTGGCCGCTTTCCCGGCAATCATGTGCTACTGGTATCGCTTCAGCCATGACGGTCTGCGCATCAATTGCGTGACCGATGAAGAGTCCATTGGCGGGCACTTCCTGCACCTGCTGCACGACAAGAAGCCGAGCGAACTGCACGTCAAAGTGATGAACGTGTCGCTGATTCTGTATGCCGAGCACGAATTCAACGCCTCGACATTCACCGCCCGGGTCTGTGCTTCGACCCTGTCCGACCTGTACTCGTGCGTCACGGCCGCCATCGGCACGTTGCGCGGGCCACTGCACGGTGGCGCCAACGAAGCGGCAATGGAAATGATCGAGCGTTTCGGCTCGGCAGAAGAGGCGGTCAAGGGCACTCTCGAAATGCTGGCGCGCAAAGACAAGATCATGGGCTTTGGCCACGCGATCTATAAAGACAGCGATCCGCGTAACGAAGTGATCAAGGGCTGGTCGAAAAAACTCGCTGACGAAGTGGGTGACACCACGTTGTTCCCGGTTTCCGAAGCCATCGACCAAACCATGTGGGAGCAAAAGAAGCTGTTCCCCAACGCCGACTTCTACCATGCCTCGGCGTATCACTTCATGGGCATTCCAACCAAGCTGTTCACCCCGATCTTTGTCTGCTCACGCCTAACCGGCTGGGCTGCGCACGTGTTCGAACAGCGCGCCAACAACCGCATCATCCGCCCGAGTGCCGAGTACATCGGCGTCGAACAGCGCAAGTTCGTGCCAATCGAGCGCCGCTGACCAGCAGGCGGCTTGAACCTGTCCACCCTGCAGGAGCGAGCTTGCCCGTGAGCTCTTTGAAAAGCTCGCGAGCAAGCCCGCTCCTGCAGGAGGGGTGAGCCGCCTCAGACCTAACCGTGATCGAGTCCCACGCCATGAATACTGAATTTCGCAAAACACTACCGGGCACCCGGCTGGATTATTTCGACACCCGCGCGGCAGTCGATGCGATCAAACCCGGTGCTTATGACACCCTGCCATACACCTCCCGGGTACTGGCCGAAAATCTGGTGCGTCGCTGTGATCCTGCGACCCTGAACGCCTCATTGAGCCAGTTGATTGAACGCAAACGCGATCTCGACTTTCCGTGGTTCCCGGCGCGAGTGGTGTGCCACGACATTCTCGGGCAGACCGCGCTGGTCGACCTCGCCGGTTTGCGCGACGCCATTGCCCTGCAAGGGGGCGACCCGGCGCAAGTGAACCCGGTGGTCCCGACCCAGCTGATTGTCGATCACTCGTTGGCGGTTGAGCGTGACGGCACCGATCCCGAGGCGTTTGAAAAGAACCGCGCCATCGAGGATCGCCGTAACGAAGACCGGTTCCACTTTATTGAGTGGACCAAAAAAGCCTTCAAAAACGTCGATGTGATCCCGCCAGGCAACGGCATCATGCACCAGATCAACCTGGAGAAAATGTCTCCGGTGATTCAGGTGCGTGACGGTGTGGCATTCCCCGATACCTGCGTCGGCACCGACAGCCACACCCCCCACGTTGATTCGCTGGGCGTCATTGCCATTGGCGTCGGCGGTCTTGAAGCCGAGAGCGTGATGCTCGGTCGTGCCTCCTGGATGCGCCTGCCGGAAATCGTCGGCGTCGAGCTGACCGGCAAGCTGCAGCCGGGCATTACCGCTACCGATATGGTGCTGGCGCTGACCGAGTATCTGCGCAAGCAAAAAGTCGTCGGTGCCTGGCTGGAGTTCTTCGGCGAAGGTGCTGCGGCGCTGACCCTGGGGGACCGCGCCACCATCTCCAACATGGCCCCGGAATACGGCGCCACGGCTGCGATGTTCTACATCGACCAACAAACCATCGACTACCTCAAGCTGACCGGTCGTGAAGACCAGCAAGTGCAGTTGGTCGAAAACTACGCCAGGCTCACCGGGCTGTGGGGCGACAGTCTCAAGCATGCTGAGTATGAGCGTGGCTTGAGCTTTGACCTGTCCAGTGTCGTGCGCAACATGGCCGGCCCGAGCAACCCCCACGCCCGCGTCGCCACCAGCGACCTCGCGGCCAAGGGCATTGCCGGTCAGTGGGACGACGTGCCGGGGCAAATGCCTGACGGCGCGGTAATTATTGCGGCCATCACCAGCTGCACCAACACGAGCAACCCGCGTAACGTGATTGCGGCAGGCCTGATCGCCCGCAACGCCAACAAACTGGGGCTGACCCGCAAGCCTTGGGTCAAGTCGTCGTTGGCACCGGGTTCGAAAACCGTCGCGCTGTATCTGGACGAAGCCGGTCTGACCGATGAGCTTGAGCAACTGGGCTTTGGTGTGGTCGCTTTTGCCTGTACCACCTGCAATGGCATGTCCGGTGCGCTGGATCCGCAAGTGCAGCAGGAGATCATCGATCGCGATCTCTACGCGACGGCCGTGCTCTCGGGTAACCGCAACTTTGACGGGCGGATTCACCCGTACGCCAAGCAGGCATTTCTGGCTTCGCCGCCTTTGGTAGTGGCCTATGCAATTGCCGGGACCATCCGTTTCGATATCGAAAAAGATGTGTTGGGCCTGGATGCCAGCGGCAACGAAGTGCGTCTGAAAGATATCTGGCCAAGCGACGAAGAAATCGACGCCGTGGTCAAGCGCTCGGTCAAGCCGGAGCAGTTCCGCCAGGTTTATATTCCGATGTTCGCCATTCACGAGGACACCGGCCCGAAAGTCGAGCCGCTCTACGACTGGCGTCCGCAAAGCACTTACATTCGTCGTCCGCCGTATTGGGAAGGGGCTCTGGCCGGTGCACGTCCGCTCAAGGGCATGCGCCCGCTGGCAGTGCTGCCGGACAACATCACCACCGATCACCTGTCGCCGTCCAACGCGATCATGCTCGACAGTGCCGCAGGTGAGTATCTGGCGAAAATGGGCCTGCCGGAAGTCGACTTCAACTCCTATGCAACCCACCGTGGCGACCACCTGACCGCGCAACGTGCCACCTTTGCCAACCCCAAACTGTTCAACGAAATGGTGATCGAGGACGGCAAGGTCAAGCAGGGCTCATTGACCCGTCTTGAGCCTGAAGGCCAGGTGATGCGCATGTGGGAAGCGATTGAAACCTATATGGATCGCAAGCAGCCGTTGATCATCATTGCCGGCGCCGACTACGGTCAGGGCTCGTCCCGTGACTGGGCGGCCAAGGGCGTGCGTCTGGCCGGGGTCGAAGCCATTGCGGCAGAGGGCTTTGAGCGGATTCACCGTACCAACCTGGTCGGCATGGGCGTGTTGCCGCTGGAGTTCATGCCGGGCACCAATCGTAAAACCCTGCAGATTGACGGCAGCGAGACTTACGACGTGATCGGCGAGCGCACCCCGCGTGCCACGCTGACCCTGGTGATTACCCGCAACAACGGCGAGCGCGTCGAGGTGCCGGTGATGTGCCGTCTGGACACCGCTGAAGAAGTCTCGATCTACGAAGCGGGCGGCGTGTTGCAGCGCTTTGCCCAGGACTTCCTGGAATCGGCCACGGCTTAATAGCAGTGCCGGGGCCTGGCGCCCCGGCCCTAACAGGAATCAGTTTTATGGCCTATGCAGCGCAAATCAAAATCCCTGCGACTTATATGCGCGGCGGTACCAGTAAAGGGGTATTTTTCAGTCTGCTTGACTTGCCCGCCGTGGCCCAGGTTCCGGGCGCGGCCCGTGATGCCCTGTTGTTGCGGGTAATCGGCAGCCCGGACCCGTACGAAAAGCAAATTGACGGCATGGGCGCGGCGACCTCCAGTACCAGCAAAACCGTGATCGTCAGCCAAAGCCTGCAAGCCGATCATGATGTCGACTATCTGTTTGGCCAGGTGTCGATCGACAAGCCGTTCGTGGACTGGAGCGGCAACTGCGGCAACCTGTCGGCGGCCGTCGGTTCGTTTGCCATCAGCAGCGGCCTGGTGGATGCGGCCCGTATCCCGCAAAACGGCACGGCCGTGGTGCGTATCTGGCAAGCCAATATTGGCAAAACCATTATTGCCCATGTACCGATCACCGATGGCGCAGTCCAGGAAACCGGTGATTTTGAGCTCGACGGGGTGACCTTTCCTGCCGCCGAGGTGCAGCTGGAGTTCATTAATCCGGCGGCTGACGAGGAGGGTGCAGGGGGTTCGATGTTCCCTACCGGCAACCTGGTTGACGACCTTGAAGTGCCAGGGCTCGGCACCTTGAAAGTCACCATGATCAACGCCGGTATCCCGACCATTTTCGTCAATGCCCAAGCCATCGGTTACACCGGTGCCGAGCTGCAAAACGACATCAACGGCGATCCGAAAGCCCTGGCCATGTTCGAAACCATTCGTGCCCATGGTGCGTTGCGCATGGGCCTGATTGAAAGGCTCGAAGATGCGGCCAAACGTCAGCACACGCCCAAGGTGGCCTTTGTTGCCGGGCCGACCGATTACCTGTCATCCAGCGGCAAGCCGGTGCCTGCACAGAGTGTGGACTTGCTGGTGCGGGCATTGTCGATGGGCAAGTTGCACCACGCGATGATGGGGACGGCGGCGGTGGCGATTGGCACTGCGGCAGCGATTCCGGGCACCCTGGTCAACCTTGCCGCGGGCGGCGAGTTGCGCAGCGCCGTGCGTTTTGGTCATCCATCGGGCACCTTGCGGGTGGGCGCGCAGGCGCAGCAGGTTGATGGCGAATGGACAGTTACCAAAGCCATCATGAGCCGCAGCGCGCGGGTTTTGATGGAAGGTTGGGTGCGGGTACCGGGCGATGCCTTTTAACCCTGATTGCTGAATCCGACGCATAAAAAAGCCCCGCATCGCTGCGCAATGCTGTTCGCCTAAACGACTGCTATCTCAACTGTAGGAGCGAGCTTGCCTCGCGATGGTCTCGAAATGCCGTGTTTAATCTGTAAACACGGCGTTTTCGTTAACAATCATCGCTAGACAAGCTCGCTCCTACAACGGCAGGGTTTAGTTCTGTGAACAGCTTTGCTCATCGTTGCGGGGCTTTTTAGTTCAAGTCCTGTGGGACTTAAACCATTTTGTCGCCGACATGCAGAATCTTCATGCCGTTGGTGCCACCGATGGTGTGGTAGCTGTCGCCCTTGGTCAGGATGACCCAGTCGCCATTTTCTACGACGCCACGCTTGAGCAGTTCGTCGATGGCAGCCTGGCTGACTTGTTCTGGCGGCAGCGATGCCGGGTCGAACGGCACGGTGTAAACGCCACGGAACATGGCAGCACGGGCCTGGGTTTCACGGTGCGGGGAGAACGCGTAGATCGGCACCGAAGAACGGATGCGCGACATGATCAACGGCGTGTAACCACTTTCGGTCAGCGCGATGATCGCTTTGACGCCAGGGAAATGGTTGGCGGTGTACATGGCCGCCAGCGCAATGCTCTGGTCGCAGCTTTCGAAAACCTTGCCGATACGGTGGCTGGAGGTTTTGCTGGTCGGATGCTTTTCAGCGCCGACACAGATCCGCGCCATGGCCTGTACCGCTTCCAGCGGGTAAGCGCCGGCAGCACTTTCAGCCGAGAGCATCACGGCGTCGGTGTAGTCGAGAACGGCGTTGGCAACGTCGGACACTTCGGCGCGAGTCGGCATCGGGTTCTGGATCATCGACTCCATCATCTGGGTCGCAACGATCACCGCTTTATTGTGGCGGCGTGCATGCAGAATGATTTTCTTCTGAATGCCCACCAGCTCGGCATCGCCGATTTCCACGCCCAGGTCGCCACGGGCAACCATTACTGCGTCACTGGCCTTGATCAGCCCGTCGAGGGTTTCGTCATCCGCTACGGCTTCAGCGCGTTCAATCTTCGCGACCAGCCAGGCAGTACCGCCGGCTTCGTCACGCAGTTGACGGGCGTATTCCATGTCGGCGGCGTCCCGCGGGAACGACACGGCCAGGTAGTCGACTTGCATTTCGGCAGCCAGCTTGATGTCAGCCTTGTCTTTTTCAGTCAGGGCCGGCGCGGTCAGACCACCGCCGCGACGGTTGATGCCCTTGTGGTCAGACAGTGGGCCGCCGATCAGCACGGTGCAGTGCAGGGCGTCATCGGTGGCGGTGTCTACACGCATTACGACACGGCCGTCATCGAGCAGCAGCTCGTCGCCGACGCCGCAGTCCTTGACCAGATCCGGGTAGTCGATGCCGACTACTTGCTGGGTGCCTTCGGTCAACGGATGGCTGGTGGAGAAGGTGAATTGATCACCGACCTTCAGCTCGATCTTCTTGTTGGCGAATTTGGCGATACGAATTTTCGGGCCTTGCAGGTCACCCAAGAGGGCAACGAAACGGCCATGTTTGGCAGCGATTTCACGCACCAGCTTGGCACGAGCCTTATGCTCATCCGGGGTTCCGTGGGAAAAGTTCAGACGGGCGACGTCCAGGCCAGCGAGGATCAGCTGTTCCAGCATCTCCGGTGAATTGCTGGCAGGGCCAAGTGTGGCAACGATTTTAGTTCGACGAACGGACATGCAAAGACTCCTGAGTTCAAGCGCAGCCAAAGGCTACTATGGTCTTTGGCTGTAGTCATTGTTCCTCTGCACTACTTTCGACTTAAGTTGTGGTGCCGCAGCTTGAAGAATTTTCCCGCGGGGTCGATACAGTGTTAAGAACAGGAGATCCCCATGCGTTTTTTGCTCATTCTATTGATGGCCGGCAGTGTCGTCGGTTGTACCCGCTGGTCGATGAATCATCACCTGAACAGTGCCTACCGTGCCTATGACCGGGGTAATTGCGAAGCGGTGATGCTGGAGTTGTCCGAGGTGGATCGCGAGAGCCGCAGTCGCCCGTATATCTGGCCGCAGACTGCAATGTTGCGCGGACTATGCCTGGAACGAACCAAGTTCTATCTGGACGCTGCCCAGACCTATCAATACATCATCAATGAGTTCCCGAAGAGCGAGTATGCCTATCGCGCCAAGGCGAGGATCGAGACGTTGAGAATTCTTAAATTCATTCCGGGCCCCGGTGCAGGAGCGACTCCGGCACTGCCTGCTACCATTTGATGAAGTATCAACTGGCTAGTGGCTATATGATATCGCTGTGCTGCTGTTAGAGTATTCCGGGCTTTTTATGGATTAATAAAGGTATCGATGTCTGCTGGTTGGCCTGAGAGCGAGCTGCGGAACATTTCAGGTAGTAGCGCGGTCATGCTTAATGGCCTTTCAAAGTGATATTCGCCATGGTTATAGATCGCCGTATCCAGCGTCATCAACTGACAGGCTTCCTGGGCGTGCTCAACCGGTTTACAGGCAAACCTATCGGGTATCTGGGCAATGTGTCCGAGGGTGGGCTGATGCTGATCAGCCAGTTGCCGCTGCTGGTGGGAGCTGATTTTGAACTCAGGCTGCAAGTGCCCGGGCCTGACGGGGAGCTGCAGCTGGTGGATCTGACGGCACGATGCCTGTGGTGCATTGAAGACGTCAGCCCACAGTGCTACGACTCCGGTTTTATGCTGTATCAGCCTCCTGCGCAATACCTCGTGCTGATCGACAGCTTGCGCGAGTATTTCAGTTTCCTGCCGTTACAGGCCTCGGCTTAGGTCTGGCCTTGCACCGGTTTGAGCGCCTAGACTGACGGGGTCTACAGCTCAGGAACACCCCGTGACCTCTATTTTTTGGTACGACTATGAAACCACCGGCATCAACCCGCGCTGCGATCGGGCTGTGCAGGTTGCCGGTATCCGCACCGATGTCGACCTCAATGAGATTGATCAGCCGCTCAATCTGTATTGCCAGCCCAGTGACGATATTCTTCCTCACCCCATGGCTTGCCTGATCACCGGTATTACCCCCGGGCGCCTGGAAGACAAGGGCCTGGGGGAGGCCGAGTTCATGACCCGCACCCACGCGCAACTGGCATTGCCCGGCACCTGTGGCGCAGGCTACAACTCCTTGCGTTTCGATGACGAAGTCACGCGCTACAGCCTGTACCGGAATTTCTTCGATCCTTATGCCCGCGAGTGGCAGGGCGGCAACAGTCGCTGGGATTTGATTGATGTAGTGCGAACCGCGTATGCCCTGCGTCCGGAAGGAATTGTCTGGCCTGAAGACGAGGGGCGAGTGACCCTCAAGCTCGAGCGTTTGACGGCAGCCAACGGGATTGATCATGGCCAGGCCCATGATGCCTTGTCCGATGTGAGGGCCACCATCGCGTTGGCGCGGCTGATTCGTGACAAGCAACCCAAGTTGTATGAGTGGTTATTCAAGCTGCGCACGAAACAGCGGGTGCTTGATCAAGTTCGGTTATTGCAACCCATGCTGCATATTTCGGGGCGCTTCTCTGCGGCCAGGCATTATGCGGGGGTGGTATTGCCGCTGGCCTGGCATCCGAAAAACCGTAATGCACTGATTGTGTACGATCTGCATTTTGATCCTCAGCCATTACTGGACATGGATGCAGAGTCCCTGCGCCAGATGCTCTATACCCGGCGCGAAGACTTGGCTGAAGGCCAGCAGCCGGTTGCGCTGAAGCTGATACATGTTAACCGTTGTCCGGTGGTGGCCCCCTTGAATGTAGTGCGGGCCCAGGATCAACAGCGTTTGCAACTGGACATGGCGCTTTATCAAGCGCGTGCGGCGACGCTTATTGAGGCTCAGCAAGTTTGGCAGGACAAGTTATCGGCTATTTATGCCAGCGAAGATTTCGTCCCCGCTGCCGATCCCGAGCAACAGTTGTATGACGGTTTTCTCGGTGAGCGTGATCGTCGATTGTGTGAGCAAGTCAGGCTCAGTGATCCGGAGCAATTAGCAGGTACTACTTGGCCTTTTGATGACGAGCGTTTACCTGAATTATTGTTTCGCTACCGTGCGCGAAACTTCCCCCATACCTTGAGCGCGGAAGAACTTGAGCGTTGGCAATTGTTCTGTCGGCAGCGTTTGACCGACCCGGCCATGGGCGCGCCCCTGACCCTGGATGATTTCACCCGCGCAGCGCTGGAGCTGTCACGCAGTGCCAAGCCCGCCCAACTGAAGCTGTTGAGTGAATGGCAGCGCTATGCGCAAGGTCTTGGCCGCCGTCTGGGGATGAACTCGCAGGCGCAGGACTGACACTAAAAGGCAGGCAATAAAAAACGCCAGCAAGCTGGCGTTTTTTATTAGCGGTGCATAACGCAGCGCGAAGGGGGCACTTAGTCCAGCAGAGTTGCCCAGCCTTCAACTACGTCGCCGCCCCACTTGGCTTTCCACTCTTTCAGGGTCTTGTGGTTGCCACCTTTGGTTTCAATCACTTCACCGTTATGCGGGTTTTTGTATTGTTTAACCTTGCGGGCACGTTTGGTGCCGGTGGTTTTAACAACACCGCGTGGTGCTTTGCTTACTTTGGCTTCCGGATCCAGAAGGGCGATAATATCGCGCAGCGATTTTTGGTATTCGCCCATCAGCGTGCGCAGTTTGCCTTCGAATTCCAGCTCGGTTTGAAGTTTGTCGTCTTCCGACAGGTTTTTCAGGCGAGCTTGCAGTTCTTTGATCGCTTCTTCAGTTGCACGGTATTCGTTGATCAGGGACATGAGGATAACCTTATGTTGGAAAGGGTTTACAGGGAGACAGTGATGCAATAATAGTCAGACAGTTACTGCAAGTAAATATGCAAGGCTCGATTAATTTTAAAATTTAATTATTAACATTTTCCCATTCCTATATCAGCGCTATTAAATAAGCCGTTGTCAGGTGAATGTTAAGAAAGATTAATAAATGTCCTGGTTCACCAATAAAAACCCTGAAGGCCCCGCTCCCGAAGGCGTAGCAGGTGGGTGATGCGACCCTGGGGCGCACGCAATAAGCCTCAAGGAAGACTGTAGTTTTGCTGCGCACTCGCTAGAATGGCGGCCTTAGTAAAGTTTTGGAGTTTTTCCCTGATGCGCACTTTTCGGTTGGTGATCGCCTGCCCCGACGGCGTTGGTATTGTTGCCAAGGTCAGTAATTTCCTGGCCTCACACAATGGCTGGATCACTGAAGCGAGCCACCACTCGGATGATCAAAGCGGCTGGTTCTTTATGCGTCACGAAATTCGTGCCGACTCCCTGCCATTTGGACTTGACGCTTTTCGCGAGGCGTTTGCCCCGATCGCCGAAGAGTTTTCGATGGAGTGGCGCATTACCGATACCGCACAAAAAAAACGCGTGGTCTTGATGGCCAGCCGCGAATCCCACTGTCTGGCAGATTTGTTGCACCGCTGGCACAGCGATGAACTGGACTGTGATATCTCGTGCGTGATTTCCAACCACAATGACTTGCGCAGCATGGTCGAGTGGCACGGCATTCCTTTTTACCATGTGCCGGTTGACCCGAAAGACAAAGAGCCGGCCTTCGCCGAAGTCTCGCGTCTGGTTAAGCATCATGCTGCCGAGGTCGTGGTTCTGGCGCGCTACATGCAAATTCTGCCGCCGGATCTGTGTCGCGAATATGCCGGCCAGGTCATCAACATTCACCACAGCTTCCTGCCGTCATTTGTTGGGGCCAAGCCTTATCACCAGGCTTCGATGCGCG
This sequence comes from Pseudomonas paraversuta, assembly GCF_904067025.1. Lineage (NCBI taxonomy): Bacteria > Pseudomonadati > Pseudomonadota > Gammaproteobacteria > Pseudomonadales > Pseudomonadaceae > Pseudomonas > Pseudomonas paraversuta. The sequence goes on from NZ_CAJFDA010000001.1 coordinate 1,258,341, forward strand.
GTGTAAAATTGATTGGTGCAACCTGCCACTATGTGACCGAAGAACTGGACGCCGGTCCCATCATCGAGCAGGACGTCGTACGCGTCAGCCATAGCGACAGTATTGAAGACATGGTGCGTTTCGGGCGTGATGTCGAGAAGATGGTGCTGGCCCGTGGCCTGCGCTATCACCTCGAAGACCGTGTACTGGTGCACGGCAATAAAACCGTAGTGTTCTGATGCCGCAATCGATTACAGGGGTCGGCTGACCGGCTCCTGTATCGCCGCCTTCGTTGCTCTGCAGCGACTACACCCAGGGTTAGTGCAACATAAAACCTTCAAAGGATTTGTGTCATGACCGATCCGTTCGATAAAGCCACTTCCACGGCACCGGCAACCCTGGGTGAGGGCTGTCTAAGCCGTTACGACCCGCAAGCGTTAAGCCCGCAGGACGGCACAGAGTTTTCAGATGCCCGGGCCTTGTGGCTGGCGTTACACCCGCAACTTCCCGGCGATCAACCCTCGGATACGCTCTCACCGGCTGCTGACTGAGATGAACTCATGCTGGCGACGAGCCTGTGGGCGCACTTAAAGAGTCGAGCCATGCGCTTTTGGTGACGGGCCTGCGGCCGCTGTCGATCAGACGCTTGAGGGTTTCAAGCCAGTAATCGCGGGAGAATCCATGGCGCATATCCACAGGATGCAGGCCCAGTCGTATCAAAGGTGCATTTTGCCACTGGCGTTCACGCAGATCGCACACCACTTTTGACACCCCTCGACGCCATGCACTGCCAGCACTCCAGACCAGCCCCGGCGCATCAATGGCTGAAAAATCGGGCAGACGATAAAGGTGCTGTTGATCGCTGGTATAACTCAAGGGCAGTTGGCGCAAGGCCAGGCGTGTGCCTTCGCTCATCAGCCACGCCGGGGCAACAAAGCCGCGGACTGGCCATTGATAGCGCTCAAATACTTCAAGCCCACGCTCCAGCCGGTTCAGTGCCTGGGTTTCGGACAATTTGTAGAACTCCCCCTCCCAGGTATACACCCGGCGCATGAACCAATCGCGCGGGGTGCGCGGTGCAGGCATGTCATCGGCATGGAAGTAACCATGCAGTACCAGTTCGTCGCCCCTGGCCACGCGGCTGTCGAGCGTGTTGCGCAATTGGTCGGCACCGGCCAAAGAGCCGCCATGGTGAAAGTCCGGAACCACCAGCCAGGTGATCGGGATTGCGCCCATGGCATCGACAGCTTCGACAAACGGTTGATAATCGGCCCAGGTTTGCGGGGCGACATCGTGCAGCACCAGCGCCACCACCGGATCAGACATGGACAGGTACAGCCTGATGGGTGCCGGTCAATGCGTGATAATGAACCAGCAGGTCCTGCACCACGCGATCCCAGGAGTAATGCAGTTCGGCCCGTTGGCGGGCCTGCCGGCCAAGTTGCGCCGGATTGTTGGCGAACAGCTCACGGACGGCGTTGGCCATCGCCTCAGGGTTGTTCGGTTGGCACAGCAGACCCACCTCATCGTGCACGATTTCCCTGAAGGCCCCGGCGTCAACGGCCACCACCGGAATGCCGCTGGCCATGGCCTCGAGAATGACCAGGCCAAAGGTTTCCTGGTCTCCGGCATGTACCAGAGCATCGGCACTGGCCATGAGGCGGGCCAGTTGAGCGGGGGGGCAGAAGTCGTCAATGACTGTCACGTTATCCGGCACCAGGGATGGCATCTGTGAGCCCACCAGCAGCAGGTGCCAGTTCTGGCCCAAGTCGCGAATGCAGTCGAGCAGAACCGGGAGATTTTTTTCCTTGGCGCCGCGCCCGGCAAAAATCAGCAAATGGGCGTCAGGACTTATCTGCAGCTCTGCACGCAGATCGGGGTCGCGGTGCTGAGGATTGAATGTCTGCAAGTCGACGCCCAGGGGTTGCACGAACACATTGTCGACCCCCAGGCCGATAAGTTTGTTGGCCATGACCTGGCTCGGGGCCAGGACCCGGTCGAAATGCCGGTACAGCCGGCTGACATAGGCTTCTACATTAGGTGTCAGCCAGTTGCCCATGCGGTTGCGCACCAGCAGCGGCAGATCCGAGTGATAAAAGCCAATGACCGGTATGTCCAGCTGCCGCCGGGCATCGAGTGCGGCCCAGGCGGTGAGGTAGGGGTCGCCGACTTCGATCAGGTCCGGTTGCAGGTCTTGCAAAATATTGCACCAGGGCGCCAGGCGGATCGGGAACCGAAAACCGTTGCCAAATGGCAGGGCCGGGGAGGGGACCTGGTATATGCCGTCGTGCACTGTCCGGTTGCTGCCCGGCACCAGCAGGCTGTGACGGGTGCCCGGCAAACGGCTCAGGCGTCGGTGCTTGGCGTCCAGATAAGTGCGCACGCCGCCACTGGCGGGCGCATAGAACATGGTGATGTCAGCAATATGCACGGCCTTGAGCCCTTTAAATGTCTATCGTCCATGGGGTTGACCTTAATGGATGATAGATGTTCGCAGGAATTGAGCCGGGTAAAAAACGCGTAACCGCCAAGTGCGGGGTTACGCGTTGAGTGCAGGGCGATCAGATGCGGAAACTGCCCACCAGTTGCTTGAGGCGTGCGGCCTGTTGTTCAAGGTCCGTACAGGCTCGCAGGGTGGATTGCAGGTTCTCGACGCCCTCCTGGTTCAGGGTGTTGATCTCGGTGATGTCCATATTGATCGACTCAACCACCGAGGTTTGCTCTTCCGTGGCGGTAGCGACGGACTGGTTCATGCCGTCAATTTCGCCAATGCGCTCGGTGACGCTGACCAGACGTTCGCCTGCACGGTTGGCGATTTCCACACTGTCCTGACTGTGGCGCTGACTTTCCTCCATGGTGCTCACCGATGCGCGCGCGCTGACTTGCAGCTCCTCGATCATGGTTTGTACTTGCTGCGCCGACTCCTGGGTGCGGTGCGCCAGGTTGCGCACCTCGTCAGCGACCACGGCAAAGCCGCGTCCGGCTTCACCGGCGCGGGCGGCTTCAATCGCGGCATTGAGCGCCAACAGGTTGGTTTGCCGGGAAATGCTGGTAATCACTTCAAGGATCTGGCCGATGTTCACTGTCTTGTCATTCAGTGATTCGATGTGGCTACTGGAGGTGCCCAGCATTTGCGACAGTTGCTGCATCGAACCGATGCTGCGCTCAACCACTTGCTGACCTTCTTCTGCCAGGCCGCGGGCGTCGCTGGCTTGATGCGAGGCCAGGGCAGCGTTGCGGGCGATTTCCTGGGCAGCTGCGCCCAGCTCGTTGATCGCTGCTGCAACACTGTTAGTGCGGCTTGCCTGTTCGTCAGAGTTGAGCATCGATGAGTTGGAAGCACTGACCACCCGCAGGGCGACTTCGTTTACCTGTTCGGTAGCCGATGATACTTCGCTCATGGAGGTATGAATGCGCTCGACAAAGCGGTTGAAAGCGCTGCCCAGGGTGCCGAACTCGTCGTTGGATTCAACCACCAGGCGCCGGGTCAAATCACCTTCACCTTCAGCGATGTCTTGCATCGCGCGGGTCATCACATGCAAAGGTTGCAACAACAGGCGAATCAACAGGCCGAGCAGGGCGATGATCGAGACCAGGGCAATGCTGGTGGCAATGATCGCTGATGTGCGAAATGTGCTGAGCATTGCGAAGGCTTGTTCTTTATCTATAGACAGCCCGACATACCAGTTGACCGAACCCAGCCCTTTGACCGGGCTAAAGGTCACGATCCGTGTTTTGCCATTGGCCTCGGTTTCGCTGATAACCGGACTGATCGATGGTGTGTTTTGCGGGTAAATATCCTTCAGGTTCTTCGACACCAGATCCTTGTCCGGGTGAACCAGGATTTTGCCGTCGGCACTCACCAGGAAGGCAAAGCCCATGCCATCGAAATCCAGGGTGTTGATACTGTCAGCGATGGTTTTCAGGGTCAGGTCCGAGCCGACCACGCCCAGGGTTTGCCCGGCCTTTTTCACCGCGGTACCGATGGAGATAATCATCTGCCCGGTTACAGCATCTATATAAGGTTCGGTCAGGCTTGCGCTGCTGCTGTTGAGCGCGTCCTTGTACCAGGGCCGCGTGCGGGCGTCGAAGCCCTCGGGCATCTTGCTGTTGGGGCGAATGGTAAAGTCGCCCTGGCTGTCGCCAAAGTAGACTGCCATAAAGGTGCTGCCCAGGGCTTTTTGTTCGAGCAGGCTGGCCACTTGCGCTGGGTCTGAAGCAATGGCTATGGATTCTGCAAGATTTTCCGTGAGCAGAATCCGCCCTCCCATCCAGGTTTGAATGTTATTGGCTGTGATGTTGCCCATCTCGTGCAGATAGTTATCCAGATCATTGCGAATGGCATTGCGTTGCAGGTAATCGTTGTACAGCGTAAATAGCGAGAAGGCGGCTATTACGATCAGGGACGCGGCAAGCAGGATTTTATGGCTGAAACGCAGGTTTTTATTCATGGCTTGAAGGGTCCGCTAAGGTCTAAAAGTTTGAGGCCTACTCTGTGGAAACATGCCCATGCGACAAATCACTGTCAGAACCTGAATGGGCTCTATATTTGTCAGTACTGTTTCCTACGCTAAATCCGGTTTTATCTGATCTAGCATTAAGGATGTATCGACTCGCGATCGCGAAAGATTAATCAAAGGTGGAAAAATGCCGGACTTATCTGCTCTTGTTCTTGGTGCTGACCTTGCGGGTCAGCCCGTGGCCCAGTCTTTGCGCCTGGCAAACCGTCATGGCCTGGTGGCGGGCGCCACGGGGACAGGTAAAACCGTGACCCTTCAGCGCCTGGCTGAACAGTTCAGCGATGCTGGCGTGGCTGTATTTGCCGCTGACATCAAGGGCGATCTTTGTGGGCTGGGTGCGGCCGGCAACCCTCAGGGCAAAATTGCCGAGCGGATTGCCGGCATGCCATGGCTCGATTATCAGCCGAAGGCGTATCCGGTTACGTTGTGGGACATACAAGGCAAGACCGGTCATCCATTACGCACAACATTGAGTGAAATGGGACCGCTGCTACTGGGCAGTCTGCTGGAGTTGACGGACAGCCAGCAGTCGGCCCTGTATGCCGCGTTCAAAGTGGCAGATCGCGAGGGTTTGCTGCTGCTTGATCTAAAAGACCTGAAAGCCTTGCTTAATCATCTGCGCGACAACCCCCAAGTGCTGGGCGATGACGCGGCTTTGATGACCACCGGTTCCAGCCAGGCCCTGCTGCGGCGCCTGGCAACACTTGAACAGCAGGGCGCCGAGGCCTTGTTCGGCGAGCCGGCGCTGCAACTGGAAGACATTCTGCAGCCGACCAGTGACGGTCGCGGCCGGATTCATCTGCTCGATGCCAGTCGCCTGGTGCATGAAGCGCCCAAGGTTTACGCCACGTTCCTGTTGTGGCTGTTGGCGGAGCTTTTTGAACAGTTGCCGGAGCGCGGGGATGCCGACAAGCCTTTGCTGGCGCTGTTTTTCGATGAGGCCCATTTGCTGTTTGCCGGGACGCCCAAAGCATTGCAGGACCGCCTTGAGCAAGTGGTACGTCTGATTCGTTCCAAAGGTGTTGGTGTGTACTTTGTAACGCAATCGCCAGCGGACTTGCCGGACACTGTGCTCGCGCAACTGGGTTTGCGGATTCAGCATGGACTGCGGGCTTTTACCTCTAAAGAGCAGAGATCGTTACGGGCTGTAGCCGACGGATTTCGGCCTAACCCGGCTTTCGATGCGCTGGCGGTGCTGACCGAGTTGGGCACCGGCGAAGCGTTGGTGGGCATGCTTGAAGAAAAAGGCACGCCGGCCATGGTTCAGCGAGTATTGATTGCACCGCCGCAATCGCGGATCGGCCCGCTGACCGAGGCTGAGCGGGCGGCCTTGATTGTCGGTTCGCCGTTGCAAGGGCGCTATGACAAACCGATTGACCGGGAGTCGGCCTACGAAGTGTTGTTGGCCCGCAAGGGCGTAGCACCGCAGGAGCAAGTCAAGCCACAGGAACCGGGTCTTCTGGATCAGGCCGGGGACTTCCTGGGCTCCACGGCGGGCAAAGCATTGCAATCCATGGCGCGTCAGGCGGCGGGCCAGATGGGGCGGCAGTTGGTTCGCGGGTTGCTGGGCTCATTGCTGGGTGGCAGCAAACGCAAGTAGTGGCTGGCGTAGGCTGGGAAGGGTTGCGCAGCAGCCCGACTCAGCTGATGGGCCGGGCATTTTCATCGCTGGCAAGCCAGCTCCCGCACGTATCGGTTACTGAGGCTTGGGCTTGGCGTGACTGGCCAGCCGCTCAAGGGCGGCGCGCAGGGCCGGGTCGCTGATACCATCGGCCGTTGCCTGGATGGTCTGGGCGGCATTGACCGAAAGGTCGAGCGTATGTCCGGCAACTTTGGCCTGCACCGTCGGTGGCTGCACTTTAAACAGGATCCGGGTCAGGCTGGCGAACTCGTCAAATGCCTGCAACTGGCGCTGCAGGCGCTTTTGCTGATAACGCAGGCGAGTGGCCCAGTGGCCATCGGTCACAATCAGCAACAGGCTGCCTTCACGCCATGAAGCGACGTGGCAATGTTCGCGGGCGGCCGGCTGGAGCTGGCTTTCAAGAAGGCGTTGCAAGTGTGCCAGACGTTTGGCGTGGCCAAAAATGGCCTTCAGGGGCTTGGCCTCGCGGAGCAGAACGGAGGGTGCCCGTGCTGGGTGTGGGCGAAATGCCATGTTCAGACACCTGAGGAAACAGAGCCGCAATCTTAGCAGAAACCGCCTGTTTCACTCGATATGATCCTGATTTCAAAAACTTTATTTGTGGAATCAATGAGTAACTTCTGCTCTCCATGGGTTGAAGTTCAGCAAAAAGCCCTTATTTTAGTGAGGCCCCGTCACAACGCTGCACCAGTATCGTGGAATAACGCCACTTTCCTCACCGACGTTTCCGGGTAGAATGCTCGCTCGCATGCGGCCATCAGGGCTGCTCGGGCGACTCTCGGGGCCGCCCTCCATCCCTATGTGTGGAAGATCCTGCCGATATGTTTGCGCCTTTGTTAAAGAAACTTTTTGGAAGCAAGAACGAGCGCGAAGTCAAACGCATGCTCAAGACAGTACAGGTCGTCAATTCCTTCGAAGAGCAGATGGTTGCCCTGACCGATGAGCAATTGCGCGCCAAGACCGAAGAGTTCAAGGCCCGCATAGCCAAAGGTGAGACCCTCGACCAGTTGTTGCCAGAAGCCTTTGCGGTGTGCCGCGAAGCGGGTAAGCGGGTCATGGGCATGCGCCACTTTGATGTCCAGCTGATCGGCGGCATGACCTTGCACGAAGGCATGATCGCAGAAATGCGCACCGGTGAAGGCAAGACCCTGGTAGCAACCCTGGGTGTTTATCTCAACGCATTGTCGGGCAAGGGCGTACACGTTGTAACCGTGAACGACTACCTGGCTCGTCGAGATGCCAACTGGATGCGTCCGCTCTATGAATTCCTGGGCCTGACGGTCGGTGTTGTCACGCCGTTCCAGCCGCCTCAGGAAAAGCGTGAAGCCTATGCTGCCGACATCACTTACGGCACCAACAACGAATTCGGTTTCGATTACCTGCGCGACAACATGGCTTTCAGCATGGAAGAGAAATTCCAGCGCGAGCTCAATTTTGCCGTAATCGACGAAGTCGACTCGATCCTGATCGACGAAGCCCGTACTCCGCTGATCATCTCCGGCCAGGCCGAAGACAGCTCCAAGCTGTACACCGAAATCAACAAGCTGATCCCGCGCCTTGAGTTGCATGTCGAGGAAGTCGAGGGCGAAGTGACCAAAGCCGGTCATTTCACTATCGATGAAAAGACCCGTCAGGTTGAGTTGAACGAAGCCGGTCACCAGTTCGTTGAAGACATGCTGACCCAGATCGGTCTGCTGGCAGAGGGCGAGAGCCTGTACTCCGCACACAACCTGGGCCTGCTGACCCACGTCTATGCCGCATTGCGCGCCCACAAGCTGTTCAACCGCAACGTTGAATACATTGTTGAAGACGGTCAGGTATTGCTGGTCGACGAACACACCGGCCGTACCATGCCGGGCCGTCGTCTGTCCGAAGGCTTGCACCAGGCTATCGAGGCCAAAGAAGGCCTGAGCATTCAGGCTGAAAGCCAGACCCTGGCATCGACCACCTTCCAGAACTACTTCCGTCTGTACAACAAGCTGTCCGGCATGACCGGTACGGCTGATACCGAAGCGTTCGAATTCCACCAGATCTACGGTCTGTCGGTGATGGTCATTCCGCCGAACAAGCCCCTGGCACGTAAAGACTTCAACGACCTGGTGTTCCTCACCGCTGACGAGAAGTACGCGGCGATTGTGGCTGACATCAAGGACTGCATGGCCAAGGGCCGTCCGGTGCTGGTAGGTACGGCCACCATCGAAACCTCCGAGCACATGTCCAACCTGTTGAAGCAGGAAGGTATCGAGCACAAGGTTCTGAACGCCAAGTTCCACGAAAAAGAAGCTGAAATCATTGCCCAGGCCGGTAGTCCTGGGGCACTGACCATCGCTACCAACATGGCCGGTCGTGGTACTGACATCCTGTTGGGCGGCAACTGGGAAGTGGAAGTGGCTTCCCTTGAGAACCCGACTCCGGAGCAGATCGCACAGATCAAGGCCGACTGGCAAAAACGTCACCAGCAAGTGCTGGAATCGGGCGGCCTGCATGTGATCGCTTCCGAGCGTCACGAGTCGCGCCGTATCGACAACCAATTGCGCGGTCGTGCCGGTCGTCAGGGTGATGCGGGTTCCAGCCGTTTCTACCTGTCCCTTGAAGACAGCCTGATGCGCATCTTCGCCTCTGATCGGGTGAAGAACTTCATGAAGGCCCTGGGCATGCAGTCCGGCGAAGCGATTGAGCACCGTATGGTGACCAACGCGATCGAAAAGGCGCAGCGCAAGGTTGAAGGCCGCAACTTCGACATCCGCAAGCAATTGCTGGAGTTCGATGACGTCAACAACGAACAGCGTAAAGTGATTTATCACATGCGTAACACGTTGCTTGCTGCGGACAATATCGGTGAAACCATCGCCGACTTCCGCAAGGACGTTCTTGAAAGCACTGTCAGCGCGCATATTCCACCGCAGTCGTTGCCGGAACAATGGGACGTCAAAGGTCTGGAGTCGGCTATCGAAACCGGTTTCGGGGTGAAGCTGCCGATCCAGCAATGGCTCGATGAAGACGACCACCTGTACGAAGAAACCCTGCGTGAGAAGCTGCTGAACGAGTTGCTGGCGGCTTATAACGAGAAAGAAGAGCAGGCGAGCCCGGAAGCGCTGCGCACCTTCGAGAAACAAATTGTGCTGCGTGTACTGGATGACTTGTGGAAAGACCACCTGTCGACCATGGATCACCTGCGCCACGGTATCCATTTGCGCGGCTATGCGCAGAAGAACCCGAAGCAGGAGTACAAGCGCGAGTCGTTCAACCTGTTCTCCGAGCTGCTTGACTCGATCAAGCGCGATTCGATCCGTGTGCTGTCCCATGTACAGGTTCGTCGCGAAGACCCGGAAGCAGAAGAGGCTCGTCTGCGTCAGGAAGCGGAAGACCTGGCTTCACGCATGCAGTTCCAGCATGCCGAAGCACCGGGCCTCGATCAGCCCGAAGCGCTGGCTGAAGTGCTGCAGGGTGCCGATGTTGAAGACGTCGTACCGGCTACCGAGCCTGTTCGTAATGAGCCGAAGCTGGGTCGCAATGAGCTGTGCTACTGCGGCTCGGGCAAGAAATACAAGCATTGCCACGGGCAAATCAATTAAAACCCGTTCCAACTGCTGAAGTACCTGCGCCGCGACCGGCATTAGCCGTCGCGGCGTTTTACCATTGAATTTGCGTGCTTTCGCGGCGGCGCACAGAACTTATTTAGGAGCGCGTCATGGCTGTTGGTCTTGGTCCTTTGCCTACTTTGCACCCGGTTGCCGGTTTTGAACTGGGTATTGCTTCTGCCGGTATCAAGCGTGTGGGACGCAAGGATGTCGTGGTAATGCGCTGCGCCGAAGGCTCCAGCGTTGCAGGCGTATTCACTTTGAATGCGTTTTGCGCTGCGCCGGTGATCCTGGCCAAGCAACGTTTTCAGGGCGCGATCCGCTACCTGCTGACCAACACCGGCAATGCCAATGCGGGCACCGGTACCCCGGGTCTGATCGCGGCTGCCCGTACCTGCGACAAGCTCGCTGAACTGGCAGGGGTTGATGCCAATTCGGTTCTGCCGTATTCCACGGGGGTAATCGGTGAGCCGCTGCCGGTCGAGAAAATCGAAGGCGCACTGCAAGCCGCTCTGGACGACCTTTCCGAGGACAACTGGGCACAAGCGGCCACCGGTATCATGACTACTGACACTTTGCCCAAAGGTGCCAGCCGCCAGTTCGAGCACGAGGGTGTAACCATCACCGTGACCGGTATCAGCAAAGGCGCGGGGATGATTCGTCCCAACATGGCCACCATGCTCGGGTACATCGCGACCGACGCCAAGGTTTCCCGTGAAGTGCTGCAAAACCTGCTGCTTGACGGTGCCAACAAGTCGTTCAACCGCATCACCATCGATGGTGATACGTCGACCAACGATTGCTGCATGTTGATTGCTACCGGCAAAGCCGACCTGCCTGAGATCACCGAAGCCAACGGCCCGCTGTTCGCTGCCCTGAAACAGGCAGTGTTAGAGGTCTGCATGGAAGTGGCGCAAGCCATTGTGCGTGACGGTGAGGGTGCAACCAAGTTCGTCACTGTTGAAGTGAATGGCGGCGCTAACCATCAGGAATGCCTGGACGTGGGTTACACCGTTGCCCATTCGCCACTGATCAAAACGGCACTCTTTGCATCTGATCCGAACTGGGGTCGCATCCTGGCCGCTGTAGGCCGTGCTGGCGTACCTGATCTGGACGTGAGCAAAATCGATGTGTACCTGGGTGAAGTATGTATCGCCAGCGGTGGTGCGCGTTCGGTCAGTTATACCGAAGAGCAGGGCTCGGCAGTGATGGCCCGGGAAGAAATCACCATTCGTATCGAACTGGGCCGCGGTGTGTGCAGTGAAACCATCTGGACCACTGACCTGTCCCACGAGTACGTGAAAATCAACGCCGAATACCGCACTTAAATCCGGTTCTGCAACAAGTACCCTGTATTCGTCAAAAGGACGGCCCACCATGAGCTTGCATCTGATCATTGGCGACAAGTTGTACTCATCCTGGTCCTTGCGTGCCGCTCTGGCGCTGGAACTTGCAGGTGTTTCGTATAGCGAACAGATGATCAAGCTGGGTCAGCCCGATACCCGGGCTTTGATCCTGCAGTACTCGGCAACGGGCAAAGTACCCTTGTTGCAGACCGAACACGGCACCATTGCCGATTCTCTGGCAATTGCCGAATACCTGAATGAGCAATTCCCGGCTGCTCAATTGTGGCCGGCAGATATCGCCGCGCGGGCCCAGGCCCGATCGGCATGTGCGCAAATGCACAGCGGCTTTTTTGGCTTGCGGGCAAACTTGCCCTTTGATTTGAGCCACGATCAGGCGTTGGCGTCCATGCCTGCCGAAGCTCGGGCCGATATCGAAAGAATCAGTGCGTTGTGGGCAGAGTGCCGCGCACTGGCAATCGAAAGCGGGCCGTATCTGTTCGGGCCTCTGAGCCTGGTGGACGCTTTTTTCGCACCGGTGGCAGTCCGTCTTCATACCTATCGTGTAGCTCTGTCGGCTGAAGATGCCGCCTATGTTGAAGCCATTTACCAATGGCCCGCGTTCAAAGCCTGGCAACAGGCCGGATTAGAGGAAGTACAAGGGTGAAACGAGTTCATGTGGCTGCGGCCGTTATTCGAGGTACAGACGGTAAAATCCTGATCGCACGTCGTGCAGATTCCCAGCATCAAGGCGGGCTTTGGGAGTTTCCTGGCGGCAAGGTTGAGGCTGGTGAGTCGGTTGAGGCTGCTCTGGGTCGTGAACTGCAAGAAGAGTTGGGGATCAGGGTTGAATCGGCTCGCCCCTTGATCAAGGTGCAGCATGATTACCCTGACAAACAGGTCTTGCTGGATGTCTGGGAAGTCTCGGCCTTTGCAGGTGAGCCACATGGGGTAGAAGGCCAGCCAGTGGCCTGGGTCTCTGCGCGCGAATTGGCTGATTACCAGTTTCCGGCGGCTAACGAGCCGATCGTGGCCGCTGCCCGTTTGTCTGATCAGTACCTGATTACTCCGGACGGGCTGGAAACGCCGGAACTGCTACGGGGGCTGAAGAAGGCCATTGCTGGCGGCATCAAACTGGTTCAGCTGCGAGCCCCCAATGGTTATGACCCCAAGTACCGTGATCTGGCTGTAGATGCTACGGGGTTGTGTGCGGGCAAGGCGCAACTGATGCTCAAGGGGCCACTGGAGTGGCTGGGTGACTTTCCTTCGGCGGGCTGGCATTTAACTGCTGCGCAACTGCGCAAGTACGCGTCCAAGGGGCGGCCTCTGGCGAAAGATCGCTGGCTGGCAGCCTCATGTCACAACGCAGAAGAGTTGGCGTTGGCTGAGCAAATGGATGTGGATTTCGTGACCCTGTCACCGGTTCTGCCCACTCAGACCCACCCTGATGCGCAACCTTTGGGTTGGGAGCAGGCTCAGCAACTGGTTGCCGGCTTCAGCAAGCCGGTATTTTTGCTGGGCGGCCTGGGGCCGGATGATCTTCAACAGGCATGGGCGATTGGTGCGCAAGGTGTTGCCGGGATTCGCGCACTCTGGCCTGAGGCTTGATACGCAATCTGCAGGGGTTCTGGCAGTCGAGTGATTGCGCCCTGATTTAAAACGCTGTGCCTGAATAACCAAACCCGGCGCCTGCCGGGTTTTGCTATGCAGGGCGCGTCGGCCTTCAGTCGTAAATGGCTTTTTTCTTCCAGTCGCCGTCGGTCTCATCTGTTCTGAGTCCCTCGGTCAGTTCATTGACCTCGTCCGTGGACGGCTCAAGCCCGTTCTGCAACATTGCGTTGGCGCGGGCCAGCTGAGCTTCAAACGCCTTGAGCTGGGCGCTGTACTGCGCGTCAGGCTGTTTACGCAGGTATTGCACGCCACGCTCAAAGGCCAGGCGCGCCTGGCCCGGCTGATTCTGCTGCAGGGCCAGCTGGCCAAGGTTGTTGAAAAATTCGATATGCAAGATCACCAGCAGGTGACGGATTTCTTTGAGCCACTGCTTGGCTTCGTTGGTCGCCAGCACTCGATCCTTGGTGGCGCGGGTGATCTGGCCGTGCAGTGTTTCCAGCTGGAAACGCACATCCTTGGCTTTGGCTTCGGTGAGAATCGGGCGCGGAGGGTTGTTGACCGGTATCGACTCGCCTTGCACGAGCAGGGCATTGAGCTCGGCAACCCGGGCTTTCAATGCAGCACTGGATTTGTTCAGGAGTAACAGTCGCTGGGTGGCGTTGAGCTCGAGCCGAGTCAGTAGAAGTTTCAGGGCAGGGGACATCATTTGCCCTGGAAACGTTTCGTTCACTTCACTCAGGCGACGGATGCGGTCGTTGTGCTCGACCTTGAGGCGGGCCTTTTCCAGGTTTTTGTTTTCCACCACATGGTTCATGTAACCGATGGCGATCAGAAGTGCGATCCCGCCTATGACAAGCAGGGCGATCATGGAAGGAGTCAACGTTAGAACCTCTTCAGGGTGGTCTGCCGGCTCTATAAAAAGAAGCTGGGAATCGATAGGTACAAATTGCCATCACCTAATGCTGTCAATCATAACGCCTTGGGAGATGACGGAATATAGACGTCAGGAGTTCGGCGACATACTGCGCATGAAAAAGCCTAAAGGAGAGGGAAGTCATTGATTTCAATATATTTTAAGAATGGGGTTGACGACTTCCCAATCCATCCCTAGAATGCGCGCCAATTGCAGCGTAAAGCGAACAGCCAAACGCATGTAACCAGTGAAGTTGTAGCGTGTCCCCTTCGTCTAGTGGCCTAGGACACCGCCCTTTCACGGCGGTAACAGGGGTTCGAGTCCCCTAGGGGACGCCATTGCGGGAATAGCTCAGTTGGTAGAGCACGACCTTGCCAAGGTCGGGGTCGCGAGTTCGAGTCTCGTTTCCCGCTCCATTTTTAAGCAATCACGCTCTCGGGCGGGGTTGAGTGAAAGCCAAAGCATTAACTTCGGTAAATGTGGTTGGCACTGAAATATACAGTGTATGTTTCGGGCAACGTCCCCTTCGTCTAGTGGCCTAGGACACCGCCCTTTCACGGCGGTAACAGGGGTTCGAGTCCCCTAGGGGACGCCATTATTGCGGGAATAGCTCAGTTGGTAGAGCACGACCTTGCCAAGGTCGGGGTCGCGAGTTCGAGTCTCGTTTCCCGCTCCAAATTTTGTTTTTTGGAGCTACGCATAGTCCAGGAAACATGAAAAATCAGCCATTGGCTGTTTTTTTTTTGCTTCACCCAGCAACTTTGTTTCGACAAGGTTGAGTGAAAAGTCAGAGCGTTAACTGCGGTTAATGCGGCTGACACTGAAATGTACAGTGTACGTTTCGGGCAACGTCCCCTTCGTCTAGTGGCCTAGGACACCGCCCTTTCACGGCGGTAACAGGGGTTCGAGTCCCCTAGGGGACGCCATTATTGCGGGAATAGCTCAGTTGGTAGAGCACGACCTTGCCAAGGTCGGGGTCGCGAGTTCGAGTCTCGTTTCCCGCTCCAAATTTTGTTTTTTGGAGCTACGCAGTTGCAAAAAACTCCAGAAAGCAGCCTTAGGGCTGCTTTTTGCGTTTCAGCGTTTTAATCCCACCGGTACCCCCGCCAAACGCTCTAAGCCCATAACCAAACGATCTGCAAGAAAAGTACGACTCGCGCCACAGATGGATTCAAACCTGTGTTGAGTTCCGCAGATGTCGCATTATTTCGATAGCGCCCAGCGCCGGGACATCCTGGCCTTGTCCCGCACATTCACCGGCCGGACCCAATGGCCCACATGGTTATTGTTGATTGCCGTGCCCGGCGCATGGTTTGCCTTGCTGCTCGGCAGTTCGCTGATTGGCAGTTGGTGGGCCAGCGGATTACTGATTCCGGTTGTAGTGTTGTGGATGTCGCTGCAGCACGAGTTGCTGCACGGTCATCCCACCCGCTTTGAGTGGTTCAACAAGCTGCTGGGCTATGCCCCTTTTGCCGTGTGGTATCCATACACCCTGTACCGCGACAGCCATTTGTTGCATCACCGCGACCATGACCTGACTGTGCCGGGGGTTGATCCGGAAAGCCGCTATTTGAGCCAGGCGCGATGGCAGGGCAGCTCTAAAACGCTGCGCGGCGTGCACTGGTTGAACAAAACCGTGCTGGGACGACTGCTGCTGGGGGCGCCTCTGTCGTTGGCCGGCCTGGCTGGACAAGAACTGCAACGCTTGCTCAGTGGTGATGCCCGGGCCTGGCGCATGTGGCTGACCCACGGTTGTCTGACGCTGCTGATGTTTGCTTTTATTGCCCGCTACAGTGAAGTGACAGTTTGCCAGTATGTATTTTTTGTCAGCGTGCCGGCGCTGTCGGTGGGCGCCATTCGCTCCTTTTATGAACATCGGCCCGCTGTACGTCCCGAGCAGCGCACGGTGCTTAACGAAGCGGGCTGGCCCTGGACCTGGCTGTTCCTGAATCTGAACCTGCATCTGGTGCACCATGATCTGCCTGGTGTGCCATGGTTTTACTTGCCCGCAATCTATCAGGCGCGGCGTGCCCAATGGCAACAACGCAGTGGCGGCTTTCTGGTACGGGGGTATGGCGAATTGATTCGTGGTCACGGCCTGCAGCCGATTGATAGCCCGCAGCACCCGTTCAATTGAACCCACAGGGAGCACCCGATGCCGGGACGTTATGCAGAACTCGTGATGTACGTTGCGCCGCAACCGGTGAAGGTTGCCAGTGAGCAGTGGCTGACTCGAATTGTGGAGCTACTGGATGTACCTCGGCGTGATGGCCGGGGGCTGGAGTTGCTTGAGTTGTTCAGGTCCCCGGATCTGTTGCTGACCCAGACCTGTGGTTACCCGCTGATGACCCTGTTGCGCGGTCAGGTGCAGCTGGTGGGTCGCCCGCGCTATGAACTGAATGACAGCAGCGCGGGCAACCACTGCAGTTTGATCGTCAGCCGCGCCACCGACCCGCGTACCGATCTGGCTGACTTCAAGGGCAGTCGCGGGGTGATCAACGACCTGCACTCCAACAGCGGCATGAACCTGTTTCGTCACCGTCTGGCGCCGTTGCAGCAGGGTGGACGATTCTTTGCCAGCGTGGCCATCAGCGGTGCCCATCAACAAAGCCTGCGCCATGTGCGTGAAGGATGGGCTGACCTGGCTTGCATCGACAGTGTCACCTTTGACTGTCTGGCCCGTTACGCCCCGGCAGAGGTTGCGGGCTTACGCACTGTGGCACGTACCGAAAACAGCCCCACCTTACATCACCGCGCTCGGCACCGGGCGCGGTGGTGCAGAGCAGATTCGCCGGGCAATGAATCAGGCTTTGCAGCAATTGCCGCAGGTCAGGGCTGTATTGGGTGTGCAGGAGGTATTGCCGGTCAGCGAAGTGGATTATCAACCTGTACTCGATCTTCAGCGAGTCGCCACCGAATGTGGATATGCAGTACTGGCTTAGATGTTTTTTTAGTCAAATAACGAATAACTAAATGTGTTTTTAGTATTTAAATTGAATAAATGCCTTTGATAGGATCGCCGCACCGGATCACCGGACATACCGTTTTTACTTCTTTTGGAGCCTTTATGTCCGGCGCCGACACCTCTCACCGAGACTATGTGGGACTGCTTTATCGCACCCATCATGGCTGGCTGCAGGCGCGTTTGCGCCGCTACCCCGGTTCCAGCAGCTACGCTGAAGACATTGCGGCCGAAACCTTTACCCAGCTTTTGAGCGTCGGGCAGGGGATGTCGATCCGCGAACCCCGTGCCCTTTTGACCACCATTGCCCGACGCTTGATTTACCAGCGCTGGCGCCGCCGAGACGTGGAGCAGGCGTATCTGATGAAGATGCAGCATGAACTTGCGCTTTGTTCGCCATCACCCGAGGCGCTGGCCCAGGCTCATCAAGCCTTGCAGATGATTGACGCGCTGCTCGACGGTTTGCCGCAAAAGGTTCGGAACACTTTTCTGCTCTCAAGGGTCAATGGTCTTACGTATCCAGAAATAGCGGCGCAGTTGGGTATTTCCCGGCGCTCTGTCAGCGATTACATGAGCCTTGCCCTTGGCCGCTGCTTGATAAGCGACGCTGCACTGCCGAAACAAAGCCCCTTCATAACAAGAGACTCGCTATGAACAACCTTAAACAATGGCTCGGCGGCACGCTGCTGGCACTGGGGATCGCAACGCAACCGGTATTGGCCGCGCCTGCGGCTGCACCCGTGCACTTCGGTGATATCACTTGGGAAAGCGGCAGCCTGATCACTGAAGTACTGCGTTTAATTACCGAAAAAGGCTACGGCGTTGCCACGGATACCTTGCCCGGCAGTACCGTCAGCCTCGAAGCGGCGCTGGCCAAAAACGACATCCAGGTGATTGGCGAAGAATGGGCAGGGCGCAGCCCGGTGTGGGTCAAGGCCGAGGCTGAAGGCAAGGTGTTCGGTCTGGGTGACATCGTCAAAAACGCCAGTGAGGGTTGGTGGGTGCCGGAGTACGTGGTCAAGGGCGACCCTGAAAAAGGCATCAAGGCCGTGGCCCCCGACTTGAAGTCGGTAAAGGATCTGGCGCGCTATAAAGAAGTATTCCGCGATCAGGAAGACCCGAGCCGCGGGCGTTTTCTCAATAGTCCGACCGGCTGGACCTCTGAAATTGTAAACAGTCAAAAGCTCAAGGCTTATGGCCTGGACAAGGATTTTGTAAATTTCCGCACCGGCTCGGGCGCTGCGCTGGACGCAGAAGTCAGTTCTTCGATTCGCCGTGGCAAGCCCGTGTTGTTTTACTACTGGTCGCCAACCCCGCTGATCGGGCGCTATAAGCTGATCAAGCTGGAAGAACCGGCGTTTGATGCCGAAGCCTGGAAAACCCTGGCTGATGCCAACAACCCCAATCCCAAAGGTACGAGCTCATTACCGGCAAAACTGGCCATTGGTGTATCGGCCCCCTTTAAAGCTCAATACCCGCAGTTAGTGGAGTTCTATGAAAAAGTCGATTTCCCTATCGACCTGTTGAACACCACCCTGGCCCGGATGAGCGAAAAACGTACCGAGCCACGCAAGGCGGCAGAAGCCTTTTTACGTGAACAGCCGCAGATCTGGCATGCCTGGGTCACCCCCGATGCCGCGGCCAAGGTCGATGCGGCCCTCAAAGCCGATTAACGCTTTCAATCAAGCAAGAGCACGGCATGTTCCCTGAAAATTTGACGTTTTCCATCGCCGCTTGGGTCAATGATGGAGTTGATGCACTGGTGAGCAATTACGGGGATGTGTTCCGGCACATCTCCGACACTTTGCTTTGGGCCATTATCAACCTCGAAACCCTGCTGCGCCTGACCCCCTGGTGGTTGATGCTGGCCATTGTCGGTGCCATAGGCTGGCACGCCACACGTAAAATCCTCAGTACCCTGTTGATTGTCGGCCTGTTGTTTTTAGTGGGGGCGGTCGGCCTGTGGGACAAACTCATGCAAACCCTGGCATTGATGATGGTGGCCACGGTTATTTCGGTGTTGCTGGGGATTCCGCTGGGGATTCTGGCGGCCCGCAGCAATCGCTTGCGTGCGGTGATGATGCCGTTGCTGGACATAATGCAAACCATGCCCAGTTTTGTGTACCTGATTCCGGTGCTGATGCTGTTCGGCCTGGGCAAGGTTCCGGCGATCTTTGCCACGGTGATCTATGCCGTGCCGCCACTGATCCGTCTGACTGATCTGGGCTTGCGCCAGGTCGACCGGGAGGTGATGGAAGCGATCAACGCTTTTGGTGCCAATCCATGGCAGCAACTATTCGGTGTGCAATTGCCGCTGGCCATGCCCAGCATCATGGCCGGGATTAACCAGACCACCATGATGGCGCTGTCGATGGTAGTCATCGCCTCAATGATCGGTGCCCGGGGGCTGGGTGAGGATGTGCTGGTGGGCATTCAGACACTCAACGTCGGCAAAGGCCTTGAAGCGGGGCTGGCGATTGTGATTCTGGCCGTGGTTATCGACCGGATCACCCAGGCCTATGGCCGGACTCGGCACGGGGAGCAAAAATGACCCCGGTGGCCCTCGACAAGATCGAAGTACGCAACGTTTTCAAGGTGTTTGGCAGCCGCGAAAAAGAAGTCATGACCCTGCTCCGGGAGGGCCTGAAAAAGGAACAGGTACTGGCGCAAACCGGTTGTGTGGTGGGGGTCAATGATCTGTCCTTGTCGATTCGCGCGGGTGAGGTGTTCGTCATCATGGGGTTGTCCGGCTCGGGCAAGTCGACGCTGGTGCGCCACCTCAACCGTCTGATCGACCCCACCAGTGGCCAGATCCTGGTGGATGGTGAAAACATCCTGGATTACGACATGCCTGCCTTGCGCCAGTTTCGACGGCACAAAATCAGCATGGTGTTTCAGGGCTTTGGCTTGCTGCCCCATCGCAACGTGCTGGAAAACGTGGCCTACGGCCTCAAGGTGCGCGGCGAGAGTAAAGGTCAGTGCAATGAGCGGGCGCGGCACTGGATATCGATGGTCGGGCTGCAGGGCTATGAACAGGCTTTCGTGCAGCAACTGTCGGGAGGCATGCGCCAGCGAGTAGGGCTGGCGCGGGCTCTGGCGACTGACACCGACATTATTCTGATGGATGAAGCCTTCAGCGCGCTGGACCCGTTAATCCGTGCAGAAATGCAGGATCAGCTGCTGGAGCTACAGCGAACCCTGGAAAAAACCATTGTTTTTATCACCCACGACCTGGATGAAGCGCTGCGTATTGGTAATCGCATCGCCATGCTCAAGGACGGGCAGCTGATTCAGGTGGGGACGCCGCAGGAAATCCTGCTGAGCCCCGCGGACGATTACGTGGAGCGTTTTGTACAACGTCATCGGGCCAGGCTTATTTGACCTCATAGCGCACGGACAGCACGCCCTTTTTCTGGCCAACCGACAGCACGCTGACGGCATGTAACGCGGCCAATGAGCGGACATGGGTGCCGCCACAGGGATAACCCGGCAAGTCGCCAAAGCGGATAACCCGTTGCCCGGAGTCGTGCTGCATGTGCCTTGGCAAGTCGGCTCTTATCCATTGCTCAAGATGCTGTTCGATGGTTTCGGGCTCCAGCACTTGCGGATTATCGCCGGGGGTGAAGCTTACCCGGCATTCGCCCGGCCAGTGGTGGGCCTTGGCGGGAATCCAGCCTGCCTGCTCACCCAGAACGCCAATCAAGTGCCCGGCCGAGTGCAGGCGCGCATTTAGATGGCGGCGTGTCGCGTCAACTTCTGCCCGTGCCGGGCCTGGCAAAACCGGCTGTTTGAGGTAATGCACGATGGCGTCCTGTTCTTGCAGTACTTTCACCACTTCACTGTCTGCAATCCAGCCAGTATCAGATGGCTGCCCACCGCCCTGAGGGTGGAAGGGCGTGGCATTGAGGACCACTGCAAAGCCGTCTTCGTGGGGCGTACAGCGCAGAACCTCGACCTCTGCGGTCAGTGCGTCATCGGTAAAAAACAGGCGTTGGGTCATGGTTCTATCCTGGAGGGTTTCTTTTTCCAGTATAGGGGCGGCCCTTGAGTGTGATAATCCATCCAAATTTCAATGGACCTGTGCGTTGTGAGCATAAATCTCCCGCTGTCGTTATTGGCTGAAATGGTGATTTTCGTAAAGGTGGTCGAGGCCGGGAGTTTTTCCGCAGCTTCGCGTCAGCTTTCAATGTCGCCTTCAGCGGTCAGTCGCAGTATTTCGCGGCTGGAAAAAGCTCTGGCCATCCGTTTGCTGCAACGGACTACGCGCAAGTTGCGCCTCAGCGATGCCGGAGAAGAGGTTTTCAAGCGCTGCCTTGAGGTAACGGGCGCGGCGCAGTCAGTGATGGATTTAAGCGGGCGCTTTACCCTGGAGGCCGAAGGGCTGATCCGGGTCAGCGTGCCCAAAGCCGTGGGGCGCTATGTGATACACCCGCATATGCCCGAGTTCTTGCGGCGCTATCCCGGGGTTGATGTGCAATTAATTCTTGAAGATCGCTATGTCGACCTGATCGATGACAACGTTGACCTGAGC
The DNA here is from genome assembly GCF_904067025.1 of Pseudomonas paraversuta. Taxonomy (NCBI): domain Bacteria; kingdom Pseudomonadati; phylum Pseudomonadota; class Gammaproteobacteria; order Pseudomonadales; family Pseudomonadaceae; genus Pseudomonas; species Pseudomonas paraversuta. The sequence continues at coordinate 1,279,423 of NZ_CAJFDA010000001.1, forward strand.
ATCCGCATTACCGATCAGCCGCCACCGGGCCTGGTGGGACGCCAGCTGTTTGTGATTGAGCATTTGCTGTGTGCCACGCCGGGTTATCTGGCAGAGCACGGGGTGCCGCAACAGCCCGAGGACTTGCGTGATCACAGCTGTATTTATCTGGGGGAGACCCCGGTGGATGCGCGCTGGAAGTTCAGGCAGGGCGCCAAGTCAGTGACAGTCGGGGTACGTGGCCGTTATGCGGCCAACCATACGGGCGTAAGGCTGGACGCGGTGTTGCAGCATATCGGGATTGGCAGTCTGCCGTACTTCACGGCGTGTCAGGCGCTGGAGCAGGGGCTGATTGTACAAGTGCTGCCGGCGTGGAATTTTATCGCCTCCTACCACGGAGCTGCGTGGTTGTTGCATGCCCCTTCGCGCTATATGCCACCCAAATTGCGGGTGTTTATCGATTATCTGGTGGAGCGCCTGGGGCAAGAACCGCTGCGGCCCTGACAGTGGCATGGGGGCATCAGTACTGGAGGCACAAAAAAGCCCGCCAGGTAAACCGGGCGGGCTTTTAGAATCGGGCGCCTGGCGCGTCAATCAGTGCTGCGGGCTGTCTTCGTTGGTCGGCAGCGCCATAAATTGCTTTTCCTGGTTCCAGTCGAATGGTTCGCCGTTTTGTTCGGCTTCAAAGCGACGTTCTTCCAGGGCTTCGTACATGTCCAGCTCTTCATCGGACAAGAAGTTAAAGCACGCGCCGCCGAAGAACCACAGCAAATCGCGAGGTACCAGGTGGGCGATTTGCGGATAGCGTTCGATCACCTGACACAGGATGTCCTGGCCCAGATACTGGCTGCTGTCAAAGTCGGTCAGCAGGCCGCTTTTCATTTCATCGAAGCGTTCCAGGAACAGGGCATGGCTTTCTTCCGGGATCTGTTCGGCATCACCGACAGCAACCAGGATACTGCGCAACATATCGAGCAGGGCTAGGTTATGGTTGAGATCGTTGGTGGCCATTGCGGTGTCCTCTAGAGCAAAACGGGCGCCGGAGTATAAAGCCCCCGGCGCCTGCTGTCCTGCTAGCGAATCTTTCCTTCGCTGTGGGTGAGCTGCTCTTTGCTGAAGTCATCCACGTCGATCACCTTGCGCCGGGCGGCTTCTGCGGTGCGTAAAGTCTCGGCTTCGGCCGGTTGCAGTACACCTGCCTGCAATGCCGAATCGATAGGCGGTTCGCCCGCAGCCGGTTTGACCTGGCCGCTTTTCAATCCGTCGTGGAGTTTTTTGTGCAGTGGATGTGCGGCTTTGAGCAGGTCGCAGGCGTGTTGCAGGGCGCCTACCGCATCGTCCGGTGACTGCGGGCGATAGCAGCCGGCAAGCACGGCTTCCAGGGCCGGATCGCCTTTGGTGCGACCCAGTACGGCCGCCACTTCAGCATCCAGTGCATCCGACGGCCCGGTATGGCGACGGCCGAACGGGAACACCACGACCCGCAACGCACAGCCCAGCGCACGGCTCGGGAAGTTTTTCAGCAGTTCGTCCAGGGCACGTTCGGCGTGGCCCAGGCTTTCTTCCATGGCCCACCGGAACAGCGGGTTGAGGTACTCGGGGGAGTCCAGATCGTGATAGCGCTTCAGGGCGGCCGAGGCCAGATACATGTGGCTGAGCACATCACCCAGGCGCGCCGACAAGCGCTCGCGACGTTTAAGTTCACCGCCAAGCAGCATCATGCTCAAGTCTGCGAGCATCGCAAAGGCCGCTGCCTGACGGTTCAGGGCGCGGAAGTAACCCTGGCTCAGGGCATTACCGGGGGCGTGTTCGAAACGGCCAAGGCCCAGGTTCAGCACCAGGGTGCTGGCCGCATTACTCACGGCAAAGCCGATGTGCTTGAGCAGCAGGCCATCAAACTCCAGCAGGGCCTGGTCTTTGTCTTCACGCCCGGCCAGGGCCATTTCCTTGAGTACAAAAGGATGGCAACGAATCGCGCCCTGACCAAAGATCATCAGGTTGCGCGACAGAATGTTCGCACCTTCCACGGTGATGAAAATCGGCGCCCCTTGCCAGTTGCGCCCCAGGTAATTGTTGGGCCCCATGATGATGCCCTTGCCGCCATGCACGTCCATGGCGTGGCCGATGCATTCACGGCCGCGCTCGGTGAGGTGGTACTTGAGGATGGCCGACAGCACTGAAGGTTTTTCGCCCAGGTCCACGGCATTGGCAGTCAGCATGCGCGCGCTGTCCATCAGCCAGGCATTGCCGCCAATCCGTGCCAAGGCTTCCTGGATGCCTTCAAAAGCGGCCAGGGGCACGTTGAACTGTTCACGTACTTGCGCGTACTGGCCGGTCACCAGGCTGGTGAACTTGGCAGCCCCGGTGCCGACCGCGGGCAGTGATATGGAGCGCCCGACCGACAGGCAGTTCATCAACATCATCCAGCCTTTGCCGAGCATTTCCTGGCCACCGATCAGGTAGTCCAGCGGGATAAACACGTCTTTGCCCGAGTTCGGGCCATTCATGAATGCCGCGCCCAGCGGCAAGTGCCGGCGCCCGATCTCAACCCCCGGGGTATCTGTGGGGATCAGTGCCAGGCTGATGCCCAGGTCTTCTTTGTCGCCCAGCAGGTGGTCCGGGTCGTGGGCCTTGAACGCCAGGCCCAGCAGGGTGGCAACGGGGCCCAGGGTGATATAGCGCTTTTCCCAGTTCAGGCGCAGGCCGAGTACTTCTTCGCCTTGCCACTGGCCTTTGCAAATGATCCCGGTGTCAGGCATGGCGCCCGCATCGGAGCCCGCCAGTGGACCGGTCAGGGCAAAACAGGGGATATCATCGCCGCGGGCCAGTCGTGGCAGATAATGGTTGCGCTGCTCGTCGGTGCCGTAATGCAGCAGCAGTTCCGCCGGGCCCAGGGAGTTGGGGACCATTACCGTAGAGGCCAGATCACCGCTGCGGGTAGCCAGTTTCATGGCGACCTGGGAATGGGCGTAGGCCGAGAAACCCTTACCGCCGAACTCCTTGGGAATGATCAGGGCAAAAAAACCGTGGGTTTTGATATGGGCCCAGGCCTCGGGTGGCAAATCCATGGCCTGACCGATTTCCCAGTCGCTGACCATTGCACACAGTTCTTCGGTCGGGCCATCGATGAAGGCTTGCTCTTCTTCGGTCAACTGCACCTTGGGGTAGGCCAGCAACTGTTCCCAGTCGGGACGGCCACTGAACAGCTGGCCATCCCACCATACGGTCCCGGCATCGATGGCATCGCGTTCGGTTTGCGACATGGGCGGCAGGGTTTTCTGAAACCAGCTGAACAGGGGCGCGGTGAACAGTTTGCGGCGCAGGTCGGGCAGCAGAAGCAGGGCAGCGGGAACCGCCAGTAATACCCACAAAATAACCAGTAGCCAGCCTGGTACATGGCCGATGATGCCCATGGCCAGCAGATAAACCGCCACCACGGCCATGGACGTCAGGGGCGCGATGCGGCGGTGGGCCAACCAGGCTACACCCACGATCAAAACCAGAATCCACAACAACAGCATATTCAATCCTCCGTGAGGCCATTCAGGCACCCTTGTGAGCTTAGTCGCAAGTCCATATCAAGGTAGTTGCAATAGTGACCTCATGCGGGAGACGGAGTTCGACGTCCCGGCGTAGACTCCTGTGGCGTCTATCAATCAGGAGTTGAGTCATGCTGAAAGTGTGGGGTCGCAAGAATTCGTCAAATGTCAGAAAGGCCTTGTGGTGTATTGAAGAGCTGGCACTGCCCTACAGTCGGGAAGAGGCAGGTGGTGCGTTCGGCGTGGTAAACAGCCCGCAATACCGGGCGTTGAACCCGAATGGACAAGTGCCGACGATCGAGGATGACGGCTTCGTGCTGTGGGAATCCAACGTCATCGTGCGTTATCTGACCGCCCAATATGGCGCGGACACGTCCTGGTATCCCACCGATCCCAAGGTGCGGGCCCAGGCGGACAAATGGATGGACTGGACCAGCACTTCCTTTGCCGCAGCCTTCCGCCCGCTATTTTGGGGTGTCTTGCGTACTCCGGCCGAGCAGCAGGACTGGGTGGCGATCAATGCCGCCATCCAGGCTTGCGGGCAGTTGCTGGAAATCGTGGATCAGGCCCTGTCTGAAAAACCTTACTTGTCGGGTGATGAAATCGGTATGGGTGACATCCCGCTTGGCTCGTTCATCTACGCCTGGTTTGAAATGCCCATCGAACGTCCGTCCCTGCCGCATCTCAGTGCCTGGTATGAGCGTTTGAAACTGCGTCCCGCCTACCGCAGTGCGGTCATGACTGCGTTGACTTAATACCTACTATTAATACGGGCGACTGTACTTGTGCGGCCGGGCCAAGCACCATACGAGGTGTTTAAAGGCCTTGCCGGACTTGTCATGCAGACAGTTCGTCCTTACTTGGGTCTCTCCCTTTCCTTCATCTTGGTGCGTAATCCGATATGAGTTCCGCTCTGTCCATACGGCAGCTAACCAAAACCTACGGCAACGGTTTCCAGGCCCTGAGTGGTATCGATCTGGATGTTGCTGAAGGTGACTTTTTTGCCTTGCTGGGCCCCAACGGCGCCGGCAAATCCACCACCATTGGTATTCTCTCTACCCTGGTCAACAAGACCAGCGGCACAGTGAATATCTTCGGCCATGATCTCGATCGTGACCCTGCGGCACTCAAACGCTGTATTGGCGTGGTGCCGCAGGAGTTCAATTTCAATCAGTTTGAAAAGACCTTCGATATCGTGGTGACCCAGGCCGGGTATTACGGTATCCCGCCGAAAATCGCCAAGGAACGCGCCGAGAAGTACCTGACGCAACTGGGGCTCTGGGACAAGCGCGAAACCCCTTCGCGTTCGTTGTCGGGCGGCATGAAGCGGCGCCTGATGATTGCCCGGGCACTGGTGCACGAGCCGCGGCTGTTGATTCTCGACGAGCCCACTGCAGGCGTGGACATTGAGCTGCGTCGTTCAATGTGGACCTTCCTCACCGAATTGAATGAGCAGGGCACCACCATCATCCTCACCACGCATTACCTGGAAGAGGCTGAGCAGCTGTGCCGCAACATCGGGATCATCGATCACGGCACCATTGTCGAGAACACCAGCATGCGTCAATTGCTGGGTCAGCTGCATGTCGAGACCTTCTTGCTTGACCTGAAGAAGCCGCAGGCGGTGCCGGTGCAACTGATCGGTTATCCGAGCCAGTTGCTCGACGATCACACACTGGAAGTGCAGGTGGATAAAGCGGTGGGCATTACCGGTCTGTTCACTCAGTTGGCCGCTCAAAACGTTGAAGTGGTCAGCCTGCGTAATAAAACCAATCGTCTTGAGGAGTTATTCGTGTCGCTGGTCGAGAAAAACCTGGCAAAGGTGGCGATATGAGCTCGGAGCTGCGCCCCAACCTGATTGCGTTGAACACCATTATTTATCGTGAGGTACGGCGTTTTACCCGCATCTGGCCGCAAACCCTGCTGCCGCCTGCGATTACCATGGTTTTGTATTTTGTAATTTTCGGTAACCTGATCGGTCGGCAAATCGGTGATATGGGTGGCTTCACCTATATGGAGTACATCGTACCGGGTCTGATCATGATGTCGGTGATCACCAACTCCTACGGCAACGTGGTGTCGAGCTTCTTTGGCGCCAAGTTCCAGCGCTCGATTGAAGAGCTGATGGTATCGCCGGTATCGCCCCACACTATTTTGATCGGCTTCACGGTCGGCGGGATTCTGCGCGGGTTGATGGTGGGCGTGATCGTGACCCTGCTGTCACTGTTCTTCACCCATTTGCAGGTGCATCACCTTGGCCTGACCATAGTTGTGGTGGTGCTGACGGCAACGATCTTCTCTCTGCTGGGGTTTATCAACGCCGTATTTGCGCGCAACTTCGACGATATCTCGATCATCCCGACGTTCGTGCTGACGCCGCTGACGTACCTGGGCGGGGTGTTTTATTCAATTACCCTGCTGCCGCCGTTCTGGCAGACCGTATCGCTGGCCAACCCGGTGCTGCACATGGTCAACGCCTTCCGCTACGGCATTCTTGGGGTTTCGGACATCAAGATCAGCGTGGCCCTGACCTTTATGGTGGTGGCAACGATCGTGCTGTACATCGCTTGCGCACGCTTGCTGGTCAGTGGTCGCGGGATGCGCCAGTAGTCTTTCATCAGCATGCAAAAGGCCCCGTAGCGGCTAATGCTGTTCACATGAATAAACCCTGCCTTGGCAGGAGCGAGCTTGTCTCGCGATGATTGTTAACAAGAATGCGTGTTTACAGGTTGAACACGGCGCTCTGGAGACCATCGCGAAACAAGCTCGCTCCTGCAGTTGAGACAGCAGGCGTTTAAGTGAGCAGCATTACCCTTACGGGGCCTTTTTTATGGGCGCTTGTTATGTCGGCGTTTCCATTGGCGGCTGACCCACCAGCGCCAGTACAACTGGGTCAGGCAATAGGCCAGCGCCCCGAGTACGACGCCACACACCACTGACCCAAGCAAAAATGGCTGCCACAGGGTGGACAACTGGCTGCTGATCCATTCCCAGGTCAGTTCGTCGGGCAGTGAGCGGGCCGGGACATTCATCAGCCATGCCCCCATTTGGTAAGTGCAATAGAACACGGGCGGCATGGTGATCGGGTTGGTCAGCCAGACCAGACTCACCGAAATGGGCATGTTGCTGCGCACCGTGATCGCCAGAAAGGCGGCCAGCAGCATCTGGAAAGGCATGGGAATAAACGCGGCGAAGATCCCCACCGCCATTGCACGGGAAACGGAGTGCCGATTGAGGTGCCAGAGGTTGGGATCGTGCAGCAAGGTGCCCAGGAAACGTAAGGACTTGTGTTCCCTGATGCTGGCCGGATCCGGCATGTAGCGTTTGAAAATCCGCCGTGGCATAGGCTTCTCGCTCGGAGTAAGAGTGCAGTATGCCCAAGTTAAGCTAGCCGCTTGTTCAGACTTTGTGACAATTCTTGAAACCTGGAGCGCAGCTTCCGACTAATCCGATAAAACGGCTTTATTGGATCGGGTTATGCATACGGGAATGTTGGCACTGGCGTCGGGTTTGATGGCGTTGCGGTTTTTACCCGGGTTGCCACCGGGCGGGTGGTTGTTGTCAATGCTGGTTGCGGGACTGTTGCTGCTCATCATTCGTTTCTATCCGGTGGGGCTGTTCCTGATCGGGCTGACATGGGCCTGTTTTCAGGGGCAGAGTGCACTGGATGATCGATTGCCCGGCGCACTGGATGGTCGAACGCTGTGGGTTGAAGGGCGTGTAGTCGGGTTGCCCCGGCAGACTGATAGCACCGTGCGCTTTGAATTGCGCGATGCCCGCTCGCGGCACACTGCTTTGCCCGGGACTATCCGGCTGGGCTGGTACGGCGGGCCGCCGGTCAACAGTGGCGAGCGCTGGCGGCTGGCGGTGAAACTCAAGCAGCCCCGGGGTCTGCTTAACCCCCAGGGCTTTGATTATCAGGCCTGGTTGCTGGCGCAGCGGATTGGCGCGACTGGAACTGTCAAGGCGGGTCAACTGCTCGAACCGGCCAGTCATGCCTGGCGCGACGATTTGCGCAAGCGTGTGCTGCACAGCGATGCCAATGGGCGAGCGCCGTGGCTCGCCGCGCTGGTCATGGGCGACAGCTCGGGCCTGAGCAGTGACGACTGGAGGCTGCTGCAGGCAACCGGAACCGTGCACTTGCTGGTGATCTCGGGTCAGCACATTGGTCTGTGTGCCGGACTGATTTACGGCCTGGTCGCCTGGTTGGCACGCCGTGGCTGGTGGCCGCGGCGTCTGCCATGGCTGCCATGGGCCTGTGGCCTGGGGTTTGCCGGCGCGCTGGGTTACGGCTTGCTGGCAGGCTTTGAAGTACCGGTTCAGCGGGCATGCGTCATGCTGGGGCTGGTGCTGATATGGCGTCTGCGGTTTCGTCATCTGGGGGTTTGGCTACCGTTTTTGCTGGCGCTCAACGGGGTGTTGATCATTGAGCCGCTGGCCAGTCTGATGCCGGGATTCTGGCTGTCCTTCGCCGCCGTGGCGGTGCTGATTTTCACCTTCAGTGGACGCCTGGGGCCCTGGGACTGGCACGTGGCATGGGCCCGGCCCCAAGCAATGATTGCCCTGGGGCTGTTTCCGATGCTCTGGATCCTGGGCTTGCCCATCAGCCTGAGCGGCCCGCTGGCCAATCTGGTGGCTGTGCCGTGGATCAGTCTGCTGGTATTGCCCACGGCACTTCTGGGCACGTTGCTGTTACCGGTGCCCTGGCTTGGCGAAACCCTGCTTTGGGTGTCAGGCGGTTTACTTGATGGGTTGATCAGGGGGCTGACCTTGCTGGCCGGGTATTTTTCCCCCTGGTTGCCTGTAACAGTTCCCTTGGCAGTGTGGCTGTTGAGTGCTTTCGGGGCGCTGCTGTTGATGCTGCCGGCAGGCGTGATACTGCGGCCGCTGGGGTGGCCGCTGGTGCTGCTCGCAGTTTTCAGCCCGCGTGAGCAAATCCCTCGCGGTCAGGTTGAAGTGTGGCAGCTGGATGTGGGGCAGGGGCTGGCCATTGTGCTGCGCACCCGCAATCACGCCGTGCTTTATGACGCGGGACCGAAAGTCAGGGATTTTGACCAGGGCGAGCGGGTGGTGGTACCGGTGTTGCGCTCCCTGGGGATAGCCAGGCTGGACCTGATGCTGATCAGTCACGCGCACGCCGATCACGCCGGCGGGGCCCTGGCGGTACAGCAGGAAGTCGGTGCCCTGCGGGTCATCGGCGGTGAGTTGCCGGGGTTGGCGGAGCCGTTGCGGGCGCAGCCTTGTACCAGCGGCGAGAGTTGGGAGTGGGATGGCGTGAAGTTTTCGCTCTGGCAGTGGTCAGGGGCGAGTGACAGCAATCAGAGGTCCTGTGTGATGCAGGTTGAAGCCGGCGGCGAGAGGCTTCTGCTGACGGGGGATATTGACGCCCGGGCCGAACGGGCCTTGTTGCAAACTTCGTTGGGCGTTCCCACCCGCTGGCTGCAAGCCCCGCACCACGGCAGTCGCACGTCATCTTCGGTGGATTTGCTCAAGGCCCTGGCACCCCGGGTGGTGCTGATCTCCCGGGGCCACGGCAACAGCTTTGGCCATCCGCACCCTCAAGTGCTGGCGCGCTATCAGGGGTTGGGGGTGCAGATACTGGACAGTGCCGAGCAGGGAGCGCTGCGGTTTCGCTTGGGCACCTTCGGCAAGGCTGAGAGTCTGCGCGATCAACCCCGTTTCTGGCGTGACTGATGCTTGAAGCCGGCTGCTGTGCGTTGCATGCCCAAGCGGCGAGACAGGCATGGCTGCTACAAGAGGGAGAGTTCAATCATGTGGTAAAGTGGCGCACTTTTTCGAGGGGATTTTCACTGTGTGGGAACTGGTCAAATCCGGCGGCTGGATGATGCTGCCGATCATTCTGAGCTCTGTTGCCGCGCTGGGCATTATTGTCGAGCGCCTGTGGACCCTGCGTGCCAGCCGCGTGACTCCGCCTCATCTGCTCGGGCAGGTCTGGGTCTGGATCAAGGACAAGCAGCTGGACAAGGAAAAACTCAAGCAATTGCGCGCCGATTCGCCATTGGGTGAAATCCTGGCTGCCGGCCTGGCCAACTCCAAGCATGGTCGCGAGATCATGAAAGAATGCATCGAAGAGGCCGCCGCCCGGGTCATTCATGAGCTTGAACGTTACCTCAATGCATTGGGCACCATTGCCGCCATGGCGCCGTTGCTGGGACTGCTGGGCACGGTTCTGGGCATGATCGATATTTTCAGTTCGTTCATGGGCTCGGGCATGACCACCAACGCTGCGATACTCGCGGGCGGTATTTCCAAAGCGCTGATTACCACTGCTGCGGGACTGATGGTCGGTATTCCGGCGGTGTTCTTCCATCGCTTCCTGCAGCGCCGGGTCGATGAACTGGTGGTTGGCATGGAGCAGGAAGCGATCAAACTGGTCGAAGTGGTGCAAGGCGACCGCGAAGTCGACATGGTCGGGAGCAAAGTGTGAAGTTTCGCCGCAAGCCACGGGAAACGGTCGATATCAACCTCGCGTCGTTGATTGACGTGGTGTTTATCCTGTTGCTGTTCTTTGTCGTAACCACCACCTTTACCCGCGAAACCCAGTTGCGGGTGGATCTGCCGGAAGCCGTCACCGGCTCGCCCAGTGACGAGCAGAACACCAGGCAGCTGGATATCGCCATCAGCGCAGACGGGGTGTTTTCGGTGAACGACCAATTGCTGCCAAAAAACGATCTGGCGAGCCTGATCGAGGCCCTGCAGAGGGAGTCCGGTGGCGATACCAGCTTGCCATTGTCGATCAGTGCCGATGGCAAGACCCAGCATCAGGCGGTCATTATTGCGATGGATGCGGCCGGCAAGCTCGGCTTCAGCCATTTGCGCATGACCACCGTTGAGGCGCAGGCGCCTCACTGATGGCCATGTCAGATCGTTTGCTGCGTGCCTGGTATGCCGGGCATCCGCTGCTCAAGCTGTTGAGCCCGCTGGAATGCCTGTACCGCAAAGTGGTAGAGCGCAAGCGCGCGCGTTTTATCGCGGGAGAGGGCGAGATCTATCGTGCGCCCGTACCGCTGGTGGTGGTAGGCAATATCACTGTCGGCGGTACCGGTAAAACACCGCTGATTTTGTGGCTGATCGAGCATTGCCAGCGCAATGGTCTGCGGGTTGGGGTGGTGAGCCGTGGTTATGGCGCCAGGCCGCCTCAATTGCCGTGGCGTGTCAGCGCCGATCACAGCGCCAGAATAGCGGGGGACGAGCCCTTGCTGATCGTGCAGCGAACCGGCGTACCATTGATGATCGACCCCGATCGCAGTCGTGCGGTTCAAGCCTTGCTGGCCAGCGAGCCACTGGACCTGATTCTTTCGGACGACGGTTTGCAGCATTACCGCTTGGCCCGGGATCTGGAGTTGGTGCTGATCGATAACGCCCGGGGCCTGGGCAATGGTCATTGCCTGCCGGCGGGGCCGTTGCGGGAACCGGCGGAGCGATTACTGAGTGTGGATGCGGTGCTGTATAACGGCGCTGCCAGCGACCCCCAAGGTGGATTTGCGTTTCAGTTGCAGCCGACTGCGCTGATCAACCTGCTCAGTGGCGAGCGCAAGGCGCTGGACTTTTTCCCGCCTGAACAGGCCTTGCATGCCGTGGCCGGGATCGGTAATCCGCAGCGTTTCTTCACCACCCTCGAAACGCTACACTGGCGGCCAATCGCCCATGCTTTTGCAGACCATGCGCCCTATAGTGCCGAGGTCTTGAATTTCATGCCGCCATTGCCTCTGGTCATGACCGAAAAGGACGCGGTGAAGTGCCGCGACTTTGCGTCACCTGACTGGTGGTACCTGGCGGTTGACGCTGTTCCTTCCGAAGCCTTCGTGCTGTGGTTTGACCGGCAGTTATTGCGTCTTTTACCCAATCGTCTTTTGCCCTAACCGATCTTTATTCAGGGGAACATTTTATGGACACCAAGCTGCTCGATATCCTCGCGTGCCCTGTTTGCAAAGGCCCGCTCAAGCTCAGCGCCGATAAAACCGAACTGATCAGCAAGGGTGCAGGCCTGGCTTACCCGATCCGCGACGGGATTCCGGTGATGCTTGAAACCGAAGCCCGCACCCTCAGCACTGATGAGCGTCTGGATAAATGATTCCGGTTTTTACCGTCGTAATTCCCTCGCGCTTCGCGTCGACCCGTTTGCCCGGCAAACCGCTGCTGACGATTGCCGGCAAGCCGATGGTTCAACACGTCTGGGAACAGGCCTGTAAAAGCAGTGCGCAGCGGGTGGTAGTGGCCACTGACGATGCGCGCATTGTCGAGGCTTGCAAGGGGTTTGGTGCCGAAGTATTGCTGACCCGTGCCGATCACGAGTCCGGTACCGATCGCCTGGCCGAAGTGGCCACCCAACTGGGGCTGGCCAGCGATGCCATAGTGGTCAATGTGCAGGGCGACGAGCCGCTGATTCCACCGCAACTGATTGATCAGGTCGCGATCAACCTGGCGGCCCACAGCGAAGCAAGCATGGCGACGCTGGCCGAGCCGATCACAGACGTCGAGACCCTGTTCAACCCGAATGTGGTCAAGGTGGTCAGTGATATCAACGGGCTGGCGCTGACATTCAGCCGGGCTACCTTGCCCTGGGCCCGTGATGATTTCGCTTCGCACCCGGAGCAGTTGCCTGCCGGCGTGCCCTATCGTCGCCATATCGGGATCTACGCCTATCGCGCCGGTTTCCTGCATGACTTCGTCAGCTGGGGCCCTTGCTGGCTCGAAAACACCGAGCGTCTGGAGCAACTGCGGGCACTTTGGCATGGTGTACGAATCCATGTGGCCGACGTGCTCGAGTCGCCTGCGGCCGGTGTCGATACCATTGAAGACCTCGAGCGCGTTCGGCGTTTGCTGGAGGCTTGATGCGCGTCCTGTTCGTTTGTCTGGGTAATATCTGTCGCTCTCCTACGGCCGAAGGCGTACTGCGCCACAAGTTGCAGGTAGCGGGTCTGGCCGGGCGTGTTGAAGTGGCTTCTGCAGGAACGGGCAACTGGCACGTAGGCGGGGCACCGGACAAGCGTACCCAGCGCGCAGCCATGCGGCGGGGTTACGATTTGTCGGCGCAGCGTGCGCAACAGGTGGTCGCGGCCGACTTCAATCACTATGACCTGATTCTGGCCATGGACCTGAGCAACCTGCGCGACCTTAAAGCCTTGCAGCCTGCCAACGGCAAGGCCGGGCTTGACCTGTTCCTGCGTCGTTTCGATGGCGTTAAAGACGAGGTGCCCGACCCCTATTACGACGGTGAGGCGGGCTTTGAAGAGGTGCTGGATCTGGTTGAGTCTGCATGCGATTTGCTGGTGATTGAACTGAAGGGGCGTTTATGAGTTTGCTGTTGCAGGTTGATGAGTCGCTCAAGCCGTTCAATAGCTTTGGTGTGGATGTGCGCGCGAGCCTGTATGCCGAGGCCTGTAGCGATGACGACGTGCGCGAGGCATTGCAGTGCTCGGCGCAGCGCAATTTGCCTTTGCTGGTGATCGGCGGCGGTAGCAACTTGCTGCTGACCAGGGATGTCCCTGCGCTGGTGCTGCGCATGGCTAGCCGTGGCATTCGCCAGGTTGAAGACGATGGTCGGGAAGTGGTGGTCGAGGCCGAAGCGGGCGAGGTGTGGCATGCCTTTGTGTTGTGGACCCTGGAGCAAGGCCTGTCGGGGCTGGAAAACCTCAGCTTGATTCCTGGAACCGTGGGTGCCGCGCCGGTACAGAACATCGGCGCTTACGGCGTTGAGATCAAGGACGTTTTTGCGGGGCTGACCGCACTTGACCGGCAAACCGGTGAGCTGCGCGATTTCACCCTGGCGGACTGCGACTTTGGCTACCGTGACAGCGTGTTCAAACAACAGCCGGGGCGCTGGGTGATTCTGCGGGTCCGGTTTGCCCTGAGCCGTGCCGCAAGGCTGCATCTGGAGTACGGACCTGTACGCCAGCGCCTGAGTGAGCAGGGTATCGAACAGCCGACGGCGACCGACGTGAGCCGTGCCATCAGCAGTATCCGCAGTGAGAAGCTGCCGGACCCGGCGGTATTGGGTAACGCAGGCAGCTTCTTTAAAAATCCGCTGGTGTCAGCTGCGCTGGCCGCTGAGCTGAAACTGGCGCATCCCGGCATTATCGGTTACCCACAAGCTGATGGCCGAGTGAAGCTGGCCGCCGGCTGGTTGATCGAAGCCGCGGGGTGGAAAGGCTTTCGTGAGGCTGACGCCGGAGTGCATCGTTTGCAGTCGCTGGTATTGGTCAACTATGGCTCGGCCAGCGGTTTGCAGTTGCTGGCCCTGGCCCGACGCATTCAGGAAGATATCGAGCGGCGCTTTGCGGTGCAGCTGGAGATGGAACCGAACCTGTATTAATGGCTTCTCCCGATCTGGATAATAAATGAAGCAAATACCGGCATGGGCGTTAGCGCTGACCCTGGTGACATTAACCGGGTGTACGACAGCTCCGCCCAAAGACCAGGGCAATCTATGCAGTATCTATCGCCAGTATCCTGCCTGGTACAAGGACTCGGTCGCGATGCAGAGCCGCTGGGGAACGCCTCCCCATGTGGCGATGGCGATCATGAAACAGGAAAGCAGTTTTGTCGCTGATGCGCTTCCTCCCCGCGCTTATCTGTTGTGGGTAATCCCGTGGGGCAGGGTCAGCCCGTCATACGGCTACGCGCAAGCTCAACCGCCGGTCTGGAAGGATTTCGAGCGAAGCATGGGCAGTGGCGGTTCTCGCGATAACTTTGCCGATGCCATCATGTTTATCGGATGGTATGCCGCAGGTACCCAGCAGCAGTTGGGGATTTCCAAATGGGATACCTACAACCAGTATCTGGCGTACCACGAGGGCAGGGGCGGTTACAGTCGCAATACATACCGTGCCAAACCCTGGCTGATGCAGGTGGCCCGTAAAGTTGAGCAGCAGTCGAAAACCTATGGTGCGCAGCTTAACCAGTGCCGCGGCGAGCTGGAGCGTAACAGGCGTTCGTTCTGGTTCTTCTAGCCCCCCCCGCAATTCATTGTAGGAGCAAGCTCGCTCCTGCAGTTGATGCGGTAGACAACGGAAATAAAAAAGCCCCGCCAGTTCAGAACTGGCGGGGCTTTTTAGTGGCCTGCAGGTTTAGACGAGTGGTTTAGACTCGTGTTCCTTGCCTTCGGCTACGGTTTCGCCAGCAGCTGCCTGAGCGGCGGCAGCGGCGGCTGCTTCACGCTTGCGGCGACGTACTTCGCGCGGGTCGTTAGGAGCGCGACCATTGCTTGGTGCGGTGCTGGCAACCGGAGCTGCAACCACTACTTCAGTCACTTCAGTCACTTCAGTCGCGACAACAACTTCTGCCGGAGCAGGTTGTTCAACTACAGCTGTCTCGATCACGGCGGCTTCAGCCACTACGACTTCGACAGCCACAGGTTCAGCCACAGGAGCCGGAGCTGCCTCGACAATAGCCGGCTCGGCAATCGGCTCGCGTACAAAACGGGCTTCTTTGACGTGCTCTGGCGCTTTTTCGATGGCTGGTGCCTCAACAACCGGTGCTTCCACGCTTGGCGCTTCTACTGCCGGTGCTTCGACTACCGCTTCAACCACTGGCTCTGGCGCAGCTACAACAGGCGCTTCGACTGCCGGGGCAGGCTCGGCAACTACCTGAGCTTCAGGCTGTGCTTGCGGTGCTGCAGGCACTTCAACTTCTGGTGCCTTGACTGCTTCGACCGGGGTGACCGCTTCAACAGCTGGCGCTTCAACTACGGGTGCTTCAACCGCAGGGGCTTCTACAACCGGTGTTGGCACAATGGCTACTTCAGTTGTTTGAACCTTTTCAGCAATCACGGTTTCTGCCGGAGCCGATTCCTGGACGGTCTGGGTAGCACGCTCGGCCTGTTGATTGGCCTGGGCTTCAGCAGGAGCGCTGATGACCGAGCTGGCAACGGCTTCAGTGACGGCCAGACCGGCAGCCAGTTCAGTGGTGGAAGGAGCGTTTTCGGCAGTGCCTTCTTCGCTGTTTTCTTCCGACCCTTCAATCACGTTGCCATTGGCATCGCGTTGACGCTCACGACGGTTGCTGCGACGACGCTGGCCACGGGAGCGGCGGCGTGGACGATCGCCTTCGGCGTTGTCCTGCGACTCGTCCTGGGATTGCTCTTCGTTCGACAGAGCTTCTTCGTCTTCTGCGGCTACTGGCTGTACTTCGCGTGGTGCACGTTCTTCGCGGGGAGCACGCGGCTGGCGTTCTTCCCGTGGAGGGCGCGGTGCGCGCTCTTCTTCGACGACGACGGCTGCAACGGCTGCAGCAGGAACGGCATCCAGAGGCTCGCGCAATTCGCGAACGCGCTCTTCACGGGCTTCGCCGCGCGGTTTGCGTTCTTCACGAGGTGCGCGTGGAGCACGTTCTTCACGAGGTGGACGCGGTGCGCGCTCTTCACGGGCAACAGCAGCTACCGGAGTTTCTTCGCGCGGCTCGCGGACTTCGCGTGGTGCGCGTTCTTCTCGCGGTGCACGCTCTTCGCGTGGCTTGCGCTCTTCATCGCGACGGCCATTGCGATTGCGGCTTTGCTGGCGACCATTGCGGCGCTCTTCATTGCGCGCAGGACGCTCTGTCGTTGCCGGCTTCTCAACCACGGTCGGAGCAGCAGGCTCTTCCTTGGAGGCGAACAGGCTTACCAGCGATTTGACCAGGCCTTTGAACAGGCTTGGCTCGGCGATGGTAGCGGCAGGTGCAGCAGCAGGAGCCGGTGCAGCAGCTTCGGTCGGAACCGGTGCCGAGGTGCGCGGCGGTGCTGTTTTGACTGCAGCTTCCTGGCGAACCAGAGTGCGAGTGGCGGCAGCCGGCTGAACTTCTTCCACTTCCGCAGCAGCGGCAGCGATTTCGTAGCTGGACTGGTTGGTGTGGGCTTCCGGGCTGTCATCACGCAGGCGCTGAACTTCGAAGTGCGGCGTCTCGAGGTGATCGTTCGGCAGAATGATGATGCGTGCACGGGTCCGCAGTTCGATTTTGGTAATCGAGTTGCGCTTCTCGTTGAGCAGGAATGCAGCAACCGGGATTGGCACCTGGGCGCGCACTTCGGCAGTGCGGTCTTTCAGGGCTTCTTCTTCGATCAGGCGCAGAATGGCCAGCGACAGCGATTCAACGTCACGGATGATGCCGGTGCCATTGCAGCGTGGGCAAACGATGCCGCTGCTTTCGCCCAGGGATGGACGCAGGCGCTGACGGGACATTTCCAGCAAGCCAAAGCGCGAGATACGGCCTACTTGTACGCGGGCACGGTCTGCTTCCAGGCACTCGCGGACTTTTTCTTCCACGGCGCGCTGGTTTTTGGCAGGGGTCATGTCGATGAAGTCGATGACGATCAGGCCGCCGATGTCGCGCAGGCGCAACTGACGGGCGATTTCTTCAGCCGCTTCAAGGTTGGTTTGCAGTGCGGTTTCTTCGATATCGCTGCCTTTGGTGGCGCGCGCCGAGTTGATGTCGATGGACACCAGGGCTTCGGTCGGGTCGATAACGATGGAGCCGCCGGAAGGCAGTTCAACGACGCGCTGGAAGGCGGTCTCGATCTGGCTTTCGATCTGGAAACGATTGAACAGCGGAACGCTGTCTTCGTAGAGTTTGATTTTGCTGGCGTACTGCGGCATCACCTGGCGGATGAAGGTCAGGGCTTCGTCCTGTGCTTCAACGCTGTCGATCAGTACTTCGCCGATGTCCTGGCGCAAGTAGTCGCGGATGGCGCGGATGATCACGTTGCTTTCCTGATAGATCAGGAATGGCGCGGAGCGGTCCAGGGAGGCTTCTTTAATGGCGGTCCAGAGTTGCAGCAGGTAATCGAGGTCCCACTGCATTTCTTCGCTGCTGCGGCCCAGGCCTGCAGTGCGCACGATCAGACCCATGTCGGCCGGAGCGATCAGGCCGTTCAGGGCTTCGCGCAGCTCGTTGCGTTCTTCACCTTCGATGCGACGGGAGATACCGCCGGCACGCGGGTTATTAGGCATCAGAACCAGATAACGGCCAGCGAGGCTGATGAAGGTGGTCAGGGCTGCGCCCTTGTTGCCACGCTCTTCTTTCTCGACCTGCACGATAACTTCCTGGCCTTCGCTCAGGACGTCCTTGATGTTGACGCGGCCTTCAGGAGCTTTCTTGAAGTACTCGCGGGAGATTTCCTTAAGTGGCAGGAAGCCGTGGCGCTCAGAGCCAAAATCGACAAAGGCAGCCTCAAGGCTTGGTTCGATGCGAGTAATACGGCCTTTATAGATATTGGCTTTCTTCTGCTCGCGCGCGCCTGACTCGATGTCCAGGTCGTAGAGGCGTTGGCCATCTACCAGTGCAACACGCAACTCTTCAGGTTGAGTTGCGTTAATCAGCATTCTTTTCATGTTGTACCGTCGGTTTCCGGGCTACCGGAAACGGCGTTCGGCACACACGACTTCTCATGGTCGGTGTCAGGTGCGTCAGGAGCAGTTGGCCACTCCTGTGTCCAGCGAGGTTCGACCAATGGGGGCGAAGTCGCGACTTACGCTTCCTGCTTGCTGTGGTGACTTAAGCACTCAGTCAGGAGGAGGAATCAACCAGCGGCTGTGGACGAGATGAAGCGTCTTGATAAAGCCTATTGCTACACAGTCCGGCGGTTGTGCATCTCCACCCTACACGTATCCCTGATAATTCGGGTGCTGCCGCGCGCAGAATCCGCAGCGGGTTGGCATTTACCGTGTTCTCCAAAAGGGGAGTTCACGCATCATGGCTAATAAAGGCGATGTTTCCGAAGCATTCGCTTGATATGCCCGAAGCTGACTGCACTTTGTGAACTGGCCGTGAATATCGGCGTAAAAGGCGAGTTTGCACTCTGCTTTCCAGGCTCGCTTCAGGCCTCATGTCACCTGCGCTTGTTACAACTCCAGGTGTTCCGTATCCAGCAAAAGCCCCGTAGGACGGCCTCGCGTCCTGATTAAGAGCGTTGGGCAGGGCCGGTTATTCACCGTTAATCCGCTGTCCAGGCCGCTTTTGGCGGCGTTCGCGACTATAGCAGCAATGATTAAGTGCTTCAATTCCATAAAAAATTGTTATCATTCGCGGCATGACGACCACTACCCCCCCGACCCCCAGCGTCCAGCTGCTTGAGGTCTCGCCGGAATATGCCGGCCAACGCATCGACAACTTTTTACTTGCACGGCTCAAGGGTGTTCCCAAGACCTTGATTTACCGCATTTTGCGTAAAGGCGAAGTGCGTGTGAACAAGGGGCGGATCAAGCCCGAGTACAAGCTGCAGGCGGGCGATATCGTGCGCGTGCCGCCGGTTCGCGTGCCGGAACGCGATGAGCCGGTGCCGGTGGCTCAAGGTTTGTTGCAGCGACTCGAAGCCGCCATTGTCTACGAAGACAAGGCGCTGATAGTGCTGAACAAACCGGCCGGTATCGCTGTACATGGCGGTAGCGGTCTGACTTTTGGCGTAATTGAAGCCTTTCGTCAGATGCGCCCCGATGCCAAGGAACTGGAACTGGTGCATCGCCTGGACCGGGACACTTCCGGCCTGTTGATGATTGCCAAAAAGCGCAGCATGTTGCGTCACTTGCATGCCGCATTGCGCGGTGATGGTGTCGACAAGCGCTACATGGCGTTGGTGCGCGGTAACTGGGCGGCGTCCATCAAGCAGGTGCGAGCACCGCTGATGAAGAGCAACCTGCGTTCCGGCGAGCGTATGGTTGAAGTCAACGAAGAGGGCAAGGAGTCGGTCACCGTGTTCAAGGTGCTGCGTCGCTTCGGTGATTTTGCAACCATGATCGAGGCCAAGCCGATTACCGGCCGTACCCACCAGATTCGAGTGCACACATTGCATGCCGGTCACTGTATTGCCGGTGACACCAAGTATGGCGATGAAGGGTTTTCTAAAGAAATTCGCGATCTGGGTGGCAAGCGGCTGTTCTTGCACGCTTACATGCTGACGGTGCCTCTGCCTGAGGGTGGCGAGTTGAAGCTGCAGGCTCCGGTTGACGAAATGTGGGCCAAGACCGTGGAGCGCCTGCTGAGTGCGCCATGAGTACAAGCTGCTGATCTTCGACTGGGACGGTACGCTGGCCGACTCCATCGGTCGGATTGTCGCCGCGATGAAGGTCGCGGCACATCGCGCAGGCCGTCCTGAGCGTGATGAAGAGGCGATCAAGGGAATTATCGGCCTTGGTTTGCCTGAGGCGATCCTGTCGCTTTATCCCGATATGTCGGACGCCCAGGTGATTGCCTTTCGCCAGCACTATGCGGATGTCTACATGGCTATGGATACCGAGCCGTCACCGTTGTTTGCCGGGGTGGCTGAGTCGCTCGAGGCCTTTCGTGCCGAGGGTTACCGTTTGGCCGTAGCTACGGGCAAGGCGCGCCGGGGGCTTGACCGGGTGCTCAGGGCTCATGGCTGGGAAGATTTTTTCGATATCACCCGCGCTGCCGATGAGACCGCCAGCAAGCCTGATCCATTGATGCTGAATCAAATCCTGGCCCATTGCGACATACAGCCCGGACAGGCCTTGATGGTGGGGGATGCGTCGTTTGATTTGCTGATGGCCCGCAACGCCGGTATTGATTCAGTTGCAGTGAGCTATGGTGCTCAGTCAATGGAGCGCTTGCTTGCATTTGAGCCGCGGTTGGCGATCGACAGTTTTCCCGAATTGCGTACCTGGCTCAATTGCCAGGTTAATTAAAGTCTTTGCTGGGGTAGAGCATGGTTGATCAATGGAAGGCGCCTTCAGAGTCTGAGCCGGCTGCCGGCGATGACAAAAGCTGGAAGCTGCTGGAAAAAACCCTGTTGGCAGGAATTCAGGAGCAGCGTCGGGCGCGTCGCTGGGGCATTTTTTTCAAGGTGCTGACCTTTTGTTATCTGATTACGGTGCTGATCCTGTTTTCTCCGTTGGTGGATATGGAGCGCAGTGCCACCAGCAGCGGGTATACCGCTTTGATCGATGTGCGCGGCGTGATTGCCGACAAAGAGGCTGCCAGTGCTGACAATATTGTCACCAGCCTGCAGGCTGCGTTCGCCGATCCCAAGGTCAAGGGTGTGGTGTTGCGTATCAACAGTCCGGGCGGCAGTCCGGTGCAGTCGGGCTATGTCTACGATGAGATTCGCCGTCTGCGCGGCTTGCACCCTGATATCAAGGTGTATGCGGTGATTTCCGATCTGGGTGCCTCGGGTGCCTATTACATTGCCAGTGCGGCAGATGAAATTTACGCCGATAAAGCCAGCCTGGTGGGCTCGATCGGGGTGACGGCTGCGGGCTTTGGTTTTGTCGGTGCAATGGACAAGCTGGGTATTCAGCGCCGCGCTTACACCTCTGGCGAACACAAAGCCTTCCTTGATCCTTTCGAGCCTGAAAAACCGGACGAGACCAAGTTCTGGCAGGGCGTGTTGAATGTCACCCATGAGCAGTTCATTGCCAGCGTCAAGCAGGGGCGTGGTGATCGCCTTAAAGACAAGGATCATCCCGAGCTGTTTTCGGGGCTGGTCTGGACCGGGCAGCAGGCATTGCCTCTCGGCTTGATCGACGGGTTGGGTAATGCCAGTTCGGTTGCCCGTGATGTGATCGGTGAAAAAGAACTGATCGACTTCACTGTGCAAGAGTCGGCGTTTGACCGCTTCTCGAAAAAGCTGGGCGCCAGTGTGGCTGAACAGTTGGCGATGTGGATGGGGTTCCAGGGGCCGACCCTGCGCTGATCCATGGATGATTTAAAAAAAGCCGGCCTTTTCAGGCCGGTTTTTTTGTTTTACGGAATCGCCACGCCTTGCGCGAGCAGCATGTCGACCAGGCGGATAAGTGGCAGGCCGACCAGGCTGGTGGCGTCATCGCCTTCGGTGCGCCTGAACAGGCTCACACCCAGACCTTCCGCTTTGAAGCTGCCTGCGCAGTCATAGGGTTCTTCGGCAAGCAGGTAGCGTTCGACCTGTTCCGGGGTGAGGGTGCGCATGTGCACGGTGAAGGGCACGCAGTCGGTCTGATAGTGGCCTGTCTGGCTGTTGAGCAGGGTCAGTCCGGTGAGGAAGGTTACGCTGGCGCCGCTGGCGTCCAAAAGTTGCTGGCGGGCCTTGTCAAACGTGTGGGGTTTGCCGATGATTCGTCCGTTGAGCGCTGCAACCTGATCGGAGCCGATAATCAAGTGGTCGGGGTGACGGGTGGCAAGTGCTTCGGCTTTTTGCCGGGACAGGCGTTTCACCAGTTCGACGGCTGATTCGCCGGGGCGGTGGCTTTCGTCTATATCGGGGGAGCTGCAGCTGAAAGGCAGGCGCAGGCGAGCCAGCAGATCACGGCGATAAGCCGAGCTTGAAGCGAGTAATAAAGGCAGCATGCGCGTCTCCTGTGGGCGGTCAGGGATTCTAACGATCGTACAGGATGTCGCACAGGCACAATTTCCTTTGACAGGTGAAGGGGTCGTCCCTAGAATGCTGCGCCTATGTTGAATGACCCGATTCCACCTCACGTTGACCCGCGCAAATTAGCTGATCGTGGCACTACCCTCCAAGGTGAAGTGTTGCTGGCTGATTTGGAGAGACTCTGCGACCCGCTTTCCGATACTCTCGGAACGGTCCAGGCGAAATTTGTTTTTGAACGAGATGAACGTAGGTCTGTGGTCATCCACAGCTCTATCGACGCCGAAGTCAAAATGGTTTGCCAGCGTTGTCTTGAGCTGGTCACCCTGCCGATCCACAGCGAGTGCAGTTATGCTGTGGTGAAAGAGGGTGCGAACACCCAGTCGTTACCGCAAGGTTATGACGTGCTGGAGCTGGGCGAGGATCCTTTGGATCTGCTGGCACTGATCGAGGAAGAGCTTCTGCTCGCCTTGCCCATTGTGCCTGCTCATCATCCGGAAGAATGCCAGCAGCCGGCGGGTCTCGATGAGCCCGATCCAGGCGAGGACGAGGTAACGCGGTCCAACCCGTTCAGTGTATTGGCGCAGTTAAAGCGTGACCCAAACGTTTAGGAGTTAATTAATTATGGCTGTTCAGCAGAACAAAAAATCCCGCTCTGCCCGTGACATGCGTCGTTCGCACGATGCTCTTTCGGCTAGCACTCTGTCTGTAGAAAAAACCACCGGTGAAATTCACCTGCGTCACCACGTATCGCCAGAAGGCGTATACCGTGGTCGTAAAGTGATCGACAAGGGCGCTGACGAGTAATCACTTGTCCGTTCAGGTCATCGCGATCGACGCAATGGGCGGGGACTTCGGTCCCCGCAGCATTGTTCAGGCCAGTATTGCTTGCCTGTCTGCTACTCCCTCGTTACACCTGACCCTCGTCGGTCAACCCTCCGAACTTGAAAATCTGATTGCCAGCTATCCGGCTGTGGATCGCACGCGCCTGACTATTACCCCTGCTTCAGAAGTGATCGCCATGAATGAGCGGCCTTCGCTAGCTTTGCGCAGCAAGCCGGACTCTTCTATGCGTGTGGCGCTGGAGTTATTGCGTGACGGCAAGGTGCAGGCATGCGTGAGCTCAGGTAATACCGGGGCGCTGATGGCGCTGTCGCGGCATGTGCTTAAAACCTTGCCGGGGATTGATCGTCCGGCAATGGTGGCAGCGGTGCCGACCCAAACCGGCTACTGTCAGTTGCTGGATCTGGGGGCCAATGTTGATTGCACTGCCGGGCAGTTGTTTCAGTTTGCCGTGATGGGTTCGGTGGCGGCGCAGGCGCTGGGTATTCTGCGTCCGCGGGTCGCCTTGCTCAATATAGGCACCGAGGACGTCAAGGGTAATCAGCAGGTCAAGGAAACGGCGGTATTGTTGCAGTCGGCGCCTGGCCTCAATTACATCGGCTTTATTGAGGGTGACGGGGTGTACCGGGGTGAGGCCGATGTGGTGGTGTGCGATGGATTTGTCGGCAATATCTTGCTCAAATCCAGCGAAGGTCTGGCGACGATGATTTCGAGCAGGATCCGGGCGGTATTCAAGCGTACGCTGTTCGGCCGGTTTGTCGGTGCGCTGGCGTTACCGTTAATGCGGCGTTTGCAGGCTGATCTGGCGCCCGCCCGGCATAATGGTGCGAGTTTTCTCGGTTTGCAGGGCATTGTTATCAAGAGTCACGGTTCGGCAGGTGCTCAGGGCTTTCAGAGTGCAATAGAGCGCGCACTGATTGAAATCCATGAAGACCTGCCAAAGCGTTTGTATGGGCGCCTTGAAGGGTTGTTGCCGTAGGCGTTTTGCCGGCCGGGTACTGAAATGTGACCGCCCGGTCTAATCAGCCATCCAACTGTCAGTTTCTTGCGTCCGCCACGGCAGGACGTCAATTCTCCGACGACAAGATCATTAGGGGCTTGTTACATGTCTACATCCCTCGCATTCGTCTTTCCAGGGCAGGGTTCGCAGTCCCTCGGCATGTTGGCCGAGCTGGGCGCGGCTCATCCGCTGGTCATTGATACCTTCAAAGAAGCTTCTGATGCTCTGGGTTACGACCTGTGGGCCGTGACCCAGGAAGGGCCGGCAGAAAAACTCAATCAAACTGATGTTACCCAGCCAGCCATTCTGACTGCCTCGATTGCCCTTTGGCGTCTGTGGCTGGCCGAAGGCGGCAAGCGTCCGGATTATGTTGCCGGTCACAGCCTGGGTGAATACAGCGCCCTGGTGGCTGCCGGCTGTCTGAGCCTGGCGGATGCGGTCAGGCTGGTTGAGCGTCGCGGGCAACTGATGCAGGAAGCTGTTCCGGCCGGTCAGGGCGCCATGGCGGCGATTCTGGGGCTCGAAGACGCCGTTGTGCTGCAAGCCTGTGCTGAAGCTGCCCAGGGTGAAGTGGTCAGCGCGGTTAACTTCAACTCGCCGGGTCAGGTTGTAATTGCCGGTTCCAAGGCTGCCGTCGAGCGTGCCATGGAGCTGTGCAAGGCCGCCGGAGCCAAGCGTGCGCTGCCATTGCCGGTCAGCGTACCTTCGCATTGTGAGTTGATGCGTCCTGCCGCAGAGCGCTTCGCCGAGTCGATTCAGGCGATTGATTGGCAGGCGCCACAGATTCCTCTGGTGCAGAACGTCAGTGCGGCCATTGTGCAAGATCTGGAAACCCTCAAGCGCGATCTGCTCGAGCAGCTGTACAAGCCGGTGCGCTGGGTTGAATCGGTACAGGCGCTTGCAGCCAGCGGTCCGGTTGACTTGGTTGAGTGCGGTCCGGGCAAAGTCCTGGTAGGCATCAGCAAACGTTGCGCAGAAGGCGTAACCACTCACAACTTGAATACCCCAGATGCCTTCGCCGCTGCGCGTACGGCACTGGCTTGAATTAGGAGAAGCCTGCATGAGCTTGCAAGGTAAAGTTGCACTGGTAACCGGCGCCAGCCGTGGTATTGGCCAGGCTATTGCCCTGGAATTGGGTCGTCAGGGCGCCGTTGTAATCGGCACTGCTACGTCGCAAGCCGGTGCCGAGCGCATCGCTGCCACCCTGAAAGAACACGGTGTTCAGGGTACCGGCATGGAACTTAATGTTACCAGCGATGAATCAGTTGCCGCGGTGCTGAACAGCATTCAGGAACAGTTCGGTGCGCCGGCGATCCTGGTCAATAATGCCGGCATCACCCGCGATAACCTGATGATGCGGATGAAAAATGACGAATGGCATGACGTCGTCGATACCAACTTGAACAGTCTGTTTCGCCTGTCCAAGGGTGTTTTGCGCGGCATGACCAAGGCCCGTTGGGGACGAATTATCAGTATTGGCTCTGTTGTGGGTGCCATGGGCAACGCAGGCCAAGTAAACTATGCCGCCGCCAAGGCTGGCCTGGAAGGTTTCAGCCGTGCGCTGGCACGTGAAGTGGGCTCGCGCTCGATCACTGTGAACTCGGTAGCGCCAGGGTTTATCGATACCGATATGACCCGCGAGTTGCCGCAGGCACAGCGTGAAGCCTTGCTGACACAGATTCCGCTGGGCCGTTTGGGTCAGGCACAAGAGATCGCAAACGTGGTTTCTTTTCTGGCCTCTGACGGTGCAGCCTACGTGACCGGAGCTACAATCCCGGTCAACGGCGGGATGTACATGAGTTAAATGTGACGGATTGCTTCAAAAAAATGTCATACGAGCTGTCTAAAATCCGTTATAAAGCTGCAATCTATTTATAGGCAGAGGGCCGTTGAGGGATGAGTGCAAAGCTTTCAGTTGAAAAACTGAAAAGTCTTTCGATACACTTGCCCGCTGGCCAGCTGCCTGAATTTGTCCATTAGGAGTGAAAACAAGGTATGAGCACCATCGAAGAGCGCGTCAAGAAAATCGTAGCCGAGCAACTGGGCGTTAAAGAAGAAGAAGTAGTAAACACTGCTTCCTTCGTTGAAGACCTGGGTGCCGACTCCCTTGACACCGTTGAGCTTGTGATGGCTCTTGAAGAGGAATTCGAGACTGAAATTCCTGACGAAGAAGCTGAAAAGATCACGACCGTACAAGCTGCTATCGATTACGTGACTAACCACCAGGCTTAATTGCTTGTAATCGTTGCTCGCTGTTATGGAAAAACCGCACTGCCGCTCTGGCGTGCGGTTTTTTCTTTAGGTGTGATGCAAAGTGTCGTCAATAGAATAAAGGAGAGTGCTGTGTCGCGTAGACGCGTCGTAGTCACCGGTATGGGGATGTTGTCGCCGCTGGGTGCAGATGTACCAAGCTCCTGGCAAGGCATTCTGGCAGGCCGAAGTGGCATTGGTCTGATCGAACACACGGATCTTTCTGCCTATTCCACCCGTTTTGGCGGCTCGGTACAGGGTTTTAACGTTGAGGATTACCTCTCCGTCAAAGAGTCCCGAAAACTTGACCTGTTTATTCAATACGGATTGGCAGCCGGATTTCAAGCTGTGCGTAATTCCGGCCTTGAAGTCACAGATGCCAATCGTGAGCGCATCGGTGTAGCAATGGGCTCCGGTATTGGTGGTCTGACCAATATCGAAGAAACCAGCCGTACCCTGCATGAGCAAGGCCCGCGACGGATCTCTCCGTTTTTCGTGCCTGGCTCGATCATCAATATGATTTCCGGCTTTCTGTCTATCCACCTGGGTACGCAGGGTCCGAACTACGCCATTGCCACAGCCTGTACCACGGGTACGCACTGCATCGGCATGGCGGCACGCAACATTGCTTACGGCGAAGCCGACGTAATGATTGCCGGCGGCGCCGAGATGGCCGCGTGCGGTCTGGGCATGGGCGGCTTTGGTGCCTCGCGTGCGTTGTCGACCCGTAACGACGACCCGACGCGTGCCAGCCGTCCCTGGGACAAAGGCCGTGACGGTTTTGTGCTTTCTGATGGTGCCGGTGCGCTGGTGCTTGAAGAGCTTGAGCATGCCAAGGCCCGTGGTGCGACCATCTATGCCGAACTGATAGGTTTTGGCATGAGCGGTGATGCTTATCACATGACCTCGCCTCCAGCTGACGGTGCGGGCGCTGCACGCTGCATCACCAACGCCTTGCGCGACGCCAGAATTAACGGCGATCAAGTGCAGTACATCAACGCCCATGGCACGTCGACGCCTGCGGGTGACCTGGCGGAAGTGTCGGCGATCAAGTCGGTGTTTGGCGAGCACGCCTACAACCTGGCGGTGAGCTCGACCAAATCCATGACCGGTCACTTGCTGGGTGCTGCAGGCGCGGTAGAGGCAATCTTCAGCGTGCTGGCGATCAACAGCCAGATAGCTCCGCCGACCATCAACCTCGATGAGCCGGATGAAGGCTGCGACCTCGACTTCGTGCCGCACAAGGCGCGGGAAATGCCGATCGATGTAGTGCTGTCCAACTCATTCGGTTTTGGCGGCACCAACGGCTCGTTGGTGTTCCGCCGGTTCACCGACTGATGCAAAGCTGGGTCGACGGCCAGCCAGCGAACGCCTTGGCGTCGCTTAAAGACCGTGGGCTGGCCTACGGTGATGGTCTGTTCGAGACCATTGCCGTCAAGGCCGGCAAACCGCAGCTGCTGGACCTGCACTTGCAGCGTCTGGCACTCGGTTGTACCCGACTGGCGATTGTTGCGGATCAGGCATTGATCCGCAGCGAATTGCTGGCGTATGCGCAGGCCATGGGGGAGGGCGTTCTCAAGCTCATCCTGACCCGTGGCGACAGTCTGCGCGGTTACAGCGCCAACCCCGAGGCGCAACCTCGAAGAATTCTTCAAGCCGGTCCTGCTGCTACTTACCCGCAGGCCCATGCCGAGCAGGGCATCCAGCTGTTTGACTGCGCCACCCGTCTGGCCGAGCAGCCGCTGTTGGCGGGGCTCAAGCACCTTAATCGCCTGGAACAGGTGATCGCCCGTTCTGAATGGCAAGACCCGGCCTACGCCGAGGGCTTGATGCGCGACACCTCGGGCCGGATCATCGAAGGTGTGTTCAGCAATCTGTTTCTGGTCCGCGACGGTGCCTTGCTCACCCCCGACCTGCAGCGTTGCGGTGTGGCCGGCGTGATGCGCGCAGCGCTACTGGCCGAGGTCGGACAGCTGGGCATCCCTTGTCATGTTTCTGACATCAGCCTGAAGCAATTGCAGCAGGCCGATGAACTCTTTCTCTGCAACAGCGTATATGGCATCTGGCCTGTTCGCGGGTTTGCAGAGCTGAGCTGGCCGGTGGGGCCGCTCACCCGTAAACTGCAAGGCATTGCTCGCACCCTATTGGATGTTTGATTCGTGAAACGTAAATTCTTGGTGCTGCTGGAGACAGGTCTGGTGCTGGCGGGATTGTTGCTGGGCGCTAGCGCCTGGAAGCTCAACTCGGCGCTGGAACAACCGCTTAACCTGACACAAGAGCAACTGCTCGACGTACCGGCTGGCGCCACGCCGACCGGCACCTTCAATCGGCTAGAGGCCGACGGCACGCTGGATGACGCTTTCTGGCTGCGCCTGTACTGGCGTTTCAACCTCGAGGGCCAGCCCCTGCACAGCGGTGAGTACCGCATGACTCCCGGCATGAGCGCCCAGGACCTGATTGGCCTGTGGCAGCGTGGTGAAGTGGTGCAGTACAGCTTGACCCTGGTCGAAGGCTGGAACTTCCGCCAGGTACGCAGCGCCCTGGCAAAACACGAAAAAATCGAGCAGACCCTAGACGGTTTGAGCGACAGCGAAGTCATGGCCAAACTCGGTCATCCCGGAGAATTCCCGGAAGGCCGGTTCTTTCCGGACACCTATCGCTTCGTGCGGGGCATGACTGACGCTCAATTGCTCGAAAAATCCTACAACCGTCTGGAGAAAGTGCTGGCCCAAGAGTGGGAGCAGCGAGACCCGGACGTACCCTATGCCGACCCTTACCAGGCGCTGATCATGGCCTCTCTGGTAGAGAAAGAAACCGGGGTGCCCCAGGAACGCGGGCAGATTGCCGGGGTATTCGTGCGCCGCATGAAAATCGGTATGCCGCTGCAAACCGATCCCACCGTGATCTACGGGCTGGGCGAGCGCTACAACGGCAAGCTCACCCGTAGCCATCTGCGTGAACCCACGCCGTACAACACCTACACCATTGCGGGTTTACCGCCGACACCGATTGCCATGGTCGGGCGTGAAGCGATTCATGCCGCCTTGCACCCGGTCAGTGGCAGCAGCCTGTATTTTGTTGCCAAGGGCGATGGCAGCCACACCTTTTCCGATGATCTGGATGCGCACAACAATGCCGTGCGCGAGTTCCAGATCAAGCGTCGTGCCGACTACCGTTCAAGTCCGGCGCCGACCCCGGCAGCGGAGCCGGTGAGCCCTGCGGCCGAGCCGCAAAGCCCGCAATGACATTGATTAAGGATTGCTGCCTGTGACTGGCTTGTTTATTACCCTGGAAGGCCCCGAAGGCGCGGGCAAAAGCACCAATCGCGAATACCTGGCCGAGCGCCTGCGCAGCGCCGGTATCGACGTGGTTCTGACCCGCGAGCCCGGCGGCACGCCATTGGCCGAGCGAATTCGCGAGCTGTTGCTGGCACCCAGCGATGAAGCCATGTGCGCCGACACCGAGCTGCTGCTGGTGTTTGCCGCCCGTGCCCAGCATCTGGCCGAGGTGATTCGTCCGGCACTGGCCCGTGGCGCCGTGGTGTTGTGCGATCGCTTCACCGACGCCACTTATGCCTATCAAGGTGGCGGCCGCGGTTTGTCGCAAGAGCGTATCGCCAGCCTTGAAACCTTCGTGCAAGGTTCATTGCGCCCGGACCTGACCCTGGTGTTTGATCTGCCGATTGAAGTCGGCATGGCCCGGGCCAGCGCCCGTGGGCGGCTTGACCGCTTCGAGCAGGAAGGCCGGACATTCTTTGATGCGGTGCGCAGCACCTACCTCAAGCGTGCCGGGGCTGAGCCCGGGCGTTATCGTCTGGTGGATGCCGCCCAGTCACTGGAAAACGTACAAGTGCAGCTGGATGCCTTGTTGCCAGAACTGCTGGAACTGCACCGTGGCTGAGGCTTATCCGTGGCAGGACGGCCTGTGGCAGCAAATGGCCGGGCGTGCCCAGCATGCTCACGCCTATCTGTTGCACGGGCCGGCGGGCATCGGCAAGCGCGCGCTGGCCGAACGCCTGATGGCCAGCCTGTTGTGCAAGCAGCCGGTCGGGCTGGAGGCCTGCGGGGCGTGCAAGTCCTGCTCGTTACTGGCTGCGGGCAGTCATCCCGACAACTACATCCTGGAACCCGAAGAAGCCGACAAGGCGATCAAGGTTGACCAGGTACGGGATCTGGTCAGCTTTGTGGTGCAAACCGCGCAGCTGGGCGGGCGCAAGGTGGTGCTGGTCGAGCCGGTTGAATCGATGAACATCAACGCTGCCAACGCCCTGCTCAAAAGCCTTGAAGAACCGTCCGGCAATACCATTTTGTTGTTGGTCAGCCACCAGTCCAGTCGCCTGCTGCCGACCATCCGCAGTCGTTGTGTGCAACAAGCCTGCCCACTGCCGGGTGAGGCCCTGAGCCTGGAGTGGCTGGCCGGGGCATTGCCCGAGTGCAGCAGCGAAGAGCGGGCTGAATTGCTGACGCTGGCAGCGGGCTCGCCCCTGGCCGCGGTCAAGCTGCAGGCCCAGGGTGTGCGTGAACAGCGGGCTGCGGTAGTGGCCGGGGTAAAAAAACTGTTGAAGCGCGAGCTGTCAGCGACGCAACTGGCGGAAAGCTGGAATGCCATACCATTGCTGCTGCTGTTTGACTGGTTTTGCGACTGGTCGAGTTTGATCCTGCGTTATCAGTTGACCCAGGACGAGTCCGGTCTTGGTCTGGAAGACATGCGCAAAGTACTGCAGTACCTGGCGCAGAAAACCCCGCAGGACAAAGTCCTGAATATTCAGGACTGGATTCTCGCCCAACGGCAAAAAGTGCTGAGCAAAGCCAACCTCAACCGGGTGTTGTTGCTTGAGGCACTCTTGGTGCAGTGGGCGGGTCTGCCCGGCCAGCGCTGATTTGATTGAATTGTGAAACAGGTGATTTTTGTATGCTCGTAGATTCCCATTGCCACCTCGATCGCCTTGATCTGAGTGCCCATGACGGTTCGCTGGACGCCGCCCTTGAAGCGGCACGCCAGCGCGGTGTCGGGCACTTTCTGTGCATTGGCGTGAGTGCCGACAATGCGGGCGATGTCAAAGCCCTGGCGGATCGCTATGCCGATGTCGATTGCTCGGTGGGTGTCCACCCGCTGGATGTTCAGCCAGGGGCCGCGCCAGCGCTGGACTGGTTGCTGAACGAGTTGAATCACCCGCGGGTGGTGGCCATTGGCGAGACGGGTCTGGACTATCACTACGAGCCGGAAGCCGCCGAGTTACAGCAACTGTCGTTTCGGGTTCACCTGGAGGCGGCGCAGCAGACCGGCAAACCTGTGGTGATCCATACCCGTGGAGCTCGCGCCGATACCCTGGCCATGCTGCGTGAAGCGGCGCTGCCCAATGCCGGCGTGTTGCATTGCTTCACCGAAGACTGGGACATGGCCAGGGCTGCGCTGGACATGGGCTATTACATTTCGTTGTCGGGGATTGTCACCTTCCGTAATGCCGACGCCCTGCGCGATGTGGCCAGCAAAGTCCCGGCGGATCGCCTGCTGGTTGAGACCGACTCGCCGTATCTGGCGCCGATTCCCTATCGTGGCAAGCCGAACCTGCCGCAATACGTGCGCGAAGTCGCCGAATTTCTGGCCATGTTGCGCGGCGAGTCCTACGAGCGTTTTGCCGAGCAGACCACCGAAAACTTCAAGCGCCTGTTCCCCCTGGCCCGGGTTCAGGGCTAGCCCCCAACGCCTTGCGGGAGCGAGTGGGTGAGTGGCAAAAAAAAACCCGGACTCTGGGGAATCCGGGTTAAGACCATTAGGAGTAAAACAAAGGCCTACATTCCATTGTCGCCTTGATCGGCGAAACACTTGGGGGGGATGCTGCGCCGACTCCTTAAGTATTGGTCAGCTTTGTTGAACGTCCAGTCTCTGTTGGTCATTTTTTAAACAGATTTGGAATACGCGTGATTCGTTTGAGTGCTCATAGTGTTTATATGAAATTCTCGGTAAACGTCTATACGCAGGATGGTCCGTGCAATTTAGCGTGACTAATGCATAATACTCCGCTTCGATTTTGACCCGAACAGACCTTTTCTTATGCACAAAGAACCCCGTAAGGTCCGTGAGTTTCGTCGCCGCGAGCAAGAAATTCTCGATACCGCGCTCAAGCTGTTCCTCGAACTTGGTGAAGACAGCGTCACCGTCGAGATGATTGCTGATGCCGTAGGTATCGGCAAAGGCACGATTTACAAGCACTTCAAGTCCAAGGCCGAGATCTATTTGCGCCTGATGCTCGACTACGAGCGCGATTTGAATGAATTGCTGCAATCCGCTGACGTTGATAAAGACAAAGAGGCGCTGTCGCGCGCCTACTTTGAATTTCGCATGCGTGATCCCCAGCGCTACCGCTTGTTTGACCGCCTCGAAGAAAAGGTCGTCAAAGGTAATCAGGTGCCTGAACTGGTTGAAGAGCTGCACAAGATCCGTGCTTCCAACTTCGAACGCCTGACCTTGCTGATCAAGGGTCGCATCAGCGAAGGCAAGCTCGAAGACGTGCCACCTTACTTCCACTATTGCGCGGCCTGGGCGCTGGTGCACGGCGCCGTGGCGCTGTACCACTCGCCGTTCTGGAGCAACGTGCTGGAAGACCAGGAAGGGTTCTTCCAGTTCCTGATGGACATCGGCGTGCGCATGGGCAACAAGCGCAAGCGTGATACGGACACCCCGGCTGTCGAGTAAGGCTGCAAGGCATATACTTGGATCTGGGTCTTGCCAAAACTTGATTTCTAAGTCAAGTTTTGGCGCGCTCTATATTCCCCGTGCCGGAGTCATCCATGATTGTTGATCGCCAAGGCAGACGTTTTCGCAATTTGCGTATCAGTCTGACCTCTGCCTGCAACTACGCCTGTACCTACTGCGTGCCCAACGGCAAGCGACTGGTCGCAGCGCAGGATGAACTGTCGGCCGAGGCCATGGTGCGCGGGGTGGCCTACCTGATCGAAGCCGCAGGCATCGAGCGCTTGCGTATTACCGGCGGCGAACCGCTGGTCAGTCCCAAGCTCGAAACCTTTATGCGTGAAGTTGGCCAGTTGGGCCTGGGTGATATCAGCCTGACCACCAACGGCCAACTGCTTGCGCGAAAATTGCCGCTGCTGGTGGACGCCGGTATTCGCCGCCTCAACGTATCCCTCGATACCCTTGATCCTGTTGCGTTTCGCACCATTGCCAGGGGCGGCGATCTGCCGACCGTCCTCGACGGCATGCAACAGGCCAGCGCCGCGGGGATGAAAATCAAGGTCAACATGGTGCCGTTGCGCGGGCAGAACCTGGATCAGGTCATGCCGCTGCTGGAGTACTGCCTTGAGCGCGGCTATGAGCTGCGCTTTATCGAACTGATGCGCATGGGGCATCTGGCCAGTGATGGCAACGCCTTCCTGCAACAGTTCGTCAGCCTGCAACAACTGTTGTCGCTGATTGGCGAGCGCTATGAATACCTGCAGGCCGATGCACCGGTGGATGCCACGGCGGTGCGCTACCAGATCCCGGGGTTCGGTCACTTCGGTGTGATCGCCAACGAAAGCGTCCCGTTCTGCCGTACCTGCTCGCGGTTGCGGCTGTCGTCCACGGGCTGGCTGCATGGCTGTCTTTCGTCGAGCAATCGCCACTATGTCGGCGACCTCCTGAACAAACCCCGCCACCAGGCCCTGCCAGCCCTGCAAAGCTTGTTGATGAAAGCCCTGGGCGACAAGCAGGACGTTGCCTTCTCGGGCGGCGCCACTGTGATGAAAATCATCGGCGGCTAAGCCCCCTGCGTATCAATGCCCGCAGGCGCGAGTCCTTGAACGGCCCGTGAGCCAGTTCTTACATCTAATCCCTGTATATGGGATGCAAAATTATATATTGAGACTTTTCCGTTTCCGGGTTTATAGTCGGCAGCAGCTCAACGCACTCACACTAAAAAAATAAAACAGGTGAAGTGATGCCCAGATATCCCAGGATTCCCCTGCGCGCCCGTGCGACTCCCCCATTTCCCAGATTTCTCGGCCGGCCATCGACAGATGTCCGGTTTTCGTCGTGCTTTCATTTTGGAGTCCTGATCCATGGCTGAAGCCCTTTCACTGCCGCCGGCAGTCGAGCCGCCCCGTGGCGAGCGCCTTAAAAACAAGGTGGTGCTACTGACCGGCGCCGCTCAGGGTATCGGCGAGGCCATTGTTGCCAGCTTCGTCTCGCAACAGGCGAAAATGGTCATCAGCGATATCCAGGCCGAGAAGGTCGAGAAAGTCGCAGCCCGTTGGCGTGAGCAAGGGGGCGACGTGCAGGCCATCAAGGCCGATGTGTCCTGCCAGGCCGACCTGTATGCCATGGTCGCGCTGGCCATGGAACTGCATGGCCGGGTCGATGTGTTGGTCAATTGCGCCGGGGTCAACGTGTTCCGCGATCCGTTGGAAATGACCGAGCAAGACTGGCGTCGCTGTTTCGCCATCGATCTGGACGGCGCCTGGTATGGCTGCAAGGCGGTATTGCCGCAAATGATTGCGCAGGGCATCGGCAGCATCATCAACATTGCCTCCACCCATTCGAGCCACATTATTCCGGGCTGCTTTCCGTACCCCGTGGCCAAGCATGGCCTGCTGGGGCTTACCCGCGCGCTGGGCATCGAGTACGCCGCCAAAGGCATCCGCGTCAATGCCATCGCCCCCGGTTACATCGAGACCCAGTTGAACGTCGATTACTGGAACGGTTTCGCCGACCCCCATGCCGAGCGCCAGCGCGCCCTTGATCTGCATCCGCCGCGGCGTATCGGCCAGCCGCTGGAAGTGGCAATGACGGCTGTATTCCTGGCCAGCGATGAGGCGCCGTTCATCAACGCCTCCTGCATCACCATCGATGGCGGGCGCTCGGTGCTTTACCACGACTGATCCCGCATCCGGACCTGTCAGGCTTTCAAACACCTCAAAAATAACAACAAGGAGTTTGCCATGTACCGTCGTCCCTTCATTCGTACCCTGTGCTGCGCGGCCCTGGCGGCCAGCGCATTGAGTCTGAGCAGTGCCTTGCTGGCTGGCGATCCGGTAAAGATCGGTTTTCTGGTCAAACAGGCGGAAGAACCCTGGTTCCAGACCGAATGGGTGTTCGCAGAAAAGGCCGCCAAGGACAAAGGCTTCGAGCTGATCAAAATTGCTGTGCCGGATGGTGAAAAGACCCTGTCGGCCATCGACAGCCTGGCAGCCAACGGCGCCCAGGGCTTTGTCATCTGCCCGCCGGATGTCGGTCTGGGCCCGGCGATCATGGCCAAGGCCAAGGCCAACGGTTTGAAAGTCATCGCTGTCGATGACCGCTTTGTCGATGCCAACGGCAAGTTTATGGAAGAGGTGCCGTACCTGGGAATGGCAGCCTTCGAAGTCGGCCAGAAACAGGGCAATGCGATGGTCGCCGAAGCAAAAAAACGCAACTGGGACTGGAACGACACCTACGCCGTAATCAACACCTTCAATGAACTGGACACCGGTAAGAAACGCACCGACGGCTCGGTCAAATCCCTCAAGGACGCGGGCCTTGCCGATGATCATATCCTGTACTCGGCGCTTAAAACCCTCGATGTCCCCGGCAGCATGGATGCCACCAACTCGGCACTGGTCAAACTGCCCGGCGGCGCGAAAAACCTGATTATTGGCGGCATGAACGACAGCACCGTGCTCGGCGGGGTACGGGCCACGGAAAGCGCCGGTTTCGCCGCCGCCAACGTCATCGGGATCGGCATCAACGGTACCGACGCCATTGGCGAACTGAAAAAGGCCAACAGCGGTTTCTACGGCTCCATGCTGCCGAGCCCGCATATCGAAGGCTACAAGACCGCAACCATGATGTTTGAGTGGATCACCGAAGGCAAAGAGCCGCCTCTGTACACCGCCATGGACGAAGTAACGCTGATCACCCGGGACAACTTCCAGGAAGAGCTGACCAAGATCGGTTTGTGGAATTGAGTCGAGGTCACTATGCCGCAGCCATTAGCCACTCAAGCACTGACAAGCAATACCGACAGCCTGCGCTTCAACGGCATCGGCAAGCATTTCCCCGGGGTCCAGGCGCTGGCCAATATCAGCTTTGTCGCCCATCCCGGCCAGGTGCATGCACTGATGGGCGAGAACGGTGCCGGTAAATCCACCCTGCTGAAAATCCTTGGCGGTGCCTACGCGCCAAGCAGCGGCAACCTGCAGATCGGTGAGCAGTCGCTGGTCTTCAGATCCACCGCTGAAAGCATCGCCAACCGGGTCGCGGTGATCCATCAGGAACTGCATCTGGTACCGGAAATGAGCGTGGCCGAGAACCTGTTTCTCGGCCATCTGCCGGCGCGCTTTGGTCTGATCAAGCGCGGCGAATTGCGGCACCAGGCCCTGCAGTTGCTCAAGGGGCTGGCCGATGAAATCGATCCGCAAGAGAAGGTTGCCCGCTTGTCCCTGGGCCAGCGGCAACTGGTGGAAATCGCCAAGGCGCTGTCCCGCGGGGCTCATGTCATTGCCTTCGATGAGCCCAGCAGCAGCCTCTCGGCGCGGGAAATCGATCGCCTGATGACCATCATCGGGCGCCTGCGGGATGAGGGCAAAGTGGTGCTCTACGTGTCCCACCGCATGGAAGAAGTATTCCGCATCTGCAACGCGGTCACGGTGTTCAAGGATGGCCGCTATGTTCGCACCTTCGAGCAGATGAGCGAGCTGAGCCACGACCAGCTGGTGACCTGCATGGTCGGCCGTGACATTCAGGACATCTATGACTACCGCCCCCGTGAGTGTGGTGAAGTGGTGCTCAAGGTCGACCGCCTGCTCGGGCCGGGGTTGCGCGAGCCGGTGAGTTTTGCAGTGCGCAAGGGCGAGATTCTCGGCCTGTTCGGGCTGGTGGGCGCCGGGCGTACCGAGCTGTTGCGCCTGCTCGGCGGGCTGGCCCGTCACAGTGGCGGCCAGGTAGAACTGCAAGGCGTTGCGCTCAAGCTGCGCTCGCCCCGGGATGCGATTGCTGCCGGGGTGCTGCTGTGCCCGGAGGATCGGAAAAAGGAAGGCATCATTCCTTTGGCCAGCGTCGCGGAGAACATCAACATCAGTGCCCGCGGCGCCCATTCCACCCTGGGTTGCCTGTTGCGCAGGGTATGGGAGCGCGACAACGCCGACCGGCAGATCCATGCCCTGAATGTGAAGACTCCGACGGCGTCGCAGAAAATCATGTTCCTGTCCGGCGGCAATCAGCAAAAAGCCATTCTCGGGCGCTGGCTGTCGATGCCGATGAAAGTGCTGCTGCTTGACGAGCCGACCCGGGGCATCGATATCGGCGCCAAGGCCGAGATCTACCAGATCATCCATCGTCTGGCCGCCAGCGGAATTGCGGTGATAGTGGTGTCCAGCGACCTGATGGAAGTGCTGGGGATCAGCGACCGCATTCTGGTTTTGTGCGAAGGCGTGGTCAGCGGTGAGCTGCCAAGAGCCCAGGCCAATGAATCGAACCTGTTGCAAATGGCCTTGCCCCGCCAGCGCGGCTAACGGCGTGACCCACTGAGAGGTTTGTATGACAACCCAAGATTCGACACTGGCGACACCCCGTAAAAAACTCGACATGCGCCGCTTCCTCGACGATTGGGTCATGTTGCTGGCAGCGTTTGCGATTTTCCTCCTCTGCACCTTGCTGATCGACAACTTCCTGTCGCCGCTCAACATGCGCGGCCTGGGCCTGGCCATCTCCACCACCGGGATTGCTGCCTGCACCATGCTCTATTGCCTGGCGTCGGGGCATTTCGATCTGTCCGTGGGATCGGTGATTGCCTGCTCCGGAGTCGTTGCCGCGGTGGTCATGCGTGACACCGACAGTGTGTTCCTGGGTGTCTGCGCGGCGCTGGGCATGGGCCTGATTGTCGGTCTGATCAACGGCATCGTTATCGCCAAGTTGCGGGTCAACGCGCTGATCACCACCCTGGCCACCATGCAGATCGTGCGCGGACTGGCGTATATCTTTGCCAATGGCAAGGCGGTGGGGGTGTCCCAGGAAGCGTTTTACGTCTTTGGTAACGGCCAGGTGTTCGGCGTGCCGGTGCCGATCCTGATCACCATCGTCTGCTTCCTGTTCTTTGGCTGGCTGCTCAACTACACCACCTATGGCCGCAACACCATGGCCATAGGCGGCAATCAGGAAGCGGCGCTGCTGGCCGGGGTCAATGTCGACCGCACCAAAATCATCATCTTCGCCGTACACGGGCTGATTGGCGCGCTGGCCGGGGTGATCCTGGCTTCGCGCATGACCTCGGGCCAACCCATGATCGGGCAGGGCTTCGCGCATGACCTCGGGCCAACCCATGATCGGGCAGGGCTTCGAGCTGACCGTGATCTCGGCCTGTGTACTGGGCGGGGTGTCATTGAGCGGCGGGGTGGGGATGATCCGGCATGTGATCGCCGGGGTGCTGATTCTGGCGATTATCGAGAATGCGATGAACCTGAAGAACATCGACACGTTCTACCAGTACGTGATTCGCGGTTCGATCCTGTTGCTGGCGGTGGTGATCGACCGCTTGAAGCAGCGCTGACTCTGAATACCGGCTGCCACAGGTTTTGCGCCATGGCATGCAGCAAACTGGCGCGCAAACTGCATTACGCGACTATTCGCCGGTTTTCTGTCACCGGCCATCGGGAGATCAGGATGCGTAGTCTGTTTGTGGTGCTGTCGGCGCTGGCGCTGGGTGGCTGTATGACGGTCAGCGATCTGGGGGAGGGCGCACGTTATCAAATGAGCGACGCCGGTCTGCTCGATCACAGCAATACCCGGCGCAGCAATTCACTGCGCATCCAGCCGGACTCCTATATCTACATTGCCCAGGGGCCATTCGCTCCCGTAGGCGATCCTTATGTACGGCCCAATGTGGTGGCTGAAGAAGCCTATAACGGCTTTATCGAATACTTCCCCATGGTGCGCCGCGCCAAAGCGCCGCTGGGGCTTGACCAGGCCATGACTGAAGCCCGTGGCTATGGAGCGCATTACTTGCTCTACACTCGCTTTGCACGGGCCGACGACCGTATCGGCAACAGTGACGAATGGCTGGATCAGGAAGAAATCAGCCGCCTGGGGGTTGATGGCGGCGTGATCCAGGTGATGTTGATCGAGACCAGCACCCAGTACCTGATCGATACCGCGACCATTCGCAGCCGTGGCGGCTTGCTGACGTTCCATGAGCAAAAGCCGGCGGACCTGATCGGGCCGCCGCTCGCCAAGTACGCGCGCAGCTTGATAGGCTTGAGCGACCAATAAGACCAGGAGAGCAGCATGAGTGAGCCGGTAGACGTCAGTAACCTGTTGGCGCAAATTCCCAAAGCCGACAAAGGCCTGCCTCCGGTTCATCTATGGGATACGGCATTCTGCGGTGATATCGACATGCGTATCGCCCGTGACGGCACCTGGTACTACATGGGCACGCCGATTGGCCGCAAGCCCATGGTCAAACTGTTCTCGACCATCATTCGCCGCGACGGCGATGATTATTTCCTGATCACCCCGGTGGAAAAGGTCGGGATCAAGGTCGATGACGCGCCGTTTGTGGCGGTCACGCTTGAGGTTCAAGGGCAGGGCGAGCAGCAGGTACTGCGCTTTACCACCAATGTTGAAGAACAGATCACCGCCGGCAGCGAACATCCGCTACGCATCGTGATTGACCCCGCCACCCAGGAACCCGCGCCCTACCTGCTGGTGCGGCGCAACCTTGAAGCGCTGATCCACCGCAATGTGTTCTACCAACTGATCGAGCTGGCGGTTGCCCGGCCCATCGACGGCCAGAGCTGGCTGGGGGTCTGGAGCAGCGGCGTGTTCTTCCCTATAGGCCCCGAGCCGGTCTGAATCCCTGCGCCACACCTGTAACAACCTGTGGGAGCCGGCTTGCCGGCGATTGCCTGTGCGCGGTGAACCAGACCTGCGCACTGTTGCATCGCCGGCAAGCCGGCTCCCACAAGGATTTTACTGATACATTGTCATCCCTATATATGGGAGTGCAATTTATATATTGAGATTTGGCCGCCCCAAGGTTTATAGTCGCCTGCACTGATTCACAGCATTCACTGCTAAAAACAAAACAGGTGAAGCGATGCAGGCGCAATTGATCGCCCTCGATTGGGGGACAACTTCCCTTCGTGCGTATTTACTCGGATCCACCGGCCAGGTGCTGAAAGTGCGCACCCTGGCCTGCGGCATCATGCAGTTGCCCGGCACTGCCCGACTGGTCGCAGGCCAGTGGTGCGCTGACGGCTTTGAGCTGGCGTTCGACGATGCCTGCGGCGACTGGCTGGATGCCAACCCGGGAGTGCCGGTGATTGCCTGTGGCATGGTCGGCAGTGCCCAGGGCTGGTGCGAAGCGCCTTACCGGGAAACCCCGGCCAGCCTCAATGCCCTGGGCACGGCCTTGCAGAGGGTACGCAGCGTGCGCGGTGTCGACCTGCATATCGTGCCGGGTGTCATCCAGCGTTCAGCCTTGCCCAATGTGATGCGCGGCGAAGAAACCCAGGTGCTGGGGGTAGTGCAAAGTTTCCCGCAACTCAACGACTGCTTGATCGGCTTGCCCGGCAGCCACTCCAAATGGGTGCAGGTGCAGGACGGCAATCTTGTGCACTTCGATACCTTCATGACCGGCGAGCTTTACGCCGCCGTCTGTGAACACACAATTCTGGGGCGCACCCAACAGCGCTCCGAGCAGTTTGATCCAGCAGCCTTTGATCGCGGAGTGCAGGTGGCCTTGTCACCCGACGGCAGGCTCGGGCCGCTGTCGACCCTGTTCAGCGCCCGTACTCTGGGGCTGACCGGGCAGTTGAGCCCCACCCAGCAACCCGACTATGTGTCTGGCCTGTTGATTGGCCACGAGCTGTCAGCGTTGGGCGGCGCAGTACGTGAGCGCCGAGGCGCAGCGCCGATGCCCGCGATCATCCTGATTGGCAATTCCCGACTCTGTGAACGCTACCAGCGGGCCCTGGCCGCCTGCGGGTTCGCGGATGTGCGCCTGGCTGAACAGGCCACCGAGCAAGGTTTATGGCACCTGGCCCAAGCCGCCGGGTTACTCCGTCACACGCAACTGGAGGGCTGAGATGCTCAAGCAAGCACTGGCAAAAAACGGACTGATCGCCATTCTTCGTGGGCTGCGTCCACAAGAGGCGCAGGCCATCGGCAAGGTGCTGTATGACGCGGGTTTTCGTACCCTCGAAGTGCCACTTAATTCCCCCGAGCCGTACGAAAGTATCCGCATTTTGCGCAGTACCCTGCCTGCCGACTGCCTGGTCGGTGCCGGCACGGTGCTGACCCCGGCCCAGGTCGAGCTGGTCAAGGCGGCGGGCGGGCAGGTGATTGTGATGCCCCACAGTGACCCGCAAGTGTTGCGTGCGGCCAAGGCGGCCGGTCTGTACCTGTCACCGGGAGTCGCGACACCGACCGAAGCCTTTGCTGCACTGGCCGAAGGTGCCGATGTACTGAAAATGTTCCCGGCCGAGCAAATGGGCCCGGCTGTGGTCAAGGCCTGGCTGGCGGTGTTGCCTGCAGGAACTTTGCTGATCCCGGTCGGCGGGATTACCCCGGACAACATGCAGGTATTCCTTGATGCCGGGGTGTCCGGTTTCGGGCTGGGTTCGGGGCTGTTCAAGCCCGGCATGAGTGCCGAGGACGTGGCGGTTACCGCCAAAGCTTATGTGCAGGCCTGGAATGCCCGGCGCAAGGCTGACTGAAAGGCGCTTGCGCCCCATCGAACAAGAGAGACAAGACGATGAAAATTACCAAAC
Source organism: Pseudomonas paraversuta (assembly GCF_904067025.1). Taxonomy (NCBI): domain Bacteria; kingdom Pseudomonadati; phylum Pseudomonadota; class Gammaproteobacteria; order Pseudomonadales; family Pseudomonadaceae; genus Pseudomonas; species Pseudomonas paraversuta. The sequence continues at coordinate 1,321,069 of NZ_CAJFDA010000001.1, forward strand.
TGACTACCTATCTGGTCCCGCCGCGCTGGCTGTTCCTGAAAATCGAGACCGACGAAGGCGTCACCGGCTGGGGCGAGCCCGTAGTCGAAGGCCGGGCCCACACCGTGGCGACTGCGGTGGATGAATTGTCGGATTACCTGATCGGCAAAGACCCGCGCAATATCGAAGACATCTGGACAGTGCTCTATCGCGGCGGTTTTTACCGTGGCGGCGCGGTGCACATGAGCGCACTGGCCGGTATCGACCAGGCGCTGTGGGACATCAAGGGCAAGGCGCTGGGAGTGTCGGTCAGCGACCTGCTGGGCGGCCAGGTGCGGGACAAGATCCGTGTGTATTCGTGGATCGGCGGTGACCGTCCGGCCGACACGGCCAGGGCCGCCAAAGAAGCGGTCAGCCGCGGCTTTACGGCGATAAAGATGAACGGCACCGAAGAGCTGCAGTTTGTCGACAGCTTTGAAAAGGTCGATCTGGCGCTGGCCAACGTGGCCGCGGTGCGGGATGCCGTGGGCCCTAACGTGGGGATCGGCGTGGACTTCCATGGCCGGGTGCACAAGCCCATGGCCAAGGTGCTGATGAAGGAACTGGACCCGTACAAACTGATGTTTATCGAAGAGCCGGTGCTCAGCGAAAACTACGAGGCCCTCAAAGAGCTGGCGCCGTTGACCAGCACCCCGATTGCCCTGGGCGAGCGGCTGTTCTCGCGCTGGGACTTCAAGCGCGTGCTCAGTGAAGGCTATGTCGACATCATTCAGCCCGATGCTTCCCACGCCGGCGGTATTACCGAAACCCGCAAAATCGCCAACATGGCGGAAGCCTACGATGTAGCGCTGGCCTTGCACTGCCCGCTGGGGCCGATTGCGCTGGCCGCGTGCCTGCAGCTGGATGCGGTTTGCTACAACGCGTTTATCCAGGAGCAAAGCCTGGGCATCCACTACAACGAAAGCAACGACCTGCTGGATTACGTCAAGGATCCGGCGGTGTTCGACTACGACAAAGGCTTCGTCAAAATCCCCAATGGGCCGGGCCTGGGTATCGAGATCAACGAAGAATACGTGCGCGAGCGCGCGCTGGTTGGCCACCGCTGGCGCAACCCGATCTGGCGCCATGCCGATGGCAGCTTTGCCGAGTGGTAAGTCCCTGATCTGATGCAATACCTGTGGGAGCTGGCAAGCCAGCTCCCACAGGGGTGTCGGACCCTGTATTTGAAACGACCTCAATAACCATAAAAAAGAGGCATGCCCATGTCATCTTCAAGCACTGTCGCGCCTGCGTCTTTGGTGACGCCGAGCCGCAAGCGTTTTTTCATCATGGTCCTGCTGTTCATTACCGTGGTGATCAACTATCTGGACCGCAGCAACCTGTCGATTGCCGCGCCGGCACTGACCACCGATCTGGGGCTGGATCCGGTACATGTCGGGCTGATTTTTTCGGCCTTCGGCTGGACCTATGCGGCCATGCAAATCCCCGGTGGCTGGCTGGTAGACCGGGTGCCGCCGCGCATCCTGTACAGCGTGGCGCTGCTGCTGTGGTCGGTGGCCACGGTGATGCTCGGTTTCGCTGCCAGTTTTATCGCACTGTTCGTATTGCGCATGGCGGTGGGCGCCCTGGAAGCGCCGGCGTATCCGATCAACAGCCGGGTGGTGACCACCTGGTTCCCCGAGCGCGAGCGCGCCACGGCCATCGGCTTCTACACCTCGGGGCAGTTTGTCGGGCTGGCGTTCCTGACTCCGGTACTGGCCTGGCTGCAGCATCAGTGGGGTTGGCACATGGTGTTTGTCAGCACCGGTGTGGTGGGGATTATCTGGGCCGTGATCTGGTACGCGGTGTACCGCGAGCCGCGGGATTTCAAGGGTGTCAATCAGGCTGAGATCGAGCTGATCAGTGAGGGTGGCGGGCTGGTGGATATCCAGAGCCAGACCGCCAAGCGCAAGGCACCGTTCAGTTGGCTGGACCTGGGCATCGTGCTCAGCAAGCGCAAGCTGTGGGGGATTTATCTGGGGCAGTTTTGCCTGAACTCGACGCTGTGGTTTTTCCTGACCTGGTTTCCCACTTACCTGGTGAAATATCGCGGCATGGACTTTATCAAGTCCGGCTTGCTGGCTTCCTTGCCGTTTCTGGCAGCGTTTGTGGGCGTGCTGTGTTCAGGGTTCTTCTCCGACTGGCTGATTCGTCGCGGCTACTCCGTGGGCTTTGCCCGCAAGCTGCCGATCATTGGCGGGCTGCTGATTTCAACGTCAATCATCGGCGCCAACTTTGTCGACTCGACGCCGCTGGTGATTGCGTTTCTGGCGCTGGCGTTTTTCGGTAACGGCCTGGCATCGATTACCTGGTCGCTGGTTTCGACCCTGGCCCCGGCCCGCCTGCTGGGACTGACCGGCGGGGTGTTCAATTTCATCGGCAACCTGTCGGCCATCACTACCCCGATCGTGATCGGTTTTCTGGCCACCGGCGACTCGTTTGCCCCGGCCATCACCTACATCTCGGTGCTGGCGTTGCTGGGTGCGCTGTCCTACATCCTGCTGGTAGGCAAAGTTGAGCGGATCGAACTGTAGGGGCGGGGCCACAGGCAAACCTCAACGGACCCTAGCCGTCAGACAACCGGGCGACCATAATGCCGCCCGGTTCTTCTCCTTAAAGCAAAGGCTGGCTATGCAGGACGACTCCCCGAAAGTTGCACCCACCGGCACGCAAACCTTACTTCGCGGTCTGGCGGTGGTACACGCCGTGGCCAATGGTGCGCGCGACCTCAAAGACATCGCCCGGGCGATTGGCACGACGCGCAGCACGACCCATCGCCTGGCCAGTTGCCTGGTGGACGAGCGTTACCTGCGGGTGTTGCCGCAAGTGGGTTATCTGCTCGGGCCCAAGTTGATCGAACTGGGGTTTCAGGCGCGGGAAGAGGTGCCGCTGGTGACGCTGGCCGGGCCGTACCTGGATGAGTTGTCGTTGCTGACCGGCGATACCATCCATTTGGCGGTGCGCGAAGGCGACGAGGTGCTGTACCTGCATAAAAATCCGGGGCGCAATGGCCCGGAGATGCGCTCGCGGGTAGGGCACCGCATGCCGCTGGCACGTACCGGGATCGGCAAGGCGATGTTGCTGGATGCGCCGTTGGGAGAGTGGCGACGCCTGTACGAAGCCAGCCATCCTGCCGATGGCAAAAACCCGTTGTGGCCGGAACATCAGGAAGTGTCGTGGGAACAGTTTGAACAGCGCATGCGCAGTTATGTGGCGGGGGGCTATGCGTTTGACCTGGAAGACAACGAGCCTTCGATCCGTTGTGTAGCTGCACCGATACGCGATGCCAGCCGCAAAATCGTGGCTGCCATCAGTATCGCCAGCACCGTGCCGTATATGTCACTGGAGAAAATGACCGGCTTGATCCCGGTCGTTACCCAGGCCGCGCAGCAGATATCGGCGGAGCTCGGGGCTGTCGGCTGACCCGATCCCCACTGCAGCAACCGGCTTGCCAGCGATGGCAAGCCGGTTTTCTACAGACAGAAGGTGAGTCTTAAGCCTTCAGGGTTTTCATGTCGATCACGAAACGGTATTTCACGTCGCCTTTAACCACGCGTTCAAAGGCTTCGTTGATGTTTTTGATATCGAGCATTTCGATGTCGCAGGTGATGCCGTGTTCGGCACTGAAATCGAGCATTTCCTGGGTTTCAGCAATGCCGCCGATCAGGGAGCCGGCCAGTACGCGGCGCTTGAACACCAGGTTGAACGCATTCAGGGCTGGCTCAACAGGTTCGATCAGACCGACCAGAATGTGTACCCCGTCAAAGCGCAGGGTTTCCAGGTACGGGTTCAGATCGTGTGGCACCGGAATGGTGTCCAGCAGGAAGTCGAAGCTGTCAGCCGCCGCTTTCATCTGCTGCGGGTCGGTGGACACGATCACGTGGTCGGCACCTTGACGGTAGGCCTCTGCAGCCTTGGCTTCAGAACGGGTGAACAGGGTGACTTCGGCGCCCATGGCTTTGGCGAACTTGATGCCCATGTGGCCCAGGCCGCCCATGCCCAGAATGCCGACTTTATCGCCAGCTTCGACACCGTAGTGCTGCAGCGGCGAATAGGTGGTGATACCGGCGCACAACAGTGGGGCCGCGCTGGCCAGGTCGAGTTTTTCCGGGATGCGCACCACGAAGTGTTCGCTGACCACGATGCTGTCGGAGTAGCCGCCCATGGTGTTGCTGCCATCCACCCGATCGGGGGTGCAGTAGGTCATGGTCGCGCCTTCAAGGCAGTATTGTTCCAGGTCTTCTTTGCACGCTGAACACTCGCGGCACGAATCAACCATGCAGCCCACGCCGACCAGATCGCCGACCTTGTGTTTGGTGACCTTGTCGCCTACAGCCGTAACTTTGCCGACAATTTCATGGCCCGGCATTACCGGGTACACAGCAAAGCCCCAGTCGTTGCGTGCCTGGTGAATGTCGGAGTGACAAACACCGCAATACAGGATTTCGATGGCCACATCATCCGGCCGCGGATCGCGGCGGGTGAACTTCATGGGGGTCAGGGGAGCGGTAGGTGTCTGTGTGGCATAACCGATGGCGTTGTACATGGGGAACCTCGAAAAGCGTTAACGGTGAACAGGGGGCAATTTTGCGCTTACAAATCTTGCAGGACTATGACGATTCCTCCGTCTGTCATGCCTATTCCTCCGGCGACGCGGATGAACTGTCGCTTTAATGACCAGTTCTGCGAAGATGCGGGTGTCTATTCCTCTTGTGAACTTATTTCATGTTTCTGACTCGTCACCGCGATGAGAACGCCGTGCTGGTATCGCTTATCAAGCCTCTGGCGACCCGGCTGGGTTTTGTCCATACCTTGATGCCTGAGGTGAGGGTGGTCTCGGCGTGTAATACCGTGGCCCGGATGCCGCAGATCTATGAGCCTAGTCTAATGGTGATCGCCCAAGGCAGTAAGTTGGCCTATCTGGGGCAACGCACCCTGGAGTACGGTGCCGGCCACTACCTGGTACAGGCGCTGTCGGTGCCTTTCGAGTGTGAAACCTTCGCCTCCGAGGACATGCCATTGCTGGGGGTGGCGATCAGTATTGATCGTGCGGTATTGGGCGAACTGGTGCTGGCCATGGGTCTGGACCCTGAGCGCAGTTCGGTGGCGCAGACTCCGGAGTCCATGACCTCGGCAGTGCTGGATGAGGAAATGCGCCAGGCTGTGGAGCGCTTGTTGCGGTGTCTGCATGACCCGCTTGAGTGCCGGATCATGGGTCGTGCGCGATTGCGCGAGGTGCTGTTTGCCGCCTTGCGCGGTCCCCAGGCCGGAGTGTTGCGGGCGCTGGTCGAGCAACAGGGGCAATTCGCCCGTGTGGCCGCTTCGCTGAGCCACTTGCACGAGCACTTTGCCGAACCGTTGAATGTCGAGACGCTGGCCCGCTGCGCCAATATGAGCGCGTCCACCTTTCATGAGCATTTCAAGCGCAGTACCTTGCTGTCGCCGGTGCAGTACCTCAAACGCCTGCGCCTGTTGCGGGCCCAGCAGTTGCTGCTGAGCGAAGGGCTGGGAGTGGCACAGGTAGCAGAGAGGGTTGGCTATCAAAGCACCTCGCAGTTCAGTCGCGAGTACAAACGCTACTTCGAGCGCAGCCCGGGGCATGAAGGCGCGGGCTGCTGACGCGCAACTGCATATTCCTCTGTAGGAGCGAGCTTGCTCGCGAGCTCTTCCACGCCTTCAAAGCTCGCGAGACAAGCTCGCTCCTACAGGGGGGAGGGTGTCGGTTTTGATTTGTGTGGTGTTGCAGGTGGTCGAGCGGGCATGAAGATGTGGGGAGCTAAAGCGCATCTGCACATTCCTCTGTAGGAGCGAGCTTGTCTCGCGAGCTCTTCCACGCCTTCAAAGCTCGCGAGACAAGCTCGCTCCTACAGGGGGGGGCGTCGATTTTGATTTGTGTGGTGTTGCAGGTGGTCGAGCGGGCATGAAGATGTGGGGAGCTAAAGCGCATCTGCACATTCCTCTGTAGGAGCGAGCTTGCTCGCGAGCTCTTCGGCGCCCTCAAAGCTCGCTCCTACAGGGTTTTTGCTGTTTATCGCCCACTAAAAAGGCTCCCGGGGGAGCCTTTTTAGTGGGCGATAAACGACTTACATGTTCGGGTAAGTCGGGCCGCCGCCACCTTCCGGGGTGACCCAGGTGATGTTCTGCGACGGGTCTTTGATGTCGCAGGTTTTACAGTGCACACAGTTTTGCGCGTTGATCTGAAAACGCTTCTCGCCGCTTTCCTGGGTGATCACTTCATACACCCCGGCCGGGCAGTAACGCTGGGCAGGCTCGTCGTAGAGCGGCAGGTTGACGTTGATCGGAATGCTCGCATCGCGCAACTTGAGGTGGCACGGCTGCTCTTCCTCATGGTTGGTGCTGGAGATAAACACCGAGCTGAGTTTGTCGAAGCTGAGTTTGCCGTCCGGTTTCGGGTATGCGATCTGCTTGCAGTCTTTGGCCAGCTTCAGGCAGGCATAGTCCGGCTTGGTGTCGTGCAGGGTAAACGGCAGTTTGCCGCCGAAGATGTTCTGGTCGAGCCAGTTGAAACCACCCCCCACAATAGGGCCGAACTTGTGCAGTGCCGGGCCAAAGTTACGGCTGGCGAACAGTTCGTCGAACAACCAGCTGGCTTTGAAGGCTTCAACATAAGTGTTGAGTGCATCACCGCCCTCGGAGCCACCGAGCAGGGAGTCAGCCACCGCCTCGGCTGCGAGCATGCCGGACTTCATTGCGGTGTGGCTGCCCTTGATCTTGGAGAAGTTCAGGGTGCCCAGATCGCAACCAATCAGTGCGCCACCGTCAAAGACCATTTTTGGCAGCGAGTTCAGGCCGCCTTTGCAGATGGCGCGGGCGCCGTAGCTGATGCGCTTGCCGCCTTCCAGATACTGCTTGAGTACCGGGTGATGCTTGAGGCGCTGGAACTCATCGAACGGCGACAGGAAGGTGTTGCTGTAGGACAGGTCTACGATCAGACCCACCACTACTTGGTTGTTTTCCAGGTGGTACAGGAACGAACCCCCGGTGTTTTCGCTGCTGATAATGTCCAGCGGCCAGCCGGCAGTGTGAACCACCAGGCCTGGCTGGTGCTTGGCCGGGTCGATTTCCCAGATTTCCTTGAGGCCGATGCCGTAGTGCTGGGTATCGGCTTCGCTGTCGAGCTTGTAGCGCTCGATCAGTTGCTTGCCCAGGTGGCCGCGGCAGCCTTCCGCGAACAGGGTGTACTTGCCGCGCAGTTCCATGCCGGGGGTGTACAGGCCTTCTTTCGGGTTGCCTTCACGGTCAACACCCAGGTCACCGGTGATAATCCCGCGAACTACGTTGTTCTCATCGAACAGGACTTCCTGGGCAGCGAAGCCCGGGTAGATTTCCACACCCAGGTTCTCGGCTTGTTGTGCCATCCAGCGGCACAGGTTGCCCAGGGAAATAATGTAGTTGCCTTCGTTGTGCATGGTTTTAGGCACAAACAGGTCAGGCACCTTGGTTGCGGTGCTGTCACTGCGCAGTACATAAATATCGTCGCGGGTGACCGCGGTGTTGAGAGGAGCGCCCAGTTCTTTCCAGTCCGGGAACAATTCGTTCAGGGCACGGGGTTCGAACACTGCACCGGACAGAATGTGAGCACCGACTTCGGAGCCTTTTTCAACCACGCAGACGCTTATTTCTTTACCGGCTTCGGCGGCCTTCTGCTTTAAACGGCAGGCGGCGGACAAACCGGCAGGGCCGGCGCCGACGATGACCACGTCGAATTCCATGTATTCGCGTTCCACAGGTTCTCTCCTACTCAAGGCTCAACGGTATTTTTCTAATTGGAGGTTTGGCACTTCATCCATTATTCCCTGCGCCGCGTGCGGAAGAAGCAATGGATGACGCGCCGCTCTCTCTAGGGGCGGCATTATATCTACACCACTAGCAGGGTCCAATACAAACGTTTGTTTGAATCTGCTGCAGGCCAGACAAATCAAAGAAGCACGGCTCAAAAGTGGCGGATTTGCTGTATTGACCGCAAAAGGCGTTCCGGTCAAGATACGGTCGGTTTTGCGCTCGCCGTAGGCTGATTATTGGTTTCAAGAGCACCTCTAAAGACAGGGCCAGGCACGAGCCTGTAGGAGCCTGCCATTTTTTGAGCGGAGTTTACACGTCCTTTTGGTGGATGACTTGCTAGTCACCCCGCAGAGACGCTCGCAAGGGAAGAATTTGGCGCTCGTCATTCTTTCTATAAGAAGGGCACAGCAACGATCTTTGGAGGTGCCCAGGGTCTGTTGACGCTTCGTTGTGAACTATCGTCGTGGCCACAACGAAGCTTCAGCAGAACCTATGCGATGAGCATCAACCGCCAGGTTCGCCTAGGCGACTTTCTTTTCACCGGAGAGTAACGAGGAATCCATGAAGGTTCTTGTAGCTGTCAAACGAGTGGTCGATTACAACGTCAAGGTTCGCGTCAAAGCGGACAACTCCGGCGTTGACCTCGCCAACGTCAAGATGTCGATGAACCCCTTCTGCGAAATCGCTGTGGAAGAAGCCGTGCGCCTGAAAGAGAAAGGCGTTGCGACTGAAATCGTCGTCGTCTCCATCGGCCCGACCACGGCTCAGGAACAGCTGCGTACCGCGCTGGCTCTGGGTGCCGATCGCGCCATCCTCGTCGAATCTGCCGAAGACCTGACCTCGCTGGCCGTGGCCAAGTTGCTCAAGGCCGTGGTCGACAAGGAACAGCCGCAACTGGTGATCCTGGGCAAACAGGCCATCGACAGCGACAACAACCAGACCGGCCAGATGCTGGCTGCGTTGACCGGCTACGGTCAGGGCACCTTCGCTTCCAAAGTTGAAGTGGCGGGCGACAAGGTTGCCGTTACCCGTGAAGTTGACGGCGGCGCGCAAACTGTTTCGCTGAGCTTGCCGGCCATCGTCACCACCGACCTGCGTTTGAACGAGCCGCGTTATGCGTCCCTGCCAAACATCATGAAGGCCAAGAAGAAGCCGCTTGAAGTGCTGACGCCAGAGGCGTTGGGCGTTTCGACCGCTTCGACCAACAAGACCCTGAAAGTTGAAGCGCCGGCGGCACGCAGCGCCGGCATCAAGGTCAAGTCGGTGGCTGAACTGGTCGAGAAACTGAAAAACGAAGCGAAGGTAATCTAATCATGACTATCTTGGTAATCGCAGAACATGATGGCAAGGCGCTGGCTCCGGCCACGCTGAACACCGTGGCCGCTGCCGCAAAAATCGGTGGCGAGATCAACGTTCTGGTTGCAGGCCAGGGCATTGGTGCTGTGGCTGAAGCTGCTGCGCAAATCGCTGGTGTGGCTAAAGTGCTGGTGGCTGACAACGCGGCTTACGCCCATCAGTTGCCGGAAAACGTTGCTCCGCTGGTAGCCGAGCTGGGCAAGGGCTACAGCCACATCCTGGCTGGCGCTACTTCCAACGGTAAAAACATCCTGCCGCGTGTTGCTGCGCAGCTGGACGTTGACCAGATCTCCGAGATCATCTCGGTTGAAAGCGCTGACACCTTCACCCGTCCGATCTATGCCGGTAACGCCATTGCCACCGTGCAGTCCACTGCGCCAGTCAAGGTGATCACCGTGCGTGCCACCGGTTTCGACCCGGTTGCGGCCCAGGGTGGTTCGGCAGCCGTTGAAGCGGTTGCAGCAGTGCACGATGCAGGCATTTCGTCGTTCGTTGGTGAAGAGCTTGCCAAGTCGGATCGTCCGGAACTGACAGCTGCCAAAATCGTCGTTTCCGGCGGTCGTGGCATGCAGAACGGCGACAACTTCAAACTGCTGTACACCCTGGCTGACAAGCTGGGCGCTGCAGTGGGCGCTTCCCGCGCGGCAGTTGACGCAGGTTTCGTACCGAACGACATGCAGGTCGGCCAGACCGGCAAAATCGTTGCGCCACAGCTGTACATCGCGGTCGGTATCTCCGGCGCGATCCAGCATCTGGCCGGTATGAAAGACTCCAAAGTGATCGTTGCGATCAACAAGGACGAAGAAGCGCCGATCTTCCAGGTGGCCGATTACGGTCTGGTTGCGGACTTGTTCGAAGCAGTACCTGAGCTGGAGAAGCTGGTTTAATCCAGTTGCTTCACTTATAAAGAGCCCGGTCACGCGGGCTGCGGGGAAGGGCCAAGCACGCTGTGTTTGCCTGTTCTTTGCAGTCCGTGTGATCGGGTTTTTTTATGCGTCAGAATTGAGTGCGTGGAGTGCAGGGTTATGGATGTGCGTCAGATCCGCAGGTTGTTGCTCGGGTTGGTATTGTTGCCCCTGCTGTCTGAGGCCGCGGGCAAGTGTGAACGCCTGATCGTGACCGGCAGCCCGGATGCGCCGCCTTATCTGTGGCGTGATCCTGGCAACCCGGCGCACTTGATCGGTGCCAGTGCCGACCTGATGGTGCAAGCGGGCCAGGAGCTGGGGATCAAGGTTGAAGTGCTGTATGGCGGCAAGCGTTCCCAGGCTCAGGACGAAGTCAAAACCGGGCGTATGGACATGCTGCTGGATGCGCCGCTGACAGTGGCCGGGCTCTCTTCACTCGACTACATCCACCCGCCACTGATGCGTAACGATTATTTGGTCTGGACCCGTAAAGATTCGGCGCTGGCCTACGAAACGCCGGCAGACCTGAGCGGACATGCAGGGGCCATTTCGGAAAAAGCCCGTACCACAGAGGCCTTTGATACATTTGCCCTGCACCAGTTAACCCTCAAGCCCGAGCCCGGACTGACGGCGGCTTTCCAGAAGCTGCTGCTCGGGCAGGTCGAGTATGTGCTGGCCGGTCGCTATGCCGGTATGGCTACGGCTCAAACCCTGGGCATTGCCGATGACGTGATGGCGCACCCACAGCCGATCGATCAGCCGGGACTGTTTTTGGCGATATCCCATGACTCTGCCTGCAATGACCCATGGTTGCGCGGACAGCTCGCCAAAAAGATGACAGAATTGCCCGCCTCCGGCCTGGCCGAGGCTGCGCTGCAACGCAATCTGGAGCGGTGGAAAGCCCAGCTGCAACAACCGCTTAGCGCCCCAAAACAGTAGGAATTCTTAGTGACATTGCGACCTTTTTTCGTCGCCCTGGCCGTTACGGCTTTGGCGGGTTGTGCAGCCGATCCGGTGCCGAATGAACAATTGCGTCTGACCGAGCAAGCCCTTGAACAAGCCAGGGCAGTGGGGGTCAGCGCCGACGATACAGCTGAACTCAAACAGGCCGAAAGCAAGTTGGCTCAGGCCCGGGCAGACATGCTCGATGGGTCCTACAAAGATGCGCGCATGCAGGCTGAACAGGCCGAGCTTGATGCGCGATTGGCCGAAGCCCGCGTTCTGACGCAAAAAAGCCAGGAGCAGTTGAACGTGCTCAACACCCGTATCGCGCGTTTACGCAAGCAACTGGCGGAGGCCCAATGAGTCTCAAGTCCGCAGTTTTCAGTGGTGTGTTGTTGTCGGGTAGCATGGCTCTGGCCGGTTGCGCCGGGCATCACAACAGTGATCAGGCCCTGCAACAGGCCGCCAGCGATTTTCAGACAGTCAAAGAAGACAGCAACGTGCTGCGCATTGCACCCAAAGATGTGATTCGGGCCGGCGAGTCCCTGGCGCGGGCGGATCGTTTGTCTTCTTACTGGGGCAGTGGTGACGATGTGGAGCATTACGCCTACCTGAGCCAGCGTTACAGTGAAATCGCCCGCGAGCATACCCAGCAAGTACTCAACGAAGAGCGGGCTGCCAAGCTGGAACTGGAACGCCAGCGTCTGCAACTGGCACTGCGTGAGGCCAAGCTGTTGAGTGTCCAGCAGCAGGGGCAGTGGCTGGAAGAACAGATCATCAGCCTGGCCACGACTCAGACTGACCGTGGGTTGGTGATGACCCTGGGCGACGTGTTGTTCGATACCGGCGAAGCCGACCTGAAAAATTCGGCGAACCGTACAGTGCTCAAACTGGTGCAGTTTCTGCAACTGAACCCCAAGCGCGTCGTACGTATCGAGGGCTACACCGACAGCACGGGCGGCCGGGACGACAATCTCAAATTGTCCCTGGCACGGGCACAGGCGGTGGCGGATGTATTGATCGACCTGGGGATCGACGACAAACGTATCCAGGTGGAAGGCTACGGCGATCAGTATCCGGTGGACGTGAACGCCACCGAACGTGGTCGTGCACAAAATCGTCGGGTTGAAATCGTCTTCTCTGACGAAAAAGGTCAACTTGGCGCTGCCCGCTAATTCCCCGCATACCCGCTAGCCGTTGCCGCAGGCTGCGACGGCCTGCGTGGCAGCCCTGATCCTGAGGGGCCTGCGGGCCCTGTCGCAGTCCACTGCAGTGGCGAGCAATGCGATCGCACCTCCTTTCCCTTCGTCAACCTGTACCCATACAGTTAAGCCTTTAGCCCACTGTACTGCTGAGGTGGGTGACAACTGTGCCCGTACACTTCTAAACTGTTTCGGTTATTGCTCTCAAGAACATGCTCTTCATAAAAATAATGCCTGAACATCGAGTGCTGCGACATGACCAACCTTTTGCTCTATCAACGTATCGCTCAGCAGTTGGCTGAAGATATTCGGCGCGGCGTGTATCAGCCGGGCGAACGAGTACCTTCGGTGCGCAAGATGAGTTCGCAGCTCAATGTCAGTCACGCGACGGTGTTGCAGGCTTACGCCAACCTTGAAGATCAGGGCTTGATCAGGGCGCGTCCGCAATCCGGCTATTACGTACACCAGACTCCCGCCTTGACGGCGCCTACCCCCGATATAGCCCGGGTCGAACGTCCGGGGCTGGTGACGCGCAGCAGCATCATTCAGCAAGTGCTGGTCGAATCACGTCGCGAAGGGGTGTTTCCACTGGGGGCCGCGGTACCGAGTGTCGACTACTTGCCGGTACGGGCATTGCATCAGCAACTGGCCAAGGTCACGCGTTTCCACAGCCCTCGGGCGTTCAGCTACATGTTCAGTCCGGGCTTTGAGCCGCTGCGCCGCCAGGTCGCGATCCGCATGCGCGACGCCGGGGTGGTGGTTGACCCCTCGGAGGTGATCATCACCCACGGTTGTGTCGATGCCCTGCAAATGTCGCTGCGCACGCTGACCCGCCCGGGGGACCTGATTGCGGCCGAGTCACCGACCTATTACGGCTTGCTGCAGCTTGCCGATCTTTTGGGTCTGAAGGTCATCGAAATACCCAGCGATCCGGCCACCGGCATGAGCCTCGAAGCTCTGCAGCTGGCGGCCAATCAATGGTCGATCAAGGCTCTGGTCCTGACCACGCGCCTGAGCAACCCGCTGGGTGGCACCATGCCCGAAGAGCGGCAGAAGCAGTTGCTGCGCCTGGCCTCGGATTTTGATATTCAGATTGTTGAAGATGATATTTATGGCGAACTGATGTTTGAAGTCGGTCGCACCAAAGCCTTGAAGGCCTACGACCGTCTGGATCGGGTGATTTACTGCTCCAGTTTCTCTAAAACCCTGTCGCCGGGTGTGAGAATCGGCTGGATGATCGCCGGCAAATATCAACAGGAAATCCAGCGCCTGCAAACCTTCACCACTCATTCGGCGTGCAGTGTCACGCAGATGGGGGTAGCGGCCTATCTTGAAAACGGCGGTTACGATCGCCATTTGCGGTTTATCCGCCAGGAATACCGTAAGAACCTCAGCGCGTTCCAGTTGGCCGTTCAGCAGCACTTTCCGGAAGGAACACAAATGTCGCGCCCCAGTGGCGGCTTCATTTTGTGGGTCAGCTTGCCGGGCCGGGTCAATACCCAGGAGCTGCATGTCCGGGCGTTGCAACAGGGCATCAGTATTGCCCCGGGGCTGATATTCAGTAATACCGAGCAGTTCAATCACTGTATACGTCTGAACTGCGCCATACCTTGGAACCGCGAGGCCGAGCGGGCGCTGATGACCCTGGGCATGCTTGCCAGCCAGCTTTGCCTGGAAACGGCAAGCCTCTACTGAGGAGCTGAGCGACGGCGGATACAACCATTGGGATACTTTGGACTTGTCACTCTGGTGCTAAAGCGCCAGCATATGCGCCTAAACCGTTAAAGCTGTGGAGTTATGAAAGCGACATTCTGTGTGGGGCTTATATTGATGGGTGTGCTGACGGCGTTCAATGCTGGCGCTGCTACAGCCGTTCAGTCGCAGCCAGAAACAGTCACTGCCAAGTCGCACACTGCCAGTTCCAGGGAAAAACCTGTGGCTGCCAGGCAAGCTCCGGCAAAGAAACGCGCGCCCATCGCGAGCAAATCCAGCTCTGCCCACGAGATTGCGAAAAAGCCTCTGCCCTCTGCCAAACTTGACTTGAGCTTGCCTCCCGAGATGGTCCGCCAGCTGCGGCCTCTGGGTACCATTGCAATGCCTGCGCACAAGCCGCTGCTGCCGAACATGTTTGGCGAAAAGCCGGAACAGGAAAGCCCTTTTCAATTGAACGGGCGCTTGCTCAGCAATGAAATGGGTCTGCAATTGCGCAACGAAGCGCGGCAGAGCGAGATTGAGGGCGCGGCGCTGGATTTTGAATTCAAACAATAAGTGCCTGCAGCTCAACCTTCCATTCCATTGCGGCCGGCTTGCAAACTGACTGCCCGGTCACAGCCATTTCTGCTGAACGGTCAATTTCAAACGCCCGTTCCAGCGAGTAATATCCCTTGTCATCAACACACTTTGCCCCGAATCAGGAGCTACTGTCATGAACTGCCGTGAAGGCTGTGGCGCTTGCTGCATCGCCCCCTCCATCAGTACTCCGCTGCCCGGCATGCCCCATGGCAAACCTGCGGGGGAACGCTGTCTGCATCTTTCTGTCGACTACTTGTGCGGTTTGTTCGGCCAGCCCGAACGTCCGGCCGTATGTGGCGCTTTTCAGGCCGACATCGAGGTGTGTGGCAGCAATCGGGAAGAAGCGATCAAGCTGATCGGTTGGTGGGAGCGCATGACAGCGGCTTAGTGTGTTTTTGTTCAGTGAACAGACCTTCAACAATAAGGAATAAGACAATGGGTTCGTTGCATAGAGTGGCATTGGCATGCGGTTTGACTGTTTTGCTGGCGGGCGTGGCCCAGGCAGAAGACTGGAAGGTGGCGAAAAATGAAGACGGGATCAAGGTCTCGCTGAGTGAAGTTCCCGGGTCTCAATACAAGGCCTACCAAGGGGTAACCACCATCAAGGCGCCACTTGCCAAAATCAGTGCTTTGCAAGAAGACGTGGCCAGTGCCTGTGCCTGGATTCACGAGTGTAAAACGCAAAAGCTGCTCAAGCATGAGGGCGATCAGAGCTGGACCTATACCCAGTTCAATACCCCCTGGCCCGTGACCCCCCGTGACTCGGTACTGCTGGTGACCACGAATGTGGCAGCGGATGGCACCTTGACCCGCACCCTGAAGGGCTTGCCGAAGTACATTCCTGAAGAAAAGGGCTTTGTTCGGGTCGCTCAGGTCGACGGTTTCTGGAAATTGGTACCCAAAGGCGACAATCTGACAGAAGTCACCTATCAGGTGCACACCGAGCCGGGCGGCAGCGTGCCTTCATGGCTGGCCAACAAGTTTGTGGTCGATGCCCCGTTCAATACCCTCAAGGCGCTGCGTGAGCGTGCAGAGAAGTAATCAGCACTCTGATATCTGTTTGGCCCGGCATCTGGACAGCGCATCTGTCCAGCTACCGGGCCAGGTCACGCAAGTCTTTGGCAGACAAAAAAAATCTCCGATTTCACGGCTTCCCTCTTGGCAGTCATTGCGCGCTGGGGCTACTCTGCATCCAGACCAGCGAAGTAATCGACTGGCTCTGATCTTGTTCGCTACATGCTTAACACTCTCTGTCATGGCCAACCTGTTGCCGGTCAGGGAGCGCTGAATGTCTATCCATTGCGAGGAGGACGTTTCATGAGCACAGCCCATCAAGAAGACCTCAGCAGCTATGTGCTGCGCCGCATGAAAGAAGGCGGTTTTGATTTTTCCCGCATCCATCCCATCGAGTTCTACGCCATTTTCCCGGACGAGGAGCGGGCGCGCAGAGCGGCAGGCAAATTTTGTGGTGAATCCCTGAATGCCCAGATCAACGTGCGGGATGACGGTGCCTGGCATCTGGAATTGAGCAAAGTGATGTACGCCACCTATGGTGGCATTGGTGATTTTGAGCAGGACTTCGAAGCAGTGGTTGTCCCCCTGGGCGGGATCATTGAAGGCTGGGGCGTCAAGCAGGAGGTGCGTGGCCTGCTCAATTGAATCAAGTTGAAAGAGTCAACGGCTGGCCTCAGGGCCGGCCGTTCTGGTTTTTGCAGACTGTATATTCCCGGTCAGGCCTGGCCATTCACCTTGCGCGTAGCCATATGCTGCAAATAGCGGATCAACATGTCCAGCTCACTGTCGGGTAACACACTGGCCGAAAATCCGTGCATGCGTGCCTGTGGCCAGTGCCGCAGGCTTTGCGGATCGCGGATGTAGCGCTTGAGAAAGTCTGCTGCGAAGTACTCGGTGGGGTTGTACGGAATGTTCAGGTCGGGGCCGAATTGGGCATCGCCCGCGCCATTTAGACGATGGCACGCCAGGCAGTTTTTTTGAAACAGTGCAAACCCCTGATTGATCGGAGAGTCCGTGGGCAGTGCCGGGTCTGGCAGCAGGGCCGCAAAGCGTTCGGCAACCGGCGGTTGGCGTTTGAAACTGGCCACTTGAAAAGGCCATTGTTCGGGGCTGATATGGCTGGCCTGAGGGTCGGTCCATACCAGATAGAACGGTCCCGCACTCGGTTTGTCCTTACCCAGCGGTGGCCAGGGCTGAGCCGGATCTTCAATTGCCAGCCAGGCTCTGGCGCCGCTGCGGCTTAGCAGCGGTCCGGCGGCCAGCTCCGCAGCAAACCCGTCCAGAGCGATCGCTTGCAGGTGGTCATCAGGCTTGATGCCTTGGAGCAGGGTGGCCAGGGGAATAGCGCGGTAGGTCATGTTGCGTCTGTATGCAACATCATCAGTGATATGCAGGGTTTGCGTCGCCGGATGCTGCAACAGCTCGGCGGTTTGCCAGCTGCGGCTGGTGTTGCCCAGGTCGAGTGTGAGTTGGGCAGCGCCAGCCGGCAGGCTGAGTAAGTAAACCAGGAAGAGAGTCAGTAATTTCAATGGGGATGCTGTTCTGTGGTGATCGATGGCCTGGGTGCCACTGGCCCGAACTGAAGGCGATACCTTAGCCGATTACCCTGGTGAGATTGGGTAAAATCAAGAGTAAGGTCGTGGCAAAGAGAATAAGTCCGGCCTGACGTACTTTCGTATATTTAAACATGGCGGTCTGCCTTTTTTTGTTATTCCTGAGCGGCAATGTTGAAAGACCACGGCGCAAGTGCTGAACAAGGCGCCGTATCCCTCGACTGAGTTAACCTTAGAGTCCACATAACATATGGCTTAGAACCCTTTCACATCATCCAAGTGCATTAGGTTTCTAAAACGCTATTAGGCTTGCCGTACCCTCTCTGTCAGCCCATGGCTAGACGCAATGGCCCCTTGAGGCCCACTAATTATTAGTGCCCTACCGTTCGTCAGGGAGGTTGTCGGTGGCCCTATCGCTGCGCAGATTCGGCTCCGGTTTGCAGGGCGGCAGCTTTCCGGTAGTTAGCCCGCGTTCAGGGCTTGCCTTGAAATACCCTTTCAAGGCAGGCTCTATCGAGTTGCCATCACCTCTATTGCCTTTATCGTGCCAGGTACTTTTATGTCGCTACGCATCTGCATTCTGGAAACCGACATTCTGCGTCCAGAGTTTGTTGATCAATATCAAGGCTATGGGCAGATGTTCAAACACCTGTTCTCGCAACAGCCCATTGCTGCGCAATTCAGTATTTTTAACGTGATGAATGGCCAATATCCGTCTGACGATCAAAGCTTTGATGCCTATCTGGTTACCGGCAGCAAGGCGGATTCATTCGGCACCGATCCCTGGATCCAGACACTGAAAAGCTATTTGCTGAGCCGTTATGAGCGTGGCGATAAATTGCTCGGCGTCTGTTTCGGTCACCAACTGCTGGCGTTGCTGCTGGGCGGCAAGAGCGAGCGGGCCACCCAGGGCTGGGGAGTTGGCACCCATCAGTACAAGCTGGCGGCCAAAGCACCGTGGATGAGCCCGGTTGTCGAAGACCTCACATTGCTGATCAGCCATCAGGATCAGGTCACGGCCTTGCCGGAGAACGCCACGGTAATCGCCTCCAGCGATTTTTGCCCGTTTGCCGCCTATCACATCAACGATCAGGTGTTGTGCTTCCAGGGGCATCCCGAGTTCATACATGACTACTCGCGGGCATTGCTCAACTTGCGCCAGGAGAGCCTGGGCGAGCAGATCTACAGCAGCGGAATCAGCAGCCTGGAACAAGAGCATCATGGCCGAACGGTTGCCGAGTGGATGATGCGATTTGTTTCGCACAACTCTCAGGCCCAGGTGTAAACACTTGCAGGGGCGAGCCTCTCTCGCTCCTGCAGTTCAGCTCGTCTTACAGCCAGCCAGAACGCTTGAAGCTCGTCCACAGCCCTGCAACGCCCAGGGTGATAAACCCCAACACGCCGAAATAACCGTAGTGCCAGCTCAGCTCCGGCATGTTCTGGAAGTTCATCCCGTAGATACCTGCCACTGCTGTCGGGAAGGCCAGAATGGCTGCCCAGGCGGCAAATTTGCGCTGCACGATACTTTGCCGTGAAGACTCCAGCAGTACGACAATTTCAATGGTTTGTGTGGCGATGTCGTGCAGGGTGGTCAGGTCTTCCATTTGCCGGGTAACGTGGATCTGCACATCGCGAAAGTACGGACGCATGTTCTTGTCGATAAACGGAAAGGTCAGGCGCTGTAACTCTTCACTGATTTCGACCATGGGCGCCACATAGCGGCGTAAGCGCAGAACATCGCGGCGCAGTGCATGCAAATGCAGGATATCGGCTTCGTTGAGTGCATTGCCCAGGATGTTGCGTTCGAGCTGATCGATTTCAGCGTGAATGGCTTCACTGACGGGCTGATAGCTTTCAGTAACGAAATCGAGCAGGGCATACAACACAAAATCTTCGCCATGATCCAGCAGCAGCGGGCGGGCCTCACAGCGCTGGCGTACCGCCCGATAAGACGCGGAGTGACCATTGCGGCAGGTAATGATGTAGCCATTGCCGGCAAAGATATGGGTTTCGACGAAGTCCAGTTTGCCTTCATGGCGAATCGGCGAGTAGATGACGATGAACAGCGCATCGCCAAAGGTCTCTAGCTTGGGCCGACTGTGTTGTTCCAGGGCGTCTTCAATGGCCAGTTCATGCAGATGAAACTGGCGCTGCAAGTTACTCAGCTCTTGCGCGTCCGGTTGCTCAAGGCCGATCCAGACGAAGTGACCGGGCTTTTCAGCCCAGCCGCTGCCTTCGTCCAGAGTGATGTCGGTGACTTTTTTGCCTGCGCTGTAAACCGCGGCAGCAACAACTCTCCCCATAGTTCTTATCGCTTCTTCTTCAAAGGGTTATGGCACGAAGATGCAGCTTAGCGTGCAATGCCCTGCTTTGAGGCCTGAAACGTTCAGAGGTTCGGGTTGGATGCCGGTGTTTTACCCCCGGCCATGGGTGGCAGGCGGTGGTTTTGCTGTGCCAGCAGTTCACGGTCCATCGCTTCAATGCACTCGCGCATTTGTTCGCGGCACTGTTCCATCAGGGCCGGCATGTCTTCCAGGGTCAGCCCGGCAGTTGGAATCGGGGGCAATGAACGGATCTCAATATCGGCACTGTGCCAGCGATTGAGCTTCAAGTGCTGGCTATAAGTGCTGACGCACACCGGCACAATTGGCACGCCGGCACTGATCGCCATCTGGAACGCGCCTTTTTTGAAGGGCAGCAGGGCTTTGCCGAAGTTGCGCGTACCCTCTGCAAAGACCCAGATCGAAGTGTCTTTTTCTTGCAGGGTGCGGGTGGTGGTGAGCATGGACTGACGGGCTTTTTGTGCATTGCCCCGATCAATCAATACATTGCCCGCCAGCCAGAACAACTGGCCGAACAGAGGCACCCATTTCAGATTTTTTTTACCGATGCACACAGTACGCTTCGGCACCACATTGCCGAACACGAACAAGTCATAGTTGGACTGGTGGTTGGCCACTATCACGCAGCTCTGGGGTTTGTCCATCAATGGGCCAACCTCGGCCTTGAGCCTGTAGCCCAGGATCCATTTCGAAGGCCACGCATAAAGACGCGCGCACAACCGACTGTTGTCCGGGTTGAACGGGCGACAGATTCCGAGCAATACACCGAGCACGCCAGCGATCATAAAATGCAGGCTCATCAACAACATACGTATCGAAAGTAGCATTTACAGGCTCGCTAAAACAAAATTTGGCGCAGTGTACGGATGTGCACTGTATTCGGCAATTACCCCGATACACCTGGGAGATTGCTGATGTTTAAGTATTTGTTTCAGCGAGAGGGCTCAGGCGCGGGCCAGAGGTGTTGACGGGTTTTAGCGGGGGAGCCATCCCGACTGCTGGCTGCAATCGGGACCGGATTACCGGGGCAGGGTCAGAGGGGGTGAAGCTGATCTTCTTCGATCGCCTTGTCCAGAGTCTCCAGCAGTTCTTTGCGCACTTTGAGCTTGGTGTTCTTGTGCGCCTTCATGTTGATCTTCTTCAGCTGGCGCGCCATTTCCAGGGCGGCGGTCCTCAGTTCTTCGGGCTTGACTACCTGATCGAGGAAGCCTGCGTCTACCGCACTGTGGGGATTGAACATCTCACCGTTGATCACCGAACGATGGAATGCCGATTTGCGCAACCGGTCGCGTGCCAGTTCAATGCCGGCGTGATGCATGGTCATGCCGATTTGCACTTCATTCAGGCCAATGCTGAACGGGCCTTCGACGCCGATCCGGTAATCAACCGACAACAACACAAATGCGCCTTTGGCCACCGCATGGCCCGGGCAGGCAGCAATGACCGGGAAGGGATGCGCCAGTAAGCGGCGAGCCAGGGTCGAGCCCTGTCTAACCAGCTCAATCGCCTGCTCGGGGCTGGCGGTCATGACCTTCAAGTCATAGCCGGCCGACAGAATGCCCGGCTGCCCGGTAATAATCACCACTGCGCGATCCAGCTCGGCCTGATCCAGTGCCGCATTGAACGCAGTGATCACGTCCGGGGAAATAGCATTCACCTTGCCATTGCTCAAGGTCAGGGTGGCGATACCGTCTTCCAGGTGATACGAGATCAAGTCACTCATGGCGCAATTCCTTGTATAGAAGTTGGCAGACGTTACCCAGCCCCAAGGCGCAGGTAAAGCCTTGTGACTGACTGGTGAGTCAGGCAAATGGTGTGCGCCTTCTATATAGAGGGCGGCGCGCCTGTCGAACAGCCGTGGCCTGGCAAAGCTCCGGGGCCGGAATTTGCCAGATGCAGCCGGTCTGCCCGGACCTGAAAAACAGCGAATCCCGTAAGCGCATGAAAATTCTGAAAAAAACATTTGTCATATCGAAAGCTTTCGACTACATTAGCGCGCCTCGACAGACAGAACTTGTTTGAAGAGATACGGTGAAGTGTCCGAGTGGCTTAAGGAGCACGCCTGGAAAGTGTGTATACAAGAAATTGTATCGAGAGTTCGAATCTCTCCTTCACCGCCACATTAAGTAAACACAAACCCCTGATTTTCCTAGAGAAAGTCGGGGGTTTGTGGTTTCTGGCGTGTGCAAAAAGGCGATATGGAAACGAGATGGAAAGGGTAGGGGATTTTCTGTTTTTTGCGGCTGCGTGAGCATCGTCACCGGCAAGGGGGTCTACAAAGCCCGGGATATGGCCCGGGCCGAGGTCTAGGGTAGACGGGTAGTCCAGAAAACTTGACGCCGTGTCCGGAGTTAGTTGGCCACTACACAGCAACCTCTGCGCGTTACCTGAATCTCTTGATATCGAGCCGGCTTTTCTTTACGCAGTTCCTCCAGCATTGGCAGGGCTGCAGTGGGGTCATTCAGCGGCAAGTCTCGCAGAGAGTCGATCTCACAATCCCACCACTTGCTATTCAGCAATTGCGAAATCATTTCTGGTGTATGCCTGTATTTGACTACTTTCGCAGGTAAACCTGCGACTACTGCATAGGGCGGGACATCATGAGCAACCACTGACCGGGTGGCAATTATCGCTCCGGTGCCAACTGTTACGCCTTCCATGATCATCGCACTGTGACCAATCCAGACATCATGGCCAATGGTCACGTCGGATATTTCAGGATCGTAGGTCAATCCTGTGTTGGTGTACTGGAATGGATGAGAGCTGAGCCAGGTGGAAGGATGCCCGCCCTTTTCTTGCCCGATGACACACCCCGTTCCGATAGAGCAGAACCGGCCTATTGAGGAAACCGCGGTAAGGACACAATCACTTCGGATATAGGTGTGGGCGCCGATCTTCAGGTTTTTAGGCTCAATGATCATATGCCCCAGAGATACGCCTTCCTCCAGACGCAAGGTGCTTCTTTTGTGCAGTGAATGCAGGCCGCCAGAAACTTTGCATTTGTGCTTGCGAATCCAGTTCTTCCAATATCGGTTTCTGATGTAATTAATAATTATTTTCATGGCAGTGATCGCTGGCTTCTAATGCAGGACGTGTCTCACTGTGCATTTGTTTCAATGTGTTACGCAATGGAGGTAGTGATTTTTTGTCCCCGTCACGGGGCATTCAACCTCTAGGTCGGTGAAGGTATCGAATATCTGGGCAGTGTCATTGATGGGGGTCAAAAGGGGCGTAGTTGATCCTGCGCGATGCCAGTAGTGCCCGTCGGTCAGAAAAAAAGCCTTTATCTAAACCTTTGTGGTCATGGGCCTTCAGATTCAGTGCAGGGAATAAACCTGCCTTTTTCTGGAGGACGTTATGAAACACCTGATTGGCCCTAAACGCTTCGTCGCAGGCTGTGCCCTTGCATGTGCCCTGGTGGTGGCGGGTACCGCTGTAGCAGCCAGTCCGGCCAACTTCGTGGATGAGGCATCTGCGGCCGGGATAGCCGAGATTGAAACCAGCCGTATGGCGATTGGCAAAACGTCTTCAACGGATATAGAGAGCTACGCCGTGGAGATGATCAAGGACCATACGGATGCCAACCGGGACTTGAAAGAACTCGCGCAAAAGCACGATCTGCAAGTCTCGACCGACGAGCAAATCCTGGGTAAGGCCAAGAAGCTGATGCTGCAAATACAGGAAGGCGACTCATTTGATGCCGCCTATGCCGCCAATCAGGTCAAGGCCCATGAAGAGGCCATTGAGTTGTTCGAGCAGCAGATCAAGAACCCTGACTCTCCCGAATTGAAGGCTTTCGCCGAAAAATACCTGCCCAAACTCGAGATGCACCTGGTGATGGCCAAGAAGCTGGTGGACGCCCATCACAAATCTTGAGCCGCACTCCCTGAATCTTGCAAAACCCTGTGGGAGTCTGGCTTTGCAGCGATGCGGGCAACAGGTTTTGCCTGAGCCCGCGGGGTGAACCCGTCGCGGGAAAGCCAGCTCCTACAAGACCTGCTGCTGGCAATGGAGGTTCAGGGTTTTGGTGTGGTTGGCGGCGCAACCGGGTCACTGCCAATCGGGCCATTGCCATCAGTATTCATCCCGCCCTGACGTCCGGGGTCATCGCCCTGCACCCGTGGGTCAACTGATGGATGGTTAGGCACGTCGGCGTCGTTATGGATCTTGGAGTCGAGATTGATGGTGGGCTTGACGTCCTGGCCTGAGGGCGGCTCGGTCGGTTGTATCGGCACGGTCGGGCCAGTGGAGGAGTCGGCCAGGCTGGTGGCGGATACCACACAGAGTGCGGCGGCCAGCGACAGGATTTTGATCGATGAGCTAATCATGGTTGCGTCTCCAGACAGTTGGGAGTCGTACCTGATATTGGTGTGCTGGCGCGGGGGATTAGTGCGATGCAAGCGACGAGCGGTGACGGGGTGACCCTGCACCGCTGGCGAGGCTCTCAGACTGCGATGTCATTCAAGCCGCAGTATTCTTCCCAGCTCATCTCCAGGGCTTCGGCCACTTCTTGATGGACTTCAAGGCGCATGGCTTCGAGCTCCTGCGGCGAGCGGGCGATCAGTTGCAGTGCCAGCTCCCAGGCTTCAATACCCAGATCGTCGGCGGCGCTCTCGAATGCCCAGAGAATTTGTTGCTGTCGATCTTCAGCGCTGAGTTCTTTCATCTCCTCGAGCAGCTCGGGGTGCGCTTTGATGAAAGTGTCCAGGGCCAGTTCGTTACGGGATTCTTTAGGGATCATGCGGCGTCTCGAAGCAGTAAGACGGCCCGCGTGGGCGGACCGTTTTCAGGTGGGATACGCATCCTAGCGAGTTCGCCCGGTGATGAAAAGTGCCGCAACCACCCTTAGGCGACGGGCTGCAGCCTGCTTTCCTGCTGCAAGGCATAGCCCCATACCGCCAGTGCCAGAGTTGCCACCGCCGCGCCGACGATCACAATGCCGTTCCAGCCATAGACCGGATAGGTCTGCGCGCCTACCAGAGAGCCCAGTGCGCCACCAATGAAATAGCAGGTGATGTAGCCGGCGTTGAGGCGATTGCGGGCGGCCGGGCGGACTTTAAACACCGCATTCTGGTTGCTTACGTGCACCAGTTGCACGGCAAAATCGAGCACCAGTACACCAATCAGCAGTGCAAGCAATGAGTGGCCGGCAAACGCCATGGGCAACCAGCACGCCAGCAGGGCCAGCAAGCCGACGGTGGTGGCCAGTTGGCCTTTGCCGCGATCGGCCATGCGCCCGGCCCAGTTGGCGGCCACCGCCCCGACAGCGCCTGCCAGGCCGAACAGGCCAATGATCGCGTCCGAGTAGCTGTAGGGCGGCACGGCCAGCAAAAAGGCCAGCGGAGTCCAGAACAGGGCGAACAGCGAGAAGGTCAACAGCCCCAGGATCGAGCGCAGGCGCAGCACCGGTTCTTCGACAAACAGCTTGAACACCGACCCCAGCAGTTTCGGGTAGCTCAGGCCTGCGCTCTGGTGATGGTTGGGCAGCGCGCAAAACAGGGCGATGGCGCTGACTGTCATCAAGGCTGCAGCCACCAGATAAATGGTCCGCCAGTCACCCGCCGAAGACAGCGCCCCTGCTACGGTTCGGGCCAGCAATATCCCCAGCAGCAGGCCGCTCATCAAAGTACCCACTACCCGGCCCCGGCTCTGCGGGTCTGTCAGGCTGGCGGCCATTGGCACCAGCACCTGGGCGGAAACCGAAAACAGGCCGGTCATCGCCGTGCCGACCAGAAGCCAGGGCAGCGAAGGTGCGAATGCACTCAATAACAGGCCCAGGGCGCTGAGCACGGTCATGCTGACGATCAGGCGGCGTTGTTCGAACAGGTCGCCCAGCGGCACCAGCAACAACAGGCCGGCACCGTAGCTGAGTTGCGCGGTGATCACCACGGTGCCGGCGCTGCTCATGCTCAAGCCCAGTTGCTGGGCGATGGTGTGCAGCAAGGGCTGGGCGTAATAGTTACTGGCGACAGCCAGGCCGGTGGCGGTTGCCATCAACAGGATCAGGGCAGTGCTTAAAGGTTTGGTAGCAGCAGAAGAAGCGGACATTGACTGTCTCGTTGGCATGGGAAGACGATCAAGTATCGGGACTGCCTGTCATGGATGTCACTGAATATGTCCAGGATTTTGATTTTTAAACGACAAGGCACCTCAGTGAGGCAATGCTGTTCACTTCAAAAGCTGCTCTCTCAACTGCAGAAGCGAGCTTGCCTCGCGATGGTCTCGAAAGCGCCGTGTTTAACCGCTAAACACGCATTCCCGTTAACAATCATCGCGCGACAAGCTCGCTCCTGCACAGACAGGCGCCCCCTGAGGGGCTTGGTAGTTAGTTGCGACGGCCCAGCAGCAGGCCGACCACCAGCCCGAAGCCGGCCGAGATGGCCACGGTCTGCCACGGATGGCCGCCAATGTAATTTTCGGTGGCATCGACCACAGGTTTGGTGCGTTCACGCACGTTGCTCACCGAGTCGAGCGCCTGCTTGAGCTTGAGACCTACCTGGGCACGCAGGGTTTCGCCTTCCTCGCCGAGCAGGGACGCACTGTCCTTGAGCAGCTTTTCAGATTCGGTAATCAACAGTTGCAGCTCACTGAATGCCTGATCCTTGATTTGATCTTCAGCGGCTTGTACGGCGTTTTTTCGAGCCATTGCGGTACTCCTTGCAGGTGAAAAGAGAGATGAATAATGGAGTCAACCCAATGCTAAAAAGTTGCATCTGTTTTGGGGCCGATTGTGTGTCCGAGGTGAGAGCGTAGTCAAAAACCGGAGTAAGGCACTGCTTTGGAGGGTGTAAGATGTCGTCTAATTTACGCCGCAGGAAATTCCCATGAGCTTCAACCTCGCCAACAAACCCCTCGCTGAGCGTGCTGCGCTTGAAGATGAAAAGTCCCGTCTGTATGACCTTTGGCAGAGCAATCTGGGCAAGGCCAAAGGGGATGCGGCGCGTTTGTTCGGCGAGCGCGCCAAGCGCAAGGGCAAATGGGCTGAGTGGGTGCGTTCGGAGCTGGACGCGATGTCCCCGCCGGAATACGCCAACATGGTGCGCAGCGAAGTCAATCGCCTGATGGCCGCCAAGTAACGCCCGGCCGGGCTTTTGATCTTGATCTGCCGGCACCGCCACCCGGCCTCCCGTGACGGGCACCCGCGTCTCTGCGGATATCGAGTGGCAACAGTGCGGCGCTGCCTACTCGACCTCGCAGACAGTAAAGCCCTGGCTGACGCCGGCTATGTTGATGAGCACCTCATCCTCCGGCTGCTTGCCCAGCAACGCCGCGCCCAGCGGCGAGCGCGGGGTGATGACGGTAACGGTTTGCCCGTCCTGGACAAGCTTGAGCCCCGCGGCATCCGGAGCGAGAAATAGCCATTGCCCGCTGCCGTTCCCGGCCTCCAGATTGACCAGCGCCCCCACTTCAATCCCTTGTGCGGGATTGAATGGCGCGAGCACCATCGCCTGGCAGTTTTTCAACGCCTGGCGGATTTCTTCAACCCGGCGCGCCTGGCCTGTCGCCAGATAGGACGCTTCAAGCCCCAGGGTGTCGTACTTGTTCTCGGCGATATTTTCCGCGTGGGTGGCGGCTTCATAGGCGGTTTGCGCTGCCCGCTGGAGCACATCAAGATCGATTTCGAGCTTTTCCAGCATCAACAGGTACACAGCGTTCTTGTTCATAAGGGGCGGTTTTTCACGGGGGTCATGACGGCAATCGGCGATTGTCGCACGAGTACCCGGCAGATTAATCCGCCTTAAGCCTTCTGTACGCGTCGAATAATGCGGACAATCAGCCCTTTGAATGTTGGAGCCCGGAATGAAAGCCTCCTGGGATATTTTTTGCAGTGTGGTCGATAACTACGGCGACATTGGGGTGACCTGGCGTCTGGCCCGGCAATTGGTGGCCGAACATCAGCAGTCGGTGCGGCTGTGGGTCGATGATCTGTCGGCATTCGTGCCGCTGTGCCCCGAGGCCGACGCCACGGCGGCGCAACAGATGCAGCAGGGGGTCGAGGTGCTTCAGTGGCCCGCGCAATGGCAGTCGGTGGACGTCGCCGATGTGGTGCTGGAGGCCTTTGCCTGCAAGCTGCCTGAAGACTATTTGCAGGCCATGAAAGCGCGGAAAAAGCCGGCGTTGTGGATCAATCTGGAGTATTTGAGCGCGGAAGACTGGGTCAGCGGCTGTCACGGTTTACCCTCCCTGCGCCCGGATGGCTTGAAACGGATGTTCTTTTTCCCCGGGTTTGGTGAAGGTACCGGCGGTCTGTTGCGTGAGGCCGATTTGCTCGCCCGCCGGCGCGCCTTTGAGCAGGACCCCCAGGCCAGACGGGCATTTTTGCAAGGGCTGGGGGTGTTTCCTGAAAGTAGCGCGCGGCTGGTTTCTTTGTTCGCCTATGAAAATGCCGGGCTGGCCAGTTGGCTGGACGCCATGGCCGCGGGCAGTGTGCCGACCCACCTGCTGGTGCCCCAGGGGCGAATCATGGGGGATTTGCTGCGCTGGCTCGAGGTCAATGAGCTGGCACCGGGCAGGGTCGAGCAGCGGGGAGCACTGAAAGTCCAGAGCTTGCCGTTCGTACGCCAGCAGGATTACGACCACCTGTTATGGAGTTGTGATTTCAATGCGGTGCGCGGTGAAGACTCGTTCGTCCGCGCGCAATGGGCCGGGCGGCCGCTGCTTTGGCATATCTATGAACAGGAAGAAGACGCGCACTGGGTCAAGCTCAATGCCTTTCTGGACCTGTATGTAAAAGATCTTTCTGCGCCCGCCGCTCAAGCCTTTACCGGCTTGTGGCACGCCTGGAATGCCGGTTCAGACATGGCGCAAAGCTGGAATTTGCTGCTTGAACACTGGCCCGAGATCACTGCGCACGCTGAACGATGGTGTCTGCAACAGTCATTGCAAGCAGATCTTGCGCAAGCGCTAGTACTGTTTTATAGAAATTGGATATGATACGCGGCCTAGATTTTTGTAAATCTCATTCCAAATTCGGATACTCGCAATGAAAACTGGTAAAGAGCTTAAACCCGGTACAGTCATCAAGCTCGAAAACGACCCTTGGTTGGTTCAGAAAGCTGAATTCACCAAGTCCGGTCGTAACAGCGCAATCATGAAGACCAAGCTGAAAAACCTGCTGACCGGCTACAAGACTGAAATCGTATACAGCGCTGACGACAAGCTCGAAGACGTGATCCTGGATCGCAAAGAAGCGACCCTGTCCTTCATCAGCGGCGACACCTACACGTTCATGGACACCACTGACTACACCATGTACGAGCTGAACGCTGAAGACATCGAAGCCGTTCTGCCGTTCATCGAAGAAGGCATGACCGACGTTTGCGAAGCGATCTTCTTCGAAGAGCGTCTGGTTTCCGTAGAGCTGCCGACCACTATCGTGCGTCAGGTTGACTACACCGAAGGTTCCGCTCGCGGCGACACTTCGGGCAAGGTGATGAAGCCTGCCAAACTGAAAAACGGTACCGAACTGAGCGTTGCAGATTTCGTTGAAATCGGCGACTGGATCGAGATCGACACCCGTGACGGTGGCTCCTACAAGGGCCGCGCCAAGGTTTAAACCTGGCGTCAACCGTACGATGATAAAGCCCGGCCCCATGGCCGGGTTTTTTTTGGCCGGTCAAAAGCCCCGGTTTAGAGCTTTGCCGCGTGCAGGGGACTGGTTAGCATGGGCGCTTCTGAAGAGGGACCATAATGCTGACCGATTTTGCAATGTATACAGCCCTGGGTATTGCTCTGGGGGCGATGGGCGGGTTGTTCGGAATTGGCGGCGGCCTGATCGCAATTCCGGTTCTGGGCTTGTGGTTCGGCCTGGATCAGCAAATCGCGCAAGGCACCGCTTTGGTCATGTCGGTGCCCAATGTGTTTCTCGCGCTGTACCGTTATCACCAGCGCAATAAAATCGATCTGCGCCAGGCGTTGCCGTTGGTGTTGATGAGTTTTTGCTTCGCCTGGCTGGGCGCCATGCTCGCCGTTGGAGTGGATGCGCGGGTTATTCGCTGGGGGTTTATCGCCTTCTTGCTGGCAATTACCCTCTACAACCTGATCAAGCTGTATCGCTTGCCTGTAAAGCCGGTTGCCCGCTCAGGCCGTGGCTGGCCCTGGTTCGGAGTGCTGGGTGCGGTGGCGGGCACTACCGGGGGCTTGTTTGGGGTTGGCGGCGCAGTGGTGGCTGCGCCGGTTCTGACCAGCGTCTTTGGCACATCGCAAGTGGTGGCCCAGGGCTTGTCGCTGGCCTTGGCAGCGCCAAGTACCGCCGTTACGCTGTTGACCTACGCGGTGCATGACGAGGTCAACTGGATCATGGGTCTGCCGATGGCTGTGGGCGGGCTGTTGAGTATCAGCTGGGGAGTCAGGCTGGCTCACGCTCTGCCGGAACGCATGCTGCGCGGTTTGTACTGCGCCTTTTTGCTGCTGTGCGCGGGGCTGCTGGCGATTAAAGCTTAAAGCCTTCGACGATGTATTCGGCAAAGCACTCGATGATGGGCGAGGTCACGCTGTTGGGCTTGCGCAACAGCACAATGCTGGCAGAGGGCAATAGCGGCAGGTTTTCGGCCTCGCCAATAATCCGCAGATCGGGGGTCAGCAGGCTTTGCAACTGGGCGGTCACCGCCAGTCCGGTACTGACCACCGCGTTGATCGCTGCCAGGCTGGCGCTGGTATAGGCCACCCGGTATTCACGCTGCATGATATCCAGCGCATTGCAGGCCCAGGTCCGGCAGAAGCAGTCGGTATTGAACATTGCCAGTGGCAGCGGCGTTTGCTCGTGGGGCGAGAAGCCCTGGGCCACCATCCATACGAAGCGCTCCTGCCGCAGGATCTGGCCCACTTCGGTGCCGGGTTCGCGGGTGACGATAGTCAGGTCCAGATCATTGCGTTGCAGCAGTTGCACTGAGGGTTCGCAATGCACCTCGACGTTGATCAGCGGGTAATCCTGGGCAAAGCGCGACAGCACGCCGGGCAGAAAGCGCATGACGTAATCATCGGGTGAACCGATTTTGACCGTGCCCACCATATGCGGCTGACGCAGGGTATTGAACACCTCGCTGTGCAGTTTAAGGATTCGCCGTGCATAGCCGAGCAGTACATGGCCTTCGGGAGTGAGGCTGACATTGCGCCCGTCGCGCTGGAACAACGCGCATTTGAGCACGTCGTCTTCGAGCCGTTTCATCTGCATGCTGACCGCCGACTGCGTGCGATTGACCACTTCGGCGGCGCGAGTAAAACCGCCGTGATCGGCAATGGCGGCAAAGGTACGCAACAGGTCGGTATCGATACTGGGGAATTCGGCCATTGATCAATCTCACAGATGTATCGCATAAGAAACATTCGTTGGATTGATCTTAAGCCCGGGCAGAAACTTGAGCCATCCCTACGGAGGTCTCAAGTGATGAAAGGTCAAAAAGGTTTTGTCTGGATCGCCCGGCCAGTCAGTCAGAAGTCCTGGGCGCAAAAGGTGATGGCTGTGATTGCCCGCTGGTACCAGCTGTCGCGCCAAAGGGCGCATCTGCGGCGGA
Organism: Pseudomonas paraversuta; assembly: GCF_904067025.1. Classification (NCBI taxonomy): domain Bacteria; kingdom Pseudomonadati; phylum Pseudomonadota; class Gammaproteobacteria; order Pseudomonadales; family Pseudomonadaceae; genus Pseudomonas; species Pseudomonas paraversuta. The sequence continues at coordinate 1,352,009 of NZ_CAJFDA010000001.1, forward strand.
TCAGTGATGCGACGCTTAAAGATCTGGGGCTGAGCCGGGCGGATATTGAATCCGAAAGTCATCGGGCTTTTTGGGATGACCCGTTCAACAAATAAGCTTGCCGGTAAAGGTGCAGAGCCCCTGCGGGAGCCGGCAAGCCGGCGCCCGCAGTTCGTGCACAAGTCAGGCGGTTCAGCGTTTGACCTGTTTCAGCGTTTCGGCAATCAGGAACGCCAGTTCCAGCGACTGGTCGGCGTTCATGCGCGGGTCGCAGTGGGTGTGGTAGCGGTCCGACAAACCGTCTTCGGTGATGGGCTTGGCCCCGCCAATGCACTCGGTGACGTTTTGCCCGGTCATCTCGATATGAATCCCGCCGGCATAGCTGCCTTCGGCTTCATGGACCTGGAAGAACTGCTTCACTTCGCCAAGAATCTGCGCAAAGTCGCGGGTCTTGTAGCCGCTGCTGGCCTTGATGGTGTTGGCGTGCATCGGGTCGCAACTCCACAGCACTTTCTTGCCTTCGCCTTCAACCGCACGGATCAGCTGCGGCAGGTGGTCGCCAACCTTGTTGGCGCCCATGCGCACGATCAGGTTGAGGCGGCCCGGGTCGTTGTCGGGGTTGAGGATGTCGATCAGGCGCAGCAGTTCTTCGGTATTCATGCTCGGGCCGACCTTGACCCCGATCGGGTTGTTGACCCCGCGCAGGAACTCGACGTGGGCACCGTCGAGCTGGCGCGTGCGGTCGCCGATCCACAGCATGTGCGCCGAGCAGTCGTAGTAATCGTTGGTCAGGCTGTCGCGCCGCACGAAGGCTTCTTCGTAGTTCAGCAACAGCGCTTCGTGGGCCGTAAAGAAGCTGGTTTCGCGCAGTTGCGGCGAGCTGTCCATGCCGCAGGCGCGCATAAAGGCCAGGGTTTCGTCGATGCGGTTGGCCAACTGGCTGTATTTTTCCGCCAGTGCCGAGTTGGCGATGAAGTCCAGGTTCCACTTGTGGACCTGATGCAGATCGGCAAACCCGCCCTGGGCAAAGGCGCGCAGCAGGTTCAGGGTGGCCGTGGACTGGTGGTAGGACTGCAGCAGGCGCTCCGGGTCGGGTACGCGGCTTTTTTCATCGAAGCCGATGCCGTTGACGATGTCGCCGCGATAGGCCGGCAGGGTCACGCCATTGATCGTTTCATCGTTGGCCGAGCGCGGTTTGGCGAATTGCCCTGCCATGCGCCCGACCTTGACCACCGGGCAGCCAGCAGCGAAGGTCATGACGATGGCCATCTGCAGCAGCACTTTGAAGGTGTCGCGAATCTTGGCCGCCGAAAACTCGGCAAAGCTTTCTGCGCAATCGCCACCCTGTAACAGGAACGCCCGACCTTCAGTGACCTCGGCAAACTGGCGGCGCAGTTCACGGGCTTCACCGGCAAACACCAGTGGCGGATAACTCGCCAGGCTTTGCTCCACGCGCAGCAGGTGAGCGGCGTCAGGGTAGCGGGGTTGTTGCTGGATCGGCAGGGCGCGCCAGCTGTCAGGGCTCCAGGGTTGGCTCATTGCAGACTCTAGTATTGGAAGGGGATGGCCCATGTTAGCAGCAATTAGTGCGTGACCTGTTGCGCCGCAATGGCCGACAATCGGCGCTTTCTGCTCGGCGCCGAGTGGTTGTTTTTTAGAGCGATGCCCGGGTTGTGCCGGGACGCGGCAAGGAGAGGAAATGTCTGAGGAGCGCGTTGAGCGTCTGCTCGCTGAAGTTCATGATGACTTCGGCATGATTCGGGTACTGGAGGTAGCCGACTACCGCTTCCTCGAGTTTGGCGATGCGATCGAGCAAAGCTGTGTTTTTACCGCTGACCCCAGCTGGCTGGAATACGACTACACCCGCGCCATGCTGATCGGCGCGTTGTGTCATGAGGCGCCTGAAAGCGCGCTGTTTCTGGGGCTTGGCGCCGGAACCCTGACCCAGGCCTGTCTCAAGTTTTTGCCCCTTGAAGATGTTGAAGCCATCGAGCTACGACCGGATGTACCGCGCCTGGCCATTGAATACCTGGGGCTGGACGATGACCCGCGGCTGTATATCCGCATCGGAGATGCCCTGGAGCTGCTGGACAGCGCGGAGCCTGCGGACCTGGTTTTCGTCGACCTCTACAACGATCTGGGGCCGGCTACCGGTCACCTGGCCTGGAAGTTTCTTGAAGACTGTCAGAAAAAACTGTCCGCCAATGGCTGGCTGGTGATCAATCAATGGGCGACCGATGACGGCAAGCCGCTGGGGGCCGCCTTGCTGCGCGGTTTGTATCACCGCCATTATTGGGAGCTGCCGGTGAAGGAGGGCAACGTCATCCTGCTGGTGCCGTCCGATCTGGATCAGACTCTGGATATCGACGCGCTCACCGCCCGGGCCCAGGCCCTGGCTCCGCGTCTGGGCTACTCGCTGGACTCGCTGATCAAGGCGATTCGCCCGGCCACCTGAGGTCCGGCGATGAAACGTTTTAGCGTTTGCCCCAGAAGGGGCAGGCGCCAGGGGATTTCACAAAGGCGAAAATATTGCCAAAGCCCGGTATGCAGAGGCATACAGACGAGTTGGTCTTAAAAAAACACTTCTTTTTTTTGATAAATCCGGTATAGTGCGCGCCGGCCTTTAGCCGGGCCACGTTTAGGTGTCGCATTTCCCGAAGCACGCTTCGGCTGCTCGTCCGTTTCGCGGACAACCCTGAACGCTCCATTCATTTAACGTTTTCGCAAATCCCCGCCGACAAAGCAGCCAGGGCGACTCTTGAGTCTTACACGGCATGCGCAGCTTTGGAGCATGGGTCTTTGCGGATGCACTTAGAGGCAGACCCATGACCCAGGAAACCGGCGGCTTCGCCGCTTTTAATCTTAATCCGAACATTCTTGCAGCTGTCATTGCGACTGGCTACGAAGAACCTTCGGCTATTCAGCAGCAATCGATCCCGATCATTATGGCCGGTCACGACATGATTGGTCAGGCGCAAACCGGTACGGGTAAAACCGCCGCGTTCGCCCTGCCGATCCTGCATCGCATCGATCCTGCTAAGCGCGAGCCGCAAGCCCTGATCCTGGCGCCAACCCGTGAGTTGGCGCTGCAAGTAGCAACCGCTTTCGAAACTTATGCCAAGCAAATGCCTGGCGTTACCGTTGTGGCCGTTTACGGCGGCGCCCCTATGGGTCCACAACTGAAAGCAATCCGTAATGGCGCACAGATTGTTGTCGCCACTCCGGGCCGTCTGTGCGACCACTTGCGTCGTGACGAAAAAGTATTGGCAACCGTGAACCATCTGGTTCTCGACGAAGCTGACGAAATGCTCAAGCTGGGCTTCATGGATGACCTTGAAGCGATCTTCAAGGCTTTGCCTGCTACCCGTCAGACCGTATTGTTCTCGGCTACCCTGCCGCAGTCGATCCGTGCCATTGCCGAACGCCATCTGCGCGATCCGCAACACGTAAAAATCCAGACCAAGACTCAGACCGTTACCGCGATCGAACAGGCTCACCTGTTGGTTCACGCTGACCAGAAGACCTCGGCTGTATTGAGCCTGCTGGAAGTCGAAGATTTCGACGCCCTGATCATGTTCGTACGTACCAAGCAAGCGACCCTGGATCTGGCAAGTGCCCTGGAAGCCAAAGGCTATAAAGCTGCTGCGCTGAACGGTGACATTGCTCAGAACCAACGTGAGCGCGTTATCGAATCCCTCAAGGATGGCCGTCTGGACATCGTTGTAGCGACCGACGTAGCGGCTCGTGGTCTTGATGTTCCACGTATCACTCACGTGTTCAACGTTGACATGCCTTACGATCCAGAGTCCTACGTTCACCGTATCGGCCGTACTGGCCGTGCAGGTCGCGAAGGTCGCGCGCTGTTGCTGGTAACTCCGCGTGAGCGCCGCATGCTGCAAGTGATCGAGCGTGTAACCGGTCAAAAGGTTGCTGAAGTCCGCCTGCCGGATGCTCAAGCTGTTCTCGATGCCCGCATCAAGAAGTTGACCAACAGCCTGACGCCACTGGTTGCTGACGCTGAATCGACCCACGGTGATCTGCTGGATCGCCTGATTGCCGATATCGGTTGCAGCCCGCGTGCTCTGGCCGCTGCCCTGTTGCGCAAAGCTACCAACGGTCAGGCTCTGACTTTGGCTGCGATCGAGCGTGACCGTCCACTGGTGCCGAACAGCGCACCGCGTGAGCGTTCGTCCGAGCGTACTGGCGACCGTCCGGATCGTGGTGATCGTGAGCGTCGTGCTCCGGTTCCATTGGCCGAAGGTCGTGCCCGTTGCCGTACTGCGCTGGGTGCGCGTGACGGTATCGCTGCCAAGAACCTGCTGGGCGCTATCCTCAACGAGGGTGGTCTGGCACGTGAAGCAATCGGTCGCATCCAGGTGCGTGACAGCTTCAGCCTGGTAGAACTGCCGGAAGTTGGTCTGGAAAGCTTGCTGGCCAAGCTCAAAGACACCCGCGTTGCCGGCAAGCAGCTCAAGCTGCGTCGCTACCGCGAAGATTAATCACTGCCTGGCTGTGATTGATCGCTAAAAAAATCCCCGACTGGTTCGGGGATTTTTTTTGCCTGCAAATTGAGGCGCGGGCGACATAAAACTCTATGGGCGGGTATGCGTGGCCTCACCCGAACCGGTAAATATCCATCCCCAGTGCGCCCAGCGTCCAGCCCTGGTGGGCAATGCTGAAAGAGCCGCCTGCGCCGCGGGCGAAGTACAGCGGCAGAAGATGTTCGTCACTGGGATGATTTTTGGCGGCAAAAGGCGCCAGTTGCCGGTACTGGTGCAGGGCCGGTTGGTCATCGGCGGCAAGTTTTTCGATCATCCAGTCGCGAAAGGATTTGGCCCAGGGCTTTATGCTTTCCGGGCCCGCGTGCCAGTCCAGTTCGCGCAGGTTGTGGGTGATGCTGCCAGAGCCAATGATCAGGATGCCTTCGCTGCGCAAGGTTGCCAGTGCGCGGCCGATTTCAGTCAGGCCCCCAGGCCCGGGCTGACCGGGCAATGAAACCTGAACCACGGGAATATCGGCCTGCGGGTACATCAACGACAGCGGCACCCAGGCGCCATGGTCAAAGGGCCGCTGGGCGTCCAGCCGGGCAGGCAGGCCGTGCCCGGCGAGCAGTTCAACAATGCGTGCGGCCAGGGCGGGGTCGCCGGGGGCCGGGTATTGCACGGCATACAGTTCAGGCGGGAAACCACCGAAGTCATGCCATGTTTCGGGCGCAGGGTGGCTGGCTACCCTCAGGTCGCTGGTTTCCCAGTGTGCAGACACCAGAACAATGGCTTTGGGGCGGGGGAGTCCGGCTGCCAGACGTTTGAGTGCCGGGCCACTGGCGCCAGGCTCGAGTGCCAGCATGGGAGAGCCGTGGGAGATAAACAGGCTGGGCAGCATGGCAGGGGTCCTCAGGGTTAAGATGAACCATCTTCAACCTGGTATTGATCTAAATCCAATATAAGTTTTAGTGCTTATTGATCGAATTTAAAGGTGAATCATGCAGCCCGAATTTTGGCACGACCGCTGGCAGCGTAATCAGATCGGTTTCCATCAGGAGCAAGTCAATTCCTACCTGCAGCGGCTGTGGCCCCGGCTTGAATTGCCCCGGGGCGCCCGGGTGCTGGTGCCTTTGTGCGGTAAAAGCCTGGATTTGAACTGGCTGGCGGCCAGTGGTTTCGAGGTTCTGGGTGTAGAGCTGTCGCAAACGGCCGTGGAGCAGTTTTTCAGCGAGCAGAGGGTCACGCCACAGATCAGGCAGCAAGGCGGCTTCAAGGTGTACGAGGCTGGCCCGGTGACTCTCTGGTGTGGCGACTTCTTTGCCTTGAGTGCGGCAGACGTGGCTGAGTGTGCGGGGTTGTATGACCGTGCGGCGATCATTGCCTTGCCGGCTGAAATGCGTGAGGCCTATGCCCGGCATCTGACGCAAATCCTGCCCCGGGGCTGCGAGGGACTGCTGATCAGCCTCGATTATCCCCAGGGAGAAATGCAGGGGCCGCCGTTCTCGGTGCCGGATGTCGAGATTCAGCAATTGCTGGTGCCTGCCTGGGACTTGCAGGTTATCGAGCAGTCCGATGTTCTGGAGCAGAACGGCAAGTTTCTCAAGGCCGGTGTTACCCGTCTGGTGGAGCGGGTCTACCGGCTACGCAAGAACGCTTGAATGGCGGGCACAAAAAAGGGCGACTCAAGTCGCCCTTTTTCGTATTGCCGTGCTGTCAGCCGCGACGACGCAGAGCATCGATACGTTCTTCCAGTGGCGGATGGCTCATGAACATCCGCGCCAGGCCTTGCTTGAGGCCGCCGTTAATGCCAAAAGCCGCCATGGTGTCAGGCATGTGTACCGGCAGTCCCTGCTCGGAGCGAAGGCGCTGCAGGGCACTGATCATGGCCGCCGTGCCTGCCAGTTGTGCACCGGCTTCGTCTGCCCGGAATTCACGCTTGCGCGAGAACCACATGACGATGGCGCTGGCAAGGAAGCCCAGTACCAGTTCAGCGAAGATGGTCGCGACGTAGTAGGCAATGCCGCGACCTTCGTCGTTCTTGAATACCACTTTGTCGACAAAGTTACCGATGATACGGGCGAAGAACATGACGAAGGTGTTCACCACGCCCTGCACCAATGCCAGGGTCACCATGTCGCCATTGGCGACGTGGCCGATTTCGTGGGCCAGTACGGCTTTTACTTCATCGGGTGAAAAGCGTTCCAGCAAACCCTGGCTGACCGCGACCAGCGCGTCGTTTTTATTCCAGCCAGTGGCAAAGGCGTTGGCCTCGTATGCCGGGAAAATACCCACTTCAGGCATCTTGATCCCTGCTTCGCGGGACAGTTGCTCAACGGTTTGCATCAGCCATTGTTCATGGCGGGTACGAGGCTGGGTAATCACCTGGGTGCTGGTGCTCATCTTCGCCATCCATTTGGAGATGAAGAGCGAGAACAAGGACCCTGCAAAACCAAAGACCGCACAGAATACCAACAGCTGACTGAGGTTCAGATCAACCCCGTTGGCCGCCATGAACCCGTCAAAGCCGAACAGGCTCAAGGTAATGCTGGCAATCAGCACGACCGCCAGGTTAGTGGCCAAAAACAGCAGAATGCGCATCATGGTTTAAAGAATCTCCTCGACTTAAAGGTATTGCCGTATGCGGGTATATAAGGTGCTGCCACAGGCTATTCAACCGGGCGACTATTTCAAACTGTGTCCTACGGCTTGATTTTAGTAACAAACCAGTCATTTCCTGATCCGGAATGACTTTTTTCAAGCGCACAAATTCGATCAGAGCCCAGCAAACCTTGGGTGCAAGCATTTTTTTGAAGTGAAAAAGGCTGCGTAGAAGGGCAGCAGGGAAGAGTAGGTGAAGAAAGTTTTACTCGACACATGCTGTGCGATATTTCCTTGATCGCACAGCATGTGAAGGGGTTACTGACGGTAGGTCTTCAAGAAATTACCGATTCGACCAATAGCCATATCCAGTTCATCGACCCGCGGCAAGGTCACGACGCGGAAATGGTCCGGCCATGGCCAGTTGAATGCGGTGCCTTGAACCACCAGCAATTTTTCCGAGAGCAGCAGATCCAGGACGAATTTTTCGTCGTTCAGGATCGGGCATACTTTTGGATCGATGCGGGGGAATGCATACAGCGCGCCCATAGGTTTCACGCAGCTGACGCCGGGGATGTCATTGAGCAGTTCCCAGGTGCGGTTACGTTGCTCCAGCAAGCGGCCGTTGGGCAAGACCAGATCATTGATGCTCTGGTAGCCGCCCAGTGCGGTCTGGATCGCATGCTGGCTGGGCACGTTGGCGCACAGGCGCATGTTGGCCAGCATGTCGATGCCTTCGATGTAGCTTTGTGCATTGTGCTTGGGGCCGGAGATGGCGATCCAGCCTGAGCGGAAGCCCGCCACCCGGTACGACTTGGACAAGCCGTTGAAGGTCAGGCACAGCAGGTCCGGTGCCAGCGAAGCGGTACAAATGTGCACGGCATCGTCGTACAGGATCTTGTCGTAAATCTCATCCGAGAACACCACCAGGTTGTGCTGGCGGGCCAGTTCCAGCATGCCCAGCAGTACTTCCTTGGAATACACCGCGCCCGTCGGGTTGTTCGGGTTGATGATGACCATGGCTTTGGTGTTGGGGGTGATCTTGGCTTTGATGTCAGCCAGGTCAGGCCACCAGTTGGCTTGCTCGTCACACAGGTAATGCACCGGGTGACCGCCGGCAAGGGTTACGGCAGCGGTCCACAGCGGGTAGTCGGGGGCCGGCACCAGAACTTCGTCGCCGTTGTTGAGCAGCGCTTGCAGCGACATCACGATCAGCTCGGATACGCCGTTGCCCAGATAGACGTCTTCAATGCCGACGCCTTCTACCTGTTTCTGCTGGTAGTACTGCATTACCGCCTTGCGCGCGCTGAACAGGCCTTTGGAGTCGCTATAACCTTGCGCGGTCGGCAGATTGCGGATCACGTCCTGAAGGATTTCGTCCGGCGCTTCAAAACCAAAGGGCGCCGGGTTGCCGATATTCAGCTTGAGGATGCGATGGCCTTCCTCTTCCAGTCGTTTGGCGTGCTTGAGCACTGGGCCGCGAATGTCATAGCAGACGTTGGCGAGCTTGTTTGATTTGCTGACCTGCATGGCGATGTGATCCTGAAAATGAACGATCCAGGCCGTGTGAAATCCCGGCCCTGGCTAATCCTGCCTTGCAAACACCGCATTGCTTCAAGAATCCGTTTGAATGCAGATAGAGCGGGTGCCAGACTGGCGCATTACGAGGCGCAATCATACGTGCCACCCGACCCCTGGAAAAGCCACCGGGCAGGGTTTTTCAGCGACAGAGGCAGAACCATGGAAAAGTTGAACAAAACACTGGACGAATGGAAGGCCATGCTCGACCCCGAGCAATACAACGTGTGCCGTCTCAAAGGCACCGAACGGCCATTTTCGGGCAAATACAACGCCACCAAAACCGATGGCGTCTATCACTGTGTTTGCTGCAATCAGCCGCTGTTCGATTCCAGCGCCAAGTTCGATTCGGGTTGCGGCTGGCCAAGCTTTTATCAACCGATTGGCGACAGCGCGATGATCGAGATCCGTGATGCGAGTCACGGTATGGTGCGCACCGAAGTGGTCTGCTCCAAGTGCGAGGCCCACCTGGGGCATGTTTTTCCGGATGGCCCGCCGCCGACCGGACTGCGTTATTGCATCAACTCGGTATGCCTGGACCTGGTTCCTCGCGCCTGACCTTTGCTGGAGAGACTCCGTCATGACTGGCAACCTGCTCAATATTCCCTGCACCACCCTCAGTGGCGAGCAAAAGACTCTGGCGGACTTCCCGGGCAAGGCAGTGCTGGTGGTCAATACCGCCAGCAAGTGCGGATTCACCCCGCAGTACAAAGGGCTTGAAGCCTTGTGGCAGCAATACAGGGATCAAGGGTTGGTGATTCTCGGCTTCCCCTGTAATCAGTTCGGCAAGCAGGAACCCGGTGACGCCGCCGCCATCGCCGAGTTTTGTGAACTGAACTTCGGGGTGACCTTCCCGCTGTTCAAGAAGATCGAGGTCAATGGCAGTCAGGCGCACCCATTGTTTGCAGCGCTTAAAAAAACGGCGCCAGGACTGCTGGGGACCGAAAGGATCAAGTGGAACTTCACCAAGTTCTTGATTGGCCCGGACGGCAGCGTCAAGCGTTACGCCCCGACCACCAAACCCGAAGCACTCAGGGCGGATATTGAAGCGCTGCTGCAATAAGCCGCCACAGACTCACGCCCGCGACTCTTGCCGCGGTTCAGCGCGGCGCCTGCTTGTGCATTGCTCAGGTTTTTAGCGGCACCCAGGTGTCGAGCAGGGCTTCGAGCTCTTCGCGGCGGAAGGGTTTGGCCAGGTAGTCGTTCATCCCCGCCGCGCGGCAGCGCTCACGCTCTTCGGGCATGGCATTGGCAGTCAGGGCGACAATTGGCAGCTCTGGCCAGCGGCCACTCTGACGAATTTGCCGGGTGGCTTCGTAACCATCCATGACGGGCATGTTGCAGTCCATCAGTACCAGATCGAAGTTGTTGCGCTCCAGCTGGCTCAGCGCCTCACCACCATGGGCCGCAATCACCACGTCACAGCCAAGTTTGCCGAGCATACCCTTGGCCACCAGCTGGTTGACCGGGTTGTCCTCAACCAGCAGCACTTGAGCGCGGTGCAGAACGAAGGATCTTCTGGAGTGAGTGCTCGGGTGGCTGCCGCCTTCTTTTTGCAGCAACTGCTGCAAGGTCTGATACAGCGCGTGCCGTGATAAAGGCCGGGCTTTTTGTTGCAGGGGAGCCAGGGCGTTGACCTGGTCGCCGGGCATGAAGTTGCCATAGGCGGTGACCAGTAAAATCGGGGTGCTGATGGTGGGGCGCAGGCCGAACAGGCACTCTGGGCAGTCCGTAATCAGCAGGTCCGGATTAGCGCCCGCCAGTGAGTCGTCGAGCGAGTAACGCTGGTAATCCAGGCCCCATAAAGGCAAAAAACTGCTCAATAGTTCAGTCAGACCGCTGCCCGCAGGGCTCACGGCAATTACCCGGCCAGACAAGGGCATGGGCTTGATGGCGGGAGTGTGGCAGGGCAGAGGCAGCTCGGCACAGAACTGGCTGCCGAAACCGATTTGCGAGCTGATGGTCAGTCGGCCGTGCATGACTTCACACAGGCTGCGGGTCAATGCCAGGCCCAGGCCGGTACCGCCAAACTGGCGGGTAATACCGGCCCCGGCCTGGGTAAAGGGTTTGAATATGCGTGTCTGCGCTTCGTGGGCGATGCCGATGCCCGTGTCACGCACCTCGATCCGTACCTGGTCGTTGTGCGCGCTAAGGCGTACATCAACGCGCCCGAACCGGGTGAACTTGAGGGCATTGGACAGCAGGTTGCTGACAATCTGCCGCACCCGGGTTGGATCCCCCATCACCAATGCCGGGAAGTGCGGATCAATCAGGCAGGTCAGCTCTACGCTGGGCGCCGCGTTCTGAGACAGCAGGTTGGCGGTGTCTTCGGTCAGGGTGCCGAGATCGAAAGCAATATGTTCAAGTTCCAGTTTCCCGGCGTCGAATTTTGACAGGTCGAGAATGTCGTTCAGCAGTTCGACCAGAACCTTGCCCGAGTCGTGGGCTATTGAAAGCTGCTGCAGTTGCTCGGCGTTCAGCGGGCTGTCCAGACACAGTTCCAGCATGCCCAGCAGGCCATTGAGGGGCGTGCGTATTTCGTGGCTCATGTTGGCCAGAAACGCCGACCGCGCCTGAGCCATTTTCAGTGCCGTGCTGCGGGCTGCCTCCAGTTCTTGATTGGATTGACTGAGGCGCGAATTGATTGCTTCAAGTTCCTGGGTGCGGGCCTTGACCATGTCTTCAAGCTGGGACGAATACTCGGTCAGGCGATTTTCTGCATTGCGCCGCTGCTCGATTTCCCGGGCTACGGCGTCAAATTGCTGATTGGCAGCGTTGACCAATACACCGATTTCGTCGTCTTCATGTCCGCGCGGGCACTCGATGCGCGATGGCTTGGGATTACCGGGTTTGCTTCTGCTGAGCTCGCCAATAACCCGTACCAGCGGCTTGGTCAGCATCACATAAAACAGTCCCAGCAGAATAAAGGTCAGCAGCAGGCTTCTGGCAAAACCACTGAGCAGTGTGAGCTCGGCACGGTGCAGGAATCGACTGCCAAACGGGTAGGTATCCACCTCAAGGTGAAGCACCCCCACGCTTTGCTCGGGCAAGTGGTTGAAGTACAGACGATCGTCGAAGGTGCGCATGGAGCCGAACAGGAAATCACTCAATGCCCGGTAGCGGCCGTTATCGGGCTGCTCGCGGCCATTGGCCAGCATATTTTTGTCGTTATCGCTGATTTGCACCCCGGTAATGGCCGGCGCGCGCATCAGGCCCATCACTAGCTCTTGTGCGAGTTCTGAGTCCAGGTTGTAGGCAATACGTGAGGCCGGGTTATGGCTGATATCCAGGAGGGATTCGATTTCACGATTGATGGCTGCGTTTTCACTGGCATAATCCATACCGATTTGCAGCAGACTGAGCATTGTCCCCAGGACAAAGCCGACCAGCACTGTCAGCCTGGCCTGTTTGTAAGACAGGCGATGGGTAAGTTTTATGTCCATGGGTGCAGCACCTGATTCCATTTCCCTTCGGCGGGCAAGAATAATCGATTAGTCGGTTAACAGGCAGGTATAGCTGCAGTATTTACAGGCAGGTTGTATCAATCACCTCATGGACGGGCGCTGCGCGCGGTCCATGTCAATGCGCTATCACTGTGTATCAGTCTGAGGAGATGTTGTGGATTCTAAACTGTATGCCTTTCTAGAGCGGGCCGAAGCGGTCCTGGCGCGTCTTGAACCGTTGCTGCCTGCGCAGCGCGAGCCGATTGAGTGGGGCGACTGCCTGGCAGCCCGCTGGCAACGCGAAGGCCGTTCGGGTTATCTGATGCCGCTGCAAGTCAGTCTTGAGATGCGTCTTACGGATCTGATCGGAGTTGATACCCAGCGCGATCAACTGGGCCGCAATACTAAACAATTTCTCGATGGCTTTCCGGCCAACCATGCGTTGCTGTGGGGCTCGCGCGGCACGGGCAAGTCTTCGATCATTCGGGCCTTGCTGGCCGAGTACGCGCAGTCCGGGTTGCGCTTGATTGAAATCGAACGTGATCACCTGGCCGATCTGCCACGAGTGGTGGAGCAGTTACAGGGTCAAAAGCAGCGTTTTATCCTGTTTTGCGATGACCTGTCTTTCGACGCCGGTGAAGGCGATTTCCGGGTTCTGAAAAGTGTGCTCGACGGCTCGCTGGAGCAAGCCCCGGACAACGTCTTGCTGTATGCCACCTCGAACCGCCGGCATTTGGTGTCCGAAAAAGAAAGCGACAACGAAAACTGGAAGAACGTCGACGGTGAGCTTCATCCCAGCGAAGCGGTGGAGGACAAGATTGCATTGTCTGATCGCTTCGGCCTGTGGTTGTCGTTCTACCCGTTTACCCAGGAGCACTTTCTCAACGTGGTCGAGCACTGGATTGAGGTACTGGCCGGCAAGGCCGGTCTGAAGTGGCAGCGTGACGAAGCGCTGGATATTCTGGCCGTGCGCTGGGCGACCGGGCGTGGCAACCGTAATGGCCGGTGTGCTTATCAATTTGCACGTTACTGGGTTGGATTGAAATTGCTGGAGCAAAACAATGATTGATTTGAATGCCACAGGCGCCGGTCTGGATGGCTATGGTTTGCTGCGGGCCCAGTTGGAGTCCTTGCTGGCGGATGAGCGCGATTTTATTGCCAACGCCGCGCAGTTTTCGGCTTTTTTGTACCATCAATTAGATGACCTGAACTGGGCCGGTTTTTACCTTAATCGTAATGAAGAGCTGGTGCTGGGGCCTTTTCAGGGGCAGATCGCGTGTGTCCGCATTCCTTTTGGCCGGGGCGTCTGTGGCGCCGCTGCGGCTAGCAGACAGACCCAGCGGGTTGAGGATGTACATGCTTTCCCGGGGCATATTGCCTGTGACAGTGCTTCCAACAGCGAACTGGTGGTGCCTTTGATCAAGGACGGGCGCCTGATCGGCGTGCTGGATCTGGACAGCCCGAGCGTCGGCAGGTTTTCCGAGCAGGATCAGCAAGGTATTGAGGCACTGGCTGCGATCTTCCTGCGTTTGAGTGAGTGCTGATAGCTCCTGATTGTTAGGGGCCGTGGTGCTTCGACTCGGGCTGGTCAGGCTGTAGCGGCTCCAGGCACGGCCGGGCGTATAGCAACATGCTCGCACCCAAACCGCGGGCCCACTGGTGATTCACGTGGGGCCGCGGTGACGTTCGGCTCAGGTGCCGGCAGGGTGGGTGCATTCAGGCGTGTTTGGCCAGTTCGTTGATCAATGTTACCTCCAGTGCTTCCATGGCCTGCTGCACGGCACTACGGCGAGACTCCAGAGTTGCAAGGCTGGCTTGCTCCAGCGCATCGCAGCGTTTGATCAGGATGTCGGCACTCACAATGCGCGCTGCGCCCTTGATCCGGTGTGCTATGACGAAAAAAGGTTGCAGGCCGTTGTCGACGCGCAGTTCAAGCAGTGTCTTGAGATCCTGCCGATTGCTGCGCAGCAGCTCTTCGAGCAGCATTCTGATTCGCGCGTTGTCCTGTCCTGACAGTGCGTAAAAGCTCTCAATATTGAGATTGGGTGCCCTCGCGGATGGGGCTGCGGGTTCGATCGCGGCCAGGCGTTGACCCAACAGTCTCAGGCTGATGGGTTTGAACAAACAATCGTCCATCCCGGCCTGCTTGCAACGCAGTCGCTCTTCGGGCTGGGCATTGGCGGTGAAGCCCAGAACCGTACAGCGGCTGTGTCGGGATGCCTGCTCATGCTGACGAATCGCCCGGGTCAAATCGTAGCCGTTCATGACCGGCATGTTGCAGTCAGCGATAACCAGATCAAACCTCGATTGTTTCCAGGCTTTTAACCCCTCAGCTCCGTTTTTTTCACTGGTAAAGCGATGCCCCAGAAATCCCAGTTGCTGGCACAGCAACAGGCGATTGGCAGGGTGGTCGTCCACCACCAGTACATTGAGCTGGGTGGTCGCGGGGTGGATTTGCGATTCTTCGGCGGTGGGCGGCGTACAGGGCTCCAGCGCAGGCAATCTGAGGGTTATTTGAATTTGCGTGCCTACGTTGGGCTGACTGCTCAGGCTAAGGGTACCGCCCATCATTTCGCACAAACTACGACAGATCACCAGACCCAGGCCGGTGCCGTTGATCGCCAGTTTTGCGCTGTTTTGCCCCTGGGCGAAGGGCTCGAACAGGCGCTCCTGATCCTGTTGGCTGATACCTATGCCGGTGTCCCGGACCCGCAACTGCAGATCAACATGGTGCGGGGTGTCGCTCGCCAGCAAGTGCAGTTCGAGGTTTACCAGGCCGCGCTCGGTGAACTTGATGGCGTTGCTGATCAGATTGGTCATGATTTGCTTGAAGCGCAGCGGATCGATCATGACATCAGGCGCCCGGCCTTCGGGTTTGAAAGTCAGTGACAGGTGCAGGGATTTCTGTCTGGCCAGGCCGTCAAATACCCGGATCACCGAGCTGGCCAGATCCCGCAGATTGACCCGCTCTGGAGTCAGGCTCATTCGACCGGATTCGATGCGGGCGATATCGAGAATGTCGCCGATCAACTCCAGCAGGTCTTTGGCCGAATGATAGGCGACCTCTATTGAGGGGCGGTCGAGATGACCCTGGTCAGCGCGTTTCAAGGTCAGCTCAAGCATGCCGATGACTGCATTCATCGGGGTGCGGATCTCATGGCTCATGGTTGCCAGAAATGTGCTTTTGGCCCGGTTGGCGTCTTCGGCCAGGTCTTTGGCGGTGCGCAGTTCCTCCAGCAGCTGGCGGCGATCGCTGATGTCGATCCAGCCGCCGATGATGCCCTGCACTTCGCCCAGGGCATCGCGATAGGGAAGAATCCAGTGGTAGATGGTGAGGGTTTTATCGCCTGCCTGCAGTGGCCGGTCGACGATAAGCGGGGTGCCTTCCGTCATGACCCGCAGACAGTCGGCCTGATAATCATGGGCTTCGTGTTCATCACGCATAAGGCTGCAGGTTTGCATCAGCGTTTGTCCGATGGCCTCTTCGCGCCGGGTTGAAAAAGCGTCCAGGTAGCTGTCATTGCAGGTTCGCAGAACCCCGTCGCGATCTTGCATATAAATCGGATGTGGCGTGCCATTGACCAGAACCATCAGGAACTCGAACTGATCACTGAGTGCCTGCTCGGTCATTTTCCGTTGCCGGATCTGCCGGCGCATGCAGGCGTTCCAGATCAGCAACAGCAACAGCAAAAGGCTGGCGCCAATGATGATCTGGTAAATCAGGCGATGGTAAGGGTGCCAGTAGCTCTCCGGCGCCGGGGCATGCCCACCCCAGCGGCTGTGGATAATGCCCAGTTCTTCGGGCGCAATGCCGAGCAATGCCTTGTTGAGGATAGAGCCCAGTTCTGTGGCATCCCTGGAGGTGGCCAGGGAAAACGTGGCGGGCCGGGTTCCCAGGGAGGCGCTGATCTGCAACCGGTTGTGGAGCAATTTTGAAGACAGCCAGTAGTTGGCAATGGCCAGCGAGTTGACCGCCCCCTGTACTTTTCCCGCGGCCAGGAGTTCGGTTGCCTGATAAATGTCATCGGTGTTGACCAGAACTATTTGCGGATGCTCGGTACGCAAATAGTCAGTCAGGGGGTTGCCCAGGGGCAGGGCCAGTTTTTTGCCTGCCAGTTGATCAAGACTTGCAGGTTTGCCGGAACCCTTTGCGGTGAGCAACACGAATGAGTTCTCAAAATAGGGCCGACTGAAACTCAGCGAGCTTTCTCGGGAAGCAGAGGGACTGATGGCGGCAATGATGTCGGTTTCATGCCTGTTGATCATCTGGATCATGGTCCCGAAGCTGCGTGCACGCTGTATCTCGAAAGTCAGCCCGGTACGCAGGCGAACGATCTCCAGCAAGTCGGCAGTAATGCCTCTGAAGTTTCCGTCCGGGTCAAAAAATGTCAGCGGCGCCAGGGTTTCATTGACCACCACTTTGACTACCGGGTGCTGGCTCAGCCACTGCTCTTCGCGCTCGGTCAGTTGCAGTTTTTGACTGGCCAGCAAACTATTGCTGCCGGCGTTCCAGCGCCTGGCAATACTATCGCGCTCACTGCCGGGCACGGCTTGCAGGGTAGTGTTGATCATCTCCAGCAGTTGCCGATTGTCCCGGTGTACGGCAAAGCTGAAGCCATGGGGTTGCGGCTTGCCGAAGTTGGCCATTTTAATGTTCTTCAGATGACCCTTGCTGATCATGTAATGCGCCGAGACCGTGTCCCCCAGAAATACATCTGTCTGCCCGAAAGCCACCGAGTTGATGGCGTTCTGAGTGGACGGATAGGAATGGATGATGGCCTTGGGGTAGAGCGCCTTGACCTCATCCAGAGGCAGGTAGTGGTGCACTAGGCTCAGGCGCAAACCGGCAAGGTCCCGGGGCAGAGAACGGCTGTCTCCCTCGCGGGTCACCAGGACCGGCTGGTCAATTGCATAGGGAGTGGACAGCAGCAGTTGCGGGTTGTCGGCTTCAAAGCCGTTTGAAGTACCAAGCAGGTCGATGCTGCCTTCTTCAAGTGCCTTGATGGCTGCGAGTCTGGAGTGGAATCGCTGGACTTTGATGGGGAGGTCAAGGGCACTGGCCAGAATTCCCAGGTAATCGGCGGTCAGGCCTTCATAGTCCCGGGCACTGGCGGTGAGGTCGAACGGTGGATAGTCAGGGGCCGAACTGCCGACCCGTAACTCGCGCTTGCCCTGGAGCCAGGAGCGCTGCTGTTGATCCAGAGCAACCACCATGGGGTAGGTTCCGGAACGGCTGAGCAGCACATGGCTCTCTGCCCGGGCTGTGGCGCTGAACAGGAGGGTATCCAGGAGCAGGCCTGCGATCAATGACAGGTACTTGTTTAACCATGAGGGCATTGAGTTCTTCATACCAAAGCGTTGCGTTTAGCCATTTCGATAAGGTTGATCATTGAGCTGACTTGCAGTTTTTGCATGAGCCGTTTTTTGTAAGTGCTCACGGTCTTGTTACTAAGAAACATGTCTGTGGCTATTTGCTTGTTTGTTTTTCCCTGGGCAAAGAGTTTCAGGACCATGAGTTCGCGGTCGTTGACAAGTTTGAACAGTTGCATTTCGGATGAGTCACCGTTTTCGTACTTTTCTGAACTCAATGCCTGGCCGGGGAAGTAGTGGTAGCCGGAAAATACAGCTTTGATGGCACTGACAAGTTCGCTCAGGTCTTCTTGTTTGCATACATACCCGGCTGCACCTGAATGCATGCAGCGCATGGCAAAAAGTGCAGGGGGCTGGGCCGTCAAAACCAGGGTTTTAACCCGTGTGTTCATTGTGTTGAAGCGCGCCAGCACTTCAAGACCATCGAGCTTTGGAATGCTGATATCGAGAATGACCAGGTCCGGCATGGACTCGCGGATCATCTGCATTGCATCTACACCATTATCGGTTTCCCCGACTATTTCATAACCCTCATGCTCTAACAGCATGCGGATGGCAAGTCGGATCACAGGATGGTCGTCAACAATGAATACGGTGTTCATAAGAAACCCCACAAAGTACGGTATAGAATAGGCGCACCTTAGCTTAGTTATATGGGGTGATATACGATTGGGTAGGCCAGTAAGGGTAGTATGGGAATAGTCCTACATTAAATAAGGCAGGGGTTAAGGGTTTACTTGGAAAGTTGGAGAAGGTGAGCGATGTAGGCAAAGGTTTACTTGAAATAGCGTCTGGGTTTTATCGAATTTTCTTTTGTGTAAAGTGAATTTTCCTACAGTTTTTTTCTGTTTTTATACAGGGGTAGTTGAAGGGGGGTGGGAGTTCCGGGTGGCGACAAGTGTCCGCGTTTGATTCAGCTCGGCACAGGCCGGAAACACGGCGGCCCGCCCTTTTTACAAGGGCGGGCCGTGGTCAGGTCGGGCTGGAGCGCCCGGTCATTTCCCGGGCCATCTCGGTGGCATAGCTATCGGTCATCCCGGCAATAAAGTCGATGATCCGCATAAACGCACGATGCAACGGCCATTGCGGATGGGGGGCGTTATTCCCCAGCAGGTCGAGGATCCGGCGACTCTTGAACGACGGGGTTCGTCCGCCATACTGCTCCAGTGCTGCGCCACAAAAGGCGTTCAGCAGAATTTCGAGCGTGGTGTAGGCGCCGATTTCATGCAGGGTTTTGCGTTTGTCCTGGAAGATCTTCTTGCGCGCCATGTCCTTGGCATCCAGTACACAGCGCTTGGCCGGACCGTGCATGTGCTCCACCAGATCCCCGGGCAGGGTGCCGGCCAGCAGTTGTTCTTGCTGCTCAACGAATGCCAGTGCAGCAGCGTTGGTCAGGTGCTCGATGGCTTTGCCGCGCAGAATCGCCAGCTTGCGCCGTTGGGAGTCCTGGGGGCCGAGCAGGCGATAGGTTTGCGGCAGGTCATCGCCCACCAGCCCCAGTAACAAGGATTCAACTTCGTCATACTGCAGAAGATCCATCTCCAGGCCATCTTCAAGGTCGATCAGTGCGTAGCAGATGTCATCGGCCGCCTCCATCAGGTACACCAGCGGATGCCGCGCCCAGCGCTGGTCTTCGATTTGTGGCAGGCCGAGCTTGTGGGCAATGTTTTCGAGCAGGTGCAGTTCACTTTGATAGCAGCCGAACTTGTGCTTCTTGTAGCCCAAAGCGTCCGCATGGCGTGCGGTCCAGGGGTATTTGAGGAAGGTGCCAAGGGTGGCGTAGGTCAGGCGGGTACCGCCATCGAACTGGTGGTATTCAAGTTGCGTAAGCACCCTGAAGCCTTGCGCATTACCTTCAAAACTCAGGAAATCATTGCGCTCGGCATCGCTCATGTCGTTCAGCCAGCCCCGGTCTGCTGCCTGTTGAAACCAGTTGCGAATGGCGTCTTCACCCGAGTGGCCAAAGGGCGGGTTACCAATGTCATGGGCCAGACAGGCGGACTGAACGACCATGCCCAGGTCGGCCGGATCGCACCATTCGGGCAGCGCGCTACGGATCGTTTCACCAACCCGCATACCCAGTGAGCGTCCCACGCAACTGACTTCAAGTGAGTGGGTGAGGCGGGTATGGATATGATCGTTACTGTTGACCGGATGGACCTGGGTTTTGCGTCCCAAACGACGGAATGCGCCAGAAAATATGATCCGGTCATGATCTTTATGGAAAGGGCTGCGCCCGAGTTCTTCGGGGCTGTGGTGGGGTTTTCCGAGGCGTTCGCGGTTAAGCAGGGTTTGCCAATCCAAGGCGCAGTGCTCCGTCAGTGACTGAGGCCCCAGCTTCTCGCTTCACACAGGATGGTGCAAGCCGCAGATGGTTCCATGCATGTCCAGGGCATTATCGGTGTTGCCCCCATGTGCAGGAACGAGGCAAGCCCGCTCCTGCACATGGCCCGTCAAGGCTTGCGCGACGAGGCTGCCTGGATGACCATTTTGATCAGTGGCAACAGGCCTGTGGTCAGACCGATCCAGCGTGATGTTCCATCGCTGCCTTTGCTTTTTGCACTTCTGCCCGTCAGAAAGCCGAGTACGCTGACAAGCCCCACGGCCCACAGCGAGCCGTGCTTTATCCCCAGGTTTTCTTGCCAGTTGCTGGCCATGCCGCGCACTTTTTGCAGTGGTTGCAGCAGTTGTTGCGATTCGTGACGAATCTCCTGGCGGTGCATTTCCATCCGCAGACGGATCAACAGTTTGCGCATCTCGCGCCGTGAGGCGTTTTGTGGCATTTCAGGATGGCTCATGGCATCAATCGCTCACGGTCTTTGGCCAGCTCTTCCAGCGTGGCGTTGAAAGGAGAAGACTCATCGAACACCGCCGCTTTAAGGCGCACGCCGCAGAACGCCGCCGCCAGCGCATAAAACACGCAGAGCCCGATAATGCCGCTCAGGCGATAACTGTCCCAGAGCAATATCAACACCAGCGCCGACAGACCGATCAGCAACAACAGGGCGAACACCAGTGCCAGCCCGGCAAATAACAACAGGCTGACCGTGCGCGCTTTCTGCTCTTGCAGTTCGATGCCCAGCAACTCGACATGGCTATGCAACAGACCCAGAACCGCGGCACCCAAGCGCCGCGGTGTGGAACGGGAGGAGCCGGATTCTTCAGTTGTCATATCAGCGCCGGGTGGCCAGCAGGCCAATCAGAAAGCCCACGCCCGCCGCGATGCCAACGGACTGCCAAGGGTTGGACTGAACATAATCTTCGGTGGCCACTACGGCAGCCTGGCCACGCTCCTGTAACGACTCCTTGGTATCAGCAAGCGATTCGCGGGCCTTGAGCAGGCTGTCCTGGATTTTGGCGCGTACTTCCTCAGCGCCGTCGCCGGCCAGAGTCGCAGAGTGCTCCAGCAATCTTTCCGTGTCGTTGACCAGGGCCTGGAAATCGGCCAACAGGATTTCTTGAGCATTCTTTGCTTTTATGCGGGCCATGGGTAACTCCGTTAGTGGCTTGTTGATGGTTCGAGTGTAGGCATTCGGTGAAGGTTCACTGCATTTCTCTGACACCTTGTGGGATTGCCCAACCTGAATGCCAGAGATATCCCGCTGAGCGATTTAAAACCTTACCTCAATTTATTCATTTTCGCGGGGGAAACCAGACCCTTCCCGCGGCTCTGTACTTTCAAAGCAGCCTTCAAGCAAGTGATAGCGGTTATGCCGCACTTCATCCACCCGGCGCTGTACGGTTTTTTCTGACAGCCCCAGCATGATCAGGGCATGGGAGGCGAGCATCAGGCTCGACTCCAGCAATTCAGGTACCACTTCAGTTGCCCCGGCGGCCTTGAGCTCGGCGAGCTTACTGTCGTCGCGGGTTCTGACCAGAATGGGCACGTCCAGGGTAATGAGCCGGGCCTCCTCGAGCACGCTCATGGCCACGTCCGTGCTATCCACCGCGATAACCAGCAGGCGTGCCCGGTCCAGGCCGATAGCGCGCAGCAAATCACCCCGACGGGCATCGCCGTAGTGCACGCTGCTGTTTCCTTTGGCCGCTTCCTGAATCCGCTCCGGGTCGTAGTCCAGAGCCACGAAGTGTTTGTTCTCGTTGCGCAGAAAACGCCCGATGGACTGGCCAACACGACCGTAACCGCACATCACCACATGGCCATGCAGCTCGGCACTTTGCGCGGCGATTTGTTCCAGCTCGGCTTCTTCATTGGACTTGCGGTGCAGGGCCGCGGCAATTTTAGGTGCGGCCCGCAGCAGCAGGGGAGTCAGCAGCATCGAACAGAAAGTGGCGGCCAGCAGGTAAGCGGCGATATCTGGCGGGATCAGCGAGTTGAGTTGCATCTGGGCCATCAGGGCAAAGCAGAACTCACCGCCCTGGGCCAGCGCCAGGCCACTGCGCCAGGCCGTTTCGCCATCGCTGCCGCGCAGCTTGACCAGGGTCGCGACGACAATGCCTTTGATCAGCATCAAGGCCAGGGTCAGGCCGAGAATCAGAAAGCCGTCGTGAACGAACAGTTGCAGATCGATCAGCATGCCGATACTGACGAAGAACAGCCCCAGCAAGATGTCGCGGAATGGCCGGATGTCGGCTTCAATCTGATGCCGGTAGTGGCTTTCCCCCAGCAACATGCCGGCCAGGAAGGCCCCCAGCGCAGGCGACAAACCGAGCAGGTGGGTCAGCCAGGCGGTCAGTAATACGATCACCAGTGCCAGCAGCACGAACAGTTCGGCCGATCGGGAAGCAGCAACTTCGTGAAACAGGCGCGGCAGTACGAAGCGACTGGCAAACAGCAGGCCAACAAACAAAATAACGGTTTTGCCCAAGGTGACCGGCAATGCCCAATACCAGGCCTGGTCGCTGCTGCCGGCAAATACCGGTACCAAGGTCAACAACAGCACCGCGACCACATCCTGAAACAGCAGCACGCCAATGGCGTTTTGCCCGTGGCGACTGAAAATTTCGCCCAGGCTGGTCAGTTCCTTGCTCACGATGGCCGTGGATGACAGAGAGAGGCCTGCGCCCAGCAAGAATGCGGTGTTGGCGCTCATCCCGAACGCATACAGCAAGCCGCCCAGAGCCGCGGTGCTCACCAGTACCTGCAGGCTGCCCAGGCCAAACACCACGCGGCGCAACTTGAGCATCTTGGGCAGTGAGAACTCCAGCCCCAGCGAGAACAATAAAAACACCACCCCCAACTCTGCCAGATCAGGCAGGTCCGGGCTGTCATTGACCCAGTCCAGTGCCGTCGGGCCCACCAGCAGGCCGACAGATAAATAACCCAGCACGGGGGGTAGTTGCAGGCGCCGGAACAGCGCGATCACCACCAGGGATGAGGCAAGGATGATTAACAAATTGGCGAACACGAAAGTCTTCCTTGTCAGTTCGAGTAAAAAAGTCGCGAGCATCCAGCAAACGAGCAGTGCCGGCGCTGATGTACATCATTCTTTGCTGCCAACCCCGCAAGGGGCCAGGTTCTTTGCCATTGCTGGTCTAGGGTAGTCGCAAGCAGCGGTATAGAGCGATTGTATTCTTCTGCCCGGAGGGGGGCGGCCCGCAAACCCAGCGCGCTAGCAAGCGCCTCGACGTCTTGGGGCAAGGCTCTTAAACTGGACGCTTATTCAAACAAGGTCATTATTTATGCCTCCCGAATGTCAACTGTTCGGCACCCTTGGCTGCCACTTGTGTGAACTGGCCGAGGCTGAACTGATGCCTTTGGTCGAACATGGATTGCTGGTGGAGCTGGTGGATATCGCAGAAAGTGAAGCGCTGTTTGAGGCTTATGGCTTGCGCATTCCGGTACTGCGTCGGGTCGATACGGGCGAAGAGTTGAGTTGGCCATTTGATACGGCCCAAGTGGTGAATTTTCTCCAATAGCCCTGGGCGGTTGCTGTGCGCGATAATCACCGGCTGCATTTACCGTCCGAGTTATCTATGTCGACCCAGCCTTTCAACGCCGCCGAGCACCAAGCCAGCACTTTGTACCTGCCTGCCGGTAGCTGGCTGACCGTGCTCGATTGTTTGTGCGAGCACTTTCGCGCCATCAGCCGCGAGCAATGGCTTGATCGCATCGCCCGCGGCCGGGTGCTGGATGCTGACGGTGCGCCGATCAGTGCGCAGTTGCGCTACAAGGAAGGCCTGCGCATTCACTACTTTCGCGAAGTGCCCAACGAGACTCCGATCCCGGTGCAGGAAACCATCCTGTATGCCGACGAGCATTTGGTGGTGGCGGACAAACCGCATTTCCTGCCGGTCACGCCGGCGGGCGAATACGTTGAGCAAACCTTGCTGCGACGCTTGATTCGTACCCTGGGCAATCCGCACCTGGTCCCGCTGCACCGCATCGACCGGCACACGGCTGGCCTGGTGCTGTTCTCGGCCAATCCAGAAAGCCGGTCTGCTTATCAATCGTTATTTCCCACGCGCAAGATCGAAAAACGCTACGAAGCGATTGCCAAAGCCCTGCCTGACCTTGAGTTGCCACTGGTGCACAAAAGCCGGTTGGTGGCGGGCGAGCCGTTTTTCCGCATGCAAGAAGGCCCGGGTGCCAGCAACACCGAGACCCGGGTCGAGGTGTGTGAGAAAAACGCCGATTTGTGGCGATATGCGCTGTATCCGGTGACGGGCAAGAAGCATCAGTTACGGGTGCATATGGCGGCGCTGGGGGCGGGGATATGCAATGACCCGTTCTATCCGGATGTGCTCAAGGATGCACTTGATGACTATGCCAATCCGTTGAAGTTACTGGCCCACAGCCTGCGTTTCGCTGACCCGTTGACGGGGCAGGAGCGCTACTTTGAAAGCCGGATTCATCTGGACTGGTAAACCTCCCCCGCAGGCAGCCCCAGAAACAACAAAACCCGCACCAGGCGGGTTTTGTTTTGATGCGAGGCTTACAACTCTTTAACGGTACGAATCTGGTCTTTGTTGATGCGGGTTTCTTTACCGTCCAATTGTTTGAACTGGTAGAAGCCTGAATCTTCATCGTACTTTGGCGTGTCGATTGCCTGGATTTCACGACCGTCGTTGAGCGTGATCACTGTTGGCGAGGCGCAGCCGGCAAGGGCGGCCATGCCAGCAGCGAGCATGAGGGCGGCGAGAGTCCGATGAGTCATTGTGGTTCTCCAACAAATTAAAGTGCTGTTATAGATCTATCTGTCCCTGAGACGTATACAACGTCCGCAAGTTCCCTGGCTAGGGGCACAAGTGCAGCATGCCCGGTCAATCCAGTAGGTCAGGGGTGTTGAAATTGCTAAGCCGGGGGTCATTCTCTGCGCATTGCCAGGCACGGGCATTGAGCTGGAGCATGATTTTACGCGGGCTGCGCTCTCCCGCGAGCCATGCCTGCTCGAAAGCCTCAGCCAGTGCCGTCGGGATCACACAGAACAGCGGCTCCCAGTGTTCGCCGTGGTGCACCATACAGGGTTGCTCCGGATATTGGCGGGCGGCGTTGAGCAGGGCGCAGAGCAAGTCACTGTCGACCCTGGGGGCGTCACAGGGCAACACCAGCAGGTGCGAGTGCCGGGCAACAGCCAGCCCGGCGCGGATACCCGCCAATGGCCCGGCAAAATCCTCATTGCCGTCACTGACCAGCACGTCTGCATAGTCTGCATACAGTTCGCGGTTGCGGTTGCAGGAAATGATCAGGTCATCGGTCAGCGGCCGCGCCACGCGCTGGGCGTGGGCGATCAGCGGCAGGCCCTGCCACATGAGCAGGCCTTTGTCCTGCCCGCCCATACGCTGGCCACGGCCCCCCGCCAGCAACAGAATGGAGCATTGAAACTCGCTCATGGATGGACTCCGCGCAACCAGGCAAAAGAAGCGCTGTGATATAACACCGGGCTGTTTCTCCTACAACTGGACCTCGTCTATGAAAGCCAAGGTTGATGTGCCTTTCGTGCCTTTGAACATCGCTGTTCTGACTGTCAGTGATACCCGTACTCTCGAAACCGACACCTCAGGCCAGGTCTTTGTCGACCGCCTGAGCGAGGCCGGGCATCAACTGGCGGCCCGGGTGCTGCTTAAGGATGACCTGTATAAAATCCGTGCCCAGGTCGCGACCTGGATTGCCGATGACAGCGTGCAAGTGGTGCTGATTACCGGGGGCACCGGTTTTACTGCCCGTGACAGCACGCCAGAAGCGGTGAGCTGTTTGCTGGACAAGCAAGTCGATGGTTTCGGCGAGTTGTTCCGGCAGATCTCGGTGGCCGATATCGGCACCTCGACCGTGCAGTCCCGGGCCCTGGCCGGCCTGGCCAATGGCACGCTGGTGTGCTGCCTGCCGGGCTCGACCAACGCAGTGCGCACCGGTTGGGACGGGATTCTGGCCGAGCAACTGGACTCGCGTCACCGCCCATGTAACTTCGTGGCCCATTTAAAGCAGGCGCCGGCCTGTGAAACCCGTGGATAAGCCGGGTCGCACCGGCGAGCTGATGCCCGTCGAAATCGCCCTGGCGCGATTGCTGGCGTTGGCCGAAGCAGCTCCAATTCGCGACACTGAATCGCTCGCGCTAGCGGCCTGCGAAGGCCGGGTGCTGGCCCGGGATCTGATCTCCACCCTCGATCTGCCGCCATGGCCCAACAGTGCCATGGACGGTTACGCGCTGAACCTGGCCGACTGGTCCGGCATGCCGCTGCCGGTCAGCCAGCGAATTTTTGCCGGTCAGGCCCCCGAACCTTTGGCGGCGGGTACCTGTGCGCGGATCTTCACCGGTGCACCCGTGCCCGCAGGTGCCGATTGCGTCGAAATGCAGGAAAACGCTCAGGTCCAGGCTGATGGCCGGGTAGTGTTCACTGAAGCTTTGCACGCGGGTCAGAATATTCGCCCCCAGGGGCAGGAAACCACTGTCGGGGAGACCGTGCTTGCCGCGGGCACTCGTTTGGGCCCGATCGAACAGGGGCTGGCGGCGTCTTTGGGGTGTGCCGCGCTGGATGTGATCAGGCGGGTCAGGGTTGCGGTGTTGTCCACCGGCGATGAACTGATCGAGCCGGGCCAGGCATTGGGCCCGGGGCAAATCTACAACAGCAATCGCGTATTGCTGTGCAGCTGGCTGACGCGCCTGGGGTGTGAAGTGGTCGATGCCGGGATCTTGCCCGACGACTTGCCGGCAACCCGTCAGCGCCTGGCAGAGCTGGGGGCGGTGGACCTGATTCTGTCCACCGGAGGCGTATCCGTCGGCGAGGCTGACTTCCTGGGTATTGCGCTGCGCGAAGAAGGTGAACTGGCGTTGTGGAAGCTGGCAATCAAGCCGGGGAAGCCTCTGACCTGCGGGCATTTTCGGGGTGTACCGGTGATTGGCCTGCCGGGCAATCCGGCATCGACCCTGGTGACCTTTGCACTGCTGGCGCGGCCTTACATCCTGCGCCGCCAGGGCGTACAGGCCGTCGAGCCGTTAAAGTTCCAGGTGCCGGCCGGGTTCGTCTGGCCCAAGGCGGGTAATCGCCGTGAGTACCTGCGTGGCCGGCTGGAGCAGGGGCGGGCGGTGATCTACAAAAACCAGAGTTCGGGTGTTTTGCGCAGTGCAGCCTGGGCCGAAGGGCTGGTGGAAGTGCTTGAAGGGCGAACCCTGGTTGAAGGTGACCTGGCAGGCTTCATCCCGTTAAGCGAAGTGTTGGGTTAAATCCCCGAAGACCTGCAGGCGCGAGCTTTTTATCGAGCTCATATTGAGTAGTGAGTTCGGTATTCTTCAGAAGCTTGCTCCTGCAAAACGCTTACCGTGCCACAGGCACCCGGCCATAAATGTCGCTCAGGCGCACTATGTCGTCTTCCCCCACGTACTCACCGCTCTGCACCTCAATCATCACCAGATCAACCGCCCCGGGGTTGACCAGGCGGTGGGCTCTGCCAGGTTTGATAAAGGTCGATTCGTTACTGTTGAGCTCAAACTGACGGTCGCCATTGGTGACCTGGGCGATGCCGCTCACCACAATCCAGTGTTCGCTGCGTAGCCGATGCATTTGCAGGGACAGCGCACCTTGCGGTTTGACCACGATACGTTTGATTTTCAGCCCCGGTCCTTCTTCGAGCACCGTATAGGTGCCCCAGGGGCGGGTGACGGTGCGGTGCAGGCGATAGGCGTCGTGGCCCTGAAGCTTGAGCGCCTGGGCGATGTATTTAACATCCTGGCTACGCTTGGCATCAGCGACCAGCAAGGCGTCAGGGGTATCAATGATGATCAGGTCGTTGAGCCCGACCCCGCCGACCAGACGTGTGGGCGAGTTGATATAGCAGTTGTGCACATCGTGCAGAACGCTTTCACCATTGCACTGGTTGCCGTTGGCATCCGCCGGGCTCAGCTCACGCACCGCCTGCCATGAGCCGATATCGCTCCAGCCCAATTGACAGGGAACCACCGCCACTTTTGTTGAACGTTCCATCAGCGCGTAGTCGATGGAAATATCGGGTGCCAGGACGAAGGTGCGACTGTCCAGCTCAAGGTGCAGATCCTGTTGCCCCTCAAACGCCTGACTGTGTTCAAGGCAGTGGCTCACTGCCGTCAGCACCTGTGGCGCGTACTCCTGGAGTTCACGCAGCAGGCTGTCGACCCGCATGCAGAACATGCCGCTATTCCACAGGTGCTGGCCGCCGTCCAGAAATTGCCGGGCCGTGATGGCATCGGGCTTCTCAACAAATTGCGCCACCTGGAACCCGTCACCGTTCAGCGCCGGGCCTTTTTCTATATAGCCAAAGCCGGTTTCTGCCTTGCTCGGGCGGATGCCGAAAGTCACCAGCCAGCCCTGGTCGGCCAATCGCCGTGCGCTGTCGACGGCGTCGGCAAAGGCGGCCAGATCGGTGATCAGGTGGTCGGCCGGCAACACCAGCAGTTGCGCGTCCTCGCCGTAGCGTCGAGCTACGTGTAATGCGGCAGCAGCAATGGCCGGGGCGGTATTGCGTCCCACGGGCTCAAGAATGAAATCCAGAGCCACGGCGCCATCGTTCAGTGGGCGATAGTCATCAAGGGTGCGGAAAAACACCTCGCGACTGGTCACCGTCAGCAAGCGGTTGACGTCTGCCAGGCCAGTTGCCCGATGGAAGGTCTTTTGCAGCAGGCTCTCGCCGTCGGGCAGGCGCATAAAGGGTTTGGGCATGGACTCACGGGACACTGGCCAAAGCCGGGTGCCAGCGCCTCCGGCGATGATGCAGGGAATGAGTGTGCTCATTCAGAAGGCCTCTGGCGTCAATGGGCTGCTTTGGGCGGTGGAGTTTGACCGGTTCTGCGCGATTGATCGACTGGTTGACGACAATAGTGCGGTATCGGGCAAATAAGTCGTGGCAGCATGGGTCTTTTCGGTTCGGCTGCTGTCCAAAAATTCAGACCGCTTTTGTCGAGGGAGATAGAGATGAGTGCAGGTAAGGCATTTTTGATTTTGCACGGTAAGCAAGCGCTCAACGAAGACGTGCGGGCTGCGGTGGAGCAACGGCGCGCCATGGGCTGGGAGCTGACAGTACGCCTGACATGGGAGGCCGGGGATGCCCAGCGGCTTGTGCACGAGGCTCTGGAGGCGGGCTATGACCAGATCATCGCGGGCGGTGGCGATGGCACCTTGCGCGATATTTGCGAGGCCCTGGCATTGGCCGATACCGAGGCCGGTCTGGTGCTGTTGCCGTTGGGCACTGCCAATGACTTTGCCCGGGCTGCCGGTATCCCGCTGCAACCCGATGAAGCCCTGGCCTTGCTGGACGTCCCCGCCCAGGCCATCGATCTGGGGGAGGTGGGTGGCCAGATATTCTTGAACATGGCCACGGGCGGCTTTGGCAGCCAGGTTACGGCCAATACCTCGGAAGACCTGAAAAAGGTGCTGGGCGGGGCGGCCTATCTGTTTACCGGGCTGACGCGTTTCACCGAACTGCACGCCGCGTATGCCGAGCTGCAAGGGCCGGACTTTCACTGGCAGGGTAATTTGCTGGCGCTGGGGATCGGCAACGGTCGCCAGGCCGGTGGCGGGCAGGAGCTGTGCCCACAGGCCCTGGTCGATGACGGTTTGCTGGATATCAGCATTCTGCCTGCACCCCAGGAAGTGGTCAGCACCTTGAAAGAGTTGATGGCCGGCGGCTGGAGCCTGGATAACCTGTTTGTCCGGGCGCGTGTGCCCTGGGTTGAAATCAAGGCGGCCGAGGGGCTTTCAATGAATCTGGATGGCGAGCCGCTGGAGGGTGATGCCATGCGCTTTGAAGTACGCAAGGGCGCGTTGAAGGTGCATTTGCCAGAAAACTCTCCACTGCTCAGCACGTCGACCCCAATTGATCCCGCGCAACTGCAGGAGGGATGACAGCAGCAACTGCCAGTCATAAAGAATCAGCCAGGCCGGCCGATAACCCCGGGCATCAAGCCCTTACGCCCAGGAGTTATTCATGGCCGGCATTCTCGACACGGTAGACCAGCGGACTCAGTTAGTGGGTGAAAACCGGCTGGAACTTCTCATGTTTCGCCTGGCGGGCCGGCAACTGTTCGCGATCAACGTGTTCAAGGTGCAAGAAGTCCTCCAACTGCCCAAATTGACCCTCATGCCGCACCGTCATCCTCATGTGTGCGGTGTGGTCAACCTGCGCGGCAAAACCCTGCCGGTGATCGATCTGTCCCGGGCGATCGGCATGCGCCCGGTGGTGCCGGGCCCCGACAGCACGATCATCGTCACCGAGTACAACCGTTCAGTTCAGGCGTTCCTGGTGGGCAGCGTGGACCGTATCGTCAATATGAACTGGGAGGCCATTCTGCCGCCGCCGGGCAGTGCCGGGCGCCAGCATTACCTGACCGCGATCAGCAAAGTCGATGAACAGCTGGTGGAGATTATCGACGTGGAAAAAGTGCTGGCCGAGATCGTCCCGTACAACGCCCGGGTCTCGCGCGAAAAACTGGCAGATCCGCTGCTGGAGCAGGCCCGTGGTCGTGAAGTGCTGCTGGTGGATGACTCCAGTGTGGCGGTGGCGCAATTGCGTGAAACGCTGTCGCAGTTGGGGCTCAAAATGCATGTTGCCAGCGATGGCCTCAAGGCCTTGAACATGCTCAAGGGATGGGCGGACACAGGCCAGGTCATGACGGACAAGTTGCTGATGATTTTTACCGATGCCGAAATGCCGGAAATGGACGGTTATCGCCTGACCACCGAAATTCGTAACGACCCGCGTTTGCGCAGCCTGTACGTGGTGTTGCACACCTCGTTGTCGGGGAGCTTCAACGAGTCGATGGTGAAGAAGGTCGGCTGCGACAACTTTCTCTCCAAGTTCCAGCCGGACAAGCTGGTGGATGTGGTGCGTCAACGCTTGATGCTGGAGCAAGTGCCGGCGTAACTTCGGGGGAAAAACTGATTTTTGCTCGTATACTTTGGCTTTTTAACTCTCTCGAGGCAGGCCAATGTTGCGTCTAAGCGCGCTTTATCGTTTTCCGCTGAAATCCGCCAAGGGCGAAAGCCTGCCCCAGGCCCGTCTGGACCGGCTGGGCCTGGTTGGTGATCGACGCTGGATGCTGGTCGATGAAGCGAGCGGCAGGTTCCTGACCCAGCGTGCCGACCCTGTAATGAGCCAGCTGTCGGCACTGTGGAACGCCGCCGGCGGTTTGACCCTGAGTGCCCGGGATTTTGACCCGCTGGACGTGAAGGTGCCGGATGCCGAGTCGAATCTGCGGGGTGTCACCATCTGGCGTGACACTTTGCGGGTGCCGGATGCGGGCGACGCTGCCGCTGACTGGCTAAGCCGCTTTGTCGAGAAGCCGGTACGGCTGGTGCATGTTCCGCTGGAGCGTGCACGCACCACTGAAGCGGGCTATGGCCGTGATGATGACAAAGTGGCGTTTGCCGATGGCTACCCGCTGTTGCTGATAGGTCAGGCGTCGCTGGATGATCTTGGCGCCAGGGTCGGTCGCGAACTGGACATGCTGCGTTTTCGGCCAAACCTGGTGATTGAGGGCAGCGAAGCCTTTGCCGAAGACGGCTGGAAGCGTATCCGCATTGGTGATACCGAGTTTCGTGTGGTCAAGTCCTGCTCGCGTTGCATCCTCACGACGGTTGATCCGCACACCGGTGTGCGTGATGAACAGCGCGAGCCGCTGGCCACCTTAATGACTTATCGCAAGCAGGCAGAAGGGACTATGTTCGGTCAGAACCTGGTGAATGACGGTAACGGTGTGCTTGAAGTCGGCATGCCGGTAACCATTCTGGAGTAAACCCTTACCCTGTAGGAGCGAGCTTGCTCGCGAGCTTTTAACAGCTCGCTCTTACAGCACATTGGTGTGATTACTGGTCGTCAAAATAACGTTCGTGCCAGTCCACCAGTGGCTGCGGTACGTTGAGCTTTTGGCCGTAGATCACCGAATAAGACAGTACGTTCTGCACATACTGGCGTGTTTCGTCGAACGGGATGCTTTCGATCCAGACATCAAAGCCCAGGTGGTTTGCACCCTTGAGCCATTGGCGAACGCGGCCGGGGCCGGCGTTGTAGGCCGCGGAAGCCAGCACCCGGTTGCCGTTGAACTGGCCATGGACCTGACTCAGGTAGGCAGCACCCAGCTGGATGTTCTTGTCCGGGTTGAGTACTTGCTGTGGCGAGGCCAGCGGAATGCTGAATTTGCGTGCGGTTTCTTTGGCGGTGGCCGGCATCAACTGCATCAGACCGCTGGCGCCCACACCCGAACGGGCGTCATCCATAAAGGCACTTTCCTGACGGGTAATGGCAAATACCCAGCTCGAATGCAGCCCACGAACTTTGGCTTCTCGTACCAGCGTGTCGCGGTGTGCCATCGGGAAGCGAACATCCAGGTCATCCCAATACTGCGCTTGCGCCATGGTACGAATGGCGGGGAAGTACCACTTCAGGTCGTAGGCCAGTTTGGCCTGGGCGACCATTTCATCGCGGCTGAACAAGCGGCTGACGTAATACCACTCGCGTCGGCCATCGACGATTTGTCCGCGCTCGTGAAACTCCAGTGCGCGCTGCACGCCGGGCGTGTTGCGTACTTTATTGATCAGCTGCGGGCTGAGCATCAGCGGCTTGTTATTGAGCTGATACGGGGTCTGGGCCCGGTCGGCGGCCAGAAAGCCGTAAAAATCCCGCTCACCGGCGACTTTTTTGAACAGCGCCAGCGCTTGCGGGTTTTTAGGCTCGGCCAGTTCAAGGCT
Organism: Pseudomonas paraversuta; assembly: GCF_904067025.1. Classification (NCBI taxonomy): domain Bacteria; kingdom Pseudomonadati; phylum Pseudomonadota; class Gammaproteobacteria; order Pseudomonadales; family Pseudomonadaceae; genus Pseudomonas; species Pseudomonas paraversuta. The sequence continues at coordinate 1,384,572 of NZ_CAJFDA010000001.1, forward strand.
GCGGGCTTGCCAGTAACGCCAGCGGCTGGTGGTTGCCAGGTCCTGGGGCAGTTTGGTGGTCAACTGGTAGGCGTCTTGCCAGCGTGCCAGGCGTAACAGCAGGCGCAGACGCCATTCGGTGACCGTGTTGTCCCGCAGTTCCGGGTCGTACTTGGTCATGATGTCCAGGCCGCGACTGTCGTAGCGACGGGCGAACGTCAGGCCTATTTCCCGGGCTATGGCGACTTTTTCGTCCCGCGAGAAATGCATGCTGCTGGCGTAGCTGTCGAGCAGGGATGCGGCTTTTTCCGGGTCCTGGCGTGCCAGACGGCGCAGGCCAAGGCCAACGGCATCAGACATGGCTTCGCTGGCGGGGGCGAAGCGCGACGGCTGGCTGAGCATGTCGGGCTTCTGGGCCACATCAATCATCAGCCTGGCTTGTGGGCCCAGCGTGTTGAGGCCGTTGGCCAGGGAGGTGGCAAGCCCGTAGTTGCGCGCTTCAGCTGCCAGCTTGACCCGCTTCCAGCGTTTTTGCTCGGTCAACTGGCCTTCGGCGGCCCACTGGCTGAACAGCGCGTCGCAGGCGGCAGGCTGTGCCTTGCCGACCATCCACAGTTTTTCGGCGTTGGCATAGCCTTCGGCCTTGAGGTTGTGCTTGAGCTGATACTGGCCGTTGAGGCAATCGAGTTCGGTGAAATTGAGCTTGGGGTCGTAATACTTTTCAAAAGTCGCCCAGTCGCCGCGCTCTGCCAGCCAGCGCAGCCAGCGCAACTTCATCCAGTTGGCCTGGGGCAGGTCGCCGTGTTGGGCCAGGAACTGCTCGATTTCAGGGTTGCTGGCCGACTTCAGACGTGCGGTCAGCTCGTCGTAGGCCAGATACGGGGTCAGGGGATAACTGCGCAGCGCGGCGGCATTTTGAAAGTAAGGGCCGGAATCACCCTTGGCCAGGGCGCGCTTGGCATCATCGTAGAGCTGACGTTGTTGAGTGAGATCTGCAGCGTGGGCGGTTTGCACGGCGCAGGTAGTGAGAAGCAGGCAGGATAAAAAGTTGAAAAGACGACTGCGCATGTGGCTTCCGTACAAATGAAAAACGCGACAAGCGCAGGGCGACCCGCGCTGATTGTGCCGTAGCTTAGCCTTTTGCCAGCGCCCCGTGAAAGCCTTGCCGGCCAACCGGTGCTACTTGGCACTAAATGAAGGGTAGACGGGGCCGTACAAGAAATACCCGGCCGCCTGGGGGCTCAAATCAGGTAGAATGCGCGCCCAGTTTTTGGAGAAGCTCATGACCCTGCTCAAATTCAGCGATGTGTCCCTTGCTTTCGGCTCTATGCCGTTGTTGGACAAGGTGTCCTGGCAGATCGCCCGTGGAGAGCGGGTGTGCATCATCGGCCGCAACGGCACCGGAAAGTCCAGCATGATGAAGCTGGTAAAAGGTGATCAAAAACCCGATGACGGCTCTGTTTGGCGCGCGCCCGGCCTCAAGATTGGCGAATTGCCGCAAGAGTTGCCTGCGGCCGACGAACGGACCGTGTTCGACGTGGTTGCCGAAGGTCTGGACGGTGTTGGTGAACTGCTCGCGCAGTACCACCACCTGAGCCAGAACATCGTTACCGATGCTGACCTGGACAAGCTGATGCACGTCCAGCAAGACCTCGAAGCCCGCGACGGCTGGCGCTTGCAGCAATTGGTAGACAGCACCCTGAGCCGTCTGCAGCTGCCGGCTGACAAAACCCTCGCCGAATTGTCCGGCGGCTGGCGTCGTCGCGTCCTGCTGGCACAGGCTCTGGTTTCCGAACCGGATCTGCTGCTGCTCGACGAACCGACCAACCACCTGGACATCGGCGCTATTGCCTGGCTCGAAGAGGCCTTGATGGGCTTCCAGGGCGCGGTTCTGTTTATCACCCACGACCGTTCCTTCCTGCAGAATCTGGCCACCCGGATTCTGGAGCTGGACCGTGGCGGCCTGATCGACTGGAACGGCGACTACGCCAGCTTCCTGGTGCACAAAGAAGCCACCCTGGCAGCTGAAGAAACGGCTAACGCCCTGTTCGACAAGCGTCTGGCCCAGGAAGAAGTGTGGATCCGCCAGGGCATCAAGGCGCGCCGCACCCGTAACGAAGGCCGTGTTCGCGCCCTTAAAGAGCTGCGCGTTGAGCGCAGTGAGCGTCGCGAACGCACCGGCAAGGCCAATATCCAGCTTGATACTGCCGACAAGTCCGGCAAGCAAGTGATGGTGCTGGAAAACGTCAGCTTTGCTCACCCGGGTGGTCCGTTCCTGCTCAAGGACTTCTCCATGGTGCTGCAGCGTGGCGACCGTATCGGTCTGCTGGGCGCTAACGGTACCGGTAAAACTACCCTGCTGAAGTTGATGCTGGGCGGCCTGGTGCCTACCGAAGGCACGGTTGAAGAGGGTACGCGCATCGACGTGGCTTACTTCGACCAGTTGCGCCATCAGCTGGATCTGGAAAAAACCGTGATCGATAACGTGGCCGAAGGCCGCGACTTTATCGATATCGACGGTCAGAGCCGCCACGTGCTCAGCTATTTGGGTGACTTCCTGTTCAGCCCTCAGCGTGCCCGCACGCCGGTCAAGGCGCTGTCAGGTGGTGAGCGTGCCCGTCTGTTGCTGGCCAAGCTGTTCAGCAAGCCAGCCAACCTGCTGGTGCTCGATGAGCCGACCAACGACCTGGACGTTGAGACCCTGGAGCTGCTGGAAGAGGTCTTGCTGACCTTCAAGGGCACCGTGCTGATGGTCAGTCACGACCGGGCATTCCTCGACAACGTGGTGACCAGCACCCTGGTATTCCAGGGCGAAGGCAAGGTCCGTGAATACGTCGGTGGTTATCAGGACTGGTTGCGTCAGGGCGGCTCGCCGCGCCTGTTGGGTGTTACCGAGAGCAAATCCGGTAAGGCTGACCTGACTTCGGCAGTGGTCACTGCAGCACCGGCTCCGGCCGCCGCTGCACCTGCACCGGCAGCGAAAAAGAAGCTGAGCTACAAGCTGCAGCGCGAGCTGGAAGCCTTGCCAGGCGATATCGATGCGAAAGAGCAGGCAATTGCCGCCGTTGAAGCCGAAATGGCTGATGCGGGCTTCTATCAGCTGCCAGCCGCCAAAACGGCTGAAGTCATCGCCCGGCTTGAGAAGTTGCAAGCCGAGCTTGAGCAGCTGGTTGAGCGTTGGGCCGAGCTGGATGCCTGATTGAGCACCTGCTGAACTGAAAAAGCCCGGCCCTTTGAACAAGGGGGCCGGGCTTTTTTACTGTTGCGGGAGGCTTAATCAGGTTTTTTCAGGCTGACCGCCAGCACATCGCACGGAGCACCATGCAGCACATCGTTGGCAGTGGAACCCAGCAGCAGTGCCAGGCCGTGACGGCCATGGCTGCCGACCACGATCAGGTCGCAGTTTTCGGCTTTCGCGAAGCCATGGATTTCCTGGCGCGGCTGGCCATAGGCGAGTTTGCAGTTGTCTTTGGACAGTTGCGGGTAGATATCGATCAGGCGTTCAAGGCGTTCCTTGGCCTGATCAAACTGTTGTTGTTGCAGTTGCGACAGGTCCATCGGAACATCGCCGCCAAAGGCCATGGCCATAGGCTCGACGATGTGGATCAGCGACAGTTTGGCACCGTTGGCCTCGGCGCTGGCGCTGGCGCGATAGATCACCGGATCGCATTCTTCGGTCAGATCGACGGCGACTAGAATGTGGGTGTAGGGCTTTGGCGTGGACATGTGCGGCGCTCCTGTAAATGGTGAATTGTTATGAGTATGGCCCTTTTTGTAGAGCCTTGGTTCAAGTCAGGGTCAACTCGTTTAGTCAGGTAATGAGAGTACAGATATGACGGTATGGATAGTGGTGTCAATCCTGGCGCTGGTTCTTAGCCCCCTGGCATGGTTGCGGCCTTCACGTAATCAGAGTGGCCGGATGGATCTGCGCATGGAGGCGCGGCGCATGGGGCTGGCCATGCAACTGGCGCCCCAGGAGTGGCCGCACTGGCTTGAGCCGGAGCCGCCGAGTTCCTGTGCGCAATACCATCGCCCGCGCCGCAGTACTAAGCCTGATGTATGGTGCTATTGGCAATCGGCTCCGGGGAAATGGCTCAATCGCTGGCAGGAAGAATGTGTGGATGAGCGCTTGCTGGCGCAGTTTGAAAAGTTGCCGGCCAACGTCTACAAAGTTGAGGCCGATGCGCAAATGATCGTGCTGGTATGGGGCGAACGGGGCGATCCTGCGGTCTTGAAGGCCATTGATCAAGTGCTCCGGGCGCTGGCGTAGCGCTTGTGGAGCGAGCTTGCCTCGCGATGCAGGCACCGCGTTTTGCTTGAAACACCGCGGTGATGCAATGGCGGGGCAAGCCCGCTCCTGCAGGGTGGTTTTGTCATCGTTGTTTTGGACAATTGACAATCGCGGGCTTTTCCCTGAAGGTGTCGACACCCAAATCAAACGGGCGTATGAATTGAGCGTTTGTCTTCCTCGACGGCGCTCACAGAACCCCGACTATCGCGTTGGCGGGTGTGCCTGGCGGCCTGGCATCAACATTGACGCAAAGGTCAGTGACAGCCAGACGCTAGCGTCCGACGTGTACTGTTCAGCTTCCATATCGTGGAGATCAGTTGATGATTTACGAAGGTAAAGCCATCACGGTTACGGCTCTTGAAAGTGGCATCGTCGAACTCAAGTTCGATCTCAAGGGTGAGTCCGTCAACAAGTTCAACCGTCTAACCCTGAACGAATTGCGTCAGGCAGTGGATGCGATCAAGGCAGATGCTTCGGTCAAGGGTGTTATCGTTTCCAGCGGCAAAGACGTGTTTATCGTCGGCGCAGACATCACCGAATTCGTCGAAAATTTCAAGTTGCCGGATGCTGAGCTGATCGCGGGTAACCTCGAAGCCAACAAAATCTTCAGTGCTTTCGAAGACCTCAATGTACCTACCGTTGCGGCCATCAATGGCATCGCGTTGGGTGGCGGTCTGGAAATGTGCCTGGCAGCGGACTTCCGCGTCATGGCCGACAGCGCCAAGATTGGCCTGCCTGAAGTAAAACTGGGCATCTACCCGGGCTTCGGCGGCACCGTACGTTTGCCGCGTCTGATCGGCGTTGATAACGCTGTTGAATGGATTGCTTCGGGTAAAGAAAACCGCGCTGAAGACGCCCTGAAAGTCGGCGCCGTTGATGCTGTTGTCACCCTGGACAAACTGGGCGCAGCTGCGCTGGACGTGATCAAGCGCGCCATCAGTGGCGAGCTGGACTACAAGGCCAAGCGCCAGCCAAAGCTTGAAAAGCTCAAGCTGAACGCAATTGAACAAATGATGGCTTTCGAAACCGCCAAAGGTTTCGTCGCCGGCCAGGCCGGACCAAACTACCCGGCCCCGGTTGAAGCGATCAAGACTATCCAGAAAGCCGCGAACTTCGGTCGTGACAAGGCGCTGGAAGTTGAAGCCGCAGGTTTCGCCAAACTTGCAAAAACATCGGCTTCGCAATGCCTGATCGGGTTGTTCCTCAACGACCAGGAATTGAAGAAAAAGGCCAAGGCCTACGACAAGATCGCCAAAGACGTGAAGCAGGCAGCCGTACTCGGCGCTGGCATCATGGGCGGCGGTATTGCCTATCAGTCGGCTTCCAAAGGCACGCCGATCCTGATGAAAGACATCAACGAACACGGCATCGAGCAAGGTCTGGCAGAAGCCGCCAAGCTGCTGGTAGGTCGCGTTGATAAAGGTCGCATGACCCCGGCGAAAATGGCCGAAGTGCTCAACGGTATTCGTCCGACCCTGTCTTACGGTGATTTCGGCAACGTCGACCTGGTGGTCGAAGCTGTAGTCGAGAACCCGAAGGTCAAGCAGGCCGTACTGGCTGAAGTGGAAAACCACGTCCGCGAAGACGCGATTCTGGCGTCCAACACTTCGACTATCTCCATCAGTTTGCTGGCCAAGGCCCTCAAGCGTCCGGAAAATTTTGTCGGCATGCACTTCTTCAATCCGGTGCACATGATGCCGCTGGTTGAAGTGATTCGTGGCGAGAAATCCAGCGACCTGGCTGTAGCAACCACCGTTGCCTACGCCAAGAAAATGGGTAAAAACCCGATCGTGGTCAACGACTGCCCGGGCTTCCTGGTCAACCGCGTGCTGTTCCCGTACTTCGGCGGTTTCGCCAGGCTGGTCAGCGCCGGTGTCGACTTTGTGCGCATCGACAAAGTGATGGAAAAATTCGGCTGGCCGATGGGCCCGGCGTACCTGATGGACGTGGTCGGCATCGACACCGGTCACCACGGTCGTGACGTGATGGCTGAAGGCTTCCCTGATCGCATGAAAGACGATCGCCGCTCGGCGATTGACGCTCTGTACGAAGCCAAGCGCCTGGGCCAGAAGAACGGCAAGGGCTTCTACGCCTACGAAGAAGACAAGCGCGGCAAGCAGAAGAAAGTCGTTGATTCCAGCGTACTTGAAGTGCTCAAGCCGATTGTCTACGAGCAGCGCGACGTGACTGACGAAGACATCATCAACTGGATGATGATCCCGCTGTGTCTGGAAACCGTACGCTGCCTGGAAGACGGCATCGTTGAAACTGCGGCCGAGGCCGATATGGGTCTGGTTTACGGCATTGGCTTCCCGCTGTTCCGTGGCGGCGCATTGCGCTACATCGACTCGATCGGTGTTGCACAGTTCGTGGCCCTGGCTGATCAGTACGCTGAACTGGGCGCGCTGTACCACCCGACTGCGAAGCTGCGCGAGATGGCCAAGAACGGTCAGAGCTTCTTCGGTTAAGCGCCCCATTAGAGTGAGAGTGAAATTATGAGCTTGAATCCTAGAGACGTGGTGATTGTTGACTTCGGTCGCACCCCGATGGGCCGCTCCAAGGGTGGCATGCACCGCAACACCCGTGCTGAAGACATGTCTGCGCACCTGATCAGCAAAGTGCTGGAGCGCAACAACAAGGTTGACCCGAACGAAGTGGAAGACGTGATCTGGGGCTGCGTAAACCAGACCCTGGAGCAGGGCTGGAACATCGCACGCATGGCGTCGCTGATGACCCAGATCCCACATACTTCGGCCGCGCAAACCGTGAGCCGGCTGTGCGGTTCGTCCATGAGCGCCCTGCACACTGCTGCCCAGGCGATCATGACCGGTAACGGTGACGTTTTCGTGGTCGGTGGCGTCGAGCATATGGGTCACGTGAGCATGATGCACGGCGTTGATCCTAACCCGCACATGTCGCTGTACGCGGCGAAAGCCTCGGGCATGATGGGTCTGACCGCTGAAATGCTGGGCAAGATGCATGGCATCACCCGCGAGCAGCAGGATGCCTTTGCCGTGCGTTCTCACCAGTTGGCCCACAAGGCGACCATTGAAGGCAAGTTCAAAGACGAAATCATCCCGATGCAGGGATATGACGAAAATGGCTTCCTGAAAATGTTCGACTACGACGAGACCATTCGTCCGGATACGAGCATGGAAAGCCTGGCTGCGTTGAAGCCGGCCTTCAACCCCAAGGGCGGGACAGTGACTGCGGGCACTTCGTCGCAGATTACCGATGGTGCCTCGTGCATGATCGTAATGTCGGCCCAGCGTGCAAAAGACCTGGGTCTTGAGCCGCTGGCAGTGATCCGCTCGATGGCTGTTGCCGGTGTGGATCCGGCGATCATGGGCTATGGTCCTGTACCGGCCACGCAAAAAGCATTGAAGCGCGCAGGCTTGAATATGGCCGATATCGACTTCATCGAGCTCAACGAAGCTTTCGCTGCACAGGCCCTGCCGGTGCTGAAAGATTTGAAAGTGCTCGACAAGATGAATGAGAAGGTTAACCTGCACGGCGGTGCCATCGCCCTGGGCCATCCATTTGGATGTTCGGGTGCTCGCATCTCCGGCACTTTGCTCAATGTAATGAAGCAAAATGGCGGCACTTTCGGGTTGTCCACCATGTGCATTGGTCTTGGCCAGGGCATTGCCACTGTCTTCGAACGCGTCTAAAGCGTTGCGTTGATGGAAGCCGGGGCCATGTGCCCCGGTTTTTGTTTTTTGGATGTTTTGAATTTTTTTCTTTTAGGGAGCGCAACATGTCGGTACAACTTGGGCTCTACCAACACTATAAAGGCCCGCAATATCGGGTGTTCAATGTGGCGCGCCACTCCGAGACCGAAGAGGAGGTCGTGTTTTACCAGGCCTTGCATGGTGAATTCGGCTATTGGGTGCGTCCGCTGAAAATGTTTATTGAAACGGTCGAATATGAGGGCAAAACAGTCCCCCGATTCGCTCTGGTAAAGGCTGAACCGAGTATTTTTCCCAAGCCATGAGGCGAGGTCGCGCAGAACCCTGTGCTTGACCTCACCTTGTAGCCACTATATATAGCGGTGCCGCGTCAGGCGCGAACCGCCTTTCACTTCTAGAATTCAGGAATTTTCTGATCCATGGGCAAATCGCTGGTCATTGTGGAATCCCCGGCTAAGGCCAAGACCATCAACAAGTACTTGGGTAACGAGTACGTGGTGAAGTCGAGTATCGGCCATATCCGAGACCTGCCCACCAGCGGTTCGGCTAGCGCCAGCAAAGAACCTGCTGCCAAGCGCGGCAAGGCGGCGGCTGGTGAAGTGCCGGCCCTGTCGCCAAAAGAGAAGGCTCAAAAGCAGCTGATCTCGCGCATGGGTGTCGATCCGGAACATGGCTGGAAAGCCAAGTACGAGATCCTCCCGGGCAAGGAAAAGGTCATCGAAGAGCTGCGCCGGCTCGCCAAGGATGCTGACACCATCTATCTCGCAACCGACTTGGATCGCGAGGGGGAAGCCATTGCCTGGCACCTGCGCGAAGCCATCGGTGGTGATGACAGCCGCTACAAGCGCGTGGTGTTCAACGAAATCACCAAGAAGGCGATTCAGGAAGCCTTCTCCAGGCCGGGCGAGCTGGACATCAACCGTGTCAACGCCCAGCAGGCGCGTCGTTTCCTCGACCGCGTGGTGGGTTACATGGTTTCGCCGCTGCTGTGGGCGAAAATCGCCCGTGGCCTGTCGGCCGGTCGGGTGCAGTCGGTTGCCGTAAAGCTGGTGGTTGAGCGTGAGCGTGAGATCCGTGCCTTCAACCCTGAAGAATACTGGGAAATCCACGCCGATCTGGGCACTGCCAAGGGCGCGAAAGTGCGCTTCGACGTTGCCCGTGAAAAAGGCGAAGCCTTCAAGCCGCTGAACGAAACTCAGGCCATGGCGGCGCTGGAGAAGCTAAAAGCCTCCAGCTACACCATCTCCAAGCGTGAAGACAAGCCGACCAGCAGCAAGCCTTCTGCGCCATTCATTACTTCCACCCTGCAACAGGCCGCGAGTAACCGCCTGGGCTTCGGGGTGAAGAAAACCATGATGATGGCCCAGCGTCTGTATGAAGCCGGCTACATCACGTATATGCGTACCGACTCCACCAACCTTTCGGCTGATGCCGTGGAAATGGCGCGCACTTACATCGAGGGTGAGTTCGGTGCTGCCTACCTGCCGCCGGCCCCCAACGTATATAGCAGCAAGGAAGGCGCGCAGGAGGCTCACGAAGCCATTCGTCCCTCTGACGTAAACACCGATCCAAGCAAGCTGTCGGGCATGGAACGTGATGCTGAGCGGCTCTACGAGCTTATCTGGCGCCAGTTTGTTGCTTGCCAGATGCTGCCGGCCAAATACCTGTCGACCACCGTCAGCGTCGCTGCTGGTGACTTTGAGCTGCGTGCCAAGGGCCGCATCCTGAAGTTCGACGGCTACACCCGGGTCATGCCGCAAATTGCCAAGCCTGGCGACGACGATGTACTGCCGGACATGGCCCAGGGCGACGTGCTGAAACTGATCGAACTCGATCCGAGCCAGCACTTTACCAAGCCGCCTGCGCGTTACTCCGAAGCCAGCCTGGTAAAAGAGATGGAAAAACGCGGTATTGGTCGTCCTTCGACCTACGCCGCGATCATCGGCACCATCCAGGATCGTGGTTACGTGGCGCTGCATAACCGCCGCTTCTACTCCGAAAAAATGGGCGACATCGTTACCGAGCGTTTGTCCGAGAGCTTCTCTGACCTGATGGACTACGGCTTTACCGCCGGGATGGAAGAAAATCTCGATGATGTGGCCCACGGTGAGCGCGACTGGAAAAACGTGCTGGACGAGTTCTATGGCGACTTCAAAAAGAAACTTGAAGTAGCGGCCGCGCCGGAAGGTGGGATGCGTGCCAACCAGCCGGTAATGACCGACATCCCGTGCAAAGAGTGCGGGCGTCCGATGCAGATTCGTACCGCGTCGACCGGTGTATTCCTGGGTTGCTCGGGCTACAGCTTGCCGCCTAAAGAGCGCTGCAAGGCCACGGTCAACCTGGTGCCTGGCGACGAAATTGCTGCCGACGACGAGGGTGAGTCCGAATCGTTGGTGCTGTTGGGCAAGCACCGCTGCCCGATTTGCAGCACCGCGATGGATGCGTACCTGCTGGATGAGAAGCACAAGCTGCACATCTGCGGTAACAACCCGGATTGCACCGGCTACGAAATCGAAGAAGGCAGCTACCGCATCAAGGGCTACGAAGGGCCAAGCCTGGAGTGCGACAAGTGCGGCAGCGAGATGCAGCTCAAGACCGGTCGTTTCGGCAAGTTCTTCGGTTGCACCAACGCCGAATGCAAAAACACCCGCAAACTGCTGAAAAGTGGTGAAGCTGCGCCGCCGAAAATGGACCCGGTAAAAATGCCGGAGCTCAAGTGCGAGAAGGTCAACGACACGTATATTTTGCGTGACGGTGCTTCGGGGTTGTTCCTGGCGGCCAGCCAGTTCCCGAAAAACCGCGAGACCCGTGCGCCGCTGGTGATTGAAATCGTGCCGCACAAGGACGAGATCGATCCCAAGTACCACTTCCTGTGTGAAGCGCCGAAGAAGGACCCGGATGGTCGTCCAGCGGTGATTCGCTACAGCCGCAAAACCAAGGAGCAGTACGTGCAGACTGAAGTTGAAGGCAAGCCGACAGGCTGGCGTGCCTTCTACGACGGCAAAAGCTGGAAGGTTGAAGACAAGCGTAAAGAGAAAGACGCCTGATTTAGCGTGACGGCTTAACAAAAAACCGCGCAAGGGCTGCATGCCTCGCGCGGTTTTTTTGTGATTGTCCTGTACGGGCCTGTGGCAACTGCAACAAAAGCGCAGGATTGGCGCTTGCTCCCGTAGCCCCTGATCCCTGAGACTGCTCAGTCTGCACTTATCCAACTCGCTGTGGAGCGCGCCCGCATGGCTCATGAACTCTATACCCGCACCAATCAGAAAATTTACTTCGCCGGCCTGGCCCTGGATGCCATGAACAAGGCCGGCGAAGGTCGGGCCATGAATGCTCAGGCGCTGGTACAGGCCGAACGCGAATCAGCGGTGTTCCATTTGTATGGTGCATTGCTCGGGCTGTGCCATGAAATCGCGGGTTTCTACCGTCTGCCTCAGGCCGGCGCGCCCAGGGTTGAACTGTTGCTCACTCCGGAGGTGCTGGAGGCAATAGCCATCCCCGAACTGGCAGAAATGGTCGAGCTGGCGCGTGCGCCGCAAACCTGGCTGGCCCAATTGATCGCCGCCCATGGGGCGTTGTACCAGCCGTTGCAGGCTCCGAAAAAGGTCAAGGCGGATGTCTTCCAGCCCTTGATCGTAGCGGTCAATCTGGAGGACGAGACACCCGGGGAGTTAGGCCGGGAAACCCTGGAAGAGTGGCGCCAGAACTTGAAATCCCTGGCTGTCCGCTTTCGCGACGGGCTCAATGAGTGCTGATGGTCGAAGGCAAAACTGTACAGTCATTCATCAGTCTGTAATGAAACCAGCACAGTTCCTGGCAAATTCCCAGTGGATGACTGATATAATCCCGCGCTTTCGTGGAGAACAAACTTTTATGCCAACGTCCTTTCTTGAAATTGTCGAATTGCCAGACGGCCGTATCGAGTTGCGTCGGGCTGAAGACGAGGGGTCTTTGGTGACGCTGAACTTCTCTGAAGATGCCAAGGCTTTTCTTCAGGGTCAGCACGTAGAGGTGGCCAAGGCCATGCTTAGCGTAGGTGTGCAGATGGCGGGCCGACTGGCCGAAGGCGAACTCGAAAAGGATGACGGACCGCGTATTCTTCATTAAGACGCGATCCATGCCCCAGGCGTGTCACGGACCGGCTTTTGTATTCAGCAAAAGCCCTGTGACAACGTCCGCTGTTTAGCCCAGACGAATATTCAAACTTTGCCCGTGACCGGTGCGTGCTGCACCAATCAGCTGTTGGCGGGCTGCGGCATTCAGTGGATTGATCCAGCTGACCACCGTGTGGCTTCGGCCCAGGCGCAGAGCTTCGCAGGTGAGTTGCAGCGTGCTTTTATTGCCGTTGGGCTGCAGCAGCAAAATACGTTCACGGTTGAGGCCGGCATCCCGTAGCCAGCTTTGAGTCAGGCTGGCGGGTGGCGCTATCAGTGTCAGCCAGCGGTCGTCCGGTTGTTCGCTCAGTTCGCGCAGCATGGGCGCAAGCAGGTTCAGGCAGTTTCCGGCAGCACCGCGCAGCGACAGTTCACTGAATGCTTCGGGTTCGACGCTCCAGGGTGAATCGAGCACGTCTTTGATCGCGGGGGTCATTGGTTTTGCCATGAACGCCTCGAAAAGATTGAGTTGTGCTGGCAGCGGTGTGTGTGGGAACTGCATGAAGCCTCCTTTAGCGGCGAATGACGCCGACACTCAAGCCTTCAATGACCAGTTCCTGGTCCTTGAGGTTGACTTCAATCGGGGCGAAGTCAGGGTTCTCGGCGATTAGCCAGACCTTGTTACCTTCACGCTTGAAGCGTTTTACCGTCACTTCGTCGTCGATGCGGGCCACGACAATCTGGCCGTTACGGGCTTCGCGACAGGTATGAACGGCAAGCAGGTCGCCATCAAAGATGCCGACGTCCTTCATGCTCATGCCTTGTACCCGCAGCAAATAGTCAGCGCGCGGATGGAAGAAGGTCGGGTTGATATTGCATGACTCTTCGACGTGCTCCTGCGCCAGGATCGGGGCGCCGGCAGCAACCCGGCCGATGATGGGCAGGGTGGACTCGTCGGACTTGGCTTCGAAACCGGGGATGCGAATGCCCCGCGATGCTCCCGGGGTCATCTCGATGGCACCCTTGCGAGCAAGGGCCTTGAGGTGTTCTTCGGCGGCGTTCGGCGACTTGAAGCCCAGCTCCTGTGCGATCTCGGCACGGGTGGGCGGATATCCGTTGTCATCCAGGCATCGCTTGATGAAGGCCAGGATCTCAGCTTGGCGTGGCGTCAGTTTTAGCATGTTGATCGCTCTGTCTTTTTATACAGTGACTGGGATTATATACAGTGATAGCTGATTGGCAATCATCCATTTTCAGGAGTCCGCCGGACGGTCGCCTGTCAGGCTGCGCACTTTATCAGCTGCGACCCGGCGGGCCGAGGCTGTGGTTAAATGCGAAACCGCCCGGTCGCAATGTGAATACGTCACCTTGACTTTTTACAAGCTGAAACGTATGTTTCAAACAACTGTTTAAATGTTTGTCAGGCGGAGTAGCCATGGCCCAGTCGGAAACCGTTGAACGTATCCTTGATGCTGCCGAGCAGCTGTTCGCGGAAAAAGGGTTTGCCGAAACCTCATTGCGGCTGATTACCAGCAAGGCCGGGGTTAATCTTGCGGCTGTCAATTACCATTTCGGTTCAAAAAAAGCGCTGATCCAGGCAGTTTTTTCGCGGTTTCTGGGGCCTTTTTGCGCCAACCTCGATCGAGAACTGGAGCGCCGTCAGGCCAGGCCGGAGAATCGGCCCACCCTTGAAGAACTGCTGGAAATGCTGGTGGAGCAGGCGCTGGTAATCCAGCCCCGCAGCGGCAATGACCTGTCTATCTTCATGCGCTTGCTGGGGCTGGCATTCAGTCAGAGCCAGGGGCATTTGCGGCGCTACCTTGAAGACATGTATGGCAAGGTTTTCCGCCGCTACATGTTGCTGGTCAACGAGGCCGCCCCGCAAATCCCCCCGATCGAACTGTTCTGGCGCGTGCATTTCATGCTCGGCGCGGCGGCTTTCAGCATGTCCGGAATCAAGGCATTGCGCGCCATTGCCGAAACCGACTTCGGGGTAAACACCTCGATCGAACAGGTGATGCGTCTGATGGTGCCTTTCCTCGCCGCAGGCATGCGTGCTGAAAGCGGCGTGGTTGATCCGGCAATGGCCGCCGCACAGCTTCGTCCCCGCAGCAAAACCCCGCAGGTCAGCGTCAAGGTTTGACCTGCTGCGGGTGGGCGTGGCAGCTGAGTTCCGCTAAGCTAGCTGCCATGTTCGTTCCTGATCCATTTCCTGTTGCCGACTCGCTGCTGTCTCATTCAGGTGAGGCCCGTAGCCCTGTGTCCGCTATTTTTTATTCAAAGGATTATCCATGAGTTCTGCCCTGCAAGGCTCCTTGATGGTGGACGTCGCCGGTACCTGGCTGACGGCCGAAGATCGGCAATTGTTGCGCCAGCCTGAAGTGGGCGGGTTGATCATTTTTGCCCGTAACATCGAGCACCCGCGCCAGGTGCGTGAGCTCAGTGCGTCGATTCGCGCCATTCGTCCTGACTTGCTGCTGGCGGTCGACCAGGAAGGCGGGCGGGTTCAGCGTCTGCGTCAGGGCTTCGTGCGTCTGCCGGCCATGCGCGCAATTGCCGATAACCCCAATGCCGAGTACCTGGCCGAACAGTGTGGCTGGATCATGGCCACCGAAGTGCTGGCTGTCGGGCTGGACCTGAGTTTCGCCCCGGTACTGGATCTGGATTACCAGCGCAGTGCTGTGGTCGGTAGCCGTTCATTCGAGGGTGACCCGCAGCGTGCAGCAGTGTTGGCCGGGGCGTTCATTCGCGGGATGAATGATGCGGGCATGGCTGCAACCGGCAAGCATTTCCCCGGTCACGGCTGGGCCGAGGCCGATTCCCATGTAGCGATTCCCGTAGACGAACGCAGTCTTGAGCAGATCCGCAGCCATGACCTGGTGCCATTTGCCCTGTTGAGCAAGCACCTGGCTGCAGTCATGCCGGCCCATGTGATCTATCCGCAAGTGGACAGCCAGCCAGCCGGATTTTCCCGTCGCTGGTTGCAGGATATTTTGCGCGGCGAGCTTGAGTTTGACGGCGTGATCTTCAGTGACGATCTGTCGATGGCCGGCGCCCATGTGGTCGGCGATGCTGCCAGCCGTATCGAAGCGGCGCTGTCGGCCGGTTGCGACATGGGCCTGGTGTGCAACGACCGGGCAGCGGCCGAGCTGGCACTCAGTGCAGCGCAGCGTCTGAAGGTGACCCCTTCACCGCGGATTGCACGCATGCGTGGCCAGGCATGGGCCAGCACCGACTATCGCGAGAGCCCGCGCTGGCTGGTGGCGATGGGTGCGCTTAGAGATGCCCAGCTGATTGATTGAAGGGCCAATGCAATAAAACTGCAGGAGCCTCGACCGGCTGCTCCTGCAGCATTCACGTTGTTTCAGCGCTTTTCGATTTTCGGCGGCAACGGTGCAAACAGCGCATCGATGTCGTCGTCCTGCAGTTTCCAGTCTCCGGCTATGCGGCCATCCAGAACCCCTGCGGCCAAATCCGATTTTTCCTGCTGCAAGTGCTGGATTTTCTCCTCCACGGTGCCGCGGGCAATCATCTTGTACACAAACACCGGTTTTTCCTGGCCGATGCGGTAGGCGCGGTCGGTCGCCTGGTTTTCCGCCGCCGGGTTCCACCACGGGTCGTAGTGGATCACGGTGTCAGCCTCGGTCAGGTTCAAGCCCACGCCGCCAGCCTTCAGGCTGATCAGAAAGATTTGCAGGGTGCCGCTCTGGAAGTCCTTCACCGGTGCGCGACGGTCACGGGTTTGCCCGGTGAGGATGGCGTAGCGCACCTTGCGTTTCTGCAGTTCGGCTTCGATCAGCCCGAGCATCGAAGTGAACTGCGAAAACAGCAAGATGCGCCGGCCTTCGGCGAACAGTTCTTCAAGCATCAGCATCAGGCTGTCGAGCTTGCCGGAGGTGCTGCCTTTTTTCGGCGGGGTGTCACTGACCAGTCGCAGGTCGCAGCACACCTGACGCAGTTTGAGCAGGGCTTCAAGAATGATGATCTGGCTGCGACCCACACCTTTGCGGGTGATTTCGTCGCGGACCTTTTTGTCCATGGCCAGGCGCATGGTCTCGTACACATCGCGCTGGGCTTCGTTGAGATCCACCCAGTGGATGATCTCGGTCTTGGGCGGCAGTTCGGTCGCCACCTGCTCCTTGGTGCGGCGCAACAGAAAAGGCTTGATCCGTGCATTGAGGTGCTGCAAACGCTCGTCGCTGCCCTGGCGCTCGATGGGCACCCGGTAATCGCGGTTGAAGGTTTTGACATCGCCCAGCCAGCCGGGCAGCAAGAAGTGGAACAGTGACCACAGCTCGCCCAGGTGGTTTTCCAGCGGTGTGCCGCTCAGGCACAGGCGCTGACGTGCATTCAGTTCGCAGGCCGCCTGTGAGGCCTTGCTGCCGGGGTTCTTGATGTACTGCGCCTCATCCAGCACCAGTACATGCAGCGGCAGTTTTGCCAGCTGTTCAATGTCTTTGGGCAGCAGCGCATAGGTGGTCAGGATCACGTCATAGTCGTTGAGGTGCTCAAAGTGCTTTTTACGCGTCGCGCCATACAGCGCCAGCACCTTGAGCTGCGGGGTGAAATGCGCCGCCTCGTCGAGCCAGTTGGGGATCAGGCTGGTGGGCATGACCACCATGGCCGGGCGATCCAGGCGCCCGGCATTTTTCTCGCAGAGGATATGCGCCAGGGTTTGCAGGGTTTTACCCAGCCCCATGTCATCGGCAAGAATCCCCCCGACCTCCAGTTGACGCAGTGACTGCATCCAGCTCAGGCCTTCCAGCTGGTAGGGGCGCAGGTTGGCGTTGAGGCCCTCGGGAGCTTCGACGCTGAAGTCCTTGATATCCCGCAGGCGCTGGGCAAAGCCGCGGATGTGCTCGCCGCCTTCCCAGCGCAGGGGCAATGCATCCAGGGCGTTAAGCCGCGGTGCGTCGGCACTTTTGATCCGCAGGCTGGTGGCGCCCGGCTCTCCCAGATAAAACTCGTCCAGGGTCGCCAGCACCGGTTTCAGGCGGCCATAGGGCAGAGCCACTTGCAGCGGGCCGTGGCCACTGTTGGGAGTGGTGGGGATGTTCACCAGAATCAGTTCGTCGTCCCGGCGCCTGGCCAGTTTTTCCGGGCTCAGCAGATCGGTATGGGAGCGCATCAGGTTCAACAGGATCGGCAGCAAACTCAGGCGCTGGCCGTTGACGATGATCCCCAGTTCCAGGTCGAACCAGTCGTGCTCCGGGGCCTCGTCGACGTTGGCGTACCAGTCTTGCACCGGGCTCAGGTCAAAACCGAAGTCTTCATCGATCTGCAGTTCCCAGCCCTGTTCGCGCAGGCCGGGCATTTGATTGAGGGTGAAGTTGAGCCAGGCACTGTCGTTGACCATTTCAAACAGCTCGCCGGCGCTTTCAGGCAGCGCCTTGCTCTGGCGGGTAGCGATTTTGAAACCCAGGGTGCGCAGTTGCTCGCGAAAGGCGTTTTCCGCCTCCGGCTGGCGTTTGATGCGCAGGGTCTGGTGTTCCTGGCGAATCAGGATGTCGGCGTTTTTTTGCCCGCTGGCGTATTGCTCGAGGTAATTGAACGACAGCGCGGCGCGGTGCTGGATATAACGCTGCATCTTGCCGTTGCGCGGTTCAAAGGCGCTGAACTCGGCACTGGCCAGCCATAGGCGCGGCACCGGTTGCACGTCATCGATCAGCACTTCGGGCAGGTTGGCAGGGCGACGCGAGTCGAGTACGGCCTGGAGTTTCTCCAGAAGCTCGGCGTCCTGGGCGGCGGCAGGATAGTTCAAGGTTTCTTCAATCTTCAGTAATACGGCAGCAGTGTGCTTGCAATTGGCCCGCACCGGGCAGGTGCAGTTGGCGCTCACCAGCAGCAATGTGCCTTTGGCCGAGTCGCGCAATTCAATGGTCTGGCGGTAGGTGTTTTCGCCCGAACCCTGACAGCTGGCAGTAATCAGGCTGTCACCGATCTGCACAATCCTGACGCGGTTTTGCCTGGCGTAGCTGCGGCCACGTTCCAGGCTTTGCTCTTTGAAGCGACTGACCCAGGTCGGTGCGAGCGGCTTGGTCAGTTGCGGGGTCAGGCTCACGGACATGGGTACTTCATTCAGGGCGACTTCGGTGTCAGGCGCTCAAACAGCGCCTCAATAGTGTTGAAGCGTTCTTCGGCACGTTCCATCGGCACCATGAACTTGAACACGGTGGCGCCTTCGAATTTGTAACGGTTGGGCTGGCCTTGAATCAGCTTGATCAGCACCAGCGGGTCAACCGGGGTGTCCGCGGCAAACTCGATGCGTCCGCCCTGGGGGCCGGCATCGACTTTTTTGATCCCCAGTTGTTCGGCCTGCAACTTGAGCAGGGTAATGCGCACCAGATTTTTGCTTGGCTCGGGCAGCAGGCCAAAGCGGTCGATCATCTCGACCTGCAAATCCTTGAGACCGTCTTCGTCGCTGGCATTGGCAATGCGTTTGTAGAGGATCAGCCGGGTGTGCACATCCGGGAGATAGGCTTCAGGAATCAGCGCCGGTACCCGCAGGTTGATTTCCGGCCCGCCGCCCAGGGGCTGGTCGAGGTTGGGCTGTTCGCCCTTGCGGATCGACTTCACCGCGCGCTCGAGCATTTCCATGTATAGGGTAAAGCCGACGGCCTGGATCTGGCCGCTTTGGCCGTCACCGAGCAGCTCGCCCGCACCACGGATTTCCAGGTCATTGGTGGCCAGCACAAAGCCGGCCCCCAGGTCCTGGGTATTGGCGATGGCTTCCAGACGCTTTTGCGCGTCGCCGGTAATTTGCTGGCGCGGGGGTGTCAGCAGGTAGGCGTAAGCCTGGTGGTGACTGCGTCCAACCCGGCCGCGCAACTGGTGCAACTGAGCCAGGCCGAACTTGTCGGCGCGCTCGATGATGATGGTGTTGGCGCTCGGCACGTCGATGCCGGTCTCGATGATGGTCGAGGCGATCAGCACGTTGAAACGCTTGTGATAGAAGTCGCTCATCACCTGTTCGAGTTCGCGCTCGCGCATTTGCCCGTGTCCGATACCGATCCGTGCTTCTGGCACCAGCTCTGCCAGTTCGGCGGCGCATTTCTCGATGGTTTTGACATCGTTGTGCAGGTAGTAAACTTGGCCACCGCGTAACAGTTCACGCAACAACGCCTCTTTGACGGTGCTGTTGTTCTGCTCCATGACAAAGGTGCGCACCGACAGGCGGCGGGCAGGCGGGGTGGCAATGATCGACAGGTCGCGCATGCCGGACACGGCCATGTTCAAGGTGCGCGGGATTGGCGTTGCGGTGAGGGTCAGAATGTCGACCTCGCTGCGCAGGGCCTTGAGCTGTTCTTTCTGACGTACCCCGAAGCGGTGCTCTTCGTCGATGATCACCAGGCCGAGGTTTTTGATTTTGACGTCGTCCTGCAGCAACTTGTGGGTGCCGATCACGATGTCGATCTTGCCTTCGGCCAGCTGGGCCACGGCGGCGTTGATTTCTTTGGCCGATTTGAAGCGGCTCATTACCTCTACCGTTACCGGCCAGTCGGCGAAGCGGTCGCGGAAGCTGTTGTAGTGCTGCTGGGCGAGCAGGGTGGTGGGCACCAGAATCGCCACCTGACGGCCGCCATGCACGGCAATGAAGGCGGCGCGCATGGCCACTTCGGTTTTGCCGAAGCCCACATCGCCACACACCAGCCGGTCCATTGGCTTGGGCGACAACATGTCGGCGCGCACGGCTTCGATGGTGGTTTGCTGGTCCGGGGTTTCCTCGAACGGGAAGCCGGCGCTGAAAGTTGCGTAATCGGCCTTCGGATCGGCAAACGCATGGCCTTCACGGGCAGCCCGGCGGGCATAGATGTCCAGCAGCTCGGCAGCCACGTCACGGACCTGCTCGGCGGCTTTGCGCTTGGCTTTTTGCCAGGTTTCAGAGCCCAAACGATGCAGCGGTGCCAGTTCATCGTCGCTGCCGGTGTAGCGGGCAATCAGGTGCAGGTTGGCCACGGGCACGTAGAGCTTGGCGCCCTCGGCGTATTCCAGGGTCAGAAACTCGGCCACCTGATTGTCGACTTCCAGCGTCGCCAGCCCTTGATAGCGGCCGACCCCGTGGTCGATATGCACCACCGGTGCGCCTTCGCGCAGTTCGGTGAGGTTTTTGATCACTGCATCGTTGTTGGCGTCGGCGCGTTTTTCGCGACGGCGACGCTGCATCACCCGTTGCCCGAACAAGGGGCTTTCGGCGATCAGGGCCAGGGCCGGGTCGTCCAGCAGCAGGCCTTCATCCAGCGGCGCAATGGTAATGGCCAGGCGGTGTTTGCTGGCGACGAAGTCGGGCCAGTTTTCGACGGTTTTCGGGCGAAGTTTCAGACGTTCCAGCAGTTCGAGCAGTACTTCGCGGCGACCGGCAGATTCGGCGGTAAACAGCACGCGGCCATCAAACTGCTCTAGAAAGCCGGACAATGCCGCCAGTGGCTGATTGGCCTTGGCTTCTATCGCCAGATTCGGCAACGGCCGGGCCGGGAAGCGCTCGCGGCTGCTGCCGGTATCTACGTCGTCCTGGCTGGCGACTACCCGTGGCCAGTTTTTCAGCCGGGCGAAGCAGTCGTCCACCGGCAGGAACAGCTCGGCAGGGGGCAGCAACGGGCGGGACGGGTCGATGCGGCGTTCTTCGTAGCGGTTGCGCACGTCAGACCAGAAATTCTCCGCGGCCTGCTCGATACCGGGCAGCGAGAACACTTGCGTATCCCCCGGCAAGTAGTCGAACAGGGTCGAGGTTTCATCGAAAAACAGCGGCAGGTAGTACTCGATACCGGCCGGGGTGATCCCGCTGCTCAGGTCCTGAAAGATCGGGCAACGGCGGAAATCCACATCGAAGCGTTCGCGAAAGCGCGCCTTGAACCGGGTTACAGCATCTTTTTGCAGCGGAAACTCCCGGGCCGGCAGCAAGCGTACCGATTCGACCTTGTCGATGGAACGCTGGGTTTCCGGGTCGAAAGTGCGCAGGGTTTCGATTTCGTCGTCGAACAGGTCAATCCGGTAGGGCAGTTTGCTGCCCATCGGGAACAGGTCGATCAAGGCACCACGTACCGCGAACTCGCCGTGTTCGTACACCGTGTCGACGCAGCGATAACCGCTGGCCTCAAGTCGGGTGCGCATTTGCTCGACGTCCAGCTTCTGGCCGATATCCAGCACCAGGCTGCTACCCAGCAAAAACCGGGTCGGAGCCAGGCGATGTAGGGCGGTGGTGATCGGCACTACCAAAACGCCATGACTCAGTTCCGGCAACCGGTACAGGCTGGCGATGCGCTGGGAAATGATGTCCTGGTGCGGCGAGAACAGATCGTAGGGCAGGGTTTCCCAGTCGGGAAAATGCAGCACCGGCAACTCGGGCGCGAAAAACCTCAATTCCTGCTCCAGGCGTTCGGCGCTTTGGCTGTCGGCGGTCAGGAGCAGGGTGAAGCGCTGGGCGGCGCTGGCAGCTTCGGCGATTGCGAGGCTCAGGGCGGCACCGGGCAGATTGCCCCAGTGCTGTTTACCTGCAGTGGCAGGGAGTTTCGGTAGACGCAGGACGGGCACGGAAGGTTGAGCTCCAAGCGTTGCGACAAAGTCGGCAATTGTAACGGGCCAAGGGGCTGGCTGTCAGTTGCAGTCTTTAAAGGGGGGGGAATTCTGTGCGTGATACCGGACATGGGGCTGTCGCGGGGGAGGATCAAGGGCTGAAAACCCATGAAAACCAGGGTGTTATAAATTTTTTTACCTTTATTTGCTGGGGCTTAAACGTTTCAGTTCGGGCGTGTGACAGGCGTGCATTGCCCAGGCAGGGGCGCAACTGCATAATGTAGCCCCTTTTTTCAGCCCCTACATGTGGAAGGTTCCCGTGACTCAGAAGCCCGACCAGTGTCTTGGTGAATGGATCGACCGTGAAGCACTCGCAGAAGCGATGATCCCGCTAATCGGTCAGCTCTACCGCAATAACAATGTGGTGAGTTCGATCTATGGCCGCAGCCTGATCAACCGTTCAGTCATCGCGATTCTCAAAGCTCATCGCTTTGCCCGTCATCGTCAGTCCGATGACAGCGAATTGTCCGTACACGAAACTTTCCCTCTGCTTAAAGCAATGAGCGAGCTCAAGCTCGGTGCTGCTTCGGTAGACCTGGGCAAGCTGGCCGTTAAATTCAAGGCCGAAGCCAATGGCCGTACTGCCGAGCAGTTCGTGCGCGAAGAACTGGCCGATGTAGTGGGTCAGCAAAATGCTTCTGCCCGTAAAGGCACTGACGTTGTGCTGTACGGCTTCGGTCGTATCGGCCGTCTGCTGGCGCGCATCCTGATCGAAAAAACCGGTGGTGGCGACGGTCTGCGTCTGCGTGCCATCGTTGTGCGCAAAGGCGCCGAAAACGATCTGGTCAAGCGTGCAAGCTTGCTGCGTCGTGACTCGGTACATGGTCCGTTCGATGGCACCATCGTTATTGATGAAGTCAACAACACCATCACCGCCAACGGCAACCTGATCCAGGTGATCTACGCGAAGAACCCGACTGAAGTGGACTACACCCAGTACGGCATTCAGAACGCATTGCTGGTGGACAACACCGGTGTATGGCGTGACGCCGAAGGCCTTGGCCAGCACCTGGCTTGCCCTGGCATTGACCGTGTGGTGTTGACCGCACCGGGCAAAGGCAAGCTGAAAAACATCGTTCACGGTATCAACCACGGCGAAATCACCGCAGACGACAAGATCGTTTCGGCGGCATCCTGCACCACCAACGCCATCGTGCCGGTGCTCAAGGCTGTCAACGACAAGTTCGGCATCGTCAACGGTCACGTTGAAACGGTTCACTCGTACACCAACGACCAGAACCTGATCGACAACTTCCACAAGGGCGACCGCCGTGGCCGTAGTGCCGCGCTGAACATGGTTATCACCGAAACCGGCGCTGCCACCGCTGCTGCCAAGGCTCTGCCCGAGCTGGCCGGCAAGCTGACCGGTAACGCGATCCGCGTTCCGACGCCAAACGTTTCGATGGCCATCCTCAACCTGAACCTTGAGAAGCCGGCTACCCGTGAAGAAATGAACGAGTACCTGCGCTACATGGCGCTGCACTCCGATCTGCACAAGCAAATCGACTACGTGAACTCCCAGGAAGTGGTTTCCACTGACTTCGTAGGTTCGCGTCACGCCGGTGTGGTCGATGCTGAAGCGACTATCTGCAATGACAACCGCGTTGTTCTGTACGTGTGGTACGACAACGAATTCGGTTACAGCTGCCAGGTAGTTCGCGTGATGGAAGACATGGCCGGGGTCAACCCGCCAGCGTTCCCGCGCTAAGCAACCGCCGCAACTGAAAACGCCCCGACTGGTTCGGGGCGTTTTTGTGTGCGCTGTAAAATTGTCAAAAACATCGCGAGGCGAGCTCGCTCCTACATGGTTTTAGCTGTTAGCCGGGATTGTGGCTTGAGCGGTGCGCAGTTCGTGTTTATTGCCGCGAAACAGCACTACGGTGGCAATCAGGCCCGGTGCAGTCGCCAAGCTAGTAGGAGCGAGCTTGTCTCGCGATCTTTTAGAAGATCAAAAGATCGCGAGGCGAGCTCGCTCCTACATGGTTTTAGCTGTTAGCCGGGATTGCGGCTTGAGCGGTGCGCGGTTCGTGTTTATTGCCACGAAACAGCACTGCGGTGGCAATCAGGGCCGGTGCAGTCGCCAGACTAGTAGGAGCGAGCTTGTCTCGCGATCTTTTAGAGGATCAAAACATCGCGAGGCGAGCTCGCTCCTACATGGTTTTAGCTGTTAGCCGGGATTGCGGCTTGAGCGGTACGCAGTTCGTGTTTATTGCCGCGGAACAGCGCTACGGTGGCAATCAGGCCCGGTGAGGAGCGAGCTTGTCTCGCGATCTTTTAGAAGATCAAAACATCGCGAGGCGAGCTCGCTCCTGCATGGTTTCAGCTGTTAGCCGGGATTGCGGCTTGAGCGGTGCGCAGTTCGTGTTTATTGCCGCGGAACAGCACTACGGTGGCAATCAGGCCCAGTACCGCTGCGCCCGTCAGGCACAGGCCCGGTGCCGCCTTGTTGTCCAGTACGTGGATCAGGTAGGTGCAAGCCGCCGGAGTAAAGCCGCCAAAGGTCGCAGTGGCCAGGCTATAAGCCAGGGAGAAGCCTGTGGTGCGCACCTCTACCGGCATGATTTCGGTAAGGGCCACCACCATGGCGCCGTTGTACGAGCCATACAGGAACGACAACCACAACTCGACGATCAGCAGATGGCTGAAGCTCGGGTTGGCCACCAGCCAGGACAGCGCCGGATAAGCAGTCAGGATCGCCAGGAGGGTCGCGCCCAGCAGCAACGGTTTACGTCCTACCTTGTCGGACAGTGCGCCCATCACCGGCAGCCAGAAGAAGTTCGACAGGCCAATGCACACCGTCACCAACAGGGCATCGAAATCCGACAGGTGCAGTTCTGACTTGCCGAAGGTCGGGGTGTAGGCGGTGATCAGGTAGAACGACACGGTGGTCATCACCACCAGGGCCATGCCGCCCAGCACCAGTCCGAAGTTCTGACCGATGGAACGAACTATTTCACGCAGGGTTGGGTGATGCGTTCGGGCTTCGAACTCAGGGGTTTCTTCCATCGATTTACGGATGACAAAGATCACCGGCACGATCATGCAGCCGATCAGGAACGGGATGCGCCAGCCCCAGTCACCCATGTCTTCTGGGCTCAGCCAGTGGTTGAGGCCAACCCCGAGCAGGCCGGCGAACACCACTGCCGCTTGCTGGCTAGCCGATTGCCAGCTAACGAAAAAGCCTTTGCGACCCGGGGTGGCGATTTCCGCCAGGTACACCGAAACGCCGCCCAGTTCCACGCCCGCTGAAAAACCTTGCAGCAAGCGCCCCAGCAACACCAGTAACGGGGCTGCGACACCCAGGGTGGCATAACCCGGCACACAGGCAATCAGCACTGTGCCCATGGCCATCAGGGCGAGGGTAATGATCAGGCCTTTGCGCCGACCGTGACGGTCGATGTAGGCGCCGAGAAAGATTGCACCCAGCGGGCGCATCAGGAAGCCTGCGCCAAAAGTAGCCAGGGCAAGCATTAATGAAGCGAAGGCGCTGTCGGACGGAAAGAAGGTTTTGGCAATGGCTGTGGCGTAGAAGCCAAAGACCATGAAGTCGAACATCTCGAGAAAGTTACCGCTGACAACGCGAAAAATCGCCTTGCCTTTGCCCGTACTGGAGCCCATCAGAAATCACCCGCTGTTATCTGTTTTATGCGTAATCCATGTTTTTTACTCGTCCACACTGCAAGATCAAGGCTTGTGCCGTTGTGCAAAACAGTTTTGTAACGATATGTGTATCCGTTGCTGTAGGCAACTGTAGTTGCAACTACAGGATGGCTCAGGGGGTATGCGCCAGCAGGGTCTGGCGCAGCTTTTCAGGAAGTCCGTCCGGGCCGAGCCAGATGCCGAGATAGGCCTTGGCCAGCTCCGGGTCAGGGCTGTTGAAGATGACTTTGCCATTGCGTTCAAGGTTCAGGCCGCGTTGCGGGTCATAGTCCAGGGCGTAGCGATCGCCCCGTTTGATATGGCCAAAGCTGGCCTGCAGTTGTTTCAGCGGTTGTTCCAGGCGGGCGAGGGTGGCTGCCGGCTGCTGGCGTTTGAGAATGGCTGCAGAAGCCCGGGTTACATCGCTGTGATCGAGGTCGCGCAGATAGAACAGTTCCAGGCGCATGGCGCGCTGTTCATCGAACGCTTGTTGCGGGGTGAGGCCGGGCCGGGTGAACAGTGCTGCGGCATAGATGTCGGCCCACAGATACGTCAGTACGATCTGGCCCCTGCGCTCCATGGGCTGCGAGCCTCCCTGCCACTGTGCGGCAAAGCCGGCTTGTTTGAGCTGCGCGGATTCATCGGCGAGGGCTGCGGCGCTAAAAGTCAGCACCAGGACGATCAACAGCTGGCGCATGGACGCAATCCTGATCGATGGGTGGTTAAAGGTTATGCCAGTTTTGTGAAAGCATGACGAAGATCTGTGCAGGAGCGAGCTTGCTCGCGAGCATTTGATCTTGAAGAGCCCGCGAGCAGGCTAGCTCTTGCAGGGGGTGCGCGCGTCTGAACGATGCGCCGCGGACAAAAATAGTTTTCGACCAGACCAAGGGTTAATGTTCGTGGCCTTCAGGCTTCTATAGACTGTGCCCCACGTTTTGATCCTTCATGCCGCTGGCCGCGACATGATTTAGCCGCAGGTGCCCAAATGGGGGCCGCGGCCTGTTCTGAGGAGTACGCATGGCTGTCTACAACTACGACGTAGTGGTACTGGGTTCCGGCCCGGCGGGAGAAGGTGCGGCAATGAACGCCGCAAAAGCGGGACGCAAAGTGGCGATGGTCGATAGCCGGCGCCAGGTGGGCGGCAACTGCACGCACTTGGGCACTATCCCTTCCAAAGCCTTGCGTCACTCGGTTCGCCAGATCATGCAGTTCAACACCAACCCGATGTTCCGGGCCATTGGTGAGCCGCGCTGGTTCTCGTTTCCGGACGTACTGAAAAGCGCCGAAAAAGTCATCTCCAAACAAGTGGCATCGCGTACCGGCTTCTATGCGCGCAATCGCGTAGACCTGTTCTTCGGTACCGGCAGCTTCACCGATGAGCAAACCATTGAAGTGGTGTGCAGCAACGGTGTCGTCGAAACCCTGATGGCCAAGCAAATCATTATCGCCACCGGCTCGCGTCCGTATCGCCCGGCCGATATCGATTTCTCTCACTCGCGTATCTACGATAGCGACACCATTCTCAGCCTGGGACATACCCCGCGTAAGCTGATTGTTTACGGCGCCGGGGTGATCGGCTGCGAATACGCGTCGATCTTCAGCGGTCTGGGGGTATTGATCGAGCTGGTGGACAACCGTGAGCAATTGCTCAGTTTCCTCGACTCCGAGATCTCGCAGGCGCTGAGCTACCACTTCAGCAACAACAACATCACGGTTCGCCACAACGAAGAATACGAGCGGGTTGAAGGCGTCGAAAACGGCGTGATTCTGCACCTCAAGTCCGGCAAAAAGATCAAGGCAGATGCCTTGCTCTGGTGCAACGGGCGTACCGGCAACACCGATCAGCTGGGTCTGGAAAACATCGGGATCAAGGTCAATGGCCGCGGCCAGATCAGTGTCGATGAAAACTATCGCACCACAGTGCCCAATATCTATGGTGCCGGTGACGTGATTGGCTGGCCAAGCCTGGCCAGTGCTGCCCATGACCAGGGCCGCTCCGCCGCTGGCAGTATTGTGGATAACGGCAGCTGGCGTTTCGTGAACGACGTGCCAACCGGTATTTACACGATTCCGGAGATCAGCTCGATCGGCAAGAACGAGCAGGAGCTGACCCAGGCCAAAGTGCCGTATGAAGTGGGCAAGGCGTTCTTCAAGAGCATGGCGCGGGCACAGATTGCCGGCGAGCCCCAGGGCATGCTGAAAATCCTGTTCCACCGTGAAACCCTGCAAGTGCTGGGCGTTCACTGCTTTGGCTACCAGGCATCCGAGATCGTGCACATCGGTCAGGCGATCATGAACCAGCCGGGCGAGCTCAATACCCTGAAGTATTTCGTCAATACCACGTTCAACTACCCGACCATGGCCGAAGCCTATCGGGTAGCCGCTTACGATGGCCTTAACCGGCTTTTTTGAGCGGCTCCGGCCGGTGGCCTGAGCCGGCCGGGGAGACCGATTTCAGCTTTTCCCGAGGGTGGCAGTGGCCAAACCGGGAAAGTCTGTAATCAGGCTATCTACGCCGAAGTCGGCGAGCCTGCGCATTAGTGCAGGCTCGTTGACCGTCCACACCGATACATGCAAACCCTGCTGTTGTGCTTTCTCAAGGCGCTCGGGGGTGCATAGCGTCCAGTTCAGCGCCAGCATGTCACAGCCATAACCTTGCGCGACCTTGATCGGGTCGAGCCAGGCGTATTCGGCTACCAGTCCGCGGGACAGGTCCGGGGTCAGCTCCAGCGCGGCCTTGAGCACCTCACGGGAGCTTGAGGTGACGGTGACCTTGTCCATGATGCCGTGGCGCACCGCCATTTCACGAATGGCCAGTACCGTGCTTGCAGCCCGGGTGCGGGATGCGCTTTTGACTTCCAGCTGCCAGTGCTCGAAGTTGCATTTCTCGAACAGCTCTTCAAGACGCGGGATCGGGCATGGCTGCATCCAGCCGGGGCCGCCTTTGCGCGCGTCATAGGTCGCCAGATCCGCTGCGGTATGTTCACTGACCTTGCCGCGGCGGTCGGTGGTGCGCTTGAGGGTCGAGTCGTGGATCACCATCAGCTCGCCGTCTTTGGACAGGTGCAGATCAAGTTCGCAGCGACGTACGCCGTGTTTGAGACATTGCTCAAAGCTGGCAAGAGTGTTTTCAGGTGCTTCGCCTTTGGCGCCGCGATGGCCGTAAATCAGAGTCACAATTGCTCCTTGGTAGGTAGCGCCTGAGTATTCATTCGGGCGCGGATTCGTGTTGTTCGCGGGCCAGGCGGCGTGCCTGTGCCTGTTTTTGCAAAATGTGGCGCGCTAACAACTGACGTTGGGTGTCGTTAAGGGATTCAAATTCGGTGTCGATGCTGTAGCCGCCGTCCTGCGCCAGGCATCGCACGACGCGGGCCCGCAGCAGCAGCCCAAGGGCTTGTGGCATCAGTACCAGTTTGACTGCAAGGTGGCTGTCGGTCGGGTAGGGGTGCGGGTGATGAAACTCGATTCCGCCTTCGGACAGCGTCACCGGCTGTAGCTCGCCGATTTGGCCCAGCACGGTTTGCGCCACGATCTGGCTCAGCAGATCGACGCGTTTGTTAAGGGTTTTCAGGTAGCTGGAAACAGTGCGGTCGCGCTCGCTGATCTGGCGCAGCAGGTGCTGGGACTCGAATTCGCTAAGGTGCAGCTCACTGAGTAAATTGAACAGTGGAGACGCATCTTGCAACACTTCGCTGGTAGCGGCTTCGGAGGCCCTTAACGGGGTTATTTCCAGTGCGATCAGATCTTCGATACGGTAGTATTCGCGGCGATCTGCGTCATTTAATGTCGACATGGCGAACCCGTGATGGCGGCTGTGGTCTGAGTGTAAAGCTGCTTATCAGGCCCCGCCACAAGGACGTCTTCTTTTCCCTCGAACAAGCCCCGACATGTTCAGACCTCTCTTCGTATTTATCGGCACGCGTTATACCCGTGCAAAGCGCCGCAATCATTTTGTGTCGTTCATTTCTCTGACTTCAATGATCGGACTCGCCCTCGGCGTGGTCGTAATGATTGTGGTGCTCTCGGTGATGAACGGCTTCGATCATGAGATGCGCACCCGCGTGCTGGGCATGGTGCCCCACGCGACCATCGTTGGTGATCAACCGATCAGCGACTGGCAAAGCCTGGCCGCCAAAGTCCGGCAGAACCCCAAGGTGGAGGCGGTAGCGCCGTTCACCCAGATGCAGGGGCTGCTGACCCATGACGGCAATGTGCAGAAAGTAATGCTCAATGCCATCGATCCGGTGCAGGAACGCAAGGTTTCGATCATTGACAAGTTCATGCTCGAAGGACAGCTCGACTCGCTGACCCCGGGCAGCTTCGGCATTATCATTGGTGACAAGGCGGCCAGGAAGCTCGGGGTTGCCATCGGTGACAAGCTGACCTTTGTTGCGCCGGAAGTCACCGTGACCCCGGCCGGGATGTTTCCACGCATGAAGCGTTTCACCGTGCAGGGCATTTTCCATGTCGGCGCGGGTGAAATTGACGGCTACCTGGGCGTGACCAACCTGCAGGATCTGGCGCGTTTGCAACGCTGGAAGCCTGATCAGGTACAGGGGTTGCGTCTCAAGTTTGACGATCTGTTCCAGGCGCCGCGTACGGCATGGGAAATCGCCCAGCAGCTGGGCGAGAGCCAGTATTACGCCCGCGACTGGACCCGCACCCATGGCAATCTGTATCAGGCAATCCGCATGGAAAAAGCCATGATCGGTTTGCTGTTGCTGCTGATTGTCGCCGTGGCCGCCTTCAACATCATTTCCACCCTGGTGATGGTGGTCAATGACAAGAAAGGCGACATCGCTATTTTGCGCACCCTGGGCGCCACGCCCGGCACCATCATGGCCATCTTTATGGTCCAGGGCACCGTTATCGGTGTGGTCGGGACCGCCATCGGCGCCGTGCTCGGCATGTTGGCGGCACTCAATGTGAGTGCTGCGATCTCGGCCCTTGAAGGCTTGATCGGGCACAAGTTTCTCAACGCCGACGTGTACTTTATCGACTACCTGCCGTCGCAATTGCAGGCGCAGGATGTGTTGATGGTGTGTGGCGCGGCATTGGTTCTGAGTTTCCTCGCGACCTTGTACCCGGCCTGGCGTGCTGCGCGCACCCAGCCTGCGCAGGCGCTTCGTTATGAGTGAGTTGGGCATGAAAGAACAAGCAGTGTTGAGTTGCCGCGACCTGGGCAAGAGCTACGAGGAAGGCCCGGAGTCGGTGGTGGTGTTGTCGG
This sequence comes from Pseudomonas paraversuta, assembly GCF_904067025.1. Taxonomy (NCBI): domain Bacteria; kingdom Pseudomonadati; phylum Pseudomonadota; class Gammaproteobacteria; order Pseudomonadales; family Pseudomonadaceae; genus Pseudomonas; species Pseudomonas paraversuta. The sequence continues at coordinate 1,415,061 of NZ_CAJFDA010000001.1, forward strand.
GCCTGCAGCTGGAACTGCACCCGGGCGAGCGCGTGGCGATTGTCGGGACCTCGGGTTCGGGCAAAAGTACCTTGCTCAATTTGCTCGGCGGCCTCGATACCCCGTCTTCGGGCAGCGTGTGGCTGGCAGGCGAAGAGCTGTCGGCACTGGGCGAAAAGGCCCGCGGCCTGTTGCGTAATCGCTCGCTGGGCTTCGTTTACCAGTTTCACCACCTGCTGGCCGAATTCACCGCGCTGGAAAACGTCTGCATGCCATTGCTGATCGGTAAAACCCCGATCCCCGAGGCGCGTGAGCGTGCAACTGCGTTGCTGACCCGGGTTGGCCTGGGCCATCGCCTGGAGCACAAGCCGGCAGAACTGTCGGGTGGCGAGCGCCAGCGCGTGGCGATTGCCCGCGCACTGGTGAACAACCCGGGGCTGGTGATGCTCGACGAGCCTACCGGCAACCTCGATTCGCACACCGCCCAGGGCATTCAGGACTTGATGCTGGAGCTCAGCACCTCGATGCGCACAGCGTTCCTGGTGGTGACCCATGACATGAACCTGGCCCGCCAGATGGATCGCGTATTGCACCTTCAGGAAGGTCGTCTGAGCGCGATGTAATCGCCAAGCCCGGCGCCGTATTCCGGCGCCGGGTCTTTTATTTTTATACGGTGCCCGCGAATGTTCAGACCGTTATCGATTTTTATCGGCACGCGCTATACCCGTGCCAAGCGCCGCAACCGATTTGTTTCGTTTATCTCCATGACTTCGATGATCGGTCTCGCCCTGGGCGTACTGGCGATGATTGTGGTGTTGTCGGTGATGAACGGTTTTCAGCGTGAAATGAGCAACCGCATTCTCGGTATGGTGCCCCACGCGACCATCGTCGGCGTAAAGCCCATTGATGACTGGCGCCCGGTGGCCGAAGCGGCGATGAAGAATCCCGAGGTCACGGCCGCTGTGCCGTTTACCGAGATGGATGGCATGTTGTCCTACAAGGGCTCGATGCAGCCGATTCAGGTCAGCGGGGTTGATCCGGCGCTGGAAGGCCAGGTTTCGATCGTTGCCCAGCACATCGTGCAGGGCCGGCTAGAAGACCTGAAGCCCGGCGAGTTTGGCGTGGTGCTGGGTGACATTACCGCACGACGGTTTCGCCTGGGTATCGGTGACAGAATCACCTTGATCGTCCCCGAGGCCAGCACCGCACCGGGGGGAATTACCCCGCGCCTGCAGCGCTTGAATGTGGTCGGTATCTTCAAGGTCGGGGCCGAGCTGGATGGCTCCATGGGCCTGATCCACGTTGCCGATGCCGCTGCCATGCAGCACTGGCAGCCGAATCAGGTGCAAAGCGTGCGCCTGGCGGTCAAGGATCTGTACGCGGCGCCCCAGGTGTCGAAGCAGGTGGCGGCCAGCCTGGGCGACGGCTACCGGGCGGATGACTGGACCCACACCCAGGGCAGCCTGTTCAGCGCCATGAAGATGGAAAAAACCATGATCGGCCTGTTGTTGCTGATGATTGTGGCCGTGGCTGCGTTCAACATCATCGCCACCTTGATCATGGTGGTGAACGACAAGGGGGCCGACATCGCCATCTTGCGCACCATCGGCGCCACGCCGCGTCAGATCATGGCCATTTTCATGGTCCAGGGCACGGTGATCGGTATTGTCGGTACCTTGATTGGCGGCGTATTGGGGGTGATTGCGGCGCTGAATGTCAGCGAGCTGGTGGGCTGGATGGAACGGGTTTCCGGGCAGCACATATTCAGCTCCGACGTGTACTTCGTCAGCAACCTGCCATCAGAGCTGCAAGGTGGCGATGTGGCGTTGATCTGCGGTGCAGGCTTTTTGCTGAGTTTTCTGGCGACGCTGTACCCTGCGTACCGCGCAGCGAAAATCCAGCCGGCCCACGCGCTGCGCTACTCCTGACCGTCCTTGACCTGACCTGTAGGAGCGAGCTTGTCTCGCGAGCTCTTCCTGAGTGCTGAAAAGCTCGCGAGACAAGCTCGCTCCTACAGTACATACGGCCGCTCAATTTCTAGCACGTATCGCGCGACGGAAATCCAGCCGGCCCATGGGCTGCGCTACTCCTGACCGCCCTTAGCCTGACCTGTAGGAGCGAGCTTGTCTCGCGAGCTCTTCCTGAGTGCTGAAAAGCTCGCGAGCAAGCTCGCTCCTACAGTACGTACGGCCGTTCAATTTCCAGCCGTATCGCGCGGCGAAAATCCAGCCGGCCCATGGGCTGCGCTACTCCTGACCGCCCTTAGCCTGACCTGTAGGAGCGAGCTTGCTCGCGAGCTCTTTCTGAGTGCTGAAAAGCTCGCGAGACAAGCTGTTGTGGCTCAATATTTATGGACCATCATGTAGGAGTATCAACTTAAGGATTCACCATGGGATTTCGGGTCGTAACTGCCGAAGAAAAAGCCGAGGCCATTCGCTTGGTCGTGGAAATGAATTACTCCGTGCCAAAGGCGTGCGAACAAACCGGCGTGGGACCGACGGCTTTGCGGCGGTGGGTTTCCCGATGGCACAAGGAGCATGTAGGAGCCTCGCAAACCACCCGCCCGCAGGATCAAGATCTGATTGATTCGCTTCAGGCCAGATTAGCGCTGCTGGAGGCAGAGAATGACGTCTTAAAAAAGCAGTTGCCCTCTCATCTAAAGGTGCTTTTCAGCCGAATAAAATGATCGAGGGCACCAAAGGCGCGATGTCGGTACGACACCTGTGCTGTCTTTTCGGTGTCCCTCGCAGCAGCTATTACGCGCAACGTCATCCCAAGCGACCGCGCGGAGTTGAGCGTCAGTTGGAGAAGAAAATTCGCCAACTGCATAAAGAGCATCGTGGTGCTTTGGGTAGTAGGGGTTTTAGCAAAGCGCTGAAGAAACAGGGGATGAAAGTGGGGCGTCATCGAATGCGTGGCCTGATGAAAACCCTCGGGCTGGTCAGGCGGCGCGCACGTTACGCCCACTATCGGCGAATGACCAAGCCCTCCAACATCGCACCTAATATCCTGGCCCGTCGCTTTAATCCCGCGGCCCCGAACACTTTTTGGGCAGGAGATATTACTTACATCAGGGTCGGTGGGAGCTGGCTGTATTTGGCGGTTGTCATGGATCTTTTCTCGCGCAGGATTGTAGGCTGGGCGTTTTCGAGAACGGCGGATACGGAGCTTTCACTTAAGGCGTTGCAGCTGGCTGTGGGCATACGCCGTCCTACTTCTGAGCTGGTTTTCCACTCGGACCAGGGCTGCCAGTACACCGCTGAGCGTTTCGTAAAATATTTGGCTGAAAAGAACATTGTGCAGAGTATGAGCCGACGCGGTAATTGCTGGGATAATGCCGTCGTTGAGCGCTACTTCAGATCACAGAAGCACGATTGGTCACCGGAAAACGGCTACCAGAATCATTTCGAGGCAGAGCGGGACGTGATGGATTTTATTGCCCATTACAACCACCGGCGTTGTCACTCCGCCTCGAATAACCTGCCGCCAGTTACTTTTGAGGAAATGGCGGCTTAATACTCCTACGCAATGGTCCAAAAAAACTGGACCACTACAAGCTCGCTCCTACAGTACATACGGCCGCTCAATTTCCAGCACGTATCGCGCGGCGAAAATCCAGCCGGCCCATGGGCTGCGCTACTCCTGACCGCCCTTGACCTGACCTGTAGGAGCGAGCTTGCTCGCGAGCTCTTCCTGCGTGTTGAAAAGCTCGCTCCTACAGGAGGCGTCAGGTGCTCACGGCCTTGATAGTGGGCAGTTCAAGCACAAACCGTGTCACGCCTTCCTGGGCTTCACACCTGATCTGCCCGCCATGGGCGCGAATGATTGACTGGGTGATGGCCAGCCCCAGCCCCGCATGCTCGCTGCTGCCTTCGCGCCGTGCCGGATCGGCCCGGTAGAAGCGATCAAACAGGCGTGGCAGCAACTCGGCAGCGATCCCAGCTCCGGTGTTTTCGATGCTGATGCGCACGTGGCTCGCCGTTTCTTCGATGAGCACCTTGATGGCTCCACCCCCCGGCGTGTAACGCAAGGCGTTATCCAGCAGGTTGGACAGCGCGCGGCGCAACATGCTGCGATCGCCTGCAATCTGTCCGTTTCCTTCGCGGGTCAAGGCTATTTGCGAGTCCTCGGCCAGCAGTGCGTAAAACTCCAGTAAAGCGTCCACCTCGCGGCCCAGATCCAGCGGCTCGCGGCGCGGAGTGAGCAGGCCATGGTCAGCCTTGGCCAGATACAGCATGTCGTTGACCAGTTGTGCCATCCACTGCAGTTCTTCGAGGTTGCTGTGCAGGGCCTCGCGGTACTCATCGATGCCCCGGGGCCGGGTCAGGGTGACCTGGGTATGGGTCAGCAGGTTCGACAGCGGGGTCCGCAGTTCATGGGCAATATCGGCGGAGAACGCAGACAGTCGCTGAAATGAATCATCCAGCCGTTCCAGCATGGCGTTGAAGGCGCTGGCCAGTTCTGCCAGCTCGGCGGGCATCTGCTGCTGGGGCAGCCGTGCGTTGAGGGAGTCGGCCGAGACGCTGGCTGCAATCGCGCTCATGCGCCGCAACGGGCGCAGGCCGCTACGGGCAGCCCAGGCCCCCAGAATGGCGGTAGCCAGCGCCGAGAGGCCGACCGTCATCCAGATCAGGTGCTGCATGCGCTGCAGGAAGTGTTGATGGTGGGTGATGTCCAGCAGCAGTGTCAGGCGCGGTGCGTTTTGTGTGTCAGGAATGGGGTTCAGAACCCGGTAATCAATGCCGTTGATTTGCAGGCTGCCAAGGCCGGGGCGCACAGCAAGCTGTTCCGGCAAACTTGGCGCGCTGTCAAACCACAGGTGCCCGTCCGGGCCGCGCACCCGCACCGTCAGGTCTGGTTGCTGGTTGAGGTGCAGGAGCAGGGCGGGCAGGCGCCGGGTGAAACTTTCCAGGGTGTCGGCGCCTTGCAGGGTGTCGCGCAGCACGGTGAGGCGGCTTTCCATCAGCTGTTGGTCGAGTTCGACGAAATGTACCTCGCTGGCGCGCCCGAACAGCACCCCGGCAAACAGTGAAACCACCGCCGTGCAGCCGGCAAACAGCAGGGCCAGGCGGCTGCTCAGGGACAGGCGACGGATCACGGAGCACGCTCTTCCAGCACGTAACCCATGCCGCGCACGGTGTGGATCAGTTTGTGTTCATGGCTGTCATCGATTTTCAGGCGCAGGCGGCGTATCGCGACTTCGATAACGTTGGTGTCGCTGTCGAAATTCATGTCCCACACTTGTGAGGCGATCAGGGACTTGGGCAGTACTTCTCCCTGGCGTCGCATCAGCAATTCCAGTAGGGCGAACTCTTTGGCGGTGAGGTCGATGCGCTGGCCATTGCGCTCAACCCGGCGCCGGATCAGGTCCAGGCGCAGGTCGGCCAGTTGCAGGTGGGTCTCTTGCGTGGTGCTGCTGCCGCGGCGCAGCAAGCTGCGCACCCGGGCCAGCAACTCGGAAAAGGCGAAGGGCTTGACCAGATAATCGTCTGCCCCCAGTTCCAGGCCGTGCACGCGGTCTTCGACGGCGTCGCGGGCGGTCAGGAACAGCACCGGCATGTCCAGCCCCGCACTGCGCACCGCTTGCAGTATTTGCCAGCCGTCACGGCCCGGGAGCATTACATCGAGAATCAGCAATGAGTAATCGCCGGTCAGGGCCAGGTGCTGGCCGGTGATGCCGTCAGCGGCCAGTTCGGTGGTAAACCCGGCTTCGCTCAAGCCCTGGCGCAGGTACTGGCCGGTTTTGGCCTGGTCTTCGACTATCAGCAATTTCATCGGTGGCTCATCACAAAAATATCCTCAGCCTTATACATTGGCCTTGGGCGGGCAGGGGCAAGCTGACAAAGTTGTAATCTTACGGTCAGTTGAATGCCAGCGGCGCAGTTCTAAAGTCGTTGAAAATTTGTACATTCCCGGGAGTCAGTATGACTGTGCGTAACCGTTTGGCCCTCGCGGGTTGTTTATTGATGTTGAGCGTGCCGGTGCTGGCAGCGCCTGCCGGCCATTTTGATTTTGGTCAGCCGGCCCCGGCCGCCAGTGCCACGCGCACCGTGCAAGTGGATATGACCGATATTGCCTTCACTCCCACAACACTGGACGTGAAAGCAGGGGAGACCGTGCGTTTTGTACTGGTCAATAAAGGGCAGTTGTTGCACGAATTCAACCTGGGCAATGCAGCCATGCACGGGGCGCACCAGAAAGAAATGCTCGAAATGCAGCAAAGCGGCATGCTCACGCCGACCGGGATGAGTCACGCCGGCATGGACCACGGCGCCATGGGCATGCAGCACGACGACCCCAACAGTGTGTTGGTCGGGCCGGGTAAAACTGCCGAGCTGACCTGGACCTTCAGTCGCTCCGACAACCTGGAGTTTGCCTGCAATGTGCCCGGTCACTACCAGGCCGGAATGGTCGGCAAGGTCAAAGTTGAGCCTTAATCAGCCCTGATCGTCTGCTGGCGCTGAAAGCCTGGCGTAAACCCGATAGAATTGCCGGGTTTTTCTAGCCAGGTTTTTGTCATGCATCCCGCAGCCGAACATTCGCCGCTGGGCAAGTCCAGTGAATACATCAGTACCTACACCCCGTCCTTGCTGTTCCCTATCCCGCGTGCGGCGAAATGGGCCGAGCTGGGGCTCAGCGCCGAGACCCTGCCGTATGTCGGGGTGGACTTCTGGAATTGCTTCGAGCTCTCATGGTTGTTGCCGTCAGGCAAGCCGGTGGTGGCCATTGGCGAGTTCTGCTTTGCCGCCGATTCGCCGAACATCGTCGAGTCCAAGTCTTTCAAGCTGTACCTGAACTCGCTCAATCAGAGCGTTTTCGCCGATACACCAAGCCTGGTGCAGACGTTGCAGGCAGATTTGTCAGCTGCATCCGGCAAGCCCGTCGGCGTGCGCGTGCGTAGCCTGGATGAGGTTCAGGCAGATGGCACCGGGGTTTTGCCCGGTCTGTGTATCGATGATCTGGACATCAGTGTCAGCGATTACCAGCAGCCGCGACCTGAATTGCTCAAGTGCGATGAGACGCGGGTGATCGAAGAAAGCGTCTACAGCCACCTGCTCAAATCCAACTGCCCGGTCACCAGTCAGCCTGACTGGGGCACAGTGGTGGTGGAGTACCGTGGAGCGGCACTGGATCACGCCAGTTTGCTGGCGTATCTGGTGAGCTTCCGTCAGCACTCGGATTTCCATGAGCAATGCGTGGAGCGGATTTTTCTCGACCTGCAGCGTTTGCTCAAGCCGGAAAAATTGACCGTGTATGCGCGCTATGTGCGTCGTGGCGGGCTGGATATCAACCCGTACCGCAGTACCGAAGCGGTCGAACTCCAGAACCTGCGGCTGGTACGTCAGTAAAGTCCTGTGACCCTGCAGGGGCGAGCTTTTGATCTTTTAAAAGATCGCGAGGCAAGCTCGCTCCTGCAGCGGGAGTATCAGGCCTGGTTCAGCGCCCTGGCCTGTTCCAGCACCGCTTCAACATGGCCCGGCACTTTCACGCCGCGCCATTCGTGACGCAACACGCCGTTCTTGTCGATCAGGAATGTGCTGCGGTCCACGCCCAGGTATTCCTTGCCGTACAGCTTCTTCAGCTTGATCACGTCAAACAGCTGGCACAGGGCTTCGTCCTTGTCGCTCAGCAATTCGAACGGAAAACCCTGCTTGGCCTTGAAGTTCTCATGGGACTTGAGGCTGTCGCGCGACACGCCAAACACTTCGGTGTTGGCCGCCTGGAATTCGGCGTAGTGGTCACGAAAGCCCTGGCCTTCAGTGGTGCAGCCCGGCGTGCTGTCCTTGGGGTAAAAGTAAATCACCACCTGCTTGCCCTTGAGTGCCGCCAGACTGACGGTTTGCTCACTGGTAGCCGGGATCTGGAAGTCGCCTACGGGTTGGTCAATTGCAACGGCCATGGGGGGAGCTTCCTTACATTGGGTTTTGTGGGCGCCAGGGTTCGATCAGCGCATCGAGGTTCAGCGCGTCGGCGAAGTCCAGGAACTGATCGCGCAACCAGCTGATCTGGATACCGGCCGGCAAGGTCACGGTGAAAGTTGCGTTGAGCATGGTGCCGCCGGTTTGCGGCGCCTGATAGGTGTCGCAGGTCAGGTTTTCAAGTTCGACGTTGTGGTCCATGAAGAACTGGCACAGCTCGTTGATGATGTCCGAGCGGTAGGCCGAGCTGACATAGGCCACGTACGGCAGCGCCTGCGGGCGGGTCTCAAGGGCGGCACTGCGCACCACATTGACGCTGAACGCGTGTTTTTTGGCCAGTGCGGGCAAGCCGGCTTCAAGGCGGGCCAGGGCATCCCAGCTGCCAGTGATTTCCAGAACCAGTGCGCTGCATTCGCCGTGGCGAGTGAGGCGGGAGGTCACGACGGCGCAGCGATTTTCATGGCTGGCGCGGCACAGGACGTTAGTCAGCTCCATTGGGTTGGCGCCAAGGGCACTGATGACAAGGAATTGTTCGCGGACTGTGGGGGTGGACATGCAACCTTCCTAAAGCGATGAGCGGTCAGTACGGTGGATGAATGCGTCGCGACTAGCAGGCTCTCAACAAATGCCTGAACCCTGCCAATACGCCGTCGTAGACAGTCTGCAGGCTCTGCAAACCGCTCCTGGCGGTGTTTGGGGCGGGCTTTTGGCGCTGGATAAAGACCTGTGAAACAGCCTTGCGCACTCATCAGTACCAATCAAAGGCTGAAGGGTAGCGAAAAGCAGCGCCAAGGGGAATGCTCATCGGGCGCGCTGTTGCTTGTGCAAGGGTCATGGCGCCAGTACCATTACGGCTCTCTTTTTCCGGCAGGAGCGGTTGCATGATTGCGGGCAGTATGGTGGCACTGGTCACACCTATGGATGCACAAGGCCGTCTGGACTGGGACGCACTGCGCAAACTGGTGGACTTTCACCTGCAAGAGGGCACCAACGCCATTGTTGCCGTTGGCACTACAGGTGAATCGGCAACGCTCGATGTGAACGAACACATTGAAGTGATTCGTCACGTGGTCAAACAGGTGGCAGGACGTATCCCGGTCATTGCCGGCACGGGCGCCAACTCGACGCGTGAAGCGATCGAGCTGACCACCAATGCCAAGGCTGCCGGCGCCGATGCGTGCCTGCTGGTCACACCGTATTACAACAAGCCGACCCAGGAAGGGCTGTACCAGCACTTCAAGGCCATCGCCGAAGCGGTCGACATCCCGCAGATCCTCTACAACGTGCCGGGCCGTACCGCCTGCGACATGCTGCCGGCCACGGTTGTGCGCCTGTCGAGCGTGCCGAACATCATCGGCATCAAGGAAGCCACCGGCGACCTGTCGCGCGTCACTGCCATCCTGGCCGGTGTCAGCGATGACTTCCTGGTGTACTCCGGTGATGACGCCACCGCAGTCGAGCTGATCCTGCTTGGCGGCAAGGGCAATATCTCGGTGACCGCCAACGTCGCCCCGCGTGCCATGAGCGAACTGTGCGCCGCTGCGATGCGTGGTGACGCCGTCACCGCCCGCGCGATTCACGAAAAGCTGATGCCGCTCAATAAAACCCTGTTTATCGAATCCAACCCTATCCCCGTGAAATGGGCGCTGCATGAAATGGGCTTGATGCCGGACGGTATCCGTCTGCCGCTCACCTGGCTCAGCGCACCCTGCCACGAACCGCTGCGTCAGGCCCTGCGCCAGTCCGGTGTTTTGGTTTAATTGAGGAAGCATTACGCATGAAGCGATTGGCCGGACTTTCCGCACTAGCCGTGATTATTTCGAGCACCAGCGGCTGCGGTTGGCTGTGGGGTCCAGACGGGTACTTCCGGGACCGTGGCAGCGACTATCTGGAGGCGCAACAAACCGCTCCAATGAAACTGCCGCCAGGTGTAGTGACTGACAAGCGCCTTGTGCCGCTGTTGCCGATCCCGAGCAACGTGCCCGATGACACCGTCAAGGGCGAGTTCGAGGTTCCGCGGCCATTGCCGCTGGCGACAGTTGCCGGTGCCAGCGACTACACCCTGCAAAGAAGCGGCGACAGCCGTTGGGTGATGGCGCAGCACGTACCGTCAGAAGTCTGGCCGGTAGCGATGCAGTTCTTCCAGGACAACGGCTTCCGTATCGATGAGCAGCGCCCGCAAACCGGCGAGTTCACCACCACCTGGCAGCGCGCTGACGAACTGTCCGCGCCAATGGCTCGCCACCTCGGCACCAGTGGCCTGGCAGCTGACAGCGAAACCCGCGTGCGGGTCCGCATCGAGCCGGGCGTACAGCGCAACACCAGCGAAATTTATGTGGTGAGCGCCAATCGTCCAGCCGGCAGCACCGCCAACGTCGATTTCGGCCAGCGTTCGGTCAATACCGGCCTGGACGCGGCACTGGTGGACGAAATGCTCATCAGCATGAGCCGCAGCGCCGAGAAGGGCGGTTCGGTTTCGTTGCTCGCAGCACGTGATTTTGACACCCCGACCCGCGTCAGCCTGAGCGAAGACGGCAGTGGCAACCCGGTATTGAGCCTGACCGAAGACCTCGATCGTGCCTGGTCCGGCGTAGGTCGCGCACTTGAACAGGGCGAGTGGCGGGTTGAAGATATCAACCGCACCTTGGGCCTGTACTACATCAACCTGGCCGAAAAAGCCGAGAAGAAGGACGAGAAACCCGGTTTCTTCTCCAGCCTTTTCGGCAGCAAACCGGCCAAGGAAGAAGTGGAAGCCCGCGCCCAGCGCTATCAGGTTCGCCTGAGCAAGGTCGGGGACAGCGTTCAGGTGACTGTCGAAGAAAACATCAACAAGGTTGCACCGCCAGAAGTGGCGCGCAAAGTGTTGGGCGTTATTCAAGACAACCTGGGCTGATCCTGTGCGTTTTGCCGTTCTCGGTAGTGGTAGCCAAGGGAATGGCACGCTGGTAGCCAGCGACAGCACCTGTGTACTGGTGGATTGCGGTTTCTCGTTGCGGGAAACCGAACGCCGCCTGGTGCGTCTGGGTATCAGCCCGCACCAGCTGAGCGCGATTCTGGTCACCCACGAACATGCTGATCATGTGCATGGCGTGGGGATGCTGTCCCGGCGCTACAATGTGCCGGTGTACATGAGTCGTGGTACCCAGCGCGGGATGCGCAAGCCGCTTGAACCTGCCGGCTTCGTGGCAGGTGGCGAAACGTTGCAGATCGGTGCCTTGACCATCAGCGTGACCCTGGTTGCCCATGATGCCCAGGAACCCACCCAATACGTATTCAGTGACGGCAAGCGGCGTTTCGGCCTGCTGACCGACCTGGGTTCGTACTGCGATGGCGTACTGGACAGCTATCGCGGCCTGGACGCGTTGATGATCGAGGCCAACCATTGCCGCGACCTGCTCGCCCGTGGTCACTACCCCTGGTTTCTCAAACAACGGGTAGGTGGTCAGGAAGGACATTTGAACAACCACCAGGCCGCAAGCCTGGTGGCCGAGTTGGGCTGGAAACACCTGCAACACCTGGTACTGGCCCACCTCAGCAGCAAGAACAACCTGCCGCAGCTGGCCCGGCAATGTTTTGTCGACACCCTCGGGTGCGACCCGGACTGGCTGCAACTGGCCGATCAAGATTCAGGGCTCGACTGGCGCACAATCGCCTAGCCCACCTACTTAGCATGCGGAGCCCATCATGGAAAAACGTGAAGAACTCTATCGCGGTAAAGCGAAATCGGTTTACACAACTGACGACGCCAACCGCTTGATCCTGTTGTTTCGCAACGACACCTCAGCGTTCGACGGCAAGCGCATCGAACAGCTGGACCGCAAAGGCATGGTGAACAACAAGTTCAACGCCTTCATCATGCAGAAACTCGAAGAAGCCGGCGTGCCGACCCAATTCGACAAACTGCTGGGCGATAACGAATGCCTGGTGAAAAAACTCGACATGATCCCGGTCGAGTGCGTTGTGCGTAACTACGCGGCCGGCAGTCTGGTCAAGCGTCTGGGTGTGGAAGAGGGCATGAAGCTCAACCCTTACACCTTTGAGCTGTTCCTCAAGGACGACGCCAAGGGCGACCCGTTCATCAACGAATCCCACGTCGTGGCGTTCGGTTGGGGCACTGCCGAGCAACTGGTGCGCATGAAAGAACTGTCGCTCAAGGTCAACGAAGTGCTGAACAAGCTGTTCGATGACGCCGGCCTGCTGCTGGTGGACTTCAAGCTCGAGTTCGGCGTATTCCACGACGGCAGCATCGTGCTGGGTGACGAATTCAGCCCGGACGGCTGCCGTCTGTGGGACAAGGCCACCGGCAAGAAGATGGACAAGGACCGCTTCCGTCAGGGTCTGGGCGACGTGATCGAAGCCTACGAAGAAGTTGCACAGCGCCTCGGCGTCCCGCTTTAAGCGGTCATAAAGCGCCTGGAGGCGGGTTCGCGCAACCGCCTCTGCCAGAGCCTCACGCCGACAGCGCAAGCTGTCGGTTAGAGGCGCGGCGTACGCCAGGTACGCCGTCGCCTGGCAATGCAATCCAACCGCTGTTCCGGACACAAATCGCAACCGCAACCGCAACCGCAATCACAAGCCAAAAGGCAGTGCAGGCTACTGGCGTATCATCCGCGCCAGGCACAGGCTGGTTTGCCTCCGTACTTCCTGTCGTGGAGCGCAGATCTTCAATGCGCATCAATCTGACGACCCGATATCTCTCTTCAGTGACTCGCCGAGCTCTGCTCTCAGGCGTCGAAGTCCTCCCCTTGCTGTGTCCTCCTGCGTTCGCATAAAGGCTGTCAGTCGATTCGTTGAGACGTGCTGCCCCATCAGCGATCTGCTGAGCGCAGGTATATCCTGCAATAACTTCTAGCTTCCCGCGATTTATCAAAACGCAGGTTTATTTTTACACCAGAAGAAGTATCAATACTTTTAGGTGGACTAAAGGCATTAGGAATATCAGGGGTATTAGGAGTATTCCGATATAACGATTAGGAATGTTTCGCTAAGGTTACCACTCGTTGCGCGACATGCTTGGTTGGGCCGGTCGGGGCACGAATATTAAGTATTTTTTAAGTAATCTAAGGCGAAACACGCCTCGGCTCGGAAGTCTCTATGTCCCTTTTCAAGAAAACTATTCTGACGCCCTTTGTACTTGCTGTCGGGGTATTGAGTGTTCAGGCCCATGCTGCACCGATCAATCATACGGTTCAGTTGTCTTCCTTCGTTCCGACAGCAGATTTTTATGTATTGCCAAGTGACAGCAGCTGGATCGGCGAGACTCAGGCGCTCTCTTACAATATAAACACTCAAGAAATGGCTTCATTGGTTAAAACATTTGACGCTGTTCATTCTGCAGGCTCAATCAGTGCACAACTGTTGGCCCCGGCTTACTTGGCTGCGGGTGCCAATAATGTTGTTCTGGATGTCAAGTTCAACGGCAAGTCGTTGACCACTACCGCCCAGACGGTACTCACCGCAGCCGAAGCAGCTACTGTAAAAGTAGTGAATCTGGAAATTATACCGACCAGGCCGGCAACCGGCTATGAGTCGGGTAGCTATCTGGGCAATGTCCAATTGTCTTTTGATGCCGTCATCTAAGTTCAAGTTGTTGAGCATCGGTTGTATGGCTTGTTGCGCGATCACGTAATCGGCCAGTACCGGTGCGGGCAGTAAGCGACTGATTGACTCTCTCCGACATCGTGTGCAGCGCATGTCGGAGTTTTTTTTGCCGCTATAAGCAAGGTGTTACGGAGTGAGTCGGTATACTGATTTGTCATTGGCTATTGCCTTTGCAAGTGCTGCAAGTTTTTGCCAGGCTTCCATCGCAGCAACACCTAGTTATACCACTTTGCTGGTTCAGGCAGACGGGTTGCCTAAAGAGTTTCACGAGCATTTCTTTGACGTGCCATTGGCCGTCCGGGTAATGCTTGATAATCAAGTTCTGGGTGAGGCCATGGTGGTTCTAAGCCGGGACGAGCGCATGACGCTTATCGAGTTTACGGATACCCGTGACAGCGACATTGGTCCGGCCGAACGTGAAGTCTGGCAACTGCTGTTACAGCAAGGTGTCGTACTGGGTCCCTGTGCAAGTCAGTGTGCAGAAGATCTGTTGGCAGTGCATTACAGCCTCAACAACTCAGAAGTCTCGATACTTACCGGCAAAACCGAGCGCAAAACCATCGAATCCGAACACTACGCCCAACCCCAGGGCGGTAGCAGGGGGTTGATGCTGAGTAATCAGTTGAACCTGTCTGGCGGGCAGGGCCAGGATCTCGCTGCGCACCTGGGACTAGGGGCCGTCTCAAGCCTGGGCAACTGGACCCAGACTGTCAGAGGCCAGCTTAGCAAGATGGGGGGGGACGAAAACCAGCTGATGCACTCAGTGTACGAACTGCATAGCCAAAGGGAGTGGCGCGACAACTTTCTGCGCCTGGGGTACTTCACCCCGGAGTCGGTGGGTCTCAGCCGTCAGCCGCGTACATTTGGTAACAGCCCCGACACAACCCTGGGCGTCATGCTGGGCAGTTCCGACAGTCTGGCCAAAGGTGGACTGCAACCTTCTGTCTACCCGGTTTTTGTGACTGCCAATCGTGAAGCAACCGTAGAAATTTACCGTAATGGCGTTCTGATCAACAGTCAGCAAGTTGCGCCAGGTCTGCAGGCCCTTGATACGCGCCCTCTGCCAGGCGGCATCTACGATATTGAAGTCAGACTTATCGAAGACGGCATAGTCACCTCCACGAGCGATGAGTTGGTGTACAAGCCCAGCAATTGGAGCAATACCAACCAGCGCTGGCGCTATAACGTGTTTTTTGGTCGAGAGACCAGGCTGCTGAGCAACTGGGACAAGCAGGAAGATGGCGACACCACCGTCGGTACTGCGGTCAACTATCTGTTACACCCTCGGGCAGTGGTCGGTGTTTCGGCACGCCAGACCAAAGGGCAGAATCAACTCGGCACTTCTCTGGATCTCGGCCTGGCAAGCCGCACGAGTCTGTACACCAGTGTGTATCGCAGCCAGGACCACGGCACGGGAATGGAGGTGCAAGCGCTGCACAGTTACAGTTCAGGCAGTGTCGTTGCCAGCCACAATCGTAGCTGGCTGGACACGCGCAACACGTGGGAAACCCTCCTTGACGGCAGCCGGGTGCGTCAACGCTCCCCCTATAACGGCAACGTCAGCAATTCGGCGCTGAGTATCAGCCACCGCCTGCAAGGGCATAACAGTGTTAACGCCCGAATATCCCATAGCGAAGGCCAGATAAGCGGCATTAGCCTGGACCTGGGATGGATGCGTACGACTCAATTGTTCGCCAATGACATTAACTGGCGGTTCTCTGTATTTGACCGGGCTGCTGCTGTCAGTAGCGGCAATCAGCGTAATCGCGGTTTCGATCTGAGCTTCAACATGGCGCTTGGAGAAGCCAGCAAGCGTATGACCGCCAGTGTCGGCTCCCGCGCTTCGCGTAGCGGTGATACAGATCGCAATGCCTCCCTCGGCTATCAGCAAAACTTTGAAACGGGCGCGGTGCGCAGTATCCGCGGCTCCGTGCAGACCGACACTTATGGTGTCGGGCTGGCCGGCAGTGCGCAGTTTGAAGGTCGCTATGCCTCTGGCGATGTGCAAGTGCAGCGCTCGTCTTACAGCCGGGGAGTGTCGGGCAGCCTGAACCTGACGAGCAGCCTGGTAGTGGGGGCCGGCAACATTGCCTTGAGCGGCCAGCAGGCGGGCAATCAGGCCAGCATGATTATCGATGTGGAGTCGGATATTAACGATCTGGAGCTGCGGGCTGACGACCTGAGTGGCAGCGGTACGATTCTGCGCCCGGGCCGCAACGTGATTCCTGTCAGTGCTTATCGCGACGGCGTAGTCCAGCTCGACTTCCTTGGCGTCGACGCGCCAGCGGCAACCATTCGGCCTGCCCGCGCCCGCTATCACTTGAACAAAGGCGGCGTGGCATACCAGCGCGTCAGCGTCATCAATACCCTGACCCTGTTAGGCCGTGTGGTAGATGCTGATGGCCTGCCACTGAAAGGACATCACGTAATCAACCACGCCAGCCGTGGCGTAACCGAGGTAGACGGGTTCTTCTCCATGGAGTTCAGTGCTGACACCCCGACCCTTGAAATCGTTCGTGGCGAGCGTGTGCTGTGCCGGTTTGATCTTGACCCCAAGGTTCTGAAGCTCGAAGGCGATGTTTTGATGGCTGGCGACCTGCGCTGTGTCGAGGACTCGATGGCCGGGAAACTGGCGCACAACTGACGCCAAAACCACTGGACCAGACCTCATAAATCCAAGGCCGCTGCCACAATCTGAAGCGGCTTCACATTCAAATGTTGAACGCCGGCGGTGACATTTTGTTTATCAAAGCGCTGATGGTCGCCGGCTTTTTACCGAGGATCTCCTTCGTGCACAAATTTTTATACCTGCTGGGCCTGGGCCTGTTTGCGTCGACGGTCCAGGCAGGGCCCAGTATCAACATCGGCACCATCTATGACTATATGGCCTCCGACAAGAGCTCGTATCTCAAGCGCATCAATAACGTCGGTGACAGCACGGCCTTTGTGCGAGTCAATATTTACGAAATGACCTTTGATGCCGACGGCAAGGCGACTGAAACCGCGCTGGACAACCAAGGGCCCTTGAGCGCAGAGCGCAAAGGTTTGGTGGCGAGCCCGGCGCGACTGATTATCCCTGGCAAGGGGATGCAAGGTACCCGGCTGCTCTATCTGGGGAATCGGGATGTCGAGCGTTACTATCGTGTGCGATTTGTTCCGGTCGTTCCTGAAAAGGAAGACCAGTTTGCGGTGCCCGAGGTGGAGCGCAAAGCCTATAAGGACTCGATGTCGGCCGGCGTTAATATACTGACCGGTTACGGCTCTGTGTTTTTCGTCAGGCCGGAAAATACCCGGTTCACTACCCGGGTCCACAACAGCGCTATTGAATACCGCGTTGAGAATGCGGGAAACAGCACCATAGAACTGGATGGGTTCAAAGACTGCTCGATGAGCCAGGCCACTGACTGCAAGGCCACCCGCAAGATTCATGTACGGCCCGGGAAATACTTTGCGTTCAACAAAGAACCCGGGCGAACATATTCGTATAACTTGATAGAGGGTGGTGCCTCGAAAAAAGTGGATGTGAAGCCATGAAGATGCTCGCGATAGCCAGGTTTTCCTGCGTGCTGGCGCTGGTGCTGAATTCCACTTTCAGTTGGGCAGAATCGATCGATATTACGGCAGTCTTCACCCCGGACCCAAGAAATCCGGGTAACACTAAATTCATTAATACAACACCCGACACGGGGCATTGTTTAAATATTGCATGTGCTGCCGGGCGTCATAGTCTTGCCCCGAAAATTAAAACCCTGCCCGCTGACATAAAGGCCAATGCCGCGGATTTGCGCCAGTCAGCCTTGTTTAAAATGCCAACAGAGATCAAGAATGTAACCATTGTATCTGCGGATGGCCAAACCCAGCAGCTGGGATTCCAGATAGTCGGGGCTGGAGCGCGCCTCCAGTTCAATAAAAGTGTTGGTGTCATAAGCGGGGGCGGGCACGCTGACATTTGGGTGGGGGGCTCGTGGTTGTATGCGGGTGCTGGAGGATGCTCGGGTACTGGCTATTCCAGGCTGTCGACTACCTTCTATAGCTTTTTCTGGGGCGTTGGCCCGCCAGCCAACTGCGGGAGAATATCCAGGTTTGATCTGGAAGATTTCCGCTACGAAAATTTCACTTTCATATATCAGCTCATCACCCCAAACCCTCTTTCAATGAAGTCAGGGGTATATCGGGGGCAACTTGATCTTTCGGTAGGTCCCGGAGGTGATTTGGACTTCGGTGACGTCATGTTGCCTGATGATGACCGCCTGACCTTGAATTTTATACTTGAAGTTTCTCATGTACTGCAGGTGGCATTTCCTGCGGGCTCGCAACATTTAGCACTGGTACCTCAAGGTGGCTGGCAGCAATGGTTGGAGCGTGGTCGGCGCCCGGATAAATTGTCGGCAGTGCAAAATTTTTCACTCTGGTCATCCATGCCATTCAAAATGCTGCTCCAGTGTCAATATTCCGTTGGTAATCAGTGCGCACTGGAAAATGAAGTGGGTCATCAAGTGGCGGTAGATACTCGCGTTACGTTGCCCCCGGGTTTTTCCACCCATCTGGCCGGGGGGGCTGTTAAAGACCTTCCACTGAGCAGCAGCACACCGACTGTCATTGATGTCACCCAGTACATGGATAACGCCAGGGGCAGTCTTGATTTTGCAATTGATCGCGACGGGGTGGAGAAGATGATCGTACATGCCGGGAGCCGGTACAAAGGCGATGTAACAGTGATCTGGGATGGTGACATCCCTTAGGTTCTGGCAAGGCTGCTGCCAGTAAAATCAACAAGGCGCGCTTCCATCAGGGGCTGGGCGACTTTATCCAGGCCCGTGAAGAAATTGGTGGCGCAGGGTTTTGAGCTCCAAAGGCGTGCAAGTAATTGATAGCAGGCATTTTTTTGAAATAAGGCTTTGCCAGAAAGATAAACCGCTGTTATGATGCGCGCCGTTGGAGAGATGCCAGAGTGGCCGAATGGGACGGATTCGAAATCCGTTGTACTGGCGACAGTACCTAGGGTTCGAATCCCTATCTCTCCGCCATTATTGAACAAGACGAAGCCCCTGAAATGGTCAAGCATTTCAGGGGCTTTTTCGTTGTGCCCGGGAATCGCCGGCAAGCCGGCTCCCACAGTAGGGGCAAGCGTGCTGGCGGTGCCTGAACCCAGCCCCTGGCCCTTATCTGTAGGAGCCAGCTTGCTGGCGATGGCAGCGCTGCAACCCCGTGGCCCTTGCGGTCAATCAGACAAAGCCCGACCTGAACTCGCCCCCCCCGTACCTGTAGGAGCCAGCTTGCTGGCGATGGCAACACTACGTTCCGCCAAGCAACCCCGTGACCCCTGCGGTCAATCAGACAAAGCCCGACCTGAACCCGCCCCCTTATCTGTAGGAGCCAGCTTGCTGGCGATGGCAACACTGCGATCCGCCAAGCAACCCCGTGGTCCCTGCGGTCAAACAGACAAACCCCGAACTGAACCCGCCCCCCATACCTGTAGGAGCCAGCTTGCTGGCGATGGCAACACTGCGGTTCGCCAAGCACCCCCGTGGCCCCTGCGGTCAAACAGACAAAGCCCGACCTGAACCCGCTCCGCTTACCTGTAGGAGCCAGCTTGCTGGCGATGGCAACACTGCGATCCGCCAAGCAACCCCGTGGCCCCTGCGGTCAAGCAGGCAAAGTCCTAAATGAACCCTGCTCTCTGTAGGAGCCAGCTTGCTGGCGATGTGTGTCTTGTCATGCGTAGCCCGGGCAATGAGGCGTCTACTACGGCGCTGCAGGCTGGTCTAGAGGTGTTGGCAGGATGAATTGTTTCAGCATCCTATTTTATTGGGTTTTTTTCAGTTTCTAGGAGTTTTCCGATTTTTCGGAGTGATGGACGTCTATAAGATTCGCCCTCGTCAACAGCGCAGTTACAACAGGTAACATTAAGTGGCTGCTGATTGAATGTTTAACGCGACTTGTCAGTTTTAGTGATTCTCAAACTAATAATAAAAAAACGACAACCTGGGGCGGCCTGAGTTTTTTTTCGGCCAAGAGTTGCTGTCGTATAACGATGTTGATTATTTGAGTCGGGCATAAACCCGGGTTGTTTAGTTGGTGAGTTAATTAGTGAGAAATCGATGAAAAAGGTAATGCTGGCTTTAGTATGTTGTGCGGGTTTTTCGTTGTCGTCGGTGCAGGCGGCGGCCCCAAATATTAATGTAGGTTCATTGTTTGATTTTATTAATTCCGATAAAGGCACCTTTCTCAAGCGTGTTCGTAACAGTGGTGATGCCACGGCATTTGTCAGAGTAGAGATCAGTGAGATTGTCTACGATGCTGATAGAAAGCCGGTTGAGCAGCCTGTTGAGAATACCCGTCTGGGTGAAGATAAAGATGGTCTGGTAGCCAGTCCGGCGCGGTTGATCATTCCGGCGAACAGTCAACAGTCGGCGCGCCTGCTTTATTCCGGTGATCGCACCCATGAGAAGTATTACCGGGTGCGCTTTGTTCCGGCCATGCCGGACAAGTCCGATGACTTTTCGCTGTCTACAGAAGAGCGTGATCAGTATAAGAAAGAAATGTCTGCCGGCGTCAGTATCATGACCGGTTACGGCACTATCGTTGTAGTGCATCCGTCCAAGGCACATTTTGCAACGGATATTAAGGAAGGGGCGGACGGCTATACCGTGCGTAATAACGGTAATAGCACCATTGTGCTGGACGGCTTCAAGGCGTGCGGCGCCAAAGGCAAAGACTGTCAGCCGGGTCGGCAAATTCATTTATTGCCACAGAGCAGTCAAACCTTTAGCAAGTCTGAGCAGCACACTTACGAATTCAAACTTATCGAAGGGATCCAGGAAAAACCGGTTCGCTTGGGTTTCAAGTAAATGCAATAACCTTTTGTTCCGTGCAGGGACTTTACTACCGAGAGAGATGTAATGATGAAGATCCGTTCGTTGTTTGCTGCCACCTTGTTGGCTTCTTCCAGTGCTGCCTTTGCTGCAGCTGTTCCCTTTGATCTGAACGTCAAGGCTATTGTGCCTTCGGCAACGGGCCTTGCTGTCTGGGATAATACCGGGTGGTCCACGTCTGATTTGAATATGGCCTACGACCATAACGTAAAAGACTTCAAAACTGTGGGCGGTCCGCTGAACATTAAAGGTGGTACTACTGCGGTTAAGTCCTATCTGGTTTTTGAACCAAAATTGTTGGACGCAAGCGAAGTTATTGATATGGAAGTCAAGGTGGGTGGTGTGGCTTTGAAGGTGGGTTCAGCCGCTGCTGTTGACGTGGCTACCGCTGCAGAAGCTACCGCGGGTGCAATCAAGGAAGTTCAAATCAGCGCCATCGAACCGGCTACTGGTTATAAAGAGGGTAGCTACGCAGGTGCTGTGCACATGATGTTTGAGTCTGCTCCTGCTGCTCCGTAATAGATAAAGGCTGTAAAGGTTATTGAATAAAGCTCCTGAAGCGGGGCTTTATTCCCCTTGCCCTGTTTTTAGGAGCTGTTGTGTTGTTTAAATTGCATGCCCTCAGTGTTGCAGTTGCGTTGTGTTGCGCCTCTGTTCAGGCGTCGGCAACAGCCCCTGAAACCGCAGCAGTAAAAATGAAGTCCTCCCTGAGTTTGCTTGAGCAGACTCAGGGTCTTCCAAAAGATTTCCTTGAACATTTTTTCGATCTGCCCCTGGCGGTGCGGATTGAGCAAGACGGCAAGTTCCTTGGCGATGGTCGCGTGGTCTTGTCCCGTAATAACACCCTTCAACTGCTGGAGATGAGCGAGTTTCACGACAGCAAGCTCAGCGCCGCGGATCGCCAGCGCTGGACGGATTACCTCAGCCAGCCGCGCCCGCTCGGCGAGTGCACTGCCAGCTGTGACAATGGCCTGGTGGCCATGCATTACAGTCTGGAAAGCTCGCAGCTGTCGCTGGTAACCCGCGGGGCCGAGGTCAACCCTGAAGAAGTGCGCTATCACCAGCTGCCCGAGGGCGGCAGTCACGGCCTGGTGCTGCGTAACCAGCTCAATGTGTTTGGTGGCAGCGGCACGGATACCAATGGCCGTTACTCGGTGGATGCCCAGGGCAGTATCGGTAACTGGACCACAGTCGGTAATTACCAGGTGGACCGCAGTACTTATGAAGGCGCCGAAACCCGGCAGTCGATCCAGAGCCTGTACGGCCAGCGCGAGCACGAGAATCAATTTGTGCGCGCCGGCTTTTTCCAGCCCAACTTCCAGGGCGTGGCGCGTCAGCCCAGCGCCCCGGGGGCGGTGCCCAGTACCATTGTCGGGCTTATGCTCGGTACCTCCGACATCCTGGCCATCGATAGCGCCAGCCCGAGCATTTATCCGGTCTATGTCACGGCCAATCGCCAGGGCACGGTTGAAATCTATCGTAATGGCAGCCTTATCTACACCCAGCCGGTAGAGCCCGGTTTGCAGCTGATCGATACCCGGCGCCTGCCCGGCGGTATTTACGAGGTTGAGGTGCGTCTGGTGGAAGACGGCAATGTCACGTCCAGCGAGACCGAGCTGATCAATAAACCTGCGCACTGGAGCAATGCCCAGGAGCGTTGGCGCTACAGTTCGTTTGTCGGCCAGCAGCGTAACCTGCTGAACAGCTACAGCACCGACGATGCCAATGAGCTGGCGGTGGGCGGGGTGGTCAACTATCTGGCTCACCCGCGTGCAGTATTGGGCGCCATGGTGCAGCAGGTGGGTAAAGAGCGGTCCGTGGGTGGCTCGCTGAACTGGCACGCCAGCGATAGCGCCAATCTCTACGCCAATGTTTTTCACTCCAGTGAGTACGGGATGGGGCTGGATGTGCAGGCGATCCGCAACTATGCCACCGGTAGCATAATGTTCAACCACAGCCTGAACTGGCAGAACGCCGACAAGTACCTCAAGACCCAGGCCGGCCCCCAGCAGAACTCGTCCATCGCCCTCAATCACCGGCTGGACGACATCAACAGCCTGACGGCCCGTGCGTCATACAGCAACGGTGTGACCAATGGTGTGGGGCTGGACCTGTCTTTCAGTCGGCGCTCCAGGTTGCTGGGCAGCGATGCCACCTGGCGCACCTCGGTGTTTGACCGACCGGCGACCGCCAGCAGTGGCAGCCAGCGCAATCGCGGGGTCGATGTAACCCTGACCATGGCCCTGGGCAGTGACGGCCGTCGCTACAACGTCGGTGCCGGTACCCGCACCGGGAGTACGGGCGGGCGTGACCAGTATGTCAATGCCGGAGTGTCCCAGGACCTGCAAGGCGGCTTGTTCAGCAATGTCAACGGCAATGTGTCGAGCGACCGCTATGGCGTGGGCCTGAACGGTGCGGCTTCCTTTGACACCGACCTGGTGCGCGGCGATGTGTTTGCCCAGCGTTCCTCCCTAGAAGGCGGGCTGAGCGGCGGGGTCAACCTGCAAAGCACCGTGGCCATGGGTGGCGGCAAACTGGTGACTGCCGGCAATGGCGTCAGCAGTGGCGCCCATACCGGGATGATTATTGATGTCGAGTCCGACTTGCCGGACCTGGGGTTGATGGCACAAGACACCAATGGTGCCACCACTGAGCTCAAGCCCGGGCGCAACTTTGTGCCGGTGACCGCCTACAAGCCCGGTAACCTGCAGCTGGACTTTTCCGGGCGCGAGGCGCCTGCAGCCTCGATTCACCCGTCAATGACCAGTTACCACCTGAACAAAGGAGGCGTGGCCTACCGTCAGGTCAAGGTCATGCAGACCCTGACCGTAATGGGTCAGGTGCAGGATGCCGCCGGCAAGCCGCTGCGTGGAGCCCAGGTGCGCAACCACGCCGGGCGCAGCGTTGCCGAAGCGGATGGCTTTTTCACCCTGGAAATGAGTGCCCGCCAGCCGATGCTGGAAGTGTCCCACCCCAGTATCAAGGGCTGCACTTTCCATCTCGACGACAAGCGCTACCCGCGCGAAGGCGATGTGGTGATGGTGGGTAAGCTCAAGTGCGACGATCTGAACACCAGCAAACCGTTGCTTAGGGAAACTCTGAAAAAGACTTCCAAGTCTGGTGAAATACGCCTGTCCCACGAACTGAACGGTTGAGCCCCGATGAAGCAAATGTCTTTCGCTGATGCCGAGTACGCAGGCAAACGTAAGCAGACCCGCCGTGAGCGTTTCCTGATTGAGATGGATCAGGTCGTGCCCTGGAAAGGCCTGATTACGTTGATCGAGCCGCATTATCCGAAGGGTGAAGGCGGTCGTCCGGCGTATCCGTTGATGGCCATACTGCGGGTTCATCTGATGCAAAACTGGTTCGGCTACAGCGACCCGGCGATGGAAGAGTCCCTCTACGAAACCACGATTCTGCGCCAGTTTGCCGGGCTGCATTTGGATCGGATTCCGGATGAAACCACTATCCTCAACTTCCGCCGGCTGTTGGAAAAACATGAGCTGGCCGGTGGGATTTTGCAGGTCATCAACGGCTATTTGGGCGACCGAGGTTTGCTGCTACGTCAAGGAACTGTGGTCGATGCGACGATCATTCATGCGCCCAGTTCGACCAAGAACAAGGACGGTAAACGCGACCCCGAAATGCACCAGACAAAGAAAGGAAATCAGTACTATTTCGGGATGAAATCGCACATCGGTGTCGATGCTGAATCCGGTCTGGTGCATAGCGTAGTGGGTACGGCGGCGAATGTGGCGGACGTGACTCAGGTCGATCAGTTGCTGCATGGCGAGGAAATTTACGTCTCTGGCGATGCCGGTTACACCGGCGTGGAGAAGCGTGCGGAGCATCAACATCGCCAGATGATCTGGTCGATCGCAGCGCGACCCAGCAGCTATAAGAAGCATGCAAAAAAGAGCCTGATCGGTCGCATGCGCCGCAAAATCGAATACGCGAAAGCCCAAGTCCGGGCCAAGGTTGAGCATCCCTTCCGGGTAATAAAGCGCCAGTTTGGTTATACGAAAGTCCGCTTCCGAGGCTTGGTGAAAAACACCGCGCAGCAGACCACACTGTTTGCCTTATCGAACCTTTGGATGATGCGAAAACGACTATTGAATGCAGGCGAGGTGCGCCTGTGATGTGGACAATGAGCCCTGAAAAGGTGCTCTTCCGCAAAAAATAGTGAACTGACAGGAGGAAAGGTCTGTTTTTCGATTAAGTCGGTGTTTTTTGCACCTCAGACAGCGAGACCGTTAAAAACGGCTGCTTACTTCAGACCTTCCTTAGTGCTAACGCCGAGTAGCAAGGATAAACATGAATATTATAGTTTTGATCAAACAGAGTCGTAGCGCCTTGCTGTTATTGGTGTTGTTGGTGCTTGGGCAGCTGGTGTGGCTGGCGCCGGCGCGGGCGGTAACTGTTGGTGTATTTGCTGAGTTCACCCCCAGTCTGAATAATCCTAATAATAAGACGTTTACCAATACTTCGCCTTTAAGCGGTGTTTGCTCCGGTACCCACAAGGATTGGTGCAAAGCTAACAATGTGTTCAGTATCGGAGTACCGTCAACGGGCACCAAAAGAGGTAATGGTGTCGCGGATTTTGGTCGCGGCTCGATATATTACGGTCTTCCTGAGCAGCGTATAATTACCGTGACGTCCGGCACTGGTGAGACGGCGGAAGTAATTTTTCGAATCACAGGCATGGCATTTAGGTTGCGCCACTATGACTTGCCTGAGAATGGTTGGGTAAGCGATTTGTCAGAGTTAAGGGGGTGCAGTCGAGTATATTCCAATAATGATTCTGCCAGTAATATAATGCGAATTATTACGCGAGACGATAATGGCGCGGGTGGTCGCAGCGTTTGTGCTTTTAAGATGCTCGCTGATAGAGAGTTTAGTAATTGGTCTTGGGATATAATTTATGAGATTGAGACTCCCGAGCCATTGAATATGAAGAACGGTGTCTACCACGGGGCTACCTCTTATTCCCGTGGGGGGGCGGGGACGGATTTTGATATGGGTGATGGTGCGTTTTTCGATGATCCCATGGTTAATATTAACTTCCAACTCACCGTAAACCACATGTTCGCGCTCGACTTCGCGCCCGGTTACGAAACGGTCAATCTGCAACCCCTGGGTGGCTGGAACCAGTGGCAGGAGTTTGGCAAGGTGCCTGCGACATTGCGCAGGGATGTACCGTTCCGGGTCAGTGGCTCCACCGACTTTGCGGTGGATATCAATTGTGAGTACACGATGCCCGATGGCCGCTGTGGTATCTCCAATGGCCCCTCAACCGTCCCCCTGGACATTGCGATCAATATGCCGGGGTTGATGGGGCATAGAGGCGGTATGATTGCCGAGGCATTGAATTATCCGTTGCAGAAAGACGTGTTTGTACCGAGATTTAGCCCTATGAGGGAAGGCGCCGTGTTCCAGCGATCATCCTATCTGCGCTTTGAGGTCAATGGCGATCCGATCAAGGAAATGGTCACTCATCCGTCTACCGAGTACAAAGGCCGGGTAACCGTGATATTCGACGCCAATATGTAGCCTTGCCTGTTGTCATCTGACTGGCCGGCCACAGTGGCTGCGGGGTTCTCCCTCTGAACCCTGTGGCGCTGGCCAGTCAGTCGCATATCCGCTCTCTGCCGCCATGCAGCCCTCTCGAATACCTCCCATCCTCCCGCCAGTGTCTGGCTTTCGTGCCGCGCTTATCCTTCTGATGCCGCCTTCCAATACGCGACCTTGATACTTTCCCTGCCTGTATAAGCCGGCTCGCAAGTGCATGGGCCAAGCCTCAATACCAGGCCCCCGGATTCTTGTCCTGGCAGGCTTGCGTCTGTTACTACCCACGCATCATTTACCCGTCATTCATTAATTCTCTATGCCGCACTCAAACCTGTGCGGGTCAATAACTTAGGATGAGTCCTAAGTTGATTGGTTGTTGGCGGTTTTTACTTCTGTTTTGGCCCATGACTCTTAGGAATAGCCACTTCTTTAAGACTATTCTTAATGTGTGTAGGTGTGTTTTTGTCATACTGCCCCACACAATTAAAGCGCTCGGCCTGAGTGGAATAATTTTGGAGTAGAACTTTTATCTGGCGCAGCGGGGCGATGAATATCGATGACTTTATCGTCGTTCTTTCCAATCAGGAGGTGGGTGAAAACCTGGAATATGATTCCGAATTTCTGGCACTTATGGATGAAGTCTCCAGCAAGGAAGAGTCTCAGTACGGCGATTATCTACATATTCCGGAGCCCATAGACTGGGCCTCTGTTGAAACACGCTGCGTGGGTTTGTTCGCTCGTACGCTTGATCTGCGGGTCGCCGTTTATCTGACCCTGGCCTGGCTTGAGCGAGAAGGGCTGGCGGGTTTGGCCAAGGGCTTGACGGTGCTCGATTATCTGGTGCGAGAGCGTTGGGAGCAGACCTACCCGCGCTTGAGTGATGAAGATCAATTCGACCCTCTGGTGCGGATCAATATTCTCGCGGAACTGGCGGTGCCCTCGGTGGTGGTGGCGACACTTCGCAAAGAAGTGTTGGCCAGGCTGCCCGGTGGCGAGTCCCTGTGCTGTGCCGATCTGGCGTTGATCGCCAGCGGTCAAGAGTCGCCCGAGCGCGACGCCTGTCTGCTGCGGCTGGAGAGCCAGATCGAGCCGCAATGCTCCACTGAGCTGATGCGCGGGCTGGGCGCGCTGAACCGGGTCAAGGGCTTGCTGGACAGCATCGGTCAGGGGCTGGATGAGAAAACCGGGCTCTGTGAAAGCTCGCCGCTGCAGCCGGTTTCGCGGTTGCTGGGGCAATGGATCCAGGTGGTGGACAGCCGTTTGCGCCGTACCTTGCACAGCGTTGCCCCGGAACCTGAAGTGGCCGTGTCTGCGTCTACGCCCGCCGCTGTTGTCTCTGCCGGGAGCGTGCGGGAGTGCCGCTCGCGGGAAGAGGTGCTGCTGGCTCTGGATGCCATTGCCGGCTATTACCAGCGCCATGAACCGAGCAGTCCCATCCCCATGCTGGTGCAAAGAGTGCGTCGCCTCGCCGGTATGGATTTTCTCGAAATCATGGCTGAACTGGCACCGTCCAGCGTCAGTGACATGCGGGCGCTGGCCGGTATTCAAGAAGAATAAATGTTGTTAATCGTGATTGAGGGTCAAGTATGTCCAGCACTGCAAGCAGTCAAAAATTTATAAATCGCAATCGTGCTCCGCGGGTCCAGATTGAATATGACGTCGAACTCTATGGCGCCGAAAAGAAAGTTGAAATCCCTTTTGTCAATGGCGTGTTTGCCGATCTTTCCGGTTCCAATACCCAGGGGTTGCCCTCGGTGGCCGATCGCAAGTTTCTGGACATTGACGTCGACAACTTTGATGAGCGCATGAGTGCCATTGCGCCGGCGTTAAAGTTCAGCGTGACCAATGAACTGACCGGTGAAGGGCAACTGCCGGTCCAGCTGGATATTCAGCGCATGGATGATTTCAGCCCGGGTTCCATCGCCCGCAATATCGAGCCGTTGCGCAAGTTGCTGGAGGCCCGTAATCAACTTTCCAACTTGCTGACCTATATGGACGGCAAAAGTGGTGCCGAGCAACTGGTCGCCCAACTGCTCGACGATCCGGCATTGATGAACTCATTGCTGCAACAGGCCAAACCCGCCGTCCCCGCTGAATAAGGTTCCAATCATGCCTGCAACTGAACAGCTTCAAAGTCAAGATAGCCAGGCCACCACCCTGGAGGCCGACAGTTTTAGCAGCTTGCTGCAACGGGAGTTCAAACCCCGCAGCGAACAGGCCAGTGACGCCCTGCACACCGCGGTGCAAACCCTGGCCGAGCAGGCACTGGGTTCTGTGCACCTGATTGCCGATGACACCCTGAGCACCATTGAAGCGCTCATCGCCGCCATCGACAGTAAACTTTCAAGCCAGGTCAATGCGATCCTGCACCATGAAGCCTTTCAAAAGCTGGAGTCGGCGTGGCGCGGCCTGCATCACCTGGTGAGCAATACCGAGACCGATGAAAAGCTCAAGATCCGCTTTATCAACATCTCCAAGGCCGAGGTGGCCCGTGAACTGAAGAAGTTCAAAGGCGCGGCCTGGGATCAGAGCCCGCTGTTCAAGAAGATTTATGAACATGAATACGGGCAGTTCGGCGGCGAGCCCTTCGGTGCCTTGATCGCAGACTATTACTTCGATAACAGCCCGCCCGATGTCGAGCTGCTGGCCTCCATGGCCAAAATTGCCGCGGCGGCCCATGCGCCGTTGATCAGTGCGGCCGACCCTGGCGCCCTGTTGATGGACTCCTGGCAAGAGCTGGCCAACCCGCGGGACCTGGGCAAAATCTTCCAGACCCCGGAGCATGCCGCCTGGCGCAACTTCCGCAGCTCGGAAGACTCGCGCTATGTGGGCCTGACCCTGCCGCGTTTCCTAGGGCGAATTCCCTACGGCGCCAAAACCGCACCGGTGGAAGATTTCAACTTTGAAGAAGTGACCCGGGGCGACTCGGCCAACTACCTGTGGGTTAACTCCGCCTATGCCATGGGCCTTAACATCAACCAGTCCTTCAAGCAGTTTGGCTGGTGTTCACAGATCCGTGGTATCGAGTCCGGCGGCGCCATCAGCGGCCTGCCGGTGCACACTTACCCCAGTGAAGACGGCGGGGTGGACATGACCTGCCCGACCGAAATCGCCATCAGCGACCGCCGTGAACTGGAGCTGGCCAATAACGGTTTCATGCCGCTGGTGCACTGCAAGAACAGCTCTGTGGCCGCCTTTATCGGTGCCCAGTCACTGCATAGCCCGCAGCAATACGACGACCCGGATGCCACGGCCAACGCCCGACTGGCCGCGCGCCTGCCTTATCTGTTCGCCACGTGCCGTTTTGCCCACTATCTGAAATGCATCGTGCGCGACAAGATCGGCTCGTTTAAAGAGCGCGCGGAAATTGAAAACTGGCTCAACGGCTGGATCAATCAATACGTTGACCTTAATCCGGCCACTGCCACCGATGCCGACAAGGCGCGTAAACCCCTGGCGGCAGCCGAGGTGGTGGTGGAAGAAGATGAAGGCAATCCCGGGTTTTACCGGGCCAAATTCTTCTTGCGGCCCCACTACCAACTGGAAGGTTTGACTGTTTCATTGCGACTGGTTTCCAAGTTGCCTTCGGTTAAAGCATAACGTTTAACAGCATTGTTAGCACAACAGGGCTTTCCCTGATGTGGTTCTTCACCCTGTGGTGATTATTCCTGGGAGTACATTATGATACTGGTAAAGTTTGATAAAGAAATCAAAGGCACCTCGACCGTTGAAAAGTATAAGGAATGGATTGAGTTTGAATCCTACTCATTGAATGTATCGCGCCATGTTCAAGTGCAAGGCAATGACCGTGATGTGGGGCAGGCGTTTATCTCTGAATTCTTGTTGACCAAAGGTGCCGATAAAACCTCGCCGGAGTTCTTTGTCCAGTCGTTGGTGGGCACTGCATTTGATTCGGCCACTATTGTTGTGCTGCATGCGGCCGGCTCGTCGAAAACGTCGCAAGAGTTGCTGCAAATTACACTGACCAAGCCTGTTGTCAGCTCTTTTTCTACGCAATGTACCGCGAACAATCGTCCTACCGAACACCTGTCATTGAACTTTATCAACATCAAGTATAAGTACGTCCACTTTGACGGTGATGTGAATAAAGGCTCCGTTGAAAAGTCTTATGACGTGTTTGCCAAGGCTTAACCCTTTGGCTTCAGGGTGCCCGCCCCGGTTGTAACAGGGCACCCTGGATTTAAAAGTTGTGCCATGTCAGTCAGTTTATGTGCGACACGCGATCAGGGTATTGGTATGAACAGCAGGGCCTGTACATTACTGGAACGCTTGAGTCTTGGTCTTCATCCCCACGTTCCGTCAATCCACTCTTTCAATAGAGAAACGCTTTTGTCGCGGCTGCGCTCGGACCTGAGCACGCTGCTCAATACCAGCGGGCTGGCGGGTGGCCAGGACCTGAGTGCCAGCCCTTATGCGGCGACCTCGGTGATTAATTACGGTATCGGCAATGTGGCGGGGCAAACCCTGTCCGGTCTTGCCCCGCACCTCCTGGAGCAACGTATTCGGCAGGCCATCTTTACTTACGAGCCGAGAATCATTCGCCATAGTCTGCAGGTGTCGTGGGTTGCCAATGGCAGTGAGCCCATGGCCGACATGCAATTTCTGATTCAAGGGCAGCTGCGTTGCGCAATGCAGGTGTACCCCTTCACGTTTCGTTCTTTGTGGAATACCCAAAGCGGTGCGGTGCATATCGACACCCCTGACGGTGTGCAACACCATGGATGAGCGCCTGTTGCGCCTGTATGAGCGCGAACTGGAGTTTTTGCGCGAGGGGGCGGGTGAGTTCGCCCGGATCTACCCCAAGGTCGCCAGTCACCTCAACCTGGACTCCCGGCACGACCCCGATCCCGGCGTCGAGCGCCTGCTGGAGGGCCTGGGGTTTCTGACGGCGCGTATTCAATTGCAAATGGAATCCGAGTTTCCACACTTCACCAGGAATTTGCTGGAACGGGTTCAACCCCACTCTTTAGCGCCACTGCCGTCCATGGCGGTGGTGCAGTTAACCCC
This sequence comes from Pseudomonas paraversuta, assembly GCF_904067025.1. Classification (NCBI taxonomy): domain Bacteria; kingdom Pseudomonadati; phylum Pseudomonadota; class Gammaproteobacteria; order Pseudomonadales; family Pseudomonadaceae; genus Pseudomonas; species Pseudomonas paraversuta. The sequence continues at coordinate 1,446,031 of NZ_CAJFDA010000001.1, forward strand.
GGATCTGCATCAGGGCAGCCTAGTCAAGGGTTTCTCTCTGGCGGCCGACAGCGCTTTGAGTGCCTTCGCCGATGTTGAGGGCCAGAGTGCCCGTTGCGAATGGCGCAGCCTGCAGCCCGTGACCCTATGGCCATTGCAGATCGAGTCGGCAGAGTACCTGCCCAGTGCCAACCTGCTTTCGGGTGTGCCCGCCGGGCTCGCCGTGGAGGCTCATTCGGCCATCAGGCTGCGTTTGAAAACCACTGCAGGCACCCTGTTCAATCAATTGGCCCTGGAACACTTATGCCTGTACCTGGGGCGCCCCGGAGCGCCGACGCTGGCGGTGCATGAAGCGTTGCTGTCGCGCACCCTAGGCATTATCGCCAGGCCGTCGGGCAGTGATGATGACGGGTGCGAGGTGATCGAACCCTGGCACATCAGCCAGGTTGACCTGGAGCCCGGGCAGGATGCGCAGCTCAAGCCGCGCGCTGGCGACGGGGCCGACGCTTTTGCCCTGTTGAGGCGCTTTCTGGCGTTCCCCGAAAGCCAGCGTTTCATCCGCCTGTGCGGCCTGGGACCTGCGGTTCGCCGCTGTGGCACCGACTCGCTGGAACTGGTGTTCTTGTTGGCACCCTTGTCAAATCCGCTGCCGGCGGATCTTGACCCTTCGTTTTTCAGCCTGTTCTGTGTGCCGGTGCAGAACCTGTTCAAAAAGCGCACCGACCGGATCAATCTGCAGCAGCACCGCACCGATATCGATGTGGTGGTCGATCAGGCCAACCCTTTGCATCATGAAATACATCAGGTGCTGCAGGTGCAGGGTTACTTTCGCGGCGGTCGCGAGCACCAGCGTTTCGTCCCTCTGTATTCGCCCCTGGCCGGCCAGGCCGAGGCCCGGGGCACGGGCTTTTTCCAGTCCCAGCGCAGGCCTTCACGGCCCATGGCGACGGGGTTCAATGGCCAGCCGCCCTACGCGGGCTGTGACCTGTCCATCACCCTGGTGGACCCCGAGCACCCGCCGTACCGCCCGGACCTGCATCAATTGGCGGCCGATGTCATCTGTTCCAACCGGCACCTGGTGCAGCACATCCGTTTTGGCAAGGGCAACACCGATTTCGTCCTTGAAGTCAGTGCGCCGGTGATCTCCATTCGGCGCCTGGCCGGGCCGTCGGCGCCGCTGTCCCTGCCGGTCTCGGGCGCAGGTCCGTGGAGCGCGATCCAGCATTTGTCGCGTAACTTTCTGCCGCTGGCAGATGCGGACGGTCAGGCGGGAGCCGCTGCCCTGCGCGAGATGTTGTCGCTGTACATCGCGTCCGATGATGCCGTGCTGCAACGTCTGCTCCAAAGCATCCTCTCGTTACGCGCCAGTGTCCTCACCCGGCGTCTGCCCGGGCCGGGGCCGGTGGTGTTCGGGCGCGGGCTGCAGTTTGAACTGACCCTCGACGATGCGGCGTGCGAAGGCATCGGTGCCTTTGTTTTTGGGGGCGTGCTGGAAGGGTTTTTCGCCCGTTACGCGGCCATCAATTCCTTTACCTGCACGGTGTTGTACACCCGGGGCCGGGGGCTGATTCACCGGTGGCCGGTCAGGGGTGGCCAATGCATGGTCCTGTAGATTTCTGGGCGCAACTGCAGAGCGCTGCCTGGCGCTTCGATTTTTTCAGTGCCTTGCGCTGCATCGATGCCCTGGACCCGCGCACGCCAAGGTTGGGCACCAGCGAACACTTGCAGCAGGACCCGCTGCGTCTCGGGCAGGCAGTGTCGCTGGGCTTCGAGCCGGGGATGCTGCGCAACCTGCAACTGCGCGAGGGGCGGGCGACCCGGCTGGCGGTTACGTTTTTTGGCCTGACCGGGGTCAACGGCCCGATGCCGCTGGCGTTCAGCGAGGACGTTTTGTCCCGGCAAATCAATCACAACGATTTCCTGCTGGCGGACTTTCTCGACATCTTCCATCACCGCCTGTTGTGCCTGCTGTATCGCAGCTGGGCGGTGACCCGGCCGGCGGTGTCGGCCGACCGTCCCGGGCAGGACCGTTTTGCGGATTATGTACAGGCCTTCGCGCCCCGTGGTGAGCGCTATTACGCCGCTCAGTATGTCGACCAGCGGCGTAGCGCCGAAGGGCTGCTGGCGGTGTTGCGCGACCATCTGCAAATGCCGGTGCGGTTGCAGCAATGGTTCGGCCGCTGGAGCGAACAGACCGCCCTGCAGCAACCCCGGCTTGGCGGCGCCGGTGCCGCACAACTGGGGCACAGCGCGTTGCTGGGGCGCCGGGTATGGAATGCCCAGCACAGCGTTCGCCTGGTGCTGGGGCCCCTGACGATTGCCCGGCTGGAGCAATTTTTGTCCGCCGCTGCGCTGTTACAAAGCCTGACCCGTTTGGTCGATGACTACCTGGGCAGCTGTTTTGAATGGGATGTGCAACTGCTGGTCGCCGATGAGGCTGAGCCGGCAGTGCGCCTGGGAGCCAACCAGGCATTGGGCCTGGCTTCATGGTTGCCCGGCACATCGCGTTCGCTTCATTCACGGGCTTGCGTCTTGAGCAGGGCCCGTCTTCACCGACTTCAACAGGAATTGAGCCATGACTGATATCAGCCGCGCCAAGCTATTTGGCAAACTTGACCACCTGGCGTTCCAGGCCATGGAGTCTGCCACCAGCCTGTGCCGTCTGCGCGGTAACCCCTACGTTGAGCTGGTGCACTGGTTTCAACAAATGTTGCAGGAGCCCGACTCCGATCTGCGCCGGATCAACGAACGGTTCGGGCTGAACAACGCCCGGCTGGTGACCGACCTGATCAACGCCCTCGAGCGTTTGCCTGCCCGCTCCGGATCGGTGATTGACCTGTCTGGGCAACTGGACGAAGCCATGGAGCGCAGCTGGATATACGGTGCGTTGCAGCTCGATGCGGTGAAGATTCGCAGCGGCCATATATTGCTCGGGGTGCTGGGCACCAGTAATTTGCGCCATACCTTGTTCGCCATGTCGCGGGAGTTCGAAAAGATCAACCGCGAACTGCTGATGGAGCAGTTCAGCGAGATCGTGCAGCGCTCACCGGAACAACCGGCGACCTTTGTCGAGAGCGAAATAACCAATGTCCCGGGTCAGTCTTGCAGTGCCTTGCAGCGCTACACCAGCGATCTGACCGAGCAAGCCCGGCGCGGCGAACTGGACCCGGTGGTGGGGCGTAATGATGAAGTGCGCCAGTTGATCGATATCCTCATGCGCCGGCGCCAGAACAACCCCTTGCTGGCAGGCGAGGCGGGGGTGGGCAAGACCGCCGTGGTCGAAGGGTTTGCCCAGCGTATCGTTGCCGGTGACGTGCCCCAGGCGTTTCGCCAGGCACGGGTGCTGGCGCTGGATATCGGCCTGTTGCAAGCGGGCGCCGGGGTCAAGGGCGAGTTTGAGCAGCGCTTGCGCCAGGTGGTCGATGAGGTTCAGGCCGCGGCAGTGCCGACCCTGTTGTTTATCGATGAAGTTCATACCCTAGTGGGGGCCGGGGGGCAGGCGGGTACCGGTGATGCGGCCAATTTGCTCAAGCCGATGCTGGCCCGGGGTCAGCTGCGCACCATTGGTGCCACCACCTGGGACGAATACAAAAAGCACATCGAAAAAGATCCGGCCCTGAAAAGACGTTTCCAGGTGCTGCGGGTGGATGAGCCCAGCCCCGAAGTGGCGATCAATATGTTGCGCAGCGTACTGCCCACCTTGCAGGCACACCATCAGGTGCAAATTCTCGACGAAGCGCTGCATGCGGCGGTGAACCTGTCCCACCGTTACTTGCCTGAGCGTCAGCTACCGGACAAAGCCATCAGCCTGCTGGACACCGCCTGTGCCCGGGTGCGCATCAGTCAGCAGGCATTGCCGGGGGAGCTGGCAGACCATCGCGAGCGCCTGGCCTACCTGCACGCAGAAAAATCCATGGTGCAGCGCGAACAGGCCATCGGCCTGGGGGATCCCCAGCGTTTGCTCAACCTTGAGCAACAGCTGCGCGAAGAGCTGCATGACGGGCGAGGGCTGGAGGCGCGCTGGCAGATCGAAGCGGCATGGGTCGAGGAAATCCAGCAGCTGCGCGAACGCCTGCAGGCCGAGGATGAAGGTGAGTTTCCCGAGCGGGCAGCCCTGCTGGAGCGTGCCGATGCATTGCAGCAGCGCCTGCAGGCCGCCCACGCCAGGACCGCGGCCCTGGTGCTGCCCGATGTCGACGCCCAGGCCGTGGCGGATGTGTTGCAGGGCTGGACCGGGATTCCGCTGGGCACGTTGCAGCGCGATGAGCTGGACACCATCCTCGATCTGGCCGCCAGCCTTGAGCACCGCATCATCGGCCAGCCCCATGCCCTGCAGGCGATTGCCAGCCGCATCCAGACCTCCCGCGCCGGCCTCGATCACCCCGGCAAGCCTGTGGGTGTGTTCATGCTGGCCGGTCCCTCCGGGGTCGGCAAGACCGAGACCGCGCTGGCCCTGGCCGAGCTGTTATATGGCGGTGAACACAACCTGGTCACCATCAACATGAGCGAGTACCAGGAGCCCCACAGCGTGGCCTCGCTCAAGGGCGCGCCGCCCGGCTATGTCGGTTACGGCGAAGGCGGCGTGTTGACCGAAGCGGTTCGCCGCCGCCCGCACTGCGTGATCCTGCTGGACGAAATGGAAAAGGCGCACCGCGACGTACATGAAGTGTTCTTCCAGGTTTTTGACAAGGGCTGGATGGAAGACGGCGAAGGGCAGGTCATCGATTTTCGCAACACCCTGATCCTGATGACCACCAACGTCGGCACCGAGGCGCTGTTCAACCTGCGCGGCGGCGAAACAGCCCAGGACCTTGAGCAGTTGCTGCGCCCGCAACTGCTCAACGTATTCCCCCCGGCACTGCTGGGGCGGCTGGTGGCCATCCCGTACTTCCCCCTGAATGACGAGATGCTGGGCAGCATTGTTGAAATGCAGTTGCAGCGCGTGGTGCAAAGGGTGCAGAACCGTTATCAGGTGCCCTTGCACTACGACGCGGGCCTGGTGGCGCATATCGTCGGCCAGTGCACCGACCGCCAGAGCGGCGGCCGTATGGTCGACACCATCCTCACCCGCGAGTTGTTGCCACAGATGAGCCGGGTGTTTTTGCAATGGACCAAGGATCAGAAAGCTCCTAAGAGTCTGAGTTTGAACATCGCAGAGGGCGGGGTGGGGCTGGAAGTTGAGATGTAAAGATAGCCGCAATGTTTTGGAGCTGGTCAATAGCCGCGCCACTATGTTTTCAGGCAGGTTTGTTGAGTCTCGTGCAGGTTAAACACTACATCTTTTGATGTTGAAGTGCTTTGGGGGATGCCTCTCGGAGCGGCTGGGTTGATGGTTTTAAATACTAAGGTAAGTTCAGAGTATGAGTTTTAAGCGGCTACACAAAGCGATTAATTATCACGAGCACTTGGAAGCAACTAATAGTGCAGGGCTTTGTTTGGGTCAGACATGGTTGTGGATGTCTGAAATTATAACGGGGGTGTCAGGCACCTTGTCGCCACCCAATTTTTTTATGGGGGGAAAGATACAGGCTGAGTACGAAGCTTATGATGATGCTGGTGGCAGCTCATTGGCTTTTATGAATAACAAAGTGTCTGAATTGCAGTTGAAAGTGCCGGATAAGTGCTTGGTGCGACGCAGTGTCAATGATTATGATTCCTCGGTTGCATTGGTGAATGGATTTTCGCTGCCGTCGGGTGAGAATGCGGTTGTTTATATGTCCTGGAAGATAGGTGCTGATAAAAGTCCGTTGCTCAAAGTAATGCGTAAATATGATAGTTTTCATGCGATGGCATTGCTCAAGTTGAAGAGTGATGGAAAAATCTATCTGTTTGATGCTAATTTCGGAGTCTTTGAGTGGATAAGGGAGCCGGGCGTTAAATTAAAAACAGATATCAAAAAGTATGTGCTTCAAAAGTACCATAGGCCTGTAGCGGCTATGCGAGGTGCCCTGATGCTGTCCACCAATAGTGATATACCGCTAAACTTTGAGCATGTCATTGTGTAGTGTCGACAGGACGTGGTTGGGCGTCAGCGTAAGTTCAGAAGTGCGCTTCAAGACGATAAAACTTTTTTCGCCATTTAGCGCTGGCTGCGTCCGCAATGGCTTGACGTGTTTCCTGAGCAACTCCAGGCGTGCGCCAGCGCTACGTCACTCAACGTTAGCGGTTTGGCGCTCTGGGTGGTGTTTAGTCGACCCTCAGTGTGTTGATTGGCTGAACGATAAGGATTGTTGTTTTTTTAAGTCTGGATGTAAAAGGTGGATGTTGTGAATAAGGTCAGTATTCTGAAAGAGTGGAGCCCGGAGAAGTTGGGCGCGTCTCGGGCATTGGTTCATACGTTGCGTTACAAATATTTAATGGGCGTGGGTACGGACCTGAGCCCGTTATTATCCAGGCCGGCTGAGGAGGTGTTTAAAACCTGGGATGTGATCAGCGCATCGCTGGTTGATTTGGGTCGTATGCAAGGAGCCAGTGCGGATTCAGACGCAGAAACCATGGCCTTTGGAGAATTGGCCCTGGTGCTGGATGTGCCGATTCAAAACATCTTGGGCACCCATGCCTATGATGTAAGTTTTCCTAATCATATCGGGACACAGCCTGGAAGAAACGGCAGCACCCAGGTCACCAATTCTTATGCCTTGGTGGATGCTATTTATTCCGGGGTGACGAAAAGCCCGGGCAAGAAAGTGGCGGGCGGGTTTAATCAACTTTGTACGCCGATGGAATTGCTTGGGCGTACCGCCAGAGTAATGAGCAATCATAATGAGGTGCTGCTTGTTGGGCGTCCGCATATCAATATATATCAGGGCTTGGGGGTGACGAGCCCGATCAAGGTTCGTGAGGTGTGGGTGTTGTCCAAGACTCAGGACCTCAACAGAAAAGCGTTTCTGGTGTCGAAGGCGCAACAGATAATGGCCATCAATAAAATAGCCGGCTCGCCAAAAATCATCTTGTGACGCTGTGGAACATTAGCCTTTTACCAACGAGGTGCTCACAGCGTCTTGAGGGGGCGACTGTATAAACCTTAAGTCCTTGCTGTTTTCAAAGTGCCATGGGTTTAATTTGAAAGCGCCAGGGCTTAAGGTTGCTCTCGCTGAACTTGATAAGAAAGTTTACGTGGCAGATAAGCGCTTAAGCGGATTTTCTGTTTGCGGGTATCGTCTGAAAAAACTTATCAAGTTTAGGACTATTCCTATGTGATGGTGCCTGCTTTTCTTTAGGCTGCGCCCATCAGTTATTAGCTACCGGTTGTTACCTAAAGCCATGAATCATTACGCGGAGGGCTACCTGTGCCACAACAAGTTGTAATGGGCGCGCTGTTAAGTTGCTCATTTGGCGCAGCGCCCGCCAAGTTGGCGGTGTTGCCGGTCAACCGGGTCACCGCTGAAGGCCAGCCCGCGGCCACGATCATGGATCACAAACCGATGGTCAATATCGCGCCGTTCGGTGTCTGCAAGTCGATGGCCAACCCGGCGGTGTCTGCTGCCACGTCTGCGGCGATGGGGGTATTGACGCCCATGCCTTGCATACCGGCTACCAGCTCGCCCTGGACCCCCGGGGCGATAAAAACCTTTATCGCCGGGCAACCGGCGTTACACGGCAAATGTACCTGTATGTGCAACTGGGCCGGGGTGATCAAGATCGATCACCCCGGCACCGGTAAAACCCTGGTCAGTTGAGGAGCTGTTGTGCAATGAGTGATTCTTTGCTGCCACGTTGTGGTTTTACCGGGCCACCGGGCTCAAGTGCCTTGTTGTTTGCCGGGCTGCACGGTCATGAAGGCCTGAGCGAGCTGTTTGAGTACCGGGTGAAGGTGTTGAGCCCGGAAGGGGAACTGAACGCGGACGACTGGCTGGGCAAGGCCCTTGGGCTTGAACTTCATCATTCGGCACAAAACAGCCCCTCATCGCGCAAGGTGCATGGCCATGTCTGTGGCTTTCGGCGTCTTGGCGATGAGGGGCGATTCCCCTGTTATGAGTTTTTGCTGCGGCCCTGGCTGTGGTTTGCAAGCTGTGCCAGCAACTGCCGGATTTTCCAGAGCCAGAGCGTGCTGGAGGTGCTCAAGGCTGTGCTGGCGCCTTACCCCGGCGAGGTGGAGTGGGCGGCGACGGAAAGCTATGCGGCACTGGAATATTGCGTGCAATTTGCCGAGACCGATGCCGCCTTTGTCAGTCGCCTGATGGAGGAGGCCGGTCTCTATTACTTCTTCCGCCATAGCGGCGAAGGGCACAGTCTGGTGGTGACCGACTCGATGAGCGAACACCGGAGTCTGGAGGCCGGTGACACCCTGTACTGGCGGGTGGGCAGCGACGACAACTTCCACAGCCTTTGGGACTGGGTGCCGCAACAGGCCCTGTGCAGCGGTCGGGTGAGTGCCGCTGATTTTGATTTCAGCAAAGCCAATACCCGTGAGGCCAGCGTGCTTGCGGCGGCGGCCTCGATCGCCGCGGGCCATGATCAGGCCGGGTTTGAGCACTACCGCTACCCCGGTCATTTTAACAACAGCGCCAGCGGTGAGGCCGCGACCAAGGTCCGGGTGCAGGCTTTGCACGCGCTGCGGCAACGGGTCGGGGCCACGGGTTGTGCGCCTTATCTGTTGCCCGGTGGCACGTTCAAGTTGTCCGGGCATGCCGACCCTGGGCAGAACGCCGAATACTTGATTACCCGGGCCACGCTGACCGCCACTTGCAGGGTTTCGCCTGCCGGGGTCAGCGCGCCGAGCTTCAGTTGTGATATCGAGGCCATAGGCAGCAATGCCCGCTATCGCGCCCCGGTCCAGACCCCGCGCCCAAGAATGCCCGGCCCGCAGACCGCCTTTGTGGTGGGCAAGGCCGGCGAGCAGCTGTGGGTTGATGAATTCGGCCGGGTCAAGGTGCAGTTCCATTGGGACCGTGGCGAACAGACCGACGAAAACTGTTCCTGCTGGGTGCGTGTCGCCCAACCGCTGGCAGGGCAACGCTGGGGCGCGATTTTTCTGCCGCGCATCGGTCAGGAAGTGATTGTCGAATTTCTTGACGGCAACCCGGACCGCCCTCTGATCACCGGCAGCCTGTACAACGGTGGCATGCGCCCACCCCATGAATTGCCGGCACAGGTGGCGCGCAGCGGGATTAAAAGCCAGTCGCTGGGGGCCCGGGATGTTTACAACGAACTGCGTTTTGAAGACAGGGACGGCGCCGAACAACTGTTGTTCCATGCCGGGCGCAATCAGGACGTCACGGTGCGCAATGATGCCCTGGAGCATGTGGGCAACGACCGCCACGTGAAGGTGGGGGGCAATTCCTTCCAGCAGGTGCTCAAGGATGCCCATCAGCATCTGGGTGGCGAATTCAATGTGTACGTTGCGGGCGGCCATTCGCTGGAGGTGGTGGGTGACCGCAGCATCAAAGTCGGTGCCGGTTACTCGATGGAAACCGGTGCCGATCATCGGTTCAAAGTAGCAGGCGGCCATTCGCTGGAGGTTGCTGGCGACAGCGATACCAAGGTCGGCGGCAAGTTCCGGCTCGGCGCCACCAGCGTCGACCTCAAGGGCTCGCAGACCCTGACCCTCGAGGCGGGGCAGACCCTGACCCTCAAAGCCGGCTCCAGCACCCTGGTCCTGGGGCCCAAGGGGGTGGCGATCAACGGCGCACTGGTGACCATCGACGCCAAGGGCAAGGTGGACATCAACGGCGGGGGCGACAGCAGCGCCGATCCGGCCGAGGCACCGCAGCCCATCCCCACCCAGAAACCACAAATGCCCAAGCAACCCGAGGAAGCCGACCATGGTCGTGACTGACGCCCTTAGGCAGGTGCGCCGGCTGGCGCTCTGCGGCGCATCGGTGCTGGTGCTTGGCGGGATGCAGGGCTGCCAGATGTTCGGCTGGTTCCAGGACCCGCCACCCGATCCGTACCGAAGCCTGCAGGTCGAGGCTGCCCTCGATGTGAATCCGGATATCCATGGGCGGCCATCGCCCGTGATTCTGACGATCTACCAATTGAGTGATGCCAAGGCATTTCTCGCGGCTGACCCGGCCAGTCTGCTGGAACCGGACGCAGAGCCGGCCAGCCCCGCCTGGTTGAAGCGCGAGACGTTCCAGTTAAGACCGGGGGAGGAGCTCACCCGGCGTTTTGTGCCCGAACCTGCTGTGCAGTTGTTCGGCGCAGTGGCGGAATACCGCGACCTGGAAAATGCCCAGTGGCGCACCGTGGAGGTGTTTCATGGGCAAACCCCCGAGTCGCTGCAGATCAATCTGCAACGGACCCGGGTTTCGATCCGCCTGATTCCATTACAAGGAGAAGCATCCAGTGTTCAGCAATGACCGGGTGCTGTGGTCGGAAGGGATGTTCCTCCAGCCGCAGCATTTTCAACAGCAACAACGCCACCAGCAGGCGCAACTGGTGCAGGGCCTGCAGGCTTTGCAAAGCCATGCCTGGGGCTTTACCGCGCTGAAGGTCGATGCGGCCCAACTGGCCCTGGGCTACGTGCAGTTACTGGAGTGCGCCGGCATCTTGCCCGACGGCACACTCTTCAATCTGGACACCGAGCAGCTGGCCCGCACCCGCTTTGTGGTGCCCGAGGGCGCACGGGAACTGGAGGTGGTCCTGGCCTTGCCCGCGCCGGGCATCTCGACTGTCGAAGTAAGCCGTGACAGCGGCCCCGACAGCCTGGCGCGCTACCGTCTGGTGGAAGCGCCGGCCCTGGATAGTTCGGCCCCCGACACGGGCGAGGCGACCCTGCAACTGGCGCGGCTGAACCTGATGCTGGCGGGCAAGCGCGACGTTGCACGGTCCCATGTCTATCTGGACGTGCTGCGCATCGCCGAGCGCAGCCCCGGTGGCCAGGTCAGTCTGGATGAGGGCTTTATCGCGCCGGTGTTGAACTGGCGTCTGGCCCGGCCCCTGGTCAGCTTTGTTGACGACTTTCTGAGCCGGGTCAAGCAGCGTGGCTACATGCTGGCTACCAATATGGGGGTGCCGGGGCTGGGCGGCGTGGCGGAGGTCCAGCATTTTCTGATGCTGCAAACCATCAACCGGGCCGAGTCCATGCTGGGTCATCTGGCGAGCTATCCGGGCTTGCACCCTGAGGTGCTCTACCGCGAGTTACTGGGGCTGGCCGGGGAGCTGGCGATATTTTCTGAAAGCAGTAAACGGCCCAAATCCTATCCTGTTTATCGCCACGACCGGCTTGGCGAATGCTTCGCCCCGATCATGGACGATCTGGCCTATACCCTCAGCGCCCAGGCCGGTACCGATGTCATTCCTCTGGTTTTGCACGAGCGCGAACATGGTATCCGCTTTGCCGCCGTGCTCGACTCAAGCCTGTACGCCAGCGCCCGCTTTGTGCTCGCGGTGCGCGCCCAGGTGCCGGACGATGAACTGCGCAAGGTGTTCCCGACCCGCCTGAAAATTGGCCCTGCAGAGCGGGTTGCCGACCTGGTGGACCTGCAGTTGCCCGGGCTTGGCGTCAGTGTCTTGCCGGCCGCTCCGCGGGAGCTGCCCTATTACGCGGGCTTCAGCTATTTCGAGCTGCGAAGCGATCATCCGCTGTGGCAAGAACTCAACACCGGTGCCGGTTTCGGACTCCATCTGGCCGGTGACTTCCCCGGCTTGCAACTGGCCTTCTGGGCGATCAAGGATCCTCAATGATTCGTCGTTTTGTCTCTCCGTTAGCCCGTATCAGGGCGCGTTTGCGTGCCTCTGCACAACCCGCCGGCCCGGCTGAAGCATTGCCCCCGCTGAGCAGCGACGGGCTTGGCCAGCGCGCCAGTGACCTGTTGTATGAAGTGGTACTGCTGCGCGGTCTGGAACGTGCGCCGGATCTGGATGAGCTGCGGGCCCGACTGGTCACCAAGGTGCGCACCTTTCATCGTCAGGCCATGGCTGACGGGGCTTCGCTGGATACGGTGGAACGGGCCCAGTACGCCATCTGTACCTTGCTCGATGAAATTATTTCGGGCTCCGAATGGGGGCGCGGCGGTTGGTCCAGACACAGTCTGTTGATGATTTTTCATGGCCAGACTTCCGGTGGTGACGGTTTTTTCGCCTACCTCGACGCCGCGGAACTCAAGCCCCAGGAAAACCTTGCCCTGCTGGAAGTGATGTACCTGTGCCTGGCCCTGGGGCTGGAAGGCCGCTATCGCATCCAGAGCGAGGGGCGCGCGGCACTGGCGTTGCGCCGCAACCAGCTGTTCGAAACCATCCGCCTGCAACGCGGCTATCTGCCCAAGGCCCGCCTGGACGAGCATTTGCGTTCGTGGAGTCGCGGCTACTTCAGCCGACGCCAGCGCTATGTCTGGTGGGGCTGTGGCGCCCTGTTGCTGGTGCTGGCCGCGGGCCTGACCTGGCACCTGGAAAATCGCGCCTATCAGACCCTTTTACGTTTGCAGGCACTGGAGCAGGCCCCGCTGATCAGCTTGACCCAGTCCCTGGCCGAGACGCTGTCGGCAGATTTGCGTGCGGGGCGTCTGAACCTGCTCGAAGACGGGCAGGGGGTGCGCATCATCATCAGTTCCTCGGGCCTGTTCGCCACCGGCGGCAGTGAAGTGGCGGCGCCCTATGAGCCAGTGTTGTCGCGCATTGCGGCGGCCCTGGAGCAGTGGCCGGTGCAGATCAAGGTGATCGGGCATAGCGATGACACGCCGGTGGCCAGAGGCCTGGGCTCCAATCAGGCCTTGTCGCTGGCCCGTGCCGAGGCGGTATTGCACAGGTTGCAGGGCAATCAGATCGACCCGGCGCGGTTTACCGCTGAAGGACGTGGCGAATTCGAACCTTTGTTCGCCAATGACAGCCCGGACAACCGGGCCCGTAACCGTCGGGTCGAAATCTTTGTGTACCCCGCCGAGCTGTAAGCCGGGCGCCTTCCCTCAACCTTCTACCTTGCGGATGTTGCTGCCATGCTCCTGCGTGTTTTGAAAACCCTGCTGCGGGCCTCGCCCTGGCTGCTGGGGCTGCTATTTACGATGTATCTGATCCTGATCCATGGCCCGCGCCTGGCGGTTGACGGTCATGTACCGCTGGCCGCTCTGGTGGTGCGCCTGCTGCTGTGTGGCGCGCTGCTGCTGGTGGCCGTGCTGCTGGTCTGGCTCGGGCGGCGTGGCAAGCAGCAGGCCGAGCCGCAAGCGGTCGCCACGGCAGCGGTGCTCGACGAGTTGACGGAGCGCGAACTGGCATTGCGCGAACGGCTGTGTGCATGGCGCCAGCGCACCGGGGGCAAATTGCCGGGGTTGCTGGTGATCGGGCCGGCCGGGGTCGAGAAGGGGCCCTTGCTCGGGTTGCCGGCCAATGCCGATGAAGACTTGCGCTGCAGTGCCGTTGACGGCTATGGGCTGTTTGAAATCGGCGGCCACCTGGTGAGCCAGCGCCACCCGCAGGAAGTGCGGCTGTGGCGTCGCTTGCTGGATGACCTGGGGCAGTCCGGCGCCTCGGGCCAGCATCCGCGTGGAGTGATCCTGGTGCTATCGGCCGCCCGGCTGCAGGGCGCGACAGAGGTGGAGCGGGACCAGATTGCATTGAGCCTGCGCGCGCGTCTGGAAGAGCTGGCCAGCCGCTTCGGCAAAGGGCTGACGCTGCAGTTGATCATCAGTGAATGCGAGCAGTTGCCCGGCTATGGCGAATCACTGGCCTGGCTACCGGCGGACCGCCGCGAGTTGAGCGTGGAATTCGCCCCGGCCACCCGCAACCGGCACTTGCTCACCACCCTCGAACAGCGCATGGCTGCCCTGATCGAGGGCCTCGACAGCAGTGAGTTCGAGCGTCTGCAGCGCGAGCCGGATGTTCAGGTGCGCGCCCGGCTGTATGGCTTCATACCGATGTGGCGAGGGTTTGCACTGACATTGAACGGGCTGCTGAACACAGCGCTGGCCCAGGAGCCGGGCATTGCCCAGGTCGCCTTGCAATCCATACGTTTCAGCGCCCGGGCAGCCACCCCGGAGTCGCCGGCGCCGGCCCTGCTGCGGGCCTTGCAGACCTGCCGCCGGCCGGGCCGGATACGCACCCCGTTGCGTCAGGCCGGTGCCTGGTGGCGACCGCGGGCGCACTATCTGATGCTGGTCGCCAGCCTGCTCGCCGGGTTGTTGTTACTCAATCTGTACCGTGATCAGGACCGGCGCCTGGAGCAGGTTGATCAACACATTGCGGCATTGCAGCAGGCGCTGCCCCATGGGGTACCCGTCGCGCTGGGGGCCGGGGCACTGCTGCGGCTGGACCGGCTCGCCGGCATAGCCCGGCTTCTCGATCGGCGCTGGAGGGTCTGGGCCACCGATCGCCAGTTACGTCAGTTGTCCGGGCAGTTGTATGCCCGGGATCTGCAGCAGGTTTTGCTGGTGGATCTGTTGCAGCGCTTGCATGGCAGTTTGCATGGCACCACTGACGAGGGGCTGCGCGAGAGCCTGGGGCTGTATTTAATGCTCGGTGGCGAGGCGCCCATGGATGCCCGCTCATTGCGTGACTGGTATGCCCGGGCTGCGGGCGGCCCCGGTGAAGCCTACCGCCTGCGGCTGGATCAGCATCTGCAAGGCCTGCTCAAGGGGTTGGCGCAGTCCGGCCCGGTGCCGCTGGATCGCGGCCTGATCGAGCAGGTGCGCAACCGGCTGGCGGCGCAACCGCTGGCCCAGCGTTTATACGAACAACTGCTTGAGGGGATGCGGGGTCAGGCCCTGGCCGAGTTCAGCATTGCCTCGGTGCTGGGGGCCGAGGGCATGCTGCTGTTCGCCCGGCGCAGCGGCGAAAGCCTGGTGGAGGGGGTGCCGGGGTTGTATACCCGGGAGGGTTATCGGCGTTTCGAGACATTGCTCGAGCCCTTGCTGACGGTTGGGTTGCTGCAAGAACGTCGACTGCTGGGGCGCTCCGAAGTGCTGGCTCTGGAGCCTGTCAAACGCGAGATTCTGGCGCTCTATCATCAGGACTACATTGCCCACTGGGAGGGTTTTTTCGACGATCTGCAAATCGCCGGCCTGGACCAGCATGAACACCTGCCGCGGCGGTTGATGCAATTGGCCCGGACCGATTCGCCGCTGCTGGTATTACTGCAGGCCGTCGCCGGGCATACCGAACTGACCCCCGCAGCATCCCCCGAGGGCTGGCTGGATATGGCGCAAAAGCAGGCGCAGCGTCTTCAGCCTGTGGCCGAACCGGGCGAGACCGCTGCCGCGCCCCCGGAGCATCCGGTGACCCGGCACTTCCAGCCTTTGCATCGCTGGCTCGCTGCTTCGGCACCCGAGCCGCCGGCCCTGGCAGTGCGCGCAGCAGTCAAAGGTGCCGCTTTATTGATGCAGGCCAATCAGAAAGCGCCTTCCCTGAAAGTCACGGTGCCGCCCAACGAGGTGTTGCAGCGTTTGAATGAGGAAATCGAGCAGTTGCCCGGTCTGCTGCAGCCGGTTTTCCTCGACGTTGCCGAGATTGGCCAGCAGCAGGTACAGCAGCAGGGCCGACGCTCGCTGGCCACTGCCTGGGCCGCTGAAGTGGCGCCATTGTGCGAGCGCGGACTGAGCGGGCGTTACCCGTTTGCGGGTGACTCGGCCAGTGACGTCAGCCTCGAAGACTTCAACCGGATGTTTGCCGCTGACGGGGCATTGCAAGGCTTTGTCCAGCAGCATCTGGCGGGTTTGCTGGATACCCGTTCGCGTCCGTGGCGCCTGGGTGACAGCCTTGGGGGCGAGTCCCTCGGGGGGCCGTTACTGCTCGCCCTGGAACAGGCCGGGCAGGTACGGGCGGGTTTTTTTCCGGCAGGCGGGACCCAGGCAGGCTTCGAATTTGAGCTCAGCCCGCTGACCATGAGCGAGCGCATCGCCAGCTTCACCCTGCACATCGATGACAAGCGCCTGGACTATCGGCACGGACCGTTGCGCGGGGTGACTTTCGGTTTTCCGGGCAAGGCCCTGGGGACGCAGATTCGCCTCTCGGCCACCTTGCTCGATGGCCGCACCCTTACCCGGCGCACCGAAGGGGCATGGGCCTGGTTTCGTTTGCTTGATCAGGCCCGGCAGATACCGACCGACAATCCCCAGGTCCGGCAACTGGTTCTGGACTTCGAAGGGGAGGAAGTGCGCTTGCAGCTGCGGGCAGGGCGCCAGGGCATGGCTTTGGGTCGTGAAGCACTGAATGGCTTCCGCTGCCCGTCGATTGGTACTTCAGCTGAACCGCTTCAGCTTTCAGAGCTTTCCTAAATACAGTAACCCGTTGTTCATATAGCTTTCTCTGCGTCATCGGACCTGACCGTCATCTGGACGGTTTCAAACCTTGAGGCGGGTGAAATAATCATTCCGTTGCGATTGCTGCCACTCCTTTAAACGGGGCGCGCCTGTAATCCGTCTCCCGCGATGTGCGTCTTGAAACCCGGATCAACAGCCGTGAGTGGACGTTAAGCTGTGCACAACATCGCCAACTCGGCTTTTACGCAGAAACAGCCGAATTGCGCAGGCTTGTGCGGTGCCAATACTGCTTTGAGTTGGTTCAAGGTGCTGGCCGAACAAGGTGTCGTCGAATGATGCCGAGGGGGGATTTGATCGGTAAGAGTATTTCTGCTTTTTAACTAAAAGCACCCGGCCTGCAAAAGGTATTTGCAACAGTCAATGCTTATAAAGGAGTTTCTGATGGCTTCATTATTACGGCCGGCCCGGCTGATGCTGCTGGATGATCACGACCTGGTCTTGCAGGGTATGTTGCAACTGTTGAGGCAAGAGCAGGATATGGAAGTCGTCGGGCACTTCATCCGCAGCCGGGAATTGATTGATGCGTTGAGCCAGCCCGGCATGGAAGTTGACATAATCATCATGGATTACACCCTGAGTCCGGGGGAAATTGACGGCTTGAATTTGATTCGCGGTTTGCGGCTTCGCTTTCCGGATATTCATTTACTGATTATTTCGGCATCCCACACTCCTGCAACTGTGGCGCTGGCCTTGCGTTGCGGAGCCAAGGGGTTTATCGGTAAAGACATGTGCTCCAGTCAACTGGCGGTTGCCGTACGCAGACTGGTGGGCGGGCGCGGTTACCTGCATCCGCAGATGGAGTCGAATCTGCAATACAACGGGGTTTCCATTGCTCAGGGGCAGCGCAATGGCCTGGCCAAACCCACCGGGGTGGACATGCTGGTCAGAACCAGTGAGTTGTCATTTCGTGAACGTGAAGTATTGCGTTGTTGTCTGGATGGCATGTCGGTCACGCAAATCGCGTTGAAATTCGAGCGCAGTGTCAAAACCATCAGTACTCAAAAGCAGGCCGCCTTTAAAAAGCTCGGGCTGCGCAGTGATAATGAATTGTTTAAGATTCGCTCGCAGTTTGAAGGTGATTAAGTGGTGGCCGCTGTTAGTGGGTCGGACACTATTGGGTTCTAATAATGGCCTGATTTTTGCCGGGTTATTATAAGAATGTTCTTATTTTTGATTTTTAGAGTGCTGCTATATTTTTTTAAATGCCGTCTGCTGATTCAGAAGTATGTCTGTTGCTCAAGCAGTACTGCGTTGGAGGGGATGGATTCCCCGTAGAGTCTACTTACTTATAAGGATATTCGATGGACAGTGTTGTGGCTTTATCACAGGCAATTCTCCGGATCAGTGAAAATCAGACGGTGCTGAGTATCATGATTCGTGAACTTACGGATGGTGTCGATTTACCGGTAAATTGCGTGAATGCGCAACTCCTGGCCTGTTATGTCGACATGCTGGATAAAAACCATTTGTTGCTGTTGGACGCTTTATGTCAGCTCAACTCCCAGGAAGTACTTTAGCGGGTTGCAAATGGCTGGCCTGATGGTGAATTCAAAATTTGTCTGGCAACGATGCCGGGCGATGGTACGGGCTCGGGCCCCGAGGATCTGCCAGTGTCGGGTCGGTTGTTTGCTCAGGGTCGGCGCCCGCTATGCACCCGCATGCACTCTGCGAGCAGTGATACCCACCCATGATCCGGTATCCCGTAGTCCTGCGCGCCCATCGGGTGCCGGGTGATTGCCTCGGCAGCCGGCCGGGCAATGGGGTACGCCAAGAAAGTTTTCAGGCGCGATCGCAGCGGCCGCAGGTTTGTCTGGGGCCTGCTGCTGGCCTCTGCCTGTTTTCGGAGCATGGCCCAAGGGCAGGCTGAACAGCTTTTCACTGCACAGGAAAGAGCCTGGATTAGCGCCAATCCTGTGGTCCATGTGGCTGTGGATCCCGACTGGCGCCCATTGGAATACGTTGAAGATGGTGTTTATAAAGGGCTCAGCGCTGAGTACCTGAAAGCCATTGCCAGGGTTTCCGGCCTGGAGTTTCGCTGGAAGCAAGGCCTGGGCTGGCCCTCCGCCAGGGCTGCACTGGCGGAGCGCGGTATCGACTTGCTTGCGGCCACTTCACAGCAGATGGCTGCGCCGCAATCCCGTGAGCATATCGCCTACAGCAAACCTTACTTTGTAGGTTCCACGCTTATTGTGACCCGAGCCAGTTCGCCGGTGATGTTCGATCCTCGTCAACTGGAGGGCAAGAAGGTCGCCGTCAAGGCCGGAGGCGGCTATGAGCGCAGTTTGCGTTTACGTTACCCCGCAATCCTGCTGGTCGCGGTCGAAACTGCAACAGAGGCATTGGAGCGTGTCGCGAGCGGTGAGCTGTATGCCGCCATCGATGTTGATGCGGTGTTGATCCCGATTTTGCAACACCGCTATTTCGATACGCTGCACGTCGCGGGTTCGATTGCCGAATTGCCCGCAGTGGTCAGCATCGGCATACGAATGGACCAGCCGTTACTGGTCTCGATCATCAACAAATCCCTGGCCACGCTGACCGCCCGCGAGACCGACCACATGCTGGCGCGCTGGGTTGATGCCGCCAGTTACGGGCCGCCGTCGTGGTCCGAACTGCTGAAATACTATTGCCGCGAAATGCTCGTGGTGGTCCTGTTTCTTGCCATCTTCATGTATCTGTTGTGCAACGCCCATCTGGCGCAACGCCAGGCCCGGCGTAGCGAGCGGGACAAGGCCATGTTGCTGGCGGTCATGAGTCATGAAATTCGTACGCCCATGAATGCGATACTTTCCAGTGTCGAGCTGCTGGGGCGAGCCCGGCTCGCGCCGGAAGATGCCGAGTTGGCGAAAATTGCAGTGACCAGTGCCAATACGCTGTTGGGGCTGCTCGATTGTGCGCTGGATTTTTCCAAGCTGGAGGCCGAGCGCATGGTGCTCGAGTTCAGGCCCACCAATATCGACGGGTTGATCGAGGAGGCGCTCAGCATCTCGGAGTTGCGGGCGCAGGAGAAAGGCCTGCCGATGAAGATGAGCCTGCAGTGGGACTCGCCGCTGTGGTTGAGTGTTGATGCCCTGCGCCTGCGGCAAGTACTGATCAACCTGCTCTGCAATGCAATCAAGTTTACCGAGGCCGGTGAGGTCAAGGTGGTAGCCGGTTTTGAGATCGACCCTGAGGATTCAGCCAGGGGGCTGTTGCACCTGAGCATTATTGACACCGGCATCGGCATTTCCTGGCGTGATCAGCGGCGCCTGTTTCAGGCGTTTACCCAGGCCGACGACTCGATTACCCGAAAGTTTGGCGGCACCGGTCTGGGGCTGACCATCTGCCGCCGTCTTTTGGGGTTGATGGGCGGCACTATTGTGTTGCACAGCGAGCTCGGCAAGGGCACAACCTTCGTGGTCCGGGTGCCCGCGCTGCTGGCAGAGCCGCAGGTGCACCTCCAGCAGACAAATTCCTCAGCTTCAACCGCGGCGGCGGGTAGCGGGATGCCGGCGCTGAAAGTACTGGTGGTTGAGGATCATCCGCAAAACCAGTTTGTGATCAGGCGCCAGTTACAGACCATGGGCCATGAAAACGTCCAGGCGCTGACGGGGCAGGCGGGTCTGGATTGCTTTGCCGGGGAACGCTTCGATGTGGTGCTGCTGGACTGCAATTTGCCGGATATAGATGGCTATAGCGTCGCCCGCCGTATACGTGTCATGGAGGCCGGGCGCCAGATCCGTACACCGATCATTGCCATTTCGGCAATGGTTGGGGCGGAGCATGCCGAGTCGTGTTTTGACGCCGGTATCGATGGCTTGCTGACCAAGCCGTTACGGGTTGACCAGTTGCGGGAAATAATCGATCTGTGGTGTGACAGATGCACGCCATCCCCGGAGCATCCCATGCTGCCGGAGCCGGCCGACGGCGATCTGCTAAGTGCTTTTTTTGCAACTTGTCACCTGGACTTCGAGCCTCTGCCTGGCTTTGCGCAAGCCTGTGACTGGCCCCAGGTGGCGCATCGGGCGCATCGCATTGCAGGTGCCGCCATGATGCTGGATCAGCCCCGGGTCGTCGAGGCTGCCCGCAGACTTGAGGCGCTTTGCCAGGAGCCAGTTGAAATTGCGACTGTTCACATGGCCATCGAGCATTTGCAACATGCCCTGGAATCCGCTTGTCGCTGACGCGCAACGCGGCTGCGACGGGGGCTCGCAGCCGCGTGCCCGGTCAGCGACTACGGGCCCGTTTTTCTGCTCAGGTAAAAGCTCTTCAACGCTTCTTCCATGCCGGCCAGCATGGCGCTCCAGTCGTACTCCTGACCGGCAGTATCACGCAGGGCCTGCTCCATGTCCCTGGCCCGTTTCGCCAGTTCGTTCGCCTGCATCGCCAGCGCTGCACCGTGAAGACGATGGCTGTAGTGCAGGGCCAGCACCAGGTTGTGCTTGTCGAACGCATCATGCAGACAGGCGAAATCTTCGCCACAGGAGGTATTGAACAGATCCTCGATGGAGGCGCTGCTCAGTGAGCTGGCCACAGGCTGGGGCGGGGTGTCGGGGCCGGGCAGCCACAGGCCCAGGATCTGCCGCAAGGCCGACAAAGTCAGGGGTTTTGACAGATTGCCGTCAATCTCGCTGTCGATGCATTTGAGCTGATGTTGCTCGTCGGTGGAGGCGGAGATCGCAATGATCGGCATGTGGGCCAGGCCTTGCTCT
Source organism: Pseudomonas paraversuta (assembly GCF_904067025.1). Lineage (NCBI taxonomy): Bacteria > Pseudomonadati > Pseudomonadota > Gammaproteobacteria > Pseudomonadales > Pseudomonadaceae > Pseudomonas > Pseudomonas paraversuta. The sequence continues at coordinate 1,466,891 of NZ_CAJFDA010000001.1, forward strand.
TGTTCCTGCTGGCGAATCCTGCGGGCCACTTCGTAACCGTCGATGCCGGGCAAGTGACAGTCCAGCAGGATCAGGCAAATGCCCTCGCGGTGCTGCTCCATGGTCGCAATGGCCGCTATGCCGTCCTCGACAATCAGCGCGTGATACCCCAGCTCAGTGAGTTGTAGCTGGATGGTCTGGCGGTTGATCGGATGATCTTCGACCACCAGTACCTGCTGCCAGGTTTTCGCTGGTGCGTCCGGCAGCGGCTCTTCGGCAGCCCGGGCAGGCAGGGCAGGGTATTTGTGCCGGAAACTCACCGGCAAGCTGACGCGTACACGGGTGCCCTGGCCGGGTTCGCTTTCGAGGTCGATCTGGCCGCCCATCAACTCCACCAGCTGTTTGCAGATGGACAGCCCCAGTCCGCTGCCGCCGTAACGCCGGGTGATCGAGTTGTCGGCCTGGACGAACGCCTGGAATAAATGCCGTTGTTGTTGCGCGTCGACTCCGATCCCCGTATCGCTGACCAGTATCTCCAGGTGTCCGGAGTCGGAGGACGTGGCTTCAAAGTGCAGGCTCAGCAGCACCTCGCCGTGCTCGGTAAATTTCACCGCATTGGACAGCAGGTTGGCGATGACCTGACGGATGCGGACCGGGTCGAGGATCAGTAACACCTCATCCAGGCCGGTAACCGCCAGGGATATCTCGGTATGGCGCTGGCGGGCGGCCAGCTGGTGGATGTCGGCCAGGCCCCGGGCCAGTTGCTGCAGATCGGTGGGGACGGATTCCAGCTGGATCTTGTCGGCTTCCAGCTTGGAAACATCCAGCACGTCGTCGAGCAATTCCAGAAGGTTGCGCGCCGAAACGTTGGCCAGGGTGGCCAGTTCCTGTTGCGCCGGGGTCAGCGGTGAACCCTTGAGCAGTTCGATGGACGACAGCACGCCATTCATCGGGGTGCGGATTTCATGGCTCATCATTGCCAGGAAACTCGATTTGGCCGCTTCGCTTTTCTGCGCGGCCTTTTTCGCCAGCATGGCACGTCGGGTCATGAAGGCCAGTGCCGACAGCAGCAGGGCAAAACAAATCAGCTCGATCCGGTAGTAGCGGAAAACCGTCGCCCAGGAGGGGGCGCCGTAGTCGGTCCGTTCCAGCCAGCGTTCAAAGATGGCATCGATGGTTGATGGCGGTAGCTGTGCCAGTGATTTGTTGATGATGGACAACAGTTCAGGGTACTTGGGGCTGATACCCATGCTGCTGACGATCGGCATGTCTGACAGCACGCCGGCCAGGTGCAGGGTGCCGAAAAACTTGCGGGATATGATCAACTGCAAAACGCTGTCCATGCCAATCACAGCGTCGGCTTTGCCCTCGGCCAAAGCCATCAGGGCGTCCTCCGGGTCATTGATCAGTAGCAGTTCGACGTCGGGGAACTCTTTTCGCAGGTACTGCTCATAGCCGCCGCCGCCTTTGACCGCTACCACTTTGCCGTTGAGTTTGTGGGTCGAAAACAGTACCGGTTCACCACTGCGGGTGACGACGACGGTGGAACCGACGAAAAAAACGTCGGACAGCAGTAGTTTTCCGGCCTGGTCCTTGTCGATCAAGGCTTTGGAGACGGCAGTGGTCAGGTCGATTTTGCCAGCGTCGATGAGGGCGAGGGTTTCACTCCAGTTTTTTGTCGGAACCAGTTCGAATTGCAGTCCGCTGATGCGCGAGATTTGCTGCAGATAATCGCGGGTCAGGCCTTTGTGTTCACCATTTTCGATGTATTCCAGCGGCCAGTAGGAGTCGATGGCATAGCGCACCACCGGGTGCTCCTGGATCCATTGCTTCTCTGCCGGGGTGAAGGCGTAAGGGGAATCGGCGTACACCTGGCAACTGATCAACAGCGCAATCCCCAGCAGCATCAGCCTGCGCATATCACTGGCCTTCCAGCAGGTAGCGGACCTTGTTCAGCTCGTTGTCATTGTTCAACCCGAGCTTTTTGTAGGCGGCTTGTTTCTGGGTACTGATGGTTTTGATGCTGCGGGAAAACTTATTGGCAATTTGCGTCACCGACATGCCGTCCAGGAGGCAGCGCATCACTTCGTGCTCGCGCCCGGTCAGCGCCGCATTCGTGGCAAGGATGGCCAGGCTGTCAGTGTCATCGTTGGTGGCTGCGGTCGACGGATCGCCGGAAGAGATCTCCTGTTCACGAAACTGCTCGCTCATGGTTTCGGCCAGGTAGGTCTTGCCGGATACCACGCGGCGAATGGCAATAGGCAGTTGGGACGGGTCCACTTCTTTGCCGATAAATCCGTCGGCGCCGCTGCGCATGACCATGGCCACGGTGGCGGGGTTATGCAGTGCCGACAGCACCAGCAAACGCATGCCCGGAAAGCGTTTTTTCAGGCCGCGCACCAGGTTCAGGCCGTCGATTTCGTCCGGCCCCAGTGAATAGTCCAGCAGCACCAGGTCGACGCTCTGTCGTTGCAGTGCCTCAAGCAGTGCCTGACTGCTGCTGAAACTGCCGGCAATCTCAATGTCGGCCTGGGTTTTCAGGCTCAGTTCCAGGCCTTGGAGCATGAATAGATGATCATCCAGAAGCATGACCCGAATCATTTTGCGAATGGACATGACCAGCCTCGAAGAACTTTGTCCTCATCTCGCGCCACAGTAGGCGCGAGGTCGACAAATAAGTGTTGAGTGTGATCTGCACGGCTCCAGGGGCCGCAGGCCAGAGCTTCAGAGTAATAGATTATGAACAACATGTGCAGCGGCTGAAGTCGCTACCCGGAATCAATAGTAGCCCGTGGTTCATCCTGACTTGAATCAGCACCCATTTCGCTCTGCACAGTCTGTGCAGTAGATGCCTCTAAACTGGATCAAGACGGGTTTTCAGAGATTGTGCTGCTTTCTGGCGCGGCCGACTTCATGTTGGCTGAGGCTGGTGGGGGTAAGACACTTTTGCTTTTTGAGACGATTCTTATTTTTGTGGCGGAAAGCGGGCATATCATAACGCGCGATTCTTTGCCCTTAGTGTTGGTGCGGGTTTTGGCTTTGACTCTGGTTGAAGTGCTGGTACGAACGCCCCTGATAAAGGGTCATATGGAGTAATACCTGGTTCAGCAACGCTGAGAGGTAAAGAGGAAGTTGCCATGGCATCCATGTTGAACCCGATTCGCTTGATGTTGCTTGATGATCATGCGCTGATTCTGCAAGGGTTTTCTCGGTTACTCACCCCCCATAAAGATATGCAGATTGTCGGCTGTTTCACCCGCAGCCGGCAGTTGATGGACGCGTTGAGAACGCAAAGTGTGGACGTGGTGGTGATGGACTACTCCCTGAGCCCCGGAGAAGTTGACGGCCTGAATCTGATTCGCGGTCTGCGGCTGCGGTATCCGGGGGCGCGCCTGCTGGTGGTTTCGGCCCTGCATACGCCGGCAACGGTAGCCCTGGCGATGCGCTGCGGCGCGAGTGGGTTTCTGGGCAAGGATACAAGCTCTGATGAAGTCGTACTCGCCATCAGAAAAGTCGCCGCCGGCCAGATTTATTTGCATTCTGCGATGGCGCTGGAGCTCAAACATAACGAAATTTCGACCCGCAGCAGCCTGGAAACCTCTGCCGACAGCGGGTCAGACCAGGGGGAACTGACCGGTTTGAGTACCCTTTCCATTCGTGAGCGCGAAGTGCTGCGCTGCTGTCTTGAGGGCATGTCGGTGACGAAAATCGCCGGGAAGTTTTCCCGCAGCATCAAGACCATCAGCACCCAGAAGCAATCGGCCTACAAAAAGCTGGGTGTGACCAGCGACAATGAATTGTTCAAGATCCGCTCGCAGTTCGAGAACGGCTGATGGCAGTCACTGATGGTTGTGGGAGCCCGGCTCCCACACACATTAGATGGCGGGGTATTCGTCACTGGCGTCGGGCCAGGGGCTGAGCACTTCGAAACCGTCATCCGTCACGGCAACCATGTGTTCCCACTGGGCCGACAGCGACTGATCCTTGGTCACTACGGTCCACTGGTCCGCCAGGGTTTTGACATGGCGTTTGCCCGCATTGAGCATGGGCTCAATGGTGAAGATCATGCCGGTTTTAAGCTTCATGCCCTGGCCCGGGTAGCCGTAGTGCAGCACCTGCGGCTCATCATGGTAGACCTTGCCGATGCCATGACCGCAGTACTCGCGGACCACACTGAACCCTTCCTTTTCGGCCAGCGACTGGATGGCATGGCCAATGTCGCCCAGGGTTGCGCCCGGGCGAACCACACGAATCCCGGCACACATGGCGTCGTAGGTGGTTTTCACCAGGTGACGGGTTTGCGGATCGACATCGCCGATCAGGTACATGCGGCTGGTATCGCCGTACCAGCCATCCTTGACCACGGCGATGTCGATATTGACGATATCCCCGTCCTTGAGCGGCACCGCGTTCGGGATGCCGTGGCAGACGACTTGATTGACCGAGGTACAGACCGTTTTCGGGAAACCGTGATAGCCCACGTTACCGGGAATGGCCTTCTGCACATTGACGATGTAGTCGTGGCAGATCTGGTCCAGCTGGTCGGTAGTGACGCCCGCTTTGACGTGGGCGCCGATCATGGCCAGCACTTCGGCGGCCAGCTTGCCGGCAATCTTTGACTGGGCGATCTGCGCCGGGCTGTTGATCACGACACCGGCTCTCATTGATCGACTCCTGCGATGGCTTGGGTGGCGGCGCACAACTGTTTCAAATCGAGGCCTCCGTCCAGTTCGGCGGCAATCAGCAGGCGGCAGATCTGGTTGTGATCCAGGCCTGGATGCAATTCGGTCAGCATGCCGATACGCATCCAGTGCTCCGCTTGTGCGTTGATCGAGCGGCTCAGAGCGTTGCTGGCCAGCCGCAGGTTCTCGTGCATGGCGTCCGAGATTTTTACAATGCCCATCTAAATGCTCAATATGAAATGTATATGAAACGTATATTAGGCGATGGCGGGGCCACATCGCAACCTTGCCGGGTCAAGCGCCCAGCTCCTGCAACGGGTAGGGGGTAATAGCCGGTATTCATGAAGCTCCATCACTAATCTCTGTAGGATGTTTGATCATTCTTTGTAACAACCTGATTTATCGAAGGTCTAGGTGTCAGCCTTTATTTTTGATGATCAAGGAGATTTATGTGATATCCCGCAGAAAGTTACTGTCTTCTGGCGCTGCCATAACCGGTGCCGGACTTCTTTCTTCATCCTGGGCGGGTTCGGTTCTGGCGCAAGGCATCAATAATGCCGCCACTGATGATGTCGAACTTTTGCACCAGCTTTCACTGTTCCTCACCGAGCGCGATGCGCTGGACCCGAGCCTCACGCTGCGCGTGCTGGCACGCTGTACCGAGGCCGATCCATTGTTCCCGGAAAAGGTCAGGGGGCTGTGGGGCAGCATCCGCCAGCATGGTTTGAGCCGGGTCTCGATGTTGAGCGCCAGCCCGGTTTATCAGCACCCGCAGTACAAGGACACGGTGCAAAAAATCGTCCGCGCCTGGTACCTGGGCTATACCGGCACTCCGGTCAGCATGCGGGCCGTGGACGACACCCGGCTGGTGACCTTCACCGGTGCGCTGGCGTACACGCCGACCCTGGATGCCACCGTGATCCCCACCTACTCCCAGGGGCATACCAACTATTGGGTTGATCCGCCGTCTACCGTCGCTAACGATTAAAACAAGGGGTACCCATGAGTCAGGTCTTTGATGCTGATGTCATTGTTGTTGGGTCCGGAGCCTTGGGCAGCAACGCAGCTTTTGAATTGGCCAAACAAGGCAAGTCAGTGATTATTCTGGAAGCAGGTGAGTCCATTCCCCGCTGGAAAATCGTTGAAAACTTTCGCAACTCTTCGAACAAGAGTAACTACAACTCGCCGTATCCGAATGAGCCATGGGCGCGTCATTCCTACGATGAGCAGTACATAGAAAATATCGGCTCGTTCGAGTTTCGTCCGGGCATGTTGAAACTGGTCGGCGGCACCACTTGGCATTGGGCGGCAGCCTGCTGGCGTTACCTGCCCAACGACATGAAGCTCAACACCCTGTACGGGGTTGGCCGCGACTGGCCAATGGAGTACAGCGAGCTGGAACCCTATTACGCACGGGCCGAAGTGGCGCTGGGCGTATGCGGAAGTGATACCCAGGATCAAAGCGGGCATGACGGCGAGGCCTTTCCGCCGCGCTCGACGCCGTACCCCATGCCGCCCGAAGGCGATACCTACCTGTTCCAGCGCCTTCGCGCGCGTCTGGCCCCGGCCGGCTATGTGTTCCTGCATGAGCCCAACGGTCGTGCCACCATGCCCTATGACGATCGCCCTGCGTGCAGCGGCAACAACAACTGCATGCCGGTATGCCCGATTGGCGCCATGTACAGCGGTGATGTGCATGCCCGGCACGCGCAGCAGGCGGGGGCCAGACTGCTGACCGACGCCACGGCATACAAGCTGGAGAAAGGCGAAGGCGGCAAGATCGTTGCCGTGCATTACCGCAGCTCCAAGGGCGATAACGTGCGGCTCACCGCCAAGTATTTTGTGGTGGCCGCCAATGGCCTGGAAACCCCCAAGCTGCTGTTGATTTCCGAGGTGGCCAACTCCTCGGACCAGGTGGGGCGCAACCTGATGGACCACACTGGTCAGGGGCTGCAGTTTCTGGCCGACGAGCCGGTATGGCCGGGGCGCGGAGCGGTGCAGCAAGGCGGGATTTTCAACCGTCGCGATGGCGCGTTCCGCAAGGAACGGGCGTCGGTCAAACATGCCTTTGCCAACAACGTGCCGAACATGGCCGTGGCCAATCGTCTGATCGAGCAGGGCATTTTCGGCAAGGAACTGGACGAGCGAATTCGTCACGATTCGGCACGCTGGGTGGATGTGTCGACGGTGTACGAAACCTTGCCGCTGGCGAGCAACACCATCCGCCCGAGCACCACCCGCACCGATGCCCTGGGCATCCCGATGATGGTGATCAATTACGAAGTGGGTGATTACGTCAAAGCCGCCAAGCCCGGGGTGGACGCCGACTATGCCGACTTCGTGAAAGTCATGGGCGGTACCGTGGTTGAGGACAACACCGGCTGGCAGAACCGCGACCACCTGATGGGCACCGTAATCATGGGTACTGATGCCAAGGACTCGGTGGTCAACCACGAGTGCCGCACCTTCGATCATCCGAACCTGTTTTTGGCCACCACCGGGGTGATTCCTGCATCGGGCACCATCAATCCGACGCTGACCGGGGTTGCCTTGAGCATTCGTGTGGCCGACATCATTGCGCGGGAGGTCTGAGCCATGAATCCCTATCTCTGCGCGCTACGCCCCCTGGTTGCCCTGTGCAGCCTGTTTGCTTCGCTGTCCGTATGGGCGGTCGAAGATACTGCCGCGCTGATCAAGCAAGGCGAATACGTGGCCCGGGCTGCCGACTGCGGGGCCTGTCACCGTACGGTGGAAAAAGACGGCCCGGCGCTGGCCGGTGGTTATGCCATCGACTCGCCCATGGGCAAGATCATTGCCAGCAACATCACACCGTCCAAGACCCACGGCATTGGTGATTACACCGAGCAGCAACTGGCCGATTCCTTGCGCAAAGGGGTCAACGCCAAGGGCCAGCAGTTGTATCCGGCCATGCCCTATACCTCCTATCAGGGCATGAGCGATGAAGACATCCACGCGCTGTATGTGTACCTGCAACAGGGGGTTAAACCGGTAGACGCAGCCGTGGCGCCGACCCGACTGGCATTCCCGTTCAATATCCGGCCGTTGATGTTTGGCTGGAACCTGCTGTTTCTCGACAACCAGGGTTTTGTTGCCAAAAAACCGGACGATGCACAGCTGACCCGCGGGCAATACCTGGTCGATAGCCTGGCCCACTGCGGTGCCTGCCATACCCCGCGTAATGCTCTGATGGCGGAAGACTCCGAGCGCTATTTGTCGGGCGCTGCACTGGGCGGCTGGATCGCGCCTAACATCACCCCGGACAAAGCCACCGGCCTGGGCGGCTGGAGCAATGACGAGGTGGTGGCGTTCCTGAAAAACGGCCACGTCACCAACAAGGCACAAGCGGCGGGCGGCATGGCTGAAGCGGTGGAAAACAGCCTGCGGTTTTTGACCGATGATGACCTGTACGCCATGGCCGGCTACCTGAAAACCGTCCCGGCGATTGCCACCGGAAACCATGTCGCCAGCACCCCGCGGGTGGTGACGCCGATCGACATGACCACTATCGAAACCGGTCAGCTCGATCAGGCAACCCTGGCCGATGCCAGCGAAACCGATGGCGCCCGGCTCTACAACTCGGCGTGCGCCAGTTGCCACGGGCGTGACGGGCAGGGCACCGGGGACGGGTTCTATCCTTCCTTGAGCCAGAACAGCGCCTTGACCGGGTTGCATCCGAATAATCTGGTGATGGCGATAATTGAAGGGGTGGAGCGTAAAGGGGCCGATCTGCAAGTCAGCATGCCGGCATTGGGTGGTGACCTGAATGATCAGCAAGTGGCGGCGATTGCCAACTACAGCCTGCAACGTTTCGGCAACCCGTTGCTCAGTGTTGATCAACAGACCGTGGCCAGCCTGCGTCGTGGTGGTGATGCGCCGCTGTTGGTGGTGGCAATGCCTTACGTGATCTGGGGTGGCGGCGGGTTGTTGCTGTGCCTGATTGTCTGGGGCCTGGTGGTACGCAGCCAGCGCAAGCGGGAGCGCGAGATTCTGGCCAAAAGAATGGCGCTTAACCGGCGCTTTCATTCGCGCTAATACCGCAACGACGTAATCCTGTAGGAGCGAGCTTGCTCGCGAGCATTTGGTTGATTGGCTGAAAAGCTCGCGAGGCAAGCTCGCTCCTACAGGTGTCGGGGGTGTTTTTAGGGGAATAATTTGACCTTGGCCAGGTCGATCCGTCCATCGCGGTTATACCGCCACGTTGTAATTCTGTAGGAGCGAGCTTGTCTCGCGAGCTTTTGGTTGTGTGGTTGAAAAGCTCGCGAGGCAAGCTCGCTCCTACGGGTGTCGGGGTTGTTTTTAGGGGAATAATTTGACCTTGGCCAGGTCGATCCGTCCATCGCGGTTATACCGCCACGTTGTAATTCTGTAGGAGCGAGCTTGTCTCGCGAGCTTTTGGTTGTGTGGTTGAAAAGCTCGCGAGGCAAGCTCGCTCCTACGGGTGTCGGGGTTGTTTTTAGGGGAATAATTTGACCTTGGCCAGGTCGATCCGTCCATCGCGGTTATACCGCCACGTTGTAATTCTGTAGGAGCGAGCTTGCTCGCGAGCATTTGGTTGATTGGCTGAAAAGCTCGCGAGGCAAGCTCGCTCCTACAGGTATCGGGGGTTGTTTTCAGCGCAATAAATCGACCTTGGCCAGGTCGATCTGTCCATCGCGGTTATACCGCCACGTTGTAATTCTGTAGGAGCGAGCTTGCTCGCGAGCATTTGGTTGATTGGCTGAAAAGCTCGCGAGGCAAGCTCGCTCCTACAGGTGTCGGGGTTGTTTTCAGCGGAATAAATTGACCTTGGCCAGGTCGATCCGTCCATCGCGGTCATACCGCCACGTTGTAATCCTGTAGGAGCGATCTTGCTCGCGAGCATTTGGTTGTGTGGTTGAAAAGCTCGCGAGGCAAGCTCGCTCCTACAGGTATCGGGGGTTGTTTTCAGCGCAATAAATCGACCTTGGCCAGGTCGATCTGTCCATCGCGGTCATACCGCCACGTTGTAATTCTGTAGGAGCGAGCTTGTCTCGCGAGCTTTTGGTTGTGTGGTTGAAAAGCTCGCGAGGCAAGCTCGCTCCTACAGGTGTCGGGGTTGTTTTTCGGGGAATAATTTGACCTTGGCCAGGTCGATCTGTCCATCGCGGTTATATCGCCACGTTGTAATTATGTAGGAGCGAGCTTGTCTCGCGAGCTTTTGGTTGTGTGGTTGAAAAGCTCGCGAGGCAAGCTCGCTCCTACGGGTGTCGGGGTTGTTTTCAGCGGAATAAATTGACCTTGGCCAGGTCGATCAGCTCCCGGGCACGACCGTCCATTACGGTCTTGAGCATGAACAGGCTAAACCCCTTGGCTTGTTCGAAGGTTTTGCTCGGTGGCATCACCAGCTCCTGACGGGCACTGACCACGTCGACCAGTACCGGGCCGTCATGGCTCAGGGCTTCACGCAGGGCCGCTTCCAGCTCGTCTGGATGCTCGACACGAATCCCCTTGACCCCCATCGCTTCGGCCATGGCGGCGAAGTTCGGGTTGTTCAGTTCGCAGCCCACATCCGGGAACCCCGCCGCTTTCATTTCCATTTCTACAAAGCCCAGGGTGCCGTTGTTCAGCACTATGACTTTTACCGGCAAGCCGACCTGATTCAGGGTCAGAAAATCTCCCATCATCATGGTGAAACCGCCATCGCCAGACATGGAAATTACCTGGCGGTCGGGGAAGGTCGCTTGTGCGCCGATGGCCTGCAACATCGCATTGGCCATGGAACCGTGGTTGAACGAGCCGATCAGACGACGCTTGCCGTTCATTTTCAGGTAGCGCGCAGCCCATGCGGTGGGCGTGCCCACATCGCAGGTGAAGATCGCGTCTTCATCCGCCAGCTCGTTGACCAGACGATTGAGGTACTGCGGATGGATGATTGAGCTGCCAGGGCCGCTTTCAGCCAGGGCGTCGAGGTCTTCGCGGGCTTTTTTGTAGTCCTTGAGGGCGGTATCCAGATGCTCGCGCTCAGGGTTTTGCAGCACTTTTGGCAGCACCGCCTGCAAGGTCAGCTGAACATCGCCGATCAGACCCAGCTCCAGCGGGCAGCGATTGCCCAGGGCTTCGGAGCGCAGGTCGATTTGCGCGATATAGCCATGCTCCGGGTAAAACTGGCGGTACGGAAAATTGGTGCCCAGCATCAGCAAGGTGTCACAGTTGGCCATCGCCTTGTAACCCGATGCAAAACCGATCAACCCGGTCATGCCGACGTCATAGGGGTTGTCGTATTCGACATGCTCCTTGCCGCGCAGCGCATGCACGATCGGTGCATTCAGGCGTTCGGCCAGGGCCAGGATTTCGCTGTGGGCACCGGCGCAGCCTGCGCCGCAGAGCAAGGTGACTTTTTTGCCGGCATTGAGAAATGAGGCCAGCCGGTCGATGTCGGTATCGTGCGGACGAATCATCGGCAGGCTCGGCTTGAGCCAGTTGGGCACTTTGGCGTCGCAGGCCTGCAGCGCCACGTCCCCCGGAATCACCACTACCGCCACCCCGCGCTTGGCGATGGCCATGCGCATGGCGCGCTCCAGCACTTGCGGCAGCTGCTCGGCCCGCGACACCAGCTCGACGTAATGGCTGCATTCCTGGAACAGGCTTTCCGGATGGGTGGCCTGGAAGTAATCAATGCCGATTTCGCTGCCGGGAATATGCGCGGCCAGCGCCAGCACCGGTACACCGCTGCGATGGGCGTCGAACAGGCCATTGATCAAATGCAGATTGCCCGGGCCGCAACTGCCGGCGCAGACTGCCAGTTCGCCAGTCAAATGCGCCTGGGCCCCGGCGGCAAAGGCTGCGGACTCTTCGTTGCGCATGTGAACCCACTGGATTTATTCCTGGCGCCGCAGCGAATCGGTGAACGCATTCAAGGAGTCTCCCACTACTCCGAATACACGTTTGACACCTGCCTGCTGCAGGGTTTCAGTGATGAAGTCGGCAACCGTTCTGGTCATGGGAGGTTCCTTGAAGTAAGAATGCGGAGGAAAACAGAGTAGACGCAGCATCCGACCCTGCAGGTTTTTAAAACGTTCGATGAACAAGTGTTCATCTGCATAACGCGCGCTGCTGTTGTGGCTGCAGGCTTGCCTGCGATCCGGGCAGCGGGGTTGATCAGTTGCCACAGCCATTGCTTCCCGGAGGATCAAATATGACCCGCACTCTTTCTGTGCTGCGCGGCCGAGGCAGTCATGACAGTGGCAAGGTCGGCATGGTCGAGCTGTTTTTCGACCTGGTGTTTGTGTTTGCCGTGACCCAGCTGTCCCATTCACTGCTGGCCAATTTAACGGCCCTGGGTGCGGTGCATGTGGGCTTGCTGCTGGTTGCCGTGTGGTGGGTGTGGATCTTTACTTCATGGGTGACCAACTGGCTCGACCCCGAGCGCATCCCGATCCGTATTGGCTTGTTTGTGCTGATGGTGGCCGGGTTGCTGCTGTCGGTGTCTATCCCCCACGCCTTCACGGATCGCGGACTGCTGTTCGCCGGGGCCTTCGTATTTATGCAGGTGGCACGCTCGGCGTTTGCCATGTGGGTGGTGCGCGCCGAGTCGCCCGGGCTGGCGCGAAACTTTCAGCGCATTTTGATCTGGATGCTGTTGTCAGGGGTGTTCTGGATTAGCGGTGGTTTGCTCGAAGGCAATCAGCGACTGGCCTGCTGGGCCGTGGCGCTAGCCATCGAGTTGGTGTCGCCGTCGTTGTTTTTTTGGGTGCCGGGGCTGGGGGCTTCGACCCTGGACGACTGGAACGTTGAAGCTAATCACATGGCTGAGCGCTGCGGGCTGTTTGTGATCATTGCCCTTGGCGAGTCCTTGCTGGTGACGGGGGCCACTTTTGCCCGGTTGAGCTGGAGCCTTGCTGGCTTTGCGGCCTTTGTAGTGGCGGTGCTGGGCAGCATCGCCATGTGGTGGATCTATTTTGACAGCGGCGCCGAGCGGGCCCATGAACGCATTGCCCACGCCCGTGACCCGGGGCGTCATGCGCGTCTGGCCTACACCTACATTCATGTGCTGATGATTGCCGGGGTGATCGTCAGCGCGGTGGCCGACGAGTTGGTGTTGATGCACCCCGGGCACGCAACGACTGGGGCGGTGATCACCATGATTGCCGGGCCATTCCTGTTTTTGCTGGGGTGTGCATTGTTCAAATGGGTGATGTCGGACCGCCCGCTGCCGCCGTTTTCCCACATGGGGGGTATGTTGCTGCTGTTGATTCTGCTGCCGGCGGCCCTGGAACAGGTATTTTCAGGACTGATCCTGGGGGCGCTGACCACCCTGATCCTGCTCATCGTCGCGGGGTGGGAGGCGGTGTCCTTGGGGCGCGGTCCGATGCCCAATGTTTAGTCGCAGTGCAACCAAAGGTATAAATGTCTGTATTTGACCTGCCCGGGCTGGCGTGTGAGGCTGGGTGTTCTTTGTAGGCAATGGTTTTGGCGATGAGGCTTGGCCCGATCAGGATTGGCGACCACTGGCTGTCGGACGTTTTAACGTCAAGCGCTGTGCCTTGCCCTGATTTTTTTGCCTGTGCAACGGCCTCTGCCTGCGGCCTCCCTTCAAAACTGGCCTTTTGGGCCTTGTTCCACTGCCGGCATGCCCGCCCGCCGGATGCTCGTATCTAACGTTGAGTCTGTGGGTTTACGCCCGAAATTGCGTGCCTGTATGCCTGTCTTATACGAATTTACGAGAATTGCCATGAGTGCCACCCCTGCGTTTGCCCCGCTGCAAGAAGCCCTGGATTTTCTGGAACTGAACCCGGATGTCGAGATGTTCGAGTTGTTCATCCTCGACAATAACGGCGTGCCCCGGGGCAAGTTGTTGCACCGCGATGAGTTGCTGGAGGTCTACAAAAACGGCCGCCCGCTGCCGAGCACGATTCTGGGCCTGAGCATCAATGGCGACGACGTTGAAAATACCGGTCTGGTGTGGGATGTGGGCGATATCGACTGCCGTGCCTTCCCGATCAGTGGCAGCCTGCAGCGCATGCCGTGGCGCCTGATTCCCATGGCGGCGGTGCAAGTGAGCATGCACCCGCAATCGGGGATGCCGGCGACGGTGGCCGACCCCCGGCACTTGTTGTCCAAAGTGATCGATGGCTTGAAAGCCGATGGCTACTACCCGGTGATGGCGGCGGAGCTGGAGTTTTATTTGCTCGATCAGCAACGGGACAGCAACGGTCGCCCGCAACCGGCACGGGATGCGGACGGTCAGCGTCCGCGTGCAACTCAGGTCTACGGGCTGCGGGAACTGGAACAGATCGAGCCGTTTCTGGCTGACCTGTATAGCGCCTGCAAGCTGCAGGGGATTCCGGCGCGCACGGCGATTTCCGAATACGCACCGGGGCAGGTTGAAATCACCCTGGAGCATCGCAACGACGCGTTGCAGGCGATGGATGAGGCCGTGCGCTACAAGCGCTTGGTCAAAGGTGTGGCACACAAACACGGGATGGTCGCCTGTTTTATGGCCAAGCCGTTTGATGACCTGGCCGGTACCGGCATGCATATGCACGTAAGCCTGGCCGATCAGGAGGGCAACAACCTGTTCGCCAGTGAAGCGCCGGACGGCACGCCGCTGCTCAGGCACGCCGTGGGCGGGATGCTCGACACCTTGCTCGATTCGTTGTTGATGTTTTGCCCGAACGCCAATTCCTATCGTCGGTTTCAGAGCAACAGCTATGCCCCCCTGGCCGCGACCTGGGGCGTGGATAACCGCACCGTCAGCTTGCGCGTGCCGGGCGGGCCCGCGTATTCGCGCCATATCGAACACCGTATCTGTGGCGCTGATGCCAACCCCTATCTGGCTGCCGCCGCGATTCTGGCCGGTATTCATCGCGGGATTCGTGAACAGCGCGATCCGGGGGCTCCGGTTGAGGGCAACGGTTATGCCCAGGCCACTGAGATGCTGCCGACCGACTGGCTGACCACATTGCGTGCGCTTGAAGGCTCATCCTGGGCCAAAGAGGCGTTCGGGCCGGAGTTTTTGAAGGTCTATCTGGCAGTCAAAAACGCTGAGTACCGCCAGTTCATGGGCGAAGTCGGCGAGCAGGACTGGCGCTGGTATCTGCAGCAGGCGTGATTCGGTGTTGCGGGATCGAGCAAGCTCGCTCCCGCAGAATTGATCAATTTTCTATCCCGGTTTTATGGTTTTCTGACAATTTTTTCACTGGTGCCCCGCTAGTCTCTGTGTCGAACATAACCAAACACTAGAGTTCGCGGGCCATGTCATCGCAGCTACCTTCCACCGTTGAGCTTGAATTCGCCGAACGCTACGACCGCGAGCATGCGCAAGTGTGCCGCGAAGTGCGGCCGCAGGGCATTGTCCGGCGGCTGGCGTTATGGCGTGAAAAACGGCTGGTTCGCCGGGCGCTCAAGGTGGCGGGCGAGCCGGGGCTGGTGCTGGATCTGGCGTGCGGTGCCGGGCGTTTCTGGCCCGTGCTGGCAGAGCACGGTAACCGGGTAATCCTCGCCGCCGATTCTTCCCAGGGCATGCTCGATCATGCCCAGACCCACCATCCGCTCAGCTTGCTGGCGCGCATCAAACTGTTCAAGAGCTCGGTGTTTTCCATCGACATGTCCGAAAACGCGGTGGACAGCATCTTCTGCATGCAGCTGTTTCACCATGTTCGCGACAGCGAACATCGCCTGGCCATCCTGCGCGAACTGCATCGCGTGAGCCGCGACAGTCTGATCCTGTCGGTATGTGTGGGGCGCTCTGTGGATCAGTGCAGGGACTCGCAACGGATTGTCGTGCGCAAGGAAGAAATTGAATCCCAGTTTGCCCTGGCAGGTTTCAGCATCCTCAAGCATTACGATGTGCTGCCCGGTTATGCACTGGGCAGCATCTACATCGTGCGCAAAGAGCCTTAGTCGAGGGCGTTGAGGATTTTATACGCCAGTTCGATGCGGGCACTGTTGGGGTAGTTCTTGTTGGCCAGTATGACCACCGCCTGTTTTTTCACGGGTATCAGCGCCACATAGCCGCCAAAGCCACCGGTGGAGCCTGTCTTGTTGATCCACACCGCCTCCTGTGGTGCCAATGGCGGGTGCAGGGCGATGGCGTCATTGTTCTCGTAGGCCATTTTGTCCGAATTGCCGAGCAGCAGATTCTTCAGCGTGACCGGGTAGGCGTATTGCTCCCAGATCAAATCCTGGGTCATGGGCCCGATCCGGAAGTAGCCGGTGTGAGTGTCGCCAATGGCCTGCTGGATTTTTGTCGACGGCTTGCCCGGCAAGGCATTCAATTGTGCAAAGTGAATCAGGTCACGGCTACTGGTTTTGACTCCGTAGGCTTCGTTGCCCAGCATGCCGGAATTGAGCCTGACCGGTTGATCCTGCTTGTCATAGCCTTGGGCATAGAGGGCCATCTTGCTCTTCGGCACATCGATATAGGTGCTGTGCAGGCCCAGTGCGGGGAACAAGGTGTTTTCCATGGCTTGGGCAAAAGGCTGGTTCATGCTCCTGGCGGTAATCAGGCCCAGCATGCCGATGCTCGGGTTGGCGTAGCTTCTTTGGGTACCTGCTGGGTAGACCGGTTTCCAGGCCTTCAAGTAGTCCATTAACTGTTGTTCATTCTGTACGGCGTCTGGCACCTGCAACGGGAAACCGCCAGCGGTGTGGGTGGCCAGATGGGTCAGTTGCACCTTGCCAAAAGCCGTGCCTTGAAGTTCGGGAACGTATCGGGAAACCGGGGCGTCGAGTGACAGCTGACCATTGATCTGAGCATAGGTGGCCAGGGTGGCGGTCAGGGTTTTACTGATCGAACCGACCTCAAACAGGGTGTCGGAACTGATGCGCACCCGGGTGTCCCTGGAGGCTACGCCGAAGTTGTAGAAGTGCTGCTTGCCATTGACGCTGACGGCGATGCTCAGACCCGGAACACCATAGGTCTGCATCAACTGTGTGGCACCTTCGGTCACGGCGGCATCGAGTCCGGGAACAAGGTCTTGCGCCAGTGCTGCAGTGCTGAAGGCGCAAAGGCCCACCAGCACCAAAGTAATACCGGACAGCTTGCGGGGGACAGGCATGGGTTAATCCTCGACTCTTGTTTGCGTGGACACTGACGGGTGTTCTTGCGGTTTCAAAGCACCGTACCCTGCAGGTTTGGGAAATCACCCGGCTCAGGAATAAAAATTGTGACGGTAGTTGCCTGAAATTGTGTAGGTTTTTCGTCGCTTAGAGTGTCAGTCAATGCCCGGAACTCCCTGGCGGCGATATATACTGCGCGCCATTCTTCAAGGGAGAGCCGTGTGGCCATCGATATTCACTGGATTCGCGACAACGATAGCCTCGGCCAGCATTGCGCCGAATGGCAGAGCCTGCCATTCGTAGCCCTCGACACCGAATTCATGCGGGTCGACACCTTTTACCCGATTGCCGGTCTGATCCAGATTGGCGACGGTGAGCGCGCTTACCTGATCGACCCCCTGACCATCGACAACTGGCAGCCTTTGTCCGACCTGCTGGAAAACCCGGCAGTGGTCAAAGTGCTGCACGCCTGCAGCGAAGACCTCGAGGTTTTGTTACGCCTGACCGGCAGCCTGCCGGCGCCTCTGTTTGACACGCAACTGGCCGCGGCCTACCTGAACCTGGGCTTCTCCATGGGCTACTCGCGCCTGGTCAAGGAAGTCCTTGACCTCGACCTGCCCAAAGGTGAAACCCGTTCTGACTGGTTGCAGCGTCCGCTGTCGGAAACCCAGATCAGCTATGCCGCCGAAGATGCCCTGCATCTGGCCGAGGTGTATGTGTTGCTGCGTCCGCGCCTGTCGGATGAAAAGTACGCCTGGGTGCTGGAGGACGGCGCCGAACTGGTGGCCAATCTGCGCCGTGAAGTGGACCCTTACGAGGTGTACCGTGAGGCCAAGCTGGCCTGGAAGCTGTCACCTGCGCAACTGGCAGTACTGCGTGAAATTTGCGCCTGGCGCGAACAGCAGGCACGGGCCCGTGATCTGCCGCGCAATCGTGTAGTGCGTGAGCATGCGTTGTGGCCATTGGCGAAAACCCAGCCCGACAATCTGGTGGCCCTGGCGCGTATTGAAGATATGCACCCGCGCACCGTGCGTCAGGATGGCGAGTTTTTGCTGGACATGATCAAGCGCGCTGCCAGTCTGCCGCCAGAGCAATGGCCGCCGGCTGTGCCTGAGCCGTTGCCGGTCGAAGCCGCCGCGTTGATCAAGCGTCTGCGGGCCATCGGTCAGGCAGAAGCTGAACGTCTGAACATTGCGCCGGAACTGATGCTGCGCAAGAAAACCCTGGAAGCCCTGCTTAAAAGCGGCTTTCCCAATGGCCCTTATCACTTGCCGGACTCACTGCGCGGATGGCGCCGTGAGCTGATGGGCCAGGCTTTGCTCGATAGCCTGGCCACTGCTGGAGAACCGTCTTGAAACGTATTTGCTCTATCTACCGCAGCCTCAAACGCAACGAAATGTACCTGTACGTGCTTAAGGCCGATGCTCTGGAACGTGTGCCCGAGTCCCTGATGAGTGCCTTTGGCAAGCCTCACCACGCGTTCGATCTGGTGCTGAGCCCCGAGCGCGCCCTGTCCCGTGAAGACATCCACAAGGTGCTGGAAAACCTGGATACCCAGGGCTATCACCTGCAGATGCCGCCGGCCGAGGACGAATATATCGAGCACTTGCCCGAAGAGCTGTTGCGTCGTAACGACCCGATGTAAATGCCCGGCGCCCGGTTCCGGGCGCCTGTCGCAAAAGGCTCATTTTGATTGGCGGTGGCCGAACGCTACGGGGGCGATCCCGGCGGCGGGCGCTGCAGTGTTTTAGGAAGGTTACAAGCATGCGCGTCCTGATTGCCGAGCACGATTACCCGCTTTACGCCCAACTCTTGCAGCAGGCTGCACCCGAACTGGAAGTGCAGACCAGCGGCGATTCGGCGCAATTGGCGAAGATGGCTGCAGATTGCCCGGTGTGGCTGGGGCAGCCGGACCTGATGGCGACCCTGTTGCGTCAAGGGCACAAACCACAGTGGGTGCAATCAACCTGGGCCGGCATCACCCCCTTGCTGGCCGACGGCCTGCAGCGCGATTACCGGTTAAGCCGGGCAGTCGGCATCTTTGGCCAGGTGATGGCCGAGTATGTGCTGACCTATATGCTCGGCCATGAGCGTGAAGTCATAGCGCGCCTGCTGAGCCAGGTTGAACGCAAGTGGGACAACCGCACCGGCCGCAGCCTGGTAGGGCGCAAGGTGTTGATTGTCGGGGCAGGGGACATTGGCCAGAGCGTGGCACAGTTTCTTGTACCCTTCGGGGTTGAGCTGTACGCCATTGCCAGCACTGCCCGGGAACAGGCGCCGTTCCGGGAAGTTGCCACATTGAGCGATTTGCCGCGGCTGGTGGGGCAGATGGATTACGTGGTCAACCTGTTGCCCAACACGCCGCAAACCCACGACCTGTACGACGCCGAACTCTTTGCACTGTTCAACCCCGAGGCTGTGTTCATCAATGCCGGGCGCGGTGTGGCCGTGGTGGATGCAGACCTGGTTGAAGCCTTGCGTGTGGGGCATCTGGCGGGCGCGATCATTGATGTCTGCCGTCAGGAGCCGTTACCGGCCAAGCATCCATTCTGGACGGCCTGGGGTTTGCTGCTGACCGGTCATAGCTCGGCGCCGACATCGCCATCGTTGATGGTGCAGCTGTTTGTCGACAACCTGCGGGCGTTCCAGGCGGATGAGGCACTGCGCGGCGAAGTGGATTTCGCACGCGGGTATTAAAGAAATGGTCGGCTTTGTGGGAGCTGGCTCCCACAGGGCCCATACACCATTGTGGGAGCTGGCTTGCCAGCGATGCTGGTGACGGGACTCGCCTGGTACAGCGCACCGCTACCATCGCCAGCAAGCTGGCTCCCACAGGGCCCATTCACCATTGTGGGAGCTGGCTTGCCAGCGATGCTGGTGAAGGGACTCGCCTGATACAGCGCACCGCAACCATCGCCAGCAAGCTGGCTCCCACAGGGCCCATACACCATTGTGGGAGCTGGGTTGCCAGCGATGCCGGTGACAGGGCTCGTCTGATACAGCGCACCGCAACCATCGCCAGCAAGCTGGCTCCCACAGGGCCCATACACCATTGTGGGAGCTGGGTTGCCAGCGATGCCGGTGACAGGGCTCGTCTGATACAGCGCACCGCTACCATCGCCAGCAAGCTGGCTCCCACAGGGCCCATACACCATTGTGGGAGCTGGCTTGCCAGCGATGCCGGCGACGGAGCTCGGCTGATACAGCGCACCGCTACCATCGCCAGCAAGCTGGCTCCCACAGGGCCCATACACCATTGTGGGAGCTGGCTTGCCAGCGATGCCGGCGACAGGGCTCGTCTGATACAGCGCACCGCGACTATCGCCAGCAAGCTGGCTCCCACAGGGTTGGGGTGTTCCAGGCGGGTGAGGCACTTGTGGGAGCTGGCTTGCCAGCGATGCCGGTGACGGGGCTCGGCTGATACAGCGCACCGCTACCATCGCCAGCAAGCTGGCTCCCACAGGGTTGGGGTGTTCCAGGCGGGTGAGGCACTTGTGGGAGCTGGGTTGCCAGCGATGCCGGCGACGGGGCTCGTCTGATACAGCGCACCGCTACCATCGCCAGCAAGCTGGCTCCCACAGGGTTGGGGCGTTACAGGCTGAAGTCACCCTCGGCTACCAGCTTGCTCAGCGGCTCACGCTGGCTCGGGACTTCCTTGGCCTGCAGGTAATCCACCAGGCTGGCCTTGTCGCCCAGTTTGCCGATGGCCACCATCGCCTGAATGGCATAGCCCTCAGGGATTTTCAGTTCCTGACGTGCGCGCTCGTAATCCAGGCCGCTCATGCCGTGGGTGTGCCAGCCGCTCAAGTGCGCTTGCAGCGCCAGATGGCCCCAGGCAGCGCCGGTATCGAAGGCGTTGGTCGGAGCCGGCTTTTCTTCTGTAGTACCCGGCGCGGCGAATGTGGTTTTCGACACAATCACCACCAGCGCCGCAGCGTGTTTGGCCCAGCCCTGGTTGAACTCCACCAGCAGGCTCAGGTAACGCTCGAAATCCGGGGTGCCACGCAGGGCGAACAGAAAGCGCCAGGGCTGCGAGTTGTAGGCCGAAGGTGCCCAGCGGGCGGCTTCGAAAAAGCTCAGCAGGGTGGCCTTGTCGATGCTTTCGTCAGTGAAGGCTCGGGGCGACCAGCGTTGGGTGAACTGCTCATGGATCTGGTGTTCGGCAATGCGATTGGAAGCAGGCATTCGATTTTCCTGAGTTGATTTGGCGGGTACAAAGCTACTGTTACGCCTTGAACGTGACAAGTCCAGTGACACCGTCAGTCACCAGCGCTTGGCCCGGGGAGCGCGGGGCACTAGACTGGCGGCCTTTTCCACTCCCTGATGTTGATGTTTGAGCCATGGCCGCAATAGTTGAACCGTTCTGGATCCGCAAAACCCTCGATCAACTCGATCAAGAGGAATGGGAGTCGCTGTGCGACGGATGCGGCCTGTGCTGCTTGCAGAAGCTCGAGGATGAAGACGATAACAGCGTCTACTACACGCGCATTGCCTGCAAATTGCTCGACCTGAAAACCTGTCAATGCACCGATTACGCCAAGCGTCGCGACAGTGTTCCGGACTGCATTCAGTTGTCGCCGGGCAAGGCCGAAGAGTTCAAGTGGTTGCCGCCGACCTGTGGCTACCGCCTTGTCAGTGAACGTAAGGACCTGCCGCTCTGGCACCATCTGGTGTGTGGCGACCCTGACGCGGTGCACCACGAACGCATTTCGCAATCCGGACGCATGCTCGCCGAGGGCAGCGTGCCGGAAGACGACTGGGAAGATCATCTGATTTTTCGCGCCGGTTAAGTGCCGGAGCGGTGCCATGGAGTGTGTATGCCGCTGCGATACCAATGGCCTCTGGGGCTGCTGCTACTCATAGTCAGCAGCCCGCTGTGGGCCGCCAAAAAAGTCGACTTTGACTACCATGTCCGCCTGTTGCCGCAAAGCGATCAGGCCGAGGTGCGCTTGACCCTGGCCGAAGGAACGGCAGTGCGCAGCCTGGATTTCGACCTTGGGCCACCGGGCAGTTACAGCGATTTCAAGGCTGACGGCCAGTGGCAGCTGACCCCCGATGCACATCACAGCCGTGGCCTGTGGCACCCGGCGCCGGGCAAGGCCAACCTGAGCTACCGCGTGCACTTGAACCATCAGCGCAAGAACGGCAGCTTCGACACGCGGATCACCCCGCAGTGGGCGTTGTTTCGCGGCGAAGACCTGGTCCCTGCGGCCAGTCTCGATCAGCAGGACGGCAGCGAGCTGGTGTCGCGTCTGGCGTTCGAGTTGCCACCGGGTTGGAAAAGCATCGAAACCCCATGGCCGCGGATCGGCAAAAACCGTTTTCGCATCGACGATGTCTCCCGTGTGTTTGACCGGCCGACCGGCTGGATGCTCGCCGGTACGCTGGGCAGTCGCCGCACCATGCTGGGGGAAACCGAAGTGACTGTCTCCGCGCCCAAAGGCCAGGGCATGCGGCGTATGGATGTGCTGACCCTGCTGACGTTCGTCTGGCCCCAGGTGCAAGCCGTATTCCCGCGTAACCCGGCCAAACTGCTGATCGTCGGTGCGGGCAGTCCGATGTGGAAAGGCAGTGCCGCGGCGCGCAACTCGATTTACCTCTCCAGTAGCCTGCCTCTGGTCAATGAAGCTGGGAGCAGTCCGTTGTTGCGCGAACTGGTGCAGCTGTTCAGCGCGATCAATGTCGAGCCGGAGCATGCCTGGATTGGCGAAGGGCTGAGTGAGTATTACGCCATTGAGTTGATGCGCCGTGCCGGTGGCATGAGTGACGAGCGTTACCAGGCCCTGCAGCACCGGCTCAATGCTGCCGGCAAGGGCGTGACCCGCCTGCGTGGCCCGGCCAGCCCGGCGATGGTGGCGCGGGCTGTCACGCTGCTGCAGGCGCTGGACCGCGAGATCCGTTTGCAAACCCGCAACAAGCGTTCACTGGATGACGTCAGCCAGGCCTTGATGCGTCTGGACAAGGTCAATACCCAGGTGTTTGTCCAGCTGAGCGAAAGCGTGCTGGGCGGGCAGTCCGAGGTGCTGGACACACCGCTGCTGCACTAAAACCCTTACGGGGGCATGCCTCGCGGGCTCTTGAATCTGGCCGCGAAGAGCTCGTGAGGCAAGCTCGCTCCTACAGGTAAGCGCGGTTTTTTACGCCTTCTTTACGCCCCCGCATCCCCCTCGATCTCGATCCTTTACGCCCATGTTGCGCACACTCTTCCTACACGCGGCAATTGCCGTTACGGGGAGATTTGTCATGGGCGTTCTGGATGGAGTGTCGCTGCTGTTGGCAGTGGGGCTGTTCGTTTATCTGCTGGTTGCGCTGTTGCGCGCAGATCGGAACTAGGAGCGGGTATGCACAGTTATGACTATGCGCTGATTCTTGCATTCTTCGCGTTGGTGCTGCTGCCGGCGCCCTTTCTCGGGCGTTTTTATTATCGGGTGATGGAAGGCCGGCGCACCTGGCTGACTCCGGTATTGGGGCCGGTGGAGAAGGTCTGCTACCGCGTCGCCGGGGTTGACCCGGGCACCGAGCAAAGCTGGCAGAAATACACCCTGGCCCTGCTGGCATTCAACCTGGCGGGTTTTGTGCTGTTGTTCGCCATTTTGTTGCTGCAACAGTATTTACCCCTCAACCCGCAGCAGTTGCCGGGGCAAGAGTGGACCCAGGCATTCAATACCGCTGTGAGTTTTGTCACCAACACCAACTGGCAGAGCTACAGCGGTGAAGCGACCCTCAGTTACTTCAGCCAGATGGCCGGTCTGACCGTGCAGAACTTCGTCAGCGCGGCCACCGGTCTGGCGGTGCTGGTTGCGCTGTGCCGGGGTATCAGCCGCCGCTCGGCGCAAACCCTGGGCAACTTCTGGGTCGACATGACCCGCGCCACGCTCTACGGCCTGTTGCCGCTGTGTCTGGTGCTGGCGCTGTTTCTGGTCTGGCAGGGGGTGCCACAAACCTTCGCCCACTACGTCAATGCGCTGACCCTGCAAGGCGCGGATCAGGTCATTCCTCTGGGCCCGGCGGCCAGCCAGATTGCGATCAAGCAACTGGGTACCAACGGCGGCGGCTTTTTTGGCGTCAACTCGGCGCACCCGTTCGAGAACCCGAGCGCCTGGAGCAACCTGTTCGAGATGGCTTCGATCATCCTGATTCCGGTGGCGCTGGTGTTCACCTTTGGCCATTACGTCAAGGATCTGCGTCAGAGCCGGGCCATCATCGCCTGCATGCTGGCATTGTTCCTGATCGGCGGCGGTACGGCGCTGTACGCCGAATATCAGCCCAACCCGACCTTGAACAGCCCGCTGGTGGAGCAAACCGCGCCGCTGGAAGGCAAGGAAGTGCGCTTCGGCACCACGGGCACCGTGCTCTGGACCGAAACCACCACCGCCGCCTCCAACGGTTCGGTGAACGGTATGCACGACAGCCTCAACCCGCTTGGCGGAATGGTGGCGCTGGTCAACATGATGGTCGGCGAAGTGATCTTCGGCGGCGTCGGTGCCGGGCTCTACGGCATGTTGCTCAACGTGTTGATCGCCGTGTTCCTGGCCGGCCTGATGATTGGCCGCACCCCGGAATACCTCGGTAAAAAACTGCAGGCCAAAGAGGTCCAGTTGCTGGTGGTGACCTTGCTGGTGATGCCGGTGGGGGTGCTGGTGCTGGGGGCTATCGCTGCCGTATTGCCAAGTGCCGTGGCTTCGGTGAGCAACCCCGGGCCCCATGGTTTCAGCCAGATCCTCTATGCCTTCACCTCGGCCAGTGCCAACAACGGTTCGGCATTTGCCGGGCTCAGCGCCAACACGCCGTTCTACAACCTGATGCTGGGCCTGGGCATGTTGATCGGGCGCTTCGGTTACATCCTCCCGGTACTGGCCCTGGCCGGCAGCCTGGCGATGAAGAAAACCGCGCCCATTGGCCAGGACAGTTTCCCCACCCACGGCCCGCTGTTTGTGGCGCTGTTGACTGTGACCATTTTACTGGTGGGCGGCCTGACATTCTTGCCGACCCTGGCCCTTGGCCCAATCGCTGAACAACTGACCCTGGGCTTTTAAGGAGACGATGATGACTATGCCTGCTCCTGTTTCCAAGTTGACTCCTGCGCCTGAAACCAGGGCGCTCGAATCACCCAAAACATCCTTTGCCGATATCTGGCGTCCGGCCTTGCTGCAAGCCTTCGTCAAACTCGATCCGCGTCAGCTCAAGCGCTCACCGGTGATGCTGGTGGTGGAACTGACTGCCATTTTTACCACCGTGCTGTGCTTTATGCCCGAGCCTGCGGTGCCCACCGGGGTGGCGGTGCAGATCGCCCTGTGGCTGTGGTTTACCGTGCTGTTTGCCAACTTTGCCGAAGCCCTGGCCGAGGGTCGCGGTAAAGCCCGCGCCGATAGCCTCAAGGCCGGCAGCGTCGGTTTGAGCGCGCGGCGGCGTACGGCCACGGGCGGTTTTGAAGTGGTACCTGCGACCCGCCTGCGCAAGGGCGATGTGGCGCGCGTCGAAGCCGGGGAGATGATCCCCGGTGACGGTGAGGTGATTGAAGGGATTGCCGCAGTCAACGAAGCGGCGATCACCGGCGAATCGGCACCGGTGATTCGTGAGTCTGGTGGTGACCGCTCGGCGGTGACCGGCAACACCCGGCTGGTGTCGGACTGGCTGCTGGTGCAAATCAGCGCCAACCCCGGCGAGTCGACCCTGGACCGCATGATCGCGCTGGTGGAAGGCGCCAAACGCCAGAAAACCCCTAACGAAGTGGCGCTGGATATCCTGCTGATCGGGTTGACCCTGATCTTCCTGATTGTCGTCGTGACCTTGCAGCCGTTCGCCTATTACGCCGGTGGCAGCTTGCCGCTGGTGTTTCTGGTGGCACTGCTGGTGACCCTGATTCCCACCACCATTGGCGGCTTGCTGTCGGCCATCGGGATTGCCGGCATGGACCGGCTGGTGCGGCTCAATGTCATCGCCAAATCCGGGCGTGCGGTGGAAGCTGCGGGCGACGTGCATGTGTTGATGCTGGATAAAACCGGCACCATCACTTTCGGTAACCGTCGCTGCACGGCGTTGTATGCATCCCCCGGCGTGACTGCCAAAGAGCTGGCTGAAGGTGCATTGCTGGCCTCCCTGGCGGACGAAACGGCGGAGGGCAAGTCCATCGTCGAGTTCATTCGCGGCCTGCATAGCTTGCCAGAGCCTGCGGCCTCTGATTTCACCGCCGTGCCCTTTACCGCTGAAACTCGCTTGTCGGGTATCGACTGCAACGGGCGGATTTATCGCAAGGGTGCAGTGGATTCGGTACTGGCCTTTGTCGGCCTCAAACGCAGCGAAGTACTGCCGGCGTTGTCGCGGGAGATCGACAAGATCGCCCAGAGCGGCGGCACCCCGTTGCTGGTGTGCGCCCAGGGCCGGTTGCTGGGTGCAATTCACCTCAAGGACGTGGTCAAGCCCGGGATCCGCGAACGCTTTGCCGAATTGCGCAAGCTGGGGATTCGCACCGTGATGGTCACCGGTGACAACCCGCTGACCGCTGCGGCGATTGCGGCCGAAGCCGGTGTGGATGACGTGCTGGCCGAAGCCACGCCGGAGAAGAAGCTGGCGCGCATTCGCCACGAGCAAAATGACGGGCGGCTGGTGGCCATGTGTGGCGACGGGGCCAACGATGCACCGGCGCTGGCCCAGGCTGACGTCGGCATGGCGATGAACGATGGCACACAGGCTGCGCGGGAAGCCGCGAACATGGTCGATCTGGACAGCGACCCGACCAAGTTGCTGGATGTGGTGCAAATCGGCAAGGAACTGCTGGTGACCCGTGGCGCCCTGACGACGTTCTCGATTGCCAACGATGTGGCCAAGTACTTCGCGATCCTGCCGGCGCTGTTTGCCACCATCTACCCGCAGCTGGGCGTGCTCAA
Organism: Pseudomonas paraversuta; assembly: GCF_904067025.1. Lineage (NCBI taxonomy): Bacteria > Pseudomonadati > Pseudomonadota > Gammaproteobacteria > Pseudomonadales > Pseudomonadaceae > Pseudomonas > Pseudomonas paraversuta. The sequence continues at coordinate 1,493,478 of NZ_CAJFDA010000001.1, forward strand.
CATCATGGGTCTGAGCAGCCCGCAGAGCGCCATTCTTTCGGCCATCGTGTTTAACGCACTGATCATCGTGGTGCTGATCCCGCTGGCCTTGCGTGGCGTGCGGGTCCAGGCGGCAAGTGCCGCGCATTTGCTGCGCCGCAACTTGCTGATCTATGGCGTGGGCGGGCTGGTGGTGCCCTTTGCAGGCATCAAGCTGATCGACATGCTGCTCACGGCGCTGCACCTGGTTTAAGAACTTTTAGAGGACTCAATCATGGCGACTCTTTTACGTCCGGCCCTGAGCCTGATGGTGTTGATGACGGCGATCACCGGGGTGATCTACCCGCTGACCGTTACCGGGATCGCGCAGCTGGCGCTCCCACAACAGGCCAATGGCAGCCTGGTGCGCGACAGTGCGGGCCAGGTCCTGGGTTCGGCGCTGATCGCGCAGGACTTCACAGGGGCTGGCTGGTTCCACCCGCGCCCGTCAGCGGGGGCGTTTGCCACGGTGTCCAGTGCCGCGAGCAACCTGGCGCCGAGCAACCCGGCGCTGGCCACGCGGGTCAAGGACAGTGCTGCGCAGCTGGTGGTAGCCGATCAGGGCCCGGTGCCCCTGGCGCTGCTGACCACCTCGGGCAGTGGCCTGGACCCGCACTTGCCTCCTGAGGCAATACGCTATCAACTGGTGCGTGTGGCTGCGGCGCGTAATTTGCCGGTGCAGACGGTAGAGCAGCTGCTGCAACAACATATCGAGCAGCCGCTGGTGGGGCCGCCGGTGGTGAACGTATTGCTGCTGAACCAGGCGTTGGCTCAGCTTAAAAACTGATTGCACCCCGCAGGAGCGAGTTTGCTCGCGAGCTCTTTGAACAGCTCGCGAGCAAGCTCGCTCCTGCGGGGTTTATGTATTCAATAGGTAATTCCATGACAGATTCCGGTCGCGCCGATGCGCTGTTAGCTGATTTGCCTCGGGCAGGCCGTGGCCGGCTCAAGGTGTTCCTTGGCGCAGCCCCCGGCGTGGGCAAGACCTACGCCATGCTGCAAGCGGCTCATACCCAGGTCCGTCAGGGCGTAACGGTGCTGGCGGGGGTGGTCGAGACCCATGGCCGGGCCGAAACCCAGGCATTGCTCAACGGGCTGCCTCAGCAACCGATGCTGCGTTCGGAGTATCGCGGCGTGCAGCTCGAAGAAATGGACCTCGACGGTTTGCTGGCGGCCAGACCCGGGCTGGTGCTGGTGGACGAACTGGCCCACAGCAATGCCCCGGGCAGCCGTCATGCCAAGCGCTGGCAGGATGTCCAGGAGCTGCTGGCAGCGGGCATCGATGTGTATACCACGGTCAACGTCCAGCATTTGGAAAGCCTCAATGATCGGGTGCGCGGCATTACCGGGGTACAGGTGCGTGAAACCCTGCCCGACTGGATCATCCAGGAAGCCTACGAACTGCTGTTGATCGACCTGCCGCCGCGGGAGCTGCTGGAGCGTCTGCGCGAGGGCAAGGTGTACGTGCCCGAGCAGGCACGGGCAGCGATCGACGCCTTTTTCTCCCAGACCAACCTCAACGCCCTGCGTGAACTGGCGATGCAGACGGCAGCGGTCTACGTCGACGATGAGCTGGACAAAGGTTATCGCCAGCAGGGGCAATCGGCTCCGGCGCTGCGTGGTCGCCTGCTGGTGGGAATTGATGGCGACGTGCATGCCGAACGCCTGGTACGTCACGCCAGCCGCGTCGCAGAGCGCAGGCATCTGCCCTGGAGTCTGGTGCATGTGGACAACGGCACGGTGCGTGACGAGCAGTCACGGCTGCGTCTGCAAAACGCGCAACAGCTGGCTGAGCGCCTGGGGGGCGAAGTGGTGCTGCTGCGCGCCGGTGAAGTGGCCAGGACGCTGATCCAGCACGCCAGCGAGCGGCGTGCCAGCCTGTTGCTGGTGGGCCAGTCGCGCCTGACCTGGCGCCGCCGGGTCTTTGGCGGCGGGCTGGCTTCGCGGCTGTTGCGCGATGCCCACGGTCTGGAAATCAACGTGCTCGACAATGAGCAGTCGCCCACTGCGGCTTCAAGCCGGGGAGTGCCCACCCTGGTGTGGTTCGATTATGGCCTAGCGCTGGTGGCGACCATCCTGGCCAGTGCCCTGGCCTGGGGCGTTTCCAGTGTGCTGGCGCTGCCCAATATTTCGCTGGTGTTTCTGGCGGCGGTGTTGCTGGTGGCCGTGCGCAGCAGTCTGGGGCCCTCGCTGGCCTGCGCTGCGCTGTCGTTTCTGGCCTATGACTTTCTGTTCATCCCGCCCAACTTCTCGTTCAGCATCCAGCGCGAAGAAGACGTGCTGACCTTGTTGTTCTTTTTGCTCATGGCAGCCCTCACCGGCAATCTGGCGGCCCGGCAACGACGGCAGTTGCAGGCGCTGCGTGAGACTCAGGAGGAAACCACGCAATTGCTCGACCTGTCGCGCAAGCTGACTGCGGCTACCGATCGCCAGGCGGTGATCAATGCCGCGGCCCAGCATTTGAGCAGCTGGAAAGAGCTCGATGTATGTTTGCTCAAGCGGGACCCCGACGCTGGCTGGCAGGTCGAGACTGGCGGCCCCCTGCAGCTCAGCGAGGCCGAGCGCGCGGCTGCGGATTGGGCCTGGGCCCACGACCAGCCCTCCGGCAAGGGCACCGGCACGCTGCCCATGGGGCGTTGGTGGTGGTGGCCGTTAAGCGCTGAAGAGGGGCCGCTGGCCTTGCTTGGGGTGTGCGCCAAGGGAAATCTGGCGCTCAGCGGTCAACATCGTCGCCTGTTGATGGCGCTGAGCCAACCTCTGGCCCAGGCACTGGCCCGGGCCCGTTTGGCCCAGGATCTGGAAGCGGCGCGTTTGCACGGCGAGACCGAGCAGCTGCGCAGTGCCTTGCTGGCCTCCGTGTCCCATGATCTGCGCACGCCCCTGACCACGATGCAGGGCAGTATCGATACCTTGCTGGCACTGGGCGAGTCGATACCGGTACAGGATCGACGCGAACTGCTGGAAGCCACCCGCGATGAAGCCGAGCGTCTGGACCGCTACATTCAGAACCTGCTGGACATGACCCGGCTGGGGCACGGCGCGTTGAAGCTGGCCCGTGACTGGGTGTCTCCGGCCGATATTGTGGGCAGTGCCCTGAATCGGCTGCGGGCGGTGCTGGCACCGTTGCAGGTAAAGGTAGAGGTGCCGGCGCAACTGCCGTTGCTGCATATCCACGCGGCGTTGATCGAGCAGGCACTGATCAATGTGCTGGAGAACGCTGCACGCTTCTCACCGCCTGCCGGGCAATTGGTGCTGCAAGCGGGTGCCGATGAGCAGGAGCTGTGGTTTGCGGTCAGCGATCAGGGCCCGGGCATCCCGGAGGAGGAGCGGGCGAAGATTTTCGACATGTTCTACACCGCCGCCCGTGGCGATCGGGGCGGGCAGGGGACCGGGCTCGGGCTGGCTATCTGTCAGGGCATGGTCGGTGCCCACGGTGGGCGAATTACTGTCGGTGACGGTATTGATGGCAGCGGTACCTGTATCACGCTGTACCTGCCCTTGCCCGAGCAGCCCGCCTTCGATCAGGAAGAGTCCGGCCTTGAACACTGATATTCTTCGGCCATTCCTTTACTGCGAAGTGATGCCATGAGCCAGGGCGCGACTATTTTGGTCATCGACGATGAACCGCAGATTCGCAAGTTTTTGCGCATCAGTCTGGTCTCCCAGGGCTACAACGTGCTGGAAGCTGCCACTGGGGCTGATGGCTTGAGCCAGGCGGCGTTAAAGCAGCCGGACATGCTGGTACTGGATCTGGGCCTGCCCGACATGGACGGCCAGCAGGTGCTGCGTGAATTTCGCGAATGGTCGAACGTGCCGGTGCTGGTGCTTTCGGTGCGCGCCAGTGAAGTGCAAAAGGTCCAGGCGCTGGACGCCGGGGCCAATGACTATGTGACCAAGCCTTTCGGTATCCAGGAATTTCTGGCCCGGGTCCGGGCTCTGTTGCGCCAGGCCCCCGCAGGCGAGACGCAAGAAGCGGCGATTGAGCTTGGCCCTCTGGTGGTTGACCTGGCCTATCGCCGGGTGTTGCTTGATGGGGTCGAAGTGGCCCTGACCCGCAAGGAGTACGCGGTGCTGGCGCAACTGGCACGGCATCCGGGACGGGTGATCACCCAGCAGCAATTGCTCAAGGACATTTGGGGCCCGACCCATATCGAAAACAGTCATTACCTGCGCATCGTGATCGGCCATCTGCGGCAAAAGCTGGCGGATGATCCGACGCATCCGCGATTTATTGCCACTGAAGCGGGCGTCGGTTATCGGCTGCTGACCCGGGTTTGACTAGTGCTCTTCACTTTCGTAGCGGTCCAGCGTGTCTTTGGCGATTTGCCGGCCCAGAGCGATGAGTTCCGGGGCTTTGTAGAACTCAAAGAAGCGGCACACGCGTTTGGGCACATTGATCAGGATATCCGGCGGGTAACCGGCAATCTTGTATTGGGCCAGGGATGTCTGCATCACCTCGAAGCTCTGGTTGATCAAGTCCAGCAGCGAAGCGGGGCCGACGTTGTCGATGATAAACGAGCCGGTGGCTGACTTGGGGGCGCCCTGGTCGCCAGTATGCCGGGCTTTTGGTGCGGCCGATTCGAGCCAGGGATCGGGCAGCTGTTCGGTCAGGGGGTTGAGCATTTCCTGTTCCAGGTTCAACAGGTGCTCGGCCTGTTTGGTGCGAAACGGAATGTGTGACCCCAGTGAGCTCATCAAACTGTCGAAGCGGCCCTTGAATGCTGCAGGGCGCTCGATGACGGGAAGTTGATAGTTATTGTGGTGGGTGGAGTTCAGGTTGACGGCGATGATCAGGTCGCAATGGCTGGAGACCACCGGGACTATGGGTAAAGGGTTGAGCAGGCCACCGTCGACCAGCATGCGGTTGCCCTGCATCACCGGGGTGAACAGGCTGGGAATTGCCGCCGAAGCCCGCATTGCCTGGTGCAGGCAGCCCTCCTGAAACCAGATTTCCTGCTGGTGGGTGAGGTCGGTAGCGACTGCGGTGTAAGGGATGCGCAAGTCTTCGATGTTGATCTCGCCAACGATATTGCGGATCTGGCCGAAGACTTTTTCGCCGCGGATGGCTCCCAGCCGGAAGCTGACATCGACCAGGCGCAATACATCCAGGTAGTCCAGGCTTTGAATCCAGTCGCGATACTGGTCAAGTTTGCCGGCGGCGTAGATGCCGCCCACGACCGCGCCCATGGAGCAGCCTGCAACGCAGGCAATGTCGTAACCGCGACGCTCAAGTTCTTCAATGACGCCGATATGGGCATAACCCCGGGCACCCCCGGAGCCTAATACCAGTGCAATACGTTTTTTCATGAACCGAACCTTCGTCTGACAGGTGTCCACAATGCCTTTTTGTGCCCTGTAGTGACAGCTGTGGCATAAATCGGCGCCGGCCAGCTAGGATGTAAGGGCAATCGCTCGCCGTTACACGGACGCGCTTTTCAGTCGGCGTGGGCCGATTGAAAAGCCTGTCGCAGCAACAGTCACACACCGGTCAAGGCACTTTTACGGCGCTTGCCCGTCTGAGTTTGCACTGAACATTAATTTTTGAGGGAAACATTATGAAAGCTTGGCTTTGTGTACCGTTGATTGCATTGGCTCTGGCGGGTTGTGCGGGCAATAAAGCGGCTTATCGAGACAGTTGCGCTACCCAGCTGGACGCTGCCTGGCATGAGCTGGATCTGGCCAAGGCGGAAGGTTTTGCAGGGACTGTCAGTTATTCCAAAGCCTTGTCGTTACTGACCGGGGCGAAAACCCAGCAACAATTCGAAGCCTTTGAAGGCTGCACCACAAAAGCCGAAAAAGCGCGTTTCTATATTCGTGAATCCCGCGCAGGACGTTGAGCCGTTGCGGTGAAGGGGGAGGGTAAGGATGTCTCAATTGGTAGACCGGATAATCGGCAAAATTGTGCGCCTGGAGGTCAGGTTGCTGGCCTGCCAGGCGCGTTTGCAGGCTGACACCGATCCCGAGGCACTGCACGATTTGCGTACTACGGTACGTCGTTTGCGCAGCCTGTTGCGCCCGTTGCGCGGTTTGCCGGGCGTGGTGCAACTGGAAATGTCCGCCTCCCAGGTAGGTCTCCTGACGACGCCGCTGCGCGATCTTGAAGTGCTGGCTGCGCACTTGCAGCAGCAAGGCTATCGGGTGCAGGCCGCGCGGCGTCTGGAGCAGCTGTCAGGCAGTTATGCGGCGGTGGCCGACAGTGCGCAACTGGCACAGTTGCTGATGATCCTCGATGTCTTCCCGCGCTTTATCCGCGCGGCTCAGCGTGAAGGGTTGCTGCAAGGCTTGCGCAAGCGGATCGGGACGGTTCTGGATAAACAGTGGCAGACCCTGGAAAAGGCCCTGAATGATCCGGGGCATGACCGGCATCGGGTGCGGCTGCTGATCAAGCGCGTGCGTTACGCCGCCGAAGCCTATCCACAGCTGGATCGCTTGCCGGTGCTGGTACTGGCCCGGTTGAAGGAGGCGCAAAAGGCCCTGGGGGAATGGCATGACGCCTGGCAGTGGCTGGTTCAGGCCGAGCAGCAGCCCGACCTGCAGCCTTGTGTGGAGCAATGGCAGGCCGCGCTGGCTCGCGGCGAGAAGCGCGCAGACCGGGCACTGGTCAAGTTGAGCGCGGCCAGTTTTCGCTAGGCCCTTTCGGCTGGCTATTTGGCGGATACAACACTGTGCAGTGGCGGATGGATGAGTAGTATCGCTGCATATTTTTCTGTATCGAGGTGCTCATGCAGTTTTGTGAATTGGTCGAAGCGGTTCGCCGCAATCCACTGGACGTCACCATTACCCCGGACTGGGGTCAGGGGCGTGCCAGCTTCGGCGGCCTGATGGTTGCCTTGCAGTACGAAGCCATGCGCGCGCAGGTCCCCGCCGGGCGTGCCTTGCGTTCGCTGGCGGTGACCTTTGTCGGCCCTGCCGAGCCGGATGTGTCGATCAGTTTTGAAGTCGAAGTACTGCGTGAAGGCAAGGCGGTCAGCCAGGTCCTGGGGCGGGCGGTGCAGAATGGTCAGGTCGTGACCCTGGTGCAAGGCAGTTTTGGTGCCCCGCGCGAGTCGGTCATCAACCTCGAAGGAGTGCCCGCGCCGCAGATCAAGGCGCCTGAAGACAGCCCGTTGCTGCCCTATATCAAGGGCGTGACCCCGGAGTTCATGCGGCACATGTCCATGGCCTGGGCCGTGGGTGCGCTGCCTTTCACCGGGGGTGGCACACGGGAGATGGGTGGTTGGGTGCGTTTTGCCGGTGATGTCAAGGACGAGCCGCTGACTGAAACCCATTTGCTGGCCCTGGTCGATACCTGGCCACCTGCATTGCTGCCGTTATTGAACAAACCTACAGCGGGCAGCACGCTGACCTGGACCATCGAGTTTGTGCAGCCCCTGCCACAAGTCAGCACGCTTGAATGGTGTCAGTATCTGGCCGTGATTGAGCATGCCCGTGACGGCTACGGTCATGTGGCGGCCAATCTGTGGGCGCCCAATGGCGAACTGGTTGCGATCAGCCGCCAGACGGTAGCGGTGTTCGGTTAGTCAAAATGTCTGGCTGCGTTGCGCATTCCCGGCCCTGGCTTCGAGCTTGCGCCCCTGGTGTTGCAACGCCATGCCTGCGAACAAGGCCAGCAGCCCGATGCTGGCACTCACGGCGTTTTCACTGAATACGCCGGATACCAGCAACAGAAAAGCCAGCACCATCATGGGTATTGCGATCAGGTTGAGTGCCTGATGCGCGGTGCTTTGATGGCTCTGCGGGTTGGAGCGCCATTGCCAGGCCGGCAGGTTGGGGTGACGTTTGCCCATGATTGCTCTCCTTGTTTTATTCAGAGGTTCAGCCTTGGTTGAACCCTATGAACAAAGCATAAGCCCGGGTTACGGGCGGGGCGAATCAACTGTAGCTATTGGCCCGATAGGGTCTTCTCTATAGTTTCAACTGCCCGATGGCCCGATTCAGCTCACCTGCCAGAGTCGCCAGCTGGTTGCTGGTGGTGGCGGAATCTACGGTTTGCTGCACGGTGTTTTCGGTAACGTCGCGGATGCTGACCACGGCCCGATTCATTTCTTCTGCGACCTGGCTCTGTTGCTCCGCGGCAACGGCGATCTGGGTGTTGCTTTCGCGCATTTGCGCCACTGCGCGGGTGATCTCGGCCAGGGCTGCCCCGGCTTCCTGGGCTTGCTGTACACAGTCATCGGCCTTGAATGAGCTTTCCTGCATAAAGTCCACCGCGTCCCGGGTGCCTGCCTGCAGGGCCGATACCATTGCGGTGATTTCGTCAGTGGAGGTCTGGACGCGCTTGGCCAGATGGCGCACTTCATCGGCGACCACTGCAAACCCCCGGCCCATTTCTCCGGCGCGGGCAGCTTCAATTGCGGCGTTTAGCGCCAACAGGTTGGTTTGTTCGGCAATGCTGTGAATCACCCCGACCACACTGTTGATTTTCTGGCTGTCCTGGGCGAGTTGCTGAATCATCTCGGCGGTTGTTTGCACCCCGGTGGACAGGCTGGCGATGGATTGCTGCACGCGACTGACCACCTGCTGCCCGCTACCGGCCAGGTCATCGGCGGTTTGAGACAGGTCGCGGGTAGCGCCGGCGTGCTGCGCGATGTGGAAAACGGTGGCTGACATCTGGTTGATTGCAGTGGCCGCCTGATCGGTTTCGCTCTGCTGGCCGAGCATGCCCTGGCGTACCTCATCCATGCTGCTGGCCAGGCGCTCGGCGCCGGCGTCCAGTTGCGCGGCAGTGTCGGCGACGGTATGCACCACCCGCTGGTAGCCGGCCTGCATGGCATTAAAGGCGCTGGCCATTTGCCCGACTTCATCGGTACAGGCCAGGGGTACGCGGGCAGACAAATCGCCCGTTTGCTCGACATGCAGCATCACATCCTTGAGGGTATTGAGCTGGCTGAGCAAAAAGCGGATCAGCAATTGCGAGGCGCCGAGCATCGCCAGCATCAGAATCAGCACAGCCCCTGCATAGTTGGGCAGGCGCTCCATGAATACCTGAGCCAGGCTGGGGGCATAGGCCAGCACCGCGATTTTCTGGTTGTCGCCGCGGGTCACCACCTCGGCGCCCAGCAACGGATTTTGCCCGAACAGTGGCATGGCATTGATAGAAACCCAGCCATTGCCATTGTTCAGTTGCCCGAGTGAGCGCGGATCAAGATTGGGGGCCTTATCGGTTGGTAACAGCAAGACATGACTGGCTACAGGCAGCGCCTGACCGGCGGGCCATGCAGCCAGCAGATGGGCCTGGGCCCGGGCGCTGGCCTGAGCAGCTTCACTGCGCGATTGCTGCTCAAGCTGTACGGCGTACAGCACCAGCAGCAACGTAGTGATGAAAGCCACCGCATTGACGGCCCAGAATTTGTATTTGAGCGAGATGTTGCTAAGCCAGGTACCCATGGAAGGTCTTCTCTGATTTTGCGGAAACAATATTGGCAAGGTGCCATCATTGTGCCGCTACTCGAGGAAGACCTGCTGATATGGGTCAAGGATGCTGTTGTTTTGTTGTTGATCCAACTGCCCGTATGGCAGGCTGCAAGCTACAAGTTTGAGGCTTGCTGCTAACCCGGCAATCCAAAAAACGCCCGCGCGCATGCCGTCGTATGTTCGGCCAGGTCCTGTTCGCTCTCTTCCCGATGCACCGCCACTTCCCGCAGAACTTCTGTTAAGTAAGCCGGTTCATTACGACCGTTTTTCGGTTTTGGTCGCAAGGTCCGCGGCAGCAAGTACGGCGCATCGCTTTCAAGCATCAGGCGACCCCGGGGAATATCCCGCACCAGCGGGTGCAAATGGGTACCGCGGCGCTCGTCGCAAATCCAGCCCGTGATACCGATGTGCAAGTCCAGGTCCAGGTAGCTGAACAGCGCCTTCTTTTCTCCGGTAAAGCAGTGCACCACCGCAGCGGGCAAGTGGTCGCGATAGTTGCGCAGGATTTCCAGCAGACGCTGACTGGCATCACGTTCGTGCAGGAACACCGGTAACTGCAGCTCTACCGCCAGCGCCAGATGTTCTTCCAGCACTTTCTCCTGTTGCGGGCGCGGTGAGAAATCGCGGTTGAAGTCCAGCCCGCATTCACCCACGGCACGCACGTTGGGGTCTTTGAGCAGGGCCAGTAAACGCTGGGCACTGTCGCTGTTCCAGTCACTGGCCGAGTGCGGGTGAATCCCCGCCGTGGCGAACAGTCGCTGACCGCTCTGGTCAAGCTCGCGGCACAGTTGCAAGGCCAGTTCACTGCCTTCAATGCTGGTGCCCGTGAGGATCAGTTGCGCCACGCCAGCCGCGTAAGCACGGTCTAAAACCGCCTGGTGTTTGCCGTCGAAGCTAGGGTTGGTCAGGTTGACGCCGATATCGATGAGTTGCATGGTGCTACCTCAGGCCACAGGCCGAGAAGCATATCAGAGCTGTAGATTTATAAGAAAAACCAAGAACTACAGACAGTTATGGTTGTCTTTGAATGCCGCAACAACGCAATGCCCGGTTTTCTACAGGACGCATTGACTGTATTGCGCGCTGTTCCCAGCGCTTAAATCCCCCAAAAGGGGCACCGGTTGTCGGGTAATCCGACACGGCGCCGGGCTGTATTCTTTCCGGAGAACGGATGACAAGACCAACACTATTGATTGCGCTGTGCCTGATGCTGCTGCCACTACCGGTACTGGCGCGCCTGGCCGGACCGTTACAGGTCGGGCAGCCCAGTCAGGTCCGCGATCTGGCGCAAATCCGCAGCAGTCAGGTGTTACGGGTGCTGGTCAACCAAAGCCGCAATAGCTCGGGAGAGGTGCAAGGCCAGGCGATCGGTGTTGAATATCATCGGTTGCACGCATTCGAGCGCTACCTCAATGGCCACGCCCGCGATGGCCAGGAAATCACCCTCAAAATCATCCCCAAAGCCAAGGATCAACTGCTGGGCGCCTTGTCCCGTGGTGAAGGTGATCTGGTAGCCCCGGGCGAGTTGCTCGACTTTAAAGCCAACCATGCCATCAGCCCCAGCGACCCGATCGTCGATGACGTGCCTTTGCTGCTGGTGGGGGTCAAGGGTGAGCGCAGGTTCAGCCGTTTCGAACAGCTGTCAGGCCGGACTGTGACATTGACCACCGGCAGCGCAGCCGGAGCGGCGGTCAACATGATCAATCAGAAGCTGGCCCTGCGAAAACTGCCGGCGGTAAAAATCGAATGGGTGGACCCCAGCCTGGCCGTCGAAGATGTGCTGGAGATGGTTCAGGCCGGTATTTTTCATCTGACCATTGTTGAGCGACCTATTGCCGAACGCTGGGCGACCTTGATGCCCAAGCTGCGTTTTGACCGCAAGGTACTGGTCAGCGAACCTGCTGCCATGCGCTGGTATGTGCGCCGTGATGCATCGATGTTGCGTGCCAGCATTGACCGCTTTGTGCTGAGCTACAAGGCCCCGTCCGATCAGGACGTAGCCTTCGAGCGGGTGTACCGACGCTTGTATCGGGTGCATTACCCGTTGGCCCGGGCCGATCGCCAGAAGCTTGAAAAGCTGCGGCCGATTCTGCAAAAGCATGCGCGCCAGCAGGGGATGGACTGGTTGAACCTGGCGGCGCTGGCGTTCAAGGAGTCAACCCTTGACCCTGATGCCCGGGGCTCTGGCGGGGCTACGGGGTTGCTGCAAATTACCCCTTCGGCTGCCCAGAGAGTGGGGGTCAGCAACATTCAGAATGTAGATAACAATGTGCAAGCAGGGGCCAAGTACCTGGCGATGATCCGCCGCAAGTTCTTTGCCAGCCCCAAGCTCAATGAGCGTGAGCGCATGGCTTTTGTGCTGGCGGCCTACAACATGGGACCGGAACGTGTGCAGGGTATGCGGGCCGAGGCCAGGCGGCGTGGTTTGAACCCTGATCAATGGTTCTTCCAGGTCGAGCGGATTGCCATGGAGCAGGTTGGAATGGGTGCGGTCAGCTATGTTAATAGTGTGAATAAATACTATTTGGCCTTCGACCGGGAGCGTGACTCGCTGGAGCCAGTAAAGCCTGAGCTGGTCTCCCGGAAATGATCGGATAATTTGATTGTTATGTCGGGTTTATTCGACTTTTAACATGATGAAAACTGATTAGTATGGCGAGCATTCCCCACCTGATGATCTAAAGGACTACAGCATGAGCAAATTGATCCAAACCGTTTTGGGCACCCGTGCAGGCTATGGCCTGACAGTGTTGCGGGTTTTCGTGGGCATTATTTTTGCTGCCCATGGCTCACAAAAACTCTTCGGCTGGTTCGGTGGTGGTGGACTTGCCGGTACTGCGCAATGGATGGAAAGCATTGGCCTGACGCCGGGCACCTTGATGGCACTGCTGTCTGGCGGCACCGAGTTTTTTGGCGGCCTGGCCCTGATTGTCGGTTTGCTGGCCCGTCCGGCAGCCCTGGGCCTGTCATTCACCTTGCTGGTGGCGATTTTCTCGGTGCATATCCATAACGGTTTGTTCATGGCCAACAATGGTTATGAGTTTGCCCTGGCGCTGTTGGGCGGTACGGTGGCCGTGCTGCTGGAAGGCGCGGGCAAGTTGTCCATCGATGGTGCTATCGCCAAATAAAGTGCAACGTTCGCTAAAAGGCCCGCCGCAAGCGGGCCTTTTTCGTTGTACGGGATTGTTGACAGCTACAAGCCGGTTTATCTAGGATGTTTTCTTGCGCCGATTTAAACAGCTACTTGCGGGGCGCCAGAGGGTTGCAAGACCTTCTAAGAGGCTTGAAGCAGGCCTCGAAATACCGCTAAAGCGCTGGTTCGGTGTTGCCTCTCACCTGCCACGCAGAACCTTGAGGCGGAGAACCGAAACATGAGTCAGACGCGTCCCCTTGTACGTCTTGAGCCGATCACGGCCAATCTGAACCTGCGCAATCCAAAAATCCTTCTGAGCGGTAAACATCAGCCTACGCTGCTGCGTTATCTGGACGGCTGGCCGCGTCGCAAAGGCCGGGCTTCGGCGTTTCTGATTCAGTTTGTCGAAGAAGGTGACAGCCTGGCACGCTTTGCCAGCAACAGCTTCGATCTGGCAGTGATTCAATCCCCCAGTGCCGAGAACGCCGAGCTGGTGATTGGCAACCTTACCCGTGTGTCGCGTCAGGGCCTGATCACTCTGCGCTGAAGTCAGGGATATTCAATCGCCACGATGTACACCCACTGTTCACCGGTGGGTGTTTGCACCTGTACTTCAGCATCCAGCGATTTTCCGATCAGCGCCCGGGCCAGGGGCGAGTCGATACTGATCAGGCCCTGTTTGAGGTCCAGCTCGTCGGGGCCGACGATGCGGTAGCGCGACTGCTTTGCGTCTTCATCTTCAATCGTGACCCATGCCCCGAAGTAAACCTTGTTCGGGTCACTGGGCTTTTCGCTGACGACCTTGAGGCTTTCCAGACGCTTGGTCAGAAAGCGAACGCGACTGTCGATTTCGCGCAGCATTTTTTTGCCGTAAGTGTAATATCACCCCAACCCCAAGCGTACTAATTTGTACTCCCCCAAGCTTGGCCGCCTCTCTCACCCCCCCCCCCACACAGCCAGAACTGCATACTTTAGCCAAGCCCCCCCCCTCTCCTTGATAGTGAGTCAGGTGCAGCCTTCACGTCGGCCCCTCTGAATAGGCTGAAGTAAAGGTATAGCCGGCTAATGGTGGCAAATGAGATTCTGAAGAATCAAACAGTCGACAGATAGGGGGCGCAAGCGTGCAATCAGATGTGCCAGCAGAGCTTGTCGCTCTACCGACTCAATGCTCGCCCTGTAGTGGCCTACTGAAATCTATAGTAACCCCCATTTTTGCAATGCTGATTAACGGGTGAAGTGGCTGGCTTGCTTAAATCTACCCGGCGTCTCGTTGATAGCCTGCAGATCGAGCGAATAAGAGGTCGCCCATATCGTTACTCCAACCCAAATGACTTAGCGATCAATAATCACTGAAAAAAACCAACGAACGAACGCACTGCCATAGTTCGACCATCCAGTTAACCTCACCCTCAGCACGAATCTGCTCAGTGGCCGCACTGCCGATACCAGCTAACACGGCGCCATTCAGGCAAAAGGTCGCCGGACGTTCACGTCAGAAACAGACGGACTAAGCAGGATCGGGGATGGCGGGGAACTGAACAAAAAAAGAAAGCGAGAACAATCTCTCAAGCCAAAATGCTCACGAGCGCCTTTCAATCAGCTACGTATGACGGGCGAAAATGCCAAGGCCTGAGCCGCTATCCCACATAGCATAACTAACAGGCCTGAATCTCTACGCCGAGGAATGAAAACCGGACAATAGATGGATGTCCAACCCGAAAGCAGAGAAGAATAAAAACCCTTTAAAATACCACTAAGGGTATTTTAAATAAATAAAACAAAAAAATAAATTTGACTTTAAGAAAAAAACCAAAATGCTATACTTTGTATTCAAAATACTCGTCAATATATAGCATATAATGAGCGCGCGAAAAGTGTCAAGCATCCATCTATCTTATCCTGCAAATCTGCCTCCCCTAGCGGCAACACTTCGTGACGGCCCGTCACCCCATCACGCACGACCAACTATCTACCAACACCCCGGCCCCCAGCAGCCAAGCATACAAACCGCGACCAAAACCCTCCAGTGCAATTCTGTCGGCTCTCCGAGCATCACCAGCGCAATCTCCCCGATGAGCCTCGGTGCCTCCGTCAAAAGCACCCCCAACAAAAGCAGCAACAAAATAGGCAGCCGAAAAAAATTGAGCTCCCACCTGCTCGAAGGTGCTCGCCGATGACTTTTTGCATGAGGGTGAAGGTGGACTACCAGAGCGCTACGAACATCAAGAAAATGCGACTGCCTGGGTTGTTGACTGATCGTGGAATACTGGTATCGCTCCTGCAATACCACAGCGAGCAACGTAGGAGCATGTCTTGGCGGGATCGTGTGAATCTGGCTGTAATTTTACTGCTCGATTTCATAGCAAAGAGCGGCATTCCTTTCGATTCGCCTACGACGCTGCTGATGTCATTCAGTAACGCGTTGAGAAACGGCACCATCGATCTCGACCTGGAAGACCCTACAGGACTTTTCTGGAGCGCCCGCACTGCTAACGATGCGGATGAGTTGATCGGCTATCTGACAGGGTATACCGACTGGCTTGCTACTCAACCAGGTCATAGCGGCGTTCTTATGAACCCTATTAGGCGAGCGACGACCTATGAAGAGAAGCTCAATTGGTGCGCCTATCATCACCGCCAGGACGCCAAGCTGCTCAACCATTTGACCAAGGGCTCTGAGGCGGAAAAAAACCAGTATGCCCGGCAAATACAGCGCGAAAGATCACTGAGTATTATGCGAGACGAAGTTAAGCGCTTTCCAAAGGATAGCTTTAACAAGCTGATCGACAACGGCTTCATCATTGCGAGCGCTCTTAGCAAGGACGAGCGCCGTTACACGGATTACAAAAGCCAGGCGATGACCCTGTTGATGCACTGGGGTGGCGTGCGGAAAAGCGAGCTCTTCCATATCTACCTAGATGATATAGATATTGACCTCGGTCGTATGGAAGTCGTTATCCGCATCCATCATCCATCGGAAGGTACTGCACCCGAAAAAGGCTATAAAAATCGCGAAGACTATCTGTTGAGGAAGTTCAGGCTGAAACCAAGAGTTCAGTACCTGAAGTCTGAAACCCAGCATGCCGGCTGGAAAGCACCAACTGTAAACAGCCACAAATTCTTCAATGTTAATTTTTACCCGCCCGCAAAAGCAACTGAATTCTTGCTCGCGTTTCGAAATTATCTGCTTTACCAGCGCGCGGAGCCGAGTGGGCTAGGACATCCTTATGCCTTTACTAACAGTAAAGGTAGGCCGGAAACCATTAAAAACTTTCAGCGATTACATAAGTCAGCGGTAAAACGGATCGGACTGCAGTGCGGAAAATACTACGGAACCACGGAACATGGCCATCGACATGCTTACGGCTATCGTCTAGCAGAAGCAGGGTTTACTCAAATTGAGATTCAAAAAAGCATGCACCACAAATCCCCTAACTCTTGCCTGATTTACGTGCAAATGACTAACGCTGATCTAAATAAAAGAATGCGGGAAGTTGAAAGGCGGGCGAATGCCGAATCACTTTCTCACCTCGTTCCCACTAGTGATCCCAAGAGCGATTCTTATAGTTATCCAAACATTGCCTCCCAACTGCGATTCCAAAAACACGACACCGCCTCCGACGCCTAGGTACGATTCACATAGGAAACAAAAAGTTATGTAGAGGATTAGAAAATCCCGCGGAGCTTTAAACTGCAACAGCTGTTTTGGCTTCTGGCGGGGAACCATTATATTCCCAATTCAAACCCCACCTCTTTGCACCTTCAAAGATCAGAGACGGGCACACCCATGCCTACGACAAGCCGAATTTAACCCTGGAACAATGAATAAACAACCACCAAGACACGCACTCCTCAACCCCCAAAACTCAGCTACATCAACACACTGGGAATAAAGCTTCATGGGCAAGAAATCAGATTTTTATGAAACGCTTGAAGAGGCGCGCGAGGCCTGTATTAAGCTCGGCATAACTACTATCAAGGACTTCAAGCTGCGACGCACTGAAGATCCACGCATCCCTAGCTCCCCGAATGAGGTCTACAAGGATGAATGGAAAGGATATCTTCACTTTACAGGTCGAGGCGCTGCCGCGCTTTACAGTTATGACGATGCCAAATGCGCCATCATTAAGCTGGGAATAACAACAGCTAAAGAGTACGCTCAATACTACAAGAGAGATTACCGCCTTCCTTCTCGGCCCGACACCAAATATGCAGGAGAATGGAAAAACTGGCACGACTTTCTCGATAAGGAGGAGAAATACAGTGATTTCTACGAGGCGCGACAGATCGCAAGATCTTACAATTTTCGCTCTATAGCGGATTATAGAGGCACCTGTCTAGAAATTGACTCTCGACTTTATGCTTCGCCGCAATTGGCCTATAAGGAATGGAATGACTGGTACGATTATCTTAACATACAGCAGCGCGCCACGCTTTTCGCATTTGAAGAGGCGCAGGATTTTCTTGTCAAACATAATATTCGATCGTCCGCACAGTATTTTAAAGTTCGAGAAAACGAACCAAGATTTCCCGTCGCGCCTAATCTAACTTATAAGAAAAAATGGATTGGTTGGGCACATTTTCTTAAGCAAGGCCGCGAGCCATATATCTCTTATCATGATGCCAAAGAGGCCGTTAATGCCTTGGGAATAGCCACAGACCAGGAATACGCTGCTTGCTTTTCTGAAGACCCAAGACTTCCTAGAGAACCAGCTAAGCATTATAAGGATTCATGGCCTGGATGGCTAGAGTTCCTAGGCTACAGCCCCAAATATAAAACAATAGAACACGCGACGGCAGCTGTCCGACGTCTCGGAATTTCCGTTAAGACCGATTATTTTACGCGCTTTTCAGAAGATCCTCTGCTTCCTAAGCGTCCCGATATTTTCTACCGCCAAACCTGGCCAAGTACTGGGTGGCGCGCTTTCATGTATGGTGGGTTTCACCCCACCATGCGCACTGCTGGAGCAGCAGCACGCAAACTAGGTATAGTCACGATTACAGATTACGCAAAACTTCGACATTTAGATTTAAAGCTTCCTATGGCACCTCGAGAAGTTTATAAAGAATACACAAGTTGGAAAGATTTTATTCTTCCTGAAAAATGCATAACTCTCGCAGAGGCAAAAACCGCAGTAAAAATTTTGGGAATCAAGGATAGTAAAGGATATCGTCAAAAACAGTCGCTGTACCCCAGTCTACCGGCTAATCCACACCGTACATTCAAAGATGAATGGATCGACTGGTATGATTTCTGTGACATCCAGACGCCCTATACTTATGATGAGGCTATATCCATCGTGTGGGCTGCCGATTTGCAAACGGCAGCCGAATATAAAAAATTCATTGTTTCAAGCGGAGAGAAACGTCTCCCACTAACGCCGGATAAAGTATATGAGGGTGTATGGGTAAATTGGGCTTGTTACCTTGGAAAAGATGAGCCGTACACACTGCACACTATTAGGGCTCCTTATGAAAACTGGAAGCCGGCAATAGCATCTTATCTGCGGATCGTTAAAGGCGCTTCCGTTAAAGAAAATTACATTGTACGATTTGTACGTGATTTTCTTTCTCCGATTGGCATCGGCCATCACCCGACACAGTTATTCACGACAGACCGGTTCAAAATAATAGAATTCGAGCTTTTCGTTTCGAGCATCAGGGAGTCCCTGCAACGGAAGGTTGTCAACGGACTCCGGGAATTCGCCACCCATTACATTCAAGAGCACCTCAGCATTAAATGTGACTACACCGGTGAAATAACTCTTATCGAAGGAGCTCGCGATCCGTTTGCACCCTACTCAAAAGATCTTGGGTATCTGGTGCAACCCACAGAAACGGTAAAGCCAGCCCTCGCTTATCAGTTCGTCGCAGGGATGCGAGACTGGATTGTTCCGTGTAACGCCACGAGCTTTTCTGACTTGGAACACCTTCATGGGTTTGAAGCAGACTGGTATGACGTTGATGAATCTCTTATCGATCGTGATGACCCAGATTGCGTCTACAAATGCGTTAATGGCAAATACAAGATCTGGTTTCCCGGGCACTGGATGCACACATACGCGCTGGCGTCTGTCCCTGTTCGCGGTATACAGCTAAGTTACGTGGATTCTGGAGAAGCGGATAAAAAAATACCTGTCATCAAAGATGGCAAAGTTGCATGGATCAATAACTCCTTGAAACTGAAAGGCAAAACGAAGGAGCAAGGGTTTGTCAAACAGTATCCTAACAATGAAAACGGGATGCACCTCACTACAAACAAAACTTCCCGCAAGCGCCCTTATTACGACGTACCCTGGATTCCGGAGTATCTCGCGCTCTGGATAGTTCGCTTTCGTCAATGGCAGACCAAATACAACCCTATTAACCGCCCTATGCCTTGGGTGGAATGTCGCTTCACTAACCTGTGTGAAGATGACCTGAAGAAAAAAGGTAGTAATTGCTTTCTGTTTCGTGATTTCGAAGCCGAGGAATGCAGTGGAAGTTTTTCATCTCGCCTTAGTAGCCGGATTGCCATCGCGCTTTACAACAGCCAACCTAAGGCACTCAAGTTGGCCACCTTGAATGGCAATCCAGCGGCCGTGACTGCCTACACATCGGAATATACGCCCCACACGTTGAGGGTAAGCTTGATAACTGCTTATGTTATGGAGTTCCGACTTCCGCTGGAGGTCATTGTCAAGATCGCCGGACATAGCTCTGTGATCATGTCGATCTACTACGTGAAAATTAACAATGAAATGCTGCGCCTGAGATTCAATGAAGGAGAAAAGCGCGCATTGTCCAACCAGGCCAAAGCTGCGTATCAGATGGTCGAGCAGGGCCGCGTCAATAAAATCCGCAGTCAACTCATTACGAACAACGATGAAGCTATCAAACGCTTTGTGGGAGAAATCGCTGCTGGCAGTGCGCTTTTCCGCGACTACGGCATGTGCCCCTTCGCTGCTAACCGGTGCAGTGACGGCTATGCAGAAGAAAATGGTAAGTATATTTATGTACCTGCAGGGTATCTGGGCAGCGAGAACTGTATCCGTTGCCGGCATTTCATCACCGGCCCGGTTTTCCTGGGTGGCCTGCTCTCGTTGGCCAACGAAATTTCCCTAGCAGCGACTATGCAATTCGACCATCTGCATGACATGGAGCAAACAACC
The DNA here is from genome assembly GCF_904067025.1 of Pseudomonas paraversuta. Classification (NCBI taxonomy): domain Bacteria; kingdom Pseudomonadati; phylum Pseudomonadota; class Gammaproteobacteria; order Pseudomonadales; family Pseudomonadaceae; genus Pseudomonas; species Pseudomonas paraversuta. The sequence goes on from NZ_CAJFDA010000001.1 coordinate 1,513,194, forward strand.
GAAGAGTTGCGGGCAAGCATCGAACTATCCGATGCTGAACAATATGATTGCGAAAAAAAGGGATTGAAATTCGACGAAGCTGCAAGGAACGCGCTGGAGATTGAGGTGATCGCTCTGCTCGGACAGATCGAAACCGCCTCTCGGAAAGCTGACATGTATCTCTCCGACATGAACTCAATCAATCGCTTAGCGAATCAATGTCAAGCCGTTATGAATGAACGTATCGAGAGCGACAATGACTCAGATTCTACCCAGCTCATCATGCAGCCGGATCACGAAGCTATGGTAGTCATCGAAGAAACCTCGTTCTTCCATCAGCTCAATGAAGTGTGTGTAAACGCGGAAATTTACGTATCGGCCAAGGCTGAACTGGCTGTCGCGCCACGCGCGCAGATGCTTGATCGGATGATCGAGCTAAACAATATGACACCGTCGCTATTTCGCCTGGACGCTAAACAACAGCTGATTATGGGGAACCAGCTTACGCAGTTCATGCTAGCCCGCCTCAAATCTTGGGAGAAGCTAGACGCCGTGGTCGAAGGTCGGTTGTTGATGCAAGACCTTCCCGCTCACGAACGTGTGACCGAGGGAGCAATTCAAAAACTTTTGACAGGAGCCAAGGCAACAGAGGTCATGGCACTCACTCTTGATTCCGACTCGACTTTCGAATTAGCTTTCGAGGCAATCCAGGGCCCTTGCACGGCCATTGCGGGCAAGGACGGCTATCAGACCTTTATTGAAAATGAAGATTGGGAGTACTCCTCATGAGCCCCGAAGAAATGCTGGCGCATCTCAAAGCAATCACTAAGCCACGCACTCACACCACTCTTGAAGCCGTCTTCAATGCTTGCAAGGAGCAAAAGGAGCGGGGGAGCACCGACTTCAGCTACTCAATGATCGCACGAGTAGGCAAAGTCTACGGTGTACCCGCGGCGCAGAGCTTGCGTAATCAGAGCGGTGTCAACTATCGAGCACTGATTGACGCCTTCGCTGCTACGTTACCGCCTAAGCAGAAAGAAGCCACAGGGCAATACTCATGGATTGAAGCGCTACCCATGGGCGAGCAGAAGCTTTTGACCAAAATGCTGCTCGGCGAGCTCAAAGACGCTGAGCGCAAACTGAAAGAGATCGTGCCGCCCAACAAGGTGTTCGACGTTGATGTCCGCCTCCCACCGTCCGCGCAGTTCAAGCTGTCACCCGGTGAGCGTCGAGCTCTGGAATACCTTTCTTCAGCACAGTTCCTGACCGAGCGATCACTGAAACGAGGTGAGCGCAGCGATGTGGTTGGCGCGAACGGTGAACAGCTCTTCAAGCCAGGCACGCTAGACGCTTTCGAAAAAGCACTGCAGTACCTGTAGCACCTGCATCACCAGTAGTGCCTGCTGAACTGGGACGCGTGAGCACTGCAGGTCGCGCCATAGCCGCTACACAGCAATACCCGCAACACTGAATCACAGTAATCCCGCAGCACCTACTTACCGTTGAGATTGCGACTGGAATCACCGAGTAAAGTAGGTGCCGCAACGGGCCCAAGCACCAGCACTCCCATTAGCAAGCTTACGATGGCAAAGGAATGCCAGCTCGCCCTGGACACCAAGCAGGTTAGACAGGTGGTGATGTCACACGCCCTTCTGTAGCGTCTACACATCCTTTCTTACACCTTTTACCCTCGCGTCCTTGTCATGGCAGTAGACGTCGGAGCCGGCGAGCCCTATGTACCGAAATATGTTCATTCCCTGCAGAGCCTGGAACGCACCTTATCTATTTCCTAGCCCCCAATGGGATCGCGCCTTCTCGAAACGGTGGGCCAAGCCAAGCCGATGTAATCCGTTCCAGTACTCGGTCAGCGCGGATATTAATGTCATCGTGAAATGAGATTCCTCAACATCCGTCTGTGAGATGCACAAACCTAATGAATGCGCCGTATCGGAAAGGGAAACGCCTCGCAACCCCACACTCCCGCTGCTGCTGCCGGGGCAGTAGTAGCGCTCTAATGAGGGCAAGACGCATAATCCAGATCGTCAAGTCACGTCACTTTTCTATGCTGCTGCCACAACCACCCGCTTCGGGTTCAATAGACCTTTGAGTCAGAGACGAATGTTCAATGGAAGAGTCTAAAGACGGCAGCTACTCGCCGTATGCATTCGAACGCTAAACGTTCACTGCCAACGGCTAGGCAGCCGATTAACTCATAATAGGAGGTAACGTTGGCTACAAACATTATCACCCGCAGTGGTCACGATGCCCTCAAAGAGGAGCTGGATCACCTCTGGCGGGTCTATCGACCAGAAATCACTCAGAAAGTCGCCTGGGCAGCATCCCTCGGGGATCGGAGTGAGAACGCAGATTATCAATACAACAAAAAGCTGCTCCGAGAAATAGACCGACGCGTCCGGTACCTTCGAAAGCGACTAGAGGACATCAGAGTCGTCGATTATTCACCCGAGCAGGATGGGAAGGTTTTCTTTGGCGCATGGGTCGAAATCGAAAACGATGACGCAGATATCAAGAAATTCCGGATAGTCGGATACGATGAGATCTATGGACGCAATGATTACATATCCATCGACTCGCCTATGGCTCGTGCGCTGTTGAAGAAAGAACAAGGAGATGAGGTAGTAGTCCAGACACCCAGTGGCGAAGCCACTTGGTACATCACCACTATCGCGTATGTATGAGAAAAATCCGACAAGATAGCCGACTCAGTGTCCTGCAGAACCCAAGCTCGCTATCGGCGCGAGATATTCGAAAGGCAGTCCTTCGCGAACCAGGTCATGAAGCATGATGCCGTGTGATGGCAGCCCGAGAGTCATCCAAATGCTCGGTGAGATTGCCGTACTTTCTAGAGCGGCGTCGATACCCTATCTGAGAGCGCAGCCCTTCAAGACGCATCAGCCTCGCTACACGATAGCGGCCACAGTCTTCACCGATTTCGCGCAGGTCGTCATGGATTTTGCGATAGCCATAAACGCCGCCGCTCTCCAGCCAGGAATGCTAGATCAAACCCAGCAGTTATGCGTCGACACGCCGAGACGGGCCGCTAAATTAGCGACAGGTAGCTTCTTTTCGGTCACTTGATTGACCGCTTGGATTTTGAACTCTTCGGGATAACGTGGGTTGCTCACGGCACCTCCTAATTGGCCTCAGTTTAAGGCAAATAGGTGTCTAGGAAACCCGGGGCGATTCAAAATGATCTCGAACAATTCGAGGGTGAGCGTATCGCCGCAGTGCTCGAAACCTACGACATCTTCACAGCGGTCAAAATGCTCAACACCTATTTTGACTATGTCCCAAACATTGCCGGCCCACGAGAAGAGGTACGAATCAGGTTACAAGTTTGATCCATGAGCCCAGCGTAAGCATCCGACGAACCTGTCTTCATAGCTCCAGCTTTTAGGTAGGCGTACTCGTGAACTATAACCGCTCTGGCTACAGATCATTGGTCGGGGAGCGTAGCCAGCATGCGGACAAATGCCCTACAGGCCGCCGTTACCTCCCCCCCTTCAGGGTGTCGCGATACCGCAAGGCTTGTCATGAACAGCAAATCACGCCATCAGCCTAGAGGTCGCCTTATTCAACCCAATCATATCGACATAAGCAAATGGATTACCAAGGGCCCCTGTCGGACGCCCCGGAACCGCGCGCCGCAGGCCTCTTCTGTTGCTTAGGCTTAAAACTACACATCGGATAGCTTGAGCATGAGCGGAATTGGCCATAGGGGCCTTCCTTAGCGACCATCACTCCTCGTTTGCACAAGGGGCACCTGTCTTCATGTATGGGTTCTCCGCGAATGCTGGTGACCTTGATGGCTCCCTCCTTAACCATCTCATCCAGAAACGGTGAGTTTTTTCCCATCACAGTGAACATCGCAACTGATCGGCGAGCTCGAGTCAGAGCCACGTAGAACAGACGGCGTTCTTCGCTGTATGGGTATGTATCGCCGGCTGGCATCACCAGCTCGAGCACTGAGTCATCGCTTTTTAGATTCGGGAATCCGCGAGCCACCATACTCGGGAGCAGAACGTATTCTGCCTCATCACCTTTGGAGGTATGGATTGTCTTAAATTTAAGCTCGATACGGTCGCCGAAATTATACTGCCAGCTGTCTGGAACATACTGTCGGTCGTTTTTGTAGCGCCCTAGAATGAAAACACTCACTTTGCCACTTTTTCCCGCAGGTATCTCTCCCTCAATCAGCTTGTGATAGAGGTTTGTTAGGTACTGATTGATGGCGTCTTGGATCTGGTTTCTGTCGAGAACCTGGAAAGCCTGGATAGCAGCGCCAATAGCAGGTGTCACTGACGTAACCGTCTTCTCCAACTGAACTGGGTTCTTTGAGACGAATCGGCTAGACACGTCACAGATCTCTTGCGGACACCGAAATGTAGTGCCTAGACGGTAGATTTGACCGTGACCGAACCAGTCTCGGAAGCCTGTCATTACAGATATGTCCGCGCCAGCAAACCGGTTGATCGATTGCCAGTCGTCCCCTACAGCAAACAAATGGCGACCGGGCTCCGAGACTAGAGCGCGGCAGAGGCGAGCCCTAGCCCTTGAGGCGTCCTGATATTCATCAGCCATTACAAGGCTGTATGGGGAGGGATGACCTTGCTCAAGTCGTTCAGCCGCCATGTTAATCATGTCCTCGAAATCGATTCCTCGATCTTGGGCCAAAGCCATGTTCCAACCATCGATCACGGGGCCGGCAAGATCAAGGAACGCTTCAAAGCGGTATTTGAATGCCCCAGGTGGTAAATCTCGAATGCGATCTGACATTTGCTCCATGCTGAGGCTGTTACTTTTGAAGTGCGTGATGAACATGCGAAGCAGCTTGACCAGGTCGACATGTTCGATCGGTACCACGCCTTTTGCAGGAATTGGTCGATCCGGATTTGGATCGAGAGTAATACCGCGAGCAGTTAGTTCCTTGGATAGATGATCGAAAATATTCCCGGTCTGTAACTGATGTGAAGTCGTCTCAATCAGGGCTGTGCCCAAACGTTTATGTGTGTCGCGCTTCCAGACCACACCTTGCGAGTAATCCTTGAAATGTTCAGGAGGATTGCCTTGCGCGTCTAGCGCGAAATGTTCGTGATAAAGATCGATAGCGGGATAATAAAAATCGGGAAAATACTGGCGATGCATCGCTGTAGCAGTATTGTGCTCGTAGCATCGTTCATACTGATAGTCGATGCCGTTGTAGAACAGCCAGTTAGCGATAATTCGCTCTTCTTGGCTAGCTACAAGCTCACCACCCAACGAGACGAGTCGGCCTTGTCCTTCTTTATCCCATGCTTCAAACGACTGCTCCTCCCCAGCAGCAGGAACATCCCGTCCTAGCACCAAGCGAAATAGATCCCACTGAGCCCTGAACGATTCAGACTGGTCTTTCAGGTCGTCGACTATGTTCAGAAGCTTCATGAGTCCAAGTTGGCTCTCTACTGCCCAATTCGGGACGTGGGGTTTGCGGCCTGTAGCTTCAGCAATTATGGAAAGCCCCAACGCGTGGAAAGTCTTGGCCTCTACTTCCACGTCTTCGATGCCGAGCCGATTCAGTGATGCTGCGATCCGCGCCTGCAGCTCGCCGGCTGCATCCTTGTTAAAGGCAAGCATGACAATCGACTTGGGCGGAACTAGCTCGCGGTGCAGGGCATAAACTGCCTTGGCAACCATGGTCGAGGTTTTGCCCGAACCTGCGGATGCGATGACCTGGACTCGATTGTCAAAGCATATGACCGCTCTTGATTGCTCACCCGTAAGTGGCTTGCTTTCGACGTTCGCGAGTAGCTCCTTGCATCCATCCAGCTCCCTCAGCATGAATGCTTCATTTCGTGCTGCCCACGACTCTTTCCACTCACACATCCAGGCATCGAGATCCTGGTGGATTGCCCCGGCAAGTTCACCGAGAGAAGATTGAACATCGGCAGTCCGGAAGAGCTTGGTTAATGCCTGGTCGTCAATATTAAGAGTCGGTTTTGCATCAATGAGAGCTTGCTGCTTTTCGTGGGTTAACCAGTGGTGCTGGGAATCTGCAGTGCTAATGGTTGACGCGACCTTATCCAACCACCCCTTTATGGATGAATAACAGTCCTCAAACTGGCTGCGCCTAGCTACCTGAAGCAGTCTCCCCAACTCCTGGGTCAGCGAGGGCTCTTTGGAGTTGGGCAAACCATCTATGTGGTATTTGCGGTCTTGGAAGAATGTTAAGTCCGTCCATAGCACCCCCCGACTCACTTCCACACTTGCGAGGCTGTGGGGGTTTATCTTCAAAGTGGCGTCACGCAGCTTCAGCAGAAGACATCCATCTTCGACCCAGAGGCGCCACGTTTCGGATTTCGTCAGCAGCCGCCCCCAAGCAGATGCTCGCCATTCCTTTGTCATGCCGATTCCACTGTCACAAAAAGTGGAGTGTACCTGAGAGAAGATGTCCGATCTCCTCGCACTCAAGGTCAGATCTCTACAAAATCGTCTATGTTGAATTGAGCAGAGCTAAGAGAATGTAACCACGGGCTTTCACTAAGCAAGGGAAGACATTTTCTTCTACGGGGTTTTCAAGTGCCAAAGACGTCCGACTGTTGATTTCGGCATCCCCAAGATCTGCACAACCTCAGCTTGACTGTGCCCTTCTTTTTTTAGCTCCTGGACGGCTTCCCATTTTTTCTGCGCTGCCACCGATTGGGGATAAGACAGTTTTTCGGGCTGAATAGGAAGGGGGATATCCAGCAGATTATTAGCTTCCAACTCTTCTAGAGCTAAGTGCAGAACTTCCCGAGCTGGTCGTTGGTCTTTGGCTGCGTACACAAGCACTAGAAAGGATACAGGATGCAGATGTAGAGCTTCTGCTAGCTCTTGGCTGACTTCCAGAGTGGCGGACGTTTTTACAGCCTCAAGCTGGCTCACGTGCGATTGTGTGACAGTCAACGCGATGTCGTGCTGTGAGAGACCCAGTCGAGCTCTCAACGTCTGTAGCACTGCAGCATATGCTTGGCGAAGCAACATCCTGACTCCCCTCCCAAAGCATGACGGTATGCCGTGTTTGCGTAATCCCATTCAAATCTATATATTTATATTTTTGGGACTTAGCATGGGCGGCTTGCGATTTAATCAGCCTCATACAGTCAGTTCAGGCCAGGCCGGAGACTCGTTGGTAGCCTCGAAGCCGGAGTGCACCACTTGGCTACGCCCAGAAGAATTGGCACATGGGGTAGCCTTCTTATAGTGAACAATAGCCATAAATTGTCAGTGCGTGGGGGAATAGACGCGGGTGAATTCAAGCTGCTTAGGCTGAGAAGCGACAAGCAGGAGAAGGCGCATGAACTTTCGTGTGAATACTTCCCCAATCGCCCCGCCGCATTTCGAATTGCAGCACCGCAAACGAGGAAACCAGCGTCATGTTTATTTCAGATGAGTCTTGTATGGTCGGCTTACCGGGCTTCCCTGGGCCTGGCCGCACGGCTTGGCGGATGGTCGAGCGAAACGCGGAAGATTTTTGGTATCACGTTCGCTTTCGCATTTGTGAAGGAGCAGAGGTTCGGTTCAAAAAAATGATGCCAACAGACCCCTCTATGTTGGCCCACCTAATCTCTCAGCGGAGCCGAGAGCACACGATTGAGGCGGTTCAGGTTGTTACTCCCGCTTGCATTAACGGGAGCTCTTTAGAACGGATGGAAAAGTTGATCAGTGTGATCGTCGGCTATGACAGAAAAGGTGAGTGCGTACTGCTTCATAAAGTCGAAAGCGGAGCAGTTTACAGCAGCTCTCCCGGCGAGATCGACGCAGGCTTGCTCAGAAATACTCGAACGATCTACGACGCCATGACTGCCGCAGGGAAGCATTTCCATTGCACCAACTCTCAGACCCCGAATCGCTCTGCCACTACAACGGCGGCAGGTTAATCCATGAAGATCCAAATTTATTCAGATCTGCACCTCGAGTTCGCTCGGTTCGATACCACCCCAAGCGATGCGGACGTCGTCATTCTCGCTGGCGACATTGATATCAAATCACGTGGAGTGAAATGGGCAAACGAGGTTTTTCAATGCCCGGTGATCTATGTCTGCGGTAATCATGAGTACTACGGCGGGCACATAGGTCACACACTGCGAAAGATGAAAAACGCTGCATTGCCCCATGTGCATGTACTCGAAAACGAGATGCTCATTCTCGATGGCACGCGCTTTTTGGTCACAACTGCCTGGACGGATTATTCGTCTACGGGTGATGTGGTTGCGGCAAAGCGCGTTGCTTGGGATTCGATGAACGATTTCTTGGTGATTCGAGCCGACTTGGATTACAGGCGCTTACGTCCAGACGATTTGGTCGCTAAATCAATGAGGGCACGCCGCTGGTTAGCCCAAGAACTCGATAAACCCTTCGACGGTAAAACCGTGGTGGTCACACACCATGCACCAGCGTTGGATCATCTAGGTGACGATCACCCCGGACACCTGGTTGCAGCCTATGCGAACGATTGGTCAGAGTTTCTTAGTAAGAATGATCTTTGGATACATGGGCACACGCATTTTGCAGCAGACTTCCTCAAGAATGGGTGCCGAGTGGTTTCCAATCCACGCGGTTATCCGGGTCAAAGGACAGGCTTCGATCCTGGGTGCTTGGTGGTGGTTTGATGGTGAATAGATCTCGTCAGTGTCCTCCATGAGCTCGGAGTTGATAGATCAAAACTAGCGGGTGTGAGTTTGTTCGAACGGTTGATATTTAGTGTGAATCTAAGGTTTTTGAATGGTCACTTTGAATGAAATCTCGCAGTTACTTTACGGAACAGGAGATGAATCGCCAGGCTGGCAGGACTCTGAAGAAGGACTGATCTCTTTGGCAGCAAAGTCTTTCCCTGGCAAAGCCTTCTGTGTGGTCAAACAGTGGATTTTGATCGATCTCACTGTGACGCCTGAGGAAAGGGAAAAACTGACGAAGCTCGGTTTACTCCCGGCAACTCTATACGCTCACGAAGTCGTCCTAGACAGTAGAGGCCGCTTTCAGCCTCGGATGTGGGTGCGCAGCAATTTTGGCGTGTCTTTTAGCCAGGGGTGCATGTTTGAAACCAAAAGTACGGTCTACCTCCTCTGGGGATCGGGCCTGAGAAAAGAGGCCAGCGTGGCGACTGCCTTTTCGATGAAGGCAGGGTAAGCGATGCTCTCCGACAATTTAAACAGAGTCGTTTTGGAGCTTGGGTTGGATGCCTGAAGTAATTGAGCTGGAATTCCATAGTAAGGAATTGAGTGACTTTCAGTTAAGTCGCCTGGTGCGGGCGAGTCTACGTAAATACACCGTGCCCATTACAGCGTTTATCATCGATGCACTGATCGCCGGGGACACTTGCCTCGGGGTGTCTTTCGATTACTCTCAGAAGGACGATGCCTACCACAGAGCCGATGGTTCTATCCTCCGCACCGGTAAAATTCAATCAGCGAGAAAAGAAGGCCGGTTTTGGTTACTCGAGACTCAAGATGGTAATTACGTCATCGCTAGCTTCAAGCGAGACCTCGGAAGAGCTAGCTTTCGCAAGCTAATCGAATCCGCCGACCGTTTCTAAATGACGGTGATAAAGTCACCTTTTTGAGCTCGAGATAGGGCCTGGCACATGTCAGATGAACGATGGTCAGCTGCTTGGGCAATAAGTCATTTTGACGAGTTGCTCGACTAGGTGATCACGACTCGCAAACCGTTTTTCATCGAGGGGGAACGCCGGACTGCGGTGCTCATTTCAATGGAGGAGTGGGAGTCGATTCGGGACAAGCTCATCGCTCGAGCTCCGTCAGACCTCTAGAAGTAACTCGCTGTGACCTCTTAGTATTTAGCGCCCCGAACTAGTAATGCGAAGCGTTTCAATCTGAATTTTTCCTGTAGTCTCTGGTAATATGAAGGCCTTAAGTTTTACTATCTAGTCCTTCGTGGCCGCTCGGTTACGAGCACTCCGGAGATTGCACGAGAATGGATTTTTACGTCATAGGCAGAGATGAAAAATTCCCAAGCCATGCGAGGAATGCGGCCTATCTCAAGTTCGATCGCTGGAATGATTTCAAATTTGTAACGATGTTTTATGTAGTGCTTTTTGATGAGGCAGGAGAGCGTTTTGAACTTGAAAATGTGAAGATCGCTTTTAAAGGTCAGGAAACCTCTACTTCAACCTACTCGAAACTTCCTCCCCGTTTCACCGTGCTGCCAGAGGGTTTTTTTTCTCTGGGTAATAGTGTTGAATACTACAGTGAAATAGCCAAAATTGACTCATCTTCACTGAAGTTTGAATATTTAACTGGGCTCAAGGATATCGTCGCGAATCCAGAAATTGTGGAAGGGATTATTGAGGAAGATGTTTTCTCAACCTCTCTTCTGCGCGACGTTAGTTTGAGCAGTGTCAAAGAGCAATTTCCTCGGGTTCTGCAGGGTGGGGCCATTCGCACTGACTATTCGTTTGTATATACAAAACTGACGGACAGCGCGACTGCAGGCATTGAACTTAGCTTCGAGGTTGAGGCCGAGTCTACCCCTTCGACCAATATTCACGCTCTGATAGGTCGCAATGGCATCGGGAAGACTACTATCCTTAACGGCATGATCAACTCGATCAGGGACGGGCATGCAGGCGCCGATGGCATATATCAGATTAATCCTTGGGGGATGCCGAAAACACCCATCAGTCAGGAGTTTTTTAGCAGCGTCGTATTGGTTTCCTTCAGCGCGTTCGACCCATTTGATCCGCCTGCCGAACAACCAGATCCAGCAAAAGGCACCTGCTTTTACTACGTCGGACTCAAAGTTAAAGGCGCCGATGAACATGAGTTAAAACATCGTAAAGCCCTTAAAACCGAATTTTTGGCTGGCCTGCGAGCGTGAATCGCCCCTAGTTTCGTAGACACCTCCAAGCCTTAAAATGAGGCCCATTAGGAGGTGCCATGAGCAACCAGCGTTATCCCGAAGAATTCAAAATCCAGGCGGTCAAGCAAGTGACCGAAAAGCAGCTTCCTGTCTCGGAGGTGGCTGCACGATTGGGTGTGTCTGTGCACAGCCTCTATGCCTGGGTTAAGCGCTACACCAAGCCCCAGGAACAGCGCGTTGAGGAGGATGATCAGAGCGCTGAGGTTCGTCGTCTACGTGCCGAGCTGAAACGGGTGACGGAGGAGCGAGACATCTTAAAAAAGGCCGCCGCGTACTTTGCCAAGGAGTGCGGCTGAAGTACGCATTTATTAAGCAGCAAGCGGGTCATTACGCGATTCGACGGCTTTGCCTGACGCTCAAGGTTCATCCCAGCGGCTACTACGCGTGGCTATCAGAACCAAAATCTGCGCGAGCCAAGGACGATCAGCGACTGCTTGGATTGATCAAACACTCCTGGCTGGAAAGCGGTGGCGTTTATGGCTATCGAAAGATCCATGATGACCTGCGAGAGGTTGGTGAGAGCTGTGGCCGTCACCGGGTGGCTAGGTTGATGCGCCTTGAAGGTTTACGTTCTCAGACTGGGTATCGACGGAGGCCTGGAAAATACGGTGGTAAGCCAGCCGTTGCCTCACCGAACTTACTGAAGCGCCAATTCGATGTCAGAGAACCCAACAAAGTTTGGGTCACAGACATTACCTACATCCGAACATATGAAGGCTGGCTGTATTTGGCCGTGGTGCTCGATCTGTTTTCACGCCAGATCATTGGTTGGTCAATGAAGTCGCAGATGACCAGCGACGTAGCCATTGATGCACTGCTGATGGCGGTTTGGAGACGTAAGCCGAAGCAAGAGGTGATGATCCACTCGGATCAAGGCAGTCAGTACAGCAGCTCAGACTGGCGAAGCTTCTTGAAAGCTAACAACCTGGTAGCCAGCATGAGTCGTCGAGGTAATTGCCACGACAACGCTGTGGCGGAGAGCTTTTTCCAGTTGCTGAAGCGGGAACGGATCAAGCGTAAAATCTACACTACACGCCAGGATGCTCGAGATGATGTGTTCGATTACATCGAGATGTTTTACAACCCAAAACGACGCCACAGTTTCAACAATCAGCTGTCACCGGTAGAGTTTGAAAAGCGTTACGCAGCGAGCCTTGAGAGTGTCTAGAAAACCCGGGGCGATTCACCGTGCCTTAAGGAAACGAATAAAAGGAATCGCTGGAAAAAGGCGATCCAAAGTTTACAGTCTGACGAGAACTTCGCAGAAATGAGGTTCTTGACGCTTCTCTCTCTGAGCGGTAATGAATTCGTCGCTACTGCGGAATATCTGTTCTCGAACTTGAGTTCTGGGCACGCGATTGTCCTGCTAACGATAACAAGATTAGTTGAGCGGGTAGAAGAGAAAACCCTAGTGCTTCTGGATGAGCCAGAAAGCCATCTACACCCACCACTCTTATCGGCTTTTGTTAGGGCTTTGAGCGAACTGTTGCTAGATCGAAACGGAGTAGCAATTATTGCTACTCATTCCCCAGTGGTCATCCAGGAAATCCCTTCTTCCTGCGTATGGAAGGTCAATCGCTCGCAACTGGTGGCTGCCGCCCATCGGCCTAATGTCGAAACCTTCGGTGAAAACGTGGGTGTACTTACAAGAGAGATATTCGGCTTGGAGGTTACCTCTTCAGGTTTCCACACTCTGCTGGCAGCTGCGGTCAAGCAAGGAAAAGATTTTGAACAGATCCGAAGTGAATTCAACGGGCAGTTAGGCTACGAAGCTCAGGCGATACTTCGAGCGCTTTTAGCTGTTCGCGATTCGAAGGCTCAGTCATGAAGCGTCTGTCTCGCCCGGATTATGCTCCGGAGTATGCTTACGGTGTCTGCATTTCAGCAATCATCGACGAGGAAGAACGTAACCGAATGATGGCTGCGATAGGAGACATCAAAGACACAGCCGTCAATTTCATTGAAAGGGCGATAGCAGGCTCAACGTTTGAGCTGCCTCCGTTGATAGTTGGACGCGGGGAAAACCCTGTCGTCGTTGCAGGCATTCGAAAAAGCGAATTAGTGAGGCTCTACGAATACTATATGGTGCAACGTCCGCTGGGACGTGAGATTTATGATTCGATTTTGGTAGCAGCTGAGGATAGCTGTCCTACGTGTGGTGGAATAGGACATCCCCGATCATTAGATCACTATTTGCCCAAAGCGAATTATCCGAAACTGTCGGTACTACCGCACAATCTCATTCCTGCCTGTCGAGATTGCAATACCGATAAAGGCAATCCGCTGTTCACCCAGCCCAATGAGCAACTGATCCATCCTTACTTTGACCAGGCCTGTTTTTTTGACCAAGCGTGGATCACCGCTACAGTAGCGCATTCGCAGCCCTGTGTTATTTCTTATGAAGCGAGTCCGCCTGAAGTATGGCGTCCAGTAGATTACCAGCGCGCGGTAAACCATTTCGATTTCTTTGATATTGCAAAGCGGTACAGTATCAGGGCTGCAGAAGAGCTTGGTGTTCTAGTCGATCAACGTCGGTCGTTAATGAAAGATCTAGACACCGACAGCTTCAGCGCATACTTGCGCTCCATAGGGGACTCACCCGTTTTATTTCCTAACCATTGGAGGAAGGTCATGTACAAGGCTTTGGCCATGGATGAATGGTTCTGCAATGCCCAATTGTAGAGAAAGGAGCCACCTCTGGCAGATGCCTGTGGGCTTGGCGAGTGTGCGAGCCGGATTGGGGGGAAGCGCAGAGAGCTGAGCCAAAGCTTCACTACATGGGGTGATCAGCTTTGGACGGTGTACGGCAGGTGATTCGAGTTTCGCCAACAGAGACGGTGGACGAAGCGGCAAAACGGAATTATCCCAAATTATGGCTCAGCCATAATTATTGCTGAGCCATAATTTATCGCTTCCAAAAGCTTCTGTTTAGGCTACTTAGCAACACGTCGTCATCAAAATGGGCAGGACATCCACCGGTTGCTGCAACGTCGAACTGCAGATAAGGTTTGGTCATGAATGATCCTCGTATCCCCGTAATCACTTCTACGAACCGCGTTCAGAGCAAGACCTCGTCGGCGCTTACTGATCCGATGGAGGCTCATCCTTCCGTATCCCGAACTCTCGAGCTATTGGCGGCTGACATGAATTCGCATCCGGAGCGCATCTTGCCTGTGGATACGTGTCTGGTCGCTCGCATCATTTCGCTAGTCTGTCAGGTTGATGTTGACCTCAATACGCCGCTCTCAGCGGAAGACGAATAAATCAGGGCGGCGAGGGGGGCGATGAGTCAGTCGTTTAAGTGGTTCATCTCACGGTAAGACCGTGTTCAGTTAATGATGTTGTTTTAATATGGTGTTTGGTTGCCGATCCCGAGGTATCAAATGCACAAACTTGTAGCTGAATATTTACGCCCTTGGAAAGACAAACTACCGACCCTTTACGATTGGGATTTTGACCAGGATCGCGCAATAAGCGAGTTCGGATTGACCTTTAGAGGTAGCACATCGTTCGACAGAACGTTGGAGCTGAAGTCAGGTTTGCGTCAACTGGTGAGGGGAACCGACTGCCCTATTGAGCATGGACGAGTCGCTACCTATTTCGTCAAGGTTTGGGGTGGGATTACCCGCTTCTCAAAAGTCGATGAGACGCTTATTCTCTTTTCGCACATGAAGGGCAGTACAGCTCCTCCGGTGGTATACAACCCCTCATTCAAGATGATCAGTAGCTGGTCGAAATGGGCGTCCATCGTCTGCCCTGACTGGGCATGTATTTATGATGCCAGGGTTGCCTACTCGCTGAACGCTATCAATTATCTAGCCGGGGCCAAGCACCCGATTTTTCCGATGCCAGAAGGGCGCAATTCACGCTTAAAGATGTTGGATGTTTCAACTCTGCTTTTAAGGGAAAAATTGGGCCATCCGCAGCCTCACGTTCATGGTGCGAGTGACCCTAAGACGATCCGAAGGAACCATTTTATTCCTGAGCACAGCACCTACGCTGCTTATGTGTCGTTGGTCTCCAAGGTGAGTCAGGATCTATGGGGTGATTCCAACCGCATCCATGAAGTTGAAATGCTACTTTTTTCGCTGGCAGATACTGGCATTTATGCAGATGTGTTTAACCGTCTTTCCAACTCTGCGGTAAAGTAATAAAAATTCAAATCTTGCTGTCTTCACAAGACACTCTAAATTTATTTTGACTTGAATATCCGATAAAACCACGGAGGCCCCAATGTCCAAACTCGCCGAATTCCGCCAGCTCGAAAAACACCTAGCCGAGCAGCTCCAGGCTCTTGAAGCCCTGAAAGGCGATGCCGGCCTGAAGCAAGAAATCGAGTTCGAAACGAAGTTGCGCGCTTTGCTCGCCGAGTACGGTTACAGCCTGCCGAACGTGATCAACCTGCTTGATCCGCAAGCGCGCCGCCGCGCTCCAGTCGTCGAATCCAAAGCTGGCGCCCGTAAGCCACGCCAAGTGAAGGTTTATAAAAACCCTCACACTGGAGAAGTCGTCGAAACCAAAGGCGGCAATCACAAGACTCTGAAGGAATGGAAAGCTGAGCACGGCTCCGCGACCGTCGAGTCCTGGCTGACCAAATGAATTTTCTTTGAGTAAAAAAAGGCTCAATGAGGGCCTTTTTTCATATAGGGCTTGTCCTATCTCACCCAGGTCTGACTAAGTTAAGAACTGTGTTAGGTTTAAATGGACAGAAAGGCTGATAGATTTTAGTAATCCCAGCGTTCTTCAGCCAACAACGACCTATTCAACTCATCTCGATGCGCCTGCCATTGCGGTAAGTACTTATCCATCAGGCCGCGAAAGCGGTCGTTGTGGTGGCGTTCGATTAGGTGTAGCAGTTCGTGGACGAGAATGTATTCCAGGCACTGGATTGGCTTTTTGGCCAATTCCAGGTTAAGCCAGACGCGGCGGGCGGCGATGTTGCAGGTGCCCCACTTAGTTTTCATCTTCTTGATGCCCCAAGCGTTCACCTCAACCCCCAAGATCGGCTGCCATTTATCTAGCAGGGTGGGGATTAGTTTTTTTAGCTCGGCACGGTAGAAGGCTTGGAGCAGTTCTTCTCGCCGTTCGGTACTGGTCTCCGGGCGCACGAACAGATCCAGCGCGGCCTTGCCCCGCAACGCGACCCGCATCGGTGTGCTGCCTTCGACTACACGCAGACGATAACGCTGTCCCATAAAGTAATGGCTCTCGCCGCTGACCATGCGCCGTTGAGATTGTCGCGGCTGGGCTTGGAATTTGGCGCGCTGGCGTTTGATCCAGCCGAGCTTTCCAACCACCGCCAAGCGCACAGCATCGTCGCTGACGGCCAATGGGGCAGCCACGCGCACCCGACCCAAGGGCGGATAAACGCCCAGGTGCAGGTTTTTGATGTTCTTACGCACCACCTCGACGCTTAGGCCGCTGACGGTGATGCTGTGGCTGTCAGTAGTCACGTTGGCTCGTTACCAGTTCTAGCAGCTTATCCAAGGCCTGATTGGCCGCGCCCGCATGGTACTCGCCGGCAAGTTCTGCCGCATCGTGGCCGGCTGCATCAAGCACCTCTTTAATCGCCAGCCGCACTTTGCGCACCTTAAAGGCGTTGTTGCGCCAATCATCCTGACGGTTGGCCATTACCGCGTTATCGACCGCAAGTGCCAATCCAGCGTTTTTATCCAGGTTGTCGTACAGCGCCTGACGTGCACCGGTGCTCATGGTCGAGGGATAACTATTGGTGCTGCTGGGATTCTTGGCTTGTTTGGCCAGCTCAACAACCTCCTGCAAATACTCCTGATAGCTGATGGCGTCTTCTTTACGCTTGGCGATCAAGGCATCCAGCAAGGACGACATGGTCTCGTAATACTTTGGGTTGATCGGCGACTCATCGATGATCAGCTTGCGCACGTTGTTCTCGATGGTTTCTGCCACAGCCTCCTGGCTGCCGCGAATACCCTTGGGTAACACCTCTACCGCATCAACGCCGCGTTCTACGATAAGCTGAATCAGCGACATATCATCGAACGCCGAGATTTTTTCGCTCTCTTCGGCACGGATGTAGGTGTCGATCAAAAAGCGCATATCAGGCTCATAGGCCTTGAGGTCGATGTAGTCGCCACTGGCAACCTTCACCTCGTCACGTACTTTGTTGTAGTGATCGACTTCGTCTTTGATCTCGGCAATTTGCTTGGCGCTGTAGCCCGCCTCTTCCAACTCATTGGCCACGCTGGCGAAGCAGCGAATCAAGGCAGAGGTCATCTTGTACAGGTTTAACCGGCGCGGCTCATTGGCCTTGAGTTGTTCGGCATTGCCCGATTCAGTCCCGCAAAAATAGCGCAAATAAGCCAGCGTATCTCTTGGCCGATCAACCAGCTCGCACAGCGCCTTGATCGTCTCGCGCGCATCCTCAAGGTCGTCACGGGCGTTACTGAGACGGTCTTCCAGCAGGCCAGCGACATCGGCTTTATCGAAGCCATCCAGCGCTCCGCTGGTGTAGTCGCCGATAGAGTTTTCAAGCTGCTTGAACAGATCTTTGTAATCGATGATGTAACCGTATTGTTTGTCTTCACCGTCCAGGCGGTTGACCCGACAGATAGCCTGAAACAGGCCGTGGTCGCGCATTTGTTTGTCGATATACAGGTAGGTGGCTGAAGGTGCGTCAAAGCCGGTCAGCAGCTTATCGACCACAATCAGCAGTTTCATCTGCCCCGGCTCTTTGACGAACTTCTGCTTAACCTCTTTCTCGAACACCTCCGGATCTTTGCCGTTCAGCATTTGGTTGTAGATGTTGTATTTACGCAGTTTCTCGGTCAGCCCTTCGCCGGTAGCCTCGCCCTTAATATCGGCTGGCGATGGCTTGTAGCTGGTAACTATGGCGCAGGTATCGGCCATGCCGGCCTTGGCGAATAGCTCGTAGCATTTGCAGGCCTCGAAGATGCTGCTAGTGACCAGCATCGCATTGCCTCTCCCATTCGCTAAGCGGTCGCGGATGGCTAGGTCGAGCATGATGTCCGCGACGATTTTCTCCAGCCGCGACTGGCTCGAAAGCACCTTCTGCAAGGTGCCCCAACGTTGCTTCAACTGCGCTTTGGCAAGGTCATTCAGCCCCTTAGTTTTGGCCTCAAACCACTGATCGACCTTTTTCTGCGAAGTGATGTTCTGGTCGATGTCGCGGGCTTCGTAGCGCAAGTCCAGCACTACGCCATCCTTAACTGCCTCATCAAACTTGTAGGTGTGGATGTAGCCGCCAAACACCTCGATGCTCTTTTGCTTGTCAGCTTTGAGCAGCGGCGTACCGGTGAAGCCGACAAATAGCGCATTGGGCAGAATCGCCTTCATCGCTTTGTGCAGTTCGCCAGACTGGGTGCGGTGGCACTCATCGACGAACACATAGATATCGCCCTTGGCGCGAAAATCAGCTGGCAGGTTCTTACGCAGTTCCTCAAGGAAGCCTTTGATATCGGGGTTCTCTGATTCGTCTTCTTCGCGGCTGCCAAATTTATGCACCAACGAACACAACAGCCAGGGTGCAGGCTGGTTCAGTTTGGCGATCAGGTCAGCGCCGCTCTGGCTACGATAAATCTGCTCATTGACGCCGGTAAAGACCTTCTCGATCTGCTCATCTAGCTCGGTGCGGTCTGTGATTATCAGCACCCTAGAGTCCTGGATGTTTTCTCGAATCCACTTGGCCAGCCAGACCATGGTCAGTGACTTACCGCTGCCTTGGGTGTGCCAAATGATCCCGCCTTCACGACGGTTTATGTGTTTCTGCGCGGCACGCACACCGAAATACTGATTCTGCCGGCAGAGCTTTTTCACCCCGCTGTCGTACACCACATAGTCGTGCACCAACTCCAGTAAACGGTGTTTACTGCACACCTGTTGCAGGTGGCGATCCAGAAGGTTATCGACAGGACTGTCTTCCTTCCACGTCAGGAAATACTTCTCACCTGTCTGGATGGTGCCGTAGCGCATACCCTGCGTATCGTTGCCCGCCATCACCAGCTGCATGGTGGAAAAGAATGGCTGAATGAACTCGGGCTTCTGGTTATCCAGGTTCTGACGAATGCCCTGATTGACTGCCGTTCGGGATCGCTTCAACTCCAGTACCGCCAGAGCGATGCCGTTGACGTACAACACTATATCCGGGCGTTTTGTGCTCGCCTTGGCATCTGCGCCCTTCACCGTTACTTCCTCAGCCAGTGCGAAGTGGTTGTTCTCGGCGTTTTTCCAGTCGATTAACCAAACCGTTTGGGTATTCTCGCCCACCTCGGGTTTTACTCGCACGCCGTAGCGCAACAGCTCATAAACCGCCTTATTGCGGTCATAGAGACTTTTGCTGGCATCAGCGGCCACTTTGGTCAGTTCGAACAAGGCGCGAGTGATCAGCATCGCGTCTACACCCTGCTTGGTCAGCCAGCTACGCAGCAGTTCTTGCTCGATGTTGGCGTTGTCGGCGCGATCTGCCCAGTCGCCCAGATACTCGTAGCCGAGGGTGTGCTGGAACAGCGCAACCACGCGGTCTTGGGTCTTGCGTTCGATCTGGCCAACTACGGCTACCATAACTTTGCCTCCTGCGAGCTTTGAGATAACCGAATCCTGCCGGTCAGTAGTTCTTGCATCATGCCCTGCTTGAGTTGACGGGCCTTGTTGCGGCGGGTTTCGAGAGTGGATAGTTCGCTGTCCATATCGGAGAGGATGGTGGCGATGGCGGCTTGTTCTTCTAGGGGAGGAACGCGAAAGGTAAGTTCCGAAAAGGTCGCCTTCGAAATAATGCTAGTTGCCGTAGTTCCAGCATTAGACAGCAGGTATTCCTTACTTGCTTCGAATATATAATAAAGGAACTCTGCGCTATTCTTTTGGCTTGGTATCACAGCATTGATTTGCTGATTGCAAGCACCCTCAACTCTCAATATCGCATTTTTACCAATGCTGGCGATACACGTTACAAGCACTGTATTGGCTGGTAGGCGTCGAATTGACTGAAGCCCTTCAATGGTTATGAGACGCGAAGATTCAAACATATCACGGCAGATTGAAATATCTGTAGGCGTGATCCAAGGAAAATCACCACCCCAATAATGGGCCATAGTGGTGCTCGGAGTATTTCCAGTTACGATCTCACCAAGCTCGCAAGTCCGCTTCAGCGTCCACTCTCCACTAAACCCCGGCAGGCGTTGTTGGCCGGTGAGGAGTTGTTGCATGGCGGCTTGTTTGATGTCGCGTTTTTTGGCGATAAATTGATCTAGGCCGCTGATCAGGGCGTCCATGTCGGACAGGGCGGCGGCGATGGCGCGCTGTTCGGGAATAGATGGGAGTGATACCGGTGTTTCAGAAAACTGCGTTTTGTTGACTATTGGTATGACCTGTTCACCTGCAAGAGCTCGAACTTTTGGCGCTGCCGCACATACAGTGTAATAAAGGTAATCAGTCGAAAAGGCTGGAGATGGAAAAATTGCGTTGATTTGCTGATTTGTCGTTAAGTCGACTGAAGCAACTCCACACTTGCCTATGGAACCAATACATACAAAAAGTATGGAGTCCCTTGGGAAGCGTCGAGAAATCGCGAAGCCTTTCTTGGTAAGCTTTCTTTGAGTATCAATTACATCCTTTTCATCGCCCAAGTCGGCTGGACTGACAAATAGAAATTCATCGCCATAGTTCGCCGAATCCCGAGTAGGCGGCGTGCTACCTGTAGCAATGATTGCAATATCTCCAAGTTTTTTGACTTCCCAATCCTCCGGAATCACCCCAGCCTCCGTCAGCTTGTACCCCGGCCTAACCTGCGCACTCATAGCGCAAAACCCATCTTGGCTAGGTGCTCGCCCACCCTAGCTGCCAGTGCCTCGACCTCAATGGTCAATTGCGGTAACGGCGTGGTATAGCGTTCTGCCAGTTGGCGTATACGCGAGGTCAGGGCTTGGGAGACGCGATTCAGTTCGGTCTGTACATCAATGGTCAAGGTCGCAATCCATTTGTCTTCAATCACCAAGGCTTTGATATCCGGCTCGCTGAGCTGAATATATTGCTTGGCGACTTTTACATCGAGCGCCTTTTGCGCATCTTTGACCTTTTTCCCTGCGGCGGCTTCTTGCTCCAGCACGGCGAGATAGTGCTCAAGGGCAGAGCGCTCATTGGCGGCATCTAGGTCGATTTTGATTACCTTGATTCGATCTTTCACGCTTTTGGCGCTGAGTTTGCCTTTGTCGGTTTTACCCTCGGCTAACAGACCATCTTCGCCACCCTGTTCTTCATCCATCTCTTCAAGCTGGCGGCTAAAAGCATCGCGGGCGGCTGCGAGCTGCTCGATGGCAGCGGCATCTGTGGCGAAGTAGCGTTTGATCAGCAGCTCTGGCGGCAACAAGTCTGTGTTCGGCTGGCCTTTGTTCGGGCCATCAACAATCAGTGCCTGCCAGCCGTCGCTGACTAGCTGATACAGATCGTCCTGCATGGCTGTGGCCCAGTAATCGAGCAGGTGCTGGTATACGTCGTAGGCATCCAGCAACGGGGCCTGGGCGAAGCTGGCGAGCAGGTCTTCGGCCAGGTTGTCGATCAACGCCTTGGGTTTGTCACCAATTGCGATGGCGTGCAAATGCGGACGATTGCGGGTTTTCCAGCCTTCGAACAGCTCGGTGATGGTCTGGTTGAAAGTGGTGAATTCTGGATGGGCAAAAATAGTCGGTTTGATCGCACCAATGGCCACTTGCAGCAGGCTGTAGCCAGCCCGTGCGGGGGCAAACAGGCTGGCGCGTACCGCCGGGATAACCTGCCAATAGGCGGCCAACGCATCGATGTCGCGGTTGGGAATGCCGCCTTGCAGGTGGGCGGCAATGTCTTGCAGGTCTTCGGCAGCGCTGGCGTCGATATAGCGCGGGATGTTGAGGTTGTAGTCATTGGCAGCAATCTCGGCCAGCGGCACTAGGCGAGAGTATTTGGCTACTTCGTGCTGCTGGGTGAAGGTGTCGACGATCTTGTGAATGTCTTGCTCGCGCAGGCGGTTTTTGTTGCCGTCTTTAATAAAGCCTTTGCTGGCATCGAGCATAAATATGTCTTTGCGGCTGTGGGCGTGCTCTTTATCCAGAATGATGATGCAGGCCGGGATGCCGGTGCCGTAAAACAGGTTCGCCGGTAAGCCGATGATGCCCTTGATAAAGCCCTGCTGGAGAATGCGCTGGCGAATAGTGCCTTCAGCACCTCCACGGAATAGCACTCCGTGCGGAAGAATTACCGCGCCTTTGCCAGAGTGCTTGAGCGAGGTAAGGATATGCAGCAAGAAGGCGTAGTCACCATTCTTCTCGGGCGGAATACCCAAACCGAAGCGCTCAAACTCATCTTCAGCCGGATTGAACCCGTTGCTCCAAGCTTTGGTTGAGAAAGGAGGGTTGGCGACGACGAAGTCAAAACGCTTGAGCTGACCTTTGAACGGGCCATGGGCTTCAGTGAAGTACGGCGCAGAGAGGCTATTGTCCTTCCAGATGGTGGCCGTCTCGCAACTGTGCAAGATCATGTTCATCTTAGCCAAGGCACTGGTGGCGTTGTCCATTTCCTGGCCATAGATGCTCAGGTCGAGGTTGGTGGCGTGCTTGGCTTCGTCGTGGGCTTTCAACAACAACGAGCCAGAACCGCAGGCCGGGTCATAAATGGTCTGGGTGCTGTCGGTGGCTGCGTTAATGCAGATGACCTTAGCCATGATCCGCGAGACTTCTGCCGGGGTGTAGAACTGACCTTTACTTTTGCCTGACTCGGTGGCGAAGTGGCGCATCAGGTATTCGTAAGCATCGCCGAGGATGTCGTCACCCTGAGCGCGGTTACCTTTGAAATTTAAGCCGGGTGAGTCGAAGATGCTTACCAGGTTGGACAGCCGATCCACCATCTCCTTGCCTTTGCCAAGCTTTTCGGCATCGTTGAAGTCGGCCACATCAATCACGCCGGTGAGGCTGTTGGCCTCGGCAAGGGTGCGAATGATGATGTTGAGCTTGTCGCCAATTTCCTTGTCGCCTTTGAGCGCGATCATGTCGGCAAAGCCCCCGCCGACCGGCACCTCAAGCATTGCGCTGTGTTTGCCAGCGTATTTGTCGGATACGTACTTCACGAACAGCAGCACCAGGACGTAGTCCTTGTACTGTGAAGCATCCATACCACCACGTAACTCGTCGCAGGATTTCCACAGGGAGGAATACAGTTCAGATTTTTTGATAGCCATTGGGGAAAGTTACTGCCTGAGCAAATGGGGTAGGAGTGAGGTGACGATTTCGACTGGGTGTTGCACCGGAACGGTAGCTTGAACGGCCTGCAGTGGCTGCGTGTCTGATTCGGAATATGCACTATTAACCAGGGAGACTTGAGGACTGGCTGCAATACTGGATTGCAGCGCTTGATGAAGGCGCCGCTCTGAGCGGGCAAATCCTTGAGTACCTCGTTCTTGTGAACGAGGCAGGCCATGTCCTAGCTGATCCTGCAGCTCCATGCTGCCTTCCGTGCCCTCGGTGATATCTCGCATTGTCGTGATGTGAGAGTTGTGGCGCAACCGCATTGCGTAACGCTTTTCAAACTCTACCGGTGACAGCTGATTGTTGAAACCATGTCGGCGTTATCCAGCCCTACATATACTCGAATAGTACAGATATAAAGGTATGCGTACTATCTGGAGAGATGAGGCAGAGCAAGGGGTACAGGGGAAATAGTACGGTGCATGGGGTGCTTGGGCGAATTCGGCGTTTTCCGAACGATCGCCCTGGGCCGCAGCCTCGCTGACCGACTGTGTGACTTGCGGTCTGCGCACGTGCCACAACTCGTGCAGCTCGGCACGCATTCGCGCTTCACCTTCGGGGGTGATCAGCGCGGTGCCGGCAGGGCGGGGAGGGCGATAGCGGCTCATGGGCATCCGTTGGCATATGAAAAACGCGAGTCTATCAGCCCTCGCGCAACACGGTTAGCGGGCTGGCATTAAGTGCCCGGCGGGTGCCAAACACCCCGGCACCACCGACCATCAATGCCCCTAGTACAGGCAGCACCAGCAACCACGGGTGTGGATGCCATGGCAGGTCGAAGGCGAAGCGATACAGCACCAGGCTCACCAGCTCGGTGCCCAGGGCGGCCAGTAAACCACTGGTAGCACCCAGCAGGCCGAACTCTATGCGCCGGGTTTTGATCAACAGTTGCCGTTCTGCCCCCAGGGCCCGCAGCAAGGCGCCTTGGCGGATACGCTCGTCCAGGGTGGACTGCAAACCGGAGAACAGCACTGCCATACCGGCAGCCAGGACAAACAGCAGCACGTATTCCACGGCGATGGTGACTTGCGCAAGGATGCTGCGCAGCTGCGCCAGCAGGGCTTCGATAGGCAGAATGGTCACGGCCGGAAAGCTGCGCGACAGATCGATGATTTCCCGGTCATGACCCGGGGCCAGATAAAAACTGGTGAGATAGGTGGCGGGCAAGTCCTGCAAGGTGCCCGGCTGGAAGATCATGAAGAAGTTCGGCTGGAAATTGTCCCAGTTGATGCTGCGCAAACTGCTGACCTGGGCCTCGCGATTGACCCCGGCAACGGTAAAGACCAGGTGATCGCCCAGTTTGAGTTTCAGGCTTTCGGCTACTTTTGCCTCCACTGACACACCGGGTACATCGCCCCCCGGCTGAGCTGTCCACCATGTGCCCGCAGTCAGCTGGTTGCCGGCAGGCAGGTCGGCGGCCCAGGTCAGGCTCAGGTCGCGCTGGATCGCTTTGTCGCCAGGGGAGTCTTTGCTGACGAGCTCCTGCACGGGCTCGCCATTGATACTGATCAAGCGTCCGGGCACCACCGGGTATAGTGGCGCCGCCTGCGCTTGCAGTTCGTGCAGGCGCTTGCTGAACGCGTCTTTATCCGCTGGCAGGATGTTCAGGGCGAAGTAGTTGGGGGCATCTTTGGGCAACTGGTTTTGCCAGGTGTCGAGCAGCTCGCCACGCAGCAGGGCAATCAACGCCATCGACAGTAGAATCAGGCCAAAGGCCAGGGCCTGACCGGCAGCGGCCAGTGGATGGCGCAGTAACTGGCCCAGCCCCAGACGCCACGGCAACGAGGCCCCGGCAAGCAGGCGGCGAAGGCTTTGCAGGCCCAGCAGCAATAGACCGCCGAGCACCAGCGCGGCAATTATGCCACCGCCGAGCAGGGCAAACGTCAGCACCAGATCGAGGCTCATGCGCCACATGATCAGCCCGAGTGCCAGCAAGGCGGCGCCGTAAACCGTCCAGGTACTGGCCGGGATCGGCAATATGTCACGGCGCAATACCCGTAGCGGCGGGACGCGCCCCAGCGCAGCCAGTGGCGGCAAGGCGAAACCGGCCAGTGCTACCAGCCCGGTTCCCATCCCGGCAATGGCCGGCATCAGGCCGCCGGCCGGCACATCGGCAGGCAATAAATCATGCAACAGTGCAAACAAACCAAGCTGCGCCACCCAGCCGAGCAGAGCCCCCGCAAGGCTGGCCAGCAAGCCGAGTACCGTTAGTTGCAGGGTAAACAGCCAGAGGGTTTCGCGCCGGGACAGGCCCAGACAGCGCAGCAGGGCGCTGGCATCAAAACGGCGATTGGCAAAGCGGGTTGCAGACAACGCCACTGCGACGCCAGAGAGCAGCACCGCCACCAGACTGGCCATATTCAGATAACGTTCGGCCTTGCCGAGCGCGCCGCCAATCTGCTGGTTGCCATCACGCCCGTCCAGCAGGCGCTGGTTGGCGTCGAGGCCGGGTTTGATGACCTGGCGATAGGATTCAAGAGCCGGGGCGTCACCTCGCCACAGTTCGCGAAAGCTGACCCGGCTGCCGGGCTGTACGATACCGGTGGCGGCGAGGTCGTCCAGGTTGATCAGTACCCGTGGGGTGAGGCTGTAGAAGTTGCCGGCGCGGTCTGGCTCGTAGGTCAGGACGCGGGTGATACGCACAGTTTTGGAGCCGACATCGATGGGGTCGCCGACTTTCAGGTCCAGGGCCGTCAGCAGTCTGGCTTCTGCCCAGGCTTCCCCGGACGCGGGGCCACCGCCGGGTTGTTCCTCGGCGTAGGGTTGCGCTGCACTTTTCAGCTCGCCCCGCAAGGGGTAAGCACTGTCAGCCGCCTTGATGCTGGACAGCTGAATGCCGTTGTCAGTGGCGATGACACTGGAAAACTCCACGACCCGGGCGTGCTGCAGGCCCAATTCCCTGCCCACCCTGATTTGCTCTTCACGTGCCGGTGAGCTGCCATCGAGCACCAGGTCGGCGCCCAGAAACTCGGTGGCACGCAGTAACATCGCGCCATTGAGGCGGGCACCGAAATAGCCGATGGCCGTGCTGGCGGCGACGGCGACCAGAAGCGCAAAAAACAGCACGCGTAACTCCCCGGCGCGGGCATCGCGCAGGAGCTGGCGCACGGCGAGGCTGAACAGGCGCAACAGCGGCAAGCGTGCCATCAAGGCTCCAGGGGGCCGACCAAATGGCCGGCTTCAAGACGGATCAGGCGCCGGCAACGATGGGCCAGGCGTTCATCGTGGGTCACCAGCACCAGGGTGGTGCCACGCTCCTTGTTCAATTCGAAGAGCAGCTCGGTAATGCGCTCACCGGTGTGACTGTCCAGATTGCCGGTGGGCTCGTCGGCGAACAGTACGTCCGGGTTGGCGGCAAATGCCCGGGCTATGGCTACCCGTTGCTGTTCGCCACCGGAAAGCTGGCGCGGCGAATGGCTCAGGCGTTGCCCCAGGCCGACCCGTTCCAGCAGGTGGCGGGCGTGCTCGCGAGCATCTCTACGGCCCTCGAGCTCCAACGGCAACATGACGTTCTCCAGCGCATTGAGGCTGTCGAGCAACTGGAATGACTGGAACACAAACCCGACGTGTTCGGCTCTGACGCGTGCGCGCTGATCTTCGTCCAGACTGCTGAGGGCACGTCCGGCCAGAATCACTTCGCCCTGGCTTGGCAGGTCGAGGCCGGCCAGCAGGCCCAGGAGGGTGGATTTTCCGGAGCCCGATGCGCCCACGATCGCCAGACTGTCGCCCTTGTTCAGCTCAAGGCTCAAAGGGTGCAGGATGGTTAGTTCGCCTTCCGCGCTGGGGACCACTTTGCTAAGGTTCTGCGCGGTGAGAATACTTTCGCCCATGGAGAATCCAATGCGTGTGTGGTTTTTAAGTGCTGCCCTGGCCCTGATGTGTATGGCACAGAATGCAGCGGCAGGAACAATCTTGATTGTTGGCGATAGTATCAGCGCGGCTTTCGGCCTGGATACCCGTCTGGGGTGGGTGTCGTTGCTGGAGCAGCGGCTCAGGCAGCAAGGCTACGATGACCAGGTGATCAATGCCTCGGTCAGCGGTGACACCAGTGCAGGAGGGCTCGCGCGGCTGCCGGCACTGCTTGCAGAGCATAAACCCGATGTGGTGATTGTCGAATTGGGCGGTAATGATGGCCTGCGCGGCCAGTTACCGGCGCAATTGAAACAAAATCTTGCTGGCATGATTGATCAGTCCCTGGAGGCGGGGGCCAAAGTGCTGCTGTTGGGCATGCAGCTGCCGCCTAATTATGGTGCGCGTTATACGACGGCGTTTGCCCGGGTCTACAGCGAGTTGGGGGAGGAGAAAAAGGTCGAGCTGTTGCCTTTTTTCCTCGAGGGTATCGGTGGTCATCCTGAGCTGATGCAGGCCGATGGCATACATCCTGCGGTCGGAGCGCAGGGCCGTTTGCTGGATAATGTGTGGCCGGTGCTAAAACCGCTGC
The DNA here is from genome assembly GCF_904067025.1 of Pseudomonas paraversuta. NCBI lineage: Bacteria > Pseudomonadati > Pseudomonadota > Gammaproteobacteria > Pseudomonadales > Pseudomonadaceae > Pseudomonas > Pseudomonas paraversuta. Next base: position 1,540,791 of record NZ_CAJFDA010000001.1, read on the forward strand.
TTTGATGTAATCGCTGAGAGGATTAGGAAGATCTGGTTGTGGGGAGGTATCTGAATAGCCCCGGGTTTTCTAGATACTCTCCAAACATAGGCTGGAGATGTCTACGGTGCCGGGGGCAGTCCAAGATTTGAAGCCAAAGTCAGAATGGAATTAGGCTCTTGCTGTAGCCGAATTTAACACCTGATGCGAAAAAGCCCCCGCACTCTCGCTGTTTTGTGCAGCTCTGGCACTCAGGCGCGTACTCATTCTTCCAGTCGCTTATTGATTTGCGGTAGTAGGGCTGGATGTCTGGATTCACCAAGCACAGCTGATGGTTATAAACCGAGATATTCATGCCGTAATTGGCCAGAATGCTAACCGATTTGCTGAGCGTATCTTTGTACTCGACTGGGTCAATCCATAGCTCATCGAGATTGGCCCTGGTGAAGCCCATCATCTCAAGGCCCATCAGCGCTACATGGTCAACAAATAGCAGATTACGCGCGATGAACTCACACAGTTCAGGCAGACGCTGCACCGATAGCTTGTGAATCACGACTCGGATCTCAACTTTCTGGCCCAAGCGCTTCAGATTGAGGATGCCCTGAATGGTTTCATCGAATGCGCCTTGGGCCTGGACGATGTAGTCATGCAGCGTCGGATCGTCTGAGTAGACAGGGATCCCGATCATCGCGTCGGGCAATTCAATCTGCGCATACTTTTCAGCGAACGTTAGGTCTTTGAAGCTGCGCCCGTTCGAGAGAATATGGATTGCTGTTCTCGGCAAATAACTTTTTGTCAGGCTGATGATCTTAAGGAAGCGCTCCCGGTTGGTTGTCGGCTCGCCCCCAGTAAACCCAAGTTCGCGGGTATCTTTTGGAATTAGTGGAATCAGGCTCTCGATTTCGTCAAGTATCCACGAGTCATCCACTGCCTTAGGAGGTTGTGAACACATAAGGCAGTAATGATTACACTGCTCGGTAACCAAGATGCTGTTGTGAGGCGACGACGCTCGAAATAGCACGCTAATGCTCTGTCGATCTGCTGAAAGCCGGATAATGTCACCGTCACTGATGTAGCTGTAGTCATTCGGTAGGATCGAGTAATCAGAGTCGGAAGGCAGTACCTCAACCAACTGGCGATGTTTCTCAAGCAGAAGGTAGTGTGCGAATCCTCGCGGGATCTCCTGATCGGAAACCAAGTAGGCTATTTCCCGTCGCAAGACTTCAGGCAAATTCCGGCTGGTCGACACCTTGACCAGAGTGAGGTGCTTATGAACATCAACCGCATGGATGCGGATAATCTTTCCGCCGAGTTTCAGCATCGGTTGGCCCAACCCATAAAAATCCGTTTTGTTTGCTCATCATTTTCCATTAGCTCAATAAGGTGCTTGAAAATCGCCATATTTCGCTTGCAGAAAGAGGACTCAGGTTTTCTTGCTACCACGTCCTTGTGAATGGCGTGATGGTAGACGGGCTCTGCTCCACAGTAAGGTTCAAATGCACAGTCAGAGCACATTGGAGCGCTTAAGGTGAAAGAATTTTCCAGTGCATCCAGAAGCTGATCAGAGAGAATGACCTCCTCATACGAGTGTTCAAGAATGTTGCCCAGACGGAACGTATGATCACCCATTTCGGCAAGCATACGGCTTTCATCTGAGGCATAGACCGATCCGTCGTAGTTGAACACGATGGCTGCGATACCAGCGCCGGCGGGGTTCATCAAATCAACAAACCCAGGGTCCCCTGATGTCAGCATTTTTGTCAGCACGAGCGAAGAATACTGCTCTACAAATCGTATGCCGGACTTGTTTAACTCAATAATGTACTCAAGGCCTTCCTTGTAAAACTCCAGCCAGCGCTCCGTATCATACGACATGAATTTTTTGGTCTTGATCGCAAAGCCGTAAGGGGAGAGGGTGCGTAGGAAGATGCCATCAAAGCCCAGACGCAAGTATTCATCAATGATGTCGCGTGCTCGTGGCAGGCTTATATCAGTGGTTGTCATCAGGGCTGACACTTGGTCATAGCCTAGAGCTGCACGGGCTTTCTTCAAACCTTCCTCGAAGCGCTGATGACTATCTCGGCCTGGTCGTGGGCGATTTGCATTGTGCAGATCCATTGGCCCGTCGAGTGAAGATGAAAGCACGATGTTGTGCTGCTTACAGAAGTCGAGCACGTCATCGGTCAGTAGCGAAAGCGTGGTCGCAATGACGAACTGTAGGTCACGTCCTTCCTTGAAATTACGTTTTTTTGCCTCAAGAACAACGTACCTCACCATCTCGAAGTTCAGCAGCGGCTCGCCACCCTGAAATTCAATTTTGATGGCTGGATTGGGAGATCTAAAGACGAAATCCAGAGATTTGTCTGCCATCTCTGTGGTCATATCGAATTCGCCTTTGCTCTCGGACTGCCTTGAAACCTGGCAGTATGGACAGCTATGGTCGCACCGAAGCGTCACTACAAAGATATGCAGATTGGTGAACTCGGCCAGCCTGGCCAATCGCGTGCGAATCTTGAGTGCCAGGAGCTGGAGTGGTGCCTGCTCATTGGTGAAGCGAATGAACTGTTTGGACCGAAGCGTAGGGATTAGCTCTGATGAGAGCGGAAGCGTCTTGCGAATGATCGGTTCCAGCATCGGCACCGGTATGACATGAAATTCGCCAGCCATGTTGGTAATGACATACTCGTCGTCATTCAGACGGTCGAACTTAAAGGGTAGCAACTCGTAGGGACGTTGCTCCGCGTAGAACTCCAGCTTTTGGAATTTACTCACTAATAAGTCCGGTTTTTGAAAAGGCGAGTCCGAGGATCAGGTTTTTGATCGGTTGCGTCTCAATTGCCAATCGGTGGCGCAGATGATAATCGAGTACATCCTTCTTGAATTCTTGGATGGCAGACAGAAAGGACGGCTCGTCCACGCCGATATTCGATGACAAAGCGCAGAAAAACTGCCCCTCTTCGGGTGTGATATCAACCGTCAGGGCATTGATAGATCGATAAGCAGCTTTCTGCAAAACCAGTGCGTCATAAAGCCGCTCATCAAACACGAGCGTATGAGAGAAAGTCATTATCGACCCGAGTAGTGGGAGCTATGGGAACTGTGCGAAGAGTGGGAGCTATGGGAACTGTGGTAAGCCATCAGTTGCCCCTGATCCCCGCGCTTGAGAACGAAGGCGAATAGATCATTGCCACCGCGAACAGAAAGATTCTCGCTTCGAGCTTCAGCTTGAAATGTATTCTTGGCTTTTGAGCTGGGCTCTACAACGTCATGAGAGGTTAGGGCTGAAGCCTGTTCTGTAGCTATGGCTGCGGCCAGAGTGGCCAAGGGAACTAGGAAGGAGCGCTTTTTCATTGCGGGATATCCCTATCACTGTGAGGGTTATTGGGTTCGTCTCGGTGACGTGTATCTATGATATCAATATGCAATCAATTAATGGTGTTTTTCGCGGTGATAATCCGGCGGTTGCCCTCCGCGTGGGTAGCTTGTAGTAAAGCCTTATGCAGCGTTTTGCTGAGCTCAGCTGATTATTGGCGCCACTTTTCCTAATGCTCCCGCAGGGTCGATGCCTTGAGCACCTTCTTGGGTTCCTTACCGAGCTTCCCTACAGGGATTTCAGCGCCATAGGTCCCGAAGTGATGGTGCGCGATGAGTGCCCGGTGATGGCTTGAGGGAACGCAACGGGAGCCCCTTCAGCTTGCAGGGCGGACTGTAAGATATGTCTCTGCATGTGAAGCGTCTGGGTTGTCTCATGGATCTCCCCATGGATTTTCTTCATCAACAGACCGAGGCTCTTGCTGGCCTCACTGGATAGTCGCCATTATCAGAGGGTAGGGCGCCCGCTTCGACAGCCTTGAGGAGCTCTTTCAACGCAAACGTCTTGAATGAGCCGTCACTCAGGGGAAAGGTTCGGTCGCTGTGCTTGTTCTTGATTGACTTGTTAGAGCCATTTCCATTGATATGAAAGCACCAGAGGCCATCGACCTGCTTGATGCCCTCCTTGCTCAGTTATCGGTGGTCATCCTGAGCTGATGCAGGCCGATGGCATACATCCTGCGGTCGGAGCGCAGGGCCGTTTGCTGGATAATGTGTGGCCGGTGCTAAAACCGCTGCTTTGATGCTTTTCTAGTTGCAGTGTTTCGGCTAAGGTGGCGCCCCCCCGATTTGGAGCCCCTGATGTCGCGTCCTGCCTGGTCTTTATATGCCTATCAACTGATCGAGCCCGATGAGCAGCTCGATTTGTTCGCCTGCCAGGAGGTACGGGTGCATCTGGTGACGCGCCAACTGGAGCTGGGAGGCACCATTGACCGCACGTTATGCGGCTCGTTGCTGCCTGCGCAGCCACGTTGGTCAGATGTCACGCGCAAGGTCTTCCAGGACCACCGGCTGTGCCCGTTGTGCCGGGCAATCATCGAGTCGCAACGCCGCGGCACCGAGCCGATCTGGCCTGAATTGCGCTTTGAACTATGATCTAACTTGTCTGGCACCTGAACCGGCCCACGATCACCGTGGGCGCGGTGTACACTCCCTTTTTTATCCCCGTTGATTATGCGAAGGATGTTCCGGATGTTGTCGCGCCTACCTGCAGTCACCCGCTACCTGTCAGTTGCCGCATTGTGTGTTGCGGGTCCCGTTTCTGCGCTTGAATTCCCGCTGCCACCGCCGGGTGAAGATGTGGTGGGTGAGGTGCAGGTGATCAAGGGCAAGTACGAGGACTCCTTTGCCGATCTGGGCAACCAGTACGAACTTGGGTACTCGGAAATGATCGCGGCCAACCCGGGGGTGGACGCCTGGTTGCCGGTCAAAAAGAATCCGGATGGCACGCTTGTCGATACCAATATCGTGTTGCCGACCCAGTTCATCCTGCCGCCGGGCAAGCGTGAAGGGATTGTGATCAACCTGGCAGAGTACCGGCTGTACTACTTCCCCAAGGACCAGGACAAGGTTTACACCTTTCCGCTGGGGATCGGACGCGAAGGTTGGGGTTCGCCTCTGGGGTTCACCAAGGTCACTGCCAAGACGCCTAACCCGACCTGGACGCCGCCGGCTTCGATCAAGGCCGAGCACGCCAGGAACGGCGACCCGCTGCCCAACGTGGTGCCTGCAGGGCCGGATAACCCGCTGGGGCCCTTCAAGTTCACGCTCGGCATGCCGGGTTACCTGATCCACGGCTCGAACGCAAAGTTTGGCATTGGCACGGGTACCAGCCATGGCTGTTTCCGCATGCTTAACAAAAACGTGCTGGAAATGGCGCAAATGGTGCCGGTGGGAACCCCGGTCAGAATCATCAACGAACCCTACAAGCTGGGTTTGAGTGGTGGCAAGGTCTACCTTGAGGTTCATGAGCCGCTGAATGTCAAAGATGGCTCTCTGGTGGCCGTCAGCGACAAGTCGCATTTGACCCCTGAAGACTTGCAGAACAAGTACGCGGGGTTTATCAACTTTTTGCTCAAGCACAAAGACCTGGAGAACAGCATTCAGATCGACAAGGACAAAGCCTTCCCTGTTGTGGGTGCCGAGACCGGTATCCCGGAAGAAATAGGCGTTGCTAATTCAGCTGAGCCAGTTGGCCAGTCGCTGGATTACGTGCAGTAAATTCACGTTAAAAAAAACCGCCACGGTTAATGCCCTGGCGGTTTTTTATTGCCCGCTTAGTTGCGGGCAATAAAAAAGCCGACCCATAAATGGGTCGGCTTGATAATAACCCCGAAGGATTATTACTTGCGGCTTGCTTTTTCAAGCATGCGCAGAGCACGTTCGTTAGCTTCATCAGCAGTCTGCTGTGCTTTTTGAGCAGCAGCCAGAGCTTCGTCAGCTTTACGGTATGCTTCGTCAGCACGAGCCTGGGAGCGAGCTGCTGCGTCTTCAGTTGCAGTCAGGCGGGCTTCAGTTTCTTTAGATACGCTGCTGCAACCGGTAGCCAGAACTGCGGCCAATGCCAGAGCAGAGAATTTCAGAACGTTGTTCATCGTGTTCCCCTTCAAGGACTTTCTATTTGAAGCTGCTCCTTCAAAGCGAGGAAACAGCCGGCGTACATACTACCCATTACTTGTAGTAAGTAAACTGACCTAGCGCAAGAACCAAAAAAAATATTTGGCAATCAATGCGGATGGACTAGCTTTAACAGATTGTGCTTGAAAAACAGCCAGTTTAAAGCCCTGGCCGTGGGTCGAGCCCGCCGCTTGATGGCGTGACTTTAAGTTCGGTTGTGCGTCATAGGCTTAACTTTCAGAAAAATGTTAAGGGTGCTGGCAAGTTATCGGGCTGGCCACAGGTTTGGTGTCCATAGCGTACCCCTGATGGCGAAGTGGTTCCCTCGGCACAAAAACAACAGTAATGTAGAGGTCACGGTTCAAGACCCGCTAAGGAGCAATGATGAGCGAGGCGTTGTCTATCCACCATGACCAGGCAGGTCACCAGTTTGAGACCACTGTCGACGGTCATCGTGCTTACCTGACCTACATGGATCTGGGCAAGCAGACTCTGGATATCTATCGCACCTTTGTACCCAATGCCTTGCGTGGCCGGGGTATTGCGGCAGCATTGACGGAGCAGGCGCTCGATTACGCCGAAAAGATGGGATACGAAGTGATTCCCTCTTGCTCTTATGTAGAGCGTTATATGGAACGTCACAAGCGTGCCCAGGCGAAAACCTGAAACCAGACTCACAGAAACGCCGGGCCAACAGCCCGGCGTTTTTTTGTGGGCCGCAAAACCCTGATCGAACCCCGGCGGCCTCCTCAGTCCGCCATCTTGATCAATGCCCCCAGCGCCCGCTCCCAGATCTGGCGCGTGCGTACCCACACCAGTTCTTGCCAGTCGCTGTCGGCCGGACAGAACTGTTCAAGTAATTGCAGCTTGATCTGACGCGCCTGCGGGCTGTCCAGGTCGCCGTGCAGATGCAGCCACTGGTCATCGCGCAGAACACTGTGAACCTGCTCGCCAGGATAGGTGCCGCATTCAATTACAAAGGGCATCAGGCGCACCCGGGGCAGGGCGTCGATGATTGCTTGCGAGGCATATCCGGTGGCCGTCGCGGCAACCCCGGTAGCGCTTTGGCTGTCGGCGCCGGTGATCAGGGTGAATAACCATGGACCAAACAACTGCCGGGCATCGGCAAGCGCCGGATAGGCAGCCTGGGCGATGGTCAGCAGCATTGGATGACCATAATCACCCGCGCCGGTATGCAGGTCGAAGCACATGGCGACGCTGGCGCTGGCAAGGTGCTCGCGCAAAATTTCGTGCAGCGTCCGGTTAGACCAACTGGCATTGTTGCCGCCATAAAACAGTCCGTCGGGATGGCGGTACTGGCCAGCCTCGACAATCGACATCACGGCCGGCCAGCCCTCACCCTGCACCCGCTCATTGAGCCGGGCGTCGGCCTGTTCCCGGTGCGGGCCGCGTAATTGATCGCAGGTGTAGATGGCATGCAGCGCCTCATACGCCTGGTTGTCCGGCGGTGCCTGGCTGAAATCCAGAAAATTGCGGTTCAGGTCGATATTGTCTTCATTGACCCGGCGTATCCACGCGGTGCCCCACGGGTTGATCAGGTGAATCATCAACACCGCCACTTCGTCAGGCAGGGTTTGCGGGTTGAATGTCTGCAGCCACCGGCTTTGGCAATCCGAGCCATAAAAGCCTTCGACCCCATGGGTGCCGCTCAGGGCGATCAACAGGTGTTTTGCCTGGGGGTTGCCGATCAGTGCGACATCGGTGCCCAGGGCTTCGCCAAACGGACCGCACAGGGGGTGAGGATAGTGGTACAGGCGTGCGCCTGCCGCAGTGGCGGCGGCCAAAAACTGTTCACGTTGGCGGGTAAAGCTGCGGTGTGACGGGAAACCTGTGCTCATGCTGCTCTCCTGTCTATGAACGCGCCGTGGCATTCAGGCGTCCGCAAAGAAATGGGGGCAGGCGGTGGCCGGGGTGAAGCAAGCAGATGGCTGGTGCCGGCGAGTGCCGGCTCCGGTGTTACGCGTCCATCCCTTGGCGGGGTGAGCAGGCCCGCCCCGCCAAGAGATGTTATCGATCAGCCGCGAGTACGCTTGGGCAGTACATCCTTGAGCTTGGCGTGCATGCTGCGCAAGGTGGTTTCAGTGCTGGCCCAGTCGATGCAGGCATCGGTAATGGAGACACCGTACTGCAAGTCTTCGAGGTTTTTAGGAATGGCCTGGCAGCCCCAGTTCAGATTGCTTTCGACCATCAGGCCGATAATCGACTGGTTGCCTTCGACGATCTGGTTGGCCACGTTGTCCATCACCAGCGGTTGCAGGGCCGGGTCCTTGTTGGAGTTGGCGTGGCTGCAGTCGACCATGATGTTCGGGGTGATTTTTGCCTTGTTCAGTGCTTGTTCGCACAAGGCCACGCTGACCGAATCATAGTTCGGCTTGCCGTTGCCGCCGCGCAAGACGACGTGCCCGTAAGCGTTGCCCTTGGTGGTAACGATCGACACGCCACCTTCCTGGTTGATACCCAGGAAGCGGTGGGGGCTGGAAACCGACTGCAGCGCGTTGATGGCAACTGTCAGGCCGCCATCGGTGCCGTTCTTGAAGCCCACGGCCGAGGACAGGCCGGAAGCCATTTCGCGGTGAGTCTGCGACTCGGTGGTACGCGCGCCGATGGCTGACCAGCTGATGAGGTCCTGCAGGTACTGCGGTGAAATCGGATCAAGGGCTTCGGTTGCGGTTGGCAGGCCCATTTCGGCCAGGTCCAGCAGCAATTTGCGACCGATATGCAGGCCGTCTTCGATCTTGAACGAGTCATCCAGATACGGGTCGTTGATCAGGCCTTTCCAGCCGACCGTTGTCCGTGGTTTTTCGAAATAGACGCGCATCACCAGATACAGGGTGTCGCTGACTTCTGCGGCCAGCACCTTGAGGCGCTCGGCATACTCGTGGGCAGCCTTGATATCGTGAATCGAGCAAGGCCCGATGACAACAAACAGTCGATGGTCTGTGCCATCCAGGATGTTGCGAATTACCTCACGCCCTTTGGTCACAGTCTGCAGCGCCGTTGCACGCAAAGGCATCTCGCGCTTGAGCTGTTCAGGTGTGATCAGGGTTTCGTTGGAGGCAACGTTTAGGTCGTCAATCGGTAAATCAGCCATCGTGTTACTCGTCAGGTCACGGGTGCCGGCCGCCAGCGATCCCCGAGCGGCGGAGCACAGCATGATTGAGCGCACCGGGGAGCCGAACCTTAACGCGTTATCCGCTTATTCGACAATGGGCATCCGCAGCTTTAATCCTGTGCTGTGCGGGCAAGCGCGCGATCGAGTGTGGCCTGGGAGAACTCCACGGCGTGCCGGCTGACCCACTCCAGGGCCAGGGTCTCGATATTTTCAAGGGGCAGGCTCTGTGGATGCTGGAGGCGGTAATAGTGCTCGATCTGGCACACCTGTTCGCCCATGCGCGCACCAAACAGTGTCTGCTCATCGGTAAAAACGACGCCGACCCGATAACCTGCAGGCTGTTTCTCGCACCAGGCTATATAGCCCGGGTAGCGTGCGGTTTCACCGAGGGTAGGCATGCACATGTCTACGGCCGTGCCCCGGCGCCAGCCTCTGTCGCTATTGCATGACACGCCGCCGAGGCTGATAGAGTGCAGCTTCTGGCGTGAAAGAGAAGGTTGTTCGCGGGGTGTTATCTCAACAGGAACATCATCCGGGTGAGGTAAGAAACGACCCATGTATGCACACTCCCAGTGCCAGCACTTTGATATTGTTTTCGTGAGTATAGTGATTGAAATGGAACTGACTGACTTTGATGCGGATCAGCGTCTACTGGCGCTGCCCGGGACCTCGCTGGTGGTGTTTACCGGCGCCGGATGCTCGGCGTGTCGCACGGCGCGCAAAATGTTGCCCGAGATGCAGTTACCCATCGATCGACTGTGCTGGATTGACGCAGGTGACAATGGCGGTCTGGTCCAGCGATACGGGATTTTTCATCTGCCGAGCCTGTTCGTTGTGTGTGACGGGGCGTTTTATGGTGAATTGAAATCGCGTTTGAGCGAGGGTGAGCTGGCGCACCACATTCGCCTGGCTTTGCTGCTTGAGCCTGACGAGCTACCTTGAATCGGTGTTTCAAGCCGGACTGAACCTGTGGAGGCGACATGAGCAAAGGCTTAAAGGGCAAGCTGGTGCTGGCCATATCTTCCAGGGCGCTGTTCGATCTGAGCGTTAGCCACCAGGTGTATCTGGCGCAAGGCATCGAGGCTTACCGTCAGTATCAGATCGAGCATGAAGATGAGGTGCTGGAGCCGGGCGATGCATTCGCGCTGGTCAAAAAACTCCTCAGTTTTAACGCCAGCCTCGGCCATGAGCGGGTCGAGGTGGTACTGGTGTCGCGCAACAGTGCAGACACCGGGCTGCGGGTATTCAATTCTATCCAGCACTATGGCCTGGGTATCTCCCGGGCGGCATTTTCCGGTGGCCGCAACCCCCATGCGTATCTCAGTGCGTTTGGTTGTGACCTGTTTCTGTCGACCCATGCCCAGGATGTGCGCAGCGCGCTGGACGCCGGCTTTGCGGCGGCAACGATCCTTTCCGGAGGCGCGCGACGTGCCGAGAGCAACGAATTGCGTATCGCCTTCGACGGTGATGCGGTTTTGTTTTCCGATGAATCCGAACGGGTTTTCCAGTCCGGGGGCCTTGAGGCGTTTCAATCCCTGGAGCGTGAAGCGGCTCGCAGCCCGTTGCGTGGCGGACCGTTCAAGGGCTTCCTGGAGGCCTTGAACCTGTTGCAGCGCGAGTTCCCTGACGATACCTGCCCGATCCGTACCGCGCTGGTGACTGCGCGCTCGGCGCCCGCCCACGAGCGGGTGATCCGTACATTGCGCGATTGGGACATTCGTCTGGACGAATCCCTGTTTCTCGGTGGTCTGGATAAATCCGCGTTTCTCGAGGCCTTCGCTGCCGATGTGTTTTTTGATGATCAGGCGGGTCATTGTGAAAGGGCGCGTCAAGTTGTCGCCACCGGCCATGTACCCCACGGCATAAGCAATGAGTCCAGGGACCTGGCCCCTGAGTAGGGGCAAGGTGTAAGTCATCGTGTGGCTCATCGTACTTGTCCGGGCGCTGCTAAGCTGACTCCATCTCGGCCCATTCAGGCAGTCGGGGAGGTCGCATGATTCGCTCGATACTGTATGCCACGGACCTCGGAATTTACGCTCCGGTTGTAATGCAGCATGCATTGGGGCTGGCCCACAGCTTCAATGCCGATTTGTATGTGGTGCATGTGGTTGAGCCCATGGGGCTGTTTGCCGAGTCGGTATTGCAAAGCTATCTCGATGAACAGGCTCTGAACGCACTGCACCAGCAGGGTATCAGCACCATGCTTGGCAATATTGAACACCGGATAGTTGATAGCCTGCGTGACGAATTGGCCGAGAGGCAGCAGGAACTGGCCTTGATTCGCTCGGTCAAGGTGATTCAGGGGGAGCCTTCGCAGGTCATTCTGGAACAGTCGCAAATGCTTGCAGTGGATCTGCTGATTCTCGGCAGTCATGGTCAGCCATCGGGGGACATTACCCATCTAGGGCGCACAGCTGCCCGGGTTGTCGAGTTGGCGCAGATGCCGGTGTATCTGGTACCGCTGTTGCAGCGTCGCCGTCCCACAGACGGGTGAAGGTGTAGAACAGAAAATTGATAAAAAAGTTCTAGATTTATTGTTCTTACCTTCCATATAGTTATATATCGCCGCCGATACCCTGGCGCCTATTTGCTTTGAGGGATGCATATGAAGCTTCAACAATTGCGCTACATCTGGGAAGTGGCGCACCACGACCTCAACGTTTCGGCCACCGCGCAGAGCCTTTACACCTCACAGCCGGGTATCAGCAAACAGATCCGCTTGCTTGAAGACGAGTTGGGCGTGGAGGTGTTTGCCCGCAGTGGTAAACACCTGACCCGCGTGACGCCTGCTGGTGAGCGCATCATCACCACCGCCGGCGAGATTTTGCGCAAGGTCGAAAGCATCAAGCAAATTGCCCAGGAATTTTCCAACGAGAAAAAAGGCACCCTGTCGATTGCCACAACCCACACTCAGGCGCGCTATGCATTGCCGCCGGTGATCAGCAATTTCATCAAGCAGTACCCGGATGTTGCCCTGCATATGCATCAGGGTTCGCCAATGCAAATTGCCGAGATGGCCGCCGACGGTACCGTCGACTTTGCAATTGCCACTGAGGCCCTGGAACTGTTCGGCGATCTGGTGATGATGCCTTGCTATCGCTGGAACCGCTGCGTAGTGGTGCCTCAGGGTCACCCGCTGGCCAAGTTGCCAAAGCTGACACTCGAAGCCCTGGCTGAATACCCGATCGTGACCTACGTATTTGGCTTCACCGGTCGTTCCAAACTCGACGAAGCATTCAGCCATCGCGGTTTGACTCCGAAGGTGGTGTTTACCGCCGCGGATGCTGACGTGATCAAAACCTACGTGCGTCTGGGCCTGGGTGTAGGCATCGTGGCCAAAATGGCCGTGGATGCCAATCTCGACAAGGATCTGGTGGTACTGGATGCCAGCGAACTGTTTGAGTCCAGCATCACCAAAATCGGCTTCCGCCGTGGTACGTTCCTGCGCGGTTTCATGTGCGACTTTATTGAAAAATTCGCGCCGCACCTGACCCGCGAAGTGATGGCCAAAGCCATCCAGTGCCACAACAAACAGGAACTGGAAGACCTGTTTGAAGGCGTTGAACTGCCGGTGCACTAAGACTGGCTGTAGCCGCTGCCCTGGCAGCGGCTACAGGCCCCCCCGATTTTATTGCTCTGCGTTGCGCGTGTGCCGGTACTGGCTCACGGCGTCATAGACCGCCTTGCGCAGGCGGTTGATGCCACCAATGGGCCGATGTTCTTCAATGCCATGCCAGGGGCTGAAGGACAGGTTGTCACAGGCCAGATTCTGCGCTGGCGTGTCGAAGTCCTGGGCAGGCACCTTGATCCTGGCCACCGTTTCGAAAGGTGCGTCTGACTCTTTCCATTCAATGCTGGTGTCTTCGATCGGCATGAAGCGGTTGGCATTCTGGCGCTGGATTTGCAGCACGAAACACGCCGGCACCCGGTCTGTGGACAACTGCTGGCTCAAGGCATTGCGCAGGAAGTTGGGCAGCTTCTGATTTTGCTCCGCCAGGGTGTAGGCCGGGCAGCTGTCAGGATCAGGTGCCACGCGGTATTTGGCATTGGCGCTGCCGAACTTGTAAGGCGAAACCGAAAAGTAGGTTGTTTGCGTCGGGCTGGCCGGGGCAGGCGCCAGGGTGGCCAGCGCGATAAACAAGTGGCGGACTTGCCAGCTGCGCGGGTCCCATGAAGGGAAGAATGCCATAGCCTTCTGACCATCGGCCTGGGCAGCTATGTTCTGACGATACTCGGCGACGTCGCTGACGAAGAAATTGGCATGGTTAAACATCACAAAGTCTTGTTCGGCCCGACCCTGCTGGCCGGGTAATAATTGAGCCCCCGGAACGTCCTGCAACTTGATCGCCATGCCCCGCGCATCGCGGATGCTGTCGAATTGCGGGTAAGCGTTGCCGTTGGACAGACGCATTACGGCTTGCCAGGTATGGCCCGGGGTGGCAAATACCCCTTGGCGCAATGCCGGCTCCAGGTCATCCAGTACCTGTACTTGCGCCTTGACGCAGCCATGGGCCTTGGCGTGGGCATCACGCAAATACCGGGTGTTCTCGCGGTGCTGGTCGACGATCTTGATCGCCGTGCGGATGGTGTCCTGAGTCATCGCCGCTTCACCAGCCGGGATCTGCTCCTGGGCCGCCACCGGGCCACGGTGCTGCCAGGCAAACCAGCCGGTGGCCAATGCCCAGCCGAGCAGTCCCAGGGTTATTACAATCAGCAGCAGCTTGCCCAGCCAGGAGCCGAGGCGAAGCCAGAGTGCGGTCAACATGCAGATATCCTTTTAGCAAAATCCTGGGGGCGTTGAAGGCCCTTCATTCGTTGGGTAACTGTTGTTCGAGCGGGCCACCGAGTACTTTCAGGTACTCCAGCAATGCCCAGCGCTCCTGGGGTTGCAGCAGGCGGCCGATTACCCCGTTACCACGGGGGCCGGCGCGGAACTCGTGACCGCTGTTGTGGTTGCCACTGATGCGGGTATCGAGCACAAATCCGCCGTCAAAGGCTTCCGTGCGATAGCCCAGGTGGCGGGGGTCGTACTCGAAACTGCCGCGATAGAAGGTTTCGGCGCGCTCTGACTGTGGCGAAAGCAACTGATACACCGTAGGCACCGAGCCATTGTGCAGGAACGGCGCCGTGGCCCAGATCCCGTCCAGCGGCCGTGCCTTGTAGGCGCGCAGTTCCATCACCCCGATCGGCAGGCCAAAGCCATTCAGACGGTCCTGTTCCTGCGGGCCGATGCCGGCCTCTTGGTAGGCATGTTTTTCAACAAAGGCGGTGACATAGGCCAGGCCTTTGGCCACCGACAGTTTGCCCAGGTCCAGCGGCGCATCGCTCTTGGGATACAGGTCCACATTCATGCTGGCCAGCTCGGCCGGGTCCCATTGCAGGGCGCGCAGGTCGTAACGATTGTCAGCGATGTTGTTGGCGGTATTGGGGTCGGTACCTATCACTTCTACAGGCAGCATTTTCAGTTGCTTGACCAGCCGGCCGTTCTCTTCAACTACGGCAGGCACATGGCAGCCGGCGCAATTTTCAGTGAACAGCGCACGCCCTTTGGCCGCCAGGGGGCGATCAATGGCGCCGAACAGTTCTTCGGGCCAGACCGGGGGCTTGAGCCTTTGCAGGGTTTGTTCGATCAGGTGCAAGTCTTGAACCCGCACACTGGATGGATAACGCGCATCGCCCTGCAGGGGTTGGCCGTGGTCATCAAAGAAGTTCAGGGTCGCGCCGACCCCCAGCGCTTCGCCGATATTACGTGCCATCGGTTGCTTGGCCGAGCCGTTCCACTGTACCCAGTCGAACGTCCACATGTCCCACAGGTGCGGGTAGTCCACTGGGGCGTTGGCCACCCGGTAGTTGTCGGGTGAAATCGCATCGCCGAAGCTGGCATTGGCAATCCGGCCGAAGGCATCGGTACGGCCCGGCCCCTCCAGGGTTGGATAGAGTCCGCGATGGGTGTCATTCCAGGCCACGGCCAGGAAGTTATCCAGCGACACCTTGAAGTCTTTGCGCAGTTGTTGGTGCTGCGCTGGGTACTGATCGCCCAGAACCTTGCGGGCGAAGCGCTCGAATTTCCATGGGTTGTAGTAGGTGGCTGCGAGGCTGGCGACCAGCGCCTGGCCGAAGCTGCCGCCACGCAGGGTCGGAACGCTGGAGGGCAATACGTGTTGTGCGGGGGCACCATCGATGCGCAGGGCCTGGCCTTTGAAGCGCAGTTCACCGGTATGGCAGGCGGCGCAGGTGATATCCAGATATTGCACCTTGCTGCCCGGGTTTTGATGGCGGGTGAAACCCACTGGCAAGTTGCCGGGATTGGCGGCACTGGCTTGCTGTTGGGGATCGATCAAAAATCCGAAGCGGGCCAGATATTCGGGCGCGGCGAACGATTGTTTGGAAAAGGGCAGTTCAAGGGCGCTGAACCAGTCGTAATGCAGGCCTTTAACTTGCGTGCCCTGGGGCGTGTAGTAATAGGCTTGCCGGTCAGCCGGGCTCCATTGATCGAGGAAGTGCAGCTGCTGCGGGGCTTGGTAGGCAGGTAGTTTCGGGTTGGCGATGAAGTAAAGCACCAGGCCCAGACACAGCGCCAGTGCCACGAACAGCACTAGCAGAACACGGTAAAACAAACGCACAGTAACGCTCCTTGTAAAATTTTTCACAGTCTTATGCCTGAGCTGCTGTCTGGCAGCAAGCAGCCATGTAATCTCATGCCTATGATATGAGCGAGGTTTACAGCTTCTCTGATATGTAAGTAAAAGATACGGGAAATATGAATTGTGCCCGGACAGAGCTCAGGCCGTGAACTTATCCACGATTAGGCCCTCTCATGCCGGTAGCCATTGGTCGCGGCCGCCTGATAAGCTCGCGGCTTTACTCGATTGCCCATTTGGCGCATGAACAAGGAAAAAGCATGAAACAGCATAGGTTGGCGGCAGCTGTGGCCCTGGTAAGCCTGGTACTGGCGGGTTGTGATTCGCAGACCAGCGTAGAGCTGAAAACCCCGGCGCAAAAAGCCTCTTACGGCATCGGCCTGAACATGGGCAAAAGCCTGGCTCAAGAAGGCATGGACGATCTGGATTCCAAGGCAGTAGCCCTGGGTATCGAAGACGCCGTCGGCAAGAAAGATCAAAAGCTTAAAGATGACGAACTGATCGAAGCGTTTGCAGCCCTGCAAAAACGTGCGGAAGAACGTCTGACCAAAATGAGTGAAGAAGCCTCTACTGCAGGCAAAAAATTCCTGGAAGAAAATGGCAAGAAAGCCGGTGTTGTAACTACCGCTTCGGGCCTGCAATACGAAGTGATCAAAAAAGCCGACGGCCCACAGCCTAAAGCTACCGACGTAGTGACTGTTCACTACGAAGGCAAGCTGATCGACGGCAAGGTTTTCGACAGCTCGGTTGAGCGTGGCAGCCCGATTGATCTGCCAGTGAGTGGCGTGATTCCGGGTTGGGTTGAAGGTCTGCAACTGATGCATGTTGGCGAGAAGTACAAGCTGTACATTCCTAGCGAGCTGGCTTACGGCGCGCAAAGCCCGAGCCCGGCGATCCCGGCCAACTCGGTGCTGGTATTCGATCTGGAACTGCTGGGTATCAAAGACCCTGCAAAGCCTGAGCAAAACGCAGCCCAGTAATCTGCTTTTGCCCGCACAACGCCCCGTCTCGACGGGGCGTTGTCGTTTCTGCAGTGCCATTGGCGATCCATGCCGGCCTGATCAGACAGCGACAAAATGTCCCAGATGCTTGCTGGCTAGTGGTTGCTGACCGCCAAGTCAATGAATTTATGGGATTTTTTATGTGTGTAAAAAATGCCCGATCTGAGCGCAGCCCTTATAGAACGTGGCTTTCAGCCGTGAAAATCAGCTCTGTTCACAAGGTTATCCACAATTTGTGTGGATAACATTTGCCGGCTATCCCCAGGTTTGCGCCTGTCTTGCATGAATTCGCTCCTCCAGATCAAAAACCCCAGAGACCTTGGCGGCTGTTAGGATTAAGCTTCTAAGGAAAGTTCCGACTCGATTTACAAAGAAGTCTGACGGGGTTTGGTAAATGGATGTCCAAGTAATCAAGCTTAATGGCGAACCTGAATACGCAGTCCTGCCATGGGCAAGCTATCAGGCGCTACTCAAAGCCGCAGGTCTCGATGATCAGGCGGCCCCCCCTACGGCACTACAAACACCTGAGACCGAATCACAGCCACCTGAACCCGATCAGGTGTTGCCCGGGCTCGATCAGTTGCGTGGTCTTCGCGAGAGCAAGGGCCTGGCCCTTGAAGTCCTGGCCCGCACTGTAGGCATTAGCCCTTCCTATCTGGTAATGATTGAAACCGGTGAGCGTCTGCCTGATCTCGCCATTCGTCGCAGCTTGGCCTGGGAGATGGGTGTTCCGGGCTGGAGGGAAACATCATGAATGTACGCATCAGTCGTCAACACTGGGATGGGTTACTGGCTGAGCTTGATAAAGCACGTCAACAACGCCACTTGCTGACTTACCGTGCATTGCTGGAGCGTTTGCAGTTACCGAGCCCGGCGATGTTGACGCTGACTGCCGCCCTTGAACATCTGGCGGCAATGGATGCCAAGGCTGATCAGCCGTTACGCAGTTCACTGGTGATCAGCCAGGGTGCCAGTCGTTTGCCCCGCACCGGTTTTTTTGAGTGCGTGGAGCGCCTGGGTCGCTTTGCCGGGCCGCCGGATGGTGTTGCTGCCGCGTCGTGGCACGCGTCTGAAGTGGTTCGAGTGTTTGAATACACTTACGAACATGAGGAGGCCTGAGTGCTAGGTCGGCTCAAGGCACGTCTGGGCTACGGGGTTGCCCGCAAGTTGTTCCACCAGTCCTGGTGTGTGCGTCAGCCGCGCATCTGGGGCTGGATGGAGGGGCAGTTTGCACGGATGTCCAACCTGGGGGATACCGGGGCTCAAAGCTTCTATGGCCATATCCTGGCTTTTCGCGGCCAGGGGCTGGGGGCTCGAGAGGAGGGCGTGCGCTTGTTGCGCCTGGCGGCTCAGGGCGGTGATGCCAAGGCGGCGTACCAGCTAGGGGTGTTCAGCCTGGCGGGTACCACCGCTAACCGCCCGGATGCATCAGAAGCGGCGCGCTGGTGGGCGATGGCGGCCAAGGCCGGGCATCCACTGGCCACCCTTAAACTGGCTGAGTTGTATCAGCGGGGTGGGCCTGGTTTGTTGCCTGATCCGCAACTGGCCAGGCACTACCAGCCTTAGGGTATATTTTTGCCAATAAAAAGGGCGGGCCGTGTTATGCGGTCCGCCCTTTTTACATCGTTGTCCCCGCCCTGCAGGAGCGCGCTCCTGCAGCTGTGTGGCGGGTTTTATTTCTTGGCTACCTGCGAGCTGAGCTTGAGGTAGTCCAGCAGAATCCGCCCGGTCTCACTCAGGTAGGCGTCGTCTTCCGGTTTGGTCTTTTCAGGTTCAACCGGCAATGCATCTTCGTCTTCTTTCTTCATTTCCTTGAGTGGCGCTTCGCCTTTGGCCTTGCGACGGGCGTTCTCCATCACCAGCTGCTTGGCATCGATATCGGCGTGCTGGGCACGACGTTCGGCTTCGTTCAGGCTGACGGTTTTCTCGGCCATCAATTTATCGGCCAGGGCCAGCTTGTCGCGAATGAAGATGAACTCGGCATCTTTGGCCACCCGTGCATCGTGCTCGGCTTTGAGCTGATCAATGTAGGGTTTGAACGGGTCAACAGCCGGCTTGATGGCAGGACGAATGGTGTCCCACGGCATCGCTTCAGGCAGAGCGCTTTCGCCAATTTCCTTGGTGTCGATTATCGACGGGAAGGCCACGTCAGGCAGTACCCCCTGATGCTGGGTGCTCTGGCCGGAAACCCGGTAGAACTTGGCCAGGGTCAGTTTCAGCTCGCCATGGTTCAGCGGCTGGATGGTTTGCACCGTCCCTTTGCCGAACGTTTGACCGCCGATAATCAGCGCACGATGGTAGTCCTGCATGGCACCGGCGAAAATCTCCGAGGCCGAAGCCGACAGGCGATTGACCAGCAACGCCATCGGGCCTTTGTAGAAGGCGCCCGGATTTTCGTCTTCAAGGACGTCCACCTTGCCGTCGGCATTACGCACCAGCACCGTTGGCCCTTTGTCGATAAACAGGCTGGTCAGCTCGGTAGCTTCCTGCAGCGAACCACCGCCGTTGTTGCGCAGGTCGATGATCACGCCATCGACTTTTTCTTTCTGCAACTCGGTCAGCAGTTTTTTAACGTCGCGGGTGGTGCTCTTGTAGTTCGGGTCGCCCGCACGGAAGGCTTTGAAGTCCAGGTAGAAGGCTGGAATTTCAATGACCCCCAGCTTGTAGTTCTTGCCATCCTGCTTGAGGTTCAGGATCGACTTTTTCGCCGCCTGCTCTTCAAGTTTCACCGCTTCGCGGGTAATGGACACAATCTTGCTGGTCTGGTCATTTGGCGCGTTGCTCGCCGGAATCACTTCCAGGCGGACCACGGAGCCTTTAGGGCCACGAATCAGTTTGACCACTTCGTCCAGGCGCCAGCCAATGACGTCGACCATCTCTTTATCGCCTTGGGCGACACCGATGATCTTGTCGGCCGGAGCCACCTGCTTGGTTTTGTCGGCAGGGCCCGCGGGCACCAGACGCACGATTTTCACCTGGTCGTTATCGCTCTGCAACACGGCGCCAATGCCTTCCAGCGACAGGCTCATGTTGATGTCGAAGTTTTCCGCGTTATCCGGTGACAGATAGTTGGTGTGCGGATCGTAAGACATGGCGAAGGTGTTGATGTAGGCCTGGAAGATGTCTTCACTGCGGGTCTGATCCAGGCGCGACAGCTGGTTCTTGTAGCGCTTGGTCAGCAGTTCCTGAATTTTCGCAGGCTCTTTGCCGGCGATCTTCAGGCGCAGGACTTCGTCCTTGATGCGTTTGCGCCACAGGTCATCGAGCTCGGCTTCGGTCTTGAGCCATGGAGCGTCCTTGCGGTCGATCTGCAAGGTTTCCTTGGCGTTGAAGTCGAACGAATCAACACCCTTGTTCAGCTCGGCAAGGGCGAAGTCCAGACGCGATTTAACACGATCCAGGTAGCGCTTGTAGATGATGAAGCCGGGGTTCAGGTCGCCGCTTTTGAGGAAGTCGTCAAACTGGAATTTCCATTTGTCGAACTCGGTAATATCGCTGGCCAGGAAGTAACTGCGTGAAGGGTCGAGCAGTTTCAGATAGCTGTCATAGATGATCGCGGAACGCGCATCATCCAGAGGCGGCTTGCTGTAATGATGGCGTTTGAGCAGCTCAACGACGTTAAGACTGGCAATTACCTCATCACGATCGGGCTGAAGGTTATCCCAACTGTTAGCGGCGAACGTATTGGCCGAAAACGGCAATACGCCCAGGCCAATGAATAGGGCAAGTGCGGTGCTAGGGAATAAATGCTTCATGCTGATTCGACGCGGGGGCAATTGATAACGCATATTAGGCCGTCTTTGAAGTCGCCGGTTCCGTTAAGGACCGGCCGCATAATGCAAGAAGCCCGGTGCAACAGCGCCGGGCTCAGTCCAGACTCACTATGGAGGCACTGTGAAAGCATTGCAAGGCGTTGAAGGTCAAGTGAAGTGGGTTGAAGAGCCAAGCCCCACCTGTGATGTAGGGCAAATTCGGATTCGCGTGGCGGCAGCGGGCCTCAATCGGGCCGACTTGCTGCAAAGCGCGGGGATGTATCCGCCGCCGCCTGGCGCCAGTCAGTTTCTGGGCCTTGAGTGTTCGGGGGTGGTCAGTGAAGTTGGCCCCGGTTCTTCGTGGCAAGTCGGTGACCGGGTTTGTGCCCTGTTGGCCGGCGGCGGCATGGCCCAGGAAGTGGTCGTGGATGCCCGTCACGCCCTGCCGGTGCCTGAAGGATTGTCACTGGCGCAGGCGGCAGCATTGCCTGAGGTGTACAGCACTGCGTGGCTGAACCTGTTTCAACTGGCGGGTCTCAAGCCGGGAGAGAAAGTGTTATTGCACGCCGGTGCGAGTGGTGTTGGTTCAGCGGCCATTCAGCTGTGCAAGGCGTTTGGCAGCCCGTGCTGGGTGAGCGTCGGTTCCGCTGAGCGACTGGCCTACTGCGAGGCGCTGGGAGCCCAGGGCGGTGTGCTTCGGGCCGATGGGCTTGAGGGGTTGAAAGCATTTGGGCCGTTCGATGTGGTGCTGGACCCGGTGGGTGCCAACTACGCCGAATCCAACCTCAAACTGCTGGCCCTGGACGGACGCTGGGTGCTGATCGGTTTGATGGGCGGTCGCAAGGCCGAGCTGGATCTGGCACTGGTGCTGGGCAAACGCATCCAGTTGCTGGGTTCGACCCTGCGCACTCGAGACGATCAGTTCAAGGCTGACTTGCTCAGCGATCTGAACCAGCAGGTATGGCCATTGTTTAGCGAAGGTCGTCTAAGCCCGCAATTGGCCAGGGCTTACCCGATGGAAGAGGCCCAGCAGGCGTATGCCGAATTGGCCAGCAATCAGGTATCGGGCAAGCTGGTGGTGGTCATAGACCCGAGTCTGATCTAAACCGCCTTTTCTTCTCTGCAGGAGCGAGCTGCTCAAAACGCCCACGAAGAGCTCGTGGGTACGCTCGCTCCGGCAGGAGGGAAGGTTATTTCCAGTGATGGACCGGCCACCCGGCCTCTTCTGCATGTGCCCGTAGCACCGGGTCGGGGTTGACCGCGTGCGGGTGATCGACCTTGAGCAACAGCGGCAAGTCGTTGCGTGAGTCGGAGTAGAAGCTCGCGCCTTCGAGGTTTTCTTCTTCGGCGTCCAGCCATTCAAGCAAGCGGGTGATCTTGCCTTCGCGGTAAGTCAGGGTGCCCAGGGTTTTGCCCGTATAGATGCCACCCTTTACTTCAAGCTCGATCCCGAGCACTTCATCGATTCCCAGCCGCTCGGCAATGGGTTTGACCAGGTGTGTGCCCGAGGCCGAGATCACCAGAATCCGGTCACCGGCCTTGCGATGTGCAGCAATGGTTTTAGTTGCGTCGCTGAAGATGATCGGCTCGATGTAGTCCTCAACCCAGGGCCCGACCAAGTGCGCGACTTCTTCGGGAGTGCGACCTATCAACGGCTCCAGGCTAAAGTCCATGAAGTCCTCCATCGCCAGTTTGCCCTGGCCATAGGCCTCCATCAGTTGGTTGTTGCGCTGCATGAACGACTGCGGATCGACCCAGCCCAGGCGGCCCATCTGCTCGCTCCACAAGGTGGCGCAGTCGCCGTGAATCAGGGTTTCGTCCAGATCAAAAATTGCCAGGGCCATCAGCGCAACTCTCTCTTCAATGTGTTTAAAGGCATCAGGCTACCTCACAAAGGGTGCTGCTATCGATGGACAATGCCACGCGCTGACCATCCGGATACAGATCTGCGGGAGAGCGGTTGAGCACGTCAACGATCAATTCCACACCGCGGACCTCTACGCGATAGCGAATCACATTGCCCAACAGGCTGTGGTTGCGGATAAGGGTGTCTGCCTCGCCTTGCAGGCTCAGACCCAGGGTTTCCGGGCGTATGGCGATGCGGCTGTTGACCGGACGCTGCAGCAGGCGGCTGGCAGTGTCGGCGTCCAGCAGGTTGTAGTTGCCGATAAACCCGGCGGCGAATACATCCACCGGCGCGGCGTACAGGGTTTGCGCATTGCCGCTCTGCACAATGCGCCCCTGGTTCATCAAAAAGATGCGGTCACTCATGACCAGCGCTTCTTCCTGGTCGTGGGTGACGAAAATGGTGGTCAGCCCCAGTTCGCGCTGAATGTTGCGGATCTGCTCACGCAGGTGCTTGCGAATACGAGCGTCCAGCGCCGACAGCGGCTCATCCAGCAGCAACAGGCGAGGGCGGGTGACCAGCGAGCGGGCCAGGGCCACACGCTGGCACTGGCCGCCTGACAGCTGATGGGGGTAGCGCTTGGCGAAGTCATTGAGCTCCACCAGTTGCAACACCTCGGCCACGCGTTTGTGGCTGTCATCGGGTGTGACTTTTTGCATGCGCAAGCCAAACGCCACGTTTTGCTCGACGGTCATGTTGGGGAACAGGGCATAACTCTGGAACACCATGCCGATCCCGCGCTTTTGCGGGCTCAGCGGCACAATGTCCTCGCCATCGAGGAGGATCCGGCCGCCGTCCACCGGGGTAAGCCCGGCGATGCAGCGCAGCAGCGTGGACTTGCCGCAGCCCGAGGGGCCGAGCAGGGTGACGAACTCGCCTTTGGCGATGCTGCAATTGATATCGCTGAAGACCGGGGTGCCGGAATAGGATTTCTGCAGGTGTTCAACGCTGACGAAGCTCATTGGCTTTTGTCCTTGTTCAGGAAGGTGGCAACCCAGGTCAGCACCAGTACAAAGAGGAAGTAGGAGATCACCAGCGCACTGGTGAAGTGACCACTGCTGTTACGCATGTTGTTCAGGAACACCTGCAGGGTTTCGTAGCGGGTGCCCACCAGAATATTGGCAAACACAAACTCGCCGAACAGGAACGAGAACGACAGCAGCAGGGCCACCATCAGGCCTTTACGCAAGTTGGGCAGAACCACCAGGAAGGCGGCCTGCCAGGTGCTGGCGCCGAGCAGTTGGGCGGCATCCATCAAGTCGCGCAGATTAATCGCCTGCAGGTTGTTGGTGATTGCCCGGTACATGAACGGCAGCGCCACGGTGAAGTAGCAGCCAATCAGTATCCACGGCGTACCGACCATGGCGAGCGGGCCCGAGCCATAGAGTTGCAGCAGGCCCACCGATGACACCACCGGTGGTACGGCGAAGGGCAGCAGGATCAGGATGTTCATCAGCGCGTCGAGTTTGGGGAAGTGGTAATGCACCACAAACAGCAACGGCAAAATCAGGATCACCGACAGCACCAGCGCTGCCACGCAGACCAGCAGTGACTGGCCGAAGGCCGCCAGAAAACGCGGATCGCCCCATAGCTGGTTGTACCACTTGAAGGTGAAACCGCTGGGCAATACGGTCGCCGACCAACTGCTGGCGATGGAGTAAATCAGGGTGCCGGCCAGCGGCAGGATCAGAATGAGCAGCAGCACATACACCACGCTGCGGTGGTAAAGGCTGGCCGGGGCGGATTCAGCGCGCGACATGGTAGCTCCTCTTTAACAGCCACTGATGCACCAGGGTTACCAGAGTCATCAACCCCACCAGAATCACCGCCAGGGCGCTGGCCATGTTGGGATCAAGGCTGATGTCGCCCGAGACCATTGCCGCAATCCGGATTGGCAATACGTTGAAGTTGCCGGTGGTCAGGGCGTAGACCGTGGCATAGGCGCCAAGGGCGTTGGCCAGCAGAATGACAAAGGTGCCGAGCAGGGCCGGAGTCAGTACCGTCAGGCCGATATGCCGCCAGAATTGCCAGCTGCTGGCGCCCAGCAATGAAGCCGATTCGCGCCAGTCTTCGCGCAGGGCATCAAACGCCGGATACAGCAGCAATACGCCGAGGGGGATCTGGAAATAGGTGTACAGAATGATCAGGCCGGTTTTGGAATAGAGGTTGAAATCCTCGATGATCCCCGCCTGTTTGAGCATGATCGTTATGCTGCCGTTGAAACCCAGCAAAATGATGAATGCGAAAGCCAGCGGCACCCCTGAAAAGTTGCTGGTCATGTTGGCGAATGCGTTGACGAAGTTGCGCAGCCGCGAGTCCACCTTGCGCAGTGAGTAACTGCCCAGAACGGCGATCACGATGCCGAACAGGCTGGACCAGAAACTGATTTCCAGACTGTGCTGGATGGCTTGCAAGTAGAACTTCGAGTTGAAAATCTTGTTGAAGTTGGCCAGGCCCCAGCCGCTGTCCTGCGATTGCACGCTGTGAATCAGTACCCACAGCAGCGGAGCGATTTGAAATACGAAAAAAAATACTGCGAAGGGTACCAAGCACAACAGCGCCAGCCATTTACCCCGGCTCATGTTGTGGGCCTCAGCAAGTCGCGGCAGACCGGTTTGTCATGGGTAACCCCCAGCAGTTCGCAGATGGTGCCGCACAGCTCTGTCTGCCCGGGCGTGACATCCGGGTTCAGGCTGAACGCCTCGCCGAGCACGAACAGCGGTACCTCCCGCTCTTCGGGCAAGATGCCGTTGTGCGAGCGGTCGTTGTTCATGCCATGGTCGGCGGTGACCAGTACCTGATAGCCGGCCTCAAGCCAGCCTTGCAGGTAGTCGGCCAGAATGATGTCGGCCGAGCGGGCACTGTTGCGGTATTGCGGGGTGTCGAGACCGTGCTTGTGCCCGGCGTCGTCGATATTCATGGGGTGGACCAGCAGAAAATTCGGTGAACACTCAAGACGCAGGCTTTCAGCGTCGGCGAACAGGTGGGAGTCGGGGTAATGGTCGCTCCAGTAGAAATGCCCGTGCTGGATCGGCAAATCGGCGCCCCGGGTATGACGGTCGCGCGCGATCACGAAGGGCGAGCGGTTATACAGTTCACTGACCCAGTGATAGGCCGCCGCTGCGGTGGTCAGTCCACCTTCACGGGCGTAATGGAACACGCTGCGTTGACTGGACAGACGCGACACATTGTTGTGCACGATGCCGCTTGCAATGGGTGGCACCCCGGTGAGGATGCACTCATAGAGCGGCCGCGACAGAGCAGGCAGTTCGCAGGTGAGTTTATAAAGGGCGGCGCGTCCTGCCCCGACATAGGCCTGTAAATGCCCCATGGCCAGGCGGGCGACCTCATAGTTCAGGCCGTCGAGTACAACCAGGATGACGTTGTGTTTCATGTACGACGACTCCACAAAACCTGTAGGAGCGAGCTTGCTCGCGAGCTTTACGTTGTTGCGTTGAAAGAGCTCGTGAGCAAGCTCGCTCCTGCACAGATCAAAGCTGCAGGGTTACTGCATATTGATAATGACTTCTTCCTGCCACTGCTGTGGCAGCGCCTTGGAGGTTTTTTCCCATGCGGCGGGGTCTTTGATCGGGGTCACGGTTTTGTACTGCTCGTTAGGCAGCAACTTGGCCTGGACCTCAGCCGGCAGCTTCAGGTGCTCGGCGCGAATCGGCCGTGCATTGCCCCGCGCCAGATTGGTCTGGCCGGCATCGCTGAAAATGAATTCCCGGGTCAGCTTGGCGGCATTCGGATGCTTGGCGTACTTGTTGATGATGGTGGTGTAGCCGGAAATCACCGAGCCATCAGAAGGGATCAGCACAATGTAGTCATCCGGCTTGACCATCTTGTCGCGGTAGCTCAGACCGTTGAAGTCCCAGACCACGCCCACTTCCACTTCGCCTTTTTCCATAGTGGCGATGGTCGGGTTGGCCAGCGACAGGCGACCTTGCTTGGCAATGTCGGCAAACATCAGCAAGGCAGGCTGAATGTTTTTTTCATCCCCGCCGTTGGCCAGGGCTGCAGCCAGTACACCGTTTGCCGCCTGGGCTGCGGTGCTGACGTCACCGATGGAGACTTTGTATTTGCCGGTCTTCAGGTCGGACCACTTGGTGGGGGCTTCGGAGCCATGCAGCAGTTTTTTGTTGATGATGAACGCGATGGTGCCGGTATACGCCAGGGCCCAGTTGCCGTCCTTGTCCTTGGCCCACTCGGGGATCTGCTCCCAGGTAGTCGGCTTGTACGGCTGGGTCACGCCTTTGGCCACGGCAATGGGGCCGAAGGCAGCGCCGACGTCACCGATATCGGCGCTGGCATTGTCTTTTTCAGCATCGAACTTGGCCACTTCCTGGGCCGAACTCATGTCGGTGTCGATATGCTTGAGGCCATACAGCTTGTTCAGGTCAGCCCAAGTGCCTTTCCAGTTGGCCCAGTCATCGGGCATGCCGACACTGTTGACTGTCCCTTCGGCCCTGGCAGCGGCTTCGAGGGTTTTCAAGTCCACATCGCCAGCCATGGCCGAAGTGCATAGGGCGATGCTGGTGCCTAACAGTGATGCCAGGAAAAAGTGTTTCATCCGAAGCTCCTTGGGCGTTTTCAACGCTGGGTTTTATTGCTCTTTTGCGGTGGGTTGGTCTAGGTCAGCAATACCTGAGCCAAGTTAAGGGGCAGTCATGACACTTTGATGTCGGCATTGATTGTGCAACTCGATTTAATGAGCCTTCCTGAGGCACCGGCTTAGCGTAGACCATGGCTAAAGCCCCGGATGGTATGGCCTTGGCGGATAAACTGAAGGTGAGTGTCATCCAACAGTCATCTGCACTGCCTAGGCTGCTAGCTTCAAGAGTTGATGGTTTCGCAGGCCAAGCCTGCCCACATTTGGTGCTGGACTAGTCCAGATAGGTAACATTGATGCGAGAGGGTGCACCCAAAGCGGTGACAGCGATCGGCCGCGCGCTGCAAGAGCAAATTGAACACGGCCTGCTGGCGTGTGGTAGCCAGCTGCCGGCGGAGCGCAAACTCAGTGAGTTGTTTGCCACCACCCGGGTCACCGTGCGCGAGGCGTTGTTACAGCTCGAATCCCAGGGCCTGGTCTATCGTGAGGAACGGCGTGGCTGGTTTGTGTCGCCGCCGCGCCTGGCCTACAACCTTATGCAGCGCAGTCACTTTCACGCCATGGTCAGTGCCCAGGGCAGGGTGCCGACCACCGAGGTGATTTCGGCGCGTTTGCAGCCGGCTTCTGCTGCGGTGTGTGAGCGCCTGCAACTGCCGGCGCTGTCCAGCGTGATCCGCATATGTCGGGGGCGGCGGATTGATGGTCGCCTGGTGTTGTATGTAGAGCACTACCTGAACCCGCAATACTTCCCGCAGATCCTGGCGTATGACCTCACGCAGTCGATCACCGAGCTGTATGCCCGGCATTACGACTTGCATTACGGTCGGGTGCGATTTGAGATAGTGCCCACCGCATTGCCGCTGGAAGCTGCGGCCACGCTCAAAGTATCTGCGGGCAGTCCGGGCCTGAGAATTGCCCGGATCAATTACGACCAGCACGAGCGTCTGATCGACTGCGATCTGGAGTACTGGCGACATGATGCAATTCATATCGGAGTGGACGTCGCCGAACGTTGAACCCCGAATGAGCTTGTCTCGCGATGGCATTCGCTGAATCCCATCCCAGGCAAGCCAGCTCTCACAGGATCTGCAAGCGACACCCCGCACTCTGCAGGAGCGAGCTTGTCTCGCGATGGCATTCGCTGGATTCCATCGCTGGCAAGCCAGCTCCCACAGGATCTGCAAGCGACGCCCCGTACTTTGTAGGAGCGAGCTTGCCTCGCGATGGCATTCGCTGAATCCCATCCCTGGCAAGCCAGCTCCCACAGGATCTGCAAGCGACGCCCCGCACTCTGTAGGAGCGAGCTTGTCTCGCGATGGCATTCGCTGAATCCCATCCCTGGCAAGCCAGCTCCCACAGGAGCTACAAGCGACACCCCGCACTCTGCAGGAGCGAGCTTGTCTCGCGATGGCATTCGCTGAATCCCATCGCTGGCAAGCCAGCTCCCACAGGATCTGCAAGCGACGCCCCGCACTTTGTAGGAGCGAGCTTGCCTTGCGATGGCAACCGCTGAATCCCATCGCTGGCAAGCCTGCTCCCACAGGCGTCTGCAAGCGACGCCCCGCACTCTGCAGGAGCGAGCTTGCCTCGCGATGGCATCCGCTGAATTCCATCGCTGGCAAGCCAGCTCCCACAGGATCTGCAAGCGACGCCCCGCACTCTGTAGGAGCGAGCTTGTCTCGCGATGGCATTCGCTGGATTTCATCGCTGGCAAGCCAGCTCCCACAGGATCTGCAAGCGACGCCCTGCACTCTGCAGGAGCGAGCTTGCCTTGCGATGGCATTCGCTGGATTCCATCGCTGGCAAGCCAGTTCCCACAGGAGCTACAAGCGACACCCCGCACTCTGCAGGAGCGAGCTTGCCTCGCGATGGCATTCGCTGAATCCCATCGCTGGCAGGCCAGCTCCTACAGGAGCTACAAGCGACACTCCGCACTCTGCAGGAGCGAGCTTGCCTCGCGATGGCAACCGCTGAATCCCATCGCTGGCAGGCCAGCTCCCACAGGAGCTACAAGCGACACCCCGCACTCTGCAGGAGCGAGCTTGCCTCGCGATGGCATTCGCTGGATTCCATCGCTGGCAAGCCAGCTCCCACAAGATCTGCAAGCGACGCCCCGCACTCTGCAGGCGCGAGCTTGCCTCGCGATGGCATCCGCTGAATTCCATCGCTGGCAAGCCAGTTCCCACAGGAGCTACAAGCGACACCCCGCACTCTGCAGGAGCGAGCTTGCCTCGCGATGGCATTCGCTGAATCCCATCGCTGGCAGGCCAGCTCCTACAGGAGCTACAAGCGACACTCCGCACTCTGCAGGAGCGAGCTTGCCTCGCGATGGCAACCGCTGAATCCCATCGCTGGCAGGCCAGCTCCCACAGGAGCTACAAGCGACACCCCGCACTCTGCAGGAGCGAGCTTGCCTCGCGATGGCATTCGCTGGATTCCATCGCTGGCAAGCCAGCTCCCACAAGATCTGCAAGCGACGCCCCGCACTCTGCAGGCGCGAGCTTGCCTCGCGATGGCATCCGCTGAATTCCATCGCTGGCAAGCCAGCTCCCACAGGATCTGCAAGCGACGCCCCGCACTCTGTAGGAGCGAGCTTGTCTCGCGATGGCATTCGCTGGATTCCATCGCTGGCAAGCCAGCTCCCTCAGCGTCTACAAGCGAGCGTCGACCGGTTACCGGGTTGGTGTATGGATCAATCCTTCTGCAATATGCCGCTGCCGGCCGTCACCACCTGTACGCTCAGGCGCGGTGTGGCCAGGTCCAGTCCGGCTTCGTCCAGATGGCGTTTGAGTGACAGGTTGAACGCCCGCGACACTTCCCATTGCTTGATCGGCGCAGTCTTGAAGCGGGCGCGCAAAATCGCGCTGCCCGATTCAAAACTTTCAACCCCCTGAATCTCAAGCGGCGACCAGATGTTGCGGCGCTGCAGCGGATCGGTGCGCATCTTTTGCCCGACCTCGCGCATCAGCTTGATCGCATCGTCGATTTCCATGTTGTAGGGGATCGCCACACGGAAGATCGCGTAGCCGAATTCACGGGAGTAGTTCTTGATGCTTTTGATTTCGCTGAACGGAATGGTGTGCACGATGCCGTCGATGTCCCGCAGGCGCACGGTACGGATCGTCAGGCCTTCAACCGTGCCCAGATGTCCGCCGACATCCACGTAATCGTCGATGGCCAGCGAGTCCTCGATGATGATGAACAGACCGGTAATCAGGTCGGCTACCAGTGACTGTGCACCGAAACCAATGGCCAGACCGATCACACCCGCACCAGCCAGCAGGGGGGTGACGTTCATGCCCATGTTGGCCAGGGCGACGATCAGGGCAATGATGGCAATTGTCGCAAACAGCACGTTGCGGATCAGCGGCATCATGGTTTGCGCACGCGCATTGGCCAGGCCTTTGCGTGAGCGGGTCAGGGCATGGTGGATCGCGGTGTCGGAGAGAATCCAGATCAGCCAGGCAAACAGTAACGTGCCGGCAAGGCCGAACAGTTTGACGCTGATCTCATGTCCTTCACCTTCGGTAAAGCTGATCAGTGACAAACCCCACACCCGCAGTCCCAGCTCGATGAAGACCAGCCACACCACCAGATGCGCCAGGGTGTAGATGAAGCTTTTCAGGCGCTCGGAATACAGTGCGTGGCGTTTGTGCCCGCGCTGGGGCCTTTGCGAATGCCGTCGTACCAGCCCGTTGATGACCATGCACAACACCACCAGCACCGTGCAGATCAGTGACTGGCGCAGTGCGGTACTGGTATCGCCTGCTGACAGAAAGGTCGCGAACAGAGAAATGCCCACCAGGATCAGCGCCGCGATATACCAGTAAGTACCGAGTATCTCGATGCTGTCGCTCAAGGCGCGCCGGGTCAGGCGCCGGGACAATGGCTGATTGCGGATCAAGTGGGCAATGGGCCGGCGGAAACGGATGATGAACAAACCGGTGGACAGTGCCGCCATCACATTGGCAAAGGTGGCGGCCGTGTGGGCCAGGTGCACGCCGAGGGTGGCCACCAGTCGCGGGTCGCTCAGGGCTTCGCCAAAGGCCGCGAAGCTGCCGATCCACCACAGTGGGCGAAAGGCCTGATGCCGCAGAATATGCAAGGCGCGATGGCGGTGCGGTCCGTCCAGCAGCGAGAAGGCGATGACGCAAATGGCCGAGAAGCAGGTGCCGATCACCAGTGCGTAGGCCAGCACCATGGCCAGGTCTTTACCCAGCGAAGACGGCAGGGCGTAACTGCCGTAAACCGTGATCACCAGCGCCACCAGCCACGGCCCCAGTTTGCGCAGGGCAAAGCGCAGCATGTCCACAGCCTTGGGATGTTGCGGCAGTTCTTCGCTCAGGCCAAAACGCAGGCGTACGCGGTGGCTGACCCAGATCAGCAGGGCTGCCAGCAGGCTCCAGACCATGATGATCAAGGCGAAGGCAAAAATGATCGGCAGCCACTGACTTGCCGGCAGCATCAAGGCCACCAGTTCGTCCTTGGCCAGGCCAATTTCCCTGGACCAGCGAGAGGTGGGACTGTCTGCGCCCGAGAACTGTTTTTCAAGGTCGGAAAGGGTGCTGCCGATCAGGCCCAGAACGCCGATTTCAGCTTCGGGCTGGGCTTTTTTTGTGGCGTCGCGCAGTTTTTTCAGGTCAGTCAGCAACTTGCTGCGCTGCTGGTCGTTTTCGAGATTTTTGATCACCTCGTCCAGCGACTGGCCCAGCGGCTCGGTCGGTTGCGCCTGGGTTTTATCTGAACTGCCGAGCAGGCTGGTGATGCCGGCGGCCTGGGCCGAAGACATGGGCAGCAGGGTCAGCAAGCAGACAAGCAGGCAATAGGGCAGGGCTAAAAGACGAAGAAACACTGGGCGATCAACCTCGAGGGGTGCGGATTTGCCGAGTGTACGCTAGGGCCCGCAATCATTCATTTGTATAAATCAGTGATCGCGGATCCAGGGTGAAAGTCAGAGCGAGGATTCGTTGAGCTTGGCCACAATCTTGAAGATGATAGTGCCGAAAATCAGCAGCATGCCGCACCAGATCATCAATACGCCGACGCCGCTGGGCCGGTCACGGAGGGTGAAGCCAATGGTCAGCAACAGCATGCCGCAGACAATTGGAATCATCATGGAGTGAAACGCGGACAGCTCAATCATGGGTAATGACCTGAAGGAATTAATGCCCATGAGTCTAGGTCGCTTTCCCGGAAAGTGCGGTGACATATATCAAAAATGAATCAACTGCCCCAGGGTGCATGATGCTCACATCAGTAAACCCTGCCTTTGTAGGCGCGAGCTTGTCTGGCGATGATGGTTTACGAGAATACGTGCTTACAGGTTAAACACGTCGCTCTCGAGATCATCGCCAGACAAGCCCGCTCCTGCGGGGCAGTTCTTATGGCAGTTGGTTGCTGGCGTAAAACGCGCTCAACACTTTGACCAGGTGTGCCAGGTCATGGCTGCCCGCCAGTTCGCGAATGGAGTGCATGGCGAATGTCGGCAGGCCGATGTCCACGGTGCGAACACCCAAATGGCTGGCGGTAATCGGGCCAATGGTCGAGCCGCAGCCCATGTCGCTGCGCACTACGAAACTTTGTACCGGCACTTCTTCGGCCATGCACAGATGACGGAAGAACCCGGCTGTCTCGCTGTTGGTGGCGTAGCGCTGGTTGCTGTTGACCTTGATCACCGGTCCGGCATTCAGTTTCGGGCCGTGGTTGGCATCGTGTTTGTCGGCGTAGTTCGGGTGCACGCCGTGGGCGTTGTCAGCCGAAACCAGCAGCGATTTCTGAATGGTGCGTACGTACTCGTCACCTTCAGGCAGCAGGCGCTGGAGGATTTGCTCCAGCATCGGACCGTCGGCACCGCAGGCCGAACACGAACCGACTTCTTCGTGGTCGTTGGCCACAAACAGGCAGCTTTCTTCGGTTTCGGTGTTGAGCAGGGCTTGCAGGCCTGCGTAGCACGACAGCAGGTTGTCCAGGCGTGCACCGGCAATGAAATCGCCGTTGAGGCCGATGACCGCAGCACTTTGGGTGTCGTAGAAACTCAGCTCGTAATCCAGCACCACGTCAGCGTTCAGGCCGTGCTCGCGGGCCAGTTGATCAGTGAGCAGGGCACGGAAGTCTGCGCGCTCATCCCCTGCAACCTGGGCCAGAATCGGCGGCAGTTCGGTCTGCGGGTTGATCGCCCAGCCTTCGTTGGCGGTGCGATTAAGATGGATGGCCAGGTTGGGGATGGTGGCGATAGGCGCGCGGAAGTCGATCAGCTGGCTTTCGACCTTGCCATCGCGGCGGAAGGTGACGCGCCCGGCCAACGACAGGTCGCGGTCGAACCAGGGGGCCAGCAAGGCACCGCCGTAGACTTCGACGCCCAGTTGCCAGAAGCCCTGGCGCTGTAATTCCGGTTGTGGCTTGACCCGCAGGCACGGGCTGTCTGTGTGTGCACCCACCATGCGGATGCCACCTTGCAGGGGCGAGTGGCGACCCAGCTTGAAAGCAACAATGGAAGAGTCATTGCGGGTGACGTAATAGCGACCGTTGGCTTCGGTGAACCAGGTTTCGCGTTCGTCGAGGCGCTGATAACCGGCGGCCTCCAGACGCTGAACAAGACTGGCAGTGGCATGGAACGGGGTAGGGGAGGCCTTCAGAAAGTCGATCAGGCCTTGGTTCAACTCTTCGCGCATAAGTTACTCCAGACAGCAAGGCCGCGAGTTTAGCGCATTGATCAGAAGATTTGTTGCTGTGTAAAAACCTGCGCGGGGCTCTTTGGGCGCAGGCCTGGGTGTGATGGCTTTACCTTGTTTTCAGGCAGGACGCGCCGCCTGAATCGCTGGCAAGCCAGCTCCCGCAATGAGTTGCTTTTGGTAGGCCGACACCACCTGTGGGAGCCGGCTTGCCGGCGATTGCATCATCGGTCAGAAAGGTGCCGGGCACTCAAAGCGCAGGCGCTCGCCCGTTTGCGGGTGGGTGAAGCTGAGCATGCTGGCGTGCAGACACAGGCGCGGCCAGGCTGCCAGCGCCTGGGGGTGGGCGTACAGGCCGTCGCCCAACAACGGATGGCCGATAGACAGCATATGCACGCGCAACTGGTGCGAGCGACCGGTGATCGGGGTCAGTTCAACCCGGCAGTAGTCGCCGCATCGCTCCAGCACTTTCCAGAAGGTCAGGGCGTTTTTGCCGAACTCGTGGTCGACCACATGCCGGGGTTTGGTCGGCGGGTCGTAACGCAATGGCAAGTCAATGCTGCCGCTGTCCAGTTCGGGCTGACCCCAGGCCAGCGCGGTGTAGGCTTTTTCGGTTTCGCGGTCGTGAAACTGTCGCGACAACTCGCGATGGGTATCGGCATCACGGGCCAGCAAAATGATCCCCGAGGTTTCCCAGTCCAGGCGATGGACGATGCGCGCCTCGGGATAGCCGTTCTCTTGCAGGCGGGTGATCAGACAGTCTTTGTTGTCTTCAGCCCGGCCTGGCACGGAAAGCAGCAGGGTCGGCTTGTTGACGACCAGAACGCCAGCGTCCTGATGGATAATGTGGATGTTCGACAACGGCATTAAAACAGCCTCTTAACAAACGCCAACGGCGACCTGGATGTTTCCCTTTGCAGAGAAACTTCCAGGTCGCCGTGGTTTCAGCCGGATTGATTAACGATCTGGCAGCGTGATGTTGAGTTCCAGAATCGAGCAGCTGCCCTGGTTTTCCAGCGCAACCTGTACTTGATCGGACTCGATATTGACGTACTTGCGGATTACTTCCACCAGCTCTTTTTGCAGAGCCGGCAAGTAGTCCGGGGTGCTGCGTTGGCCGCGTTCGTGCGCCACGATGATCTGTAGACGCTCTTTCGCGACCGACGCGGTACTTACCTTTTTGTTGGCACGAAAGAAGTCAAAAATATTCATTGCTTAGTTGCCTCCAAACAGGCGCTCGAAGAATCCCTTCTTCTGTGCATCGAGGAACCGATGCTCCACGGTTTTGCCCAGCAAGCGATCAACTGCGTCGCCGTAGGCCTGTCCGGCGTCACTCTGATCATCGAGGATCACGGGCACGCCCTGGTTGGATGCCTTGAGTACTGCCTGGGATTCGGGAATGACACCGAGCAGGGTCACGGCCAGAATTTCTTTGACGTCTTCAACGCCGAGCATTTCGCCTTTGCTGACACGCTCAGGGTTGTAGCGGGTCAGCAGCAGGTGTTCCTTGATCGGCTCTTCGCCCAGTTCGGCGCGGCGCGACTTGCTCGCCAGAAGGCCCAGCATGCGGTCGGAGTCACGCACCGAGGATACTTCCGGGTTAGTCACGACAATCGCTTCATCGGCGAAGTACATGGCCAGGTGAGCACCGGTTTCGATACCTGCAGGTGAGTCGCAGACCACGTACTCGAAGGTCTCTTTAAGTTCCATAAGAACTTTTTCGACGCCTTCCTTGGTCAGGGCATCCTTGTCGCGTGTCTGGCTGGCAGCCAGCACGTACAGGTTTTCCAGACGCTTGTCTTTGATCAGGGCCTGTTGCAGGTTGGCTTCGCCGTTGACTACGTTAACGAAGTCATACACCACGCGGCGCTCACAACCCATGATCAGGTCGAGGTTACGCAGGCCGACGTCGAAGTCGACGATCACTGTTTTGTGGCCGCGCAGAGCGAGGCCGGTACCGATAGCGGCGCTGGTGGTGGTCTTACCCACACCACCCTTGCCGGATGTAACCACTAGAATCTTGGCCAAGGTGTTTCACCCCTAAGGAAAAAGGACTTTTTAGCCCCTGAATAACATCTCTGTACACGACGGCAGGTGAGCAGCCCTGGTGGGTCATCTTTGCGGGTCAGGCTTACACAGCATAAGCACTGCCTGAGTATTGATTTCCTACAAGGTTGAGTCTGAGTTCCTACGCTTTGGAGATGCTTGGAAAATGGCGAGAGTATCCGTTAAAGACGGGTGATGTTCAACATGTCACTTGACAGACTGATTTGCACCCCTGAACCCCACAAGGGGTCGCGACGCAAATCTTCCGAAACCTTGTACTTGCCGGCAATGGACACCAGCTCGGCGCTCAGTTGCTGGCAAAAAATCCGTGCCTTGGTGTTGCCTTTATGTCCGGCCAGCGCACGACCGCGCATTGGCCCGTAAACATGGATGTTGCCATCGGCCATAAGTTCCGCACCGGGGCTGACTGAGGCGATGACTACCAGGTCACAGCCTTCTGCATAAACGGTCTGGCCGCCGCGTACCGGGCTGGTGATGATCTTGGTCGGCTTGATCACGGGTTCAGGCGGTTTTTCGGGTTTCTTCGGCTCTACGACTTCGACCGGGTCGATCGGTCGCTCACGGGCGCCTGAAGGCGGCAAGACCGGCAGGTCGATGGCGATGGCTGCGGCAATGTCTTCGATGCGGCTGGCCCGAATGGCCAGGGTGCGCAGGCCATGCTGGCGACACACGCGCATCAGCCCGGGCAAATCGATCGCGCCTTCACCGGCTGGCAGTTTGTCCAGGGCCAGCACCAGTGGGGTGTTGCTGAAAAAATTCGGCGCTTGAGCCACTTTGGCTGCCAGTTGGCGATCAAGGGCTTCAAGGTTGTTTTTGGCCAGTTCCAGCACCGTAATGGCGAGCATACTGCCCTTTAGCTGGAACACAGGGGCTTGGTCTAGCGATTCGGTTGGGCTCATGGTCTGTTTAACGCGGCTTGTAACTTAAAGTGCTGAGACTTATAACGAGATCGCCCGCGGGCCGCAAGCGGGGTCGAACGATGTAGAATGGTCGGCCATGTGTCTGTCCGGAATCATTAATGGATCGCCCGCAATTTCGTGCTGCTTTTTTTCATCCGCGTTTCTGGCTGCTGTGGCTGGGTTTAGGCGTGCTGTGGCTGGTGGTGCAACTGCCCTATAAAGCGCAGTTGTGCATCGGCCGGGTGCTGGGTGCCCTGATGTATCGGGTAGCCGGTGAGCGTCGGCGCATTGCCGCGCGTAACCTTGAGCTGTGTTTCCCTGAGAAATCTGCCGCCGAGCGCGAGCAGTTGCTCAAAGACAATTTTGCCTCGACCGGTATCGCTTTCTTTGAAATGGCCATGAGCTGGTGGTGGTCCAGGCCGCGCCTGGCCAGGCTGGCCCATATTGAAGGCCTGGAGCACCTCAAGCAGGCGCAACGGGATGGCAAGGGCGTTATTTTAATGGCGTTCCACTTCACCACACTGGAAATCGGTGCCGCCTTGCTCGGCCAGCAACACACCATTGATGGCATGTACCGCGAACACAAAAACCCGCTCTTCGATTTTATCCAGCGCCGCGGGCGTGAGCGACATAACCTCGACTCGCTGGCAGTGGAGCGCGACGATGTGCGCGGCATGCTCAAGCTGCTGCGCTCAGGAAGGGCTATCTGGTACGCACCTGACCAGGACTACGGCGCCAAGCAAAGTATCTTTGTGCCGCTGTTCGGGATTCAGGCCGCAACTGTGACCGCTACCAGCAAGTTCGCCAAACTGGGCAAAGCGCAGGTTGTGCCCTTTACTCAGCAGAGACTGGCGGATGGCAGTGGTTATAAATTGGTGATTCATCCGCCCCTGAGCAATTTCCCCGGAGAAAGCGATGAGGCTGATTGCCTGCGAATCAATCAATGGGTCGAGCGCGCGATACGCGAATGTCCGGAACAATACCTGTGGGCCCATAGACGCTTCAAAACCCGTCCGCCGGGCGAGCCCAAGCTCTACGACAAGCGCCGTTGAGCCTGTCTGCTGCAAGGGCGAGCTGCCTTGAGGCCGCTGGCTCCGGTTACGGGCCTGATCCTGTCCGGAGGCGGTGCGCGGGCGGCTTATCAGGTTGGCGTACTGGCAGCGATTGCCGAGTTGCTGCCTGCCGGTTGCGCTAATCCGTTCCCGGTCATTGTCGGTACTTCGGCCGGGGCAATAAATGCGGTCAGTCTGGCGAGCGGGGCGCTGGACTTTGCCAGGGCGGTCGAGCACTTGACTGAGTTCTGGCAGGGCTTCGAGAGCCATCTGGTGTTGCGCAGCGACTGGCCTGGGGTGATCCACCAGGCTGCCCGCTTTCTGAGTCACAGCCTGCTCGGGCTGGGCTCCCATGTTCCCGTGGCCTTGCTCAACAGTTCACCCTTGCGCAGTTTGCTTGCCGATAAAATCAATTTCGCCGGGATTGATCAGGCAATTGCCGAGCAGCAGTTGCGGGCTGTGGCGGTGACGGCGTTTGGTTATACCTCGGGTCAGGCGGTGACCTTCTATCAGGGGCAGGTGGCAATCGATGGCTGGTTGCGCCACCGGCGTATTGGTTTGCCTACGGCATTGACGGTGGATCATCTGCTGGCCAGCTCCGCCATCCCGCTATTGTTTGCCCCGGTCAAGGTCGGGCAGGAGTACTTCGGTGACGGCGCGGTGCGTCAATCTGCGCCCATCAGTCCCGCCCTGCACCTGGGGGCCAGTCGTGTACTGGTGGTGGGGGTGAGCGGCAATCCGCGCGGGCCTGACCCGCAAGTCGACCAGCAACTCTACTCCAACGCTCAGCAACCCACGCTGGCGCAGATTGGCGGGCACATGCTCAACAGTACCTTCATTGACAGCCTCGAGAGTGATATTGAACTGCTCGAGCGCATGAACCACTTCGCCCGCCTGTTGCCGCATCAGTCAGACAATCTGGGGCTGGCGCCGGTAGAGGTGCTGATCATCGCCCCGAGTCAGCCGATCGACGAAATAGCGGCCCGCCACCGGCATGAACTGCCGTCGGCGTTGCGCATGTTTTTGCGCGGTCCGGGCGCCACCCAAACCAGCGGCGCAGGGGTGCTGAGCTACTTGCTGTTTGAGTCAGGCTATTGTCGGGAATTGATTGAGCTTGGGCGGCGTGATGCGATGGCCAAGCGCGAAGCGCTATGCCGATTTTTGCGGGTTTAACCTCAGGGCAGGGCTGCACTGGCATGCAGCCCTGTGAACCTGATTATTCAGCGATCTGCAGTTTGCGGGCTTCGGTATAAATGTAGCGCAACTTGTCGTACTCAAACGGCGAGTCGAATTGCCCATAGCGGAAGCTGGTGTTGTAGCGCTTGTCGACAGCGCCCAGTACCCAGATTTCCGGATGCCGGGTGCTTTCGTGAGGCACGTTGAGGAAGTTGATTTCCTGATTCACGCCGTAGTCGACCACCAGACCCGTGGTGTCACGCAGGTTTGAAGGGCCGAGGATTGGCAGCATCAAGTAAGCACCACCGGGTACACCATAAAAGCCCAGGGTTTGCCCGAAGTCTTCGCTTTGGCGTGGCAGGCCCATGGCAGTTGCCGGGTCCCACAAGCCGCCCACGCCCAGCGTGGTGTTCAGCAGCAAGCGTCCTGTGGTCTCCAGGGAGCGATGTCCCTTGAGTTGCAGCAGGCTGTTGAACAGGTTGGGTACATCACCCAGGTTGTTGAAAAAGTTGCTCACCCCGGTACGCAGGAAGCTCGGGGTGACATAGCGGTAACCATCAACCACTGGCAGGAAGACCCATTGGTCGAAGCGGTAGTTGAAGTGGTAAATCCGGCGGTTGATGGACTCCAGCGGGTCATACACGCTCAGGGCGTTCATGGTCGCGCGTTCAAATTCACGCTGATCAAGACCGGGATTGAACTGCAGCATCTTCAACGGCTGGGTAAAGCCGTCGATGTCCTGAGTGCGTTCGGTCTGGGTCTTGCCGTTGTCTGCCTGGGCATAGCCGGCGCTGAGCAGGGCGGCGAGAAGCAAAATATGTTTAGCCACGGAAGAACTCCAGCATAGCGTCAGCGTTGACACGGTAGTTGAGGTTGCCGCAATGGCCACCATACGGGTAGACCGTCAGGCGATTGCCGAAGGTTTTACGCAAAAATCCAAGATCGCCAGGCCCCAGGATGATGTCGTCAGCGTTATGCATGACGGAGATCTTCGGGCTGTTTTGCAGATAATCCTTGAGCGCGTACAGACTGACCTGATCGATCAGTTGCAACAGGCTGCCGCCGTCAGTCCTGGCGCGCCACATCGGGATCACCTGCTCTGTGAGATAGCAGTCGAAGTCGCATTGCAGCGAGCGCTTGAGGAACGGTGTGAGGCTGGTGCCTTCGGTGATCGGATAGTTCGGCGGGGTAATCAGTCCGCGGCGGTTGATCAGGTCCGAGGTGAACACGATGTCGGCCGATGCGAAGCGGAACATAGTGCCGATCAGCATTGCCATCTGTTCGTTGGTCAGGCGTTCCTTGGAGTTCTGCAGGTCGTAGACCAGGGCGGCATTTATATCGACATAGCCTTTTTGCTGGAAGTAGCGGGTCAGTTTGTTCAGCAGCAATTCATAGAAAGTGGTGCTGTTGTTGATGCCTTTAACCTCGGTCTGCACCAGCTTGTCGAGGTTGCTGATGGAGGTGTAGAGATTGACCGGCGGGTTAAGCAGCAACACTTTTTTGAAGTTGAAGGTTTTTCGGGTCTCATCCAGATGGCTGACGAACGCTGCATCCAGCGCTCCCAGGCTGTAGCCGGCCAGGTAGTAGTCGGTGACCGGGACGTTAGCCTGCTGCGCACGCACGGCCTGCATTACCCGGTACAAATCTTCGGCATCGTACTGGCTGATGCCCGGGGTGGCATAGCGTGAGGCGGCGCTCATAAAGTCATAGCTGGTCGGCGATGACAGTTGCACCACATGGTAGCCGGCCTTGTAGAAGAGCTTTTTCAGGAACTCGTTGAGGCTGCTGTCATAGGGCGCGCCGGTGCCTGCAATCAGAAACATCAGCGGGGCCGGATGATCCTGTTTGGCCATGCGGTAGGAGAGCTTTTTTACTGCCCAGAAGTTGGCGGGCAAGGTGAACTCGCGTTCAGGGCGCAGCTTGAGGCTGTAATCCGACTGGTCGATATCGTCATCGTCCGGAAGCAGCGGACGCATTTCCGGAGGTGTAGTCGCAATTGTGGCTTCGAATGGGTTGGTCAGGGGGTAGCCATAGGTGGCGGGGTCAACATCGACCGCCTGTGCGGACGCACTCAATAAAAGGCCGCAGAGCAAGGCGGCGAAAGGCAGAGAACGAAGCATGGAGACTATCCCTAAGAAGGTGCGCAGAAGATTCGCAGGCTATGACCACAGGGCTACCGTCAAAGTGCCATGGAGCAGCACGATTAAATCCCCGATTCCGTTTAGAGCAGGCAAAAAGCTAGCAGACGATACACGTTGAATGACTTTAGTGAACAGATATCTGATTGCAAGGCTTGCATACCGAAGAGGGGAGATTAAGCTGGGCGCCGTTTTGCCTCTTGGAGTTTTTTATGCGTGCTCGTATGCCGTTGATCTTGCTGCTTCCCGTCCTGGCTCTTTGGCTGGCTGCCAGTTATGGCCTGCGCTATGGCTTTATGGAAGACTCGCAATGGGTCGGGACCTGTGTTGCAGAGGCGGCGCGCTGGGAGTGCCAGTTGCGGGCGAATATGGGTTGGCTGATTCATTTCCGGGTGCTGGGCTGGGTAGCTGTGGCCACCTCGGTGATCGCATTTTTTGTTCGCGGGCGGGTAGGCAGAGCGCTGGCAGTTTTGGCCTTGCTGTTCGGGTTTCCTGCGCTGGCGCTGTATAACGCCAGTCTGGCGGTGTTCGCCGTGGTGATCGCGGGGTTGCGCCTGGTCAGGGCGCGCTAGGCGCCTGAACCGTCGCGGGCAAGCACACTTTGTAGAAGCTTGCCTGCCCGCGATCCGTTGCAGATTTTCAGCGAATCCTGAGACTGCGCCACAGCGCCGCTACCATCAGTACGCAGACCAGTGCCCAGCCCCAGGCCTGTTGATTATCAAGCCCTTCGCGATATAGCTGTATCGGTATCCCGGCGCCAATGATAAATGCCAGCAGGCCCAGCTCCCGGCGCGGGCCCCGTACCGGACGCAACAGGTAAACCAGTGCAGGCAGCAGCAGCGCAGCACTCGGGAAGCTGCGATAGCGCGGTTCGAAAACCAGCCCCAGCATCATCACGGCTCCGGCGAAGCCCGCGGCGGCAAGCCACCATCCGGCCCGGCGTTCCAGCACATTGAACAGGCGCTCGCGCCAGCCATCCTTTTGACCCAGGGCCAAAGCGCCATGGGTCAATACGATGAGATTCAAGCCGAGCAGAATGCCTGCCCATAGCCATTCTCCGGCGTAACGGCTGGTGACCGAAGCCAGTTCGGCCCATGCCACGACGCTGCAACCCGCAATAGCGCCCAGGGCCGGCAGCAGCAGGGCAGAGCGAGTGCTGCGAGCCCGCCCGCCAACCACCAGGGTGCTTAAGAACAGTGCCACACCAAGTCCCAGCCAGACGGGCCAGTGCGGAAGGTTGGACACAGGCCCGGCCAGAATGCCCTTGTCCTGGCGATCGGCATCAAACAAGCCCCAGTAGCCGCCGACAGCGCCTTCGCTGCCGCGCTTCCAGGGCTGGTCGAAGGCTTCGATAAGGTTGTACTTCCAGCCATTCTGTTCCGCTTGATTGACGAAGCCACGGATGAATTTGGCCTCGTTGACCCGGCTCGGCAGGGCGGTCTCACGCTGGCGTCCTTCGCTTGGCCAGCCGGTTTCGCCAATCAGGATATCTTTGGGCGCGAACTTGTTGCCGAACACCTGGCGAATCTGCGCCACATGCTTCACTGCCTGGTCGATGCCCGCAGGGTCATCTTCCCAATAAGGCAGTAGATGGATAGTCAGGAAGTCCACGGCCGGGGCAATTTCCGGATGTTGCAGCCAGAACTCCCAGACATCGGCGTAGGTAACGGGTTGCTTGATCTGGCTTTTGACCTGATTGATCAGCTTGACCAGTTGTGGCGCGGTGACTTCTTTGCGCAGCAAGGCTTCGTTGCCGACGATCACAGACGTGACCACGTCCGGGTTGGCATTGGCCGAGGCAATCAGTGCCTTCACTTCTTCGGCGGTCGCTTGCGCATTGCTGCTCACCCACGCCCCCATCATCAGCTTCAAGCCGTGCTTGCGTGCCAGTTCGGGCAGTTGTTCAAGGCCTGTCTGAGAGTAGGTGCGAAGGCATTCGAAACGGGTGGCCAGCAATGCCAGATCCGCGTCCATCCGCTCAACCCGTGGCACGAAGGGCTGCTCGAACGGCGACTGATCCTTGTCAAACGGGGTGTAAGACGC
Source organism: Pseudomonas paraversuta (assembly GCF_904067025.1). Taxonomy (NCBI): domain Bacteria; kingdom Pseudomonadati; phylum Pseudomonadota; class Gammaproteobacteria; order Pseudomonadales; family Pseudomonadaceae; genus Pseudomonas; species Pseudomonas paraversuta. Next base: position 1,583,852 of record NZ_CAJFDA010000001.1, read on the forward strand.
ACATTGCAGTTTGTGGGTCGGGGTGGCGGCATCGGGCAAGATCACCGGTTGGCCAAGGCCGTACCAGAAACCGGCAATGGCAAACACGCCCAGTACACAGGCGAACAGATAAGGCAGGACGGGGGAGCGGGCAGTCGCGGACATGGTCAGGCCGTATGGGAGCAAAGCCGCGCATCTTACCTGCAATTGGAGGGCGTACCGCGCCCGGTAAAGTTTGGACATGTAACCCTTGATGGCATCCCGCTATTCAATGGGGGTTCCTGTTGCCGCAGTGCGGTCGATGTCGTTAGCGGGTGCCTGGGGGTCGTCGTCAGAGCAGGCCGGCGAACGGGCGGGGTTGATTATCGAGGGGCATATTGGGTCGGGGTGCAGGGCGGGCCCTGAAATAGTTGATGTGGCCCGGCACTCGTCGGGCCCTGCACTGCGAGGAATCACTAATGAAGATGCGACGAATTTTGAGCGCGGGAGCTGCCTTGGTGCTGGCGATGAGTGCGGGGCTGGCGAACGCCCAGAGCAAGCCGACGCTCAATATTGGCTATGTTGACGGCTGGTCCGACAGCGTGGCGACCACCCATGTAGCGGCTGAAGTGATCAAGCAGAAGCTGGGCTATGACGTGAAGCTGATGCCGGTCGCCACCGGGATCATGTGGCAGGGCGTAGCGACGGGCAAGCTGGATGCCATGCTGTCGGCCTGGTTGCCGGTTACCCACGGCGAGTACTGGGCCAAGAACAAGGACAAGGTTGTCGATTACGGGCCTAATTTTAAAGACGCAAAAATTGGTCTGATCGTGCCTGAGTATGTGGCAGCCAAGTCCATTGCCGACCTCAAGGACGATGCCGGTTATAAAAAGAAAATCGTCGGCATTGATGCAGGATCCGGCGTCATGCTCAAAACCGACGAGGCGATCAAGGACTACGGGCTGGACTATAAACTGCAGGCCAGTTCCGGGGCGGCCATGACCTCGGAGCTGGGTCGCGCTTACGCTAAAAACGAGCCGATCGTCGTCACTGGCTGGGTACCGCACTGGATGTTTGCCAAGTGGAAACTGCGCTTCCTGGATGATCCGAAAGGTGTGTATGGCGCTGCGGAAACAGTCAACAGCATCGGCAGCAAAGAGCTGGACAACAAAGCCCCTGAAGTTGCGGCCTTTTTGAAAAAATTTGCCTGGAACTCCAAAGACGAGATTGGCGAGGTAATGCTGGCCATTCAGGAGGGCGCAAAACCTGAAGCAGCGGCAAAAGAGTGGGTCGCCAAGCACCCTGAGCGGGTTGCCGAATGGACCGCTAAATAAACACGAGGTGTCTAGCTCGCAGCACACAAGACCGTTTGGTGTTTACACCAAGCGGTTTTTGCATATCCGGGGTTCGGCGCGGCTGCACATCGTCCTTGCAGACTAGAGAAACCGGGGCCTTGAGCGAATCTGGCGCTCTACTACTAAAGTCGTCTGGAATTGAATTTGAAGCCCCCTAATAGTGAAAACGTTCCATCTCATCTGTGCTGCGAGGACAAAAATAATGAACGACAGCATTTACCTCTCTATTCAAAACAGTCCGCTCTTCAAGGAGCTGGTTAGAAAAAGAGAACGCTTCGCCTGGATACTCTCGGCAATCATGCTCGGGTTGTACGCCATCTTTATCCTGTTGATTGCTTATGGGTCACACATCATGGGGGCCAAACTAAGCCCCGGTTCGTCCATCACCTGGGGGATACCTATCGGCGTGGGGCTGATTGTTTCGGCTTTTATTCTGACTGGCATCTATGTGCACCGGGCCAATGGCGAATTTGATGACCTGAACAATGCAATTCTCAAGGAGGCGGGGCAATGATCGGGCGTCTACTGGCAACACTGGGCGTTGCTGCCCTGGCCCCTGGCGCCTGGGCAGCCGAAGCCTTGACCGGGGAAGTTCAAAAACAGCCGCTGAACATTTCGGCGATCATTATGTTTGTCCTGTTTGTCGGGGCAACGCTATGCATTACTTATTGGGCTTCCAAGCGCAATAAATCGGCAGCGGACTATTATGCTGCCGGTGGCAAAATCACCGGTTTCCAGAACGGCCTGGCGATTGCGGGCGACTATATGTCTGCCGCCTCCTTTCTGGGTATTTCCGCGCTGGTTTACACCTCTGGCTACGACGGTCTGATCTATTCCATCGGCTTCCTTGTGGGTTGGCCAATCATTCTGTTCCTGATTGCGGAACGTCTGCGTAACCTGGGCAAATACACCTTTGCCGATGTGGCCTCCTATCGATTGGGCCAGGCCCAGATTCGCTCCCTGTCGGCCTGTGGCTCGCTGGTGGTGGTGGCGTTTTATCTGATTGCGCAAATGGTGGGGGCGGGCAAGCTGATTCAGTTGCTGTTCGGTCTGGACTACCACGTTGCGGTGATTCTGGTTGGCATCCTGATGTGCCTGTACGTGTTGTTCGGCGGCATGCTGGCGACCACCTGGGTACAGATCATCAAGGCAGTTCTGCTGTTGTCAGGTGCAACGTTCATGGCCGTAATGGTGATGAAGCACGTTAACTTTGACTTCAACTCGCTGTTTGCCGAAGCCGTCAAGGTTCACCCTAAAGGCGAGGCGATCATGAGCCCCGGTGGCTTGGTGACGGATCCGATTTCGGCATTCTCCCTCGGGCTGGCGCTGATGTTCGGTACTGCAGGTCTGCCCCATATCCTGATGCGCTTCTTCACCGTCAGTGATGCGAAGGAAGCCCGTAAAAGCGTGCTCTACGCGACCGGCTTTATCGGCTACTTCTATATCCTGACGTTCATTATCGGCTTCGGCGCGATTCTGCTGGTGAGCACCAACCCTGCCTTCAAGGACGCGGCCGGTGCCTTGCTGGGCGGCAACAACATGGCGGCCGTGCATCTGGCCGATGCAGTGGGCGGCAGTATCTTCCTGGGCTTTATCTCGGCAGTGGCCTTTGCCACCATCCTGGCCGTGGTTGCGGGCTTGACCCTGGCAGGTGCTTCGGCGGTGTCCCATGACCTGTATGCCAGTGTGATCAAGAAAGGCAAAGCCAACGACAAGGATGAAATCCGCGTTTCGAAAATCACTACCGTAATCCTCGGCGTGCTGGCGATTGGCTTGGGTATTTTGTTCGAAAGCCAGAACATCGCGTTCATGGTGGGCCTGGCATTCTCCATCGCTGCCAGTTGTAACTTCCCGGTACTGCTGCTTTCCATGTACTGGAAAAACCTGACCACCCGCGGTGCAATGATTGGCGGCTGGATGGGGCTGGTCAGTGCTGTTGGCCTGATGATTCTGGGTCCGACCATTTGGGTGCAGATCCTGCATCATGAAAAAGCCATCTTCCCTTACGAGTACCCGGCGTTGTTCTCGATGATCATCGCGTTCGCGGGTATCTGGTTCTTCTCCATCACCGACAAGTCCAAGGCGGCAGAGAAAGAGCGTGCACTGTTCTTCCCGCAATTTGTACGGTCTCAGACCGGTCTGGGGGCGAGCGGGGCGGTGGATCATTGATCCGCTATAAACGGCAGATGTAAAAAATCCCCCTGTCGCAAGACCGGGGGATTTTTGTTTGTGTCGCTGTTCAGTAATGCGTAGGCGAGGGCTGTTGATCGGCGCTTCAAGAGCTGGGGAAAGCTCGCTCCTGCAGGCAGGCAGTTACATTCGGCCCAAACTAATACGGCCCCTGCTCTTATCAAGAGGCAGGGGCCGTATTGGCTGCAATCAGGACGCTATCGTGGGACAGGCCTTACTTGCGGTCTTCCAGCTTGGTAAGGTCACGCTGCTCGTAGCCGGTGTACAGCTGGCGCGGGCGGCCAATCTTGTACGGGCTGGAGAGCATTTCTTTCCAGTGCGAGATCCAGCCAACTGTACGCGACAGGGCGAAGATCACGGTGAACATGCTGGTTGGAATGCCGATCGCCTTGAGGATGATCCCCGAGTAGAAGTCGACGTTCGGGTACAGCGAGCGTTCGATGAAGTACGGGTCGGTCAGGGCGATCTCTTCCAGGCGCATGGCCAGTTCGAGTTGCGGATCGTTCTTGATGCCCAGCTCTTTGAGTACTTCGTCGCAGGTCTTCTTCATGACCGTGGCGCGCGGGTCGCGGTTTTTGTAAACCCGGTGACCGAAGCCCATCAGTTTGAACGGATCGTTCTTGTCCTTGGCCTTGGCGATGAATTTGTCGATGTTGGACACATCGCCAATTTCGTCGAGCATGGTCAGCACGGCTTCGTTGGCGCCGCCGTGGGCAGGGCCCCACAGTGCAGCGATACCGGCAGCGATACAGGCGAACGGGTTGGCACCCGAAGAACCTGCCAGGCGTACGGTGGAGGTCGAAGCATTCTGTTCGTGGTCAGCGTGCAGGATAAAGATCTTATCCATTGCCTTGGCCAGTACCGGGCTGATCGGTTTGATCTCGCACGGCGTGTTGAACATCATGTGCAGGAAGTTTTCGGCGTAGGTCAGGTCGTTACGCGGGTACATCATGGGTTGACCCATGGAGTACTTGTAAACCATCGCTGCCAGGGTAGGCATCTTGGCAACCAGACGGATCGCGGAGATTTCGCGATGCTGCGGGTTATTGATGTCCAGGGAGTCGTGGTAGAAGGCCGAGAGGGCGCCGACTACACCGCACATGACCGCCATCGGGTGGGCGTCACGACGGAAGCCGTTGAAGAAGGTCTTCAACTGCTCGTGAACCATGGTGTGGTTCTTCACGGTGCTGACAAATTGAGCCTTCTGCTCTGCGGTCGGCAGTTCGCCGTTCAGCAGCAGGTAAGCGGTTTCAAGATAGTCAGAGTGTTCGGCCAGCTGTTCAATCGGGTAGCCGCGGTGCAGCAGGATACCGTTGTCACCATCAATATAGGTGATCTTCGACTCGCAAGATGCGGTCGACATAAAGCCAGGGTCAAATGTGAACCGGCCCGTGGCCGTAAGGCCTCGCACATCGATTACATCGGGACCCACGGTGCCAGTTAAAATGGGCAGCTCGACGGGGGCTGCGCCCTCGATGATCAACTGCGCTTTTTTGTCAGCCATGTGGCCTCCTATTTATGCTTGAAATCATCAGACAGACCCCCCACGCAGGGCCCGCACCACTATAGTGAGATAAATTCGAATGTCAATTTGCCTAAAGTCTTGCTGTACAAGGCTTTGAACCGCGATTTTTAGCGAATATCCCTGCCGTTTACGCCTTTTATGCCCGAAGCGCAATGCGCTATTAGGGGAAGGTGATTGCGTTGTCATTAGTGACCTAACTGTCTATACTCGGCAGCCGACCGCCAGGGGCTTTTGGGCCTGTTTAGATGGGGGTCGTCACTCCCGGGTGGTGGGTACCTGACCAGTGCACATCCCAACAAACTTGCCCTGATTGTTAGGGGCTCTTCAGTGTGAAAAAAGCCGTGAATAGCCAACGACCTGTAAACCTAGACCTAAGGACCATCAAACTCCCCATCACCGGCGTTACGTCATTTCTGCACCGTGTATCGGGCATCATTCTTTTTCTCGGCCTGGGCTTCATGCTTTATGCATTGAGCAAATCCCTGGGTTCCGAAGAAGGTTTTGCCGAGGTGAAGGCATGCTTGACCAGCCCGCTGGCCAAATTCGTTGCGTGGGGCCTGCTCTCTGCCTTGCTGTATCACCTGGTTGCCGGTGTGCGCCACTTGATCATGGACATGGGCATCGGTGAGACGCTTGAAGGCGGCCGACTGGGCTCGAAAATCGTAATCGTCATTTCTGTAGTGATGATTGTTCTGGCGGGAGTTTGGATATGGTAACCAGCGTTACGAACCTGTCGCGTTCGGGCCTCTATGACTGGATGGCACAGCGTGTGTCTGCGGTTGTTCTAGCGGCTTATTTCATCTTCCTGATCGGATACCTCGTTGCGAACCCTGGCATTGGCTACGCCCAATGGCATGAGCTGTTCGCAAGCAACTGGATGCGTATCTTCAGCCTGCTGGCCCTTGTTGCACTGGGCGCACACGCCTGGGTAGGCATGTGGACCATCGCGACCGACTACCTGACGCCAATGGCACTGGGCAAGTCCGCGACAGCAGTACGTTTCCTCTTCCAGGCAGTCTGCGGCGTTGCAATGTTCGCTTACTTCGTCTGGGGTGTGCAGATTCTTTGGGGTATCTGATTCATGGCTAACACAGTTAATACACTCTCGTTCGACGCCATTATCATTGGCGGCGGCGGTGCAGGCATGCGCGCTGCTCTGCAGCTGGCGCAAGGCGGTCACAAGACTGCCGTAATCACCAAGGTTTTCCCGACTCGTTCCCACACCGTATCGGCACAGGGTGGCATTACCTGCGCGATCGCGTCTGCGGATCCAAACGATGACTGGCGCTGGCACATGTACGATACCGTCAAGGGCTCCGACTATATCGGTGACCAAGACGCTATCGAGTACATGTGTTCCGTAGGCCCGGAAGCCGTTTTCGAGCTGGAACACATGGGTCTGCCGTTCTCCCGTACCGAACAGGGCCGTATCTATCAGCGTCCTTTCGGCGGTCAGTCCAAGGACTTCGGTAAAGGCGGCCAGGCTGCCCGTACCTGCGCTGCAGCCGACCGTACCGGTCACGCGCTGTTGCACACCCTGTACCAGGCCAACCTGAAGGCCGGCACTGTATTCCTTAACGAATACTACGGTGTCGATCTGGTCAAGAACGAAGATGGTGCCTTTGTAGGCATGATCGTGATCTGCATCGAAACTGGTGAAACCTCTTACGTCCGCGCTAACGCGACCGTATTGGCCACTGGCGGTGCAGGCCGTATCTACTCCTCTACTACCAACGCCCTGATCAACACCGGTGACGGTATCGGCATGGCGCTGCGTGCAGGCGTACCGGTACAGGACATCGAAATGTGGCAGTTCCACCCGACCGGCATTGCCGGCGCCGGTGTACTGGTTACAGAAGGTTGCCGTGGTGAAGGTGGATACCTGATCAACAAGCACGGTGAGCGTTTCATGGAGCGTTATGCTCCGAACGCCAAAGACCTTGCAGGTCGTGACGTTGTAGCACGCTCGATGGTTAAGGAAATCATCGCGGGCAACGGTTGCGGTCCGGATGGCGACCACGTAATGCTGAAACTCGATCACCTGGGTGAGGAAGTTCTGCACAGCCGTCTGCCAGGCATCATGGAGCTGTCCAAGACCTTCGCTCACGTCGATCCTGCCGTAGCGCCGATCCCGGTAGTTCCTACCTGCCACTATATGATGGGCGGCGTTGCCACCAACATTCATGGTCAGGCTATTACCCAGGACGCTGAAGGCGTCGACCAGATCATCCCTGGCCTGTTTGCAGTGGGTGAAGTGGCTTGCGTATCGGTTCACGGTGCCAACCGTCTGGGCGGCAACTCGTTGCTCGACCTGGTGGTATTCGGTCGTGCTGCCGGCCTGTTCCTTGAGCAGACCCTGAAAGAAGGCGTTGATTACGCCCGTCCGCGTCAGTCCGACATCGATGCTGCCCTGGCACGTCTGGATGGCCTGAACTCGCGTACCGACGGCGAAGACGTCGCTACCCTGCGTAAAGAACTGCAAAGCTGCATGCAGAACTACTTCGGTGTATTCCGTACTGGCGAATACATGCAGAAGGGTATTGCCCAGCTGGCTGATCTGCGCGCGCGTATTGCCAACGTGAAAATCAACGATAAGAGCCAGGCGTTCAACACTGCTCGTATCGAAGCCCTTGAGCTGCAAAACCTGCTCGAAGTGGCTGAAGCGACTGCAATCGCTGCTGAAGTTCGTAAAGAGTCGCGCGGTGCTCACGCCCGTGAAGATTTCGAAGATCGTGACGACGTTAACTGGCTGTGCCACACCCTGTACTTCCCGGGTGAAAAGCGCGTAGCCAAACGTGCGGTGAACTTCTCGCCGAAAACCGTTCCGACCTTTGAACCTATGATTCGGACTTACTAAGGGTGGCCGATATGTTGAAAGTCAGTGTTTATCGCTACAACCCGGATCAAGACGCCGCGCCGTTCATGCAGGAATTCCAGGTCAATACCAACGGTAAAGACCTGATGGTGCTGGACGTGCTGGCCTTGATCAAAGAGCAGGACGAAGGTTTTTCCTATCGTCGCTCGTGCCGTGAGGGCGTTTGCGGCTCCGACGGCATGAACATCAACGGCAAAAACGCACTGGCTTGCGTTACGCCGCTGTCTGCTGTCGTAAAAGGTAACAAGTTGATCGTTCGTCCTCTGCCAGGTTTGCCGGTTATCCGTGACCTGGTCGTCGATATGAGCATCTTCTACAAGCAATACGAGAAGGTGAAGCCGTTCCTGCAGAACGATACTCCGGCCCCGGCCATTGAGCGTCTGCAGTCTCCGGAAGAGCGCGAGAAGCTCGACGGTCTGTACGAGTGCATCCTGTGCGCTTGCTGCTCGACTTCGTGCCCGTCCTTCTGGTGGAACCCGGACAAGTTCCTGGGCCCTGCTGCACTGCTGCAAGCCTACCGTTTCCTGGCTGACAGCCGTGACACCAAGACCAGCGAGCGTCTGGCTTCACTGGATGACCCGTTCAGCGTATTCCGCTGCCGCGGGATCATGAACTGCGTAAACGTGTGTCCGAAGGGCCTGAACCCGACTAAGGCCATTGGTCACGTGCGTAGCATGCTGCTGCAGAGCGGCGTGTGATTCAAAGCTGTACTGCAGGATCGCTGTAACCGTAGATGCTACGGCGCAGGCTTCAACCGGCGCCGTAGTTTTAACCTGAGCAACAGCTCAAAAAGCTGCGGCTCTTATTTTGAAGAAATGAGACCAGCAGGGGCATCCGGGCTGGTACCCGGACTATCAGCGTGATCCTAAGTGGCTTGTTTTAGTCGCTGTATTCGGACTTTCTCAAGCGTGCTCTGGTGTTCTCGTCGATGGTGTCCCCTAACCGAGGGTGACCAAGCATGCAAGAAAGCGTGATGCAGCGCATGTGGAACAGCGGCTATCTTTCAGGTGGTAACGCTGCCTATGTGGAAGAGCTCTATGAGCTCTACCTGCACGACCCTAACGCTGTGCCAGAAGAATGGCGCACCTACTTTCAGACGTTGCCCAATGACGGCAACTCTGCCAACGATGTTTCGCACTCTACAATCCGCGACCATTTCGTGCTGCTGGCAAAGAACCAGCGCCGCGCCCAACCGGTTTCTGCCGGGAGCGTGAGCAGTGAGCATGAGAAGAAGCAAGTTGAAGTGCTGCGATTGATCCAGGCCTATCGGATGCGCGGCCACCAGGCAGCCCAGCTTGATCCGCTGGGGCTGTGGCAGCGTCCTGCACCTGCAGACCTGTCGATCAATCATTACGGCTTGACCAATGCCGATCTTGATACGACCTTCCGTGCCGGCGACCTGTATATCGGCAAAGAGGAAGCGAGCCTACGCGAAATTCTCGAAGCTTTGCAGCAGACATATTGCCGCACCATTGGCGCCGAGTTCACGCACATCGTCGATTCCGAGCAGCGCCACTGGTTTGAACAGCGCCTCGAAAGCGTACGTGGCCGTCCAACCTACTCGGCAGAGATCAAGGGCCATTTGCTTGAGCGCGTGACTGCTGCTGAAGGCCTGGAAAAGTACCTGGGCACCAAGTACCCGGGCACCAAGCGTTTTGGCCTGGAAGGCGGCGAGAGCCTGATTCCTTTGCTGGACGAGCTGATCCAGCGTTCGGGCAACTACGGCACCAAAGAAATCGTTATCGGCATGGCCCACCGTGGCCGTCTGAACGTTCTGGTCAACACCTTCGGTAAAAACCCGCGCGACCTGTTCGACGAGTTTGAAGGCAAGAAGAAAATCGAGCTGGGTTCCGGTGACGTTAAATACCACCAGGGCTTCTCCTCCAACGTCATGACCTCCGGTGGCGAAGTCCACCTGGCGATGGCGTTCAACCCTTCCCACCTGGAAATCGTTTCTCCAGTGGTTGAAGGTTCGGTACGTGCACGCCAGGATCGTCGTAACGACAAGACCGGCGAAAAAGTGCTGCCGATTTCCATCCACGGTGATGCTGCATTCGCAGGTCAGGGCGTGGTCATGGAAACCTTCCAGATGTCGCAGACCCGCGGCTTCAAGACTGGCGGTACGGTTCACCTGGTGATCAACAACCAGGTTGGCTTCACCATCAGCAACCCTGAAGACTCGCGCTCTACCGAGTACTGCACTGACGTCGCGAAAATGATCCAGGCGCCGATCCTCCATGTAAATGGTGATGATCCGGAAGCCGTATTGTTCGTGACCCAGCTGGCAATCGACTACCGCATGCAGTTCAAGCGTGACGTCGTGATCGACCTGTTCTGCTACCGCCGTCGCGGTCACAACGAGGCCGACGAGCCAAACGGCACTCAGCCGTTGATGTATCAGCAGATCGCCAAGCAGCGCACTACCCGTGAACTGTATGCCGAGCGTCTGACTCAGGAAAACGTGGTTGACGCAGAGCGCGTTCAGTCCAAGATCGACGAATATCGCAACGCGCTGGACAACGGTCTGCATGTTGTGAAAAGTCTGGTCAAAGAGCCGAACAAAGAGCTGTTCGTTGACTGGCGTCCGTACCTGGGCCACGCCTGGACTGCGCGTCACGACACGCGTTTTGATCTGAAAACCCTGCAAGAACTGTCGGCCAAGCTGCTGGAAATTCCAGAAGGCTTTGTGGTTCAGCGTCAGGTGTCGAAGATCTACGAAGATCGTCAAAAAATGCAAGCCGGCGGCCTGCCGATCAACTGGGGTTATGCCGAAACCATGGCATACGCGACCCTGGCGTTCGAAGGTCACCCGATTCGCATGACCGGTCAGGACATCGGCCGCGGTACGTTCTCGCACCGTCACGCCGTGTTGCACAACCAGAAAGATGCTGGCACCTACATCCCGCTGCAGCACCTGTACCAGGGTCAGCCACGTTTTGACCTGTACGACTCGTTGCTGTCTGAAGAGGCTGTACTGGCGTTCGAATACGGTTATTCGACCACCACGCCGGATGCTCTGGTTATCTGGGAAGCCCAGTTCGGCGATTTCGCCAACGGCGCCCAGGTTGTAATTGACCAGTTCATCACCAGCGGTGAGCACAAGTGGGGCCGTCTGTGCGGTCTGACCATGTTGCTGCCACACGGTTACGAAGGTCAGGGCCCGGAGCACTCCTCCGCACGTCTTGAGCGTTACCTGCAATTGTGTGCCGAGCACAACATTCAGGTGTGCGTACCAACGACTCCAGCGCAGATTTACCACCTGCTGCGCCGTCAGGTTATCCGTCCGCTGCGCAAGCCGCTGATCGTCCTGACACCCAAGTCGTTGCTGCGTCACAAATTGGCAGTCTCGACCCTGGAAGATCTGGCCGAAGGTTCGTTCCAGACCGTTATTCCGGAGATCGATGCACAGGATCCGGCGAAAGTCGGTCGCATCGTGCTGTGTAGCGGCAAGGTCTACTACGACCTGTTGGAAAAACGCCGTGCCGAAGGTCGTGATGACATCGCCATCGTGCGTCTTGAGCAGCTGTACCCGTTCCCTGAGGACGACTTGATTGAAGTCCTGGCTCCGTACAAAAACGCCAAACACATTGTCTGGTGTCAGGAAGAGCCGATGAACCAGGGTGCCTGGTACTGCAGCCAGCATCACATGCGCCGCATCATTGGCGGTCACGATAAATCTCTCGTACTTGAGTACGCGGGCCGTGACGCTTCTGCTGCACCTGCTTGTGGTTATGCATCGATGCACGCCGAGCAACAGGCAAAACTGTTGCAAGACGCGTTTACTGTTTAACGCCTTCGCGCACTGAAACCGAATTTAAGGAACCACGAACATGGCTATCGAGATTAAAGCCCCTACTTTTCCGGAATCGGTTGCCGATGGCACCGTTGCCACCTGGCACAAACAACCAGGCGACGCTGTAAAGCGCGACGACCTGATTGTTGACATCGAAACTGACAAGGTTGTGCTGGAAGTACTGGCTACAGCTGACGGCGTTCTGGGCGCCATCGTCAAGAACGAAGGCGACACCGTTCTGTCCGACGAAGTCCTGGGCTCCATCGTTGAAGGCGGCGCTGCTGCTGCCGCGCCAGCCGCTGCTGCTGCACCTGCCGCTCAGGCTGCTGCTCCTGCCGGCGAAGGCGAAGACGATCCTGTTGCAGCTCCGGCTGCTCGCAAGATCGCTGAAGAAAACGGCATCAACATCGCTTCCGTTGCCGGTACTGGCAAAGGCGGTCGTGTGACCAAGGAAGACGTGGTAGCTGCTGTTGCTGCCAAGAAGGCCGCTCCGGCTGCTGCTCCGGCCAAAGCCGCTGCTGCACCGGCTGCTCCTGTTCTGGCTGCGGGCGACCGTGTCGAGAAGCGTGTTCCGATGACCCGCGTTCGCGCTACCGTGGCCAAGCGCCTGGTAGAAGCGCAATCGAACATGGCGATGCTGACTACTTTCAACGAAGTGGACATGACCGAAGTCATGGCACTGCGTTCGAAGTACAAGGACCTGTTCGAGAAGTCCCACAACGGCGTACGCCTGGGCTTCATGTCGTTCTTCGTGAAAGCAACCACCGAAGCGCTGAAACGCTTCCCGGCTGTTAACGCTTCGATCGACGGCTCCGACATCGTTTACCACGGCTACGCCGACATCGGTGTTGCTGTTTCCAGCGACCGTGGTCTGGTGGTACCGGTTCTGCGTAACGCCGAACTGATGAGCCTGGCCGAAATCGAAGGCGGCATCGCCGCTTACGGTAAAAAAGCCCGTGACGGCAAGCTGTCGATGGACGAAATGACCGGTGGTACTTTCACCATCACCAACGGTGGTACTTTCGGTTCGATGATGTCGACCCCGATCGTTAACCCGCCGCAAGCCGCAATCCTGGGCATGCACAACATCCTTCAGCGTCCAATGGCAATCAACGGTCAGGTTGTAATCCGCCCGATGATGTATTTGGCTCTGTCCTACGATCACCGCTTGATCGATGGCAAAGAAGCTGTAAGTTTCCTGGTAGCAATCAAAAACCTGCTGGAAGATCCAGCGCGTCTGCTGCTGGATATCTAAATAGCAGCGGCAAGCTGCAAGCGCCAAGCCTCAAGCTTAATAGCTGACGGGCTTCAAACTTGCAGCTTGCGGCTTGTAGCTTGTTGCTAAAAGGGAACCTTTTATGACACAGAAATTTGACGTTGTAGTGATTGGTGCGGGCCCCGGTGGCTACGTTGCCGCCATCAAGGCCGCGCAACTGGGTCTTTCGACTGCTTGCATCGAAAAGTACACCGACAAGGAAGGCAAACTGGCACTGGGCGGTACTTGCCTGAACGTCGGTTGCATTCCATCCAAGGCGCTGCTGGACAGCACCTGGAAGTATCACGAAGCCAAGGATGCTTTTGCCATCCACGGCATCACCACCGGTGAAGTGAAGATGGACGTTGCAGCGATGATCGGCCGCAAGGCCAACATCGTTAAAGGTCTGACTTCCGGCGTTGCTACCTTGTTCAAGGCCAACGGTGTGACTTCCCTGCAAGGCCACGGCAAACTGCTGGCCGGCAAGAAAGTTGAACTGACCAAGCCGGACGGCAGCGTTGAAATCATCGAAGCCGAGAACGTGATTCTGGCTTCGGGTTCGCGTCCGATCGACATTCCGCCAGCACCGGTAGACAACAACATCATTGTTGATTCCACCGGCGCACTGGAATTCCAGTCCGTACCCAAGCGTCTTGGCGTTATCGGCGCTGGCGTAATCGGTCTGGAGCTGGGTTCGGTATGGTCCCGTCTGGGCGCTCAGGTAACTGTTCTGGAAGCCCTGGACACGTTCCTGATGGCTGCCGACGCTGCCGTGTCCAAAGAAGCCTACAAAACCCTGACCAAACAAGGTCTGGACATCAAGCTGGGCGCTCGCGTTACCGGTTCCAAGGTTAACGGCGAAGAAGTCGTTGTGACCTACACCGACGCCAACGGCGAACAGACCATCACCTTCGACAAGCTGATCGTAGCCGTTGGTCGCCGTCCGGTGACCACCGAGTTGCTGGCAGCTGACAGCGGTGTGACCATTGACGAGCGCGGTTTCGTGTTTGTTGACGATCATTGCGCCACCAGCGTTCCGGGCGTATTCGCCATCGGTGACGTGGTTCGCGGCATGATGCTGGCACACAAGGCTTCTGAAGAAGGCATCATGGTTGTCGAGCGCATCAAGGGTCACAAGACCGAGATGAACTACGACCTGATTCCATCGGTTATTTACACTCACCCGGAGATCGCGTGGGTCGGTAAAACCGAACAGGCCTTGAAAGCTGAAGGCGTTGAAGTTAACGTCGGCACCTTCCCGTTCGCAGCCAGTGGCCGTGCCATGGCAGCAAACGACACCGGTGGCTTTGTCAAAGTCATTGCTGATGCCAAAACTGACCGCGTACTGGGCGTCCACGTGATTGGCCCGAGCGCTGCAGAACTGGTTCAGCAGGGCGCGATCGGTATGGAATTCGGCACCAGCGCCGAGGACCTGGGCATGATGGTTTTCTCCCATCCGACCCTGTCCGAAGCGTTGCACGAAGCAGCACTGGCAGTGAATGGCGGCGCCATCCACATTGCCAACCGCAAAAAACGTTAATACCAGACAATAAGAAACCACGGCGGTTTGCCCGTCGTGAGCCTTGCACGCAAGCCTCACCGCGGAACTTCCGCCGGACGCAGTCTTATGTCGCTTGAGCCAGATCCGACCTCGCCCACGCGGGAGTCGGGCTGGTCCGGGCAGCACAAGCAGCAGTCACAGGTGGTGCGGCACTAATCCAAGTGCAGCGCCGAATGCGCAGTACCTAACGAAGACGGTAAAAAGCATGAATCTTCACGAGTATCAGGGTAAGCAGCTGTTCGCTGAATACGGCCTGCCAGTATCCAAGGGTTATGCAGTAGATACCCCGGAAGCAGCCGCAGAAGCTTGCGATAAAATCGGCGGGACTGAATGGGTTGTCAAAGCCCAGGTTCACGCAGGTGGTCGCGGTAAAGCGGGCGGCGTTAAGCTGGTTCGCAGCAAAGAAGACGCTAAAGCATTCGCACAACAGTGGTTGGGCAAGCGTCTGGTGACTTACCAGACTGATGCCAATGGTCAGCCGGTCACCAAGATCCTGGTTGAATCGTGCACTGATATCGCTAAAGAGCTGTACCTGGGCGCTGTCGTTGACCGTTCGAGCCGCCGCATCGTGTTCATGGCTTCCACCGAAGGTGGCGTGGACATCGAGAAAATCGCTCACGACACTCCAGAAAAAATTCTGAAAGCTACTATCGATCCACTGGTTGGCGCACAGCCATTCCAGGGTCGCGAGTTGGCATTCCAGCTGGGTCTGGAAGGCAAGCAAGTTGCTCAGTTCGCCAAGATCTTCGTAGGTCTGGCCAAGCTGTTCAAGGATCACGATCTGGCCCTGCTGGAAGTGAACCCGCTGGTAATCAAGACTGACGGCGATCTGCACTGCCTCGATGCGAAAATCAACATCGACGCCAACGCCATGTATCGTCAGCCTAAGCTGAAAACTTTCCACGATCCGTCGCAAGACGATCCGCGCGAAGCGCACGCTGCCAAGTTCGAACTGAACTACGTGGCACTGGAAGGCAACATCGGTTGCATGGTCAACGGTGCTGGCCTGGCCATGGGTACCATGGACATCGTCAACCTGCATGGCGGCAAGCCAGCCAACTTCCTTGACGTTGGTGGCGGCGCAACCAAAGAACGCGTAACTGAAGCGTTCAAGATCATCCTGTCCGACAGCAATGTCGCTGCAGTACTGGTCAACATCTTCGGCGGCATCGTTCGTTGCGACATGATTGCCGAAGGCATCATCGGTGCAGTGAAAGAAGTCGGCGTGAAAATCCCGGTGGTTGTTCGCCTTGAAGGCAACAACGCTGAACTGGGCGCTAAAGTACTGGCAGAAAGCGGCTTGAACATCATCGCTGCTACCAGCTTGACCGACGCTGCTCAACAAGTTGTTAAAGCTGCGGAGGGCAAGTAATGAGCGTCCTGATCAATAAAGACACCAAAGTTATCTGCCAGGGTATTACCGGTTCGCAAGGTAGCTTCCACACCCAGCAAGCCATCGAATACGGCACCAAGATGGTTGGTGGCGTAACTCCTGGTAAAGGCGGCACCGAGCACCTGGGTCTGCCAGTGTTCAACACCGTGAAAGAAGCTGTAGCAGCCACTGGCGCAACCGCCAGCGTGATCTACGTTCCGGCTCCTTTCTGCAAGGATTCCATCCTTGAAGCAGCGTTCGGCGGCATCAAGCTGATCGTTTGCATCACTGAAGGCATTCCTACCCTGGACATGCTTGACGCTAAAGTTAAGTGCGACGAACTGGGCGTAGTCCTGATCGGCCCTAACTGCCCTGGCGTTATCACTCCAGGCGAATGCAAGATCGGCATCATGCCAGGTCACATTCACTTGCCAGGCAAAGTAGGCATCGTGTCGCGTTCCGGCACCCTGACTTACGAAGCTGTCAAGCAAACTACTGACGCCGGTTTCGGTCAGTCGACTTGCGTTGGTATCGGTGGTGACCCGATCCCGGGCTCCAACTTCATCGACATCCTGAAGTTGTTCCAGGAAGACCCGAAGACCGAAGCGATCGTAATGATCGGTGAGATCGGCGGTTCGGCTGAAGAAGAAGCGGCTGCCTACATCAAGGCACACGTGACCAAGCCGGTTGTTTCCTACATCGCTGGTGTGACTGCCCCTGCTGGCAAGCGCATGGGCCATGCTGGCGCAATCATCTCTGGCGGCAAGGGTACTGCAGACGAGAAGTTTGCTGCTCTGGAAGACGCAGGCGTTAAAACCGTGCGTTCGCTGGCAGACATCGGCAAGGCTCTGTCCGAGCTGACTGGCTGGGCAATCAAGTAAGCCTCGCGCTTAACTGATAGTTACACCAGGCAAAGGCCACCTTCGGGTGGCCTTTGTGCGTTTGGGGAATTAAACAGCGAGTGGTGCCGCAAGCGGGCTTGATGCCGGGCGCACAAACTTGCTCAATAGTTATAATAACTTTAGGAGAAATCCTATTTACGAATAAGAAAATCACATCAAAACGATTTTCGATGTCATTTAAGCGACAACTGCGTTCGTTCATCGGACAGTGCGCCCTGTAACAGTGCGCGCCATGGAAAAAATCGGTAACCTTGCCGCCAACTCTGCATTTCTGCGTATGCATCCCAAAAGGAAGCCGCGCGCTAGACGGGTCGGCCTTATTCAGGCTGACAGCATTTCCCACATCCGCACGGGAAATTCCCCTCTAAATTCCGATTCAGTAGTGTGGTATTTCCGTAATGAAAGTTTTGAAAGGCCAGGACATTCTGGCACTTGGGTTTATGACATTTGCCCTGTTTGTCGGGGCTGGCAATATCATTTTTCCACCTATCGTTGGCCTGCAGTCCGGACCTCACGTCTGGATGGCTGCACTGGGTTTCCTGATTACTGCTGTCGGCCTGCCGGTGGTTACCGTCATTGCGCTGGCTAAAGTCGGCGGCGGCATGGATGCACTGAGCAGCCCGATCGGCAAACTGGCTGGCGGCATACTTGCAGCTGTTTGCTACCTGGCTGTCGGTCCGCTGTTCGCCACCCCGCGTACAGCCACCGTATCCTTTGAGGTCGGCCTGGCCCCTTTGACCGGTGAAAGCCCGCTGGCGCTGTTTTTGTACAGCTCGGTGTACTTCCTGATCGTGTTCTTCGTGTCGTTGTATCCGGGCCGCTTGCTGGATACCGTTGGCCGCTTCCTGGCGCCGCTGAAAATCATTGCCCTGGCGATCCTCGGCATTGCAGCCTTTGCCTTGCCAGCCGGTGATATTGGCGTTGCGACCCCGGAATACGTGGCAGCACCGTTCTCCCAGGGCTTTATCAATGGCTACCTGACCATGGATACCCTCGGCGCACTGGTGTTCGGCATCGTGATCGTCAACGCAATCCGTTCCCGCGGTGTCGAATCGCCAAAACTGATTACCCGGTACGCAATCATTGCCGGCCTGATCGCCGGTGTCGGTCTGGCGCTGGTATACGTCAGCCTGTTCCGTCTGGGTGCGGGCAGCCATGAAGTGGCCGCCGGTGCAACCAACGGCGCAGCCGTACTGCACGCCTATGTTCAGCACACCTTCGGTTCGCTGGGCAGCGGTTTCCTGGCCGTATTGATTGCCCTGGCGTGCCTGGTTACTGCCGTTGGCCTGACCTGTGCCTGCGCGGAATACTTCAGCAAGATACTGCCGCTGTCCTACAAGACACTGGTGGTTATCCTCGCCGTATTCTCGCTGTTCGTCTCCAACCTTGGTCTGACCAAGTTGATCGCCTTCTCGATCCCGCTGCTGACGGCAATCTACCCGCCATGCATCGTCCTTGTGGCCTTGAGCTTCTGCAAAGGCTTGTGGCATGCGCAGGCACGGATTGTTGGCCCGGTGATGCTGGTGTCGTTTATCTTCGGCACTATCGATGCGCTGAAAGGCGCAGGTCTGGGTGAGTGGATTCCTGCCCAGCTGGCCAACATGCCATTCAGCAATCAGGGGCTGGCGTGGTTGGTGCCGAGCCTGGTGATCTTGCTGGCTGCAGTGATTTGCGACCGTATGCTGGGTAAGCGTCAAGAAGCTATCGCGTAATGACCGGGCACGCCAAAAGCGCGCTTTGAGTCAATCAAAAAGCCCTGCATCCAATGGATGCAGGGCTTTTTTTATGGTCGAACTTTTAAACCCTGAGTTGAACATTGCCGGTTTGATTTGTTGATCTCCAGATGCAACAAAGCCTGCACTAGGCAGGCTTTGTGGTGCCGCTCACAAAAGCAGATTACTTGCTTTCTGGAGTTGCTACAGGTGCAGCCGGAGCAGCTTCTTTAGCAGCCGCTTCATTGGACTCGGCCTGAGCTTTAGCCGCTTCAGCGTTCTCTTTGGCTGCATCGTTCACTTTGTCTTGGGCTTCGTTCATTTTTTCCTGGGATTGCTCGGTGTGCTGAGCCGCCTCTTGGGCTTTATCTTCGGATTTCTTGTCGCAGGCCGCGAGACCGAGGGTGGCAGCCAGCATCAAAGCAACAGCGAAAGTATTACGCATGGGGTGTTTCTCCTTATGAGTAGATCTACTGGGCGTTTGAGCACGTGCTGTGCGCTTAAGTTCCATGGCGGTTCATATATATAAACGACGGCTTAAACACAGCCTGCGCGCGGTAAAAGCGAGGCATTGAGAGTACAGGCCTTGAAATTTAAACCTTAGCCCCCAACTTTCATGACATCCCGCCGCCAACCCTCTCGGGCGTGGCTCATGCCATCTAATCGGAGTTTGATAACAATGAGCGTGGAAACTCAAAAAGAAACCCTGGGCTTCCAGACCGAGGTCAAGCAACTGCTACACCTCATGATCCATTCGCTGTACTCCAACAAGGAAATTTTCCTTCGCGAATTGATCTCGAACGCCTCTGATGCTGTCGACAAATTACGTTTTGAAGCGCTTTCCAAGCCTGAACTGCTGGAAGGCGGTACTGATCTGAAAATCCGTGTCAGCTTCGACAAGGACGCCAATACCGTCACTCTCGAAGACAACGGTATTGGCATGAACCGCGATGACGTGATCACCCATCTGGGTACGATCGCCAAGTCCGGCACCGCCGATTTCATGAAAAACCTGTCGGGCGACCAGAAAAAAGATTCGCATCTGATCGGTCAATTCGGTGTGGGCTTCTATTCGGCCTTTATCGTGGCTGACAAGGTTGATGTCTTCAGCCGCCGTGCCGGCACTCCTGCAAGCGAAGGCGTGCACTGGTCCTCCAAAGGCGAGGGCGAGTTTGAAGTAGCAACCGTCGAGAAAGCCGATCGCGGTACCAAAATCGTGCTGCACCTGAAGAAAGGCGA
Source organism: Pseudomonas paraversuta (assembly GCF_904067025.1). NCBI lineage: Bacteria > Pseudomonadati > Pseudomonadota > Gammaproteobacteria > Pseudomonadales > Pseudomonadaceae > Pseudomonas > Pseudomonas paraversuta. The sequence goes on from NZ_CAJFDA010000001.1 coordinate 1,603,589, forward strand.
AGAAGAGTTCGCTGACGGCTGGCGCCTGCGCAACATCATCAAAAAGTATTCCGACCATATCGCCCTGCCAATCGAGCTGCCTAAAGAGCAGACCGTCGCAGAAGGCGAAGAAGCACCGGCACTGGAATGGGAAACCGTCAACCGCGCCAGCGCCCTGTGGACCCGTCCTCGCACTGAAGTCAAGGACGAGGAATACCAGGAGTTCTACAAGCACATTGCCCACGACTACGAGAACCCGCTGGCCTGGAGCCACAACAAGGTTGAAGGCAAGCTGGAATACAGCTCGCTGCTCTACGTGCCGGCCCGTGCTCCGTTCGACCTGTATCAGCGTGAAGCCCCCAATGGCCTGAAGCTGTACGTACAGCGTGTGTTCGTGATGGATCAGGCAGAGTCGTTCCTGCCGTTGTACCTGCGCTTCATCAAAGGTGTGATCGATTCCAATGACCTGTCGCTGAACGTGTCGCGGGAAATCCTGCAGAAAGACCCGATCATCGACTCCATGAAATCGGCGCTTACCAAGCGTGTGCTCGACATGCTGGAAAAACTGGCGAAGAACGAGCCTGAGAAATATCAGGGCTTCTGGAAAAACTTTGGCCAGGTGATGAAAGAAGGCCCGGCTGAAGATTCCGCCAACAAGGAAAAAATCGCCGGTCTGTTGCGCTTTGCTTCGACCCACGGTGACGACGGCGAACAGAATGTTGCTCTGGCCGACTACCTGGCCCGTGCCAAAGAAGGTCAGGACAAGATTTACTACCTGACCGGCGACACTTACGCCCAGGTCAAAAACAGCCCGCACCTTGAAGTCTTCCGCAAGAAAGGCATCGAAGTGCTGCTGTTGACCGATCGTATCGACGAGTGGCTGATGAGCTACCTCAGCGATTTCGACGGCAAGAGCTTTGTCGACGTGGCACGCGGTGATCTGGATCTGGGCAACCTGGACTCGGAAGAGGACAAGAAAGCCGCAGAAGAAGTCGCCAAGTCCAAAGAAGGCCTGGTTGAGCGCATCAAGGCAGCGCTGGGCGAAAGCGTCAGCGAAGTGCGGGTATCGCACCGTCTGACCGATTCACCTGCCATTCTGGCCATCGGTGAGCAGGACCTGGGCATGCAAATGCGCCAGATCCTGGAAGCCAGCGGGCAGAAAGTGCCGGAATCGAAGCCGATCTTCGAGTTCAACCCGGCTCACCCGCTGATCGAGAAACTCGATGCGGAGCCGAGCGAAGAGCGTTTTGGCGACCTGTCGCACATCCTCTTCGATCAGGCAGCCCTGGCGGCCGGTGACAGTTTGAAAGACCCGGCAGCTTATGTCCGTCGTCTAAACAAACTGTTAGTAGAGTTGTCGGTGTAACTGAGCTATAAAAAACCCGCTTCGGCGGGTTTTTTTTGTTTCGAATTCAGGAGTTTTTAATGAAATCTATTTCGGTCAGTTCCGTTGCCTATCAAATCGACGGCCTGCCATACGAAGGCCGCCTGGCCTTTGACCCGAGTCGAGAAGACCCGCTGCCGGGGTTGTTGATGGCACCGAACTGGATGGGCATCAGCGAGGGCGCCGAAGAGATCGCCAAGTCGGTGGCAGAGCAGGGCTATGTGGTGTTGATCGCCGACCTCTACGGCCAGGCTACACGCCCCGCCAATGGCGACGAGGCGGGCGCGGCGATGATGCCGCTCAAGAACGACCGCGCCTTGTTGCGCAAGCGCATGTGGGCAGCCTATGACGTGCTGAAAAACCAGGGCCTGGCAGTGGTCGACAGCAGCAAGCTGGCGACCTTTGGCTTCTGTTTCGGTGGTTGCTGCTCGCTGGAACTGGCGCGCAGTGGTGCGCCGTTGAAAGCGGCCGTATCTTTTCACGGGACCCTGGATACGCCCAACCCGATCGATGCCAGAAGCATTACCGGATCAGTGCTGGTGCTGCATGGCGCTTCCGACCCGCTGGTACCCCGGGAGCAACTGCCGGCTTTCGAAGCCGAGATGAACGCTGCCGGCATCGACTGGCAATTGACCAGCTATGGCGGCGCCGTGCACTCCTTTACTGATCCCCATGCCAACGTGCCGGGCAAAATGATGTACGACGCCAAAACCGCGCACCGGGCGTTCACCGCCATGCACAACCTGCTGGATGATGTGTTCAGGGACTGACACCACACTGTGGGAGCCAGCTTGCTGGCGATGGTTTCGGCCCAATCCTGCAGATACAGCCGGTTGCCTGCATCGCTGGCAAGCCAGCTCCCACAATTGTGTATGGGCCCTGTGGGAGCCAGCTTGCTGGCGATGGCTTCGGCTCAATCCTGCAGATACAGCCGGTGCCTGCATCGCTGGCAAGCCAGCTCTCACAAGGGTGTATGGGCTCTGTGGGAGCCAGCTTGCTGGCGATGGTTTCGGCCCAATCCTGCAGATACAGTCGGTTGCCTGCATCGCTGGCAAGCCAGCTCCCACAAGGGTGTATGGGCTCTGTGGGAGCCAGCTTGCTGGCGATGGCTTCGGCTCAATCCTGCAGATACAGCCGGTGCCTGCATCGCTGGCAAGCCAGCTCCCACAATGGTTTAAGTGTCAGGTCCGGGCCCTGTGGGAGCCAGCTTGCTGGCGATGGCTTCGGCTCAATCCTGCAGATACAGTCGGTTGCCTGCATCGCTGGCAAGCCAGCTCCCACAAGGGTGTATGGGCCCTGTGGGAGCCAGCTTGCTGGCGATGGTTTCGGCCCAATCCTGCAGATACAGTCGGTTGCCTGCATCGCTGGCAAGCCAGCTCCCACAAGGGTGTATGGGCCCTGTGGGAGCCAGCTTGCTGGCGATGGCTTCGGCTCAATCCTGCAGATACAGTCGGTTGCCTGCATCGCTGGCAAGCCAGCTCCCACAATGATGTATAGGCCCTGTGGTAGCCAGCTTGCTGGCGAGGGTTTCGGTTCAATCCTGCAGATACAGCCGGTTGCCTGCATCGCTGGCAAGCCAGCTCTCACAAGGGTGTATGGGCCTGTGGGAGCCAGCTTGCTGGCGATGGTTTCGGTTCAATCCTGCAGATACAGCTGGTTGCCTGCATCGCTGGCAAGCCAGCTCCCACAAGGGTGTATGGGCCCTGTGGGAGCCAGCTTGCTGGCGATGGCTTCGGCTCAATCCTGCAGATACAGCTGGTTGCCTGCATCGCTGGCAAGCCAGCTCCCACAAGGGTGTATGGGCCCTGTGGGAGCCAGCTTGCTGGCGATGGCTTCGGCTCAATCCTGCAGACACAGCCTGTTGCCTGCATCGCTGGCAAGCCAGCTCCCTCAAGTTTGTAAGTCAGGTGGGGCTATGCCGTGCGCTCTATGGTTTCGCTTACGGTCAAATCCCGCATCAACAACCCGTAGTTCAAGTCCACCTGCTCCGGAATCGGCAGGTATACGGTGTGGCCGTCACCCGGTGCCACCTGAATCGGCAACCCGGCGCTGTTGTGTAGATGGTCAAGATCGAAGTGATAGTTGCCCCGGGGCGTCATCAACTCCAGATGATCACCCAAAGCGAAGCGGTTTTTGACTTTTACTTCTGCCAGCCCGTTGCGCCGCTCGCCGGTGAGCTCGCCCACAAACTGTTGGCGATGGGACAGCGAGCTGCCATGCAGGTAGTTCTGATACTCGTCGTGCACATGGCGGCGCAAAAAGCCCTCGGTGTAACCACGTTGCGCCAGTGACTCCAGATCGGTCATCAGGCTGTGGTCAAATTCACGACCGGCCACCGCATCATCAATCGCCTTGCGATACACCTGGGTCGCCCGCGCGCAGTAGAAATGCGACTTGGTACGGCCTTCGATCTTCAGCGAGTGCACCCCCATCGCGGTCAGGCGCGCAACGTGTTGCACCGCACGCAAGTCCTTGGAGTTCATGATGTAGGTGCCGTGTTCATCCTCGAACGCCGACATCGGTTCGTCCGGGCGACCGGCTTCGTGCAGGACGAACACTTCATCGCTGGGGGCTCCCACGCCCAGGGTTGGCTCAACGATGTTGACCACATTGCCCAGCTCGTTTTCCGTTGCCGGCTTTGCCTCGTACTTCCAGCGACAGGCATTGGTGCAACTGCCCTGGTTGGCATCACGCTTGTTCATGTAGCCCGACAGCAGGCAACGGCCGGAGTAGGCCATGCACAGTGCGCCATGCACGAAAATTTCCAGTTCCATGGCGGGTACTTTCTGGCGGATTTCCTCGATTTCTTCCAGCGACAGTTCCCGCGACAGAATGATCCGGCTCAAACCCTGCTGGTGCCAGAATTCGACACTGGCCCAGTTCACGGTATTGGCTTGTACCGACAAATGAATCGGCATGTGCGGGAAGTGTTTGCGCACCAGCATGATCAAGCCCGGATCGGACATGATCAGCGCATCCGGGCCCATGGCAATCACCGGCTCCAGGTCTTTGAGGAAGGTGCGCAGCTTGGCATTGTGCGGGGCGATGTTGACCACCACGTAAAAGCGCTTGCCCTGAGCCTGGGCTTCGGCGATACCGATGGCCAGATTGTCGTGGTCGAATTCGTTGTTGCGCACCCGCAGGCTATAACGTGGCTGACCGGCATACACCGCGTCGGCGCCATAGGCGAAGGCGTAGCGCATGTTTTTCAGGGTGCCGGCAGGGGCAAGGAGTTCGGGCGGTGCAAGTGGCATGGTCAGGTCATTCGCAAAAGGGCGCGATGGTAGACCAGGCCGAATGCCGCACTATTGATCTGGGTCTACAAAACGCCTCGGAGCGGCCGGTAACCCAGGCTCAAAGCCAGCCCCGCCGATTGCCCCTTGTGCAATAAATGCAAGCCCGGGCGACCTGGCAGGTGATGGGCATTGACCGGGTGGCTGACCGGCTCGAAGCAGAAAAAATCCTCTCCGGCAGGGCAGTACACCAGGCAGTACGGGGCACCCGTGGCCCGGCACTCCAGCTCGTAGCCCAAATCCGGCTGGCTGATCAGCCCATGGCCATCCCAGCCGGTAAAACAGTTGTCGAGTCTTGTCTCGGGCAGGCTGGCGAGCTGGTTGAAATCCCGTTCGGCCGTCAAGGGCGCAAGGTGTGTGGGCAGCCCGTCGGTATCGCACAGCCAGATCTGTGCAGTGCGGGCCTGTAAGCGGGTGCGGGGAGTGCGGGGGAAATAGGGATGCAGCCCCAGGCCATGCCAGGCGGCACGTTCGTCCTGATGGGTAACGCTCAGTTCGATGCGCAATTGACCTTCAATCAGGCGGTAACGCAGCTGCGCGTGGTAGGCGAAGGGCACAGTGCTATCGAGTTGCAGGCAGGCATGCTGCGCGGTGTGCTCAATCACACTCCAGGGTTGTTGCCAGCCACTGCCATGGATGGGCAGGGCTGAGGTGGGGCTGTTGGGCTGCAGCACAAACCAGTGCTGCGGGCCGTCAAAACCGCCATCGCCGATGCGGTTCGACCAGGGCACCAGTGGATAGCACGCCAGGCGTCCCGGCAAACCGCTGTTCAATGCCGTGTCGGCACTGGGGCGCAACAGCGGCTGGCCGCTGGCGACGACACTCCAGTTGACAATGCTGGCACCGATCATCGGCGCCAGTGTCAGCCGGGTCAGGCCGTCTTCCAGGATCAACGTCTCGGGCCGCATGGCCGCTACCTCCACTGAGCAATCACGCGGCACGCCGCCACGTCAGCATTACAATACCGGCGACCACGATCAGGCCACCGATCACCTGACTGCTGCTGAGCAACTGGTCCAGAATCAGCCAACCAAACAGCAGGCTGGCCACCGGTTCAACGTTCATGACCGGGGCATTACGCGCCATGTCCAGGCGGGTCAGGCAAATAAACAGCAGGCAGAACCCTAGCCCATAAAGAGCCACTAGGCAGGCAAGGGCGGTCCAGCCGGTTGACGAGCCGGGCAGTGAAACGCCTCCCGGCAATACACCGCTGACCCCGGCGACTGCCGCGACGCTGAATACAATCAGCATCGTCAGCATGCTGCGCACCGTGCCGCGCACGCTCGACAGCTTGTGGTCAGTGATCCACAGCGCGCAGGCAAACACAGAAGCTGCGGCGAACCCGAAGGCAATGCCTTCCAGCCATTGTGCTTCGGTTGTGCCTTGATTCGACAGGCGCTCGGGGACGTCCAGGGCAAACGCCAGCCCGAACATGATCACGCCCATCAATACCGCTGCCCGCCGGGTCGGGGCCGAGCCGCCCAGGGCCCAGGTCAGCAGCACCAGCAGGATCGGCGCCACGTTGGCGATCAGCAATGCCAGGGCCACGGGGATGCGGGCCACGGCGGAATAGATAAAGAAGCTTTGCGCCGCGATCAGCACCCCCAGCAGCACTTGCCAGCGCCAGTGGGCGGGGGTTAACCGGGGGCGTTCACGTTGCCACAGCACCAGGCCGGTCAGTACCAGCAGGGTCACGCCGGCGCGGCACAGAATCGCCAGCAGCAGGCCGGTGTCATGGTCAAAGGCGATCCGCGCGGCGATGTGATTACCGGCAAATGCACAGGCCAGCAACACCAGCAGCAACACCGCGACATGACGGGGAAACAAAGCAGGAGCAGACATGAGTAACCAGCCTCCTTGGCTGGAAATAAAGCTGAAAACCCGTAGGAACGAGCTTTTAAACCGCTCGCGAGCAAGCTCGCTCCTACAGAGGGGGGGTTACAGCACCACGCTTGGCAGCCACAGCGAGATGGCCGGAACGTAGGTCACCAGCATCAGCACCAGCAGCAGGGCCGCATAGAACGGCAGCAGGGCTTTGACGGTGTTTTCGATCGTGACCTTGCCCACGGCGGCACCGACGAACAGGACCGCACCCACCGGCGGGGTAATCAGCCCGATCCCCAGATTGACCAGCATGATCATGCCAAAGTGCACCGGGTCGACACCGATCCCGATAATCACCGGCAGCAGGATCGGGGTCAGGATCAGAATCAGCGGCGCCATGTCCATCACCGTGCCCAACAGCAGCAACATGACGTTGATGCACATCAGGATCACGTAGCGGTTATCCGACAGCGTCAGGAACGCTGTGGTGATCTTCATCGGGATCTCCATCAGCGTCAGGATGTAGCCGAAGCTGGCAGCAAAACCGATCAGGATCATCACGATGGAAATAGTGCGCACCGCCCGGTGCATCAGCTTGGGCAGGTCGCGCCATTTGTAGTCGCGATAAATGAACATGGTGACGAAGAACGACCAGAGCACGGCGATGGCCGCGGACTCGGTGGCGGTGAAAATACCCGACAGAATGCCGCCGAGGATGATGACCATGGCCATCAGGCCCCAGAGCGCATCGCCGGCGATTTTCAGCGCCTGGCGCAGCGGAATCACTTCACCCTTGGGGTAGTTGCGCTTGCGCGCGAAGATCATGCACAGCCCCATCATCACGGCACTAAGCAGCAGCCCCGGAAAGATCCCGGCCATAAACAGCGAGGCGATCGACACCGTGCCACCCGCAGCCAGCGAGTACAGCACCGAGTTGTGGCTCGGCGGTGTAAGCAAAGCCTGGACCGAACCGCTGACGGTGACCGCCGTGGAGAACTCCCGGGGATAACCGGCACGTTCCATTTCCGGAATCAGCACTGAACCCACCGAGGCGGTGTCGGCCACCGAAGAGCCGGAAATCGCCCCGAAGAAGGTCGAGGCCACGATATTGACCAGTGACAGGCCACCGCGTACGAAACCTACCAGCACCCCGGCAAACGCCACCAGCCTGCGGGACATGCCGCCCTCGGCCATGATCGCACCCGCCAGAACGAAGAACGGAATCGCCAGCAGGGAGAATTTGTTCACGCCGCCGGCAACCTGAATCATCAGCGCGTCGAACGGAATATCGATCCACCATGCGCCAATCAGCGCCGAAAGGCCCAGGGCGTACGCCACCGGCATACCGAGAAGGATCAGCGCAATAAAACTGCCCAACAATACCAAAGCATCCATTTAGACGGCCTCTTCGCTGGCTTCTACGATGTCGAACCGCACCGCGCGGCGATGGCTCTGGTCACCCAGAAAGAGTTTTTCCAGGACAAAAACCAGGGTCACCAGCCCGCCAATGGGAATCGGCAAATAGGAAATCCCGACCCGCAAGGACGGCATCTCGCCGAGGAATTGATTCCAGGTGGTGGCGCACAGCTTGAAGCCCTTGACGGCCATGAACAGGCAGACCACCACCATCAGCAGCTGCACCAGCAAGGCGGCCTGTTTGCGCACCATTGGCGGCATCCTTTCGACCGCCATCGACACCGCCATGTGCGCGCCGGCACGGTAACTGGCGGCCGCGCCAAAGAAGGTAAAAACCACCATCAACAAGATGGCGACGGGCTCTGGCCAGCTGGAGCCCGAGCCCAGTACATAGCGGGCAAAAATGCCCCAGGGAATGATCAGGGTCATGGTCAGCACCGATAAACCGGCGATCCCGATACAGACCCGATACAGCATGTCGTTCAAGCGCAGTACGGTATTTTTCATGGGGCTCACCACTGCGGCGGTGACGGGGCGGGGCCCGTCACCGCGGCATAATCGGACAGGCTTATTGGACCGCTTCAATACGCGAGATCAGGTCTTTGTAGTCCGCCCCGTATTTGTCACGAACAGGCTGAGTGGCGTCGTAAAAGGCTTTTTTCTGTTCCGGGGTCAGGGTGATGAACTCCACCCCGGAAGCCTTGAGTTTTGCTTCAGCGTCAGAAGACTTTTTGTCCCACAGAACGCGCTCTTCCATCTGTGCTTCACGGGCTACCTTCTGCACCAGTGCCTGTTGCTCCGGGCTGAGCTTGAGCCAGGTGGTTTTGGCAATCACGATCGGCTCGGGCAGGATCAGGTGATCAGTCCAGGTGAAGTACTTGGCGTTCTGGTAGTGGTTGTGCTCGAGAAAGGTCGGCGTATTGTTTTCTGCACCGTCGATCACCCCGGTCTGCAGGGCGCTGAAGATCTCGCCCGTGGCCATGGCGATGCCGTTGCCGCCCATGTCGTTGATGGTGTCGATAAATACCGGGTTGCCCTGGACCCGGATTTTCATGCCCTTGAGGTCTGCGATCTGGCGCACAGGCTTCTTGGTGTAGAGGTTGCGGGTGCCGCCATCCATCCACGCCAGGGCGACCATGTTGAAGTCGGAGTTGGTGATCTTGTCGAGCATCTCCTGGCCGATTTCACCGTCGATGATTTTGCGCATGTGTGCCTGGTCGCGGAACACAAAGGGCAGGTTGAACGCATTGGTCTCGGGGACCACCGGCCCGAGGATGCCGAGGCTGACCCGGGTCATTTGCACCGCGCCGGACTGCAACTGCTCGACCACTTCTTTCTCGGAGCCCAGCACGCCGCCGGCAAACATCTTGAAGCTGATATCGCCGTTACTTTGATCCTGCAGCTTCTTGCCCATGTCCTGTTCGGCCACTACCGGTGGATAGCCAGCCGGGTGAACTTCGGCGAATTTGATTTTGATTTCGGCCTGGGCAGCGCCCGAAAGGCAGAAAGCCAGCGGTAGAGCAGCAATAAGCAAGGTGCGTTTGAAATCCATGGGTCACTCCAAATATTGTTTTTTTTATATCAAGGTGTCGGATCAGCAATGTCGGTAAACAGTCAGTTGTTGAAGGCGGGTTCCACCAGCCCCTTGATTCCCGGCCTGAGGGCGAACACGCCGCCCGCCAGGGGTTGATCGCTGATATCGCCTGCCGGACGAATCGAGGTGACGAACAGGGTGTCCATGTCTGCACCTCCGAAGGCGCACATCGCAGGCTTCTTCACCGGTACGGCAAGGGAGCGGTCGAGTTTGCCTGCAGGGGTAAAACGGTGGATCAGGCCGGCATCATTGCCGCAGATCCAGTAGCAGCCATCGGCATCGACGGCAGCGCCATCGGGGCGTCCCGGATGCTCCAGCATGTCTACGAACAGGCGACGGTTGTACGGCGTTGCGCTGTCGATGGCGTAATCGAAGGCCCAGATTTTTTGCACCTGGGGGTGTGAGTCCGAGAGGTACATGGTTTTGCCGTCGGGGCTGAAAGCCAGGCCATTGGGGACGATAAAACCGTCCAGCTGAGCCGTTAGCGGTTCTGTCTGACCTGCGCTGTAGCGATACATCGCCCCGCACTGCGCGCCTGCGGCCATGTCCAGCAGCATGGTCCCGGCCCAGAAGCGGCCCTGGCGGTCACAGCGGCCATCGTTAAAGCGCATGCCGGGTTGAGCATGGTCAACGCCTGCCAGCAGGCGGGTGTCGAGAGCACCGTCGGCCCGGGGCTTGAGGCTGAACAGCCCGCTTTGCATGCCGGCGATCCAGCTGCCGTCGCTGCTGCGGGCGATGCAGGCAAGCATTTGCGGGGCATCCCAGCTCTGGCTGCGACCGTCGATCAGGCTCCAGCGGTGCAAGCGTGCGGCGGGAATATCCACCCAATACAGCGCCTGTTCTGCTGCGCTCCAGACCGGGCTTTCGCCCGTGGCATTGCGTGCATCGAGAATGAGTTCGGCGGTCATGGGGCTACCCCTGTCGGTCGTGTTCTTGTCAGCGGCTGTGTTCAGTCGTCGCCGAAGGGGCCGGCTGCGACGAAGGCTCCGCCCTGGTAAATCATGCTCGGGTCATTGGCCGCCGGCATTGGCTGGGCTTCAACCTTGGCGCGAAACACCTCTGAACTGTCCTTGGGGGCAAAACCCAGATGGGCCGCGTAGCGGTTGTCCCACCACAGGTTCGGATTGTTTGACGCGCCGTAGACCACCGTGTGCCCGACGTCCGGTGTGTACAGTGCGCGTTCGAGCAATTGGGTCAGATCGGCAAAACTCAGCCAGGTGCTGAGCATCCGGCGGTTCTGCGGTTCGGGGAAGGATGAGCCGATGCGGATGCTGACGGTTTCGATGCCATAGCGATCGAAGTAGAAGGTGGCCATGTCTTCGCCATAGGACTTGGACAGACCGTAATAACCATCGGGGCGGCGCGGGGAGCGGGCATCGAGGGTCTGGTCCTGTTTGTAAAAACCGATCACATGGTTGGAGCTGGCGAAAATCACCCGTTTGACGCCATGGCGTCGAGCCGCTTCATAGATATGGAAGACCCCGGAGATGTTCGGCCCGAGGATTTCTTCGAATGGACGCTCAACCGAGACTCCACCGAAATGCAGGATGGCATCTACGCCTTCAACCAGTTGCTGAACGGCGTTTTTGTCGGTGAGGTCGCAGGGGTGTATTTCCTCGCTGCTGTCGACAGCGGGAGCCATAGGCGCAATATCAGAGAGTCGTAAAACCCTGGCGTAGGGCTTTATGCTTTCACGCAGTACCTTCCCCAGGCCGCCGGCCGCGCCGGTGAGAAGAAGGCGATTGAAGGGATTTTGGACAGTGTGCGAGGTTGCCATCAAGAGACCCTTTTTTATTATTGATGTCATCTGTTGTCGTATGACATGGTCGGGATTATTCGCAGTCCTTTAGGGTGTTGTCAATGCACCGAGGGTCAAAACATAGTGTGGCGCTATCATTTTGTCATCATGACGGCGAGCGTATGGGTGTGGGAGCGGGCAGCAACGATGGGCGTGGGAGCTGGCTTGCCAGCGATTCAGACGCTGCGGTTTGTCAGCGACAGCCCGCCGCAGACGAGCCCGCTCCCAGAGGGGGGGCGGGCAGCAACGATGGGTGTGGGAGCTGGGTTGCCAGCGATTAGGACGCTGCGGTTTGTCAGCGACAGCCCGGTGCGCCCCCCGCAGACGAGCCGGCTCCCAAAGGGGGTGCGGGCAGCAACGATGGGCGTGGGAGCTGGCTTGCCAGCGATTAAGACGCTGCGGTTTGTCAGCGACAGCCCGGTGCGCCCCCTGCAGAAGAGCCCGCTCCCAGAGGGGGTGCGGGCAGCAACGATGGGCGTGGGAGCTGGCTTGCCAGCGATTAAGACGCTGCGGTTTGTCAGCGACACCCCGGTGCGCCCCCCGCAGACAAACCCACTCCCAGAGGGGAAGCGGGCAGCAAGGATGCGCTAGGTGTGGGAGCTGGCTTGCCAGCGATTCAGACGCTGCGGTTTGTCAGTGACAGCCCGTTGATCCGATCGCGGACAAACCCGCTCCCACAGGGGGTTACAGCAGCGACAACGGATAGCTGATAAAGATGCGGTTTTCATCATATTCGTTAGTGCTGTAGTCACGACGCATGGTCGAGTTGCGCCAGCGCATGTTCAGGTCTTTGAAGGTACCGGTCTGGATGGTGTAGGCCAGTTCCGATTCGCGACCCCATTCCTTGCCGTCAGTGATGGCGCCGGTGTGGATGTTATCGCCGCTCAGGTAGCGGTTCATCATCGTCAGGCCGGGTACGCCGAACACTGCGAAGTCAAGGTCGTGACGCAGCTGCCAGGAACGCTCCTTGGCAAGGTCGTAGCTGGAGTTGTAGCTGTCGTTGGCCAGGGTGCCGCCGCTGGTGCCGTTGACGCGCATCCAGCCATCATCGCCGCTGACTTTCTGCAGGCCGACATACAAGGTGTTGCCTTTGTATTTGGCCGAAAGCAGGGCGTATGCGGTTCTGTTGTTCAGGTCGCCGGCCAGTTTGCTGCCGTCGTCCTTGCCCCAGAAATAGCCGAGGTTGGCGCCCAGGGTCACATCACCAACAGGCTGGGTGTGCAGGACGTTAAGGAATTGCTGCTGGTAAATATCTTCCAGCTGCGCGTACCACAGGCCGACCTGGGTGTGCTTGTCGTTGAAGCTGTAATCGCCACCGGCAAAGTTGAAACGGTCGGACGTGAACGCGCCTTTTCCGTTAAGCGACATCTCTTCCATGCTCGCATCGTTACGCGGGCTGTTGCCCCGGAACTGGCCGCCATAGAGGTTGAGACCGGCGATCTCTTTAGAGGTGATCTGGCCGCCACGGAAGGTTTGTGGCAGTGAGCGTCCGTCGTCCGAGCGCAAGATCGGCAGTACCGGCATCCACTCACCGATTTTCAGTTCGGTGTTGGAGATCCTGGCCTTGGCTGCAACACCCAGACGGCCGAAGTTGTCGGCCGGTTCGCCATCGCCATGGGTCGGCAGCAACTGTGTGCCGACCGTGCCTTTACCGCCATCGAGCTTCTGCGAGTACAGGCCCAGGACATCAATCCCGAAACCGACGGTACCCTGGGTAAACCCGGACTTGACGTCGAGAATGAAGTTTTGCGTCCACTCTTCAGCCTTGCTCTGCGGATAGTCCGGGTTGGTGAAGTTGCGGTTGATGTAGGCATTACGCAAGGTAAGGGTGGCCTTGGTGTCTTCCACAAAGCCTTCAGCCAGGCCGGTCAGCGGTAAAGCCAGGCTCATGCTGCCAAGACCGAACAAGACCAGTGACCGAGTGTTTTGATGTTTCATTATTGTTACGCTCCCATTTTTTGGCATAGCACTTCCCGTGACCGTCAGAAGAGCGGTCAGCGATTCAAAGGACGTGCGTGGTGCCCTGAAGTCAGGGCGGCGACTCAAGTCGCTGAAGCGAGAGAGTCTTTTGCTTGCGCACTAGGCGTCAGCAAATTCTGCAGGTGATCGTTGCGTGGAGGATCGTGCTGGAAACACGACCGGCATGCGGCCAGTGCGGATTAACGGCGCGCCATGGCGGGGAGCGGACACGAAGGGGCTCATACGAAAGATTCCTTGATTATTTTTATTTTTGTTATCTGTTGTCGTACAACATCCATCGGATTATTTACAGCTTGGGTCAGATTTGTCAATGCAGGTTCAGCCAAACAATTAAAGTAAAAATGTGATCGGTGCAGCAGCCCGGGACCCTCGGCTCGGCAGGTGAGCCTGAAACCCGACCGGGCATGATACAGACCTGATTCCAATGCAGCCGAGAAATATGCGCCCATGCTGGCCAACCACTGTGAACGGCTAGCCCTGCAGGCTTTTTTTCATCAGTCTTATTCCCGGCCCCTGGCCTACCACCCGCTCGCTGGCCCCGACGCCCATGGCAAAGCCCTGGGTGCCGCCTTGCTGGATATGGTGCTTGAAACCTTGCAGGAGCGAGCTTGCTCGCGAGATTTTGCTTGCCGCGTTGCAAAAAATTGCGAGCAAGCTCACTCCTGCAGACATGGGACATGCCGTCTTTATCCCGTAATGTGCCTGCGCGCCTGTATATTTGCCGTCTAAACTGCGCCTACCCAATGCGCTTGCGGCCCACTGACACGGATGGCACATGAACGAAACCAGTCTTCAACGTAAAACCCTGCTCTTGCTGCTGGCTTTGGTCACCATCGCGTTCATCTGGATTCTGCTGCCGTTCTATGGCGCGATTTTCTGGGCCGTTGCCCTGGGCATTCTGTTCGCTCCATTGCAGCGCAAGATGGTGCTCAAGTTGAAAGGGCGCCGAAACCTCGCGACCTTCTCCACCCTGGGGGTGTGCACGCTGATCGCGATTTTGCCGGTGATCGTTACCACCGTGCTGCTCGTGCAAGAAGTAGCCATGCTTTACAAGGATGTCGAGAGCGGAAAGATCAATGTCGCCAGCTATGTCATGCAGATCAAGGACGTCCTGCCGCCGACGGTACAGGACTGGCTGGACCGGTTCGGGGTCGGCAACATTGACGGCCTGAGTGAGAAAATTGCCAAAGGCGCTCTGGAGGGCAGTCAGTTCTTTGCGACCCAGGTGTTCAGTTTCGGGCAGAGCACCTTCGAGCTGGTGGTGAGTTTTTTCATCATGCTCTACCTGCTGTATTTCTTTATCCGTGACGGGCAGCAAATGGTGCGCTTGATCCGTAATACGGTGCCGATGGCCGAGCAGCACAAGCGTTTGTTGCAGCTCAAGTTGCGCCGTGTGGTCAGGGCCTCGGTCAAGGGCAACCTGGCAGTGGCCGTGACCCAGGGGGCCCTGGGCGGGTTGATTTTCTGGCTGCTGGGGATCCATAGCTCGCTGTTCTGGGCCGTGCTGATGATGTTCCTGTCGCTGCTGCCAGCGGTGGGCGCAGGCATTGTCTGGGCACCGGTGGCGGTGTACTTCCTGGCTTCGGGGATGATTTGGGAAGGGGTGGTGCTGGCGTTGTACGGGGTGTTTGTGATCGGGATGGTGGATAACGTGCTGCGTCCGATCATGGTGGGTAAAGACACCAAAATGCCGGACTTCCTGATTCTGATTTCGACCCTGGGCGGCATGGCGATCTTCGGCCTCAATGGCTTTGTGATCGGGCCATTGATTGCCGCCCTGTTCTTGTCCAGCTGGGGCCTGTTCAGTGGTACCCGGCGCAAAGTGCGACTGCCTGCCGATATCCCTCGCAACGATTAGCGAAAACTCCAGGAAACCCCGACGTAGGCGCCCCTGCCTTCGCCGGGAGTGGAGCGCGCGGCATCCAGCCCTTTGTCGTCATACCCCGGAGTCACAGTGGCGGGATAGCGTTCGCCGGTCAGGTTGCGCAGGTCGAGCCAGGTTTGCCAGTCCTGTTTGGGTGAGGCATAGCCCAGGGTCGCCCCCCAGAGCATGTAGGACGATGCGTAATATGAGTTGGCGTAATCCACCGCCATGCGTGAGGCAACCTGGGTGTTCAGCCCTGTATAGAACCCCTGCGGGTGGTCGTAGCGTATTTCAGCCTGATAGTAATGTTGCGGGATGCCCGGTAGCCGGTTGGCGCCAAACCGCGAGTCATCGCGAAAATGGAAGTCGCTGAAGGTGTAAGCCTGACGCAGCGAGACTTTACCCACCGCCTGGCGCTCCCACAGCAGGCTGTGGAGTCCGGCTTCGAAGCCCTGGTGCACCGTGGGGCTGGCGTTGGCTTCGCCGACAATGGCCACCTGTCCTGCGGTCGCGGCCCGGGTTTCGACACTCAGCAATTCATGGCGGATTGCCGAGTAGTACCAGGCCATATCCCATTGTCCGATCAAGGAATCGCCCCGGGTACCCAGCTCAAGGGTGGTGGCTGTCTGGTTGTCCAGCGCTACCGGCGTACTTTGTTGACCGGTAGCCGGGCCGCTGCCAACCGGGAATCGGTAGGGCGAGCCCCAGATCATCGACCAGGGGTGAGGTGGTTCTACTGAGCGGCTGAGGTTGGCATACACCTGCAGATCGGGGTTGAATTCGTAGCGCAGGCCGACCCGGGGCGCGTAATCCCAATCGTGCTGGCTGACCTTGCCGCCGCTGTCGGGGTAGCTGACGTCACTTTCGCGGCGGGTATAGATCAGTGCCATGCCGGTGGTCAGCCACAGGTCAGGGACCAGTTCCAGATCATTGCTGGCGTGCAGCACCGTGTCTGAGCCCTGGTAGCTGAAATCGCGAATTTTTGTTCCGGGCGCGTAACCGGCGGTATTGCCAATCGGCAGGCGCACGTATTCCGAGGCGCCGCTGTTGGGCAGGTGTTTGGTGTTGCGCAAGCCCAGGGTGGTGTTGCTTTCGAGTCCGAACAAGGTGTCGCGGCGCTTGTAGTTGAGGGTGCCGCTGATATCGCTGTAGGCGACTTTCAGCCGGTTCGGACCTTCGTGCAGATCCATCGGGTAGTCGTGATAGACCAGTCCCACCTCCAGCTGCGAGTCGTCATCCAGGTACATCGTGGTTTTGTTGCCCAGCCAAGTGCTGCCGGGCTGTGGGCGGGTGTAATCACCGTTCACATAAACCGGGTTGGCCGAGCGTGGATGATGCTTGATCTGGTCCTTGGTAACGCGGCCGGCCAGTTGGTTGTCGGTCTCGCGATAGCGCAGGTAAAAGCGGGTTTCGAGCTGCGGGCTGAAGCGATAACCGATGTTGGCCGCTATGCCTTTACTGCTGCCGCGGGTGTGATCCTGATAACCATCGGTGTCGGAGTCGGTCAGTGCCACGTAGTAATCGAGATCCCCCAGTACTTGTCCGGAACTGATCTGACGTTTCTGATAACCATAACTGCCGGTTTCATAGCGGACTTGCAGGGGGGCGGCGTCATGGCCGGTGCGGGTCACGTAATTGATCGAGCCGCCGAGGGCCAGTGCGCCGTTCTCAAAGCCGTTGGCGCCACGCAGCACTTCAGCCCGGCTCAGCCACAGGGGCTCGAACAGCTCGTATGGGGTGCCGCCGGGACCGGTCAATGGCAGGCCGTCGAACATCACGTACAGACCCGAGCCATGGGCCCCAGGGGCGCGATTGATGCCGGAGCCGCGAACGGAGACCTTGGCCCCGTCATTACCGGAAGATTGCGCGTAGATACCGGGTTGATAGGCCAGCACATCGGTGTTGCTGGCGGTGCGGCCATTTTCGACGCGGTTCAGGTCGATCAGGTTGCTGGCCCCGGGTACGTCATGCAGTCGGGCCTGGGCCAGTTCCAGTTCACTGCTTTCATCGCCGCGGACCTGAACCTCGCCCAACTCCAGTGACTCGGCGCAGACGGGTGTAGCGCAGACGAGCGCCAGGGGCAGCAATGAGTAAAGGGCGGATCGCATGAACAGGAATCTCGGTCGATGGGCGGGCGGCGCGCCAGCCTATACAAGCCGAGAATGACTCGCAACTTTCATGGGGCATCAATGGCGTGCGGGTTGAAAAGCTCGCGAGCAAGCTCGCTCCTACGGAGGGCGGGTGATTGCGGGTATCGGGAACAGGAGCTGTTGGCGGCGGGTTGAAAAGCTCGCGAGCAAGCTCGCTCCTACAGGGGAGGGTATTTGAGCGGGCAAAAAAATGCCCCGTAAAAGCCGGGCTTCTACGGGGCATGGGGTGCAACGTTTCAAGGCTTAGCCAACAAGGCTCAGCGTTGCGTGTTGCACCAGTTCAAGCATTGGCTGCGGGTATACACCCAGGATGAATACCAGTGCCGAAATAGCCAGCAGCATGACGCCACCCGCCTTTTGCTCCCAGTTCAGCGGAGCATCGTGACGATGCAGTTTTGGCTCGACCAGGTACAGGGTCACCATCACGCGCAGGTAGTAGAACACGCCGATGGCACTGCCCAGCACCAGGGACCCGACCAGCCACCATTGGTGGGCTTCAACGCCGGTAGCAACGATGTAGAACTTGCCGATAAAGCCGGCAGTCAGCGGGATACCCGCCAGCGACAGCATCATCACGGTCATGACCGCAGTCAGGTACGGACGACGCCAGAACAGGCCGCGGTACTCGTACAGCGCGTCAGCATCACGACCCTTGTACGGCGAGGACATCAGGGTAATCACACCGAATGCACCCAGGCTGGTCAGCACGTAGGTGATCAGGTACACGCCGATGGCTTCCATCGCCATGCCTTTGCTCGCCACCAGGGCGATCAGCAGATAGCCGAAGTGGGCGATGGACGAGTAACCCAGCAGACGCTTGAGGTTGTTCTGGGTCAGGGCCAGCAGGTTACCGAACAGGATCGAAGCAATCGCGATCACGGTCAGTACGTCGCTCATCACCCCGGTAGTTGCCGACGGGGTGATCTGGAACAAACGCACCATCACTGCAAACACGGCCACTTTGGAAGCGGTAGCCAGGAAAGCGGCGACCGGAGCCGGAGCACCTTCGTAGACGTCCGGAGTCCAGAGATGGAAAGGTACCAGCGACAGTTTGAACGCCAGGCCGACCAGCATCATGCCCAGACCCAGCTGGGCCAGCGGTGCAGGTACGCCGGAGGCTGCCAGGGCGTGACCGATACCGCTGAAGCTCAGGCTGCCGGCTTCGGCGTAGAGCAAGGCCATACCGAACAACAGGAACGCAGAACCGGCCGCCGACAGCACCATGTATTTGATGCCGGCTTCCAGTGAACGCTTGTTGAAGAAGGCATACGCCACCAAGCCGTACACCGGTACCGATAGCAGCTCCAGACCGATAAACAAGCCGGCCAGGTGTTGCGCGCTGACCAGAACAATGCCGCCGGTAGCGGCCAGCAGCATCAGCAGGTACAGCTCTTCGCGGTTGCCCGGATAGCCGGTGCCGCCTTCGCCCAGATAAGCATGGGCGAGGGTGACGCAGGCCAGGGTGGCGACCAGAATCAGCCCGATGTAGAGATAGGCAAAGTTGTCCATCATCAACAGCGGGGTGACAGCCAGCGGAGCCACTTTCAACGCAGGGAAGATCGACAGCAAGGCCAGGTTAAGACCGGCCACCGAAAGCAGGAAGGTCTGTGAATGGTTGCGCCGCCATGCGATTGCCAGCATCACCACTACAACGGTGAGACTGGTAATCAGCAGCGGCGCAAGCGCGATAAAGTGTTGGATCGTGAATTCCATAGCGCTCTTACCGGGCCGAAGCGAGTTGAGTGAAGGCGGTGCCGATCCACTGCTGCACGCCATGCATGGTCGCAGCCGAGGTATCGAGGAACGGTTGTGGGTATACGCCGATGAACACCAGCAATACCGCCAGACCGAGCACCATGATCAGTTCACGTGCATCCATGCCGGCCAGTACTGCATCCGACTTGGAAGGGCCGAAATAGGCGCGGTGAATCATGATCAGCGAGTAGACCGAACCAAACACCAGACCGGTTGTGGCAATGGCCGTGATCCATGGGAAGCTGGCGAACGAGCCAATCAGGATCAGGAATTCGCCGACGAAGTTACCGGTACCCGGCAGGCCCAGCGACGCCGCAGCGAAGAACAGGCTGATGGCCGGCAGGTAGGCGATCTTGGACCACAAACCGCCCATTTCCCGCATGTCGCGAGTGTGCAGACGCTCGTACAGTTGACCGCTGAGGATAAACAGCGCGGCTGCCGAAACACCGTGGGCCAGCATCTGGATGACGGCACCTTGCAGTGCCAGCTGGCTGCCGGAGTAGATCCCGATCAGTACGAAGCCCATGTGCGAAACACTGGAGAACGCGATCAGACGCTTGATGTCGGTTTGTGCGAAGGCCAGGAACGCGCCGTAGAAAATCCCGATCAGACCCAGGGCCATGGCAATCGGCGCAAACTCGGCCGAAGCATTCGGGAACAGCGGCAGGGCGAATCGCAGCAGACCATAGGCAGCGGTCTTCAGCAGGATACCGGCCAGGTCCACAGAACCGGCAGTCGGTGCCTGGGCGTGAGCGTCAGGCAACCAGGAGTGGAACGGTACGACTGGCAGTTTCACGGCAAACGCAATGAAGAAGCCAAGCATCAGGATGTACTCGGTAGTGAGTGACATCTTGGTTTTCAGCAACTCGGCGTAGCTGAAGGTAATCACGCCGGTGTTGTTGAAGTTGACCAGCACCAGACCCAGGATCGCCACCAGCATGATCAGGCCGGAAGCCTGAGTGAAGATGAAGAACTTGGTGGCGGCGTAGATACGGGTTTTCTTGCCGTCCGAAGAACTGTGACCCCAGAGCGCGATGAGGAAGTACATCGGCACCAGCATCATTTCCCAGAAGAAGAAGAACATGAACAGGTCGATGGCGAGGAACACGCCAACCACACCGCCCAGGATCCACATCAGGTTCAGGTGGAAGAAGCCCACATGACGCTGAATCTCTTTCCAGGAGCACAGAACGGACAGCACGCCGAGCAAGCCGGTGAGCAGGATCATCAGCAGCGACAGGCCGTCCAGCGCCAGGTGCACGCTGATACCGAAGCGTGCGATCCAGATGTGCTGGAACTCCAGGGCCCAGGTCGGATCGGCGCCGGGCGCCGGTGCAAATGAATAGTTACCCTGGGACCACAGCCAAAGGCCGAGTGCAAGCTCAAGGGACATGGTCAGCAACGCAATCCAGCGTGGCAGGGTAGGGCCGAAGCGCTCACCCAGCCAGCACAGCAGGCCGCCGATAAAGGGGATCAGGATTAGCCAAGGCAGAATCATGACGGGCTCAATTCCTTTCGCAATGTCGAAGGTTCATATCAGACCGCTACCAAAACGATGGCGCCCATGACCAGTACAGCACCGGCGGCCATAGAAGCAGCGTACCAACGCAGTTGTCCGGTTTCGCTACGGCTCAGGGCGTTATGCCCGGCTTTGGCCATCTTCGGGATCAAACCAATGGTCTGGTCCAGAGGATCTTTGCGCAGCAAGCGGCAGATCAACAGGTAAGGTTTGACGAACAGTTTGTCGTACAGCCAGTCGAAGCCCCACGCGGCGAACCACCAGGCCGTGAGGAAGCGGCCAATGGCGCTGTTGGCAACGTAGGTGACGAAGCGGCGCTTGCCCAGGTACAGCAAGCCGGCCAGCAGGATACCGGCCAGGGCGATGGCGCCCGAAGCGATTTCCAGGCTGTGCTTGGCTTCGCCGCCGGCATGGCCGACGCTTTGTGGCAGAACACCGGCCAGTGGCGGAGTGATCATGGCGCCGATGAAGGTCGACAGTACGATCAGTACCCCCAGCGGCAGCCAGTAGGAAACGCCATGCCCCGGGTGGGCTTCAGTCTTGGCTTCACCGTGGAACGTGATGAAGATCAGGCGGAAGGTGTACAGCGAGGTCATGAACGCGCCGACCAGGCCGGCATACAGCAGTTCGTTGTTGCCGCTGGCGAAGGCCTCCCAAAGAATTTCGTCCTTGGAGTAGAAGCCGGCCGTCAGCAGTGGCAAGGCAGAGAGTGCCGCGCCGCCGACGATGAAGCTGGCGTAGGCCAGTGGCAGTTTTTTCCACAGGCCGCCCATCTTGAAGATGTTCTGCTCGTGGTGGCAGGCGACGATCACCGCACCGGAAGCAAGGAACAGCAGGGCCTTGAAGAAGGCGTGGGTCATCAGGTGGAAGATCGCACCGTCCCATGCACCAACGCCCAGCGCCAGGAACATGTAGCCGATCTGGCTCATGGTCGAGTAGGCGAGGATACGTTTGATGTCGGTTTGTACCAGTGCGGCGAAACCGGCCAGTACCAGGGTCACGCCGCCGACGATACCCACCAGGTGCAGGATGTCCGGAGCGAGGGTGAACAGACCGTGGGTACGGGCAATCAGGTAAACGCCCGCGGTTACCATGGTTGCGGCGTGGATCAGTGCCGAAACCGGGGTAGGGCCGGCCATCGCATCTGCCAGCCAGGTTTGCAGTGGCAGTTGTGCCGATTTACCGACCGCGCCGCCCAGCAGCATCAGGGTCGCCAATACGATCCAGAAGTCACCGGCCTGGAACTTCAGCGGCGCTTGAACCAGCAGCTCCTGAATGTTCAGCGTGCCCAGTTGCTGGAACAGGATGAACAGGCCGATGGCCATGAACACGTCGCCGATACGGGTCACGATAAAGGCTTTGAGTGCGGCGTTACCGTTGTTGCGGTTGCTGTAGTAGAAACCGATCAACAGGTACGAGCACAGGCCTACACCTTCCCAGCCGAAGTACAGGAACAACAGGTTATCGCCCAGGATCAGGAACAGCATGCTGGCGATAAACAGGTTGGTGTACGCGAAGAAGCGCGAGTAGCCCTCTTCACCACGCATGTACCAGGAGGCGAACAGGTGGATCAGGAAGCCGACGCCGACCACCACGCCGAGCATGGTCACCGACAGGCCGTCCAGGTAGAGGGCGAAGTTGGGCTTGAAGCCTTCCACCGACATCCACTGCCACAGCACTTGTGTGTAGTGACCGCCTTCAGGCGGTGCAACGTTGAATTGCCAGATCACATAGGCAGCCACGATGGCCGAGAGGCCAATGGAGCCGACGCCGATCAGGGCCGAGAGGTTTTCGCTGAAGCGTCCACGGGAGAACGACAGCAGCAAAAAGCCGATCAGGGGGAATACGAAAGTCAGAAAGAGAAGGTTCATCCGCGCATCTCACTGGCAGCATCGATATCAAGCGTGTGGAAACGGCGATACAGCTGCAGCAGGATCGCCAGGCCAATGCTGGCCTCGGCAGCTGCAAGGGTGATCACCAGGATGAACATCACTTGTCCATCCGGCTGCGCCCAGCGTGCACCGGCAACGATGAACGCCAGTGCAGCGGCGTTCATCATGATTTCCAGACTCATCAATACGAAGAGAATGTTGCGACGTACCATCAGGCCGACCAGACCGAGGCAGAACAGGACACCGGCAACGGCCAGACCATGTTCGAGAGGTATTCCTGGCATGTTATTGCTCCTTCGCCTCGTTACGGCCCAAGTGGAACGCCGTCACTGCTGCTGCAAGCAACAGAAACGAGGCGAGTTCGACTACCAGCAGATACGGGCCGAACAGGCTGATGCCCACGGCTTTTGCATCGATGGTGGTTTGACCGATTGCAGCACCGCTCTGATGGGCGAACAGCACGTACAGCAGTTCGGCCAGCAGCAGGGCGGACAAAATGGTCGGTCCGATCCAGATATTGGGCTTGAGCCAGATGCGTTCCTGCTGAACCGAGGCCGGGCCCTGGTTGAGCATCATCACCACAAACACGAACAGCACCATGATGGCGCCGGCGTAGGCGATCACTTCCAGCACACCGGCAAACGGTGCGCCAAGGCTGAAGAACGTCATCGCCACGGCAATCAGCGAAATAATCAGGTAGAGCAGGGCATGCACGGGGTTGGTGTTGGTGATCACACGTAACGTGGACACTACAGCGATACCCGATGCGAAATAGAAAGCGAATTCCATCGTTCTTCCTTAAGGCAGCAAGCTCTTCACGTTGATCGGCTCGGCTTCGTTCTGGGCAGCGCCTTTCGGCTTGCCCTCAACGGCCATACCCGCAACACGATAGAAGTTGTAATCAGGGTTCTTGCCGGGGCCGGAGATCAGCAGATCTTCTTTCTCGTACACCAGGTCCTGACGTTTGAACTCGGCCATCTCGAAATCCGGAGTCAGCTGGATTGCGGTGGTCGGGCAGGCTTCCTCACACAGGCCGCAAAAAATGCAGCGTGAGAAGTTGATGCGGAAAAACTCCGGGTACCAACGGCCATCTTCGGTTTCGGCTTTTTGCAGCGAAATGCAGCCCACCGGGCACGCTACGGCGCACAGGTTGCAGGCTACACAGCGCTCTTCGCCGTCCGGGTCGCGGGTCAGGACGATCCGCCCGCGATAACGCGGTGGCAGATAGACCGCTTCTTCCGGGTATTGCAGCGTGTCACGCTTGCGGAAGGCATGGCCAAACACCATCACCAGGCTGCGAAGCTGGGTGTAGGTGCCATGCACGATGTCAAACAGATACTTGAACATGGGTCTCTATCCTCACTGAACCGCGCCGGCGGGCGTGTTCAACAACACGACTGCGGCGGTTACCAGCAAATTGATCAGGGTCAGCGGCAGGCAGAACTTCCAGCTGAAATCCATCACCTGGTCATACCGTGGGCGCGGAATGGAAGCGCGCAGCAGGATGAAGATCATGATGAAAAACGCGGTCTTCAGGGCGAACCAGATAAACGGAATCTGCGGCAGGATGCCGAAAGGCCCGTGCCAGCCACCGAAGAACAAAGTCACCAGCAACGCCGAGATCAACACGATCCCGATGTACTCACCAACGAAGAACATGCCCCATTTCATGCCGGCATATTCAATGTGGTAACCATCGGCCAGTTCCTGCTCGGCTTCGGGCTGGTCGAAGGGGTGACGGTGAGTCACGGCGACGCCAGCGATGAAGAAGGTCAGGAAACCGAAGATCTGCGGAATGATGAACCACATGTTCTGCGCTTGATATTCAACGATGTCGCGCATGTTGAACGAGCCAACCTGGACCACGATGCCCATCAGCGCCAGGCCCATGAACACTTCGTAGGACACGGTCTGGGCCGAGGCGCGCAAGGCGCCCAGCAAGGCGAACTTGTTGTTGCTGGACCAGCCGGCGAACAACACCGCGTACACCGACAGACCGGCCATGGCGAAGAAGAACAGGATGCCGATGTTCAGGTCCGCCACGCCCCAGGTCGGGGTGATCGGGATGATCGCAAAGGCGACCAGCAAGGCGCTCATGGCTACCACCGGTGCCAGGGTGAAAATCACCTTGTCGGCAAACGGCGGGGTCCAGTCTTCCTTGAAGAACATCTTGATCATGTCGGCAGCAATCTGAAACGCGCCGAACGGGCCAACCCGGTTCGGACCGTAACGGTCCTGCCAGAGGGCGAGCAAACGACGCTCGACCCAGCTCAACAGCGCGCCGCAGACCACCACGGCAAGCAGGATGACCACTGCTTTGAGTACCGAGATAATTACGTCGATCACTTCAGGCGTAAACCAGGTCATTGGGCTGCCTCCTGCAAACCGTCAACGGTAAGACCAAAGATCGCAGGCGGGATGCCGGCAAGACCTGCAGGCAATGCCACCAGACCTGAACCCAGCTCTTCATTGATCCGCAGCGGCAGACGCAGGGTCACACCGGCAACGTTCAGGCTGAGCAGAGCGCCGTCATTGACACCCAGACGATCGGCTTCGGCCTTGGCCAGCGCGATGTAAGCCGCCGGAATGCGTTCTTGAACCGGCGCGGCCTTGGAAGAGTTCTCTTCGCTGCCCAGCAGGTGGAAGAACGGCACTACTTGCCAGGTGCCGCGTGCCGGGTTGAATGCGCCCGGAATGCCGGCGAACCAGTTCAGCGAATCACCCTTGCTTTCGATCAGGCGGGTGCCCGGGTCGCCAGCACGGATATGACCACCCACTTCGTCCTGGAACTTGTTCCACGCTTGTGGCGAGTTCCAGCCCGGCGACCAGGCGAACGGCACCTGTTGGCGCGGTTCGACGGAGCCCGAGTAACCTTCCATCGAGAAGGCGAACGCGGTGTCCGGGTCTTGTGGGGTGCGAGGCTCATGCACGCTGATATTGGCGCGCATGGCGGTACGGCCGCTGTAACGCAGCGGTTCGCGGGCCAGTTTCATACCTTTGATACGGAACGCAGCAGAAGGTGCGGCATCAACGATGCGCGCCAACTCTGGAGTGCTCGCAGCAGTGGCCTGAGTCACGTGGTCCAGCAGGGTCCAGTCAACCGGCTTGTTCAGCAGGGTGCTGCGCAGGGCGTGCAACCAGCGCCAGCCTTCGTGAACCAGAATGCTGGCGTCCAGGTAAGTCGGGTCGAACACCTGGAAGAAGCGCTGGGCACGGCCTTCCTGGCTGACCAGCGTACCGTCGCCTTCAGCGAAGCTGGCGGCTGGCAGAACCAGGTCGGCACGGTCGGTGGTCGCGGTCTTTTGATGATCGGCAACGATCAGCACTTTGGCCGCATCCAGCGCAGCATTGACCTTGACTGCATCAACCCGGGTGAACAGGTCGTTTTCCAGCACTACGATGGCGTCGGCTTTACCGTCAGTCACTGCTTGCAGGGCCGCGTCCAGCGATTCGCCACCGAGCATGGCCAGGCCAAGGCTGTTGGCTTCCGGAACGATCAGGCTGATGGAACCGGCCTTTTCCCGCAGGTGCAAGGCTTTGGCGATGTTGCCTGCGGCTTCGATCAGGGCTTTGCAGCCCAGGGAAGTACCGGCAATGATCAGTGGGCGTTTGGCTGCCAGCAGGGCGTTGGCGATGCGTTGTGCCAGCTCCAGGGCTTCTGCATCCAGACCGGCGACGGCAGGCGCGCTGGCGTCGATGGCATGGGCCACGGCGAAACCGATACGGGCCAGGTCATCCGGTGCTGCGTGTACGCATTCTTCGGCAACGTCGTCGAGCTTGGTTTCAGCCAGGCTGGCGATGAACAACGGGTACAGGGCGTGTTGGCCGATGTTTTTGACTGCAGCATCGAGCCATGGCTGTACGCGCATGCCATCGGCCATTTCTTCGGCCTTGCCCTTGACCGATTGACGCAGCGACAGCGCCATACGGGCGGCGGTCTGGGTCAGGTCTTCGCCAAGGACGAAAATGGCGTCGTGATCTTCGATCTCGCGCATGTTCGGCACTGGCAACGGGCTATCTTTCAGAACTTGCAGCACCAGACGGATGCGCTCCAGCTCACCGGCTTCGATGCCCGAGTAGAAGTGCTCGGCGCCGACCAGTTCGCGCAACGCGTAGTTGCTTTCGAGGCTGGCACGTGGCGATCCGATACCGACGATGTTGCGACCGCGCAGCAGGTCGGCAGCCTTGTCCAGTGCCGCGTCGAGGCTCAGTTTGCTGCCATCGGCCAGCAATGGCTGGCGCGGGCGGTCTGTGCGGTTGACGTAGCCATAGCCGAAACGGCCACGGTCACACAGGAAGTACTGGTTGACCGAACCGTTGAAGCGGTTTTCGATGCGGCGCAATTCGCCATAACGCTCACCCGGGCTGATGTTGCAGCCGCTGGAGCAACCGTGGCAGATGCTGGGTGAAAACTGCATGTCCCACTTGCGGTTGTAGCGCTCGGAGTGGGTTTTGTCAGTGAACACGCCGGTCGGGCAGACTTCGGTGAGGTTGCCCGAGAATTCGCTTTCGAGCACGCCGTCTTCAACGCGACCGAAGTACACGTTGTCGTGGGCGCCGAATACGCCGAGGTCGGTGCCGCCGGCGTAGTCTTTATAGAAGCGCACGCAGCGATAGCAGGCGATGCAGCGGTTCATTTCGTGGGAAATAAACGGGCCCAGTTGCTGGTTCTGGTGAGTACGCTTGGTGAAGCGATAACGGCGCTCGTTGTGGCCGGTCATCACGGTCATGTCTTGCAGATGACAGTGACCGCCTTCTTCGCACACAGGGCAGTCGTGCGGGTGGTTGGTCATCAGCCATTCAACAACGCTGGCGCGAAACACTTTCGCCTCTTCGTCGTCGATGGAGATCCAGCTACCGTCGGTGGCCGGGGTCATGCATGACATGACGATACGACCACGCTTGTCGTTCTCGTCGGTGTACTGCTTGACGGCGCATTGGCGGCAAGCGCCAACACTGCCCAGGGCAGGGTGCCAGCAGAAATACGGGATATCGAGGCCTAGCGACAGACACGCCTGTAACAGGTTGTCTGCCCCATCGACTTCGAGATCTTTGCCGTCTACGTGGATAGTGGCCATGGTTCAAAGGTCTTCGTTGGCCCGGTGTCAGCGGGCGTGGCTAATGGAATCTTGTTATGCGTTCGAAGCAACTCAGCCTTACGGCGTTATCGAACGATCAGAGAGCGGCACGGACCGCTCTCCTTCAGAGCGTTACGCGCCGATAACAATCGGGCGTGCCAGAGGTGGAACTCCGGGTTTTGCTTGCGCAATACCGGCTTCGAACTCTGGACGGAAGTACTTGATCGCGCTGCCCAATGGCTCCACGGCACCCGGTGCGTGAGCACAGAACGTCTTGCCAGGGCCGAGGAAACCGACCAGACCCAGCAGGGTCTCGATATCGCCGGGCTGACCTTCACCGTTCTCGATGGCCATCAGCAGCTTGACGCTCCATGGCAGGCCATCACGGCACGGGGTGCAGAAACCGCAGGATTCGCGAGAGAAGAACTGTTCCATGTTGCGCAGCAGGGACACCATGTTCACGCTGTCGTCGACGGCCATGGCCAGACCGGTACCCATACGGGTGCCAACCTTGGCGATGCCACCGGCGTACATTTGTGCGTCCAGGTGCTCCGGCAGCAGGAAGCCGGTACCGGCACCGCCCGGCTGCCAGCACTTGAGCTTGAAGCCGTCGCGCATGCCGCCGGCATAGTCTTCGAACAGCTCGCGGGCGGTCACGCCAAACGGCAGTTCCCACAGGCCGGGGTTCTTGACCTTGCCGGAGAAGCCCATGAGCTTGGTGCCCATGTCTTCGCTGCCTTCGCGGGCAATGGATTTGTACCAGTCAACGCCGTTGCCGATGATGGCTGGCACGTTGCACAGGGTTTCAACGTTGTTCACGCAAGTCGGCTTGCCCCATACGCCCACGGCTGCCGGGAACGGCGGCTTGGAGCGCGGATTGGCGCGACGGCCTTCGAGGGAGTTGATCAGTGCGGTTTCTTCACCGCAGATGTAACGCCCGGCGCCGGTGTGAACGAACAGTTCGAAGTCAAACCCCGAGCCCAGGATGTTCTTGCCCAGCAGGCCCGCAGCCTTGGCTTCTTCGACCGCACGGTTGAGGTGCTTGGCGGCGGTGGTGTATTCGCCACGCAGGAAGATATAGCCACGGTAGGTTTTCAGTGCGCGGGCACTGATCAGCATGCCTTCGATCAGCAGATGGGGCAGTTGCTCCATCAGCATGCGGTCTTTCCAGGTGTTGGGTTCCATCTCATCGGCGTTACACAGCAGGTAACGGATGTTCATGGATTCGTCTTTGGGCATCAGCCCCCACTTCACCCCGGTAGGGAAGCCGGCGCCGCCTCGACCCTTGAGGCCGGCGTCTTTCACGGTCTGGACGATGTCGTCCGTGGCCATGTCGGCGAATGCCTTGCGGGCTGCAGCGTAACCGTCCTTGGCCTGGTACTCGTCAAGCCATACCGGCTCGCCGTCGTCACGCAGACGCCAGGTCAGAGGGTGGGTTTCCGGCGACCGCGCGATACGGTTGGCAGGGCCGAAAGAAGTCAGGGTCATGGGTAGCCCTCCAACAACGTGGCGACGCCAGCAGGCTGTACGTCACCGAATGTGTCGTCGTCGATCATCAACGCCGGCGCCTTGTCGCAGTTGCCCAGGCAGCACACTGGCAGCAGCGTGAAGCGGCCGTCTGCAGTGGTCTGGCCCAGGCCGATGCCCAGCTTGCTCTGGATTTCGCTGACTACGGATTCGTGGCCACCGATGTAGCAGACCATGCTGTCGCATACGCGAATGATGTGACGGCCCACTGGCTGACGGAAGATCTGGCTGTAGAACGTGGCCACGCCTTCAACGTCGCTGGCGGGGATGCCGAGCATTTCACCGATGGCGTAAAGCGCGCCATCGGGCACCCAGCCGCGTTCCTTCTGAACGATCTTCAGGGCTTCGATCGACGCAGCGCGCGGATCTTCGTAGTGATGCAGCTCGTGCTCGATGGCCGAGCGCTCGGTTTCGCTCAGGGCGAAACGGTCTGTCTGGATAAGCGTGCTGTTCATGCTTAGCGGTCCACGTCGGCCATAACGAAATCGATACTACCCAGGTACGCAATCAAGTCCGCGACCATTTCGCCTTTGATCACCGAAGGGATCTGCTGCAGGTGCGGGAAGCTTGGGGTGCGAATCCGGGTGCGGTAGCTCATGGTGCCGCCATCGCTCGTCAGGTAATAACTGTTGATGCCCTTGGTCGCTTCGATCATCTGGAAGGATTCGTTGGCCGGCATTACCGGGCCCCACGAAACTTGCAGGAAGTGCGTGATCAAGGTCTCGATGTGCTGCAGCGTGCGCTCTTTAGGCGGCGGCGTGGTCAGCGGGTGATCCGCCTTGTACGGCCCGGCCGGCATGTTGCGCATGCACTGCTCGATGATTTTCAGGCTCTGGCGCATTTCTTCGACGCGCACGATGCAGCGGTCGTAGGCATCGCCGTTGGCCGCCAGCGGAACTTCAAACTCGAAGTTCTCGTAGCCGGAATACGGACGCGCCTTGCGCAGGTCGAAATCGCAACCGGTCGAACGCAGGCCGGCACCGGTGACGCCCCATTCCAGGGCCTCTTTGGTGTTGTAGGCGGCGACGCCGATCGTACGGCCACGCAGGATGCTGTTGTCCAGAGCGGCTTTCTGGTACTCGTCCAGACGCTTGGGCATCCAGTCGATGAATTCCTTGACCAGGCGTTCCCAACCGTTCGGCAGGTCGTGGGCAACACCGCCGATGCGGTACCAGGCCGGGTGCAGACGGAAGCCGGTGATGGCTTCGATCACCTTGTATGCGCGCTGACGGTCGGTAAACGTGAAGAACACCGGGGTCATTGCGCCCACGTCCTGGATGTATGTCCCCAGGAACAGCAGGTGGCTGGTGATACGGAAGAACTCGGCCATCATGATGCGGATGGTGTCTACCCGATCCGGTACCTTGATGCCCGCCAGCTTCTCGACCGACAGCACGTACGGCAGGTTGTTCATCACGCCGCCGAGGTAGTCGATACGGTCGGTGTACGGGATGAAGCTGTGCCAGGACTGGCGCTCGGCCATTTTTTCGGCACCACGGTGGTGGTAGCCGACGTCTGGCACGCAGTCGACGATCTCTTCACCGTCCAGCTGCAGAATGATGCGGAAGGCACCGTGAGCAGAAGGGTGGTTGGGGCCGAGGTTGAGGAACATGTAGTCCTCGTTTTCCCCGGAACGCTTCATGCCCCAGTCTTCGGGTTTGAAACGGGCGGCTTCTTCTTCCAGCTGAACCTTGGCCAGGGTCAGGCTGTACGGATCGAACTCAGTGGCCCGGGCCGGGAAGTCCTTGCGCAGCGGGTGACCTTCCCAGGTCGGCGGCATCATGATGCGCGACAGGTGCGGGTGGCCTTTGAAGTCGATACCGAACATGTCCCAGACTTCACGCTCGTACCAGTTGGCGTTCGGCCAGATACCGGTGATGGTCGGCACGCTCAGGTCACTTTCGGACAGCGCCACCTTGATCATGACGTCGCTGTTACGTTCAAGCGACATCAGGTGATAGAAGACGGTGAAGTCGGCACCCGATGGCAGGCCCTGACGCTTGGTGCGCAGACGTTCGTCCACACCGTGCAAGTCGTAGAGCATGACGTAAGGTTTTGGCAGGTTGCGCAGGAAGGTCAGTACTTCAACCAGTTTTGCGCGGGTAACCCAAAGCACCGGCATGCCGGTGCGCGTGGCCTGGGCAGTGAATGCCTCGGGGCCAAAACGGGTGTTCAGTTCGACAACCACATCTTGGTCGTCAGCCTTATAAGGCGGGATGTACAGAGCGGAGCCTGTAGTCATGGTTTTTTTATCGCTTTCGGTCAACGTAAAGAATGAAGCCAGTGTCTCGTTCTATTAAAGAAGCAGAGCTGGATCAGACTTCGTCGGGGCTGCGCAGGTTGGTCACCTGAATACGCTGTTCACGGCGCTGTTCCTTTTGTGACGGCATCTCGGCGCGATAAACGCCTTGTTCGCCGACAACCCAGGAAAGTGGGCGACGCTCCTGGCCAATCGACTCTTGCAAGAGCATCAAGCCCTGCAGAAAAGCCTCTGGGCGGGGTGGGCAGCCAGGCACGTAAACGTCCACGGGCAGGAACTTGTCGACCCCTTGAACCACGGAGTAAATGTCGTACATGCCACCGGAGTTGGCGCAAGAACCCATGGAAATAACCCATTTAGGCTCAAGCATTTGCTCATAGAGACGCTGAATGATCGGCGCCATCTTGATGAAGCAGGTACCGGCAATAACCATGAAATCCGCCTGACGCGGCGATGCCCGGATAACTTCGGCGCCAAAGCGCGCGATGTCGTGGGGCGCCGTGAAGGCGGTGGTCATCTCCACGTAGCAGCAGGACAGACCGAAGTTGTACGGCCACAGGGAGTTCTTACGTCCCCAATTGACCGTATTGTTCAGTACGTCCTCAAGCTTGCCCATGAAGATGTTTTTGTGGACTTGATCTTCTAACGGATCGGAAACGGTTTCCCGTTCGCCGATCGGGTACTGCTCGTTAGGAGCATCCGGGTCGATCCTGGTGAGTTCGTATTGCATCGCCAAAGCCTCATTGTTTCAGCTTGGCCTGCCGCTTACGACGAGCTTCCGGTGCCCAATCAAGAGCACCCACCCGAAATAGGTAGACAAGGCCTGCCAACAGAATTGCTATGAAAACGAGAGCTTCGACGAATCCGGTCCAGCCGCTTTCGCGAACAGACACAGACCAGGCAAAGAGAAAAAGGGCTTCGATATCGAAGATCACGAACAGCATCGCGACCAGATAGAATTTGGCTGAGAGCCGCAAGCGGGCGCCACCGGTAGGTAGCATGCCCGACTCGAACGGTTCGTTTTTGCTGCGCCCCCAGGCTTTTGACCCGAGGAGGCTGGAGACGCCGAGCATGAAGGCACAAAGGCCGACAACACCGAGAAGGAAAATGGCAAAGCCCCAGTTGTGGGCTATGAGTCCTGTCGCTTCGGGCATGCTGGTAATCCTTAACAGAGAGCAAAGGTCTCTGAGCTTAAAAAAGAAATAAAGCAGTGACGATATGTCGCAGCGCTATTGATGGCCGGGATTTTATGGCTAAACACCCGGCAAGTAAATTTTCTAAGATGAATTAATTCAATCCTTTAGTGGTAGAGACATCCATAAAGACTGTCCAGGCCACGTTGTACGGGCATTGCAGCGTGTTTTGGTGATTATGTTTGGTGGGGCAACCAATCAACAAAAGCAACTCTAAATGATAATTAATATCGTTTAAGCGCTTGTCTGTGAGGACTCCGCTGCGGGGGTGTGTGGAAGTTGGCTTATATATGTACCGGATGCAAGTTCCGGACTTGGCTTTTTACCTGATTCTTGTTTCCGGGTATGGACCTGGATCAGTTTTTCGTCGATTCAAAAGGTGACGCTGCATGGGCTCGGTGCAGGTGCTGGCTTGCCAGTGACGCTGTCGTGCCGCAAGGAGGCATTGAGGCTGTCGCCGGCCAGCCAGCTTCTGCGGATTAATGGTCAGCAAAAAAAGCCCCGAACCAGTCGGGGCGTCATGTTCAAGGCATTGCGTGTTTTTCTCGGCAGGTCAGGCAATGTCCCTGTTTCGTTTTTCGGCTGGCAATCAGTGGAACTGTTCTTCTTCAGTAGACCCGGTGAGGGCGGTTACTGAGGACGAGCCGCCTTGAATCACGGTGGTCATGTCGTCGAAGTAGCCAGTGCCCACTTCCTGCTGGTGCGCCACAAAGGTGTAGCCTTTGGCGGCGTCAGCGAACTCCTGCTCCTGCAGCTTCACGTAGGCGGTCATGTCGTTGCGGGCATAGTCGTGTGCCAGGTTGAACATGCTGTGCCACATGTTGTGGATGCCGGCCAGGGTGATGAACTGGTGCTTGTAGCCCATGGCTGACAGTTCGCGCTGGAACTTGGCGATGGTCGCGTCGTCCAGGTTCTTCTTCCAGTTGAAGGACGGCGAGCAGTTGTACGACAGCAGCTGGTCCGGATATTCCTTTTTGATCGCTTCGGCAAAGCGACGGGCTTCGTCCAGATCCGGTTTGGCAGTCTCGCACCAGATCAGATCGGCATACGGTGCGTAAGCCAGACCGCGGGCGATAGCCTGGTCCAGGCCGGCACGTACTTTGTAGAAGCCTTCCTTGGTCCGCTCGCCGGTGACGAATGGCTGGTCGTACGGGTCGCAGTCAGAGGTCAGCAGATCTGCTGCGTTGGCGTCGGTGCGGGCCAGGATGATGGTCGGTGTGCCGGCAACGTCTGCAGCCAGACGGGCTGCGGTCAGTTTTTGCACGGCTTCCTGGGTAGGCACCAGAACCTTGCCGCCCATGTGTCCGCATTTTTTAACCGAAGCCAGCTGGTCTTCGAAGTGAACGCCGGCGGCGCCTGCTTCGATCATGCTCTTCATCAGTTCGTAAGCGTTCAGCACGCCGCCGAAACCGGCTTCGGCGTCAGCCACGATCGGTGCGAAGTAGTCGATGTAACCCTGGTCGCCCGGGTTTTTGCCGGCTTTCCACTGGATCTGGTCGGCGCGACGGAATGAGTTGTTGATGCGCTTGACCACGGTTGGGACCGAGTCCACCGGGTACAGCGACTGATCGGGGTACATGGATTCAGCAGAGTTGTTGTCTGCTGCCACTTGCCAGCCCGACAGGTAGATAGCCTGGATGCCGGCCTTGACCTGTTGTACTGCCTGGCCCCCGGTCAGGGCGCCCATGCAGTTGACGAAATCTTTCTCGGGACGGAAGGACGGGTGTGCGCCCTGTGTCACCAGTTTCCACAGCTTGTCAGCGCCCATTTTTGCGAAGGTGTGCTCGGGTTGAACCGAGCCGCGCAGGCGGACCACGTCAGCAGCGGAGTAATCGCGAGTCACGCCTTTCCAGCGTGGATTTTCGGCCCAGTCTTTTTCAAGGGCTGCAATTTGCTGTTCGCGTGTCAGTGCCATGGAGATAAACCTCGTCGCATAGGTCTGGGTTGAAAAGTAGTTGCTCCACCAGGCACACAACAATGTTGTTAAGCGTGAATGGCTACTCGCTACAGACTCAGAGCCATTTGGGGGCCTCTGATCAGCGGGAGCGGGGCCATCATGCCTCTGCATTTTTACGTCGTCAAATGTTTTGTAGTGCTTTTTTCAAGGCACTACATAATTGCCGAAAAAACGACTTGCCGGTCAGTTTCGGGCCTTTTAGTCGAGAGCGTCTACTTTGACCCGCAAGGTCATGTCATCCGTTCCCTGGGTAGAGTAGGTGCGGGTTCCAGCCTGCTGGCCGGCCATATTCCGGCTATTGCTGCCGGCGAGGGTGATCCACTGACCCAGCGGGCCGCTGACTTGTGTGTCGGTATTTTGAATGTTCACTACATCCGGCTGTTCCTGGCTCATGCGGTCGCGGTTGGCGTTGATCGCCAGGTGTACCGTTTCACCTGTGACAGTGGCGGTCACGTAGAAACCCCGGGTGACATCCCGGTATTCGGTTTGCGTCAGCAGTCGTCCATACGCGTCTGTCTGCGTGCTGGTGAGTGGCACGCTCTGGCCGCTCTGGATAAACGCAGGCACCCCTTCGGTGGCCTGGATCTGCTGGGTGCCGCCATTGCGACTGGCCGTGCTGATTACCCGTGTTGAGCTGCTGGCGTCAGGCAGGTTGTTGTCGCTGGTATCCACGGTGATCAGCAGGCGCCTGGCTGGCTTGTCGAGTTGCGCAAGCAGGTCTTCGAGGTTTTTGATTTTTGAGGCAGAGGCCTCGACGATCAATTGATTGCCGTAGGCGCTGACTTTGCCGTTTTTACCGATAAAGTTCTGTGCGATGGGCAGCAGGTCGGTGCTGGTGCGGTTCTGCAGGGTGATGACCTGGGTATCGGCCAGGGCGCTGATGCTGCACAACAGTGCCAGGCTGGCGATGATGGCGCGTAGGGACATGTCCGTTATCTCCGCAATGCTGAAAAGGCATGGAGCGAGTGTGCCAGATAGCAAAACGCCCTGCGATCCGAAGATGGCAGGGCGTTTGGCTGGATCTTTTGCGGGAGCCGGCTTGCCGGCGGTTGGGATGGCCCGTTCCATGGCTCGGAACGAGGCGCTGCTATCGCGGGCAAGCCCGCCCCCACAGGGCGAGCATCAGCCCGCGCGCACCATATCAACGTGGGGAATACCTGCTTCCAGGAACTCCTCGCTGACGATCTTGAAGCCCAGTCGCTCGTAGAACGGCGTGGCGTGCACCTGGGCACTGAGCATTTGTTGCTTCAGGCCGCGCTTTTCAGCTTCGTTGATGGTTGCCTGCATCAGCGCATCACCGACTTTCAGACCGCGCCAGTCCTTGAGCACTGAAACCCGGCCGATATGGCCGTCAGGCAAGAGCCTGGCGGTACCAATCGGAAAGTCGCCTTCATAGGCCAGAAAATGCACTGCGTCGGCATCGTCTGCGTCCCACTCCAGCTCGGGCGGTACATGTTGTTCGGCAATAAACACCGCTTCACGAATGCGTCGAAGTTCGGCGTTGTCCTTTTGCCAGTTGGCGACACGTACGTGAATCTTATTCATCGGCGAACCCCAGGCTTCCTTGTTTAACCAGCTCGCAGAGCAGGTTGCGTCCGTCTTCATCGGCCAGCCATGGGCCGAGGTTGTCACTGTGCAGTGCATCGGCGGCACAGATCATTTTCAGCAGTTCGCGCAGCTTGCCCGGCAGCAGGCGGCTTTGACCGCTGGCGAACAGCAGCAGGTCTTCATCGACTTCGGACCAGGCCAGGCGGGCGCTCGGGTTGCGGATCAGGACCGCGCCCTGTTCCAGGCTGCCCAGCAGGTCTTCTTCTTCGAGCTCCGGCCCGGTAACGAGTTCCGGATAGCGCGGTTCGGTCATGAACTGGCCGAACCAGGTCAACAGCATGCGCTCATCGCTCATGTGCTCGGCCAGCAAGCCCTTCAGGCGATCCAGTGCGTCGTGCTGGATCTGGTGCGGATCGCTGACCGGCTGCGCGTCGGCATCGGTATAGCGTTCTTCGTCCGGCAGGTACTGGCTGAGGAAGTCGGTGAAGTGGGTCAGCACTTCAGCTGCGCTTGGGGCGCGGAAACCTACCGAATAGGTCAGGCAGTCATCCACGGCCACGCCGCAATGGGCCAGGCGCGGAGGCAGGTACAGCATGTCGCCCGGCTCCAGGGTCCACTCGTCGGTGGCCTGGAAATCGGCCAGGATGCGCAGGTCGGCGTGTTCCAGCAGTTTGCTTTCGGAATCGCACATCTGGCCGATCTGCCAGTGGCGCTTGCCGTGGCCTTGCAGCAAGAACACGTCGTAGTTGTCGAAATGCGGACCAACGCTGCCACCCGGGGCGGCATAGCTGATCATCACGTCGTCGATACGCCAGCTTGGCAGGAAGCGGAAGTTTTCCAGCAGTTCGCCGACTTCAGGCACGAACTGATCGACCGCCTGCACCAGCAAGGTCCACTCACGTTCTGGCAGTTTGCCGAACTCGTCCTCGGCGAACGGGCCGCGGCGCAATTCCCATGGGCGCTCGCCGTGTTCGATGACCAGGCGTGATTCGACTTCTTCTTCAAGTGCCAGGCCGGCCAGTTCGTCGGCGTCGATCGGGCTTTCGAAGTCAGGTATGGCCTGACGGATCAGCAAGGGTTTCTTCTGCCAGTAGTCGCGCAGGAATTCCCGCGCAGTGATGCCGCCCAGAAGTTGAAGAGGAATATCAGGATTCATGTGTAACCTATTGAAAAATTGCGCTTTGTAATCGGGAATAAAAACGCCCGGCACGGCCGGGCGTTAGTAGGTCGTTGCAGCGGTCAGATGCGCTTGGCCTGTTCGATCGCGTTGCCAATGTAGTTGGCTGGCGTCAGCAGTTTCAGCTCGGCTTTGGCTGCTTGCGGCATTTCAAGGCCGTCGATGAAGGTTTGCAGTGCTTCTGGGCTGATGCCCTTGCCGCGGGTCAGCTCTTTGAGCTTCTCGTACGGGTTTTCAATGTTGTAGCGGCGCATTACGGTCTGGATCGGCTCGGCCAGGACTTCCCAGCAGGCGTCCAGGTCAGCAGCGATTTTCTGAGCGTTAAGCTCAAGCTTGCTGATGCCTTTGAGGCTGGCTTCGTACGCGATCACGCTGTGAGCAAAGCCCACGCCGAGGTTGCGCAGTACGGTGGAGTCGGTCAGGTCGCGCTGCCAGCGGGAAATTGGCAATTTGCTGGCCAGGTGCTGGAACAGCGCGTTGGCGATACCCAGGTTGCCTTCGGAGTTTTCGAAGTCGATCGGGTTGACCTTGTGCGGCATGGTCGAGGAACCGATTTCGCCGGCGATGGTGCGCTGCTTGAAGTAGCCCAGGGAGATGTAGCCCCAGATATCGCGATCGAAGTCGATCAGGATGGTGTTGAAGCGAGCGATGGCGTCGAACAGCTCGGCGATGTAGTCGTGCGGCTCGATCTGCGTGGTGTACGGGTTGAAGCCCAGGCCCAGTTCGTCTTCGATGAAGGCGCGGGCATTGGCTTCCCAGTCGATCTGCGGGTAGGCCGACAGGTGGGCGTTGTAGTTGCCCACGGCGCCGTTGATTTTGCCCAGCAGCGGGACTGCGGCCACCTGGGCGATTTGACGCTCCAGACGGTAAACCACGTTGGCCAGCTCTTTGCCCAGAGTGGTCGGCGAAGCCGGTTGGCCGTGGGTGCGCGACAGCATAGGCACGTCGGCGAACTTGATTGCCAGTTCGCGGATGGCTTCTGCGGTCTGGCGCATCAGAGGCAGCATCACGTCATCACGACCTTCGCGCAGCATCAGTGCGTGGGACAGGTTGTTGATGTCCTCGCTGGTGCAGGCAAAGTGGATGAATTCACTGACGTTGGCCAGCTCTGGCAGCTTGGCAGCCTGTTCCTTGAGCAGGTACTCAATGGCTTTGACGTCGTGGTTGGTGGTGCGCTCGATCTCTTTGACGCGCTCGGCGTGTTCCAGAGAGAAGTTTTCGGCCAGTTCATTCAGAACGGCGTTGGCTTCGGCGGAGAACGCCGGGACTTCAGGGATGGCGGCGTGAGCAGCCAGGCGCTGGAGCCAGCGGACTTCAACCAGAACGCGAGCACGGATCAAGCCGTATTCGCTGAAAATTGGGCGCAGGGCCTGGGTTTTGCCGGCGTAGCGGCCGTCAACAGGGGAAACCGCAGTGAGCGAAGAAAGCTGCATGGGGTGTTCTCGGACAGTCGGGCAACGAAATGGGGCGCGTATCATACATGAAAAAAACGGCCGGTCCGTTGCCAACTGACCGGCGTCATACGCATATCGACGTTACAAAGTGTGCCTGCTGGCGTGTTTCAGTTTCCGCGCAGCATCGGGTAAAGCTCTTTGAGCAGCTTGCGACGGCTGATTACCAGCTGCCAGCGATGGCCACCCAATTGACGCCAAAGCCGCGCTGAACGGATACCGGCCAGCAGCAGGGCGCGAATTTTTGCGGCGTTGTTCGGCTGTTGCAGATTGCGCATGTCACCGTGCACCTGAATGCGCTGGCGCAGCGTGCTCAGGGTGTCCTGGTACAGCGCGCCACAGGCGGCCACCACGTTTTCGTGGGCCGGGCCGAAGTGTTCGACCTGTGACTGGATCTGCGGCAGACGTTTGCCGATCAGTTCCAGCATGTCTTCACGCTTGGCCAGTTGTCGCTCCAGGCCGAGCATCGACAGGGCGTAGCGCAAGGGCTCGCGCTGCAGTGTATTGGGGTCGCGTTCAAGGGCGCCGATCAGGGCCCGGTAGCCTTCACGCAGATTGATGTCGTCACCACCGTAGACTTCGAGCGTGTCCTTGGGGTCGCGAATCAACAGGCTGCCAAGCATGCAGCTCAAGTCAGCTTCGCTGACCTGGCCGGTTTTGGCGATTTTGTCCACCAGTACTGCAGCGAGGAACACACCGCCCAAGGCTATCAGTTGCTCCTGAGTGGGGTTCATGCGCGGCTGTCCTTGCTGGTCCAGGGTTCGGCAACTTCAATTACGCCACCGCCCAGGCACACTTCGCCGTCGTAAAACACCACGGACTGGCCGGGGGTGACGGCGCGTTGCGGATCATCGAAGGTGGCGCGATAGCCGGTAGCGGTCTTTTCCAGCGTGCAAGGCTGGTCGCTCTGGCGATAGCGGACCTTGGCGGTCAGGCGCAACGGGCTGCTCAGGTCGATTGGGTTGACCCAGTAAATTTCGGAGGCGAGCAGGGCGCGGGAAAACAGCCACGGGTGATCGTTGCCCTGGCCGACGATCAGCTCGTTATGCTCAAGGTCTTTGATCAGCACGTACCACGGCTCGTCACTGGCGTCTTTGAGGCCGCCGATGCCCAGGCCCTGGCGCTGGCCGATGGTGTGGTACATCAGGCCGTGGTGGCGGCCTATGACTTCACCTTCGGTATTTTTGATCTCGCCCGGTTGTGCCGGCAGGTATTGCTTGAGGAAGTCGCTGAAGCGGCGCTCGCCGATAAAGCAGATCCCGGTGGAGTCCTTTTTCTTCGCGGTGGCCAGATCGTGCTTTTCAGCAATCTTGCGCACTTCGGGCTTTTCCAGTTCGCCGACCGGGAACAGGGTCTTGGCGATTTGTTCGCCGCCTACGGCATGCAGGAAATAGCTCTGGTCCTTGTTCGGGTCCAGGCCCTTGAGCAGCTCGGTGCGGCCGTCAATATCGCGACGGCGCACATAGTGGCCGGTAGCGATCAGATCGGCACCCAGCATCACGGCGTAGTCGAGGAACGCCTTGAACTTGATTTCACGGTTGCACAGGATGTCCGGGTTCGGCGTACGTCCGGCCTTGTATTCGGCCAGGAAGTGCTCGAACACGTTGTCCCAGTACTCGGCGGCAAAGTTGGCGGTGTGCAGCTTGATGCCGATTTTGTCGCACACGGCCTGGGCGTCAGCCAGGTCATCCATGGCGGTGCAGTAATCCGTTCCGTCGTCTTCCTCCCAGTTCTTCATGAACAGGCCTTCCACCTGGTAGCCCTGCTCCATGAGCAGAACGGCGGAAACGGAAGAATCGACACCGCCGGACATGCCGACGATGACGCGCTGTTTTTCGGGGGCGACTAAGGCTGGATCACGCATAAGGTTTCAATGAGTGTCTTGAAAAAGGACGCGATTCTAGCAGGCCCGAGCGCTCAAGGCTAAACCGAAGGGCGGATTAACGTCAGGTCGAACAGTTTACCGTCCAGATAATCGTCGATGCACTGCAGACTCAGCTCGCTGCGCCAGCGATGGCGTTGCTCTATCAGCTCGTCGCGGGTCATCCATAGCGGGCCGATGATGCCGGTATCCAGCTGGTAGTCGGGGTGGTGTTTAACCGCTTTGCCGGCAAAGCACACGCGCTGGTAGGTCACGCCATTGCTGGGGGCGGTGTACAAATAAATGCCGATCACGCCGGTAAGTTCGACGTCGTAGCCGGTTTCTTCGAGGGTTTCGCGGATTGCAGCGTCGATCAGGCTTTCGTTCGGATCAAGATGGCCTGCGGGTTGGTTGAGCACGGCGCGTTCGCCTTTGAGCTCTTCGACCATCAGAAAACGGCCATTGTCTTCAACGACAGTGGCGACGGTGATGTGGGGTTTCCATTCCATGTGTAGGCCCTATGGGGTGCGGGGAGGGGCAGGATATATCCTGTGGGAGCTTGCAAGCCAGCGCTCAGCTGGTGCGGCAGGTCAGATGCTGTGTGGTGAGCGTCGCCGCCAAGCCAGCTGCCATGGGGTTTGTATTGGCCCAAAAACACAAACCCCGGCGTCGTGGGCCGGGGTTTGTGTTGTTGCCTGTTGCCCTTACGCGGAAGCGATGATCGCGTTCAGCGTGGCGCTAGGGCGCATTACTTTGCTCACCTTGTCGGCGTCGGCGTGGTAGTAGCCACCGATGTCGACCGGCTTGCCCTGTACGGCGTTGAGTTCGGCAACAATTTTTGCCTCGTTCTCGGCCAGGGCTTTTGCCACAGGGGCGAACTGCGCTTGCAGTTCTTTGTCTTCAGTCTGGGCGGCCAGGGCTTGAGCCCAGTACAGCGCCAGGTAGAAGTGGCTACCGCGGTTGTCGATATTGCCGACTTTGCGCGATGGCGACTTGTTGTTGTCGAGGAACTGGCCGGTGGCCTGATCCAGGGTCTTGGCCAACACCAACGCTTTCGGGTTGTTGTAGGTTGTGCCCAGGTGCTCCAGGGAGGCAGCCAGTGCCAGGAACTCACCCAGCGAGTCCCAACGCAGGAAGTTTTCTTCCAGCAATTGTTGTACGTGCTTGGGAGCCGAACCGCCTGCGCCGGTTTCAAACAGACCGCCGCCATTCATCAGCGGTACGATCGAGAGCATTTTGGCGCTGGTGCCCAGTTCCATGATCGGGAACAGGTCGGTCAGGTAGTCGCGCAGTACGTTGCCGGTCACCGAAATGGTGTCCAGACCCGCACGGGTGCGTTCCAGGGTGAACTTCATGGCATCTACCGGCGCCATGATGCGAATGTCCAGGCCGCTGGTGTCGTGATCCTTCAGGTAGGTTTCAACCTTTTTGATCATTTCGGCGTCGTGGCTACGCTTTGGATCGAGCCAGAACACGGCCGGAGTGTTGCTGGCACGAGCACGGTTCACGGCCAGTTTCACCCAGTCACGGATCGGCGCGTCTTTGGCCTGGCACATGCGCCAGATATCGCCTTCTTCAACCTTTTGTTCCATCAGCACGTTGCCGTTGCTGTCGGTTACCCGAACTACACCAGGGGTCTTGATCTGGAAGGTTTTGTCGTGGGAGCCGTACTCTTCGGCTTTTTGCGCCATCAGGCCAACGTTTGGCACGCTGCCCATGGTGGTTGGATCGAAGGCGCCGTGCTTCTGGCAGTCTTCGATGGTCGCCTGGTAGATGGTGGCGTAGCAGCGATCCGGGATCACGGCTTTAGTGTCTTGCAGCTGGCCTTCGGTGTTCCACATTTTGCCGGAATCACGAATCATGGCCGGCATCGAGGCGTCAACGATGACGTCGCTCGGTACGTGCAGGTTGGTGATGCCTTTGTCGGAGTTCACCATCGCCAGCGCAGGGCGATCAGCGTACACCGCCTGGATATCAGCTTCGATTTCAGCTTGCTTCTCGGCCGGCAGGGCCTTGATGCGAGCGTACAGGTCGCCGATGCCGTTGTTCAGGTTGAAGCCGATTTCTTTCAGGGTGTCAGCGTGTTTATCCAGCGCATCTTTGTAGAACTCAGCCACGATCTGACCAAACATGATCGGGTCGGAGACCTTCATCATGGTGGCTTTCAAGTGAACCGAGAACAATACGCCCTTTTTCTTGGCGTCTTCGATTTCGGCCGCGATGAACTCGCGCAATGCCTTTTTGCTCATTACGGAGCAATCGATGATCTCGCCGGCCTGAACCGCGGTTTTCTCTTTCAGGACGGTGGTGGTGCCGTCTTGAGCGATCAATTCGATTTTAACGCTGCCCGGGGCTTCGATCAGGGCAGACTTTTCGCTGCCATAGAAGTCGCCTTCGCTCATGTGAGCGACGTGGGATTTGGAGTCGGTACTCCATGCGCCCATTTTATGCGGGTGCTTGCGGGCATAGTTCTTGACCGACAGCGGTGCGCGGCGGTCGGAGTTGCCTTCGCGCAGTACCGGGTTTACGGCGCTGCCCATGACTTTGCTGTAACGCGCTTTGATTTCTTTTTCAGCGTCAGTAGTCACGGTCTCCGGGTAATCCGGAATGTCAAAGCCCTGCGCTTGCAGTTCTTTGATCGCGGCCTGCAATTGCGGGACCGAGGCGCTGATGTTAGGCAGCTTGATGATGTTGGCTTCAGGTGTAACGGCCAGGGCGCCCAGTTCGGCGAGGTGGTCTGCTACAGCCTTGGCACCCAATTGCTCGGGGAAGCTGGCAAGGATACGGCCTGCCAGAGAGATGTCGCGCGTCTCAACGGCGATATCAGCGCTAGCGGTAAAGGCTTCGATGATAGGCAGCAGTGAATAGGTGGCGAGCGCCGGAGCTTCGTCGGTGAAGGTATAGATGATCTTCGAACGGTTGGGCATTTCGGATTAACTCTCTTCTTTGCTGAGCGTGCTCAGATACTCGAGATGCGCAGGGTAGGCGCTTTCGTTCACAGTGAACAATGAGCCGAAAGTCGAGGTTCTTCGCGGTGATGTGAATGCATCAGTAGAGCGTCAAGCGGTCGAGCCGGGGTAACGACTCAGCCTTTCTAGGCCTGAAAGACTCATTCCAGTAGGTGTATCTGAGTGACTCCGTGGTCACCGGCGCAGTATACATAGGTCACTAATGTTCCTGCGAGGGCTGCGCAATATCGGAGATCATCCATTGGTCTAAGAATGGATTGTACGATGTGCCGGTAGCTGGTGCCTGGTCCTTTGTTTCCGGGCTTGTCCGGACAATGTCACACCGAGGGTATTAATGTGGAGCATCGGTTTTGCGCGCTGATTTAACCTGATTGTGCCCGGCCATAAAAAAAACCGGCCGGTTCGGGTAGGCGAACAGGCCGGTTTTTTATGTGGCAGGTTGTGTGCTGGCGGGTCAGGCCGGAAGGCCGCTGGCCTCTGGTTCGGTCACTGGCGAAAGCGCAATGGCTTTGGCGTCGGTAATCGCCACGGCATGCAGGCCTTTAGGGCCTTGGGTAATTTCGAAGCTTACGGGTTGGCCGGCTTTGAGTGTCTTGTAGCCGTCCATCTGAATGGCGGAAAAGTGGGCAAAAAAGTCGATTTCGTTACCGTCGTCATCTTTGCCTTCCTTGGCCTCTGTGTTGATAAAGCCGAAGCCTTTGGCATTGTTGAACC
Organism: Pseudomonas paraversuta; assembly: GCF_904067025.1. Lineage (NCBI taxonomy): Bacteria > Pseudomonadati > Pseudomonadota > Gammaproteobacteria > Pseudomonadales > Pseudomonadaceae > Pseudomonas > Pseudomonas paraversuta. The sequence goes on from NZ_CAJFDA010000001.1 coordinate 1,647,772, forward strand.
ACTTGACCTTGCCTTGCATACTCATATCCCTCTGCTGCAAACGACTCCATCACTGGAGTATCATCCAGTTCTCTCGCACATGAACCACTAAATATGGTTGACTGCGCGGACCTTTATTCCCCACTGTGGGTTGCATTGGTTGTAACACCGTTTTACCGATAGTCAAGGTCACGCGGCGGCGCTGTTGAAATTTGACACGTTTGCCTCCATCACTGTAATCGATCAACGACGAACCTTTCTTTCCATGCATGCAATCAGCCAGACTCGACTAACATTCAATCAGGATCAGCCCGATTTTGATGGCGAAGACTCCGCTGGCTTGGCTGTGCAAGAGGCTAAGCCTGCGCTCCAGGCGCCGCCGATGTACAAGGTGGTTTTGTTTAACGATGACTACACACCCATGGATTTCGTTGTAGAAATACTTGAGGTGTTCTTTAACTTGAATCGCGAATTGGCGACCAAGGTCATGCTGGCCGTCCATACAGAAGGACGGGCTGTGTGCGGCATCTATACCCGCGACATTGCCGAGACCAAGGCGGCGCAGGTAAACCAGTACGCACGCGAAAGTCAGCATCCGCTACTCTGTGAAATCGAGAAGGACGGTTAACGCCGACCACTTGGGTATGAGGTGAAGCCATGTTAAATCGCGAGCTCGAAGTCACCCTCAATCTGGCCTTCAAGGAAGCCCGCTCCAAACGTCATGAATTCATGACGGTTGAGCACCTCCTTCTTGCGCTTTTGGATAATGAGGCGGCCGCAACCGTTCTACGCGCCTGTGGCGCAAACCTCGACAAACTCAAGCATGACCTGCAAGAGTTTATTGATTCCACGACTCCCCTTATCCCTGCCCACGATGAAGATCGCGAAACCCAGCCAACCCTGGGCTTCCAGCGCGTCTTGCAGCGTGCCGTATTCCATGTACAAAGCTCTGGCAAACGTGAGGTCACGGGTGCCAATGTACTGGTTGCGATTTTTAGCGAACAAGAAAGCCAGGCAGTGTTTCTGCTCAAGCAGCAGAGCGTTGCGCGTATTGATGTGGTCAACTTCATTGCCCATGGCATTTCCAAGGTCCCGGGGCAGGGCGATCACTCCGACGGCGAAAATGACATGCAGGACGAAGAGGGTGGCGAATCGTCGTCCTCAAGCAATCCGCTGGACGCCTATGCCAGTAATTTGAATGAACTGGCTCGCCAGGGCCGCATCGATCCTCTGGTGGGGCGCGAAATGGAAGTTGAGCGTGTCGCCCAGATCCTGGCGCGTCGTCGCAAAAACAACCCATTGCTGGTCGGTGAGGCCGGCGTGGGTAAAACCGCAATTGCCGAAGGTCTGGCCAAGCGTATCGTCGACAATCAAGTGCCGGACTTGCTGGCTAACAGCATCGTCTACTCCCTTGATCTCGGCGCCTTGCTGGCTGGTACCAAGTACCGTGGTGATTTCGAGAAGCGTTTCAAGGCGTTGCTCGGCGAACTGAAAAAGCGTCCGCATGCGATTTTGTTTATCGACGAAATCCACACCATCATTGGTGCGGGCGCGGCCTCTGGTGGCGTTATGGACGCCTCCAACCTGCTTAAGCCGCTATTGTCCTCGGGTGATATCCGCTGTATCGGTTCGACGACGTTCCAGGAGTTTCGCGGGATCTTCGAAAAAGACCGGGCACTGGCGCGGCGCTTCCAGAAAGTCGATGTGTCCGAGCCTTCGGTTGAAGACACCATCGGTATCCTGCGTGGCCTCAAGGGCCGTTTCGAGCAGCATCACGGTATCGAATACAGTGATGAGGCCTTGCGCGCGGCGGCTGAGCTGGCTTCGCGCTACATCAACGATCGGCACATGCCGGACAAGGCGATTGATGTGATCGACGAAGCAGGGGCATATCAGCGCCTGCAGCCGGTGGAGAAGCGTGTAAAGCGCATCGAAGTGGAGCAGGTCGAAGATATCGTTGCGAAAATCGCCCGTATTCCTCCCAAGCACGTATCCAGTTCAGACAAGGAACTGCTGCGTAACCTGGAGCGGGATCTGAGAATGACCGTATTCGGTCAGGAAGCCGCTATTGATTCGTTGTCGACGGCGATCAAGCTGTCCCGTGCCGGCCTCAAGTCCCCTGACAAGCCTGTCGGCTCGTTCCTGTTCGCAGGTCCGACCGGGGTTGGTAAAACCGAAGCTGCCCGCCAGCTGGCCAAGGCTTTGGGGATCGAACTGGTACGTTTCGACATGTCCGAGTATATGGAGCGTCACACCGTGTCGCGCCTGATCGGTGCGCCTCCAGGGTATGTCGGTTTCGATCAGGGCGGCTTGCTGACGGAAGCCATCACCAAGCAGCCGCATTGCGTGCTGCTGCTCGATGAGATCGAGAAGGCTCACCCTGAGGTCTTTAACCTGCTGCTGCAGGTCATGGACCACGGTACGCTGACCGATAACAACGGGCGCAAGGCCGACTTCCGCAACGTGATCGTGATCATGACCACCAATGCGGGTGCCGAGACGGCTTCGCGGGCTTCCATCGGGTTCACGATTCAGGATCATGCTTCCGATGCAATGGAAGCGATCAAGAAGAGCTTTACTCCGGAGTTCCGTAACCGTCTGGACACCATTATTCAATTTGGTCGCCTCAGTCATGAGGTTATCAAGCATGTGGTGGACAAGTTCCTCACCGAGTTGCAGGCGCAGCTGGATGACAAGCACGTGCAACTGGTGGTGTCGGACGAGGCTCGTGGCTGGTTGGCTGCTGGGGGCTACGATGCGTTGATGGGTGCACGCCCTATGGCGCGTCTGATCCAGGACAAGATCAAGCGTCCGCTGGCTGAAGAGATTCTCTTTGGTGAACTGGCCGATCATGGCGGTGTGGTACATATCGACCTGAAAGACGGCGAGCTGACCTTTGAGTTTGAAACTGCGGTAGAAATGGCTTGATGTGACATTGCTGCAAAAAAAAGCGCCGAAAGGCGCTTTTTTTATGGGTGGACTGTTTATGGAGGTTGCGGCGCGAGGCCAGCTCGCTCCGGCAGGGGGGGCAAATCGCGGACACACAAAAACGCCCGGCAGAACCGGGCGTTTTGTATTGACTTGATTAACGAGCGCGGTAAGTGATGCGCCCTTTGCTCAAGTCATAGGGCGTCAGCTCGACGCGCACTTTGTCGCCGGTAAGAATACGAATGTAGTTCTTGCGCATCTTGCCGGAAATATGCGCGGTTACGACGTGCCCATTTTCCAACTCCACACGAAACATGGTGTTGGGCAGGGTGTCGACGACAGTGCCTTCCATTTCGAAGCTGTCTTCTTTCGACATGCAGTAAAGCCCTCGGTGTCCAATGAATGGCCCGGTGCAACTGCGCCAGGCAAAAGCGGCGTGCATTGTGCCCGAAAAATGGGGTTTAAGCCAAGGGTTCAGTTAACAGTGCTCCATCGCTGATTTATCAGCAGCTCTATCGGCCGATATTCCGTCTTGTAATTCATCTTTTTGCAGTTCTTGATCCAGTACCCCAAATACAGTGCATCCAGCCCCAGGCGCCTGGCTTCGGCGATCTGCCAGAGAATCCCGTATCGCCCCAGACTGCGGCGCTCTTCGGCAGGTTCGTAGAAGGTATAGACCGCCGATAAACCGTTGGGCAGTACGTCGGTCACGGCGACCGCCAACAGGCGTCCATCAAGGCGAAATTCGTAGAATGTAGAGAACGGCAGGTCGCGTACCAAAAAAGTCGAAAACTGGTCGCGGCTCGGTGGATACATGTCGCCATCGGCATGCCGCTGCTCGATATAGCGCTGATACAGACCAAAGTTCTCTTCGCTGAAGCCGGGTTTTACCGCTTGCACCTGCAGGTCGGCATTACGCTTGAAAATACGTTTTTGCTGGCGGTTGGGCATAAAGCGCGCGACAGGAATCCGCGCCGGGGTGCAGGCATCGCATTTCAGGCAATGGGGACGATAGAGGTGATCACCACTGCGCCGGAAACCCATTTCGGACAAGTCGGCATAGACCTGCACATCCATCGGCTGGCTGGGGTCGAGGAACAGCGTGGTGGCTTGTTCATCGGGCAGGTAGCTGCAAACGTGAGGTTGAGTGGCATAAAACTTCAAACGCGCCAGCTCGGTCATGATGGGCCCTCGGGAAATCTTTTGAATTAAGTGTAAGCCAGTGCGCAAAACTCGCCTATAAAACCCTGCCTGCAATAACTGCAGCCAGCGACGAGGCTACAGAGGTGTGGCCCACGCCGCGGTTGAGGGTTGGTCCAGATGCTGGCGCAGGTAGTCGGCAAACTGTTGGCGCGGGATTGAGCGTGCACCCAGGCTTTCCAGATGATTGGTCGGCATTTGGCAATCAATCAGCACGAAACCCCAGGCCTGGAGTTGCCTGACCAGTGTGGCAAAGCCGAATTTTGAAGCGTTATCGGCCCGGCTGAACATGGACTCGCCAAAAAATAGCTGGCCCATTGCCAGGCCGTACAGGCCGCCGACCAGTGTGCCGTTATCCCAGACCTCCACCGAATGGGCGTGCCCGCGGGCGTGAAGTTCGGTGTAGGCGTTTTGCATGTCGTCGGTGATCCAGGTGCCATCCGCGTAACTGCGGGGTGCGGCGCAGGCCTGGATGACACTTGCGAAGTCACGATCAAAGCTCACCTGGTAGCGTTGCTGGCGCAAGAGTTTCCCCAGGCTGCGGGATACATGCAGTTCCTCGGGGAACAGCACTGTGCGCGGATCGGGCGACCACCAGAGAATGGGCTGGCCTTCGGAAAACCACGGAAAGCAGCCATGGCGGTAGGCCTGGATCAGGCGGTCGGCTGATAGATCGCCGCCCGCGGCCAAAAGTCCGTTGGGCTCGCGCATGGCTTTGGTAAGCGGCGGGAATGTCAGGGTGTCGCGTTTTAACCAGGTCAGCATGGCAATCCGTCTTGCGGGAGAAGGGGAGGGCGGTTGCAACTCTGTCGCGCAAATGCGGTCTCAGTCGATCTGCCAGTTAAATGTAAGCTCTGTTTTGACGGTGGTATAAGTCTTTGTCACAAAAGGTAATACATGCTCAAATTGGCGCTTCTCAGCCAGTCGCGCGCCGATTTTGCCCGCGCCTTGAGGCCACGTGGCATCAGCGGCTTAAACCCGTACAATGGCCCGCCTGTTTGAGCTGATCTAGACTGCACGGATGTCACTGCAGACTACTGCGGGTAATAGTACAAGGCTGTGTACAGCGCTGGTCAGTTTCATGTCGGAACTTGTCACCTGCTCAATATGGGCAGTACTTTGCAGTCAATTTAGTCAATTAATAGTTGGGCGCGCCAAAGGCGCAGGAAAAGACCCGTTTTGAAGAAATCCACAGCAGCAGCACCCAAAGCCGTTCCTCTCTGGCGTCAGCAATTGCACTACCGGCTCAAGGAAGGTGCATTGATCGCTATTGGCGCCCTATGCCTGTTCATGATCATGGCCTTGCTGACCTACGGCAAGGACGATCCCGGCTGGAGCCATAACAGCCGCGTAGTCGATGTGCAGAACTTCGGCGGACCTGCGGGCTCCTACAGCGCTGACATCCTGTTTATGGTGCTCGGTTACTTTGCCTACATCTTTCCGTTGCTGCTGGCGATCAAGGCCTGGCAGATCTTCCGTGAGCGGCATCAGCCCTGGCAGTGGAGCGGCCTGTTGTTCTCGTGGCGCCTGGTAGGTCTGATATTTCTGGTGCTCTCGGGCGCAGCTCTGGCCCATATCCACTTCCATTCGGCCGCAGGTTTGCCGGCTGGCGCGGGCGGTGCACTGGGCGAAAGCCTGGGTGATCTGGCCAAGAACGCACTGAACATCCAGGGCAGTACCTTGCTGCTGATTGCGTTGTTCCTGTTCGGGCTGACGGTGTTCACCGACCTGTCATGGTTCAAGGTCATGGACGTCACCGGTAAAATTACCCTCGATCTGTTCGAGCTGATCCAGGGCGCAGCCAATCGCTGGTGGTCGGACCGCAACGAGCGCAAACAGCTTGTTGCCCAGTTGCGTGAAGTCGACACCCGGGTCAGTGAAGTGGTCGCCCCAAGCGTGTCCGACAAGCGTGAACAGGCCAAGGCCAAGGAGCGCCTGATCGAGCGCGAACAGGCATTGACCAAGCACATGTCCGAGCGTGAAAAACACGTGCCGGCCGTCATCGCTCCGGCGCCGGCCAAAGTGCCCGAGCCGAGCAAGCGGGTCCAAAAAGAGAAGCAGGCACCGTTGTTTGTAGACAGCGCGGTTGAAGGCACCTTGCCGCCGATCTCTATTCTTGACCCGGCCGAGAAGAAACAACTCAATTACTCCCCTGAATCCCTGGCGGCTGTAGGCCATCTGCTTGAAATCAAACTCAAGGAATTCGGGGTCGAAGTGTCGGTGGATTCGATCCACCCGGGCCCGGTGATCACCCGTTACGAAATTCAACCGGCGGCCGGGGTCAAGGTCAGCCGCATTGCCAACCTGGCCAAGGACCTGGCGCGCTCGCTGGCGGTGACCAGCGTACGGGTGGTTGAAGTCATTCCGGGCAAAACCACCGTGGGTATCGAAATCCCCAACGAAGACCGCCAGATCGTGCGGTTCTCTGAAGTGCTGTCGACCCCCGAGTTTGATGACGCCAAGTCTCCAGTCACCCTGGCGTTGGGCCACGATATTGGTGGCAAACCGGTGATTACCGACCTGGCCAAGATGCCGCACTTGCTGGTGGCCGGTACCACCGGTTCCGGTAAGTCCGTAGGCGTGAACGCCATGATTTTGTCGATTTTGTTCAAGTCGGGCCCGGAAGACGCCAAGCTGATCATGATCGACCCGAAAATGCTTGAACTGTCGATCTATGAAGGCATTCCGCATTTGCTGTGTCCGGTGGTCACGGACATGAAAGATGCGGCTAACGCCCTGCGCTGGAGCGTTGCCGAGATGGAGCGGCGCTACAAGTTGATGGCCAAGATGGGGGTGCGAAACCTCGCGGGCTTCAACCAGAAGATCAAGGATGCCGAGGCTGCCGGCGAGCCGCTGACCGATCCGCTGTACAAGCGCGAAAGCATCCATGACGAAGCGCCGCTGCTGGTCAAGTTGCCCACCATCGTGGTGGTGGTCGACGAATTTGCCGACATGATGATGATCGTCGGCAAGAAGGTCGAAGAACTGATCGCCCGTATCGCCCAGAAAGCACGGGCTGCGGGTATTCACCTGATCCTCGCCACCCAGCGTCCGTCGGTGGATGTGATCACCGGTCTGATCAAGGCCAACATTCCGACCCGTATGGCGTTCCAGGTGTCGAGCAAGATCGACTCGCGCACCATTATCGACCAGGGTGGTGCCGAACAACTGCTGGGCCATGGCGACATGCTCTACATGCCGCCCGGCACCAGCCTGCCGATTCGTGTGCACGGCGCGTTCGTCTCTGACGAAGAAGTGCACCGTGTGGTTGAAGCCTGGAAGCTGCGTGGCAGCCCTGATTACAACGATGACATCCTGGCCGGCGTTGAAGAGCCGGGTAGCGGCTTTGATGGCGGCAGCAGTGAGGGCAGTGACGACGCTGAAACCGATGCCTTGTATGACGAGGCGGTTCAGTTTGTACTCGAAAGCCGTCGTGCCTCGATCTCTGCAGTGCAGCGCAAGCTGAAAATTGGATATAACCGGGCCGCTCGCATGATCGAGTCCATGGAAATGGCCGGGGTTGTCACGTCAATGAATACCAATGGCTCGCGTGAAGTGCTGGCGCCGGCCCCAATGCGCGACTGATTTGCCTGCGGGCATTCGCGAGCAGCGTTCAACTAATCAATGAGGATTTCCATGCGTTTTGTCAGCATGCTTTTGCTGCCGGTATTGGCCTTTACTGCATTTTCGGCCAGTGCTGCCCAGCCTGATGTTCAGAGTTTGACCAACCTTCTGGAAAAGTCGAAAACCCTGACCGCCCGTTTTTCGCAGATGACCCTCGATGGCAGCGGCACGCAGTTGCAGGAGACCGCAGGTGAAATGGCGCTGCAACGCCCGGGCCTGTTCTACTGGCATACCGATGCGCCTCAAGAACAGACCATGATTTCCGATGGTCAGAAAGTGACCCTGTGGGACCCGGACCTGGAGCAGGTGACGATCAAGAAGCTTGATCAGCGTCTGACCCAGACCCCGGCCTTGCTGCTCTCGGGCGATGTGTCGAAAATCAGCGAAAGCTTTGATATTTCCTCCAGGCAAGCCGGAGAAGTCATCGACTTCGTGCTCAAGCCGAAGACCAAAGACACGTTGTTCGACTCGCTGAGCCTGTCCTTCCGCAAGGGCGTGATCAACAACATGCGCCTGGTCGACAGCGTGGGTCAGCGTACCGACATCCTGTTCAACGGGGTCAAGGCCAACGAACCTATCCCGGCCTCCAAATTCAAGTTCGATATCCCGAAAGGGGCTGATGTCATCCAGGAGTAATCCCGGACCAAGAGGTTTCAAACGCTGCCCATGGATTTGTTTCGTAGTGCTCCCATCGCTCAACCCCTGGCTGCCCGCCTGCGTGCAGCCAATCTGGATGAGTACGTCGGTCAGGAACACCTGCTGGCGCGCGGCAAGCCCCTGCGCGAAGCGCTGGAGCAGGGGGCACTGCATTCGATGATTTTCTGGGGGCCGCCGGGGGTGGGTAAAACCACCCTGGCGCGCTTGCTGGCGGAAGTGTCCGATGCGCATTTTGAAACGGTTTCGGCAGTACTGGCGGGGGTAAAGGAAATTCGCCAGGCGGTTGAGATCGCCAGGCAGCAAGCCGGCCAGTACGGGCGGCGGACCATCCTGTTTGTCGACGAAGTACATCGCTTCAACAAGTCGCAGCAGGATGCGTTTTTACCTTATGTCGAAGATGGCACCTTGATCTTCATTGGCGCCACCACAGAAAACCCCTCCTTTGAATTGAACAACGCACTGCTGTCGCGGGCGCGGGTATACGTACTCAAAAGTCTCGATGAAGCGGCCATGCTCAAGCTGGTGCAGCGCGCATTGACTGAAGACAAGGGCCTGGGCAAGCGTGGTCTGACCCTCAGTGATGAAGGCTTCCAGACATTGCTGCGGGCCGCCGATGGCGATGGCCGACGCTTGCTCAACCTGCTTGAAAACGCTTCGGACCTGGCTGAAGACCACAGCGAAATCGGCATCGATTTGCTGCACAGCCTGCTGGGCGACACTCAGCGCCGTTTCGACAAGGGCGGCGAGGCGTTTTACGACCAGATCTCGGCATTGCATAAATCGGTACGCGGCTCCAACCCGGATGCCTCGCTGTACTGGTTTGCGCGAATGATCGATGGCGGCTGCGATCCGCTGTACATCGCCCGACGCGTGGTGCGCATGGCCAGTGAAGATATCGGTAATGCCGACCCGCGGGCCTTGAGCCTGTGTCTGGCGGCCTGGGACGTGCAAGAACGTCTGGGGAGTCCGGAAGGCGAACTGGCAGTGGCCCAGGCCATCACTTATCTGGCCTGTGCGCCCAAGAGTAACGCGGTGTACATGGCCTTCAAGGCCGCACGGCGTGCCGTTGCCGAAGACGGTTCCCGTGAAGTGCCGCTGCATTTGCGCAACGCGCCGACCAAGTTGATGAAACAACTGGGCTATGGCGACGAGTACCGTTATGCCCATGACGAGCCGGACGCCTATGCCGCCGGCGAAGATTACTTTCCGGACGAGCTGGAGCCATTGCAGCTTTATCAGCCGGTACCCCGCGGGCTGGAGCTTAAAATCGGCGAAAAGCTCAGGCACCTGGCAGCGCTTGATCAGGCGAGCCCGATACGGCGGAGAAAATCTTGATTCCACTGATTGTTGCCGTCTCTGTGGGCGGTATTGCGGGAACCTTGTTGCGTTTCGCCACGGGTAACTGGATTAATGCCAATTGGCCCAGGCACTTCTATACCGCGACATTGGCCGTTAATATCGTGGGCTGCCTGCTGATTGGCGTCCTGTACGGACTTTTTTTGATACGCCCTGAAGTGCCGATTGAAGTCCGAGCCGGACTGATGGTGGGTTTTCTGGGCGGTTTGACCACATTTTCATCCTTTTCACTGGACACGGTGCGCCTGCTTGAAAGCGGGCAAGTGCCACTGGCACTGGGCTATGCGGCCCTCAGCGTGTTCGGCGGGCTGCTCGCCACCTGGGCTGGCCTGTCCTTGACCAAACTTTGATAAACGAGAAACCGACATGCTCGATTCCAAACTGTTACGTACCAACCTGCAGGACGTAGCGGATCGCCTGGCATCCCGTGGCTACAAGCTGGACGTGGCGCGCATCGACGCGCTGGAAGCCAAGCGTAAAGAAGTCCAGACCCTGACCGAGAAGCTTCAGGCCGAGCGCAATGCCATTTCCAAAAGCATTGGCCAGGCCAAGGCTCGCGGTGAAGATATCGCGCCACTGATGGCCAGTGTTGAAACCATGGGCAGCGATCTGGCCAGTGGCAAGGTCGAGCTGGACGCCATCCAGACCGAGCTGGACTCGATCCTGCTGAGCCTGCCGAACCTGCCGGACGCCTCCGTGCCGGTCGGTGCCGATGAAGACGACAATGTCGAAATCCGCCGCTGGGGAACGCCGACTGCCTTCGATTTTGAAATCAAGGACCACGTCGCCCTTGGCGAGCAGTACGGCTGGCTGGATTTCGAAACCGCCGCCAAATTGTCCGGTGCCCGCTTTGCCTTGCTGCGCGGGCCTATCGCTCGCCTGCACCGCGCACTGGCGCAGTTCATGATCAACCTGCATACCGGCGAGCACGGCTACGAAGAGGCTTACACGCCTTATCTGGTCCAGGCCCCGGCGCTGCAAGGCACTGGCCAGCTGCCCAAGTTCGAAGAAGAGCTGTTCAAGATCAGCCGCGAAGGCGAAGCCGATTTTTATCTGATCCCGACCGCTGAAGTGACCTTGACCAACATCGTTGCCGGCGAAATCGTCGAGCACAAATCCCTGCCGATCAAGTTTGTGGCGCACACCCCGTGCTTCCGCAGCGAGGCCGGGGCTTCGGGTCGTGATACCCGCGGCATGATCCGTCAGCACCAGTTCGACAAGGTTGAAATGGTCCAGATCGTTGAGCCTTCGACCTCGATGGACGCGCTGGAAGGTCTGGTTGGCAACGCTGAAAAAGTGCTGCAACTGCTGGAACTGCCATACCGCACGCTGGCGCTGTGCACCGGCGACATGGGCTTCAGCGCAATTAAAACCTACGATCTGGAAGTGTGGATCCCGAGCCAGGACAAGTACCGCGAAATTTCGTCGTGCTCCAACTGTGGCGATTTCCAGGCCCGCCGTATGCAAGCGCGTTTCCGTAATCCGGAAACCGGCAAGCCGGAACTGGTCCACACCCTCAACGGTTCGGGTCTGGCTGTAGGCCGCACCCTGGTAGCGGTGTTGGAAAACTACCAGCAGGCAGACGGCTCGATCCGTGTGCCAGAAGTGCTCAAGCCCTACATGGGCGGCATCGAGGTCATCGGCTAAATGGAGTTTCTGCCGCTGTTTCATAACCTGCGTGGCAGCCGTGTACTGGTGGTCGGCGGCGGGGAGATTGCCCTGCGCAAATCCCGGCTGCTGGCCGATGCCGGTGCGCTACTGCGGGTTGTCGCACCCGCCATCGAGCCCCAGTTGTGCGAATTGATTAACAGCAGCGGCGGCGAACAGGTGTTGCGTGGCTATGTTGAGGCGGACCTTGAAGGGTGTGTCCTGATCATTGCCGCAACCGACGATGAGCCGCTCAATGCGCAAGTTTCCGCTGATGCCCACCGCCGCTGTGTGCCGGTCAATGTGGTGGATGCTCCTGCCTTGTGCAGCGTGATCTTCCCCGCCATTGTCGACCGCTCCCCGCTGGTGATTGCCGTTTCCAGTGGTGGCGACGCGCCGGTGCTGGCGCGCTTGATTCGCGCCAAGATTGAAACCTGGATCCCCTCGACCTACGGTCAACTGGCCGGCCTTGCAGCGCGTTTTCGCACCCAGGTCAAAGGCTTGTTTCCTGATGTGCAGCAGCGTCGCGGGTTCTGGGAAGACGTTTTCCAGGGCCCGATTGCTGACCGGCAACTGGCCGGGCAGGGCGCTGAAGCAGAGCGTTTGCTGCTGGCCAAGATCAATGGCGAAGCGGCCATCACTACCGGTGAGGTTTACCTGGTGGGTGCCGGCCCGGGCGATCCGGACCTGCTGACCTTTCGCGCGTTGCGTCTGATGCAGCAAGCAGATGTGGTGCTCTACGACCGATTGGTAGCTCCTGCGATTCTTGAACTGTGCCGTCGCGATGCCGAGCGTATTTATGTCGGCAAGCGCCGCGCCGATCACGCCGTGCCGCAAGACCAGATCAACCGCCAATTGGTGGATCTGGCCAGACAGGGCAAGCGTGTGGTCCGGCTCAAGGGTGGCGATCCGTTCATCTTTGGTCGTGGTGGTGAAGAGATCGAAGAGCTGGCGGCCCATGGCATTGCGTTCCAGGTGGTACCGGGTATCACGGCAGCCAGCGGTTGTTCAGCCTATGCCGGCATCCCCCTGACCCATCGCGACTACGCGCAGTCCGTGCGTTTTGTGACGGGGCACCTGAAGGACGGCACCAGCAATTTGCCCTGGAGTGACCTGGTCGCTCCGGCGCAAACACTGGTGTTCTACATGGGGCTGGTCGGTTTGCCGATCATCTGCGAACAGCTGATCGCCCATGGCCGTTCCCCAGACACTCCGGCTGCGCTGATCCAGCAAGGCACCACGGCCAATCAGCGGGTGTTTACCGGCACGCTCAGTGACTTGCCCAAGCTGGTGGCCGATCACGAAGTCCATGCACCTACCCTGGTGATTGTGGGCGAAGTGGTATTGCTGCGTAAGAAGCTTGCATGGTTCGAAGGCGCACAGTCTCAGGTATAAACGCCAATTTCCTGTAGGAGCGAGTTTTTGCGCGCGTTAACGAACAGCTCGCGAGCAAGCTCGCTCCTACGGTGACTTGCGTTTGGCGCCGGTTATCTCCACCGCTTTGTGTATGTGCATCAGAAGCTGGCATGGTTTGAAAACTGTAGGAGCGAGCTTGCTCGCGAGCTGTCCAGCGCTGTCACATACAGCTCGCTCCTGCAGGGGATCTGCGTTTATTCAGCTGCGGTTATCTCCCACCAGACTCTCTACCGACGGCACCCGGGTATCGCTTTCCATTTGCGCGTCATGCTCGATCTGGTGGCTGAAGCGATCCAGTGAACCCTGGGCAGGCTGCGCGTCACTGGCAAATACCGGCGGGCTCAGGATGTAAGCACCGAGCAATCGGCTCAACGCCGCCAGGCTGTCGATATGGGTTCGCTCATAACCGTGGGTCGCGTCACAACCGAATGCCAGCAAGGCGCAACGGATGTCATGCCCGGCGGTCACCGCCGAATGCGCATCGCTGAAGTAGTAACGGAACATATCGCGGCGTACCGGCAGCTCGTTTTCGGCGGCCAGGCCCAGCAAGTGCCGCGACAAGTGATAGTCGTACGGCCCCCCCGAATCCTGCATCGCCACACTCACGGCGTGCTCGCTGGAATGCTGACCCGGTGCCACCGGGGCAATATCAATCCCGACGAATTCGCTTACATCCCATGGCAAAGCAGCAGCCGCACCGCTACCGGTTTCTTCGGTGATGGTGAACAGTGGATGGCAGTCAATCAACGGTTGTACACCGCTGTCGACAATGGCCTTCAAGGCCGCGAGCAAGGCCGCTACACCCGCCTTGTCGTCCAGATGCCGGGCACTGATATGCCCGCTTTCGGTGAATTCCGGCAGCGGGTCAAACGCGACATAGTCGCCAATATTCACCCCCAGTGAGTCGCAGTCTGCGCGAGTCGCGCAGTAGGCATCCAGGCGTAACTCAATGTGGTCCCAACTGATCGGCAATTCATCCACCCCGGTGTTGAATGCATGCCCTGAAGCCATCAGAGGCAGGACACTGCCGCGAATCACTCCGTTGTCGGTAAACAGACTGACACGGCTGCCCTCGGCAAAGCGGCTGGACCAGCAACCCACTGGCGCCAGGATCAACCGTCCGTTGTCCTTGATCGCCCGTACGCTGGCGCCGATGGTGTCCAGATGCGCCGAAACGGCGCGATCCGGGCTGTTTTTCTGACCTTTGAGGGTCGCGCGCAACGTGCCGCGACGGGTCAGTTCAAAAGGAATGCCCAGCTCATCCAGGCGTTCGGCCACATAGCGCACGATGGTGTCGGTAAAACCGGTGGGGCTGGGAATGGCGAGCATTTCCAGGAGTACCCGTTGCAGGTAGTCGAGATCGGGTTCAGGGATGGTGCGATTCATAATGACTCCTGAGGTGAGGCCCGCCGCATCGCTGCGATGCGGCGGGTTCCGGGTGACGTTCAGCGACGGTACTTCAGGGTGCCGGCTGACTGTGCGGGAACAACAAATCGATGAAGCGTTCGGCGGTGGGTTGTGGCTCGTGATTGGCAAGACCGGCCCGTTCGTTGGCTTCGATAAACACGTACTCGGGCTGATCGGCAGCCACCACCATCAAGTCCAGCCCGACCACCGGAATATCCAGCGCCCGTGCTGCACGGACTGCAGCGTCGGCCAGCACCGGGTGCAGAATGTCGGTCACGTCTTCAAGGCAGCCACCGGTGTGCAGGTTGGCCGTTCGGCGCACGTTCACTATCTGGCCAGTTGGCACAATACTGTCGTACTCGAAGCCCGCCGCCTGTACTGCGCGCAGGGTTTCGCCATCCAGCGGGATACGGCTTTCACCCTGGGTTGCGGCCTGGCGCCGTCGGCTTTGCGCTTCGATCAACTGGTCAACGCGGTGCAGGCCGTCACCAATAACCTGAGCAGGTCGGCGGATGGCGGCGGCGACCACTTCAAAGCCGATCACCACAATGCGCAGATCGAGGCCTTCGTGGAAGCTTTCGAGCAAGACCCGGCTATCAAACCCGCGGGCCGTTTCGATGGCCTGCTGCACCTGTTCGATGGTTTCCAGATCCACCGCCACCCCATTGCCCTGTTCGCCATCCACAGGTTTGACCACCACCCGCGAGTGCTGCTCGAGAAACGCCAGATTGTCATCGGCATCGCTCGCCAGTTGCTGGCTCGGCACGTTCAGTCCCGTTTGGCTCAATACCTTGTGGGTCAGGCATTTGTCCTGACACAGGCTCATGCTGATAGCGCTGGTCAAATCACTGAGTGATTCGCGGCAACGAATCCGCCGGCCGCCGTGGCTGAGGGTGAAAAGCCCGGCGCCAGCGTCATCGATCTGGACATCGATCCCGCGTTTGTAGGCCTCTTCAACCAGGATCCGCGCGTAAGGGTTGAGGCCGGCTTCGGGCCCCGGCCCCAGAAACAGCGGTTGGTTGATGCCGTTTTTGCGTTTGATGGTGAAGGTCGACAGGTTGCGAAAGCCCAGCTTGCTGTAGAGGCTCTTGGCCTGGGCGTTGTCGTGCAGCACGGACAAGTCGAGATAGCTCAGACCCCGGCTCATGAAGTGCTCGATCAAATGGCGCACCAGCACTTCACCCACTCCGGGACGAGAGCACTGTGGATCGACTGCCAGGCACCACAGGCTGCTGCCGTTTTCAGGGTCATGAAACGCCGTGTGGTGGTTCAAGCCCATCACACTGCCAATCACCGTGCCCGTGGCTTCATCTTCGGCGATCCAGTACACCGGCCCGCCCTGGTGGCGTGCGGTCAGCAGCTGCGGGTCGATGGGCAGCATATTGCGCGCCTGATACAGCGTATTGACCGCATTCCAGTCAGCCTCACTTTGCACCCGGCGGATGCGGAACCCGCGGAACACCCTTGTGGCCGGGCGGTAGTCGGTAAACCACAGGCGCAAGGTGTCTGAGGGGTCGAGAAACAGCTGCTGCGGTGATTGCGCCAACACTTGCTGGGGCGCTGCAACGTAGAGCGCGATATCTCGCTCGCCGGTTTGCTCGTTCAGCAACTCGTTGGCCAGGCTGGCAGGATCAGGGAAGGTATGCCCGATCAGCAGTCGCCCCCAGCCGCAATGGATGGCCATGGGCTCTGCGCCCGGTTCACTGCCATCTTCGGCAAAACGGGCCTGCAGGCGTTCATAAGACGGCGCCTGGCCGCGTAACAAACGCTGGCTGTAGGCCGTAGCGAGGGGTTTCATTGATTAGATTCCTTGTTCGCTCAACCACAGGTTCAAAGCAGCCAGTTGCCACAGCTTGGAACCATTGAGGGGTGTCAGTTGACCTTGCGGGTTGGTCAGTAGCTGATCGAGCATGGCGGGTTGAAACAGCCCTCGATCCTGGCTCGGGTCCAGCAGCAGGTCGCGTACCCAATCAAGGGTATTGCCTTGCAGATGCTTGAGACCAGGCACCGGAAAGTAACCTTTTTTGCGGTCGATCACTTCACTGGGGATAACCAGTCGTGCGGCTTCCTTGAGCACCTGCTTGCCGCCATCGGGCAGCTTGAAGCGTGCGGGAATTCGCGCCGAAAGTTCGGCCAGCCGGTAGTCGAGAAATGGCGTGCGGGCTTCAAGGCCCCAGGCCATGGTCATGTTGTCGACCCGTTTGACCGGGTCATCCACCAGCATCACCGTGCTGTCCAGGCGCAAGGCCTTGTCCACTCCGGCATTCGCCCCCGGCTGGGCGAAATGCTCGCGTACATAGTCGCCGGCCGCGTCATTGGCCGTCAGCCAGCGGGGCTGCACTGTGGCTTTGTATTCGTCATAACTGCGGTCGAAGAAGGCTTCACGGTAAGCGGCGTATGGATCGCTGGCGCCGTCGACTTGCGGGTACCAGTGATAACCGGCGAACAGCTCGTCAGCACCCTGACCGCTCTGCACCACCTTGCAATGTTTGGCCACTTCACGAGACAGCAAATAAAAGGCGATGCAGTCGTGGCTGACCATCGGCTCGCTCATGGCGCGGAAGGCCGCCGGCAGTTGCTCGATGATTTCATGTTCGCCAATGCGCAGTTGGTGATGGCGGGTGCCGTAATGCCTGGCGATCAAGTCCGAATACTGGAATTCGTCCCCGCGTTCGCCGCCTGCGTCCTCAAAGCCGATGGAAAAAGTCGACAGGTCCTGTACCCCAACATCCCGCAGCAAGCCCACCAGCAAGCTGGAGTCGACGCCGCCCGAGAGCAGCACGCCAACATCCACGGCAGCGCGCTGGCGAATTGCTACGGCTTCGCGGGTGCTGTCCAGAACGCGGTCGCGCCAGTCTTCTAGGGTCAGATTTTGCTCATCGGCGTGGGGCCCGTAGGGCAGGGTCCACCAGGTTTTTTGCTCGGTCTGCCCATTGGCCTTGATCCGCATCCAAGTGGCCGGCGGCAGTTTTTCGATACCGGCAATCAGGGTACGCGGTGCAGGCACCACGGCATGGAAATTCAGGTAGTGATTGAGTGCGACCGGGTCGAGCATCGGGCTGATATCACCGCCCTTGAGCAGTGCCGGCAGAGTCGAGGCAAAGCGCAGGCGTTCGCCGGTCCGCGACAAGTACAGCGGTTTTACGCCCAGGCGGTCGCGGGCTATGAACAGCGACTGGCTGTCACGCTCCCAGATGGCAAAGGCAAACATGCCATTGAGCTTGGGCAGTAACGCTTCGCCCCAGGCGTGATAGCCCTTGAGCAGCACTTCGGTGTCACCGTCGGAGTAAAACCCGTAGCCGAGGCT
The DNA here is from genome assembly GCF_904067025.1 of Pseudomonas paraversuta. Taxonomy (NCBI): domain Bacteria; kingdom Pseudomonadati; phylum Pseudomonadota; class Gammaproteobacteria; order Pseudomonadales; family Pseudomonadaceae; genus Pseudomonas; species Pseudomonas paraversuta. The sequence continues at coordinate 1,665,293 of NZ_CAJFDA010000001.1, forward strand.
TTCGAGCTCGGCCCGCAGTTCGGGGAAGTTATAAATGGCGCCGTTGAACGCCAGGGACAAACCCAGTTGGCTGTCGACCATCGGCTGCGCCGAGCCGTCTGACAGGTCCATGATTTTCAGCCTGCGGTGGCCGAGGGCTATCGGTCCCTGACTGTGAAAACCCCAGGCGTCGGGCCCACGGGGTGCCAGGTGATGGGTGATGCGTTCGATGGCTGCCAGGTCGGCAGGTTGATGATCAAAACGTAACTCTCCAGCTAATCCGCACATGTTGCTTTAACCCTTTCAAAGCCGGGCCTGTCGCGCTACTGCTGCTGTTCAAGCAGGATTTTTCTACGCTTTCGCAGCATGTCAGGCGTCTCAACTCCTCTCCGTTGATCGGGAGAGGTGATCCACCTGGCATCGGTTGCTAGCAGTATCGGAACGCTATGCCCTGGCATTGCAAAATGCTGGTAACCAGTAGCGTTCAGGCCCTGTTTCGGATCGGACATAGCGCTCTGACCTGTCTCCCGATCCTTCCGGCGCAAAAGCGCAGTCAGAGCGCGCCGCCGTAAGTAGTCTGGGTTTTTCGAGTGCCTGCATGCCGTGATCGTTCAATAAAACTTTACCGGCGGTGCTGGTTTTGTCCTTTGCCGGGCTTGGGCTGAAGGCCGAAATGCATGGATATGTTTCGCTGCGGCGCAGCAAGAAAACACCAAAAGCAGGCATGGGTGCGCCTGTTGCATTGGTTCGGCGGCAAGCCGTATCAAGGGTTTGATGATGGGCGCTGACAGACAGACCGGGCGGCTTTACTGAAGCCTGATCGTGGATCGCCGGGCACTGAAGCCGTGGCTGTTCACAGGCAAATGAAGTGTCACTGGAGTAAAAACCCCGGGCAGGCATTGCGCGAGCCGGACATTTCAAGCGGCAGGGGGCGACTATGAAATGCTGATGGCAACACAGGCGTTCGGGCAAAAAAAATGCCGGATTTATCTTTTAGAGGGAGCGCTGTCTCGCTCTGGCATGGCTCAGTAGGCTGGCGCTCGCGGGTTGGATCTGGAGTTGCCCGGGGTAAGGGCCAGCGCCAATTGTGTCCGGTTACTCATATCAGTCAGGCGCAACACTTGTGATACATAGAGTTTTACAGTGTTTTCTGTAATACCCATTTCACAGGCAATCTGAAAGTTTGTCTGGCCCGTACTGACCAGTTTTGCAACTTCCAGCTGGCGCGGTGACAGTTGATCGAAGACGTTCGGTGCTACCTCGGCGCAGAAGTTAGCCCTGTCTGCAATCAGGTTTGTAGCGGCACTGGCCTGCTGCGCCTTGCCGATATCCTTGGACAGGTCGTTGATCGAATCGATCAGGCTATACAGCTTCTGACTCAGGTGCCCAAGGTCCTGGTTACCTGCTTGCCGATCGTCAAGGGCTTTCTCCCGACGCTTGAGGCCTGCCAGCAGCTCGTGAAGATCCACCGGCTTCTGGTAGTAATCAGAGAAGCCTTCACGCAAGGCCCGGATTACGTCTTGTTTGTCGCCATGGCCGGTCAGCATGATTGCCTCAAAGGCGCGGGTCTTGCCTGCCACCAGCCTCAAGGCCTGGACCAGTTCGACACCATCGTATTCGGGCATCAGTAAATCGCACAGCACCAGGCTGATCGAGGGGTCGTCGTGGAACAGTTGAATGGCCTGGCGACTGGAATGACAGGGCACACAGGTGTAGCCACTGCCTTCCAGAAACTCGCAGAGCTCATCAACAATGAAGAGGTCGTCGTCGACTACAAGTATTTTTTTTTGAGGCGAAAAATAAGACACACGCTACTCCATGTTTGGCGAGTTAAAGTTTTGCCGGACATGGATTGTAGAGCAGTTGGTCAGACGGAATCTGGCTGATCAGAGCCCAGATGTTCCAGAAGTTGCAGGCCAGTTCTCAACAATGAAAATTTCAGACCCTATTTTTGTGCGCTGGGCAGGCAAATCGTCGCGCCAGCCTTGTCAGGGCTGGCAGACGTTCAGGCCGGGCTGATCAGCTAGGTATGCGGCGCAAGAAAAATCCTGGCAGCAGCATTCGGGTCGCTGCCGGATTGCCGCCGGCTACAGCCTTTTGACCAATGCCCGCACCGCGAAGCGGGCCGGGTGGCAGGCCTCGGCGATACTGCGGGGCACGGGCATGGGTTCGTGGTTGATCCAGGCGGCAAGCATTTCCCCGGACAAGGGTGCTGTGATCAGGCCCCGGGAACCGTGGCCGCTATTCACATATAGGCCCTCCAGCCAGGGGCAGGGGGTATCCGGAACCTGACGGGCGTCTTTGCTTAATGCGCCATATGCCAGGGCAAATGCCTGCGGTTCAACCAGTGGGCCCACGATCGGCAAGTAGTCCGGGCTGGTGCAGCGAAAGGCGGCCCAGCCTTGCAGCGATTGGGGGTCCAGTTGCTCGCCCAGCCGCGTTGCCAGATCGGGTGAAATTTCTTCCAGCAGATCCAGATTGCCCTGATGGCCCTCGGGGGTAGTGGTCAAATCTTCGTTATGGAAATCGAAACTGGCCCCCAGGGTATGTTCGCCGAGCCGGCCAGGGGCCACATAACCCTCGGCGCAGACCACGGTCTTGAGCACGCTGCTGGCAGGGGTTTGGGCGAGTTGGGTGATTTGCCCGCGTATCCGTTTGAGCGGCAGTGCGCTGCTGGCGGGGAAACGCTTGACCTCTGCTGCACCGGCCAGCACCACCACCGGTGCGCAGGCCAGCACCTTGTCATCCTGGCAGGCCTGCCACTGGCCCTCGACTCTGTGCAGTTGCAATACGTCATGGTGGGTCAGCACCTGGACATTGGGGTGCAGGGCCTGGAACCGGCACAGCGCGGGAGGGTGGACCCAGCCACCTTCGGGGTAGAACAGACCGCCGTGGGCCAGTTCAATCCCGGCCAGTGCCTGTGCCTGGGGCTGGCCGAGCAAATGCACCAGTGCCGGGGGGAAGGCTGCAGCCAGTTGCGCCTGACGCTCGGCTTCCTTGGCACTGAAGCCCAGTTGCAGCACGCCACAGTCATCCCAGTCGCGTCCGCGCTGCAGGTTTTCCAGCAAGCGACGGGTGTAACCGAAACCACTGACAATCATTTGTGACAGCGTCGTTCCGTGGGCTGAAAGCTTGAGATAGAGCACCCCCTGCGGATTGCCAGATGCCTCTTTGGCCAGTCGCTCGTGGCGCTCCAGCAAGCACACCTGCCATCCACGGCGGGCCAGGCTGTTGGCAGTGGCGCACCCCGACAGACCACCGCCAATCACCAGCGCTTTACGTTCACCGCCGACCCGGGGCGGGCGGGCGTACCAGGGTTTGATGCCGCTGCTCGGCAACGGATGCTCAGGCAAACCGGCGAAGGTTCCCCGCAGGATCTCCCATTTATGGCCGATGCCGGGTGTTCGACGCATCTTGAATCCAGCTTCGTTCAACGCCCGGCGGACCCAGCCGGTGCTGGTGAAGGTACTGATGGTCGAGTCTGGTGCTGCCAGGCGAGCCAGTTGCGCGAACAGCTCCGGGGTCCACATCTGCGGATTTTTTGCCGGCGCAAAGCCGTCGAGAAACCATGCATCAATGCGCGCATCCAGTTGCGGCAGTTGTTCCAGCACATCGCCAATCAGCAGCGTGAGGGTGACCCGGCCATTGGCCAGGGTCAGGGTCTGGAACCCGGGGTGAATCGCATAATAGGCGGCCAGCAATTGTTCGCTGTAGGTGGCGAGCTCTGGCCATAGGGCGAGGGCTCGCTGCAAATCCTCACGGGTCAGGGGGTATTTTTCGACGCTAATAAAGTGCAGTCGTGCATCAGCGTGTGCGACCTGATCAAACAACTGCCAGGCACACAGAAAATTCAGGCCCGTGCCGAAGCCGGTTTCGCCGATAACCAGTTGCTCATTGGCGGGCAGGGCAGAGAAACGCTGCTGCAAGGCGTTCTGTTCAATAAAGACATAACGGGTTTCTTCGAGACCGGACTTGTCCGAAAAATACACGTCATCAAACACCCGTGAATGGGGGCGGCCTTGGTCATCCCAGTCAATCTGGGCATTGGGCATTTCAGTAGTCATGTGCGGCTCGGCAACGGCAAGGCGGCCATTCTAGCTGATCAGCAACAGCGGCACTGACCCATGACAAAGTTATGCGGTTTGTTCCGGCGCAGGCATGAGCAATCCGCTAGTCTTGTGACACTTGTCCAGGGAGCTTTCCATGTTCGAATCCGCTGAAATCGGTCACTTTATCGATAAAGAAACCTACGATCAGGAAGTTCCCGCCTTGCGTGAGGCCTTGCTGGAGGCCCAGTACGAATTGCAGCAGCTGAAAAACTGCGCAGTCATCGTATTGATCAATGGCATTGAAGGTGCAGGGAAGGGCGAGACGGTCAAACTGCTGAACGAGTGGATGGACCCGCGACTGATCGAGGTGCGGACCTTTGACCGTCAGAGCGACGAAGAGCTGGCACACCCGCCGGCATGGCGTTACTGGCGACAATTGCCGGCCAAGGGGCGCATGGGGGTGTTCTTTGGCAACTGGTACAGCCAGATGCTCCAGGGCAGGGTCCATGGCGTGTTCAAGAATGCAGTCCTCGACCAGGCAATCAATGGCGCCGAGCGCCTGGAGAAAATGCTCGCCGATGAAGGCGCATTGATCTTCAAGTTCTGGTTTCACCTGTCCAAGAAGCAGATGAAAGCCCGTTTGAGTGCCCTCAAGGACGACCCGCTGCACAGCTGGCGCATCAGTCCGCTGGACTGGCAGCAGTCGCAAACCTATGACAAGTTCGTTCGCTATGGCGAACGGGTCATTCGCCGTACCAGCCGTGACTATGCACCGTGGAACATCGTAGAGGGCGTCGATCCCAATTACCGCAGTCTGACCGTCGGCAAAATCCTGCTGGAGGGCATGCAAGCGGTACTCAATGCGCCCAAGTCCAGAGTGCGGACCAGCAATATTCCCCCGCTGCCCGAGCTCATTGACGGGCTGAGCCTGCTGGACTGCCTGGACCTGACCCGGCGGCTTGATAAAGACGATTACCAGGAGCAGCTGATTACCGAGCAGGCACGTCTGTCGGGGTTGATGCGCGACAAGCGCATGCGCCGCCATGCATTGATTACGGTGTTTGAGGGCAATGATGCGGCGGGCAAGGGCGGCTCGATCCGGCGGGTGGCGGCGGCACTGGACCCGCGCCAGTACAATATCGTGCCGATTGCAGCCCCCTCCGAGGACGAGCGGGCGCAACCTTACCTCTGGCGGTTCTGGCGCCAGATTCCGGCGCGCAGCAAGTTCACGGTTTTTGACCGTTCATGGTATGGGCGGGTACTGGTGGAGCGGGTTGAAGGCTTTTGTACCCAGGCGGACTGGATGCGTGCGTACGGCGAAATCAACGATTTTGAAGAGCAACTGCACGCTGCCGGGGTGATCGTGGTCAAGTTCTGGCTGGCCATCGATAAGCAAACCCAGCTGGAACGTTTTGAGGCCCGCGAAGAGATCCCGTTCAAGCGCTTCAAAATTACCGAAGAGGATTGGCGCAACCGCGAAAAATGGGACCTGTATCGCAATGCCGTGTGTGACATGGTCGATCGTACCAGCACCGAGATTGCGCCCTGGACCCTGGTGGAGGCCAACGACAAGCGCTGGGCGCGGGTCAAGGTGCTGCGCACCATCAATGATGCGCTTGAAGCCGCTTTTGACAAGCAGGACAAGCGCAACAAGAAGCATAAAAAATAGGCGCGGGCTTGCCCGTGATGGTTTTCGGCGCCGGGTGCATTGAGCAAGCAATGCACCCTCGTCAATCAACTACAGGGCAGGGCGAGCCCCGCCGGCTCAGTGCTTGCCGGAACCCAGCATGTTTTCCGGCCGTACCCATTGATCGAACTCGGCATCGGTAAGGTAGCCCAGATCCAGGGCGGCTTCGCGCAGGGTCAGGTTTTCTGCGTAGGCCTTTTTCGCAATTTCGGCAGACTTGTCATAACCGATATGCGGGTTCAGGGCTGTCACCAGCATCAGGCCGCGCTCCAGGTGTTCAGCCATTTTTCCGGCATCGGCTTCAAGGCCGGTGACGCAATGTTTCTGGAAGTTGCTGCAGCCGTCCGCCAGTAACTGGATGGATTGCAGCAGGTTGTGAATGATCACCGGCTTGTACACGTTCAATTGCAGGTGGCCCTGGCTGGCGGCAAAGCCGATGGTTACATCATTGCCCATGACTTGGCATGCCAGCATCGACAGTGCCTCGCACTGGGTCGGATTGACCTTGCCCGGCATGATCGAGCTGCCAGGTTCATTGGCCGGCAGTTTGATTTCGGCTATGCCTGCCCGCGGCCCCGAGCCCAGCAAGCGGAAGTCGTTGGCCAGTTTCATCAAGGTCACGGCCAGGGTTTTAAGTGCGCCGGACAGGTTGGTCAGAGGCTCATGCCCGGCCAGCGCGGCAAATTTATTGGGCGCAGTTACAAACGGCAAGCCGGACAAGGCGGCCAGTTCTGCGGCAATGGCTTCACCAAAGCCGTGGGGCGCGTTGAGGCCGGTGCCCACAGCCGTACCGCCCTGGGCCAGCTCGTACACGGCTGGCAATGCAGCGAGAATGGCGCCCTGGGCGTAATCGAGTTGCGCGATGTAGGCCGATACTTCCTGGCCGAACGTGATCGGGGTGGCATCCATCATGTGGGTGCGGCCGGTTTTCACCAGTTTCATATGCCGTGCCGACAATTCGGCCAGGCCGCCGGACAACTCATTGATGGCCGGTAACAGATGCTCGTGGACTGCTTTGGCCACGGCAATATGCATCGCGGTCGGGAAGCAGTCGTTCGAACTTTGTGAACGATTGACATGGTCGTTCGGGTGAACCGGAGACTTGCCGCCCCGGCCTGTGCCCGCCAGTTCGTTGGCTCGGCCGGCAATCACTTCGTTGGCGTTCATGTTGCTTTGCGTGCCGCTGCCGGTTTGCCACACCACCAGAGGAAATTGATCGTCGTATTCGCCGTCCAGCACTTCGTCGGCGGCCTGCTCGATCAGGCGGGCGATGTCGGCAGGCAAGTCGCCATTGCGATCATTTACCCGCGCCGCTGCCTTCTTGATCAACACCAATGCATGCAGCACGGCCAGCGGCATTCTCTCGTTGCCGATGGCAAAGTTGATCAGCGAGCGCTGGGTCTGAGCACCCCAGTAGGCCTCATCCGGAACGTTCACTTCACCCAGGCTGTCGGTTTCGATACGGCTCATCGGGTTCTCTCTCCATAGGGGTTGATCAGTGAGCTTAGGCGGTGAATTGCCCCATAGGTTCAAACTTTGGTTTTAGAGGCTTTGATCTGATTGTTGAATACCTCTGATCAGGCCCGGGGTTGAGTGCCGGAGTTTTTTAGGCGCAGAATGGGCGCCCTTGGGGTTCGTCCTCGCTTGCTAGAAAAGGAAACTCGATGACCCGTCTTCGCGCCATCTGTACTGCGGTAGCTCTGGTTTGCGCCAGTGGCCAGGTTTTCGCCGATACCGCCAGTCACGCTGCCACTGCTGAAACATTCCTCAAGCTGGCACATGCCGACAAGCTGGGTACCCCGGTGTACATGCAAGTGCAGCAAATGTTCGCCCAACGTTTTGAGCAGACCAAGGCACCGGCTTCCAAGAAAGCCCTGCTGGAAACCTACCAGGCCAAAGCCAACACCGCTCTGGACCAGGCTATTGGCTGGGACAAACTGAAGCCTGACATGGTCAAGCTTTACACCACCAACTTCAGCGAATCCGAACTCAAGGATCTGGTTGCTTTCTATCAATCGCCCCTGGGCAAGAAAGTACTGGAAAAAATGCCGCAGCTGACTCAGCAATCGGCACAAATGACTCAGGCCAAGCTGGAAAGCGCGGTGCCTGTGGTCAACAAACTGCTGGAAGACATGACTGTCCAGCTGGAGCCAAAAGCGGCCCCGGCCAAGAAGAAGTAAGCGGAGCCTGAATGAGCATGCAACATCGTATCGAAGCGGCGCTGGGCGCCTTGCAGCCCGAGCACCTGAACGTGCTGGATGAAAGCCATATGCACAGTCGTGGGTTGCAGACCCACTTCAAGGCGGTGGTGGTCAGCGAGCAGTTTTCCGGGCTCAACAGTGTCAAGCGTCACCAAAAGGTCTACGCCACCCTGGGTGACCTGATGGGCGAGTTCCATGCGCTGGCTTTGCATACCTATACGCCTGATGAATGGGCGAAAATCGGTACAGCCCCGGCCTCGCCGACCTGTGCCGGCGGTGGGCACTAAGTGGCTTGTTAAGCCTGCTTTTTGCTAGAATCCGCAACGCGCCGCTCAGTCGGCGCGTTTTTTTTGCATCCGGTTCACCCTTTACGAGGGTAGCCACCTGGAGATATATGCGATGACTGCGCCGATTGTGGTAGCTGCACTGTACAAATTCGTCACCCTGGAAGATTACGTTGAGCTGCGTGAGCCTTTGCTCAAGGCCATGGTCGACAACGGGGTCAAGGGCACTTTGCTGATTGCCGAAGAAGGTATCAACGGTACTGTTTCCGGTAGTCGTGAAGGCATTGACGGGCTGATGGCCTGGCTCAGGTCCGATCCGCGCATGGTGGATATTGACCACAAAGAATCCTACTGCGATGACCAGCCGTTCTACCGGACCAAGGTCAAGCTCAAGAAAGAAATCGTCACCCTCGGTGTTGAAGGCGTAGACCCGAACAAAAAAGTCGGAACCTATGTCGACCCCGAGAACTGGAACGCGCTGATCAGCGATCCGGAGGTGTTGCTGATCGATACCCGGAATGATTACGAAGTATCGATTGGTACATTTGAAGGCGCGATCGACCCGAAAACCACCAGTTTTCGCGAATTTCCTGACTACATCAAAGCCAATTTCGACCCGGCCAAACACAAGAAAGTCGCGATGTTCTGCACCGGCGGCATTCGTTGTGAAAAGGCTTCGAGCTACATGCTCAGCCAGGGCTTCGACGAGGTTTATCACCTCAAGGGCGGGATTTTGAAGTACCTCGAAGAGGTGCCGCTGGAAGAAACCAAGTGGCAGGGCGACTGCTTCGTGTTTGATAACCGGGTCACCGTGCGTCACGACCTGAGTGAAGGTGAATACGATCAGTGTCATGCCTGCCGCACGCCGATCAGCATCGCTGACCGTGAATCCGAGCATTATCAGCCGGGTATCAGCTGCCCGCATTGCTGGGACAAACTGAGCGAAAAAACCCGCCGCAGCGCCATCGACCGGCAAAAACAGATTGACCTGGCCAAGGCCCGCAATCAGCCGCATCCGATTGGCCACAACTACCGTAAACCGGCCGAGGCCTGATATGTCCGCGCGCCTGCTCTATGTGATGGACCCGATGTGTTCGTGGTGCTGGGGTTTTGCCCCCATCGTTGAGGCTCTGGTTGAGCAGGCGCAGGCTGCGGGGGTGGATTTGCACCTGGTGGTCGGAGGCTTACGCACCGGCAGCGGCGCTGCCCTGGAGCCTGCAACTCGACGCTATATCCTTGAGCACTGGCAGGCGGTGACCGATGCCACCGGGCAGCCGTTCACGATCGAAGGTGCCTTGCCCGATGGTTTTGTCTACGACTGTGAGCCCGCATGCCGGGCCATTGTGGCGGCGCGCAGTCTGGCGCCCGATTGCGCGTGGCGGTTGCTGAAACTGATTCAGCAGGCTTTTTATGTGCAAGGTCGTGATGTGACCCAGGCCAGTGTGCTGGCTGAACTGGCGCAGACGGCGGGGTTGCCGCGTATCGAGTTCGCTGCCGCGTTCGACAGCGCCGAGCAGCACACAGCGACCGCTGCCGACTTTACCTGGGTCCAGGATCTGGGGATCGCCGGATTCCCCACCCTGCTTGCTGAACGTGACGGTCAGCTGGCATTGCTGACCAATGGTTATCAGGCTCTGGAGCCTGTCTCCGACCTGCTGGGCCGTTGGCTTGAACGCGCCAAGCGTGCTTGATTGCGGCCCGGCAACGCCGGCGCCCGAGACCACAGATCGCCTGAGCTGGAAGGAAATCCGTGGTCTTGCCCTGCGCCATAAAAAAGCCCTGTGGCTCGCCAATGGCGTGGCGGTCCTGACCACGCTGTGCAGCGTGCCGATTCCATTGTTGTTGCCGTTGCTGGTTGATGAAGTGCTGCTGGGCAACGGTGATGCAGCGCTCAAAGTCATGAACCACTGGCTGCCAGCCGCCTGGCAAAGTGCGCCGGGTTACATAGGCCTGATGCTTTTCGTGACGCTGCTGCTGCGCTGCGGTGCCTTGCTGTTTAACGTGTTGCAGGCCCGGCTGTTTTCCCGTCTGTCCAAAGACATAGTGTTTCGCATCCGGTTGCGCCTGATCGAGCGTCTGAAGCGCATCTCGCTGGCCGAGTATGAAAGTCTGGGCAGCGGTACGGTGACCACGCATCTGGTCACCGACCTGGACACCCTCGACAAGTTCGTCGGCGAAACCTTGAGCCGGTTTCTGATTGCGATGCTGACCCTGGTCGGCACGTCAGCGATTTTGTTGTGGATGCACTGGCAGCTGGCGCTCTTGATTTTGCTGTTCAACCCGTTGGTGATTTACGCCACCGTGCAGTTGGGCAAACGCGTCAAACACCTCAAAAAGCTGGAGAACGACAGTACTGCGCGTTTTACCCAGGCGCTCACTGAAACCCTGGATGCCATTCAGGAAGTCCGTGCCGGCAATCGTCAGGGTTATTTCCTCGGTCGCTTGGGGAATCGGGCCCGGGAAGTGCGCGATTTTGCCACGTCATCCCAATGGAAAAGTGATGCCTCGAACCGGGCCAGTGGCCTGTTGTTCCAGTTCGGTATCGATATTTTCCGTGCCGCGGCAATGCTGACGGTGCTGTTTTCGGATCTGTCCATCGGCCAGATGCTCGCGGTGTTCAGCTACCTGTGGTTCATGATCGGGCCTGTCGAGCAGCTGCTCAACTTGCAGTACGCTTTCTACGCCGCAAGCGGTGCCATGACCCGGATCAACCAGTTGCTGGCGCGGCGCGACGAGCCGCAGTACCGCGGTGGCGTTGATCCGTTTTCAGGGCGTCAGACCGTTGATATTGAAGTGCGCGACCTGAGTTTCAGCTACGGCGACGAGAAGATTCTCGATCGATTGAACCTGACCATCGCCGCGGGTGAGAAGGTGGCCATTGTGGGCACCAGCGGCGGCGGTAAAAGCACTTTGGTGCAATTGCTGCTGGGGCTCTACACGCCGCAGTCGGGCAGTATCCATTTCGCCGGTGCGAGCCAGGCCGAGATCGGCCTGGAAACCATCCGTGAACATGTGGCCGTGGTGCTGCAGCACCCGGCGCTGTTCAACGACAGCGTGCGGGCCAACCTGACCATGGGCCGCGAGCGTACGGATGAGGCGTGCTGGCGTGCTCTGGAAATCGCCCAGCTGGACGGCATCGTACGCCAACTGCCCCAGGGGCTGGACAGCATAGTCGGGCGCTCCGGGGTGCGGTTGTCCGGAGGTCAGCGTCAACGTCTGGCGATTGCGCGAATGGTGCTGGCCGAACCCAGGGTAGTGATCCTCGATGAGGCTACCAGCGCACTGGATGCCGCCACCGAATACAACCTGCATCACGCTTTGGAAAAATTTTTGAGTGGGCGCACGACTTTAATCATTGCCCACCGTTTATCTGCGGTAAAACAGGCAGACCGCGTGCTTGTGTTTGATGGCGGACGTATTGCGCAAGATGGCGATCACCAGCAGCTACTTGCAGAGGGAGGGCTCTACGCCAGGCTGTACGGGCAATTGCAGCAGAGCTGACGGCGAGGGCACCGGACTTTTCAAGTGTGGCTGGCGCCAGTGATCCTCATACGGGTCATAAACTAGCCTAGGCTCAACTTGCTTGAGGGATTTTCTCCGGTTTTCTTCTGCCAGCCTGTGATAAAGGGAACTCATGAAGCACAAGCGTCCCCTCGGTACCCCACGCCTTTTGGGAATCGTCTGGCCCTTTATTGCGGTCGTGCTGTTTCAGGCGCTATTGGGTTGTCTCAGTCTTTATATGCTCTCAGCGGTGCGAGGCTATGTCGCAGGCGAAAGTCTGTGGTCCAAAGGACAGAAAGACGCCATTTACTACCTCCATCTGTATGCCGACAACCGCGATCCGGCGGTTTTCGAGAAGTACCTGCAAGCGATCAAGGTGCCCCAGGGCGGACACCGGCTGCGCATGGCACTGGATCAGTCACCTCCAGACCTTGCCGAGGCGCGCGAGGGCATTCTGCAAGGGGGTAATAGCCCTGAGGATGTCTCGAGCATTATCTGGTTTTATCGTTATTTCCATGATTTCAGCTATATGCGCACAGCCATTGAGAAGTGGAGTGTGGGTGATCAATACCTGATAAAACTGGATGATCTGGCGCAGGAAATTCACCGCAGTCTCAATGCCAATCAAGCCAGCGCCGCTGACGTAGCAGGCTGGCAGTCCGCTATCTCGCGGATCAATGAAAGTGTTGCCCCGCCGGCCAAAGCCTTTAGTGACGCACTGGGTGAGGGCTCGCGATTTATTCTGAAATTGTTGGTCATCATCAATTTCGCGACGGCGCTGGGGCTGATTCTTTTGGCTTTACTGCGCACCCACAAAGTGTTGAGCCAGAGCCGGGAATTTGCCGAAGCCCTGCAGGTTGAAAAAGAGCGGGCGCAAATCACCCTTGAATCTATTGGTGACGGGGTAATAAGTACGGATGTAAGCGGTTCCATCACTTATATGAATCCGGCCGCGGAACAGTTGACGCTCTGGAAGTCCGGGCAGGCGCAAGGCGTGCCCTTGGCCGCATTGTTCAAGTTGCTCGACGAAAATGTCCTTGATGATGGTTTCAAACTGATAGACCGCATTCTCGGCGGCCAGTTGGGTAATACCAGTGAACATTCAAAACTGATTCAGCGCACGGACGGCAGTACGGTTTCCGTGGCGCTGGTGGGGGCGCCAATCCTGCATGCCGGCAAGGTGAGCGGTGCGGTGCTGGTGCTGCATGACATGACCCGTGAGCGCCAATACATTGCCAACTTGTCCTGGCAGGCGACCCACGATGCACTCACCGGCCTGGCCAATCGTCGCGAGTTTGAATATCGGCTGGAGCTGGTGTTGCAGAATCTGGCGCGACAGCAAGGCCGGCACGCATTGATGTTTCTTGATCTGGACCAGTTCAAGCTGGTCAACGACACCTGTGGCCACGCTGCGGGTGACGAGTTGTTGCGGCATATTTGTGCATTGCTGCATTCGGGTTTGCGTGAGGGCGATACGCTGGCGCGTCTTGGGGGAGATGAGTTCGGTATCCTGCTGGAAAATTGCCCGGCCGATGCCGCTGAAAAAATTGCCGAGGGTTTGCGCCAGACCGTACAAAGGCTGCACTTCGCGTGGAAGGGGCGCCCGTTCCTGAACACCATCAGTATCGGTCTGGTGCATATCCAGCAAGCCCCGGTGACCCTGGAAGCCTCAATGCGTGCGGCGGACATGGCTTGCTACATGGCCAAGGAAAAGGGGCGTAACCGGGTTCAGGTCTACCATGCGGATGACTCAGAGTTGTCACTGCGCTTTGGTGAAATGGCATGGGTACAGCGCTTGCACGTAGCGCTGGAAGAAAACCTGTTTTGCCTTTATGCGCAAGAGATCGCTCCATTGGGGCGGGCCCCGGAAGGCGGCGGGCACATTGAAATCCTGTTGCGCCTGAGCGATGGCAGTGGCGGCCTGATCTTGCCTGACAGTTTTATTCCGGCTGCCGAGCGTTATGGTCTGATGGCTTCGATTGACCGTTGGGTTGTGGAAAACGTATTCAAGATTATTTCTCGGTGCTCGGCGCCGCGGGCAGAACATTCAATGGCGATGTGTGCCATTAACCTCTCGGGGTCGACCATAGGCGATGACGAGTTCCTGGCTTTTTTGCTCGAGCAATTTGAATGTTATGGCGTGGCACCCGAGCTGATCTGTTTTGAAATTACCGAAACCAGTGCAATTGCCAACTTGGGCAGTGCCATCCGCTTCATAAATGAACTTAAAGGGCTGGGCTGTCACTTTTCCCTGGATGACTTTTGCGCCGGGATGTCTTCGTTTGCCTACTTGAAACATTTGCCTGTGGACTATTTGAAAATAGACGGCAGTTTCGTCAGGGATATGCTGGATGACCCCATTAATCGGGCAATGGTTGAGGTGATCAATCATATAGGGCACGTTATGGGTAAGCGGACAATTGCCGAGTTTGTTGAAAGTCCTCAGATTGAACAGGCATTGATTGAGATCGGGGTCGACTATGCTCAGGGATATATAGTTGAGCGCCCACAATTGTTTACCTGTGACAGCTTGTGGACTCGACCTGTACGCCCCAAAGCCCTGGCTTTGAAGTTGCCGGGCACTTTGCGTTGATGAGGTGTCCGATTTTGTAAATCACCTCTGAGAAGGAACTTGATTGTGATGGATGCATTTGTACGTACCGGGCCTCTTATGGAAGCGACCAGCTATCCCAAGTGGGCGCAAAAGCTGATCCGCGACTGTAGCGAGAGCAAGCGCCGTGTCGTCGAGCATGAGGTTTATGCACGCATGCGTGATAACACGCTGAGCCCGACAATCATGCGGTTGTACCTCATTGGCGGATGGCCGGTGGTAGAACAGTTTTCGTTGTACATGGGGCATAACCTGGGGAAAACCCGTTATGGGCGTCATCCCGGGGAAGACATGGCCCGCCGTTGGCTGATTCGCAACATTCGGGTCGAACTGAACCACGCCGATTACTGGGTCAACTGGGCCAATGCCCATGGCGTCAGCCTTGCTGACATGAATGCCCAGGACATACCGTTCGAGTTTCAGGCGCTGAACGACTGGTGCTGGCATACCTGCACTGCGGATTCGCTGGCGGTATCCATGGCCGCGACCAACTATGCCATTGAAGGCGCCGTGGGCGAGTGGGCTGCCGTGGTGTGTTCACAAAACGTTTATGAGGAGTCGCTGCCGGCAGAAGGGCGCAAGCGCGCCATGAAATGGCTGAAGATGCACGCTCAGTACGATGATGAGCACCCTTGGGAAGCGCTGGAGATTATTTGCACCCTGGCGGGGATGAATCCCAGTGAAGCGTTGCAAACCGAGCTGCGTAAAGCCGTTTGCAA
Source organism: Pseudomonas paraversuta (assembly GCF_904067025.1). Classification (NCBI taxonomy): domain Bacteria; kingdom Pseudomonadati; phylum Pseudomonadota; class Gammaproteobacteria; order Pseudomonadales; family Pseudomonadaceae; genus Pseudomonas; species Pseudomonas paraversuta. The sequence goes on from NZ_CAJFDA010000001.1 coordinate 1,680,324, forward strand.
GAGCTATGACTACAAGTATCTGTTTTTGCAAAGCTGTCTGCAGTATGAAAAAAAGCCGGTGGTGCGCAAGCGTCCGGAATTGGTTGAGGGCTGATCCCGGGGGATTGACTTGCCCGGGTCTATAAAAAAACCGCAGCTGGCATTCATTCGCCAGCTGCGGTTTTTTTGTTGGCCGATTCGTTATTGCGCGTCGAATGCCTGGCCGTTTACGCCGGTGCTGTCCGGCCCCATCAGGTACAGGTAAACCGGCATGATGGCTTGTGGTTCCGGGTTGTTCAGCGGGTTCTCACCCGGGTATGCCAGGGCCCGCATGCTGGTGCGGGTCGCGCCCGGGTTGATGCTGTTGGAGCGTACGGCTGCCACGCCATCGACTTCGTCTGCCAGGGTTTGCATCAAGCCTTCGGTGGCAAATTTCGAAACCCCATAAGCCCCCCAATAGGCGCGGCCTTTGCGGCCTACGCTGCTGGAGGTGAAAATAACCGATGCGTCCTGGGACAATTTGAGCAGTGGCAGCAGGGTGCTGGTGAGCATAAACATGGCGTTTACGTTTACCTGCATAACCCGCATGAAGTTTTCGCCCGAGAGTTGTTCCAGGGGCGTGCGCGGTCCAATGATCGAGGCGTTGTGCAGCAGGCCGTCAAGGTGGCCGAACTCGTTTTCGATCATGGCGGCCAGCTCATCGTATTGATGGGGCTGGGCGGTTTCGAGATTGAAAGGAATGACTGCGGGTTGCGGGTGGCCAGCAGCTTCTATTTCGTCGTACACCTGACTCAGATTGGGCTCGGTTTTACCCAGCAGCAGCACGGTAGCCCCGTGCGCGGCATAGGTTTTGGCTGCTGCAGCGCCGATGCCGCGGCCGGCACCGGTAACCAGAATCACCCGGCCCTGAAGCAGGTCGGGTCGAGCGGAATAATCAAACATAAAAAACCTCAACAGAAATCAAAGATCGTTCTGCGCCCGCTGTCAGCAACTGCACATCGCGTTATCCAGTACTTTGCGCAATTCGCTCGGGTGGTCGACCACTACGTCGGCGCCCCAGTGGTCGGGGTTGTCGTCGGGGTGAATGTAGCCAAAGCGTACGGCGGCGGTCTTGGTACCGGCATCGCGGCCGGATTCGATGTCGCGAAGGTCATCGCCGACAAACAAAACGCTGGCCGGGTCAAGGTTGAGCATCTTGCAGGCGAGAATCATTGGCTCGGGGTCGGGTTTGCTGCGGCTCACGTGGTCCGGGCAGATCAGTACCGCAGAGCGTTCCGCCAGGCCCAGCCGCTCCATGATTGGTTGGGCAAAGCGCACGGGCTTGTTGGTCACGACGCCCCAGACTAGGTGGGCCTGTTCAATGTCGGCCAGCAGTTGCTCCATGCCATCGAACAGCTTGGTGTGTACCGCACAGTCCTGTTGATAGCGCTCGAGGAATTCAAGGCGCAGTTCCTCGAACCCCGGTGCTTCAGGGTCCATGCTGAAGGTCACTGCGACCATGGCCCGAGCCCCGCCGGAGATCTCGTCGCGAATCAGCTTGTCGTCAATGGGCGCTAGCCCGCGATCGGCGCGCATGGCCTGGCAGATGGCGATAAAGTCCGGCGCGGTATCGAGCAGGGTGCCGTCCATGTCAAAAAGAACTGCTCTTAAACGCATGGGTCACTCCTCGCGAAGGGTCTGGATCATGTAGTTGACGTCGACATCGGCGCCCAGCTTGTAGTGCTTGGTCAGCGGGTTGTAGGTCAGGCCGGTGATGTCCTTGACGCTCAGGCCGGCCTGGCGGCTCCAGGCACCCAGTTCGGAAGGGCGGATGAATTTCTTGAAGTCGTGGGTCCCGCGCGGGATCAGCTTCATGATGTATTCAGCGCCGATAATTGCGAACAGATAGGCTTTCGGGTTGCGGTTGATGGTGGAGAAGAACACTTGGCCACCCGGCTTGACCATGCGGTAGCAGGCGCGGATTACGGATGCCGGGTCCGGCACGTGCTCGAGCATTTCAAGGCAGGTAACGACGTCGAACTGCCCGGGCATTTCGTTGGCCAGTTCTTCAGCCGTGATCTGGCGGTATTCAACATTCACGCCCGATTCAAGCTGATGCAGTTGTGCCACTGCCAGCGGGGCTTCGCCCATGTCTATGCCGGTTACGGTTGCGCCGCGCTGGGACATGGACTCACTGAGAATGCCGCCGCCGCAGCCGACGTCGAGCACTTTTTTCCCGGCCAGCTGCACGCGTTCGTCAATCCAGTTCAGGCGCAGCGGGTTGATGTCGTGCAGGGGTTTGAACTCGCTTTCACGATCCCACCAGCGATGGGCAAGCGCTTCGAATTTAGCGATCTCGGCGTGGTCGACGTTGCTCATGGGTAAATCCTCTAAAGCTGAAAAATCCTGGTATTACTTCAGGCACAGGCCTGAAGGTCTTGAATCAATGGGGTTGGCTGCTGATGCGCTGGCCCCAGGCCTTGGCGGTTGCGCAGAGCTGTTGCTCGTCCATTCGGGTCAGTTTGCCATCATCGAGCAAGTGTTTGCCCCCGACCCACAGGTGTTTTGCACAGTCGCGGCCAGTGGCGTAGATCAGTTGCGAGACAGGGTCGTAAACCGGTTGCTGGGCCAGCCCGCTCAGATCGAAAGCTACCAGGTCGGCAGCTTTGCCGGGCTCGATCGAACCGATGTCATTATCCAGGCCCAGTGCCCGGGCTCCGTTGAGCGTTGCCATGCGCAAGGCGCGATGGGCGTCCAGTGCGGTGGCCGAGCCTGCCACGGCTTTGGCCAGCAGTGCGGCGGTGCGGGTTTCGCCCAGCAGGTCCAGGTCATTATTGCTGGCAGCACCGTCGGTGCCAACCGCGACATTGACCCCTGCCAGCCACAAACGCTCGACCGGGCAGAAGCCGCTGGCCAGTTTGAGGTTGGATTCGGGGCAATGAATCACGCTGGCGTTGCTTTCTACCAGCATTGCCAGGTCGGCATCGCTGATCTGGGTCATGTGCACGGCCTGAAAGCGTGGCCCCAGCAAGCCCAGTCGGGCCAGGCGGGCTATCGGGCGTTCGGCATGTTGCTCGACGGCCTGTTGCACTTCGAAAGCGGTTTCGTGGACGTGCATCTGGATTGCAGCATCCAGTTCATCGGCCATTACCCGGACTTTTTCCAGGTTCTCGTCGCCCACGGTATAGGGGGCGTGCGGTCCGAAGGCGATTTTGATCCGCGGATGGTGCTTCAGGTCGCCAAACAGCTCGACGGCCTGGCGCAATGCTTCATCGGCCGAGCTTGCGCCGGGAATCGGAAAGTCGAGAACCGGAATGGCGATTTGGGCACGAATGCCACTGTTATGCACGCGCTCGCAGGCGGTCCGGGGATAAAAGTACATATCGCTGAAACAGCTGATGCCGCCCTTGAGTTGCTCGGCAATGGCCAGATCGGTGCCGTCGCGCACGAAGTCTTCATCCACCCATTTGGCCTCGGCGGGCCAGATATGCTGTTCCAGCCACGTCATCAATGGCAGGTCATCGGCCATGCCGCGGAACAGGGTCATGGCCGCGTGGCCGTGGGCATTGACCAGACCGGGGGTGAGCAACATGTCAGGGAGCTCACGGGTTTCGCGGGCGGTATGTTTCAAGGCTTCGAGGCGCGGGCCGATGAACACGATGCGCCCGTCCGCGATGCCCACCCCATGGTCCTTGAGTACCACCCCGGCTGGCTCTACGGGCACCAGCCAGGTGGGCAGCAGCAACAGGTCGAGGGACAGGGGCAGGGTGGGCATCGAAAACGGCTTCCAGTGCGATATTAAAAGGAGGCGAAGTATACCCGAGCGTCTTAAAGGTGGGCTCGCTATAATCGGCGGCTTTGTATCTGTGTGATAGGGGTAGGCATGCGCGATCGACTGTTGGCGGCAGAAAAGGTAAAGGCCATCGATTGGCGGGGTGAGGCCCTGTACCTGCTGGATCAGCGCAGTTTGCCTTTTGATGAGAGCTGGCTGGCCCATACCAGTGCCGAAGCAGTGGCCCAGGCTATTCGCGCCATGGTAGTGCGTGGTGCACCGGCGATCGGCATCGCAGCTGCGTATGGCGTAGTGCTTGCGGCGCGTGTACGCAAGGCTGCGGGTGGCGATTGGGTCGGGGCGCTGGAAGAGGACTTTGCGCTGCTGGCGGACGCCCGGCCCACCGCAGTGAATTTGTCCTGGGCACTCAATCGCATGCGTGATCGTTTGAACCGTGCCAAAGCCAGGGCCGATGTTCTGCACATACTTGAGGCCGAGGCTGTGGCGATTCATGAAAGTGATCGCGAGGCCAATCTGACCATGGCGCAGTTGGGCGTCGATGTGATTCGCCGTCATCAGGGCAACGCTCAGACCGTACTGACCCATTGCAACACCGGTGCCCTGGCCACGGGCGGTTTTGGTACCGCGCTGGGCGTGATTCGGGCTGCCTGGCTGGAAGGCATGATCGAGCAGGTCTACGCCGACGAAACCCGGCCCTGGTTGCAGGGCTCGCGACTGACTGCCTGGGAGTTGGCGAATGAGGGCATCCCGGTGGTGCTCAATGCTGACTCGGCTGCGGCACACATCATGAAAACCAAGGGCGTGACCTGGGTGATAGTCGGCGCTGACCGGATCACGGCCAATGGCGATGTGGCAAACAAGATTGGCACCTACCAGCTGGCGGTAAATGCCATGCATCACGGTGTGCGCTTTATGGTGGTGGCGCCAAGTTCAACCATCGATATGGAGCTGGCCAGTGGTGACGACATCCCTATCGAGGAGCGTGACGCCAGTGAGTTGCTGGAGGTGGGCGGCCACTGTGTCGGTGCGCCTGTGCAGACATTCAATCCGGTATTTGATGTGACACCGGCCGATCTGATTGATGTGATTGTTACCGAGAAGGGCATCGTCGAGCGTCCGGATACGGCAAAAATGGCGCAACTGATGTGTCGCAAGCGATTGCATTGATAAATTGCACCTGCAGGGGTTGGCGAAGGTTGCGCCGGGTTGCAAGGCCGCGCTGTTGTTGAAGGTCCTGCGTACCTGATTGCAGCCTGCGTTTGCAGCTGCAGAATCTGCTCCGCTTACCCCTTGAATCGCTTCCAGAGCCTCTCTGGGCACGCTCAGGCCCACAACCTGTCCAATTACTACGCTCCATGCGCATCTGGGGGATAGGTGCGTAGCGGCGTTTGTGATAACATTCGGCGGTTTCCAGGGTAGTCCGCAAGGGTTGCCCTTACTGCGCAAATCCGTGGCATAACTCGTTGATTTGTCGTAAGTCGCTGCATGGCACTTGGTCAGCAGCGGCGAGCTTCGTTCGTCCCGAATGGATGTGGCGAAGTTTCACCCGAAAAAGGAATCAGGCTTCTCATGGGCGAACTGGCCAAAGAAATCCTCCCGGTCAATATCGAAGACGAGCTGAAACAGTCCTATCTCGACTACGCGATGAGCGTAATTGTCGGGCGGGCACTGCCTGATGCACGCGATGGCTTGAAGCCCGTGCACCGGCGTGTGTTGTTTGCGATGAGCGAACTGAACAACGACTGGAACAAACCGTACAAGAAATCTGCCCGTGTGGTCGGTGACGTAATCGGTAAGTATCACCCGCATGGTGATACCGCGGTTTACGACACCATCGTTCGAATGGCTCAGCCATTCTCTCTGCGCTACCTGCTGGTAGACGGTCAGGGCAACTTCGGTTCGGTCGACGGCGACAACGCTGCGGCCATGCGATACACCGAAGTGCGCATGACCAAGTTGGCCCACGAACTGCTGGCTGACTTGCACAAAGAGACCGTGGACTGGGTGCCGAACTACGACGGCACGGAAATGATCCCGGCCGTCATGCCGACCCGTATTCCCAACTTGTTGGTCAACGGCTCCAGCGGTATCGCTGTGGGCATGGCCACCAATATCCCGCCGCACAACCTCGGTGAAGTGATCGACGGTTGCCTGGCGCTGATCGACAACCCGGAACTGAGCATCGATGAACTGATGCAGTTCATTCCGGGCCCGGACTTCCCGACCGCAGCAATCATCAACGGTCGCGCCGGCATCATCGAAGCCTATCGCACCGGTCGTGGCCGCATTTACATGCGTGCCCGCTCGATGATTGAAGACATCGACAAGGTCGGTGGCCGTCAGCAGATCGTGATCACCGAGCTCCCGTACCAGTTGAACAAGGCGCGCTTGATCGAGAAGATCGCCGAGCTGGTTAAAGAGAAGAAGCTCGAAGGCATCACCGAACTGCGTGACGAGTCCGACAAAGACGGTATGCGTGTTGTAATCGAACTGCGTCGCGGTGAAGTGCCGGAGGTTATTCTCAATAACCTGTATGCCCAGACCCAGTTGCAAGCGGTGTTCGGTATCAACATCGTTGCGCTGATCGACGGTCGCCCGCGGATCCTCAACCTTAAGGATCTGCTGGAAGCCTTCGTTCGTCACCGTCGTGAAGTGGTTACCCGTCGTACTGTTTTCGAACTGCGTAAAGCCCGTGAGCGTGGCCACATCCTTGAAGGTCAGGCGGTTGCCCTGTCCAACATCGACCCGGTCATTGCATTGATCAAGGCTTCGCCAACTCCGTCTGAAGCCAAGGAAGCGCTGATCAGCACGCCTTGGGAGTCCAGTGCGGTAGTGGCGATGGTCGAGCGTGCCGGTGCGGATTCGTGCCGCCCTGACAACCTGGATCCGCAATACGGCCTGCGTGAAGGCAAGTACTTCCTGTCGCCAGAACAGGCGCAAGCCATTCTTGAGCTGCGCTTGCACCGTCTGACCGGTCTTGAGCACGAGAAGCTGCTGGCCGAGTACCAGGAAATCCTCAACCAGATCGGTGAGCTGATCCGCATCCTCAATAGCGCCGTGCGCCTGATGGAAGTGATTCGCGAGGAGCTGGAAGTCATTCGTGCGGAATACGGCGACGTTCGTCGTACCGAAATTCTGGATCACCGTCTCGACCTGACCCTCGGTGACATGATCCCGGAAGAAGAGCGTGTGGTGACCATTTCCCACGGTGGCTACGCCAAGACCCAGCCATTGGCTGCGTACCAGGCTCAGCGTCGCGGCGGTAAAGGTAAATCGGCTACTGGCGTCAAGGATGAGGACTACATCGCTCACCTGCTGGTTGCCAACAGTCACACCACGCTCTTGCTGTTCTCCAGCAAAGGCAAGGTGTACTGGCTCAAAACCTACGAAATCCCTGAAGCATCCCGTGCTGCGCGTGGTCGTCCGCTGGTTAACCTGCTGCCGTTGGGTGAGGGTGAATACATCACCACCATGCTGCCGGTGGAGGATTACACCGAGGGGCACTTCATCTTTATGGCAACCGCTAACGGTACCGTGAAGAAGACCCCGCTCGAATCCTTCAGCCGTCAACGCAGCGTGGGCTTGATTGCGCTGGAGCTGGACGAAGGTGACGTACTGATCAGTGCCGCGATTACCGATGGTGAGCGCGAAGTCATGCTGTTCTCCGATGGCGGCAAGGTGACTCGCTTTAAAGAGTCCGACGTGCGTGCCATGGGTCGTACGGCCCGCGGTGTTCGCGGCATGCGTCTGCCAGAAGGTCAGAAGCTGATTTCGATGCTGATTCCTGAAGAAGGCAGCCAGATCCTCACCGCTTCGGCGCGTGGTTATGGCAAGCGGACTGCTATCAGCGAGTTCCCTGAGTACAAGCGTGGCGGTCAGGGCGTTATCGCCATGGTCAGCAACGACCGTAACGGCCGTCTGGTCGGTGCCGTTCAGGTGCTTGATGGCGAAGAGATCATGCTGATCTCCGATCAGGGCACCCTGGTGCGTACCCGTGTCGATGAAGTGTCGAGCTTGGGTCGCAATACCCAGGGCGTCACCTTGATCAAGCTGGCCAGCGATGAAACGCTGGTCGGGCTGGAGCGGGTTCAGGAGCCGTCGGAAGTCGAAGGTGAAGAGCTTGAAGGTGAGGTCGATGGTGGTGTTGAGCTCGATGACGAGGTCATCCACGATGGCGTCGACGACGAGCAGCCGCTAGAGGCTGGCGCTGACGAAGAAGAGCCGCAGGAATAAGCGGGTACACAGGGGGCGGATGAAGATTCGCCCCCTTGTTGTATGTGTGGAGGCGATATTGCTCGCGATGAGTGACTGTTGCACCGCAGTCGCCTGCAAGCCCTCACATTGAACAATGTGTCGATAATTGATTTATTGCGTGACCCACCAAATCAGAGTGAGAGTGGATGTGAGCAAACGAGCCTATAACTTCTGCGCAGGTCCTGCTGCGCTGCCTGAAGCTGTCCTGTTGCGTGCCCAGTCCGAGTTGCTCGACTGGCATGGCAAGGGCCTCTCGGTCATGGAAATGAGCCATCGCAGCGATGAGTTCGTGTCCATTGCGACCAAGGCTGAGCAGGATCTGCGTGACCTGCTGTCTATTCCCTCGAACTACAAAGTCCTGTTTCTGCAGGGTGGCGCAAGCCAGCAATTTGCCCAGATCCCGCTGAATCTGCTGCCGGAAAATGGCAAGGCGGATTACATCGATACCGGTATCTGGTCGCAAAAAGCCATTGAGGAAGGTTCGCGCTTTGGCCACATCAATGTGGCTGCCAGCGCCAAGCCTTACGATTACTTCGCGATTCCCGGTCAGAATGAATGGAACCTGTCGAAAGACGCGGCCTACGTTCATTACGCGCCCAATGAAACCATTGGCGGCCTGGAATTCGACTGGATTCCGCAAACGGGCGATGTGCCGCTGGTTGCCGACATGTCTTCTGACATTTTGTCGCGTCCGGTCGATATTTCCCGCTTCGGCATGATCTACGCCGGCGCCCAGAAAAACATCGGTCCGAGCGGTATTGTGGTCAACATCATTCGTGAAGACCTGCTGGGCCGGGCGCGCTCGATCTGCCCGACGATGCTCGACTACAAGGTCGCGGCAGACAACGGCTCGATGTACAACACGCCTCCGACGCTGGCCTGGTATCTGTCCGGCCTGGTGTTCGAGTGGCTCAAAGAGCAGGGTGGTGTAGAGGCCATCGGCAAGCTTAACGAAGTCAAAAAACGTACTCTGTATGACTTCATTGACGCCAGCGGCCTGTACAGCAACCCGATCAACAAGACCGACCGCTCGTGGATGAACGTGCCGTTCCGTCTGGCTGACGATCGTCTCGACAAGCCGTTCCTGGTGGGTGCTGAAGCGCGCGGGTTGTTGAACCTCAAAGGGCATCGCTCGGTGGGTGGCATGCGGGCTTCGATTTATAACGCTGTGGACATTACTGCGGTTAACGCGCTGGTGGCTTACATGGCAGAGTTTGAGAAGGAACACGGCTAATGTCCGAGCAAGAGCTTAAGGCGCTGCGCGTGCGCATCGACAGCCTGGACGAAAAGGTTCTGGAGCTGATCAGCGAGCGTGCCCGCTGCGCCCAGGAAGTGGCGCGGGTAAAAATGGCAAGCCTGGCTGAAGGCGAAGTGCCGGTATTTTATCGGCCCGAGCGTGAGGCTCAGGTGCTCAAGCGGGTAATGGAGCGCAACAAAGGTCCGTTGGGTAACGAAGAGATGGCGCGTCTGTTTCGCGAAATCATGTCTTCGTGCCTGGCGCTGGAGCAGCCACTGAAAGTGGCTTACCTCGGGCCGGAAGGCACCTTCACCCAGGCCGCAGCAATGAAGCACTTCGGGCACGCGGTCATCAGCAAGCCGATGGCGGCGATCGACGAGGTGTTTCGTGAAGTGGCGGCAGGCGCCGTCAACTTTGGCGTGGTGCCGGTGGAGAACTCCACTGAAGGTGCTGTGAACCACACGCTGGACAGTTTTCTCGAGCACGACATGGTTATCTGTGGCGAAGTTGAGCTGCGGATCCACCATCACCTGCTGGTCGGTGAAAACACCAAGACCGACAGCATCAGCCGTATTTACTCCCATGCCCAGTCGCTGGCCCAGTGCCGTAAGTGGCTGGATGCGCATTATCCGAACGTCGAGCGGGTTGCTGTGTCGAGCAATGCCGAGGCGGCCAAGCGGGTCAAGGGTGAGTGGAATTCGGCAGCGATAGCCGGCGATATGGCTGCAGGCCTGTATGGTTTGACCCGACTGGCGGAAAAAATTGAGGATCGCCCTGACAACTCGACGCGATTCTTGATGATCGGCAGTCAGGAAGTGCCGCCGACCGGCGATGATAAAACATCGATTATCGTATCAATGAGCAACCGTCCGGGCGCCCTGCATGAATTGCTGGTGCCGTTCCATGAGAACGGGATCGATCTGACACGTATCGAGACGCGTCCTTCGCGTAGCGGTAAATGGACCTATGTATTCTTCATCGATTTTGCTGGCCATCACCGTGACCCTTTGGTCAAAAGTGTTCTGGAGCAAATCAGTCAAGAAGCAGTGGCGCTTAAAGTGCTGGGTTCCTACCCGAAAGCGGTTCTCTGAGGCGGTCATACATGAGCGGTGATTTTCTCGCCCTGGCGCAGCCGGGCGTACAACAACTTTCGCCTTACGTCCCGGGCAAGCCTGTGGATGAGCTGGCGCGTGAGCTGGAGATTGATCCGGCCACCATCGTCAAGCTGGCGAGCAATGAAAATCCTATGGGGGCAGGTCCGAAGGCGCTGGAAGCCATTCGCAATGAACTGGCGGAGCTGACCCGCTATCCGGATGGTAACGGTTTTGCCCTCAAGAGCTTGCTGGCTGAGCGTTGCGGTGTGCAACTCGATCAGGTGACCCTGGGCAACGGCTCCAACGATATTCTGGAGCTGGTGGCCCGGGCCTATCTGGCACCGGGCCTGAATGCCGTGTTCAGCGAGCATGCCTTCGCGGTGTATCCGATTGTGACCCAGGCGGTGGGTGCACAGGCGCGAGTAGTGCCGGCCAAGGACTGGGGGCATGACCTGCCTGCCATGCTTGAGGCGATTGACAGTGATACCCGGGTGGTTTTCATCGCCAATCCGAATAACCCTACCGGGACCTGGTTTGGTGTCGATGCACTGAACGAGTTTTTGCAGGACGTCCCCGAGCGGGTTCTGGTGGTGCTGGACGAGGCCTATATCGAATATGCGGAAGGCGGCGAGCTGCCGGACGGTCTGGAGTTTCTCTCGGCCTATCCTAATCTGCTGGTCTCTCGTACGTTTTCCAAGGCTTATGGCCTGGCTGCCCTGCGGGTTGGTTATGGCCTGTCGACAACGGTTGTGGCGGATGTGCTGAATCGGGTTCGTCAGCCCTTCAATGTCAACAGTCTGGCGCTGGCTGCGGCCTGTGCTGCACTGCAGGATGCTGACTATCTGGCTGAAAGCCGCCGTCTTAACGAGGCGGGCATGCAGCAGTTGCTGGACGGTTTTCGTGAGCTGGGTCTGGGCTGGATTCCATCCCGCGGTAATTTCATTGCGGTGGATCTCGGTCAAGTGGCTGCCCCGGTTTATCAGGGGCTGTTGCGTGAAGGTGTGATCGTGCGTCCGGTGGCCAATTACGGTATGCCGAACCACCTGCGTATCACTATTGGTCTGCCGGCGGAAAATACCCGTCTGCTTGAGGCGCTGGCCAAGGTTCTTGCTTGTGGTTGATGTAATGTCCTTGAAATCTGTAAAGCCTGTTGTGGGTCGGCTGGTGGTTGTCGGGCTCGGCCTGATTGGTGGCTCCTTTGCTAAAGGCATGCGCGAGAGCGGGTTGTGCGCTGAGGTGGTCGGAGTCGATCTGGACCCTGCGTCGCGCGCCCTGGCTGTAGAGCTGGGTGTGGTTGATCGCTGCGAAGCTGATCTGGCAGTCGCCTGCTGTGGTGCTGATGTCATCCAGCTGGCAGTGCCGATTCTGGCCATGGAGAAAGTGCTCGGGTTGCTGGCGGGCATGGATCTGGGGTCGGCCGTTCTGACTGATGTGGGGAGTGCCAAGGGCAATGTCGTGCGTGCTGCGACTCAGGCCTTTGGCGGCATGCCGCCACGCTTTGTTCCCGGGCACCCGATTGCCGGATCCGAGCAAAGTGGTGTCGAAGCCTCCAATGCGGTTCTGTTTGAGCGGCACAAGGTTATTTTGACCCCGGTGGCCGAAACCGACTCCGGGGCGCTGGCCCTGGTGGACACAATGTGGCGCGCTCTGGGGGCGGACGTCGAGCATATGCAGGTCGAACGCCATGACGAGGTGCTGGCTGCAACCAGTCATTTACCGCATCTGTTGGCATTCGGGCTGGTGGACTCTCTTGCCAAGCGCAATGAGAATCTGGATATCTTTCGTTACGCAGCGGGAGGTTTTCGCGATTTCACAAGAATCGCAGGAAGCGACCCGGTAATGTGGCATGACATTTTTCTCGCGAACCGCGAGGCGGTGTTACGTACATTGGATACATTTCGCAGTGATCTCGACGCCTTGCGCGATGCGGTCGATGCGGGAGATGGGCATCAATTGCTGGGCGTCTTTACCCGCGCCCGGGTTGCTCGCGAGCATTTCAGTAAAATCCTGGCCCGCCGGGCATATGTGGACCCTATGAATTCAAATGATCTGATTTTCCTGGCTGAGCCAGGTGGCAAGGTAACTGGCAAGATTCGCGTTCCTGGTGACAAGTCCATTTCTCACCGTTCAATCATGCTTGGTTCTTTGGCTGAAGGTACAACCGAAGTCGAAGGTTTCCTTGAGGGCGAAGACGCTCTGGCAACCTTGCAGGCATTCCGTGACATGGGTGTGGTGATTGAAGGCCCGCATCATGGCCGCGTGACTATCCATGGTGTGGGGCTGCATGGCTTGAAAGCTCCGCCAGGCCCGATTTACCTGGGTAATTCCGGAACCTCGATGCGTCTGTTGTCGGGTTTGCTGGCTGCGCAGAGCTTTGATACGACCTTGACCGGCGATGCTTCGCTGACCAAGCGCCCGATGAATCGTGTGGCTAATCCGCTGCGCGAAATGGGGGCGGTGATTGAGACTGCTGCAGAAGGTCGTCCGCCGATGACTATTCGCGGCGGTCACGCGCTTAAAGGGATGGATTACACCCTGCCGATGGCCAGTGCCCAGGTCAAATCCTGCCTGCTGCTGGCGGGTTTGTATGCTGAAGGCAAGACCTCGGTCACTGAGCCGGCGCCAACCCGTGATCATACCGAGCGCATGCTGCGTGGCTTCGGCTACCCGGTCAGTGTCGAGGGTGCCACGGCTTCTGTTGAATCAGGCCACAAGCTCACGGCTACCCACATTGAAGTACCTGGCGATATTTCATCCTCGGCGTTCTTCCTGGTGGCCGCCTCGATTGCCGAAGATTCCGATCTGGTGCTCGAGCATGTCGGCATCAACCCGACCCGCACCGGCGTTATCGACATCTTGCGTTTGATGGGGGCGGATATCACCCTCGAGAACCAGCGCGAAGTGGGTGGCGAACCTGTAGCTGATTTGCGTGTGCGCGCAGCCAGGCTTAAAGGTATCGAGATTCCTGAAGAGCTGGTACCGCTGGCGATTGATGAATTCCCGGTACTGTTCGTGGCGGCGGCAGTGGCCGAAGGTCGCACGATCCTGCGCGGCGCTGAAGAACTGCGGGTCAAGGAGTCTGACCGGATTCAAGTCATGGCTGACGGCTTGCTGGCGCTGGGCGTGAAGTGTGAGCCAACTGCGGACGGTATCATTATCGATGGTGGCTCCATTGGTGGCGGGGAAGTTCATGGTCACGGTGACCACCGCATTGCGATGGCATTCAGCATCGCTTCTCTGCGGGCAACGGCTCCCATCCGTATTCACGACTGTGCCAATGTCGCGACTTCGTTCCCTAACTTCCTAGCCTTGTGCAAGCAGGTAGGCATTCGCGTAGCGCAAGAGGTGCAGTCGTGATGGTCCCGCCGGTTATCACTATCGACGGCCCAAGCGGTTCCGGCAAAGGCACCGTGGCTGGCAAGCTGGCCAAGAGCCTGGGCTGGAATCTGCTGGATTCCGGTGCCCTGTATCGTTTGCTGGCATTCGCGGCGAGCAATCATGGCGTTGCTCTGGATAACGAAGCCTTGCTCGAGAAACTTGCTGCGCATCTTGATGTGCAGTTCGTCGGAGCGACGGACGGCAAGCATGCGCGCATTATTCTGGAAGGTGATGACGTTACTCACGCGATTCGCAGTGAGACCGTTGCTGCCGGGGCTTCCAGAATTGCCGCCTTGCCGGCTGTTCGTGAGGCTTTGCTGCAGCGTCAGCGGGCATTTCAGGAACTTCCCGGTCTGGTTGCCGATGGTCGCGACATGGGAACTGTGGTGTTTCCGGACGCGCCGTTGAAGATATTTCTGACGGCTAGCGCGGAGGAACGTGCCCGTCGCCGTTACTTGCAGTTGAAGGCCAAGGGCGATGATGTTAGTCTCTCGGGTCTGCTAGATGAGATTCGTGCCCGCGATGAGCGTGATACGCAGCGTGCAATAGCCCCGCTTAAACCGGCGGCTGATGCAATACAGCTGGACTCCACGGAGTTGTCGATCGAGCAGGTGCTTGAAAGAATCATGAGTGAAATTGCCCTGCGCGATATCACTGGATGACCAAGAAAGCGTGCAGGAGACCAGAAATAGTCCTGCATGCCTTCTTTTATATGAACGTAACCCACATTGTCTGGAATGTGGCAGATGGGCGTATCCTTCGCCCTTGATCAACAGGAATTAAAATGAGCGAAAGCTTTGCAGAACTCTTTGAAGAAAGCCTAAAAACCCTGAATCTTCAGGCTGGCTCTATCATCACCGCTATCATCGTTGATATCGATTACCAAGCTGGTTGGGTAACCGTTCACGCTGGTTTGAAGTCTGAAGGCCTCATCCCGCTGGAACAGTTCCACAACGACGCTGGCGAACTGAACATCAACATCGGTGATGAAGTTCACGTTGCGCTGGACGCGGTCGAAGACGGCTTTGGCGAAACCAAGCTGTCCCGTGAAAAAGCCAAGCGCGCTGAATGCTGGATCGTTCTGGAAGCAGCCTTCGCAGCAGAAGAAGTTGTCAAGGGCGTTATCAACGGTAAGGTTAAAGGCGGCTTCACTGTCGACGTTAACGGCATCCGTGCGTTCCTGCCAGGTTCTCTGGTTGACGTTCGTCCAGTGCGCGATACTACGCACCTGGAAGGCAAAGAGCTGGAATTCAAGGTCATCAAGCTGGACCAGAAGCGCAACAACGTTGTTGTTTCGCGTCGTAGCGTGCTTGAAGCAGAGAACTCGGCCGAGCGTGAAGCTCTGCTGGAATCCTTGCAGGAAGGTCAGCAAGTTAAAGGTATCGTTAAAAACCTCACGGATTACGGCGCATTCGTCGATCTGGGCGGTGTTGACGGCCTGTTGCACATCACTGACATGGCCTGGAAGCGCATCAAGCATCCTTCCGAAATCGTCAACGTTGGCGACGAGATCGATGTCAAGGTTCTGAAGTACGATCGCGAACGCAATCGTGTTTCCCTGGGCCTGAAGCAGCTGGGCGAAGATCCATGGGTTGCTATCAAAGCCCGTTACCCAGAAGGCACTCGCGTTACCGCTCGTGTTACCAACCTGACCGACTACGGCTGCTTCGCTGAGCTGGAAGAAGGCGTTGAAGGTCTGGTACACGTTTCCGAAATGGACTGGACCAACAAAAACATCCACCCTTCGAAAGTCGTACAAGTCGGCGACGAAGTGGAAGTTATGGTTCTGGACATCGACGAAGAGCGTCGTCGTATCTCCCTGGGCATCAAGCAGTGCAAATCTAACCCATGGGAAGATTTCTCTGGCCAGTTCAACAAGGGCGATAAAATCTCCGGCACCATCAAGTCGATCACCGATTTCGGTATCTTCATTGGTCTGGACGGCGGCATCGACGGCCTGGTTCACCTGTCCGACATCTCCTGGAACGAAGTTGGCGAAGAAGCCGTACGTCGTTTCAAGAAGGGCGACGAGCTTGACACCGTTATCCTGTCTGTTGATCCAGAGCGTGAGCGCATCTCCCTGGGTATCAAGCAGCTGGAAAGCGATCCGTTCTCCGAGTACGTACAAGAGAACGACAAAGGCGCAATCGTTAAGGGCATCGTGAAAGAAGTTGACGCTAAAGGCGCCATCATCACTTTGGCTCCGGATATCGAAGCAACTCTGAAAGCCTCCGAAATCAGCCGTGACCGCATCGAAGATGCACGTAACGTTCTGAAAGAAGGCGAAGAAGTAGAAGCCAAGATCATCAGCGTTGATCGCAAAAGCCGCGTAATCCAATTGTCCATCAAGTCGAAAGACGTTGAAGACGAGAAGGAAGCAATTCAGAGCCTGCGCGACAAGCCAGCTACCTCTGAGCCTGCTGCTGGTCCGACCACTCTTGGCGACCTGCTGCGTGCACAAATGGAAAAACAGAACTAAGTTCTGATTTACCATAGAAAAAGGGCGACTTAGGTCGCCCTTTTTTGTGCCTGAAATTTGAGCTGGCCAGGATTGGCTCGCCAGCTCAACCCCGGCCCCGGGGGGTGGCCTGATACAGGCCTTATGGGGCAGCGCTAACGAGACGTATATGATTGGTGGAATTCCTGAGCGGCAGGCTTGCAGCGTCGTCTGCAGCTGTCAGCGATCGCCAGAGCGAGGCTAAAGAGCCTGCGGCAGTGGTTATGGGTTCAAGGTGGCGGTCGCATGCCTGTTTTTCTGCTCTGCTGGCTGTTTGGCATCTATCTGATGCCTTTAAAGATAAGTCAATCCCTGGGCTGTTCAAACCCTTTCGATCATGCTAAAACCTTTGAAGCGCTGATCTAGCTGCTTGAAAAAGAAGGGAAAAATATGACGAAGTCGGAGTTGATCGAACGAATTGTCACCCATCAAGGGCTGCTTTCATCCAAGGATGTAGAGTTGGCTATCAAGACTATGCTTGAACAAATGTCACAGTGTCTGGCGACCGGGGATCGAATTGAGATCCGTGGCTTTGGCAGCTTCTCGCTGCACTATCGTGCGCCGCGTGTAGGCCGTAACCCAAAGACCGGCCAGTCTGTCAGCCTCGATGGCAAGTTTGTTCCTCATTTCAAGCCGGGCAAAGAGCTCCGGGATCGAGTTAATGAGGATGAGGAAGACGATATTTAATCCTTAAGGACCTAGGAGTTACTGATGCGTGACTTTAAACGTGCAGTGTTGGGGGTGTTCGCCCTGGCTGTTATTTTCGGGACTGTAATATTTATCCTCGAAAACCAGCAGCCTACCTCATTGATGTTTTTGGGGTGGCGTTCGCCTGAGTTGCCAGCATCGCTATTTTTTATCGGTGCCTTACTGCTTGGCATGCTCTTCGGCCCGGTATTGGGGTTTGTGGTCTATAAGCGAAAATCTGCGAAACTAAAACGCAGCCTGCTGGCCCATTCGTAGGCCTTTTTACATATTGAGTGTGTCTTAGCGCAGACAATGCGGCCGGGAGAGGGCTGCAGCGCAGGTTGAGAGCTCAAATGTAAATGGCACACTACAAAATTCATGTCGCGCCCCATAGATTTATTACACTTTGTCAGGCTTGTATAGTTTCGAGATACTGGCAAAATGCTTCAGATTCTCGATGTACAGTTATTTTTATGCTTCTTCAGGTGTGCATGAAGCTAAGGCCTGATGTTAGAAAGTTATATAAGCGCGTATGAAAATCGCTGCATAACGAGCCCGCAGTTTCTTTTAGAAGGCAGGTCTTGGTTGTGAGTAGTCTCTCCCGTATCCCGAATGCTCCTTCGTCCAATGAAGTGGATTTACTCCCTTTGTTTTTGATGGTCTGGCAGCAGAAAAAAATCATTCTTGCTACGGCTGCTCTCTTTGGTCTGGTTGCTTTGGGCTATGCCTATTTAAGTACGCCTGAATATCAGGTGAGTAGCGTTCTGCGCCCGGCAGCCATCAACGAGCTGGATGCACTCAATCGATCGGGTGTATATACCCTGCCTCCCAATGAGGCTCTGTTGAAAGTAGGGTCATCGCTTGAGTCATACGATAATCGACTGGGTTTTTTTCGGGGCAATCAAGAGCTATTCACTCAATTCAAGCGTCCGGGGCACACCCTTGAGCAAAGCTTCGAAGATTTCAATCGCAACTCGTTGAAGCTGATTTTTCCTGATTCTAATAAACAGGGTTCCCAGAGCGCTGCGATTAGCCTGGAATTGACATACCCCGGGGGAGTGGACGGGGTAAAGATCCTCAATGGCTTTGTCGATTACGCCATTGATGCAGAGCGTAAGCAAATTGCCGCTGACCTCAAGGTTATCGTCAATAACCGTTTGACCGAGCTAAAAGGCAAGCTGGACGCAGCCCGCTCCAGCTATGAGATAGACAAGGAGGCGCGCATCGCCGCCTTGAACGAAGCCGACAGCATAAAACGTGCGCAATTGCAGGACGAGCTCAAGGCGCTGCGTCAGCAACTCAAGGTTGTGCGCACTGATCGTATGGCGCAACTGAGTGAAGCTATTGGCATCGCGAGGTCCTTGAATATTCAAAAGCCTACGACGCCCTCGGCGTTGGGTGATTCGGCTAACATTCGTGGATCCAGTGGTATGCGGACCGAAATCAACAATCAGCAAATTCCCTTGTATTTTATGGGTACAGAAGCGCTTGAAGCAGAGCGCGCAGCCCTGCAGCAACGAAAAACTGACGATTTCACCGAAGGGCGCGTAGCTCAGATTGCTCGTGAGCTGCAACTACTGCAAAGCAACCGTGAAGTTGAAGCACTTAAGCAGCGTCAAAATGAAGACCTGTTCTTAAGTGGTGTAGAGCCGTTGCGCTCCGAGATTGTGCGTTTGGGGGATTTGAGTAACCTCGATAGCAGCAACATGAAATTAGTCTCAATCGATCGCAAAGCCCTGGAGCCAATGGAGCCAGTCAAACCCAGGAAGGCCCTGATTGTCTTGTTGGGGTTATTGTTGGGAGGCATTCTGGGTGTGTTAATTGTACTGGTCCGAAACTTTTTAGCGGTCAGAGAGGGGCAGCTCAAAAATCCGACTGCACTAAGGGCTCCGGCTTCTTTGACTAGCACCGCCAGCAGCGGGAAAGACCTGCAGCACGAAAAAATCTGATCTGTTTTCGGCGCGGATAATTATCGATTTTAAGAGAGTTGGTTTTAGGGCGCAGTACATGTCGAATTTTATGTACTGCAACCAGCTTTCAAATTCCAATTCGGTAAAGCGAGCCCGGATGAGTCCTGACTCAAAACACAGGGGGCGGATACCCTGTGTGCACATTCTGATCGGCAAAGGCGGGCGACATACTGGGTGTTGCCCGTTTGGAATGCGGCCGTAGCGATTTCCTGACATTTTTTAGTATCAGAACCTGCTGCAAAGGGCTATAGATCTGGCTTGGGGCAGAACCGCTGCTGATTCCCGTGTTCAATAATGGGCGCGTACGAAGGATGTTCTACGAAACTGAAAATATCCTTCAGCGGAACTGGCCCAGTTCACACGGATAATGATTTGGTTGCCGAGAGTTCAGGACTCTTCCAGGGGCAGGCAGTTGAGCATGCGGTCTAACAAACGATAGCCAAGGCAAGTGCGCACAGCCTGAGAGCGATCCGGCCAATATCGATCGGTGTGCGATTGTTGTTTTTGGCTTTGAAATGTGCGCCAGTGGTCGTATTGTCTATTACTTGAACGCTATGCAGGCAGACCGAAGGCATAATGTGTTTTTTACTGGCTATCAGGCTGCGCGTACCCGGGGCGCCGGGATGCAAATGTGTTACCGATTAGGCAGTTATGTTGAATTGGAGGGTGAGAGCTGTATCATTCGCCCATGTGTTGAAAATTTAAGCAGTTACTCAGCCCATGCTGATCAACAGGATTTGCTTGAGTTTATTTCAGGTATGGTTCAGAGGGCTGGGCTAATACGTATAGTACATGGCGATATAGTGGCGAAAAAGGCATTGGCAAAGGACCTGCTGGCCTGTAGGGAACTCCTGGCAGATTCGCCGGCGCTCTGATTCCGACGGGATGAGCTCACGGCTGCGGTTCAATTGAGCTGCTATGGAAAGGAAACAAGCCAGATGCGAGGCACTGGCGATTGCACAATACGATGGTAAACGGAAGACCCATTAATAAATGCCTATGTCTACAACATGCCCTGCAGCATTCTGCGAGCCCATTACATCAAAGCCTGCCGACTGGTTCTTGGTGCAATGCAAGCCCAGACAAGACGAGCGGGCAGAGGAAAACCTCCAGCGCCAAGGTTATGAGTGTTCACGTCCGTTCTGTCGACGTGAAAAACTCGTGCGTGGGCAACTGCAATGCATTCAAGAGTCTTTGTTTCCGGGCTATCTGTTTATACACATGCCCCAGGGCTCAAATTGGGCACCCTTGCGTTCAACTCGTGGGGTAGCCCGCATTGTGGCTTTTGGTGGCAGGCCTCTGGCCGTCAATCACAACCTTATTGTTCAGCTGCAAGAACGAGCGAACAGTCACGCCATCGTTACGTACAATCCGGGCGATAAGGTCACCCTTGTTGATCAAGGCTTCGCGGGTATTGAGTCCATTTTCATGACCATGGACGGCGAAGAAAGAGTCATTCTGCTTATCAATTTAATGAATCGACTGCAACAGATCAGTGTGCCTTTGACGAGTCTTGCCAATCGTTAAGTGACATTCAGGCTTCGGTCTGGACAAAGTAGACCATACGCGTTCTCAGGAAATCGACCATGAATCCTGGGGCGGTAGCGTGTTTTTCTGAATTAATAAAAGACATCACCTGTCGACGTCATAGGTGAAGCTCACGAAAAACTAAGGAAGTTCTAGGAACATGACCACCATTAAGCGCAAAGGCATCATCCTCGCTGGCGGTTCGGGCACCCGCCTGCACCCGTTGACCTTGGGCGTCTCCAAGCAGATGTTGCCTATCTACGATAAACCGATGATTTTTTATCCTCTGTCGGTCTTGATGCTGGCGGGCATGCGGGAAATCCTGATCATTTCAACCCCCGAAGATTTACCATGTTTCAAAAAATTGCTGGGTGACGGCAGCCGATACGGTATTGAACTGAGCTATGCCGAACAGCCTAGCCCTGATGGGCTGGCACAAGCATTTATAATTGGAGAAGAGTTTATTGGCCAAGATCCGGTTTGTTTGATCTTGGGTGATAACATTTTCTACGGTCAGCACTTTTCGGATAACTTGCGATCTGCTATGTCCCAAGAGACAGGTGCTACTGTCTTTGGCTACCACGTTTCAGATCCAGAGCGCTTTGGTGTTGTTGAGTTTGACAGTACAGGGCGTGCGTTGAGCATTGAAGAAAAGCCGTTAAAACCAAAATCTAACTACGCAGTAACGGGCTTGTATTTCTATGACAATCAGGTTGTAGACATCGCAAAAAAAATGAAGCCGTCGCCACGGGGCGAACTTGAAATCACCGACGTTAACCGTGCTTATCTGGAACAGAACAGTTTGACGGTTGAAATGCTGGGACGTGGCTTTGCCTGGCTGGATACCGGTACCCATGACTCTTTACTGGAAGCCAGTCACTTTGTGCATACCATAGAGCAGCGCCAAGGGTTAAAAGTAGCCTGTCTGGAAGAAATTGCCTTTAACAGCGGCTGGATTACCCCTGAGATGCTGGCAGTTCAAGCTGAACGGTTTAAGAAGACAGGGTATGGGCAATACCTTCTACGGCTTTTGATGGAGGCCGGAAGGTAATGAAAATTACACGAACTGAAATACCTGACGTACTCATCATTGAACCCTCAGTGTTCAGTGATGATCGTGGCTGGTTTATGGAAAGTTTTAATGAAGAGCGCTTCAGCAATGAAGTACAAAAGTTAGGTTTTCCCAAGCCGCGACCTTTTGTACAGGATAATCACTCCTGCTCGAGACGTGGCGTCCTTCGCGGATTGCATTATCAGGCTGCACCACATGCTCAAGGGAAGCTGGTGAGGGTCGTGGAGGGGGCTGCCTTCGATGTGGCCGTGGATATCCGGAAAGACTCACCCACTTTTTTGAAGTGGGTAGGTGTAGAGCTAAATAGCAGTAACAAGAAAATGCTATGGATACCAGAAGGTTTTGCTCATGGTTTTCTCGCGCTAGAAGATAATACGCAATTTTTGTACAAGACAACTGATTATTACGACAAGCCATCAGAAGGCTCTTTGTTGTGGAGTGACAGTGATATAAATATCGCCTGGCCCACGATGGATGAAGTTATCATAAGTGAGAAAGATCAAGTTGCTATTTCGGTGGTCGACTCTTCTTTTTAGATGTGGTTGGCGGGGGGCGGATAGGTGAATGATTTTTTAAAAATAGTCTTGGGTTAAGAGTGGCTAATGGATAATAATTTAGTATCTCTGTTTGAAATATTAGTTATTTTAACTTTGATTGGTGCCCAGGTTTTCGATGTCTATGCCGTGATGGTTAGGGCCAGGGTTAATGTGGACGGTACTACGCAAGTTTTAGCCGTGGCAAACTGGGTTCAATACCTGGCGCGAATCATGAATATGGTGTCTGTTTTCAGTATCTCATTGTTACTCGAGAAGAAAATAACCACCATAGGCGTTCCGGCCATGTTTGGATATTCAATGTGTGCCGGGTTGTTGTTTATAATTTTTGTGTGCCGCTCGAAGTATGCATCTCAGCCGCTTAAATATCTTCAGATTCTTGGCTTTACAGGAATTTTTGGAGCGTTGGGGAAGAAACAATACTGGTGGCGGGTAGAATGGGATGTATTCTCTAAAGTTACAATGTATTCAGTATTTGTCAGCTTGCTAATAAATTTAGCAATAATTATGCCTTTCGTGTTGAGTATTAAATATCCGGAAATAAGAATGACCCTGGCTTATACAGGGCAGTTGCTGAATTTTTGTGCATCAATAATTATGTTTACTTATATCGATAGAGTTTTCTTCAAGGCTTTGGATGTGGGTAATGAAATAAATTGTGCTGCGCGTATTATAACAGGGAAATTAATTGGTCAGATGGTTTTGGTTGCAGGCGTAGTGGTTGCTTTCTATGTGTTGAAAGTATGAGGTCTGTATTCTATGTCTGAATCACTCGGGCAACATAATGGGAAGTGGACATATTTTGTAAATACCAACAGGCTGCTGTTTTTGTTGGTCGTCTCTACAGTGCTTCTGGTTTATTACTCAGTGGGTGGCTACGGCTTTCCTGATTATCGCAATTACATCGCTCTGGCTGAAAATAATGGTTATATTGTATCGGCCAATGAGTATGCGGCAGAGTGGGTTGCACGATTTTTTTTACGTAATGGCTTTGGGGTTGCTGATACCGCTGCGGGGACAGTTGATTTCTTTGCTGCGTTCGTACAGTTTTTTTATGTAGTATTTATTTTGATGTTGCTGAGAGGTGATGATTTACAGCAGCAGCGTGGTTGGTTGTATTTTACGCTAGCTCTATCTCCTTTGTTATTGACGACGGCACTGAGGGCGACACCTGCTTATCTGATAATTGCATATCTATGTTCGTATGGAAAGATCTCTACTTTCCGGTTTCTAATTTTGGCTGTGGTTGCTATTTCTTTTCACGATTCGGCAATTATAATGATTGCTATATATGTGATGTCGTGTGTGTTTTGCAATGTGTTCTGTAATGTTAGGGAGGGTTTTCTCCGTTGGGTCATGTGGGGAGCATTTGCTCTAACAGTATTGTCGCAACAAGTTTCATTTTTGTTTGTTAGTTTAGTAAGTCATTTTGATTTTGGAATAAGGGCAGTTTATTTTCAAGGAGGGGAAAGCGCTTCAATAGTTAAGAAAGTCTTCCTGCTATTTATATGGGTTGTAGCCTACACGGCGTTGTCTGGTGAGGCGGTCAGTATAAGGTCGAAGGTTTTCCTATGTGCGAGCACATTGGTAATGGCGCTTTCATTCTCGCTCAGTGAAGTTGCGGGCATTAGATTTTCTGTATATGTTTTAGGTGCTGCTGTTGTAGCGAAGGGCGCATTTGTATTTAGTGGCAATAAAGATAGTAAATTCAAACAGGTGGATTTCGTTTTTGGTTTTATGTATTTCGTTATAATGTTCTATGATATTTTCAGGAATGTAAAAGCGTCCTGAACTATATGCGGCGCTCATCTATTAGCTTATGTTGTTTGTAGTGCATTTTGGTTGTGGGTGATTCCACATTGAGTGGTAGTTCCAGTCCTGATTTTGGTG
The DNA here is from genome assembly GCF_904067025.1 of Pseudomonas paraversuta. Taxonomy (NCBI): domain Bacteria; kingdom Pseudomonadati; phylum Pseudomonadota; class Gammaproteobacteria; order Pseudomonadales; family Pseudomonadaceae; genus Pseudomonas; species Pseudomonas paraversuta. The sequence goes on from NZ_CAJFDA010000001.1 coordinate 1,704,235, forward strand.
CGTAATTTATGAAAGAGAAGATAGCTATTTTGCTGGCTACCTATAATGGTAGCAAGTATTTGGAAGAGCAGTTGATATCTATCATTGCCCAGGCAAATATAGAGTGGCACTTATTTGTTCGTGATGATGGTTCCACAGATAATACAGTCAGCCTGTTAAGGCTTTATGCCGATAAGCATGAAAATATCACAATAGTCGATAATTTTGGTGAGTTCACAGGTTCTGCTGCTGGGAATTTTTTTAAGCTAATACACTTCTCAGACTATTTGGATTTCACTCATATCAGCTTTGCTGATCAAGACGATATTTGGTCTCCTGGCAAGCTACGTGCTGCATTGGATTGTATGGCATTGGAGGGGGCCGGGGGCTATTCTTCAAATTTGGTCTCCTATGATAACGTCATGAGGCGCGCTAGTTACATTGATAAAAGTCAAGCTCAGAAGGACTTTGACTACCTTTTTCAAGGTGCTTCTGCGGGATGTACTTACGTCATTACTCAAGAAGTTTGTGCTCTCATAAAAGCCAGAACACTGACTATTGATTCCTTTAAAGGTAGATCGCATGATTGGCTTATTTATGCGATCTGCAGGGTAAATGAAGTCAAGTGGGCCCTGGACCGTGAAGCCCATATTTTTTATCGGCAGCATGCAACGAATGTATATGGTTCGATGAGCGCTTTTCAAGGACTTGTTAATAGAATAAAGCTGCTGCGAAGCGGATGGTACCGTAACAATGTTTTGTGGGTTGCAGATAAGTCCGGTTCGAAAGAAAGCGCTGCTGAAATTGTTGGGCTGATTGAGCGCAATGGCTTATTAGATAAGCTGAAGTTATTAAAGATGACTCGTCTTTTTCGTCGAGGGAAAAAAGAAAGTTACTTTCTAAAGTTTATTATTTTGTTTTTATTTAAATAATCTTAATGTTCAGGGGTCTAAATAAAAGTCGGATTTTGTAGGCGTTGATATAATTGAATTTTTTTATCGGATGCCAGGGTCTGGGAATGTCTGGATTTACATCGCTTTGTAGAGGCTTTTTATGAAACGTTTGTTTGATATTGTTCTTTCATTTCTAGGGTTGGTAGTTTTATCACCTGTGATGTTGGTCGTCTATTTTTTAGTTAAAAAAAGACTAGGTTCGCCAGTGTTTTTTAAACAACTGCGTCCGGGCTTACAGGGTAAACCATTCGAAATGATTAAATTTAGAACCATGCTAGATGCAGTGGATAGTTCTGGGAATCCTCTGCCTGACAATTTGCGCATGACTAAATTTGGCAGTTTTCTCCGCTCCAGCAGTCTCGATGAACTGCCAGGCCTTTGGAATGTGCTTAAAGGTGATATGAGTCTGGTAGGGCCTAGACCGTTGCTGATGGAGTACCTGCCTTTATATACGCCCGAGCAGTACAGGCGTCATGATGTGCGCCCTGGAATAACGGGCTGGGCGCAGGTGAATGGTAGAAACTCGTTGAGTTGGGAAGATAAATTTAAGCTGGATACGTGGTACGTTGATAATAGAACCATGCTTTTAGATATTAAGATATTATTTCTTACGGTTAAAAAAGTCATTGTAAGGGATGGTATAAGTGCAGATGGAGAGGCGACCATGAGCAGGTTTACAGGTGGGAAATCTTGAGTGTGATGAAAGTTTCCGTATTCAATTCATTAATTACTGCTGAGGTTTGATTTTGTGAATTCGTCCAAAAAGTTAATAATTATTGGTTTTAGCGGTTTTGCCAAAGAAGTGTATTGGCTTGCTTCCCGCCTGGGCGTAACGGTTGCCGGTTTTTTAGACGATAATGACAGCGTTCTCGGCGCATCATTTGGGACGGCCAAGGTTCTCGGGAAAATCGAGGGCTGGGAACGTTATGGTGACTGCCAATTTATTATTGCAATTGGCAATCCACGAGTCAGGCAGAAAATTTTCAAAAAAATGACAGGCACGGGTTGTCCAGAATTTGCCACGCTCATTGACCCGGCCGCGATTGCTTCTGCTGGTGATGTTAGTGTCGGCCCAGGCAGCATTATTTGTGCCGGTACCGTGTGTACCGTCGATATTAAAATTGGCGCCCATGTTATTGTTAATTTGAATGGTACTATCGGTCATGATGTAGTTCTCGATGATTTTGTGACGATTGCTCCCATGGTTGCCATTTCCGGAAATGTTCATATTCAGTCGCTTGTTGAGGTGGGAACGGGAGCATGTATCCGTCAAGGACTCGTTTTGGAAACCGGTTCGATGTTGGGTATGGGCAGTGTTTTGACCAAAAACGTAAAGCAAAACACTGTGTTTTTTGGTAATCCGGCCAAAGCCTTTAAAGTCATACCCGCAGATGAGGTTCAATAATGGTCATGCCAACTGATAATTTATGCATCGGAATCGTGGGTACCGGTACGATGGGTAGCGGTATTGTGCAAGTGCTGGCACGATCAGCCTGCATTGAAACTGTTTTGTGGTATGGCCGTACACCACAGTCAACAAACGCTTCGAGAGATGAAGTAGGGGCAAGATTTTTAAGCTTAGTCAAAAAAAATCGTCTCTCTCCAGAGGAGCACCAGCGGTTTCTTGAAAAAATAAAGGTGGTTTCGAGTATTGATGATCTTCGAAACTGTCATTGCATTATCGAGGCAGTATCAGAAGAGTTTGATGCCAAGCGCACTGTTTTCCTGGAACTTGCCAAGGTATGTAAGGCTGACACTATCTTAGCCTCCAATACCTCCAGCTTATCTATCACCGCACTGGCAGCGTTAACGCCGTATCCAGAGAACGTAGTTGGATTGCATTTCTTCAACCCAGCTCCTGTTATGAAGTTGGCTGAAGTGATTGCCGGTTTGACAACCGCGCAAGCCTCGCTCGATTGGGCATTGTCGTTCGCTGCACTGTTGGGTAAAGATCCAGTGCTGGTCAATGAAGCCCCTGGCTTTATTGTCAACCGCATGTTGATTCCAATGGTTAACGAAGCGATTGGTATTCTTGCCGAAGACGTTGCCAGTGCTGAAGAAATCGATAAGGCAATGCGTCTGGGGGCAAATCACCCGATCGGTCCTTTGGCATTAGCCGATTTGATCGGACTGGATGTGTGCCTTTCAATCATGGAAACACTCCACAATGAAACGGGCGATCCGAAATACCGTGCGCACCCGCTGATGCGGAAAATGGTGCGTGGTAATCGATTGGGTCGTAAAACGGGTTGCGGATTCTTTACCTACTGAATTGGGGGCTAGCACCTTTATGCTTAATACATCTTTTTCTCCTTGGCCTTCCTTCACAGTAGAAGAGGCTGACGCAGTCCGCGATGTTATATTATCCAACAAGGTCAACTACTGGACCGGTCAGGAAACACGCACCTTCGAAAAAGAATTCGCTGCCTGGTCAGGTACTGAGTACGCCATTGCTTTGGCCAATGGCACTGTAGCCCTTGACCTGGCATTAAAAGCGCTCGGGATCGGAGCGGGTGATGAGGTGATAGTTACCTCTCGTACGTTCCTTGCTTCGGTTTCAAGCATCGTCAATGCCGGTGCGGTACCCGTTTTCGCAGATGTCGACCTAGATTCGCAAAACTTTACGGCTGAAACCATCCGTGCAGTTTTGACTCCGCGTACCAAAGCGCTGATCTGCGTTCATTTAGCCGGCTGGCCATGTGATATGGATCCGATCATGACGTTGGCCAATGAGCATGGGCTAAAGGTGATTGAAGATTGTGCCCAGGCCCACGGTGCTCATTACAAAGGCAGGCCGGTCGGTTCTATCGGCCATGTAGGTGCCTGGTCATTCTGTCAGGATAAAATCATGACCACCGGCGGCGAAGGTGGAATGGTCACCACTAATGATCGACAACTCTGGGCTGATATGTGGGCTTACAAAGACCACGGCAAGAGTTGGGAGGCTGTTTATGAGCGTGAACATGCCCCTGGTTTCCGTTGGCTGCATGAAAGCTTTGGTACTAACTGGCGCATGCTTGAAGTGCAGGCTGTTATAGGTCGTATCCAATTGCGCCGCATGCAGGACTGGCAAGCTGATCGCCTGAAAAATGCTATGTGTATTTGGGAAACGGCTCGACAGTTACCGTCACTTCGGGTTCCAGTGGTGCCTGCCGATGATGTTCATGCAGCCTATAAGTGTTACGTATTTGTACGTCCCGAACAGCTGAAGGCTGACTGGTCGCGAGATCGCATCCTGAATGAAATTATTTCTCGAGGCGTGCCGGCCTTTTCTGGTTCATGCTCTGAGGTTTATCTTGAAAAGGCGTTTGACAACACTGGATGGCGACCTGAGCAACGGCTAGAGCATGCGAAAGAACTGGGCGAAACGAGCATGATGTTCTTGGTCCATCCAACACTGACCGAGGCGGAAATCAACTTGACCTGCAAAGTGTTGAGTGAGGTTGTTCAGGAAGCATCATTTGCGTGAGGTCTGACCTTGCAATAAATGTATGACCTTATGAGCAATAGGGTGTTGATGGTTTTTCAAAGCGGCATAGGTGCTTAAAGGGTTATGGATAAAATTCGAGCGTACTTACTCAACCTTTCACGTCGACAAAAGCGGATTCTTCAAGTAGCCACAGACGTATTTCTCGTTTGGATAGCACTATGGCTCGCTTTTGTCGTGCGTCTGGGCATGGACGATATGGTTAACCCAGTTAAGTTACACCTGTGGTTATTTATCTGTGCTCCTTTGATAGCCATCCCCCTATTTCTTCGTTTCGGAATGTACCGCGCTGTAATGCGTTATTTCGGTAACGATGCGCTTATCGCGATCATCAAGGCCGTCAGCCTTTCTTCATTGATTCTGGCGGTAGTGGTGTACTGGTACAGCAATCACGAAAATGTTGTGCCACGCTCAATCATTTTCAACTACTGGTGGCTGAGCCTTATCATGCTTGGCGGTTTGCGTCTGGTCATGCGGCAATACTTCCTGGGTGACTGGTTCTCTGCTGCTCAGCACGTTCCCTTTACCAGCCGGGACGACGGCTTGCCCCGTGTTGCCATTTACGGTGCCGGCGCTGCGGGTAATCAGCTGGTCGCGGCCCTGCGCATGGGCAGAATCATGCGCCCTGTAGCTTTCATAGATGATGACGAAAGCATCTCTGATCGTGTTATCTCCGGTTTGCAGGTGTTCAAGCCTGAAAACATGCAGCAGATGATTGATCGGACAGGTGCACAAGAACTCTTGTTGGCAATCCCTTCTTCGTCCCGCGGTCGCCGTCGGGAAATTCTGGGTCTGCTTGAAGGCTTCCCGCTTCATGTGCGCAGCGTTCCAGGTTTCATGGATCTGGCCAGCGGCCGGGTCAAGGTCGACGATATCCAGGAAGTGGATATTGCCGATTTGCTGGGGCGTGATGCGGTACCTGCCCAGGGGGAGTTGCTGGAACACTGCATTAAAGGTCAGTGCGTACTGGTGACGGGGGCGGGCGGCTCCATTGGTTCAGAGCTGTGTCGGCAGATCCTGGCACTTCGGCCTACGACGTTGCTGCTGTTTGAACACAGCGAATTCAATCTTTACAGCATTTGTTCCGAACTTGAGCAACGGGTTACTCGTGAGTCACTGTCGGTGAGGGTATTACCGATTCTGGGCTCGGTGCGTAATGCGCACAAACTGCTGGAGGTCATGAAGACCTGGGGTGTCGATACTGTGTATCACGCTGCCGCGTACAAGCATGTCCCAATGGTTGAGCACAACATTGCTGAAGGCGTACTGAATAACGTTATTGGCACGCTCAATACGGCTCAGGCTGCTTTACAGTCCGGGGTTGCGAACTTTGTGCTGATTTCTACTGACAAGGCTGTACGTCCGACCAATGTGATGGGCAGCACCAAGCGCCTGGCCGAGATGACGCTTCAGGCGCTCAGTCGGGAAGTGGCGCCTGTACTGTTTGGCGATGCAGCTAATGTTTCGCGGGTTAATAAAACCCGCTTCACCATGGTTCGCTTTGGCAATGTACTGGGCTCTTCGGGATCGGTCATTCCGCTGTTTCACAAACAGATCAAAGCCGGCGGGCCACTGACTGTGACTCATCCCAAAATTACCCGCTACTTCATGACTATCCCGGAGGCCGCACAGCTGGTGATTCAAGCCGGTTCCATGGGCCAGGGCGGTGATGTGTTTGTGCTCGATATGGGCGAGCCTGTGCGCATTGTCGAGCTGGCCGAAAAAATGATTCACCTTTCCGGCCTCAGTGTTCGCTCAGAGAAGAATCTGCATGGCGACATCGAAATCGAATTCACGGGCCTGCGCCCGGGCGAAAAGCTTTACGAAGAGTTGCTGATTGGTGACAACGTAGTAGCGACCCGGCACCCGATGATCATGAGTGCCAATGAAGACATGTTGCCCTGGGATGAACTCAAGCAGCGGCTGAGACAATTGCTTGAAGCGGTGGATCAGGACGACTATCCGCTGGTACGGCAACTATTGCGCGATACGGTCAGTGGTTATGCCCCCGAGGGCGAAATTGTCGACTGGATCCATCAACAACGTCGCTCAGAGTTGTTATGACTACATACTCTGCAACGCAGTGATTTTTGACACTCCGCTTCCATCACCTACGTTTGGAGTACAGCTCAGGAAAGCTGTTTCTACTTAACGATGTAAAGGAGTGTCACTTATGCGTATTAGCTTTCTGTCTTCGATGTTTTTGGCCCTGATGGTGGGTATTTCCGGCGTAGCTCATGCTGCGCCCCAGGCGGAGGTACCCAAGCCGACTGTAAGTGCCCACGCTGAGCCAGAAGCACAGCTGGTAACGGTCAACCTCAACACTGCAGATGAGGCGACACTACAGCGTGAACTCTCTGGTGTAGGGGCCGCCAAAGCCAGGGCCATAGTGGCTTACCGTGAGGCCAACGGGAACTTCGCCTCGGCAGATGAACTGCTGGAAGTGACCGGGATAGGCAAGGCCATTTATGACAGGAATCGCGATAAGGTCGCGGTGAACTAAGCCAGCCGGTGGAAAGTAAAAAGGCCAGTCATTGACTGGCCTTTTTGCGTCTGGTGTTCAAGCCTGCTGATCTGATTGCTTCAATGCATTACGCGTTACTGCAAGAATCTTCTCTCTGAGTGCATCGCTTTGGGCTCCGCGAGACAGGACCAGAGCCCCAACCAGTGTTGCAAGTATCACAATGCTCCGGTCTTGAGCATCCGGCTCCTCAAGGGCGCCCTCAATCTGTTCAAGTCGGGCGTTGATTACGTAGTCCGTGGTGGTGCTGGGAAGCCCTTGTTGGGCCATTTCAGCGGACATGGTTGGTAGCGGGCAGCCTTCATGGGGAGAAGTGACGTGCCATTGGGACAAGTAAGTGTCGATGAATGCATTGAGTGGCTGCGGCTGGCTGAATAGTTGTTCGCAGATGGTGTCCACTTCATCAGCGGCATGCTGCAGGGCTTTTTCTACCAGTTCGTTTTTCGACGAAAAGTGTGCATAAAAGCCACCGTGGGTGAGGCCCAGGGATTTCATGAGGGGTTGCAGCCCCGTGGCGCCAATCCCGTCTCGCCGGAAGAGCCCGGATGCTTCTTTGATGATGCGTTTGTAGGTTTGGGCTTTATGACCTGGGGAGTACCGCATGGCTGCTGTCTCTTATGCAATCAAGTATCATAGCCTTGGGCTCCAGGGAGATGTACAGGTGTTTCATTCCAGGGCATGTAGATATTTGTAGTCGACAACCCAGCCCATGGGCTGGGTAAACATAGTCAGACTGTCTCAGCGGTCCTTCGACTCTTTCTCATCCATCTCGGCGTTACGTTCGGCTACACGTTTACGCTGTTCATCGGTCAGTTCAACTTTGTTGGCGGTTTCACGTAAAGTCATCAGCGCGCCAACGATGGCGCCGATAGCTACGATCAGAATTAACCAGGCATACCAGGGCATAGTGTTCTCCTTGTTGAGTGAACCGCTGTGCAAGGCGTTCGCAAAGCGGGTTGCAGTCTGTCCTTTTGAGTCTGTGACTACGCAGTGGTTTCATTGTAGGCCGGTTAATCCGCTGCGGGTCTTATAACTCTTTAGATGACTAAAATTGTGAAATTGCGATCATCGGGTGCCGGTAAGCGGCTGGTTCCGCTACAATGCGCGCCGATTTCGACCAGCCTGAGAACCCGCTAATGTCCGACTGCCAGACTCCTATTATCGTCGCCCTGGATTTCCCAACGCGTGACGCCGCACTGAAACTGGCTGATCAGTTGGACCCGACGCTGTGCCGGGTGAAAGTGGGCAAAGAGCTGTTTACCAGCTGTGCTGCGGAAATTGTCGGCACTTTGCGTGACAAGGGTTTTGAGGTGTTTCTGGATCTCAAATTCCACGATATTCCCAATACCACAGCAATGGCGGTTAAAGCTGCCGCCGAGATGGGCGTGTGGATGGTGAACGTTCACTGCTCGGGCGGGATGCGGATGATGGCCGCGTGCCGTGAAGTGCTCGACAAGCGTACCGGCCCGCAACCGCTGCTGATTGGTGTGACGGTGCTGACCAGCATGGAGCGCGAAGACCTGGCCGGGATTGGCCTGGACATCGAGCCTCAAGAGCAGGTACTGCGGCTGGCTGCCTTGGCCCAGAAGGCCGGTATGGATGGCCTGGTCTGCTCGGCACTGGAAGCGCAAGCGCTCAAGGCTGCGCATCCAGCGCTAAAACTGGTGACCCCGGGGATTCGTCCTGCAGGCAGCGCCCAGGATGATCAGCGCCGTATTCTGACCCCGCGCCAGGCGCTGGATGCAGGCTCTGACTATCTGGTAATCGGCCGCCCGATCAGCCAGGCTGCGGACCCGGCCAAAGCTCTGGCTGCGGTGGTCGCCGAGCTGGCCTGACTGCGCGCTAATTAATACTGATTCTGTAACAACGGCTTGCCTGCGATGCTCTCGCGGTCAGGCCGTTGCCACTTCAGGGGGGGCACAATGATCAAGTGCCGGGTCAGACCTTCAAGATCAACTTGCCGAAGTTTTCCCCGCTGAACAGTTTCATCAGGGTTTCGGGAAATGTTTCCAGCCCTTCAACAATATGCTCCTTGCTTTTGAGTTGGCCTTTGGCCAGCCATCCGGCCATTTCTTGCCCTGCTGCTGCATAGCGGTCGGCATAGTCCATCACCACAAACCCTTCCATGCGTGCGCGATTCACCAGTAGCGACAGATAATTGGCCGGCCCTTTTACGGCTTCCTTGTTGTTGTACTGGCTGATGGCGCCACAAATCACTACGCGGGCTTTAAAGTTCAGGCGGCTAAGTACTGCATCGAGAATATCGCCGCCGACGTTGTCGAAAAACACATCGACCCCTTTAGGACATTCGCGCTTAAGACCTGCGATGACGTCTTCGCTCTTGTAGTCGATAGCCCCGTCAAAGCCCAGCTCTTCAATCAGTAACTCGCATTTCTGTTTGCCCCCGGCAATACCCACCACGCGGCAGCCTTTGAGTTTGGCGATTTGCCCGGCAATGCTGCCGACCGCACCGGCGGCGCCGGAAATCACGACGGTGTCACCCGCTTTAGGTGCGCCGACTTCGAGCAAGGCGAAATAGGCGGTCATCCCGGTCATCCCCAGTGCTGATAAATACACTGGCAAAGGTGCGAGTTTCGGATCGACTTTGTAGAAGCCCCGGGGTTCGCCCACGAAGTAGTCCTGCACCCCCAGCGCACCGTTCACATAGTCACCGACTGCAAAACCGGGATGTTCGGAGGCAATCACCTGACCGACACCCAGGGCGCGCATCACTTCACCCAAACCGACCGGCGGGATATAGGATTTGCCTTCGTTCATCCAGCCGCGCATGGCCGGGTCGAGCGACAGGTATTGATTCCTGACCACTATCTGGCCTGCGCCCGGCTTGGCCACAGGCACTTGCTGAAAGCTGAAGGTGTCCCGTGTTGCGGCGCCGACGGGGCGTTTGGCAAGAAGAAACTGGCGGTTGGTCTCGGCGGTCATGGTCTGCACTCAGCTAAAAGACAAAGACTGTTGATAGCCCTTCTTGCCTGGCCCAGCAAGTGAATCTCGGCTCACGAATGCTTTTTCATCACCTTGAGTGATTGTGGTGGGCAGGGATTTATCATTTCGATAAATAAGGGGCTGATCTGTGTGTGCCTGTGCGTGCCTACACTCTGCATAGCTTTTCCCCTTCGAGGACAAAAATAATGAGCATGAGCTTTTCCGGGCAGGTGGTGGTTGTCACGGGGGCAGGGGCCGGTATTGGCCGGGCAACCGCGCTGGCCTTTGCCGCAGAGGGTTTGAAAGTCGTAGTGGCCGATCTGAATGTTGCCAGCGGTGAAGGCACGGTTGAGCTCATCAGGGCTGCGGGCGGCACATCCGTGTTCGTACCCTGCAATGTGACCCTCGAAGCCGAGGTAAAACACTTGATGGCGCAGACCATCAGCACTTACGGCCGCCTGGACTATGCCTTCAATAATGCCGGGATCGAGATTGAACAGGGGCGTCTGGCAGAGGGTACACAGGATGAGTTTGACGCGATCATGGGGGTTAACGTCAAAGGTGTCTGGTTGTGCATGAAGTATCAGTTGCCGCTGCTGCTGGCCCAGGGCGGCGGTGCAATCGTCAATACCGCGTCGGTGGCGGGGCTGGGGGCGGCCCCGAAGATGAGTATTTATGCGGCATCCAAGCATGCAGTGATTGGTTTGACCAAGTCAGCGGCCATTGAATATGCAAAGAAGGGGGTTCGGGTGAACGCGGTATGCCCGGCGGTTATTGATACCGACATGTTTCGCCGTGCCTATGAGGCAGATCCGAAAAAGGCTGAGTATGCAGCGGCAATTCATCCCGTGGGGCGTATAGGCACAGTGCAAGAGGTGGCCAGTGCGGTGCTGTATTTATGCTCTGACGGTGCAGCCTTTACCACGGGCCACGCCCTGGCCGTGGATGGCGGAGCGTTGGCGATTTGAGCGAGCACCAACCAATTGTGCAGGAGTCGGGCTTGCTTGCGAGCTCCTTACCTCAGCATCGCCAGCGAGCCCGGCTCCTATAGGGTTGCATTGCCGGTCAGCGCGCTTTCCAGTTCAGGATGATCAAGGTCAACACGCCCGCGACAATTCCCCAGAAGGCCGAGCCAATCGAGAACAGGGTCATTCCGGACGCTGTGACCATAAAGGTGATGAGTGCAGCTTCGCGTTCTTTCGATTCAGCCATGGCGATGGTCAGGCCATTGCTGATGGAGCCGAACAGGGCCAGTGCTGCAATCGACAGTACCAATTCTTTGGGGAAGGCTGCGAACAGTGCCGCCAGCGTTGCACCAAAGGTCCCGGCAATACCGTAGAAAATCCCGCACCACATTGCCGCCGTGTAGCGTTTTTTAGGGTCTTCGTGGGCATGGGGGCCAGTGCATATGGCGGCACTGATCGCGGCCAGGTTAATCCCGTGGGAACCGAAGGGTGCGAGCAGCAGCGAGGCGACACCGGTGGTGGTGATCAGCGGCGAAGCGGGGACGTTGTAACCATCGGCCCGCAGCACGGCGATGCCCGGCATGTTCTGGGAGGTCATGGCCACCACAAACAGCGGGATACCGATACTGATGGTCGCGGCTATCGAGAACGAGGGTGTAGTCCATACCGGGACCGCGACTTCCAGGGCGAAACCGCTGAAATCCAGGAGTCCAAGCAAGCCCGAGATCAAGGTGCCGATCATCAGGGCCGCGAGCACGGCATAGCGCGGCAACAGGCGCTTGACGATCAGGTAAGTGACCAGCATCCCGACCACCAGCCCGGTGCGATGTTGTGCCGCGACGAAGATCTCGCTACCGATCTTGAACAGGATGCCCGCCAGTAAAGCCGCTGCCAGTGACCCGGGGATACGTTTGACCAGGCGCTCGAAGCTGCCGGTCATGCCGCAGATAATGACCAGCAGTGCACAGGTGATGTAGGCGCCGATAGCCTCGCCATAGCTGACGCCACCGAGGCTGGTGATCAGCAGCGCGGCCCCGGGCGTAGACCAGGCGATGGTGATGGGGGTGCGGTAACGCAATGACAATCCTATGCTGCAAACAGCCATGCCAATTGACAAGGCCCATATCCACGAGGAAATCTGTCCGCTGCTCAGACCTGCTGCCTGGCCGGCCTGAAACATCAGCACCAGGGAACTGGTGTAGCCGGTCATCATTGCGATAAAGCCTGCGACCACGGCTGAAGGCGAGGTGTCGGACAGCGGATGTAACCGCGGCAGAGGGGCGTCGGACATGGTGCGCAATTCCTTGTTCTTGAAGAGAGTTCTGACAGCACGCAAGCCTAAACGCAAAGCTAACCTGTCATTGCGATACAGCCGGGATCGCAAATGACCGTACAGTCGTACTGGCACTCTGGCTTGTGTACAATGCGCCCTGATTTTATGCATTAATTCTTTGCCAGCGACGCCCGTTACCGTACTGAGGTAACGTCTAATTCGCCGCCGCTTTCCCACACGAGTGCCCATGAACGAACAGTTGCAGCCTCTCAAGAAACAATCCCGCGCAGGCAAGGCCGGCCGCAGTGGAACCCAGGACGATATCGTCTACGCGCATATTTTCGAGGCGATTCTCGAACAGCGTCTGGCGCCTGGAACCAAGCTGAGTGAAGAAGCGCTGGGTGAAATCTTTGGGGTGAGCCGTACCATCATTCGTCGTGCCTTGTCGCGTCTGGCCCACGAAGGGGTCGTATTGCTGCGGCCAAACCGTGGTGCGGTGGTGGCCAGCCCCAGTATTGAGGAAGCGCGTCAGGTGTTTTTTGCCCGTCGGCTGGTAGAAAAGGCCATCACCGAACTGGCTGTGGTGCATGCCTGTGCTGAAGACCTGGCGCAGTTGCGCAAAATGGTGGAAGACGAGCGTGACAGCTTTTCGCGGGGCGATCGCGGGGCCGGGATCCGCTTGTCAGGCGAGTTTCACCTGAAACTGGCAGAGGCTGCCAAAAATGCGCCCCTGATCAGCTTCCAGCGCAGCCTGGTGTCGCAAACGTCACTGATTATTGCCCAATACGAGAGCGGCAACCGCTCGCACTGCTCCTACGACGAGCACATGCAATTGATCGATGCGATTGAAGCGCGTGATGCCGTGCTGGCTGTAGACCTGATGATGCACCACATGGATCACATCGACAGCAAACTCAACCTTGACGAAGAGAGCGCCTCGGACGATTTGCATGCGGTGTTCTCGCACTTGCTGCAAACCAAGGGCAAAAGCCCCCGGCCTGCAGCCAAGCTGTAAACCCGCCATCGATTCCTGCAGGAGCGAGCCTGCTCGCGATGTCATCGCCGGCAAGCCGGCTCCCACAAGGTAGCGGTGTATTCAGGTTTAGCGCTGATGCACCAGATTGCCCGCTGCATAGGTCTGTTGCACGGTGCGGTCATCGCCCAAGGTCATCAATACAAACAATGTTTCGGCAATGTTTTTCGACTGCTTGAGGCGATAGCTCATCAACGGTGTGGCGTTGTAGTCCAGGACCACAAAGTCCGCATCGCTGCCCGCTTGCAGGTTGCCGATACGGTCTTCCAGACGCAGGGCCCGCGCGCCGCCCAGGGTGGCCAGATACAACGACTTGAACGGATCGAGGCGTGCACCCTGCAGTTGCATGACCTTGTAGGCTTCGTTCAGGGTGTTGAGCAGCGAGAAACTAGTGCCTGCACCCACATCCGTGCCCAGCCCGACATTGAGCTTATGCTTCTCTGCCATCGGCAAGTTGAACAGGCCGCTGCCAAGGAACAGGTTGGACGTCGGGCAGAAAGCCACTGCCGAGCCGGTTTCAGCCAGTCGGGCGCATTCCTCGTCACACAAATGCACGCCATGGGCAAATACCGAGCGCTCTCCCAGCAGTTGGTAGTGGTCGTACACGTCCAGATAGCCTTTACGCTCCGGGAACAGCGACTTTACCCACTCAATTTCTTGAAGGTTCTCGCTGATATGGGTGTGCAGATACAGATCCGGGTATTCACCCAACAACTTGCCCGCCAGGGTTAATTGCTCTGGCGTACTGGTCGGCGCGAAGCGTGGGGTCACCGCGTAATGCAGGCGGCCCTTGCCGTGCCAGCGCTCGATCAGCGCCTTGCTTTCGCTGTAGCCGGTTTCGGCGGTGTCGGTCAGATACTCCGGCGCGTTACGGTCCATCATCACTTTGCCGGCAATCAAACGCAGGTCCAGCCCCTGGGCGGCTTCGAACAGGGCATCCACTGATTGCGGATGCACGCTGCCAAACACCAGGGCCGTGGTGGTGCCGTTGCGCAGCAGTTCCTTGAGGAAAATGCCGGCCACTTCGTCGGCATGGGCTTTATCGGCAAACTGGTTTTCGCACGGGAAAGTGTAGGTGTTGAGCCAGTCGAGCAACTGCTCGCCGTAGGCACCGATCATCCCGGTTTGCGGGAAGTGGATATGGGTGTCGATAAAACCGGGCGTGATCAGCGCATCGGTGTATTCCGTGATCTCGGTATCGGCGGTCAGTGTCGCAAGCAGCTCGCTGGCTGCTCCGACGGCTTTGATCAGGCCGTTTTCGACCACCAGCAGGCCATCTTCGAAATACTCATAGGAGGCTTCGATGCCGACTTCGGCGGGGTCGGCAATGCTGTGCAGGATGGCGGCGCGATAGGCTTTACAGGTCATGACAATTCTCGGTGCGTGGCATGGCTGCGTCGTGAAGACGGCAGCAATTGTTTAATGGGTTCAGATGACGCGGTGTTGCCACTGGCCGTGTGCTGGCCAAAGTGGGCGTTATAGGTGGCGATGATTTCGCCGGCGATGGATATGGCGATTTCCACAGGCAGTTTGCCTTTGACTTCGCTCAAGCCCATCGGGCAGCGCAAGCGCTGCAAATGTTGCGGGCTGAAACCGCGGTCGCGCAGGCGATGCTCGAACTTCACGCGCTTGGTTTGGGAACCAATCAAACCGAAGTAGGTAAAGTCGTTACGTTTGAGCAAGGCGGCGCTGAGTTCCAGGTCCAGGGCGTGATTATGCGTCATGACGATGCAGTAGCAACCTGTTGGCAGCGCATCCACCTCGTCGACGGGTTCATCGGTGACGATTTTTCGCACGCCTGCAGGTATTTGCGTCGGGAATTCCTGTTCCCGCGAGTCGATCCAGCGCACCCGGCACGGCAGGCCGGCAAGCAGCGGCACCAGTGCACGCGCCACATGGCCGGCGCCAAAGACGGCGATCTGGGCCTGCACCTGGCCCATGGGCTCGAACAGCAACAGGGTTACGCCGCCACAACATTGGCCCAGGCTGGCGCCCAGGCTGAACCGCTGCAGATGGGTGTCGTGCTTGCCGCTGTCGAGCATCTGGCGGGCAATCTCCATCGCCTTGTATTCCAGATGACCGCCGCCGATGGTGTCGAAGGTCTGCGCGGCACTGATTACCATCTTCGAGCCGGCATTGCGCGGGGTCGAGCCTTGCTCCTCGATAATGGTCACCAGGACGCAAGGTTCGCCTTGTTGCTGCAGGTCGGCCAGGGCGCTGATCCAGTTATTCATACGGTTTCCCCCGGGCTGCTTTACGCATTTGCTCACACCCCCACAACACCCGCTCCGGTGTTGCCGGCGCGTCGATCTCGGGTTGCAGGCGATAATCGGCGAGGCTGGCGACTGCATCCTTGATCGCACACCAGGCGGCGATGCCGAGCATGAACGGTGGCTCGCCTACGGCCTTGGAGTGGAACACCGTGTCTTCCGGGTTCTTGCGGTTCTCCACCAGGGTTACCCGCAGGTCCAGGGGCATGTCCGCCACGGCCGGAATCTTGTAGCTGGCCGGGCCGCTGGTCATGAGTTTGCCTTTGGCATTCCACACCAGTTCTTCCATGGTCAGCCAGCCGGCGCCCTGGATGTAGCCGCCTTCGACCTGGCCAATATCAATGGCCGGGTTCAGGGAGGCGCCCACGTCGTGGAGGATGTCTGTGCGCAACATCTTGTACTCGCCGGTCAGGGTGTCGACTATGACTTCGGCGCAGGCGGCGCCAAAGGCAAAGTAGTAAAACGGCCTTCCGCGTGCCTGGTTGCGGTCATAAAAGATCTTTGGTGTTTTGTAGTAGCCGGTGCTCGACAGTGAGACCTGGCCGAAATACGCCTGCTGGATCAGGGTTTCAAAGCTGATGATCTGCTCGCCAACGCGGACCTGGCCATTGTGAAACATCACATCCTGCGGCTCGACCTGATACTTGCCGGCTGCAAACTCGATCAGCCGTTGCTTGATGATTTCAGCAGCGTTTTGCGCGGCCTTGCCATTCAGGTCGGCACCGCTTGAGGCGGCAGTCGGCGAGGTGTTTGGCACCTTGTCAGTGTTGGTCGCGGTGATTTGCACGCGACTGATCTCCACTTGAAACACCTCGGCCACCACCTGGGCCACCTTGATGTTCAAGCCCTGACCCATCTCGGTACCACCGTGGTTGAGGTGGATGCTGCCGTCAGTGTAGATATGGATCAGTGCCCCGGCCTGGTTGAGAAAACTGGCGGTAAAGGAAATACCGAATTTAACCGGGGTCAGTGCCAGGCCTTTTTTCAGCACCGGACTGCTGGCGTTAAACGCCTTGATCGCTTCGCGTCGCTCGTAATACTGGCTGCTTGCCTCGAGATCTGCGGTCATTTCCTCCAGCAGGTTGTGCTCCACGGTCTGGTAATAGTGGGTCACGTTGCGTTCAGTCTTGCCGTAGTAGTTGGCCTTGCGCACGGCCAGCGGATCGAGGGCCAGGTGGCGGGCGATACGGTCCATGACCTCTTCGATGGCAACCATCCCTTGGGGCCCGCCAAAACCGCGATAGGCGGTGTTTGAAGCGGTGTTGGTTTTGCAGCGATGGCCATTGATCGTTGCGTCGCCCAGGTAATAGGCGTTGTCGGCATGGAACATGGCGCGGTCGACGATGGAATTGGACAGGTCCGGCGAGCACCCGCAGTTACCGGCCAGGTCCAGCTGAATGCCTTGCAGTTGGCCCCTGGCATCGAAGCCGACGTCGTATTCGATATAGAACGGATGACGCTTGCCGGTCATCAGCATGTCTTCGACCCGTGGCAAACGCATTTTGCTCGGCTGGCCGGTCAGGCGCGCGACTACCGCGCACAGGCAGGCGGGGCTGGCCGCCTGGGTCTCCTTGCCGCCAAAGCCTCCGCCCATGCGCCGCATGTCGACGACGATTTTGTTCATCGAAACATCAAGGACTTCGGCGACCAGTTTCTGCACTTCGGTCGGATTTTGCGTCGAGCAGTAAACAATCATGCCGCCATCTTCGGTAGGCATTACCGAGGAGATCTGGGTTTCGAGATAAAAGTGTTCTTGCCCGCCGATATGCAGGCTGCCCTGCAAGCGGTGAGTGGCCCGGGCCAGTGCACCGCTCGAGTCGCCGCGTTGATGGGTGTGGCTTTCGAGCACGAAGTGCTTGTTGCGCAGGGCCTGCACCACATCGAGCACCGGCTCCAGGTCTTCATACTCGATAATCGCCGCCATTGCGGCCTTGCGGGCGGTATCCAGGTCCTTTGCGGCCACAACCAGTACCGGCTGGCCAACAAATTCCACCTTGTCGATGGCCAGTAGCGGGTCGCCGGGCAGCAGCGGACCAATGTCCTTGAGGCCGGGAATATCCTCATGGGTGATTGCCAGACGCACTCCGTCAAAGCCATAGCAGGGCGCTGTATCGACGCGAATGATTCTGGCGTGAGCTCGGTCGGACAAGCGCGCGTAAAGATGTAGCTGATTGGGAAACTCAAGTCGGTCATCGATGTACTGTGCTTCACCCGAAACGTGCTTCTCGGCACTGTCATGTTTGACACTGCGGCCAACGCCGGTCTTCAGGTCTTGCCGGAAGAGGGCGGTCAACTCGGCCTGGGTTGGCTCAATCTTGTGATGATTAGACATATGCTGTTACCCGCGTCTCAAGGTGTGGCGTTTGCTGCTCGATGAAAAATTTGCGCAGCAGGTTTTGCGCGCTCAGCAGGCGGTATTCCTTGCTGGCGCGAAAGTCGGACAGCGGGGTGAAATCTTCAGCCAGTGCCGCACAGGCCCGCTCAAGGGTCGACGGGTTCCAGGGGGCGCCGAGCAGGGCATCTTCACAGGCTTTGGCCCGTTTGGAGATGGCAGCCATCCCGCCATAGGCGACCCGTGCCTCAATCACCAGGCCGTTGTCGATATGCAGGTTGAAGGCCGCGCACACGGCACTGATGTCGTCATCCAGGCGCTTGGATACTTTATAGGCGCGAAAGGTATGACTCTGGCTGGCGCGAGGGATGACAATTTTCTCGATAAACTCGCCTTCCTGACGAGCCGTCACCCGGTAGTCGATGAAGTAATCCTCAATCGCCAGGGTGCGCCGGGCTTCCCCTTTGCACAGCACCAACTGTGCACCGAGAGCGATCAGTAGTGGAGGCGTGTCACCAATGGGCGAGGCGTTGCCAATATTGCCGCCAAGGGTGCCCTGATTGCGGATTTGCAAGGACGCGAAGCGTTGCAGCAGTTCGCCGAAGTCCGGGTATTCAGCCTTGAGCGTGCTGTAGGCGTCAGTCAGTGAAACGGCAGCCCCGATTTCAAGACGGTCCTCAAAGCGTTCGATCAGTTTCATTTCGGCCACGTTGCCGACATAGATCATGACCGGTAACGGGCGATGAAACTGGGTGACTTCCAGGGCCAGATCGGTCCCTCCGGCCAGCAGGCGGGCCTGGGGGTGCGACTCATATAGCTGAGCCAGATCGCTGATGGTCAAGGGCAGCAGGCAGCGTTTGTCGCCGCTGTTCAGTTCTGCGGTCTGGGTCGGGGTAATGGCTTCGAGTTGAGCGATGGTCTGGCTCTGTTGCGCATCGAACTGATCGCCCCGCTCTGCGTTGCAGGCCTGCTCGGCGGCGGCCAGGATGGGGCGGTAACCGGTACAGCGACACAGGTTGCCGGCCAGCGCTTCGTGCGCCTGATGACCATCATGGAGGCCGGTGCTGTTCTTTTGCAGGGCGAACAGCGACATCACGAAGCCCGGGGTGCAGAAACCGCACTGTGAACCATGGCAGTCGACCATTGCCCGTTGCACGCTGTGCAGCTGGCCTTGGTGTTTGAGGTCTTCAACGCTGATCAGTTGCTTGCCGTGCAAGGTCGAAACAAAGGTCAGGCACGAATTGATACTGCGATAGCGCAGGCTCCGGGTGCCTGTATCGTCGCTATGCAACTCACCCACCACCACAGTGCAGGCACCGCAGTCGCCGCTGGCGCACCCTTCCTTGGTGCCGGGTTTGTGCAGGTGCTCGCGCAAGTATTCAAGCACGGTCATGTTCGGGTCCAGCGCATGCTCGCAGCGCAGCGTCTGGTTGAGTAGGAACTGGATCACGGAAGGCCTCGCAAAATCATTATTGTTATAGAGCGGGATGGACTGAATCTAGCTAAAGCTGACTCTCAGGTCAAGAAATTAGGCTCGACTGTCCCGGTGATTTAAATAACGGGAATTTATTTGCTTATTTCGTGCCAAATTCAGGGTTTGCGGCACTCCGCTAGCACCGGGCAAGTGAGTTACACTGCGCCGCTTGTACTGATCGAAGATTTTGAAGGTAAAACATGACGTTCAAGGCGCCGGATAGCCTCGCCGAGCAAATCGCTCACCACCTCGCCGAACGCATCATTCGGGGCGAGCTCAAGCCTGGGGAGCGCATTCAAGAGCAGAAAGTGACTCTGGCACTTAACGTCAGTCGCGGTTCTGTGCGCGAAGCGTTGCTGATTCTCGAGCGCCGGCACCTGATCGCCATCCTCCCGCGGCGCGGCGCCCATGTCACCGAGCTCACTGCGCACAAGGTGCAGAGCCTGTGCACGCTGATGAGCGAGATGTACATCCTGCTGGGCAACGCCGTGGCCCGCCGCTGGGCGGTACAGGCTGATCTGGGGCCTTTCCTGCAGATTCAGCAGCGTCTGGTCGCCAGCTACGAGCGTCAGGACATCAGTGCATTTGTCGAAGACAGTTTCAATGTGATGCGTGCGGCGTTTCCGTTTGCCGACAACCCGTATTTGCAGGAAACCGTTGAAAACCTGCATCCAGCCATGAGCCGTGCCTATTACCTGGCGCTGGATCAGCGCAAGGCTGAAATGAGCGAATACCTGGAACTCTTCGCGCAGTTGCTCGAGGCCGTAGTAGCGCGTGATTTGCCGCAGATTCGCGAGGTTCTGAGCCGCTATGCCCAGCGCAGTTGTGACCTGGTGCTGTCTGCCTTGACGGTTGCCTGAGCGTGCGCCTCACTTGCATCAAACTCGCGGGCTTCAAGTCCTTCGTCGATCCGACAACCGTTAACTTCCCGAGCAATATGGCGGCCGTTGTAGGCCCTAACGGCTGCGGCAAGTCGAACATCATCGACGCCGTGCGCTGGGTGATGGGTGAAAGCTCGGCTAAAAACCTGCGCGGCGAGTCGATGACGGATGTCATCTTCAACGGTTCCACCACACGCAAGCCGGTGAGTCAGGCCAGTATCGAACTGGTGTTCGATAACTCCGACGGCACGCTGCTGGGCGAATACGCGGCCTACGCCGAGATTTCCATCCGTCGTAAAGTGACCCGCGACAGTCAGACCACCTATTACCTCAACGGTACCAAGTGCCGTCGGCGTGATATCACCGATATTTTCCTGGGAACCGGTCTCGGGCCGCGCAGTTATTCGATTATCGAGCAGGGCATGATCTCGAAACTGATCGAGTCCAAGCCCGAGGATCTGCGTAACTTTATCGAAGAGGCGGCAGGCATCTCCAAATACAAGGAGCGTCGCCGCGAGACTGAAAACCGTATTCGCCGTACCCACGAAAACCTCGCCCGCCTGACCGACCTGCGTGAAGAGTTGGGGCGTCAGCTTGAGCGCTTGCATCGCCAGGCCCAGGCAGCCGAGAAATATCAGGAATACAAGGCCCAAGAACGTCAGCTCAAGGCTCAGCTGTCAGCTTTGCGCTGGCAGACACTGAACGAGCAAGTGGGCCAGCGCGAAGCGGTTATTGGTAACCAGGAAGTCAGTTTCGAAGCCCTGGTGGCCGAGCAGCGCAATGCCGATGCCAGCATCGAACGCTTGCGTGACGGGCACCATGATCTGTCAGAACGCTTTAATTTGGTGCAAGGACGCTTCTATTCGGTCGGCGGTGATATTGCCCGGGTCGAGCAAAGCATTCAGCACGGTCAGCAGCGTTTGCGTCAGTTGCAGGATGACCTGCGCGAAGCCGAGCGTTCCCGTCTCGAAACCGAGGCCCATCTGGGGCATGACCGGACGATGTTGGCGACGCTGGGTGAAGAGCTTGAAATGCTCGCACCAGAGCAGGAACTGACCAGCGCTGCGGCCGAAGAAGCGGCAGCCGCGCTGGAAGAATCCGAACACACCATGCATGGCTGGCAAGAGCAGTGGGATGATTTCAACCAGCGCTCGGCAGAGCCCCAGCGTCAGTCCGAAGTCTTGCAGGCGCGTATCCAGCAGCTGGAAACCAGCATGGAGCGCGTGGCCGAGCGTCAGCGCCGGTTGGCAGAAGAGCGCGCCTTGCTGGCGGCCGATCCTGAAGATGCGGCGATTCTCGAGCTGAGTGAGCAGCTGGCTACCAGCGAGCTGACCCAGGAAGAACTGCAAGCCAGTGAAGAGCTGCTGGTCGAGCGGCTGGAGCAGGTGCGTCACGATTTGCAGCAGGCGACACAGAATCAGCAGCAGGCACAGGGTGAGCTACAGCGGCTCAACGGTCGCCTGGCCTCCCTTGAGGCCTTGCAGCAGGCAGCTCTGGACCCGGGCACCGGTGCAGCGCAGTGGTTGCAAGACCAGCAGCTCGCCGATCGCCCACGTCTGGCCGAAGGCCTGCGCGTTGAAGCCGGCTGGGAGCTGGCGGTCGAGACGGTTCTTGGCGCCGACTTGCAGGCCGTGCTGGTGGATGACTTTGCGCAACTGGACCTGGCCGGTTTTGCCCAGGGCGACCTGCGCCTGTTCAGTGCCGGTACCCAGGGCGGTAGTTTGGCCGGCAGTTTGCTGGACAAGGTCGAGGCCGACTTCGATCTCTCGCCATGGCTGGGTCAGGTCAGGGCGGTGGAAACCCTGGAGCAGGCGCTGGCCATGCGCGTGCAATTGGCCGATGGCCAGAGCCTGATCAGCCGGGACGGGTATTGGGTAGGGCGCAACTTTTTGCGGGTTCGGCGTGCCAGCGAAGCGCAAAGCGGCGTGTTGGCCCGGGGGCAGGAAATTCAGCATTTGGGTGCTGAGCGCGAAGAGCGTGAAGCCGCACTGGCCAGCCTTGAAGAACAGCTACAGCGTTTGCGCGAGCAACAGTTGACCCAGGAAGACTCCCGCGAGCAGGTGCGTCGTCGTCTGCAGGACGAAGCCCGTCAGCAAGGTGAGATCAAGGCCCTGCTATCTGCCAGTAAAGCCAAGGTCGAGCAATTGACCTTGCGCCGGCGTCGCCTGGATGAAGAGCTGGTCGAGCTGGGAGAGCAGCGAGCCCTGGAGCATGAGCAGGTTGGCGAGTCCCGCCTGCAGCTCCAGGATGCGCTGGATGCCATGGCCACCGACACTGAGCGGCGTGAGCTGCTGTTGGCCCAGCGCGACAGTCTGCGCGAGCGCCTGGACCGGGTGCGCCAGGAAGCGCGTCAGCACAAGGATCACGCTCACCAGCTGGCGGTGCGTCTGGGCTCGCTCAAGGCGCAGCACGACTCAACGCGTCAGGCCCTTGAGCGGCTGGAGCTGCAGTCCGAGCGTCTGGCGGAAAAGCGTGAGCAGCTCAGTCTTAATCTTGAGGAGGGCGAGGCCCCCCTCGAAGAATTGCGCCTCAAGCTTGAAGAGTTGCTCGACAAGCGCCTGACCGTGGATCAGGAGCTCAAAATTGCCCAGACCGCCCTTGAGGATGCTGACCGTGAATTGCGCGACGCTGAAAAGCGCCGCAATCAGGCCGAGCAGCAATCGCAGCTGATTCGCGGGCAGCTTGAACAGCAGCGCATGGAGTGGCAGGCGCTGACAGTGCGTCGAACCACGTTGCAGGATCAGTTGCTGGCCGATGGCTATGACCTGCACGGGGTGCTTGCAACCCTGAATGCCGAGGTCAATGAGCAGCAGGCTGAAGAAGAGCTGGAACGTATTGCAGCGCGGATTCAACGTCTGGGGGCCATCAACCTCGCGGCCATCGATGAGTACCAGCAGCAGTCCGAGCGCAAACGTTATCTGGATGCCCAGGATGCCGACCTGGTCGAGGCGCTGGATACCCTGGAAAACGTTATTCGCAAGATCGACAAAGAGACGCGCAGTCGCTTCAAAGACACCTTTGATCAGATAAATGGTGGATTACAGGCACTTTTCCCAAAAGTTTTCGGTGGTGGCAGCGCTTATTTGGAACTGACGGGCGAAGATTTACTCGATACAGGGGTAACTATCATGGCGCGTCCACCGGGCAAGAAGAACAGCACCATTCATTTGCTGTCCGGTGGCGAGAAAGCATTGACTGCCCTGGCACTGGTTTTTGCCATTTTCAAACTCAATCCTGCGCCGTTTTGCATGCTTGATGAAGTTGACGCACCGCTTGATGACGCTAACGTGGGCCGCTATGCCCGCCTGGTAAAAGAGATGTCACAGACCGTGCAATTCATTTACATCACCCACAACAAAATCGCCATGGAAATGGCCGATCAGTTGATGGGAGTGACAATGCATGAGCCCGGCTGCTCTCGTCTGGTGGCGGTTGATGTCGAGGAGGCAATGGCAATGGTCGATGCTTGAGCTATAAGCATGTAGGGGGATTTTTCTTCTCGAAAGAGAATTCCTGAATATTTGTCTGGCATGACTGATGGGTCGTGGGCTATATGGGCATTAGCCCAATGCGACAGACGGTGTAAAGTTATCTTTGGTCGTGTTAATTTAGCGTCTAATTTTTTGTACGTGGGTAAAACGCCATTCAGAACATAGAGTTGGCGCCACGTTTTAAAGGGCTTTAGGCTCTTCTTCATAGAATCATTTTTTAGGGGCACGGGATTACATGGAAATCGGTCTGCGCGAGTGGCTGATAGTCATCGGCATAGTGGTCATCGCCGGTATTCTTTTTGATGGCTGGCGCCGTATGCGCGGCGGCAAGGGCAAACTCAAGTTTCGCCTTGACCGCAGCTTTTCCAACGTCCCTGACGAGGAGACCAGCGCCGAGCTGCTGGGTCCTTCGCGAGTCCTGGACACGCCGGCCCATAAAGAGCCCCAGCTTGACGAGCACGACCTGCCATCGGTCAGCATGTCGCCACGGGACAAGGGTTCCAAGCGCAGCAAGCGTGGCGGGGAGCCGAGCCAGGGTGACCTGAACCTCAATCTGGATCTGGAAGACGGTCCGAGCATCAGCGCCCGCGATGATGACTTCGCCCAGGAAGCCAAACCACGTGGGCGTTCAGCGCCAAGTGTGGCGGCGGTTGAAGCGAAAGAGCCAGCAGCACAACAGGCCGCTGAAGAAGTGCTGGTCATCAGTGTGATCAGTCGCGATCCTGCCGGCTTCAAAGGGCCTGCATTGCTGCAGAACATCCTTGAAAGCGGTTTGCGCTTTGGTGAGATGGATATTTTCCACCGCCACGAAAGCATGGCCGGTAATGGCGAAGTGTTGTTCTCCATGGCCAACGCCGTAAAACCGGGCGTGTTTGATCTGGATGATATTGACCTGTTCAGCACCCCTGCCGTGAGCTTCTTTCTCGGCTTGCCGGGCCCGCGTCATCCCAAGCAGGCATTCGATGTGATGGTTGCCGCTGCACGCAAGTTGTCCCAGGAGCTAAACGGTGAGCTTAAAGATGACCAGCGCAGTGTGTTGACGGCTCAGACCATCGAGCATTACCGTCAGCGCATCGTCGAGTTCGAGCGTCGCGCCCTGACCCAGAAACGCTAAACAGGTGGGGGCAGGCATGCTTGCTCCCGCAGAAACGCAAAATGATTAACGCAAGAGCAGCCTCGGCTGCTCTTTTGCTTTGTGAGAGAACACCCCATGACCGCCGCCAATACCCGAATTCTAGAGCTGCGCGCTGAACTGGATCAGCACAACTATCGCTATCACGTACTCGACGAGCCCAGCATTCCGGACGCCGAGTACGATCGTCTGTTTCGCGAGCTCAAAGCGCTGGAGACCGAGCATCCGGAGCTGATCACCCCGGACTCGCCGACCCAGCGAGTCGGCAGCGCGGCGTTGTCGGCTTTTACTCAAGTGCGCCACGAAGTGCCGATGCTGAGTCTTGGCAACGCCTTTGATGAAACAGACATGCGTGAATTCGACCGGCGCGTCAGCGAAGGTCTGGATTTGCCGGCGGGCGATCTGTTTGGCGGCGGCGCCGAAGTTGAATACAGCTGTGAGCCCAAGCTCGATGGTCTGGCGGTCAGCTTGCTGTATCGGGACGGCAATCTGGTGCGCGGTGCTACTCGCGGAGACGGCACCACGGGCGAAGACATCAGTGTCAACGTGCGCACGGTGCGCAATATCCCGCTCAAGCTGCATGGCAGCGGCTGGCCCGCAGTCCTGGAGGTGCGGGGCGAGGTCTTCATGTCCAAGGCCGGCTTTGACCGTCTTAACGAGACCCAGCTTGCCGCAGGCGGCAAAACCTTTGCCAACCCGCGTAACGCCGCAGCAGGCAGTTTGCGGCAGCTGGACTCGAAAATTACCGCCAGTCGTCCTTTGGAGTTTTGCTGCTACGGTCTTGGCCAGGTGTCTGAGGAGTTTTCAGACACCCATATCGGCAATCTCAAGCAGTTGCAGCAATGGGGCATGCCGATCAGTCATGAATTGAAACTGGCCCGGGGCATTGGCGAATGCCTGGACTACTACCGTGATATTGGCGAGCGCCGCGCGTCCCTGCCTTATGAAATCGATGGTGTGGTGTTCAAGGTCAATAGCCTGGCATCGCAGCGTGAGCTGGGCTTTCGTGCCCGCGAGCCGCGCTGGGCTATTGCTCACAAGTTTCCGGCGATGGAAGAGCTGACCGAGCTGCTGGATGTGGAGTTTCAGGTCGGTCGTACCGGTGCGGTCACGCCGGTGGCGCGTTTAAAGCCGGTCAAGGTGGCGGGGGTCACGGTCTCCAATGCCACGCTGCACAACATGGATGAAGTGGCGCGTCTGGGGCTGATGATTGGTGACACGGTGATTATTCGCCGTGCCGGTGATGTGATTCCGCAGGTGGTGCAAGTGGTGCTGGAGCGGCGTCCTGAAAACGCTCGCCCGGTGCAGATCCCGGAGAGCTGTCCGGTGTGCGGTTCCCACGTAGAGCGCACGCAACTGATCAAGCGCAGCAAGGGTCGCGAAACCATCAGTGAAGGGGCGGTGTATCGCTGTGTCGGGCGACTGGCCTGCGGGGCCCAGCTCAAACAGGCGATCATTCACTTTGTTTCGCGTCGGGCCATGGATATTGAAGGCCTGGGCGAAAAAAGCGTCGAGCAGTTGGTGGATGAGGGGTTGGTGAGTTCGCCGGCCGATCTGTACACCCTGACCTTCGAAAAAATTGTCGATCTTGAAGGGTTTGCCGAGCTGTCGAGCAAGAATTTGCTGCAGGCAATAGCGGACAGCAAGCGTCCGGCATTGGCGCGTTTTATATACGCTCTGGGAATTCCCGATGTAGGAGAGGAGACGGCCAAAGTACTGGCGCGCTCATTGGCCTCTCTGGAGCGTGTACAGCGTGCTTTGCCGCAAGTACTCACCTACTTGCCGGATGTCGGGCTGGAAGTGGCCCACGAGATTCACAGCTTCTTCGGTGATGCCCATAACCAGCAGGTGATAGCGCAATTGCTTGAGCGTGGCCTGGAATTGCAGGACCAGGGGGATCTGGGGGCCGAGTTCGCGGCCAGTGCCACCTTGGGCGGGTTGATCGACAAGCTGCATATCCCCTCGGTTGGGCCGGGTGGTGCGCAAAAGCTGGCCGAAAAGTTTGTAACCCTTGAGGGGGTAATCAACGCTGACTGGCTCGATATGCGTCAGGCGCTGCCTGAGAAACAGGCCAAAGCGGTGCGCGAATTTTTCGACAACCCAGAAAATGCCCGGGCGGCTCTGGCTGTCGAGGCGCAGTTGCGCGACTTCGGCATGCACTGGCAGAGCGAGAAAAAGACCGTGGAAGGTTTGCCGCTGGCCGGGCAGACCTGGGTGCTGACCGGCTCGCTGGAGTTGATGAGTCGCGACGTCGCCAAAGACAAGCTCGAAAGCCTGGGAGCCAAGGTTTCGGGTTCGGTCTCCGGCAAGACCCATTGCGTGGTGGCGGGCCCCGGCGCGGGCTCGAAACTGGTCAAGGCCAATGAGCTGGGGCTCAAGGTGCTGGACGAGGAAGCCTTTGTGGCGTTCCTGGGTGAGCAGGGCATCCAGATCTAGAGTGGTAGCCCCCTGCAGGAGCGAGCTTGCTCGCGAGCTCTTCGCGGCCTTGTTGAAAAGCTCGCTCCTGCAGAGTCTGCTGCCCGGTCCCCGCCCTGTATGGCCCAATCCAAGTGCTTGAGCCCGCTCATTTTTTTATTCTTGCCGCAGCGGTTGTAAGTTTTCCTCAGACAGGTACAATGGCGCCGTTCGCTGCTAAGCGGATGTTGTTATGGTGACCCTATCGGTCCCTCCGCAACGATTACCCGTTAACCTGGTCAGATCCGGAAGGAAGCAGCCACAGCGGGAACATTGTGTGCCGGGGTGTGGCTGGTGGGGTTGCCTCCATTTTAAAAATCCTCAGTTGTGCAGGGTTTTTAGTCGATACACAGCATCTCTCCATTCTCTTTTGTTCAAGCCCGTCCCGGCGTTTATTCCGCGGTCGATGTCTTTTTGTGCGCGGCATAAAATATGCGGCTGTACGGCATGAGCAGTTTAAAGTGCGCATCGGATGCAATTTTGCCCCTGCTCCGCTAGCATTAGCCCCTTCCGCTTTTCTGACGCGACGGTTATCAATGAGTTATCAGGTTCTTGCACGTAAATGGCGTCCGCGCTCGTTCCGCGAAATGGTCGGCCAGACCCATGTGCTCAAGGCTCTGATCAATGCCCTGGACAGTCAGCGCCTGCATCACGCCTACCTGTTTACCGGTACCCGTGGTGTCGGCAAGACCACCATTGCGCGGATCATCGCCAAATGCCTGAACTGTGAGACAGGTATCACCTCGACCCCGTGCGGAACGTGTTCGGTGTGCCGCGAAATCGACGAAGGGCGCTTTGTCGATCTGATCGAAATCGATGCCGCGAGCCGGACCAAGGTCGAGGACACCCGTGAGCTGCTCGATAACGTGCAGTACGCGCCAAGCCGCGGGCGCTTCAAGGTCTACCTGATCGACGAAGTGCACATGCTCTCCAGCCACTCCTTCAATGCGTTGCTCAAAACCCTTGAAGAGCCGCCGCCCTACGTCAAATTCATCCTGGCGACCACCGATCCGCAGAAACTGCCGGCGACAATCCTTTCCCGTTGCCTGCAGTTCTCCCTGAAAAACATGACCCCCGAGCGGGTAGTCGAGCACTTGAGCCATGTGCTGAGTGTCGAAAACGTACCCTTTGAAGATGACGCGCTGTGGTTGCTGGGTCGGGCTGCGGACGGCTCGATGCGTGATGCGATGAGCCTGACCGACCAGGCCATTGCCTTCGGTGAAGGCAAGGTGCTGGCGGCTGATGTGCGCACCATGCTGGGTACTCTCGACCACGGCCAGGTGTTTGACCTGCTGCACGCCTTGATCGAAGGCGATGCCCGGGGACTGCTGGAGGCTGTGCGCCATCTGGCCGAGCAGGGCCCGGACTGGAACGGCGTGCTGTCCGAAATCCTCAACGTCTTCCATCGCGTTGCCATTGCCCAGGCGTTGCCCGAAGGGGTCGACAACGGCCACGGCGACCGTGATCGCGTACTGGCCCTGGCCAAGGTATTGCCTGCCGAAGACGTACAGTTTTATTACCAGATGGGCCTGATCGGCCGGCGTGATTTGCCGCTGGCACCAGACCCCCGTGGCGGTTTTGAAATGGTCCTGCTACGGATGCTGGCCTTCCGTCCGGCAGACGCGACAGACTCGCCGAGTCAGCCGCTAAAGCCAGTGGGGATCAGCCAGGCCACAGTTGATTCCGCCCAAACCGTGGCTGGCCCGACCGCTGTTGCGCCAGTAGTTGCTGCACCTGCACCTGCCGCTGTGGCGGTGGTTGAAGTGCCCAGGCCTGAACCTGTGGTCGAGCCGGCACCTGCACCTGTGGCGGCCCCCAGGGCGCCAGCAGTGCCGGTAGTGGACTTGCCGTGGAACGAGCCTGCTGTTGCCGTGATCGAAGAGCCGCTGGCGCCCCAAGCGATGCTCGATACGCTCGGCGAACAACCCGAGTTGCCACCGATGCCGTTGCCTACGCCTGACAGCGTGGTGCCGGACGCGCCGCAGTGGGAAGACGCGCCTGTACCTGAGCCAACGCCGGAGCAAGTGGACTCGGCACTGTCGGGCCTGGATCGCGATGACGAGCCGCCGCTGGACGAAGATTACATTGAGCCGGACATGGACTCGGCGGCCTATAGCTACCTTGACGAACTGGCCAGCGAGCATGGGGGCGAGCCTGCACCTGAGCCCGAGCCATTGCCTGCTGCCGAGCCTGCGACCGGGCTGGCCCTTGAATGGCTGAATATGTTCCCCAAATTACCGGTATCGGGCATGACGGCGAGCATTGGCGCCAACTGCACATTGATCTCGGTTGATGGTGATGACTGGTTGCTGCATCTGGACCCGGCTCACAGCGCGTTGTTTAACGCGACTCAGCAGCGCCGGCTCAATGATGCGTTGAACCAGTATCATCAGCGCACACTCAAAGTGACTATCGAGCTGATCAAGCCGGAGCAGGAAACCCCGGCCCAGGCCGCCTCGCGCTTTCGTGCAGAGCGCCAGCGCCTGGCAGAAGAATCCATCTATGCCGATCCGCTGGTGCAGCAAATGATTGAACAATTCGGTGCGGCAGTCCGTGACGATACGATTCAACCTGTGGACGTTGTTGAGGCTCAGGCTTCATAACGCCAGGAAAAACTTACAGCCCGAGGTTTCTTGGCCGCGGGTGCATTGTCCAAATAACGTTTGAGGTGATTCCCATGATGAAAGGTGGCATGGCCGGCCTGATGAAGCAGGCGCAGCAGATGCAGGAAAAAATGGCCAAAATGCAGGAAGAACTGGCCAATGCTGAAGTCACTGGTAAAGCCGGTGGCGACATGGTGACTGTGGTCATGACCGGTCGTCATGACATCAAGCGTGTGAGCATCGATCCGGCTCTGCTTGAAGGTGTCAGCGATGATGACCGTGAAGTGCTGGAAGACCTGTTCGCGGCTGCAGTCAACGATGCCGTGCGCAAGGTCGAAGCCAATAGCCAGGACAAAATGTCCGGCGTGACCTCCGGCATGCAACTGCCGCCAGGCATGAAGCTGCCGTTCTAAGGCGCTGCACAAAATGCCAGGCCCCCGGGCCTGGCATTTTTTTGCCTGGCTGTTTTTGATTAATGGTGCAGGCTGCCCGGGTGCACGGGATTGCTGGCATTTGACGCTGGCCCGGACCGCGGGTATAAACCGCCTCTCGTTGTTTTGTCGGACCTTTCCCTATGAGCTTTAGTCCCCTGATTCGCCAACTGATCGATGCCTTGCGCACCTTGCCGGGCGTAGGTCAAAAGACTGCACAGCGCATGGCTCTGCAATTGCTTGAGCGTGATCGCAGCGGTGGTTCGCGTCTGGCGCTGGCCTTGAGTCAGGCTATGGAGGGCGTGGGTCATTGCCGTCTGTGCCGGACCCTGACCGAGGATGACTTGTGTCCGCAGTGCGCCGATGTGCGCCGAGACGACACCCTGCTTTGTGTGGTTGAGGGGCCGATGGATGTCTATGCCGTCGAACAGACCGGCTATCGCGGTCGTTACTTTGTGCTCAAAGGGCATTTGTCGCCGCTGGACGGCCTGGGGCCGGAGGCGATAGGTATCCCGCAACTGATGACGCGCATCGCGGAACAGGGCACCTTCACCGAGGTGATCCTCGCCACCAACCCGACGGTCGAAGGCGAGGCTACTGCACATTACATAGCGCAATTGCTCGGCAACAAAGGCCTTATTGCTTCGCGCATCGCCCACGGTGTACCGCTGGGTGGGGAGCTGGAACTGGTTGACGGCGGAACCCTGGCCCACTCGTTCTCCGGGCGCAGACCGATCGTTCTGTAAGCATCAGCTTGCCGGCGAGCAGACGACACGGCCTTACTCTGTCAGGGAAAATTCAGTCAGGCAAAACGTCGGGACGCCCATTTCCTGCAGGCGTTTCGACCCGCCCAGTTGTGGCAGATCAATAATCGCAGCGGCTTCAAACACCTGTGCCCCCATGCGCCGCACCAGATTGGCAGCGGCAATCAGGGTCCCGCCCGTAGCGATCAGGTCATCGACGATCAACAGCGAGTCGCCTTCACACAGGCTGTCGGCGTGAACCTCGAGAAACGCTTCGCCATATTCGGTCTGATAGCCTTCGGCTAAAACGTCAGCGGGCAATTTGCCCTGCTTGCGAAACAGGATCAGCGGCTTGTTGAGTTGATGCGCCAGTACCGAGCCAATCAAAAAGCCGCGGGCATCCATGGCGCCGATGTGGCTGAAATCAGCCTCGACGTAGCGTTCGATAAAGGTATCGGCAATCACGCGCATGGCGCGGGGGGATTGATACAGCGGCGTGATATCGCGAAAAATCACCCCTGCTTTGGGGAAGTCAATTACTGGGCGAATCAAGGATTTGAGGCAAAAGTCGTCGCGGATCATATCGGGCTGTCCTGGCGTGCGTTAGCTCGCCAGTATAGCCCGATGAATGACGGATTCAGACTTCCAGCGAGCCACCGGCCAGGGCGCACAGCTTGATGGGGTCAAGAATGTGAACTTCCTTGCCATCAGCGGTGATCAGCTGGTTTTCTTGCAGGCGGGTAAATACCCGGGAAACCGTTTCAACTGCCAGGCCCAGGTAATTGCCGATTTCATTGCGCGACATGCTCAGACGGAACTGGTTGGCCGAAAAGCCACGGGCGCGGAAACGGGCAGACAGGTTGACCAGAAAGGTCGCGATACGTTCGTCAGCGGTCTTTTTCGACAGCAGTAACATCATCTGCTGATCGTCACGAATTTCCCGGCTCATGATGCGCATCAGCTGGCGACGCAGTTGCGGCAGCTGTACCGAAAGCTCGTCCAGACGCTCGAAGGGAATTTCGCAAACCGGCGTGGTTTCCAGTGCCTGGGCAGATACCGGATAGGATTCGGTGTCCATGCCTGACAAACCGACCAGCTCGCTGGGCAAGTGGAAACCGGTGAGTTGCTCTTCGCCGCTGTCACTCAAGCTGAATGTCTTGAGGGCGCCGGAGCGTACTGCGTAGACCGAGACGAACGGGTCGCCCTGACGAAACAGAAATTCGCCTTTTTTCAATGGGCGGCCGCGTTTGACGATTTCCTCTAACGCATCCATGTCTTCCAGGTTTAACGAAAGTGGCAAACATAAAGGCGCGAGACTGCAATCCTTGCAGTGAGCCTGGCTATGAGCGCGCACTTTTACTGGCTCGGACATTTCTTAAATCCTTATAGGAAAACACACATAAGATGCAAGGTTACCCCAGGGAGGGGGCTGAGGCCAGTGCGCCAATTCAGTGCACTTCACTCAAGTAACCTGCCGCCGTGCCGATAGCCCGGTAACGGCTTAAGCACAGGGAGCAGGTCAGATGTCATCGATGGGTGGAGTTGGCCTTAGTCAGAGTGGCATGTTGACCATAAACACGCCTGCGATAAACAGACAGAATGTCGCAGTGGCCGACGAGGACACGGGCCTTGGCCAGGTGGCAGCTCCCGCTGAGGGCGTCAAAGTGGTGATTTCAGGTGCGGCCATGAAGTTGGCAAAAGCGCAGAAAGATCAGAACGACGACATTGAAGGCAGCGGCTTGCCGGATCAGGTTCAGAAAATTCTGAAGATGATTCGCGAGATTAAGAAGCAGATAGCTGAAAAGCAGGCTCAACTGCAGCAAGTCATGGCCAACAGCAATTTGAATCCTGAGCAGGCCAGGGCTCAGGCCGCCGGCTTGCAGGCGGCAATTGCCGGTTTGAGTGCTGCATTGCTCAATGCCAATGCCAGCCTGGTCAAAGCCATGAAAGACTTGAGCGGTGAGGACGCGCTCAAGGCTTCTTCGCTGATGGCCAGCTAGCGGGCGTTATCACCGGTTGCGAGCGCTCCCTATATCACCCGGGAAAATCGCTGCCGACTGGCCTGTTCCAGGTAGCCATCAAACACCATGCACACCGAGCGCACCAACAGCCGCCCGGCGGGCAGTACGGTCAATTGCTCATGGTCCAGGGTGATCAGGCCATCGGCGGCCATTCTCTGCAGGGCAGGCCACTGCTGGGCAAAGTAGCCTCGAAAATCAATATTGAATACTTGCTCTATGTGGGCGAACGGCAAGTTCAAATTGCAGATGATTTGTTGAATCACCTCGCGCCGGATCCGGTCATCCTGATTGCACAGCAGGCCACGGGCAGTGGCGAGCTGGCCGCTGGCCAGGGTGCGCTGATACTGGGTGATGTCGCTGTCATTCTGGCAGTACAGCTCGCCGATCTGACTGATGGCTGATACGCCGAGGCCGATCAGGTCGCAATGACCGTGGGTGGTGTAACCCTGGAAGTTGCGTTGCAGGGTGGCTTCTTCCTGGGCGATGGCCAGTTCGTCGTCCGGCAGAGCGAAGTGATCCATGCCGATATAGCGATAGCCGGCAGCTGTCAGCTGGGCGATGGTGCGCTCAAGCATTTCCAGTTTGGCGGCAGGCGAGGGCAGATCGCTGGTATTGATCCGCCGTTGCGGCATGAAGCGCTCTGGCAAGTGCGCGTAATTGAACACCGACAAACGATCCGGCTGCAGGCTGATCACTTCGTTGATGGTTTGTGCGAAGGCTTCGGGGGTTTGCTTGGGCAGGCCGTAGATCAGGTCGATATTGATCGAGCGAAACTGCAGGGTGCGCGCAGCATCGATCACGGCACGGGTTTCTTCCAGGCTTTGCAGGCGATTGACCGCTCGCTGTACCTGGGGGTCGAGATCTTGCAGGCCAATGCTGACGCGATTGAACCCCAGCTCGCGCAGCAGGCCCATGGTCGACCAGTCGGCTTCCCGGGGGTCGATTTCGATGCCGTAATCGCCGGAGTCGTCGTCCAGCAAGGTGAAGTTTTCGCGCAGGCTGGCCATCAATTGGCGCAATTCGGCGTGGCTGAGAAAGGTCGGCGTTCCTCCGCCAAAGTGCAGTTGTTCGACGGTTTGTCTGGGGTCGAGGTGGCAGGCGACCTGGCGGATTTCCTGCTCCAGTCGCTGCAAATAAGGCTGCGCCCGGCCACGGTCTTTAGTAATCACTTTATTGCAGGCGCAGTAGTAGCAAATATTGGCGCAGAACGGCACATGCACATACAGCGACAACGGCCGCGACGCCTTGCGGCTTTCGCGCAGGGCGTGCAGCAGATCGAAAGTACTGACCTGATCAGTGAACTGCATGGCTGTCGGATATGAGGTATAGCGCGGGCCGGCCAGGTCATAGCGGCGAATCAAATCTGAGTCCCAACGAATGGCGTCGAGCATGCGGGCATTCCCCTGGGATGGTTGGCAATGCGCTGGAGTCTAGGGGCTCGGGATTTGGATGGCCTTGATTTGTATCAATGGCGGCGTGTACTGCATCGCCGGCAAGCCAGCTCCCACAGTGTGTTCCTTGGGGTTGCACAGCTGCTGTGGGAGGTCAGGTCATCCAGCACCCACAGAGTGTCCTTGGGGGTTGCACAGCTGCTGTGGGAGGTCAGGTCATCCAGCTCCCACAGAGTGTCCTTGGGGGGTGCACAGCTATTGTGGGAGCCAGCTTGCTGGCGATGGTATCGGTGAGGTCATCCAGTTGAACTGGGTTGCTTGTATCGCTGGCAAGCCAGCTCCTACAGAGTGTCCCTCCCGGTTGCATAGCTATTGTGGGAGCCAGCTTGCTGGCGATGGTGTCGGTGAGGTCATGCAGTTGGGCTGCGTTGCCTGCATCGCTGGCAAGCCAGCTCCCACAGTGTGTTCCTTGGGGTAGCACAGCTGCTGTGGGAGGTCAGGTCATCCAGCACCCACAGAGTGTCCTTGGGGGTTGCACAGCTATTGTGGGAGCCAGCTTGCTGGCGATGGTATCGGTGAGGTCACCCAGTTGAACTGGGTTGCCTGCATCGCTGGCAAGCCAGCTCCCACAGTGTGTTCCTTGAGGTTGCACAGCTATTGTGGGAGGTCAGGTCATCCAGCACCCACAGAGTATCCTTGGGGGTTGCACAGCTATTGTGGGAGGTCAGGTCATCCAGCACCCACAGAGTGTCCTTGGGGGGTGCACAGCTATTGTGGGAGCCAGCTTGCTGGCGATGGTATCGGTGAGGTCAAGCAGTTGGGCTGCGTTGCCTGTATCGCTGGCAAGCCAGCTCCCACAGTGTGTTCCTTGGGGTTGCACAATCAGGTCATCCAGCATCCACAGAGTGTCCTTGGGGGTTGCAAAGCTATTTTGGGAGCCAGCTTGCTGGCGATGGTATCGGTGAGGTCATCCAGTTGGGCTGCGTTGCCTGTATCGCCGGCAAGCGCTCGCACAAGTGAATGGCTAGTGCCCCATCAACCAGTGCTGATGGGGGCCGGGCAGGGTCCAGATGCCGAACAGGATCACCAGCAAGCCCCCGGCCATGCGTACGCTGCGCTTGCGCAGCAGTGCCGTGACACGCTCGGCAGCCAGGCCGGTCGCCAGCAGCACGGGCCAGGTACCAAGCCCGAATGCCAGCATCAGCAGTGCACTGTCGATCGCGCTGCCCTGGCTGGCCGACCAGATCAGCGTGCTGTAGACCAGGCCACATGGCAGCCAGCCCCACAGCGCGCCCAGCAGCAATGCCCGGGGCAGGCTCGATACGGGCAGCAAGCGGTTGGCAACGGGCTGGATATGCCGCCACAGGCCGCGTCCCAGGCTTTCGATGCGGGTCAGGCCGCTCCACCAGCCGGCCAGGTACAAGCCCATGCAGATCAGCAGCAACCCGGCGAGGATGCGCATGTACATCGCCGCCGGACTGTTGGCCACCGCCCATCCGGCGAGCCCCAGCAGCAAACCTGCTGCGGCGTAACTGAGGATCCGCCCCAGGTTATAGGCCAGTAGCAGCCTGAAGCGGCGGCTGCGTTGCTCTTTGGGGATGGCCAGGGTCAATGCCCCCATCAGGCCGCCGCACATGCCCAGGCAATGGCCGCCCCCGAGCAGGCCCAGAATCACGGCCGAAACCAGTAGTGGCGCCAGCTCAAACATGGGGTGGGGCCTTGCTGTCGGTGTCCTGCTCCGACTCCGGGTGATGCAGCCTGGCTTCTTCGACGGCCGCTGTATGTTTCGGGTCCTGGTCGTCAAACAGGATGCTGTGGGCCGGGCTGTCGAGGTCATCGTACTGGCCGCTGTCCACTGCCCAGAAGAAGATGTAGATGGCGATTGCGACAATCAGCAAGGCCGCGGGAATCATGATGTAAAGCGCTGGCATAAATACTCCAGGCGACCGGTTCAGATCGGCAGCGGACGGGGTTGTGACGCAGGCCGGGCATGGTGCTGTCGGGGCATGCGGGTCAGGCGCAAGGCATTGAGTACCACGGTCAACGAGCTGATCGACATGCCGATGGCAGCCCAGATCGGCGTGATCCAGCCCAGTGCCGCAAAAGGCAGCATAAGGCCATTGTACAGGCCGGCCCAGAGCAGGTTTTCGATGATTACCCGCCGTGTGCGGCGGGCCAGGCTGAAGGCTTGCACCAGGGCATCCAGGCGATTGGAGAGCAATACTGCATCGGCACTGGTTTTGGCCAGGTCAGTGGCCGAGCCCATGGCCACGCTGATATCGGCAGCGGCCAGCACCGGCACATCGTTGACCCCGTCACCGAGCATCAACACCTTGCGGCCCTGGGCGTGCAGCTGCTGCAAGACCTGCAGTTTGTCATCCGGGCGCAAGCCGCCCCGGGCCTCATCGATACCCAGCTCGGCGGCCACACTGGCCACCATCGGCGAGCTGTCCCCCGAGAGCAGCAGCGTGCGCCAGCCCCGCGCCTTGCAGGCCGCCAGTAGCGCGGGAGCGTCGTCGCGCAGATGGTCGTCGAGCACCAGCCAGGCCAGCGCGCCTGAGGTATCACCCAGCAACAGCCATTGCCCGGGCTCATCCGGCATCGGCGGCACCGGGCAGAGGCTCAGTTCGCAGACAAAGTCCGGCTGGCCGATGCGTAACTGGCGGTCACCCACCAGGCCTTCAAGGCCCCGGCCTGGTGTGCTGTGTACCTGTTCGGCGGCTTGTGCAGCGCGGCCGAACGCGCGGGCGATCGGGTGTTCCGAGCGGTTCTCGAGGGCCGCCGCCAGGGCCAGACACTGATCGCTGTCCAGTTCGCCCAGGGGGCGAATCGCGCGCAAGGTCAGCCTGCCTTCGGTCAGGGTCCCGGTCTTGTCGAAGATCACCGTGTCGATCTGGTTCAGCCCTTCGAGCACATGGCCGCGGGTCAGCAACAGGCCCAGCTTGTGCAGAGTGCCGGTGGCCGCGGTGAGCGCGGTGGGGGTCGCCAGTGACAGGGCGCAAGGGCAGGTGGCTACCAGCATCGCCAGCACGATCCAGAACGCCCGTGACGGATCGAGTTGCCACCACAGCAGGCCAATCGCCACGGCAGCGAGCAAGGAAAACAGCAGGAACCACTGCGCCGCTTTGTCAGCGATCTCGGCCAGGCGCGGTTTTTCGCTCTGGGCCCGGTCCAGTAGACGCACGATGGCGGACAGGCGCGTGTCCTGGCCCAGGGCCAGAACCTCGACGGTCAGCGCGCCTTCGACATTCAGGGTGCCGGCAGTGACCGCATCACCGGCCCGGCGTGCCTGTGGCAGGTATTCGCCGGTCAGCAGAGACTCGTCGATGCTGGACTGGCCTTGCAGGATCTTGCCGTCGGCCGGAAGAATCGCGCCGGGGTGCACCAGCACCTTGTCACCGACTTTGAGTTCGCTCAGCAGAATGCGCTCGCTCTGGCCGTCATCACTCAATCGCAAGCAGGACGCCGGCAGCAGGTTGACCAGTTGTGCGGTGGCGGCGGCAGTGCGTTCCCGGGCGCGGCGTTCCAGGTAGCGCCCGGCCAGCAAAAACAGGGCGAACATGCCCACCGCATCGAAATACAGCTCGCCGACTCCGGTAATGGCTGTCCAGATGCCGGCGATATAGGCGCCGCCGATGGCCAGCGAAACCGACACATCCATGGTCAGATGGCGGGTGCGCAGATCACGCATGGCGCCTTTGAAAAAAGGCGTGCAGCTGTAAAACACGATGGGTGTTGTCAGAAACAGTGCAACCCAGCGCAGGATGGTGTGCATCTCGGGGCTGAGATCAATGTTGAATTCCGGCCAGGTGGCCATGGTCGCCATCATCGCCTGGAACCACAGCAGTCCGGCGACACCCAGCTGGCGCAAAGCCAGGCGATTTTCAGTGGCCAGTTGTTCCGTTGCCCTGTCTGCCTGATACGGGTGCGCGGCATAACCGATGTGCCGCAGTTCGCTGAGGATTTCACTCAGCGGCAACTGGCTGTCAGCCCAGCGCACATGCAAACGGTGGTTGGACAGATTGAGGCGGGCTTCGCTCACGGCAGGCAGGCGCCGCAGATGTTTTTCAATCAGCCAGCCACAGGCGGCGCAACTGATGCCTTCGATCAGCAGGGTGGTTTCGGCCTGTTCGCCTTCATGCCGGACAAAGGGTTTTTGCACATCGGCGCGGTCATACAGAGCCAGCTCTTCCACCAGTTGCACGGGTAATGCCTGGGGGTTGGCAGAGGCTTCGCTGCGATGCTGGTAATAGCTTTCCAGGCCGCCGGCCACGATCGCCTCGGCCACCGCCTGGCAACCAGGGCAGCAGAACTCGCGGGTCTGGCCCAGAACAACGGCAGTAAAGCGGCTGCCGGGCGGGACGGGCAGGGCACAGTGATAGCAGGGAACGGGAGAGGTCATGGCGGTCTTTCGCGAGAGGGTGTCGCCGGAACTGCGACATTGCGCTCCGGCCCGCTCCTGCAGGTGCGGGAACGGGCTGGCGCGCAATGGGGTTAATTGGTCTTGTGCACTTCAGCGCCCTGAAGCGGCTCGTCGCCCAGCAGCAGGTCTTTGTCATGGCCCACCAGCTCTTCTTCAAACAGGCGCCAGGTTTTGCCGTCTTCAACGCCCAGCAGCTCAACAAAGCGCCGGCCTTCGATTTTGTCATCCAACTGGCCGATGTAACGGCCCGGCTCTGATTCACTCTGGCTGAGGCTGATCTTGCGGTCTTTCTCGGGTTGGGTCGGCGAGATCAGATTCAGTTCCAGTACCTTCGGCTTGCTGTTGCCATCAAGCAGCAGCACCACTTCGCCGGTCATTTCGTCCAGCCGCAGCTTGGCCTTGAGCTGCAGGGTCTGGCCCAGCAGTTCGCGGTCAAGTGCGCGGTTAATGCCTTTGCCGGCCTCGTAGTAGTTGTCGTTGACCAGGTTGTCCGGGTTGTTCACGGCAATGGTCACCATGGACAGGGTCAACGTCACCGAGCAGGCGAGAATGGCAATGATGATCCACGGCCAAAGATGCTTGTACCAAGGGCTGGAGGCGTTTGCTGCGGGCATGGCAGGTTCTCTTCTCTTATCTGATTTGTGGGCCGATGAAGCGGCTCTTGGCTTTGACGCTGATGTCGTTGTGATCGGCATCCTTGAGGATGAAGAACACTTCGTTGGTGCTGGACGGCAGCTGCTCCGGAGCAATCGAGAGCTCGACCGGCAGGCTGACGATATCGCCCGCGGCGACCCTGATTTCGCGTTTGCCTTGCAGCTTCAGGTCCGGCAGGCCTGTGGCCTCCAGCACATAGGTGTGGTCTTGCTGATCCTTGTTCATGATCTTCAGGCTGTAGACGTTTTCGATCCGTCCTTCAGCGTTTTCGCGGTAGAGCACGCGGTCTTTGCTGACGTCGAACCCCACCAGGGTACGGGTATAGAACGCAGCTGCCAGCAGACCCATCATGGTCAGCAACACCAGTGCATAGCCAAGCAGGCGCGGACGCAACTTGTGGGTTTTCTGGCCCGACAGGTTGTGCTCGGTGGTGTAGCTGATCAGGCCGCGAGGATAGTTCATTTTGTCCATGATGCTGTCGCAGGCATCGATACAGGCGGCGCAGCCGATGCATTCAATCTGCAGGCCGTCACGAATGTCGATCCCGGTCGGGCATACCTGGACGCACATGGTGCAATCGATGCAGTCACCCAGGCCTTGGGCCTTGTAATCAGTGTCTTTTTTGCGCGGGCCGCGGACTTCGCCGCGCCGCGGGTCGTACGAAACGATCAGCGTGTCCTTGTCGAACATCACGCTCTGGAAGCGGGCATACGGGCACATGTAAATGCACACCTGCTCGCGCAGCCAGCCGGCGTTGCCGTAGGTGGCGAGGGTGAAAAAGCCGACCCAGAAGTACGCCCAGCCATCAGCCTGGCCGGTAAAGAAATCGAATACCAGTTCGCGTATCGGCGAGAAGTAACCGACAAAAGTCATGCCGGTGACAAAACCGATCAGCAGCCACAGGCTGTGTTTGCTGAATTTGCGCAGGAACTTGTTGGCGCTCATTGGCGCCTTGTCGAGCTTGATGCGCTGGTTGCGGTCACCTTCAGTGACCTTCTCGCACCACATGAAAACCCAGGTCCAGACGCTTTGCGGGCAGGTGTAACCACACCACACGCGACCTGCATACACGGTAATAAAGAACAGGCCAAAGGCCGCGACGATCAGCAGCCCGGAGAGCAGGATGAAATCCTGTGGCCAGAAGGTGGCGCCAAAAATAAAGAATTTACGCTCGGGAAGGTTCCACCAGACGGCCTGGTGCCCACCCCAGTTGAGCCATACCGTACCGAAATACAGCAGGAACAGCACGGCGCCACCGGCGATGCGCAGGTTGCGGAAAATACCGGTAAAGGCCCGGGTGTAGATCTTTTCCCGGGAGGCATACAAATCGACGCTGTCACCAGGTTTTTTGGCAGGCGGCGTGACGTTGTGTACAGGAATCTGATTGCTCATTAGTGCGTCCCACGGCAGTGGAAAATGCCTCGGTCAGTACATGCCGACCGCGGTCAGAAGGTGTTGCAGTGGCGTAATGATACGCCTGTGACTCTAGCTCAAGGGTGCGACCTTTGGTCGCGTTCCGGAAAGCACCAACTTGGTATAGGAGATGTAACAAGTCGTGACATGGATCAATTGACTTGGGGTCGCGGTTCAAGTGCAGGGCAATTGCGCACCGGGCAATGGTGGCGTCCAGCGAAAGCACGGCGGTAATAAAACGGCCCCGCCAACGTGGGTTGGCGGGGCCGTTTTCTGCAGCAGTTACAACCCTGGTTTACTCGGCTGCCTTGGCGTCATCGCCATGGGACAGACTGTAAACGTAGGCCGCCAGCAGGTGAACCTTGTCGTTCCCTTGCAGGTCGGCCTGTGCAGGCATCTGGCCCTGACGGCCGTAACGGATGGTCTGTTGCAATTGAGCGAAGCTCGAACCGTAGATGAATGCACCCGGGTGGGTCAGGTTCGGTGCGCCCATCAACGGGTTGCCCTTGCCTTCCGGACCGTGGCAAACCGCACAGTTGGTCGCGAACAGCTCCTTGCCCTTGGCAGGGTCGGCTTTCGCGCCTTCCGGCAGCTTGCGGCCGTCCAGGCCGGTCAGGACATAGGCGGCCACGTCGCTGACGCCTTGCTCGCCGATCACTTCGGACCAGCCCGGCATGATGGCGTGGCGACCGCCCATGATGGTGGCCTTGATGTCTGCCGGTGTACCGCCCCAGCGCCAGTCGGCGTCGGTCAGGTTAGGGAAGCCATAGGCGCCTTTGGCGTCGGAACCGTGGCACACCGAGCAGTTGGAGGCAAACAGGCGGCCACCCATCTTCAGTGCTTGCGGGTCTTTGGCCACTTCCTCAATGGGCATGGCGGCGAATTTGGCGAAGATCGGACCAAACTTG
Organism: Pseudomonas paraversuta; assembly: GCF_904067025.1. NCBI lineage: Bacteria > Pseudomonadati > Pseudomonadota > Gammaproteobacteria > Pseudomonadales > Pseudomonadaceae > Pseudomonas > Pseudomonas paraversuta. The sequence goes on from NZ_CAJFDA010000001.1 coordinate 1,746,010, forward strand.
GCGTCCGATTTAGCCATTTCCTTTTCCCACTCGTGAACACCGGTCCAGCCTGTCTGGCCATTGGCAAACGCGGTCTTCTCTTTGGTGTCCAGGTACTCGTAGCCCGGCAGCAGGCCTTTCCAGTTACCCAGGCCCGGGTACAGCACCAGGTAGCCGAGGGCGAAGATGATGGTGCCGATGAACAGCATGAACCACCATTTCGGCATCGGGTTGTCGTACTCTTCAATCCCGTCGTAAGAGTGCCCAACTGTCTCGTCAGTCTGCTCGCTGCGTTGGCCCTTGCGGGTGGCCAGCAACAACCAGGTCAAGGCGAAGATGGTACCCAGACTGAGGACTGTGACGTACAGACTCCAGAACGTAGTCATTCTTTGTTACTCCTAGAAGCTTGCTCTTGCTCTACGTGCTTGATGGCTTCGGGATCATCCTTGAACGGCAATAAGGTTGCGTCATCAAACTCCGACTTGCGTCGCGGACTGAAAACCCACAATGCCAAACCGATAAAAGCCACCATCACGACGACAGTGCCCAGGCCACGAATCATCCCGATATCCATCTAGATCACCGTTTGCTTTTGATGATGGTGCCCAGGCCCTGGAGATAGGCCACCAGCGCGTCCATTTCGGTTTTGCCTTTCACTGCATCCTTGGCCCCGGCGATATCTTCGTCGGTGTAAGGAACGCCGAGCACGCGCAAGACTTCCATTTTTTTCGCCGTGTCCTTGCCGTCCAGCTTGCGTTCTACGAGGAACGGATAGGCAGGCATGATCGACTCGGGGACCACGTTGCGCGGGTTGTACAGGTGCGCACGCTGCCAGTCATCGGAGTAACGACCGCCAACCCGGGCCAGGTCCGGCCCGGTACGCTTGGAGCCCCACAGGAACGGGTGATCCCAGACGCTTTCGCCGGCTACCGAGTAGTGGCCATAACGCTCTGTTTCTGCACGGAACGGGCGGATCATCTGCGAGTGACATTGCACACAGCCGTTGGCGATGTAGATGTCGCGACCTTCCAGCTCAAGAGCGGTACGCGGCTTCATGCCTTCAACCGGGGTATTGGTCACGTCCTGGAAGAACAGCGGAACGATTTGGGTCAGACCACCGATGCTCACGGCGATGACCATGAAGAAGGCCATCAGGCCAATATTCTTCTCGATTGTTTCGTGCTTCATCAGTGGGCTCCAACTACAGCGATTTTGCTCGCTGCTTCAGCTTCTACCGGGTTCGAGGCGCGTACGGTACGGAACACGTTGTAGGCCATGAACAGCATGCCGCTGGCGAAGATAGCCCCGCCGATGGCGCGAACGATAAAGCCAGGATGGCTGGCTTGCAGTGCTTCCACGAACGAGTAGGTCAGGGTGCCATCGTCGTTGATTGCGCGCCACATCAGGCCCTGGGTGATGCCGTTGACCCACATCGAAGCGATGTAAAGCACGGTACCGATAGTCGCCAGCCAGAAGTGCGTGTTGATCAGGCTGGTGCTGTACATCTGCTTCTGGCCATAGATGCGCGGGATCATGTGGTACATGGCACCGATCGAAATCATCGCTACCCAGCCCAGTGCCCCGGCGTGTACGTGGCCGATGGTCCAGTCGGTGTAGTGCGACAGCGAGTTGACGGTCTTGATTGCCATCATCGGGCCCTCGAAGGTCGACATGCCGTAGAAGGCCAGGGACACCACGAGGAAGCGCAGGATCGGGTCGGTGCGCAATTTATGCCAGGCGCCCGACAGGGTCATCATGCCGTTGATCATGCCGCCCCAGCTTGGAGCCAGCAGGATGATCGACATTGCCATGCCAAGCGACTGGGCCCAGTCCGGCAGAGCGGTGTAGTGCAAGTGGTGCGGGCCGGCCCAGATGTAGAGGGTGATCAGGGCCCAGAAATGCACGATCGACAGACGATACGAGTAGATCGGACGCTCGGCCTGCTTCGGCACGAAGTAGTACATCATGCCCAGGAAGCCTGTAGTCAGGAAGAAACCTACAGCGTTGTGGCCGTACCACCACTGGATCATGGCGTCAGTCGCACCGGCGTAAGCCGAGTAGGACTTGAAGAAGCTCACCGGCAGGGACGCGTGGTTGACGATGTGCAGCATTGCCGTGACGACAATGAATGCACCGTAGAACCAGTTACCTACATAGATGTGCTTGGTTTTGCGCTTGGTAATGGTGCCGAAGAACACAATACCGTAGACCACCCAGACGATGGCCAGCAGGATAGCCAGGGGCCATTCCAGCTCTGCGTATTCCTTGGTTGTGGTGTAGCCCAGCGGCAACGTGATGATCGCGCCGATAATGACCGCCTGCCAGCCCCAGAAGGTGAAGGCAGCCAGGGCGTCGGAGATCAGGCGTGTCTGGCAGGTGCGCTGCACGACGTAGTACGAGGTACCAAACAATGCACAGCCACCGAAGGCAAAAATCACAAGATTGGTATGCAGGGGACGCAGACGGCCAAAGGTTGTCCACTCAAGACCAAGGTTTAATTCAGGCCACACAAGCTGTGACGCGATAAAAACCCCGAGCCCCATGCCAAGGATCCCCCAGACCACCGTCATGATGGCGAACTGGCGGACTACCTTATAGTTATAAGCAGTCGGACTGATTGCTGTGCTCATTCTAAGGTTCCACGGTTTTGGTGTTTTATTAGGAGTAAAAATCGGTCGCAAGTATGTATAAAACGTAGGGGTATTGCAACGCGGCTTGACCTCGGTCAATGCGTTCCAACGCTTATTCTGCGGCCTTTCCATGCGTGCAGTAGGGTCAAGTCGACCGCCAACAAAACACCCCGTGGAAGGCAAAAATGAAAGGGCCGGGCAGGGCAAAACCGGGAGGGGGGCAGTCATGGCAACTTGATGGCGAAGATCGCAATCAACGATAGCCGTTGTAAACCCACCAGTGTGGCCTGTAACTGCACCCTTCAACTTACCGATTAAATTCACTTGACGTGAAACCGGTGACCCCGGGATCACTGAGAATTTGAGCTTAGTCCTGAATGGCGGGAGAGCAACGGCGGACTAAAAAGAGGTGCGACACTTGGTCGCGCTTTTAGGCGGGAACTGCCGCACCAAAATGATGCGGCAGGAAATGTCTGGTAATTATTCGGCTGTTTTTTCCTCTTGATTACCATGGGACAAGCTGAACACATACGCAGCCAGCAATTGCACCTTGTCGTTACCCAGCAACTCGTTCTGCGCCGGCATGTGGCCCTGGCGGCCATGGCGAATGGTTTGCTGCAATTGCGCCAGGCTGGTGCCGTAAATAAAGCCCGCTGGCACCGTCAGATCCGGCGCGCCCATCAGTGGCATGCCTTTGCCGTTGGCACCGTGGCACGCCACGCAGGTGGTTTCGAAGGCTTGCTTGCCAGCCACCAGATCCACGGTCGTGCCCTGGGGCAAAGGCCGGCCGGCCAGATCGTGGCGCACATAGGCGGCAACGTTCTTCACACCCTCGTCACCCAGTACCGGGCCCCAGGCCGGCATTGCAGCGATGCGTCCGCCCATGATCGTGGTTTTAATGGTGTCGGCATCGCCGCCCCAGCGCCAGGTGTTGTCGGCCAGGTTGGGGAAGCCGAAGGCGCCCTTGGCATCAGAGCCGTGGCACACCGAGCAATTGGAGGCAAACAGACGACCGCCCATTTTCAGTGCCTGGGGATCCTGGGCCACTTGCTCAACCGGCATGGCGGCGTATTTGGCGAAAATGGGGCCAAACCTGGCGTCTGCCTTGTCCATCTCCTTTTGCCACTCGTTCACCCCGGTCCAGCCATCCTCGTAACCCGGCAGCAGGCCTTTCCAGTTGCCAAGGCCCGGGTAAAGGATCAAATAGCCCACACCAAACACCAGCGTGCCGACGAACAACATGAACCACCATTGTGGCAGCGGGTTGTCGTACTCCTCGATGCCGTCAAAACTGTGGCCCATGGTCTCGACGGTTTCGCTTTTTCTTTCCCCCTTGCGGGTACTGATCAACAGCCAGGTCAGGCCGATCAGCGTGCCAATGGTCAGCACGCAGATATAAACACTCCAGAAGGTGGTCATTGCTTATTACTCCTAGACGCTTGTTCTTGCTCGACGTGTTTGATCGCCTCTGGATCGTCTTTGAATGGCAGCAGGGTCGCGTCTTCGAACTCCGACTTGCGCCGCGGGCTGAATACCCACAGCGCCAGGCCGATAAACGCCACCGCCACCACCACAGTGCCCAGGCCGCGGATCATTCCACTACTCATGTCAAACATGGCTCACCTCTTGCTCTTGATGGCAGTGCCGAGCACTTGCAGGTAGGCCACCAGCGCGTCCATTTCGGTCTTGCCCTGTACCGACTGTCTGGCATTGGCGATGTCTTCGTCGGTGTAAGGCACGCCCAGGGTGCGCATCACTTCGAGTTTCTTCTGGGTATGGCTGTCATCCACCGGTTCGGAGACCAGCCACGGGTAGGCGGGCATTTTCGACTCGGGTACGACGTTGCGCGGGTTGTACAGATGCGCGCGGTGCCAGTCATCCGAGTAGCGGGCGCCGACCCGCGCCAGATCCGGCCCGGTGCGCTTGGAACCCCACAGGAACGGGTGATCCCAGACACTCTCACCGGCGACCGAGTAATGGCCATAGCGCTCGGTCTCGGCCCGGAACGGACGAATCATCTGCGAGTGACATTGCACGCAGCCTTCGCGAATGTAGATGTCACGACCTTCCAGTTGCAGCGCGGTATAAGGCTTCATGCCTTCGACCGGGGTATTGGTGACATCCTCAAAGAACAGCGGGACGATTTGCGTCAGGCCGCCGACACTCACACAGAGAATCATCAGCAACAGCATCAGGCCGATATTTTTTTCAACGATTTCGTGTTTCATGGCGAACTCCTCAGGCCATCTGCGCGGCGGCTACGACTTCAGCGGGCTCGGCGTTACGCACGGTGCGCCAAGTGTTGTATGCCATCAGCAACATGCCGCTGAAGAAAATCGCGCCGCCGATCAGGCGCACGACATAGCCCGGATGGCTGGCCACCAGGGTTTCGACGAAGGAGTAGGTCAGCGTGCCGTCTTCGTTGACTGCGCGCCACATCAGGCCCTGGGCGATGCCGTTGACCCACATCGAGGCGATGTAAAGCACTGTGCCGATAGTGGCTAGCCAGAAGTGCGCGTTAATCAGGCCCATGCTGTACATCTGCGGGCGACCGAAAATTTTCGGGATCATGTGATACAGCGCGCCGATGGAAATCATCGCCACCCAGCCCAATGCCCCGGCGTGTACGTGGCCGATGGTCCAGTCGGTGTAGTGGGAGAGGGCGTTGACGGTCTTGATCGCCATCATCGGTCCTTCGAAGGTCGACATGCCGTAGAACGCCAGGGACACCACGAGGAAACGCAGGATCGGGTCGCTGCGCAATTTATGCCAGGCGCCCGACAGGGTCATCATGCCGTTGATCATGCCGCCCCAGCTTGGCGCCAGCAGAATCAGGGACATCACCATGCCCAGTGACTGGGCCCAGTCCGGCAGTGCGGTGTAGTGCAAGTGGTGCGGGCCGGCCCAGATGTAAAGGGTGATCAGGGCCCAGAAGTGCACGATCGACAGGCGATAGGAATAGATGGGACGTTCGGCCTGTTTCGGCACGAAGTAGTACATCATCCCCAAAAAGCCGGCCGTCAGGAAAAAGCCCACAGCGTTATGGCCGTACCACCACTGCACCATGGCGTCAGTCGCACCACCGTACAGCGAGTAGGACTTGGTGAAGCTGACCGGGATTTCCAGGTTGTTGACGATGTGCAAGATGGCCACGGTCACGATAAATGCGCCGAAGAACCAGTTGCCCACGTAAATGTGTTTGGTCTTGCGCTTCATGATCGTGCCGAAGAACACGATGGCATAAGCGACCCAGACGATGGTGATCAGGATATCGATCGGCCACTCAAGCTCGGCGTATTCCTTGGAGCTGGTGTAGCCCAGCGGCAAGCTGATGGCAGCCAGCAAAATCACCAGTTGCCAACCCCAAAAGGTAAACATGGCGATCTTCGGCGCGAACAGTGTTGCCTGGCAGGTACGTTGCACTGCGTAAAAGGACGAGGCAAACAGTGCACAACCGCCGAAGGCGAAGATCACCGCGTTGGTGTGCAATGGGCGCAAGCGCCCGAAACTGGTCCAGGGCAAATTGAAGTTGAGTTCCGGCCAGACCAGCTGCGCGGCGAGAAAAACGCCGAGCCCCATACCGACGATGCCCCAAACCACCGTCATAATGGCAAATTGGCGGACCACCTTGTAGTTGTAGGCAGTACTTGTAGAAGTGTTCATGGTTCCCCATCCACGGTTCAGGCGCATACAAAGGTACGCCTGGAGTTATAGGCAGACTAAAAGCGAGGCAAGCATGGGCGTAGCAGGCAAGGCCGGTATTGACAGGGATCAATGGGCGCAATGCGTGCAGGAGCAGGGCTGGTTATGGAGTCCGGCCACCGCCGAGGTGAAAAACCCGCAACCGCAGACCCTGATCCTGGCCCATGGTGCCGGTGCTCCGATGGACAGTGCCTGGATGACCGGTATGGCTGAACGCCTTGCGGCACGAGGGGTGAACGTATTGCGCTTCGAGTTCCCGTACATGGCGCAACGCCGGCTCGATGGTGGCAAAAGGCCGCCAAACCAACAGGTCAAATTGCTCGAATGCTGGCGCGAGGTGTATGCCGGGGTGCGACAGCATGTCGCCGGGCAAATTGCGATTGGCGGCAAGTCCATGGGCGGGCGCATGGCCAGTCTGGTGGCTGATGAGCTGGGGGTTGCTGCTCTGGTCTGTCTGGGTTACCCGTTTTACGCCTCCGGCAAACCGGAAAAACCCCGGGTGGCGCACTTGGCCGGGCTACAGACAGCCACCCTGATCGTGCAGGGCGAACGTGATGCCCTGGGCAACCGGCAAGCCGTCGAGGCTTACACCCTGGCGCCGGGCATTGAACTGCACTGGTTAGTGGCGGGGGATCACGACTTGAAGCCGCTCAAGGCATCGGGGTTTAGCCATGAACAGCATCTGGACGCCGCTGCCGACAAAATCGCCCAATGGCTCCAGGCCGGTGATGCCCTGTAGGAGCGAGCTGTTCAATATGCCAGCGAAGAGCTCGCGAGCAAGCTCGCTCCTACAGGTTAAAGGGGGGGGCAGTGCTTAACGGTTGAACCGCTCCACCAGCGAATACTGGGTGTTTACCGTCTGGGTCAGCTCTTCGCTCAATCGCGCCGAATGCTGGGCCTGCTCTGAGGTCTGGTCAGCGAGGTCGGCAATGGTGCTGATGTTGCGGCTGATTTCTTCCGCCACTGCACTTTGTTCCTCGGTGGCTGCCGCGATCTGGGTGGTCATGTCGGTGATATTGGCCACCGCTTCACTGATGCCCACCAGGGCCTTGTCGGCTTCCAGTACCCGGGCCACGCCTTCTTCAGCCTGACGATGCCCGGCATTCATGGTCTGTACGGCAGTGGCCGCAGTCTGCTGCAACTTGGCGATCAGGCCATGAATCTGTCCGGTCGACAGGCTGGTGCGTTGTGCCAGTTGGCGCACTTCGTCAGCCACTACGGCAAAGCCGCGGCCCATTTCACCGGCACGTGCGGCTTCGATGGCCGCGTTCAAGGCCAGCAGGTTGGTCTGGTCGGCAATGCCTTTGATCACGTCAACCACGCCGCCGATTTCATCGCTGTCCTTGGCCAGCTGAGTGACTGTCGCGCCGGTTTCGCCGACCACGATGGACAGGCGTTCAATGGCTTCGCGGGTCTCACCGGCAATGTCGCGACCGCGGCTGGTCAGGCGATTGGCTTCTTGAGTGGCGTCAGCCGTGCGCTGTACGTGGCTGGCAACTTCCTGGGTGGTGGCTGCCATCTGATTGACCGCGGTAGCCACTTGTTCGGTCTCCACCCGCTGGCGCTCCAGCCCCTTGGAGCTTTTGTGTGCCAGCTCATCGGATTGACGGGCTTGCCCGCTCAAATGCTCGGCGGTGTCCTGCAGGCGGGTCAGGCAGGTCTTCAGTCGTGCTTCCTGACTCAGAATCGACATTTCCAGGCGCGCTTGCGGGCCGCGGCTATCGGTGTACATCTGCGCAATCAGCGGGTCCGACGTGGTTTGTTCGGCCAGGCGCAGCAAGCGCTTGATCCCGCGCTGTTGCCAGCTCAGCCCCAGTAACCCCAGCGGAATCGACAACAGGGCCGCCAGGGCAAAGCCCCAACTGGAATTGAGCAGGGCACCAATCATGAAACTCAGTTGGCTCACCAGAATGAACGGCAGCCAGTCCTGCAGCACGGGGATCCATTTATCGCGCTGTGGCACCGCCGACTTGCCGCGATTAAGGCGCGAATACAGGGCTTCGGCACGGCGGATCTGTTCGGCGCTCGGCTTGACCCGAACCGACTCATAGCCCACCACGCGCTCATTCTCGAATACCGGGGTCACGTAGGCGTTGACCCAGTAATGGTCGCCGTTGCGGCAACGGTTTTTCACGATGCCCATCCACGGCGCGCCTTTTTTCAAGGTGCTCCACATGTGTTCAAAGACGGCAGAGGGAACATCCGGATGGCGCACGAGGTTGTGTGGTGCGCGGATCAGATCTTCACGCAAAAACCCGCTGATCTCGACAAAGTCGTCGTTGCAATAGGTGATTACACCTTTGGCATCGGTGGTGGAAATCAACCGTTGCTGAGCGGGGAACGTACGTTCGCGTTGGGTGATGGGCTGGTTATTCCGCATGTCATATCTATCCGCAAGACTTTGACAGGCTGTCGGCATGGCCAGGGATTTGTTTAATTTATATTTCGGCTGCCGGGTGCGGCGAAACGCCCCGGTAGCCGTTGTGTGCTAGATAGCCCGCATCGGGTAGGTAAAAAACACGAAGTGCAGCAGGTTCAGCCCGAAGTGAGTGGCGATTGCCGCACCCAGCCCGCCGAAGCGCCAGGCCAGGCCATAACCAAGGCCGGCAATCCCCGACAGCAGCACCCAATGCCAGCCGGCGGCCATGTGCGCCAGACCGAACAGCAGCGCAGCCATGACCAGGGCCAGAGTCTGGCCATGGGGCAGTTGTTTGAACCAGCGACTCAAGCCGCCCTGGATGTAGCCGCGAAACAGGGCTTCTTCCACCAGGGTCACCAGCAGTAAATTGTTCAGCACCCATATCCAGCCAGAGGCTGGCCATTTGGGGGCCCAGGTAATCATGCCCAGCAGCATGGCGCCGCCCAGAGCCGCAATCGCCACCAGGGTCAGGGCCATCAACGTGGCGGCAAACGAAACCCGCCAGCCGAAGCGTGGCGCAATCCAGGGGCACACCAGCAATAGCCAGAAACCGATCAGCGGCTTGTCCAGATTGAGGTACAGCGAGAAGGGCACGGCGTCCGGTGTCAGTCGCTCAGGGTTGATGGCGCGGCCATTATGGAAACCGGGTAACCAGTGCAGGGCCAGCGCCAGGGCGAGCAATACAAACAGCCCGTGACCGGCATAACGCAGCCATTGCTGGCGCTGCTGACGGGCTGCGAGCCCGGCCAGGATCAAGGCAAACAACGGGATAAGGGCCTGGGCGGTCAATTGGCCGTAACTCAAGGCCAGGCAGTAGCCCAGGCTCAGAAATGCCAGATAAGGCCATGGCAGAGCAATCATGAAAATCCTTGTAATTGTTAAAAAAACGCCCCGAATGCAGATCGGGGCGCTGAGGATACATCGCGAGACAAGCTCGCTCCTGCACAAGGTTAACCTATGTCGCGGTATACGATCTCACTGACACAACCCCACCTGCAGGAGCGAGCTTTTCTACGGGACCGGCCAGAGGTAGCCAGAGCGTTTCAGGAGGCAATCAACTGGCGCAATACATAGTGCAGGATCCCGCCTGCCTTGAAGTATTCCACCTCATTCAGGGTGTCTATGCGGCACAGCACTTCGATTTTTTCCTGTTGACCATCCTCGCGGGTGATGACCAGCGTCAGGTTCATCCTTGGCTGCAGTTCGGCATCCGTCAGCCCCAGGATATCCAGGGTTTCCTTGCCGGTGAGTTTCAGGTTCCTGCGATTCTGGTCCAGTTTGAATTGCAGCGGCAGCACGCCCATGCCCACCAGGTTCGAGCGGTGGATGCGTTCAAAACTCTCGGCAATCACCGCTTTGACCCCCAGCAGGTTGGTGCCTTTGGCCGCCCAGTCGCGACTGGAACCGGTGCCGTATTCCTGGCCGGCAATCACCACCAGTGGTGTCCCTGCTGCCTGATAACGCATCGCCGCATCATAGATTGGCAGCTTTTCGCCGCTCGGGATGAAGATCGTATTGCCACCTTCTTCGCCGCCGAGCATTTCGTTGCGAATGCGGATGTTGGCAAAGGTGCCGCGCATCATCACTTCATGGTTACCGCGCCGCGAACCATAGGAGTTGAAGTCCCGGGGCTCGACGCCTTTCTCGCGCAGATAGCGTCCGGCCGGGCTGTCCGCCTTGATATTGCCGGCAGGGGAGATGTGGTCGGTGGTGACCGAGTCGCCAAGCAACGCCAGCACCCGGGCACCCTTGACGTCCTTGATCACCGGTAGCGGGCCGTCGATGTCATCGAAGAAAGGGGGATGCTGGATGTAAGTCGAATCTTTCTGCCAGACATAGGTTGCGGCCTGTGGCACCTCAATGGCCTGCCATTGTTCGTCACCGGCAAACACCTCGGCGTATTCCTTGTGGAACATGGCGGTAGTCACCTGTGCCACGGCATCGGCGATTTCTTTCTGGCTCGGCCAGATATCACGCAGGTATACCGGTTTGCCGTCTTTACCGGTGCCCAGCGGTTGAGTGCTGATATCAATACGCACGCTGCCGGCCAGTGCGTAGGCGACCACCAGCGGTGGCGAGGCCAGCCAGTTGGTTTTCACCAGAGGATGCACGCGTCCTTCAAAGTTGCGGTTGCCCGACAACACCGAAGCCACGGTCAGGTCAGACTGGGTGATGGCTTTTTCGATCGGCTCGGGCAACGGCCCGGAGTTGCCTATGCAGGTGGTGCAGCCATAACCCACCAGGGCGAAGCCCAACTGGTCGAGGTACTGGGTCAGGCCTGCGGCCTTGTAGTAGTCAGTCACCACCTTGGAGCCGGGCGCCAGGGAAGTTTTCACCCACGGCTGGCTTTTCAGGCCTTTTTCAACGGCTTTTTTGGCCACCAGCCCGGCAGCCATCATCACACTCGGGTTGGAGGTGTTGGTGCAGGAGGTAATGGCCGCGATCACCACCGCGCCGTTTTTCAGGCGATAGGTCTGACCTTCAACGCTGTAGTCCACTTCACCGATCAAGTCGGCATTGCCCACGGCCACGCCACCACCGCCTTCACTTTCAAGGCGGCCTTCTTCTTTATTGGCCGGTTTGAATTGCAGGCTCATAAACTCGTCAAAAGCCTGGCTGACATTGGGCAGCGAAACCCGGTCTTGGGGGCGCTTTGGCCCGGCCAGGCTGGCTTCGACGCTGCCCATGTCGAGTGCCAGGGTTTCGCTGAAGACCGGCTCTTGGCCTGGCAAGCGCCACAGTCCCTGGGCTTTGCAGTAGGCCTCGACCAGTTTCACGGCGGCCTCGGGGCGCCCGGACAGGCGTAGATAGTCCAGGGTGATTTGATCGACCGGGAAAAACCCGCAGGTGGCGCCATATTCCGGTGCCATGTTGGCAATGGTGGCGCGGTCAGCCAGGGGCAGATCCGCCAGTCCATCGCCGAAAAACTCGACGAACTTGCCGACAACCCCCTTGCTGCGCAGCATTTGCGTCACCGTCAGCACCAGGTCGGTGGCGGTGATGCCTTCTTTGAGTTTGCCGCTGAGTTTGAAACCCACCACTTCCGGGATCAGCATCGAAACCGGCTGGCCGAGCATCGCGGCTTCGGCTTCAATCCCGCCCACGCCCCAGCCCAGTACACCCAGGCCATTGATCATGGTGGTGTGGGAGTCGGTGCCGACCAGGGTGTCCGGGAACGCATAAGTGCGGCCGTCTTCGTCCTTGGTCCAGACTGTCCGTCCCAGGTACTCCAGGTTCACCTGATGGCAAATCCCGGTGCCGGGCGGTACCACGCTGAAATTGTCGAAGGCATCCTGGCCCCAGCGCAGGAACGCATAACGTTCGCCGTTGCGCTCCATCTCAATATCAACGTTTTGTTCAAAGGCACTGGGGCTGGCAAATTTGTCGACCATTACCGAGTGGTCAATCACCAGATCTACCGGGGACAGCGGATTGATTCGCTGTGGATCGCCTCCGGCCCTGGCCATCGCCGCACGCATGGCGGCCAGGTCGACCACCGCCGGCACGCCGGTAAAGTCCTGCATCAACACCCGGGCCGGGCGGTACTGGATTTCCCGGTCGCTGCGCCGCGCCTTGAGCCAGGCGGCCAGTGCCTTGAGATCCGGTTCGGTGACGGTCTTGCCGTCTTCCCAGCGCAGCAGGTTCTCCAGCAGCACTTTGAGCGACATGGGCAGCTGGCTTAAATCCCCCAGTGACTTGGCGGCAAGCGGCAGGCTGAAATAGTGATAAGTCTTATCGTCGACTTTTAGTGTGGCGAGGGTGTTCAGGCTATCAAGGGAGGACATGAAATGACTCCTTTTGATCCGCACGGTACGGATCGTGTGGAACGAACAGAGCTTCTAACGTAGCCCTGAATCATTGATCTGGCTAATAACTGGACTGTCTATAAGGGTTCAAGGTTCCGAACTCAGTTATCATGCTGGCCTTTTCGTGACAGTCCTTGCTCCAAATCAAGGATGCGCAGCCGGCCAATTCCCGCCTGCTGCCCAGGAGTAATTCAATGAACACCGTTTTTATGCACTGCCGGCCCGGTTTTGAGGGAGAAGTCTGCTCCGAAATCGCCGAGCATGCTGCCCGCCTCAATGTCTCTGGTTATGCCAAGGCCAAGCCGAGCAGTGCCTGTGCCGAATTTGTCTGTACCGAAGAAGGCGGCGCCGAACGCCTGATGCGCGGTTTGCGTTTTGCCGAACTGATTTTCCCGCGTCAATGGGCCCGGGGCGGTTTTATCGAACTGCCGGAAACCGACCGCATCAGCGTGATTCTCGGGCACATGGCCGACTTTCCGGTCTGTGGCAGCCTGTGGCTGGAAATGGTCGATACCAATGACGGCAAAGAGCTGTCCAACTTCTGCAAGAAGTTCGATGCTCACCTGCGCAAAGCCCTGATCAAGGCCGGCAAGCTGGTGGAGGACGATGAGCAGAAGCCGCGGCTGCTGTTGACCGTTAAAAGTGGACGCGAACTGTTCCTTGGTCTGGCCGAGTCGAACAACTGTGCCATGTGGCCCATGGGCATCCCGCGGTTGAAATTTCCCCGTGAAGCGCCTAGCCGTTCGACCCTCAAGCTGGAAGAAGCCTGGCACCACTTCATCCCCCGCGACCAGTGGGATGAGCGCCTGCACAGTGACATGACCGGGGTTGACCTTGGCGCAGCGCCCGGCGGCTGGACCTGGCAGTTGGTCAATCGCGGCATGATCGTCACCGCCATCGACAACGGCCCGATGGCAGAAAGCCTGATGGACACCGGACTGGTGCAGCACTTGATGGCGGATGGGTTCACCTTCAAGCCCAGGCAGCCGGTGGACTGGATGGTCTGCGACATCGTGGAAAAGCCTGCGCGTAATGCGGCGATGCTCGAAGAGTGGATCGGCGAAGGTCATTGCCGCGAAGCGGTGGTCAACTTGAAGTTGCCGATGAAGCAGCGTTATGCCGAAGTGCGGCGTTTGCTTGATCGCATTGCTGACGGTTTCAAGGAACGCGGTATCCAGGTCGAAATCGGCTGTAAGCAGCTGTACCACGACCGCGAAGAAGTGACCTGCCATTTGCGTCGACTGGACGTGAAAAAAACCAAATCCCGTTGATTCAGGAGTAACTGATGAGTTTTGCTGATTTGCCGGTTGACGGCACTCTGGACGCTACCGGCCTTAACTGTCCGGAACCGGTGATGATGCTGCACCAGCACATTCGTGACCTGGTACCGGGCGGTTTGCTGAAAGTCATCGCCACCGATCCCTCGACCCGGCGCGACATCTCCAAGTTCTGCGTGTTTCTCGACCACGAACTGGTAGGGCAGCAGGAAGAGGCGGGCAAGTACCTGTACTGGATTCGCAAGAAGCAGGCCTGAGCAAGATCCTGCAGGAGCGAGCTTGCTCGCTCCTGCAGTGTGGGTCTATGCCATGCGAATCCGCTCTTTGGCGCTGCGGGTCAGGCGTACGCTGAGCATCAGCGCCGCGCAGGTCAGGCCCACAATCAGGCCCTGCCACAGCCCGCTGGGGCCATTGGCCGGGCCGAACCAGTCGGTCAGGCCCAGCGCATAGCCCACCGGCAAACCAATCCCCCAATACGCGAACAGGGTCAGGATCATCGTCACCCGCGTGTCCTGATAGCCGCGCAATGCGCCCGCCGCAGTCACCTGAATCACATCCGAAAACTGATACAGGGCGGCAAACATCAACAGCATGGTCGCCACCTCGATCACCAGCGGATCGGCCGTGTAGACGGTGGCAATCTGCTCGCGCAACAACAGGATCAGACTGGCAGAGATGCCCGCCCATACCAGCGCAGTGCCCATACCGACCCCGGCGACGAAACGTGCTTCGCGCGGTTGCTGGCGCCCCAGTGCCTGGCCCACGCGGACGGTGATTGCCATGCCCAGGGAGTAGGGGATCATAAACACCAGCGAGCTGAAGTTCAGAGCGATTTGATGGCCTGCCACCACCGTTGCCCCCAAGCTGCCGATCAACAGGGCAATCACCGCAAAAATGCTCGACTCGGCAAATACTGCAATGCCGATCGGTAGCCCCACACTCAGCAAACGCTTGATGATTGCCCATTGCGGCCATTCAAAACGGCTGTATACCCGGCTCGACTGGTAGATCGCACCACGCCAGGTCCAGGCCACCATGCCCAGGGCCATAAACCACATTACAATGGCCGTCGCCCAGCCACAGCCCACGCCACCCATGGCCGGGACCCCAAAGTGCCCATAAATGAACACGTAGTTGATCGGGATGTTGAGCGCCAGGGCACACAACCCCAGCACCATGCTTGGCCGCGTACGGCCCAGGCCATCACTGAAGTTACGCAGCACGCAATACAGCCCCACCGCCGGCATGCCGCTGGCGATCCCGTGCAAATAGCCCATGCAGGGTTCAATCAGGTCCGGGGCGACTTTCATCAGATGTAACAGCGGCTCTGCACCCAGCAGGATAAATGTCGCACACAGCCCGGTAATCAGCGCCAGCCACAGGGCCTGGCGCACGATCGGGCCGATCTCCCGGTGATTGTTGGCGCCAAAACGCTGGGCAACCTTAGGCGTGGTGGCCAGCAGGATGCCCGACATCAACAGAAACACCGGTATCCAGATCGAATTGCCCAGGGCCACGGCCGCCAGGTCCCGAAGCCCGACGCGTCCGGCCATGACGGCATCGACAAAACCCATGGCCGTGGTGGCCACTTGGGAAATGATGATCGGAAACGCCAGCGCCAATAGCGCCCGCACTTCCGTGCGAACCCGGGCCGGGCGGCTGACAGGGGCGGCAGGGGTGTTATCAGTGACAGAGTTCACAAGCGTGCATCCACAGTGTTTAACGCGCAAAGCCGGCGATTGTACGCCTGCCCCGGAGCTCGGCAAACCTTGAGTTGTAGGGGCTTTGTAAGCGCGATTGAAAGTGCTTGGCACAGCTTGCTGGCCCATTGATGACTACAACGCCTACACTGCCACTCCGCCAAAGGAGCCTGCCATGTTGATTGTTGCTGACGAAAATATTCCGCTGATCGAAGAGTTCTTTGCCGGCTTCGGTGAAATACGCCGTCTGCCGGGACGCCAGATCACGCGTGCAGACGTGCATGCTGCGGATGTGTTGCTGGTGCGCTCGGTGACCAGGGTCGATCGCGATTTGCTGGAAGGCAGTGCGGTACGTTTTGTCGGTACCTGCACCATTGGCACCGACCATTTTGATCTCGATTACTTTGAACAGGCAGGTATTGCGTGGTCCAGTGCCCCGGGCTGCAATGCCCGCGGCGTGGTGGACTATGTGCTCGGCAGCCTGCTGACCCTGGCCGAAATCGAAGGTGTCGATCTTATTCAGCGCACCTACGGGGTTATTGGCGCCGGGCAGGTGGGCGGGCGTCTGGTCGATGTGTTGCGGGCACTGGGCCTCAAGGTACTGGTCTGCGATCCACCGCGCCAGGCGGCTGAAGGTGGCGACTACGTCAGCCTTGAACACATCATCGAGCACTGCGATGTGCTCAGTTTGCATACTCCGTTAAGCACCAGCGGCAGCTTCCCGACCCGGCATTTGCTTGACCGCCAGCGCCTGGACCGGCTCAAGCCGGGGACCTGGCTGATCAACGCCAGTCGCGGTCCGGTGCTCGACAATAAGGCGCTGCGCGAAGTCCTGACCCGGCGCGATGACCTGCAGGCGGTGCTCGATGTGTGGGAGCACGAGCCTGAGGTGGATCTGCAACTGGCGGACATGTGTGTGCTGGCGACGCCTCATATCGCCGGCTACAGCCTGGATGGCAAGCAGCGGGGCACGGCGCAGATCTATCAGGCACTGTGCGACTTCCTCGGGCAGCCGGCTGTGGTCAGCCTGTCAGACTTGTTGCCGGCACCCTGGCTGGCGAGGGTCGCACTGAGTGCCAATACTGATCCGGGCTGGGCCCTGGCCATGCTGTGTCGGGGTGTCTATGACCCGCGTCGCGATGATGCGGACTTTCGCCGCAGCCTGATCGGCAGCGTCGAAGAGCAGAAGCTGGCGTTCGACGGATTACGCAAAAACTATCCGGTACGTCGTGAGATAGAAGGCCTGGAGGTGCATGTCGAGGGCGAGTCGGTGGCCTTGAAGCAATTGGTCAAGGCGCTGGGCGGGGTGTTGGTTTAAGCACCGGGCACAAAAAAACGGCCCTTTCAGCGGGGCCGTTGTATGTTCTGAGCGCTGTTGCAGGAGTGGGCCGCGCGACGCATGGAACCCGGTTAAACCCTGTCGCCTGCATCGCGGGCAAGCCGCGCTCCCGCCGAGGATCAGTCTTTGTGCACAGGTTTGACCAGACGCAGCTCCAGTTCGTGGCAGGCGTCCTGAATCATCTCTTCAGTGATCGAAATTTCCTGGCCATTTTCATCGATAATGGCGCACCCCAGTGATTGCTTGGCTTGCGTACGAATCACTGGAACCGCTTGAGCATTGTGTTGCAAATCCATGGCCTGTCTCCTCATCAGGGTGTCTCGCTACTTTAGGTCCGTTTAGTGACCAAGCTGTGACATGGCTTGGCGACGGACCCAGTCCAACAGAAATATCCTGAAACTTCCACCCTCACTTTAGAACGATAATGCCTATGGCTTGTTGTCTCAGGTCATATTCAAAACGATTGAGAAAGGTTTAGCTCTGCGCAGCTGACTTCGTTGTAGGCTGTTTCACGCTTTCTTCTGGATGCCTTCCATGCTTTCTTCGCGTCAACGCCGGGCCATTCGCTTGGCCGCCCATTTTGTAGCGCCTTATCGTTGGCAGGCGGTGGGTGCCTTGCTGGCCCTGATCGTCACTGCGGGTGTCACCCTTTCGATGGGGCAGGGCATTCGTCTGCTGGTCGACAAAGGCTTCATGACCCAGTCGCCACACTTGCTCAACCAGTCCATCGGTTATTTTCTGCTGCTGGTGCTGGCTTTGTCGGTGGGTACATTTGTGCGCTTCTATCTGGTGTCCTGGATTGGCGAACGGGTGGTGGCTGATATCCGGCGACAGGTGTTCAACCACCTGATCGGCCTGCATCCGGGCTTTTATGAGAACAATCGCAGTTCGGAAATCCAGTCGCGGCTGACCACCGACACCACGCTGTTGCAATCGGTGATCGGGTCGTCCTTGTCCCTGTTCCTGCGCAACAGCCTGATGGTGATAGGTGGTGTGATCCTGCTGTTTATCACCAATCCCAAACTCACCAGCATCGTGGTGGTCGCGCTGCCACTGGTACTGGTGCCGATCCTGTTCTTTGGTCGCCGCGTGCGTACCTTGTCGCGCCAGAGCCAGGATCGTATCGCCGATGTCGGCAGCTACGTGGCCGAAGCCCTGGGCCAGATCAAAACGGTCCAGGCTTACAACCACCAACAGCAGGATCAACAGCGCTTTGCCAGCACCGTCGAAAATGCATTTGCCACCGCCCGCAAACGCATCCTGCAGCGCTCATGGCTGATTACCCTGGTGATCCTGCTGGTGCTGGGGGCGGTCGGCGTGATGCTGTGGGTCGGTGGCATGGACGTGATCGCGGGGCGCATTACCGGCGGCGAGCTGGCGGCATTCGTGTTTTACAGCCTGATCGTCGGCAGTGCCTTTGGCACCCTGAGCGAGGTGATCGGCGAGCTGCAACAGGCTGCGGGAGCAGCTGAGCGAATTGCCGAACTGCTGCAATCGAAAAGCCTGATCATGGCGCCGAGCAGCGATTTGCTGGTATTGCCCCGGCGGGTGGCCGGTAACCTGCAGCTTGAGAACCTGTACTTTTCTTATCCGTCACGGCCTGAAAGCTATGCCATTGAAGGGCTGAGCCTAACGATCAATGCGGGCGAAACCCTGGCTCTGGTGGGGCCATCGGGGGCAGGCAAGTCGACGTTGTTCGATTTGCTGCTGCGTTTTTACGATCCCCAGGCGGGCCAGGTCCTGCTTGAAGGCCTGCCCATTACCCGGCTGGACCCCCACGACCTGCGCCGTTGCTTTGCACTGGTGGCGCAAACCCCGGCCCTGTTTTTCGGCACCATTGAAGACAACATCCGCTATGGCAATGCCCTGGCTACCGACGCCCAGGTCGAAGCCGCGGCACGGATTGCCCATGCCCACGATTTCATACAGCAAATGCCCGAGGGTTATAAAACCCATCTGGGAGATGGCGGTCTGGGCTTGTCTGGCGGGCAGCGTCAACGGTTGGCCATTGCCCGGGCGCTGCTGGTGGATGCGCCGATTCTGCTACTGGATGAGGCCACCAGTGCCCTCGATGCGCAAAGTGAGCACTTGATCCAGCAAGCCCTGCCGAGCCTGATGCAAGGCCGCACCACGCTGGTCATCGCCCACCGCCTGGCCACCGTACAAAATGCCGACCGGATTGCGGTGATGGATCAGGGCAAGCTGGTGGCGATAGGTACCCACGCGCAATTGATCGCCAGCAACCCGCTGTATGCGCGGCTGGCGGCGTTGCAGTTCAATGTGGATATGGGCACGCAATGACGTGTAGGAGCGAGCTTGCTCGCGAGCTCTTTAAACAGCTCGCGAGCAAGCTCGCTCCTACAGATTTTTAGCGGTATTCACACAGGTAAGCAGTCTCAACCACGACCTTGAGCTGGAACTTGCTGTTGGCCGGTACGTTGAACTGGCTGCCGGTGGCGAAAGTCTGCCACTGCTCGCTGCCTGGCAGCTTGACGCTCAACTCGCCCGATACCACGTGCATGATTTCGCGCTCGGCGGTGCCGAACTCGTATTCACCCGGGGCCATGACGCCAATGGTGGCTTTGCCTTCGGCTTGTGCGAAGGCAATCGACTTGACGGTACCGTCGAAGTATTCGTTGACTTTAAACATGGCGATTCCTCGGAATGGGCTAAAAAGGGCTGGCCAGTATGCAGAAGCCGTTTTATCCCGTCACGCCATTTTATGGCCGCTAAACCTTGAGGATCAGCGGCAACAGGCGGGCAGTGTTACGGGCATCTTCCAGTGCCCGATGCTGCTGCCCGTTGAACTGCATGCCTGCCAGTTGCAGGGCACTGTTAAGCCCCGGCGCACTCTTTAGCTGGCGGGCCTGGGCAAATTGCTGCTTGAGGTTCATGTGTGGCAAACGAGCCAGCGCGCTGTCGAGTTTTTTCTGCTGCCATTCCTGCTCCAGCTGCTTGCGGTCGTAGTCACCCCAGCTGGCCCAGCCTTCAAGTTTGGGCAGGTGCTGGCCGAGCCAGCGCTCGAACTGCTCCCAGACCTGCGGCAGCGGAGCCCCGGCATCAATATTGGCCTGGGTGATACGGGTCAGATGACGGCAAAAAGGGGTCAGCAGCGGACGCCGTTGCGGGCGGATAAAGCGCTGGAAGTGGTCCACCTCCCGCCCGGCTCGAGTGACTACACTGGCGCCGATTTCAATGACTTCCATTTCTTCTATCGGCCAGCCGCCATCATCGGTAGTCGCTTCCAGGTCAATAACCAGCCAGTGAGGCATGTGCAGCTTCCTTAAACAGCATCGGCGTTGAGAAGGGGAGCGTAGCTAAAGCAGCGCAAATTTGTAGTGGGCCGGTCCGGCTCTTGCTTGATAACCTGTGCACCCTTAAATTACGCGCACGCATGATGTCAGGTTGTGCGCAGATCAATAAGTTCCAGTGATGGGCTCGACCAGGGGTGCATGGCTTTGAAGTGTTTGCCAGTGTGGATGGTCCATTGTGCAGTGCTGTCCTTGGGCACATTTTTTCTGACACCCGCCTGGGCTGTCCAGGAAGTCAGAGTGGGGGCGGCCCATTTTCCGCCCTATACCGTGCGCCCGGAAATCGGCGTCGATACCGGCCTGTTGCCGCAACTGCTCGACGCCCTGAATCAATTGCAGGGGGACTACCACTTCGTCATCGTCCCTACCTCCAATGCTCGGCGCTACCGTGAGTTCGAGCAGGGGCGCATGGACATGGTGCTATTCGAAAACCCGACCTGGGGCTGGAATACCATTGCGCATAATCCGGTAGACATGGGGCTGGAAGATGTCGAAGTGTTTGTCGCCAAGCGCCAGCCTGGCCGTGGGCAAACCTATTTTGGCGACCTGGCCAACAAGCGGCTCGCGCTCTTTAACGGCTATCACTATGCCTTTGCCGGATTCAATACTTCGCCCAAGGCCCTGACCGAAAAATTCCACGCCAGCCTGACTTACTCCCACGCCAGCAATTTACAGATGGTCCTGCGCGGGCGGGCAGATATCGCGCTGATTACCCGTTCCCATCTCATCGACCTGCTGAACAAGAATCCGCAGATTGAACCAACGGTGCTGGTGTCCGACCGGGTCGACTATATCTACCATCACTACGCATTATTGAGTCCCCGGGCGCCGATCCAGGGTGCGCAGTTGGCGAAGATGCTGCAGGCGCTGCGTGACAATGGCCAGTTTGCCTCGATCTTCGCGCCTTATAAAATTGCCCAGGTACCCGCGCAAATACCCGGGGCCCAGGCCGTACCCTAGGGGCGCCGGGTATTTGCCGGAGCGGGTTGCTGCAGGTGGGGGGTCTCAGTGTCTGGCAAAGATATCCGGCTGGGTTCCCGACACTTTTCGGCAATGCACCAGCGCATCCCGAATCATGAAGTTCACCAGGGTCGGTGATACTCCCAATTCCTTGGCGATATCTTTTTGCTGCACGCCGTGCAGGCGATACATCTCGAAGGCATAACGGGTGCGGCTCGGCAGTTCGGTCAGGGCGACCGCGATGTGCTCCAGCGTCGAAAAATTGATGTGCGAGGTTTCTGGAGACGCGCCGTGAATGACCACATTCAAACCTTCCTCTTCAGTTCCCGAATACTTCTGTTCGAGCGCCTGCTTGCGGTAGTGGTCAATCGCCAGGTTGCGCACGATCTGGAACAAGTAACTCAGTTGCGCCTTGAATGATGAAGTGATCTGCGGCGCAGACTGCAAGCGGAAGAAAGCGTCCTGCACCACATCTTCAGCCCTGGATCGGCAGCCGGTGATACGAGCTGCGATTTTGACCAGGATCAGCCGGTTATCAACGAAGGCTTGGAGTAGGGGTGAGTCGCACCTGCTTGTGGACACTTGTTCCGTCATGGAGATCACCTGTTGCGAGTGAATGAGTGCAGGGCTCGGTAAGCGTCCTACACAGCTCGCAACAAATTAGGCTGAATGATAATTATTGTCAATTGAGAAAGAGAATTAATGACGCTTGAAATGGAGGATTGAGAGGTTGTTCACATCGCCCGGCGGTGCCTCTAAAACGCCACTATTGGCCGGTCCCATGATCTGTCCGGCACAACCGTTCTCAAG
The DNA here is from genome assembly GCF_904067025.1 of Pseudomonas paraversuta. Lineage (NCBI taxonomy): Bacteria > Pseudomonadati > Pseudomonadota > Gammaproteobacteria > Pseudomonadales > Pseudomonadaceae > Pseudomonas > Pseudomonas paraversuta. The sequence continues at coordinate 1,767,943 of NZ_CAJFDA010000001.1, forward strand.
GCAAATCTGCAGGAGCGAGCTTGCTCCTGCAGGCATTGCGGGGTTATTTGGGACCGAGGATTTTCACCAGTTTGTCCGGTGACGGTGCGCCTTGCTGCTGTTGCAGGTTGCCTTGCTCGTCGAGGTAGAAAATCGCCGGGGTGGCCGACACATCGAGGTCAGTCATCAACTGTGCATTGGCATCCAGCTTGGCTTGAACGTCAGCCGGGATCTTGGTCAGGGGCTTGAGCTTGCTGGCCTTGCCGGCTTGCTCATGTTCGTGCAGGGCCTGCTGCGGGTCTTTGGCGGCCAGCAACGCAGCAGATTTTGCCGGGCTGTCTTCGCGGATGATGCCGACCATGATATGGCGCAGCTGTACCTTGCCCGACTCTACCCATGGACGGGCCTGTTCCCAGAACATGTTGCAGTACGGGCAGTTCGGGTCGCTGAACAGGTAAACGATGCGCGGTGCATCTTTCTTGCCGTCGGCAATCCAGTTGCTCTTTTCCATATTGGCCCAGACCTGCTTGGCCATCGGCTCGTACACCAGCTTTTGCAGCGGTGCCAGGCTCAGGTCCTTGCCATCAGCGTCATACAGATTGCCCACCAGCACGTTTTTGCCATCCGGGGTCAGATACAGGGCCATGCCACGGTTCTGGTACTGGGCGGCATAGCCACGCATGCCGCTGGGCGCATCGAAACTGCCAATGATTTTTGCACCTTTGGCTTCAATCTTCTTGATCGGCGCCGGCCACTCTTCAGCGTGCACCAGCGACGATTGCAGCAGGGCGGCGCCCAGCAGGGTGGTTATGCTCAGGTTTAGCAGTTTGCGGTTAAACATTTTTGCAGATTCCTAGCAGGGTCGGCCTGGTGGGCCGACATTGAATTGTTCTGATCGAAGCTTTCCAGCGCACGGGCCAGGCTGGCTTCGGACAGCTCGCCCAGATGACTGCCCAGCAGGCGGCCTTCAGGACTGTAGAACAGGGTAGTGGGCAGGGCCATCGAACCCACTTTTTGTGCCAGTTGGCCGCCGCTGTCGAACAGCACGTTGCTGAGGTTCAGACCTTGGGTTTCAAGGAAGGTGCTGACGCTCTGCATGCTCTCGCCCTGATTGACGAACAGGAAGGTCACGTCCTGGTGTTGATGCTGAGCGTTTTGCAGCACCGGCATTTCCCGGCGGCAAGGCGGACACCAGGTGGCCCACAGGTTGATGACCAGCGGGCCGCCCTGATAACTGCTCAGTTGCACCGATTCGCCACTGGCATTGCGCAACACCAGTTCGGGCATGCGTGTGCCTTGTTCGTAGAGGCTGGACGAGAACGTGGCCAGCAGCCAGAACGCCAGGCCAGTACCCAGCCCCCAGCCCAGAGGGCGCCGCAGCCCCTGGCGGCGCCAGCCCCAGATCACTGCGCCGATCACCACCGCCAATAACCCCGGCCACAACACAAAACCACCGTCGCGCAGGTCGAGAATCTGCAGCAGGTCCTTCTGGAAGTAGCGCCAGTAGCTGATCACAAAGCCGATGCGGGCCACCAGCAAACCCAGCAAGAACAGGCTGAACAACACTGACTCAGGGTTTTCGCCACCGCGTTTGGCCACCCGCCAACCCACCAGCGTCGCCAGGGCGAGCGCCAGTATCAGCAGTAAGTGGTTGATGGCCAGGGCAAATGAACCAATGGTCAGAGTGAGCATTTAGAGGAGTTCCCGAGTGGCATTCCAGTTATTCAAAAAGGTCTCGGCGTTGACTTCGCCGGTGATGCGTTGCCCACGTCGCTCTGCACCGTCGGGGCCGATCCAGATGAAGCTGGGAGGCCCGGGGACTTGATAGCGGCTGAGCAATTCGCGGCTGGCGACATTATCGGCGGTCACATCAAGACGCAACAGGCGCACGCCCTCTAGCGCCTGCATCACCTGAGGCTTGGCAAAGACCTGTTTTTCCATGACCTTGCAGGACACACACCAGTCGGCGTAGTAATCGAACAACACCCATTGCCCTTGTTCCTTGGCACTGGCCAGTTCGCGCTCGAGGCTGGCGGGGTCCTTGATGGTGATGAAGGCATCATGGGCAGTCGTGGCGCTGCTGCCGGCGACTGTTTTGGCGGTATACACCTGCAACGGTTGCCACAGATCGGAACCGCCACCGGCTGCTCCCACCAGTAACAGGCTGCCCCACAGACCGGCCAGCAGACTGAGCGGGCTGAACAGCATTCTGGCGCGCAGGAAGGTCTGCGCCTGTTGCCACAGGCTGCACGCCACCAGAACCAGCAACACGCCCCACAAGCCGACCCACAGGGATTCGTCAAGCACCGGGCGGACCAGCAGCAGGGCCGTGCCCAAGAACAGGAAGCCGAACAGGCCTTTCATCAGGTTCATCCAGGCCCCAGGCTTGGGCAGGAAGCGGCTGCCGACGGTGACCAGCAGCAACAGTGGAACGCCGATGCCGAGCCCCATCACAAACAGCACTAGGCCACCTTGCACGGCATTGCCGCTTTGCGCGATATACAGCAGGGCGCCGGCCAGCGGGGCGGTCATGCACGGGCCGACCAGCAAGCCGGACAGTGCGCCAAGAATGCCCGCACCCAGCAGGCTCCCGCCTTTACGCCCGCGGCCGGCGGTTTCCAGCCGGTCACGCAGCGCTGCGGGCAATTGCAGTTCGAAGAAGCCAAACATTGGCAGCGACAGCACCACGAACAGGGCGGCAAAGCTGCCCAGTAACCAGGGTTGTTGCAGCAGTGATTGCAAGTTGGCGCCTAGCAGTGCGGCCAGCACGCCCAGCCCGGCATATACCAGCGCCATGCTGATGACGTAACTGCCTGCCACTGCAAAGCCGCGTCCGGCGCTGGCGCCGCTGCCCACCACCAGTCCGGCCAGAATCGGCAGCATCGGCAGCGAGCACGGGGTAAAGGCCAGCAACAGGCCCAAACCGAAGAACAGCAGCAAGCTCCAGCCCAGCGAGCTCTGTTGCAAGCTGGCGGCCAGGGACTGGTCCTGAGCCTGGCCTTGCGCTGCAACCGGTGCAGTGCCGCCCAGGTCCACTGTCTGGCTCTGCGGCGGGTAGCACAGGCCGGCATCGGCACAGCCTTGCCAGCTGACTTTGACCTGGCCGCTGGCACCTGCCGGAATCAGCAATTCAAGGCTGTCGCGATAGACCTGGGTCTCGCCAAAAAACTCGTCGCTGTGTTCCTGCCCTTGTGGCAGCGCAGGCTTGTGCGCTTCGTCCAGGCCGTCAAACTTCAAGCGCTTTTGATACAGGTAATAGGTGTCGGCGACCTTCCAGTGCAGGCGGGTTTCGCCGGACGGCATGGCTTCAGAGCTGAACTCGAAGGCTTTATTGGCAGGCAGGAAGTCGGGCTGTGCGAAAGGATCGTCCGTGCCCTTGGCTTGAGCCAGACCGGCGAAACACACCAGCAACAAAGTCATCAACAAACGCATCTTTAAAACCTTAAGCAATCACAAGTGGCGCTACAGTGCTGGCAACCCATTAACTGATTATTAAACGTTGTACAGTCAGTTGGCCCGCCATCGGCCCTTTAACGGCATAATCGGGCCTTAATCCTGTCGCCTTTTAATCGGCCACATTTACGCGGGTATCAGCATGCATGTACTGGTTTGCGAAGATGACGAACTGATCGCCAGCGGCATTGTGGCCGGGCTCACGGCTCAGGGCCTGACGGTGGAGCACGTAGGCACCGCAGCAGCGGCCAGGGCCATGCTCAAAGTGGCGGAGTTCGATGTGATGGTGCTCGACCTCGGCCTGCCGGATGAAGACGGCCTCAAGCTGTTGCAACAGCTGCGTCAGCAAGGCTTCGAGCTGCCGGTACTGGTGCTCACCGCACGGGACTCGGTGACTGACCGGGTCGATGGCCTGCAGGCCGGAGCCGATGATTACCTGCTCAAGCCCTTTGATCTGCGCGAGCTCGCGGCCCGTTTGCACACCCTGTTGCGCCGGGTGGCCGGGCGCAGCGTCAATCTGATCGAGCATGGTCAGCTGAGCTATGACCCCAGCAGCCGCGTGACCCTGCTTGCCGGTCAGCCGGTGGACTTGTCACGTCGGGAGCAGGCGCTGTTGCAAGCCTTGCTGCACAACCGTGGTCGGGTGCTGTCCAGCGAGCAGCTCAAGGACAGCATTTATGGCTTTGGCGACGAACTGGAGAGCAATGCCCTGAACGTACATATCCATCACCTGCGCCGAAAGCTGGGCAATGGCATTGTCGAAACCGTCCGTGGTCTGGGCTATCGCCTGGGCCCGGCCGATGGTGTCGGGCAGCCATGATGAGTATGCGACTGCGTTTGAGCCTGACCATCGGCTCGGCGTTCGTGCTGGTCTGGGCCCTGGCCGCCGCCTGGATGCTCAGCGACCTGCGTCAACAAATGATGTTCTCCCTTGATCAGCGGCTGGTGGCATCGGCGCGGATGGTGGCGGGGTTGCTGGAGCAGCTGCCGCAATTACCGGTCAAAGGCGAGGGCACCCATTTCAGCGCTGAACAACTGACCATCCCGGGTGGCATGGCCTGTCAGGTCAGCTCCCTGCGCGGCGAGATTCTGGCCCGCAGCCACAACAATCCGGACCAGCCAATGCAGTCCGAGGCGGCCGGTTTCCATGATCAGGTCATCGATGGTGCCGTGTGGCGCACTTTCACCCTGGACCGCGGCGATGTACGCATCACCACCGCTGACCGTCAGGTCGAACGCGAAGCGCTGAACCTCTCGGTATTGCTTGCGGCCTCGGTGCCGGTGGGCATGGCGTTGATGGTTTGCCTGCTGTTGTTGTGGCTGGGTATCGGTCAGGGACTGGCGCCTCTCAAGCGCATGCGTGAAGCCTTGATGCGCCGCGATGCCGATTCGTTGCAGCCCTTGCAGATCGAACCGCTGCCCAGTGAACTTAAACCGCTGCTCGACTCCCAGAACCAGCTGTTGTCGCGCATCGCCAAAGCCATCGAGCGCGAGCGTCGCCTCACGGGGGATGCTGCCCATGAACTGCGCAGCCCGCTGACGGCGATCAAGACCCATCTGCAAGTGGCGCGCATGACCGAAGGCGCCGCGCGTGACAAGTCCCTGGCCCACGCTGAGGCCGCCACTGACCGCTTGCATCGAACCCTTGAACAATTGCTGCTGCTGGCGCGGGTGGAGGGCAGTTTGTCGTTCGATGACGGTGTGCTGTGTTCGGCCGAGCAGGTGGCACGCCTGGCCATCCACGATGCCGCGAGCGGGGCGGCCGAGCGCATTGACCTGCAACTGCCAGAAGGATTGCCGGGCACGGCGCTGGAGGTGCCTTCGGTACTGGCCATTGCCGCATTGCGCAACCTGTTGGACAACGCCCTGCGTCACACCCCGGCAGATACCCAGGTCGAACTGCAACTGCGGGTTGAGGGCCGCTCGGTGCATTTTGTGGTGCGCGACCACGGGCCGGGCATCCCCCCGCAAACCCTGCAACACATGACCCAGCGCTTCTGGCGCAATGGCAACAGCAACGGCTGTGGCCTGGGGCTGGCCATTGTGCAGGCGATAGTCGAGCGGTGTGGCGGCGACCTGAACTTCGACAGTCGACCGGACGGGTTGCGGGTTGACCTGCGGATGCCGTTGAAAACCCCTTGAGCTGCCTATGTGAGCCGGCTTGCCAGCGATATTGGCACCTCGGACTATCTGAACGTGCCGGTGACCCATCACTGGCAAGCCAGCTCCCACAGGGTAAGGGGCTGGCTTTTTTTCAAGGGTTTTATTGATCTGAATCTTGTCGCTCAGCGATTTTTCTGGAACGATCCCTCCCTCCAATAAACGCCCGGGACAGCGCTTTAACAGGCGCTTGTGCAGTGTTTAAGACGCTGCCAAAGCATGCTCTCAGCCCTTCTTTCAGGCCGATAAACACCGTGTTTATCCGGTTTGCGGACCCCGTAAAAGACCAAGAACTCAAGGTAGAAAAACAATGAAGGATTCAACGCTGAATCACCGACCGGACGGGGAGGAGCCTGAACTCAAACGCAGTCTGTCCAATCGTCATATCCAACTGATCGCCATTGGCGGTGCCATCGGCACCGGCCTGTTCATGGGCTCGGGTAAAACCATCAGCCTGGCCGGCCCCTCGATCATTTTTGTTTATATGATCATCGGCTTCATGCTGTTTTTCGTCATGCGCGCCATGGGCGAACTGCTGTTATCCAACCTCAATTACAAGTCCTTCATTGATTTTTCGGCCGACCTGCTGGGCCCCAGGGCCGGCTATTTCACCGGCTGGACTTACTGGTTTTGCTGGATCGTGACAGGCATTGCCGATGTGATTGCGATTTCCGGCTATACCCAGTTCTGGTTCCCGGACATCCCGCTGTGGTTGCCGGCCATCGCTTGCGTGGCGCTGCTGCTGTCGTTGAATTTGATCACGGTGAAAATGTTCGGTGAACTGGAGTTCTGGTTTGCCATGATCAAGATCGTGGCCATTTGCGCGCTGGTCTGCACCGGCCTGTACATGGTGGTTACCGCTTTCCAGTCGCCGACCGGCAACACCGCCTCGGTGGCCAACCTGTGGAATGACGGCGGCATGTTCCCCCATGGCCTGATGGGCTTTTTCGCCGGGTTTCAGATTGCAGTCTTTGCTTTTGTCGGTATCGAGCTGGTGGGTACAACTGCCGCCGAAACCAAGAACCCTGAACGCAACCTGCCACGGGCGATCAACTCAATTCCGCTGCGCATCATCATGTTTTATGTGTTCGCGCTGATTGCGATCCTGGCCGTTACCCCCTGGCGCGATGTGGTCGCCAACAAAAGCCCCTTCGTCGAACTCTTCATGCTCGCCGGCCTGCCTGCAGCCGCGGGCATCATCAACTTTGTGGTACTGACCTCTGCGGCTTCATCGGCCAACAGCGGGGTGTTCTCCACCAGTCGCATGCTGTTCGGCCTGGCGCTGGAGGGCGAAGCGCCGAGCAAGTTTAAAAATCTTTCCCGACGGGCAGTGCCCTCCAACGGTCTGATCTTTTCCTGCATCTGTTTGCTGGCGGGTGCGCTGGTGATCTATCTGGTGCCGAACCTGATGGACGCGTTCACCTTGATCACCACCGTCTCGGCGACCCTGTTCATGTTTGTCTGGACCATGATCCTGCTGTCCTACCTGGCATATCGCAAAAAAAGCGATCACCTGCACCAGGCATCGCGCTACAAAATGCCGGGCGGCAAGTTGATGGTCTGGGTTTGCCTGACCTTCTTTGTCTTCATCCTGGTACTGCTGGCCCTTGAGGACGACACCCGGCAGGCGCTGTATATGGTACCGGTATGGTTTGTGGTACTGGGCCTGGCCTACCGCTCTGTACGGCGCAACAAGATGCTGACCCAGGACCGCTAGTCTGCAGTCGTTGTCAGTACTTTCACAATTGCGTCGATGTTGCCTTGCAGTTCCGCCACCGGATCGGCGCCATCGGCGCTGACCACCACCAGTTCACTGCCGCCTTCGGTCACCGCAGCCTGCAACGCTGCGGACGCCGGGCGGTGGTCCAGTACCAGGGCTACGTCATTGTCCTCAAGGGTCTGGCTCAAGGCCTTGAGTGCCTCGGGCGTCCATGGCTCATCGCCTTTGTGGTGTACCTCGACACGCTCCAGGTTGAGCCCGCCAATCAAGTACTCCAGGCGGTCCGACAAGCTCACCACGCTCAAGTTGTCGGCCCCGGCCAGTCTGGCTTCGCTATCGGCGCTGAGTTTGAGCAGACGCTGTTTGAGGCTCGCCAGATTGGCTTCAATTTGCCCTTTGGCGGACGGCGCCAGGCGCACCAGGTCTGCCGCGATAACGTCAGCCATTCGTCCCATATTGTTACTGGCCAGCCAGGGCTGACTGTTCAGCCCGTCGGGGTGATTGCCCGGCTGCAGGGCGATGCCTGGCAGGCTGCCGTCCACCGGGCGGGCGGCGTCGACCTCAACGATGCGGATATTGCTGCGCCGCGCCATGGGGTAGAGCGGGTCGTCGCTCCACACCGAGCGCAGACCGATCACCGCATCGGCATTGAGCGCCAGCTGGTGCAGGGCCGATGCGCCGCGACCGCTGAAGTAAGCGCTTTGGCGACTGCCGGGCAAGTTGGCCGCCGCCGCCCGTTCCAGGGCGATGTCGCTGTCCTTGACCAGCAGTTGGCCCAGCCCGTAGGTAATCGGCAGGCTGGCGAGGATTCGCAGCGGCGCGCCGCTCGTGTCGGCCGCCTGCAGCGGGGTGCTGAGCAGGCCGGTGATGGCCAGTGCCAGAGTCAGTTTGCGTAGGCTAGACATTTATCCAATATTCCCTTTCAGGCTGGGTACCACGCCACGGGCGATGGCTGCCAGGGCGAAAGCAATACCGGCCACCAGAATGATCGCGGCGCCGGACGGAATGGGCAGGTCGAACACGATGGGCAGCAAGATGCCGCACAAGGTACTGAGGGTTGCGATCAACACCGAAATCCAGAAAAAGCCTTTCAGTGACTGGCTGAGCAAGCGTGCCGCCGCCGCCGGAATCACCAGCAGGGCGCCCACCAGAATGGCCCCGATCACCTTGACCGCCGCGACGGTAATCAGGGTCACCAGAATCACGAACAGATAGTCTAGGGTCTTGACCGCCACCCCGCGCACGGTAGCCAGTTGCGGGTTGAAACTGGCGAGCATGATGCGGTTGTACAGCGTCAGACTCAGGCCAAGAACCAGCGCGCCGACTATGGCCAGCACCAGCAGATCGTTGCCGTTGACCGTCAATACCGAGCCAAACAACACGTTTTCGAGGATGTGCACGTTGATCTTGCCCGCCAGAATCAGCAGCAGGCTTGCACCCAGTGCCAGGGACACCGAGAGGAACACCCCGATCAGCGTGTCGGGGGCCAGGCCGGTGCGATTGCGCAGGTAATTGAGTGAAATGCCGAACAGCAGGCAATAGCCGAACAGGCTGCCATAAGGGCCGGTATAGGGTTCGCCGAGCAATATGCCGATGGCCACCCCCGTCAGCGCAGCATGGCCTACGGCTTCGGAGAAAAAGGCGAAACGCTTGACCACCACCAGCGTACCGAGGCCGCCCAGCACCGGGCCGATCAGCAACCCGGCAAGCACGGCGTTGACCACAAAACCGTAGGCCAGAACCTCTGGCAGATACCCGGCCGAAGCCCAGCCCTGAACCATCACACGGAATGCTTCGTAGCTCATCAAAGGGTGCTCCCGCGGGTTGCCGGATGGGTCGAAAACAGGCTCAGCAAGCGCTCCGGGCTGAGGGTTTGTTCCGGCGGGCCATCGAACAGCACCTGGCGATTAAGCCCGGTGACGCGATCGGCCAGACGCTTGACGGCCGCCAGGTCATGCTCGATCCACAGTACCGTCACCCCGCTGGAGCGCCAGTGCGCCAGCAAGCGTTCAAAGACCCGGGCCCCGGCTTCATCCAGGGCCGACATCGGTTCATCCAGAACCAGCAGTTGCGGGGCCGGAATCAGCCCCTGGGCCAACAACACGCGCTGGCGCTCACCACCGGACAACGCGCCCATGCGCCGCTTGCGCTTGTCCTGCATGCCCACTCGCTCCAGTGCCTCGCCAATGGCCGGAGCGACCTTGGGCGACAGTCCCATAAAGGCCGGGCGCCGCTGGCACATGGCAGCCATAAAGTCGTCGACGGTCATCGGCAAGCCGCGATCAAACTCCAGTGCCTGGGGCACGTAGCCGATCAGCCCCGGCTCACCGGGCCAGTTCAGGCCCAGGCGGCCCTGGTGCGGCATTTGCCCGAGCAGGGTTTTGATCAGCGAGCTTTTGCCGCCGCCGTTGGGGCCGACCAGTGCATGCACGCTGGCGGGGCGAATGCTGAAGCTGACGTGGTCGAGGATCAGGGTGCGCCCCAGGGTCAGGGACACTTGATCAAACTCGATTCCGGGCCCGCTGGCGGTAACACTCAGGTGTTCGGCGGCACTCATGCTCCGGCCTCCTGGATGGCCCTGACCACGGTGTCGAGGTTACCGGTCATTTCTTTTTCGTACTTGTCGGCGCTGTAGTCGCCATAGGAAATATGCGACAGCGGGTACAGCCTGACCCCGGACTCGCGTTGAATGGTGTCGACATAGCTGGACGGGAAATCCATCTCGGAGAAGATCACTTTCACATCCAGCTCCCGCAGTTGATCGATGGTTTTCTTCAGTTGGCTGGGGCTTGGCTCGATGCCGTGCGCCGGTTCGACCACGGCGGTGACTTCAAGGCCGAATTCGCGCAGCAGGTAGTCATAGGCGGCGTGCACCGTGGCCACCCGCAAATCAGCGTTGGGTGCCTCGGTCAGCTTGGCCAGTGCGTCAGCGCGCATCTGGCGCAGGCGTTTGCCGTAGGCGCGGGCATTGGCGGTGTAGGTTTTGGCGTTGGCCGGGTCGAGCTTGCCCAGTTCGCGGGCGATGTTATTGACCTGGGCAATCGAGGCGCTGATCGAGAGGAAGGTGTGGGGGTTGACCACCTTGCCTGCGCCTCGCGCAGCGTTGCCGGTGGCGGCCAGCAGCGGCACATTCTGGTTGGCTTCGATGACCGCGATCTGGGGTTTTTCGCTGGCTGCAATCATGCGGTCGGCGAAGTCGTCATGCCCCACGCCATTGAGCACAATCACATCCAGTGTGCCGATGCGTTTGATGTCTTCGGCCCGGGGCTCGTAGGCATGGGGGTTGAAACCGGCGGGAATCAGCGGCACCACTTCGGCCTTGTCGCCGACGATATTGGCCACGTAGCTGTAGTAGGGATGCAGGGTGATGCCGATGCGCAGCGGTTTGGCCAGCGGGGCGTCGGCAGCTGCCAGGGGGGTAATGCAAAAGGCCAACAGGCCGGCCAGCAGCAGGCTGCGGCGGCGCAAAACAGATGCAATGGACATGACAAGCCTCAGGTAAAACGGTGGGTTCAGTGCCGATGCTGGCGAGTAACCCCGGCATCGAACTGCGCGATCACTTGCTGCCAGCCGCTGCGGTTCAGGGCGGCATCGCTGAAGTCGGTCGGGGCGCTGGCGCCGGGATTGCGGTTTAGCCACACATCCGGGTCGGTGCCTATGCGCAGCAAAAACGCGCCCGCCACCCCAGGGTCGGGACTGATGCCCAGATAGGCTTTATCCCCCAGCAATTGCCAGGCGTGGCTGCCCCGGCTGACGGAGCTGGCATCGATGGCAAAGGGCGCAAAGCCTTCTGCGCCCAGTTGCTCGGGTTGTGCCAGGGCGCCGGACTCTTCACTGAGCAGCAGAATCTCGTCCAGGGTCACTCGCAGGTCGGCGTAGATGCCCTGTTCGGCGGCGTTCAGATCCCGCCGTGCATCCAGCTGGTGGGCGGCCACTGCAGTCACTTCCAGGGATTCATGACGCCAGGCCACCACTGAGCCGGCCATGACCAGAATCAGCAGGCACAAGAGCAACACATACAGGGTTTCATGCCCGGCCCCTTCGGGGCGTACGACTTGAGTAGTCATGGGGTCTCGATATCGGCTTGATCGATTTCAACGATGTGCCCGGGTCCCGCGTCGAACAGCACGTAAAACTCGGCATCCGGGCGCTTGAAGGTCATGCTCGAGTCCGGCCCCAGCTTGCCCGGTACCAGGATGGTCTCGTCGTAGCCGATCACATCCAGGGTCACTCCCGGCGCGCCGCTGCCATCGGAAAACCCGCCGGTACAGCGGATTTGCCCGTCTTCGACGCTCTTGCACTCGCACATCGGGTTGTGGGCCAGGGCCTGGCCGCTGAGGCCCAGCAAAGCCAGGAGCCCGGCTGTCATGGCCGGGCGTATGAACAGTCGCGAATTCATTGTTTAGCACCTCGTTGGGCCAGCCAGGCTATGGTTGCCGGGGAAGCCTGACTCAGGGGAATGGATGCCTGATGCATCGAGCCGTCCCACCCTTCAAGGGTGATCCACAGCTCGGCGTCGGCCCTGGTCCGCTCGGGGATCGGCAGCGTGGCGCCCATGCGATACGGCGTACCGAAGAAAATCACCCCGGCGGCCCGCAGGCTGCGCGGCTTGCCAATGCGCAGGTAAGCAGCCTTGACCTGATCGATGGAGCTGTCGCTCAGCGCCGCGTTAAAGCTCTTCATGTAGCCTGCCGGGCCATCGGGGCGCGGGCCTTCATTGCGCAGTTCAGCCAGTTGCAGGCTCCACGGCCCTACCTGCACCGTGCCCACGTCACGCTCGCCCAGGCCGCTGTCACCCCGGAACAGCGACGCATCGGCAAAGTATTTGGGCATAAACCCCAGCGGCACCAACAGCAGCAGGATGTTTATGTGAAAGCGCCATTTGTGCCACAGCCGGCTCAGGGTGGAAGGGGGCTGTGCAGTCACTGTCTTGCTCATGCATTGGCCTCTGCGGGTTGTTTTTTATGGGGGCTGGCGGCCAGGCTTGCTGCCGGGCGCGGGGATTTATGGCTGCGTTTAAGGGCGTTGGCGGTGGCCAGTGCGGTCCGTTTGGTCCAGATCAGCAGGCCGCTCAACACCATCATGCTCAGCACCAGGCCGAAGAAGAACCAGATCAGCTTGACCCACAGGCCGCCGAAGTCGCCGGTGTGCAGCGGCCGCATCGACTCGGTTACCAGTTCCAGGCCGGAGCGGTCGGCGATCATCCGCGAGCCTTCAATCGCGCCGTTGTACGGGTTGATTTCGGCGGTCTGGAACAGCAGCGGATACCAGCCCGGGCCGCCCACTTCAATATGGCCGTAGGCATTGCCCGGCAAGCTGACAAAGCTGGCTTCGAAGCCGGGAATTTTTTCGGCGGCAATCTTCACTGCCTGGTCGAGGCTGATCTGCGGTGCGGGCTGACCGTTGGCCATGATCGGCACATCCTGGCGCGCCACCACGGGGGGGATGCCTTCCGTGGAGATGGAGATCTGGTTATCAAACAGAAAGGCCTGAATCAGAAACCACAGGCCGGTGATGGAAATCACTGCAATAAACCAGATCGACCAGACGCCGCACAGGCGATGGAAGTCGCCCCAGAAAATCCGTGCCCCATGTTTGAAGCGCAGATTGGGTTTGAAAAAACCTTTCCAGAACTTCTTGTAGACCACCAGCCCGGTCACCAGCGATGCCAGCAATGGCAGGCCGAGAAACGACACCAGGTACCAGCCCCAGCTGTAGCCATTGGTAAAGGGCACCAGCCACCAGCCGTGCAGGGCCCGGGTGAATTGTTTGAAGTTGAAACTCGGGCTTTCGCCCTGGATGGCGCCGGTGTACGGGTTGATGTACAGCGAAGGCGAGCGCCCGTCCGGGTAGACCACGTCGGCCACCAGTGCGAAATGCGATTCATCGGGACGGCTGATGGACTGCACTGCCAGTTTCGGTTCGGCCTGGTGAATCGCGCTCAGTATCTGCTCGTAAGTGAGCAGCGGCGCATCATCTGACGGTTGGCTGGCGCGGGCTTCAGGGGTGGCCAGCCACACTATCTCCTGGCTGACTACGGCCAGGGTGCCGGTGACACAGACAATCAGGACAAAAAACCAGATGGGCAGGGTTAGCCAACTGTGGACCAGGAACCAGAGCTTTGAACGGGATTTTTTGGACATGGGAAACGACTAACTCGCAGCTGGGCGGGTACTTGATCGCTATTGAGAAGCGATTGCTTATCCATGTAGGACGGATGAGCCGCGGAAAACCCGAACCCCGAGTTGTAATAAATTATTTCTCCGGCCTCTTCCTGTAGCAGCGAGCTTGCTCGCGAGCCGTGTAAATGCCACTGAAGAGCTCGTGAGCAAGCTCGCTCCTACAGGTGTTTGGGGGTTACTCCAGGGAGCGTCCGAGTTTCCAGTACCCCATCAAGGTCAGGCTTTTGCGATCCAGCCCGCATTCATTAATGAAAAACCGCCGGATCGTCATCACTGCTGCCGATTCACCGGCGACCCAGGCATAAAACTCGCTCTGTTTGGCGCTGGCCCGTTCCCACAGGAGCTGGGTGGTCAGGTCGGGCTCTTCGAGTTCGCCCCCGGGTTTTGTTCTGATCAGCGGCAAACTGGCCAGTTCGCGGGCAGCCAGGGTCATGCCGTCGCCGTGCTGCTTGCCGAGGCTGGCGCGGGGCAGCCAGTGGATTTTGGCCTTTGGGCCGCACAACAGGGGCTGGCAGTCCGACTCCTGGGGAACCTCGATAAATGCTTGCACCTTGGGCGGGTCCGGGTTCAGGGCGAGTTCTTCGAGAATTCCGGCAATCGCCGGCAAGGCGGTTTCGTCGCCGATCAACAGCACTTGGCGCACGCCTTCTGGGGGCTGCCATTCATAACCGCCGGGGTCGGCGGCATAGGCTCCATTGGGAGCAACGATTTGCAGGCGGTCGCCGGGTGTTGCATGGGTGGCCCAGCGCGAGGCGGGACCGGTTTCGCCGTGCAGGACGAAGTCGATGTCCAGCTCGCAGGTTTCCGGGCGCAGATTGCGAATGGTGTAGGTGCGCATTGGTGTAGCGCACTGCGCACTCGCTTGGCGCCGTGCGGCTTGCCAGTCGCCATGTCTGGGCAGGTTGGGGGGCGTGCCATTGGCGCTCGGGAAAAACAGCTTGACCCGTTGATCCGGCCCCAGCGTGCGCATCAACCCCACATCGCTGCCGCTGAACACAAAGCGCTTGAGCGAAGGGCTCAAGGCAATGCTGTACTTGAGCCGGATATCGAACAGCTGGTAACCGGCGGGTTTACTGAGTCGTTTACGCAGGGATTGCACCAGCGTGGTGGCAACGGACATGGCAGCGCCTAAATAAACAGGAGTCATTAGATAGAACGACCCGTGTTGCGCTCAATTTAAAGGCTGATATCGAGTGGCCTGCATCGCAGACTGGCCAGCGATGCAGGAGGGCTGCTCAAGCCCCGAAGCTGAGCTGCGCGATCAGCCAGATATTGGCGCAACTGATCACGGCAAACAGGAACCAGGCCAGCAGCCGGGTCGGCAGGCGGTTGGTGAACGGCCCCATGAGTTTCTCGTCGCCGGTCATGCGGATCAGCGGGTACAGGGCAAACGGCAATTGCAGGCTGAGTACCACCTGGCTGAGGATCAGCAGTTTGCCAACGGCGTCGTCCCCCATCAGCCAGACCCCGAGAAATGCCGGGATCAGTGCCAGGCCACGGGTGATCAAACGGCGCTGCCAGCAGGGAATCCGCAAGTCCAGATACCCTTCCATGATGACCTGGCCGGCGATGGTGCCGGTGAAGGTCGAGCTTTGCCCGGAGGCCAGCAGTGCCACGCCGAACAGGACACTGGCCATGGCGCCGCCCACCAGCGGGTCGAGCATGCGGTAGGCGTCCTGGATCTCGACCACGTCGCTGTGGCCGGTTTGGTGAAAGGCCGCTGCGGCCAGGATCAGAATCGCGGCGTTGACCAGCAGCGCCAGGGCCAGTGAGCCGATGGTGTCGATGCGCGACAGGCGCACGGCGTCCAGTTTGCTGGCGTAATCGGTGCCCGTCAGGCGGGTCTGCACGATGGAGCTGTGCAGGTACAGGTTGTGCGGCATGACGGTGGCGCCAATGATGCCGATCGCAATGTACAGCGGTGCCGCCTCGCTGATCGCTGACAGGGACGGTTTGAAACCTTCGAAAACGTCCGGCCAGTAAGGTTTGATCAGCAGCAGTTCGACAAAAAAACACATGCCTATGGTCAGCACCAACGCCAGCATGATCGCTTCCAGGCGGCGGAAGCCTTTGCCTTGCAGGGCCAGGATCAACAGGGTGTCGAAGGCGGTGAGGGCGATGCCGAAGGTCATCGAACAGCCCAGCAGTAAATGGAAGGCCAGTGCACAGCCGAGCACTTCGGCCAGATCGGTGGCGATGATTGAAATTTCTGCCAGTACCCACTGGGCCCGTGCCGAGCGCTTGCTATAGCGTTCGCGGCACAGTTGCGCCAGGTCGCGGCCGGTGGCGATGCCCAGCCGTGAACACAGGCACTGCACCGCCATGCCTGCAAGGCTGGCCAGCAGGACCACGAACAGCAAGTTGTAGCCGTAACGCGAGCCCGCCTCGATGGCGGTGGCCCAGTTGCCCGGGTCCATGTAGCCAATGCTGATCAGCAACCCGGGGCCGGCAAAGCGCAATGCGCGTTTCCAGAATGGCGCCCTGGCATCCACGGGAACGCTGCCGCTGACCTCGGGAGGGCAGAAGGGCGCAGTGGCGATTTTCGGCAGGCTGAATTTCAAGCGCGGGCTCCGCTGTCATGGTCAAAGAGGCGCGGGCAAGCCCACGGGCGTCAGTACCGGTTGCCCGGAAAAAAATGCCACCAGGTTGTTAACGACCATCTGCACTGTGCCTTTAGCCGCTTCTGGCGATTGACCGCCCATGTGCGGGGTCATCACCACATTGCCCAAGGTCTTGAACGCATCCGGGACCTGGGGTTCGTGATCGAATACATCGAGCCCGGCCCCGGCAATTTGGCCGCTGCTCAGCGCAGCGATCAGGGCATCGGTGTCTACGACACTGGCGCGGGAAATATTGATCAGGTAGCCGTCGGGTCCCAGGGCATCGAGCACCGGGCCGTTGACCAGATGCCGGGTGTCGCTGCCGCCCGGAGTGGCCACTATCAGGAAGTCCACGGCGCCGGCCAGTTCGGTCAGGCTGGCGCACCAGTTGTAGGGTGTGTCGGGGCGGGGCTGGCGGTTGTGGTAGCTGACACTCATGTCAAAACCGTTGGCGGCGCGTTTGGCGATGGCTTGCCCTACGGCGCCCAGCCCCAGGATGCCCATGCGCTTGCCGGCGAGGGACGGCAAGCGCAGTTTGTTCCATTCGCCACGACGGATGCCGGCATCGGCCTGGGGGATGCCGCGTACCAGTGACAGCAGGAGCGCCATGGCATGGTCGGCCACCGACGAGGCGTTGGCCCCGGCGCCGTTGGTCACGGTGATTCCCCGGTTACTGGCAGCCTGCAAGTCCACTTGCTCATAGCCGGCGCCGATCACGCAGATGATCTTGAGCAAGGGCAGGGCGGCCATCTCTTCGCCAGACAAACCCAGGGGGCCGCGGGTCAGCACTGCGTCGATGCGTGCCCCATGGCTGGCAATGGCTTCGGCGCGGCTGAGGGGGGTGGGGGCAAGGATCAGCTCAAAACCTTCGCTTTCGAGCAATGGCAGGTAATCGTTAACCGTTTCAACCAGCACCAGTACTACTCGGGACATTGGGCGTCTCCAGTCAGGGGGATCGAGGATGGGCCGAGATTAGCACCCCTGCCGGTGGGGTTTCCCCGTATCAATTCGATACAAAGGCTCTATTCGCGCTTTTTTCCGCCCTGTGGCGTCACCGGTCAGTCCCGCGCTGGAGCCGGGCAGGGTCGGCCTGTTACCATTCGCCCTTTGTTTTATCTCTACTTCGAGACCGCCCATGACCACCGTTCGCACGCGCATTGCGCCATCGCCTACCGGCGACCCCCACGTCGGCACCGCTTACATCGCTTTGTTCAACTACTGCTTTGCCAAGCAGCATGGCGGCGAGTTCATCCTGCGGATCGAAGATACCGACCAGTTGCGTTCGACCCGCGAGTCCGAGCAGCAGATCTACGACGCCTTGCGCTGGCTGGGTATCACCTGGAGCGAAGGCCCGGATGTTGGCGGCCCCCACGGTCCTTACCGGCAGAGCGAGCGCAGCGAGATCTACCAGAAGTACACCCAGCAGCTGGTGGACATGGGGCACGCGTTTCCGTGCTTCTGCACCAGCGAAGAACTGGACCAGATGCGCGCCGAGCAAATGGCCAGGGGTGAAACCCCGCGCTACGACGGTCGTGCGTTGCTGTTGTCCAAAGAAGAAGTGGCCAGCCGCCTGGCTGCCGGCGAACCCCATGTAATCCGCATGAAGGTGCCGACTGAAGGTGTATGCGTGGTTCCGGACCTGCTGCGCGGTGACGTCGAGATCCCGTGGGATCGCATGGACATGCAAGTACTGATGAAGACCGACGGTCTGCCGACGTACTTCCTGGCCAACGTGGTGGATGACCACCTGATGGGCATCACCCACGTGCTGCGTGGTGAAGAATGGCTGCCGTCGGCTCCCAAGCTGATCCTGCTGTACGAGTACTTTGGCTGGGAGCAACCGCAGTTGTGCTACATGCCGCTGCTGCGTAACCCGGACAAGAGCAAGCTGTCCAAGCGCAAGAACCCGACTTCGGTGACGTTCTACGAGCGCATGGGTTTCATGCCTGAAGCCATGCTCAACTATCTGGGCCGTATGGGCTGGTCGATGCCGGACGAGCGCGAGAAGTTTTCGCTGCAGGAAATGGTCGATAACTTCGATCTTTCCCGGGTCTCGCTGGGCGGGCCGATCTTCGATGTCGAGAAGCTGTCCTGGCTCAACGGTCAGTGGTTGCGCGATCTGCCGCTGGAAGAGTTTGCCAGCCGTGTTCAGCAATGGGCGCTGAATCCTGAGTACATGATGAAGATCGCGCCGCTGGTGCAGGGTCGTGTTGAAACCTTCAGCCAGATCGCACCATTGGCCGGGTTCTTCTTCGCCGGTGGCCTGCAGCTGGATGCCAAGCTGTTTGAGCACAAGAAGCTGTCCAACGAACAAGTGCGCCAGTTGATGCAATTGATTCTGTGGAAGCTCGAAAGCCTGCGTCAGTGGGAAAAAGACCCGATTACCGGCTGTATTCAAGCGGTGGTCGAGTCTCTGGGGCTGAAGCTGCGCGATGCGATGCCGCTGATGTTCGCTTCGATCACTGGCCAGGCCAGCTCGGTGTCGGTACTGGATGCCATGGAGATCCTGGGTCCGGACCTGACCCGTTTCCGTCTGCGCCAGGCGCTGGATCTGCTGGGCGGCGTGTCGAAGAAAGAAAACAAAGAGTGGGAAAAGCTGTTTAACGCGATTGGCTGATCCTGGGTTATCTGTGGTGGCTGCCGCAGGCTGCGACGGGTTGCGCAGCAGCCTCCGGTGCTGTGGTGGTCCTGCTGACCCACCGCAGCCTGGGGCGGCGACTACAAGTTTTACTCTCAGGAGCCGTGTTTTCGGGGGTAGAAGGGTAAGTGGTTGTTCTCACGGCAAATTTTTTTAAAAAAGTTTGAAAATAAGTTTGACAGCCTACCCGTCCAGTCTTAATATGCGCCCCGTCCACACAGCAACACGTAACAGTGACTGTCTGGGGCTATAGCTCAGCTGGGAGAGCGCCTGCATGGCATGCAGGAGGTCAACGGTTCGATCCCGTTTAGCTCCACCAAATTTACAGTTCAATGCCTGGCCACACCGGCATTGAATCGATCAGCACTCAGCGCTGATCAGTGTTAGAAGGTTTGTGTCCCCTTCGTCTAGTGGCCTAGGACACCGCCCTTTCACGGCGGTAACAGGGGTTCGAGTCCCCTAGGGGACGCCACGATTACCCGCTCTGCGGGATTTATAAGGGTCATTCGGTTATTGAATGGCCCTTTTGTTTGTCTGCGATTTGGCAAAACTCCGACCTTTTCCCTTCGTCTGTATCCGCCCGCGCCTTCGTGCTGACCGGGTGCGTTACACTGCGGCCTTCATTCGCGTATGGAGAAACGGCATGAGTTGGGATCTGGCAACGCCATTCATCATTGATCTGCAAGTGCAGGCCGACGATATTGACGGGTTTGGCCATGCCAATAACGCTGCCTATGTGGTGTGGCTGGAACGTTGTGCCTGGCGGCATTCGCAGCGTCTGGGGCTGGACCTGAGTGCCTATCGTCGCCTCGATCGGGCAATGGCCGTGGCCCGCCATGAGATCGATTATCTGGCCAGCGCCTATGAAGGTGACGAGTTGCAACTGGCAACCTGGATTGTCGATTGTGACAAGCGCCTGCGCATGACCCGGCACTTTCAGCTGGTGCGCCCTTGCGATGGCGTAACCCTGCTGCGCGCACAAACCACCTTTGTCTGCATCGAACTGTCTACCGGCAAGGCCAAGCGCCTGCCGCCCGAGTTTCTGGAAGGTTATGGCCCGGCGGTCGTAACGGCCTGACAAGGGCGACAGCCTGATACCCGTTGGCCCCGGAACCCCGTAAACTGCCGCACGTTTTTTATGAGAGTCACCCATGCAAATTGCTTTGGCGCCGATGGAGGGGTTGGTCGACAACATCCTGCGTGATGTCCTGACCCGCACCGGCGGTATTGATTGGTGCGTCACCGAATTTATCCGGGTCACCGAACGTGTATTGCCAGAGGCGTACTTTCACAAGTTCGCCCCCGAACTCCAGCACGGCGCCAAAACCCGCGCCGGCGTGCCGCTGCGTGTGCAGTTGCTGGGCTCTGATCCGGCCTGTCTGGCGGATAACGCGGCATTGGCCTGTGAGTTGGGGTCAGGGGTGATTGACCTCAATTTCGGCTGCCCGGCCAAAACCGTGAACAAGTCCCGGGGCGGGGCAGTGTTGCTCAAAGAGCCCGAATTGCTGCATGCGATTTTGTTGCAGGTGCGGCGCACGGTGCCAGCGCATATCCCGGTCACGGCCAAGATGCGGCTGGGCTTCGATACGCCTGACAGTGCCAATGAGTGTGCGATTGCCCTGGCCGAAGGGGGTGCCAGCCAGATCGTGGTGCATGCCCGGACCAAGATGGATGGCTACAAGCCGCCAGCGCACTGGGAATACATTGCCCAGGTGCAAGACGCGGTCAAGGTGCCGGTGTTTGCCAATGGCGATATCTGGTCGGTTGAAGACTGGCGCCGCTGCCGCGAAATCAGCGGGGCCGAGGACATCATGCTCGGTCGCGGACTGGTATCGCGTCCCGACCTGGCCCGGCAAATTGCTGCTGCAAAAGCCGGTGAAGAGGTGGTCGAAATGACCTGGGCCGACCTGCAGCCCATGATTCGCGACTTTTGGGCCCAGGCCGAGGCTCAGTTGACCCCGCGTTCCGCCCCTGGGCGGCTCAAGCAATGGCTGGCCATGCTGACCCGCAATTACCCCGAAGCCATGGTGCTGTTCAATGCCATGCGCCGCGAAACCGATTGTGAAAAGGTCAGGCATCTGGTCAATAACCCGCCTTCGGACGCTGCCTGACACGGCAAAAAAAATTCAAAAAAAACCCTTGAAATGCGTTTGGCGGTCCCTATCTATGGGGTACGCGATGCCGAAAGCGGGTCGCGTAAACCAATCTCGCTGAAATCAGGAGGATGAAATTATGAGCACTGCACTTTCCATGGCGCCTCTGTTCCGTAATTCTGTCGGCTTTGACCGTTTTAGTGATTTGTTTGAAACCGCATTACGCAATGATTCCAGTGGCGGGTACCCACCTTACAACGTTGAAAAACGTGGTGAAGACAGCTATCGCATCGTGGTGGCAACGGCGGGGTTCCAGCAAGATGATCTGGACCTGCAAGTAGAGAAAGGTGTGCTGACCGTGAGCGGCAGCAAACGTGAAAGCACCAGCGAAGAAGGCGTTACCTTCTTGCATCAGGGCATCGCCCAAAGGGCTTTCAAGCTGTCCTTCCGTCTCGATGACCATATCGAGATCAAGGGCGCAAACCTGAACAATGGTTTGCTCAGCATCGACCTGCAGCGGGTCGTGCCCGAAGAGGCGAAAGCCAAACGCATCCCTATCAACGGGGATCGGCAGGCTGCTCTGAACAACTGATTTGAGCAAGCGCCAGCCCGGGACCCCGTCTTTAAGGCGGGGTCTCTTGCTTTGGGCGCCCTTGAAGAGTGGTACGCAGGCATTTGTTCCGACCCTCTCCCCGGGGCAGGTGCCTGCTTTGGTTGTCACTCGGCTCCAGTCGGGGCCGGGTATACAGTCCTGAATATCACGGCTCTGTCGCAAGTTTGCGGCTCGATGCCAATCGGACCCTGTACCTGGGTCAGCAAACATTGAATAAATCCTGAACCGGGCCCGGGGAGACGGGCCTGGTTGTCACGCATTACTTTGCGGCCTGATTCGCTGTGCCCTGGTAGTGCTTGAGATTTTTCTCGGCTTTGTAGCGCAGGGCTATATCAGGCACGCTGCCGCTCTTGCCGGTTTCTACCCAGTTGCGAATACGGCCGGCATCGGCAAAGTGGGTGTATTTGCCGAAGGCATCGAGAATCACCAACGAAACCGGGCGATTACCCATTTCCGTGACCAGTACCAGGCAGTGTCCGGCCTGATTGGTGAAACCGGTTTTGGTCAGCTTGATGTTCCATTTGTCTTTATTGACCAGATGGTCGGTGTTGTGAAAACCCAGGGTGTAGTTGGGTTTGCGGAACGCCACGGTCTTTTCTTTGGTGGTGCTCAACTGGGTCAGCATCGGGTAATGCCGCGCTGCGGCCAGCAACTTGCTCAGGTCCCGGGCAGTGGACACGTTGCGCACCGAGAGGCCGGTGGGCTCGACGTAATGGGTGCTCATCATGCCCAGGCTTTTGGCCTTGGCATTCATCGCTGCGATAAACGCTACATAACCGCCCGGATAATGGTGCGCCAGGCTGGCGGCGGCACGGTTTTCCGAAGACATCAGGGTGATCAGCATCATTTCATGGCGCGACAGTTCGCTGCCCAGCTTGACCCGGGAGAACACGCCTTTCATTTCCGGGGTGTCGCTGATGTTGACCGAGATGTACTCATCCATCGACTGCTTGGCGTCGAGTACCACCATGGCGGTCATCAGCTTGCTGACCGACGCAATGGGGACAATGACATCAGGGTTGCTGGAATAAATGATTTTGTTGGTCTGCAGGTCGACCAGCATCGCGCTGCCTGAAGCGATGTGCAGTTGTGACGTATCCCTTGGAGCCGAAGTGGCTTCGTTCGCTGCGGCGATCGAAGGGGCGGCGGTGCCTGTAAGAACTAAAAATAGGCTCAGAATCGAAAGATGAATTTTCACGCAGAATGACTCAAGGATGGTTGGGAGGTGCCGATCTGTAACGGTTATTTGAAACGTATCGTTACATTTCGTGAGTATGGATCAATAATCGTTGAAATGCCTGATTTCGCAGGGACTTGGAGCATGTATTTCAGGTAAATCGTTATTTGTAGACTTTCTCTGCCCGGGCAACTTGTCGATCCGGTCGGCTGCCGCGGGCGAGGGTAGCAGCTCAAAGCTGTGCGCTGGCTGAACGCGAGTGGGGCCGGCCGGCGTTTGCTTTGGCCCGGGACACTTAAGAGACCGGCAATTGTGTAAAATGCCGGCCCTTGAAATTGACCGGCCGGCCCGATGACTCCTGAAGCGTTAAGCACCCTGCACCTGCACCTATTGACTGCCCTGGAGACTGCGCCCGACGAAACCCGGCGTTTGTTCCATGGGCGTGGACGGTGCTGGCCGGGACTTGAGCAATTGACGGTGGACTGGCTGCAGGGCGTGCTCCTGGTTTCGCTATTCAAAGAGCCTGAGCCGGCGCAGCTAGAGGCATTGAAGCACCTGCTGCTGAACCTCTCGCAATCGGCGGTATGGCAAGCCAGCGGGGCGCACACGCTGGTGATGCAGCACCGCTACACACTCAACAGTGACAGCGAATGGCTGGTCGGCGAAGCGATTGATGAGTGGACGCTGACCGAAGGTGGCTTGCGCTACCGCGTCGACCTGGGCCGCAAGCAGAACAACGGCCTGTTCCTTGATATGCGCTACGGCCGTGACTGGGTACGGGCCAATGCCGAGGGCAAGCGGGTCCTGAATCTGTTTGCCTACACCTGCGGCTTCTCGGTCGCCGCCATCGAAGGCGGCGCCCGGCATGTGGTCAACCTCGATATGTCCCGTGCGGCATTGAGCCGTGGTCGCGACAATCACCGTCTCAATGCCCATGACATGAGCAAGGTGAGCTTCCTTGGCCATGAGCTGTTCAAGTCCTGGGGCAAGGTGAAAAGCATGGGCCCTTATGATTTGGTGATCATTGATCCGCCTTCCTTCCAGAAGGGCAGTTTTTTGCTGACCAAGGATTACCAGCGGGTGGTTCGGCGCCTGCCGGAGTTGCTCACTGAGAACGGCACGGTGCTGGCGTGCATGAACGATCCGGCTTTCGGCTCTGACTTCCTGATCGACGGCGTGACCCTTGATGCGCCGAGTTTGCGTTTCGTGCAGCGACTGGAGAACCCGCCTGAGTTTCCGGACGCCGATGCAGAGTGCGGTTTGAAAGCGCTGGTGTTCAAACAAGGGGTTTGACCGGCAAAAAAAAGCCCGCGGGGGAGGGTGCGGGCGAAGGGTTCATTGAATGAGCAGGGCGAATATACAGCTCGCTGCCAGTCAGAAATGTGAAACATATTTCATGCTTTGTTAGCCGGTGCGGGCTTACTTGGTGCGCGACGATTCAAACAGGAACCAGACGCGGCGTTCGGCCTCGTCGATCCAGTTTTCCAGCAGGCTGGTGGTCGCCACGTCACCCAGTTCAGAACACATTTCGTGGGTCTCGCGCATGTAGGCGGCGAGCTGGATATTGTCTTCGCGCAACTCGGCCAGCATGTCGCTCGGGGTCACGAAGTCGGCGTCGTTGTCCAGCAGGCGCTGGAGTTTTTTGATGTGACCCACCGAGCGGATAGTGGTGCGCCCCAGCTTGCGCACGCGCTCGGCAATGGCGTCGGTGGTGGCAAAAATCTGATCGGACTGCTCGTCCAGCAGCAGATGGAAGTCACGGAAGTGCGGGCCTGACATATGCCAGTGGAAGTTCTTGGTTTTCATGTAAATGGCAAAGGTATCGGCCAGCAGGGCATTCACTTCTGCCGCAATGTTGATGCAGGCTTCATCGCTCAGCGCCGAAGGTGTCCGCAGATCGGCCTTTCTGCTTTCCTTGGCGGATTTCAGGTCTTTCATGATGGTTCCTCGTGGTGGCTGGAAATGGGGATGACGCAGGGTGTCGGGCGTGTCTGTGCCGGCTGACTAAAGACCAGAAACTGCCTTTCGTCAAACGCACCCTGGAGCCGTCTACAGGTTGCGACCGGCGAAAGAGCAAGATTGTTCAATACTTTGGAACACCCTGCTGCGACCCTTTGCCACTGCTTATTGCCGGGATGTTTTTTGATGCCTACGACCCTTCCACGCGTCGCGTTTACCCGCGGTGCGATTGCTTGTCTTCCATTGACCCTGGCGTGTGCGCCCTGGGGGTTGCTGGCGGGTTCGACGGCAATTGATGCGCAATTGACCCCGCTGCAGAGTCAGGGTCTGTCGGTGTTTGTTTTTGCCGGGGCGGCCCAGTTGGTGGCCATTGGCATGATCAAGGGCGGCGCCAGTGTGATTTCAATCCTGCTGACCACCTTGCTCCTGACCTCGCAGCATTTGCTGTACGCGATGCATCTGCGCCCGCTGGTGTCGCCACTGCCGGTCAGGTGGCGGTTCGGGCTCGGGTTCCTGCTGACCGACGAATTTTTCGCCCTGGTCAGCCCCTATGACCAGAAGACCTTCAGTCGCTGGTACGCATTGGGTGTCGGGCTGTGCATGTACCTGGGCTGGAACCTCTTTACCCTGCTTGGGGTAATACTGGGCAAGAGCATTCCGGGGCTGGATCAACTGGGGCTGGAGTTCTCGATTGCCGCGACTTTTATCGCCCTGATTACACCCGTGGTGCGTAATGTGCCGACGGTGATCTGTGTCGCGGTCTCACTGCTGAGCGTGGTGCTGTTCAGTCACTGGCAGTGGGAGTCGGCGATTGTATTGGCGGGGCTGGCGGGCATGGCTGCAGGCTATGTGTGCAAGCGGCTGGGGGAGTACTTCGCATGATCTGGATGATTATCGCGGGGATGACCCTGATTCTGTTTTTCAACCGCTACCTGTTTCTGGAGCCGCGGTTGCCGATTCGCCTGAACCGGCGGGTAAAGGAGTTTCTCGGGTTTGCGGTGCCCGGGATGCTCACAGCCATTTGCGGGCCGATCATTTTTGTCAAAGATCACGGCCTCGACCTGGGGCCGGGCAATCCGTACCTGCTGGCCGGCCTGTGTGCGATAGGGCTGATGCTCTGGAGTCGCAACGTTCTGCTCAGTGTTGCGTTAAGCATGGGGCTGTTTTATCTGTTTCGCTGGTGGCTTTGATCTGGGCCGCAGCTCGCGTAGTGAAGGGACCGCTGACGGCAACGCCGTCACTGACCAGGTACCAGCAAGCCAGAAGGCCGTCGGCTCGAAGCCGGGCCGGTACTGCGCTACCGATGACAGACATGACATGAACTTTTGACATACAAACCTCTCTGCAAACAATGTTGCTAGCTTAAGGTCTGTGCCGGTGCGCAAATAATCATTGCGCGTGATAGTGGCCATTGATGCCAGTGAGGTCAGGGGCTAATCAACCACCTGGTCGAGCATCTGCATCACTTGCTGATCACTGATGAGCCCTTCGCTTACAAGGTGCTGGGCCAGCAGCGACATGAGTTTCGCAGTGCGGTGGCCTTCGAGCTGCTTGAGCTCGGTGAGGGTGTTATAGACCTTGCTTGAAGTGCACAGGCCTGCGGTGCGGTGCGGGTTTTGTGTAGGCATACAGGTCGTCCTTGTTTTTATAAAGTGCTCTTGTTGGCTGTCCGGGTGCGGCGGACTGTTGACCATCATGCCGCAACCCGCAGCATGAGGCTGTCTCAGCCGCGACACCCATGACATCTAATCAGACCTGGCGCCAGCTTCACAAGCCTGCCGGTGAACCCGCTGCTTACCAGCGCGGCGGGCCGTAGTAGCCGCGGGGCGGGCCGTAATACACCGGATGCGGGCGACCATAGTAGCCCTGGTAATAGACCGGTTGTGGCGCCGGGACATAGACCGGCCGTGGCTGGTAATAGATCGGTTGCGGCTGGACATACACCGGCTGCGGCTGCGCATAGACCGGTTGCTGGATATACACCGGACGTGGTTGTTGTGCAGCCATGACCGAGCCTGCAACGGTAGCGCCGACCACTGCACCGACAACGGCTGATCCGGCATCCCAACCGCCATGGGCGCTGGCTTGGCCTGCGACAGCCAAAGCGCCGATAAGCAAAGCTACTTTGGGGATGGTACGCATCATGACGATTCCTCTGGTTTCAGTCCCGACTTTGGCCACTGGGCCACGTAAACATTGCGGGGATAACTCTATGACCGCCTTTTTTGAAAAAACTGCGGAGCGCTTCGGTAAATATTGTGTAAGGTTTGCCCGGCGCTGAGACGTTTCAGCCCGGGCAGCAGCAATATGATCCAACAAAACTACCCACGCGGCTTGTGCCGTCGATCTGAAAGCAATCTGCAAGGAGATGAGCATGCAAATGAATCCGGATAAAGACACCCGACTGTGCATATCGCTGTCGGGCCGGCCGGGGAACTTCGGACTGCGTTTTCATAATCATCTATACGAGCAGCTGGGCCTGAACTTTTACTACAAGGCGTTCAGCAGCAAGGATCTGGCAGGGGCGGTGACCGGTATCCGGGCCCTGGGCATTCGCGGCTGCGGCGTGTCCATGCCCTTCAAGGAGGCCTGCATTGCGCTGGTCGATGAGCTGGATGCCTCGGCCCGGGCCATTGCGTCGATCAACACCATCGTCAATACCGATGGCCACTTGAAGGCCTACAACACCGACTACATCGCCATAGCCCAATTGCTGCGCGATCATAAAGTCCCGCAGCAAACCACATTCGCCCTGCGCGGCAGCGGTGGCATGGCCAAGGCCGTGGCATCGGCCTTGCGTGATGGTGGTTATCGCAATGGTCTGATCGTGGCCCGCAATGAGGCGACGGGGGCGGGGCTGGCCAAAACCCTGGGTTATGCCTGGCAGCCGGAGCTGGGGGGGAGCAGGCCGCAGATGCTGATCAACACCACGCCCGTGGGCATGACGGGGGGCGCCGAGGCGAATGATCTGGCGTTTGCAGAAGATGTAATTGCGCAGGCAGAAATCATCTTCGATGTGGTGGCCATTCCGGCTGAAACGCCATTGATCCTTTGCGCTCGGGCTCAGGGCAAGCGGGTGATTACCGGCCTTGAGGTCATTGCGATCCAGGCCCTGGAGCAGTTTGTGCTGTACACCGGCGTGCGGCCCACAGCCGAGCAGTTCAAGGCCGCGGTGGCTTTTGCCCGTAGCTGAGTGAAGGAGCGGGCGCGTTATTTCGCCCGCTCTACGGATTTACTCGAGTTCCGCCAGACGTGCTTCGAGCGCGGCGATTCGCGCCTCAAGGGCTTCAAAGCGTTCCAGTGATACGCCGGCACTGGCGCTGCTGCGCTCGGCAGGTTGCTGGCGGGCCGAGATGATTGTTTCGATATCGGCCGGGTCGCCCAGAGCGTGCATGTAGCGGTCTTCGCGCTGGCCGGACTGGCGCGGCACCAGCAGCGCCAGATCACGGGCGATCAGGCGCTCCAGCTGGTGTTGCACTTGTTCGGTGTCTTCGAAATCGTGCATGCGTGAGCTGCGGGTCAGCAGCTCATTGAGGGTTTGCGGGCCCCGCAAAAACAGCAGCCCCAGCAGGATCACCTGGGCCGGAACCAGCTCCAGCGCCTTGTCGACCTTGTGTTCCCAGCGGTCGGCACGGCTGCCCATCACCAGCCGGGTAAAGCCGCGACCTTCCAGTGCGCGCAGGCTTTGTCCGACCTGGCCCTGGGTCAGGCTCATCACCGGCTCGCGGCTGGTTTTCTGATTGCAGGCCAGCAGCAGGGCGTTGAGGGTCAGTGGATAAGTTTCAGGGTGGGTGGCCTGTTTCTCGATCAGGGAGCCGAGAATGCGGATCTCGATGCTGTTGAGACGAGGTCCGGTGTCAGATTCGATCTGCGGGTTTTCTGTGGACTGACTCGCTGGGGATTCCATTTCTCTTCTCCATTTTTAGCCAGCGGCCATTGTGGAGTCTTTTGCCCGTTAGAGCGACTGTCTTGATTGGCCCCGCAGGGGGCTGGCCCGGGCAGTACCTGCGGGGAGGGCGGTTAGCGGTTGACCAGTTTGGCCGGCAGCGCAATCACCAGCAGGCTGCTCAGTAGCAGACAGCCGGCAAAGAACCACAGTGCGCCGGCACCGCTGCCGGTGACGTCGATGGCAATGCCCATCAGCGAATTACTCACCAGCCCGGCAATATTGGCCAGCGAGCAGGCCAGGGCGAACCCGGTAGCGGCGGCCCGGCCCTTGAGAAAGGTCGCCGGCAAACTGAAGAACACCGGTACGGCCCCGATGATGGCGGCCGAAGCAATGGCGAACAGCAAAACCGTGGCAAACACGTTGTGGTTAAAGAAGGTGGTGGCGGCCATGGCTGCCGCACCAATCAAAAAGGGCACGATGATATGCCAGCGCCGTTCGCGACGACGGTCCGAACTGGCACCGATCATCAGCATGCCAACCAGGGCGGCGGCACTGGGCAGTGCGGTCAGCACACCGATATGAAAGTTGTCGGCCACCCCGGCGTTGCGAATGAAGGTCGGCATCCAGAACGCCATGGCGTAGGCGCTGAGCAGGATGGAAAAGTCGATGCCGCCGAGCATCCAGACCTTGAGGTTGAAAAAGCCGTCACGGAAGCTGTGCTTGCTGTTTTTGCCCTCGACGTCATCCAGGCGCAGTTCGCCTTCGAGCAAGGCTTTTTCTTCGTCGTTCAACCATTTGGCTTTGTGATGGTTATCCGGCAGTACCCAGAACGTCAGGATGCCGAGCAGCACGCTGGGTACGGCTTCGACGATAAACAGCCATTGCCAGCCGCGCAGGCCGGCGGTGTTGTCGAAGGCGCCCATGATCCAGCCTGACAGCGGCCCGCCGATCACGCTGGAAAGCGGCATGCCGATCATGAACAGGGCAATGATGCGCCCGCGCCGATAGGTCGGAAACCAGGTGGTCAGGTAGTACAGCACGCCCGGCAGAAACCCGGCTTCGGCCGCACCCAGCAGGAAGCGTACAAAGTAGAACTGGGTCGGGGTGGTGACCAGCATGGTGCAGGCCGACAGCAGGCCCCAGGTAATCATGATCCGGGCAATCCAGACCTTGGCCCCGACCTTCTCCAGCGCCAGGTTGCTCGGCACCTCGAACAGGATATAACCGACGAAAAACAGGCCCGCGCCAAGGCCGAATGCAGTCTCGCTGAAATGCAGGTCTTGCAGCATTTGCAGTTTGGCGAAGCCGATGTTGATCCGGTCCAGATAGGACGCCAGATAACAGAAGCAAAGAAAGGGGATCAGTTTCCAGGTGATCTTGTGATAGAGCGCCTTGACGGGATCTGCCACGGGGGTCGCAAGGGTTGTTCCAGCATTTGCAGAGGGCATGTGTGTCTCCTGGCGGTGACTTATGTTTGTTTTTGTGTAGCCGCGATCAGTGCTTTGGCAGGCTCGTAAAGCGGCTTCCAAAGGCAGTGTCAGAAGACTGGGCCGGCCCTCCTCGATGCTCGGAGTGAGGCCCTTGCCCAGTTGTGGCGACCGGTGCTCTGCGGCCCGGTTCTACGGCGGATTTCCCTGTCTGCCGGATGTTACTCAAACGCTTTTGGCGAATTGCTCCATGGCCTCCCGTTTGGTCACCACATCGCCATATTTACTGTCGATATCGAACAGGTTGGCTTCATGCGGCGCGCTGTGCCGGTCACCGACACACTCGCGCACAACGATGGTGCGAAAGCCGTGTTGCACGGCATCCACTGCTGTTGCGCGGATGCAGCCACTGGTGGAGCAGCCTGCGAGGACCAGGGTGTCGATACCCTGGGCGTGCAACAGCGATGCCAGGCTGGTGCCGAAAAACGAACTGGCGTATTGCTTGCTGATCACCACTTCATCCGCATTCGGTGTGACCGCTTCGCAGAAGGCGGCCAGCGGGTTGCCCTCGACCATGTCTTTCATCACCGGGGCTTTTTTAAGCCAGATCCCGCCGTCGGCAAAATTCCCCGGGTGGTAGCGGATATTGGTATGCACCACCAAAACTCCGTGATCACGGGCGCAGGCCAGCAGCCCGGCACTCTCGGCGACAGCGCTGACCACGCCCGGGGCGAACAGAGGGGCGCCCTCGCGGGTATAACCCTGCATGAAATCCACCATCAGCAAGGCCGGCTTGTTGCCAAAACCGATGCGCTGGCCCCATACGCCCTGATAGTTGGCGTCGGCACTTTGTTCCTGGCTCATGACTTTGCTCCTATTTATAAGCGCCCGAAAGCAGCGCGCCGGCGCCCGGCACTATGGGTTCCAGATCGAGGGCCTTGAGCATGGCGTAAGTGGTGGCAATGGCGGCAGTCAGTACCGGGATTCCGGTTTGCGCTTCAACCTGGGGCACCACGGGCAAGGATTGCATTTGCACGCAGGCAGATAGCACGATCACGTCCACGCCTTCAAGGTTCATGCTGCTGACAATGGCCGGTAACCTGGCCGGATCATGCAGGGCCACTTGCAGATTGTCGGGGATCTCCAGGGCGCGCCAGTCCACCACTTCAAACCCTTCCTCGCGAATGTAATCCACCACCAGCTGTGTCAGCGGCTTCATGTACGGCGCCACGATGGCGATTCTTTTGGCGCCCATCACCTTGAGGCCGTCGATCAGTGCGCCGGCGCTGGTAATGACCGGTGCAGTGGCGTCGTTATCGGCCGTGGCCCGGGTCAGGCGCGCCTCGGATTTGCGATGGTAGCCCAGGCCCATGGCCATGATCGCCACCAGGCAGGCGTAGCCCAGTACGTCGACTTTGGCGTCGGACAGTTCGATGGCGCAGCGGTCGGATTCGCCGTCCATTGCTGCCAGTTCTTCCTTGCGCACCTGTTTCATGCGCATGCGGCTGGAGTGGAAGGTGAAGCGTTCGGGGCGGATCAATTGGCGTGCGGTGAGCATCGCCGGAATCTCGGTTTCCATGGTGGTGTTGGAGCTCGGCACAATCTGGCCGATGCGGTAAGGCTTGATCACAGAGTGTCTCCTTAAAAGCGTTGCGCAGAATGCGGATCAGTGGCGGGCGAGGAAGTCGCGGCATGCGCCGAGAAAACCTTCAAGATCATCCCAGGGGATCATGTGCCCGGCGTTCGGCACCCGGGCTATCTGGATCCGTGGCTGCAGCTCGAGGATTTGCGCTTCGTCGGCGGCCTGTATCACTGCGCCACGCCCGGCGACCATCAGCAGCGCGGGCACGGTGAGTTTTGGCAGGTCTTGATGGAAGTCCACGTCATGGAAATCGTTGAAGGCGCGAACGATGGCGGGCTCATAACAGGTGTGCAGCCATTCGGCGCGCAATTGCAGTTGCTCCAGGCTCCAGGTGGGGCAGAAGGCGCGCATGGCCTCGGCGTCCATGCCTTGTTCGGCCTGGCGGATCGAGTCCACGTACCACGCCAGTTTGCTGGGGTACTCGCGTCGACCCGGGCCGGATACCGGAGGATCGATCAGCACCAGGCTTTTCACTGCGCCCGGATTGCGTGCGGCACTGCGTACGGCAAAGCGTGCGCCCATGGAGTGGCCGGCCAGGTGATAGCCATCAAAGCCCATGGCCCGGGCGAAAGCGCTGATGTCGTCCGCGCAGGTATCGGCGCTGTAATCCAGTTCGGGGCCGGTGGAAGACAGGCCGCGCCCCCGTACATCAAGTACATAGGTGTCGTAATCGGCGCCAAGGCGTTCGGCGACAAAGCCCCAGGTAATGGCCGGGCTGGTGATGCCCGGGATCAGCAGCAACACCGGTTTTACCGAGTCGTGCTGGCCGCCGTAGCGCAGGTAATGCTGGCGAATGCCATTGGCCTGGACATTGCCGCCCTCTATGAATGTGCTCATGCCGGTACTTCCGATTCAAGGGAGTGGCTGTACAGGTCGTAGCCGTAGACCCAGGCCGGATCTTCCTGGGTGCGCAGCCAGGTGTTGGCGTTGGACACGGCCTGGACCCGCGAGGCGCGATCCTTGCGGTTGGCTTCGTACAGTTTGAACGCGGTGCGGTAGTCACCCAGGCCGGTTTCCTGCAGGCAACGGGTCAACATGGCGGCATCTTCGATGGCCATGCCGGCACCCTGGGCCATGTGCGGCTTCATGGGATGGCAGGCATCGCCCAGCAACACCAGGCGTCCGCGGCTCCACAGCGGCAGTGGATTGCGATTGAGCAGCGGCCACTTGGTCACGCTTTCACTGGACTCAATCAGCGCCTGAACGGTGGGGTTGTAACCCTCGAAAGCCTGGTACATCTCTTCGCGGCTGCTGTCAACGAAATTGCCCTGGAAGTCCCACGCCTCATGGGGAACCCCGGTGACGTAGTAGTACTCGTCGCGCTTGGCGGTGGTGTGATAGACCATCATGTGGCGGTCGTGGCTCCACCACTTCACACAGTTCTCGAAGTTGAGGTTGTATTTGCCCAGGGTTTCGCTGCGGATCAGCGCGCGATGGGCAACCCAGCCGCTGTAGAGCGGTTTTTCTGCGCCGAGCAATTCTTCGCGGATTTTTGAATTGATGCCATCGGCACCAATCACGATGTCGGCTTCGGTGCTGGTGCCGTCGCTGAAGTGCAGGCGTACCAGCGAATCGGTTTCTTCAAGGCGGGTCAGGCATTTATTGAAGTGGGTGGTGCCCGGCGCGATGGTCGACATTTGCAGCGCATGCAAATCGCCGCGATGCACCGTGATATAGGCGGCGCCGTATTCTTTGCGGGCAAACTCGCCCAGCGGGATACGCGACAGGTAGTCGCCGCTGGCACCGTCCCGGCTGAACCAGAAATCGGGGTGCGAGCCCATGTCGCTCAACTTCTGTTCGATGCCCATGCGGCGGAAAATTTTCATGATATTCGGCCCCATGTGAATACCCGCGCCAATGCGGGAAAACGCGGGGGCCTGCTCATAAATATCGACCTGGAACCCGGCTTTTTGCAGCAGCGTGGCCGCTGCGGCGCCTCCAAGACCTGCGCCGACGATGGCGATTTTTTGTTTTACGGGCATGCAAGGCTTCCTTTTTCTAGAGCGGGAGCGGTTGCCGGGGCCATGGGCCTCGGCCAGACATTTACAGTGTATACGCTATTAATTTTCAAGCTGTATAGCCCCTCAGAAAAATAAATAATTTGCCTGAGGGCTGTTTCCAGCCTTGAAAGCCACTAATTGTTGGACTCTAACTGTTGTGTGGTTTTTTTGGTTTTTCGGAAAATAATGTTCATCAGTTATTAAATAGTGTGTACGCTTTAGTTGAGCGGCTGAAACGCTCTGCCTGATTTGGTACGACGGGCAGTTCGGCGTTTGCCCCCTGCAGCGATTCGATAGAGAGGATGAGTAAATGCCGGTGAGCGACTGCGAGTTGACGCAAATGTTTGAGCACGTGTTGCAACTGTCCCGAGTGGACGCGACCCAGAGTGTCGCAGTGCTCAAAAGCCACTATTCCGATCCGCGTACGGTGCGGGCCGCCATGGACGCCGCCCAGCGTCTTGGGGCCAAGGTCTACGCCGTGGAATTGCCCTCGTTCAATCACCCGACGGCCATGGGTAATGACATGACGGCTTACTGCGGGGACACCGCGCTCACGGGCAACATTGCGGCGCAACGGGCGCTGGAGGCGGCGGATCTGGTGGTCGATACCATGATGCTGCTGCATTCGCCGGAGCAGGAGCAGATCCTCAAGACTGGAACCCGGATTCTGTTGGCGGTTGAACCCCCGGAAGTGCTGGCGCGGATGCTGCCGACCCTGGCCGACAAGGAGCGGGTGATGGCGGCCGGAAAACTGCTGGAGCAAGCGCGCTCCATGCATGTCAGATCCAGGGCAGGGAGTGATTTCAAGGCGTTGCTGGGGCAGTACCCGGCCGTGACCGAGTATGGTTTTGCCGATGAGCCGGGGCGTTGGGACCATTGGCCCAGCGGCTTCCTGTTCTCCTGGCCGAATGAAGAAACCGCCGAAGGCGTGCTGGTAATCGATGTCGGCGATATCATCTTGCCGTTCAAGAACTATTCGCGAGAGCGCATCACCCTGGAAATCGACAAGGGTTTCATTACCAGGATTCATGGCGGGTTCGAAGCCGAGTATTTGCGCGACTACCTGAAGTACTTCAACGACCCGGAGGTGTACGGCATTTCCCATATCGGTTGGGGTTTGCAGCCGCGCGCCCAATGGACGGCGATGGGCCTGCACGACAAGAACGACGGAATGTGCATGGATGCGCGGGCATTCGAGGGTAACTTCCTGTTTTCCACCGGGCCCAATACCGAGGTCGGTGGCACGCGCAAGACCCCGTGCCATCTGGATATCCCGTTGCGTCATTGCGATATCTATCTTGATGATCAGGCGGTGGTTGCCGGCGGTGTGGTACTGGCCCGCTAAACCAGGCCCGCCCGGGTCAGGGGCCGGTGTTGTGGGAGCCGGCTCCTGCATGGGCGTTGCGACACGGATTGAGCATTACCCCGATCATGGCCCCGCAGGTTAAGGTCATGACCTCTCACCCTTGAATTGAAAGAGGCCGTTGTGCCGGATACGAAAGACAAAAAACCAGGCCGTCAGGCCGCTTATGATTTCTGCGAACAGCCAGGCCATTTGTTGCGCAAGGCCTATCAGCGCAACATGGCGATTTTTCAGCAAAATGTCGGCAACTCGCAGTTGACTGCGGTGCAGTTCATCACCCTGTGTGCCGTTCGGGATCACGGGCCCAGCTCCTTGAGTGAGCTGATCAAGGCCACCGCAGTCGATCAGGCAACCATTCGCGGCATAGTCGAGCGTCTTCAGGCCCGCGACCTGATCACCCTCAAGCCCGCCGTGCAGGACAAGCGCAAAGTCATCGTCAGCCTCACCCCGGCGGGTGAGCAATTAGTGCGCGAGACCGAGCCCCATGCACTGCAAGTGAGCGAGCTGACCATGAGCAAACTCAACCCGGCAGAGCGGGTCGCACTCCTGTATTTGCTGCGCAAAATGGTGGATGAAGGCAGCGAATAAGCTTTCCCCAACCTTGTGGCATCGTTCTTGCTCTGGCTTGTATGAAGTGTTTACTTCATCAAAACCGGAGTGAATCAGGGTCTGCCTGTGCAGGCCTTTGTTACGCCTGTTTCATGAAGTAAACACTTAATAAGATCCGCCTCCAACAGTGCGGACGATGTTACTTGGGGAAGCCTTGAATGAGCGATCACACCCTTGCGCCTGTCAGAACGGTAACACTGCACGTCAACGGCCAGCCTGTCGTGGTCAGTGCCATGGCCGATACCCCGCTGTTGCTGATCCTGCGCAATGACTTGCAGCTCAACGGCCCTAAATATGGCTGTGGTCTGGGGGAGTGCGGTGCCTGCACGGTGATCATTGACGGGGTGGCTGCCCGCTCCTGTGTCTTCCCGTTGTCCGGTGCCGAGGGGCGCACCATTACCACCCTTGAAGGCCTCGGCAGCCGGGCGCAGCCGCACCTGGTGCAGCAGGCCTTTATCGATGAGCAGGCTGCGCAATGCGGCTACTGCATGAACGGCATGATCATGACCGCCAAGGCGCTGCTTGATCGCATTCCCCACCCCAGCGAGGCGCAAGTTCGAAACGAACTGTCAGCCAACCTCTGTCGCTGCGGCACCCATCTCGAAATCATTCGCGCGGTCATGCTTGCCGCCCGTCAAATGCCCTGAACGGATTGATGACTATGACCCTTACCACGCTCACCCGTGATCAGTTGTTGGCCAAGTCTGGCGTCTTGCTGGTGGTTGATCAGATTCAGCCGCCTTCAGGTCCCGTGGCCAAAGGCGGTGTTCCTGTACTCAAGCCCAGGGAGCTGGGGCTGTTCATTGCGGTAAACGATGACGGGCAGGTCTATGGCTTCAACGGCCATGTGGACCTGGGTACCGGCATCCGCACGTCGCTGGCGCAGATCGTGGCCGAAGAGCTGGACCTGGCCCTGGAACAGGTATGCATGGTGCTGGGCGATACCGACAGCGCGCCAAATCAGGGGGCGACCATTGCCAGCGCCACGATCCAGATCACTGCCATCCCTTTGCGCAATGCGGCAGCCGAAGCGCGACGTTTTTTGCTGGATCTTGCAGCCCGGCGTCTGGGTGTCGAGCCGCAGTCATTAGTGATGGACAGCGGGGTGATAACCAGTGCGGACGCTCGCCAGCTGACATTTGCCGAACTGGTGGCCGGGGAGCGCCATGTGCTTGGCATTTCCGGCGATGCGCCGCTCAAACCCGTGGAAGACTACCGGCTGGTAGGCAAGGCCTCGGCCCGGGTGGACATCCCGGCCAAGGCCAGCGGCGAGCTGACCTATGTGCATGATATGCGCCTGCCCGACATGCTGCATGGCCGCGTGATTCGCCCGCCCTATGCCGGGCTCGACAGTGGCGAGTTTGTCGGCACAAGCCTGCTGCACGTGGACGAGTCGTCCATTGCGCACATTCCGGGCATCGTCAAAGTGGTGGTGATCGGTGATTTTATCGGCGTGGTTGCCAAGCGTGAAGAGCAGGCCGTGAAGGCGGCGCAAGCGCTGAAAGTCAGCTGGAAAGCCTGGACGCAAAAACTGCCGGACATGGATGATGTGGCGCAGGCCATCCGTGACAACCCCCGGGTCCGGCGTGTGGTGCTGGACAAGGGCAACGTTCAGCAGGCGTTGGACCAGGCCAGCGAACGCATGCCCCGCACCTATTTGTGGCCTTACCAGATCCACGGCTCCATCGGCCCGTCCTGTGGCCTGGCGGATTATCAGGAACACCAGATACGGGTGTGGTCGGGCACGCAAAACCCGCACCTGTTGCGGGCGGATCTGGCATGGCTGCTGGAGTACCCGGAAGAGCGGATTGAGATCATTCGCATGGAGGCAGCGGGTTGTTACGGGCGTAACTGCGCCGATGACGTGTGTGCCGATGCCCTGTTGTTGTCCCGGGCGGTGGGCTTGCCGGTGCGGGTGCAGCTGACCCGGGAGCAGGAACATGTGTGGGAGCCCAAGGGCTCGGCGCAATTGATGGAAGTGGATGGCGGCATCAATGCCGATGGCGGGGTCGCCGGTTATGACTTTCAGACCAGCTACCCCTCCAATGGTGCGCCCACTCTGGCCTTGCTGCTGACGGGCCGCGTCGAGCCGGTGGCGGCAATGTTCGAGATGGGCGACCGCACCTCCATCCCGCCGTACGATTTCGAGCACCTGCGGGTGACCATCAACGACATGGCACCCATCGTGCGGGCGTCGTGGATGCGCGGGGTTTCCGCACTGCCCAACACGTTTGCCCACGAGTCCTATATCGATGAACTGGCGTTTGCCGCCAAGGTCGATCCGGTCGAATACCGCCTGCGCTATCTGCACGATGAGCGCGCTGCCGAACTGGTCAGGGCCACGGCCGCGCGAGCCGGGTGGGTGGCCCGCACCGAGCCCATGCAAACCCCTGAACAGGACAATATTTTGCGTGGCCGCGGTTTCGCCTATGCGCGGTATATCCACAGCAAGTTCCCCGGGTTCGGGGCGGCGTGGGCGGCATGGGTCGCCGATGTGGCGGTCGACAGGCTCAGCGGTGAAGTCTCGGTGACGCGGGTGGTCATCGGGCATGACGCCGGGATGATGGTCAACCCGGCGGGTGTCCGGCATCAGATCCACGGCAATGTGATCCAGGCCACCAGCCGTGTGCTCAAAGAGCGGGTCACGTTCGAAGAGTCGACCGTCAGCAGCAAGGAGTGGGGCGCCTATCCTATTTTGACCTTCAAGCAGGTACCGAAAATCGACGTGCTGATGATGCCCCGTCAGCACGAACCGCCCATGGGCGCCGGGGAATCAGCGGGGGTGCCGAGTGCGGCGGCGATCGCCAATGCCATTTATGACGCCACCGGGATCCGCTTTCGCGAGCTGCCGATTACCCCCGAACGGGTATTGGCTGCACTCAAACTTTCCCAGGACGAAGCCGCTGCCGCCGTCGATCCGCAGCCAGTCAAAGGCAAGCGCTCCAAGTGGTGGTTTGCCCCCCTGATTGCCGGTATCGGCGCCCTGGCCGGCATGGCCGCCACTGCATTGCCCTGGCGTGCAGAAATCGCCCCCATTACACCGCCCGTGGCGGGCACCTGGTCGGCGGCCACGCTGGAGCGGGGACGACTGCTGGCGGCGGTGGGGGATTGTGCGGTGTGCCATACCGCACCGGGTGGCGTGACCAACGCCGGGGGGCTGGCGATGCAAACGCCGTTCGGCACCCTGCACAGCACCAATATCACCCCCGACCCCGAGACGGGCATCGGCAAGTGGTCTTACACAGCGTTCGAGAGGGCCATGCGCGAAGGCATCAGCCGGGACGGCAAGCACCTGTATCCGGCCTTTCCCTATACCTCTTTTCGCAATATCGATGATGCCGACATGCAGGCTCTGTATGCCTATCTGATGTCGCAGGCGCCGGTCAGCCAGCCGGCCACAAGCAATGCCATGCAGTTCCCTTTCAACCTGCGCCCGCTGATGGCGGGCTGGAACGCGATCTTTCTGCGTTCAGGGGAGGTCAAGGCGCAGCCGCAACGCAGTGCACAATGGAACCGCGGTTCTTATCTGGTCAACGGGCTGGGTCACTGCGCGGCCTGTCACTCGCCGCGCAACCTGATGGGCGCGCAGAAGGGCGGCAGCGCCTTTCTGGCGGGCGGCATGGTCGATGGCTGGGAAGCCCCGGCGCTCAATGGCCTGTCCAAAGCTCCAACCCCCTGGACCGAAGATCAGCTGTTCAGCTACCTGAGCACCGGCTACACCGACGCCCATGGCGTGGCGGCCGGGCCCATGGGGCCGGTGGTCACCGAGCTGGCGAAGCTGCCCGACAGCGACCGGCGCGCCATGGCGGTGTACCTGGCTTCACTCAGTGGCGATGCCCTGGCGCAACCTGAACCCGGCCCGGCGGCCCCCCAGGTCAGTACGCTGGCATTGAGTAACGGTCAGCGGGTGTTCGAGGGTGCGTGCCAGGGCTGCCACGCCGATGGCCTGGGCCCGAAACTGTTTGGCGTCAGCCCGTCATTGGCGAGCAACAGCAACCTGCACAGCGCCTTGCCCGACAACCTGTTGAAAGTGATCCTGCAAGGCATTCCCGTCCCGGCGACGGCGGACCTCGGCTATATGCCCGGCTTCAAGGACAGTCTGTCGAATCGCCAGATCAGCGAGTTGACGGCCTATCTGCGCCAGCGTTTCGCCCCGTCCGAGCCTGCATGGCAGTCACTGGAACAGAAGGTGGCGCAGATACGGGCCAATCCCGGGTCTCATTGACCGTTCGCGGCGCCGGGCAGGGTCATGACCCCGCGTATGACCAGATCGCTGATAAAGGCCAGCCAGTCCTGTTGCTGGCCTTTATCGGCGAGGTCCTGACCCAGGAACGAGGTGAGGGTGTGTTGGTTGGAGTTATAGAAGTAGCACAGCGAAGCGATCATCAAATAGACATGGTTGATCTCCACATCGAGGCGAAAAATGCCCATGCGCTGACCGGCTTCGATGATTGGCCTGATCACGCCCACGGTGGTGGCCGACAGGCGCCCGAGCTCGCGCGACTGGCGGGCGTGCTTGCCTTTATGCAGGTTTTCAATGGTGAGGATGGCGACGAATTCCGGGTGTTTCACGTAGTAGTTCCAGAAAAACGCCACTTGTTCGCGCAATGCTGCCACGGGGCTGGACAGGTCCGGGCGGCAGGTACTTTCGGCCAGGTTGAAGGCTTCGTAGGTGTGTTCCAGAACCTGGACGAACAGATTTTCCTTGCTGGAAAAGTAGTAATAAATCATCCGGTCGTTGGACTCGGCTTCTTTGGATATCTGTTCGATGCGCCCGCCGGCATAGCCGTCGCGGGCGAATACGGTCACGGCGGCCTTGAGAATGCGCGCCTTTGTCTGGTCGGCCTGATGAGCCCGGACACCGGTTTTTTTGTTCACGCTGTTGTCCTCCACGATGACGTGTTGCGCGGCGGCTGAAGAAAAAACTGACGAAAAACTGCAGTCGATGGTACGGCAATTAACTGGATAAGGTTGGGAGCGGCGCTCATGTCTGACTTGTATGGTTTGCTCGATGCTCTGGACCAGGCCGACAGTAACAATGTCGCCGTGGTACTGGCCACCGTGGTCAAGGTTGAAGGCTCGGCTTATCGGCGCCCGGGCGCCAGGATGCTGATACCGCGGGACGGGCAGGCGGTGGGTACGGTCAGTGGCGGCTGCCTGGAGCAGGAGCTGGTGCGCAAGGCCTGGTGGCTGACCGAGTCCGGGCTGCCGGTGATTCGTCGCTACAGCACCGCGGCCCACGACGAGGATGACAGCGATGAAGAGGGGGCCGCGCTGACCTTTGGTCTTGGCTGCAACGGCACGGTGCATGTGCTGCTGGAGCGGCTTGAAGCAGGCGCCCCGTCGCTGCTGACCGATGTCCTGCAAGGCGTGCGAGCCACCGGTGAGCCGGCCGCGCTGGCAACCGTACTGGCGGCAGGGGCCGGCAGCGGGGCGAGAATGGGGGCGCGGCAGGGGCTGACGGCGTTGTCGCGAAGCAGTCAGGGGTTTTGCTGTGACGTGCTTGAAAGCCGGGTCCAGGCCGATTTACTCGCCACCCTCGAGCGCAAGAAATCGTCGCGGATGATTTATGCAAGCGGGGCGCAGGCCGTTGAAGTGCTGCTGGAATACATCCCTGCGCAGCGGCGGCTGGTGGTGTTCGGCGCAGGTAACGACGCCCAGCCTCTGGTGCGGTTTGCCGTGCAACTGAACTGGCAGGTGCATGTGGTGGACGGGCGGGCGAATTTTGCCCGGGCCGAACGCTTTGCGGGGGCCAGGGAGGTGCTGGTGGCGTCGATTGACCAGCCGTTCGCGTTGCGCACCCTGGTTGATGGGGCGGCGGTGGTGATCATGACCCACAGTTACCGTCAGGACCGTTTTTGGCTCCAGAGTGTTCTGGCCTGCGCCCCGGCCTATATCGGGCAACTGGGGCCCAAAGAGCGCACCGAGCGCCTGCTTGACGAAATGGGCGGCGGTGCAACTGCAGCCCGTGCTGAGCTGCACTATCCCATGGGGCTGGATCTGGGCGGCGATACCCCGCAAAGCGTCGCCCTGGCCATCGTCAGTGAAATCACGGCCTGCCTTAATCAGCGCGAAGGCGGGATGTTGAGGCTGCGCAAGGCCAGGATCCATGACCCGGCAGATGCACAACACGCAGCGCTGTCGGTGCGCTCACCGGAGGCAAGAGATGCTCGTCGCCAGTGAGCCGGCCGGGGTCGTGGCGGTGGTACTGGCAGCGGGGCTGAGTCGGCGCATGGGGGCCAGCAACAAGTTACTGCTGCCGGTTGCCGGCCAGGCGATGGTCAGGCATGTGGTGCAGGCCGCGCTGGCATCGCGCTGTGGGAAAGTGCTGGTGGTCATCGGGCATGAAGCCGGGAATGTTCGTCAGGCCTTGTCCGGTCTGCCGGTCGAATTTGTGCTTAATAAGGATTACCGGGAAGGCATCGGCTCTTCGGTGCGCGCCGGTGCCAGTGTGGTCAGTGACCGGCAGGCGGTGATTTTTTGCCTGGCAGACATGCCCGGCGTCACGGCCGGGGTCATTGATCAATTGGTCGATGCCCTGCACGGGAATCCCGGGGTCATGGGGTGCCAGGCCAGTTACCAGGGCAAGCGCGGCAACCCGGTCCTGTGGGCCAGCGAGTGTCTGCCGCAGCTAAGAGACTGTGGTGGTGATGAAGGTGCCCGCCCGCTTTTACGCCAGTATCGCGAGCAAGTCATTGCGCTAGAGACGTGCAGTGAATGGGTGATGGTTGATCTTGATACACCCGAAGACTACAGGCGTGTCTATAATCGCCCCACATCCCGTTCCCGCCCACAGACTGTCGAGACTTTCATGACTATCTCTCTGTACGCTGCTTCCATTCCCGTGTTCAAACAAATGCTCAACGCCCTCAGCGGTGTGCTGACCAAGGCTGAGGCGCACGCCACGGCCAAGAACATCGATCCAAGTGTTTTCCTGCAAGCGCGTCTGGCGCCGGACATGTTCCCGCTGGTGCGTCAGGTGCAAATCGCGGTTGATTTCGCCAAGGGTGTTTCGGCCCGTCTGGCTGAAATCGAACTGCCGAAGTACGACGACAGCGAAGTGACCTTTGCTGACCTGCAAGCGCTGATCAGCAAGGTTCTGGCGTTTGTCGACGGGATCAAGCCTGAGCAGATCGACGGCAAGGAAGGCATCGAAATCATCACCCGTCAGGGCACGCCGAAAGAAAAACGCTTCACCGGCCAGGCTTACCTGCTGACCTACGGCCTGCCGCAGTTCTTCTTCCACGTGACCACTGCTTACGCGATCCTGCGCCACAATGGCGTTGAAGTCGGCAAGCGCGACTACATGGGGGCGTTCTGATCGCAATACAGTAATCGCTGACGAGGAGCGAGGCTGCGATCGGGCAACCCCCGAACCGCGATACCTCGTCAGCGCTTACATCGCCGGCGTCATCAGGACGCCGGTTTTTCCTCGGCCATGCAGGCCGCCGCAGTAAAGAGTACGTCGGTGGACGAGTTCAGCGCGGTTTCGGCGGAGTCCTGCAGGATGCCGATAATGAAGCCCACGGCCACCACTTGCATGGCAATCTCGCTCGGGATGCCGAACAGGCTGCATGCCAGAGGGATCAGCAACAGCGAACCTCCCGCCACACCCGATGCGCCACAGGCACAAATGGCTGCCACCACGCTCAGCAAAATCGCGGTCGGAATGTCGACTGCAATGCCCAGGGTGTGAACTGCGGCCAGGCTCAAGACCGTGATGGTGATCGCGGCACCTGCCATGTTGATGGTCGCGCCCAGCGGGATCGATACCGAGTAGGTGTCTTCATGCAGACCCAGACGCTCGCTCAGTGCCATGTTCACGGGAATGTTGGCCGCCGAACTACGGGTGAAGAACGCGGTAATCCCGCTTTCGCGCAAGCACAGGAACACCAGCGGGTACGGGTTGCGGCGCAGTTTCCAGAACACGATCAACGGGTTCATCACCAGAGCCACGAACAGCATGCAGCCAATCAGCACGGCCAGCAGGTGCAGGTAACCCAGCAGGGCGCCGAAACCTGAACTGGCGAGCGTCGAGGCCACCAGGCCGAAAATCCCCAGTGGTGCAAAGCGGATGACCACGCGCACGATCAGGGTGACGCCATTGGACAGGTCGCTGAGTACGGTGCGGGTGGTATCACCGGCATGGCGAATGGCAATGCCCATGCCGATGGCCCAGGCCAGAATGCCGATGAAATTGGCGTTCATCAGCGCGCTGACCGGGTTGTCGACCACGCTCAGCAACAGGCTTTGCATGACTTCGCTGATCCCGCCCGGGGCAGCAATGGCGACATTTTCCGTCGCCAGTACCAGGTTAGAGGGGAACAGCATGCTGGCGATGACGGCCACGACGGCGGCGGCAAAGGTACCGAACAGGTAAAGCACCAGGATCGGGCGAATATGGGTTTCTTGCCCGTGCTTGTGGTTGGCAATGGATGCCATGACCAGCACAAACACCAGGATCGGCGCCACGGCTTTCAAGGCGCTGACGAACACCTTGCCGATAAAGGCCACCGAAAGTGCAGCAGCAGGCGCAAGCCAGGCCAGCAAAATACCGGCAATCAGGCCAATCATGATCTGGGTGACCAGGCTGGTGCGTGTGAGCTTTTGCAGCAGGGTAGGTGGAGCGTCAGTCATAAGGGTATCTCTAGTTGTTTTGGGCCGTGCACTGAACAACGTTGGAGCGATCTGCAACAAGCGGGCAGGCAGATCGATGTCGGTCGGCGGGTTAAAACCTGTTGAGTAAAGCAGGGTCGGCAGCTGAGGTTAATCACCCGTGCCGAGTGGTCTGTCCGGCAGAATCCTGGCGGGGGCGGACTTTAGCATAGTGCCGGAGGCGCTTCGCGCTTCAGAGGCAATCTGCCACACCCGCGCCTGCTCTTCTCTGCAGGGGAGCGCCGTGTTCTTGGGTTTACTCATTCTGTTACTATTGCCCATCCTCACTTTTCTTTAAACCGGCGGGCCTGTATTGGCTTTCGCTGGCGTTGCTGTTTCTGGAGCCCTCCATGCTGTTGCCCATCCTGCTGCTGTCTGCGGCCGGTTTTACCGTGCTCACCACCGAGTTCATCATTGTCGGCCTGCTGCCCGCAATTGCCCGCGATCTTGAGGTCAGCGTGCCCCAGGCCGGTTTGCTGGTGACCCTGTTCGCCTTTACGGTCGCGGCCCTGGGGCCGTTTTTGACCGCTTACTTTGCGCGTTTCAAGCGCAAGCCGCTGTTTATTACGATCCTGTTGATGTTCGCCTTCGCCAATACCCTCGCGGCGCTGGCCCCCAATATTTGGGTGATGGGCTTTGCACGGTTATTGCCGGCTTTGGGCTTGCCGGTGTTTTGGGCCCTGGCCAGCGAAACTGCGGTAGACATAGTAGGGCCGGAGTACGCCGGGCGGGCGATTGCCAAAATCGGTTTCGGGATTGTCTGCGCAACCGTATTCGGGATCCCGGTCGGCACCCTGATCTCCGATGCCTGGGGCTGGCGCAGTGCGTTC
The DNA here is from genome assembly GCF_904067025.1 of Pseudomonas paraversuta. Classification (NCBI taxonomy): domain Bacteria; kingdom Pseudomonadati; phylum Pseudomonadota; class Gammaproteobacteria; order Pseudomonadales; family Pseudomonadaceae; genus Pseudomonas; species Pseudomonas paraversuta. The sequence continues at coordinate 1,812,932 of NZ_CAJFDA010000001.1, forward strand.
TCCATCCTCGCGGTGGTCGCACTGGCCAAGGCCTTGCTGCTGTGGCTGTACTTGCCGGCGACCCATGTGGTCAGGGCCAACGCCAGCCTGCGCTCGCAGCTGGGCATGTTGCGCAGCCCGCTGGTGATTGGCCATATCGTGCTGTCGGTGCTGGTGTTCAGCGGCATGTTTACGGCCTACACCTATCTGGCCGACATCCTGGAGCGTCTGGCGGGCTTTGATGGCACCCTGGTTGGCTGGTGCCTGATGGGCTTTGGCGCGGTGGGCTTGATCGGCAACTCGTTGGGCGGGCGCATGGTGGATCGTCATCCGCTCATCGCATCGATGGTGTTTAGCGCCTTTATGATCGGCGCGCTGCTGGCGTTGGTGCCGAGTATTCACTCTTCGCTGGCTCTGGCAGCGGCGCTGGCGATTTGGGGGATTACCCAGTCGGCGCTGTTTTTGGTCAGCCATGTCCGGCTGATGAAGATTGCGCCCCAGGCCCCTGCGTTTGCCGCGTCGTTGAATATTGCCGGGGGCAACCTGGGTATAGGTTTGGGGGCGATGGTCGGCGGCCGGGTGATTGACAGCTACGGCCTGGGCAGCCTGGGCCTGGCTGCCGCCGGTTTTATCCTGCTGTCGATCGTGCTCGCGCTGGTGCTGATGTCTGCAAAACCACGGGCCGCGGCCTGCGCTTAATCGCTGGCCGGGGTGAACAACTCGCGTCGAGCGCCCTCGGTAATTGCAACGATGCCAGGGTGCCGGCTCTTGCGCTCGACAGTGATGGCGTAAAACGATTCGGTGACCGCCTCGGTCTGGCCGATCAGCTCCACATCGAATTGGCGCATGACTTCCTGGGCGATCACGCTGGGGGCGATAAATACCCCGATGCCGGACTGGCCAAACGCTTGCATCAAGGCACTGTCATCGAACTCACCGACGATTCGCGGCTGGATTTTCTGTTCTGCCAGCCAGCGCAGCAAGCGGCTGCGGATCACGGTTTCAGGGCCGGGGATCAGCAGTGGGGCGCCGTTCAGACAATGGGGGAAGTTTTCCCCATAGTTGCGGGCCAGGGTGGCAGTGGCAAAAAAACTGATGCCGCATTCCCCCAGCTTTTGGCTCAAGCCTTTGATATCGAGGTGGGAGGGCATCGGGCTGTCGGAAATCACCAGGTCCAGACGTTGAATGGCCAGATCTGCCAGGAGCCGGTCGAGCTTGTCTTCGCGGCAGGTAATGCGGATCGGCTTGTCCAGCTCCATGGTGGGAGCGATCAGGCGATAAACAATCGACTTGGGCACCACATCGGCCACACCCACCCGGAACAGAATCTGCTGCTCCTTGGGGGCCATGCGCAGCATGCTTTGCAGGTCGTTGCCGAGCTGAAAAATCTGCTCGGCATAAGGCAGGACCTGACGCCCGGTCTCTGTCAGTTCCAGCTGGCGACCGACCCGGCGAAATAACGGCAAGCCGTAGGTGTCTTCCAGCAGGCTTATTTGCCCGCTGATGGTTTGCGGGGTGAGGTTCAATTGCTCGCAGGCTCGAACAATGCTGCCGGTTTTGGCGACCACCCAGAAGTAATGGAGCTGGCGATAGTTAAGCATGCTGAATACTTCGTAAAAATCGAAGTATAGCCCTTAAAAATACGAATTTTCCTGAAGTATTTATCTCTCTAGAATCCCGCGTTATTCGCGAGCCATGCAGTGGGCCGCCGTTTTAGAGAGGAAAGCGAGATGAACATGAAGAAAGCAGGTGCATTGGCATTGGTAGCAGCAGGCCTGCTACTGCTGGGCGGTTGTGATCAGGCGGAAAAAGCGGCGCAACAAATGTTGAGCAAAACCGCTGAAACGGCCAAGCAGGCGATTGATGACACCCACAAGGCGGCAGAACAGGCACTCAGCGAAGCCACCGGCTCTCAGGTGGAAAAAGAACAGCCTGAGCAAGAACGCAAAGAGTCGTCCCAAGCGATTTAACTTGTCTTAAACCAGAGTCAGAACACACCTATGGAATATCTTTTACAACTGGCTGCCAGCCCCGCAGCCTGGGTCGCGCTGGCCACGTTGATCGTGATGGAAATCGTGCTGGGCATCGATAACCTGATCTTTATCTCGATTTTGACCAACAAGCTGCCTGAGGCGTATCGCACCAAGGCGCGCCGTATCGGGATTGGCATGGCGTTGATCCTGCGTCTGGGCCTGCTGGGCACTATCGCTTACATCGTGCAACTGACGACGCCCGTGTTTGAAGTGCTGGGCCAGGCTTTCTCCTGGAAAGACATGATCCTGATTGCCGGTGGTCTGTTCCTGGTGTGGAAGGCGACCAGTGAAATCCACCACAGCATGAGCCCTGAGGTCGAGGATAAAACCACCGGCGTCTCGTCCAAGGTGGCGCTGGGCTTTGCGGCTGCTATCGGGCAAATCTTGATGCTGGACCTGGTGTTCTCCATCGACAGCATCATTACTGCGGTGGGCATGACCGAGCACTTGCCGATCATGGTGATTGCCGTAGTGGTGGCGGTGCTGGTGATGTTGCTGGCTTCGGAGCCTCTGGCCAAGTTCATCAATGAGAACCCGACCGTGGTGATGCTGGCGCTGGCCTTCCTGATCATGATCGGCATGACCCTGATCGCTGAAGGCTTTGGTGCTCATGTACCCAAGGGCTATGTATATGCCGCGATGGCATTCTCCGCCACGGTGGAAACCCTCAACATTGTGGCGCGGCGGGTTCGGGAAAAACGCCAGGCTGCTCTGCTGAAGTAATCTGCAGCTGTAACTCAAAGGCCGTCCACCCTGTGCAGGGGGACGGCCTTTTTTGTGGCAGGTTTTTTTGTCGCGGTCACAACCAGACGTCAACCGCCCTAGTGGGCGTTTGCAGTGCCAGTCACGGGTTTTTCAGGCGGGACTTGCAGCTTGGGCTGTACCTGCGGGTGATGATGACGGCTGATGCGCATCAGTCCCCAGAGCATTGCGGCGGCAACGGCCAGCCAGCCGGTGATTAGCAGGATAATGGTCAATGTCGGGCTCATCAGTGCCTCCTTTGCCCACAATGGGCACAAACACACACTAAGCAACTGACAGTCTAGCGCGGGTAGTGTTGCAGTCTATTGACCAAAGGTCGTGCTGGACCAACTGATTTGTTCTATCCCGGTGATCTCGCTGGAGCTTAAGGCTATACCTGCGCTTGATGGCATCCTATGATCGACGGCCATGCCGGGCCTCGGGGCCGGTGCTCATTCAAAGCGAGGGAATATGCAGGCAGTGACGGGATCAAGATCGGTGCGGCTGTGGTTGCTGGCGGTACTTGCGCTGGCGGTGGTGGGGTGTGCCAGTGTCGAGCCGCCTGAGCTTCGTCGCCTGCCGGAACGGGTCGAACTCAATGGCGTGCCATTTTTTCGCGGCAATGCCAATCAAAGTGGTCCGCAGGTGCTGGCCAGCATGTTTGGCGAGCAGCGCATCAGAATTACCCCGGGCCTGCTGCTCAAACCATTGAAGCTACCGGATGCCGAAGCATCCCTGCAAGACAACATGCAGCAACTGGCGGCGGGGTACGGGTTACTGGTGTATCCATTGGACACCTCCCTTTCGGCGCTATTGGCCCAGGTGGCTGCGGGTTATCCGGTGATGCTGCGCTTCAGCGACGGTACAGTCTGGTCTGAACCGCGCTACGCAATGTTGGTGGGTTATAACCGCACCAAGCACACCGTGCTGTTGCGTGCCGGTATGGAGCGGCGACGGCTCATGGACTTCAACAAGTTTGAGTCGGCCTGGAAAGATGCCGGAGGCTGGGCGGTGCTGATTCTGTCGCCCGAGCAACTGCCGGCCAATGTCGACAAGGCGCGCTGGTTGAAAGCGGCCAACGACCTGTCCCGCTCGGGTCAGGAGCAGGCTGGAGCCCGGGCCGTCAAAGCCCTGGAGAACTCGGGGAAATAACGGTCACAACCATCGTCTGGGAGGCGGGCTGGCCCGCGATGGCCTCACGGGGGCCATCAGCGTCTGCATCGCCGGCCAGCCAGCTCCCCGGGTTGCACAAGGTAAATTAAAAGCCGTACTTGTCACGCAGGCTGTAGTACCACGCCCCCAAAGCGGTCAGCGGTGTACGCAACAGCTGGCCGCCGGGGAAAGGGTAGTGCGGAAGATCGGCGAAGGCATCGAAGCGCTCGGCCTGGCCGCGCAAGGCTTCGGCCAGCACCTTGCCGGCCAGATGGGTATATGTCACCCCGTGACCGCTGCAACCCTGCGAGTAATAGATGTTGTCACCGATCCGGCCCACCTGGGGTAGACGCGAAAGAGTCAGCAGGAAATTGCCGGTCCACGCGTAGTCGATCTTCACATCCTTGAGTTGCGGAAAGGCTTTCAGCATCTTCGGGCGAATAATCGCCTCGATATTGGCCGGGTCTCGCGCGCCATACACCACTCCGCCGCCGAAAATCAGGCGCTTGTCCCCCGACAATCTGTAGTAGTCGAGCAAGTAGTTACAGTCTTCGACGCAATAGTCTTGTGGCAGAAGGGTCTTGGCCAGCTCATCACTCAAGGGCTCGGTAGTGATCACCTGAGTGCCGCATGGCATCGATTTGGCTGCCAGCTCGGGCACCAAATTACCCAGATATGCGTTACCGGCAACGATGATGAATTTGGCGCGGACCTTGCCTTGAGGCGTATGCACCACCGGGTTGGCGCCGCGCTCAATGCGGATGGCCGGTGATTGCTGGTAAATCGTACCGCCCAGTGACTCAACGGCTGCGGCTTCGCCGAGAGCCAGGTTGAGTGGATGAATATGGCCGCCACTCATGTCCAGCAGCCCGCCCTGATACTGGTCACAGGCGACCACTTCACGAATCCGGCGCTGATCCAGCAGCTCCAGTTGCGTATTGCCATAACGCTCCCAGAGCTTCTTCTGGGCTTCCAGATGACCCATCTGCTTGGCAGTGATGGCGGCAAACACGCCGCCGTCTTTCAAGTCGCACTGAATTTGATATTTGGCCACCCGCTCGCGGATGATCTTGCTGCCCTCAAACGCCATTTGCCCCAACAGCTGCGCCTGCTTGGCCCCCACCGTCCGCTCGATGACATCAATGTCACGGCTGTAACTATTAACAATCTGCCCGCCGTTGCGACCAGACGCGCCGAAACCGACCTTTGCGGCTTCCAGAACCGTGACCCTGAACCCGTTCTCCAGCAAAAACAGCGCGCTCGACAGCCCGGTATAGCCAGCGCCGATGACACAGACGTCAGTCTCGATCTCCTCCTGCAGGGCGGGGCGTTCGGGAACCGGATTGGCAGAAGCTGCATAGTAAGACTGGGGGTAGGGGGTGTTCGACATTCTGCAGCCTCTGTTTAATATATTTGACGAGTAAGGGCGATGCTACCTGAGTTGAAATCCAGCGGCTAGCCACCTGCGGAAGCGGTTTTTTACGTCTCCTATAAATAATTCGACTATTCATAGAGTTAGCTGCAAAAAAGGTGTTGACACCCCTCCGCAAATCTATAGAATGCGACCCCACAGCAGGCACGTAGCTCAGTTGGTTAGAGCACCACCTTGACATGGTGGGGGTCGTTGGTTCGAGTCCAATCGCGCCTACCAAACAAAATCCGCTCTGCTGGGCGGTCTAGAAGGGCTCACCGAAAGGTGGGCCCTTTTTTGTTGTCTGCGATTTGCAAAACTTTTGCAAAACTTTTGCAAAACCGCCACCTCAGAACGCCAAATCAGCTCCCACCTCCAGGTACTCGATACCTTTCTCTGTGTGCCCGTCCTGATAGTGTTTGGTCATCTTCGCGTCCGCATGACCCATCAGCGCCTGGATGTATTCCTGCGGGAAACTCTGCTGCTCGTACAACCAGGCACCCAAAGCGCGGATCTCGTGAAAGGTGGGTCGTTCGGTAGTCGGAATATGGTCATACGCATGCGCCGCGTCCCTGGCCTTGCTGAACTCGTTGCTCAGATAGTTGGGAGTGACAGAGGTCCAGTGATCCTTGGCGGCTATCTGCTCACGCCTTCTTGCCTTGGGCCTGTAATGGATTAGGTAGGGCGAAGCCACAGGAGAGCGCATGCACTCGCTCACAACCTCTCGTAGAGCCTTGCCCATCTTGATCTGCAAGTGAACAGGGTTGTCATAGCCCTGGGTTTTGCCGGGCGACACCTTAATCGTGTTGTTTTCAAGGTCCACCGAAGACTTGAGCCACGAAACGATATCGTCACGCCGCTGCAGACTGGCCAGTGCCAGGCGTATGGCGCGTTTCAGCCAGATCGGCGTGGTGTCCGCGTCCACAATCGTCATCAGGCTCACCAGCGTGTGTCGCTGACGCTTCTTCTCGGCTTCCTTTTTGATCAGTGTCAGCTCGGCCACGTTGCGCTCAGCCAAGCCTTTGGCCACCGCGAAGGCAAAAACCTGGATCAACAAACCGCGGTGCTTGGTGTAAGCGTTGTTGCTGAAACCGTCCAGGTACTCCGCGATGCTAAGTACATCGAGCTGGCCGACCAACTGATCCCCCAAGTCCTGCCGGTAGCGCTCAAGCTTGAACTGGATTTCAACCAGAGTACGGGCGGCATAGCCGCGGTCTTTCAGCCATTCGGCCTCAAAGCGCTCGACCAGGTTGCGCATCGTGGGCAGGCGATCTCCTGTCAGGATCATGAGCAACTCACCGTCACCGGCCATCACAGGGGCCAGCTTTGCATTGGCTGCCCTGGCCAGCTTGATGGCGTCCTCCAGCGGGCGGTTGATGCTGGTCATCAGGCCGGTGATGGGGTTGCGGTACCGCCAGTATTTGCCGTTGGGGTAGAGGTTGGGGGGAAGTTTGCGGTTTTTGATTGTGCGAGGCCGAGAAGCCATTACCCAAGCTCCAGCATTTGAGCGAGCAGCGGATCGCTCGACCCCATAATTGCGGCCTGCAGGTCTACGAAATACATCCCGCCTTTTACCTCTCCCAACACTTCGCCTTCCTCTATCCATTTTTTGAGTTGTTGCAGGCTAGGCTTGCCGCCTGCGTAGCGCAGCTTTCTGAATTCACTGGCCTCCATTAAGCGTGGGAGGCGGGCAGTGATCTGGGCAATGATCTTTGCCATGTTGATTCCATTCTCTGGGGGGAGTTTATGAAGTGAGTGGATTCTTTCGGAAAGCCCAGTCGTGGCCGCACTGACGACAGCGGCCGAGTAGGCGCCCTGTTGCTTTAAGTTTATCCGTAGAGCTGACGGTGCTGATCTTGCCGGCAAGCACCTCGTAGCTGACTAAGTTGATGAATTCTTCGTTAATCTGAAAGTACCGCCCGCCGCAACGGGTGCATCGGGCGTCGATACGTTCGCCAATATTTTTTGTAAGCATAGAGATGGCTCCATATCGCCCACAGGCGGCAGTGCCTGGTGGAGTTGGCTAAATATCTTGTCATTTGTTCGAGGGTTTCTCGGATGTAAAAGTTAAAGCTCTGTAGCGTGTGTTGCGGATTATTTGGCCGTGCACTGGGAAAGGAAGTTTGGTTTGATATGTTTTTAAAATGGTTTTTGGTTGTTTTGGGTTGCGTGAAAAATAAAAGCACAAAGTGTGCTAGGTTTTTTGGTGGTGTGAATTATAAAGTTAAAGAAAACCCAGAGTGTCTGGGTTTTCTTGGGAGCGTGCTATTTACTTGATGGGGTGTTTTTTCTTGGTAATGAATGCTGGCTCTTTCCAGTTAGGCCCTTTTCTGTAGCCTCCGTCTGCATGCTCAATCAAGCCTTCCAGCGTCATGGCCTCAACGAGCTTTAAGAGTTCAACATTGTTAGAGATATTTGCCCAGTTATTTCTGCTGTAAAGTCTATCCAGAGCAGGGTATGAGATAATTTTTTCATTTCTAGTGGCGAAAAGAATAACGTCTCGTGGGCTTTCTGCAATAACTACTTCATTAATGTCGTTCATTTTATTCTCCGTATACTTGTTTATTTTCAGCAGTTATTGCATCTGGTGTATAGAATAAATCAGAAGAATCTTTGAGTTTGAAGTCTTCTAGAGTTGCAGAGTGAGCGTTATTCCATACGTTTCCTTCAATGCCGTCGGCAACCCCAAGAGACCTGTATCGCTCAAGCTCCCTCAGTTCGTGCGTGTAAAAGCGTTTGTCGACGTCAGTGATAGCAATTTCGCCTTTTAGGATTTTTCCGAGACGCTCAATCATGATTTTATTAGCATCTGAGGGGGCGAATCGCCCCGTATGCAGTTTTACCAGATTTATGCCGGTTTTTGTGACCGAAGCTTTCTTCCAGTCGAGATTTTGGGTTGGGCCACCAGCTTTGTCAGGGTTGTACATGCGTCCGCTGTGCTGGCCTTTGGTGGTTGCACCATCATAGGGGGAGCTAAACACTGCATAAATAGGCTGCAGTCCAGAGTCGACTGGGAAGCAATAAATACAATCTTGAAGATCCAATTGGTCGACAGCTGGCAAGGCTTGAGCTTTTACCTCAATTGGAGTCAGCGTCAAGCCGGTGTAAACGGGGACATCAATGGGGGTTATAGGCGTTGTTGAGGAGCTGTTGCTTGGCGAGGCAATAGGGAATACTAAGATGCGTGGTGGGGTACTCGTCGTGGTGAAGGTGTAAGCATTTAGCGCCCTGTCGAGCGTCAGAAGTCTTACAGGGACATTTGGCGATACTCCGCCACTGGCTTGTGTAGCAATGACCGAATACTTTGTAGAATCTCCGTAAATTCGATACGGAACTTTCACAGTTCCCTTTGCCAATGCGACCTTTAACCATTTTGCAGCAAGATTTTTAGTCGGATGATTGACAAGAATGCTTGCGGGGAGTGTCAGAGTAGTTTTTGCGCGGTCTGGTGGGTAAAGATCGCTATTACCAAGGTTGGATGGCCAAAACAATGTGGCAAACGGAATCCATCGACTCGCTACACTTGCAGTGGTTTCCAAGGTCGCAGCGCGCTTCAGTGATTCAAATAATGCTACAGCGGCTTTCAAGACTGCATCCAGTGTCAGCGTCGAGCCTGGTGATAGAGCAACAGATCCCGCCATTGCACTCAGTTGAGCGGCTCCGGTCGCTGTAATAGTGGAGGTATTAAGCAAAAGTGATAGTGCTGTGGATTTAGCTTCAAGTTGATCAATAAGTTGAGCAATGATTTTGGCGTTCTTAGCCGCTCTGTAAGAAGATTCGTAGCTATTTAGTATTTCATTGGTGCGTACAGGGAACTCACGAATAACAAGCCCCATAGATTTAATACCAATATCTGACCGTTGCGACTTGGAAAGTACCAGGGGGTCTCCCCCAGAGAAAGTGTTAGCGATTCTGATGGTGGCTTCGAGGTTCTGTTTTCGCGAACTGATGAGATTTTCGATAATCGTTTTATTGCCTGCAAGGCTTTGTGGGGTTTTGGTGTTGCTGGTACCTGCCGCAGCGAGATCTTGCTTAACCAGAGTATTCAGTGGGGTAGTGGATTTTGCATAAATTGCTTCAACATGATCTTGTACTAGTTGGAGTTGCTGAATTATGCGCCCGCGCAGATAATGTAGGTTCAGCCCTGCTGTCATCTGACTAAGTTCGGTTTGGCTCATGCCTCTCCATTCGCTACCAAAGTTGCTTGTGGTTCCTATATTTCCTCTTCCTTTCATACTCATGCTTGTGCCGCCTGCCATTCCATCCATACCAACGGGTGGTTCATTAGCAACAATATGAAGTGCAGCAATTTCCATAATGGATTCCTATAAGAAAGGGGGTTACTTTGTTTTTTGGGTCTTGTAAGGATTGATGCTTTTTTTTGAATTTGTTGTTCGTGTGTCCTTATATTGCGGTTCCTACGTTTGGGAGGTCGCTGCATGAATTGTGTATCGATGCATATTCGATATGTTGTAGTTAGGATTGGGTGCGGCGAAAGTTATGTTTTACGGATCTGTTAATTCGACTTATCTGTGAACACCATAAAATATGATGACGGTCATTATTGTTTCGATGCGTAATGCCCAAATGCGAAGTTGTTTCCCCCGCTTGGCTTGACGATAAAGCGAGGTGCCAAGGCGGGTGGGGGGGTAGCTTTTGATAGAGCTCGGCAGTGGCCTGCCGTGTGCGTTCGCGCAACCCCTCAAGAATTGCGCGGCGCTATGCATTGTCGATCCTCGGCAGAGTTGCGGTCATTCGTCAGTACTCAGGCATTGCGCTGACACCTATGGGGGCGCGATGGAGTGCTAAGGAATAAACGCAAGATGAATCGCCCCTAGTTTCGTAGACACCTCCAAGCCTTAAAATGAGGCCCATTAGGAGGTGCCATGAGCAACCAGCGATATCCCGAAGAATTCAAAATCCAGGCGGTCAAACAAGTGACCGAAAAGAAGCTTCCTGTCTCGGAGGTGGCTGCACGATTGGGTGTGTCCGTGCACAGCCTCTATGCCTGGGTTAAGCGCTACACCAAGCCCCAGGAACAGCGCGTTGAGGAGGATGATCAGAGCGCTGAGGTTCGTCGTCTACGGGCCGAGCTGAAACGGGTGACGGAGGAGCGAGACATCTTAAAAAAGGCCGCCGCGTACTTTGCCAAGGAGTGCGGCTGAAGTACGCCTTTATTAAGCAGCAAGCGGGTCATTACGCGATTCGACGGCTTTGCCTGACGCTCAAGGTTCATCCCAGCGGCTACTACGCGTGGCTATCAGAACCAAAATCTGCGCGAGCCAAGGACGATCAGCGACTGCTTGGACTGATCAAACACTCCTGGTTGGAAAGCGGTGGTGTTTATGGCTATCGCAAGATCCATGATGACCTGCGAGAGGTTGGTGAGAGCTGTGGCCGTCACCGGGTAGCTAGGTTGATGCGCCTTGAAGGTTTACGTTCTCAGACTGGGTATCGACGGAGGCCGGGAAAATATGGCGGTAAACCAGCCGTTGCCTCACCGAACTTACTGAAGCGCCAATTCGATGTCAGAGAACCCAACAAAGTCTGGGTCACAGACATTACCTACATCCGAACATATGAAGGCTGGCTGTATTTGGCCGTGGTGCTCGATCTGTTTTCACGCCAGATCATTGGTTGGTCAATGAAGTCGCAGATGACCAGCGACGTAGCCATTGATGCACTGCTGATGGCGGTTTGGAGACGTAAGCCGAAGCAAGAGGTGATGATCCACTCGGATCAAGGCAGTCAGTACAGCAGCTCAGACTGGCGAAGCTTCTTGAAAGCTAACAACCTGGTAGCCAGCATGAGTCGTCGAGGTAACTGCCACGACAACGCTGTGGCGGAGAGCTTTTTCCAGCTGCTAAAGCGGGAGCGGATCAAGCGTAAAATCTACACTACACGCCAGGATGCTCGGGATGATGTGTTCGATTACATCGAGATGTTTTACAACCCAAAACGACGCCACAGTTTCAACAATCAGCTGTCACCGGTAGAGTTTGAAAAGCGTTACGCAGCGAGCCTGGAGAGTGTCTAGGAAACCTGGGGCGATTCAGCATTTGTATAAAGTCGGGTGCCGGCTCGAGGTTCATGGGCATGGGCAGGAACTGCCGGAGGCGCGCCAGCTATTAATGTCGACGCCGAGAAGCGCCCGTTCTTTGGACAGCGGGGTAAACAGGCATAGTGCCCGTGCCTATCGTGTAAGAAGTAGCAATGCCCGCAGGGTACTGACGCGTTGGCCTGGCCTCGTTCTTCACGGGTATGTGTTTTGCCGGGCGGCGGTCAGGCTCTTGTGGTCGACGCTTTTACAGTTTTGCAACATTGCCCCGGTCAGGCTTTTAAAGCATGCTTTTTTCTATTGGTTTTACAGGTTTCAAGAGGGATATTAATGTGCGCCTGAATAATGTGCTCCGGGTCTGAAAATAGAATGTTCGATCCAGGATGTTGGGTGTTTGCGAGAAAGTTACGAGCTTTAGATGGTCTCGAAAAGATTTGGCCTCAGGAGTATTTCATAATGGATGAATCTTCATTCAAGGAGCTGGTTGAACTCAGTGCCAGGTGCTGCGGATGCATAGTATCGGGAATAGATATCGAGGTCATGATTGGTGCAGCGCTAGGAGCCTGGCTAATTATGAGCGGCAAAAGGAATTCCAGTATCAGGCAGCGTCTCACCACTCTTTTTTTATCAGCAGGGGCCGGTTATATATTTGCACCGATGGCCATGGAAATCGCTCCCGTATTCACCGCTGGAGGTGCTGCATTCGGTTGTGCCTTGATTGTGGTTCCCATCGGGATCAAGGTGAATGTCTGGGTGAGGCAAGCGGACCTCCCTGAACTCATCAAGCGGCTGCGAGGAGGGCGATAAAATCCAGCATGATGCGCAGCGAGATCCGTTGCTTTTCCCGGTGTTTCAAAACGCCTGATTACTGAAGCGCCGCAATACACTATTGACAGGCCTGCAGCATGAATACATTCAATCTGTACCCGGGTTAGTTGCTGGTTATGTGGTTAGACAACAGCCTATCGATATCATGTATGCGCTGTTCCAGTTCTCGAAAGCGTTTGCGCTCCAGAATAATGTTTTTTATATGCAGACGATCATCTTCATTTACAGAGCGGAACAGGGTAATTAGAGAATCTTCTGCGGGACTTAAGCGCGACTCCAGCACAGCGCTCTCCGGGGTGTGGGTACGCCGGATAGGGCCTTGTCCGGTGAGTAGCCAGTCAATCGATACTCCCAAATGGGACGCTAAAGATATCAAAGCATCTGACCGCGGGTCCCGTGCGCCACTGACCCAATTTTGTAGCGAGCTATAGGGGATTTCACATAACATCGCAGCATCCTTTAGCGACAGGTTACTCAGTTCGATTGCTAATCTAATTCTATTTTCAATACCCATTTGGGGCTCCTTCCTTGACATAATCTCAATTGGGCATGTAGCTTTGATATTACTAAGGACTACACGGTATTTAGCAAGCGCGAGCGCATGCACAAGCACTATCGTCGAGATGGTTGGTCAGTGCTTACACAACAAGGATAGCAGGGACGCTATAAGTAGAGGTTCAATAGTCTGTGAGTACTAAAGCGAAGTGTTGTATCGAGCGAAATAAAATACCTTTTGTTATGTATTCTGCCGAAACTGCAAAAAACACAATAAGAAAACTCCTAAAAACTCATTTGTATAAGATGAATTTCTTTACAGTAGTGCCTGGCTCTGGATGGATGGTCAGTGTTGTTTTCGGGTTTGTTGCGCTTCGTCAAACTTTGGTGACTGTACGCGATTTAAAATGGTTGTTTAGTGGTTGTGTGGATAGCGCTGAACGTATCAAGCGATACTTGCAAAATCAAGTTCCGGGCTATTTCGGTCAATGCCGATGTTTAATCGGATCAGGTGTCATCAAGTGATCAATAACTAAGTGGTTTGGAGGCTAGGGTATGGGGTGTCTGGATTTTGCTCCGTGGGGCGGGAAAGTCATGTGCAGTTTAGCAGGTGTGTTGATGGGAACTGCTGTGGGGGGGTAGCAAGGTGTGTTATTACCAATAAGTTTGATTCCTAATTAGAGCTTCAGCCGCGACCAATAATTATTTCTTCAATATGGATTTTTGAATATGAGTGCCTATAAACTGGTTTGCCCCCATTGTTCCAACAAAATGCGCATACGTACTAGCGAAGGGCGACATATTTTTTTGCGCATTGCCTATCTGCAATGCGTGTTTGAGGGCTGCGGATGGTCGGTCAGGGCCGAGTTTGAAATGACCCACGAGATGAGTCCAAGTGGTATGGCCAATCCTTCCGTCAAGCTACCCATCGCAGACGGTGCGCTTCGTCGTACAGCAATGAAGCCTGAGGCGCCTCTTCCAAGGGGCAATAAAAAGACGAGTTAGATCAATAGCAAAACCTTGACCTGGCAGCGAGGTGGAAACAGCGGCATCAGGCGCTGCTTTCCCTGTGTAACTCAAACTATCCGTTCAATGGGCGCCCTTCAAACTATCCACTCTATGGGGCGTCCTTATTGCAGCGGGATATGGAGTGCTTATCCGTCCCTCTCTCCAGTCGTACAGATGAATTAGCGGTATTAAAAATACCTCTACTCTATAGCGACGCTTGTATAACGCTATACCCTGCAGGTTGTACACCACTCCAGGATTTTTGAATCTGTCAGGCCTGCGCGCGCCTACTGCCCGACCATTTTTCTTGCTTCGTAATGCCTTGTCTTTCGCAAGGGCCTGGCCTGCAGCTGGCGATATATTTTTACTTCGCAAGTGCTTGGGCATCATCCCATGCTGCAATGATGGGGCTCGCAACAGATACCCTTGTATGTTTATTGTCTATCGTTTTTTAATTGACTCTTTTTATATTGAAAGACGTTTAAGGTTATCCCGCGGGTGCGCAGGCAGTAACTGCCCTGTGTTGTCTGCTCCTCAACGTGGAGATAACACTTGGCATGCCTCAACGTAGCGTAGGGCTACTGACCACACCTGCTTGGGCAAGCTGTGCTGTTTATGGGGGGGATCGGTTCATCCCCGCGCTGCAGTGGATATTGCCAGTCTGACCGGCCCTTTCCCGGGTCGATCAGATGCCTGGCTTTGGAACTCCGCTCTGCCGTTTGACCGACATGCCGGAGCTGGCGGGGCAGCGGCGCGGGATCAGTGGGTTTTAGCCACCCAGGCGTTGAAGCGCTGTTCCAGCTCTTCGCCATGATCGACCCAGAATCCATTGTTCATGGGCATTGCCTGCGCCAGGTTTGACGGGGCGGTGTTCAGGCGTGCTGCCAGGGCGGGATCAAGCAGGGCTGCGGTATGCAGACTGGTCGAACCATAACCCAGGGTCGCGGTATGGATCTTCTGGTTTTCCGGGCGCAAGGAGAAACTGATGAACTGCTCCGCGACGGCTTTGTTCTTGCTGCCTTTTGGGATAGCCCAGGAGTCGATGGCATAGATGCTGCCGTTCCAGACGATCTTGACCGGGGCTCCGGATTCCTGGGCCGAGAACACGCGACCATTGAAGGCGGTGCTCATGACCACATCACCGCTGGCCAGGAACTGCATTGGCTGCGCGCCTGCTTCCCACCATTGAAGCTGGGACTTGATCTGATCCAGTTTGCGGAATGCGCGATCCACACCTTCTTTGCTGCCAAGTACTTTGTAGATATCGGCATAGTCCACGCCATCGGCCATCAAGGCGATTTCCAGGGTGTACTTGGCTCCTTTGCGCAGGCTGCGCTTGCCGGGAAACTTCTGCACATCCCAGAAATCCTTCCAGCCAGTGGGCGCAGCACTCAGTTTGTCGCTGTTGTAAGCCATAGCCATGGACCAGACCAGCAAGCCGGCACCGCATTCCGAGAATGTGCCGGGCACGAAGTCTTCGGCCTTGCCCAGTTGCGCGGCATCCAGTGGCTCGAACATGCCTTCATCGCAACCGCGAATCAGTTCCGGTGCTTCGACCTGAACCACGTCCCAGTTGACGCTGTCGGTATCGACCATGACCTTGATTCGGCCCATTTCGCCGTTGTATTCCCCGGCTATCAGTTGGTTGCCGGTGGCTTTTTCAAAGGGTTTGTAGAAGGCTTGCGACTGCACATCCTTGCTGACGCCGCCGAACGAAATCACGGTTATTTCGCTGGCCATGGCACTCGACGCCACGACGGCGAGCAACAGGGTTCCAATGGCTTTGCTTTTCATGTCTACCTCTAGGATTGTTGGTTTTGGCAGATGTAGAAGAATCACTGGCGGTGTCTGGCGCTCGCCGCTCAGGTGCGATAATCCACCGGGTCACCGGCGATGAGACGCAGGGCCGAGGTCCAGGCAAGTTGGTGCAGCTGCTGGTCGATTTCGTCATCGGACTGTTGCGCGGTCAATTCGCATACGGCCTCTGAGGGCAAGCGCAATGCCTGTCCACCGGCCAGTGCCTGCACCTGGGCCTGGCAAGCGCGTTCCAGGAAGTAGATCTGGTTGAAGGCTTCAGCGATGCTGCGTCCGGCCGCCAGCAGCCCGTGGTTGCGCAGGATCATCGCCATGTGCGGTCCCAGGTCGGCCACCAGCCTGGCGCGTTCATCGGGGTTCAAAGAGATGCCTTCATAATCATGGTAAGCCAGGCGCCGGTAGAACTTCAGGGCATGCTGGCTGATCGGTAACAAGCCGTTTTCCTGGGCGGATACGGCGATACCTGCCGAGGTATGGGTGTGCACCACGCAATCGATATCCGGGCGCGCCCCATGGATCGCCGAATGAATATTGAAGCCGGCACGGTTGACACTGTCGGCCCCGCGCCAGGGATCGAGGACATTGCCTTGATGATCGATTTTGATCAGATCCGAGGCGCGCATTTCGTGGAACAGCACCCCATAGCAATTGATCAGGAAGTGGCCGTGTTCACCTGGAACCCTGGCGGAGATGTGGGTGTCGATCAGATCGGTCATGCGCAAATGCGCGAGCAGGCGGTAGAGCGCTGCCAGGTCACAACGGGTTTGCCACTCTTGTGCGCTGATCTGGCTGCGGTCGATTTGCAGGGGGGTATCGTGCATGGCGGTTCCAGGTTCGTGGTATGTTCTGCCGATAAATCGATCGGCCATGCCCCGATCCTGACGTAGTGCCCTGCTGGCGACCAGACACACAACAGGCCTTATGACGGCATCACTGTTATGGTCTTTTTACCAGTACACCAGCCTGCCCAAACCTTGCTTGTACGGACGTTCTCATGATGTTCCTGGATTCCGCTTCGCAGGCGCCGCTGGTTAGCCAGATCGTTGCTGGCATCAGTCTGGCGATCAAACAGCAACAGTTACGCCCGGGCAGCAAATTGCCCTCGATCCGCAAGCTCTCGCAATCCCATAAGGTCAGCCACTTCACCGTTGTCGAGGCCTATGACCGGCTGGTGGCAGCGGGCTTGTTGAAAGCGGTGCCCAATGCCGGTTTCTTCGTGCGCGAACTGGCGGACAGCGTTATTTGCGCGGCGCCGGCAGAGGCTGCGGATGTGGATGCGCACGGCGAGTTCGATTTCGACGCTTACCTGTTATTGCAGCGGGCCTTCCAGCCGATGGGTACAGAGGTGCGTCCCGGGGTCGGTCTGCTGCCTGAACAGTGGGCGGACGACGATGGCCTGCAACGTAGCCTGCGGGTGCTGGCCCGAAGCGCGCCCGGGGATTTTTCCGGTTACGGCATTGCCAAAGGCAGCGCGAAACTGCGCGCCAGGCTGGTGGAGAAACTGGCCGACAGCCGGATTGCGGCCCACCCCGAACAAATCATCCTGACCGGCGGCGCCAGTCATGCACTGGATCTGGTGGTGCGTTACCTGGTGCAGCGGGGCGACCCGGTGCTGGTTGACGAGCCGGGCTATCACAACCTGTTTTTCAATCTGCATTTGCAAGGCGCCAGGCTGCTGGGTGTGCCGCGCACCCGTGACGGCATCGACCTGGAACAGCTTGAACAACTGATCGTGCAGCACCGGCCCAAGGTGTTTTTCACCAACACCCGCCTGCAATGTCCCACCGGTACCAGCCTGTCGTTGGCCATCGCCCATCGCTTGCTGCTACTGGCGCACAAGCATGATTTCCTGATTGTCGAAAACGACATCTATGCCGACCTGGACCCGAGTGGCCAGCAGGCATTGGCAGGTATGGATCAGCTGTCGCGGGTGATTTATATCGCCAGCTTTTCCAAGACCATAGCGCCGGCATTGCGGGTGGGCTTCATCGCTGCCCGCCAGGAGCTGATCGACGAGTTGCTGCCGCTGAAACTGGTCAGTGGCCTGACCACCTCGCAAATCACCGAAGAGCTGGCCCTCGAGGTGCTGCTGCAGGGACGCCATCGCAAACACGTCAAACAGCTGCAAAGCCGTCTGGCCGAGGCCCACGAGGTGGTTGGCCGGCGTTTGCGCAGTGTTGGCATGGAGCCCTATGTCGAGCCCTATGCAGGCTTGTTCCTGTGGGCGCGGCACCCGCAGATCGAAGACTCCACAGCCCTGGCGATGCAGGCCAGGGATGAAAAAATCCTCTTTGCCCCGGGGCAGTTGTTCATGCCCGATGCCCGTGTCGTGCCCTGGATCCGCTTCAACGTGGCCCATTCCATGGATGACCGGATTTACCGCTTTCTGGGGGAAATCCGCGGCGACTGACCGGACAGGCGCGCTGCTGGCGGGCGCCATTGGCACCGAGTATCACCCGCGAGAGTCGACGTTTGCCCGCTCGTCGATTCGCCAGCACGATCGGGCAGGGCAGGGCTCCAATTCCTTGAGTCATGAAGATCAAGCCAAAGATGTGGAGGTGGATATGGGTACTAACGTGCCAGAAGTACCGCGATCAACTGCTCAGGGTGCCGCAAGCAAGGGTGCAGAACCCGACTCCGCTGCCCCGGACCCGTCCGGGCCGGCCCTCGATCCGGCAGGTCCGCAAAAGGTGCCAAACAAACCCAGGCCGAACGCCGAAGCTGAAGAAAATCCGTACAGCCCGAATTTCAAATCCGAACCCGAACCCAAACCCCGGCATGACGCCGATATAGACACCCCGGGGGGTTAGCGGCCCGCGCCATATGCAGCGGCAAACACCGGTTTATGCTTCGCGCAGGGATGACTGGCGGCTTGAAACGGAAAATCAAAAGGGGGGGAGGTTTTTAAACGTGTAGCGCCTGACGGCTGGATTACACGTGGATGAATCAAGTAAATGGCAGGGGCGGCTGGATTTGAACCAACGCATGGCAGGATCAAAACCTGCTGCCTTACCGCTTGGCGACGCCCCTGTATCAACTGCATTTACTGCCCATCGATCTCTTGTGAGGTCACTCATTGCGAGTGGCATCGAGAGGATGGTTACCGTCGTTGCGAACCTTGTTTTTGGCCCGCTTCAACAATGCGCGGAAATTTACCAACATTTGTTTCATATGGGAAGCACTAATTGAAAAAAATCTCGTAAAAACAGCTGGTTACTATCAAATTGGGCCAATTCGCTGTCCAGCACCCATATTCCAGGCACGGCGCCAGATGATTAAAGGTCGCGGACAGATTTGTGTCATCGGCAAATCTGTCCGCGATTCAAAGCCCGGCAAGGTGGCCCCAGCAACAGGAGTGAAGGCTGGCTAAGCCTTCACTGGCACCTGATCCGTGGTTTTCAGGCGCACCACTATGGCGGCCACCAACAGCAACAGCGCGGATACCGCCAGTACCGCAACAAACCCCTGGTCAAACGCAGCCCGGGCCAGTGCCGAAAGGGTGGCAGCCGATTCTGTGGTCATGGCCTCGGCCGTGATCAGGGCTTCGTCCAGACTGTCGCTGACCATGGCCGGCACCTGCATCCCGGCCGGAATCACCATGCTGGCCGCGTAGACCGCCGACAGGATGCTGCCCATCAGGGTCACACCAATCGCGCCGCCCAGTTCGAATGACACTTCCTCGATAGAGGCCGCCATCCCTGCCTGATCCTGGGAGGCACTGTTCATGATGGTGCTTGAAGCGGCAGTCATGGTTGCCCCCAGCCCCAGTCCCAGCACGATCAGGCTGGCGATTTGTGCCCCGATATTGGCGTTGTACAGCAGCAGGTAAGCGGCCATGCCGATGCTCGATACCAGCAGTGCCCAGAACAGCATCCGCTGGCTACCGACGCGCTGCAGCCAGTGCCCGGTCAATGGCCCGGAGACAAATGAGGCCAGCGGCAGAGGCAAAATAAACAACCCGGCCTGCAGTGGCGACAGGCCCATCACCAGCTGTAAACGCTGGGTGAACACCAGCTCCATACCAATCAGCGCGGTGGTGGCAACCATCGCCGAGGCCACTGCTGCGGTGAACCCGGGGTTGTTGAATATCTTGAAGTCGATCATCGGTTGGGCTTTATGGCGCTGACGACGAACGAACCAAACCATGAACGCCAGGCCAATCGCGAACACAACCGCCGCCGTAGCAAACGACGGAGCGCGTTTACCCAGCTCTTTAATGGCATAGGCGATACCGATCAGGCCGATCATGACCTGGACCGAGCCCCACAAATCCCAGCGTTTTTTACTGTTGCCCGGGTGCCCGGGAATCAACATCACGCCCAGTACCAGCGCGACCAGCACGATGGGCACATTGATCAGAAACACCGAGCCCCACCAGAAGTATTCCAGCAACGCGCCACCGAGCACCGGGCCGAATGCGGCACCGCCTGACGCCACGGCGGCCCAGATACCGATCGCCATCGAACGCTCGCGCTCATCGGTGAAGGTCATGCGGATGATGGAGAGGGTCGCAGGCATCATGACCGCAGCCCCCACCGCCAGTAACGAGCGGGCAGCGATCAACCACCCGGGCGTGGGTGAGAATGCCGCGCACAGCGAAGCCACCCCGAAGATCGCCAGGCCAGCGATAAACAGCCGTTTATGGCCAAGGCGGTCACTCAGGGTGCCCATACCCAGCAGCAGGCCGGACACCACCAGCGCGTAGGAATTGACGATCCAGAGCTTTTCCGAAGCCGATGCCTGCAGCTCCCGGGTCAAAGTCGGCAGTGCGGTATAGAGCACGGTCATGTCGATAACGATCAAAAACAGGGCGCTGGAAATGATCGCCAGGATCAGCCAGCGTTGTGAATGCATCATGGTTTCACCGTTAAATCCTGTTCAAATATTGGTCATGATGGGCCTATCAAGAGTGACGCCCACTGATTACAATACGATCGTATTCTAATTCGGGAATTTTCAAATGGCCAGACCTTCCGTTATTGATCGCAACCAGCTGCTTGACGCTGCAGAGGCGCTGGTGCGCGAGGGGGGCATCGCCAGCCTGACCATAGGCGAAGTGGCCAAGGCTGCCGGAGTCAGCAAAGGCGGGGTGCAGTCGTGTTTTGGCACCAAGGACAACCTCATACAGGCGATGTATGAGCGCTGGAGCCTGGAGTTCGATGATCAGGTGCACAGCCTGGCGGGGGACGAGCCCGGGGGCATACAGCTGATTGCTGCCCACACCGCAGCCACCCGTGCCACCGATGGCATGCAGGCAGACCGGGCGGCAGGCATGATGACGGCGTTGCTCGGGGTCGACTCGCTGCGCCAGCCAACCCGTGACTGGTACCGGGCGCGGATGAATCTGGCAGACCCGCAGACAGCAGATGGACGTCGGGCCCGCCTGGCATTCCTGGCCTCTGAAGGTGCTTTCCTGCTGCGCAGCTTCGGCTTTCTGGCGATGACAGAAGACGAGTGGCAAAGCATTTTTTCCGACATCCAGACATTGCTGGCAGTGGACAGCACAGCGCCCGCGGAACAGACCGATCCTTGCTGATCGCTACTGACAGGGCGTGGCCTGTCTGTAGGAGCGAGCTTGCTCGCGAGCTTTTTTCAATGCGGCAACCATGAGCTTGCCTCGCGATGGTCTCGACGTTAACAATCACCGCGAGACAAGCTCGCTCCTGCAGGGGGCCGGTCGAGAAAGGCTACCTAACCCTTGGGATTTCAGCGATGGATACGCGCAGCAAGCAGGAAATGACCAGGCTCCTGGCGTTCAACAGTTGCCTGCTTGAGCTGGGGCGACTTGCCCGGACCCGCGGCGGTTCTCACTTCATGCAAGAGGGCCTGCAGGCATTTCGCCAGGTGGTGCCTTTTGCCAGTGCATGGTGGGGCGAGATGTCGACCTCAGCCCTCGATGTACCTCCGCAAACCTGGATGCACGGGCGTATCGACCTGCCCGAGTCGTTTGCCGGCGAATGGCACAAGGGCGCAGGCAGTGACAGCTTTTCCCGCGACACATTGAGTCAACCCGGTAAGGTCATATGTGAAAGCGGCTTTACCGATCCCTGCGCGCAAGTCGATGCCTTTGCGCGGCGCCATGATCTGTTTCATGTGATGTGTATCAGCTTTGAATTGCCCGAAAGCGGCTTGATGTTTTTTGTCTGTCTGTACCGTGGTTCATCCGCCGCGGCTTTCTGCGCCATGGAGCGCAGTCTGTTTTCAGCCTTCTGTGAGCATTTACTGCAACTGTGGCGCTTTCAGGTGCAAGACCTGATCCGCTTCGACAGCCAGGACGGACTGAGTGATTTTGCCGTTGCGCGCCTGGACGGCAGTTTGCATTACGTGGGAGCACGCCTGTGTGCAGTGATCGAGCGTGAATTTCCCGGATGGAGAGGGTCAGTGTTGCCCGCTCAGGTAAGCAGGCAACTGCAGCAGGCACCCTCGGTGATCCGCCTTGGCCGCTCGGTACTGACCCTGAGTCCCCACGCAGAGCACGTCATTCTGTCCCTTGCAGCGCCGTCGCGGGCCTCGGTACTGGCGCCCCGGGAGCGAACCGTCGCCTTGCTGTTCGCAGCAGGTCATTCCTATAAGGAAATAGCCAGAATCCTGGTGCTGAGCCCCGCGACGGTCCGTACCTATCTGCGCAACAGCTATCTGCAGCTGGGGGTTAAAAGCAAGGTCGAACTGGGTGCGGCACTTGGATTGAATCCGGCGGTGGCTGTCAGCAGCCCATGACCTCACCCTCCTCATTTGTGGAGGTTCGAAATGTTTCTGCGTTCTATAGGGTGGGCCCTGCCTGTCACGGGGCGTGGCAGCTGATTCGCACCCCACAATAAAAACAGAGGTGAGGCACTTGAAGTTTTCCGGCTTGTTCATGGCTGTTGCCACTCTGGCACTGGTGGGCTGTCAGACCCGCAGTACTGCTCCGGCAGACATGGTGATGCGCAACGGTCAGGTGTACACCGTTGATGGTCAGGACTCGGTACAGCAAGCGATCGCCGTTACAGGTGGAAAGATCGTTTATGTGGGTAACGATGCGGGGGTCAGTTCGTATATCGGCCAACAGACCCAGGTGATCGATCTGGCGGGACGCATGCTGATGCCGGGCTTTATCGATGCTCATATGCACCCCGGGGATGGGGGGCGCGCCCTGACCTTGTGTGACTTGAAATACCAGCCCCTGACTCGCCCGATGTTCCAGGCGGCGATCCAGGCGTGCCTGGATGCCAGCGCGGACAAGGGGCCCGATGTGTGGCTGGAAGTCGGCAGCTGGGATCGAATGGCAATGGTCGGTCTTGACGGCGATCCCGATAAATCGACCCTGGATGCCCTCGACACCAAACGCCCGATTCAGGTGCGCTCCTCCGACTTTCATACGGTGCTCAGCAACTCCCGTGGCCTGGCTCTGGCCGGGGTCGACCGGCACACGGCCAACCCGGCAGATGGCAAGTTCGTCAGGGATAAGGCCGGCAACCCGACCGGTATTTGTGAAGACGGTGCTGCCAATATCGTCGCTTCGGTGGTGCCCCCCGTCACTGACGCACAAAAGCTCAAGCAGATCCGCGCAGCGCTCGATGCCATGCGTGAGCAAGGTATCACCAGCTTTATGGATGCCTACTCCGGCGCTGAAAATGGCAAAGCCTTTACCACCTTGCAGCACTCGGGGGAGCTGACCGCCCGGGCATTGCTGGCGATCAGGCTGGACCCCCATGCTGCAGCTGCAGACCCGGTCAAAACCATCGCCGGGGTCAAGTCACTGGCTGCAGCCTACGATCAGGGTGAAACCAAAGTGACGCCGGGGGTGAGCCTGCGTCATGTCAAACTGTTCATGGATGGCATCATCAACGCTCCCGCAGACACCGGTGCCTTGCTGACCCCTTACTTGCATAACGCCGGCTCCGATACGGCACCAGAATGGACTCCCGGCAAAAACCTGGGGGAACTGTACTTCCCCAGGCAAGTGCTCGACCCCTTACTGTTGCAGGCGGCCCGGGCCGGCCTCGACCCGCACTTGCATGCCACTGGCGAGCGCGCCGTACGTGAGGCTCTGAACAGTATCCAGTACGTGCGCCAGCAGTTGCCGGACAATGCTTTCAGGCCCGCTATCGCCCACGCCGAGACGGTGGATCCTGCGGACTACCCGCGTTTCAAGGCGCTCGACGTGACGGCCACCATGTCTTTGCAGTGGGCCCAGCAGTCGCCGTCGGTGCTCGACAGTACCGGCGATCATCTGGGGCCCGAGCGTCTGGAACGCATGGAGCCCTTCGGCAGTATCCATAATGCCGGCGGGCGTATTGCCTACGGCAGTGACTGGCCGGTGGACCCTCTCGATCCGTTCCTGGCACTCAAGGTCGGGGTCACGCGCTCGGGTGATCCGCTGAACCCCCACAGTTTCGGTCCCGAATACGCGGGCAAGCTAAACGCCGAGCCGGCGCTGTCCCGCGCCGAGGTGATTCGCGCCATTACTTTCAACGCCGCTCAACAGTTGAATCTGGACAAGGTCCTGGGTTCGCTCGAGGTGGGAAAATTCGCCGACCTGATCGTACTGGACAAAAACTTCATGCAAGTGCCCGAGCAGGAGCTGGCGCGCAATCAAGTGCTGATGACCGTTGTCGGCGGCCAGGTGGTGTGGCGCAAGGAGCATGCGTCCGGCCTTGATCCGAAAGGGTTGTCCCGGGCTGCACTTGCCCCGTGAGGGCAGCGCCCGGGCGCAGAACATGCAACAAGCGTTTCCAATAAAAAAAATAAAGGAAGTACCCTGATGAGCAATCCCAGTGTCAGTCATCAGCGAAGTCCGCTGATTGAAACTCGCTCGATCAATTTCATTCCCGAGGCCGAGCGCCATGGCAGCCTCTATAGCCAGTTCACCCTCTGGCTCGGCGCCAACCTGCAGATCACCGCAATAGTCACCGGGGCTCTGGCCGTAGTACTCGGCGGGGATGTGTTCTGGTCGTTGATCGGCTTGTTTATCGGTCAGCTGTTTGGCGGAGCCGTGGTTGCTTTGCATGCCGCTCAAGGACCCAGACTGGGCTTGCCACAGATGATCTCCAGCCGGGTGCAGTTCGGGGTCTACGGAGCTGCCATCCCGATAGTGCTGGTGTGCCTGATGTACCTGGGCTTCAGCGCCACTGGCGCGGTACTGTCCGGGCAGGCCATTGCCCAGTTGATCGATGTCAGTGACAGCGCCGGGATCCTGATCTTTTCGGCCTGTATCGCGTTTCTGACCATTTTCGGTTATCGCGTCATCCACATCGTTGGCAAGGTGGCCAGCGTGCTGGGGATCATTGCCTTTGCCTATCTGTTTACCCGGCTGATGACGCTGCACGATATCGGCCTGTTGCTGGAAAATCGCCACTTCAGCTGGGGATCTTTCCTGCTGGCGGTGTCACTTTCGGCCTCCTGGCAGATCGCTTTCGGTCCCTATGTGGCGGACTACTCGCGCTACCTGCCGAGCGCCACGTCGTCCTGGAAAACCTTTGCTGCCGTGGGCCTGGGCACTGTAGTGGGGGCCCAGGCTTCGATGGTGCTCGGCGTGTTCGCCGCAGCACTGGCGGGCAGCAACTTTCGTGGTCATGAAGTGGCCACTATTGTCGGACTGGGCAGTAGCGGTTTGATGGCTTCATTGCTGTACCTGAGCATCGTTTTCGGCAAGGTCACGGTGTCGACCCTCAACGCCTACGGCAGCTTCATGTGCATCGCCACCATCATCAGCGGCTGGCGCAGCCACCTGGAAATAACTGCCCGCCAGCGCATGCTGTTTGTGCTGGTGATTGTCGCGGCGTCGACCACCCTCGCGTTGCTGGGGCAGGACTCGTTTTTAAATACCTTCAAGTACTTCATCCTGTTCCTGCTGACCTTTTTTACCCCCTGGAGCGCCATCAACCTGGTGGATTACTACTTCATCAACAAGGGGCGCTACGACCTCAAGGCGTTGTCCGACCCGCGGGGCCGCTACGGTCGCTGGAACGTTTTGGGCATCAGCGTGTATGTGGCAGGTGTCTTGATCCAGCTGCCCTTTGTCGACAGTCACTTCTACTCGGGGCCGATGGTTGCGCAGCTGGGCGGGGTGGATATTTCCTGGATCGTAGGGCTGGTGGTGCCAGGCATGCTCTATTACCTGCTGGCCAGAACTTCAGTGCGCGTCGTGCCTGCGGTGATCCCTCAATAGCGTCACTGCCAAACCCCCGCAGCCCTTGACGCAGGGCACAGGCTGCAGTGAGTTTCTTTGCTATACCTATTGATCAATTCGCTAGCGGGTCAATCGGGACGACAGGCAATGAGGCTCAAACCTTTGACAAGACAGACATTCAAGTCTGCATCAGTGGCTGTGCCGCTGTTGGCTTGCATGCACATGGCCCATGGTGAAGGCCCGGCGGCGACAGCCGCCGGGCCAGAGTGGCTGCTGCTGGCAAGTCCGTTTGTGTGGGCGCCGTCCATGCACGGGCAGGCGGCACTGGGCGGGGTCAACAGCAAGGTCGATGTACCGTTCTCAGAGGTCGTGCACAACCTCAGCTCAGTATTCATGGGCAACCTGGAACTGACCAATCGCACCCTGGGGTTCTACCTCGATGGTGTGTATGCCAAAACCGATCAGTCCGAGAGGGTCTACGGGCGCAAGGTCGGGCTGGCGATCACCCAGACCACCCTTGCCGGCGGTGTGTACTACCGGGTGTATGAACACGCGCTGGGGGGCGCAACGGTCTTTTCCGAGCCGCGCACCTGGCGCCTGGAACCCACTGTCGGCCTGCGCTGGACCAAACTCTCGACAAAGCTGGACGTCAACGCCCTGGGGTTCAGTATCAGCAAAAAAACCGAGTGGACGGATCCATTTGTGGGCTTGCGCACTCAGGTCGACCTGACTGATCGCTGGGTCCTTTCCGGTGAGGCCGACATCGGCGGCATGGATACAGCCTCGAAGAAAACCTGGAACGCCCAGGGATATCTGGGCTACCGAATGTACGTTGCTGATCACCCCGCCATCATTCGCGTCGGTTACCGGGTGCTGTCCCAGGAGTACCGGACCACCGACTTCACCGGCAACAAGTTCAAATACGATGTGACCCAGCGCGGACCGGTGCTGGGCCTGTCCATGCGGTTTTAGTCCGTCTTCAAGGAGGCCAAGGAATGCAGTTGCTCAAACAAACCCGATACCTGGCGCTGGCGCTGGCAGGCTTTAGCCTGGCGCTACCGGTGGCCGATGCCTGCACCCGCCTGGTGTACCTGGGCGATAACCAGAATGTGATTACGGCACGCTCCATGGACTGGAAAACCGATGTGGCGACCAATCTGTGGATCTTCCCGCAAGGCATGCAGCGAACTGGAGAAGTGGGCGCCGGCTCACTGAAATGGACCTCTAAATACGGCAGTGTGATTGCCACCGGCTATGACATTTCCACCACCGACGGGGTGAACGAAGCCGGGCTCTCGGCCAACCTGCTGTGGCTGGTGGAGTCGGAGTATCCGCCGGTGCATAAAGGCAAACCCGGGCTGAGCATTGCGGCCTGGGCGCAGTATGTTCTGGATAATTTCAGCAGTGTTGCCGAAGCGGTTGCGGTGCTGGAAACCGAGCCCTTCACCGTGGTCACTGCGCAGGTGCCGGGTGAAAGTCGTCTGGCCACCCTGCATCTTTCGATGTCTGACGCCTCGGGTGACAGTGCAATCATTGAATACATCGATGGCAAGCAGGTGATCCACCATGACCGACGCTATCAAGTGATGACCAACTCACCAGCATTCGATGCGCAACTGGCAATGAATGCGTACTGGCAAGCTATTGGCGGCACGGTAATGCTCCCCGGCACCAACCGTTCGGCCGACCGTTTTGCGCGGGCATCCTTTTATGTCAATGCCGTGCCCAAATCCGAAGACCCGCGCTCCTCACTGGCCAGCGTATTCAGTGTGATCAGGAACGTTTCGGTGCCTTACGGCATTACCACGCCCGGCGAGCCGAACATCTCGTCGACCCGCTGGCGATCGGTGATCGACCACAAGCGCGGTTTGTACTTCTTTGAATCGGCGATCAGCCCCAACACGTTTTGGGTCGACCTGAACCGGATTGATTTTTCGAAAGCCACGGGAGCGGTAAAAAAACTGGACCTGGGGCCGGACCAGAGCACGATTTACTCGGGTGAAGTTTCAAACCGGTTTCAAGTGACCCCGGCCTTCAAGTTCGAAGGGGCCTGAGGACACCTGACCCTGTAGGAGCGAGCTTGCTCGCGAGCTTTTTATCGAGCCGATATTGATGCCATGTGAACGCGGCAATCTTGAGAAGCTCGCGAGCAAGCTCGCTCCTACAGGGGTTTGTGGTGGCCGGCGGTAATCTTGTGGGAGCTGGCTTGCCAGCGATGCCATCACTGCGGTCTGGCTGAACGAGCGAGGTGCCAATGGATCGCGAGCAAGCTCGCTCCTACAGGAATTTGTGGTGGCCGGCGGATCCTGTGGGAGCTGGCTTGCCAGCGATGGCATCACTGCGGTCTGGCGGAACGACCGAGACGCCAATGGCTCGCGAGCAAGCTCGCTCCTACAGGGGTTGTAGTGGCTGGCGGATCTTGTGGGAGCTGGCTTGCCAGCGATGGCATCACTGCGGTCTGGCTGAGCGAGCGAGGTGCCAATGGATCGCGAGCAAGCTCGCTCCTACAGGGATTTGTGGTGGCCGGCAGCAATCTTGTGGGAGCTGGCTTGCCAGCGATGAAATCACTGCGGTCTGTCTGAACGAGCGAGGTGCCAGTGGATCGCGAGCAAGCTCGCTCCTACAGGGATTTGTGGTGGCCGGCGGTAATCTTGTGGGAGCTGGCTTGCCAGCGATGAAATCACTGCGGTCTGTCTGAACGAGCGAGGTGCCAATGGATCGCGAGCAAGCTCGCTCCTACAGGATTTGTGGGAGCTGGCTTGCCAGCGATGGCATCACTGCGGTCTGTCTGAACGACCGAGATGCCAATGGATCGCCAGCAAGCTCGCTCCTGCAAAAAACATCCCTCCCTCAGGTAGCCAGCGGGTTTCGGCTGCTTTCACCGTTGACCAGACGCTGGATACCCAACGGGTTGGCGTTTTTCAACGCGTCCGGCAGCAGGCTGTCGGGGTAGTTCTGGTAGCACACCGGGCGCAGAAAACGGTCAATGGCCAGGGTGCCGACCGAGGTGCCGCGGGCATCGGAGGTCGCCGGGTACGGCCCGCCGTGGACCATCGCGTCACAGACTTCGACGCCGGTCGGGTAGCCGTTGAGCAGCAGGCGTCCGGCCTTCTGCTCCAGCACCGGCACCACCTCGGCGAACGCCTGCAGGTCCGCAGGTTCGGCAATCAGTGTCGCAGTCAGTTGGCCATGCAGGCTATGCAACGCCTGCAGCAACTGGGCCTTGTCTGCCACTTCGACAATCACGGTGGTCGGTCCGAACACTTCTTCCTGCAACACCTCGGCGCCGTCGATCAACAGGCTGGCATCGGCCTGGAACAGCTGCGGGCTGGCCTGATTGCCGTGTTGTCCGGAGCCTGCGATATGACGGATGCCGGCCACTTCTGCCAGGCGCTTGATGCCTTTGCTGTAGCTGTGCAAACCGCCTGCATTGAGCAGGGTTTGCGCAGGCTGGTTGCTGAAAAACTGGCTGAGTGCTTCGACAAAGCCACTGAACTCGGGGGAACGGATACCCAGCACCAGACCCGGGCTGGTACAGAACTGGCCGGCACCCTGCATCACCGAAGCGCCCAGCTCCAGGGCCAGTTTCTCGCCGCGTGCAGCCAGGGCCCGGGGCAGCATCAACACCGGGTTGATGCTCGACATCTCGGCAAATACCGGGATTGGCTGCGGCCTGGCCGCTGCCATGTCACACAGGGCACGTCCGCCCGCCAGCGACCCGGTAAAGCCGACGGCCTGAATCGCCGGATGCTTGACCAGGGTGGCGCCGACACCGGCGCCGTAGATCATGTTGAATACCCCGGCCGGCATGTCGGTGCGGGTGGCTGCGCGCTCAATGGCCTGGGCCACCAGATCGGCAGTCGCCATATGCCCGCTGTGGGCCTTGAACACCACCGGGCAACCGGCTGCGAGGGCCGATGCGGTATCGCCGCCGGCAGTGGAGAATGCCAGCGGAAAATTGCTGGCGCCAAACACGGCTACCGGGCCGACCCCGATGCGCCACTGGCGCAGATCTGCCCGGGGCAGGGGCTGGCGGTCGGGCAGGGCCTGATCGATACGGGCACCGTAAAAATCCCCCCGGCGCAGTACGCTGGCGAACAGGCGCATTTGCCCGCTGGTGCGGCCACGCTCGCCCTGGATACGCCCGGCAGGCAAGGCGGTTTCACGACACACAATGGCCACGAAATCGTCCCCCAGGGCGTCGATTTCATCGGCGACGGCTTCCAGAAACTCGGCCCGGCGGCTTGCCGGTAAACCACGGAACGCCGGGAATGCGGCGCTGGCAGCCATGGCTGCGGCATCGACTTCGGCCTCGGTGGCCTGGATAAAGGTATACGGCAATGCTTCGCCGGTGCTGGCATCAAGGCTTTGCAAATGTACGGTGCCGGCAGCGCAGCGCTGCCCGGCGATAAAATTTTGACCGCTGATGTGTGTCATCTGTGTGTCCTCAATAGAATCGGTGAAACCTGTGGGGGTGTGTACTCAGGTAATAGCCCCGATCTGCCAGGGTACAAATTCGTTCTGACCGTACCCGTGCTGCTCGCTTTTGCTGCGCTCGCCCGAAGCAATGCGCAGCATCATGCGGTAGATGTATTCGCCGCGTTCTTCGATGGTCATGCTGCCATCGGCTATGCCGCCGCAGTTCACGTCCATGTCTTCTTCCTGGGTTTCCCAGAGTCGGGTATTGGTCGCCAGCTTGATCGAAGGCGAGGGCGCACAGCCGTATGCCGAGCCCCGGCCTGTGGTAAAGGCGATCAGGTTGGCGCCGCCAGCGACTTGCCCGGTGGCAGAAATCGGGTCGTAGCCCGGGGTGTCCATAAACACCAGGCCATGGGCGCGGACTGTTTCTGCATATTCATAAACATCCACCAGATCACTGGAGCCTGCCTTGGCCACCGCACCCAGGGATTTTTCCAGAATGGTGGTCAACCCTCCGGCCTTGTTGCCCGCCGACGGATTGTTGTTGAGCTCGGCGTTCATCCGCTTGCAGTAGTCCTCCCACCAGTGGATGCGCTTGATCAGCTTCTCGCCCACCTCCTGGCTGACGGCGCGGCGGGTGAGCAAATGCTCGGCGCCATAGACTTCCGGGGTTTCGGACAGGATGGCGGTACCGCCTGCCGCCACCAGCCGGTCGACCGCATTGCCCAGCGCCGGGTTGGCGGTGATGCCCGAGTAGCCATCCGAGCCGCCGCATTGCAGGCCGATAATCAAGTGGCTGGCGCTGACGGGCTGGCGTTCTACCTGGTTGGCCCGGGCCAGCAGGGACTTGACCTGCTCGATGCCGCTGGCGATGGTTTTCGAGGTGCCGCCCGTGGCCTGGATGGTAAAGGCACGCAGGAACTCGCCTTTTTCCAGGCCCTGGGCCGCCAGCAAATCGGCGATCTGGTTGGTTTCGCAACCCAGGCCGATCATCAGCACCGATGCGAAATTGGGGTGCACCGCATAACCGCCCAGGGTGCGGCGCAACATGGCCAGGGCTTCGCCGCCCGGGTCCACGGCACAGCCGAAGCTGTGGGTCAGGGCAACCACCCCGTCAACATTGGGGTAGTCGATCAGGGCCTGGGGATTGATATCACGACGGAAATGATCGGCAATGGCCTTGGCCACGGTTGCCGAACAGTTAACCGAAGTCAGGATGCCGATGTAGTTGCGGGTGGCGACCCGGCCATCGGCCCGCACTATGCCCATGAAGGTGTCGCTGGTCTGGGGCCCGACCCCGCGCGCGTCGACGCCAAAAGCGTAATCGCGGGAGAAGTCGCCCATCACCAGGTTGTGCACATGCACATGCTCCCCGGCCTTGATCCGCTGGCTGGCGAAGCCAATGATCTGGCCGTAGCGGCGCAGCGGCTGGCCGGGTTCGATAGTGCGGGTCGCAATCTTGTGCCCGGAAGGAATCGGGTTCAACGCCACCAGCCCTTCAGCTTCCAGCACCAGGCCCTGTGGAATGGGCTGCCGGGCAATCAGTACATCGTCCAGCGGGTTGAGGCGGATCACGGCATTGGCAGCATTTTCGCTGCCTGTTTTAGTTATCAGTTGCATCACGGTTACCCCAATGGAGCGCAGTGGCTCAGGCCAGTCCGCGTTCACGGTAGTCAATGAGGGAAGAAAACAGCATCAGGCCGAACGCCATGACCACAAAGAAGATCAGCGCCAGGAAATACGAACCGGTGAACTGCACGATCAGGCCGATCAGGATGGGCACGATAACTCCGACCATATTGCCGCAGAAGTTCATGCTGCCACCCAGTACTCCGGCTTTGGATTTGCCCCCCAGAATGGCCGGCAGGCACCAGTACATACCGCACCAGCGGATAAAAAACAGCGCCACACAGAGCAGGGAAATGACGGTGACGGCGTCCGGGGTGTAAGCCACCAGCAGGATGCACAGCGCGGCAATGGCCGCCGAACCGCCGAACATGCAACGCATCACCTTGTTGGGCGCGCCGCCTGCGTCTTTCCATTTGTCCGCGAGCCAGCCGCCAAAGATTTCACCGATAAAACCGCACATGAAAATCAGGAACGTGGCGCCGCCCATGGCCTTGATATCCAGGTTGTGGGCCTTGTGCAGATAGCTCGGCATCCAGGTCAACAGGCCGTAGAACACACTGTTGTAGCAGGCATACCCGGCAAACATGGCCAGCACCGAGCGGCTTTTGAGCAGGTCCTTGAGAATGGCCTTGCGTTCGCCGTGGGTGCGGGCCGCTTCGGCATTGGCGTCGGTGATGTAAGCCAGTTCGGCCGCGTTGACCTTGGGGTGCTCGGCCGGGCTGTTGCGGATGTACCACCAGGCCCAGACGCCGACGATCATGGTGCCGACCCCGGCAATCACGAACGCAATCCGCCAGGAGTCAAACCAGGTAATCAGCCCGGCGATGATGATGGCGCCGAACGCGGTTCCCAGAGGGGCTCCGCCGTCCACCAGGGTCGCGCCGCGTCCACGTTCGTTAGGCGTTAGCCAAGCGCCGTTCAACTTGGCGCCGGCGGGCATGATCGGTGATTCGGCAACGCCCAGGCCGATACGGGTGGCCAGTAGCGTGATCCAGCTGTGGGCACCACCGGCAATGGCTTGAAAAAAGCCCCAGCCCACGGTGGCAACACCGACGATATTGCGCACTTGAAAGCGGTCCAGCAGCATCCCGCCGGGGATCTGCATTAATGCGTACGACCAAAAAAACGCACTGAGCATCAAGCCTTCCAGGGCCGGCGTCATTTCAAACTCGGCGGAAATCAGCGGCATCGCCACCGACAGCGAAGCGCGGTCGATGTAGTTGATCGCCGACAACAGCAGCAGGATCAGGAATATGCGCCAGCGCACGGTGGTTGGACGCGACGCATCCGCGTGATCGGCCAGCGTGGACGACGCAGGCGCTGAAGTTTTGAGGTTCATACGTGTCTCGATTTTTATATTTTTTATCAAGCGAGGCGGGTCTTTTGGCAGACCCGCAAAGCGATTTACAGTGGTTTTACCTTGCCGGCGGGCAGCTCGGCAGCACCGGCCTGGATACCATTGACCAAAGGCTCGCCAAACTCGGCCATGCTGATTTCGAACCGGTCGCCTTCACGGGTCTGAATCTGGTCGGCAAAGGACAGGGTGGCGGTGCCGAAGAAGTGCACATGCACATCGCCGGGGCGCAGGAATTGCGCATATTTGAAGTGATGGTATTCAAGGTTTTCAAGGCTGTGGCACATGTTGTCCTCACCGCTCAGAAACTCTTTTTCCCAGATCACCTCATCGCCCCGCAGGATGCGGCTCATCCCGCTCAGATGACGTGGCAGCTCACCGACCCGCAGTTCCGGGCCGTAGCTGCAGTTACGCAACTTGGAGTGGGCCAGGTACAGGTAATTGCGGCGCTCCATGACGTGGTCGGAAAATTCGTTGCCCAGGGCAAAACCGACGCGGTACGGCTTGGCGTCTTCGCCGATCACATACAGGCCGGTCAACTCGGGCTCTTCGCCGGCATCCTCGGCGAATGGCGGCGTGTCAAAGGCCGCGCCCGGGCGAACCACAATCGATCCGTCGCCCTTGTAGAACCACTCGGGCTGGACCCCCGGGGTGCCCGCAGGCGGGCGTCCGCCTTCGATGCCCCACTGGAAAATCCGTGCGGTATCGGTCATGGCGGCCTGCTCGCCGGCGTTTTTCTGGTGCATTTTGTCGCGGGTCGAAGCGCTGCCCAGATGGGTCAGGCCCGTGCCGCTGACCAGGCAATGGGCCGGGTCCTGGTGATCGAGCGGCGGCAAGACCCGGCCTTCGAGCAAAGTCTGGCGATAACTGTAGGGACTTGGCTCGGTGCCGCGTTCCAGCACCTCTTCCACCAGGCCGTGGCCCTTGGCAATGGCGCTGAGCGCCAGCTCCCGGGTAGTGTCGGTGGCGCGCACCACATGGATTTCATCGCCTTCAATAACACCGACCTGTCGTGTGCCACGGGTGGTTTCAAACTGGATTAAACGCATGGAGTGAGCTCTTCGCAGGTTATTTTTATCGCGAGCCGTAACGGCTCTTCTGGGGCTCACTTTAATTTTTGTCAGAGATGCTGCCTAATGACAGATGCTGATTGAGCGATAACCATTAGTCATCCCCTATGCTGCCATCCCTCACCACCATCATTTCCCGCCTGCGCCTCAAGCAACTGCGTTTGCTGATTGCCCTGGACGAACACGGCTCCCTGCACAAGGCGGCCGAATCCGTGGCGATCACCCAGCCCGGTGCGACCAAGGCGTTGCATGAAATCGAATCGACCCTGGGTTCAACCCTGTTCGAGCGCACGACCAAAGGTCTGACCCCCAACGACCTTGGGCGCTGCGTGATTCGTTATGCGCGGCTGATCCACACTGACGTGGCGCATTTGCGTGAAGAAATGCTCGGCATCATGCAGGGCCACGGTGGTCGCCTGTCGGTGGGGGTGATCATGGGCGCAGTGCCGGCACTGGTGGAATGCCTGGCGCGTTTGCGGGCCAAACAGCCGCAACTGTCGGTGGAGATTGTCGAAGACACCAGCGCCCGCTTGCTGCTACTGCTGGATGAAGGGCGGCTGGACCTTGCCCTTTGTCGCACCAGCGTCAGCCGGCACCCGGCGGCATATGACTGCCACCTGCGGGATCAGGAACCGCTGGTGGTGGTCGCCAGCCCCCGCCATCGGTTTGCCGGTCGCGCATCCCTGGAGTTGAGTGATCTGGCTGATTCGGCGTGGGTGGTGTTCCCGGTCAACATGCCGATGCGCCTGACCCTGGAGCGCGAGTTCAGAGAGGCGGGGCTGAACTTCCCGACCTACCCGATTGAAACCTCATCCACCTTCACCACGCTCTCGTTATTGCTGCAAGACCCGGATCTGGTCGCCGTGATGCCGGTGGATGTGGCGCAGATGGCGGTTACCCACGGCATGCTGGTGCATTTGCCGCTAGAGCTGAAATCCCGCAGCGAGCCTTACGAAATCGTCACCCGCCACGGCATCTCGCTCACGCCGGCAGCTCAGTTGCTGGTGGACCAGCTGGCCTTGTAGGAGCGCCATCTGCAGACCAGCCCCTGTAGGAGCGAGCTTGCCTCGCGATAGAGCAATGTCAGCGCCGGATGCATAGACTGACTCACCGCCATCGCTGGCAAGCCAGCTCCCACAGGGTGGTAGCGGTTGCATCCCACCCACCCCACCGTAGGAGCGAGCTTGCTCGCGAGCTGTTGGCGATTCGAAATACCGCACTGAAAAGCCCGCTCCTACAGGGTGTCCGGGCCAGAGATGAGCGAGCCCTTTCAATCCGCTGTGTCGCTGCGCATGGCATCCCAGGCGCTCATTACCTGAGTAATGGCAGCCTCCATCACGCCATGGGCTACGCCATCTCTGGCCAGGGTTGTAAGCCCCAGCAAAAAGCTTTCAAACACCGTGGCCAGGGCGACGGGACTGGTTTTTGCCAGCAACTCGCCCGAGGCAATGCCGCGCTCCACACAGGCAACAAACCCGGCCCGGTTGCGCGCCCGGGCTGCGGCGAGCGGGGCGCAAATGGCGATGGCTTCAGCCGAGCTGGCACTCATAAGTCCCAACGCCACCAGACAACCCCGGGGGTGGCCATCCTCGCATTGCATTCTGGCGGAGCCACGCAATGTCCTTTCAATTGCCTCGCGGGCAGGCAACTGCAGGTCAAACAGGCATTCGGTGACCTGGCCATGGGTGTTCAGGTAGCGCTCCATGACTTCCTTGAACAAGGCTTCCTTGGAGCCGAAGGCCGCGTAAAAACTGGGCGCGGAGATGCCGGAGCCGATGCTCGCCTTGAGCTGGCTGAGTGAAGTCGAGTCGTAGCCGTGCTCCCAGAACAGGTGCATGGCCTGGGTGATTGCCGCATCCCGGTCAAACGTACGTGGGCGTCCCATCTGTGCCATTGGAGTCTCCTCGGTAACAGGACTTAAATACTATTCGATACAAAAGTCGTTGACCATTGTTCTTTCCCGTGACTACATATGTACTAATCGATACATAACTAACAAGGCTGGAACAAGCGATGGCGGCAGCACAACACAACACTGAACGATTACCCATGGGGGCACTGCTCGCGCTGGCCATGACCGGCTTCATTTGTATCGTGACCGAGACCTTGCCAGCGGGTTTGCTGGCACAAATCAGCAGCGGTCTGCAGGTTTCATCTTCACTGGCAGGGCAGATGGTCACGGTGTATGCGCTGGGATCCCTGCTGGCCGCCATCCCGCTGACCATTGCCACCCAGGGCTGGCGTCGGCGCAATGTGCTGCTGTTGACGATTGTCGGCTTTTTGCTGTTCAACTCGATTACCGCCTGGTCTTCCAGCTATGGCGTGACCCTGGTTGCGCGCTTTTTTGCCGGTGCCTCTGCAGGTCTGGCCTGGAGCCTGCTGGCGGGGTATGCCCGGCGCATGGTGGCACCGCACCTGCAGGGGCGGGCGATGGCAGTGGCCATGGTCGGCACGCCGATCGCGCTCTCGCTCGGCGTACCCTTGGGCACATGGTTGGGGGCAATGGTGGGCTGGCGCACGGCCTTTGGCCTGATGTCGGGTCTGACCCTGGTGCTGATGGTCTGGGTTCTGGTCAAGGTGCCCGATTATCCGGGGCAGTCGGCATCGCAGCGCACCGGTCTGCGGCAGGTGCTGCTGACGCCGGGGGTGCGCTCCGTGCTTGGGGTGGTGATGACCTGGATGCTGGCGCACAACATTCTCTACACCTACATCGCACCTTTCGTGGCGCCGGCAGGTCTGGGCAATGACGTCGATATCGTGCTGCTGGTATTCGGTCTTGCGGCGCTGGTGGGGATCTGGCTCACCGGCAGGCTGGTGGATCGGCACTTGCGCAAAGCGGTGCTGGCAAGCCTTGGGACATTCGCTGCGATCGCGCTGGTATTTGGTTTTTTTGCTCAATCAGTGGCGGTGATATACACCGGCGTGCTGGTGTGGGGCTTATCGTTTGGCGGTGCTGCCACCTTGCTGCAAACCGCATTGGCGGACTCTGCAGGCGAGGGCGCCGATGTTGCGCTGTCATTGAACGTGGTGGTCTGGAACAGCGCCATTGCGATCGGCGCACTGACCGGTGGCGTGTTGCTGGATCAGGTCGGGGTTGGCATCTTTCCCTGGGTATTGCTGGTGCTGTTGCTGGCGGGACTGTGGATTGTATTCAGTGCCCGTAACCACGGCTTTCCCGAAGGTCAGCGGCAATTGCCAGACTTATCGTAGCCCCCCGATGATAATCGCTGCGTGACCGGACGCAGCCTGCGCCAACGGCTACAAAATGCGCGGATTGTGTAGTCGCTGATCAGGAACCAGGCTGTGATAAGGGCCCCAAGGCCCTCAGTTGCGGGGCCTGCTGCGCAGTCCATCGCCGCCCCGTGCCTGGTCCGCGACCTCAAGCCCCGATCAGTAAATCCCCAGCATGCCCTCGATGCTGCGCACCATCGATACCAGCCTTGGCCCGATATCGTTTTTAAGTTGCCCCTCATTCAACATAAAGGCCGAAACCCCGCAGTTGAATACCAGGATTTCGCCATCCGGCATGGGCCGCATCGGCACCGCAACCGCATGGATCTCACGCCGCAGATCACCATAGGACACGCAAAATCCGCGCTGGTTATATTCCTGCACACTCTCTTCGATGCGGGTCTGGAACATCTTCCAGTCGTCAGGGGTTTTGACTTTGATTTCGTTGAGCAATGCCGTGCGCTCTTCCCGTGAAGAGGCAGCAATCAATGCCCGCCCCATGGCCGTGCGCACAATCGGATAGCTCAAGCCAACATCCGGTGGATGGCTCATGGGCGCCGCACTGCGGCTGCTCTCCAGATACACCACGCTGAGCCGGTCACGCATGCCAAGGGAAACCGAACCGCGAATATGATCGGCCATCTCTTTCATGAAAGGCCGGGCGATTTGCCGGATGTTGAGGCTGGCGAGCAACGGATAGCCCAGGGATAAAACAGCCGAACCCAACTGGTATTTATTGTTCAGACGATTGATCCGCAAATAGCCCAGGCGCACCAGGGTGTAGGTGAAACGCGAGATTGTCGCTTTCGCCATACCGGTGCGTGACGCCAGTTCGGCATTGCCCAGTTGCGTGTCCCGCGGGGTAAAGCAATGCAGGATCTCCAGGCCGCGGGCCAGGGTCGCGGCAAATTGCCGGTCATCCGCGAACTCATCCGCCACGTAATGCCTGGCCGGGGAATGCCAATCCCCCGGGGCGGCATGGGCGCCTGAATCGCGCTGATGCAGCGCCGTCATAGGCAGGCGCCTGCGCTTGTCATTTATCTCCACAAGCAGTCTCCGGATCATGATCAATGGTTGAACAATGCGCGTTGTGTTCCAACTATTCAAACAGTGTTCTGCACAGCCGAACACTGTTTGCTTATGGTCCGGGGTGGATGCCATATGTTCGCCAACAACTATAAAAACAGGCGGGACCTACCATGATCAGAGATCATCAGACGTTCGACATTTTTTTGCATGAGACGCGCCGTTTCGTCACTGAGCGGGCAATCCCCAGAGAAACCGAGATCGAGCGCCTCGATGAGGTACCTGCCGATCTGGTCCAGGCCCTGCGCGAGGGCGGATTCTTCGGGTGGAGTATCCCCGAAAACTATGGCGGCGCCGGCCTGAGCACCGAAGAGCTGGTGTTGGCTGCATTCGAGCTGTCGCAATCTGCGGTGGCCATCCGGGCGCGGGTAGGCACCAACACCGGTATCGGCTCCGAGGGCATAGTGGTTGACGGCACCGAGGAGCAGAAGCAGCGCTATCTGCCGCGCATGGCCACTGGCGAGTGGACCGGCTGCCTGGCCGTCACCGAGCCGGACGCCGGCTCGGAAGCCACCAATGTGCAGACCAGCGCCCGACGCGATGGCGATGACTACATTCTCGATGGCGAGAAGTGCTACATCACCAACGGCCCCATCGCCGACGTCTTTACCGTCACTGCCCGCACCCAGCCGGGCACCACCGGGGCCAAAGGCGTATCGGCGTTTATTGTCGAACGCGGCATGCCCGGCCTGTCCACGGGGCCGGCCTATCGCAAGATGGGGCAGGCCGGCTCACCCGTGGGCGCGGTGTTCTTCAATCAGTGCCGGGTGCCTGCCGCCAATCTCATCGGCGGTGTCGAAGGCTGCGGTTTCAAGACCGTGATGAAAACCCTGAACAAGCAACGCATCCACCTGGCGGCCCTGTCCACCGGGCCGGCGATGCGCATGCTGGAAA
Source organism: Pseudomonas paraversuta (assembly GCF_904067025.1). Classification (NCBI taxonomy): domain Bacteria; kingdom Pseudomonadati; phylum Pseudomonadota; class Gammaproteobacteria; order Pseudomonadales; family Pseudomonadaceae; genus Pseudomonas; species Pseudomonas paraversuta. Next base: position 1,852,246 of record NZ_CAJFDA010000001.1, read on the forward strand.
TGGCCATTGAACACACCTCCCGGCGTGTGCAGTTCGGCCAGCCGGTGGCCAGTCACCAGTTGGTACAGGCCATGATTGCCGACTGCCAGACCGAGATCTACGCCGCCCGCTCGATGATTGTGGAAACCGCGCGCAAACGCGACCGGGGCGAGGACGTGGTGCTCGAAGCGTCGATGTGCAAGTACTTCGCGACCGAGATGTGCGGGCGGGTGGCTGATCGCTGTGTGCAGATGTTCGGCGGTGCCGGTTACATCGCCGACCATGCCGCCATCGAGCGCTGGTATCGGGATGTGCGGCTGTTCCGCCTCTACGAAGGCACCAGCCAGATCCATCAGCTCAACATCGCCAAACAGGTACTGGCGGCCCATCGCTAAGGCCGGCCCATCTCCTCCGTTGCAGGAAGTCGTTATGAATATGTTCGATACCTTCTTCAACCCGCGCACCATTGCCGTGATCGGGGCTTCCCAAGACCTGGCCTCGATCAGCGGCCAGCCCATCGCCCACCTCAAGGCCAAGGGCTTTGCCGGGCGAATCCTGCCGGTCAACCCGCGTTATGCAGAGGTGGCCGGTTACACCTGCTACCCCGATGTGGCCGCGTTACCCCTGGTGCCCGATGTTGCCGTGATTGCGGTCGGGGCCAAACGGGTTCCGGATGCCCTGGCCGAACTGGGCAAAAAAGGCTGCCGGTTTGCGGTCATTCTTTCGTCGGGCTTCGCCGAGGCCGGTGAGGAGGGCGCCCAGGCTCAACGCAACATCACTGCAATCGCCCGTTCGTTCGGCATGCAAGTGATCGGCCCTAACTGCCAGGGCTACATGAATATCAGCGCGGGCATGCATGTGGGGTTCGGTGCGCCATACGGCCTGACCTATCCCAAGGGGCATCTGAGCCTGACCTCCCAGAGCGGCGCGTTCGGCAATTCGATCGTGATGCTGGCCAGCCAGGAAGGCATCGGCTTCAGGCATTACGTGTCCACGGGCAACGAGTCGGTGACCACCTCGCTGGACTTTATGGACGCCATGATCGACGACCCGCAGACCCATGTGATTGCCGGTTATGTGGAAGGCTTCCAGGACGCCCGGCGTCTGCTCGGCATTGGCCGTCGCGCGCTGGCGGCAGGCAAGCCGATGCTGATCTGGAAGGTCGGCACTTCGCCTGCCGGGGCCCTGGCAGCGGCTTCGCACACGGCCAATCTGGGCGGCTCGATGGCGCTGTATCGGGCCGCGTTTCGTCAAAGCGGGATCATCGAGGTCAATGACGTAGGCGATCTGGCCGACTGTGCCAAGGCGCTGCTACCGGGGCGCTTGCCCAAGGGCAACCGCCTGGCCATCGTCACCATCTCCGGCGGCGCCGGGATCGCCATGGCCGACGGCGCCAGCAATGGCGGCCTGCAGTTGCCGGCGCTGGCACCTGCCAGTGTGAGCGCGCTGAAACAGGTTCTGCCTGCTTTTGCCGCGGTTGCCAACCCGCTGGATGTGACCGCCAGCCTGCTCACCGACCCGAGCCTGTTGCGGGTGACCCTGGAGCAACTGGCCAGTGACCCGAACGTCGACATGATCGGCCTGGCCCTGGCGGCTGCCAGTGGTTCTCAGGCGGTGGAGCTGGCCAACGAAATAGTGCGCATCTGCACTGAACGCGAGATACCGGTGATGGTTGCCTGGAACGCCGACCCGGCCACGGTGCAGCAGGCCTATGACATTCTCGATACGGCAGGCATCCCGCGTTATCAGTCGCCGGTACGTTGTGCCCGCGGTGCCAGTGCGTTGTGGGCGTTCGCCCGGGCGCGGATCGAACTGGCGCAAGTGCAGAGCGAGCAGCCATTGCAGCTGACCAGCCCCCGGGCCCGGCTTGCACTGGCTGGTCGCGCCACTGATCTGACCGAGTTTGAAGCGAAAAAACTGCTGCAAACCTATGGCATCGGTGTCACCCGCGAAGCACTGGCCACCAGCGCCAGAGAGGCGAGCGACATCGCCGGGGCAATGGACGGGCCGGTGGTGATGAAAATTCAATCCCCGGCCATCCCGCACAAAACCGAAGCCGGTGGTGTGCGCATCGGTGTACAGGATGGCGCCGTGGTCGCAGCCTTCGATGAGATCATCAACAACGCCCGCGCCTATGCCCCCACCTGCGTGCCCGATGGTGTGCTGGTGCAGGAAATGGTCAGTGGCGGCGCCGAGTTGATTCTCGGTATCAACAATGACCCTTTGTTCGGCCCGGCGGTGATGGTGGGCTTTGGCGGGATCTTCGCCGAGGTGATGCAGGACGTCAGTTTTCGCCTGGCACCGATCACCCGTTCCGAGGCCAGGGCGATGGTGCGCGAATTGCGGCTGTTTGCGATCCTGGACGGTGCCCGTGGTCGGCCCAGGGCCGATCTGGACGCCCTGACCGACACCCTGATGCGGTTGTCGGCGATGGCCATCGATCTGCAAGAGCAACTGCAGGAACTGGATATCAACCCGCTGTTTGTGATGCAGGCGGGGGACGGGGTGAAAGCCGGGGATGCACTGGCAAAGCCGTTGGCCCCTGACTGCACGGTGCCGCCCGCCTGCCTGCAGGCAAGTGTGGCCGGCCTGGTCAGTGCCTGACGCGGCGCCCCGGTCATTCTGGCGGTCGCCAGTTCGGGCCGCTCCTTTGTATCGACTTCAATTTTGCAGAGTCATCGAGGGTCACATGAATATTGCTCAACAGTCCCCGGCTTTTGTAGACAGTTATTCGTCCGATGAAGTTGAACGGACCTACCGCAAGCTCACGCTGCGGCTCATGCCGTTCCTGATTATTTGCTACATCGTTTCTTATCTGGATCGCGCCAATATCAGCTTCGCCAAGCTGCAGTTCATGAACGACCTCGGGTTTTCCGAGGCTGCCTATGGTTTGGGCGCGGGGTTGTTCTTCATTGGCTATGTACTGTTCGAAGTGCCGAGCAATATCTGGATGCAGCGCATCGGCGCGCGCCGCACCCTGTTGCGAATCATGATCCTGTGGGGCCTGATTTCCAGCGCCATGATGTTCGTCAACACGCCGCTGCAATTCTATGTGATGCGCTTTTTTCTCGGGGCCGCCGAGGCGGGCTTCTTCCCGGGGGTGATCCTGTACTTGACCTATTGGTTTCCGGCCGCACGCCGGGGCCGTGTCACCGGTTTCTTCATGATGGGTGCAGCCACCGCCGGGATCATTGGCGGACCGTTGTCGACCTGGATCATGGTGCACATGGCCGATGTCCATGGTTTGCACGGATGGCAATGGCTGTTCCTGCTGGAGGGGCTGCCAGCAGTGCTGCTGGGGGTCGTGGCGTTCTATTTTCTGAGCGACCGGCCCGGCGAGGCCAAGTGGCTCAGCGAACGTGAAAAGGCCATAGTCCTGGCTGATCTGGCCAGCGAAGAGCAGGGCGAAGCCAGAGGCAAGGGCCATGGTCTGCGCGAGGCGCTGCACAACCCCAAGGTTTATCTCGGGATGGTCGGCTATTTCTGCGTGCTGGTGTCGTTCAACGCCATTGGTTTCTGGGCGCCCACCATCATCAGGGATGTGGGGGTCAAAGACTTGCTGGATGTCGGCCTGCTCTCCAGCGCCGTGTTCATCGCCGGTGCGATTGGCACCTATGTGGTCGGCCACAGCTCTGACAGGAAAATGGAGCGCCGCTGGCACCTGGTTGGCTGTGGTGCGGTGATCGCCCTGTGCTTTGCGCTCCTGCCCCTGTTTGCCCACAGCATCCCGGTGGCCATCACGCTGTTGTCCATTGCCGCGGCCGCTTCATACGGCGGGTTCGTGGTGTTCTGGACCATTCCGCAAACCTTTCTGACCCGTGATACCAAGGCCAGCGGCATCGCCCTGATTACCAGCCTGGGCGGGATCGGCGCGTTCGTCAGCCCGACCCTGGTGGGCTGGATGAAATCGAGTACCGGGAGCATCTATGCCGGACTGGCGATTCTGGGCGCCATTACCTTGATCGGTGCAATCGTGATGCTGATTGCGATCCCGGCGCGCAAGCACTGAGCAACCAGGAGCAGGCCAATGCGTATACCCCTGTGGCGGCAACAAGGAAAGGACCCGGACTACCGTTTCTCGCTGGCCAATGAACGGACTTTTCTGGCCTGGATTCGCACGGCGCTCGGCTTGTTGGCCGGTGGCGTGATGCTTGAACAGTTCGCCACCACCCTGGGCCCGCCCGCGGTGGTGGCGGGCCTGGCAATTGCCTTCGGGGGGTTGGCGGCGCTGCTCTCTACCCTGGCGTATGTGCGCTGGCGGGCCAATGAAATTGCAATGCGCCACGCCAGGAGCTTGCCTGCTACCTTGGCCATTCCGGTGATTGTGCTGGTGACGTTGGGCATCACTGCGATCATTGTGTGGTTGCTGGCGGCACGGATCTGGTGATGCACAGCCCCCGTGATCCCGGACTGCAGGCCGAGCGCACGGCACTGGCCTGGAACCGTACCGGACTGGCGGTGCTGGCCAACGGCTTGCTGGCGCTGCGTTCGGGGTGGGGCAGCCAGCAGACGGCGATTACCGGGTTGGCATTGGCGCTATTGATCGCTGCGGGCGGGGTTCTGGTGTATGGCGCGTGGCGCCATCGTCAGCTGCTCAATGGCACCCCGGTGACAGCCCCCGGGGTGCTGGCGGTTGGCACGGTGACAGGCGTTTCGTTGCTGGCCTGTATGGTCGGGGTGGCTTCAATGCTGGCGGGTTACCCACCGTAGGAGCGAGCTGGCCTCGCAATAGAGCAATGTCAGCGCCGGATGCATAGACCGACTCACCGCCATCGCTGGCAAGCCAGCTCCCACAGGGTGGTAGCGGTTGCATCCCACCCGCTCCACCTTAGGAGCGAGCTTGCCTCGCGATGGCGCAATGTCATTGCCGGATGCATAGACCGACTCACCGCCATCGCTGGCAAGCCAGCTCCCACAGGGTGGTAGCGGTTGCATCCCACCCGCTCCACCGTAGGAGCGAGCTTGCCTCGCGATGGCGCAATGTCATTGCCGGATGCATTGACTGACTCCCCGCCATCGCTGGCAAGCCAGCTCCCACAGGGTGGTAGCGGTTGTCCTGAATATCCCGCCCGCTCCACTGTAGGAGCGAGCTTGCCTCGCGATGGCGCGATGTCATTGCCGGATGCATTGACTGACTCACCGCCATCGCTGGCAAGCCAGCTCCCACAGGGTGGTAGCGGTTGCATCCCACCCACCCCACCGTAGGAGCGAGCTTGCCTCGCGATAGAGCAATGTCATTGCCGGATGCATTGACTGACTCCCCGCCATCGCTGGCAAGCCAGCTCCCACAGTGTGGTAGCGGTTGCATCCCACCCATCCCACCGTAGGAGCGAGCTTGCCTCGCGATGGCGCAATGTCATTGCCGGATGCATTGACTGACCCACCGCCATCGCTGGCAAGCCAGCTCCCACAGGGTGGTAGCGGTTGTCCTGAATATCCCGCCGCTCCTCCGTAGGAGCGAGCTTGCTCGCGAGCTGTTGATGTTTAAAAAGCTATCTGTCCGGCCTTCAACCATCCTGGGCGTTCATTGGGCCCGGGGACACGGGCTTGTGCTACGTGGCATGCTAGCTGCAAGGATCCGCCTGCGTTTTAAACCTCAATCAAAGGATTACCCATGCGTTATCGCCAACTGGGCAGAAGTGACATCAAGGTCAGCGTCATCGGGCTTGGGACCATGACCTGGGGCCATCAAAACAGCGAAAGCGATGCCCACCAGCAGATCGAGCTGGCGCTGGCTGAAGGCGTCAATCTGATCGACACCGCCGAGATGTATCCCACCCCGACCCATGCCGATACCTGGCGCACCACTGAACGCTACATCGGCAGCTGGCTGGCCCGCAGCGGCCGTCGCGGCGATGTGGTCCTGGCGAGTAAAATTGCCGGCCCGGCCCGTGAACCCGGCGGGCAGTTGCACATTCGTGACGGCCTGACCCGGCACGACCGGCGCAATATTGTCGAAGCGCTGGACGGCAGTCTCAAGCGTCTGAACACCGACTATCTGGACCTCTATCAACTGCACTGGCCGGACCGGGCGACCAATTTTTTCGGCCAGCGTGAATACCCCTATGCCGAAGACAACCAGAGCGTGGCCATTGAAGAAACCCTGTCGGTGCTGGCCGAGCAGGTCAAGGCCGGCAAGATCCGCCACATTGGCGTGTCCAATGAAACCCCCTGGGGTGTGGCCGAGTTCATCAAGCAGAGCGAGCGTCTGGGCTTGCCGCGCATTGTCAGCGTGCAAAACCCCTACAGCTTGCTCAGCCGCCTGTATGAGGGCGGGCTCTCGGAGTTCAGCCATCGCGAAGGCGTAGGGCTGCTGGCGTATTCGCCCCTGGCCTTCGGTTCGCTGACCGGCAAATACCTGGGCGGTGCGCGTCCCGAGGGCTCGCGCCTGGCAGCGGTGTACCGCACCTTCAACCGCTATGACGGCCCGGCGGTGGACCAGGCCGTCAATGGCTACCTTGAGATCGCCAGACAACACAACCTGAGCCCGGCGCAACTGGCCCTGGCTTACGTCATCAACAAACCTTTTGTGGCCAGTGCACTGACCGGCCAGACCAGCCTGGCCCAGTTGCGCGAAAACCTCGGCGCGCTGCACCTGACCCTCGATCCAGAAATCCTGGCCCAGATCGAGGCCGTCCATCAGCGCACACCCAACCCGGCGCCTTAGGAGTACGGCACCTGCGATGGACAGCGCCGCAGGCCCCATGGATGACGGGCCTGCGGCCCTTATCGCAGCCTCGTGGGTCGTCAGCGACTGCACAAGAGATATTATAGGCTTTTCCTGGCCGTTGCCGCAGCTAACGTCCGGCAACTGTTGGCCCACCAACAGTGACCGCACACAGTGTTGGTTTTTACCCCGCATCCCCCCGCCCATTACCCCTGTTTACTGGCCGAAAAACCCGGCATGCCTTGTGCAATAGCCCTGTTCCCGGACTTTAGGCAGTAAGCCCCATGCTCGAACGCTCACCCCATCTGCGATCTCAAGGCAGACGATCCAGGTCGCTGCTCAAACGTACACCCCTCATCGGTTTTGCTGCACTGTGCAGTCTGCTGGTCGGCTGCGGCCCGGATACCTCCACGGTCGCGCGCAGTGACAAGCCGGTCAGCGGCGGCACGCTGGTGTACGCCACTGACCGCGAACCCACTTGCCTGGACCCCCATGTCAGCGGGGACATGCCTCAGGTGTTTATCGGCCAGCAGTATCTCGACTCGCTGGTATCGATGGACGAGCAGGGGCAAATAGGTCCGTGGCTGGCCAAGGGCTGGGAGGTGTCGGCCGACGGCCTGGTGTACACCTTCCATCTGCGCAATGACGTGCACTTCACCGACGGCACGCCGTTCAACGCGGCAGCGGTCAAGGCCAACCTGGACCACATGGCCAATCCGAAAACCCAGTCCAGTACCGCCGGTGGTTATATCCGCCAGTACCGCAGCACCGAGGTGCTCGATGACTACACGGCAGTGGTGCATCTGGCCACACCTTATGCCGCGTTTCTGGAGGTGCTGGCCCAAGGCTTTCTGGGCATTGAATCGCCTACGGCATTGCTGCGCTCCCGTGACCAGAACTGTGAAAGCCCGGTGGGCAGCGGCCCGTTCAAGATCGTCAAATGGGACCGTCAGAGCCAGGTCGAACTGGTACGCAACCCGGATTACAACTGGGCGCCACCCACCGCCAGGCATCAGGGCCCGGCATGGCTGGAGCGCATTGTGTGGAAGTTCATCCAGGAGCCATCGGTGCGTTTTGCCTCGTTGCAGGCAGGCGAGGTCGACGTGATCGAGGCGCTGCCGCCCGAGTCCCATGAGGCGGCGCGGCGCAATCCGGACCTGACCATGCTGGTCGCCCTGCGTCCGGGCAACCCCACCAACGGCACGCTGAATATCACCCGCGCACCCTTCGATAACCTGAAGGTGCGTGAAGCCTTTGTGCGCAGCGCCGATGTCGAGGGCGCGCTGAAAAGCGTGTACTTCAATGAATTCCCCCGGGCCGGTGGCGCGCTGAGTTCGGCCACGCGCTTTTACAGTCCGGACTTCGAACATGCCCAGGATTACGATCAGGGCCGGGCCGCGCAGCTGCTGGATGAAAGTGGCTGGACCGGGCGCGACGCCGAGGGTTATCGCACCCGTGACGGCAAGCGCCTGCAGGTGCATGTGGTGATTGGCAACCGCACGCCACCCTCGGAACTGACGCTGTGGGAGCAGGTCCAGGCCACCACACGCAAGGCCGGGTTCGAGTTGCTGGTGGAGCAGATGAGCGATGTCCAGGCCACCCAGCGTCAGGCCGACTGGGACTACGACATCCGGGTGGGCTACTGGAACACCAACAGCGCAGACGTGCTGCGCATTGTGTTCGGCTCGGAGTTTGTGCAGCCGGCAGGCGTCGGTGGCTACCACCAGAACACCGCAGGGTTCGCCAGCCCGCAGTTTGACGCAATCAACCAGCAAGCCCTGGCCACCCAGGACCCCGAGCAGCGTCGAGCCCTGTACTACCAGACCCAGCAGATTGCTTCGCAGCAATACCTGCAACTGACCACCTACCCGCAAAGCTCGCGTCTGGGGATCTACAAGACCACCCAGGGCGTGCGCCTGGAGCCTTCGCTGGCGGTGACTTACCTGTATGACGCCTGGGTGAACAAATGAGAGGGGTAAACCAATGAGCGCAATTACATACTCCAATGCGCGGCACGAACGTCTGGCCCGGCTGGCCCGTCGCGCAACATGGCGTCTGGCAGGCGGGGTGCTGGTGCTGTGGGCCGTCGCGACCCTGACCTTCTTCGCCTTGCACCTGATGCCGGGTGATCCGGTGCTGGCCATTCTTGGCGGCGCCAGTGGCAACCCGACCGCAGAGACCATTGCTCAAGCCACCCGTGAGTTTGGTCTGGACAAGCCGTTGGCGGTTCAATATGCGCTGTACCTGGGGCGTCTGTTGCAAGGCGACCTGGGAATGTCCTACTCCCAGCACTTACCGGTCACGCAGGTGCTCGCCGAGCAGTCCTGGGCGACCTTGCAGCTTACCTTCAGTGCTCTGGCGCTGGCCTGGCTGCTGGTCCTGGCGCTGACCGTGCTCACCGCCGGCCGTGGCCGCTGGGTGTCCAGCCTGGCCTCGCTGGCCGAAACCCTGGCCGCTGCCTTGCCGCACTTCTGGCTGGGTATTTTGCTGCTGGCGGTGTTCGCCTTCGGCCTGCGCTGGTTCCCCCCGGCCGGTAGCGATGGCTGGCGCACCCTGGTATTGCCGGCGGTGGCACTGGCCATTCCGCTGGCCGGTTTTATCGCCCAGGTCACCCGTGAATCCCTTGAACTGACACTGGAACAACCCTTTGTCCTGACTGCCCGCACCCGGGGTCTGAGCGACACCGCCGTGCGCTTCAAGCACGCCCTGCGCCATGCGGTGTTGCCCGGTATTTCATTGTCTGGCTGGGCCATCGGCGCGCTGATCAGCGGCGCGGTGGTGATTGAAGTGATCTTTTCGCGCAAGGGCCTGGGCCGCCAGTTGTACCAGGCAGTGCAGGCGCAGGACTTGCCGCTGACCATCGGCATCAGTCTGGCGGTGGCCGCCGTCTATGTGCTGGCCAACATTGTGATCGATCTGCTGTACCTGTGGATCGATCCCCGGCAACAGGGGAAAACAGCATGAGTGAACTGACTTTCGAAACCACGCTGCCCGCTGTCCGGGTTCAGCGCACAGCGTCCCGGCTGCGTCCCGGCCCCTTGCTGGCCGTAACCTTCCTGGCCTTTCTGATCATCGCGGCGCTGGCGCCGCAACTGTTTGCCCACAGCGATCCATTGGCGATTGTTCCCCACGATGCCTTTCACCCGCCGGGCTGGGCGCACTGGTTCGGCACCGATCAATCGGGGCGGGATATTTTCTCGCGGGTTATCTACGGCACCCGCCAGTCCTTGTTCATCGGCCTGGCCGCCACGGCACTGGCCATGGGCATTGCGATTGTCCTGGGTTTGCTGGGTGGCCTGGGCGGCGCCTATCTGGATCGCGGTGTCGGCTGGCTGCTGGAGATTCTGTTTGCCTTCCCCAGTCTGGTGCTGGCGCTGCTGTTCGTGGCGATCTTTGGCAGTGGCGTCGGCCCGTTGATCGTCGCCACCGGGCTGGGCGGGGCACCGGGCTATGCGCGCATGGTGCGCGGTCAAGTACTGGCGGTGCGTAACGCCGGCTACATCGAAGCCGCCGTGGCCCTGGGGCATCCGACACGGCGGATCATCCTGCGCCAGCTGTTGCCCAATGCCATGCGCCCACTGATCGTGACCCTGACCATGGGTGTCGGTCAGGCCATTGTCTGGGCCTCGGCCCTGAGCTTTCTGGGGCTGGGCGCGCCGCCGCCCGCGCCGGAGTGGGGGACCATGCTGTCGATGGGGCGTGACTTTGTCGCCAATGCCTGGTGGCTGACCTTCTTCCCCGGGCTGTTCATCGTACTGACCACGCTCTCGACCACGGTCGCGGGCCGCTATCTGCAACAACGTCTGGAGGGACGCCTGTCATGAGTGACAAACACTTGATCGTTGAAGGCCTGTCCATCGAATTCGACGGCCAGACCGTGGTGCACAACCTGTCGTTTACCCTGGCCCCGGGCAAGACCCTGGCCCTGGTCGGTGAGTCCGGTTCCGGCAAGAGCGTGACTGCCCGCAGCCTGATTGGCCTGGCGGGCGCCGGTGCGCGGGTGACTGCGCGCACTCTGAGTTATGGCGGGCAGGATCTGCTGGGGTTGTCCGAGCGCGGCTGGCGTCGACTGCGGGGCAAGGGCATCGGTTTCGTGCTGCAGGATGCGCTGGTGTCCCTTGACCCCTTGCGGCCAGTGGGCAAGGAAATCCTTGAAGTGCTCAAGGCCCACAACTGGGGCGATCGTCGCAGCCGCGCCGAGCGGGTGATCGAGTTGCTGGATAAAGTCGGAGTGCCGCAGCCCCGGTTGCGTGCCCGGCAACGTCCCGATCAACTGTCCGGTGGCCTGCGTCAGCGGGCGCTGATTGCCAGTGCGCTGGCGCTGAGTCCGGGGCTGGTAATCGCCGATGAACCGACCACCGCACTGGATGCCACGGTGCAGGCGCAGATCCTTGAAGTGCTGCAGGAAATCAAGGCCCGGGGCGACTCGTTGCTGATCATCAGCCATGACCTTGCGGTGGTGGCGCAGCTGGCGGATGAAGTGCTGGTGCTGCGCCACGGCGTAACGGTGGAGCAGGGGCCAATGCAGCAGGTGTTGCGCAACCCGCGCCACCCTTACACCCGCGCCTTGCTGGATGCGGTACCTGCCGAACATGCGCGGGGTACGCGCCTGTCGCCGGGGCAGCCGGCAGTGGGCGGGCAGCCCCGTCCGGCGGCTGACTCGCCGTTGCTGCTCAGGGCCAGCGGGCTGGGCAAGGCTTATGTCGGCCCCGATCATCAATCGCGGCAAGTGGTTGATGGCGTCAGTTTTGAACTGCGGGCCGGGCGTACTCTGGGCATCGTCGGCGAGTCCGGCTCGGGCAAGACCACTGTCGCGCGCATGGTGCTGGGCCTGCTGGAACCGGATGCGGGACGGGTCGAGTTTCTCGGTCAGCCGTGGACGGCGGCGGGCAGCCAGCGGGTCACGGAAAAACAGCGGCGCCTGCATCGACGGGATATCAGCGTCATTTATCAGGACCCCCTCAGCTCGTTCGACCCGCGCTGGAGTGTTGCCCGAATCCTTGCCGACGCCCTGGATGTAGCAGGGTTCGAGGCCGGGCAACAGGCTGTGCGCATCCGCCAGTTGCTGGAGCAGGTGCGCTTGCCGGCCGACCTGGCCACCCGCCGCCCGTTGCAACTGTCGGGTGGTCAGCGCCAGCGGGTGGCGATCGCCCGGGCCATTGCCAGCAACCCGAAAGTGATTATCTGCGATGAACCGGTATCGGCCCTGGACGTATCGGTACAGGCCCAGGTGCTCGACCTGCTGGCGGACCTGCAGGCCAGCCTGGGGCTGGCGTATCTGTTTATCTCCCACGACCTGGGGGTGATCCGCCATGTCAGCGACGAAGTGCTGGTGATGCGTCACGGCAAGGTCGTGGAAAGCGCTCCAGTCGAGGCGCTGTTTGACAACCCGCAGCATGAATACACCCGTCGCCTGCTGGGGGCCGTACCGCGTCTGCCCGGTGCCCAGGTGCAACTGGTGGTGCCGCCGCTGGAAGCAGAGAACAGCGCGTGGCTGTTTGATGAATCACAGCTTTGGAAAATCGCCATTTAAGCGTCATCAACCCAAGGAATTGCCATGAGTAAGCTGTTTGCTGTAACCGAACGTCCCGTTGCTACGGTGGCAGAACTCAATGCCCGTGCCGACCGCCTGTTGCCGGAGATCGGCCAGGGCGCGGCGTTGCGCGAACGCGACCGGCTGCTGCCGTTTGAGGCGGTGGCGCAGATTGCCAAAGCCGGCTTTTTTAGCGCCAGAATCCCGGTCCGCTATGGCGGCAGTGGCGGCTCGGTGAAAGAGGTCATCGGTTTATTGATCCGTATCGCGGCGGTGGACTCCAACGTTGCCCAGGCATTGCGTCCCGGCTTCGGCTTTGTCGAAGGGTTGCTGGCGTCCCGGGCGGATGATGCCGAAGGCGAGCGCGAACGCTGGTTCGAGCGCTACCTGCAGGGCGCGGTGATCGGCAATGCGGGCTGGGAAGTCGGTGGCGCCAACGGCTCGATCAGCGCCCGGATAGTGCGTGACGGCGAGCATTACCGGGCCACGGGCAACAAGTACTACAGCACCGGTTCGTTATATGCCGACTGGGTCAGCGCGGTGGCGCTGGACGAAAACGATCAGCCGGTGTCGTTCATCTTGCCGCGTAACCGTCAGGGGCTTGAGCTGCTGGACGATTTTGACGCCATGGGCCAGCGCCTGACGGCCAGCGGTACTACCCGCCTGAACAACGTACAGGTGCTGGCGCAAGAGATTCGCACCCGGACCGTGGAGGAGGGCAAGCGCACCATCGTCACGCCATTTTTGCAATTGTTCCTGGCGGCGGTGCAGGCGGGTATTGCGCGCAATGCCTTGAATGATGCGGTGGCGTTTGCCAATGAGCATGCGCGGCCGATCAAGCACAGCAGCGCCAACCGTTCGGTGGACGACCCTTACGTGGAGCTGAGCGTGGGGGACATCTCGGCCCGGGCATTCACGGCCGAGGCGGTGGTGCTGCGTGCGGCTGAGGCCATAGACCGGGCGTGGGCAGGGGATCTTGATCCGCTGTTGGTAGACCGGGCGGCGGTGGACGTGGCGCAGGCGCAATATATAGCTGCGGAGTCTGCGCTCAAGGCGGCGGAGCTGGTATTCGACGTGGGCGGGGCCTCGACCACGGGGCGGGCGCACAACCTTGACCGGCACTGGCGCAATGCCCGCACTGTGGCCAACCACAACCCCCGGCAGTGGAAAGCCGCGGCGGTGGGGGCCTGGCAACTCAAAGGCACCCCACCCCCGACCTCCGGGTTGTTCTGATCAAGGTCTGTGGGCAGGGCCGTGGGCTGTTACGCCGACTGCGTCGTCGAGCGCAGGCTCAGCCTGCCCAGCCCCCTCCCAGTGCCGTCAACAATCCCACGCTGGCCTGCAACTGCCGGGTGCGCAGGGCTTGTACCGCGCGCTGGGCCTGCAACGCCGCGGTCTGCGCCGTGACTACATCCAGGTAGCTCACGGCTCCGGCTTCATAACTGTTGGTGGCCAGCGCCCGGGTGTGCTCGGCGGCATTGGCCGCCGCCTGTTGGTCCAGACCTTGCTGCCTCAGGTCGCGCAACTGCGCCAGGTTGTCTTCGACCTCGCGCACCGCATGCAGCACCTGGCTGCGGTAGTGTGCCGAGGCTTCTTCGAATTCGGACCTGGCCTGGCGCTCCTCGGCATTCAGTCGCCCGCCATCAAAAATCGGCAGGTTGACCAGCGGCCCCAAGGCCCAGAAACGATTGCTCGCGGCCAGTAAATTACCGCTGCCCTGGGTTTGCCCGCCCAGTAGTCCGGTCAGGCTGAAGTCAGGGTACCAGGCGGCTTTGGCCACGCCGATTTGCGCATTGGCGGCAAACATCCGCCGTTCCGCCGCGGCGATATCGGGCCGGCGCTGCAACAGGGTGCTGGGCAAGGCGCCCGGTTGCGCCGGCAGGCTCAGGGTCTGCTTGCCGGCCGGCAATTCAAAGTTGCTGGCCGGTTCGCCCAGCAGTTCGCCAATGGCGTGTTCGGTGAGGTTGCGCTGGCCGCGCACATCGTCCAGTTGGGCCTCAGCTTCGGCCAGCTGGCTCTGGGCGCGGGTCAGGTCAAGCTCGGATGAAATCTGCCCCTGATAGCGGGCGCGGGTCAGTTGCAGGGCCTGGCTGTAATCATCCAGCGAACTGGAGAGAATGCGCTGCTGCGCATCCAGCCCGTCAAGCTGCACATACAGGCTGGCAAGCTGGCGCTGCAAGCTCAGGCGAGCCACGGCCAGGTCATCTGCCGAGGCCTGAGCCCGGGCATCGCCCGCCGCCACCTGGTTGCGGATTTTACCCCACAGGTCGAGATCGAAATTCAGCGCAAAGCCTGCGGTATTGCTGTTGTATACCGCTGGCTGGTCGGAACCGCGCAGAGGCCGACTGTCCGACTGGCGCTGGCGCAGCGGTTGCCCGCTGGCGGTTATTTGCGGCAATAGCCCGGCATGCAGCTGGCTGGCATAGGCCTGGGCACCCTGGTAATGGGCCAGGGCTGCCGCCAGGTCCGGGTTGGTCTTGAGCAGGCGCTGCTGCAGTGCATTCAGGCGCTCGTCGTGATACAGCCGCCACCACTGGGGTGACAGTTGATCGGCCGGTTGCGCGCTGTGCCACGGGTTGTCGCTGCTCTGTTCGCGATAGTGCTGTGGCAGGTCCAGTTGCGGCGGCCTGTAGGCCGGTGCCAGCGAGCAGCCCTGCAACGCCAGGGCCAGCAACAGGGCGCCGCGTTTAAGCTTTGGCTGCATGGGTGGCTCCTGCATCGGCAAGTTTCACCGGGTCACCTTCGCGCAGGGCGTCGGGCGGGTTGTCGATCACGGTGTCGGCAGGTTTGAGCCCTTGATCAATCACCAGCCGGTCACCCAGATCCAGGCCGATATGGATGTTTTGCATATGCACATGCCGGGCGCTGTCGAGCACCGCCACTTGGGTGCCCTGGGCGCGGAAGATCAAGGCACTGGCCGGAATGCTGACGCCATGGGTGTCGGGCGGGATCGCCAGGGTCGCCTCGGCGTAATCCCCGGGCATCAGCACATCGCCGGGGTTTGGCGCGACAAACTGTGCCATCAGGGTGCCCGAGCGCTGATCAATGGCGGCCGAATTGCCGATCAATTTCGCGCTGAAAGTCTGCCCCGGATGCTCCGGCACGCTGAGCTGCACCGGCATGCCCGGACGAATCACGCTGGCATAGTTCTGTGGCACCGGCACGTACAGGCGCAGCTGATGGGTATCGGCGATGTCAAACAGCTCGGTGTCGCTGTCGGTATCGGCCTTGATCAGTTGGCCGATGTCGGTATGGCGCGCGGTGATGGTCCCGGCAAAGGGCGCGCGAATGGTCTTGTAGGCTTCCAGGCTGGACAGGCGCGCGTAGTCGGCTTCGGCGGCCTGGGCACTGGCCCTGGCGGCGGCAGCGTTGGAGGTTTTCTCGTCCGCCTCCTGGCGTGAGACCGAGTGGCTGGCCAGCAGGTTTTGCCAGCGCGACGCGGTGGTGGCAGCCAGTCTGGCATTGGCCTGCTCTTGCAGCATGTGGGCCCGGGTCTGCGCCAGTTGCTGATCCAGGTCGGGGCTATCAATGACCGCCAGCACCTGTCCGGCGGTGACCTTGCTGCCAATATCGCTGTGCCAGCTTTTCAGGTAGCCGCTGACCCGGGCATGGATCGAGGCCTTGCTCCAGGCTTCCAGATGCGCGGGCAAACGCAGGGTGTCGCCATGGGCGTTCTGCAGCGGCTGGAACACGCTGACCACTGGCAGGGCGGCGACTTCGGTCCAGTTGGCAACCTCATGCTCGTGGCGGCTGCGGGCCGCCAGACCATTGGCCACCAGCAACGCGGCCAGGGTCAGGCCACCGATACCCAGGTACATCAAGCGCTTGGGCGAAGGTTTTGGATCAGACGACATGGGTGGTTTCTCCAGCTGCAGAGCGATTTTTTTCACGACCGTGCACCAGGCTGAACACCACGGGCACGAACAACAAGGTGGCAACAGTGGCCAGCATCAGCCCGCCAATCACAGCGCGGCCCAGCGGGGCGTTCTGTTCTTCGGAGAGGGCCAGCGGCAGCATGCCGATCATCATTGCCAGGGCAGTCATGCACACCGGCCGGAACCGGGTGTAGCCCGCTTCGAGCGCAGCCTTGAGGGCGTCGCCATGTTCCGCCAGGCGCTCGCGGCAGAAACTCACCACCAGAATCGAGTTAGCAGTGGCCACCCCCATGCACAGGATGGCCCCGGTCAGGGCCGGCACCGACAAGGAGGTGCCACTGAGGAACAGCATCCAGACGATCCCGGCCAGGGCGGCGGGCAGAGCGGTGATGATCACGAACGGGTCCAGCCACGACTGGAAGTTGACCACGATCAGCAGGTAGATCAGCACCACCGCCCCCAGCAGGCCCAGGCTCAAACCGCTGAAGGCTTCATGCAGCGCGTCGATCTGGCCGTGCAGGGTGATGGTGGCGCCTTTGGGACGCAGGTCCGAGGCGCCATCAATCACTTTTTGCACATCGGCGGCCACCGAGCCCAAATCGCGGCCCTGAATGTTGGCGTACAGATCCAGGGTTGGCTCGATGTTGTAATGGGTGACCACCGCCGGGCTCTCGCCCCGGGTGATGGTCGCCAGCCCGCCAAGGATTTGTGACTGGCCGCTGCTGCCGGTGACCGGCAAGGCTTCCAGCGAGGGCAGGCTGTCCAGCCGGTATTGCGGGGTCGCGGCCACTACCCCGTAAGACACGCCGTTCTGAGGGTTGAGCCAGAAAGTCGGTGCCACCTGGGAACTGCCCGCCAGTGAGGCCACCATGCTGTTGGTAACGTCACGTTCGGTGATCCCCAGGCCATTGGCCCGTAGCCGGTCGACCTTGACTTGCAGGGACGGGTAGCCGACCGATTGCTGAATCCGCAGATCGGCTATCCCCGGCACATGTTGCAGGCGCCGTTGCAGCTCCAGGGCATAGGTGCGATTGGCGGCGTCGTCGCGGCCGGAGATTTTCACGTCCAGCGCAGCCGGAGCACCGAAGTTGAGGATCTGGGTGCTGATATCGGCCGGCATAAAGGCAAACTGGCTGCCGGGGAAACTCTCGGGCAGGGCTTCACGCAAGCGTTTCACATAGTCGGCGGTCGGGCTGTGGTCGGCTTTGAGGGTGACTTGAATATCGCCATCCTGGGGGCCGATGGTGCCGCTGCTGCTGTAGGCCATGTCGATGCCGCTCAACGGAATCCCGATGTTGTCGATGATGGTGTCCAGCTGGTCGGCGGGGATGATTTCACGAATGCGCGATTCGATCCGGTCGAAGGCCGCCGCGCTTTCTTCAATGCGCGTACCCAGCGGCAGGCGCACATGCAGGGCCAGTGCCCCGGCATCGGTGGCCGGGAAGAAGTCCTGGCCCAGACTCGGCAGCAACGCGAACGACGCCAGCACACAGGCCATGAAACCGGACAAAAAGCCTTTGCGATGGGCCAAAGCCAATTCCAGCACGCCGTAGTACCCATCGCGCACGGCCGAGAAGCGCCGTTCGAACCCTTGCTGAAAACTCAGCAGCGCCCGCACCGCTGCGCAATGTTGTGGGGTGTGCCGGTCGCCCTCGTGATGGTTGATGTAGCCATCTTCGGGGTGATGGCCCGGGCCTTGCTCCGCAACATGGGGTTTGAGCAGGAACATCGCCAGGGTTGGCACCAGGGTGCGCGACAGAATGAAGGACGAGCCCATGGCGAAAATCACCGACAGCGCCATCGGCCGGAACAGGTAGCCGGCAATCCCCTGCAACATGAACATCGGCACAAACACGATGCAGATACACAGCAGCGAAACGAATGCCGGGCCGACGATCTGCCTGGCGCCATCGAGAATCGCATCACGTACCGACTTGTCTTGTTCAAGGTGCCAGTTGATGTTCTCGATGGTCACCGTGGCATCGTCCACCAGAATCCCCACCGCCAACGCCAGCCCCCCGAGGGTCATGACGTTCAGGGTTTGCCCGCTGAGGGCCAGCAGGGCAATGGCCGAGAGCACCGCCAGCGGGATCGACACGGCAATGATCAGGGTCGAGCGCCAGCTGCCGAGGAACAGCAGAATCATCGCACTGGTGAGCAGGGCGGCGATGATCCCTTCCTGGGCCACACTGCCCACCGACTGTTTGACGAATACCGAAGCATCGCCCAGCAGGGATGTCTTGAGTGAAGGAGGCAAGGTTTCGTTGATTCGCGGCAGCATAGAGCGGATGCCGTCGACAATCGACAGGGTCGAGATATTGCCGTTCTTCAAGGCCGGCATCAGTACTGCCCGTTGCCCGTCCACCCGCACGATGTTGGTTTGTGGCGGCGAACCGTCACGCACGTGGGCCACCTGGCCGATGGTAATCAGGGCGCCATTGACGGTCTTGATCGGCAAGTCATTGAGTTCGTCGATGGCTTTGGGGCTGTTGTTGAGCAACACCGTGTATTCATAGGTGCCGAGCTTGGCGGTGCCCACCGGGATGATCTGGTTCTGCGCCGCCAGTGCATTGCCCACGTCCTGGGCCGACAAGCCCTTGGCTGCCAGAGCCTGGGGGTCGAGGTCGAGGGTGATCTGCCGCTGTTTACCGCCCATGGGGGTCGGCATGGCCAGACCGGGCAGTGAGCTCAGGGGCAGGCGGATGTTGTTCTGCACCAGATCGCGGATTTTGGCTTCCGAGAGCGTGGGGCTGGAAAACGCCAATTGCAGGATCGGTACCGTGGAGGCGCTGTAGTTCAGAATCAGCGGCGGGGTGATCCCCGGCGGCATCTGTTTGAGTACGGTTTGAGATACCGCGGTCACCTGGGCATTGGCTGTGCGGATATCGACGCCGGGCTGGAAGAAAATCTTCACGATGCCCATGCCGGGCAAAGACTGCGACTCGATGTGTTCGATGTCGTTGACCGTGGTACTGAGCGAGCGCTCGTAGGTGTAAATCACCCGGCCGGCCATATCTGCCGGAGCCAGGCCGGTGTATTGCCAGACGACGGCGACCACCGGAATACCAATGTCGGGAAATACATCAGTGGGCGTGCGCAGAGCTGCCAGCGGCCCGATGATGCAGATGAAAATCGCCAGCACGATAAACGTGTAGGGCTTGTGCAGTGCGGTCTTTACCAGCCCGAGCATGCCTGAACCTCCGAGGAGTGGAATTGCAAACCTCGGCAGTCTTACCGCCGGATCTTAACGATCCGCTTTCAGCCAGGTGAAGGATCCTTTAGGAAAGAGCTGAAAATCCCTTCACTTTCATTCATTTGGCGCAACACACGCTGAGTCGCAAGCTTGAGGCCTGTTCGACGGGTCAGCCTGTCGTCCCTTTTTCAACTTTGTACGAGGCGTACTTGCGATGACTCTTAAACCGCTGTTGCTGGTTCCGTCCCTGGGCCTGGTGTTGTTGCTGTCGGCCTGTGCCGGACCGATGCCCAAACAAGACCCGGGTGAAGCCTGGATCGGTCTTAAGGAAGAGGGCAACAGTGACCTGATGGCCGAGCGGGTAGACGGCAAGAACATCAATGATGGTCGCTATTTTGAAGTCACCCCTGGAGCTCACCGGCTGGACGTGACCTTGTTTGAGGGGGCCACCGGTGATGAAAACCAGGTCGATTGCCAGGGCAAGGTCAATTACCGGCAATTCAAGGCCGGAGAGCGTTACCAACTGATCGAGTCGAGCCTGGGGCCTGAAGTCAGCGCGACGCTGGTGGACTCCCACGGCAAGGAAGTGGCGCACACCGCGGACTTCACCTGCATGCCGGGCTGAGATCCCCGGACCCACAGCCTCTGCAGGAGCGAGCTGTTGCGATTTGCGCTGAAAAGCTCGCGAGACAAGCTCGCTCCTACAGAGGGGGGGAGGCGTACCGCGGGATACGATTTCACTGACACCCCGCAACACCTGTAGGAGCGAGCTTGCTCGCGAGCCGTTGCGAGTCGCGCCGAAAAGCTCGTGTGCTGCGGGATACGATTTCACTGACACCCCGCACACCTGTAGGAGCGAGCTTGTCTCGCGAGATGTTGCGATTTTCGCCGAAAAGCTCGCGAGCAAGCTCGCTCCTACAGGTGTTTCGGGGGCTTTAGAATGAGCGGACGATCTTGCCCAGGGTCTCCATGGCCTTTTCACTGGCTTCGTTCCACGGGCTGCCGTAGTTCAGGCGGATGCAGTTGCGAAAGCGCTGGGTGGCCGAAAAAATGGGCCCCGGGGCAATGCTGATGCCTTGGGCCAAGGCCATCTGGAACAACTTGAGAGAGTCCATTTGCTCGGGCAGTTCCAGCCACAGAAAATACCCGCCCGACGGCTGGCTCACCCGGGTCTGCGCCGGGAAGTAGCGGGCTATCGCCGCCAGCATCGCGCTCTGTTGTTCTTCCAGGGCATAGCGCAGTTTGCGCAGGTGGCGATCGTAGCCGCCATGTTGCAGGTAGTCGGCAATCGCGGCCTGGGCCGGCATCGAGGCGCACAGCGAGGTCATCAGTTTGAGACGCTCTATTTTCTGCGCATATCGACCCGCCGCCACCCAGCCGATGCGATAGCCCGGGGCCAGGCTTTTGGCAAACGAGCCGCAATGCATCACCAACCCTTCGCTATCAAAGGCCTTGGCCGGTTTGGGCGCGTGCTGGCCGTAATACAACTCGGCGTACACGTCATCTTCAATCAACGGCACCTGGTGGCCGCGCAACAGTTCCACCAGCGCCTGTTTTTTGGCCTCGGGCATGGTCGCGCCAATCGGGTTCTGAAAACTGGTCATGCACCACACCGCCTTGATCGGATGGCGCTCCAGGGTTTGCGCCAGCACCCCCAGGTCGATGCCGTCACGGGGATGCACCGGGATTTCCACGGCTTTGAGTTTGAGCCGCTCCAGCACTTGCAGGCAGGCATAGAACGCCGGCGCTTCGATGGCCACCAGGTCGCCGGGCTCGGTGACGGCCTGCAGGCACAGGTTCAAGGCTTCCAGGGCACCATTGGTGATCAGCAGCTCTTCCATGGGCAGCATCAGCCCCCCGACCATATACCTCAGGGCAATCTGGCGCCGCAGTTGCGGGTTGCCCGGGGACATGTCGGTGACCACCATGCGCGGGTCCATTTCACGGCTGGCGGTGGCCATGGAGCGGGCCAGCCGCTGTAGCGGGAATAAGGTCGGGCTGGGGAACGCCGAACCGAAGGGCACGGTGTGCGGGTCTTTCATCGAGTCCAGCACCGAGAACACCAGAGCACTGACATCCACTTCGGTGGACTCGGTTACATGGCTGCTGAACACCGGCTCGGAAAACGGACTCGGCGCATGCACGTTGACGAAGTAGCCGGAACGCGGCTTGGCCCGGATCAGGCCACGGCGTTCCAGCAGGTAATAGGCTTGAAACACGGTGGAGGGGCTAACCCCGTAGGTCTGGCTGGCATAACGTACCGAAGGCACGCGCTGGCCGGGGCCGAGCACCCCGCTGCGAATCAGTTCAGCAATATCGTCGGCGAATTTTTCGTAGCGTTTCATTAATAAGGCTCGGCTAATCCTGCAGGAGCGAGCGTGCTCGCGATGGCTCACTCCGGTCAGTCTGATTGACCGTGCTGATGCTATCGCGAGCACGCCCGCTGCCACAGGGATTTATCGTTTATCGATTCAACGGTGCCACAAAACGGCTCTTGGCCACACTGCGTACGCTCGGTTGATCTGTGTCGGTGACCACAAACCCGATGGTTTGCGAACTGCTTTTCGGGCGTTCGGCCAACAGCGCGACAGATACCGGCACATCGACAATTTCGCCGGGGGCCAGGGTCAGCTCGGTCTTGCCCTGCAGGCGGAAGTCCTGGTTGTCTTGCAGCGATACCCGGTAATGCTGCGGCTCCTGGGTCTTGTTGATGATTTTGAGGCTGTAGATGTTCTCGATCTGGCCCTGACTGTTTTCGCGAAACAGCCCCCGGTCCTTGATTACATCCAGTGACACCATTGAGCGCTGGTCAAGCGCCACCACCAGGGCCCCGATCATCAGCACCAGCACCGCTGCGTAGCCAATCAGGCGCGGGCGCAGCAAATGGGTGGTGCCGCCCTGTAACTGGTGTTCGGAGGTGTAGCGCACCAGCCCGCGGGCGTAGCCCATTTTGTCCATCACCGTATCGCAGGCGTCGATACAGGCCGCGCAGCCGATGCATTCCATCTGCAGGCCATCGCGAATGTCGATGCCGGTGGGGCAGACCTGCACGCACATCTGGCAGTCGATGCAATCGCCCAGACCTGCCTGCGCCGGTTCGACCCCGCGTTTGCGCGGGCCGCGGCTTTCGCCACGGTTCACGTCATAGGAAATGGCGAGGGTGTCCTTGTCGAACATCACGCTCTGGAACCGCGCGTAAGGGCACATGTGCATGCACACCGCCTCCCGCAGCCAGCCGGCATTGATATAAGTGGCGCCGGTGAAAAACAGCACCCAGAACAGACTGATGCCGGCCATTTCCAGGGTCAGCAGCTCAGTGGCTAGGGGTCGGATCGGGGTGAAATAACCGACAAAGGTCAGCGCCGTCATCACGCTGATTGCCATCCACAGCGCGTGCTTGGCAGTGCGGCGCAGGATCTTGTTCAGGCGCCAGGGTGCAGCCTGGAGTTTTATGCGCTGATTCCTGTCACCTTCGGTGATCTTCTCGCACCACATAAACAGCCAGGTCCAGGTACTTTGCGGGCAGGTGTAACCACACCACACCCGGCCAGCGAATACCGTGATCGCAAACAGGCCGAAGGCGGCAATGATCAGCAACGCCGACAACAGGATGAAATCCTGCGGCCAGAACGTCGCCCCGAAAATATGGAACTTGCTTTCGGACAGGTCCCAGAGGACGGCTTGTCGACCGTCCCAATTGAGCCAGACCGTGCCAAAGAACAGCAAAAACAGAAAGCCGGCACCGACTATGCGCAAGGTTCGGAACAGACCGGTGAAACTGCGGGTGTGGATCAGGTTGTCGCTGGAGCGGCTTTTGTTTTTTGCGGCCCGGGGTCGCGAAGCCTCGAATGTTTCAAGTATCTGGACGGGAATTTGTTCGCTCATGGTCTTTCGCTCATCAGCCTCCATCAGGCCTGAGCACTATCCCCTGCGAACTGTTTGCATAACAGACTCAGTTATTTGATTAAAAACCGGATCAGATGAGTTTTCAGGGTGACCTGCGACAACTTGCTGCACCCTGGTCGCGGCCACGTGCAGCAGGGGCCGGGCGCCTTTAACCCAGGCGCCGGCGGGTAATCCTGATCGGGGTCAATTAAATCACCGAATCACCCAGGATGAGCCCATGCTGGGGCTCATCAGTCCTGCAGCTTCAGATAATCGACTCACTGCCCCCGGCCCGCAGCAACTCGCGGCTGTCCTTGGCGCCCGCCGCAACCAGGGCTTCGGCTTCGTCCGAGGTAATGGCAATGCGCAGGCCGTTCATCAGCGCCATGCACATTCTCGAGGCGTGGTCTGTGATGACTTCTACCCGCTCGGCCGGGGAGTGCTCCGAGCCTTCGGGTGATTCATACCAGCAGCTTTTGTCGGCATCGATTGTGATAGTCATCAGCGTGGTCCTTTTATGGGGGTTAAACGTTAGTGCGTGGAAAACCGGCCGGGTTCGATCGAATGGATTGGCGTTCACTGGCTGCGGGTTGCGCCCGCTGCGCCCCCGATCGCAACCGTCAGCGACCGGGCAGGTCAAACAGCGCTCAAGACGGGCATCAGATTCTCATCGGCGCATCTTCGCAGGGGGGATCGCCAATCGGGTCGGGGTCCTTGAGCGGCGGATCTTCTTCCGGAACCGGCTCGGCATCACCGGGCGGTAACACCGGGTCGTCAATATTGGGATCGGGGGTTTCTGCGGGAATGGGGATATTCATGGACATGGCCTCATTGCTGCATGGAAAGGATTACAGCCGGTCGACCTCATTGAAGGCCGCTCGGTTCCCCGGCCAATGACCAACGGAGTATCGGCAATTAGTCTGAACTTTTAATTCTTTCCCCCGCTCCCAACCAGGTGCCCGGTGATCGATGCCGGGAATGGCTTTGATACGACCACCCATAAACGTCTGCGGGCGTGAGGAGTGCTGCTCGATGACTGCTGATTTCCCGCAAGACCCTGATTCCACTGTGACGTTGCCCTTATCCCAGGCATTGTTGTTGCCGCGCATTGTTATTGAAGCCACGTCCCCGGTGCTCGAAAACGGTGAGTTCGCGGTCAAGGCGACTGCGGGGCAGCAGGTCGACGTGCTCAGCAAAGTGTTTGTTGACGGTCACGAGCAGCTGGCGGTCATGCTGCACTGGCGTCTGGCCAGTTCCGCGCACTGGTCGGCAACGCCTATGCATTTTTTAGACAATGACAGCTGGAACGCACAGTTTCCGGTGCCCGAAGTGGGGCGCTATCTGTTTTGCATCGAGGCCTGGATTGATCGCTATGCCAGCTTTTGCCATGAGCTGGAGAAAAAGCATCAGGCAGGCATTGCCGTCAGTCTGGAGTTGCAGGAAGGGCGGATTCTGGTACAGCACGCCATCGAGCTCAGTCAGGGTGAACGGCGCGAACAGTTGCAGGCGTTGCTCGGGCAACTGTCTGGTCTGCTGGAGACCGAGCAAGTGGCGCTGTTCATGCACGAACACAGTGCGCAATTGATGGCCGAGGCACAAAACCACGCGTATTTGAGCCTGAGCCCCGAGTACCCGGTGGAGGTTGAACGGCCATTGGCGCAGTTCGCCAGCTGGTACGAGCTGTTCCCCCGTTCGGTCACTGACGATCCTGCCCGCCACGGCACTTTCAATGATGTACACCAGCGCCTGCCGATGATTCACGACATGGGCTTTGACGTGCTGTATTTCCCGCCGATCCATCCCATTGGCCGCCGACATCGCAAGGGCCCCAATAACGCGTTGCAGGCCGGGCCGGACGATCCGGGCAGCCCCTATGCCATCGGCAGCGAAGAGGGAGGGCATGACGCGATCCATCCGCAACTGGGCAGCCGTGACGACTTCCGGCGCCTGGTGGCCGCTGCCGCGGACCACGGCCTGGAAATCGCTCTGGATTTTGCCATTCAGTGTTCTCAGGACCACCCGTGGCTCAAACAGCACCCCGGATGGTTTAACTGGCGCCCCGACGGCAGCATTCGCTACGCGGAAAACCCGCCGAAAAAGTATCAGGACATCGTCAATGTCGATTTCTATGCCCCGGATGCGATTCCCGGCCTGTGGCTGGAGTTGCGCGACATCGTGCTGGGCTGGGTGGACGAGGGGGTAAAAATCTTCCGCGTCGACAACCCGCACACCAAGCCTCTGCCGTTCTGGCAATGGCTGATCGCGGATGTACGTGCCCAGAACCCCGAGGTGATGTTCCTCGCCGAGGCGTTCACCACCCCGGCCATGATGGCGCGCCTGGGCAAGGTCGGTTACACCCAGAGCTACACCTATTTCACCTGGCGCAACACCAAGGCCGAGCTGGCAGCCTATTTCACTGAGCTGAATCAAAGCCCGTTGCGTGAGTGCTTCCGGCCCAACTTCTTCGTCAATACCCCGGACATCAACCCCGGCTTCCTGCATGACTCGGGGCGCCCCGGCTTTTTGATCAGGGCCGCGTTGGCAACCATGGGCTCGGGCCTGTGGGGCATGTACAGCGGCTTCGAGCTTTGCGAGTCGGCGGCGGTGCCGGGCAAAGAGGAATATCTGGACTCGGAGAAGTATCAGATCCGCCCCCGTGATTTCAGTGCGCCGGGCAATATCGTGGCCGAAATTGCCCAGCTCAATCGCATCCGCCGCCAGAACCCGGCCTTGCACAGCCACCTGGGCCTGACCCTGTACAACGCCTGGAATGACAACATTTTGTACTTCGGCAAACGCAGCGCCGATGGCAGCAATTTTGTACTGGTGGCTATCAGTCTCGATCCCCATAACGCCCAGGAAGCTCATTTCGAGTTGCCGTTGTGGGAAATGGGCCTGGCCGATGACGCCTGGACCTCGGGGGAAGATTTGATGAACGGCCATCGCTGGACCTGGTATGGCAAAACCCAATGGATGCGCATCGAGCCCTGGCATCAGCCGTTCGGCATCTGGCGGATCAAACCCCTTTAAGCCCCTCTTGCCGGGCGGCTTCACTGGCCCCGGGCAACCGAATCAGCAGGTATTTCCCTTATGGCAAACCAACCCGCATCGGCCAGCTTTATCAAGGACCCGCTCTGGTACAAGGACGCGGTGATCTACCAGGTGCATATCAAGTCATTTTTCGATTCCAATAACGACGGTATTGGCGACTTTCCCGGCCTGATCAGCAAGCTGGATTACATCGCCGAGCTGGGGGTCAACACCCTGTGGCTGCTGCCGTTCTATCCCTCGCCGCGGCGCGATGATGGCTACGATATTGCCGATTATCGAGGCGTGCATCCGGACTACGGCACCCTGGCCGACGTCAAACGCTTTATCGCCCAGGCCCACAAGCGCGGTCTGCGGGTAATCACTGAACTGGTGATCAACCACACCTCGGATCAACACCCCTGGTTTCAAAAGGCCCGCCGTGCCAAGGCTGGCTCCAGGGCTCGGGATTACTACGTGTGGTCGGATACCGATGAAAAATACGACGGCACCCGGATCATTTTTCTCGACACCGAAACCTCGAACTGGACCTGGGACCCGGTCGCCGGCCAGTACTTCTGGCACCGCTTTTACTCCCACCAGCCGGACCTGAATTTCGACAACCCGCAGGTGATGAAAGAAGTGCTGGCGGTGATGCGCTACTGGCTGGACATGGGCATCGACGGCCTGCGCCTGGATGCCATTCCGTACCTGATCGAGCGCGATGGCACCAATAACGAAAACCTGCCCGAGACCCATCAGATCCTCAAGCAGATCCGCGCCGAAATCGATGCCCATTACCCCGACCGCATGCTGCTGGCAGAGGCCAATCAATGGCCCGAAGACACCCAGCAGTATTTTGGCGACAGCGATGGCATCAATGGTGATGAGTGCCACATGGCCTTCCACTTTCCGTTGATGCCGCGCATGTACATGGCCCTGGCTCAGGAAGACCGCTTCCCTATCACCGATATCCTGCGCCAGACCCCGGAAATTCCGGCGAATTGCCAATGGGCGATTTTCCTGCGCAACCATGATGAGTTGACCCTGGAAATGGTCACCGACAAGGAACGCGATTACCTGTGGAACTACTACGCCGCCGACAAGCGGGCGCGGATTAACCTGGGGATTCGTCGGCGTCTGGCGCCGTTGATGGAACGTGATCGCCGGCGCATCGAGCTGCTCAACAGCCTGTTGTTATCGATGCCGGGCACGCCGACCCTGTATTACGGCGATGAAATTGGCATGGGGGACAATATTTACCTCGGCGACCGCGACGGCGTGCGTACGCCGATGCAGTGGTCGATTGACCGTAACGGCGGATTCTCGCGGGCCAACCCGGCGAGCCTGGTGTTGCCGCCGATCATGGATCCGCTGTATGGCTATCAATCGGTGAACGTAGAGGCCCAATCCGGCGATCCGCATTCATTGCTCAACTGGACCCGGCGCCTGCTCTCCGTGCGCCAGCAGCAACAAGCCTTTGGTCGCGGCACCTTGAAAATGCTGTCCCCCAGCAACCGGCGGATTCTGGCGTACATTCGCGAATACACCGACGGCGACGGCAAGACTGAAACCATCCTCTGCGTGGCCAACGTGTCGCGCAGCGCCCAGGCGGCAGAGCTGGAGCTGTCCGAATTCGCCGGGCGGGTACCGGTGGAGATGCTGGGGGGCAATGCCTTTCCGCCCATTGGCCAGATGGACTTCATGCTGACCCTGGCGCCCTACGGTTTTTACTGGTTTTTGCTGGCTGCCGAGAATCAGATGCCGAGCTGGCACGCAGAACCGGCGCAAAGCCTGCCCGAACTGCTGACCCTGGTGCTCAAACAGCGCCTTGAAGAGTTGCTCGATACCCCGCCGCGGACCACTCTGGAAAACGTGATCCTGCCGGCGTGGTTACCCAAACGCCGCTGGTTCGGGCAAAAAAATGCACCGGTCGAGCAGGTCAAAATTCTCCACGGCACCCGTTTTGGCGATGCCTTGCACCCCATGTTGCTGACCGAGGTACAAGTCACCAGCGGCGGCGAACAGCACCATTATCAAGTGCCCCTTGGGGTATTGGGCGAGGATCAGGCAAGCAGCACGTTGGCCCAGCAATCGGTACTGTCGCGACTGCGGCGTGGCCCTCAGGTCGGTTTCATGACCGATGCTTTTGCTCTTGAAGCCTTTGTCAGGGCCGTACTGGCGGGCATGCAAAGCGGCGAGACAATCAGCAGCAGCGCCGGCACTATCAGTTTTACCGCGACCGCGCAGCTGGCGGCCCTGGGGCTCAACGAACAGAGTGAAGTGCGTTATCTCACGGCCGAACAATCAAATAGCTCGGTGGTGATCGGCGGCGCCATGGTGCTTAAGCTGATCCGCAAAATCAGAAGTGGCCAGCATCCGGAGCTGGAGCTGGGTGCCTACCTGACCGAGGCCGGGTATCAGCATATTTCTCCGTTGCTGGGGGCAGTGGTGCGCCATGGAACCGGGGGCGAAGAGACCTTGCTGATGATTGCCCAGGGCTATTTGAGTAACCAGGGCGATGCCTGGACCTGGACCCAGAACAACCTGGAACGGGCCATTCGCGATGAAATGGCCGACGCCATGTCCGAGCACGAACAGCATTACAACGCCCTGGTCGAACTGGCAGATTTTGCCGGTTTGCTCGGCCAGCGTCTGGGGGAGATGCACGGGGTGCTGGCGCAAGCCAGCGACAACCCTGACTTTGCCCCTCAGACCACGTCCGAGGCCGATACCCGGCAGTGGGCAAGCCATATCAACGGGCAATTGAAGCAGGCCTTGAAACTGCTCAAACAACATCTGCCCGAGCTTGGCGAGCCTGAGCAAAAACAGGTGAAAAAACTGCTGGCGCAACAAGGCGCGATCACCGCCCATGTCCAGCAACTGGCCAAGAGAACCCAGGGTGGCCTTAAGATCCGGGTGCATGGCGACCTGCATCTGGGGCAGGTGCTGGTGGTCAAGGGCGATGCCTACTTCATCGACTTTGAAGGTGAGCCTGCGCGCCCGCTGTCAGCCCGGCGCAGCAAGCATAGCCCCTATAAAGACCTGAGCGGGGTATTGCGCTCCTTCGATTACGCAGCGGCCATGGCGGTCAGCAACGTGCAACAGTCGGATCACTCGGATCAGGCTGACGATGCACGGCAACGGGTGGTTGAACGCTATTTGCAAGAAGCCCGGACAGCATTGGTCGATGCATACCGGCAAGCAACAGCTAGCCTTGCCCATGACTGGAAAGTGGCCGGGGGCGAGGATGCCGCACTGGCGCTGTTCAGTCTGGAAAAGGCGGCCTATGAAATTATCTATGAAGCGGCAAATCGGCCTGCCTGGTTGCGGGTTCCCTTGCAGGGATTAAGCGATTTGCTCACCCACTTGCCAAGTACGGCCAAGCCTTTACCGGATGGAGAGAAGTGATGAGTTCAAACAAGGTTCCTGGCCCGGGAAAAATGGCTGTGCTGCCCGCGCGCGACGATATCGAAGCACTGATCAACACTCGGCACCGAGACCCTTTTGCGGTGTTGGGGCCGCACCCGGACGGTGAGGGCGGGCAAGTGATACGGGCATTTTTGCCCGGTGCCCTGAGCGTCAAGGTAGTGGCCCGCGACTCGGACGAGGTGATTGGCACGCTGGACAGCAGCGAGGTCCCGGGCCTGTTTGCCGGGCATTTTGCCGATGTCCGCGGCTATCGGCTAAGCATCAGCTGGGCCGGCGGCGAGCAGACCAGTGAAGATCCTTACAGCTTTGGGCCTTTGCTGGGGGAAATGGACCTGTATCTGTTTGCAGAGGGTAATCACCGGGACTTGAGCAGTTGTTTCGGCGCCCAGGTCATGAGCGTCGATGGCGTTCCCGGTGTGCGTTTTGCGGTGTGGGCGCCGAATGCGCGGCGAGTGTCGGTGGTGGGGGATTTCAATATCTGGGATGGCCGCAGGCACCCCATGCGCCTGCGCCATCCAAGCGGGGTCTGGGAGCTGTTTATTCCGCGTCTTGCGCCAGGTGAAGCCTACAAGTACGAAATTCTTGGGGCCAACGGCATCTTGCCGCTCAAGGCTGATCCGGTGGCGCTGGCCACCCAGTTGCCACCCGATACGGCCTCCAGGGTGGCTTCGCCGCTGCAGGTGGACTGGCAGGACGCGGCCTGGATGCAGAGTCGCGCTGAACATCAGAAGCCGGACGCGCCATTGTCCATTTATGAATTGCACGCCGGCTCCTGGCAGTGCGAGGTCGACGATATCGGCGAAGTTGCGCGCCTGTATAACTGGCATGAACTGGCAGAGCGCCTGATCCCTTACGTACAGAAACTGGGGTTCACCCATATCGAGCTGATGCCGATCATGGAACACCCGTTTGGCGGTTCGTGGGGCTATCAGCCCTTGTCCCAGTTTGCGCCGAGTGCCCGATACGGTTCGCCGGATGATTTCGCAGCCTTCGTCAATGCCTGTCATGTGGCCGGGATCGGGGTGATTCTGGACTGGGTGCCCGCGCATTTTCCCAACGATACCCATGGCCTGGCGCAATTTGACGGCACGGCGCTGTATGAATATGCCAACCCGCTGGAGGGCTATCACCAGGACTGGAACACCTTGATCTACAACCTGGGGCGCACCGAAGTCCATGGCTTCATGCTGGCCTCGGCGTTGCACTGGCTCAAGCATTTCCATATCGACGGCCTGCGGGTGGATGCGGTGGCCTCGATGCTGTATCGCGATTACTCGCGCAAAGCGGGCGAGTGGGTGCCGAACATTCATGGGGGCCGGGAAAACCTCGAAGCCATTGAGTTCTTGCGCCATCTCAACGACGTGGTGGCCCTGGAAGCCCCCGGCGCCCTGATGATTGCCGAAGAGTCCACCGCGTGGCCGGGGGTCAGTCAGAGTACCCAGCAGGGCGGTCTGGGTTTTGCCTACAAATGGAACATGGGCTGGATGCATGATTCGCTGCACTACATCCAGCAGGACCCGATGTACCGTGCCCATCATCACAACGAGTTGAGCTTTGGCCTGGTGTACGCCTGGAGCGAGCGCTTCATCCTGCCGATTTCCCACGATGAAGTGGTGCACGGCAAGCATTCACTGATCGACAAGATGCCCGGGGATCGCTGGCAAAAATTCGCCAACCTGCGGGCCTATCTGAGTTTTATGTGGGCGCATCCGGGCAAGAAGTTGCTGTTTATGGGCTGTGAGTTCGGACAGTGGCGCGAGTGGAACCACGATCAGCAACTGGACTGGTACTTGCTGCAATACCATGACCACCAGGGGGTGCAGAAGCTGGTGGGTGATTTGAATCGCCTGTACCGCGAAGAACCGGCGCTGCATGACCAGGACGATGTGGCGCAAGGCTTTCAATGGCTGATCGGGGATGATGCGACCAACAGTGTCTATGCCTGGCTGCGCTGGAGCAAGGCGGGCAAACCGCTGCTGGTGGTCGCCAACTTCACCCCGGTGCCTCGTCCGGGATATCGCATTGGCGTGCCGTTTTCCGGTACCTGGCAAGAGGTGCTCAACAGTGATGCGGATACTTATGCCGGTTCCAACTATGGCAATGGCGGGGGAGTGATGACCCAGGCCTTGCCAAGTCATGGTCAGGAGGTTTCGCTGGCATTGAATCTGCCGCCGCTGGGGGTTCTGATTTTACAGCCGACGTGATGCCTGGTGGTGTGCCCCGGTGCTTTTCCTTTTCAGCCTGCCGGGGCAGATTTTTCCGGGTAGTCGCTGACGAGCAACGAGGCTGCGACAAGGGGCAGCAGGCCCTTCAGTTGCGGGGGGCTGCTACGCAGTCCATCGCAGCCTCGTCAGCGACTACCGGTGAAAGGCCCCACAAGTGTGACGTTCCCAGGGCAACCGGGCGCAGCCTTCGGCAACTGCCGCTACCAACGATTGTTCACAGATGCACTTCCACCGCCAACGGCAGGTGATCCGATAGATGGGGCCACGGTTTGTGGCCCAGGATGGTCGGGTGATGACTGGAGGCATTGCGCAGGTAAATCCGGTCCAGACGCAGCAGCGGCCAGCGCGCCGGGTAGGTCCTGGCCAGTTTGCCGTGGTGACGTTCAAATACTTCGTGCAGGTCGTCACGCTGGGAAAGCATGGCATTGCCTTGCTCTTTCCAGTCATTGAAATCACCGGCAATGATCACCGGATCGTCAGGCGGCAAGGACTTGAGCAACTGATTGAGCAGCACGATCTGCAACTGTCTGTGGCTTTCCAGCAGGCTCAAGTGGACGCATATCGCATGCACGTTCTCGTGCCCCGGGACATCCAGCACGCAGTGCAGCAGGCCACGCCGTTCCGGGCCGGTGATGGATACATCGAGGTTGCGGTATGACTTGATCGGGTACTTGGACAACACCGCATTGCCGTGATGACCGTCGGGGTATACCGCATTGCGCCCGTAGGCGTAGTCGGTCCACATGCTGTCAGCCAGGAATTCATATTGCGATACCTGTGGCCAGGCGTCGTAGCGCGATGCGTGCTTCTCATGTTCGCCCAGCACTTCCTGCAGAAATACCAGGTCGGCCGATGTACTGCGTACGGCGTCGCGCAGTTCGGGCAGGATGAAACGGCGATTGAAGGCGGTGAAGCCCTTGTGCATGTTGACCGTGAGCACCTTCATTCGGTGTACATCAGGCACTGCGCCCGGGGCGGGTGACTCAATGTCGTTACCGGCAATATCAAGGGTCATGGTTTCTCCTGGGTTGTCAGGGTCCGACCCGGTGCGAGCCTGGCCGTTCAACACAGGCTATTTATAGCGCACCGGGCCGTGGGTCCGGTTGATGTTGATCAGCTGCCGGGGCGATCAGCAGTGACTTCAGGTAATCGCCGAAGCCACCCCTGGCGCGACAGTCCAGCCGGGCACTGGTGGTCACCCTGGGCCGGTGGCTCCAGGCGATGGAGGCACCACTGGCCTGCAGCCGCTTCACCAGATGCACATCTTCATGGCACGCCAACGGCTGAAAACCTCCAGCATCGCGATATGCCCGGGCACTGAAGCCCAGGTTGGCGCCATGAATGTGCCGATGCCCGTCCCGGGCCTCATAGGCCGCCAGATATCGGGCGCGGGCAGGGGCATCGACCAGGGGGCCCCAGTCATCGATCCGCACGGTGCCGCATACGGCATCGGTATTGAGCGCCAGTTGCGCCACCAGCCAGTCATCGGCTACCAGGCTGTCTGCGTCGGTGCAGGAGATCCATCGCGCCCCCTGCTCAAGCAGCCACTGCGCACCGGTGCCCCGGGCGACTCCGACATTGCGGGCCTTGATGTGCAGCACCTTGATGTCGTACTTGGCGGCTATGTCTGCCGAACCATCGCTGCAACTGTCGAGCACCAGCGTCACCTTGACCGCCTCGCCGTTGAGTTCGGGGTGCCGGGCTGCCGTGAGCGCAGCTTGCAGGCATTGCGCGAGCAGATCTTGCTCGTTGTGAGCAGGTATCAGAATGCCGATCATCGCAGGCCCTCCTGGCTTGCCACTGACATAGGGTCGAGGCCCCAGACTTCAAGTACAAAATCATCTTCCAGGTGCTGCGCGAGCCGGCTCAGCCCCAGGCCGGCATGCAGCAGGCCATGCACTTGATCCCCGGTCAGGGCGCAGCCCTCGATGGCCGGGCGCCAGTGACAGGCCAGTACCTGTCCCTGCTCTGCAAGGCTGCCCGCGATCCGCTCAATCATGGACTGCAACTCGTTGGCATCCAGGTAGTAGCCCAGTTCACTGAGTACGATCAGGTCAAAACGGCCACTGGCCCAATCGGCCGGTAACCGGCTCTGGCGAACTTCAACGTTCGGGCAGTGGCTCAGGCGTTGCTGTGCCAGTTCGACCGCCCTGGCGGCTGCGTCGCAACACAACAGGCGGTCAGTGCGCTGGGCCAGGCCTGCACTTAACTCGCCATTGGCACAGCCCAACTCATAGATCGACCCATAATGCTGACGCGGCAAGCTGGCCAGGGTCAGTGCGCGTTTGCGCTGTTCGTACCAGCGCTCGCGAAAAGCCCACGGGTCCGGGTTCTGCTCATACAACTGATCAAAAAAAGCCGTGGAAACACCCATGTTTCACTCCTGTACAAAGACTATTTCGTAGGGGCGCAGCAGGCGCTCGAGTGCCAGGGCCGGCAAAATCGGGCCTGAGCCGGTACTCGGGTCGTCCTGCAACTGACTGCTGAACGCACTGGCCGCATAGCGTTTACGCGCCATGGCACTGGGGCTGAGGTTGATTTTGTACGCGCGGGCCCAAGGCACCCGGGCATCGTCATCGCGGGCCCAGTGCCAGGTCCAGATCGGCAGTTCATGCAGGGTCGCGCCCACCGCTTTGGCGGCAGTGCTGCTGGCGCGGCCGACCGCATCGTGATCGCTGTGGCCGTCCTCGCGCCAGGTCGCGAACAGCACATCACCGGGGCGTAACTGCTGCTCGATAAACACTGCCACCGCGGCCTCCCGGGTGGCGACCTGACTGTCCTCAAACCCTGCCCGTAGCCATTGCCACTGGGGTAGCGCGAGCCCCAGGCGGCGCAGCGCTTCTTCGGACTCCTGAACGCGCAACGCGCCCAGCTGCTGCGCGGGCCACCGGGTTGAGCCCGGGTGGCTGGCAGTGCCGTCGGTGACCGAGATAAGCAGCAACTCACGGCCGGACGCGCCGATCATTTGCAGCAAGCCACCGCTGCCCAGTATTTCGTCATCCGGGTGCGGGGCAATGATCACCGCGCGGGCGCCTTCGGGTACCAGGTCCGACAGCTGTATTTCCGGCAACCCGGCCAGGCGCCGGGATTCGCTCCAGTGCTCCAGCGAGGTACCGGCCCCTACGATCAGATTGGTTTTCATAGCGGCCACCGGGTGTCAGGTTGCAGCGCCACCAGTTTGCCCAGGGCTTGCAGGTCGCGTTCGGCATGGCTTTGGCGCAGGTACACCGGCAGGTCGGCGCTGAGCCGGGCAAAGTGCGGATTCTGGCAATAAGGGCCCGCGCCCAGT
Organism: Pseudomonas paraversuta; assembly: GCF_904067025.1. NCBI lineage: Bacteria > Pseudomonadati > Pseudomonadota > Gammaproteobacteria > Pseudomonadales > Pseudomonadaceae > Pseudomonas > Pseudomonas paraversuta. The sequence goes on from NZ_CAJFDA010000001.1 coordinate 1,887,351, forward strand.
GCCCGGCCCACATGCTGAATCACCTGTTCGGCGCAGGCTTCAATGTGCGCCCGGGCCTGACGTGCCAGCAGTTGCGCGTCGGCCTCTGGGTTCTCATCGACCCGCCGGGCGCACTCGCGCAAAACGCAGGAGGCGCTGTACAGCGCAGCATTCACCGCGCCCAGATGGGCCTGGGCGTGGGGCTCTTCGCGCTGGCTGCAGTGCTGTTGCAAGTAACTGCCCAGCCGGCTGGCTGCAGCGTGCCAGCAGGCGGCGATACCGATGGCGCCGTGCCAGAAACCCGGGCGCTGCAAGTAGTCGCCGGGGCGGCCGATGCAGGTGGCGGGCGCCTGCTCGAAGGTCACCTCGACACTGGCGGTGGCGCGCATGCCAACCGCTTCCCAGCCGTGTGACGAGACGCTGATGTGTGGCTGGTGCATGTCCACCGCGACCAGTTGCACCGCGCCTTGCTCATCCCGTGCGGTGAGCAGGCCATGACTGACCACCGCCGCGCCCGAACACCAGGCCTTGCGGCCGGTGAGGATGGCCTGGCCATCGACCAAATGCACATCGACCCGGGCATCCGGCGGTTCTGCCGCCCACAATCCCCAGGTGCTGCCCGGTGCAGGCCGGGGGGCACCCAGTTCGTGGAGGGTGGCCAGGGCATCGGTATGGCCTTCATAAAGCTTGCACAGGCCCAGGTCCTGGCCGGCGACCCGCCCGAGTCGCTGCCAGCGCTCCAGGGTCTGGCCGCTGCCCGGCATCGGCAGTTGATCGAGGCCGGCCTGCACCATTTGCCGCAGGCAATCGCCCAGCGCCTGAGGGGTGTCCAGGCGCGGCGCGTGGATTTCAAAAAATGCGTGCAGATCCATGTTCAGGTCCCTTGTTCACGCATCAGCTCGAACAGCGCCATCGAACGTCCATTGACGCAATAGGTGCTGTTGAATGCCAAGACCTCCTGGCCCTTGATGTCCGGGTCGAAGGTGTCGAATTTACAAATCCAGCCGGTGCCCTCGGGCACTTCGGGCAGGGTGAAATCGACCCCGTCATGGTGCGCGTTGACGGCAATCAGCAGTGTGGCGTCGGCCCCGGCCCGTTGTACCCCCGAGACCCGGGCCCGGCCGTCCAGCAGCATGCCCAGACTGCGGCCATTGGCGTCCTGCCACTGCTCGATACTCATTTCATTGCCGTCGGCGGCCAGCCAGGTCACGTCCTTGACCCCCAGTTCTTCGTTGTAGTGGCCGACCAGAAACAGGTTGCGACGCAGGATCGGATAGCTCATGCGCAGTTTGATCAGGCGCTTGACGAACTTGAGCAGCGACTTGCCGTCTTCGTCCAGGTCCCAGTTGATCCAGCCAATTTCGCTGTCCTGGCAATAGGCGTTGTTATTGCCGTGCTGGGTACGGGCGAATTCGTCACCGGCGACGATCATGGGTGTGCCCTGGGCCAGCAGCAGGGTGGCAAAGAAGTTGCGCATCTGGCGCAGGCGCAGGCCGTTGATTTCGGGATCGTCGACAGGGCCTTCAGCCCCGTGGTTCCAGGACAGGTTGTTGTTGCTGCCGTCCTGGTTGTCCTCGTCGTTGGCCTCGTTGTGCTTGTCGTTGTAGGACACCAGATCGTGCAGGGTGAAACCGTCGTGGGCGGTAATGAAGTTGACCGAGGCATAGGGCCTGCGCCCACGCTGATTGAACAGCTCGCCGGAAGCGGTCATGCGCGCGGCGAAATCGGCCAGTTGGCCCTCGTCGCCCTTCCAGAAGGCCCGTACGGTATCGCGAAAGCGGTCGTTCCACTCCGCCCAGCCCGGCGGGAAACCGCCCACTTGATAGCCCCCGGGGCCGCAGTCCCAGGGTTCGGCAATCATCTTCACCTGACGCAGCAACGGGTCCTGGCGGCAGGCCACCAGGAAGCTGTGCCGCTCGCTGAAGCCTTCGTGATAACGCCCCAGAATGGTCGCCAGATCGAAGCGAAAACCGTCCACGTGCATTTCATGGGCCCAGTACCGCAACGAGTCGGTGACCATCTGCAGCACGCAGGGGTGGCTCAGGTCCAGGGTGTTGCCGGTGCCGGAATCATTGATGTAGTAGCGATTGTCATCGGGCATCAGCCGGTAGTAGGAGGCGTTGTCGATCCCGCGCATCGACAGGGTGGGGCCTTGCTCGTTGCCTTCGGCGGTGTGGTTGTAGACCACGTCGAGAATGACTTCCAGACCGGCCTCGTGCAGGTGCGCGACCATCTCCTTGAACTCGGCGATTTTGCCGCTGGCCAGGTAGCGCGGGTCGGGGGCAAAAAACGCGATGCTGTTGTAGCCCCAGTAGTTGGTCATGCCTTTTTGCAGCAAGTGCTGGTCGTTGACGAACGCATGCACCGGCAGTAGTTCGACGCTGGTGACCCCCAGCTTGCGGATGTGCTCGATCACTTCGTCAACCATCAGCCCGGCAAAGGTGCCGCGCACATCTTCGGGTACCGCCGGATGGCGCATGCTGATCCCGCGAACATGGGTTTCGTAGAAAATCGTACGGTCCCAGGGCACTTGCACCCGATGGTCGTGGCCCCAGGTGTGGGCGGGGTCTATGACTTTGCATTTGGGCACGAAGGGCGCGCTGTCACGTTCGTCGAAACTCAGGTCAGCGTCGGGATGGCCGATGGTGTAGCCAAACAGCGCTTCAGACCATTTAAGCTCGCCGACCAATTGTTTGGCATAGGGATCGATCAAGAGTTTGTGGTGATTGAAGCGGTGGCCATTTTCCGGGTCATAGGGGCCATAGACACGGTAGCCGTAGATTTGCCCCGGGTGGGAATCGGGCAAGTAGCCGTGGAAGGTTTCGTCGGTGTACTCGGGCAGTTCAATGCGCTCAAGCTCGATTTCGCCGCTGGGATCGAACAGGCACAGTTCGACTTTGGTGGCGTTGGCTGAAAACAATGCAAAGTTGACCCCCAGCCCGTCCCAGGTGGCGCCGAGCGGAAAGGGCAGGCCTTCACGAATGCGCGAGGGTTCAACGTCCGGAGTTGCAGGGGGGGGCGACTTGGGCTTGGTCATGACTGCTCCTGGGTAATGGGTTAAATCCTGAACGTTAATTCGCAGCGCGACTGGCGAAGGCACCGTGTTTTCAGGGCATAGCTTTGCCGTCAGGCATTACTGGCCTGCTAAAAATCTGATCAAAGATTCAGTGCGCAGACAGGTCTGCGCACTGCAAAAACCGGGTTAGGGTTTTGCCGGCTTGCGGGTTGCCTTGGGCTTTTTCGCCACGGGCTCTTTCGCAGCCGGTCTGGCGGCCGCGCCAGGGTCTGGTTTGGCCCGGGCCTTGCGAGGTTCGGACTGGGACGGGGCGAGTGCTTCGGCCTGCGCCAGTTTGTGCGCCATCTCCCAATGCCGGGCTTCCTGGCCCTCGGGCTGGCCTTCGGATTCCCAGATCTGGTAAGCAAACTCACGGATGCGTTTTTCGTTGTTACTCATCGCAAAGCTCCTGAACTCAAGGGTTGATCATGAGATTGACGGGGAAGGTATCGAGAGCATCGCAGACCCGCAGCGTCTTACTTTTAGTGACTACCGGTGTTTCAAAAAGTCCCTTTAATTTGAGGTTTAATCCGTCAAACGGTAAATCGATGCAGGTATCTGCCCAAATGGACTTTGAACTAAAGACGGGCGCCTGTTTTTGCAGGTCGGCGGCGCTCAAGCGTGGCACCACGATCACCGCCAGTTGATCCTGCCAGCGACGGGCAAATGCGAGTACTTGGGTGGCCCGCGGACCGCTTACCGTCAGCGGGATATAGCTGCCGCGACTGAACAGCTGCGGGTGGCGCGCGCGCAGATGCAGGGTGCGGGCAATCAATGCCTGTTTGATCGCACCACTGCGCCACTGCTGCAGCAGCTGGTCTTCACTCAAAGGGCTGGCAAGCAGTTGCTGGCGCTGTTCGAAGTCCACGGGCCGGCGGTTGTCCGGGTCCACCAGGCTCAGGTCCCAGAGGTCGGTGCCCTGATAGATGTCGGGAACCCCGGGGGTGGTCAGTTTCAACAGACATTGCGCCAGCCCGTTGACGGCCCCGGCACTGGCGATGTCTTCACAGGCCTGAAACAGTTCGGTGCGTAAAGCGAGCCCGGCCGGTTGCAGCAGCAGTCGGGCAACAAAGGTTTTGACCCCTTGCTCATAGGCTTCGTCAGGGGCGTCCCACTGGCTCTCGAGCTTGGCTTCGCGCAAGGCCTTGAGTTGCCACTGCCAGATTCTGTCGTGGTATTGCTGCAGGCCCGGAGCATCGTCAAGCCGCAGATCCAGCGGCCAGGTACTGAGGATGATTTGATACAGGATCAACTCATCGCCGGGCGTCGGGCCACTGGCGTCTGCCCGCAGTGCCTGTGCCAGGGGTTGCCAGCGCTGCACGCACTGCACGTACCAGGCACTGCGCTCACTGAGTACGGCAAGGCGCGCGCGGCTGTCTTCGCCGCGCTTGTGATCATGGCTGGCGGTGGCCAGCAGGTTGTCCGGGAAGTGCTTTGAACGCTGCTCGCAGACGCGGTGAAAGTCTTCGCTCGGGGCACTGATACGTTCGGTACTGAAGCCGACATCGTTGCGCGACAACAATCGTCCATAGCGATAGAGCGCCGTGTCTTCCACGGCTTTGGCGGCAGTGGGCGAGGTCAGTTGCTGAAAACGCACACAGGCATGCTTGAGGCGTTTGCGTGAAAGGCCTGCAGGCCAGTTGCGCCAGGCAGCGCCCCCCAGCCACTGTTGCAAATTGTCCAGCACGGGCCAGTCGGCTTCACCCAGCTGCTCCCGGGCGCCAGCCAGTGCCTGCTCAAAGAAGACCTCATCGGCCGCGCTGCGGCCGTTCGCGCCGATATAGATGCGGTACACCGGAAAATGCATCACCAGCGCTTCCAGAGCCCGGCGTATGGCGCCCAGGGTCAGGTCGCGGCTCATGATGTCGTCGCGGGCAACGTCCAGCAATGCCTGGGCCACGCTTGAAAAATCACCGGCAAGGGAACCGTTGAGGATCTGTTGGCGTGCCAGCAAGGCTTCGGCGTGAAAGTCGGCTGGTCGCTGGCTGAGGCCGGACCATAACTGCGCCAGGGGTTGCTCACCCTCAGGTTGATGCTGAAGCAGTGACACCTGATCCATGAATTCATAGCCGGTGGTGCCGTCGACACACCAGTCGGCGGGCAGCAGCTCGTCCATGGCGAGGATCTTTTCGACATAGATGGGTATATGCCGGCCCGGGCTCAGGCTATCTACCCGGCGGCGCAATTTGCGGCAATACCCGCGCGGGTTGGCGAGGCCGTCAATGTGATCGATGCGCAATCCGTCCACCAGGCCCTGTTCAATCAGCTGGAATATTTTGTCGTGGGTGGCATCGAAGACCCTGGAGCGCTCAACGCGCAAACCCGCAAGTTCGTTGACATCAAAGAAGCGGCGCCAGTTGATGTCGTCGGCGGCAGTGCGCCAGCTGGCCAGTCGGTAGGCCTGACGCTCAAGCAACTGGTGCAGGCGGGCAAAACCCTGGGCGTGGCGTGAATCGAAGTGTGACAACAGCTGCAGTATGGCGTCATCAGCACCGGGCGACTGGCTGAATACGGCCAGTTGCTGTTGCAGCGCCAGGCCCTGTTCCCGGGGGTTGTCACTGTCTTTGAGAGCCGAAAATTGCTCTGCCAGTACCTGCAAGGACTGCTGCGGGCTGTTGCCGAGGAGGGTGGCGTAGTGCAGCGGGCAAATGGGGAAATGATGGGTGCCATACTCTGCGTGAAAAGCGCCCGTGTCGGCATTGAAGCGCAAACGGATACTGCCTTCTTGCAGGCTTGCACCGTAGTCATTGCCCAGAAATGGCAGCAACAGCTGACCCTTTAGCAAGGGGTCGGAGGAGTGCCACTGGATGTCAAAAAACTCGGCGTACGGGCTGGCCCGGCCCCAGGCCAGAAGGTCTTGCCACCAGGCATTGTCAGACCCGCCCACGGCCATGTGATTGGGCACGATATCGAGGATCAGGCCCATGTCGTGGGCCCGCAGTTCGGCCACCAGACGCCGCAGCGCCGGTTCGCCGCCCAGCGCCGGGCTGACGTGGGCCGGGTCCACCACATCGTAACCATGCATCGAGCCTGCGCGGGCGGTGAGCAAGGGCGAGGCATATAGATGGCTGATGCCCAGGCGCGCGAAGTAGGGCACCTGAAGTCGCGCATCATCCAGGGTGAAACCGGCATGCAATTGCACGCGCTGGGTCGCGCGCACGGGCACTGGCGGCTGCACGTTCATTGATCGCGCTCCTGGGCTTGCAGTCGTGCGCAGGCGAGCAGTTCCAGGCGTCGGGCAACGTCTGCTGAATCAAGCAGGGTGTCGCAGTCTGCGGGAAGGCGTCGGCACCAGTTGGGGTGGCTGCTGATGGTCCCGGGCAGATTGGCCTGTTCTTGCAGGCCCAGGGCATCTTCGATGGGCAGCAGCACCAGCGGCGCGCGGGTATGTCCAAGGAAGCGGGCGCTGGCGTCGAGCACCTGGTCGGCCCCGGTGGATTCGTCCAGAAAATTCTGCCGGTCCTGACTCAGCGCCCGGTGCAGGCCATTACGTTCATGCTGGCGGTTTTCCCGCCAGTGGGCCTCGGTTGCCTGATCCACCATGCCCAGCCGGGCATTCCAGTCAATGTCGCGCTCCAGCCACCAGCCATTGAGGGTTGGCAGATCATGGGTGCTGGTGGTGGCCAGCGCGTTATCCGGCCAGTCCAGAATGGGCCGGAAATGGGCCCCGTAATCCTGTTCAAACAACAGCACGCGCATGCCCAGAATCGAGCGCTCGCTGAGTTTTTCGCGCAAGCCGTCGGGCACGGTGCCCAGGTCTTCGCCCAGGACAATGGCTTGATGGCGTACGGATTCCAGCGCCAGCAAGCGCAGCATGTCTTCGACCGGGTAGTACAGGTAGGCCCCTTCATGGGCCGGGGCGCCCAGGGGGATGACCCACAGGCGTTGCAGGCCCATTACATGGTCGATACGCAAGCCGCCGGCGTGGGCGAAGTTGGCCCGCAGCATTTCGATAAAGGCGCGGAAGCCGTTGCGCTTGAGGCCATCGGGGGAAAATGCGGAGATGCCCCAGCCCTGGCCCTGACGATTGAGCAAGTCCGGTGGAGCACCGACGGTGAGGTGCGCCAGCAGTTCATCCTGACGGCACCAGGCCTGGCTGCCGCCGCCATCGGCGCCCACCGCGAGGTCGGCGATCAGGCCAACCGCCATGCCGCTGTCGCGGGCGGCCTTTTGCGCCTGAGCCAGGCACCGGGCAATCAGCCACTGGCAAAAGGCGTAATAGCCGATGTTGTGGGCTTGTTCTTCGGCAAATATCAGCAGTGCCGGGCTGTCGGGATCGCGCCACTGTTCGGGCCACTGCCGCCAGTCCAGGCTTTGCTGCTCGGCCACATGCTGCGCCTGCAGGGCTTCGAACCGGCAGTGGTTTTCCAGGGCTTCACCGCCTTCGTCGCGAAACTGCAGGAAGTCGTCCAGCAGCGGCTGTTCACCGAGCAGGAAGTCTTCGTAGAGCTGGCGCAGCAGGGTTTGTTTGGCCAGGGTTGCCGCTGGCCAGTCAATCAGCGGCAGTTGCTCCAGCCGGTGCAGTTCGGGGGCAAGACCGCAGGTCTCGATGGCCCGTTGCACCGGGACCTCACCCAGTACAGTGGCGGGGGCGGCGTACAGGCTGTTGAGAAACAGCCGGCTGGAGGGCGAGTAGGGGCTGTAGCGATACGGGTCGCAGCTGAACATGGCGTGCATCGGGCTGATCGCCAGGGCATCGGCGCCACGCTCGCCGGCGGCCTGGGCAAAGTGCGCCAGGGCCCGGGTGTCGCCAAAGCCACCATCGCCCTGGCGTTTCAGGGCGTACAGTTGCGTGCTCAAACCCCAGGCCCGGGGTGTGGCACTGTTGACCGCGTCCGCCATGCTGTAGCACCGGGCCGGAGCTACGGCGAGGATGAAGTGCTGATCTTCGACCTGGGCCCGGTGATAACCCACCCCGATCATGCCGGGAAGCCAGGCGTCGGCGTCCAGTTGAATGTCCAGGGTGCCGCCGGTTTCCAGATGGATGACGCACTGGCTATGGGGGTTGAAATACCGCGCCAGGTTCAGGCTTTTACCCACGTCGGCAGTCAGCAGCGGCGGCAGGTGTTTGTTTTGCTGTTCCAGCTGCAGGTTAAGCAGGCTGGTTTCTATGGCTTCGGCCGTATCGGCAGGCAGACCGAGCCCGGCCAGTACCGCTCTCAGTGCGTGGGCCGGTACATGCTGGGGCGTCCCGTTGGCATCTACCCAGTCCACGGCCAGGCCGGCACGACTGGCCAGTATTTCAAGTTGCGCTTCACTCATGGGCGCTCTCCGGTGGGGGCGATTGACGGGGGGCGGCAAGCAGGCTGACCAACGCGCAATAGGGGGCCAGCAGATGCTGCTCGTGGAGTTGCGAGGCCACTTGGGGCTGGCTTTGAAACAAGATTTCGGTAGCAGGCGCCGGGGTGTGGGGCACCGCGCGGGAACTCAGATTGAGGGTGATGTTCAGCACGCTGCCGTCACCCATGCGCCAGTGAGCGGCCACGGCGCCTGCCGCCAGCACATGGGCCCCCAGGGATTGGGTTCCGGGCAGGCGCGCAATGATCGATTGATGGCGTATGCGCAGCAATTCTTGATAGAGCGCCAGCATGGTGTTGCGCTGCCCGTCATCGACCCCGGGCAATGACGGGCGGGCATGGGTAAAGGTCGATAACAGATTGGGATCGGGAATTTCCGGCCCCTGGCTTATCGAGTTGAAGCTGCTGAAGTCGGCGAATTCCTTGCGCCGGCCCTCGGTGACGGCCTGGGCCAGTTCGCCGGTGTAGTCGGTGAAAAACAGAAAGGGCTCGGGCGCTGCACTTTCTTCGCCCATGAACAGCAACGGAATCATCGGCGATAACAGCAGCAAGGTGGTCGCGGCGCGCAAGGCCTGGGGCGGGCAAAGCTGATGCAGGCGATCACCCAGGGCGCGATTGCCGACCTGATCGTGATTTTGCAAGAACAGGACGAAGGCGGTGGGCGGCAAATGGCTGCTGGATTCACCCCGGGCATTGCCGTGGCGATCGTTCTGGCCTTGAAAGACAAAGCCCTGACTCAAGCAACGAGCCAGCTTTTGGGTGTTGTTTTCGACAAACTCGGAATAATAGGCGTCGGTTTCTGCCGTCAGCAGTACATGCAAGACGTTGTGCCCGTCGTCATTCCACTGTGCGTCGTAGTCTTTTTCCAGGAGAAAGGCTTGATTGGCCTCGTTTTCCAGGGTCAGCCACAGCTGTCGTTCCGGGCCTGCGCGCTGGCGTACATGCTGCGCCAGTTCATGCATAAACCCCGGGTGATTGATTGCATGCACTGCATCCAGGCGCAGCCCGTCGCAGCGATATTCAAGCAACCACATCAGCGCGTTGCCGATGAAAAAGTCACGTACCTCACGGCGTTCGTAATTGATGCCGGCCCCCCAGGGGGTGTGGGCCTGCTCGTTGAAAAACGGGTTGGCATAGGTGGGCAAGTAATTGCCTTGCGGCCCGAAATGGTTGTAGACAACGTCCACTATGACCATCAGGCCCAGGCCATGGGCCTGGTCAATCAACTGCTTGAGTGCCTGGGGTGAGCCGTAGGTGTCATGGGGCGCGTACAGCAGGGCGCCGTCATAGCCCCAATTGCGTTCGCCGCTGAACTGCGCCAAAGGCATCAGTTCGATGCCGGTGACGCCCATTTGTGCCAGGCGCGGCAACAGCTTGGCCACTTCGGCATAGCCACCGAGCACGCCGACATGCAGTTCATAAATCACCGCTTCATGCCAGGGCCGGCCTTGCCAGTGGCGGTTGCGCCAGTGGTAATCATTGGGATCGAGCACCACGCTGTAACCCTCGAGCCCGCCGTCCTGCGCCCGGGAGGCCGGGTCCGGCACCGTAAATTCGCCATTGATGCAGTAGCGATAACGGGTGCCCTTGGGGCAGGGGGCATCCAGCACAAACCAGCCCTGCGCCCGGGCCGGCATTGGCAGCGACCGGCCGTTATCCAGCTCAAGGCTGACCGAATGCGCATCCGGGGCCCAGAGGGTGAAGCGTGTGTGTTGCGCGTCCAGCAGGTGGGCGCCATGGGGCCAGGTTTGCAATGTCTGTGAAGGCATCGACTAAGGCCTCTTTAAAATTTGCCGGCGTTGCTCAGAGACGTGCTGACCAATTGTTCATAGAGTTCGGCGTAGGGTTCCACGGCCTTGCACCAGTTGAACGGCGCAGTCATGGCGCGGCATCGCATGGCATTGAGCAGGCCCGGGTAGGCAAACACCTTGAACGCCCGGCACAGGGCCTGCTGGTAGCTTTCGACAGTGGACTCATCGAACAAGAAACCGGTCACGCCATCGTCGATGGTGTCAGCCAGGCCGCCGGTATTGCGCGCCACTGGCAGCGAGCCGAAGCGTTGCGAGTACATCTGGCTCAAGCCACAAGGTTCATAGCGCGAGGGCATCAATAAGAAGTCGCTGCCGGCGAACATGCGGCGGGCGTCGGTTTCGTTGAATCCGATGCGCACGCCGACCTGTCCGGGAAAGCGCAGGGCCAGGTCGCGCATGGCCTGTTCTGCTTCGGGTTCGCCGCGCCCGATGATGCAAATCTGCCCGCCCGAGGCGACGATATACGCCGCCACGGCCTCGGTCAGGTCCAGCCCTTTCTGGTACACCAGACGCGACACCACGGCGAACAAGGGGCCTTTGGATGGTGTGAGGCCAAACAGGTTGCGCACGTGATCGGCGTTCAGGGCCTTGCCCTTCCAGTCGCCAATGCTGAACGGCGCGACCAGATGCGGATCGGTAGATGCCTCCCAGCTTTCATCAATGCCGTTGGGGATTCCGCTGAGCAGGCCCTGTTGGGTTTTGCTGGCCAGGAAACCATCAAGCCCGCAACCAAAGCTGGGGGTGGTGATTTCGGCGGCATAGGTGGCACTGACGGTGGTGATATGGCTCGAATAGGCCATCCCGGCCTTGAGAAATGACAATTTGCCATAAAACTCCATACCGTCCTGTTGCAGGGCATGGTCCGGAATGGCCAGCTCGGGGCAGCAGGCCCGGCTGAATACACCCTGATAGGCCAGGTTGTGGATAGTGAACAGGGTGGGGGTGCGCTGTCCGCGCCAATGCATATACGCCGGTGTCAGCCCGGCCGGCCAGTCATGGGCATGCACCAGATCGGGCTGCCAGTGAATTTGTGCCAGATTGGCCGCAATATCGGCCGCAGCCAGGCCCAGGCGGGCAAAGCGGATATGGTTGTCCGGCCAGTCACGGCCATTGTTGGCACCATATGGGCTGCCTTCGCGCTCATACAGTTCGGGGCAGATCAGTACATAGATGACCAGCCCGTCCTTGAGGTCCATGCGCCCGATCTTGCATGGGGGCAAGGCTGCGTGACCGCTGAGTTCGCCGATGATATGGATCGGATTGTCGCTGTTGAGCACCTGGCGGTAGCCCGGAATCAGGACCCGCACATCATGCAGGTGGCGCATGGCCCGGGGCAGTGCGGCGGATACATCTCCAAGGCCGCCGGTTTTAACCAGATCGGCCAGTTCCGATGTGACAAACAGCACCTTCTTTTTATTGGGGTTGGCATTTCCTGCCGGCAGTACTGCCTTCCCTGCAGGGCCTGAATCTGACAGTGAAATCAGATTGGAGGCCTGCGGGTCAAGCCGATCATCTTGTTGGGAAGCAGCAGCACTGATCATGACTCTCTCCCTTTGTACTTATAGATTCACTTTGTCTGTCCGGCAGGGAAACAATCATTTCCTCAGGGGCGACATTCAACTCCAGATTGTTAAGCGGTTGACCACCGAAGCCATGGGCGCGCAGTCGGCTGACAGATCGCTGCAAGGAATGCACCACAAAGGGTGACTTGCCTTTAACTTGACCTGTAGCCAATGCAGAAGGTTCGGTTTATTTAAGCGCGAAAATCAAGCGTCGCAATTGCGACAGCCTCAAGTGTAGGAGGGATGCCGGGAGGCTGTGGGACAGGTGCCTGAAATAAGCGCCATAAGGTGGGGATTCGGCTGAGCGGTAAGTCCTGGCAGCCAGGCGGTCTTGTCCGCAAACGCACCTGTTCGGTGCGTTTGCGCAGGCAGGGGGTCAGTTGCCCGGATATTGCGCAATGACCTCATCACTGCCGTCGTTCCGCAGGCCTATCACCTGGTAGGCATCCTTGCGGTCGCCCATTTCCATGCCCGGGGAACCCACCGGCATGCCCGGCACGGCAATACCCTTGAGGTCGTTGCGTTTGCTCAGGGCGACCACTTGATCGGCCGGCACATGACCTTCCACGAACTTGCCGTTGATCATGCCGGTGTGGCAAGAAGCCAGTCGCGGCTCTACGCCAGCCTGCTGTTTAAAGCTGCTCATGTCCGCTTCAACATGGTCATTTACCTTGAAACCATTGGCTTGCAGGTGGGAAATCCAGGTTTTGCAGCAGCCACAATTGGCATCGCGGTGAACATCGATGGTCAGTTGCTCGGCAGCCTGTGCCATTGAGGTCAGCAACAGGGCCGAAAGGGCGACAAGACGCAATGGGGTTTTCATCGGGTTTCTCTTAATCCAAAAAGTTTCAGCCTGAGTGCCGGGCACTGTCAGGCAGCTGATAACAAGATGACGATTTTGTCAGGTAGGGGCATTTTTGGTGCATTCAAGACCTCAGTCTGGTTGTCGAGCAGCAGCTTGGCTACCATGGCTCTTCACTTTTCTGACGTCTTCAGTTCATGGCACTTGCAGTCCCGCCTGATTTGTCTGATCCCGGCGTGCCGGTTCAGCCGTTGGCCCGTACCTATCCGCGTGGTTTATACATTGATCCCCATGAGCATGAATGGGGCCAATTGTTATATGCCATGTCCGGGGTGATGTGGGTCGACACCCCGGAGGAAGCCCTGGCGGTTCCGCCACAACGGGCGGTCTGGCTACCGCCGGGGGTGCCCCACGGGATCCGGGTGGTCTCTGACTTGCAGATGCGCAATATCTATCTGCCTCCGGCACTGGCCAGCACTCTGGACAGCACCGTGCAGGTGATTGAAGTCGGACGTTTGCTGCGCGAATTGATCATCAATCTGGTGGAGCAGGCTGCTGGGAAATCGTCCTACACCGAGGCTGTGCTCAATCTGACGCTGCTCGAGTTGCAACGCGCGGGGCGTACCTTGCTCAGGGTGCCGATGCCCGATACACCTGACCGGCGCCTGCTGAACCTGTGCCAGTCGGTAATGGCCAGCCCGACCCTGGATATTTCCTTCGAGCAACATGCGCAGAACGCCGGGGCCAGTGTCCGTACCCTGGCGCGGCTGTTTCAGATGGAACTGGGTACGGGCTTTGCGCAGTGGCGGCGCCAGGTGCAACTGGCGACCGCAGCTGCCGAACTGATTCAGGGGACTTGTGTCAGCCAGGTCGCACGCTCGCTGGGCTATTCCCCCAGCAGTTTTAGCGACATGTTCCGACGCGAGTTGGGGGTCAGTCCTTCGTTATATGCACTGCGCCAGGGCGCAGCAACGGCGGTTTGACCGATAGGCAGAAGGCTTTGGCCGATACCTGTCGGCTGTCGGTCATACACTGGGGGCATCAATACACCACCCAGAGGGCTGAGCATGAAAGCACTGCAATTCTCCAGAACCGGCGATCTGGCCGCACTGACCCTGGTTGAAGTGCCAACCCCCGTACCCGGTGCAGACGAGGTGCTGGTGCAGGTCAAGGCGGCCGGCCTGAACCCCAGCGATGTGAAGAATGTGCTCGGGCGTTTCCCCTACACCACCTTGCCGCGTATTCCGGGGCGTGACTTTTCCGGGGTGATTGTCGAGGGACCAGCGGCGCTGGTGGGGCAGGAGGTATGGGGTACCGGCCAGGAACTGGGCTTCTATGGTGATGGTTCCCATGGGGATTTTTTGCGCTTGCCGGTTGCGGGAGTCGCGCTCAAGCCCCGCACATTGAGCTTTGTTCAGGCCGCCAGCCTGGGCGTGCCCTATACCACGGCATGGGATGCGCTACAGCGCAGTGATGTAGGGGCGGATACCTGTTTATTGGTGATCGGTGCCAACGGTGCTGTAGGCAGTGCCGCCATTGCGCTGGCGAAAGTACTCGGTGCCAGGGTGCTGGCTGCGGTGCGGCGCCCTGACCAGGCTCAAGTGCTACGGGAGCAAGGGATTGAAGTGATTGTGCTGGGCAAGCCCGAAGATCTGGCCGCTCAGGTCAGCGCAGTGTTCAGCGATGGTGCTGAAGTCATATTCGACACCACCGGGCACTGGCTGCCAGCGACCGTTGCGGCGTTGCGGATTTTTGGTCGTGTGGCCTTCATTGCTGCACCACTGGACGGCCATGTGCACTTGCCGGCGCTGGCGCTGTATCGCAAGGGCGGCACGTTGATCGGGGTTAACTCGCTGCTTTACAGCTGTGGCGAGTGCGCCCGGATGCTTGATCAATTTGGCCAGTATTTCGACCAGGGCCTGCTGCCCGTGCCCCGTGGGCTGCAAGAAGCGCGGTTGGCAGACGGGTTGAGCAGTTATGCCGAGGTCAATGCAGGGACCTGCGCCAAAGTGGTGCTGATCCCGTAGGCGCACAGCCGGCAAAACCCTGTAGGAGCGAGCTTGCTCGCGATCTTTTTGCTGCGGTATCTGAGGCTGCAACAGCTCGCGAGCAAGCTCGCTCCTACAGAGGCGGGGGTTGGTGAAATTCTTGTGGGAGCGAGCTTGCTCGCGATTTTTTCGCTGCGGTATCTGAGGCCGCAACAGCTCGCGAGGCAAGCTCGCTCCTACAGAGGCGGGGGTTGGTGAAATCTTTGTAGGAGCCGAGCTTGTCTCGCGATTTTTTGCTGCGGTATCTGAGGCCGCAACAGCTCGCGAGGCAAGCTCGCTCCTACAGGCCGGCTATTTCATCCATGAAATCCTGCACAAACCATTCAAGGCGCTTATGTCTGATGGCTGCCAGTCGCGCACCTTCCGGGGTTTGAAAACCTGACGCCAGCTTGAGCAACTTGGTATGGAAATGCTCGAGGGTGTAACGCTTGTCCTGATACTCGCGTCCCGTCGCCTGCGGGTTTGTGAAGTCATACAGCGCCGACCCCATTCTTCCCGATACATAAAAGCAGCGTGCTACGCCGATCAGGCCGATGGCATCCAGGCGGTCACTGTCCTGCAGTATCTTTGCTTCCAGGGTGGCGGGCGTCAGTGCCGCGGAAAAACTGTGGGTCTGTACCGCGTGGGCCACTGCGTTCACTCGCGACTCGGGCCAGCCCAGCCCCGTCAGGATGGTCGCGGCTTTATTCGCAGACAGGGTTGAGGCCTGCGCCCGTAAAGGCGAATCCTTTTCCACTGCCACGCAGTCGTGCAGAAGGGTGGCGGCCAGGAGAATTTCCAGATCGCCGCCTTCCCTGGCCTGAATCACTTGTGCATTGGTCCACACACGGTGGATATGTGACAGATCGTGGGAGCCGTCCCCGTTGTCCTCCGCCAGCCAGGCCTGCAAGGTGTCGGCCAGAGCCTGAAAGGGAAAGAATGGCTGAGTGTTCACGGGGCAGGCTCCGGTCCGGACAGGTAAAGGGCTTATTGCGCCAGACGCAGGCTGGCACGGATCCCCAGTACTTCAGCTTCGTTGGCTTTGTAGCCGTCTGCAGGACCTGCGTAGGAAAGGGCATAGGCGTTGCTGTCATGGGTGGCGGCGACCAGGGTCTGGGTGATCACGTGGTTGCCGTTCTGGGTGATTTTGCAGGTGGTTTCCAATGCCTCCAGACCGCCCAGGGTGCTGCTGTGAATTTTGTTACAGGCACTCTGGTAGCCGGCGCCGGCGAAGTTCTTCTGCAAGGTCTTGCGCATCTGCAGCAGTACCGCTTCCATATTGACCTTGTGGTCAGGAGCCAATGTAGTCTGGGTAAGCTCCATCACCATCAACGGATCACCGTTGGGGTCATTTTTTACCGCCCGCTGGCGCTGGCCATTGTCATCGGGGGCAGGTGGCACGGCCTGCACCTCCCAGTCGCCGGGCCAGGTAATCGTCAGACTTTCGGCATTCGCCGTCGGCAGCGAAAGGGCGGCGAGAAGTCCGATGAGTGCGGTGTAACGGTGCGAAAAAGTCATGGGCGACAGGCCTTTAGGGCGGTTTCATGGCAAGCATAGTGTATCAATTAGTGTCCAGCTCTTGCTTTGGGATGGAAGATCATTTGTACCATTGCTCAGCTAAACCTTTGCTTCTTATGACTAATCCCGGAGAATCGCGCCCTTCTTACGGCCGGGGCGTTGTCTGTAAGGTGTGTTTTGTACGCCCCGGCTGCGTGGTAACGACCGGCTAGCGGAGATTCGACCGGATGAATGACCAGGCTAACAGCGTCGATGAACGCTTTGACGCGGCACCCGCGACCCTCAGTCGCTGGAGTCGTCATGACACTACCTGGATGCTGGGCCTGTTTGGTACGGCCATTGGCGCAGGTACTTTGTTTTTGCCCATCAATGCAGGGCTTGGCGGCTTTTGGCCGTTGCTGATTCTGGCGTTGCTGGCGTTTCCGATGACGTTTTATGCTCACCGCGGTTTGACCCGCTTCGTACTCTCCGGACGCGAAGGCTCTGACATCACGGATGTTGTTGAAGAGCATTTCGGCTTGCGGGCCGGTGCATTGATCACGCTGCTGTATTTCTGTGCGATTTTTCCGATTCTGTTGATTTACAGCGTTGCTCTGACCAACACGGTCGGCAGCTTCATGCTCAATCAACTGCATGTCACACCACCACCCCGGGCGATTTTGTCGCTGGTGCTGATTCTGGGCCTGCTGGCCGTGGTGCGTTGCGGCGAGCAAGTGATAGTCAAGGCCATGAGCATGATGGTCTATCCGTTTATTGTCGCGCTGTTGTTTTTGGCGGTGTTTTTGATCCCCCACTGGAATGGCGGGATTCTGAGCACGGCGAGCACCTTGCCGGCGCCTTCAGCATTGCTGCACACCTTGTGGCTGGCGATTCCGGTGATGGTGTTTTCGTTTAACCATTCGCCGATCATCTCGGCCTTTGCCGTTGATCAGAAGCGCCGTTATGGGGCGAACGCCGATGAGCGCAGCTCGCAGATCCTGTCCCGCGCCCACCTGTTGATGGTGGCAATGGTGCTGTTCTTCGTCTTCAGCTGCGTGCTCACCCTGTCACCTGAGCAGCTGGCTGAAGCCAAGGCGCAGAATCTGTCGATCCTGTCCTACCTGGCCAACCACTTCAGCAACCCGACCATTGCCTTTGCCGCCCCGTTGATTGCCTTTGTAGCGATAGCCAAATCGTTCCTGGGTCACTACATCGGCGCCAGCGAAGGTCTTAAAGGCCTGGTCCTGAAGACCGGCAAGCGCCCGGCAGCGAAAACCCTGGACCGCATGACCGCAGCGTTCATGCTGATAGTGTGCTGGGCAGTAGCAACGCTCAACCCAAGCATTCTGGGAATGATCGAAACCCTGGGCGGCCCGGTGATCGCAGCCATCCTGTTCCTGATGCCGATGTACGCGATTCGTCGGGTACCAGCCATGCGCCAGTACTCGGGCAAGATCTCCAACGTGTTTGTCACCGCCGTTGGCCTGGTGGCAATTTCGTCGCTGGTTTACTCGCTGATTCCTTGATTCAGCTCCGCCCGTCGCTGCCATTCCGGGCGGCGCCGGGCGGGTGATTGTCCCTCGCAAGCCGTTCAAGGCTTGAGTCTGGCAAGCGCACCGAGGGTTCCCGTGGGCCATCCCCGTCGAACCCACTGCCGTTGCATGCAGACCTTCATACCCTCTATAGCGACCATACGGCTGGCTGTTGATCTGGCTGCGCCGGCGCCTGCGCGCTATTACGGCGATCCGCGTAACACATCCATACGTCTTATGCGTCTTCTGCGTCTTCTGTGTAGGAGCGAGCTTGCCTCGCGAGCTTTTCCTGCGCAGTCCTTCGAATCGCCAGAAGCTCGCGAGGCAAGCTCGCTCCTACAATGAATGCGTAAATGCGTAAATGCGTGAATGCGTGAATGCGTGAATGGCTGAATGAATGGTTGAGCGGCAATCGAATCTCGGCGCTGTGGTCCCTGTGCCGTATGTCACTTTCGGCTATGTCACTCACTTGCGCGCTTGATCTGCATCAAGGCTGTCGGCCCGCACCGGCATAGCCTGAGCCCAAGCCATATTCCAGGAGGTAGTGACAGATGAGCATCATCGTAACCGGGGCCGCCGGTTTTATCGGCAGTAACCTGGTAAAGGCACTCAACCGGCGCGGTGAGCGTGACATCATTGCCGTGGACGATCTGACCGATGGCGACAAGTGCCGCAATCTGGCGGACTGCGATATCGCGGACTACATCGATAAACGCGAGTTCGTGCATCGTTTTTCCAATCGTCAGTTGGGCGATATACGCGCCGTTCTGCATCAGGGCGCGTGCTCCAGTACGCTGGAACGTGACGGCCGGTTGATGATGGAGAACAACTACCGCTACAGCTGTGACGTGCTGCAAGCCTGTCAGGAGCAAGCGACGCCCTTTATCTATGCCTCTTCGGCAGCGGTCTATGGCGCCAACCGGGACTTTCGCGAAGTTCGCGAGTGTGAGCGGCCGTTGAATGTCTACGCCTACTCAAAATTCCTCTTCGATCAGCATGTGCGGCAATTGTCGGGCAAGGCACGCAGCCAGGTGGTGGGGTTGCGTTACTTCAATGTGTTCGGCCCCCGCGAGCAACACAAAGGCCGTATGGCTTCGATGGTGCGGCATTGTTTCAATCAATACCGCGACCACGGGCATGTCGAGTTGTTCGGTGAGTATGGCGGCTATCCGGCAGGCGGGCACATGCGTGATTTTGTTTCGGTGGAGGATGTGGTCAAGGTCAATCTGCACTGGCTGGATCACCCGCAAACCAGTGGCATTTTTAATCTGGGCAGGGGTGTGGCCCGCTCATTCAACGAGCTGGCGCTGGCAACGATCAACTGTTTGCGTGGAGCGCAGGGCCGGCCTTCCCTGACCCTGGAAACGGCAGTGCTTGAAGGGGTGTTGCGCTACTGCGAGTTCCCCGAAGAGCTCAAGGGCAAGTATCAGGTCTACACCTGCGCCGACTTGAGCCGGCTGCGCGAAGCGGGTTATGAGGAACCGATGTCGGGGCTGGAGGCGGGAGTGGAGGGGTATTGCAGGAGTCTGCTGACTTGCTGAGTTACCGAGGGGCTGCTATCGCGGGCAAGCCCGCTCCCACAAGATGAGCGCAGCGTCTGTCGCTGGGCCCGCTCCTGCAGGTTGTGTGCAGCTTCTGTAGGAGCGGGCTTTGCGCGGTCTGTTGCGGGATTACCTGGCCGTCAACAACGCCTCTAGCTTTTCCTGGTCACGGGCGAACTGGCGGATGCCTTCGGCCAGTTTTTCAGTGGCCATTGCGTCTTCGTTCGAGGCCCAGCGGAACTGCGCTTCGTTCAGGCTCTGGCGCGGTTCGCCCTGATGCCCAGGGCTCAATTTGCGCTCCAGTTTGCCTTCGTCCAGGGCCAGTTTTTCCAGCAGGTCCGGGCTGATGGTCAGACGGTCGCAACCGGCCAGCTGTTCGATCTGGTTCAGGTTGCGGAAGCTGGCACCCATGACCACGGTCTTGTAGTCATTGGCTTTGTAGTAGTTGTAGATGCGGGTCACGGACTGCACACCCGGATCATCGGATCCTGTGTAGTCAATGCCGGTGGACTTCTTGTACCAGTCGTAAATACGGCCCACAAACGGCGAAATCAGGAACACCCCGGCATCGGCACAGGCTGCGGCCTGGGCAAACGAGAACAACAGGGTCAGGTTGGTCTGGATGCCGTCATTTTCCAGTTTTTCGGCGGCACGGATGCCTTCCCAGGTCGAAGCGAGCTTGATCAGTACCCGGTCGCGGCCCACGCCGGCCTTGTCGTAAAGCTCGACCAACTGGTTGGCCTTTTTCAGCAAGGCAAATTCGTCGAACGACAGGCGGGCATCGACCTCGGTCGAAATACGGCCCGGAATGACCTTCAAGATACCGCTACCCACCGAGACCGCGAAGTGGTCGCAGGCCAGGCCGACATCACCGTTGGCGTGGGCGATGGCATTTTTCAGCAGCTCGGCATAACCCGGCATGGCTGCGGCTTTGAGCAGCAGGGATGGATTGGTCGTGGCATCAACGGGTTTGAGGCGGGTAATTGCGTCGAGGTCGCCGGTGTCTGCGACCACGGTGGTGAACTGCTTGAGTTGTTCCAGCTTGGAAGTCATGAGCGTCTCTGTCGGAAAAGGTGTTAATGGCTGTAAAGATTGAGTGCGGTGTCGATCAAAAGTTCGTTAAACCCAAGCTGGCAGAATGCCGCCGAATACCTTGGTAGTGCAACTGATCGTGCGATTTAATCTGCCTCAGCAGCCATTTACCTCGATTCAGAGTTCCAGCGTGTACCGGTCTGGCTCGCGGCTTTGCTCACTCATCTGTACTGCGTTGATGGTTTTGCCCGTGGCCTGCTCAACCCGGCGCGCCACTTCAGGGTCGTCGGCAAAGGGGATCAGGCTGGCTTCGTCGATATCGGTCGCGGTTTTATGTTTCAAACACCAGCTAATGGCGCAATAGAGGCTGATGACGGCTGCGCTATTGAGGGCTATTTCGATCATGTCCGGCACTCCTTGTCGAAAGCACCCGATACCGGTCCGGCGACCTGCATCGGGTGGGTGGTCAGGCTATCTGTGCTGTCAGTTCGGCTTGCTTGAGGTCGGCCACGCGCACTGTTCGCCACAGGTTCCAGCACATCAACAGCATGCCGCTGAGGAAGAACAGCCCGCCCACCAGACGTACGACGTAGCCCGGGTGGCTGGCGCTCAGCGACTCCACGAACGAATAGGTCAGGGTGCCGTCATCGTTGATCGCGCGCCACATCAGGCCTTGGGTGATGCCGTTGACCCACATCGAGGCGATGTACAGCACGGTGCCGATGGTCGCCAGCCAGAAGTGCAGGTTGATCAGCCCGATGCTGTACATCTGGTCGCGGCCGAAGATCTTGGGAATCATGTGATAGAGCGCGCCGAAAGTGATCATCGCCACCCAGCCCAGGGCCCCGGCATGGACGTGGCCGATGGTCCAGTCGGTGTAGTGGGACAGGGCATTGACGGTCTTGATGGCCATCATCGGCCCTTCAAAGGTCGACATGCCGTAGAACGCCAGTGACAGCACCAGAAACCGCAGGATCGGGTCGGTGCGCAATTTATGCCAGGCCCCGGAGAGGGTCATCATGCCGTTGATCATGCCGCCCCAGCTGGGAGCCAGCAGGATGATGGACATGGCCATGCCCAGCGACTGGGCCCAGTCCGGCAGTGCGGTGTAGTGCAGGTGATGGGGGCCGGCCCAGATATAGAGGGTAATCAGGGCCCAGAAATGCACGATGGACAGGCGATAGGAATAAATCGGCCTGCCGACCTGTTTCGGCACGAAGTAGTACATCATCCCGAGAAAGCCGGTGGTCAGGAAAAAACCTACCGCGTTATGCCCATACCACCACTGCACCATGGCATCGGTGGCTCCGGCATACACGGGATAAGACTTGAACCAGTCCACCGGAATCGCCAGGTGGTTGACCACGTGCAGCATGGCGATGACCAGAATGAAGGCGCCAAAAAACCAGTTGCCGACATAGATATGTCTGGTTTTGCGCTGCACCACGGTAGTAAAGAACACGATGGCGTAGGCGACCCAGACCACCGTCAGCCACACGGCACCGGTGAATTCTATTTCGGCGTATTCCTTGGTGGTGGTGTAGCCCAGCGGCAGGGTGACCAGCATGATCACAATTACCGATTGCCAGCCCCAGAAGGTAAAGGCTGCCAGCTTGTCCGAGAATAACCGTACCTGACAGGTGCGCTGCACCGCGTAGTAGCTGGCGGCAAACTGTGCGCTGCCGGCAAAGCCGAAAATCACCAGGCTGGTGTGCAACGGTCGCAGGCGGCCGAAGGTGGTCCAGGGCAAATCCAGGTTCATTTGCGGCCAGACCAGTTGCGAGGCGATCCATACGCCCATGGCCATGCCGACCACCCCCCACACCACGGTCATGATGGCGAATTGGCGGACGACCTTATAGTTATAGGCCTGCCCGTTTAGTGCTGTGCTCATGCTCAAGTCTTCCACGGTTCAAAGTCCTGCCAGGCCTGGTGGTCTGGCGCTGGGTGAACTCTAGGAAGTTGGCAGGAAACAAGACAGATTCAGGGGTGGAGAATTAATACGGAGCAGATTTAGCAGCATATTTAAAAGTGTTTTTTAAAATCTGATCTGGTTTTTAGCCGATTTACATTTTTTAAATACTTCTGAGCTGTACTGTTTTCGCTCTATGTCTCGGGAAAATTGGTCGGCGAAGCAGCGCTTTTTCCGCAGATTAGCTATACATAAATCCGGCACACAAATAGTTACGTTCTCCACAGGAGTTACAGAATGAAGCTCGGACTGATGATTAGTACGTTGTGTATTGCCTCGATCGGGGTAGTGGGCTGTGCAAGCAAGGTCCAGCAGCCGGATGAATACTCCGGTTTTTTGAAGGATTACAGTCGCCTTAAAGAAGCCAAATCGCCTTCGGGCGCCGAAGTGATGCGCTGGATCGATCCCAAGCTGAATATTAACCAGTACACCAGCGTCTATATCGAGCCAAGCCAGCTCTACCCGGCGCCGAAGCCGACGGAGAAGATCCCGCAAAGCACGTTGAACGGCATTACCCGCTACTACGATCAAGCACTCAAGCGTGAACTCAGCAAATCATTGCCACTGGCCAGCGCCCCCGGGCCGGGCGTGATTGTGGTGCGACCGGCGATCACTGCCGTGAGCAGCGAGACCGAGAGCCTGGCACCTTACGAATATATTCCGGTAGCGCTGGTGGCGGCGGCGGTCAGTACGGCGTCGGGCATTCGCGATCAGGAAACCCAGCTGGCAACCGAAGCCGTATTCATTGACGGGCAGAGCCAGGACGTAGTGGCGCAGGTGGTGCGCAAAGGCACCGGCAAACCGCTGGAGAACAGCAGCCAGCAAATGAAGGCCGACGATGTGAAAAAAGTGATAGATGGCTGGGCATCAGATCTTCATCAGTCGTATTTGAAACTGAAGAGCCAGTAAGCGGGATCTGCAACTGACTGCGGGCAAAACAGTTTCAGCACCCCGGCTTGCCGGGGTGCTGCTGGTTACAGCTCAGGGTGCTACAGGAGTCAGCAAGGGCATTTTCCATTGCCCGTCGGCAAGTTCAGGCTTGGGCATATAAATACGCAGTACGCCGTAAAACGGCCCGTCAGGCGCCGGCAACCAGTTGTTTTGCAGATCCCCGGCCGGGGGTTGAGGCTGGAGGTACAGGGTCACACCGCCATCTGCGTCGCGCTTGAGATCGGGCAACATGCGCGAATTGATCAGGTAGCGATCCAGCGGGTTGTCCACCAGCAATTTGCTTTTGCCGTCATACATGGTCAGCGACCAGAAGGCATTGGCAGGGGGCAGGGCATTTTTGTCAAAGTGCAAGGTATAGCGCTGTCTGGAGCCGTCCAGGGGGCGGCCCTGATTGTCGACGAAATAGCCGATGTAATCGGCCTCTTCGGCAGAGTTGCCAAAGATCCCCATATTGGCCCCCGCATAACGGTACAGGTAGTTGTTTTTCAAGTGCTCGCGGGAGCCGAACAGGTCTCCACTGCTGATCTTGTGCGTGTCGACCTGCTCTTTCTTGAACTGCTGGAATTCGGCTTTACCTGCTGCAATTCCTTCTTCCAGGGCCTTGCGTTGCTCGGCGGACAGCTGGCCCGTTGCATAGGGCAGGCCCGGTTCAATGCCAATTTTTTTGAAGCGCTCGCGTAATGCCGTTTCACCGGGCTGCGGCTCGGCAAATGCGAGCATGAAATTCAAGTAGTTGAACAGCTCGGGGCTGTCACTCATGTTCGCCACGGGGGCCGGCCAGTCAATGGCTGCAGACAGCGGCGGGGCGGGTTGGCCGAGGAACTGGCTCAAGGGCTGCACTGTGTAACCGCGCTGGATTTCCTTGACCCTGGGCAGGTCTTTTTCATCAAACAGCTGGGTCCGGTACAGGCCGTAGGCAATTTCGCTTTCGCTGGGAATCACGGCCTCGATACCGGCCGGTTTCTCACCTTGCCAGCCTGGCCCGACAATCAGGAAGTTCCCGCCTTTGTTGCCCGTGGTACGGCTACCGAGGTAGGCGAAGTTTTGCGTGTACAGGTCGATCAACTGCGTGGAGTAGTAACGACCGCCTTCAATTGCCGGCAGCGTCAGTACCAGCGGCTCGGCTCGCAGGTCCATCCATAGAAATGAATAGGGCGTGTCCGAATTGGGGGTCACGAAAGCGCTGTCTTTGGGGCTGAACACCATGGCGGTGTTGCCGATGTCATTGAACGGCGCCTTGAAGTCCTTGCCGCCTTGGTCCACGGCCTGGGCGTAGAGGGTTTTGTACATCTCCACCACCGGGAAACCATACAGATAGGCTTCTCTGGCGATGCTTGTGGCCTCTGCAGGCGACGCGCTGAAGTTCATGGCTGATACCTGGGTTGCCATCAGTGACAGGCAGGCTGCCAGGGCATAAACGGGGGGCTTGAGGTACCTGGCAAAGTCCCTGACTGTGGATTGACTGCTCATGACAGCAACCTGATGTCATCGGGTTTCCAGCTTTTATCGAGGCAAGCGCCGGTCTGGGCGAAGGTTTTGCCCTGTTCCATGCCTGGAGTGGCCAGCATGACGTGGGCGTGCTCCCGGGGCCGGGCGCTGAAGCCAGAAGCACGAAGCTGCGAATTCATGAAATTTCCTTATTTTCCGAAGGTGACATTAATGCCGGCGAACAATGTGAATTGCGGCAAGTCATCGCCTTTGCGTTCCACTGTCCATTGTGGTTCCAGGTAGGCGTTGAGGATGTTGCCCCCGGCTTTCCATGCCTTGCCGAAACCCAGGCCGACGGGGATATAGTGGGTGTTGTTTTTCAGGTCATAGGTCCAGGTGCCGGTGGAGCGCAAGTACCAGCCCTTTGGCAGGTTGTGGATGATGAACGGCTGGAAGGTGGCGCTCTCGACATGCTGGCGATCACTGTCACCGGCAAAAGAGCTTTGATACTGCATCAGTGCCCCCAGCAGGCCACGGGGTGAGGCATCTATGGCAATCGCTGCCAGCCCCGCTTGCCATTTGCCGGTGCCCAGTTCGTCATGCTCGGCAGTGGGCGCCGTAATTTGCGGGCCGATGCCCAACTGCACGCCATCGGTCTTGAGCAGGAAAATATCGAACAGGTTGAGATCGCCCATACCGGTGCTGTAACCACTCCTGGGGTCGGGGCGGGTGCTGATGGGCAGGGTGGCACGCAACAGTTGCGGTACGCCGATAAAGTCGTTCGGGGCGACGGGCAGGGCGCCGCGCAGCAGGGCGTCATTGGTGTGGATATTGCTGTCGTACACCCGGGGCGTGTAGTAGTCCTGCAGGTTCAGGCCCGGGGCCAGGCTCAGGGGGTTGTTACTTTTGTTGGCTATATCGGGATTGTCTGCCAGGGCAGCAGTGACAGGGGCCAGGGCCAGGGTCAGTAAAAGTCCCGAAGCAAGGTGTGTCTTAGCCATGAGCGTCCAATTCCCTGGAAGTCTTAAGAATGCAGCGTTAGGAAGCTAGCAGCAAATGGCGCGACTGCCAGTTCCCGGGGTCTGCTGCCGGGTACTGTTTTGCTCGAGGCTGGGCATTTTTGGAATTTTTCAGTACCGGCACGGTCTTTTTGTTCCGCGGCCCATGACATTTTACCTGCGGGCCGTAGGTCGGCTGCCTGATTCGTGTTTAACTCCGGCTTCTTCAAAAACCGTTAAGAAGGACATCGTTAATGGCTCAAGTGACGCTTAAAGGCAACCCTGTTCAAGTCAAAGGCGAACTGCCGGCAGTAGGCTCCAAGGCGCCGGCGTTTTCGCTGGTAGCAGGTAATTTGTCCGATGTGACGTTGGCCAGCTTTGCTGGTAAACGCAAAGTGCTGAACATCTTCCCGAGTGTTGATACGCCAACTTGCGCGACTTCGGTGCGCACCTTCAACACCAAGGCCAACGATCTGGAAAACACCGTGGTGCTGTGCATCTCGGCTGACCTGCCGTTCGCCCAGGCCCGTTTCTGCGGTGCCGAAGGTCTGGAACACGTACAGAACCTGTCGACCCTGCGCGGCCGTGAGTTCATCGAGAACTACGGCGTGGCAATCGCTGACGGCCCGTTGGCTGGCCTGACTGCCCGTGCGGTAGTAGTGCTGGACGAAAACGACAACGTGCTGCACAGCGAACTGGTTAAAGAAATCGCTGAAGAGCCGAACTACGAAGCAGCCCTGGCTGTTTTAAAGTAAGTCGCAACGCTTCAGCAAAAACGGCCGGGCATTTAATGCCCGGCCGTTTTTTTGTGGGCTGCTACAAATAACGCTGCAGGCGTCGAGCCCGGCCAGTGTCAATGTCACAGCCGTCGGTTAAAACCGAACCGCTCCGACTGCTCCGGCAGGCGATTCACAGGATTCTGGGGCAAACCCGTGGCCTTGACAGCGCTATAACGTAAATACCCGGTAAAGAACCTTTTCATAACCGTGCGCACTGCTTATCTTTCAGCCTCCTGATAATAAGCGCTCGCCGCCCAATGGTTGATCATTCAATGCAATCGTCTGTTTCCCACAAATCTCGTCGCTGGCTGTTTGGCCTGCTGGTCCTGCTGATCGTTGTTGCCCTGTGCTGGTGGCTGTGGCCATCCGCCTCGAAAAAGGCAGCCACTGCTCAGCCCGCCGGGCACACCAGCAAGTCGGGGATGATGCGTCCCGGATTTGGCGGTTCGACCCTGGCGGTGCCGGTTCGGGTGGCGGACGTGACGCGGGGTGACTTTGCGGTCTACTACAAGGCACTGGGTACGGTGACCGCGCTCAACACCATTAATGTACGCAGCCGGGTGGCAGGGGAGCTGGTCAAGGTCTATTTCAAGGAAGGCCAGATGGTCAAGGCTGGCGAACTGTTGGCCGAAATCGATCCGCGCAGCTATCAGAACGCCTTGCTGCAAGCCGAAGGCACGCTGTTGCAGAATCAGGCCCAGTTGAAGAATGCCCAGGTCGATGTACAGCGCTATCGCGGCCTGTACGCTGAAGACAGTATCGCCAAGCAGACCCTGGACACCGCAGAAGCACTGGTCAGCCAGTATCAGGGTACGGTCAAGACCAATCAGGCAGCGGTCAACGACGCCAAGCTCAATCTGGAATTCACCAAGATTCGCGCCCCGATCACCGGTCGTGTGGGCTTGCGCCAACTGGACGTCGGCAACCTGGTGGCAGCCAACGACACCACGGCGCTGGTGGTGATCACCCAGACCGAGCCGATTGTGGTCAGCTTCACCTTGCCCGAGAAGGACCTTGCACTGGTGCTTGAACGTTATCGCAGCGGCGCCAGATTGCCGGTACAGGCCTGGAACCGCGGCGACACCCAGGAACTGGCGACAGGGGTGCTGAGCAGTATCGACAACCAGATTGATATCACCACCGGCACCCTGAAATTCAAGGCCCTGTTCGATAACCGCGATCAGGTGTTGTTCCCCAATCAGTTCGTTAATGTGCACCTGCTGGCCGACACCCTGAAAAACGTGATCCTGGCCCCGACCGCAGCGATTCAGTACGGCACCAACGGTTCGTTCGTCTATGCGATGGACGGCGACAAGAAGGTCAAGATTCGCAGCATCAAGGTCGGTGTCACCGATGGTGATGTGACGGTGATCGAAGAAGGTCTTGAGCCCGGCGACCGTGTAGTGCTTGAAGGCACTGACCGCCTGCGTGATGGCGGCGCGGTGGAAGTGGTCAACGACAGCGCCGAGGTGCCGGAAACCCCGGCGCAACATCTGCAAGGCGGGCCTGAAGCCGATGCAACGGCCGATGGCAAGGTCAAGGGCAAGGCGCACGAATGAATCTGTCGCGGCTGTTTATCCTGCGCCCGGTCGCAACCACGCTCTGCATGCTCGCCATCGTGTTGTCCGGGATCATCGCCTATCGCCTGCTGCCGGTATCGGCCTTGCCCCAGGTCGATTATCCGACCATCCGCGTGATGACGCTGTATCCCGGCGCGAGCCCGGATGTCATGACCAGTGCCGTGACCGCACCGCTTGAGCGTCAGTTCGGGCAGATGCCGGGCCTGACGCAAATGGCTTCCACCAGTTCCGGCGGTGCTTCGGTGCTGACCCTGCGCTTTAATCTCGACATCAATATGGATGTCGCCGAGCAGCAGGTGCAGGCCGCGATCAATGCCGCCAGCAACCTGTTGCCCAAGGATTTGCCGGCGCCACCGGTGTACAACAAGGTCAACCCGGCCGACACCCCGGTACTGACGCTGGCGATCACCTCCAAAACCATGCTGTTGCCCAAACTCAATGATCTGGTCGACACCCGCATGGCGCAAAAAATCGCCCAGATCAGCGGCGTCGGCATGGTCAGCATTGCCGGTGGTCAACGTCAGGCGGTGCGGATCAAGGTCAACCCCGAAGCGTTGGCCGCCAACGGCTTGAATCTGGCGGATGTGCGCACCCTGATCGGCGCGTCCAACGTCAACCAGCCCAAGGGCAACTTTGACGGCCCGACCCGGGTGTCGATGCTGGACGCCAACGACCAGTTGAAGACCCCCCAGGAATACGCCGAGCTGATCCTGGCCTACAACAACGGCGCGCCGTTGCGGCTCAAGGATGTGGCGGAAATTGTCGATGGCGCCGAGAACGAGCGTCTCGCCGCCTGGGCCAATGAAAATCAGGCCGTATTGCTGAACATTCAGCGCCAGCCGGGAGCCAACGTGATTGAGGTGGTGGACCGGATCAAGGCACTGCTGCCAAGCATCACCGACAACCTGCCGGCCGGTATCGACGTCACTGTTCTCACCGACCGCACCCAGACCATCCGTGCCTCGGTGCGCGATGTGCAGTTTGAATTGCTGATCGCCATCGCGCTGGTGGTGATGGTGACGTTCCTGTTTCTGCGCCGTGCCAGCGCTACCCTGATCCCTTCGATTGCCGTGCCGTTGTCGTTGGTGGGCACCTTTGGGGTCATGTACCTGGCCGGATTTTCCATCAACAACCTGACGTTGATGGCCCTGACCATCGCCACCGGTTTTGTGGTCGACGACGCCATCGTGATGCTGGAAAACATCTCGCGCTATATCGAAGAGGGCGACAGTCCGATGCAGGCGGCGCTCAAGGGTGCCAAGCAAATCGGTTTTACCCTGATCTCGTTGACCCTGTCGCTGATCGCCGTACTGATTCCGCTGCTGTTCATGGCTGACGTGGTGGGGCGCCTGTTCCGCGAGTTTGCGATCACCCTGGCTGTGGCGATTCTGCTGTCGCTGGTGGTCTCGCTGACGCTCACGCCCATGATGTGTGCGCGTCTGCTCAAAGCCGAGCCCAAGGAAGAAGAACAGGGGCGTTTCTATCGCGCCAGCGGCGCCTTCATCGACTGGATGATCGCCCGCTACGCCAGCATGTTGCAGTGGGTGCTCAAGCATCAGCCACTGACCCTGCTGGTGGCCATCGGCACCCTGGCGCTGACGGTCGTGCTGTATATGGTGGTGCCCAAGGGCTTCTTCCCGGTGCAGGACACCGGGGTGATCCAGGGTATCTCCGAAGCGCCGCAGTCCATCTCGTTCAGTGCCATGAGCCAGCGTCAGCAGGAGCTGGCCCGGATCATTCTGCAGGACCCTGATGTCGAGAGCCTGTCGTCCTACATCGGGGTGGACGGCGATAACCCGACCCTCAATAGCGGGCGCATGCTGATCAACCTCAAGCCCCATAGCGAGCGCAGCGAAAGTGCCTCGCAAGTGATCGAGCGCCTGCAACCGCAGCTCGACCAGCTGGTGGGTATTCGCCTGTACATGCAGCCGGTGCAGGACCTGACCATCGAAGACCGCGTCAGCCGTACGCAATACCAGTTCAGCCTGTCCTCGCCGGATGCCGAGATGCTCAGCACCTGGAGCCAGAAACTGGTGACGGCGCTGAACAATCAGCCCGAGTTGACCGATGTGGCCAGCGACCTGCAGGACAAGGGCCTGCAGGTGTACCTGATGATTGACCGCGATGCGGCTTCACGCCTTGGGGTGTCGGTGGCCAACATCACCGATGCCCTGTACGACGCTTTCGGTCAGCGGCAGATTTCCACCATTTATACCCAGGCCAGCCAGTACCGCGTGGTGCTGCAAGCCCGGGACGGCGAGAAAATCGGCCCCCAGGCGCTGGAGCAGATCCACGTCAAAACCACCGATGGCGGCCAGGTGCGGCTGTCGAGCCTGGCCAAGGTCGAAGAGCGTCAGGCGCAACTGGCGATCTCCCATATCGGCCAGTTCCCTTCGGTGATGGTGTCGTTCAACCTCGCGCCCGGGGTGGCCCTGGGGCAAGCGGTCGAGTTGATCGATCAGGTGCAGAAAGACATCGGCATGCCGGTGGGGGTGAAGACCGAGTTCCAGGGCGCAGCCCAGGCCTTCCAGGCTTCGTTGTCGAGCACCTTGCTGCTGATTCTGGCGGCGGTGGTGACCATGTACATCGTGCTTGGCGTGCTGTACGAGAGCTATATCCACCCGATCACCATCCTCTCGACCTTGCCCTCGGCGGCGGTCGGAGCCTTGCTGGCCTTGATCCTGAGCGGCAATGATCTGGGGATGATTGCGATCATTGGCATCATCTTGCTGATCGGTATCGTGAAAAAGAACGCGATCATGATGATCGACTTCGCCCTCGACGCCGAACGCAATCAGGGCATGGCCCCCGAGCAAGCGATCTATCAGGCGGCACTGCTGCGCTTCCGGCCGATCCTGATGACGACTCTGGCGGCGCTGTTCGGCGCCATACCGCTGATGCTGGCCACCGGCTCGGGCGCTGAATTGCGTCAGCCATTGGGGCTGGTAATGGTCGGCGGTCTGCTGGTGAGCCAGGTACTGACCCTGTTTACCACTCCGGTGATCTATCTGTACTTCGATCGCCTGGGCCGCCGCTGGCGGGGTGATGCGGCTGCGCCCGAGCAGGCGTCGCTATGAACCTGTCCGGTCCGTTCATCAAGCGTCCCGTCGCGACCATGCTCCTGAGCCTGGCGATCATGTTGCTGGGCGGGGTGAGTTTCGGCTTGCTGCCGGTGTCGCCGCTGCCGCAGATGGATTTCCCGGTGATCGTGGTCTCGGCCAGTTTGCCGGGTGCCAGCCCCGAGGTGATGGCATCCACCGTGGCTACCCCGCTGGAGCGTTCCTTCGGCGCGATTGCCGGGATCAACACCATGAGCAGCCGCTCGAGCCAGGGTTCTACCCGGGTCATCCTGCAGTTCGATCAGGACCGCGACATCAACGGCGCCGCCCGTGAGGTGCAGGCGGCGATCAACGCTTCGCGCAACCTGTTGCCCAGCGGCATGAAAAGCATGCCGACCTACAAAAAGGTCAACCCGTCCCAGGCCCCGATCATGGTGCTGTCGCTGACCTCCGACGTGCTGTCCAAGGGCGAGCTGTATGACCTGGCCTCCACCATCCTGTCCCAGAGCCTGTCCCAGGTCCCGGGGGTAGGTGAAGTGCAGATCGGCGGCAGCTCGCTGCCGGCGGTGCGCATCGAACTGGAGCCGCAACTGCTCAACCAGTACGGCGTGGCCCTGGACGACGTGCGCAATACCATTGCCAACGCCAACGTGCGCCGGCCCAAGGGCGCGGTGTCCGATGGCGATCGCAACTGGCAGATCCAGGCCAACGACCAGCTGGAAAAGGCTAAGGATTACGAGCCGCTGATCATTCGCTACCAGGACGGCGCGGCCTTGCGCCTGAGCCATGTGGCCAAGGTTCAGGACAGCGTTGAAGACCGCTACAACAGTGGCTTTTTCAACAACGATGCGGCCGTATTGCTGGTGGTCAACCGCCAGGCCGGGGCCAACATCATCGAGACCGTGAACGCGATCAAGGCCCAGTTGCCGGCGCTGCAGGCGGTGTTGCCGGCCAGCGTCAAACTGAACCTGGCCATGGACCGCTCGCCGGTGATCAAGGCCACCTTGCACGAAGCCGAAATGACCCTGCTGATTGCCGTGGCGCTGGTGATTCTGGTGGTGTTCCTGTTTCTGGGTAACTTCCGGGCGTCACTGATCCCGACCCTGGCGGTGCCGGTATCGCTGGTGGGCACCTTTGCCATCATGTACCTGTACGGCTTCTCGCTGAACAACCTGTCGCTGATGGCGCTGATTCTGGCCACCGGGCTGGTGGTGGACGATGCCATCGTGGTGCTGGAGAACATCTCGCGGCATATCGATGCCGGTATTGCGCCGATGAAAGCGGCGATGCTGGGGGCCAGGGAAGTCGGTTTTACCCTGCTGTCGATGAACGTTTCACTGGTGGCGGTATTTCTCTCGATCCTGTTTATGGGGGGGATTGTCGAAAGCCTGTTCCGTGAATTTTCCATCACCCTGGCGGCCTCGATCGTGGTGTCGCTGGTGGTGTCGCTGACCCTCACCCCGATGCTCTGCGCGCGCTGGCTCAAGCCCCATGTGCCGGGTACCGAGAACGCCATGCAACGCTGGAGCATGGGCCTTAACGAGCGCATGGTCGCCGGCTATGCCCGCAGCCTGGACTGGGTATTGCGCCACAAGCGCCTGACCCTGTTGAGCCTGCTGGTGACCATAGGCGTCAACGTGGCGCTGTACGTGGTGGTGCCCAAGACCTTCATGCCGCAACAGGACACCGGGCAGTTGATCGGCTTTGTCCGCGGTGACGACGGCCTGTCATTCAGCGTGATGCAGCCGAAGATGGAAATCTTCCGCAAGGCAGTGCTGGCCGATCCGGCGGTGGAGAGTGTTGCCGGCTTTATTGGCGGCAATGGCGGCACCAACAACGCAATCATGATCGTGCGCCTCAAACCCATTTCCGAGCGCAGGATTTCGGCGCAGAAGGTCATTGAACGCCTGCGTGAAACCATGCCCAAAGTACCCGGCGGGCGCCTGATGCTGATGGCCGACCAGGATCTGCAGTTTGGCGGCGGACGCGAGCAAACCAGTTCGCAGTATTCCTACATCCTGCAAAGCGGTGACCTTGGTGAACTGCGCATCTGGTACCCGAAAGTGGTGGCTGCGCTCAAGGCCCTGCCCGAGCTGACGGCCATCGACGCCCGTGAAGGACGGGGCGCACAGCAGGTAACGCTGGTGGTAGACCGCGATCAGGCCAAGCGCCTGGGGGTGGACATGGATATGGTCACCGCCGTGCTCAACAACGCCTACAGCCAGCGGCAGATTTCCACTATCTACGACAGCCTGAACCAGTATCAGGTGGTGATGGAGGTCAATCCCAAGTACGCCCAGGACCCGCAAACCCTGGAGCAGGTGCAAGTGATCACTGCCGAAGGCCAGCGCATCCCGTTGTCGGCCATTGCCCATTACGAGAACAGTCTGCAGGACGACCGGGTGGAGCATGAAGGCCAGTTTGCCTCGGAGACCGTTTCCTTTGACATGGCCCCCGGGGTATCGACCGAGCAGGGCACCGCCGCGATTGAGCGGGCCATTGCCAAGCTGGGCCTGCCCGAAGACGTGATTGCCAAAATGGCCGGCACCGGCGATGCCTTTGCCGCCACCCAAAAGAGTCAGCCGTTCATGATTCTCGGTGCGCTGCTGGCGGTGTATCTGGTGCTGGGGATTCTCTATGAGAGTTATATCCACCCCTTGACCATTCTCTCGACCCTGCCCTCGGCCGGGGTCGGCGCCTTGCTGAGCATCTACCTCACGGGGGGCGAGTTCAGCCTGATTTCCCTGCTGGGTCTGTTCCTGCTGATCGGGGTGGTGAAGAAAAACGCGATCTTGATGATCGACCTCGCGCTGCAACTGGAACGGACCGCCGGGTTCAGCCCCGAGGCGTCAATTCGCAGCGCTTGCCTGCAACGTTTGCGCCCGATCCTGATGACCACCCTGGCGGCCATCCTGGGGGCCGTGCCCCTCATGCTGAGCACAGCCGAAGGGGCAGAAATGCGCCAGCCCCTGGGCCTGACCATTATCGGCGGGCTGATCTTCAGCCAGATCCTGACCCTTTACACCACCCCGGTGGTTTACCTCTATCTTGACCGCGCACGCCATCGTTTCAACAAATGGCGTGGCGTGCGCACTGATGCTGCTCTGGACACTCCGCTATGACTTCTCGTTTGCTTAAACTCGCTCCGCTGCTGTTATCTGGCTTGTTGCTCAGCGCCTGTGCAATAGGTCCGGACTACCAGCGTCCCGAATCGGCGGCGGCAGAGGATTACAAAGAGGCTGCCGGCTGGACCCGGGCCAACCCCAGCGATGCGCTGGCCCGTGGTGCCTGGTGGGAGCTGTATGGCGATGCGCAGCTCAATGGCCTGGTGGAGAAACTCAACAGCAGCAACCAGACAGTGGCCCAGTCCGAGGCCCAGTTCCGTCAGGCCCAGGCCCTGGTGCGCAGCGCCCGTGGGGCCTTTCTGCCAAGCGCCGACTTGAGCGTGGGCAAAACCCGCTCCAGCCAGGGCACCGGTAGCTCCAACTCCAGCCTGACCAGTTCCAGCAGCGGCATTCGCGACACCTTGAACGCCCAGGTGGGGGTCAGCTGGGAAGCCGATGTCTGGGGCAAATTGCGTCGCGGGCTGGAAGCCAACGAAGCCAGTGCCGAGGCCAGCCTGGCCGACCTGGCCGCCATGCGTTTGAGCCAACAGTCGGAGCTGGTGCAGAACTACCTGCAACTGCGGGTGATCGATGAGCAAAAACGCCTGCTGCAAGCCACGGTCGAGGCTTATCAGCGTTCCTTGAAAATGAGCGAAAACCAGTACAAGGCCGGGATTTCCGGCAAGGACGCCGTGGCCCAGGCGCAAACCCAGTTGCGTAACACCCAGGCCAACATGATCGACCTGATCTGGCAGCGGGCGCAATTCGAGAACGCCATTGCCGTGCTGACCGGGCAGGCGCCTTCCGGGTTCAGCCTGGCTGAAACCACAACCGTTCCGGCGCTGCCGCAAATCCCGCTGAGCCTGCCTTCGCAGTTACTGGAACGGCGTCCGGACATCGCCTCGGCGGAGCGCTCGATCATTGCCGCCAACGCCAATATCGGGGTGGCCAAAGCCGCTTACTATCCCGACTTCAGCCTGAGCCTGCAGGGCGGTTACAGCAGCAGTCAGTATCAGGACTGGATCAGCGTACCGAACCGTTTCTGGTCGGTCGGGCCAAAAGTCTCCTTGCCGCTATTCGATGGTGGCCAGCGTTCGGCCGAGGTTGACCGTAACGAGGCGCTGTATGACCAGACCGTGGCCAAATACCGCCAGACCGTGCTCGATGGCTTGCGCGAAGTGGAAAACTACCTGGTGCAGCTGAAGGTGCTGGGGGATGAGGCTGTGGTTCAGGAGCAGGCACTGGAGTCGGCCCGCGAGTCGTTACGCCTGACCAGCAACCAGTACAAGGCCGGCCTGATCGCTTACCTGGACGTTGTGGTGGTCCAGGCCACTGCCCTGAACACCGAGCGCAACGTGCTCAACTTGCGACAAAGCCGCCTGATCGCCAGCGTCAAACTGATTGCCGCACTGGGTGGTGGCTGGGACGGCAATACCGATTTAAGCCAGGACCGCTAATCAGCCTGAACCTTGCAGCAGCGAGGCACCGGCCCTAATAAAAGGTAAACCGGTCCTTGCCGCTGTGCTTGGACACATACAGCGCCTTGTCCGCCTTGGCCAGGGCCTGG
The DNA here is from genome assembly GCF_904067025.1 of Pseudomonas paraversuta. Classification (NCBI taxonomy): domain Bacteria; kingdom Pseudomonadati; phylum Pseudomonadota; class Gammaproteobacteria; order Pseudomonadales; family Pseudomonadaceae; genus Pseudomonas; species Pseudomonas paraversuta. The sequence goes on from NZ_CAJFDA010000001.1 coordinate 1,922,924, forward strand.
TTCAGGCTGTCATCGTCTTCGACCCGGGTCAGCCCGATGCTGACGGTCACCGGGTAAGGGTGCGGGTCTACGCGCACTAGCCGGCACAACTCGTCCATCAACGCCTCGACATCGCTGCGCCGCACACCCGCCAGGTACACCGCGAACTCCTCGCCGCCCAGCCGCGCATACTCATGGTCAGCCATCACCGCCTGGATGCTGGCTGCAGTGCGCTTGAGCACCTCATCGCCAATATCATGGCCGTAAAGATCATTCACCTTCTTGAAGTTGTCGATGTCGATCATCGCCAGGTAGTGATCCTGCTCCCGTGGCCGGGTCGCCAATACATTGCCGGCCTGGGTCATGAAGGAGCGGCGATTGGGAATCTCGGTCAAGGGGTCAATGTAGGCCTGGCTCACCAGCAGTCTGAACATGGTGAAGTTGTAGAGCTTGATTTTGCGCAACTTGAAAAAGTTGTAGATCGTCAGGCTGCTGAGAAAGGCCAGATAGCACAGGATCAGGGTGCCCCGCAGATCGGTGACCGACACTTGAGTCATCAGGAAAGGGTTGAGGGTCAGCCAGGTGATGGCCACCACTGCGATAAACCCCCGATGGCCCAGCGGCATCACGGAGGCGCCGTAGAGGATGCTGGAGCAGGCCAGAATCAGCCAGATCGGCTGGGCATCGGCCGGCAGGCCAAAAATGATCAGGCGGATACCGATGGCAATCACTGCCACGAACAGGGCATTGAGTATGTCGAAATGCCAGGACTTGCGAATGAAACCCAGAATGATGGTGAGCACCACCAGGGTGCTCAGAAACAGGATGGACAGGGCGGTGAACCCCTGGCGGCCCTTGATGCTGACGATCAGGTTGAACAACAGCCACATGAAGATGCTTGCGCTGAAGGTGAGGCGGCAGAAGTTACGCAGTTTCTCGAAGTCATGTTGGGCGAATTCAGCTCGCAAGGCGTGGGGCGCCGCTTGCTTGGAAATCTCTTTTTCAATGGTCTTGAGCATGGCGGCCTTGATCAGGATCAACCGACGGGATTCGGGCCACCTGTGGGACTGTGCCAAGGGGGCCTCTACGTCCGGGCCGGCAGACACTCTGACAGTGGCTGCACCCGGGCGCTGCACGGATAACCCTAGCAGGAGTTTCGGGCATCAGTGCAACGGCCGGGGCGCTTGCTTCTGGCGGTTAACGGGCCTGGGCGAGCACCTCACCGATACTGCGCCGGCGTGCATAGTGCTCGCTGGCGCGGATCAGCTGTTCAAGGTCTTCGGGGGTCACGTCAATGAACGCATCCATTTGCTCCAGGGCTTGTTGCAGGTCCTGGGCGGTAATGCCCGGGTCGCCCGCGAACTGGGGGGCGACCGGGTTCGGCTCCGGGGGTTTTTTCGGGTAGCGCACCCGGGTCAGATTGTTATAGGCCAGTGCTGCCACCAGCATGCACGCCGCCGCGAGCATTACCGGCGCCAGCAGGCCCCAGCCCAGGCTGGCGCTGTCCGGATCTGCCAGGACCACCAGCAAGGCCAGCGCCCCGGCGGGCGGGTGCAGGCAGCGCAACAGGCACATGACAATCAGCGCCAGGCCTACCGCCAGGCAGGCGCTGTCCAGATTGCGCCCAAAGAAGTGCGCCACCGCCAATGACACCAGGGTTGCACAGAGGTAGCCGCCCATAATCGACCAGGGTTGCGCCAGCGCCCCTGAAGACACGGCAAACAGCAGAACCGCACTGGCCCCCAGCGGGCCAATCAAATGCATGGCCACCGGCAGGCCGAAAAACAGGCTGCAGACCCAGACACTCAAGAGCGTGCCAAGGGATACGCCAATGGCGGCGCGGCTCCATTCGGTGGGACGGGTATTGGTGGCCGCAGGCAATAGGCGGCTGATCCAGCGGGTATGCATGGTGAGAAAAATCCGGGGGTTGGCGATTGAAAGGATAAAAAAAGGGCTGTGCGGGTTTCCCGGCAAGCCCTTGAAAATGTCCCTTCATTTGGGGGAGGAACGGGAGCAGTGTGCAACAGCTGGTAACAGTCCGCAAATTCATAATAATGCTGATTAACTGCATTAATTTTGATGTTTGGAGCTGTTTGTCCTAGTCGTCAAAGCCCACTTGCTCGTGGATTTCATCCACTTTGAGTTCCAGCCGGTAGGCCACGGCAATAAACAGGGCCTGGCACAGGCACAGGGTTGCGCTCAACGAGCGAAACGCGAACGAACTGCCCTCATTGACCAGCAGCACGCTGTTGGCGCGTTTGGCCAGCGGTGACAGGTTGCTGTCGGTGATGATCAGGGTTTTGGCCTGATGCAGCTGGGCAATGCGCAGGCAATGCTGGGTTTCCTTGCCATAGGGGGTAAAGCTGATGGCAATCACCAGGTCGTTGGCCCGCACGCTGCGCATTTGCTCGCGATAACTGCCCCCCAGCCCGGACACCAGATGAATGCGCTTGTTGGTGTGCTGCAGGTTGTACACCAGGTAGTCGGCCACGGCGAAAGAGCGGCGCACCCCCACCACATAGATATTGTCAGCGTTGACCACCAGGTCCACGGCCTTGTCGAAGGACTGGTCATCCAGTTCCAGCCCCAGACGTTCGATACCCGAGAGGGTCGCGTTGATGCACTCACGGGCCAGATCGCCGCCGCTGGCTTTTTGCGACTTGTTGGCAATCATGCTGCGAATACGTTGCTGGTAATTCTGCGCCGGCGTGGCCTTGTGGGTGTAGGCCTCGCGAAACAGCGCCTGCATTTCACTGAAACCACTGAAACCGAAGCGTTGCGAGAAGCGCACGATGGCCGAAGGGTGGACTTCGCACTCGCGGGCAATATCACTGATCCGGTCAACCATGATCCGGTCGCTTTGCTGGCTCATATAGCTGGCAATACGTTTGAGCTGACGCGGCAGGCTCTCGTATTCCTCGGTAATGAGCTGCAACAGGCGTTCGGCATTGATCGGTGGGCCGGCCTGTTCGCTCTCTGGCGTTTGCTCGATCGGTGCCGGCTGATCAGGGGAGGGCATAGGGAGTCCTTATGGATGGCTCTTCAGGTCATGGGGCAGTTTAGCCTGCAAAGTCTACAGGGTAGGTGCGCAATAAATCCTGACCGGCCGTTCAAAGACCCTGTGGCTGAATCGTTACAGGGTCGAAAATTGATCCCTTTGGATCAATATGGAACAAAAATTCTACATTAAAAAATTATGGAATAAATATTGTTTATTGTGTCCGGACGTTTTAGTCTTCATCTCACAAAGAGCGCTCAACCTTCGGGGTGATGAGTGCAGGCTGATAAAAATAACAGGAGCCAGCATGGGACAGACTCGTTTTGCCACAGGGCGTGATTTGGATTTGATCTGCCTTGGACGCCTGGGCGTCGACCTCTACTCGCAGCAAGTCGGCGCGCGGCTGGAGGATGTCAGCAGCTTTGCCAAATACCTGGGTGGCTCATCGGCCAACATTGCCTTTGGTACTGCGCGCCTGGGCTTGCGCTCGGCCATGCTGAGCCGGGTGGGGGATGACCATATGGGGCGCTTTCTCACCGAGTCACTGGCTCGTGAAGGCTGTGACGTCAGCGCCATCACTGTTGATCCGCAGCGTCTGACCGCCCTGGTGCTGCTGGGCCTTAAAGACCGCGAAACCTTCCCGCTGGTGTTCTACCGCGAAAATTGCGCCGACATGGCGTTGCGCGCAGAAGACATCGACCCGGCCTTCATAGCCTCGAGCAAGGCCCTGCTGATTACCGGTACCCATTTCTCCACCGAAGGCGTGTATCAGGCCAGCGTCCAGGCGCTGGAATACGCCGAACAGCACAACGTCAAACGTATTCTGGATATCGATTACCGGCCGGTGCTTTGGGGCCTGGCGGGCAAGGCCGATGGCGAAACACGCTTTGTCGAAGACAGCAAAGTCACCGCCCACGTGCAATCGATCCTGCCGCGCTTCGACCTGATCGTGGGCACTGAAGAAGAATTTCTGATTGCCGGCGGCGGCACCGACCTGCTGGCGGCATTGCGTGCGGTACGGGCGCTGACCGCAGCAACGCTGGTGGTCAAGCTCGGTTCCCAGGGCTGTACGGTGATCCAGGGCCAGATCCCGGCCCGGCTTGAAGACGGTGCCATTTATCCCGGCGTGCGGGTTGAGGTACTGAATGTGCTGGGGGCCGGGGATGCCTTTATGTCCGGTTTCCTCAGCGGCTGGCTCAAGGATGCCAGCGATGAGCGCTGCAGCCAGCTGGCCAATGCCTGCGGCGGCCTGGTGGTGTCGCGCCATGCCTGTGCTCCGGCGATGCCGACGCCTGCCGAACTCGACTACCTGTTCAGTAGCCCGGTGCCGATCACCCGCCCGGATCAGGACGTGGCATTACAGCGCTTGCACCGGGTCAGTGTGCCGCGCAAGCAGTGGAAACAACTGTTTGTGTTCGCCTTCGATCACCGCTGGCAGCTGGTTGAAGTGGCCCAGCAGTATGGCCGCGATCACAACAGTATCTGCGCGCTCAAACAGCTGTTTATTCGCGCGGTCGAGCGGGTTGAAACTGACCTGCGGCGTCAGGGCATCGACGCCGATGTCGGGTTGCTGGCCGACCAGCGTTTTGCCCAGGACTCACTGAATGCCGCCACCGGTCGCGGCTGGTGGATTGCCCGCCCGGTAGAGGTCCAGGGTTCACGGCCACTGGCCTTTGAGCATGGTCGCTCGATTGGCAGCAACCTGATTGGCTGGCCCCAGGAACACATCATCAAGTGTCTGGTGCAGTTTCACCCCGACGACGAGCCGCTGCTGCGCCTGGAGCAGGAAGCGCAGATCAAGGGGCTGTATGAGGCATCCCTGGTCAGCGGCCATGAACTGTTGCTGGAGATCATCCCGCCCAAGGATCACCCTTCGACTCATCCCGATGTGCTGTACCGCGCGTTGAAGCGCTTGTACAACCTGGGGATTTACCCGGCCTGGTGGAAAATCGAGGCCCAGACGCCAGAGGTCTGGGAGCAGCTTGATGCGCTGATTCAGGAGCGCGACCCCTATTGCCGGGGCGTGGTGCTGCTGGGCCTGAATGCCCCGGCACAAGCACTGGCAGAAGGTTTCCGCCAGGCACGTCACAGCAGCACCTGCCGCGGTTTTGCCGTGGGCCGCACGATCTTCCAGGAGCCAAGCCGTGCCTGGTTGGCGGGGGAGATCAATGATCAAACATTGATTGAACAGGTGCAGGGCACGTTTGTGCAGCTTATCGAATCCTGGCAAGCGGCCCGCCGCTAACCCGGTTCCTGTATCTGTCCTTGTATCGGCACCTGTATCTACATCGGCACCTGTACCTGTATCTGCATCTGCGCATATATCTGCATCTGCGCATACATCTACATCTACATCTGTAGGAGCGAGCTTGCTCGCGAGCTCTTCAAGATCAAAAGCTCGCGAGCAAGCTCGCTCCTACAGGTTCAGGTTCAGGTTCAGAGGTTCAGAGGTTCAGAGGTTCAGAGGTCCAGGTCCAGAGGTTCAGAGGTTCAGAGGTCCAGCTTCAGCTTCAGGCACAGGTTCAAGTACAGCCGCAGGGTGCTGTTTAATTCAGAAAACAATAATAGGTGCAGCCATGCCCGCTATTCGTATTGGCATCAACCCGATTTCCTGGAGTAACGATGACTTGCCGTCATTGGGCGGCGAGACGCCATTGAGCACGGCGCTCAGTGAAGGCAAGCAAATCGGTTACGAGGGTTTCGAACTCAACGGCAAATTCCCCAAGGACGCCAAGGGCGTCGGCGATGTGCTGCGTCCCTACGATCTGGCACTGGTCTCGGGCTGGTATTCCAGCCGCCTGGCCCGGCGCTCGGCGGCCGAGGAGATCGACGCAATCGCCAGTCACGTGCAGTTGCTGGCCGAAAACGGAGCCAGGGTGCTGGTCTATGGCGAAGTCGCCGACTCGATCCAGGGCCAGCGCATTCCATTGGTCGAGCGCCCGCGCTTTCACACCGAACAGGCGTGGCAAGCCTATGCCGACAAGCTCAATGAACTGGCACAGTTCACCCTGTCCCAGGGCGTGCGCCTGGCTTATCACCATCACATGGGCGCCTATGTAGAGTCGCCGTCGGACATCGACACCCTGATGAGCCTGACCGGCCCCGAAGTGGGTCTGCTGTTCGACGCCGGCCATTGCTACATGGGCGGTGGCGAGCCGCTCGAGGTGTTGCGCAAACATATTGACCGCGTCTGCCACGTGCACTTCAAGGATGTGCGCAAGGCCGTGGTGCAACTGGCACGCAACAACCTGTGGAGCTTCCCGGACTGCATCATCAACGGCACCTTCACCGTGCCCGGCGATGGCGACATTGATTTCGCGGCATTGCTCGATGTGTTGCTGGCTGCCGATTACCACGGCTGGCTGGTGGTTGAAGCCGAACAGGACCCGGCCGTGGCGCCGAGTTTTGCCTATGCGCAAAAGGGTTATCAAACCCTGCGCGGCCTGCTGGATGCGAGGACCGGAAAATGAGCTTGCTGATCAAGAGTCAGGCCACGGGTAAAACCATGGTCGAACTGCCACAGGGGGCGCTGGAGTACGTGGGTTTTAGCGCTTATCGCCTGGCCGCCGGCGAACATCTGCCGGTCAGCGCCGGCGATCAGGAGCTGTGCCTGGTGCTGCTCAGCGGGCGGGTCACCATCAGTGGCGAAGAGCCGGGCAAGGGCGCTTTCAGCTGGGCCGATATTGGCGATCGCGACTCGGTATTCGAGGACAAATCGCCGTTCGCTGCCTACCTGCCGCCAGGCAGTCAGGCCCGGGTACTGGCCTTGGGCGAGGTGCAAATCGCTGTCTGTGCCGCACCGGGTTCGGCCACCGCCGGGCTGGGTGCACGCCTGATCAAACCCGAGGCCATGAAGCGCAGCGTGCGCGGCAAAGGCGCCAATACCCGCTATGTCTGCGACATTCTGCCCGACACCGAGCCTGCGCATTCGCTGCTGGTGGTGGAGGTGCGCACCCCGTCCGGGCACTCGTCCAGCTATCCACCGCACAAACACGACACCGACGATCTGCCGCGCCAGAGCTTTCTCGAAGAAACCTATTACCACCGGATCAACCCGCCCCAGGGCTTCGTGTTCCAGCGGGTCTACACCGATGACCGCAGCCTCGATCAGGCCATGGCAGTGGAGAACAGCGACCTGGTGGTGGTGCCCAAGGGCTACCACCCGGTCAGCGTGCCCTATGGCTATGAATCCTATTACCTCAACGTCATGGCCGGCCCCAAACGCGTCTGGCAATTTCACAACGACCCGCAGCACAGCTGGCTGATGGATCTTTAACGTTTTCGGAGAACAATAATGAGCACTACCCCGGTTATCGGTCACTACCTCAACGGCCAGCTCCAGGACACAGGCGGCGAGCGTTTCAGCGACGTATTCAATCCAGCCACCGGCGCCGTGCAGGCACGGGTGGCACTGGCCAGCCAGCACACCGTAGACGAGGCCGTGGCTTCGGCACTCAAGGCATTTCCGGCCTGGTCCGAACAGTCGTCCTTGCGCCGGTCGCGGGTGATGTTCAAGTTCAAGCAACTGCTCGACGAACACCACGATGAACTGGCTGAAATCATCTGCCGCGAACACGGCAAGGTGTTTTCCGATGCCAAGGGCGAAGTGACCCGCGGCATTGAAATTGTTGAATATGCCTGCGGTGCGCCGGCTCTGCTGAAAACCGATTTCAGCGACAACATCGGTGGCGGTATCGATAACTGGAACCTGCGCCAGCCCCTGGGCGTGTGCGCCGGGGTCACCCCGTTCAACTTCCCGGTCATGGTGCCGCTGTGGATGATTCCGCTGGCGCTGGTCACGGGCAACTGCTTCATCCTCAAGCCTTCGGAGCGTGATCCGTCAGCCAGCCTGCTGATGGCGCGCCTGCTGACTGAGGCCGGCCTGCCGGATGGTGTATTCAACGTGGTGCAAGGCGACAAGAGCGCGGTCGATGCGCTGTTGCAGCATCCGCACATCGAAGCCATGTCGTTTGTCGGCTCCACGCCGATTGCCGAGTACATCTATCAGCAGGGCACCGCGCGGGGCAAACGGGTCCAGGCATTGGGCGGGGCAAAGAACCACATGATCGTGATGCCCGATGCCGATCTGGATCAGGCGGCGGATGCACTGATCGGTGCGGCTTACGGCTCGGCAGGCGAGCGTTGCATGGCGATCTCGATTGCCGTGACCGTGGGTGATGTGGCCGACAAATTGATCGAAAAACTGCTGCCGCGCATCGACCGGCTCAAGGTCGGCAATGGCTTGCAGCCGGACAGCGAAATGGGGCCTCTGGTGACCGCAGAGCACAAGGCCAAGGTCATTGGTTTCATCGATCAGGGCGTGGCCCAGGGCGCACAGTTGATTGTCGACGGTCGCGACCTGAAAGTGCCGGGCGCAGAGCAGGGGTTCTTTGTTGGCGCCACCCTGTTCGACCAGGTCACCCCTGAGATGAGTATCTACCAGCAAGAGATTTTCGGCCCGGTGCTGGGGATTGTCCGGGTGCCTGACTTTGCCAGTGCCGTGGCGTTGATCAATGCCCATGAATTCGGCAACGGCGTGTCCTGCTTCACCAGCGACGGCGGCGTGGCCCGGGCCTTTGCCCGCACGATCAAGGTCGGCATGGTGGGCATCAATGTGCCGATTCCGGTGCCGATGGCCTGGCATTCATTTGGGGGCTGGAAGCGTTCGTTGTTTGGTGATCACCACGCCTACGGCGAAGAAGGTATCCGCTTCTACAGCCGTTACAAAAGCGTGATGCAGCGCTGGCCGGACAGCATCGCCAAGGGTCCGGAATTCAGCATGCCGACGGCCAAATAGCCAACCCCACAACCCCCCACCTGACCTGCAGGAGCGAGCTTGCTCCTGCAGCGGGCAGCAAGTAGTCGGGACAGGTATTTTTTCAGGGTGAAAACATGAGTACGACACGACTGACCATGGCCCAGGCCCTGGTGAAATTTCTCGATAACCAATACGTAGAAGTTGATGGGGTCGAGAGCAAGTTTATCGCCGGGATTTTCACCATTTTTGGTCACGGCAACGTGTTGGGGCTGGGCCAGGCGCTGGAGCAGGACAGCGGCGATCTGGTGGTGCATCAAGGCCGCAACGAGCAGGGCATGGCCCATGCCGCCATCGGCTTCGCCAAGCAGAATCTGCGACGCAAGATTTACGCCTGCACCTCGTCGGTCGGCCCCGGGGCTGCCAATATGCTCACCGCCGCGGCCACTGCCACCGCCAACCGGATCCCGTTGTTGCTGCTGCCGGGCGATGTCTATGCCAGCCGTCAGCCTGACCCGGTACTGCAGCAGATCGAGCAATTCCACGACCTGAGCATCAGCACCAACGATGCATTCAAGGCCGTGAGTAAATACTGGGATCGCATCAACCGTCCCGAGCAGTTGATGAGCGCGGCCATCCAGGCCATGCGCGTGCTCACCGACCCGGCTGAAACCGGCGCCGTCACCCTGGCCCTGCCACAGGACGTTCAGGCCGAAGCCTACGATTACCCGGATTACTTCCTGCAAAAACGCGTGCACCGCATCGACCGTCGCTTGCCGACCCCGGCGATGCTGGCCGACGCCCAGGCCATCGTTGCGCGTAAACGCAAGCCGCTGATCATCTGCGGGGGCGGGGTCAAGTACTCCGCAGCCAACGCAGCCCTGCAGGCCTTTGCCGAGCGCTTTGATATTCCGTTCGCCGAAACCCAGGCCGGCAAAAGCGCGATTGTCTCGGCGCACCCGCTGAACGTCGGCGGGATCGGCGAGACCGGTTGCCTGGCCGCCAACTTGCTGGCCGCACAAGCCGATCTGATCATCGGCATCGGCACCCGCTATACCGACTTCACCACCTCGTCGAAATCCTTGTTTCAGCACCCTGAGGTGGAGTTTCTCAACCTCAACATCAGCCCTTGCGATGCCCTGAAACTCGATGGCGTGCAAGTGCTGGCCGATGCCCGGGCCGCGCTGCAAGCCCTGGGCGAGATCCTCGGGCAACAGGGCTATCGCTCAGACTGGGGTGATGCCCCCGAATTGGCCAGGGCGCAACTGGACGCGGAAGTCGACCGGGTTTATCAGGTCGACTATCAGCAGCCGGACTTCGCCCCCGAGATCACTGACCACCTTGACCCGGCGGTGCTGCGCGAGTTTATCGAGCTGACCGGCTCATGCCTGACCCAAAGCCAGGTGCTGGGCGTGCTCAACCACAGCCTGGCCGACGACGCGGTGATCGTGGCCGCGGCAGGCAGCCTGCCCGGTGACTTGCAGCGGGCCTGGCGCAGCAAGGGGGTCAACACCTATCACCTGGAATACGGCTACTCGTGCATGGGCTACGAAGTCAACGCGGCGCTGGGGGTCAAGCTCGCAGAACCCGGGCGTGAGGTCTACGCGCTGGTGGGCGACGGTTCCTACATGATGCTGCACTCCGAGCTGCCGACCTCGATTCAGGAGCGGCGCAAGATCAACGTGGTGCTGTTCGACAACATGACCTTCGGCTGCATCAACAACTTGCAGATGGGCAACGGGATGGACAGCTTCGGCACCGAATTCCGTTATCGCAATGCGCAAACCGGCAAGCTCGACGGTGGTTTTGTGCCGGTGGACTTCGCCATGAGCGCGGCGGCCTACGGTTGTAAAACCTACAAGGTCAGCACCCTTGAACAGTTGCATATGGCACTGGCCGATGCACGTTTGCAAACGGTCTCGACCCTGATCGACATCAAGGTGCTGCCCAAAACCATGATCCACAGCTACCTGACCTGGTGGCGGGTGGGTGTGGCCCAGGTGTCCACCAGCCCGCGGACCGATGCGGCGGCACAAAAGCTCAACCTCGCACTTTCCAAAGCCCGGCAGTACTGATCGCAAACCTCTGACAAAAAATCCAACAGGAGCAGGCATATGTCGTTGAACACTAATTCCCTGAAGCTTGGCGTGATCGGTACCGGCGCCATCGGTCGTGACCATATCCGTCGGTGCAGCCAGACCTTGCTCAACAGCCAGGTGGTGGCCGTCACCGATATCAATCTGCTGCAAGCCGCCCAGGTGGTGGCTGATCTGGGGCTGAGCGCCGAGGTGTACCCAGACGGGCATGCCCTGATCAATGCACCGGAAGTCGATGCGGTGCTGGTGACATCCTGGGGGCCAAGCCATGAAGAGTTTGTGCTGGCCGCGATCAAGGCCGGCAAGCCGGTGTTCTGCGAGAAGCCGTTGGCAGTGACGGCCGCCGGCTGCCGGGCCATCGTTGATGCAGAAGTTGCCCATGGCAAGCGTCTGGTCCAGGTCGGCTTCATGCGTCCGTATGACGAGGGCTACCGCGCACTCAAAGCCGTGATCGACAGCGGCCAGATCGGCGAGCCGTTGATGCTGCACTGCGCGCACCGCAACCCGACGGTGGGCGAGAACTACAAGACAGACATGGCGATCACCGACACCCTGATCCATGAACTGGACGTGCTGCGCTGGTTGCTGGATGACGACTACGTTTCGGTGCAAGTGGTGTTCCCGCGCAAGACCAGCAAAGCCCTGGCCCATCTCAAAGACCCGCAAATCGTGCTGCTGGAAACGGCCAAGGGCACGCGGATTGATGTTGAGGTGTTTGTTAACTGCCAGTACGGCTATGACATTCAGTGCGAAGTGGTGGGCGAGACCGGGATTGCCAAACTTCCGGAGCCGTCGCAAGTGCAACTGCGCAGCGGCGCCAAGCTGTCCAACGCCATTTTGATGGACTGGAAAGACCGTTTCATCGGCGCCTACGACGTTGAGTTGCAAGCGTTCATCGACGCCGTGCGTGCAGGCCGGGTAGGCGGCCCCTCGGCATGGGACGGTTTTGCTGCTGCGGTGGCAGCGGATGCCTGCATCGAAGCGCAGCAGAGCGGGGCAATCGTCAAAGTGCAGTTGCCGGAGCGTCCGGGGTTTTACGGCCCGCACGCCCAATAAACCAAATACCAGAAAAACCTGTAGGAGCGAGCTTGCCTCGCGAGCTCTTCAAGATCAAAAGCTCGCGAGGCGAGCTCGCTCCTGCAGGAGACAGGTTCGCCCGGGTACATGGAGGCTTTATGCGTATTGGACTTGTCGGTTTTGGCCACGGTGGCCGTTTTTTTCATGCTCCGCTGATTGCCAGTTTGCCCGGCATCACGTTCGCCGGGGTTGTTACCCGCTCGCCTGAGCGGCGCCGCTTGTTGGCCAGCGAATACCCCGGGGTCAAGGCCTGGGACAGCCTGGGCCAGATGGTCGAAGCCGGGGTTGATCTACTGGTGATTTCTACCCCGCTGCAAGGCCGCCCGGAGCTGGTCATGCAGGCCATCGAGCTGGGTGTGCCGGTGGTCAGTGACAAGCCTTTCGCCGCCGATACCCATCAGGCCGAACAATTAGTGGCCGCAGCTCAACGTCAGAACGTGCTGTTGAGCGTGTATCAAAACCGGCGCTGGGACTCGGATTTTCTGACCATCCGCAAATTGCTGGATGCCGCTGCCCTGGGCCAGGTCACCCGCTTTGAATCATTCGTCGAGCGCTTTGCTCCCGATTCGGTGGGGGATGCCAGCGGCGGTGGCTGGCTGCGGGATCTGGGCAGCCATCTGGTTGACCAGGCGCTGCAGCTGTTCGGCCCGGTGCAGACGGTTTACGCCGAACTGGCCGATAGCCCCGGGCACCCCGGCATCGATCACACTTTCTTCATCGCCCTGACCCATGCCAATGGCGTGGTTTCCCACATCGGTGGCAGTTGCCTGCAAAGCAGTCCACGCCCCAGGTTTCGGGTGACCGGCAGCCTGGGCAGCTACAGCGTTGAAGGCTTTGACGGACAAGAGGCGGCAGTGCTCGCCGGGTTGTCGCCCAAAACCGAAGGTGAGCGTTGGGGCGCCGAAGAGCATCGGCGCTGGGGCTGGTTCGAGCAGGGGGCCGAGCGTGAGCGGGTACCCACCGAACATGGCCGCTGGCAGCAGTTTTATCTGCAGATGATCGACGCGGTAAAACACCAGGGGGCAGTGCCGGTGGGCCCGCAGGATGCGTTGCAAGCCCTGCGGGTGCTGGACGCGGCGCGCCTGAGTGCCGAGCGCAGGCAAGTCATCCGGCTCGATCAGGCAAGCTAAAATAGAATTATTTTTTTAATAAATTCTAAATACGGTTGATATAGAAATTATTTTCCAATAGAGTCAATTCCAGGTCAGCGAGACCTGGCCTCAGCTGTCATTCAAGTACGTACCGCATCTATAAAACCAACAAGAATGTGGAGACTGCCCTAATGAAACACCGCCTACGTTTTGCTTCCCTTGCACTGTCGATGATGCTGGCCAGCGGCGCAGCCATGGCCGACGTAAAAATCGGTGTGAGCATGTCCCAGTTCGATGACACGTATCTGACTTACTTGCGTGAGTCGATGAACGAAAGAGCCAAGAGCAACCCCGAAGGCGTGCAGTTGCAGTTTGAAGATGCCCGCGCTGACGTGGTCAAGCAGCTGAGTCAGGTCGAAAATTTTATCAGCCAGAAAGTCGACGCCATTGTGGTTAACCCGGTGGACACCGCCGCGACCCGCAAAATCACCGAAGCAGCGGTCAAGGCCGGGATTCCGCTGGTCTACGTCAATCGCCGCCCGGATGATGAAAAACTGCCGCCAGGCGTTGCCACCGTGGCCTCCAAAGATATAGAAGCCGGTCAGATGCAGATGGAATACCTGGCGAAAAAAATGGGCGGCAAGGGCGATATCGTCATCCTGTTGGGCGATCTGGCCAACAACGCCACCACCAACCGCACCAAAGGCGTGAAAGAGGAACTGACCAAGTACCCCGATATCAAGGTTGACCAGGAGCAGACCGGGATCTGGCTGCGAGACAAAGGCATGACCCTGACCAACGACTGGCTGACCCAGGGCCGCAAGTTTGATGCGGTGGTCTCCAACAACGACGAGATGGCCATCGGTGCGGCAATGGCCTTGAAGCAGGCCGGCATCGAGCCCGGCACTGTGCTGATTGCCGGTGTCGACGGCACCCCCGACGGTGTGCGTGCGGTGGAGAAGGGCGAGCTGGCGCTCACGGTGTTCCAGGACGCCAAGGGCCAGGCCTACGGCTCGGTCGATACCGCCCTGAAAATGATCAAGAAAGAACCGGTAGAGCAGGCGGTCTGGGTGCCTTTCCAGCTGATCACCAAAGACAATGCCAAGGATTTCAAGTAGTCGTCATCTCAATCCAATAACAACAATATGCGGCAGGGCTCAAGCCTTGCCCGCTGTCTCGGACATTCACCGAGGCATCTGAGGAGTACTGGCTATGCTCGCGTCAGCGACTGTTTCAAGCACCTCGACCATGGCGCCCGCACCTGCGGCTCTCCCTCAAGAGGTTCCTTATCTGCTGGAGGTGGTCAACGTCAGCAAGGGTTTTCCCGGCGTAGTGGCGCTTGATGACGTGCAACTGCGGGTACGTCCGGGTTCGGTTCTGGCCCTGATGGGGGAGAACGGCGCCGGCAAGTCGACCCTGATGAAAATCATCGCCGGTATCTATCAACCCGACTCCGGCGAGTTGCGACTGCGGGGCAAACCCGTGACCTTCGCCGGTCCCCTGGCGGCTTTGCAGGCAGGGATAGCCATGATCCATCAGGAACTGAACCTGATGCCGCACATGAACATTGCGGAAAATATCTGGATCGGCCGCGAGCAGCTCAACGCGCTGCACATGATCGACCATCGCGAGATGTTCCGTTGCACTGCGCAACTGCTGGAGCGTCTGCGCATCAACCTCGACCCCCAGGAACTGGTAGGCAACCTCAGCATCGCCGAGCGGCAGATGGTGGAAATTGCCAAGGCCGTGTCGTACAACTCGGACATCCTGATCATGGATGAACCGACCTCGGCCATTACCGACAAGGAAGTCGCCCACCTGTTTTCGATCATTGCCGACCTCAAGTCCCAGGGCAAAGGCATCATCTACATCACCCATAAAATGAACGAAGTGTTCAGCATCGCCGACGAAGTGGCAGTGTTTCGCGATGGTGCCTATATCGGCCTGCAGCGGGCCGACAGCATGGACGGCGACAGCTTGATTTCGATGATGGTGGGGCGCGAATTGAACCAGCTGTTTCCGGTGCGGGAAAACCCGCTGGGCGAACTGCTGTTGTCGGTCCGCGACCTGAGTCTGGACGGCGTGTTCAAGGGGGTTTCGTTTGACCTGCACGCAGGCGAGATCATGGGCATTGCCGGTTTGATGGGCTCGGGACGAACCAACATCGCCGAAACCATTTTCGGCATCACCCCGAGCAGTGGTGGAGAAATCCAGCTGGACGGGCTGCCCGTGCGTATAACCAGTCCCAACATGGCCATCGAGAAGGGCTTCGCCCTGTTGACCGAAGACCGCAAGCTGACCGGGCTTTTCCCCTGCCTGTCGGTGCTGGAAAACATGGAAATGGCGATTCTGCCGCATTACGCCGGCAATGGTTTTATCCAGCAAAAAGCCCTGCGCGCCCTGTGCGAAGACATGTGCAAAAAGTTGCGGGTCAAAACCCCCTCCCTTGAGCAATGCATTGACACCCTGTCCGGCGGCAATCAGCAAAAGGCCTTGCTGGCCCGCTGGCTGATGACCAACCCCCGGGTATTGATTCTGGATGAGCCGACCCGGGGTATCGACGTCGGGGCCAAGGTCGAGATTTACCGGCTGATCTCCTTTCTCGCCAGCGAAGGCATGGCGGTGATCATGATTTCATCGGAACTGCCTGAAGTGCTGGGTATGAGCGACCGGGTCATGGTCATGCACGAAGGTGAACTGATGGGCACCCTGGACCGCAGCGAGGCGACCCAGGAGCGAATCATGCAATTGGCCTCCGGTATTACCGCGATTCATTAATGACTTCAGTGCAGCGGCCCGACAGGGTCAGTGGCGCAGCAGAACAAGAGAGAAAACGTCCATGAACGCAATAACTGAAAACAAGCCTGCCGTGGCCCCGCCTAAAACCAAAAGCCGTCGTCGGTTCCCCACCGAGCTGAGCATCTTTCTGGTGCTGATCGGCATTGGTCTGGTGTTTGAAGTATTTGGCTGGATCGTGCGTGACCAGAGTTTCCTGATGAACTCCCAGCGTCTGGTGCTGATGATCCTGCAAGTGTCGGTGATTGGCTTGCTGGCCATTGGTGTCACCCAGGTGATCATCACCACCGGTATCGACCTGTCATCGGGCTCGGTGCTGGCGCTGTCGGCGATGATTGCCGCCAGCCTGGCGCAAACCTCTGATTTCACCCGGGCGGTATTCCCGTCGCTGACCGACCTGCCGGTGTGGATCCCGGTGCTGGCCGGGCTTGGCGTGGGGCTGCTGGCGGGGGCGATCAACGGCAGCATCATTGCGATTACCGGGATTCCGCCCTTTATTGCCACCCTGGGCATGATGGTGTCGGCCCGTGGCCTGGCGCGTTACTACACCGAAGGCCAGCCGGTGAGCATGCTCTCGGACTCCTACACCGCCATCGGACATGGGGCGATGCCGGTCATCATCTTCCTGGTGGTGGCGCTGATATTCCACATTGCCCTGCGCTACACCAAATATGGCAAGTACACCTACGCCATCGGCGGCAACATGCAGGCGGCGCGTACCTCGGGGATCAACGTCAAGCGTCACCTGATCATCGTCTATAGCATCGCCGGGCTGCTGGCGGGTCTGGCCGGCGTCGTGGCGTCGGCACGGGCTGCCACCGGGCAGGCGGGCATGGGCATGTCCTATGAACTGGATGCAATTGCCGCGGCAGTGATTGGCGGCACCAGCCTGGCGGGCGGAGTAGGGCGCATTACCGGTACGGTGATCGGCGCACTGATCCTTGGCGTCATGGCCAGTGGTTTCACCTTTGTCGGGGTTGATGCCTACATCCAGGACATCATCAAGGGCCTGATCATCGTGGTGGCGGTGGTGATCGACCAGTACCGCAACAAGCGCAAGCTCAAGCGCTAACCCCACGCCCTGTAGGAGCGAGCTTGTAGTGGTCCAGTTTTTTTGGACCATTGCGTAGGAGTATTAAGCCGCCATTTCCTCAAAAGTAACTGGCGGCAGGTTATTCGAGGCGGAGTGACAACGCCGGTGGTTGTAATGGGCAATAAAATCCATCACGTCCCGCTCTGCCTCGAAATGATTCTGGTAGCCGTTTTCCGGTGACCAATCGTGCTTCTGTGATCTGAAGTAGCGCTCAACGACGGCATTATCCCAGCAATTACCGCGTCGGCTCATACTCTGCACAATGTTCTTTTCAGCCAAATATTTTACGAAGCGCTCAGCGGTGTACTGGCAGCCCTGGTCCGAGTGGAAAACCAGCTCAGAAGTAGGACGGCGTATGCCCACAGCCAGCTGCAACGCCTTAAGCGAAAGCTCCGTATCCGCCGTTCTCGAAAACGCCCAGCCTACAATCCTGCGCGAGAAAAGATCCATGACAACCGCCAAATACAGCCAGCTCCCACCGACCCTGATGTAAGTAATATCTCCTGCCCAAAAAGTGTTCGGGGCCGCGGGATTAAAGCGACGGGCCAGGATATTAGGTGCGATGTTGGAGGGCTTGGTCATTCGCCGATAGTGGGCGTAACGTGCGCGCCGCCTGACCAGCCCGAGGGTTTTCATCAGGCCACGCATTCGATGACGCCCCACTTTCATCCCCTGTTTCTTCAGAGCTTTGCTAAAACCCCTACTACCCAAAGCACCACGATGCTCTTTATGCAGTTGGCGAATTTTCTTCTCCAGCTGACGCTCAATTCCGCGCGGTCGCTTGGGATGACGTTGCGCGTAATAGCTGCTGCGAGGGACACCGAAAAGACAGCACAGGTGTCGTACCGACATCGCGCCTTTGGTGCCCTCGATCATTTTATTCGGCTGAAAAGCACCTTTAGATGAGAGGGCAACTGCTTTTTTAAGACGTCATTCTCTGCCTCCAGCAGCGCTAATCTGGCCTGAAGCGAATCAATCAGATCTTGATCCTGCGGGCGGGTGGTTTGCGAGGCTCCTACATGCTCCTTGTGCCATCGGGAAACCCACCGCCGCAAAGCCGTCGGCCCCACGCCGGTTTGTTCGCACGCCTTTGGCACGGAGTAATTCATTTCCACGACCAAGCGAATGGCCTCGGCTTTTTCTTCGGCAGTTACGACCCGAAATCCCATGATGAATCCTTAAGTTGATACTCCTACATGATGGTCCATAAATATTGAGCCACAACAGCTTGTCTCGCGAGCTTTCCGATACGCCCCGAAGAGCTCGCGAGACAAGCTCGCTCCTACAGATAATTCATGTACTCATCAGCCGAATCGATAGCCCACAACCCTGTAGGAGCGAGCTTGCTCGCGAGCTTTTCCGAAACGCCCCGAAGAGCTCGCGAGGCAAGCTCGCTCCTACAGATAATTCATGTGCCCGGCAGCCGCATCGCCAAGCCCACGCTCAATCCAACAACGTCTTAGTCCTGACAGAAGCGGATGCGGTTGCCGAAGGGGTCATGGACTTCCAGAACCTGCCCCCAGCCCTGCTGAACAATCTCCGGGCGTCCGTAGCCGTAGCGCTTGCCCTGGAGTTCGTCATGCAACAACTGGATATTGTGCATCGGCACAAATAGGGTCGCCCCGGGGCTCGCATCGCCATGGTGCTCGGAGAGATGCAGTTGCAGACCGTTGCGGCTGATCCCCAGATACAGCGGCAGATCCGCTTCGAAGCGGTGCTCGAATTCGACGCTGAATCCCAGAAAATCCAGATAGAACTCCCGGGCCTTGGCTTCGTCAAACATCCGCAGGATCGGGATGGCCTTGTCGAACCTGATGACCGGCAAGGGATTCTCGGCGGGCAGTATTGCTGACGCAGTGTTCCAGTCCTTGTAGCCCAGCAAGTGCGCCACCGTTTCCAGCGCCGTGGCATGAGTCAGCTCTTGCGCGAGCAGTTCCCGGGAGGCACGCAGCCGCCTGGCCATCTGTTTGGCTTGTTCGATCGAAATCATGGTTGTTCTCCTGAGGTCGAGGCGCACGGTGCCCGCATTGCCAAACCTCGACTGTCAAAAGAAACGGGAGGATTCGGGAACAGAAACAATACTTTCACCTTTCCTTGCGGACGCGAGCGGCAGGCAGTATCAGCCTGCGCTGATATTACATAGCGCGCAACGAGCGCGAAAGGGCAAGCCGTATCTATCGCCAGGCGCTAGCGACTTCGAGCGGTACCGGCCCTGCAGGCTGGTTCAGGCGCTCCCTATGCAAGGCGCTCGAGCCCTTGCTCCCGTCAGCTTTAATCAAACCGCCAAAATCATGGGCACTGGCCACCCGCGGCCAGTACGCCGGTTATGCTTGGCGCTCAGCTTTTGTCACAATGGGCAGGGGGCATGACGACCAACGCTGGCATGCAAAGCTGCTCCCCCGATAGAGGCGTGAGCCAGCCAGAGGGGTCGGACATTCGTGGTGATAAGGAACTGCAGTTGAACCAACATACATTGTCCATGCGCCTGGAGCGTGTCGCGGCGCATGTGCCGGCGGGTGCGCGTCTGGCCGATATCGGCTCGGACCATGGCTATTTGCCGGTGGCGTTGATGCGCCGTGGCCTGATCACCTTTGCGGTGGCCGGCGAGGTGGCATTGACGCCTTTCAGTGCGGCCGAACGTACCGTGCGCGAGAATGCAATGGAGCAACGCATTACTGTGCGTCTGGCCAGCGGGCTGGCGGCAATCACCCCGGGCGACGCAATCACTGCCATCAGTATCTGCGGCATGGGCGGTGAAACCATCCGTGACATCCTCGACAGTGGCAAGGCGCGCCTCAGCGGCCAGGAACGGCTGATCCTGCAGCCCAACGGCGGCGAACAACCATTGCGCCAATGGCTGATGGAGAACGGCTACCGGATCCATCGCGAGGAATTGCTCCAGGAAAACCGGTTCGATTACGAAATCATCGTTGCCGAACACGACGGGCCGGTGCTGTACAGCCCTGAGCAACTGTTCTTCGGCCCGTTGCAGATGCAGGTCCGCAGCCCGGCGTTCCTGCTCAAGTGGCAGCGCATCCTGCGCCACAAGCAGCAGAACCTGGCCAACCTGGCACGGGCGCAGCAGGCCGTGCCAGAGCACAAGGTGCAGGAGATCGCCCGGCAAGCGCAGTGGATCATCGAACTGCTGGCTTGAATCCGCCAGACCCAGCGCGGGCCAGTACCAGTGGCCCGCCTGACATCGAACCAGGCACTTGCTCAGCGCAGTTCCATTCCCGGCTCAAGAGCAGCTTTTTTTACCCCGGGCCGGCTCCCCAATAGTTATGTACCTTCGCGGGCCACAACAAAGTTCGAATTAACCACTGTGTTCACAAACAGATAAAGACCCTATGGCTTTTGTAATGTCGCCGTCTACACGGGCTGGTTGTGTTCGACGTAAACAGGCCGCTATACACTTTATTTCGTAACTTGCATAAAGAGGTGGCTGCCCTCGCAAGTTGTATTGATATCTTGATGTGCCGATGGGTAGGGTGCAGTCAGGATATTTATTGTTCAGTCCGTTACTTAAATTAGTTTATTCATTATAAAGGATGAACCCATGTCTATTATTGACTCTTCGCCAACACAGGCGGCTAATTGGAAACAGCTTTCGTACTTCCGAGTGTTTGTCGAGAACGACGCGCACCTGCAAAATGCCCGTTATCCGCTGCTGAACAATAAGCGCCAGCAGTTACGCGTTACCGTGCGTCTGGCGGCGAAAGATGCGGCAGGTAATGTTGCAACTATCCCGAAAAGTGATCTGGATCAGATTCGACTGATTGATTACAACACATCGGCCCTGATTGATTATAATGATAACTTTTCCGGAGACTGGACCAGTTCATGGCACCATCGAGGCTTTATCTGGGATCGAGGCTTTCTTGATTCAATCAGATCCCTGAGGCTGGAACAGCCGCAGCTGTTTGAAACCAGTGACAGCAGCGCAGATGATGCAGATTATGCAGATGATCCAGACGCGAAAGTCTCCGAGCCTATTGAGCAAACATCTGAATCTTTCGGCCCGGTTCTAATCTCTCCTTCGATGGACGCAACCCTGGCGGACTGCCCCGGCGGCTACCAGTGCGTCACTTTTTATGTTTCAACCGGCGCCCGCGCTGCGCGCCGATTGGCGGCACGCATTACCAACGGTGATGGCACGGTATTTCGCAGCAACTACAGCGATGTGACCGACGACCTGGGTGAGGGTGATAAACGCGGGCGCTTCAACTCTTCGTTCGAGGTGGAGCCTGTCAGCTTCCCGTCCTTGCCGAACGAGAACTTTGGTGATCGAAAAGCCGACGGCTCAGGTTATCTGAGGGATACGCTGGTTGCATCGAATAAGTTTTCTTTTGGCGAGTTTCGTGCATTTGAGCAACACGTTAATATCCGCATGCCCAACGGCCGTAAAGTGCCAATCAAATCGGTCACTTCTCATCCGGGCGATGCTGATGGAGCGATAGGGGGCGAGATGATGTGGGCATCTCGAGGCCCTGTGACTCGCTCAAAAACAACGTTTACCTATATTTCCTATCCTGGCGAAACCCACGTACGAATGCAGGAGCCACCTAATTGGTATGGCGCCGATGGCTATTTTTATCGGGTGCACAGTCTCTTGGCCACGGCCTTCCCAAACTTTACACCGCGTATCTTTCACCCGCGTGCCGGTGAAGTTGTGATCGGGCATTTTCTCACTGACCAGAATCATCAATTTTATTATCGGGCACAGAACGGGGCCGAGCATCAGGTGCCGAATAAAATGATGATGCCGCTCCACGTGATGGATATTTATGGCACCGAACACCGCCTTCGAGTCGGGCTGGTGTCCACCCATAATTATTTGATGTTGAATAAAGTTTAATTTGTCGGAGTGGGATCAAGTGGCGGCGGTCACGCTTGCCCAAGGGATTGTTCCTTCGCGAATCATGATCCGTTCGCGGTGCTTGCAATAGCTTGAGCATATTTGCCCCGCCACTCCTTAGCCCTCGTCAAGCAAACCACCTGTATGTTGTGGATGCAGGCATCCTGGGGTCAGGGAGCAGCCGGTAGTTCTGCCGGATGCGCCCTGACCCTCTTTGTTATCCGTATTGCTATCTATTTGCCGCGACTCGGGCAGTAGCCACCATGGGTCAGCCCGGCTGACCCGTTCGCACCTTTGCAGTTCGCAAGCTGACGCCACTGGCCGGTCATTCGGGCTGGTTGAAGGTCTGCCCGTCGATGGGTTCCCGGGGGCATGTTTGCAAGGGTGTGTACCAGTGAACGGCAGAAGCGACATACAGGTGCTGTTGCTTTGGCGGCGTAAAGGGCGTGTCCAGAGTGCCCAGCGCTATGGAGACCCATTCGCTGAATTGGCCTTCAGAGCGTGACCAGAACAAGGTCGAACCACAGTGCATGCAGAATTCGCGCAGCACCGAGGCCGACGAGCAATAGCCCGTGATGCTGGTGCTGCCGTTGAGTATCCGCAGTGCGCTGCGGGGCACGCTGGCATAAGACGCGAATGCGGCACCATGGCCTTTGCGACACTGGCTGCAATGGCAATGACTGACGGCCTTTGGCGCTGTAAGCAGTTCATAGCTGACGGCTGCGCAAAGGCAGCTGCCCTGGTAGACCCTGGTCATGTCGTCGTCCCTGAAAAAGATCCCGGCTTGGTGTCTGACTGAAAGTCGTCGCCATGCATAGTGCCTTGACCGGACGGTGCAAGAAAAGGGTGAGCTTCAATCCGCTCACGGCTGGTGATTGGCAGGCGTACAAAGAGCAGTGCCAATGCCCGCATTTACCGACGGGCAGGCAGTGCTCTGTGGCCGGGAGCAGGCTTAGCGGCCGCTCGCTCTCAATGCATCGGGGGTGTACATATCGGCCGTCAGCTTCAGATTGTTCATGATCGGGCCTTTACGCTCTTCGTTGGTCAGCCCGTAAGCGGTGTACTGCCTCGAACTCAGGTCATAGAAAAACTGCACCCCGGAAATCGCCAGCTTGGCGTCCGGATGCTGGAAGTAATTCATCATGGCGTGCTTCCAGATTTTTCCGCGGGCATCGTAGTTGTCCGCCAGTGTGCCGGCCCAGGTATCCTCATCCAGGTAAATGACCCGCTTGCTGTACAAATGGCGATAGCCTTCTTTCAAGTTGGCCTCCAGCACCCAGACTCGACGCAGCTCAAAGCGCAGGTAGTCAGGATCAGGGTGAGAGGGGGTCAGCAAGTCACTGTATTTAACTGCACCACTGTTGACGCGAAAGGCGTTGACCGGGATGTAGATCTCTTTTTTACCCAGGTTTTTCCACTCGTAACGTTCAGGCGAGCCGTTGAACAGGCGGTCGTCATCCACGACCATGGTGCCATTGGTGCCAATCATCGGCTGGTCGAAGCCAAACCCGGGCAACTGTCGAACCCGTCGAGTCCCGGGGTTATAACTCCAGGCCAGACGTCCCTGTTTGCTCCAGTCGTAGTAGTCCTGTGAAACCGTGCTGACACCTGCATCCCGTTGTGGCTGCATGGTGAAGTTCCAGGAAAATGCACGCACGCCCTCGGAGACCGGTAGCTCGTTCGGATTATTGGCAGGTGACAAGCCGCGAAGACGGGTTTTACCCCAGCCAATACTGCCGTTAGGCAGTACCGATGCGTTTGAACGGGTGATGTCCTGGGTCCAGGGCCCGGCGATCAGCATATGGTTCCACAGCAATTCCAGGCCGCTTTTAGGAATAGGGAAGGGCACTTGCCCCAGGCCCTTGATACCCATTCCGTCATTCACCAGTTCGGCGTTCAGGGCATTCCACTGAGCGTGCTGGCAGACATAATCGGGTACTCCAAAGATCCGCTTGCCCGCATAAATGTTCATTTTGTAGCTGTCAGGGTATTTCTCGAACAGGACTTTCTGGCCCTCGGTCAGATTGGCCGCGTGTTCCTTGTAGTTGCTTGAAGTGAGCACCAGAACGGGCACTTCATCCTTGAACGGGTCTACGGGTTGGTCACCGGAATACAAGGTGTGATTCCAGCCCGGTACTTGATCTACATACTCGCCGGTAAATGCGGGAATGCTGCCGGCAGCGTTCCCTGCACGTTCTGCCCCCAGGCAGGTAAGGTTTTTCCCCAGTTGAGCGGCTTCCTCAGGTGTGACTTTGGAAAACGCAGTGCAAGAGGCGGTGAGTCCGGCCAGTAAAGATAAGGTCAATGCCATATTTTTTTTATTGGTTTTCATTTTAACCTGCAGGAACTGGTGCGTTGAAAAAGAGGTGGGTCAGAGGGATGCGCTACTCTGGTCTGGCGGGTTATTCAGATGCTTCAAACGTTGCTTGAGCGTGAGCATGTGTTCCAGGTAAACCGTCACTTCTTGAGTGGGAACGCCTGGCACAATGCGTCTGGAGTACGCATCCAGAGATGCTTGCAGGACGTCTTTATTATCCGGTGCCGCAAAGTAGGCCATGTCTGCCAGTTTGCAGGCCAGGGCCGGATTTACGTCCTGCAATACCCTAATTCGGGCGGTCAATTTGTCGATTCCGCCGCTCAGGTCGACTATTTCACTGCCAAAGGCCGAGAGCGGGGCAGGGGACCAATCCGAAGGCACGCCATTCCACCAGCCGCCATCTTCTTTCAAGACCATTTTTGCAACGTCTTGAAAGCGGTTGTATGTCTGCGCCATGTCCGTGCGCCCTTGCAGTTTTTCAGGCAGCTTGACGGCATCCACGATTTCATCTGGACGTTTATCGTCATTGAGCCCGTTGGCCACTTGGGTGACAGCCGAATCCAGCATCTGGGCAGCTGCCAGCAGCTTGTCTTGAGCTTCAGCGCCAGAGACCATTGCCGCGCCATGCATGGGCAGTACCCGTTGCGGTCTGGTTGCGGCCATATCGCGTAATGCCTGTGCCCATTCGGCGACATGGCGCTGACGGCGCTTGCCATTGCCGGCATTGAGCAGGAAGGGTTGCCAAAAGTCGGCGCTGACCACCACTTTGCGTGAAGGTACGCTCACCCAAAGCTGGTCGGCAGACTCTCCGCGGGCCTGGGTCAATACGAAGTCTTCGCCGCCAATGCTAAGGGTTTTGGTGCCGTGGAAGGTTTCGGTGGGCAGGATGGTATCTTCCATGCGCCGCGGAACATCCCGCGGGTCCTGGTTGTTGAGGCGCACCATGGAGAAGTTGACCAGCCTGATGTCAGTGGCCAGTTCGGAAAGAAAAGTGTCAGTGGTAATGATGCGCGGCTTCTCTCCGGCCGCGAGCAGCGCCCAGGCACCAAATGCATGGTCGGCATGGTGGTGGGTGATAATAATGGTGTTAACCGGTTTGTCACTGATCTTGCGCAGCGCCTCAAGCAGAGCCGGCCCTGCGGGTGCATAACCGCTATCGACCAGCACCAGGCCCTCGGTTGTTTCGAATACCGCGACATTGACAAAGGGCAGGCGTAACAACCAGGTCCCCTTGCCCTGTGGCTCTATGGTCAGCTTTGAGCGCGCATCGTCAATCGCGGCCTGGTTGGTTCTACTGTACATATGATTGGCAATGGCCGCGGATACAGGGCCGCCAAAACCGGCGTTCGGATTGGAACGCAGGGTATTCAATATGTTGGGGTATTGCTTCATCAGGTCGGTGCGTAGTTCAAACCGTTCAATGGCTTTAGGGTCTGGCGGTGCGGCGGATATTGGCACTTGAGGCGCAGCCTGCAGCCCCCCCGCGATCACACTCAAACCCATTACCAGTAATGCTTTCTTATAATTGTTATGCATGTTTATAAATAACCTTTGATTGATAAGATAAATCAATAATGGCTGTCAATAGTTACTGCAGACATTGAAATAAGTCGGGCCACAGGATGGCGGCCTTGACTATAAATATTTGAAGAGGGGCAGCATCGTCCGTGCGGACTAGATGATATTGCCGATAACCTGAAATTGATTATCGTCATTAGTCATAGGGCTATTTCTATAGAGTGTGACGGATGTCACAGAAAAAAGACTATTTATAAAGCAGCGGTGCAAGTTTTTTCTGTGAATCGTGATCACGGATGGCAGATACGTTAAAAAATAAAGGGCTGCCGGCAGGTTGATCTATTATGCAAGGCGTGTTCAAGACATGATGATGGGCGGGGGCAGAGTGAGCGGGAGTGATTTTTTACGAGGCCTGTGTGGCCGGGGGGGCGGTGTGATTGGCGCCTGTTGGAAGAACTTCAAATCCAGTGCATTGCTTACCGGTGCGGGCTATTGCTTTGTGATCGCATGTTCGCTGAGCATTTTTTATCTGTACTGTTACTGGGATGAACCAAGGCCGGTAGAAAGGGTATTAGTCACGACGGAAGGTACACTGTATGCGTATGCGGACAGTTCTCAGTATTCGACCTCGTTTCTGGTTAAAGAAAACAGTGGCAAGCTGATCAAGTTAACGGCGGTGCCTGATTATACCCGCCTCATCAAGGGGTTTGGTTCTAATCTTGGTAAAGCTATTGTGGTCAGGCATTACGAAGGCAGGGTTATAGCGTGTCGTATAGAAGGTGTGGAGTTTTGTATACCGCAGTGCTTTACTTCCTGGGAGTGTCAAATCAAGGTGGTTGAATCAGACGCCAGGGCAATGAGGAAAACCATCTATACAGTGTTGTTTATGGGAGTTGGTTTGGTGCTGGTGTTCATGTACAGGAAGTTGTAAAAAACAAGCAATTAAAATCGTCCCGACGCTGTGCAAAAGACTTTGCGCGGCCGGCTGCTATATTTAATCCGCCTGACGGCTTCCGTGCCCTGCAAACAACCCCGTTGCGTAAAGGACGACATGATCGACTTTCTCTGCGCCATCCTCGAATTGCTGGGCCTGATTGATTCCGGGGTCAGAGCACAAGGCCCTTCCAGATGGTATCGACGCCATCCAAAATTGATCCGCAGTGTGCTCAACATTTGCTGGATCCTCGTTTCGGCAGTGTTTTTGATCTATGTGCTGCAATGGCTGAGCATCCTGGGCCCGTGGGTACAGGGACTGGTGGCAGGAGTGATCGCGATGCAGGTGGTCGGTTTTTTAATTTTGCTGTTACGCCGGAAAAAATCTTAGACCCCCCCCTCTGTTACAGGCTCCCGGAAGGTTTGCCGGCGCGGTTGCTATCGCTCCAGTTACTGACTTCTGGTGGCTGGCCCGTTCTCGACAAAGACCCCCGGGACCTGATGCGTATAGTAAAGGTGCCTTGCAGGATGGCGGTACCGATCACTGCGTTGTGCGACGCAGCGGCAAGTACGTGCCCTGCGGGGCGGTGTTCGCGCCTGTAGTCGGGCTCGGCTTTCATAATAAGTACAAGAGGATGTCATGTTGAAAAAGCGATTTGTTACTGTGCTCTGCCTGCCTTTTACCGTCTGCGCTGCACTCGCGAGCACTGAGCAGCCAGTTGTCGTACAGAGCGATTTTGATCAGATGGCGACTCCGGTGCATCAATGGTCGGACAAGGGAAAAGAGCTGTTTTATATCGACGAGGGCCCTGAAGACGGGATCGCGGTTGTGTTTGTCGGGGGCAACGGCACCAGTGCAAGAGCCCTGGAACTGACCAATTTTCTGCGCTCTACCCGCGAGCAATTAAAGCTGCGGTTCATCACATTGGAACGTAACGGTTTTGGCCAGAGTGCCTTCGATCCGAAAGGCGATTACGGCAGTTACAGTGCCGATGTCCATGCCTTGCTTGACCATCTGGGCGTTGATGAATTTTCCTTGCTGGCGATCTCCGGTGGTGGTCCTTATGTCGCCCGGATTGGAGCCGACCTTGCGCCCCGGGTGCGTTCGATTCACTACGCGGCGGCCTATTCCCAGCCGGGGGTGGGCAAGCCTGCTGAGCGTTGCAAGCTGTCCGATGAGCAATTGGCGACGACTGCCCTGGCTTATACGGTGCCCACGCAGTGGTGGGCCATGCCTGCCGACAGTTCAATCAAACACATCCGCGGCTGGCAAGATGCGGCCTACGATGATGGTCTGCGCACCTTCTTCATGAAAGGCACCCAGGACGTGAAACCTCTGTTGCATGAGTGGCGCCTGTATTGCCAGCAACCGGTGGCTTCCGGGGCGGCAGTTAAGTCACCGGTGTTCATTTATGCGGGCACCGCCGATAGCGTAGTGCCCATGGAGCACAAGGATTTCTGGGCCGGGCATTATTCAAACATTGCTGCCGTACGCGCTTATCCGGGGGAGGGGCATGACGTGCAGTACCGGCACTGGGGCCAGATTCTCAGCGACATCGCTTATCAGGGTAAGCGCCTGCTGATCTGTGATCAGGGGCAGTCACTCTTGCTGCCTGAAGAGGTAGCGCAACAAAAAATCACCCGGGGCGCAACCCTGGATATATGCGCCTGGCAAAAAGCAGGCTGAAGGATTGCCCTCATCGCAGGCAGTTGATATTGCCGGTGATGAGGGCAGCGGAGACCGGACGCCAGCCACCACAAATCAAGGGATATTGACTTGAAGAACGCGAGCCAGGGACTCAGGCCGCAGTCGAATCAATGTTCCGGCGCAACCATCCGAAACTGTATGTCTATATCGTTGGAAACCAGACTGTCAGACCATTCGCCAGCCCCGACGTTGAAATCACTGCGTTTGAGCACCAGCTCTGCGTCGAAAATGCCGATGCTTCGCTCTGATTTCAGAAGCATCGGCACTGTTACCTCCCTGGTAAGGCCCCTGAGTGTAAGGTTGCCAATGATCTGGTAGCGGTTGTTGCCCAGGTCTTTAATGCGCGTCGACTCAAAGGTCGCCACTGGATAAGCAGTGGTGTCGAACCAGGCAGGCTTTTGCAACTCAGTGTTGGCGTCTTCGCTGCCGGCGTCGATGCTGTCGAGGTAGATGGTCAGTTTGGCCTGAGCCGCCTCGGGGTGTTCGGTGTCGAAACCGAGGGTCCCGACAAACTTGCCAAACGTGCCATACACCTTCGAGCCCATCTGGTGGTAGGTAAAACTTATGGTACTGGCGGCGGGATTGACGTGGGTGTATTCGACGGCATCAGCTCCGGGAAAAAAGCCGAGGGTAAAAGTGACAGCCAGTGCGGTGGTACGTAGAGATCGAGGACTCATTGCACTCTCCAGGACCGGCCCCTTATGGGTCGAAAGGTGTGGCAGTAGCTGAGGTGAAGCAAAGACTGGCCGTTTGTTGCAACC
This sequence comes from Pseudomonas paraversuta, assembly GCF_904067025.1. Classification (NCBI taxonomy): domain Bacteria; kingdom Pseudomonadati; phylum Pseudomonadota; class Gammaproteobacteria; order Pseudomonadales; family Pseudomonadaceae; genus Pseudomonas; species Pseudomonas paraversuta. Next base: position 1,951,901 of record NZ_CAJFDA010000001.1, read on the forward strand.
CGCAGAGGGCTCAACTTTTACCTGGCCGCGTACCAACGCCTGCCGGGTGTTGGCAGGGGTGACGCTATCCTCGGAATGCGCCCTTCAGGAATCTTAGCAGTGTTCGAGAAAGCGTTTTAAACACTCCGGCCCCGATGCCCTCAGTAACGAGTGGCAGCCAATGGCGCCGGGGAGAAGGAGAGGCGTCGAGCATGACGCACCTCGCTTGCTGCTCTTGGTTGCTGCTGTCCGGGGGCGGCCACTGTCAATTAGCGGCCGCCCTCTTTTGCGAGGGCAGCAGGCAATCGTCGCGGCTCGTCATGCCGCTGACAGTACTTGTCGGGTGTTGGCAGGGGCCAGGCGGCTTGAGAGCCGATAAAGTTTTTGCCCCTTGCGCCCTGCATGGCGCACAGAATCATTTGCTCGGCTTGCTCCGCCGTTACGCCATAGTCGGAAAATTCCGTTTTCACGCCCAGGCTATGCAGGAATTCGCGCAACTGATCCTGAGCTTTGTCCAGGTCGTTGCCGAAAATTCGTTGCAGAGTACGGTCGCGCGCTGCGTCGCGACCCCAGGCCAGGCCCAGCACCAGCGGCAATGTAAAGGAGCAGGCAATGCCATGTGCCAGGCCGTATTGCAGCGTCATCTCGTAAGAGATCGAGTGGGCAAGGGCGGTTTTGGTGTTGGAAAACGCCAGTCCTGCCTTGAGGGCGGCCAGTGCCATGCGCGAACGCAGTTCTTTGTTGGTGAGATCACGACGCAGCTGCGGCAGGCATTCGAAAATGTCCGCAATGGCGGAGATGGCGAAGGTGTCGGAAACCGGATTGGCATTGATGTTCCAGACCGACTCCAGCGCATGGGACAAGGCATCCAGCCCGGTAGAAACGGTGACGCCGCCAGGCACGGTCAGCATCAGTTGCGGGTCGATAATCGCGACTTTCGGCCAGGTGCATTCAAGGTGCAGCGAGTATTTTTTATGGCTGGCCGAATCCCAGATCGTCGCCCAGGGCGTCACCTCGCTGCCGGTACCCGCTGTGGTGGGCGCCGCGATCAGTATTTTGCTGCGCGCCGGGACGAAGGGTTTGCCGGTTGCCAGCAATGCGAGCAATTCATCAAAGTGCCCCGATTCAGTGCCCACGATCAACGCCTTGGCGGTGTCGATGGCACTGCCGCCGCCTACTGCGATGACCGCATGGCAATCGCCGGCTTGCTGCCAGAATCGCTCATAGGTGTCCCGTAGCCGGGCCACGTCAGGATTGGGCTGGACATCTTCAATTACATACACCAGACGGTCGCCCAGCAGATCCTGAATGCGATCAACCAATCCCAGCCCGCGCGCTTCGGGAAAGGTCACTAGCGCGACTTTCTGGTTTTCAGTGATGTCGGCAAGCTCAAGCAGGCTGCCCCAGCCGAATCGTGTATCAACGGGATTGTGGAATCGGGCAATCATGGCGGGTCCTTTATTTTTGTTGTTGGAAGTGGCCCCATACTCGGGGGGCTTCTCCAACAGCTCAAATCGATAATTCGCAGGCATTAATCGGCTGAACCGATACTTGATTCAATGTGAGTGCCTGGGGCAGGGATGTTCAGTTGTGAGCGCCACGCTGGATCGCGTTGCGCAATCGACCCGACACCGCATCAGCGACGATCACCATCAGCGTGATGACGATGATGCAGGTGGCAGTCTCCTGGTACTTGAACAGTTTCAGGCTGCTCACCAGCTCAAAACCAAGCCCCCCCGCACCCACCATGCCGAGTACGGTCGCCGAGCGTAAATTGACTTCGAAGCGGTAAAGGACCACTGCAATCCAGGCCGTGATGACCTGCGGCAGTACCCCGAAAACGATGACCTGCAAGGGTCGTGCGCCGGTGGCCTGGAGCGCTTCAATCGGGCCTTGGTCGATCTCCTCGATACTCTCGGCAAAGAATTTTCCAAGCATGCCCAGGCCATGCAACGCCAGCGCCAGCACGCCGGGGAAGGGCCCAAGGCCTACCGCCGAGACAAATATCAGGGCCAGAATCAGCTCATTTATGCTGCGAGTGAAATTAAGAAACTGCCGGGTTGCGTGGAACACCAACCGGTTTTTGTTCAGATTGCGGGCCGCAAGAAATGACAGCGGAATGGCCATCAACACGCCGAGCAATGTGCCCCAAATGGCAATTTGCAGAGTCTCCACGGCAGGCGCCAACAGTCGAGGAACAATGCTCAGGTCGGGTGGGACGGTGCGTGCAAGGAAATCACCAATTTGTGGCAACCCTGCCGCCAGTTCAGCCACGCTTAATTGCGCGCCAGTGGCACTCCAGTGCAGTGTCAGAATGACCGCCAGCACGATTGCGCCAGTGGACAGCCACCCACGCGGTCCGCGAGGCAGGCTCACGGTCCACAGATAACTTTGCTGTTTCATGCTTGAGCCCTCACTTGCGCGACGGGGGTTATCAGTTCGTCCGCTCTCGCAGTGGCGCCCTCGGGGGCCGTTGTCTGGCCGGGGTATATGCGCTGCAAGTCGTCTTCGGTCATGCTGCAAGCGCTACCGTCATACACCAGTTTTCCGTGGGCCAGGCCTACGATCCGGTCTCCAAACTCCCGGGCGTAATCGACCTGGTGCAGGTTGCACAACACCGTGATACCCAGCTCCCGCGTGGCGTCGCGCAAATATTGCAGCACCAGGCGCGCAGTCTTCGGGTCGAGACTGGCCACCGGCTCGTCGGCCAGAATCACTTTTGGGCGTTGCGCCAGGGCACGTGCGATGCCCACGCGTTGCATCTGCCCCCCGGAGAGCGAATCGGTCCGTTCGCGGGCTTTGTGCGCCAGCTCGACGCGCTCCAGGCATTGCATGGCCAGCGCCACGTCCTCGCGCCGAAACAACTGCATGATGGAGGTGAGCGTTGACACCGCGCCCAGGCATCCGGTGAGTACATTCTTCAGTACGCTCAGACGCGGTACGACGTTGTGGTGCTGAAAAATCATTGCCGCCTGACGTCGCAGAACGCTGGTGTCGCGGCAGGCCAGTGCGTCAATGCCTGCCACTGAGAGTGTTCCGGAATCGGCCTGGACCAGTCGGTTGATACACCGCAGCAAAGTAGATTTACCCGCACCGGACTGGCCCAGCACCACCACGAATTCCCCTGCTGCCACCTCCAGGTCGATCCCGCGTAGAACCGGGTTTGGGCCGTAGTGCTTGGTCAGTTGGCGGATGCTGATCATTTGAGCCTCCGCAAATCGAGATTGAGCACCTTGGCGGTTTCGCGGACGACGTCGTAAGCCGCATCGGTAGTGGGCTGGAAGCCATCCAATTGGCCCTGGTCACCCCAAGGCACGTCCTTCACCGAAGCCAGGGCGGCAGCGACTTTTTTCTTGAGTGCCGGGTCGAGGTTTTGCCGCCAGACCATTGGAGACTCCGGGATCGGACGCGAACTCCACACCACCTGGAAGTCATCCTGCTTCACCAGTCCTCTGGCCACGGCGTTGGTCAGAATGCGGTCGGCGACGGCGCCAGCATCTACCTTGCCGTTGGCTACAGCGAGGATGCTTGCGTCATGGGAACCGGAGAACACCACTCGCGAAAACAATGTTGCGGGATCAAAACCGGCCTGTTCCAGTCCGGCTTTGGGGAACAGATGGCCAGAAGCAGAGCTGGGGTCGACAAACGCGAAGGTGTGATTTTTCAGATCGGACAATTGCTGAATGCCGCTGTCCTTGCGCGCAAGGATCACGCTCTTGTAGGCGCTTTGCCCGGTTTTTTTGGTGACGGCTACTGCGAACGCTTCGACGTCTGCTACCGACGTTGCCAGAACATAGGAGAAAGGGCCAAGGTAGGCCACATCCAGTTTGCCTGCACGCAGCGCTTCGATGATGCCGTTGTAGTCCGTGGCGACAAAGGGTTCGACGGGCATGCCCAGTTTGGCTTCAAGGCTGCTGAGCACTTGCTTGCTCGACTCGATCATCGCCTGGGAGTCTTCCGACGGGATCAGGCCAATTCTCAATTTCTCGTTCGCTCCTGCTTGGCAGACAGCGCTTATGGAGAGGCAGGCAATAGCGGCGACACGCAAAAATCCGGAGAAATTATTCATGGCATTCCAGGCGATTGGTTGGAGTGACCTCAGGCTAGAAATGTCACGTGACAGTCATACGATCAATTCAATATAGGTTTTCGCAGCTAAGTATTGATGGAGTCTATGGATGTCGACCGCCAGGATGCGTGCCTTCCTCGCCGTGGCACGTCACGGAAGTTTCAGTGCCGGCGCACGGGCCCTTGGGCTCAGCCAGCCGACGCTCACCACACAAGTCCAGAGCATGGAGCGGCAATACAATCTGGAGCTGTTTCACCGTCGCGGGCGGCGCAATGAGTTGTCCGATGTCGGCCGGCAATTACTGCCCATTGCGCAAGCGATGGCTGCGCTGGATCTGGACGCGCACAACTTGCTGCGTGACTCCGGGCGGCTTGACAGTGGCCAGCTCAAGATAGGGGCGGTGGGGCCTTTTCATGTGATCGAGATGGTCGACAATTACTTTCAGCAGCATCCGCGTATCGATGTTTCGATACGGGTTGGCAACTCGGCGCAGGTGCTGGCCGATCTTGAGAGTTACGTGACCGATATTGCGGTATTGGCCGGATGGCACGAAGATCCAGGACTCTGCGCCGTGCATTACGCACGTCACGCCATCATCCTGTTTGCCCACCATGAGCATCCTTTCGCAAAACGCGAGTCAGTACGACTCGAGGAACTGGACGGCCAGCGGCTACTGCAACGGGAGCCCGGTTCCACTACTCGTCTGGTCCTGGAACAGGCCTTGTTGGCGGCACAAGTTGTGCCCCGCATCGCCATGGAAATCGGCAGCCGCGAGGCATTGCGCGAAGCTGTGGTGCGTGGGATCGGGCTGGGGGTGGTCTCCGAAGCGGAGTTCATCGCCGATCCCCGTATTCGCACGATCCGCATCGAGGGGGATCCGCTCTACACCGAAACCTATCTTTATTGCCTGGCCGAGCGGCGCTCCAGTCGACTCATTACATCGTTTTTTGATGTGGTTCTTTCGGCGCAGGTGAACGACTCACATTCGGCTGGCGAATATTGAAAGTCCGCGATTGGCCGATTGGAGGGGCCAGGAAAATCAGGAGAATTAGTAAAACCTGGCAAGGAGCTTGTTTTGCCAACAGTCGCGCCAATGATAACTATCCAGTGGTGCTAAATCTCACAGCCAGATTTTCCACCGAATACACTGGAGATCAATCGCTCACGCAATGATGTTTCTTAATATTACAAAGTAGGATGATAATAATTTAGTTAGGGTGGTTTTGTTTTGAGCGTATAAATCAGGATGTACAGCGTGAGTTCCCTAGCAACAAATCCAAGATTTACCATCGTGATCGCTATCTTTTGTTTTCTCTCAATGGCGCTTGCGGCCAAAATAACTTACCTCATGGTTTTTTCTCATGAGTTCTTGAGCAATGAGGGTCGTAAACGCTCAATGCGGTTGATTGAAACAGCTCCCGTTCGCGGGACTATATTTGACAGGTTTAATCAGCCCCTGGCAGTTTCCACACCCGTGAGTACCTTATGGGTAAATCCCAGGCAGTTTGCCCCAACGAATCGGCAGGCAGTCATCCTGGATGAACAGCTTGATATTGATGCCTCGCGGATCAGGGCGTTAACATTGAATGAACAAGGTAAATCTTTTGCCTATATGGCCAGAAGAATTAATCCTGAGCGCGCGAACAAGATCATGAAGTTATCTATTCCAGGTGTTTATGAGCGCCAGGAATACAAAAGGTTTTACCCTCAAACGTCGATGCTTGCCCAGACATTAGGCTTCACTAATATTGACCAGCAGGGTATCGAAGGCATCGAATTGATGTACAACCAAAAGCTTTCTGGCAAGCCTGGCCTGGAAGAACGCACCTTGAACTTACACAAGCGAGTCACCCGTGAGATCCTGGTGCACAAGCCCGTTACCCCCGGAGAAAATCTGCATTTAACAATTGACTCGACACTTCAATATTATGTTGAAAAAGCTTTGCTCAAAGGGGTAAAGAACAATGCAGCCAGGTCGGCAAGTGCAATTCTCATACACGCCAGAACAGGAGAAATACTGGCACTGTCTACGATGCCTTCCTTCAATCCAAACGCACGTAGAGGTTTCAACGCGGAGCTTATTCGAAATCGTGTGTTTACTGATGTGTATGAGCCAGGCTCGGTAATAAAACCATTCAGTATGGCCGCTGTTCTGACAGCCAATATAATTGACAAAAATGCCATTATCCCAATAGCGCCGGGTTTCATAAAAATCAATGGATATACCATTCGGGATGTAGGCAGAGACAGCCAGTTGGACTTGGCGGGAATCATCCGTCGCTCTTCAAATGTCGGCATGAGCAAGGTTGCTATTCCGACAGGAGGAGCAGTGATTTCGCAATTGCTTACTGATCTGGGGTTCGGAAACAATACTGCGATTTACTTTCCAGGGGAAAGTATTGGGACAGTTCCCGTCAGGAGGGTATGGTCAGATATCGCTACGGCGAGTCTCTCATACGGGTATAGTTTGTCGGTCAACTTGGCGCAACTGGTTCAAGCCTATACCGTATTTGCCAATGATGGGGATCTGATACCGCTATCGTTAATCAAGGGTGAGAAGCAGCCGCCACGCAATGTCATAAGCCCGGAGGTCGCCAACAACATTCTGGACATGATGGTACATGCCGTGGATGGACCCGGAGCAGGTGGAAAGCGCGCAGCAATCGAAGGTTATGTCATTGCGGGTAAAAGCGGGACCTCACGCAAGGCATCCAGCGGTGGATATAAAAGTAATGAATATAGAGCCATGTTCGTAGGGATCGCTCCGGCCAACGCGCCTGAATTCATTATGGCTGTAGTCGTGGATGAGCCAACTGCAAATGGTTACTTTGGGGGCGCTATTGCAGCGCCGATTTTCAAGGAAATAATTGAAGATGTGCTTCGGGTCAGTAATATACCTGGCAATGCAAGTGAAGTCTTTCCAGCAGCACTGGCCCCAATCGTTCAGTAGGCGCTGTCTCTGTTGCAGCAGTCAGGGTCGGCTTTAATACCCCGTACGACTGCCGCTTTTGGCAAAACTGAGTGTGACCAGCTGCTGCTGCCCTTGATTGAATGCGGTTTATTTGCCCTGGACCAGTATTGACAGTCACCTGACTGCAGATGGATTGAGTTGAGCCTTGACTGCGATACCGGCCATGCCCGCATGGAGTGGCTCACGACCTGTGAGCTTGACTACGCCCCTGGCTCGGAAAGTTGCTTCGTTCTCCAGCGCATCAAATCGACTTTGCAAGCACTTAAAATATCTCCAGAGCCCGATCCCCCCATCATGGAATCACTTTCCCATTGGCACTGTGCATCCTTGAATTTTTCAAAGGCCTTCTGAGAGGCGAGCAGCGATTCAAGGGCTTTGGCCGTCGCACTCGAATCGATTTCTTTTGTTTGAGCTTCCAGTTTTTTGTAGGCGATATTCATTTGTGACGTGATTTCGCGAGTCTTGCCCTCAAGGCAGCTTTGCAAAGCTGTCCGGGGCTGATCGCCAATGGAGTTGTTGCATTCGTTCAGTGCTCCGGTTTGAGCATCGTTGGCCACTGCAATTTTTGCTGCGGCAGTGCCAGGCGCAACTGCGGTATTGATAGCGCTATTTGCGATTGGGTTCACATCTGGTTTCGCGGGTGCTTGAGCGAATGCAGTACCCATGGCAAATGTAGTCGCTACAGCAACCACCGAAATGAGTTTTCTCAATTTATCTATCCTTTGGAAGGCGTTTTTCGAGGGGCAAGAAACAACTTTTGATGCTTGGCCAATTGCGTACTGCGTCTGCAAGACTAGCTCTAATGGCGTTCACAGCCCAAGGCCTGTTTGACTGCATCTTGGGCAAACTGTTCATAAAGGTCGGGGGGAGATGCCGGGAATTGCAAATCAGGGTGAAGCATCATTGGATGGGCGGACTGAAGTGGCAGGGTCAGCCTTTGGGTCAACCATGGTCGCAGAGAGGGGCAGAGTTGAATCTGCTCTGGCTCTTGATGTTGCGAGGGGGCCCGTGGATTTAATCAGCCACCCACACAGCAGTGTGCTGCACTTCAAATCTCGGGGCCGGGAGAGCTCCATCCGTTACGCGCGGTAGCTCCAGACCATTTCCACCACCCGTGCGGAAATCAATATATAGACCAGCACTATCAAAAGCTGAAAGACGAGGTGGTAGCGCAGTTGGGCCAGGCGGCGAATACCATCACTGACGTTCAGCAGCATGAGTATTCCAGAGATGGTGATCACCCCCCACCCAGCCATGTTGGTGGCCGTGATGCTCATAAAGAGCTTGTGATCACTGTGCAAAGCGTTCGTACCCGCTGCAAACAGAAGCGCGCACAGAACCATATTTTTGAAATTGTCGAAGATCTTGGCATTGAGATCCTTGTCGAGCAATTGCGAGTAGCGCATCCATAATTTTTGCATGTTCACTGCCTCAAGAAGGATCAATCAAGCACAGTTCGTCTCAACAACTGCTCGGAGAGTATCGGGCACGCGTTGCATTCTGAAACGCGCCACCGCCAGTTCAAGTTCGTTGGGCCGGTTGGGTGGGGACGCTGTTGTAGCTGGCTTCAAGTGTAAGGATTTAGCCAGCGCGCTTCTACGGCTTTGCGAACGTCTTCTGTTGGCCGCAAGCAGCCTTTCACGCAGGACTGCTTACGGCCAGAAGCGTTCTCTGAAAGACCGTGGTGCGGCCTTGCCGAGTTACGTCTGTGCAGCTTATGCCGTGGCAGCACCGAGCAATTGACTAATGATCGCCGCCGCTTCAGGTACAGCTTGAGTGGCGATATCCAGATCCAGCGAGTTCAAGGCAACTACACCCACGCAGGCTTCAAAAAAATGCTGGTTGTGAGGGCGACTGATCGGGCTCGCCACGCCAATGGCCCCGGGCTGCAATTGACCGTGAGTCAGGCTATAGCCCAGTTCACGCCCCTGTATGACGGCCTCCGAGTCTTCGGGATGCGCCTTGCGGCCAGAAAGAATCGCAATCCCGGCCGCGCCCTGGTGAAGAGGGTGGCGGCTACCGATTCGATACCCGACGCGCATCAACGACTCTTCGGGGTCGGCAACCATGATCACCATGCATTCATTGCCCTGAGTAACGGAAATGAAAGCACTGGCTTGAGACTGTTTGGCCAGGTCGAACAGCGGTTGCTGTGCTACAGCCCTCAACCGGGGTTCGAAGCGAGCGGCAAGGAGAGTTGCTCCAGCGCCAAGACGGATAACACCTTCAGCCCCGCGACTGATCAGAAAGTGATCCTCCAGCGTGGTCACAATTCGATAGGCAATGGCCCGATGCACCTCAAGGCGAGCGGCCAGTTCGGCGATGGATATACCGCTGTCCTGTTGAGCAATGATGCTTAAAGCCTGAAGCCCTCGATCGAGGGTTTGCAGGGTGTTCTTGCTCTTTTCCATAGGAGGACGCTCCAGGTTCTTTGACGCAAACAAAAGAACGGCATATGCTCTTTTTCTGTATTAGTACACAGTTGTGCGATAAAAGTAAAACAATAAGAGGTCAACCATGTCTCAGCCCAGTGCGCCGGAAAAGACTGCATCCCGTGAAGCCGGTCAATCAGTCAGTGCCGGAAAATGTCCGTTCGATCATGGCCAGATGAAACCCGCTGCAAGTGCGGGGTGTCCGTTCTCTGCGGCGGCGGCCAGCTTTGATCCTTTCGACGAGCCGTATCAGCTGGATCCTGCCAGTGCCTTGCGCTGGTTCAGGGATCAGGAGCCGGTGTTTTACAGTGACAAGATGGGTCACTGGATTGTCAGCCGCTACGAGGACGTGAAAGCGATATTTCGTGACAATCGGATTTACTCGCCCGCCAACGCACTGGAAAAGGTCACACCTTTTGCCCAGGAGGCACAGGACGTGCTGATGGGTCACGGTTACGCCATGGATAGAACACTGGTCAATGAAGATGAACCGGCGCACATGGATAGACGCCGGGCGCTGATGGGGTCGTTTTCGGTAGAGGAGTTGGCCCACCATGAGCCAATGGTGCGGCGTTTAACGCGCGATTACATCGATCGCTTCATCAATGCCGGCAAGGCCGATCTGGTGGATCAAATGCTCTGGGAATTGCCGCTGACGGTAGCGCTGCATTTTCTGGGCGTCCCCGAAGAGGACATGGACACCCTGCGCAAGTACTCGATCGCCCATACCGTGAACACATGGGGCAGGCCCTCTCCGGAAGAGCAGGTGGCCGTCGCCGAAGCGGTTGGACAATTCTGGCGGTATGCTGGCCAGGTACTGGAAAAAATGCGCAAGGAAGATTCGGGCGAAGGCTGGATGGGCTATGCCCTTCAGCGGCAGAAGGATATCCCCGAGATCGTGACCGACTCTTATCTGCACTCCATGATGATGGCCGGTATCGTCGCTGCGCATGAAACCACCGCGCATGCTTCAGCCAATGCCTTGAAGTTATTGCTGACCCACCGTACGGCCTGGGATCAACTGTGCGCCGATCCCGCATTGATTCCCAATGCGGTGGAGGAGTGCCTGCGTTTTTCCGGCTCGATTGTCGCATGGCGGCGGTTGGCGACCGAATCGACGCGCATTGGCAATGTCGAGATCCCCAAAGGTGCCAGGTTGATGGTGGTCATGGCCTCCGCCAACCATGATGAACGACACTTCGAAAACGCCGACGAGCTGGATATCTACCGAGACAACACCACCGACCATCTATCGTTTGGTTATGGCAGCCACCAGTGTCTGGGCAAGAATCTGGCGCGTATGGAAATGCGCATTTTCATTGAAGAATTCACCAAGCGTCTGCCTCACATGCGGCTGGTGGAGAACCAGAAGTTTGAAGGCATCCCGAATATTTCATTCCACGGGCCGGAGCACTTGTGGGTTGAGTGGGATCCAGAGCGCAATCCGGAACGGGCCGTACCAGGGATCGTTGACAGTCACCTTCCACTGAAAATAGGTCCACCCGCGCGGGCCGATATTTACCGCCATGTAATCGTTACGCAAGTAAAGGAGGAAGCCGACGGCGTTTTGGGTATCACGTTGGCCGATCCAGGCGGGAGTAAGCTGCCGGGTTGGACGCCGGGCGCCCATATCGATGTGATCGCAGGTGACTATGTTCGTAAATATTCGTTGTGTGGCATTTTGCACAATGGCCACGAACTGAGAGTTGCTGTTCTCAAGGAGGGAAGCGGCAGAGGCGGTTCTGCCTTTATCCATCAAACGGTCACCGAAGGCATGGCGCTAAAAATTCGCGGCCCGAGGAACCACTTTCGACTGGATGAGACGGCGGATGACTACCTGCTGATAGCAGGCGGTATCGGCATTACACCGATCATCAGCATGGCAGATCGCCTCAAACAATTGGGTAAGCGATATCGCATTCACTACGCCGGGCGCTCACTGCAATCAATGGCTTTTATCGAGAGGCTCACGCGTGACCACCTGGAATGTGTGCAGTTTTATTCAGCGGAACAAGGGGGGCGCCTGCAGGTCAGCTCGCTGCTGGATACGGCTGCGGCGGGGACCCAACTATACGCTTGCGGCCCAGAGCGGCTGCTGACTCACTTGCAAGAGCAGGTGCTCTGTAGGCCAGACCTGACCTTGCGCATCGAACATTTCAGTGCCGCGCTCAAGCCGCTTGATGCGAGCACTGAAAAGGGCTTCACGGTCGATTTGCAAGACTCCGGGCTGACCATCCAGGTGCCCCCCGAGCAAACGCTTTTGCAGGCCCTTCAAGCCTTCAACGTGGATATTCCCAGTGACTGTGGCGAAGGCCTCTGCGGCTCATGCGAGGTGCGCGTTGCTCAGGGTGAAGTGGATCACCGGGATCAGGTCTTGACCCCCTCGGAACGGCAGGTAAACGATCGAATGATGGCCTGCTGTTCAAGAGCCAGGACCGGCCGACTGGTATTGAAGCTTTAGGGCTTCAAGGTGCGGGTGGCATTCGCACACCCGCACGCTGTCACCCATTGCTTACCCAAACAATAATAATCAGGTAAACAACCATGCAGGATCAGATCTCGAATTTTCGTGCGACCCTGGATCGCCACCCGATCTCAGGATTTCAATGGCGGCTATTACTGTTACTGACGTTGCTGTTGATCACCGACGGCTACGACGCGCTCGGGCTTGGTTACGTCGTGCCGGCACTGGCTCAGGAATGGAGCGTAGATAAAGTACTGTTCGGCCCGGTGTTCAGCGCTAACTTGCTGGGACTGACGTTTGGATCACTGCTGGTCACGCCCCTGGCCGATCGAATCGGCATTCGCGTTGTACTCATAGGCTGCGTATCGGTCTATGGCCTGCTGACGTTGACAACGGCGCTGGTCAACTCCATCGAGGGGTTGGTCTGGGTTCGCTTCATTTGCGGAATCGGCATGGGTGGTGCCATGCCCTGCGCAATGGCGCTCATGTCCGAGTACTCGCCACCTCGCCAGCGCACATTGATGGTAACGCTGGCGGCATGTGGCTTCTCCCTGGGCGGGGCAATGGGCGGTTTCGTGGCCGCAGCATTGATCGACCGATTTGGTTGGCAGTCGGTATTTCTCACCGGCGGTATCGCCCCCTTGATGCTCTTGCCGGCGTTGCTCTTGTTCCTGCCGGAGTCGTTGCCAAGGTTGCTCAAAGACGGAGCCCCTTTTGTTCGGTTGCGCAAGTTGACGCGCAGAATGAAACTCGACTGGGAGCCGGTGCCGGTATGGGATGCGCAGTCGAAGGCGTCTCAATCCCCCAGTCGCTTTGCCGTGGTCGAGCTGTTCCGCAATGGCTATGCCCGCCCCACGCTCATGATCTGGGCAACGTTCTTTATGGCGTTGATCTTGCTGTACTTCATGGTGAGCTGGTTGCCGACCTTGCTCAAACAGAACGGCGTCAACCTCAGTGAAGCAAACTTGATCACGTCATTGTTCCTGTTTGCCGGGACGATCGGCGCAGGCGCGATGTCCTACTTTGCCGACCGTGTCACCAACAAGGCAAAACTGTTGTGCGTGGTGCTTGCCGCAGCTGGATTGTTCACCTTCCTGATTGGTCTGTTTCACGACAATAAGGTCGTGATGATCGGGTTGGTTTTTGCCACCGGTATGTGTGTGATAGGCGGACAACTGACACTTAACGCGTTCAGCAGCAACTTCTACCCGGCCCATTGCCGCGCTACAGGGGCCGGTTGGGCCTTGGGAGTAGGGCGCTTTGGTTCGATTCTGGGGCCACTGTTCGGCAGCCTGTTTATCGGTATGCAGATGCCGGTCAGTCAAATTTTCATCCTCAGCGCTATTCCGGCGATTCTGGCGGCGCTGTTCATATCTCAGGTGAAGGCACCCAAGGCGAAGGATGAAGTCCGCGAGTGGAAAGGGCAGGTCAAGGAAAGCAGTCCGCTTTGAGGTCGCGACGAAGAGCGGTTTGAGGCCAATGGGGCATAAATCCATCGACGGTTCGTTGGGTAAATATCTGCCGGCTGCGACCGGCAGATATGGGCCGATAGCAGCCTGTCGCGAGGGACTACAATCGGCCAGAAGCAGCCGCTCAAAGGCGTCCAGGAAAGTCGGGGCAATTCATCCTGAGCGGATCCATCCGATTAAATGATGAGTAGCGCCCTCATCGCTTAAGGCTTTGTGTTGGCACTCCCGAACCGACTCGACCAGAGACTCAGCCTCTAGCCACAAACGTACCGCCACTTCTGTGGAGACTTGAGAATTTCGCCCCCCTGTTAGTTAGTCAAGGCCGTTTAGGTCGCTTCGCACACAGTACCTGCCGTGGAGATTTTGTCGACAGCCCGGAATAGGGAATCGCCGAACTTTATAGAACTTCATAAGCAGTATCGTCATTCATAAATTTAGTGCGACAGACAGGAGTCTCCCACGGCAGGTACTGTGTGCTAAGCGAAACTTCCTCACTCTCTCGAACAAGAAATAAATTGCAACAAAGGCCTGTTGAAATATTCTAAACACCAAGAAACCAATATTTACCGACCAAAAAGGAGAAGCCTTGCCTTTTATAGCTGGATGGAAACCCAGTTCAATAAAACCACACCCAATGGTAACGTATGCTTTCGCATTGCTCAGAACAAGAAAAAACATGAGCAAACTTGTTGATTGAATAAAGGATTAACGAATGACTATCGAGCGAGAGATTTTCTCGGCCCTTATCGCGCAGAACGCATTTCAAGGTGAAAAGCCAAGCGTACAGAGCTTCGCCCAGCTAGCGGTAGACAAGGGATTTAGAGCACTTTCGTCAAGGCAGCAAGCGGTGGTAAACCCCTTCCTGAAAAAACAATGCGAGGGGATAAAACAACCAAATGAAAAACATAACAACTGCAAAAATAGTATAGGCGGTCGTGATTTGGTTACAGCGCTTGAGAATTCCGAAAGTTATAAGGGATGGCGCTGCGAGAGCTGCCGAAGCGCAGTTTAAAAACAATAAAGCAACACAAGAGAGTAGCGGCCCAGGACTCTACAAAAACAAAAACACTATTGCTCTCGCTACTCCTGAATATTACTGCAGCAGGCCATCATGGCCTGCTCGCAGGTCTTTATTTTCTTTAAGCCCTATCAGCCCACCATCAAAACGCTGCTCACTCGTCACTCATTTGAGCGCTTCGAAAAAATAGTGCACGATGCAGCCAAATTTTTCTGCGCATCTAATTTTCCAGAGAGAAAATAGTGCCCATATATCAGGTAGTACTACTGTTTGTTTTCGGTATCGCAACACTCTGGTTGGGCTGCCAGTTGGATAAGAAGAACCGTCAAAATGAACTGGCCGCAAAAGACAAAGCGAAACCCGGGCCTTTTAGGGGCGCTGGCAGACATCCCTGGTATACGTCTGCACCGCTCTCAAGGCTGCTTGGTCGGCAATGATCCCTGTCCTGATATCGAAAACCGTTAGAAAAATAAATGTGTCCCCTTTTCATAGGACGCCACCTCTCACTCAAGTGCGTAGATCAAGCCGGCATATTGCGCTGTCCGCACTACTGCAAAACGGTAGCTGAACTCGTATCTTAACTGTCCGCTATTGGCCGATAGCAGCCTGTCGCGAAGGACTACAATCGGCCAGAAGCGGACCTTGGACAAACACCGTTCAAGCCGAATGGTTAATTCGACTTCACTGTCATCACTTCAAATTACTCTGGAAAAAGCTCGCCAGTTTTTCAAAAGGAATGAGATCGACGCGATCATAAAGGTCAACATGGCCAGCGCCAGGAATGATGACGAGCTCCTTGGGTTGACCCGCAAGCTTGTAAGCTTCTTCGCTGAACTCTCTGGAGTGGGCATCGGCTCCGGCAATGAATAGCATCGGACGAGGTGAAATCGTCTCGATGTCATTGAAAGGGTAGAAGTTCATGAATTTGATGTTGCTAGTAAGCGTTGGGTGCGTGGTCAGCTCTCTGGACGAGCTGGCTGGTGTGTATTCGCCACGGGGTGTGCGATAGAAATCATAGAACTCACGCTGAATCGGGTGAGTATTTTCGTCCAGTTGGTGGACCGTGCCGCTGGTGTAGAGCGTTTCACCGCCGGTGAACTCTACATACCGCTGCTGTGCGGCTTGCGCGATGGTCTCTTTGCGCTGCTCAAGCGTCTGCCCATGCTTCAAGCCGTTACGATTGGCTGCGCCCATGTCATACATGCTGACCGTTGCGATGGCTTTCATGCGTGGATCGATCTTGGCTGCGCTGATAACAAAGCTGCCGCTCCCGCAGATGCCGAGTGCGCCTATCCGCTCTTTATCGATAAAAGGCCGGGTGCCAAGAAAATCCACCGCGGCACTGAAGTCTTCGGCATAAATATCCGGCGAAACTGCATTGCGTGGCAGCCCCTCGCTTTCGCCCCAGAATGAAAGATCCAGTGACAGTGTCACAAAGCCCTTTTCTGCCAGTTTAGTGGCATACAGATTAGCGCTTTGCTCCTTGACCGCGCCCATCGGGTGACCAACAACAATCGCAGGACTTCTGGTGTTGGCGTCAAGGCTTTTGGGGACAAAGAGATTACCCGACACGTTCATCTGGTACTGATTTTTGAAATTGACCTTCTGCACGGTCACTTTGTCGCTGGTATAGAAATTATCCGCGCCTCTGGACATATCGGCTCCTGTTGCTGAGAGTGAACTGACAAGAAGGGTGAGTAAAACCATGAGCTTTTTCATTGGTAGCCCTATCGAAGCAGAGTAGTCAGTTTTGGGAGATAGTTACTTTCACGGCATGTCGGCCCAGCACTTGTGCAAGGTTCGCGTTTTCATCCACATGTCCAAGGCGTGTGTAAGCGTATGTCGATTCAAAGGTCATATAGAAAACAACCAGGGTGTCATTGCCATACAACATCAGATCACCCGCGTGGATCGTTCCCGGCTTGCTCGCATTGGAGGGCAGGGCTGCAGGAAGGCTGGCGTATTTTTCATTGCTGTTGAGATCGTTCATCTCCAGCGTGAGTGGCAGGAGCGTGGCAAACGTCCGAGCGGCTGCGTTGTCGGCCAAGGTGATGGCGAAGCGTTGTTCGCCGACTGTCATCCACATGGGATATTTCTCCGTGATCGAGGACGCCGACGCGGCATCATTCATTAGGATGTAACTGCCAAGCACGAGAGCTGAATACAGCACGCCAGGCCAACCAAATGACCGCTTGCCCCAGCCTTCGCGCTGCGGGGTATTTGCTGCGGGGTGAATGCTCCCGGTCATGACCCGTCTCCAGGATCGTTGCGTGGTTCAAGCGGTTCGAGCGTGGGTAGCCGCCAGTACGGTCACTGCGGCACCCAGCAGTAGCACAATTGCACTAGCGACAAACGTGCTCTGATAGCCGTGACTGTCGAACAGTATTCCACCCATGGTTGAGCCCAGAGCAATGGACAGTTGAATCACGGCTACCATCAGGCCGCCGCCAGCCTCGGCATTATTCGGCATGGCCTGTGCCATCCAGCTCCACCAGCCCACCGGGGCCGCAGTCGCCAACAGCCCCCATAAGCCCAGCAGTGCAGCAACAGCGATGAGCGAGTGGCCAAAAGGGATCAGTGCCAGCGCGATCAAGGCCATCAAGAGCGGAATGACTGTCAACGTCTGGAACAGGCGGCCCCTCAGAACTCGGCCGATGATCAGGGTGCCGATAAAGCCAGCCGCACCGATCACCAGCAAGATCAACGACAACGTGGATACATCGACGCGCGTTACCGTTTCAAGGAAGGGCCGCAGGTAGGTAAACAGCGCAAACTGCCCCATGAAGAAGGCTGCGCAACCGGCCATGCCCAGCGCCACGGATCGATTTTTGAACAGTTTGAATACATTTCCGGAGCCTGGTTTGCGCGGTTCCACCGGCATGGGCGGCAGGCTGATGAGCATCCAGACCAGAGCAATCGCCGCGACGGGTACCACACAGAAAAAAGCCCCGCGCCAGCCAATAATGGAGCCCAGATAACTGCCCAGCGGTGCGGCAACTACGGTCGCCAGCGCGTTACCGCCATTGAAGATGGCCAATGCCTTCGGCACCTGCGCAGCGGGTACCAGGCGCATGGCCGTCGCCGCGGACATCGCCCAGAAACCGCCAATGACCACACCGATGAGCGCACGGCCGACCATGTAAGTTTGATAGTCGGGTGCCAGCCCGACGATCAAGCCCGAGACAGCCATCAACCCGGCCAGTGCCAACAGCAGCAGCTTGCGATCGAGGGTTCTGGCAAGCCACGAGATCGACAGGCTGGTCAGCACGGCAAATGCCCCGGAAATCGCAATGCCTTGCCCGGCCATCCCTTCGCTAATCTGAAGATCAACGGCCATCGGCGTCAGCAGGCTGACAGGCATGAATTCAGAAGCGATCAGGGCGAAAACACACAGCGTCATCGCAAAGACACCGCTCCAGTAGGCAGGCGCCTGGTTGCTTGTTGAAACAGTGCCCATCGGGGCCTCGCGGTTATTCGTATTCATAGCGGTAATGGTGACGAACGATCACTCCCGGGACTAGCTAATGAATACTTAACAAGGCTATAAGCTGAGCTAATTAATAGCTGTGAAAGGTGCTGCATACCATGGTCAGAGGAAACCTCAACGATCTGCTTTCATTCGTGACAGTGGCGCGCGAAGGTAGCTTCACCCGTGCCGCCGGGGTACTGGGCGTTACCCAGTCGGCACTGAGCCAGGCCATCAGTGGTCTGGAAGCGCGCCTGCAAATCAGGTTACTGACGCGCACCACCCGCAGCGTTTCGCCGACTGTCGCGGGCGAGCGACTGCTGCAAGCAATCGGTAATCGCTTCGATGAAATAGAGGCAGAACTGGATAACCTGACGCAAATGCGCGACAAGCCTGCGGGAACCGTACGCATCACTTGCGGCGATCATGTTCTGCGTACCACGTTGCTACCCAAGCTCACCGCGCTACTCCACGAATACCCGGACATCAACGTTGAGTTCGACGTGAGTTACGGATTCAGAGACATTGTGGCGGATCGTTTTGATGCAGGCGTGCGCCTGGGTGACACTATCGACAAAGACATGATCGCAGTCCCGATAGGCCCGCCATTGCGGATGGCTGTTGTCGCCGTGCCAGGGTACTTTGCCAGCCGTGGCACTCCCGAAAACCCGCGCGACCTGATGAACCATAGCTGTATCAACCAGCGTATGCAGACATCTGGAGGGCTCTATGTGTGGGACTTTGAGCAGCGAGGCAAGCAGGTAAACGTGCGTGTAGACGGCCAGCTTATTTTCAACACGTCGAGCCATATCGTGGATGCGGCCCTGGCCGGACTGGGCATTGCGTACCTGCCAGAGGAGGAGTTTGAGCCGCACCTGCGTGAAGGGAGGCTGGAGCGGGTGCTGGAAGATTGGTGCCCACCGTTCTCTGGCTACTATTTGTATTACCCCAGCCGTCGACAGCCATCTCCCGCCTTCACACTGGTTGCCAACGCATTGCGCAAAGCCGGGTAGAGAGGGCGCTCTTCTGGTGTAGATACAGTGGGTCTGAAGTCTGCGCAAGTTGGCCGCAGCTCATGAAACGAAAAGGTAGTGACTATGCATAAAGTAATCCGCACGAAGCGTAATCGCGGATGGTTGATTTCTGTCGTTTGCCTCGCCACGGTCATCGTTTTTTTTGTTCTATCCCGTCTTGATACCTATGGTCTGGATCGCAGAGTAAGTGAGCCTTTTACATTCGAAGCAAATGGACTGCTCCTGGCGGGTACGCTCTGGCTGCCTGACCAAACTGCAACCGCGGCAGTGGTTCTGGTTCACGGTGATGGCCCACAAGATCGCACATCGCAGCAGGGTTACGATCCACTCATCAACGCTCTTCTTGATGCAGGCATTGCGGTTGTATCGTGGGATAAACCGGGCATTGGCGACTCGCAGGGGAATTGGCTCAATCAGTCGATGACTGACCGCTCTGTTAACGTGCGCAGCGCGATTTCTACCCTGCGCAGCCAGTTGCAAGGGATCCCTGTTGGTGTTCTTGGGTTTTCGCAAGCCGGTTGGGTCGTGCCCCGCCTTAGGCCCAATGGTGCGGACTTTATTGTACTTGTCGGAGGCGCCGTATCTTGGCAACGGCAAGGAGACTATTACACCAGGCAGCGGTTGCAGCGCACAGGGATGTCTGCGGCTGACATTGAACGGGCGATGGCGGAGATGGCCGCAGCTGACGAACGTTTGTTTGCCTCTTCGCAAGTGCCGTCAGCAACCCTTCTGGGCGATATGAGCCCGGAGCGGTGGGCTTTTGTGCGACGAAATCTTCACGAAGATGCAACCCAAGATTTGAAAGAGCTCGAGGTTCCAGTGCTCGCGTTGTGGGGGGCGGACGATCTGAATGTTAATCCTGAGGTCAATGCAGATATTTACCGAAAGACTGTAGGGGGCAACCATCCCGCCAATCGGATAGAAGTCATACCGGATGCAAGTCATGGACTCCTGAGGGCGGTTCCCTATAACACACAACTAACCAGCGAATGGACCTGGCTAACCATGCTGAGATTCCTGATGGAGGGTCGTCATGCCTACGCCCCTGGTGCCCTTGAAACGATAACCGAGTGGGTTCATGCAAGAGCGGGCATAACGGAGGCACGCTGACCAGCAGATACGCTACTCACTCAGTGTGGGCCTGAAGTGAATCGCCCCTGCTTTTGTAAAGTCTTGAGTGACTGCTTCTGGCCGATAGCAGCCTGTCATGAAAGGCTGCTATCGGCCACTCCCATTTTCGTGGACTGCTTGATGGTATCGTTTCTGTCTGCCACGAGGGATTGAAATCTGCCAAGAGCTGGTCTTCGAGGGTACTTATTAAATCAGCGGCGAATCAACACTTTCAATCAATACTGCTTTGTTGCGCTTGCTATACGCCGGTACTTACGCAACTCCCGATAAGCGCTGCGGATATCCAGAAAAAATATCTCTGCGCTGCGCCAGAGCAGCATCCACACCGTAACGGTAAATACTGCCACCGGGATGGTGCTTTCAATGCCTAGAGCATTGCCTATCAGCCCCACCGCCAGTGCCAGGCCCAGGAGTGTCAGCGCTTCCAACTGTAGGATGAGAATATCCCCTCTGACTTGCTCGCTCTTTTCTGCAAAGGTATTGCTGATAGCTTGCTGTAGGCGTTCTCGCTCATTTTCGGGGCAGTTGATCTGCAGGCACAGCTTGGGGTAGTACCAGGCACTATCCAACAGGTAGTCCGCCAGCTCCGGGCTAAGTTTGGGTGCGTCCGGCGAGGCAAATGGATTGAGGTAATCGTGGGTGATCGTCAAATCGATTTTTTTGAGCATTACGAACTTTGGCCTGGTTGAGTTGTGGTCGGAGGCTTCAGTGATTCAGATAAAGCTAGTCCAAGATATCTGTTCTGCTTTGTTGGCAGTCACTCGCGCTGCAGTAGGAGCGAATTTATTCGTAATGCGTGGCTGAATGTGCACCTCGACAGCCTCCATCAACGCTGATTGTTATCGTTCTCTGCGAGTGAGTATTAGGCCGCGGGCGACGCATTCGCGGAAAGGGCTTGAGGCAGCTTGTGGCCGATAGCAGCCTGTTGCGAGGGACTACAATCGGCCAAAAGCAGTCGCTCTAAGGCGTCTAGGAAAACCGGGGCTATTCAGCTATCGCATCACTGGTTGCCTACCTAAGGCGCAGCTTTGCTGCATCCACTCACCGACAAGAGTCTGGTATCAGACATTTGATCAAAAGGGTTGTTATTCGCCTGACGAATTCAGCATGTGCGTATATGTGATTTCCATTCACAAATAGGATGATTCAATATTTCCCCCATCGCCACCGAAACACCAGAGGTTACGGTCATGTTTGGGAAAATATCGATTCTCGCAAGTATTCCAATGGGACTGGCTCTTTTAGCTGGAGCCTTGATTCCTCTTCAAGCCACCAGCAATGGCGCCCTTGGCCGTGAGCTTGGACATCCACTGTGGGCTGCACTCACCTCGTTAATCGTCAGCTCTGCTGTATTGATCGCAACCATCGTCGTTCTTCGTCTACCGCAGCCCAACATCGCGGGGGCCTTACAGGGGCCCTGGTGGCTTTGGATCGGCGGGTTCAGTGGTGCCATTTATGTGGCGATGGCCACCTTCCTGCCGCCAAAACTTGGGGCTTCGAACTACATCCTGTTCGTGATGGTGGGTCAAGTCATAGCCGCAATGCTTATCGATCACTTTGGCCTCTTAGGCCTAACTGCGAAGCCAATCAATTTGGTTCGGATTGCAGGGGTGCTGATCATCCTCTTCGGCCTGATAGTGGTTCAAGCCGGCTCAAACAAAACTCCTGCTAGTTCCGACAACGTGGTGCAAGCCCCTTCCGCACACGTGAGCCTGAAGTAAACCAAATCCTCCCTTTTGGCTGATTTTGCTCCCAAGCACCTGTCCTTTTTATTCCGGTCGACGCACTTAGTCGTACCAACGCATGCGGCTTGCGTGCGAAAAGCCGAGAAGTTGTTCTCGTGTGGCAAGAGGTGCATATGAACGGTCGTTCAGCACTCTATTATCGTTAACTGATTGAGGTGAATTTATGAGTATCGTTAAACTGCAATTCAGTGATGACCGTCCGAACGCTGTTGGCCTTGAAGACGTGAACGCCGTACTGCGAAGCGTAGGAGTTCGTGCAAGCACAGTGAGCATTCCTGAGGCGGCCAAACCCATCTTGAACGCATCGCAGTCCCGAGCCATCACCGAGGCAGAGCAAGAAGAACTGATCAAGCTCTTCAGCCTGAACCGCGCCCAACTTCTGGAACAAATCGAACTGGCTGGCCGTGTACCTGAAACCCCACGTGGAGGCCTGCTTGGTACGCGTCAGCCTGGCATAGCCCCTTATCCCAAGGTCTACGACATGCTGGCGATTCCGGACGATTACCGCGCAACCGTTCTGGAAACCTTTGGCCGCTTCCACGTCAACATGGCGCGCAACGGTGTTAGGATCGATGAAGTGATGACTGTCGTATCGGGTGGCCCCTTCACCTGGATGTTTGTTCTCCCGGACGCTGTGGTGGTACGACTGACTGTTGGCCCTGCTACTGAAGAAACCGCGATCCGCTTGAGCTACCCAGGCATGGGTATCCACGCAGGGTACATGGATGCTAAACAGGGATTGGTCGTGGCGTATGCCCATGGCCCTGAAGAGTTCGACATGCACTACGACGAGCCGACTGCGCCGAATCCACAACTGTTGAACACCAACCCTTGGGTGGACTTCTCCGGCGACATGCCGACCTTGTTTGACAAAATCAGCTAAGTCTTTCTCAGCGACCCTTCGCGCTTTTCGGTGCGAAGGGTCGTTCTCTGCCTCAGGAGACAAGCGAATGTCTATTTTCAAAGTTCAGCACATCGATCACGTTGTCCTGCGCGTTAAGGACATGGAAAGAAGTCTGGAGTTTTACATTGAGGTTCTCGGGTGCTTGGTCAAGAAACGCAACGATCAATACGCGATGATCCACCTTGCAGCAGGAAGCTCAATGATAGATCTGGTGGATATCGATGGCCCTCTAGGTGCCATGGGCGGCGGGGCACCTGGGAAAGAGCGACGCAATGTCGATCACTTTTGCCTTCGTGTCGAACCTTTCGATGAGACGGCGATCCTCGCCCACCTTCAAAGCCATGGCATCGCCGCTGACAAGGCAGTGACCCGGTATGGAGCAGAAGGCGTTGGCCCGTCGATCTACTGCTTCGATCCAGACGGTAATCAAGTCGAACTGAAAGGCCCAGTGCAAGCGGGAACCATGTGACTCAAAATCACGTGTCCTTGCTGCAATCCAAGATCGCTTGGCGGATCCACCTATTGGTAGGATCCGCGTCTTTACGGGTATGCCAAGCTTGCTGATACGATAGAACGGGTAGATCCAGGGGGGCATCGAATGTTCGAAGCGTCGGATAATTGTCCAGCCCACTAGCCGCCCAGCTGGCAACGGTGAGAATAAGATCCGTACCGGCAATCAGCTCAATAGCCGCACTCCAATGAGGTAACGCCACAGCGATTCTTCGGCGCAGTCCCATGCTTGCCAGCACTCTTTCAATCTCGTCATTTGCGTCGGGCCGCAACGCGAGCATCACATGTGGACGTTCTAGCCATTCTTCCAACGTCAGGCGGCCACACTCCGGCAGGGCCTTTTCGT
Source organism: Pseudomonas paraversuta (assembly GCF_904067025.1). Taxonomy (NCBI): domain Bacteria; kingdom Pseudomonadati; phylum Pseudomonadota; class Gammaproteobacteria; order Pseudomonadales; family Pseudomonadaceae; genus Pseudomonas; species Pseudomonas paraversuta. Next base: position 1,975,439 of record NZ_CAJFDA010000001.1, read on the forward strand.
CGGCAAGACTAACGAAGTGCTCTGGGAATAGTCCCTGCACATGGATGCCCTCTGGATATTCCGGAAAAATGCCTAGCGCTACATCCAGTTCACCGTCCGCAAGCTGGGCCATCATGCTTTCCCGGCTCGCTTGACTCACAGCAAGATCAACTCCAGGTGCGACGCTGCGAACGTGACGCACCAGTCTTGGCAGTATTCGGCGAGTAGCATAGTCCGACAGTGATAACCGGAAACGTGCTTGGGATTTACCGGGATCGAAGTCAGAAGCCCCTAATAAGTCGTTGAGGTGTCTGAGTGCCTGCTCAAGCGGTGCAAGCAAGCCTTGCGCTCTGGCGGAGAGCACCATTTTCCCGTCGCGGCGGATAAGCAACTGATCGTCAAAATGCGCTCGAAGCTGAGCGAGGGCATGACTGACCGCTGGCTGACTTTTATGAAGACGAACCGATGCCCGGGTTACGTGCCGCTCCAAAAGCAATGCGTGGAGGGTTAGCAATAGATTCAGGTCGATTCTTCGTAGCTCTTCCAGCATTGGCTCGGATCTGCATGGTTTGTCTGGAGAGCGTATCAAACCGTCTTGGTTGGTGACAGCTCAGCTCAACCAACACTTTGGGAACTTAACGATTGCCAATTGGGGAGGACTGATATTTCTGAACCGATAACGATTCGGCGAAAAGGTGGTAGGTGCTTTCGCCAGACGGCTACATCCAATCGCCGAAGGCCTACAGTACTAGCGAGTCTGCCCCTGAATTACCCTATTTTTGTAGATAGCTTCCAAAGACTGCTTATGGACGGTAGCCGTACTTGGTGTTTGTCCGCTTCTGGCCGGGAGTTGCCCTTCGTGATGGGCAGTTCTCGGCCAAGCACGTATGCTCGCGCACGCTTACATTGATAGGGGTCAAGTAGCAACGTAGACAAGAACCGGCTGGAGGCAATTGAGCGAAGGTGCCGAATCAAGCATGTCGGTAGACTCACACCATGGATAGCGGCGACCTTGAAGCCAATCCATTATTTTTCGCCTATGTTCAGAAGGGCACTCCAGCATGTGTTCGATAGTGATGGACAGTTGAATGGCCAGGCCGCTTTGCGGTGAAAAGACCCAATGATATTCCCCGCAGCCTACACGTAACTCTCCAGTCGCTTTTGTTGACATGCCAACCAGCCATTTGCACTTATGAACATTTGCCTCGGGCTTTGGAGGGTCTCCGAAGCAGAATGTATAAACGTTCTCATATTGCTGGCTAAAGCTGCGCACCAGTACTTCAGCAATAGCTTCGCGCCCGCTGACGCAAGGGGGAAACAGGATGGTGCTTGTCTGCACTCTCACGTTAAGAGATGCGTCCAGACTAAAAGCATGCCGCAACAAGTCAGGCCGATTTCCGTCCTTGCCGAAGATGTAGTGTTCAATCGCTTTAGTGGCATTATTCATACTCAAATCCTAGTCTTGCTACAGGTAGGCTAATCGGAATTCCGAGCGGATTATGGGTTAACCGAAGCTTCCCCCTTCGCGGAGTTTGGTACATCGAATACTCTGTCGAAGACCCACTGAAACACCAGCGCGTAAAAAAAGAAGAAAACGAACAGCCCCAGATCGGTGACCAGTGCAGCCCACCAAGAAATCTTCAGCCACCATGCCACCAGTGGCACCAGCAGCAGAACCAGCCCCCCCTCAAAACCCAGTGAGTGGAGCAAACGTCTGCCCAACGTGCGAGCACGCTGTGGCTGATGCGCTTCCCAGAACTCAAAAGCATAGTTAAACAGCACGTTCCACAGCAGCGCGCATACCGACAACATCAACGACAGCGCTCCCGCATGAGCCAGACCTTCGTTGTATATAAACGAGATGCTGGGCGACAGCACCGCAACAGCGATTGATTCATAGAGGATGGCTTGTAGAATTTTCCGCGAAGGTCCTTGCATGGTGTTTTCCGAAGGGGCAGTGGATCGAATATCTGCGACGGTATCGCTCCGTACGCACCACGGAAAATGAGATAAATTTAATACTCATCAATTCAATTCATCCAGGAAACTAGGCGTGTTTTCGACTCTTCCACTCAACGCGCTGCGCACCTTCGAGGCGGCTGCGCGACTGGGCAGCTTTAAAGCGGCAGCTGAGGAGCTCTCAGTCACCCCCGCGGCCATTTCCCATCAGGTCAGGACACTGGAAGCCCGCCTCGGAGCAATGCTGTTCATGCGATCTGGACAAGGTGTGGTGTTGACCGAAGAGGGCGAGATGCTATATCGCCAGACTCATCGCGCATTATCAGACATTCGCCGCAGTCTGGAGGCTTTCTATCCGGACACTGCTCCCCAAACCCTGACCATTTCTACTACTCCGGGCTTGGCGGCAGCCTGGCTGATTCCACGGTTGGGTGGTTTCTATCGGAGCTTTCCACAATACAATGTGAGGCTTGATACACGTAACGAACTAGTCGATCTGCTGCGTGATTCCAGTATCGATCTTGCTATTCGCTCGGTCAGCCGCGATGACCCGAAGTTGTTCCGTCAGGAACTCATGAACGAGCAATTTTCGGTTTACGGTGCCCCGAATCTGGTTGCCTCGCTAAACGTAAATCAGATCGAACTGATCAACGTGCACTGGAAAACTCCGGGCGTATTTTCAATCAACTGGGAAAGCTGGTGCGCGGCCGCAGAATGCCAGGCCTGGCTTGAAACGGCGCAGATGCGTGAGTTAGACGATGAGCATTTTGCTTTGAGCGCTGCTATCGCGGGTCATGGACTGGTGCTGGCAAGCAATGTACTGGTTGCCGACAGCCTCAGGCATGGAAAATTAGTGACCTATAGACCAGAAGTAAGCCTGCCCGGGCCGCGTTATGTTGCTGTGTGCGTGCCAGGGTGGGAGCGGCAGATGCATGTGAATGCTTTCTTGCTGTGGCTGGCAGGTGCCGCACTACAGGATGGATGACGACACTTCTTTGCTGCCTCTTACGACAGGCTGCAATCGGCCAGAAGCAGACGTTCGTGCAAGGTTGCAATCGGTCAAAATAGCCAAACACCACCCGATGGGGGAGCGCAGATAAAATCTGTGCAACCGAGTAACCATGATTTGTCAGTTCGAACCGCTACTCAGTTAACGGGTAACTATCTTGAATGAGTTCGTGTATGTGTTCGGTTGCTACCGAGCCGTCCAGCACCACACTGATCCAGTGCTCTTTGTTCATGTGGTAACCCGGAAGAATACCCTCCATTTGACGAAGTGAACCCGCTTTGTCCGGATCGCATTTCACATCCAGAATATCAACCTCTCCCTCGCCTGCGAGCCCCAGCTTTTCCTTGGGTACGTTCATCACTATTCCAAACCATTTCTCAGATCCCGGGTCCCTCAGGACGGCGTATTTCGGGAATTTGATCCAGGGGTAATCAGGCTGGATATCGAACGTTTTCGCAACATGGCTCAACACTGCTTTTCTGGATGACATGGGGCTGTCCTTAGGCATTGATTATCTGGTAGCTGATGCGGGTGGGTGCTGAATCGCCTCGCCAAAGAACAATGGCCATCGATGAGAAGATGATTAACCCCTACGCCCTTTTGCTCTCCAAACCTTGCTCACTGGATCGTTCAGAGACCGTCATTGCCACGAGCCTCTATCTGAAACCAGTCGTGTTGCAAGTCTGAAAAACTGTCTCAATGATTCTCCTGCATCTTGGATAGTGGAGTGACAGCTCTCGGTTACAGGCAGTGTCTCGAAGGTGTCCACGGAACCTGGGGCGACTCAACCCCTGTTCAGATCACTTTAACGGCCCGGCCAATAAACTGAATCGGTCCTGTGGGTTTTCCGGTCTGCGATCCATTGGGATTCTCCAGAGTCAGCTCAAAGAGCTGGTTGGGTTCCAGAGGGGGCAGGTTATCCAAAGGGACTGAAAACGTTTGCCCTGGCTTGACCAGGCCAAGGGATACCGGTGCTTGCCAGCCTTCCGCTTTGGTCCAGAACTGAAGTACTTTATCAGCCGGGACTTGCGCTACCTCCAAAGGTATCAGTTGGATTTCCCTGGGGTTGCTCGCCTGAATAACCCAGCCGGGCGCCTGGTTCTGCGGAGCTACCAGAACGACCAGGTAGGTGGTCGGGTTTACCACAGCTGTTCGTGTCAGGAGTATTGATCCGAGCAACAGCGTTGCGACAAGACTTGTTCCCGCGAGCCCACGCCATAGAGGAAGAAGGTTCCACCATGAAGTTGGCTTCGCGGTGGCTGCCACTCCTGATGCTCGCCGGTCAGTGCTGTTCACGCTGCGCTCGATTCGCCTCCAGAGCAGGGCAGAGGGGGGCTGCGGTTCAGCCAGTTCGGTCAAGGCAAGCAAGCGTTGTTCCCACGCATCGACAGCTGTTTGCAAATCGGCGTCCTGAGCGAGACGCTTTTTAATCTTGATGCGTTGCTCGGCCGGCAACGTGCCCAGCACATACTCACTCGCCAATTCATCAATGTTGTCGGGACTCTCACCCTCAGGGCTTCTGGTCATCCCATGCACTCCCGCAATACCACCAGGCTGCGTTTGATCCAGGCTTTGACAGTCCCCAGCGGGGTGCCCAGTTTCTGCGATATTTGCGAATGCGAATAGCCATCGACATATGCATGAAGAATGCAGTTGCGCCGCGCCGGCTCCAGTTGCTCAAGGCACACATAAATACGTCCTGAACGGGCTCGATAATCGAAGCTGTCCACATTCCCTGACGATGTCTGCATGGACGCTAAATCGTGCAGTGCCATTTCGCTGTGCTCGCTGACCTGCACTTCCCGGGCGTTATCTCGCATGAAGTTCAGCGCCAAATGCCGTGTCACGATGAAGATCCAGCCACGTGCAGAACCTCGTGCAGGATCGAAACTGGCGGCACGAGTCCATATCTTGATAAAGGCATCGTGCACGATGTCTTCGGCCAGGGCGTTGTCGCGAGCGATTCGCTTGGCAACCCCTAAAAGACGGGCACTTTCCTGCTGATACAAGTCCTGCAATGCCTGCTGCTCGCCTCGGGCGCAAGCAGCCAGACAGGCTTCATAGTCAAAACAGGGTTCAGGTAGAGACAAAGTTTTCAGCCGCCGGCAGTTGGTAAATAACCCCAGCCATCGGGCCGGGGTTTCGTCGAAGGAGAGTAGACGACTTTGCGCGCTAACCGCCTGTTCTGAATCCTTGGCTTAATTAGCTGCCCAAAAAATATAGTCAGCCTGATATTTCACCACCTCGCGCTTGCCTTTGTTTGCAGCGGTGCATTCGGTCATGGGGGCTACGCCGCCTTTTACGGCCACTCGCTGGATATAGCTGACATTGCTCATCGCGCCGTTGCCTTGCGCAGGGTTGGCCTTGACCAACTGATAGGGAAGGTCACCAGTACCTGAGTCTGCAACCGCCAGTTGCGTCCCGGTGATTTTAGAGCCGTCTTTGGCTTGCCAGGTGGCAGGTGGTCCGAAGTAGGTGCCGACCTGTTTGCCACTGCGATCATTAAGCACTGCTTTGGGCCCGACAAAAGTCCATTCGGTCTGACCTGCGACGTTCGCTTTGTCGCGACACTCATACGTGATTTCGCCTACGCCCACAGTCTCCAGGGCGACCTTGTGACCGTCAGGAACCTTGATGCTGTCGGGCAAATCTGTTTGGGCATACGCAGCTGGCACTGTGACCAACAAGCAGGTAGCCGCAAGCGTAGTGCTGACAATGCCCAGGAATCGTTTAGCGTTCATGCAAATCTCTCCAGAAAGGTAATCAGTTCAGCAGCTATGGCTACTACCTGTACTACCCACGGGAGAAGCAACTGGATGCAGCTAACTGGAAAAAATATCAACGCTGGAAGATTCAGCCAGTCTGCGGGTCAAGGTCCGGGCCGGCTTGCAGCGCTGCAAGCCGTCGGTACTCCGGCGCTCTTCGAAGGTGTATGGTCGAGTTTTTCGTCTGTTCTGAACTGCACGGTTGCAGCGTTATCTATATTGGCTGGTCCACCGCGCAATTGAATCCCGGGAGTATCAAGCATGACTGATTACGTACCACCCAAGGTCTGGACCTGGAACAAGGAAAACGGCGGGACTTTCGCCAGCATCAACCGGCCGGTGGCCGGCGCCACCCACGACAAGGAATTGCCGGTGGGGCGTCATCCGCTGCAGCTGTATTCCCTGGCCACGCCCAACGGGCAGAAGGTCAGCATTTTACTGGAGGAGTTGCTGGCCCTCGGTCATCAAGGGGCCGAGTACGATGCCTGGCTGATCAAGATTGGTGAAGGCGATCAGTTCTCCAGCGGCTTCGTCGCGGTAAACCCTAACTCCAAGATTCCGGCGCTGATGGATCACAGCGGGCCCAAGCCCGTGCGCATCTTCGAGTCGGGAGCGATCTTGCTGTACCTGGCCGAGAAGTTCGGGGCGTTTGTCCCCACCGAACCGGCGGCCCGGGCTGAATGCCTGTCCTGGCTGTTCTGGCAGATGGGCAGCGCGCCGTATCTGGGGGGCGGGTTTGGCCATTTTTATGCCTATGCGCCGATCAAGATCGAGTACGCCATCGACCGTTTTGCCATGGAAGTCAAACGTCAACTGGACGTGCTGGACAAGCAGCTGGCGGTGAACGAATACGTCGCCGGCGATCAATACACCATCGCCGACATAGCAATCTGGCCCTGGTACGGCGGCCTGCTCAAAGGCCGGTTATATGAGGCCGCGCAGTTCCTTTCGGTGCAGGATTACAAGCATGTCCAGCGCTGGGCGGATGCCGTTGAGGCGCGGCCTGCGGTCCAGCGAGGACGCCGGGTCAACCGGATTTCGGGGGACCCTTCGCAGCAGTTGCCCGAGCGTCACGATGCCAGTGACTTCGACGCGCGCAGCTAGTCGCTCGGCAGCCGCCCCTTGGCGGTTTCGGGTGCTGACGGGCAGCCCCTTGCCAGGGCTGCCCGCATAAACCCAAGCGTCCCGGGCCGGCACTTACCCATGCTGGCGCTACGGGTTTTATTCTTGCAATCAACGTTTCAATCCCTTATAGCTACAGAGCATTCATAACTAAAAGAGGCTGGATTAGCCCCCATGCATGAGAACACACGTATCTTTCGCTTTTCGGCCCCCCGTCCTGCGCAACGCAGTGATGGCCATGGGCCTAACCTGAAATCCGCTCGGTTCATGGCTTCTCCTTGTGCCAATGCACAGCTCTCCAGACGCTATCAATACCAGCCAATGCTGCCCCACGACGTGCTGGTGGCATTCAAACGCAAGCGCTCGTTCCCGCCACCTGCAGCTTAACGCCTGAACTCTTTCTCCCGTTGCCTGCGGCTTTAGCCGTCCGGGGCGGTGTTTTATTTTTCTGCGTTTAACTGTCGAGGGAATCAGATGTCTATTCGTGTCGCTATTATCGGTGCCGGTCCATGCGGCCTGGCGCAACTGCGTGCCTTTCAATCCGCCCATGCCAAAGGCGCTTCCATGCCGCATGTGGTTTGCTTCGAGAAGCAGGCCGACTGGGGCGGTATGTGGAACTACACCTGGCGCACCGGGCTTGATGAGCACGGCGAGCCGGTCCATGGCAGCATGTACCGTTACCTGTGGTCCAACGGCCCGAAAGAGTGCCTGGAGTTTTCCGACTACAGCTTCGATGAGCATTTCGGTCGACCGATCTCTTCTTATCCGCCCCGTGAAGTGCTTTGGGATTACATCCAGGGCCGGGTGAACAAGGCCGGTGTGCGTGATTACATTCGCTTCAATACGGCGGTCAAACATGTCAGCTTCGACCAGGCGACGCGGGAGTTCAGTGTCACTTCCCATGACTACAGCCTGCAGCAGAGCAAGACTGAGGTATTCGATTTTGTGGTGGTTGCCAGCGGCCATTTCTCGACCCCGAATGTGCCAGCCTTCGAAGGTTTTGAGCGCTTTTCGGGGCGCATCATGCACGCCCACGACTTCCGCGAAGCCACCGAGCTCAAGGGCAAGGACCTGTTGATCGTGGGCAGCAGCTACTCGGCTGAGGACATCGGCTCGCAGTGCTACAAGTACGGTGCGCGCTCGATAACCAGTGCTTACCGCACCCAGCCCATGGGCTACAAGTGGCCCAAAAACTGGGAGGAGCGCCCGCAACTGAGCAAAGTGGACGGCGACATGGCGTACTTTATCGACGGCTCCAGCAAGCGGGTGGACGCGATAATCCTCTGCACCGGCTACAAGCACCATTTCCCCTTTCTGTCCGAGGAACTGACCCTGAAGACGGGCAACCGGCTGTGGCCCGCAGAGCTCTATCAAGGGGTGATATGGGAAGACAATCCGCAGTTGATCTACCTCGGCATGCAGGACCTCTGGTACAGCTTCAACCTGTTCGACGCCCAGGCCTGGTATGCCCGCGACTACATGCTCGGGCGCATTGGCCTGCCTGCACCGGCGGCCATGAAGGCCGACAGCGCCCGCTGGCGTGCCCGGGAAGAAAGCCTGGAGTCCACGGCCTCGATGTACGAATTCCAGGGCAGTTACATCAAGCACCTGATCGAGCAGACCGACTATCCAAGTTTCGATATCGATGCCGTGAACCGGATTTTTCTCAAGTGGAAGACCGACAAGAAGCACGACATCATGGGTTATCGCGACAAGTCCTATCGTTCGGTGATCACCGGCACGGCGGCGGTCCCGCACCATACCCGCTGGTTGCAGGCGCTGGATGACTCGATGGACGAGTACCTGCGCGAAACCCGGGCCAAAGGCGACGTTAACCTATTGCGTCAGCGCTAGGGCCGGGCTCAAGGCTTGCCGACCCGGTCGTGCAAGCCGCCAGCCGTAGCGCTGCTACTGCCGTTCTGACCGGCAGCCGTCAATCACCCGTTACCTGCCGATTCTCTTCATAGCGCAACCAGCCCGCCACCAAAGGCCTTTTGTCCGCGCGGTCATTGGGGTGGGCGCGGCCTTCGAGCACCGGTACTTCTGCGAAATCAAACGGGCTCATGTGTTCGATACAGGCAATGTTCACGCCGTATTGATGGGGGGAAGAGCGGCGCTGGTGAAAGGTATAGATGCCACAACGCGAGCAGAAGTAATGCCGGGCTTCGTTCTTGTTGAACTGGTAGAGCGTCAGCGCATCCTTGCCCTGCACTATCTCGATGTCTGCCAGATTGGCCGACACGGCGACCGCACCGCGCATACGGCAGTAGGAACAATTGCACCGGCGTACCGTGTTCAGGCCATCGCTCAGCCGTAGCGCGAAACGTACGGTGCCGCAATGGCAGGCAGCCTGGTAAACCGGGCGGTTATCGGCAGGGGTTGTGCTCATGACAGGCCTCGCTGGCAACTGGAAGGTGGACTCGGTGCGCGCTGGCCTGACGCATACATGGCCAGAAAGCGCAGCCTGCGGACAGATGGCGCAGGTTCTTTGATCCTCGGGCAATTTGTCATATTTAGTATTGCTTCACTACAGATTAGTAGGCAGCCCAACCTGTTTAACCTGGCTGATGACTTCTCTGGCCGGCGGCGGCATGTCCTGGTAGCGGTTGCCGAACATGCTGCAGAACAGGGTGCCGAAGTCGTCGCCGCTACCACCTTGTGGCCAAAGAAACCTGATTGACTCATCGATCTATCGCTTCAGGGTATTTGGCCTCAGTATGGCGCTCCGGTACATCAACACTTCGGGATTGAGTGAACTATGGATGTTGAAGCTGCGGATCTTTCCCTGGCGGCGGTGGCGGGGGCAATTGCTGATCCGTCGCGCGCGATAATGTTGTGCGCGCTCCTGGATGGTCGCGCACGCACGGCCACCGAACTTGCGGCACTGGCCGATATTGCGGCGTCCACTGCGAGCGGTCATTTTGCACGGCTGCGTGAGCAGGGGCTGGTGCAGATGCATGTGCAGGGCCGTCATCGCTACTACCGGCTCAACAGTCCGCAAGTGGCCCGGGCGCTGGAAGCGCTGCTGTCGATCACCGATCGCGCAGCGACGGTATTCAGGCCCAGTACGCCTTCGGCGTTGAAGCAGGCAAGGACTTGCTACGACCATTGCGCCGGCGAAATCGCGGTGAAGGTGCATGACGCAATGCTGGCAGAGGGCTGGATCCAGATCCAGGGCCAGGACTATGACCTCACCGAGAAAGGTGCGCAGCTGCTGGCCAGACTGGGGATTGAGGTGGATTACCTGGTGCAGCAACGCAGGCGCCTGGCCTATCCCTGCATGGACTGGAGCGAGCGCACGCCGCATATGGGCGGCGCGCTGGGGGCCGCACTGCTGGAACTGATGCTCAAACGCGACTGGGTGAGCCGTCATCTCGACTCCAGGGCACTCACCCTGACCGCCAGGGGAACAACCGCGCTGGCTAAAACATTCGGCGCCTGACAGGGGTTGAAGCCGCTGCGGTTTGAACCTGTCCGGGCACAGGCCTTGGGTGCCCGGCACCAATTACCCGAAGATCGGAGCCGCGCCCGGGTTTATACTCGGCGCCCTCGCAATTAATCGTAATCAAACGGACCGAGATTCTTCATGAGCAGTTCTCTCTCTATGACGCCCGCGCGCAAGTCGTTTGCGCCGCTGGTGGCCTTTGTCTTGCTGGTGTTTGGCGCCGCCTTCCTGCAAAACAGCGTCGGCTCGCGCCAGGTGCTGTTGCTGGTGGTGGGCGCGGCACTGGGGTTGACCCTTTATCACGCAGCCTTCGGCTTTACCTCGGCCTGGCGGGTGTTCATAGCTGATCGGCGGGGCGCAGGTTTACGCGCACAAATGGTCATGCTGGCGTTGGCTGTGGTGCTGTTCTTCCCCGCGTTGGGGGCGGGCACTCTGTTCGGCCAGCCGGTGGTCGGGCTGGTGGCGCCGGCCGGAATTTCGGTGGTGTTCGGTGCATTCATTTTCGGCATCGGCATGCAACTGGGCGGCGGCTGTGCGTCAGGCACCCTGTTCACCGTGGGCGGCGGCAATGCACGCATGCTGGTGACCCTGTTGTTCTTTATCTGCGGTTCGTTGATCGCCACCCAGCACGTTGACTGGTGGTTTGCATTGCCGTCGTTCCCGGCGATTTCCATCGTCAAGAGCTTCGGTGTGGTGCCGGCGATGCTCGCAAGCCTGGCCATGTTCGGGATCATCGCCGCGGTGACCGTGCGCCTGGAAAAGGGCCGTCACGGTCAGCTTGAAGCGGGCGTGACCAGCGAGCACCAGGGCCTGCGGCGCTTCCTGCGCGGACCGTGGCCGTTGGTATGGGGGGCGATTGCACTGGCCTTGCTCAACTACGCCACCCTGGCGCTGGCGGGCCGGCCATGGGGCATTACTTCGGCGTTCGCGTTGTGGGGAGCCAAGGTTGCCAGCGGGCTGGGTATCGATGTCGCAAGCTGGGTGTTCTGGCAGGTCCCGGGCAACGCCAAAGCCCTGGCCGCACCGGTGTGGGAAGACATCACCAGCGTCATGGACATCGGCATTGTTCTGGGTGCGCTATTGGCCGCCGGGCTGGCCGGGCGTTTCGCACCAAGCCTGAAAATCCCCGCGCGCTCGCTGCTCGCAGCCGTGATCGGTGGTTTGCTGCTCGGTTACGGTTCGCGTCTGGCCTACGGCTGCAATATTGGCGCGTACTTCAGCGGCATCGCCTCGGGCAGCCTGCATGGCTGGTTGTGGTTAGTGGCAGCGTTTATCGGCAATAGCGTGGGCGTGCGTCTGCGGCCCTGGTTCTTTGCCAGTGAGCCTCGACCGCAGGCATTGAGCGGTTGTTGAACGCTCAGTAACTCCTGAGGTTGCGTCGCGTATTCCATGCTGGAATCCAATATATAAAATTAATGAATTTTTATTATCGGTCCGGCAGGAGTAGTTTGATTTCAAGCCATGGAGAACCCCCTTGAAATCATCCACCAGCGACGCCGTTGCAAAATTCGATGCCTCTCGGGCCAATGAATACGGGCGCCAGAGCCGTATCGCGCTGGCAGGATATGACGCCTGTCACGAGCTGGCGGCGTGCATGCTGGCGGCCAGCCTGGGCCACCGCAACACGGCGAAAATTCTGGTGGTGGGTGCTGGTGGTACGGCCCAGGAAATCATTGCGATGGCAGCGCTGGAGCCAGGCTGGCGCTTCACTGCGCTCGACCCGTGCGAACCGATGCTGGAGGTGGCAAGGCAGCAGTTGGATGCCCGCGGTTTGCTTGCAAGAACCGATATCCACCTTGGGCATATTGAGGACCTGGCGGCAGACGCCACTTATGACGCCGCCACCCTTGTCGGTGTGCTCCACCATCTGGGCGGGGACGATGCCAAGCGCCGCATTCTGCAATCGATCGAGGCTCGTCTTGAACCGGGTGCGCCGCTGATTGTCGCGGGCAATCACCATGCCTATGCCAGCGAGCCGTTATTGCTTGCGGCCTGGGGCCAGCGCTGGCGGCAACACGGAGCCAGCCCCGATGAAGTAAAGGTCAAGCTTGGCAAAATCCTCCAGGGCGCGGACCCGCCACACTCCGAGGCGGCGGTGCAAAAACTGCTGCATGAGGCCGGGTTCGGCGCGGCCACCCGTTTCTTCAGCAGTCTGTTCTGGGGCGCCTGGTTGACGACTAAGACGGCCTCAAGCGGATCACCCGCAGGGCAGTAAAAACGCCGATCACCGGGGCCAGTGCGAACACCCCGAACAGCCAGCCGGCCGCACTCATGGTGCCGGCGATGCCACCGGGCTCAGTGAGGCCGGCGAGGTTCGCCACCATCCCCGCCAGCGCTGCGCCGAGCGCGGTGGCAAATAACTGCACGGTGGTGATGGACGCACTGGTCAGGTCCTGCTCGCCCGCGGGCGCGGCCTGGAACACCCGGGTCAGCAGGTGCGGCCAGGCCAGGCCCACCCCCAGTCCGATTGCTACCAGCGCCAGGCAGATCGGCATGACCGCCAACCAGTCACCGCGACTTGGGCTACCCATCAAAACCGCCAGCATCAGCATGCCGACCAGGCCCAGGATCGGCCCGGCGAGGATTGCGCGCCGGATGCCTGCGCCGCTCGCCCCTGAACTGGCAACGGAGCCCAATGTCCAGCCGGCCCCCATCAGCGCCGCAAGATAACCGGCGACCAGGGCGGACTGATGGTGCAGTACCTGAAGGAACAGCGGCACGAATATTTCGCCACTGGTCACCGCGACCGCAAGCAATGACATCGTGGCATATAGAGCACCCAGCGCAGTGCTGATCCGGAACGCCCCATCAGGCAACAGCCGGTGGCGGGCTCGGCGTTCGCTACGTATCAGCAGGGCGGTGAGGATGACGGCGGCGCCAAGCCCCAGAATATTGTGTGACAGCTCGGGCGACACGCTGCCGGCTGAAACAGCGAGCACTGCTGCTGTCAAGAACAGCAGTTGGGCCAGCGCAAGTGGCGAGCCTGGCGCTCTGTCGGCACTGCGTCCGGGCAGTACGGTTGCAGCCAGCAGGGCGAACAGCGCTGCCACCGGGATCAGCGACCAGAACGCTGCCCGCCATACCCCCAACCCGGCGAAGATGCCGCCTATGGCAGGGCCGACCAGGGTTGCCACCCCCCACATGCCCGAGATCAGCGCCATCGCCCGCGGCCACAGGGATTCATCGAATACCAGGCGGATCATTGCGTAGGAGAGCGCGAACAGGAACCCGCCGCCCAGTCCCTGAATAAAGCGCCCGAGCAGCATCACCGGCATTGACGGGGCAAGCCCGCAGATCAACGCGCCCGCCGCAAACACCAGGCTGGCGCTGATATAGGCACCTCGGGGCCCGGTGCGGGCGAGCAGCCTGGCCGACAGCGCGGAGCCGAGGATCGAGGCCGCGACGAACAGGGTGGTGTTCCAGGCGTAATAGTCGATGCCGCCGATGTCCCTGACCACCGATGGCAGAATCGTGGTGGCTATATAGACATTGACCGTATGCAGGATGACACCACCGGCGAGCGCGAGTGAGCGCACCCCATTGGCGCCCGAGAGCAGGGCGGCCCAGCCGGTATTTGCGGGGCGTGCACAAGGCTGTGGCGCTGGTACCGATTGCGGGTTTTGATCAGACGGAAGGTGACGCTGGTCCATGGTGGCTCCACTTGGTGAGGTCACTCGCAGCAGCGAATGAAGGCTTGCAAAGGCAAGCCGACACTCTTTATAAGACCTCATGTAAAGGTGAGGTCAACAGGAGTCAGGGGTCCATGATTGATGTACGCGTGCTGCTTGGGGTAGGGGAGGTCGCCCGTCGCTGCGGTGTCACCATTGCCACCGTGCACTTCTACGAGGCCAAGGGGCTGATCCACGGGCAGCGCAATGCGGGCAATCAGCGTCGTTATTCGCGGGATATTCTGCGCCGGATTGCCATCATCAAAATCGCACAGCGTGCCGGTATTCCCCTGGCCACCATCAAGGGTGCGCTGGACCAGCTGCCATCCGGGAGACCACTGACGGCCACGGACTGGGCGCATCTCTCGACAATCTGGCGGGACATGCTGGCCGAACGGATACGCAGCCTCAGCCAGCTTCGCGACCAGCTGGACGGTTGCATCGGCTGTGGCTGCCTGTCGATGGAGGACTGTCCGCTACGCAACCCGGGCGATCATTTGAACCGGCTCGGGGCAGGTGCGGTTTTGCTCGAAAAAGACACCGCGTCATTGGCTGATTGAAGGCCTGCCCCCGGCCGCGGGGGCGGGAATGACGGATGGATACAAGGCATCTTTGCCCGGGAGGCATGCATTGCATACTGTGAGAGTTATTCGTCGCGCCGGTCAGGGCGATGCTGAGGCCATTGCTGTGCTGGTTAACCAGGCCTATGAGCCTTACATCCGCAGGATCGGAAAAAAACCGGGCCCCATGCTGGATGATTACCGGCAGGTGGTGGCTGATACCCACACCTTCGTACTTGAAGAAGGGGCGGACCTGCTGGGGGTGCTGGTGATGAGCCTGGAGGATACAGGGTTGCTGCTTATCAATATCGCCGTACAGCCTCGGCATAAAGGCAAAGGTATCGGCAAAATACTGATGGCCTTCTGTGAGCGCCATGCACTGCGTAATGGTTGCGACGCCATCAGGCTCTACACCCATGAGCTGATGACCGAGAACATCGCAATCTATAAAAAGCTTGGCTACCAGGAAACCCGCAGGGCCAGCGAAAATGGATTCGCCCGGGTGTTTATGCGCAAGGCTCTGTCAGTTCGCTGATCAGCCATCATGCGCTGGATCCACCAGCATGATTTCGATCCGCTCCTTGCCCCGGCCGGTATTCTTGCGTTTGAGTTTTACAGCGCCAACCTCGCGGGTTGATCTGGGATGGGTGCCGCCACAGGCCATCCTGGCAAAACCCTCGACTTCCCAGAATCGGCGCTGTGTCGGCACATCGCTGAAGTCTGTGAATATAGTCAGGTCGCGGCTGATCAATTGTGCGGCCGCCGATTCGATCTCCGGGAACAACGGGGCGAGGTTCTGATCACTGGCGAAATCGATGCGGGCCTTGTCCTGAGCTATGTGCGCGCCGATACGCTGGATGCCCGGGCATCTTTGATAGACCAGCTGCAAGACCATTTCTGCTGCAAAGTGCAGGCGCATCAGCCGGTATCGCCGCGCCCAGTCAATCTGCCAGGTCACGGCGTCGCCCGGTTTCAGCGAATGGTCATGGGGCAGGCTGTAAATGATGTCCAGGCCATGTTTTTCAGCCTTGAGCACCGGGTATCCGGCAAGGGAACCGCCATCGCTTTCCTGGCCCCCGGAAAACGCAAAAAATATCGTTGCCCGGGCCTGAACCCGCTCGCCATCGACGTGACTGACGAGAGTGTCCAGGGTTGTTCGATAGGGATCGTCCCAAAATACCTTTCGAGTCACGGCCAAGGATCCTTTTGCTCCAGAAAGGCGATTATGCTAATCAATCCGGATCTGCAGTTCTTGTACGATCTTGCTGTTCAGGGCCTTTATTCAACACTCCGGCTGAATATGTTCAGCTCTGCGCAGGCCGCTACAGAATCCGGCAAAGTTGCTCTCTGCGCACTATTTCCCCTCGCTGTGAAAACCACTGAAAATCCAGTTCAAAACTTGCGTACCTTCCGGTAAAAAATTGCGGGTCAGCAAGTCTGTCCGGAACCATGTTATCGAAAATCATGGGTTCTATAATTCTTAACTGTCTTGGGTTCTCGATACCTGCCGCACCGATCTGCCAAGGGTAATACCTGGGGTGATTACCTGAAATTGTTTGTCTGACCTCGGCGACAAAGTCGGGATTATGAATAATTGGATAGGGTAGTTGCTCCAGATGCCCGTTAACAAAGCCGGCTCTGCCACTGTAAGGAAGCTGGAGTGGTTCAAAAGAAGTGGATGACCAGCTTGAATAAACTGCTGCCCTGTTAGCCGAGTTGGTTTGCCCGATATTTTGCAGATCAGCACGGGACAAGTGCGGTAAAAAGCGCTCCCGGGTCGGTCCTTGTTCCAGCAAATAGGCTAGATCCATCTTAGGTATCGGCGCAGCCGTTGCTCCCACTCGCTGGGCATGTCCGGGAAATGCCCGGCCGCCTCCCGGAGCTCCGCCGGCATGCTGCAGTTTGTGCTGCCAGCTGCCCACGAACCTCCCGGCCTTTTTGACCCCCTTGGCCGCAGCCCCGGCCATCGACGGGGCCGCCGAGGCCAGCCCGGTTGCCATGCCCACCCAGCCCAGAATCCGTCCGGCGTTTTCATTGCCGGTGGCCAGCAAGGCTATCGAGGCCACGTCCGCTGCCAGCGACACCACACTCAGGGTCGCGGTGGTGACTGCCGTTACATAGCTGGCGGTCAGCGCCGCGGTGGGCGCCGCCAACGCACCCAGGGAGGCCACGGTGCCGATCACGGCCAGGGCGATGCCGGCCGCCGGCAACAGCCAGTCCAGCCACGAATGGCCCGATGGATCGATGCGGTTGACCGGATCCCCGGCGCAGTAGGCATAGCCATTGAGGCCGCCTTCGCCGAAGGGGCTGAGGCTGTCACGGCTGTGGAAACGCATCAGTGCGGGGTTGTAGATGCGGTAATCACCGAGGAAGTACCAGCCGCTGTCCTGTTCGCGCAAGGAGCCGGCGTAGCCCAGTCGGCTGGTGCCGGGCTGGCTCTGGCCGTAGGCGCCGTAGACCGGTGTATTGATCCCGTTATAGGCCTCAGTGGTTATCGAGCCCTGGGCGTCGGTGCCCAGCAGCATGACTTCGCGCACTGCCGATGCCAGTCGACTTTCTGCCACGGGAACAGCGCCGGCCCTTACCCAGCGGGTCTGGGTGTTGTCACCCATCTCGCAGCTGAGCTGGCCGCCGGTGTGGTAACGCCAGCGCGGACCGGTAGAGTCTTCGGTCTTGATGATGTTGCCCGCCGGGCCGTAGTGCCAGCGGCGCTCGCCGGTAGGCAGGGTTACCCCGATCAGTCGGCCCAGGGCGTCGTAGTGCAGCGGATTACCGCGCTCGTCGCGTTTGAGATTACCCAGCGCGTCGTACTCCAGGGTTACCGGTGCCGGGTAATCGCTTCGGCTGTGGCTGAGGCTAAGCAGCTGGGTGAGATCGGCGGGGTTGTAGGTAAATGTACTGATATTGCTGGCGCCGGCGTCGGCAAAGACCGTTTCCAGGCGTCGTACATTGTCGAGGGCGTCGTATTGAAAGTGCTGCTCGCGGTAGGTTTTGCCGTGGGCATCCTGTGGTAAATCCTGGCCGTGCAGACGGTGAACAATCATCCGTCCGCGCAGGTCGTAGTCGAAGCTTTCACTACGGACCAGAACACCGTCGCGGGTCAGTTCGCGCCGGGTCAGCTTGCCGTCTTTACGCCATTGCTGGGTCTGCACTTCTACATGCTGTGCATTCGACGTTCGGGTAGCCGTTTCTCGGCGGGCCGGGCGGCCCAGGCTGTCGTAGCCCAGGGTTACGGTCATGTCCCGCGAGCCGTCTATAGATTGCGTGCGCTGCTGGTGAATCCGCGAGGCTGCATCGTAAGTAATGCTGATGCTCACATCAGAGCCTTGCTGCACGCTCAAACGCCCGAATTCATCGTACTGGCAACGCTGTTCGGCGCCGTCGGCATCGGTCAGGCGCGTGACTTTGCCCGCCGGGGTAGTGCTTTGCTGTTGCGAGCGCGGCTGATCACCTTGCCAGGCGTAGTCGGCTTTGCTCAGTTGGCCGGACGGGGACCAGTGATCTTTTTGCAGACCCAGATTGCCTTGGGCTTCCAGCAAACGGCCGCTTAGCGGATCGTATTGATTGAACACACTGATGCCCGGGGCTTGCAGCGACAGCAACGCGCCGGCCAGTTCCGGTTGGCGTTCGGTATGGACTTGAGTGCCGTCAGGCAAGGTTTGGGTATGGGCGTGGATTTCTCCTTCGGCATATTCCCATTCAGAGACACTCTGCCCGACCTTTTCCCACACCAGTCGGCCCAGGCCATCGTATTTACGCTCGCCCAGCAGGACTTCATTAGTGCCCAACGACGGATGAGTGATCGATACCGTGGCCGGCAATTCACCGTCATGGCCTTCGGCGTAGGTGCGTTTAATAAGCGACCCATCAGGCAGCGTGGTGGATACCAGCCGATCCCGCACATCCCATTCTTGGCGGGTCTCCCGGCCCATGGTATCGAACTGGCTGACGCAACGGCCAAGGCCGTCATAGCTCCAGCGCAAGGTGTGTTGCAACTCCCCTTGGGCGCAAAATAATTGCTCAGTCAGCGGCTTGCCATCCAGAGTATGGGTGGTCACGGTTCTGGCCCCGGCCACACCCTTGGCATCGGTCTGCCAGCTGCTGCCGGTCAGGGCTACCGGGTCGGCCAGGGTATGTTGAGTGACACCGTCTGCGCCGGTTTCGGTCAGCACATTGCCCCAGTCATCAAAGGTGCGTTCGGTGGTCAGGCTCAGGGCCGGGACGTCTTCGTTACCGGGATCGTAAGTCGTTTCACGGAACACCCGGCCCAGCACGTCATATTCGGCAGTCCAGGCGGTATAGGTCTCACCGCTGTCGGTCTGTTTTTCACGGCGGATTTCCCGGGCCATGCCATCGAGCCAGACAGTTTCCTTACGCCCGGAAGCGCCGATTCGGGTCTGGCAGCGCTCGCTGGCCGACAACGAATAGGCCCAGTTGACCTCAGCCTCGAAAGCCGAATCCGGGGCCGCGACTTCCTGAGTCACACGCCCCAGGGCATCGTGGGCAAAGGCCATGCGCAACTGCTCGTCGGTCTGCTCGGTGACCATCAGGCCCGAGTACAGATCCTGGGAGGATTGGGAGCTGGATTTATGTCCGTCGTGGCTGGTGATCGTGACGTTTTCCTGCAGCACCGCCCGCTCCTTTGATCGAGCGTTGCGGGCCAGATTCAGGGTGTAGCTGTAGGCCCGGGTGGTGCCTTTACCCTCTACGGTTCTGGTTTCGCTAAGCATGCGAGCGTGATGGGGCGAGGTCGGATCGTTAATGAAATTTTGCGTCGAGCGGCCCAGCTCGGTGGACTGATTGCCCTCAACCAGCAGCAACCGCTCTTCACTGCTCTGGACAAATGTCGGCAATGCAAACCCGGGAGCATCCCCACGCACGGGCAGGGATTGATAGCGATATAGGGTCTGCTTGACCGGGCCTTCGGTGCCGGGTGGCGGGCTGACCGTACGACTTTTCAGACGGGTGATGCGGCCCAGTGGGTCGGCCGGGCAGTTGTCGCTCTCACCGGTTACCGGGTAGTACTCCGACTCTTCAATTGCGCCCAGGGCATTGCGGTGCCACACCGGGTTACCCAGCTCGTCGTAGCGGGTTTCTTCCTCGGTAACAAGCTCTCGCAGCACCCGTTGGCCATCCAGCTGCGCCTTGCGGGTAATGACTTTGCGCGGGAACTGGAAGTAAGGCACCTGCCGGGCAATGGGCAACCAGGGCTCGTCGTAATAGGTGGTCTCGGTTTCCTGCAGGGTCTGGCCCTGTTGCGTGCGTTCCCGGGTCAGCAGGTGGAAGCGGTTAAAGGTGCGGCTGATGGTTTGTAGGGGGGTGCCCCGGGCATCCATCAGGGTTTCGGTGGAGCCGTAAAGAAAATCGCCGGCACCGGTCAGGTGATAGAGGTTGTCTTCGCGGTTACGCCACTGGCGCACTGCCGGCCAGCCAAAATAGTTGCTGCTGCCATACAGACCGTAGTCATAACGAACCAGCTGCACCGGCTGGCCGTCCCCCGGGTCCTTGCGGGTCTGACTGACCACCGGCATCCGCGCAAACGGCGCGCCTGCAGGCAGGTTGAGGCCGTTGGCTTCGCTGTAGGTCACTTCCTCGGTGCTGCCGGTGGGCTGGGTACATTTGCTCAGCAGCAGTAATCCGGAAGTCGCAGTGCTGTACTCAAACTGCCAGCCACTGTCGGGAAGGCCGTCCACCGTTACCCGGCGCAACTGCCCGGAGACCCGATGAAAAGACATCACCACCTGTGCGGTGGTATCCGGTTGCAACGTCAGACGGGTTGTCACGCCCTCGTAGGTCAGTGCCAGCACAGTGCGGCCACGGGCATCGCTGACTTTTTGCAGGTACGCCCCATTGCCAACCGAGCGCCAGTCAAAATTCAAGGCGCTGCCATCGGCCCCCACCAGGGTGCTGACCACCCACAGGCTGGCATGCCCCGGCAACGGCGCGAGTCGTTCACAAGTGCCGTCGTTATGCCTGACCCACATTTCCTGACGCTGAACGGTCACTGCGACTACCGGCAAACGCACATCCGGGAAACGCATGCTCTGGCCGACAATTTCACCGCGAAAGCGCTCGCCGGAATTGAGTTGCAGTTGTTGGCTGGCCCCGTCCCAGGAGGTGGTGCCGAGCATCCAGCCCTGACCGAAGCCCTGATCTTCGGCCATCAGCGGGCTATGGCTCAGGCGCAACTGGCTGATGGGCCCGCGCAAATCGTTGGCGGCGCCGGTGGGCAGGGTTATCGAGGCCGAGAACGCACCGGTGCGCGGATCGACGCCGGCACTGATGCTGCTCATAAAGTTGTAGGCCCCGGAATATACGTCACCGCTGTTGAGCAGGCTGGGGGCGGATTTGATCTCGGGGGAGGGCGTCGTGTGGTCAGTCGGGGCAGTCATGATGACTATTCCTTGGCTATCTGGAGAGGAGCCGCACAATAGGAACCCTTGCTTGAGGCCAGCAATGAGCGAGGTTTGTAGGAGGGAGCGGGACAGAAGTCCGCACTGGGGGCATTTTCAGGGCAACAATTGAATTTCTTGCGATAAACGCACTCCATTAGCCCCTGCGTAACAGGTTTTTCGTCGTTTTCCATGTTTTGCTGGACAAATAGCTGTCATTTCAGTTGCTGACTCGATAAGTCGGCCTTAGACTGCCGCCCCTCGTAAATTGAGTGCCGGGTGGCGCTTGAAATAGATGGCACCTAACTGGTTGGGATGAAGAACGGTCAGGACGCTCCCTAATTCGCCTTAATGCACGTATTTTTTATAGAGAAATCAATGACAAAGGATAAGTTGCTGGCCATGCCGGCGGATGACTACATGAATGCCGAGCAACATGCTTTTTTCAGCGAGCTGTTGCAAAACATGAAGGTTGAAACCCACGAGCGTATTGAGCAGAACCGCATCGCGATCGAAAGCCTGGACACTCCAGCTGACCCTGCGGACGCCGCTTCGGTTGAAGAAGAGCGTACCTGGTTGGTGAACTCTATCGATCGCGACCAGCGCATGCTGCCTCAACTGGAACAAGCACTGGAACGCATCAAAGATGACAGCTTCGGCTGGTGTGATGACAGCGGCGAGGCAATTGGCCTTAAGCGCCTGCTGATCAGCCCGACCACCAAGTACTGCATCGAAGCTCAAGAGCGCCATGAGCAAATCGACAAGCATCAGCGTCAAGCCTGACTGTTTGCTTTGCCGGAGCCGCGCCACGCGGTTCCGGCATCAGTCGGGTCCTGCAGTCGTTCGTATTGCAGCCATTGTTGTAACTCCCTCCAAAACAATTTCCGAATCTTGAGCTGGCCGTGCTTCTTGCGTCTTATATTGGGCGCGGCATTATTGCGCGCAGTAGAAATAATCGAGGGCAGGATTGATGAGCAATTCAAGCAACGCGGGAGCAGTGTTGCGGGTCGGCATCTTTTTCGATGGGACGGCCAATAACCAGTTCAATAGCCTGCAGGGACAGCAGCGTCAGGAACAGGGGCTGCTGATTGATCCTGGCAGCAGCTATGGCTCTGCGGTGACCAATATTGCCAAGCTGCACCAGTGCTACCCGGCCCAGTCAGGGTTTGACCCTGCTGGCCATGCCGTGACTTCGCTGTATATCAGCGGTATCGGCACCACCACCGGCGCGGCCGATACTCAGTTTCCGGGCCAGACCTATGGTCGTGGCCATACGGGGGTGCTGGGCAAGGCTGAACTGGCC
Organism: Pseudomonas paraversuta; assembly: GCF_904067025.1. Lineage (NCBI taxonomy): Bacteria > Pseudomonadati > Pseudomonadota > Gammaproteobacteria > Pseudomonadales > Pseudomonadaceae > Pseudomonas > Pseudomonas paraversuta. The sequence continues at coordinate 1,997,641 of NZ_CAJFDA010000001.1, forward strand.
CGGACCCGGTTGACGGAGTGCTTGCAACACTTTGTCGCGCAGCTGCCCCCCAATACCCTGAGCCGTTTGCAGCTGGACCTGTTTGGTTTCAGTCGCGGCGCCGCGGCGGCCCGGCATTTTGTGAACCAGATCAACGCCAGCGCATTTACCGCCCAGTTTGCCCTGGCCGCCGACTTTGCATGCTCCATCCACTTTATTGGTCTGTTTGACACAGTCGCCGCCATGGGCGGGCTGGAGGATTGGGGGGATGTGGCCGATGACATCAATCCCGGACTCAACCTGTACCTGGGCCCGGACTGTGCGCAACAGGTGGTCCAGTTGAGCGCGCGGGATGAACAACGGCGAAATTTTTCCTTGAGTCGCATCGCGCCACAGTGGCCGCTGGATATTGCGGTGCCGGGGGCGCATGCCGACGTCGGCGGCGGTTATCCGCTGGATATGCTGGAACAGGTTTTTTTGAGCCGCTGGCAGAGCAATCTGGTGCAGCCGTCCACAGCCATTGAACAGACCCGGGCCTGGAAGTTGACCCAGTCTCAGTTGCTGGCATGGCAGGCCGAAGACCTGATTGATCCCCGCGCTGCGGAGAATTTCCTGCAGATCCGCACTCTTGAACGCAAGGAAGGTAGCCGTGAAGACCCGATGAAACGGGTACAGGCTGCAGTGTTCATGCAGCGCAGGATCGATGGCCGTCTTGCCCGGGTGCATTTGCGGATCATGCATGGCCTGGCGGTTGAGCACGGTGTGCCCTTCAACGCATTGACCGATGCCCAGGCCGCGTTGCCCGATGAGCTGAAACCCATAATGGCCACGCTTGAGGCCCAGGTGCGCCAGGGGACGATCAAGCTGAGCGCCGATGAAGAACGTTTGCTGCGCCAGCGCTATATCCACCAGTCGGCCAACTGGAACCCCGGCGTGGGGGCGGGCGAGGCCGTGGTGCAAAGGGCATTCTTCAATATCCCCGAGGAAGGCGGGCGCTGGGTCTTCGATCAGAAAGCACCGGATTACGCCTAGGCAAAGCAGAAGATTGTTACGGCTTATGCAATTGATCTATGCCGTAGATAGCTTTTTCCGGCGACGGTTAGCCACTAATATAGCCGACATCGTTAGGTGCCTAACTAATAGCTGGAGAAACCATCATGTCCAATCAAGTTGATGTTGCCGTAATGATCGGGAGTGGTGTGCCCAAGAGTTTGCGCGATACCGGGCAGAAGGCCTGCTGGGTGGTGCTGGTCAATGGTGAGCAGCGCGGGACGGCTTTTTCCAGTCGCCCGGAAGCCGAAGAGTGCCGCGCGGCATGGCTGGCGCAGCTGAATGCCGGCCAACTGTGCAACAGGGGGCATGCTCAGCGCGCTTGATGCAATACACAGGTTGGCACTAGGAGTTGAGGGCGCCGGCGTCCACTGCAGCCTTTAATTCTTTTGCCGATTGTTTGGCGGCATCTGCTGCCAGTTCGGCAGTCTTGAACCAGCGATCCTTTTCGACCTGATGGAAGGTGACAGTCGTTAGTGGTGGCTTGGCGCGCATGATGATCACTGCCTGAAATTCGCCGTCGACGTCTTTGGACTCACCGCGGATAAAAAATTCGCCAATATCAAATTCCGTCACGTGTCGCTTTCCCTTGGAGGTAATGAAGCCTGCATGACCCGGCGGCATGGGCCAAGTCGATTTTTACGCGAGTATGGCAGTAGTTGACTCTCAGTGGCGCAGTTAACTCATTCACGCGACGAAAGCCCTGCCGGGCACAGACTCAATCCGGCAAAAAAATTGATTGATTGCTTGATAGAGAAGAGGATGTATATACCCATCTTCGGGCATGACCCGGTAGAATGGTGCCCCCCGGCTATTTTTTTCAGCCAGTTTTCGCTGATGCAGGCGCTGCTTCACTCTGTTGTGCCTGTTCGCCGGGGTAATCATGGCGTTGCTCTATTTAGTCCAGATGTTACATGCCACTCCTGATTCGAGCAGTCAGGAGCACTTGTCGTACTCGGGTTTTCAATTAATTTTTGCTGTCGGTGGTTTGCCCGGACAGTTCCATTTCAGGTTTTCGAGGGTTTTGCGTTGGCAGTCAGTAATTTGGAAATGCATGCGTTGTTCGTTTTGGGTGACTTGCGGGCACGTTTGGTCAAGCTGTTCCACTCGCGCTTTGTATACGTAACTGAACAAAACGCCGAAGGTATTTACATCGCTGAAATTGATACCGAAACAGCGTTGGTGGTAGATGACAAACCGGGTCTTGAACTCAAGGTCGGCGATCATTTTCGCGCAGCAGTGTTGCCCAGCCGTGAAGGTGGCAAGTTCGAAATAAAATTCCGTGATATCAAGACCACCATTTACGGCATCGGTGATTACGCCTATGTCGCCTCACCTCTGGGTGAAGGCGTGGTATTCAAAGAAGGCCAGACCGTGATGTTGATCTTTGCTGCCAAAGAGCAACTTACCGAAGGCTTGAGCAAAACATTGAAAGCCGTCACTGCCAAAGCCGCCAAATGGCCCAAGGGCGAGTTGACCTTCAAGGCCAGCAAAGAGTGACGCTGACGCGCTCCGCAAACCTGTAGCCCCTTTCGGCAATTGCCCTGTACCTGTAGCAGCTGACGAGAGAATCGAGGCTGAGTCCGGTTGCGAAACCGTCGTAAAGTCATGCCCCGCGGTTCTTCAGATAACCCCGGCCCTGCGGATTACGATTGCTTCGCAAGCGGACGTAGCCTTCGCCAACTGCTCTGCAACGGCTGTTAACGGGCAGCGCCCGCACGCTATCCATCTTCCCCTCAAACAGCCTAGGCCTTATGGACGATGTCCGGGTTTCGGGCCAGCTTGATTATCGATCCCACTGGCTGAACAGGCCGGAACCCAAAAAAATAATAAGAATGTGCGAGGGATCGTGAGCATGAGCGCCATCGTCTTTTCATTAGCTGTGCGAGGTCGAAATGGCCGACGCTCATAAAGTCCCTCCCATGCAGCGTTTTGTGAACCGTTGCGCCGACCGGTTAATGACGCACCGAAAATCCCTGCTGGGTTTTTTTCTGCTGATCACCCTGGGCCTGGGTTACAGCGCCACCCACGTACGGCTGGACCCGGGTTTCAACAAGCAGATCCCGGTGCGCCATGCCTACATGCTCAACTTTCTGGATTTCAGCCGCATCTTCACCGGGGCCAACCGGCTGCTGGTGAGCGTGCACTGGAAGGGCCAGGGCGATATCTACAACCCCGAGTTCCTGCAGACCCTGCAACAGGTCACGGACGACGTGTTCTATATCTCCGGGGTCAGCCGGCCCAGCGTCACCTCGCTGTTCACACCCAACGTGCGCTATATCGAAATCACCGAAGAAGGCTACGTCGGTGATCTGGTGGTGCCGCCGCAATATGCGGCAACCCCCGCAGACCTGCAGCAAGTACGCAGCAATGCCGCACGCTCCGGGCAGATTGGCCGGCTGCTGGCCAACGACCTGAAATCGGCCATGGTGCGGGCCGACCTGCAAGACACCGATCCGAAAACCGGGCAGCCGGTGAGCTATGTGCAAATCGCCCGCAGCCTCGAAGACATTCGCGCCAAATACAGTAATGCCGACATCGAAATCAACATCGTCGGTTTCGCCAAGCTGGTGGGCGATGTGGTCGAGGGGCTGAACACGGTGATGGGTTTTTTCGCCATCGCATTCCTGATTACTGGCCTGCTGCTGTGGGTCTATTCCCGGTCGTTGCGCCTGACCATGGTCGCGCTGCTGGTGGCCTTGTTGCCGGTGATCTGGCTCCTGGGCTTATTGCCGTTACTGGGCCTGGGAATCGATCCGATGTCGATTCTGGTGCCGTTTCTGATCTTCTCCATTGGCGTGTCCCACGCGGTACAAATGACCAATGCCTGGAAGCAGGAAGTGCTGGCGGGCAGCGATTCGGTCAGTGCGGCCAAGGCTGCCTTCAGCAAGATATTCATCCCGGGGGCCCTGGCCTTGCTGATGAATGCCCTGGGCTTCGGGGTGATCATGTTGATCGATATTCCCATCGTTCACGAACTGGGGATTACCGCGTGCATCGGCGTGATGCTGATGATCATCACCAACAAAATCATGCTGCCGCTGATCATCGCCCATCTGCAACTTGAGCCGCATCTGCTCAATGCCCGCAGCCCCGGTTCGACCCGGCGCCATCCGCTGTGGTGGCGGCTGTCGGCGCTGGCCACGCCTGGCCCGGCACTGTGGGTCTTCGCCATCAGCCTGGTGCTGCTGGCAGCGGGGGCGTACAAGGCCCGTGAACTGCAGATTGGTGACATTGGTTCCGGGGCTCCGGAGCTGAGGGCCGATTCGCGCTATAACCAGGACAACCAGAAAATCATCAGCAACTACTCCATCGGCCTGGATGTGCTCTCGGTGTTTCTGACCATTGGCGGACGCAGTGAAGCCTGCCTCGACCCGGCGGTCATGCGCGCGGTCGAAACCTTCGATTTCAAGATGCGCGAAGTGCCGGGTGTGCAATCGGTGCAAAGCGTGGCCGGCATGGGCAAGCAAGTGATTGCCGGCAACAACGAAGGCAACCCGCGCTGGGCCGCGATTCCGGGTTCCGCCCAGGGCTTGCAGCAGGGCGCCTATGCCTATTCGCCGGACTCGGGGCTGGTCACCGACAGTTGTCAGAAAATGCAGATTCTGGTGTTTCTGACCGATCACGAAGGGGCCAGCGTGGCCCATGTACTGGGGGAGGCCAAGCGCATCATTGGCGCCATCCAGGTGCCGGGTGTGACCTTCCATCTGGCGGGCGGCAACATCGGGGTCATGGCCGCTTCCAATGAAGCGGTCAAGCAGGCCGAGGTGGTGATGCTGGCGGCGTTGTTCTTCTCCGTGGCGCTGTTTTGCCTGCTGACCTTCCGTTCATTGCGCGCGGTGCTGTGCATTCTGGTGCCGCTGGCGATTGTGGCGGTGCTGTGCAATGCCCTGATGGCTCTGCTGGGCATCGGCCTCAAGGTCGCGACCCTGCCGGTCATGGCGCTGGGGGTCGGGGTGGGGGTGGATTACGGGATCTACCTCTACGAGCGCATCGAGCACGAGATGGCGGCCGGGCAAGACCTGCGCGAAGCGTTCTACCGGGCCATGTGCCAGCGCGGCACGGCGGCCGTATTTACCGCCGTCACCATGTCCCTTGGGGTCTGTACCTGGGTGTTTGCACCCCTCAAGTTCCAGGCCGATATGGGCGTGCTCCTGGCCTTCATGTTTCTGGTCAACGTACTGGGCGCGATCTTTCTGCTCCCGGCGCTGGCTGCGTGGTTCAACCTGGGCAAGCCGCTGGTGAACAAAAGACCTTCCAGCGTACGAGCTTCCTGCGATCAACCGCTTGTCAATCTGTAGGAGCGAGCTTGCTCGCGATGGCATCGCCGCTACCCATTGAAGAATTGCAGTGTCTGCATCGCGAGCAAGGGTGCTCCTGCAGATCGGCATGTACGTCTAATAACAAGGAGAACACCCCCATGCGACGTCTTTCTCAGGTGGGCGGCTGGCTGTCAGTCGCTCTGGTTTTGCACAGTTACAGCGGGCCGCTCCAGGCCCAGGCCCCAGCCGACCAGATTGCCCGGCTGGGCAAGGATCTGACCTGTGTCGGCGCCCAGCAGGCGGGTAACGCCGAGGGCACTATCCCGCCGTTCGGCGGCCAATGGCTGGGGGCGGCCCCCGGCATGAAGTTCGAAGGCACAGGTAAACATCCGATCGACCCTTACCCCAACGAGAAGCCGTTGTTCGTGATTACCGCGCAAAACCTGAGTCAGTACGGTGCGCACCTGTCCGAGGGCCAGAAAGCCCTGTTCAAGCTCTACCCGCAAACCTTCCGCATGCCGGTGTACCCGTCCCACCGCGATTTCCGTTTTTCCGACACGGTGTGCAAGGCCACTCTGGAAAACGCCTCGGTCGCCAAGCTGGTGGATGATGGCGAAGGCGTGGTGGCCCGTACCGGCGGGATCGCGTTTCCGATCCCGCAGAACGGCATTGAATTGCTGAAAAATGCCTCGCTGTTCACGGTCAGGGCCTGGACTGAGGAATACACCTCGGACAACGCCTATGTGCTCAAGGACGGCAATATCAACTGGGGCCGCGTGCACTCGCGCAACATGGCGCCGGGGCTGGAGCCGGGCAAGATCGGTGATACCACCGGCAACTCCTCGTTCTACCTCAACGAAACCCTGCTGCCACAGCGCGACAAGGGCGAAATCAACACCGGTACCGAGTACTGGAACGACAAGACCGAGCCGCGCCAGAGCTGGCGCTACGACCCGGGCACCCGGCGCGTGCGGCAGTCGCCGGGCTACGGTTTTGACATGGCCTTCCCGGGCTCCGGCGGTTCGATCACGGTCGACGAAGTACGGATCTTCAACGGTTCGGCCCAGCGCTATAACTGGAATATCGTTGGCAAAAAAGAGCTGTATATCCCTTACAACACCGCGCGTCTGCACGCCAGCGATCTCAAATACGCCGGGATGCTGACCCCGGGCCACATCAACCCCGACAACATGCGTTATGAACTGCACCGCGTCTGGGTCCTCGAAGGTGTGCTCAAGCCCGGCAACCGTCATCTGTACGGCAAGCGCACGATGTACATCGACGAGGACAGCTGGTTTCCGGTCATGGGCGACAACTACGACAACCGTGGCGAGCTGTGGCGTACCTCGATGGTCAACTACTTCTACGCCCCGGAAACCCAGACCTGGCAGGCAGGTGTCGGCCTGTACCACGACTTGAACGCCGGCAGTTACCTGGCCTTAAACTTGATCAATGAGCAGCGCAACGGCTATGTCCTGAACAAGGGCGGTCTGGCCCCCGGAGACTTTGGCCCGGAAGCCGCTCGCCGGGCTGGCAAATAAACGGTCAACCCCCTGACTTTACCCGTCTGCCACAGGTTGCCTGTGCGCGGGCGGGCGGGTGATGCACAACAATAAGAAACAAGGAGCACGGCATGCTTAAGCACTGCACACGTTTTGTGGGGACCGGTTTACTGTCGGGTTTGAGCACCCTGGTACTGGCGGCGCCGACCATCGAGCTGGGAGAAAACACCACCCTCGACTCGTCGCTTACGGTCAACTACACCGCCTCCATGCGTACAGAAAAGCCTGATCACGAATACCTCAACAGCATCAACAACGACGATGCCACCCGCAACTTCAAGCGGGGTTCCTTGATCAACAACCGGGTCAGCGTATTTGGCGAGTTGATGCTCAAGCACGACAACCTCGGTGCCGTGATGCGAGGCAGCCACTTCTATGACGAGGTGTACCACCAGCGCAACGACAACGACTCGCCGGACACGGTCAACAAAACCGGGCGCTACAACGACTTCAGCCGGGACACGCGCAAACTCAGCGGCAGCAAGGCCCGACTGCTGGACGCCTATGTGTATGGCGACTTTACCGTCAACGACGATCAGTACGTGTCACTCAAGGCCGGCCGGCACCTGGTGGCCTGGGGCGAGAGCCTGTTCTGGCCCAACATCAGCCAGGGCCAGGCGCCCGTGGATGCGACCAAATTCAACGTGCCGGGAACCGAAGCCAAGGACGCCTACCTGCCTGTGGGGCAGGTGTCGGGCTCGTGGTCGATCAATGAAGATTTGGCCTTGCTCGGTTTTTACCAATACAAATGGGAAGAAACCCAGCTCAACCCGGTGGGTGATTACTTCGGCAGCGACACCTTTGGTCCGGGGGCCGAGTTTTATCGTCTGGCCCCCGGCATTGTCAGCAGCCTGCCCGATTCAGCTGCGGTGGGTTATGGCGGCTCGGTCAAGCCGGGTAACAGCGGCGAGTGGGGTATAGGTACCCGCTATCGGATCACCCAAAACACCGAAATCGGCCTGTTCCACTATCGCTACCATGATCGCGTACCGGCGCTGTTTTTCGACTTTACCGGGCAGACCCATTACTCCTCACTGAACAAGGTCGGGGGCAGTGGCTACGGTCCGAGTTACCAGTTGGGTTACTTCGACAACATCAAGCTGACAGGCATCAGCTTCACCACCAAAGCGGGAGACTCGGTACAGTTTGCCGGCGACCTGAGCTACCGCGACGGTGCGGCGGTCTACCTGAGCAATGGTGCACCGGCCCGGGGCCAGTTGTGGCAAGGCAACCTCAACGCGGTGTACATGATCGGGCCGACGTTCATGGCGCAGCAAACCACCCTCATGGCCGAAGTGGTGCACCAGCGGATTCAGGGGGTTGATGACCTGACCGTTACCGGCGGCGGGGCGGGTACCGACGGCACGTTCAACAAATACGTGTACGACGGCCAGACCCGGGGTTCCAGCCTGCTGGGGATTGGCACGTACTTCGATCATCCGAACATATTCAATGGCTGGGACCTGACCACCAAGGCCACCTGGACCCAGAACATTGATGGCAGCGCCTACTCCGGTTTGGGCCGTGCGGAAAAGCGCCTGACCCTGGGCGGGGATTTCAAATACCTGGGCAACTTCCAGCTGGGGCTGACCTACGTGGCCTACCTGAGCTCGGCAGACCTGGCCCAGGGCCGGACCATGGCCGACAGGGACTACCTGTCGTTCAACGGCAAGTACACCTTCTAGTCCTGCCCCCATCGCCGGCAAGCCGGCTCCCACAAGGTCAGATGCAGCACAGTCATTGTGGGAGCCGGCTTGCCGGCGATAAGGTTTCAAAGCCAGACAGCTGGCTGCCACAAGGTCAGAAGCAGCACAGTCATTGTGGGAGCCGGCTTGCCGGCGATGGGGTTTCAAAGCCAGACAGCCAGCTGCCACAAGGTCAGATGCAGCACAGTCATTGTGGGAGCCGGCTTGCCGGCGATGGGGCTTCAAAGTCAGACAGCTGGCTGCCACAAGGTCAGAAGCAGCTCAGTCATTGTGGGAGCCGGCTTGCCGGCGATAAGGTTTCAAAGCCATACAGCTGGCTGCCACAAGGTCAGATACAGCACTGTCATTGTGGGAGCTGGCTTGCCGGCGATGGGGCTTCAAAGTCAGACAGCTGGCTGCCACAAGGTCAGATGCAGCACAGTCATTGTGGGAGCCGGCTTGCCGGCGATGGGGTTTCAAAGCCAGACAGCCAGCTGCCACAAGGTCAGATACAGCACAGTCATTGTGGGAGCCGGCTTGCCGGCGATGGGGCTTCAAAGCCAGACAGCCAGCTGCCACAAGGTCAGATACAGCACAGTCATTGTGGGAGCCGGCTTGCCGGCGATGGAGCTTCAAAGTCAGACAGCTGGCTGCCACAAGGTCAGAAGCAGCACTGTCATTGTGGGAGCTGGCTTGCCGGCGATGGGGCTTCAAAGCCATACAGCTGGCTGCCACAAGGTCAGAAGCAGCACAGTCATTGTGGGAGCCGGCTTGCCGACGATAAGGTTTCAAAGCCAGACAGCCAGCTGCCACAAGGTCAGATGCAGCACAGTCATTGTGGGAGCCGGCTTGCCGGCGATAAGGGTTCAAAGCCAGACAGCATCCCACAAAGGGTAATCCCCAACCCGCTTCACCAGACCTGCCCGTAAAGGATTGGCAACCACATAGCGCGCCAGATTTTTCAGATCTTCTTCGCGACGCAATGCATGATCGTGAAACCCTTTTTGCCAGCGCCTGCCGGTTCTGTCTGTCATGCGATTGATGGCGCGAGCACTCAATGACTTGGTACGCCCCATGAGCTTGTCAAGTGAAGCGCTTTGCAGCTCTACCAGCCAATGAAAATGATCGGGCATTACAACCCATGCGAGTGAATTGACCGAACCTTGTGTGTGCTCATGACGAAATTGAGCAACCACTAACCTGCCAACGCGCCAGTCAGAGAACAGAGGTTCCCGGTCCAGCGTATTGGCGGTCAACAGGTAGATGCCATTGGCCTGGGAAAATCGGCCATACCTTAAACGGCTGGAAGCAGGTCGTTGGGTCATGAGCTCTACTCATAAGTCAGAGCTGCAAAGACTAGTTTCTGAGGCAAGCGACTTCCGAGAGTCTCTGGACCAAATATTTCATGGCCTGATGCATCGCCGGCAAGCCGGCTCCCACAGGGTCAGAGGCAACACAGTCATTGTGGGGTGCTGTCTGGCTTTGAAAGCCTATGGCCGGCAAGCCGGCTCCCACAGGGTCAGAGGCAACACAGTCATTGTGGGATGCTGTCTGGCTTTGAGAGTCTATCGCCGGCAAGCCGGCTCCCACAGGGTCAGAGGTAACACAGTCATTGTGGGGTGCTGTCTGGCTTTGAAAGCCTATGGCCGGCAAGCCGGCTCCCACAGGGTCAGAGGCAACACAGTCAATGTGGGATGCTGTCTGGCTTTGAGAGTCCATCGCCGGCAAGCCGGCTCCCACAGGGTCAGAGGTAACACAGTCATTGTGGGGTGCTGTCTGGCTTTGAGAGTCTATCGCCGGCAAGCCGGCTCCCACAGGATCAGAGGCAACACAGTCAATGTGGGATGCTGTCTGGCTATGAGAGCCTATGGCCGGCAAGCCGGCTCCTACAATGGTAGGGTCGCGTCTGACCTTGTGGGAGCCGGCTTGCCGGCGATAGGTGCGCCACGATCTATCTGGCCTCGCGGGGCATTCCCAGGGCCCGTTCGGCAATGATGTTGCGCTGTATTTCGTTGCTGCCGCCGTAGATAGTGTCCGCCCGGGTAAACAGGAACAATGCCTGTAACCGCGTCAGTTCATAAGGCGCTGCCGCCAGCAACTCTGCCTCCGGCCCCAGTACATCCATCGCCAGTTTCCCCAGCTCCAGGTGCCAGGTCGACCACGCCAGTTTATAAATGGTCGCCTCAGGTCGCAGGCTGCCATCCTGTACCCCCGAGAGCATGCGCAACGAGTTGTAGCGCAGTACCCGCAAGCCGCTCCAGGCCTGGGCGATGCGTTGCCGCATGATCGGGTCTTGCGCCGCACCATTGGCCTTGGCGATGCGCACCACTTCGTCCAGTTCGTTCTGAAATTGCATCTGCTGGCCAAGGGTCGATACCCCGCGCTCGAAACCCAGCAGGGCCATGGCGATTTTCCAGCCGTCACCGGGCTGGCCAATCAGGTTGTCGGCCGCAGTGCGCGCCTGGTCGAAAAATACTTCATTGAATTCGCTGGTGCCGGTCAGTTGCCGGATCGGCTGCACGCGAATCTGCGCCTGAGCCATCGGCACCAGCAGGAATGACAAGCCGCGATGCCCGACACTGCCCGGCTCGGTACGCGCCAGGACAAAACACCAGTCCGATTCATGGGCCAGGGACGTCCAGATTTTCTGCCCGCTGATCAGCCACTGGCCACTCTCACTGTCGAGGCTGGCGCGGGTCTTGATATTGGCCAGATCGGAGCCGGCACCGGGTTCGGAGTAGCCCTGGCACCAAAAGTGCTGCCCGCTCAGAATGGCCGGCAGAAACCGCTGTTGTTGCCCGGGTGTACCAAAGGCCGCCAACGTCGGACCGACCAGTCCTTCGCCGATGTGCCCCATGCGCCCCGGGCCACCCGCGCGGGCGTATTCCTCATAAAAGATCACTTGCTGGTTGATGCTCAAACCACGACCACCATGCTCGATGGCCCAGCCCGCACCCACCCAGCGGCCCGCGGCCAGTTCGCGCTCCCACTGCTTGCGCAATCCGGGGGCGAAGTCTTCGTCTCCCGGCCCGCCACGAAAGCGCAGTTCGTTGTATTGCCCGCTCAGGTGCTCCTGCATCCACTGCGCCACCTGTTGGCGAAAATGCTCATCTGCCGCGCTGAAACCAATGTTCATGGGCGCTCTCCAAAAATATGCCTGGCCAATTGCTCACGATGAAAGGCCGGCGTGCCCAATAACTGCTCGCTGGCCCGTGCCCGCTTGAAGTACAGATGCGGGTCGTACTCCCAGGTGAAGCCAACCCCGCCATGCAGCTGGATCGACTCGGCGGCGCAGTTGAAAAAGCCTTCGCTGGCATGGATTTTTGCCGTGGCCGCGGCTTCCGCCAGTTGCAGCTGGGCACTGGGGTCGCCATCGATATTCAGGCACTGGTCGGCAATGCAGGCGCCGTAGTAACTGGCGGACCGTGCACACTCAACGGCCAGCATCAGGTCTGCGCAGCGGTGCTTGACCGCCTGAAAACTGGCGATGCTGCGACCAAACTGTTCGCGGCCGCCGATATAGGTCAGGGTCAGATCCAGTACCTTTTGCGCGCCGCCGGTCTGCTCGGCGGCGAGCCCGATACAGGCCATGTGCAGCACATCGCGCAACAGCGGCCAGCCGAGGCCGGGCTCGCTGAGCAGGTGCTCATCGTTGAGCACCACGTCATTAAGGGTGATGGTGGAAAAACGTCGGGTCTGATCCAGCGTCGGTTGCTGCTGGCGGCTGATGCCGGGTGTCAGGGCAGACACGGCAAACAGGCGGATCCCGGCCTCGCCGATACTGCCCGGGGTGCGGGCGGCAATGATCAGCAAATCGCACTCGGCACCGTCGATTACATACAGGTACTGACCGTTGAGGCGATAACCACCGGCACAGCTCTGTGCATAGACCTGCACGCCGCTGTCGTCCCAGCGCGGGGCGCTGGTCCAGGCCAGGCTGGCGCTGATTTCGCCGGCCGCCAGCCGGGGCAGCCAGAGGTTCTTGAGCCCCTGATTGCGGCTCAGCAGCAGCGCCGGAATCCCCATGCAGCAGGTGGCAAAAAACGGCGTCGGCAACAAGCAGCGGCCCAGCTGTTCCTGCAACAGGCACACCTCGACAAAGCCCAGGCCCAGCCCGCCATATTCTTCGGGAATCGCCAGTGCCGGCCAATACAGCTCGCGGGCAATGCGGGCCCAGGCCGTGTGGTCGAGACCGGACTCGGCGGCCATTGCCGTGCGCACCGCTCCGGAGCTGGCCACCTGCGCCAAAAAGCGTTCGGCAGACTCTTGAATCATTCGCTGCTCTTCGGTCAGGGCAAGCTCCATAGGACTCCTCACTCTATAAGTGGATCAAGTCTTGAGCATGGAAGGGCAGCACAGGCGCGTAATCCCTGAGCCGGACTAGTCCATTTGGCGGTCGGATCCCCGGCACGGCCCCGCAGGTGTTTAGTCTCAACGGACGATGAGCCACCCCCTGCGCATTCCCATACTGCCCGCATGCCTTTCGCCAATTGAGGAGCACCTGTGAACAGTGCAGCCCCCACCGCAACCCATACCGCCTTTCACACCCGTATTGAGGCGGGGATCGCCGAGCTGGTGATCGACCGGCCACCGGTCAATGCCCTCAATAGCCAGGAGTGGCTGGACCTGGCCCGCACCCTCGAAGCCCTGGGGCAAGACCCGCAAGTGCGGGTCATCGTGATTCGTGCCGAGGGCCGCGGTTTTTGTGCCGGTGTCGATATCAAGGAACTGGACGCCCACCCCGAACGCATCGTGGCCGTCAATGCGGGCAACTACGCCACCTTCAAGGCCGTGCATCGCAACCCGGTGCCGGTGATCGTGGCGGTTCATGGCTATGTACTGGGTGGCGGGATTGGCATTACCGGGGCTGCCGATATCGTGGTGGCATCCGATTGCGCGACGTTTGCGCTGCCGGAAGTTGACCGTGGCGCCATGGGCGGCGGCGCGCATTTACAACGCCTGTTCCCGGTGCAAAAGGTCCGTTATCTGTTTTTCACCGGCGACAAGATCGGTGCGGTGGAGGCCCAGCAGTACGGCTTTATCGAACGTGTCGTACCCCGCGAGCAACTGCGCGAAACCGCTTTGCAGATCGCCCGCAAGATCGCCAGCAAAAGCCCGGACATGATCCGCATCGCCAAAGAGGCGTTGAACGGTATTGAAGACGGCAACCTGGAAGACAAATACCGCTGGGAGCAGGGCTTCACACTCCAGGCATACAACAGCGCGGACTCTGCCGAAACCCGGCGCGCCTTTGTTGAAAAACGCGACGCCACGTTCTGAGGAGCTGACGATGGACCTGACTTACTCCCCCAAGCAAAAGGCCTTTCGCCAGGAGGTGCGCCACTGGCTGGCGGCCAACCTGCCGGCCGAGCCATTGGCCAGTTATGACACCCGTGAAGGGTTCGAGCAGCACCGCCAGTGGGAAGCCAAGTTGTTCGACAGCCGCTTTTCCATGGTGATGTGGCCCACCGCCCTGGGCGGGCGCGGCTGCGACCTGATCGAATGGCTGATTTTCGAAGAAGAATATTACGGCGCCGGTGCACCGATGCGGGTCAACCAGAATGGCCAGCTGTTACTGGGCCCGACCCTGATGGAATTCGGCACCGAGGCGCAAAAGAAGCGCTTTCTGCCGCGCATGGCGGCCAGTGCCGACATGTGGGCCCAGGGCTGGTCGGAGCCCAATGCCGGTTCCGACATGGCGGCGATCACCAGCAAGGCCACCCGCGACGGTGACAGCTATGTGCTCAACGGCCAGAAAACCTGGTCGACCCGGGCCATCTTTGCCGACTGGCTGTTCGGACTGTTTCGCAGCGACCCCGCGTCCAGCCGCCACCACGGCTTGTCATTTGTGATGGTGCCGCTCGATGCACCGGGCGTCACCGTCCGTGCCATCAAGGCCCTGAACGGCAAGGACGCGTTTGCCGAAGTGTTCTTCGATGACGTGCGCATCCCGCTGGAAAACCGCATCGGCGAAGAAGGGCAGGGCTGGCATGTGGCGATGGCCACTGCCGGTTTTGAACGCGGATTGCTGTTGCGTTCGCCGGCCCGCTTTCAGTACACCGCCCGCAAGCTGGTGGAGCTGTACCAGGCCAATCGCGCCAGCGCCGACCGTGATCCGAGCCTTGGCGAAGCCGTCTGCAAGGCCTGGTCGGACGCCCAGGCCTATGCCTTGTCGGCCTATCACACCGTAGGCCGGCTGAGCCGCGGGGCGCAGATTGGCGCCGAATCGAGCACCAACAAAATCATCTGGTCGGAACTGGATTTGCGCATGCACGAAACCGCGATGCGGATTCTGGGTGCCAATGGCGAGCTGACCGGTAAATCGGCAGACGGCCACGACTGGCTGGAGGGCTTCCTGTTTGCCCAGGCCGGGCCGATCTACGCCGGGACCAACGAGATTCAGCGCAACATCATTGCCGAGCGCATGCTCGGCTTGCCGAAGTGAGGCCGGGTATGGACTTTACCTTTACCGATGACCAGCAAGTCTTCCGCGAAGCCATCAGTCGTTTTTTGATGACCGAAGCGGCACCGGAAATGCTTCGCGAAATCTGGGAAACCGACGTCGGTCGCTCACCGGATTTGCGCAACAAAATTGCCGAGCAGGGCCTGACCGCACTGTCTGTGCCCGAAGCCTTCGGCGGCCTGGGCATGGACGATGTGGCCTGGGCCTTGATGACCCAGGAGCTGGGTTACTACGCCATTCCCGACTCTCTGGGCGACACCGCTTATGTCGCCAGCGCACTGATTGCACAGTTGCCAGCCCAGACCCCGCAGCGTGGCGAATGGCTGGAGCGCATTGCTGAAGGCAGCCTGCGGGTCGCCATCGGCCACCCGGTCAACCCGCTGGTGGCCGATGCCGCCCATGCCGACCTGCTGCTGCTGGCCCATGGCGATGAAGTGCATGCCGTGCCCCGCAGCCAGGTTGACGTGCAACCCCACAGCAGCATCGATGCATCCCGGCGTCTGGCGCAGGTCAGCTGGCAACCGGGCCCAGCCACACTGGTGGCCGAGGGCGAGCATGGCCGCCAGCTGTGGGCGCAGACCCTCGACCGTGGCGCCTTGCTGGTGGCCGGGCAACTGGTGGGCCTGGCCCAGCGCATGCTCGATTTGTCAGTGGATTACGCCGCCCAGCGCAAACAGTTCGGCAAGCCGATTGGCAGTTTTCAGGCGGTCAAGCATCACCTGGCGGATGTTGCCACCCAGCTCGAATTTGCCAAGCCGGTGCTGTATCGCGCCGCTTACGCCCTGGCCCACGGCGAGAAAAACGCCTCGGTGTGGGTGTCCCAGGCACGTCTGGCGTGCTGTGAAGCCAGCTGGCTGGCGGCCCGTCACGGCATTCAGGTACACGGTGCCATGGGGTACACCTGGGAAGTCGACCTGCAAATGTTCATGAAGCGGGCCTGGGCGCTGGACAACGCCTGGGGTGATCGCGCCCTGCATAAAACCCGGGTGGCCGAGCATGTACTGAGCGGCGCGGCGCCTTTGGGCCCCGGCCATACCTTCGAGGATTGATTGATGCCCCAAGCCTATATTGTTGACGCCTTGCGCAGCCCGACCGGCAAGCGCAAGGG
This sequence comes from Pseudomonas paraversuta, assembly GCF_904067025.1. Taxonomy (NCBI): domain Bacteria; kingdom Pseudomonadati; phylum Pseudomonadota; class Gammaproteobacteria; order Pseudomonadales; family Pseudomonadaceae; genus Pseudomonas; species Pseudomonas paraversuta. The sequence goes on from NZ_CAJFDA010000001.1 coordinate 2,013,750, forward strand.
CGGTCTGGCCCATGTTCACGCGATTGATCTGGGCGCCCATGTACTCAAGGCACTGGTTGAGCGCAACCAGATTCCGGCCGACGAATACGACGACGTGATTTTTGGCTGCGTTGACACCATCGGTTCGCAAGCGGGGGATATCGCCCGCACCAGCTGGCTGGCCGCCGGTCTGCCGCTCAATGTGCCCGGCACCACCATTGACCGCCAGTGCGGCTCGTCGCAGCAGGCGCTGCACTTCGCCGCGCAGGCAGTGATGAGCGGCACCCAGGATGTGATCGCGGTGGGCGGTGTGCAAACCATGACCCAGATCCCGATTTCTTCGGCGATGCTGGCCGGGCAGCCCCTGGGTTTCAGCGACCCGTTTTCCGGCAGCAAAGGCTGGCAGGCACGTTTTGGCAATCAGCCGGTCAACCAGTTTTATGCGGCGCAGCGGATTGCCGACCACTGGGATATCAGCCGCCAGCAGATGGAAGCCTACGCCCTGGAAAGCCACCGTCGGGCACTGGATGCCATCGCCGGGCGCCGTTTTGTCAATGAAATCGTGCCCTGCGAAGGGGTGTGGGACGACGAAACGCCGCGCCACACCAGCCTCGCCAAAATGGCCGAGCTGGAGCCGGTGTCTGCCGAGTTCCCTTCGATTACTGCAGCAGTTTCCAGCCAGACCTGCGATGCCTCGGCAGCCTTGCTGGTGGTCTCGGAAGCTGCGCTCAAGCGCTACAACCTGACACCCCGGGCGCGGATTCATCACCTCTCGGTGCTGGGCGACGACCCGATCTGGCACCTCACGGCGCCGATTGCCGCGACCCGTGCCGCGCTGAAAAAAGCCGGCATGAACATCAACGACATCGATCTGGTGGAAATCAACGAAGCCTTTGCCTCAGTGGTCATGGCCTGGGCCAAGGAACTGGATTTCGACCCGGCCAAAACCAACGCCAACGGCGGCGCGATTGCCCTTGGCCATCCGCTGGGGGCCAGCGGCGCGCGGTTGATGACCAGCCTGCTCAACCAGCTTGAGCGCAGTGGCGGGCGCTATGGCCTGCAGACCATGTGCGAAGGCGGCGGGCAAGCCAACGTGACCATTATTGAGCGTCTCTAGGAGCATTGACATGGCAATTTGTGCAAACCGTACCGTGATCATCACCGGCGCTGGCGGCGGCCTGGGCCGCGCCTATGCCCTGGCTTTCGCCGGGGAGGGGGCCAATGTGGTGGTCAACGACATTCGTCGCGAAGCCGCTGAAGAAGTGGTCGCCGAAATTCGCCAGGCAGGCGGCCAGGCCATCGCCAACGCCGATGACATCACCACCACCGCCACTGCGCAAAACATCGTCGATGCCGCACTGGCGGCGTTTGGCGAAGTGCATGTGCTGGTCAATAACGCGGGGATTTTGCGCGACCGGATGTTTATCAGCCTGGGTGAAGACGACTGGGACGCGGTGATGCGGGTCCATCTCAAAGGCCACTTCTGCCTCGCCAACATCCTCGGCAAGCGCTGGCGTGACCTGGCCAAGGCCGGTCAACCGGTGGCCGCACGCATCATCAATACCAGCTCGGGGGCCGGCTTGCAGGGCTCGGTGGGACAGTCCAACTACAGCGCCGCCAAAGGCGGGATTGCCGCCTTGACCCTGGTACAGGCCGCGGAACTGGCGCGCTACGGAGTGACCGCCAATGCCCTGGCCCCGGCGGCCCGTACCTCTATGACCGAAAGCGCGATGCCGGACGTGGTGAAGAAGCCTGACGACGGCGGCTTTGATGCCTGGGCCCCGGAAAACGTTGCGCCGCTGGTGGTGTGGCTGGGCAGCAGCCTGTCGGGCCATGTGACCGGGCAAATCATCGAAAGCCAGGGCGGCAGACTGTCCCTGGGGGATGGCTGGCGCACCGGTGTAACCCGGGACAAGGGCGCGCAATGGCAGCCCGAAGAAGTGGGCGTGGCCATGGCCCAGATCCTCGCTGAAGCCCCCGCCCCGCAGCGGGTCTGGGGCAGCTGACACGAATGCCCCTGTGGGAGCTGGCAAGCCAGCTCCCACAAGGTTGCGCATGTTGTTTCGTTAGAACAAGAGAATTTCTGCCATGAGACAAGCTCCTCCCTATGTGCCTAGTCACCAGTTGCTGGCCGGCAAGTCGATTTTGATTACCGCTGCCGCCGGTGCCGGTATCGGTTATGCCGCTGCCAAGCGCTGCGCCGAAGAAGGCTGCCGTGCCTTGATGATTTCTGATATCCACCCGCGCCGCCTCGAAGAAGCGGTTGAGCGCCTCAAGGCCGAAACCGGGTTGCAGGCGGTGTACGGGCAACTGTGCAACGTCACTGTCGAAGCCGATGTTCAGGCGCTGGTGGCCGCTGCCGAAGAGGCGTTGGGCGGGGTCGATGTACTGATCAATAACGCCGGCCTTGGCGGTCAGGTACGCCTCACGGAAATGACCGATCAACAATGGTCGTCGGTACTCGATATCACCCTGACCGGCACCATGCGCATGACCCGCGCCATGCTGCCGCATATGGAACGCCGTGGCGCCGGTGCCATCGTCAACAACGCCTCGGTGCTGGGCTGGCGTGCGCAAAAGGAACAGGCCCACTACGCCGCGGCCAAGGCCGGGGTCATGGCCCTGACCCGTTGCAGCGCCCTGGAAGCCGCGGAGAGCGGGGTGCGGATCAACGCCGTGGCGCCGTCGATCGCTTTGCACGACTTCCTGAAAAAAGCCTCCAGCAGCGAATTGCTGGAGCAGCTCACCAGCCGTGAAGCCTTTGGCCGCGCCGCCGAAGTCTGGGAAGTGGCCAACGTCATGGTGTTTTTGGCCAGCGACTACGCCTCGTACATGGTCGGCGAAGTGCTGCCCGTCAGTTCACAACAGGCTTGAGGTGAGGCAATGAGTACGCTTTTTAGCAGCGCCGGGCAGTTACTCGCCGCACAGGGGCTGGATCTGGGGCGCACCGACTGGCTGCTGCTGACCCAGGAGCGGATCGACCTGTTTGCCGAGGCGACGGGGGATCACCAGTGGATTCATGTTGACCCGGTGCGCGCTGCCAGCGGCCCGTTTGGTGCCTGCATTGCCCACGGTTATCTGACCCTGGCGCTGGCCAATCTGTTTATGCCGCAGTTGATGCAGTTCGCCAATCTGGCCATGGGCGTCAATTACGGCAGCGACCGGCTGCGTTTTCCGGCAGCGGTCAAGGTTGGTTCCCGGGTACGCGGGCATGGCCAGATCCTGGGGGTCGAGGCCTTGGGCGATGCGTTGCAGGCGGTGGTGCGCATCAGCGTCGAAATCGAGGGCAGCGAGCGCCCCGGCTGCGTGGTGGACACCATCAGCCGCTACACCTTCAACCCTATTGAACAGTGAGCCTTGAACATGAATTTAAATGACGTTGTGATCGTATCCACGGCCCGCACCGCGCTGAGCAAATCCTTCCGCGGTTCGTTCAACGACACTGAAGCACCGGTGCTCGGTGGCGATGTGGTACGGGCGGTGGTAGAGCGTGCCGGTATCGAGCCGGGCTCGGTCGAAGACGTGATCATGGGCGCCGCCGCACAACAGGGCACCCAGGGCTACAACATCGGCCGCCTGTGCGCCAATACCGGGGGCTTGCCCGACACCGTACCGGGCATGGCTATTGATCGCATGTGCGCCTCGGGCCTGATGAGCATCGGCGTGGCCGCCAAAGGGATCATGACCGGCGAAATGTCGATTGCCGTTGCCGGGGGGGTCGAGTCGCTGTCCCTGACCCAGAACAAGTACAAGAACACCTACCGGGCCCAGTCCGAAGCGGTGCTGGAGTGCATGCCGACGGCCTACATTCCGATGCTTGAAACGGCCGAAATCGTGGCCCGACGCTACAGCATCAGCCGCGAAGTGCAGGACCAGTACTCCCTGCAAAGCCAGCAGCGCACCGCAGCCGCACAGGCCGCCGGGCTGTTCGCCGATGAAATCGTGCCTTTGGCTGCGCGCAAGCTGCTGTTCGACAAGGAAGGCAAGCCCAGCGGTTATCAGGACGTGATTGCCGACCGCGACGAGTGCAATCGCCCCTCCACCACACTGCAAGACCTGGCCGCCCTGAAACCGGTCTGGAAAGACGGCAAGTGGGTGCAACAGGGCGAGTTCATCACTGCGGGCAACGCCTCGCAATTTTCTGATGGTGCCGCGGCGGTGCTGCTGATGAGCCGTGCCGAGGCGAAACAGCGCGGGATCGAAGCGCTGGGCACCTACCGCGGGATTGCGGTGAGTGGTTGTGCGCCGGAAGAGATGGGCATTGGTCCGGTGTTTGCGATTCCAAAATTGCTCAAGCGCTTTGGCCTGACCGTGTCCGACATCGACCTGTGGGAGATCAACGAAGCGTTCGCCTGCCAGGTGGTGTACTGCCGTGATTTTCTGGAGATCCCCAATGACCGCCTGAATGTGAATGGCGGGGCGATTTCCATTGGTCATCCGTTTGGCATGTCGGGTGCGCGGATGGTGGGCCACAGCCTGCTGGAAGGCCGTCGCCGTGGCGCCAGGTTTGTGGTGGTCGCTATGTGTATCGGCGGCGGCATGGGCGCGGCGGGGCTTTTTGAATTGAACTGACACCGTGCCTGGTACCGGACCTGGACCTGTAGGAGCGAGCTTGCCTCGCGAGCTTTTCCACGGAGCGACACAGAGCTCGCGAGCAAGCTCGCTCCTACAGAGAACGCAGGCTGTGATGGGGGACATGTTTGGTAACGCTTTTTGCGACCTGTGGGGTATAACGCCTTATGGCTTTTCAATAAGGACAATCCGTTATGCAAACCCCTTCACAAAGGCCGCTGTGGCAGATCTATCTGATCTTCCTGGCGCCTATGGTGCTGTCCAACTTCCTGCAGGGGTTTTCCGGCACCCTTAACGGAATCTATATCGGGCAGATGCTGGGCACTCACGCACTGGCAGCGGTGTCGGGAATGTTTCCCGTACTGTTTTTCTTTATCGCTCTGGTGATTGGTCTGGGCGCCGGGGCTTCCGTGCTCATCGGTCAGGCCTGGGGGGCCGGCGAGACGTCCATGGTGAAGCAGATCACCGGGGCCACATTGACCCTCGGTGCGCTGGTCGGGCTGATCGCTGCAGTGCTCGGCAGCGTGTTTGCACGACCTGCCATGCAGGCGTTGGGCACTCCGGCCGATGTGCTGGATGAAGCCGTCGGTTATGCCCAGGTAATGATGCTGATCCTGCCCTTGCTGATGGTGTTCATTCTGTTCACCCAACTGCTGCGCGGGGTGAGCGATACCCTGTCGCCGTTGCTGGCGCTGATGGTATCCACCGCGGTGGGCCTGCTGCTGACCCCCGCCTTGATCAAGGGCTGGGTCGGGCTGGCGCCCATGGGTATTCAGAGCGCAGCACTGGCCGGTCTGGTGGGCAACCTGTTGGCCATGCTGTTTCTGGGCTATCGCCTGCGTCATAAAAACAGTGTGATGGCACCGGACCGCGAGCTGTGGGCTGCGCTGCGCCTGAACCGGGAAATTCTCGGCAAGGTGCTGCGCATCGGTTTGCCCACCGGGGTACAGATGGTGGTGTTGTCGCTCTCGGAGCTGGTGATTCTGGCGCTGGTCAACAGCCACGGCTCCCAGGCCACAGCCGCCTATGGCGCGGTGACCCAGATCGTCAATTACGTGCAGTTTCCGGCGCTGTCGATTGCCATCACGGCGTCGATTCTCGGGGCCCAGGCAATCGGGGCAGGGCGCAACGAGCGTATCGGGCCGATCCTGCGTACCGGCATGCTGATCAACCTGTGCCTGACCGGCGCTCTGATCGTGCTGGGCTATGTGTTGTCGGACTGGCTGCTGGGGCTGTTCATTACCGATGTCGATGCGCGGATTCGGGCCGAGCACCTGTTGCACATCATGCTCTGGAGCATTCTGGTGTTCGGTTTCCAGGCGGTGATTGGCGGCATCATGCGTGCCAGCGGCGTGGTGCTGGTGCCCATGGGCATCACGATTTTCTGCGTGTTGTGCATCGAACTGCCGGTGGCCTATAGCCTCAATGCCCACTTCGGCCTGGAAGGGGTGTGGATGGCGTTCCCGGTCACCTACCTGGCGATGCTGGGATTGCAGACGGCGTATTACCGTCTGGTATGGCGGCACAAGCAGATACAGCGTTTGGTCTGAACCCGTACCCCTGAAACCCTGTAGGAGCGAGCTTGCCTCGCGAGCTGTTGGCCATTTTAAAGCCCGCTCCTGCAGATATGTACATATGCAGATACATAGAGAGGCAAGTCAGGCCGTCCGGGCTAGGCCATTTGGACGATGTGCCCGTGACCCACCAGTCCGAAGATCGAAGGCAGGTTCTAGGCACCTCGCCGCCGAGGTAGCCAGAGCATCCACGATAATAAAAAGAGGACTGGCTGCATGAACTCTGCCCAGCAACTGAATCGTGCAGCGAGGCTTCGACCATGCGTGCAATGATCGGCTATCTGGTTTGCCTGATTGTCGCGGCAACCGTCGTTTTCACCTTCACTCCCCATCCTGCACCCGTTGTCGCCTCTGCTCAGTTGCGTCCCGATCGTCTGCAGATCAACGGCATGCTGTACCTCGATCAGCGCGTGGTGGCTGTGGGTGAGCGCGGCAATATTCTGCTCAGCGACGACCAGGGTTTGTCCTGGCAGTCTGCCGTGGTCAAGCCGCAACGTGACTTGACCCTCACCGCGCTGGTGCAGCTGTCGGACAAGACGCTGTTGGCTGTCGGCCATGATGGCTGGATTTTGCGTTCCGTAGACGGGGGCGCGAACTGGACTGAAGTGCGTCACGACGATGAAGTCGCCGAGCCTTTGCTGGGAATCTGGAATGCCGGAGGCAAGCACGTGCTGGCGTTCGGCAGTTTTGGCAAGTTTTACCAGTCCGATGATGACGGCCGTACCTGGCAAGCCCAGCCGCTGGAAGTCGACAGTGCCCACCTGAACGGCATGGACGGCGGCGCGGATGGCCGGCGGATGCTGGTGGGCGAGCAGGGTCTGGTGATGCGCAGCGACGATGGCGGGCGCAATTGGCAGAAACTGCCCGCGTTCTATAACGGGTCACTGTTTGGCGTGGTGCGTTTGAGCCCGGACCGCTGGGTAACCTACGGCATGCGCGGGCATGTCTTTGTCAGCCAGAACTTTGGTCAGAGCTGGGATCCGGTGGCGGTGGGCAATCAGTTGCCGCTCTATGGCCATGCCCTGTTGCCCAACGGCGGCGGGCTGTTGATAGTTGGCGCGGGCAGTTCCGTGGTGCGTCTGGATGGCAACGGCCATTTAGTCAGTGCCAGCCGCTTGCCCGGTCTGGGCACCTTGACCTCGGCGGTGCTGGTGGGCTCACAGCGGTTGCTGGTGGGCGGTGAGCGCGGGGTATTCCAGGGCACTGATGGCAGCGTTGCTGCGTTGGGAGATGCCAAATGAGCACGGCTAAATCTGCAGTTGACCGCGTCGTCGAGCGTACCGCCGACCTGTTGATCGCCTGGCGCAAGGGGTTGCTGGCACTGTTTGTGTTGCTGACCCTGGCCCTGGGCTACAGCGCCACCCACACTCAGCTAGATCCGGGCTTTAACAAGCAAATCCCGGTGCGCAACGAGTTCATGGTCAATTTCCTCAATTTCAGTCAGTACTTCACCGGTGCCAACCGTTTTCTGGTCAGCGTGAAGTGGAAAGGTGAGGGCGATATCTATAATCGCGAGTACCTCGACACCCTCAACAAAGTCACCGGCGACGTGTTCTTTATCAACGGCGTCAGCCGCGCCAGTGTTACCTCCTTGTTTACCGCCAATGTGCGCTATATCGAAATCACCGAAGAAGGTTTCTTCGGGGATGTGGTGGTGCCGCCGCGTTTTACCGGGTCTGGCGAAGACCTGGCCCAGGTTCGCAGCAATATTGCCCGCTCGGGGCAGATCGGGCGGCTGGTGGCCAATGACCTGAAGTCATCGATGGTACGTGCCGACTTGCAGGACCTGGACCCGCAAACCGGCAAGCCGGTGTCCTATGCCGAGGTCGCCAAGCGGCTGGAGGACATTCGCGCCAAATACAGCAACGATGATATCGAGATCAATATTGTCGGCTTCGCCAAGCTGGTGGGCGATGTGATTGAAGGTTTGACCACGGTAATCAGCTTCTTCGTGATTGCCTTTGTGATCACCGGCTTGATGCTGTGGCTGTATTCCCGCTCCTGGCGCCTGACGCTGGTGGCGTTGGTGGTGGCTTTGCTGCCGGTGGTGTGGCTGCTGGGCCTGCTGCCTTTGCTGGGGCTGGGGATCGATCCGATGTCGATTCTGGTGCCTTTCCTGATTTTCTCCATTGGCGTGTCCCACGCGGTGCAGATGACCAATGCCTGGAAGCAGGACGTGCTGGCCGGCAGCCCTTCGGTACAGGCGGCCCACAGTGCATTTTGCAAGATTTTCATTCCCGGCTCGCTGGCGTTGCTGATGAACGCACTGGGCTTTGGCGTGATCATGCTGATCGATATTCCCATCGTCCATGAGTTGGGGGTGACTGCCTGTATCGGCGTGATGCTGATGATCATCACCAACAAGTTGATGCTGCCGATCATCCTTTCTTATCTGAAGCTCGAACCCCGCGCTCTGGCCCAGGGGCTCAAGGCTGCCGGGGGCAAGCATGCACTCTGGTGGCGGCTGTCGGCACTGGCCGAGCCCAAACCGGCGCTGGCGGTGTTTGTCATCAGCCTGTTGCTGCTGGGTGTGGGTGCCTACAAGGCGCGGGATCTGGCCGTGGGCGATATCGGCGTCGGGGCTCCGGAGTTGCGCGCCGATTCACGCTACAACCAGGACAACCAGAAAATCATTAACAGTTACTCCATCGGCCTGGATGTGATGTCGGTGTTTGTTCAGGTCAAAGGCATTGAAGAAGGCTGTCTGGCGCCGCAGGTGATGCGCGCGATCGAGTCGTTCGACTTCCAGATGCGCAGCGTGCCCGGCGTGCAGTCGGTGCAGAGCGTGGCCGGCATGGGCAAGAACGTGATTGCCGGCAACAACGAAGGCAACCCGCGCTGGTCAGCCATTCCGGGCTCCGAGCGCGGTTTGAGCCAGGGCGCACGGGCCTATATGCCGGACGACGGACTGGTGACCGAAGGTTGTCAGCGCATGCAGATTCTGGTGTTCCTGACCGATCATGAGGGGGCGACCGTCAGTCATGTGGTCAAGGAAACCCAGCGCATCATTGCCGGCCTGCAAACCCCAGAAGTGCAGTTCCTGATGGCCGGCGGCAATGTGGGGGTGATGGCGGCTTCCAACGAGGCGGTGAAACAGGCCGAAGTGGTGATGCTCGCCGCCCTGTTCGGTTCGGTGGCGCTGTTTTGCTGGCTGACCTTCGGCTCGTTTCGTGCGGTGCTGTGCATTCTGGTGCCGTTGGCGATCGTGGCCATTCTGTGCAACGCCCTGATGGCGACCCTGGGCATAGGCCTGAAAGTCGCGACCCTGCCGGTAATGGCGCTGGGAGTCGGGGTGGGGGTCGATTACGGGATTTATCTGTACGAGCGCATAGCCCATGAAATGGCTGACGGCAAAGATCTGCGCAATGCGTTTTACCAGGCCATGTGCCAGCGTGGTACGGCAGCGGTATTTACCGCACTGACCATGTCCATCGGTGTGTGTACCTGGGCTTTTGCGCCGCTCAAGTTCCAGGCTGACATGGGCGTGCTGCTGTCCTTTATGTTCCTGGTCAACGTGCTGGGGGCGATCTTCCTGCTGCCGGCCCTGGCTGCCTGGTTCAACCTGGGACGGCCGCTGGTCAAGGTCAGGACTGTGGTTGAACCACAGGCCCATGCCGGGCATTACCCGCTCAAGCAGAGCGTGTCTGCCAAGGATCAGTCAAACCGTTGAAATAGAGGGTTGGCCGGGCTTGTATGCCGGTCAACATAAAGAAATACTGAGTCGCTTTTGCGCAGGGTTGACGGAGCATCCCGCTTCTGCGCTAAGGCAAGTCGCTAGTCATAAAAACAATAATGAGGGCAGGTCTTTGAATCTGGCCCAATGCGAGGAAATGTCCGTGGATACAGTGACCCTGAATCACCAAACCCTGACCAGTCTGGGACTGGATTTGTCCGATTACGATCAAATGATCGGCAGGTTTTATGATGGAGCGCTGGACCCTAAGGTCATGGGCCGTACCCTGTGCGCCGTGCGTGAAATGTTTGCTGCCAACTATGCGACGCTGATTCTGCGGGTGCCGGATCAACCGGACCTGGGGTTGATGATTGTGGCGGGTGACATCGAAGGCGAGGGTGAGCTGACCTACCAGACGTACCCCCAGACCAACACGCCTTTTGCCGGCCAGGCCCTGGACCAGGTCTTCACCGTCGAGGACCTGATGAGTGAGTCGGACTGGACCCACTCTGCCTATTTCAAAGCCTATTGCGGGCCGCAGAACGTGTATCACGTGATGGGCGCCGACATCTCCACCCCGGACGGCGGCAAGCTGCGTTTCCGGATCACCCGGCCTAAAACCTCGCCCAGATTTTCCACTGCGGAACGTGCCCTGTGCGGCATGTTTTTGCCCCATTTGCGCCGCGCCCTGCACCTGCACAATCTGCTGGACCGCAGTGAGTCCATGAGCGAGCTTTATGCCCAGGCCATCAGCCGGCTGTCGGTGGCGACCATTGTGCTCGACGAGACCGGCAAGGTACTGCGCCTTAACCCGGTGGCCGAAGAAATCCTTAAAAGCGCCGATGGCCTGAAACTGGTGGGCGGCCGACTGGAGGCCACCTATCCCAGCGACAACCGCGAATTGCAGCGTCTGGTCAAACACGCGTTCAGCCCCGAAGTACGCGAGGGCGGGTTGACCGCCGATGCCATGTCCGTGACCCGGCCTTCGGGTCAGGTCAGCCTGGGCCTGGTGGTGGAGGCGATTCCGTCGCTGGAATGGGCTGAGGGCAAGAGCAAGCCGGCGGCGGTGATCTATATCCGCGATTCGGTGGGCAAGTCCCTGGCCAGCGAAGTGGTGACCAAGCAATTGTTCAACCTGACCAAGGCCGAAACCGCGCTGGCCATGGAGCTGGCGAACGGCTTGTCCCTGGAAGAAGCGGCCGAGAACCTGAACATCCGGCGCAACACGGCGCGGGCACACTTGCGCTCGATCTTTTCCAAAACCGGTGTGCGCCGTCAGACCGAGCTGGTAAGGATTCTGCTGAACAGCGTGGTCGCGCTGGGAAAGCCCAAGTGCGCCTTGCGGGGGGATGAGTCGGTGATTGTACCGGCGCCGCAGTTGGCGCGGCCCGTTCGTAAAAGCGCTTAAGCACTCACGTCAGTCAGGCTCGCGGTGAGCCTGCATTATCAAGGAAAGTCTTATGCCAGTTACAGCTGTCAGCGGTTCCGCTTCCGGGATCGGCGCCGCCGTGTGTGCGCAATTGCGGGCTGCGGGGCACCGCATCATCGGAATTGACCGGGCCAATGCCGAGGTGGTCGCCGACCTGTCCACCCGTGACGGGCGCCGGGCGGCAGTGGCCCAGGTGCTTGAACAGTCTGGTGGTGTGCTTGACGGGCTGGTGTGCTGTGCCGGACTGGGCGTTACCGCGTCTTCCAGCAGCCTGGTGCTGGCGGTGAACTATTTTGGCGTCAGTGAATTGCTTGACGGCCTGGCCGATGCATTGGCCAAGGGCGAGAACCCGGCGGCGCTGGTGATAGGTTCAGTGGCGGCCACCCAGCCCGGTGCCGATCAGCAGCCAATGGTCGCTGCGCTGCTCGCCGCTGACGAAGCGCAGGCCCTGCAACTGGCGGACGACCTCGGCCAGCCGCATGTGGCCTATGCCAGCTCCAAGTACGCGGTGACCTGTGAGGCCCGGCGCAAATCGGTGCAATGGGCCAGGCAGGGAATCCGTTTGAATGTGGTTGCCCCTGGAGCCGTCGAGACTCCGCTGCATCAGGCAGCCAAGGATGACCCGCGGTTTGGCAAGGCGGTGAGTGATTTTGTTGCGCCATTGGGGCGCGCCGGTCATCCCGAGGAAATCGCCCGGGTGGTGGCGTTTTTGCAGTCGCAGCAGGCCAGCTTTGTCACCGGCAGCGTGATCTTTGTCGATGGTGGTATGGACGCGATGGTGCGTGCGCAACGCTTCTGATTTTTGAGGAACCCCTATGAACAAAGTGGCATTTATTACCGGCGCCAGCCGTGGCATCGGGCGTGAAACAGCTCTGGCATTCGCCCGTGCAGGTTTTGATCTGGCCATTAGCGCGCGCAGTCTGGATGAAGGTGAAAGTCATGTGCACGGCTTGCGCAACCCGGACGGCACGGCATTGCCCGGCAGTCTGAACGGCACCGCGGCAGAGATTCGCGAACTGGGGTGCAAGGTTCTGGTGGTGCCCATGGACCTGCTCGACAGTGACTCGGTACTGGCCGCCAGTGAGGCGGTGTTTGCCGAATATGGCCGGGTGGATGTGCTGGTCAACAATGCGATTTATCAGGGCAGCGACCTCAACTCGCCCTTTATGGAGTTGCAGCCCGAGACCTTGCAGCGGGTGTTTCAGGGCTATGTGCTGACCCCGTTTTTGCTGACCCGGGCGGTGGTCGGGAAAATGCTGGAGCAGGGTGGCGGGGTGGTGATCAACGTCACCTCCGGGGCCGGAGAAACCGACCCTCCAGTGGCTGCCGGCAAGGGTGGCTGGGGCTATGCCTATGGTGCAGGCAAGGCTGCGGTGTCGAGGTTGTCGGGTATTTTGTCGGTGGAACTGGGTGAGCAGGGGATACGGGCTTATACCCTCAACCCCGGGGTTGTGACCACTGAGGCGCTGCGTGCAACCATTGGCGATAAAGGCGTGATTGCCCTGCGCGCCGGCTCTGCGCCGCCAGAGGTTCCGGCGGCGGTGATGCTGTGGTTGGCGACTGACGAAGCCGCGCGCGATTACCAGCGTCAAACCATTCACTGCCAGCCGTTTGCCCGTGAGCACGGGATAGTTGCCGACTGGCGCTGACACGCCGGGCTCCTGCAGGGGTTATGCATTTTCATGGCTGCACTCTGCAGGAGCGGGCTTGCCCCGCCACAGGATCGGCGGGCTGTCTGTGCCTTGGCCGGTTGCCTGCATCGCCGGCAAGCCGGGCTCCCAGAGGATTTGTGCAAGTCCTGTCTCTAGTCCATCTGAACGATGAGCCCGCCTCCCGCCTCGGTGAAGATCAATCAGGCACGCGTCCTGGTCCCTAACCTGAGGAATAATAAAAATGACTAAACTCGCTGAAATCCACGTCGAGAATGCGTTAGCTCCGCGCTTTGGCCGGGGATGGCATTGCCTGGGCGAGGCGGATGAATACCGTGATGGAAAATTACATACCCTGAACATCTTCGGCTCCCGCCTGCTGGCCTACGCCACCTCCAAGGGCGAGATCAGTGTGCTCGACGCCCATTGCCCGCACATGGGTGCCGACCTGTCCCAGGGCACTATCGAGAACGACCGTGTGGTCTGTCCTTTTCACCATTGGCAGTACGAAGCCAGCGGGAAATGTGTCGAGATCCCGTATTGCAAGCGTATCCCGCCCAAGGCCAAAACCCGCGCCTGGTTGACCTGTGAAGTGAACAAGCTGCTGTTTGTCTGGAACAACCCGGAAGGCAAGCCGCCCGCTGAAGATGTGGTGATTCCGCACCTGCCAGAAATGGACAGCGATGAGTGGCTGCACAGCTGGCATCTGGACAAGATGATCATCGACACCAATCCTCGCGAGTTGGTCGACAACCTGGTGGATGCCCAGCATTTCGGCCCGGTGCACGGCACGCCGACCAAGTATTTCCACAACGTTTTCCAGGGGCATATTGCCGAGCAGATTTTCCATGGCGACTCCGAGCGCCTGGGCGGGGATCTGGTGGCGGAGTCGGCCTATTACGGCCCGGCTACTCACCTGACCCGCATGCGCGCCATGTTCGACGGTCAGGAAATCAAGTCCATTCTGCTCAACTGCCACGTGCCGATCGGCCCCAACAGTTTTGAACTGCGTTTTGGCTGCATGGTGAAAAAAGTCCCGGGCTGGAGCGATGCGCAAAACGAAGCGCTGGCGCTGGATTATGTGCAGCGTAACCGCGATTCGTTCTATCAGGACGTTGATATCTGGACCCACAAAGTCCGGGTCAATAATCCGGTTCTGGCCGAGGGCGACGGCCCTGTGTATCAGCTGCGCGAGTGGTATCAGCAGTTCTTCACCGATGAGGCCGGCGTGCCGGCGAGCATGGCCGAACGCCGTGAAATCACGACCGTTGATCAACGCTGATTGATCAGCTCAGGGAAGGGCACTGCCAATGATGTTGAATCAACGCAAAACGCTGGTGTTTATGCTGGCCGCGAGTCTGGCATCGACCATTGGCGGTTTGCCTTTCAATACGCTGCCTATTTTGCTGGGTTCACTGGCGGATAGTTTTGGCTTTGCAGCGAGCCAGATCGGCTTGCTGGGGTCTGTGTGCTTTACCGGTTATCTGCTGGGTACCCTGGTGGCCGTGGGCTTTATTGACCGTTGCAACTGGCGCGCACTGACCTTCGGGTGTGCGCTGGGCTCAGCGCTGGCGTTGCTCGTCTCCTCGCAGTTACCTGCAGCTGCGCAGTTGCCCTTGTGGGCCCTGATCGGTTTTTTCGCAGCGCTCATGACCTGTCTCGGGTTACGCATCATGGCCGAAATGCCTGACAAGGAGCGGGCCTTGGGGATGCGCCAGGGCATTGAACTCGGTCTGGTGGCACTGGTGCTGTTTGTCCTGCCCTCGCTGGTGATTGCCCATTTTCACTACGCAGGGGCTGCGCTGGTGTTGGCGGCAATGATTCTGTTACTGAGCCTGAGCGCATTTGCATTGCCCGGGCGCAGTGATTTCGCGGTTGATCAAGCGAAAGACAGTTCCCTTCAAGGCCGTTTTCGCTTCCCGGTGCCGGCATATTGGGCTCTGGGCTTTTTCTTCGTGTTTGGCGCCGGCCAGATTGGCCTGTGGGCGTTTCTTGAACGCCTGGGGCATGGGCTGGATGTGGCACCGGCGCAGATGGGGGTGGTGTTTGCGGTGCTCAAGTTGCTGGGCGGCGCGGCTGCCCTGGCGCTGGCCCTGATCGGCGACCGCCTGGGGTCGCGCTGGCCGCATTTGCTGGTATTGGCCGTGATTGGTGCCGGCTTGCTGTTGTTGGCCTATGCCCAGGGCTTTGTGATGTACGCACTGGGGGCCTGGATCTGGGAAGTGGGTTTTTGCTGGGGCTGTATTTACCAGAGCGCCGCTGTCGCCAGGCTGGATCCGAGCGGCCGCGCGATCATGTTGGTACCGGCAGCGTTCGCCCTGAGCTCGATGGTCGGACCGGCCCTTGCCGGGCAATTGGTCGCCGGCGGGTTTGGCGGGTTGTTGTGGCTGGCACTGGGCACGGCCGTGGTGCCAGTGCTGGCTTTTGCCGGATTACTGGCCAGTCGCCTGACGCTGCGGCCGTTGGCGCTACCCGCACAAGGCTAAGGTACTACTGGCTTTTTGATCCGTGCTGCTTAAGATGTCTGACATCTCAAGGTCACCGGGCTTGGATCAGGGCCAATGCTGAACAAAGACACCATCTCTATTCATCTGGTGCGTGAGGCGCTGCTGCAGAGCTGCGCGCCGGGCAAGGCCATGGACGAAGTGCTGCATAAGGTCGGGATCGACCCGCAGTTGCTCGGTCAGCCGCAGGCCCGGGTGCCTGCGGTTGTTTATGCGCGCCTGTGGCGACTGCTGGCGCGACGCCTGGATGATGAGTTCTTTGGCATGGACCCGCGCAAGCTCAGGCATGGCAGCCTGGCGTTCATGTCGCGCGCGGCCATGGTCCAGCCCACCCTGGCCCAGGGGCTGGAGCTGGTACTGGGGTTTCTGTCGTTGATGCTCGAACGCATGCCTGCGCGTCTGGTACGCCAGCAGAGCCTGGCGGAAATTGTCTTGCATGAATCTGACGCCGGGTCGGGCCGCGCTTTTACCTACTTCACCTACTGGATGATCGTGCACGGCGTTGCCTGCTGGCTGGCGGGCCGACGGATTCCGATCATGGCCATCGAGCTGCGCTGCGCTGCGCCTGATTACTGCGAAGATTATGAAGTGATGTTCTCCGCCAACCTGCGTTTTGACCGCCCGCGTACGCGGATGATCTTTGCCGCTGATTGTCTGGCAGCCCCGATCAAGCGCAGCCCCGAGGAGTTACAGAGCTTTCTGGCCCAGGCGCCGGCCAATATCCTGGTCAAGTACCGTGATCCGCAAAGTCTGGGCAGTCAGATCAAGCAGGATTTGCGGCAATTGCCTGCGCATCAGTGGCCGGAAACCGGGGGCATGGCCCAGCGGTTGTGCATGTCGGCTTCAACCTTGCGTCGGCGTCTGGCGGAGGAAGGGCAGACCTGGCAAGGAATAAAGGACAGTGTGCGCAAGGAGCTGGCTATTGGCTGGCTGGCAGAGCCGCAACTGAGCTTCGCCGATATTGCGCTGCGCCTGGGCTTTGCCGAAACCAGCTCGTTTTACAAGGCGTTCCGCAAATGGTCGGGGACCAATCCGGGGCATTATCGGAGTCTGATTCTGCAGGGGGCGGAGTCCCCGACGGCGTAGGCACGGATGGATATTCGATCGCTGTGCGATCGATCGATCGCAGCCTCGCGTAGCTCGTCAGCGGCTACGCAGGTTGCGATCGGCGACGCGGTTGTCGTTAAGCCGAGCCCAGCCCTGTAGTCGTGCGTATCCTGCCTTCCAGGCGACGCTTGAGGCCCCGAGGTTCGATCATCAGTCTGGACCCCTTGGCCGCATTGGCCCGGCCCCATTCCTCAAACAGTTCCAGGCACGAGTGGTCGATATAGCTCAGGTTGTTGAGTGGTACATGCACGCTGCTACCGGCAGGCACCCGCGACAGTATCTGGGTCAAGGCCGGAACCTTGAGGAAGGTTGCCGCGCCGGTGAGGCGTAACTCCATTTCACCCGCCACGGGCAGTTCAATCAGGCTGATCTTGAGCCTCGATGCCTTCCACGCCAGTTTCGCCAGGGTCAGACCAAAGCCCACCAGTACCCCGGTCAGCAAGTCGCTGAAGATGATCGCCAGCGCTGTTGCCGCGTAGGTAAACATCGGCATCCGCCCATAGCGCCCAAGACCACGAAACGCCTTGAGATCCACCAGCTTGATCCCGGTATAGACCAGTACACCCGCCAGGCTCGCCACCGGAATGCTTTGCAGCACACTGGACAGCAGCAATACAAAAGCCAAAAGCCAGACGCCATGGAACATCGCCGAAAGCCGCGTCGTGGCACCTGCCTGTACATTGGCCGAACTGCGCACTATGACGCCGGTCATCGGCAAGGCTCCGACCAGGCCACACAGCATGTTGCCGACACCCTGCGCCGACAGTTCTTTATCGAAGTCGGAGCGCTGGCCATTGTGCATGCGGTCAACGGCTGCCGCCGAGAGCAGGGTTTCGGCACTGGCGATAAACGCCACGGCGAACGCCGCAACCAGCAGGCTGGGATCGGCCAGGTTGAGCAGGTCGGCAGGGCGTAGCCAGTCGATGGCGTCTGCCAGGTTTTCCGGGACTTGCACGCGCTTGACCTGCAAGGCCAACAGCAGGCTGGCACCCGTGGTCAGGCCCACGCCCAGCAAGGCGCCGGGGACAAAACGCAATTTATGCGGGCGTAATTTATCCCAGGCCCACATCACCAGCATGGTGGTCAGGCCAAGCAGGCCGGCTTGCCAGCCAAGACCGGGAATGGCCTCGGCCACGGCGGCCGGGAAGCCTGTCAGGTTATCCAGCCCCGACGGTTGGGGGACGCCGTCGAGCATCACATGCACTTGTGACAGTACGATCAGTACCCCGATCCCGGCGAGCATGCCGTAGACCACGGCCGGGGCCGTAACGCGGAACCAGCATCCCAGGCGCAGACGCCCGGCCACCAGTTGCAGAAAGCCGGCCAGTAGCAGGATCGGCCCCAGCATGGCCATGCCGTGCTGGCGCACCAACTCGAAGACCAGGACTGCCAACCCGGCGGCCGGACCACTGACTTGCAGCGGTGAGCCGGCCAACCAGCCGACGACCAGGCCGCCGATGATCCCGGTGATCAGGCCTTTGGCCGGCGGCATCCCGGAGGCGATGGCAATGCCCATGCACAAGGGCAGGGCGACCAGAAACACCACCACCGAGGCCAGCAGCTCCCGTGGCAGTACAGCTTTTAATTGTGCAGCACGCATGATGATTCTCCCTGAGGTTTATTGAGGCGCATCCAGGCTTGTCTGAACTGTGTAATGCGGTGGCAAGGAGGGGTCAGAAGCGCGCTCTGGGGGTCGCGCAAGGGATGTCTTGCAGGTTGTCCAAAGGCAGAAAACAGCCGCGCTCGGCGTCGTAGGCTTTGATCTGACTGGTTTCGATGTTGTAGACCCAGCCATGGATGAACAATTGTCCGTTGGCCATGCGCGAGGCCACGGACGGGTGAGTGCGCAGGTGCTGCAACTGGGCAATCACGTTTTCTTCGGTGAGGGCGTGCATGCCTTCGGCTTCATTGGCACAGGCACAGTTCTCCTGGACCATGGTTTTGGCAACTTCGGCATGGCGCAACCAGGCTTTGACCGTGGGCATTTTGTCCAGGCTGCGGGGGTTGAGCACAGCGCGCATCGCGCCACAGTCGGAGTGCCCGCAAACGATGATGTGCTGCACGCCCAGTGCCAGGTTGGCGTATTCGATGGCCGTTGATACGCCGCCGTTCATCTCGCCGTAAGGTGGCACGACATTGCCGACGTTACGGGTCACAAACAAATCTCCGGGGGCACTCTGGGTGATTAATTCGGGGACGATGCGTGAATCTGCGCAGGCAATGAACATTGCCCTTGGTCGTTGGGCCGTGGCCAGTTTTTTGAACAGGTCTTTCTGTTGCGGAAAGACCTCCCGATGAAAATGTAAAAAACCTTCGACAATAAGGTGAAGCGCTGCGTCGGCATGTTCCGTTTCGGGAGGGGAGCATGCTGCAGCCGATGACTGTGTGACTTTATTATCCATCATTCAACCTCTGTGGCAGAGCGGGTTAATAGTTAATGCGAGTCATTTGTGACTCGCCGGTCACACTAGCGCGCGAAACTTAACTAAACCTTAATGGGCCGCTCTAGAACAAGGGTTTGATGATGTTAAAAGGCAACTACAGTGGCGGTGTGAGAGGGGGTAGGGCGACCGTGATGCCTGGGTCTCGAGCAGGCTTTTTATGACACAGAGCTCGCGAGCAAGCTCGCTCCTGCAGGGTAGGGGGCAATAGCAGCCCCCGGTGCAGGGTTCAGAGCAACCACATCCCCGCCAGACCGCTGAGCACGCCCACCAGCATGGTCATCAGCGCCACGCTGATCAGGACCCGGGCGTCGAAGTCTTTGCGCAGCATCAACAATGACGGCAGGCTCACGCTCGGCAAGGTCATCAGCAGCGCTACGGCAGGGGCGGTGCCCATGCCCAGTGCCATCATGGTTTGCACAATCGGGATTTCAGCTGCCGTCGGGATCACGAACAGGGTGCCGATAATGGCCAGCGGTACCAGCCACATCAGGCTGTCGCTCATGGCACCGTCCACATGGGGGAACAGCCACACCCGCGCCGCGCCCAGCAGCAGGACTGCCAGCAGGTAGACCGGGATGGTGTTCCAGAACAGTTGCCATAGCGTTCGGCCCCAGCGGCTGAAGAAATTCTGCTGATCGATCACACTGGCTTCCGATACGGCATCCAGGGCTGCTTCAGGGATGCTCTCGGGACGCGAGATGCGCTGCGCAATCAGGGACACGCCGATCACCAGTATCACCCCTGCGACCAGACGCAGCGCGGTAAAGCCCCAGCCCAGTACAAAGCCCATGAACACCAGGGTGGCCGGGTTGAGGACCGGGTTGGCGATCCAGAATGCCAGTGCCGCACCGACCGAGACTTTTTGCCGGCGCATGCCGGCGGCCACAGGTGCGGCGCAGCAGGTGCACATCATGCCAGGCAGGGCGAACAGGCCGCCGCGCAGGGTCGAACCCAGCCCGGCCTTGCCAAACAGGCGCAGTAGCCAGTCGCGGGGAATCAGGACCTGAATCAGTGAGCCGAGAATGACCGCCAGGACGGCTGCTTTCCAGATCGCCAGGAAATACACCTTGGCATAGGCCAGTGCAGCGGCAACGGGTTCGCCCTGATTGTCGTTGAGGATCGACGCACCGATGCTGTGGTTATCGGCGGCGACAAACGCCTTGAAGTAGTAGGGCGACCATTTGACGTAGTACAGACCGATCCCCGCGACCAGCAGGAACAGCAAAGGCTTCCACCAGAATGACCAGCCCCGGGCGGGTCTGGGTGAGGAGAGACTGGACATAAAGAATTACCGAACGCTGGGAAATAGCGCGGCATCATACCTGAGCGCACAGTCCGGGGGGTGGCTGCTTGCCCAGGAGCAACTTGCCAGTGACCGGGGGTCAGTCCGATTTAACGGTGGCGACGTCAGCGGCCTTGATTTTGATGTGCTTGCCGGCAATGTCGACGAATTCGTAAAAGCCATCCTTGCCGGTGGTTTTTGGCTGGTCTTTGGTCAGGTATTGCGTGCCGTTTTGCAGGGTCACGACCGTAGGTGCTGCACAGCCCGCCAGGCCCAAGACAGCAGCCAGGAGTAAAGGCAAACCGATAACGTTGATCTTCATGCAAGTACCTTGGTTCGTTCGCAAATAAGCAGTTGGTCGTGCCGGGCCTGATGCAATGGCCAGCGTTGAAAGTGGTTGCCGCATGTGACCGCTTTTTACGTCGGGAGTGCGTCATGGGCAGAGATAAATTTTAAACGGCCGGTGCATCGCGACCGGGCCCGCAGCGTGGGCCGTATTAAACGCCAGCAGGCCCGGGAAAAGCCAGAAACTGTGGTACGTCACTGGTTTTACGGCGATTGCAGGGCGGCGGCGAGCATGGCCCCGGGCTCGATCAGGAGCAGACCCGTCAGGTCGGGCAACCTTTGGCGCCATTGTTCAGGCCCTGCTTGTCCACCCGGCTAAGGAGGCTGGCCTTGCCGTCTTTCCAGGTCAGGGTCAGCACATACAGGGAATCAAAGTCACCGCCGGACCAGTCGTCAGTCAGCGTGGTCTTTTTGCCCAGGGCTTTGCTGGCGACGCCGTTGATCAACTCGGGCAGATAGCCATGGGACCATGCGGTGTAGATGGTTGCATTGTGATACTTGTCGTCAGTCAACTCGTTGGCCAGGGCCCGGGTATCGTTGGCCGAGTACTCCAGATTGATCGGCAAACCCAGTTTGATGGCGCTGGGATTGATGGTCATCAGCGGCCGGACATAACTGTAGGCGTCATCGTCGGCGCCTTCTTCAACCTGGCGCGAAGGGTCGGCGGCAAATACGTAATCGGCCTTGCCATAGCGTTGTGGCAGCAGGGTCGCCAAATCTATGGCACGGTTCAGTCCCTGGCAATTGAGTTGCCCAAGACCGTCGGCAGGTTTTTCCGCATGGCGCATGAAAACCAGTGTCTGCACACCGTCTATGGGTTGGGCAAAAACTTTATCGGCATGCACTGCCAGCGTGATCGCACCGGCGACGAGTAGCGCGGGGATGACGCCGAGCAGATAAGGCTTGAGTCGGGGGGTGTTCCAAACAGCTTTGGTCATGGGGCTCTTCTGGTTAGGTCCATTAAGGCTGACCTGCCTGGACGCGGCGAGTGGGGGTTCTCGGGCGTTGATCCCTGTCGTGTGTAAACGTCCTATGATTCTCCTCCTTGAGTCAAAGTGTCTATTAGACGCCTTTTTCGATATTGGTTCGGTTATACCTGTGCAATATGGGGATTTTCTTACAATTTGAGCCTGAGGGCCCGATCGATGCTTCCTGTGCCACTTAGAAGGTCCAGCAACCCCCTTCATCAGCGTGTGCGTGCCTGGCGCGGCCGGGTGGGGCTGGGGTTGGTCGCAAGTTTGTCGGTACTGGCGGGCATGACCGATGCCATCGGCTTTCTGGCCACCGGCGATTTCGTCTCGTTCATGAGTGGTAACACGACCCGAATGGCAGTGGCGATTGGCGAGGGTGATGGGTCCATGGCGCTACGCCTGATCTTTGCCGTGCTGGCGTTTATTACGGGCAACGCCGTGGGTGTTTTGCTGGGGCGTTTGAGCGGTCGCCGGGCGTTACCCTTGATGCTGGTGATTGCCGGTCTGTTGTGCACGGCGGCGCTGTTGCCGTTCGATACCCGGGTTCCGGCATTGCTGGCGGCAATTGTGGCCATGGGCATGCTCAATGCCGCTGTGGAGCAGGTTAACGGCCTGCCGGTGGGGCTGACGTATGTGACCGGCGCGTTGTCGCGTTTTGGCCGGGGGCTGGGGCGCTGGATGCTGGGGGAACGGCACAGCGGCTGGCGAGTGCAACTGGTGCCATGGACCGGGATGTTGCTGGGAGCTGTACTGGGGGCATTGCTGGAGGCGCACTTCGGGCTTCGGGCCATGCTGTTCAGTGCCGGTTTTGCCACCGTACTGGGGCTGGTGTCGCTGAAGATTCCGCGGCGCTGGCAGCGAGATTACATGCCGCGCTAGGCGGCTTGTCTAACCCGAATGGTCGATACGCGGGTCAGTGCCTGCAGGATAAGCTGGGGCACCAATAGCCATCGGGGGAGAAATAATGAAGGTGCTGGCCTGTATCAAGCGAGTGGTCGATTACAACGTCAAGGTTCGCGTCAAAGCGGACAACTCCGGCGTTGACCTCGCCAACGTCAAGATGTCGATGAACCCCTTCTGCGAAATCGCTGTGGAAGAAGCCGTGCGCCTGAAAGAGAAAGGCGTTGCGACTGAAATCGTCGTCGTCTCCATCGGCCCGACCACGGCTCAGGAACAGCTGCGTACCGCGCTGGCTCTGGGTGCCGATCGCGCCATCCTCGTCGAATCTGCCGAAGACCTGACCTCGCTGGCCGTTGCCAGGTTGCTCAAGGCCGTGGTCGACAAGGAACAGCCGCAACTGGTGATCCTGGGCAAACAGGCCATCGACAGCGACAACAACCAGACCGGCCAGATGCTGGCTGCGTTGACCGGCTACGGTCAGGGCACCTTCGCTTCCAAAGTTGAAGTGGCGGGCGACAAGGTTGCCGTTACCCGTGAAGTTGACGGCGGCGCGCAAACTGTTTCGCTGAGCTTGCCGGCCATCGTCACCACCGACCTGCGTTTGAACGAGCCGCGTTATGCGTCCCTGCCAAACATCATGAAGGCCAAGAAGAAGCCGCTTGAAGTGCTGACGCCAGAGGCGTTGGGCGTTTCGACCGCTTCGACCAACAAGACCCTGAAAGTTGAAGCGCCGGCGGCACGCAGCGCCGGCATCAAGGTCAAGTCGGTGGCTGAACTGGTCGAGAAACTGAAAAACGAAGCGAAGGTAATCTAAAGATGACTATCCTGGTAATCGCCGACTTTTTAGAAGGAAAGGATGGCAAGGCGCTGGCTCCGGCCACGCTGAACACCGTGGCCGCTGCCGCAAAAATCGGTGGCGAGATCAACGTTCTGGTTGCAGGCCAGGGCATTGGTGCTGTGGCTGAAGCTGCTGCGCAAATCGCTGGTGTGGCTAAAGTGCTGGTGGCTGACAACGCGGCTTACGCCCATCAGTTGCCGGAAAACGTTGCTCCGCTGGTAGCTGCTCTTGTACAAGGAGCGGGGGCTGCGGGCTACAGTCACGTCCTGGCTGGCGCTACTTCCAACGGTAAAAATATCCTGCCGCGTGTTGCTGCGCAGCTGGACGTTGACCAGATCTCCGAGATCATCTCGGTTGAAAGCGCTGACACCTTCACCCGTCCGATCTATGCCGGTAACGCCATTGCCACCGTGCAGTCCACTGCGCCAGTCAAGGTGATCACCGTGCGTGCCACCGGTTTCGATCCGGTTGCTGCCCAGGGTGGTTCGGCAGCCATTGAAGCGGTTGCAGCAGTGCACGATGCAGGCATTTCCTCGTTCGTTGGTGAAGAGCTTGCCAAGTCGGATCGTCCGGAGCTGACAGCTGCCAAAATCGTCGTTTCCGGCGGTCGCGGCATGCAGAACGGCGATAACTTCAAATACCTGTATGCACTGGCCGACAAGCTGGGTGCAGGTGTCGGCGCCTCCCGTGCGGCGGTTGATGCCGGTTTTGTAGCGAACGACATGCAGGTCGGCCAGACCGGCAAAATCGTTGCGCCACAGCTGTACATCGCAGTTGGTATCTCCGGCGCGATCCAGCATCTGGCCGGTATGAAAGACTCCAAAGTGATCGTTGCGATCAACAAGGACGAAGAAGCGCCGATCTTCCAGGTGGCCGATTACGGCCTGGTTGCGGACCTGTTCGAAGCCGTTCCCGAGCTGCAATCTGCGGTCTGAACTACCCCATGTAAAAGGCCCTCCTGATCAGGAGGGCCGAAAGGGCTAAAGCGCGATGCTGCGGGGGTGTTGCGCAACTCAGGCGGTTGTTTGAGTCAGCAGGTCACCGAGGAAGGCATAGGCAAATCCGAAGTAAATGAATACACCCACCAGGTCCATCACTGAGGTGATCAGCGGTGAACTCAGGGTGGCCGGGTCGGTACCGATCCGGCGGGCCAGGAAGGGCAGCAGTGCACCGATTATTCCGCCCAGTGTGGTGCACACCAGCATGCTCAGACCCACCACCATGAGGATGTCGAAACCTACACCCTTGCTGAAGTGCGCCAGAACGATTTCCAGAACCGCGATGGCAATACCCAGTGCAGCCGCCACTGGCAGTTCGCGCTTGAGAATGAACCACACGTCACGCCAGCGCAGTTTCAGTTCACCCAGCGCCATGGAGCGGATCACCAGGGTCGCAGACTGGCTTCCGGTATTGCCGCCCATGTCGACAATGGGGGCGATAAAGGCGGCCAGGATGATTGCCTGGGACAGGATTTCCTCTTGGGCTGCCACGAAGTTGCTGGTGATGATGCCGAAGAAGGTCAAGATCGCCAGCCAGAAGACCCGCACGCCGAACATTTTCTTGAAAGGCGAGTTGCGCACATCCAGATCAGGCCCGCCCAGTGAAGCTGTACCCCCGAACCGCGCCAGCTGGGTAGCATCCTGCTCTTTTTCGATATCCATGGCGTCGTCGACGGTGACTATGCCGATCATGCGTTTGTCTGCATTGATCACCGGCAGTGCCAGCAGGTCATAGCGGCGAATGAGTTCGACAGCGGCTTCCAGCGGCTGCTGGGCCTGGGCAAGTACCGGCTCGTGCTTCATCAAATCACTGATCCGGGTGGCCGGGGTGGCCAGTACCAGATCGCGCAGGGCAACTGTACCCAGTAGACGCCGCTCAGTGTCGAGCACGAAAAGCACATCAAGGGTCTCTTTGTCCGGAGCCATCGCGCGCAGGGATGCGATGGCTTGTTCGACGTTCATTTCAACAGCCAGTGCGGCGTAGTCGGAGGACATGGCGGAGCCAACGGTGCCCTCCGGATAGGCCGCCAGCTTAAGGATGTCATCACGTTCGCTCTTGGTCAGTTCCGGCAGCAGTTTCTGCCGGGCATCTTTGCTCAAGCGGTTGAATATGTCGGCCCGGTCATCCGAAGGGAGCTGCTCGAACAGAGCAACCACTTCATCTGCCGGCATTGCTTGCAGGAGCAAGTCCTGGCGGGCCGCCGGGAAGTACGCAAAGAGCGTTGCACGTTGTTCGGCGCTCAAAAGCAGGAGCAAACTGGCGGTCTGGACCGTATCGCAATGATCCAGTGCATCGATCACGTCGATGGCAGGGGTGGTGCTGACGATCTGGGCAAATACCTTGGCATCAAGTGAGCGAGCGAGGGTGCGGACAGCAAACAGCAGATCTTCGCGGTTCATTATTTTTCTCCCGCGGTGTGGGACTGGACGGTGTGACGTGCATGGGAGCGGATCAGTGGGCGTGCTGAACGCTGCAAATTACTCAGGCAGGCAGAGGAAAAGCGCAAAGGCATGACTTTCTCCTGGCTGGCTGCCCATGCAGAGGGGCCCGGGTGAAATCAAGGCGCGCCTCTGGCATGGAGCCAGACAATTGGACTGGAAATAAAAAGGACTATGGTTGGCGTTGATCTATCGGGGTCGGGGTCCATGAGACACCTCCATGGTTCACTGATGCGCTGAACGTACTAAGCTCTGGTCAGTGGGGGACAAGCAGGGGCGAACACGCCGCAGGCTGATCCTGAGTCGATGAAAAAGGCCTTGCTGGTACTGTCGGCCGATAACCTGTGCGGCAGGGATCGGCATGACCTGGGCGCTGAAAATTGCGCGCAGTATCCGCGGCATTGCAACCCGGTCGGAGTTGTAATACCGGAAACAGTTGGAGTTGGCTAAAAGTGCGTAGTCTGGTTGCCCAGCGCTATAAGAAGCCGTATCTCGATCTTGGCGAGAAACGGCAGAAGAAAGGCTGCGCGTTATCTCGCTGAGATTTTACCGATTGTTTTAACTGGTCGGTCACTGTCGCTCGAACAAGTACCCACAAAGGTCTCCGCTATTAATAAGGCGCCGAGATAATAAACAGGAAAAGATAAAACTGTAAATTGGAAAGTTGTTGGCGGTAGAGTGTGTATTCAGCGATTTCCCCCGTCGCTCATGGCTGCAGGGCACGGGTTATAGGCGTGTGCTGGAGATGGGCGGGTATGGGGTAAAATGTAAGTGTATTTTTCTGGTGGCAACTGTCTTATCTAGACAGCATATAGACAGTATTCGAATGGCAAGCTGCCGGTTATTAATGGCTGAGAGAAAGTTGGAGCCGAGTTACGGATTTAACTATCAAGTAGGCGGCACTGGAGTGATATGACTTCAGGTCTTTGTAGAGCAGGCAGTATGAGGGGGGGGTTGATAGTTTGTTGCTGGTTTCGAGTCGTACATCTATTTGTCATAGTTGCGTGGTAGTGCATCGCCGGCTTGTGCAGATGTTTTGAAACAAGAAGGGCTGAGTTCCGTACGGAACTCAGCCCTTGGGCCCGGGTGTAGAACTGTTCCACCCGGGTTTTGCATTACCGAAGGTTATCAGCTGTAGCTGTTAACTTTGACCAGTACCGGCTCGGTTTGAGCCTTTTCCCAGGTCAGGGTCAGGGTTTGCAGTACGCGCGCCATGTAGTCGGTATCGGCAGCGGCCTTCTTGCCCACGTAGCCCTGGCCACGGCGGTACATCTTGAGATGGGCGCGCATTTGTGGGCGGTCCTTCTCGAATGCGGTTTCTTCCTTGCAGGCAGCGACCGGGTCGATGCGAACATCACCAGCTTCGCTGATCCACAGGATGTGGTCGTTCAACGTGTCTTTCTGGGCGGCGAAGAGTCGAGCCAGCTCATTAACAGTCGGTTGATTATTCAGGTTCATAGCTAACTCCTTGACCACTCGTTGATCTGTCTAATTGATTCGCGCAACTGCACCTGCAGCGCTACGTAGTGTCTATCTAAAGCAGATCCGGCCTTGAGTCAGTCCTGTGTAGTGGATATCTCAAGCACTACACAAACAGCGTACAGCGAGGGAGAGCAGCGTGAACCAGGATGCAAGGGTGACATGACACATCAGCCACAAGCGTCTTGAGGACGTTTCGCTAGCAACTCACGCCCTGAACGTGGACGATCAAGCCAGGTCAGCTTCATCAATTCTGCCTTGTGGGCAGTACCTATCCCGGAACAGCTCGACAGCTCGTCGAACATGCTTACAACAACCCTTTCCAGCGCTTCCGGTGGGGAAGACGTCTGCATAATGCTGGGGGAAAAGTGAGTCGTCAATACATATGTAGTGATTATTTTCAGGCACTACATATGTGACTCGGCAGTCTGTTTTCTGCATGCCGGTCATCGTCCGGGGCGGGGCGAATTGCCCGGGAGCGGGCCTGTCTGGCGATGATTGCACCCTGTGCTGCCTGATATAGCGGCTCCTGCCTGGACCCGCTCTGCTAGTATCTGGCGCTTTGACAACGACTAGAGGTACCCATGAGCGAGCCGATTCGCCTGACCCAGTACAGCCACGGTGCGGGCTGTGGCTGCAAGATTTCGCCTCAGGTACTGGAAGTGATCCTTGCCGGCAGCGGGGCGCAGAACCTCGACCCCAAACTCTGGGTAGGCAATGCGTCCCGCGACGATGCAGCTGTTTATGCCCTGGATGAGGAGCGCGGTGTGGTTTCAACCACCGATTTCTTCATGCCAATTGTTGATGATCCCTATGATTTCGGGCGGATTGCGGCCACCAATGCCATCAGTGACATCTACGCGATGGGCGGTGATCCGTTGATGGCGATTGCGATTTTGGGCTGGCCGGTACATTTGTTGCCGCCGGAAGTGGCCCGTGAAGTGATTCGCGGCGGCCGTGCGGTCTGTGACGAAGCGGGCATTCCTCTGGCGGGCGGCCACTCGATTGACACCCCGGAGCCAATTTTCGGTCTGGCGGTGACCGGTGTGGTCAACAAGCGCCATATGAAACGCAACGACACAGCCACCGCAGGTTGCCATTTGTACCTGACCAAACCCTTGGGCATCGGCATCCTTACCACTGCCGAGAAAAAGGGCAAATTGCGTACTGAAGACGTCGGCGTGGCACGGGACTGGATGTGCAGCCTGAACAAAATCGGCAGCCAGTTCGCCAGGCTCGAAGGGGTCACGGCAATGACCGATGTCACCGGTTTTGGCCTGCTCGGGCATTTGGTGGAAATGGCCGACGGCAGTCATCTGACTGCACAGATCAAGTACGCCAAAGTGCCGAAACTGGCCTCGGTCGAGTACTACCTTGAACAGGGTTGCGTGCCCGGCGGCACCTTGCGCAATTTTGACAGTTACGCGAGCAAGCTTGCGCCGTTGCAAGAGCTGCACAAGCTGGTGCTCTGTGATCCGCAAACCAGTGGCGGACTGTTGGTGGCCGTCACTGCGCAGGGTAATCAGGCGTTCATTGAGATGGCTCGCGAGCACGGGCTGGAACTGGAATCGATCGGCCAGCTGGTAGAGCGACAGACGTACGCGGTTGAGGTGTCATGATGGCTCATGACGTAACCGACTTCCGCGAGCTGTTCCTTAATGACCGGCCGATGATGGACACCCGGGCGCCGATCGAATTCAACAAGGGCGCCTTCCCCGGCGTGGTCAACCTGCCGCTGATGACCGACCACGAGCGGGAGCGTGTAGGCACCTGCTACAAGCAACAGGGCCAGCAGGCCGCCGTGGTGCTCGGGCACCAGCTGGTGTCGGGCCAGACCAGGGCCGAGCGTCTTGAGGCCTGGGCCGACTTTGCCCGCGCCAACCCGGATGGCTGCCTGTATTGCTTTCGGGGCGGCATGCGTTCGCAAATCGTCCAGCAATGGCTCAAGCAGGACGCCGGGATCGACTACCCGCGGGTTACCGGCGGCTATAAGGCATTGCGTACCTTCTTGATCCAGACCGTCGACGACGCTGTGCAACAGTGTGACCTCACCGTACTTGGCGGCATGACCGGCACCGGTAAAACCGACGTGCTGGTGCAGCTCGACAATGCGCTGGACCTCGAAGGGCACGCCAATCACCGGGGTTCAAGCTTCGGCAAACGCGCTACCGGACAGCCTTCGAACATCGACTTTGAAAACCGTCTGGCCATTGATGTGCTGAAAAAGCGCGCCCGGGGCCACGAACGTTTGGTGCTGGAAGATGAAAGCCGCACGGTCGGTAGCTGTGCCTTGCCGTTAGCCCTCTATCAGCGCATGCAAGACGCGCCGATGGTCTGGCTCGAAGACAGTCTGGACAGCCGCGTCGAGCGCATTTTGCGTGACTACGTGGTGCAGCTGTGTGCCGAATTCACCGCCAAAAACGGTGAGCACGGCTTCACCCTGTTTTCACAACGCTTGCTGGAAAGCCTGTCCAATATTCAGCGACGTCTGGGCGGCGAACGTCATCAGCGTTTGCAGGCGGTGATGCAAGCGGCGCTCAAAGAACAGGCGAGTTGCGGGGCGGTTGATCTGCACCGGGTCTGGATCGAGGCTTTGCTGCGCGAATATTACGACCCGATGTATAGCTTTCAGCGGGAGAAAAAAGGTTCGCGCATTGTCTTTGCCGGCGATCAGGCGGCCGTGCTGGAGTACCTGCGAAGCTAGTTGCGCATTGGCCAAACCAGTCACTCAGCTTGAGCGGTTTGACTATTGTTGCAGAGCCCTCCCGAGGCGATCATCAGCAGGATTTTTCACGGTTCCCATCCTAAAAATAAAGACCGAGGGATTCTGCTGATGCGCGACTATCTGACCACGATGGCTGACTTTGATTACCAGCGAACGGTGACTGGAGCACTGGACGGTCATCTGGCAGCACTCAATGCCTGCGTCGAATGCTGCGACCGCCACGCCCTGCCGGGCCGTATTGCGTTGTTCTGGGAAGGGCGCGATGCCACCAGCGCGACCTACACCTTCAGCCAGTTACAGGAACAGGCAGCACGCTTTGCCAATTTCCTGCTGGCTCAAGGGGTCCGGCGCGGCGACAAAGTGGCAGGCTTGCTGCCACGCAATGTCGAGCTGCTGGTGGTGGCCTTCGCCGCTTGGCGTATCGGCGCCATCTACCAGCCCCTGTTTACCGCGTTCGGTCCCAAGGCCATCGAGCACCGTATCAACAGTTCGGGGGCGGCGCTGGTGGTCACCGATGCGGCTAACCGTTACAAACTCGATGAGGTCAATGCTTGCCCGCCGATTGTCACGGTGGCCGGTGCCAAGGGGCAGGGCCTGGTTCGCGGTGATTTCAGTTTCTGGGCCGAGCTGGACAACTACCCGCCGGTCTGTGAACCGGTGATGCTGACCGGCGAAGATCCGTTTTTGCTGATGTTCACCTCGGGCACTACCGGGCCGGCCAAGCCGCTTCTGGTTCCGCTCAAGGCAATTGTCGCGTTCCAGAGCTATACCCGCGATGCGGTGGATTTGCGCCCCGAGGATTCATTCTGGAACCTGGCCGATCCGGGCTGGGCCTACGGCATTTATTTCGGAATTGCCGGGCCGCTGTCGATGGGCCATCCCATCACCTTCTACGATGGCCCGTTCACGGTTGAAAGCACCTGTCGGGTGATCACCAAGTACGGCATCACCAACCTCACCGGCTCGCCCACGGCTTACCGCATGCTGATTGCCGCCGGGAGTGCGTTCTCAAGCAAGGTCAAAGGCCAGTTGCGTGCCGTGAGCAGCGCCGGTGAACCGCTGAACCCGGAAGTCATTCGCTGGTTCGCCGATGAGCTCAACGTCACCATTCACGATCACTACGGCCAGACCGAACTCGGCATGGTGCTGTGTAATCACCACGGCCTGGATCATCCCGTGCATCTGGGTGCCGCCGGCTTCGCCTCGCCGGGCCACCGGATTGTGGTGCTCGATGACAATCATCAGGAGCTGCCGGTGGGCCAGCCGGGCATTCTGGCCGTGGACCGCAGCCAGTCGCCGATGTGCTGGTTCGCCGGCTATCAGGGCTTCAACACCAAGGCATTTGTCGGCAATTACTACTTGAGCGGCGACACCGTGGAGTTGAACCCGGACGGCAGCATCAGCTTTGTCGGACGCAGCGATGATGTGATCACCACTTCCGGTTATCGGGTCGGACCTTTCGATGTTGAAAGTGCCCTGATCGAGCATCCCGCAGTGATCGAAGCCGCCGTGGTGGGCAAGCCGGACCCCGAGCGTACCGAGCTGGTCAAAGCCTTTGTCGTACTCGGCCCGCAGTACCTGGGCGATGCGCAACTGGCTGAAGCCCTGCGTTTGCATGTGCGTCAGCGTCTGTCGGCCCATGCCTATCCCCGTGAAATCGAGTTCGTCAGCGAATTACCCAAAACCCCGAGCGGCAAATTGCAGCGTTTTATTTTGCGCAATCAGGAAATCGCCAAGGCCGAACTGGCCGCAAGCGCCAAAGTCACGGCTTGACCGTCAGGCAAAATTTCAGGACATATCATGCAAATCGAGAACAAGGTTTTTATCGTCACCGGCGGTGCCTCGGGACTGGGGGCTGCAACGGCCGAGATGCTGGTCCAGGCCGGCGCCAGGGTCATGCTGGTGGACATGAACGCCGACGCCGTGGCCGCACAAGCCACCAGGCTTGGCAGCCAGGCCCGAAGCGCGGTAGCGGATATCAGCCAGGAAGGCGCGGCGCAGGCGGCCGTTGAGGCCACGCTAGCGGCCTTCGGCGCCGTCAACGGGCTGGTCAATTGCGCGGGGATCGTGCGCGGCGAAAAAATCCTCGGCAAAAATGGTCCCCATGCCCTTGAAAGCTTCAGCCAGGTGATCAACGTCAACTTGATCGGCAGCTTCAACATGCTGCGCCTGGCCGCCGAGGCGATTGCGCAAGCCACTGCCGATGCAGAGGGTGAGCGCGGGGTGATCATCAATACTGCCTCGGCTGCCGCCTTTGACGGTCAGATCGGCCAGGCGGCCTATGCCGCTTCCAAAGGTGCAATCGCCAGTCTGACCCTGCCTGCGGCGCGTGAATTGGCGCGTTTCGGGATTCGGGTGATGACCATCGCCCCGGGCATTTTTGAAACGCCGATGATGGCAGGCATGACCCCGCAGGTGCGTGAATCGCTGGCCGCCGGCGTGCCGTTCCCTGCGCGCCTGGGCAAACCTGCCGAGTACGCTGCGCTGGTGCGGCACATCATTGAAAACAGCATGCTCAATGGCGAGGTGATCCGTCTCGACGGTGCCTTGCGCATGGCCGCCAAATAAGAGGTATGAAATGACAATTGCCAATGATCCGGTAGTGATTGTGAGTGTGGCGCGTACGCCCATGGGTGGTTTTCAGGGCGACTTCAAAGGCCTGACTGCACCGCAACTGGGCGCTGCTGCCATACGTGCCGCGGTCGAGCGCGCCGGCGTAGCACCCGATGGCGTGGAAGAAGTGCTGTTCGGTTGCGTACTGTCGGCCGGTCTCGGTCAGGCCCCTGCCCGACAAGCCGCCCTGGGGGCAGGGCTGGACAAGGGGACGCGCTGCACCACCCTCAACAAGATGTGCGGCTCGGGTATGGAGGCCGCCATTTTGGCCCACGACCGGCTGCTGGCCGGCAGTGTCGATGTGGTGGTGGCCGGGGGCATGGAAAGCATGTCCAACGCCCCCTATTTGCTCGACCGTGCCCGCAGCGGTTACCGCATGGGGCATGGCCGGGTACTGGACCACATGTTCCTCGACGGCCTGGAAGACGCTTACGAGCGAGGACGTCTGATGGGCACTTTTGCCGAAGATTGTGCCCAGGCCCACGGCTTCACCCGTGAAGCCCAGGACGCCTTTGCCGTGGCTTCGCTGACCCGTGCCCAGCAAGCGATCAAGGACGGCAGCTTCAGCGCCGAGATCGTGCCGGTGCAGGTGACTGTTGGCAAAGAGCAGCACCTGATCAGTGATGACGAGCAGCCGCCCAAAGCCAATCTGGCAAAAATCCCGAGCCTCAAACCGGCTTTTCGCGAAGGCGGAACGGTGACGGCAGCCAACTCCAGTTCGATTTCCGACGGCGCGGCGGCCCTGGTGTTGATGCGCAGCTCGCAAGCGCAAAAGCGCGGCCTCAAACCATTGGCGGTCATCCACGGCCATGCGGCCTTTGCCGATGAGCCCGGGCTATTTCCGACGGCGCCTGTGGGGGCGATCAAGCGGCTGATGAGCAAGACCGGCTGGACCCTGGATACAGTCGACCTGTTCGAAATCAACGAAGCTTTTGCGGTGGTCAGTCTGGTCACCATGGACGAGCTGGCTATCCCCCACAGCAAGGTCAATGTCTACGGTGGCGCCTGTGCCCTGGGCCATCCGATTGGCGCCTCGGGCGCGCGGATTCTGGTGACTCTGATTTCGGCCTTGCGCCAGCACAAGCTCAAGCGCGGCGTAGCAGCGATCTGCATCGGCGGCGGTGAAGCCACGGCAATTGCCGTGGAATGTCTGGATTAAGGAACTCGTATGCTTGCCACATCAGAACAATTACAGATTCGCGACGCGGCGCAGCAGTTTGCCCAAGAGCGTTTGAAGCCCTTTGCAGCCGAGTGGGACAAGCAGCATCGCTTCCCGCGCGAAGCCATCAACGAGATGGCCGGGCTGGGTTTTTTCGGCATGCTGGTGCCCGAAGAGTGGGGCGGCTGTGACACCGGCTACCAGGCTTACGCCATGGCCCTTGAAGAAATTGCCGCTGGCGATGGTTCCTGTTCGACCATCATGAGCGTGCACAACTCGGTGGGGTGTGTGCCTATCCTCAAATACGGCACCGAGCAGCAGAAACGCGAGTTCCTCATCCCGCTGGCCAGTGGTGCAATGCTAGGGGCCTTTGCCCTGACCGAGCCACAAGCTGGCTCTGATGCCAGCGACCTGAAAACCCGGGCTCGCCGCGAAGGCGATTACTACGTGCTCAATGGCTGCAAGCAGTTCATCACCTCGGGGCAAAATGCCGGCGTGGTGATAGTGTTTGCCGTCACCGATCCTGCGGCGGGCAAGCGCGGGATTACGGCCTTTATCGTGCCCACTGATTCGCCGGGCTACAGCGTGGCGCGGGTTGAAGACAAGCTGGGGCAGCATGCCTCGGACACCTGCCAGATCCTGTTTACTGACCTGAAAATTCCGCTCGCCAACCGCCTGGGCGAAGAAGGGCAGGGCTACAAGATTGCCCTGGGCAACCTGGAAGGCGGTCGTATCGGCATTGCCTCACAGGCGGTGGGCATGGCTCGCGCAGCCTTTGAGGCCGCCCGTGATTATGCCCGCGAGCGCGTGACGTTCGGTCAGCCGCTGATTGAGCATCAGGCGGTAGCGTTTCGCCTGGCCGACATGTCCACCGAAATCGCCGTCGCCCGGCAAATGGTGCGCTACGCCGCTGCCCTGCGGGACAGCGGGCAATCGGCGCTGGTCGAGGCCTCCCAGGCCAAGCTGTTCGCCTCGGAAATGGCCGAGCGCGTCTGTTCCCGGGCGTTGCAAACCCTGGGCGGTTATGGCTACCTGAACGACTTCCCGCTGGAGCGAATCTATCGCGATGTGCGGGTATGCCAGATCTACGAAGGCACCAGCGATATCCAGCGCATGGTTATTGCGCGCAATCTTTGAATTGAGGACTTGATCGATGAGCTACGAAACCATTCTGCTGGACATCCACGACCATGTTGGCCTGATCACCCTGAACCGGCCGCAGGCGCTGAACGCCCTGAATGCGCAACTGATCAGTGAAGTGAACCATGCACTGGACCAGCTGGAAGCCGACAACAGCATTGGCTGCATCGTTATCACCGGTTCGAAAAAATCCTTTGCTGCGGGCGCAGATATCAAGGAAATGGCCGACCTGACTTACCCGCAAATCTATCTGGAAGACCTGTTTTGCGACAGTGACCGAGTGGCTACCCGGCGCAAGCCGATCATTGCCGCGGTGGCTGGTTTTGCCTTGGGCGGCGGCTGCGAACTGGCGATGATGTGCGACTTTATCCTGGCTGGCGATAACGCCAAATTCGGCCAGCCGGAAATCAATCTCGGGGTGCTGCCGGGTATGGGTGGAACCCAGCGCCTGACCCGCGCAGTGGGTAAGGCCAAGGCGATGGACATGTGCCTCAGCGGTCGCTTCATGGGCGCTGAAGAAGCCGAGCGTTCAGGGTTGGTCTCCCGTGTGGTACCGGTTGATGAGTTGCTGGAAGAAGCCTTGAAAGTCGCCGCGACCATTGCCAGCAAATCGTTGCCGGTGCTGATGCTGACCAAGGAAAGCGTCAATCGCGCGTTTGAAGTCAGCTTGACGGAAGGCGTGCGCTTTGAGCGCCGGGTATTCCACTCCCTGTTCGCGACCCAGGACCAGAAAGAAGGCATGGCCGCATTCGTAGGCAAGCGCGCAGCACAGTTCAAAAATCAGTAACCCCACCTGTAGGAGCGAGCAAGCTCGCTCCTACAGGTTTGTTGTCAAATCAGACATTTCTTCAGGTCCCGGGCAATCACCATGCGCTGAGTGAATCCGGCTGATTGGCACGCCGCGGCAAGCACCAAACCTCTGTAGGAGCGAGCTTGCCTCGCGAGCTCTAGAGGCTCGCGAGCAAGCTCGCTCCTACAGATTTTTTGTCAGATCAGACATTTCTTCAGCCCCCGGGCAATCACCATGCGCTGAGTGAATCCGGCTGACTGGCACGCCGCGGCAAGCACCAATCCTCTGTAGGAGCGAGCTTGCTCGCGAGCTTTAGAGGCTCGCGAGCAAGCTCGCTCCTACAGGTTTGTTGTCAAATCAGACGTTTCTTCAGCCCCCGGGCAATCACCATGCTCTGAGTGCGTCCGGCTAACTGGCGCGCCGCGGCAAGCACCAAACCTCTGTAGGAGCGAGCTTGCTCGCGAGCTCTAGAGGCTCGCGAGCAAGCTCGCTCCTGCAGGTTTGTTGTCAGATCAGATAGTTCTTCAGCTCCCGGGCAATCACCATGCGTTGGATTTCACTCGATCCTTCATAGATCTGGGTGATTCGAGCGTCGCGGTAGTAACGCTCCACCGGATAATCTTCAAGGTAGCCATAGCCGCCATGGATCTGTATGGCTTTGGAACACACAAACTCAGCTATTTCCGAGGCAAACAGCTTGGCTTGCGAGGCTTCCGACAAGCACGGTTTGCCCGCGCTGCGCAGTCGGGCTGCATGCAGGATCAGCAACCGTGCTGCATTGAGCCGGGTTTGCATGTCCGCCAGCATGTTGGCCACACTCTGGTGCTCGATGATCGCTTTGTCGAACTGCACCCGGTCACGGGCATACCCCAGCGCCGCCTCAAAAGCGGCACGGGCGATCCCCAGGGCTTGAGCGGCAATCCCTATGCGGCCGCCTTCAAGGTTGGACAGGGCAATCGCCAGGCCTTTGCCGCGCTCACCCAGCAAGCTGGCTTCAGGGACCGTACAGTTGCTCAGGGTGACAGCGCAGGTGTCCGAGGCGCGAATGCCCATTTTGTGTTCGGTGCGGTCAACGATAAAACCCGGGGTGTCGGTGGGCACCAGAAATGCCGAAAGGCCTTTTTTGCCCAACTGCGGATCAGTCACAGCAAACACAATCGCCAGCTTGGCGCGCTTGCCATTGCTGACGAACTGCTTGGCGCCGTTGATCACCCACTGACCGTCACGCAACTCGGCGCGGGTGCGCAGGTTGTGCGCTTCCGATCCGGCCTGGGGTTCGGTCAGGCAAAAACAGCCAATGGCCTGGCCGCTTGCCAGGTCCGCCAGCCAGGTTTCTTTCTGTGCCTGGCTGCCATATTTGAGGATGGGGCCGCAGCCGACCGAGTTATGGATACTCATCAGTGCGCCGGTGGCGCCATCGCCGGCGGAAATCTCTTCCACGGCCAGGGCGTAGGCCACGTAATCGACATAGGTACCGCCCCACTCTTCGGGCACCACCATGCCCAGCAGGCCCAACTCGCCCATTTTCGACACCAGTGCGTCGTCGATCCAGCCGGCCTTTTCCCAGGCCTGGGCATGGGGGGCGATTTCGCGGCGGGCAAAGTCGCGAGCCATGTCGCGGATCATGACCTGCTCTTCAGTCAGTTCGAGGTCTTGCATGGCTCAGACTCCGTGCTGTTTGAAGTGGGTGAAGAAGCTGGCGACATGGGCCGGATCAAGCTCGTCGAGGGTGGCCGGGTTCCAGTGCGGGGTTTTGTCTTTGTCGATAATCAGCGCTCGCACGCCTTCGATCAGGTCGCCGCGATCAAACCACTGACGGTCAAGATGCAGTTCAAGGGCGAAGCACTGTTCCAGCTTGAGTTCGCGGCCGTGGCGCAGCATTTGCAGGGTCACAGCCATGCCTAAAGGCGAGCGTGTCTGCAGCAGGTCGGCGGTTTCAAGCGCCCACTCGCGGCTTTCGGCAGCTGTTGTCGCGCGCAGTGCGGCGACGATGGCGGGCACGCTGTCGAGGGCGAAAACCTGATCAATCAAGGGGCGGAATTTGGCCAGCGGTGCCTCAGGCAAGTTGGGCACGGCGAAAGTGGCCAGTAGCGCCTTGAGGTCTTCAAGGGGGTTTTGCTGCCATTGCAGGGTGTCGAGGCTTTGATCCAGTTCAGGCAGTCGGGCACTTTCGGTGTAGCAGTCTGCAAGGCCGCAATACAGCGCGTCAGCGGCGCGGATGTGCACGCCGCTGACCCCCAGGTAGGTGCCCAGCTGGCCCGGGGTTCGGGTCAGGAAATAACTGCCGCCCACGTCCGGAAAATAACCGATCGAAACTTCGGGCATTGCCAGTCGGCTGCGCTCTGTCACCAGCCGCAGGTCGGCGCCCTGAGCCAGTCCCATGCCGCCACCCAGAACGTAGCCGTCCATCAGCGCGAGCACCGGTTTGGGGTAGTGATGCAGGGTCAGGTCGAGGGCGTACTCTTCTTCGAAAAAGGTTTTGTGCAGGGTGCCACCGCTCTTGTAACTGTCATACAGCGAGCGAATGTCGCCGCCGGCACAGAAGGCTTTTTCGCCTGCTCCGCGCAGCACGACTGCCTTGATCCTTGAGTCCTGGGCCCAGGCATCAAGCTGATGTTGCAGGCTGCGCACCATTTCCAGGTCGATTGCGTTGAGGCCGGCGGGGCGGTTCAGGGTCAGGTGGCCAATCTGGTTGCGCACCTGGGCCAGGACCGTGCTTTGAGTCGGCTCGACATCCTGTGTCGGTGAGGATGAAACCTGAGCAGTCATCACAAACTCCCTGCTTTGTCTTGTTATTAGGTGTGTTCGCGGGCGAACGATAGTCGATGCTAACAGTGCAAATTTGCACTGTACAACCCTGATAAGTGCAGGGTTGGTGTGCATTTTTGCATGTCGGGTGTGCAGCAATGCGCAGGCTTACTGCGCCAGCCAGCCACCGTCGACATTCCATGCCGCACCGCGCACCTGACTGCCGGCTTCGCTGCACAGGAACAGCACCAGTTCACCCAGTTGCGGCGGGGTGACGAACTCCAGTGAGGGTTGTTTCTCGGCCAGCAGATCGTGCTGCGCCTGGTAGGGGTCGATACCCTGGCTGATACGCTGGTCAATCTGCTTCTGGACCAGCGGGGTCAATACCCAGCCAGGGCAAATTGCGTTGCAGGTGATGTTGCTGGTGGCAGTTTCAAGGCCCACGACTTTGGTCAGGCCGATGACCCCATGTTTGGCGGCCACATAAGCAGCTTTGCCGACCGAGCCCACCAGCCCATGCACCGAGGCAATATTGACGATGCGACCCCAGCCACGTTTGCGCATGCCCGGCAAGGCAAGGCGAGTGCTGTGGAAGACCGCAGACAGGTTGATGGCGATGATCGAGTCCCAGCGCTCCACCGGGAATTCTTCAACGCTGCAGACATGCTGAATGCCGGCGTTATTGACCAGGATGTCGATGCCGCCGAATTCACGTTCGGCGTAGCTGAGCATGTCGGCGATTTGTGCGGGATCACTGACATCTGCCGGATGATGGCCAACCTTGCCGCCGAACTGTTCCATCTCGGCAACGACTTTGCTGGCGTCGCCAAAACCGTTGAGTATCAGGTCGGCTCCAGCTCTGGCCAGACTCTGTGCGATGCCCAGGCCTATGCCGCTGGTGGAACCGGTAACCAAGGCAGTTTTACCCTTAAGGCTCATGATCAATTCCTCAGGTGAGACACGACGGGTTCGTGAATGAGGAAACGTAGCACGAGGCTTGCAATCGCGGATACGAAACGGCCCGCCAAAGGCGGCAATGCTGTTCATTCAAACCACTGCGATTACAACCGCAGGGTTTACTTATGTGAACTGCATTGCCCCAAAAGGCGGGCCGTTTTCACGCAGGGCCGGGATCAGTCCTGGCGGCTGGTGACTTCCAGCAGGTGGTAGCCGAACTGGGTTTTAACCGGGCCTTGCACCACGTTGATTGGCGCGCTGAATACGACAGTGTCGAATTCCTTGACCATCTGGCCCGGGCCGAACGAGCCCAGATCGCCGCCTTGACGGCTGGACGGGCAAGTGGAGTTAGCTTTTGCGACTTCGGCGAAATCAGCGCCGCCTTCGATTTGTGCTTTCAGTTCGTTGCACTTGTCTTCGCTGGCAACGAGGATGTGACGGGCAGTGGCTTTAGCCATGAGAGAGTACTCCTTTCAAGAAAGTGCTGAGCCTACCGGATTCAGTGGGGTTTTTCCTGGCAAAAGTTCCCGGGGCGGCATTTTTGCTGCCGCCCCGGCTCTCTCAGGCGCTAGCCTTGGCGCAGAGGCGCTGCGCCTGCAGTTGTCCGGCTGCATGGCGCAGCAGTTGTTCGGTCGCATCCCAGCCCAGGCAACCGTCGGTCACGGACACGCCGTAACGCAGGGTTGCGCTCAACGGCTGGCAGCCTTCGAACAGATGGCTTTCGAGCATCATGCCGATCAGCGAGCGGTCGCCTTCCAGGCGCTGGGCAAGTACGTCATTGAACACCTCGGGCTGGCGCAGTGGATTTTTGCTGCTGTTGGCATGGCTGCAGTCCACCATCAATCGGGCGGGTATGGCATTTTTCTCAAGCCCGGCCCGGGCGCGGGCCACGCTGCTGCGGTCGTAGTTCGGGCCGCTATGGCCGCCGCGCAGCACCAGATGGGTGTCGGGGTTGCCCGGGGTCTGGACGATTGCCGGATGGCCCTGGCTGTCGACCCCGAAGTGACGATGGCCATGGGCGGCAGAGCGCATGGCATCGCTGGCAATCGCCACGCCGCCGTCGGTGCCGTTTTTGAATCCTACGGGCATCGCGAGGCCGCTGGCCATTTCGCGGTGAATTTGCGACTCGGTGGTGCGTGCGCCAATGGCCACCCAGCCCAGCAGGTCGTCGAAGTAACCGGCAGCCATGGGTTGCAGTAGTTCCTTAGCAATTGGCAGGCCCATGCCCAGCATCTCGAGCATCAGTTCGCGGGACAGGGTAAGGCCGTGGGCCATGTCATCACTGCCATCCAGGTGCGGGTCGTAGGCCAGGCCTTTCCAGCCCACAGTGGTGCGAGGTTTTTCGATGTAGGCACGCATCACCAGCAACATGTCGTCGCGCAGATCGTGGGCCAGAGCGGCAAGGTTGCTGGCGTATTCCAGAGCAGAGACCGGGTCATGGATGGAGCAGGGGCCGACCACTATCAGTAAGCGGGAGTCTTCACCGTTCAAGATGGCGCGAATGGCCTGGCGTTGCTGGCTGACCTGACGGCCAAGGGTGTCGCTGAGGGGCAGCTGCTGTTTGAGCTGCGCCGCGCCGGGCAGGCGTCGGGTCAATACGGATGCAGGAGACTGGTGTACCGGCAGAGCAGAAATGGATGCGTTCATGGTGTACGTCCTGGGCAGGCGGCGGATTGTTCCGCGCGCTCGGCCCTACTGGGGTGTTCGACAATTGGCCAGACTGGCTGTGAGTGCATGCGTGCCACCAATGTGGGTCCGTTCGGAGGCGGCTGACTGTCCCGAGCGGCGGCTGATAAATCGCCATGCAGTGCAAAGGTCGAAGCGGTAATAAGTGGCGTAGTTCATGGGGAAGATTCCTTTAATTAATGATTTTCGGGGCCTGAAAAAACAAAACCCCCGGTCGGGAAGCCGACCGGGGGTGAGAATTCTCTGGTAGGCGACCCCTAAGTAGTGGGCGCCGTGTGGGTATCAGGCGCGCCAGTGGCTAAACCAATACCCAAAATAAAATCGTGCAGCGTTCGCGCACACAGATTCGGCCACGCGAGATTCGCCTGTGGTCTTACAAATGTCTGTGGGGGCGTGATGCAACATGTGCTGTCTCCGATAAGTGCTGGGAGCTTACTCGACTCCGCCGGACCTGTTCAATCAAAAAATACTATGGGCCCGAGCTGGCAAAACTATGGGCGCGCGCAGGGGGCAGGGAAGGGGTGGCAACCACAACCGGTCACGGTTGTGTCCTGCAAGGTCACGGCTTTGCGCTTGCTTTGCAGTTTTGCCATGGATCATTGGCTCATGATAGGTAGGTTGGGTTAAGAGTTTTTTGCTAAGGTGTCGGCAATCAACCAAGACCAATTTGCGAGGTGTCGACTTGATTCGGGTTCTAGTGGTCGATGACCATGATCTTGTGCGTACAGGCATCACCAGAATGCTGGCCGATATCGAGGGCCTGCAAGTGGTCGGTCAAGCCGAGTCCGGTGAGGAGTCGCTGATCAAGGCGCGTGAGCTAAAACCGGATGTGGTCTTGATGGATGTCAAAATGCCCGGTATTGGCGGCCTCGAAGCTACCCGCAAAATGATGCGCAGCCACCCTGACATCAAAGTGGTTGCAGTGACTGTGTGCGAAGAGGATCCGTTCCCGACGCGGCTGTTACAGGCTGGGGCTGCCGGGTACATGACCAAGGGTGCCGGTCTCGCAGAAATGGTCCAGGCCATTCGCCTGGTGTTCGCCGGCCAGCGCTATATCAGCCCGCAAGTGGCTCAGCAGCTGGCGCTCAAGTCGTTCCAGCCTGCCAGCGACTCGCCGTTCGATGCCTTGTCCGAGCGAGAAATCCAGATTGCCCTGATGATTGTCGGCTGCCAGAAGGTCCAGGTGATTTCCGACAAACTTTGCCTGTCCCCGAAAACGGTCAACACCTATCGCTATCGGATATTCGAGAAGCTGTCAGTCAAAAGTGATGTGGAACTGGCCTTGCTGGCTGTCCGGCACGGCATGGTAGACGCTGGTTGACGATGACTGACAAGTTCGATGCCAGTGCGTTTCTTTCGACCTGCAGCGGTCGGCCCGGCGTGTATCGCATGTTCGATGGCGATGCGCGACTGCTTTACGTGGGCAAAGCCAAGAACCTCAAAAAGCGCTTGGCCAGCTATTTCCGCAAAACCGGCCTGGCGCCCAAAACAGCGGCGCTGGTGGGGCGTATCGCGCAAATTGAAACCACCATTACGGCTAACGAAACCGAGGCGCTGCTACTTGAGCAGACCCTGATCAAAGAGTGGCGGCCGCCGTATAACATCCTGTTGCGCGACGACAAGTCCTATCCCTACGTGTTTCTGTCGGACGGCCAGTACCCGCGCCTGAGCATTCATCGCGGCGCCAAAAAACTGAAGGGCAAGTATTTCGGACCTTACCCCAGCGCCGGGGCCATTCGTGAAAGCCTGAGCATCCTGCAAAAAACCTTTATGGTGCGCCAGTGCGAAGACAGCTACTTCAAAAACCGCACCCGTCCTTGCTTGCAGTATCAGATCAAGCGCTGCAAGGGGCCTTGCGTCGGGCTGGTTGACCCCCAGG
Source organism: Pseudomonas paraversuta (assembly GCF_904067025.1). Taxonomy (NCBI): domain Bacteria; kingdom Pseudomonadati; phylum Pseudomonadota; class Gammaproteobacteria; order Pseudomonadales; family Pseudomonadaceae; genus Pseudomonas; species Pseudomonas paraversuta. The sequence continues at coordinate 2,056,631 of NZ_CAJFDA010000001.1, forward strand.
TGTATGCCGAAGATGTACGCCACTCAGTGATGTTCCTTGAAGGCCGCAGCAGTGCGCTGACCGACGAGTTGAACAGCGAGATGGAGCAGGCCGCCAGCACCCTGGACTTTGAACGCGCTGCCGAAGTGCGTGACCAGATATCGTTGCTGCGCCGGGTTCAGGATCAGCAAAGCATGGAGGGCGGCACCGGCGATGTGGATGTCATCGCCGCGTTCGTCAACCCGGGCGGTGCCTGTGTGCATTTAATCAATGTGCGCGGCGGGCGAGTGCTGGGCAGCAAGAACTTCTTCCCCCAGGTCGGTATCGAGGAGGACGTTGCCGAAGTCATGGCCGCCTTCCTCGGGCAGTACTACATCAGCAGCCCTGAGCGCGATCTGCCGAGCGAATTGATCGTTAACGTCGAGCATGAAAGTTTCGACGCAATCATCGATGCCATCGAGGCCCTGCGTGGACGGGAACTGGCCATCAGTTACCGTGTGCGCGGCACCCGTGCCCGCTGGCAGCAATTGGCGGTGACCAATGCCGAGCAGGCTCTGGGGGCCCGCCTGGCCAACCGTCTGCATGTGGCGGCGCGCTTTGAAGCCCTGGCCCAAGTGCTCAAACTCGATGAGATCCCGCAACGGCTGGAGTGCTATGACATCAGTCACTCCAGTGGCGAAGCAACGGTTGCGTCCTGCGTGGTATTTGGCCCTGAAGGTCCGATCAAGTCCGACTACCGGCGTTTCAACATCGAGGGCGTCACCCCTGGCGATGACTATGGCGCCATGCATCAGGCACTGATGCGCCGTTTTAGCCGGCTAAAAGAGGGCGAGGGCAAGCTGCCGGACATTCTGCTGGTGGATGGCGGCAAGGGGCAGTTGTCGATGGCCCGCGATGTGCTCAATGAACTGGCAATCCCGGACCTGGTGTTGCTCGGTGTGGCCAAGGGCACCACCCGCAAGGCAGGCTTCGAAACCCTCTACCTGAACGACGCGGCCCATGAGTTCACGCTCAAAGGTGATTCGCCGGCCTTGCATCTGATCCAGCAGATCCGCGACGAAGCTCACCGCTTTGCCATTACCGGGCATCGTGCCCGGCGTGGCAAAACCCGGCGCACCTCAACCCTGGAAGGCATCGCCGGGGTAGGGCCGACCCGCCGTCGCGACTTGCTGAAGCATTTTGGCGGGTTGCAGGAGTTGACCCGTGCCAGCATCGAAGAAATCGCCAAGGCGCCGGGGATCAGCAAAAAACTCGCAGAGCTGATTTATGCGAATCTGCACAGCGAATAAATAACCCTTGGCCCCCGGGTTCTCTTCACAAGACCTCAAACCTGCCCCTGTCGCTTAAACTGGCTGCTCAGCAGGGCAGCCGATTCTGGTATGGTTGGGGTCTGTCACATTATCCGACTTGTGTGGGAACTCCGTTAGACATGCACCGGGAATGCTCCTAGAATTTGTCTCTCAGACCGCAACACCGAGTAGACTGCCCCCCTCACCTCGTAGCCAGTTGTGCCGATGAATATCCCTAATTTGATCACCGTACTACGCGTTCTGCTGATTCCTTTCTTTATTCTGTTGTTCTATCTCCCCTATAGCTGGAGCTATGTGGCCTCCAGTTCAGTCTTCGCATTTGCGGCGGCGACGGACTGGCTCGACGGATACCTGGCCCGGCGGCTGGAGCAAAGCACCCCGTTTGGCGCTTTCCTGGACCCGGTTGCCGACAAGCTGATGGTCGCTGTAGCCCTGGTTTTGCTGGTGCAGGAACATCACAACGTGTGGCTGACCCTGCCTGCCGCAGTGATCATTGGCCGTGAAATCGTAATCTCTGCGCTCCGTGAATGGATGGCAGAGCTGGGCGCGCGGGCACAAGTTGCCGTGTCCAACATGGGCAAGTGGAAGACCGCGGCACAAATGCTGGCGTTGATCATCCTGCTGGCCAATCCGTCCGATTTCAGCTTCTGGGTAGTGGTGGGTTATGCACTGCTGCTGGTCGCTGCGGGGCTTACCCTGTGGTCGATGGTGCAGTATTTGCGGGCTGCCTGGCCGCATTTGAAGACCACCTCGACCAAATAAATAAAACTTTTTGAATCAAGGGCTTGACGCATTTTTTGATTCATATAGAATGCCGGCACCAAGACGCGGGAATAGCTCAGTTGGTAGAGCACGACCTTGCCAAGGTCGGGGTCGCGAGTTCGAGTCTCGTTTCCCGCTCCAAACATTGCACTGCAGATTTTTACCGATCTGCAAGTGATTGAAACAAGGACCTTCGGGTCCTTTTTTCGTTGCGGCGAAAACCACTGAAATCCAGCACTGACTCTGTTCGGGAGCTGGCTTGCCGGCTGATGTATCGGGCTTTGACACTCTGCCAGCGCGAGCAAGCCCCTCATGCCGGGGCGGGGTGGTCAGGCCCCCCTTTGAGCCGCTTTCGCTGGCGCAAGTCTCAATGGGCCGCCAGCGGCTGGCAGTCGGCGGCTTCGGGCCGGGGGCGAATGATCAGCAGGGCGGCCGTGGCAATCACCAACGGTACCACCAGCGCGCTGTAATAGCCTGCGGGGCCGCCGTGTTCGAGAAACCAGCCGCCGCTCGCAGAGCCGATGATGGCTCCCACACGCCCCAGCGCAATGGCCCAGCCGGTGGCAGTTGCGCGCAATGCGGTGGGATACGCCTGGGCAACCATGTAGTTCAACACGATTTGCTGACCGCCAATACCCAGGCCTGCGCAACCGGCGAGGGTGAATACCAGTGCCCAGTGGTTGCCACTGTTAGCCAGGCCCAGGCACAGGGCAATGCCAAATCCGAACAGGATCAGCAGCAACAGTCGGGTATTGATTTTCGGCAGGATGATCGAGAGCGGGATCGCGCAAACCACAAACACCGTATTGACCGCCACCGTGCCCATGGGCGCCTGCTCTGCCGGCAGGCCGGTGGCTTTGAGCACGGTAGGCAGCCAGGACAGAAGCATGAACCATGCAATCCAGTTGAACAGGTACACCGTCCATATCCCGAGAGTGTTGCGGGCCAGCCCGGTGCGGAACAAAGAGCTCACCCCGGTTTTAACCTCCAGTTCCGGAACACTGTAGGTACTGTCCGGGTCAATCCGGGTATTTGTGATGCCTGTGAGGATTTTTCCGATCAGGTTGCGGCTGACAACGCTTTGGCGCCTGGTTAAAAAATACAAGGATTCGGGGAGGGCGAAGATCAGTACCGCCAGCAGTAACAGCGGCACGATGCCACCCACTGCAAAGATGCCTTGCCAGCCAATGGACGGCAGCATCCAGGCGGCCAGCAAACCGCCCAGAATGGCCCCGGCAGGCAACCCCAGCAATACCGTAGTCATGATCGTGCCACGCTGTCTGGCGCTGCCGTACTCGGCTGCCAGCGATAGCACCACGGGGGTCGCGCCGCCCATGCCGATGCCTGCAATAAAGCGCAAGACCAGGATCTGTTCCGTCGTTCGGGCAAAGGCGGTCGCCAGGGATGCAATGGCAAACAGTGCGACTGCAGTGATGATGATCGGCCGGCGCCCGAGCTTGTCGGCCATTAACCCCAGAGCCATTGCCCCGAGCACCATGCCGACAATCCCGGCGGTCAGGATCGGTGCCAGCGCACCAGCCCCCAGCCCGAACGCCTGAATGATTGAAGGGCCGGTGAAGGCAATCGCCTGGGTATCGAAACCGTCGAGAATCGCCACGAAAAAACACAGGGCAAAAACCCGCCATTGAAAGGCGCTGATGGGTCGGCTGTCGATCAGTTCGGGAATGGAATAGTGCGTGCTCATGGCGGCTCCGGCAGTTCCAGGATTTTTTATAGTTATGGGCAGGCACAGCCTGCCGGGGCAGAGGCTAAATGCCGCTGCCGTGGGCGTCTAATATCATTTGGGTGGCGTGCAATACCTCAAAGGTATGGCTGGCGCAGGGGCGGTAAAGACCGGCCATGCAGACCGGTGCTCCGATCCGCTGGCGGTGAGGGGCAGTGAGGCCGCAGGCGACCCCATGCAGTTGGACTGGGGTGTTATTGAAGCAACGGCACGCCGCTGAGTTCCTGCAAGGCTTCGAAGCTGATATCCGCCAGAATTTCACGTACCAGCAGGCCTTGGGCGGTGACGTCCAGAATCGCCAGATCGGTATAGATCCGGCTGACGCAGCCGATGCCCGTCAGCGGGTAGGTACACTGCGGCACCAGTTTGCTTTCGCCGGTCTTGGTCAGGTGATCCATCATTACGAATACCTGGCGCGCGCCGGTGGCCAGGTCCATCGCGCCGCCCACCGCAGGGATCGAACCCTCGGCGCCCGTGTGCCAGTTGGCCAGATCGCCTTTGACCGAGACCTGGAAAGCACCCAGTACGGCAATGTCGATGTGGCCGCCGCGCATCATCGAAAACGAATCGGCGTGATGGAAATAGGCGCCACCGGCGAGCAATGTCACATGCTGCTTGCCGGCGTTGATCAGGTCATCATCTTCTTCCCCCGGGGCCGGGCTCGGGCCCATGCCCAGCACGCCGTTCTCGCTGTGCAGGAACACTTCCTTGTCACCCAGGTAGTTCGCCACCAGGGTCGGTACGCCGATGCCCAGGTTTACATAAGCACCCTCGAGAATATCCTCGGCCACGCGCTGGGCCATTTCATTGCGCGAAAGTTTTTTCATGACGGTCATGGTGGGCCTCAGTTGACGTTGGCGATCGGGGAGCGGGCGGATGGCACCTGGACCACACGCTGGACAAATATCCCCGGGGTGATGATGTGCTCGGGGTCCAGTTCACCCAGCTCGACGATCCGGTTGACCTGGGCGATGGCCGTGGTCGCCGCCATGGCCATGATCGGTCCGAAGTTACGCGCGGCTTTGCGGTAGGTCAGGTTGCCCCAGCGGTCGCCCTGTTCGGCCTTGATCAGCGCGACATCGGCGTGCAGTGGCATTTCCAGCACATAGTTGCGGCCCTCGATGACCCGGGTTTCCTTGCCTTCGGCCAACAACGTGCCGTACCCGGTCGGGGAATAGAACGCACCGATTCCGGAGCCGGCCGCACGGATGCGTTCGGCCAGGTTGCCCTGGGGTACCACCTCCAGCTGCACTTTCCCGGCCCGGTACAGCTCGTCAAACACATAGGAGTCGGACTGGCGCGGGAACGAGCAAATCACCTTGGCGACCCGTCCGGCCTTGAGCAGTGCGGCCAGGCCGATTTCACCGTTGCCGGCGTTGTTACTGATGATGGTCAGGTCGCGAGCGCCCGAGGCAATGACCCCGTCCACCAGTTCCGACGGCATGCCGGCAGTGCCGAAGCCACCCACCATGATGATCGAGCCATCGGCAATTCCATCCAGTGCGGCAGCGATGGATTCGAAGGTTTTGTTGATCAAGGCGTGCTCCTGTTTTTAGTTTGAGTGAACAGATCAATCTGCATGGCCGACCACTGGGGCACGGTCCGACAGAGCATGTGCCTAGGGTGCCAAACATTCAGCCCGAGAGGGCGGTGCTGCATGCGATGTCGTGCGATTAACGAACGCTAGGTGACATTTTGCCCGCCCCGCAGCGCCATTTCGAAGCGCGGGATCTGTTGTTAAGTACTTATAAATCAAGGGCTTGGAGCATCCTGGCAACGCTGCGCCGGGCCCTGCGAGGCAAGACGCCGATGGCCGGCGTGCCACTTTGCACAAAGCGGATAGCGGTCTGCAGGTAACGGATATTGCCCGGCGCGCAGGTCGTGGACACTGCCAATACCCCATAACAACAACGGAGGCTCAGGCCATGTCCATAGGCGTCGAGTATCTCAATTCCTTGCTTGAAGAAAACCGTGATGAAGGCCGCTTCCGCTGCAAGCGTGAGATGTTCACCGACCCTCGCTTGTTCGACCTTGAAATGAAGCACATTTTTGAAGGCAACTGGCTGTACCTGGCCCATGAAAGCCAGATCCCGCAGAACAACGACTACATCACCCTGCAGATGGGTCGTCAGCCGGTCTTTATCGCGCGCAACAAAGACGGGGTGCTCAATGCCTTCCTCAATGCCTGCAGCCACCGCGGGGCGATGCTGTGCCGGCACAAGCGCGGCAACAAGTCGTCCTATACCTGCCCGTTCCACGGCTGGACGTTCAACAACTCCGGCAAGCTGCTCAAGGTCAAGGACCCGGGCAACGCAGGCTATCCCGCCAGCTTCAACTGCGAGGGCTCCCACGACCTGACCAAAGTCGCCCGCTTTGAGTCATACCGGGGTTTTCTGTTCGGCAGCCTGAATGCCGATGTGGTGCCCCTGGCCGAACACCTGGGGGAGTCGGCAAAGATCATCGACATGATCGTCGATCAGTCCCCCGATGGCCTGGAAGTCCTGCGCGGCTCCTCCAGCTACATCTACGAAGGCAACTGGAAACTGACCGCCGAAAACGGTGCCGACGGTTACCACGTCAGTTCGGTGCACTGGAACTATGCCGCCACCCAGAACCAGCGCAAAGAGCGCCAGAGCGGTGATGCCAACCCCACCATGAGTGCCGGTGGCTGGGCCAAAAGTGGTGGCGGCTTCTACTCGTTCGACAAGGGCCACATGCTGCTCTGGACGCGCTGGGCGAACCCCGAGGACCGGCCGTTATATGAGCGCCGTGATCAGTTGGTCAGTGATTTCGGACAGGCCCGCGCCGACTGGATGATCGGCAACTCGCGCAATCTGTGCCTGTACCCCAATGTCTATCTGATGGACCAGTTCAGCTCGCAGATCCGCATTGCCCGGCCTATCTCGGTCAACCAGACCGAGATCACCATCTACTGCATTGCCCCGGTGGGCGAGAGTGCAGAAGCCCGGGCCCTGCGCATTCGTCAGTACGAAGACTTCTTCAACGTCAGCGGTATGGCCACCCCCGATGACCTGGAGGAATTCCGTTCCTGCCAGATCGGTTACCAAGGCAGTGCCACCGCCTGGAACGATATGTCCCGTGGCGCCGAACACTGGGTCGAAGGGCCGGACGAGGCGGCGCTGGAAATTGATTTGCAGCCGTTGCTCAGCGGCGTGCGCACCGAAGACGAAGGGTTGTTTGTGGAACAGCACAAGTACTGGCAAGACACCATGTTGCAGGCCGTGGCCGCTGAACAGGCAGGCAAGATCCCTGCGCGGGAGGTCCAATGAGCCTGTCATACGACACCGTGCGCGATTTCCTGTATCGCGAAGCCCGGCATCTGGACGATAAACAGTGGGACCAGTGGCTGGAACTCTACGCCGCCGATGCGACGTTCTGGATGCCGTCCTGGGATGACGATGACGCGCTGACCGAGGACCCGCAAAGCGAAATATCGCTGATCTGGTACGGCAGCAGGGAAGGTCTGGAAGACCGCATTTTCCGGATCAAGACCGAGCGTTCCAGTGCCAGCATCCCGGACACCCGCACCTCCCATAACTTGAGCAATATCGAGATTGTCGAGCGCAGCGCGGACCAGTGCGTAGTGCGTTTCAACTGGCACACCCTGAGCTTTCGCTACAAGACCGTCGACAGTTATTTCGGCACCAGCTTCTACACCCTCGACACCCGCGGTGAACAGCCGCTGATCAAGGCCAAGAAAGTGGTGCTGAAAAACGACTATGTGCGCCAGGTCATCGATATCTACCACCTGTAAACCGGGCTGCATTCCAGCGCCCGCCAAGCGTGCGGGGGGAGTGCAGTCATGCGAGGTATGCCATGAGCCACAAGATTGCCCTGAATTTCGAAGACGGCGTGACCCGTTTTATCGACGCGAGCGCCAGCGAAACCGTGGCTGACGCAGCGTACCGCCAGGGGATAAACATTCCCCTGGACTGCCGTGACGGTGCCTGCGGTACCTGCAAATGCTTCGCCGAATCCGGTGAATATGACCTGGGTGAGGAATACATCGACGATGCCCTGACCGCCGCCGAGGCCGCTGAAGGTTTTGTCCTGACCTGCCAGATGCGCGCCAGGGGTGACTGCGTGGTGCACATCCCGACGTCATCGGATGTATGCAAAACCCGCCAGTCCTCCTATGAAGGCGCCATCGAAGAAGTGCGACGCCTGTCAGACAGCACCCTGTCGTTGTCGATTCAGGGGGCCGGGCTGGCTGACCTGACATTCTTGCCGGGTCAGTACGTAAACCTGCAGGTGCCGGGCAGTGATCAGACCCGTGCCTACTCTTTCAGCTCGGTGCAGAAAGACGGGCGTGTCAGCTTCCTGATTCGCAATGTCCCCGGCGGCCTGATGAGCCATTTTCTCACCGAGCTGGCCAGGGTCGGCGACCACATGAGCCTGGCCGGCCCCCTGGGCAGCTTTTACCTGCGCCCGATCAAGCGGCCCTTGCTGTTGCTGGCCGGCGGTACCGGTCTGGCGCCGTTTACGGCCATGCTCGAGACCATCGCGCAAAAGGGCAGTGAGCATCCACTGCACCTGATCTATGGCGTGACCAACGATTTCGATCTGGTGGAAATCGACCGCTTGCAAGCCCTGGCAGCGAGCATTCCCAACTTCACCTTCAGTGCCTGCGTGGCCAACCCGCAGAGCGCATGGCCGCAAAAGGGCTATGTCACCCAGCACATTGCCCCGGAGCATCTGAATGGCGGTGATGTGGATATTTATCTGTGCGGACCGCCGCCGATGGTTGAAGCCGTGAGCCAGTACATCCGCGAGCAGGGCATTTCCCCCGCCAACTTCTACTACGAAAAATTCGCCGCCAGCGCTGCTTGAATACGCGGCTACGACAACGGGTCTGGAGATCATCATGAGCATGAGATTCAAGGATAAAGTCGCGCTGGTCACCGGCGCGGCGCAAGGCATAGGCCGCGCGGTGGTGGAACGCTTGCTGCTGGAAGGGGCCAGGGTCGTTGCGGTTGACCGCAGCGAACTGGTGCATGAACTGGCACCCCAAGCCCTGACGCTGACCGCAGACCTGGAGCGCTATGAAGATTGCCAGCAGGTGATGGCCAGGGCCGTCGAGCACTTCGGCAGGCTGGATATTCTGGTCAATAACGTAGGCGGCACTATCTGGGCCAAACCCTTCGAATATTATCTGCACGCGGAGATCGAGGCGGAGGTGCGGCGCTCGCTGTTTCCGACCCTTTGGTGCTGTCACAGCGCGCTGCCGCATATGCTGGAACAAGGCAGCGGTGTGATCGTCAATGTGTCCTCGATCGCCACCCGCGGGGTCAACCGTGTGCCCTATGGCGCAGCCAAGGGCGGGGTGAATGCACTGACCGCCTGCCTGGCCTTTGAAACCGCCGGGCGCGGTGTGCGGGTCAATGCCACCGCCCCCGGTGGCACAGATGCACCGCCGCGCCGGATTCCGCGCAACAGTGCTGCCGCCACCGAGCAAGAGCAACAGTGGTACTCGCAGATCGTCGAGCAGACCAAGGACAGCAGCTTGATGAAACGCTACGGTTCGATCGACGAACAGGTGGGGGCCATCCTGTTCCTGGCGTCCGATGACGCGTCCTATATCACCGGCGTTACCTTGCCCGTAGGCGGTGGCGACCTGGGCTGAGCCCGATACACAGCGGTACCCGAAACACAGGCGCCCAATAACAACAAGAGAATAAAAGCCATGGGAACTCTGGATGTTCATGCAATTGTCGACAATGCCCGGTTTGGCCAATTCCACTGGATGGTCATGTTGTGGTGCGCTCTGCTGCTGATTTTTGATGGTTATGACCTGTTCATCTACGGCGTGGTACTGCCGGTGATCATGCAGGAGTGGGGGCTGACGCCACTGCAGGCCGGGGCGCTGGGCAGTTATGCCTTGTTCGGCATGATGTTCGGCGCACTGGTGTTCGGCAGTCTGGCGGATCGCATCGGGCGCAAGAAAGGCATCGCGATCTGCTTTGTCCTGTTCAGTGTCGCGACCATCATCAATGGCTTTGCCAGTACGCCCACCGAGTTTGCAGTCTGGCGCTTTATAGCCGGCCTTGGCTGCGGTGGCTTGATGCCGAATGTGGTTGCGCTGATGAATGAATATGCACCCAAACGCATGCGCAGCACCCTGGTGGCCGTGATGTTCAGCGGCTACTCCCTGGGCGGCCTGATTTGTGCCGGCGCCGGAATTTACATGTTGCCCGCCTTCGGCTGGCAGTCGATGTTTCTGCTGGCGACGTTACCGTTGCTGTTGCTGCCGCTGATTCTTTATTACATGCCCGAATCCATTGGTTTTCTGGTGCGCCAAGGGCGTGATGAACAAGCCCGGGCACTGTTGCAGCGCCTGCAGCCAGGCCTTGTGATTGCAGCGGGTGACCGGCTGCTGGTTGATGACCGCAAGCAGGCAGCGGCGTCGGTGCTGGAGCTTTTTCGCGAAGGCCGGGCGGTGCGGACAGTGGCGATCTGGGTGGCATTTTTCTGTTGTCTGCTGATGGTCTATGCGCTCAGTTCCTGGCTACCGAAGTTGATGGCCAGCGCCGGTTACAGCCTGGGCTCGAGCCTGTCGTTTCTGGTGGCACTGAACCTGGGGGGCATGCTGGGTGCCATCAGTGGCGGCTGGCTTGGTGATCGGCTGAACCTGACGAAAGTCATGGTCGTCTACTTCCTGATCGCCGCTGCGGCCATCAGTCTGCTGGGCTTCAACAGCCCGACGCCGCTGCTGTACCTGCTGATAGGTGTGGCGGGCGCTACCACCATCGGCACGCAAATCCTGTTGTACGCCGGTGCCGCCCAGCTCTATGGCCTGTCCATCCGCTCCACTGGCCTGGGCTGGGCCTCGGGCATCGGCCGTAACGGTGCGATTGTCGGGCCGGTGCTGGGCGGGCTGTTAATGGGCCTGGGCCTGCCGCTGCACCTGAACTTTGTCGCCTTTGCCATCCCCGGCGTGGTGGCTGCGCTGGCCATGGCGGTCTTTGCTGTCAGCGCCAGACGGCGCACGTGTGCCCCTGCGTTGCCGGCCCGGGCAATATAAATCAATAAAAGAGGTAGTCAGAATGACCGTGAAAATTTCCCAGACCCCCGAGCTCCAGGCCTTTTTCAAGGAGGTCAGCGGTGGGGGCAACGACCAGGGCAGCCCGCGGGCCAAACAGTTGCTGCTGCGCCTGGTGAACGAGGTGGCGCGGATCGTCGAAGACCTGGAAGTGACGGATGACGAGTTCTGGGCGGCGGTGGATTATCTCAATCGCCTGGGTGCCCGTAGCGAGGCCGGGCTGCTGGTCGCCGGTCTTGGTGTCGAGCATTTTCTCGATCTATTGCAAGACGCCAAAGACGCCAGTGCCGGATACGTCGGCGGAACCCCGCGCACCATCGAAGGACCGCTGTACGTGGCCGGGGCGCCGATCAGTCAGGGCGAGGCGAGGCTCGACGATGGCAGCGAAGATGGGGTGGCGACGGTACTGTTTCTCGAGGGTGTGGTGCGCGATACCGACGGTAATCCGCTCCCGGGGGCGATTGTCGATCTCTGGCATGCCAACACCCGGGGTACCTATTCGTACTTCGACTCCAGCCAGTCGGAGTACAACCTGCGCCGACGCATCGTCACCGATGCCCAGGGCCGCTATCGCGCGCGCTCCATTGTGCCGTCCGGCTACGGCTGCAACCCGGCCGGCCCGACCCAGGAGTGTCTGGACCTGCTCGGACGCCACGGCCAGCGCCCGGCGCATATCCACTACTTCATCTCGGCTGCGGGCTACCGGCACCTGACCACCCAGATCAATCTGTCAGGGGACAAGTACCTGTGGGATGACTTTGCTTTCGCCACCCGCGACGGCCTGGTCGGCCAGGTGGTGTTTGTCGACGACCAGGCAGCTGCCCGCAACCGGGGAGTGGATGGCCGTCATGCAGAGCTTGAGTTCGACTTCCAGTTGCAGCCGGCCGCCAGTCCGTGCGGCGAGCAGCGCAGCCAGCGTCCACGGGTGTTGCAGGACAGCTGAGACCACGCCGAATGCTTATCCCGGGCCGGGTGAGGGTGCGCCGGCACTCAAATCCCGGCGACCATGAGGTACCTATGCCAACTCTGTTTCGCGACCTGTCATTGTCGGCAGTGATTGCCGGGTTTATCGCAACATTGATTTCCTACGCGGGCCCGCTGGTTATCATTTTCCATGCTGCTGAGCAGGCGCATCTGTCAGCCGTTGAGTTGTCGTCGTGGGTCTGGGCGATTTCCATCGGCTCGGCAGTGCTCGGCGCTTTCCTGTCCCTCAAGTACAAAGTTCCGGTGGTGGTGGCCTGGTCGATTCCAGGCTCGGCGCTGCTGGTGACGGCGTTGCCCCAGATCGGCCTGAATCAGGCCGTGGGTGCCTATCTGGTGGCGAACCTGTTGCTGTGGGTAATAGGTTACAGCGCTGTGTTCGATAAATTGCTGGCCCATCTGCCGGGGTCGATTGCTGCCGGGATGCAGGCCGGCATTCTGTTCAGCTTCGGTATTCAAACCTTTCGCTCGGCACCTGAGGCGCCGCTGTTGATCGGCGCGATGTTTCTGACCTATATCGGTTTTCGCAAGCTGTGGCCCCGCTATGCAGTGGCGGCTGTGCTGGTGGTGGGGGCGGGCATTGCCCTGATCAGTGGCGAGTTTCGGGGCGAGGCCCTGGTGTTCGCGTGGGCGACGCCGCAATGGATAGTGCCCGAATTCAGCCTGTCTGCCACTTTGAGTCTGGCGTTACCCATGCTGCTGGTGGCCCTGACCGGGCAGTTCATGCCCGGTATAGCCGTCCTGCGCGGCGCCGGCTATACCACGCCGGCAAGCCCGTTGATCACTGCCAGTGCCCTGGTCGGTGCATTACTGGCCCCTTTCGGCTGTCACGGGCTCAACCTTGCCGCAGTGACTGCCAGCCTGTGCACCGGACGCGAAGCCCATGAGAATCCCCGCAAGCGCTACGTCGCAGCGCTGTCGGGCAGTTTGTTGTACCTGTTACTGGGCATGGCAGGGGCAACAGTGGTGTCGGTATTTGCAGCCTTTCCCCAGGCGTTGATCGCGGGCCTGGCCGGCCTGGCGTTGTATGGCGCGATCAATGATGCTCTGGTACGCAGCGTGTCAGATGCCAAGGACCGTGATGCCGGCCTGTTCACCTTTCTGGTGACCGCATCGGGGGTTTCTTTTCTGGGTTTGTCAGCCCCTTTCTGGGGCTTGCTGCTGGGGTTGACGGTGCATGTGGTGATGCTCAAACGGCGGCCGGTCAGTGTGTGCGCAACATCCACCGAGGGTTAGCCTGGGTGCTTGTACAGCCCGGCAGGCTGTTCGAATACCTTTGAGGTATCGTGCCGAACCTTATTTGTATTGGTATTAAGACGGATCCTGGTCGAGAATCCCGAGGCCTGCTTGTAACTGTCACATTTGTACTGCGCCTGATTGATAAAAATAATATAAGAGTGACCGCCATGAATATGCCCCTGCTAAGCGAACGCAGTGAGGTGTTCAAGAACGCCGACCCCCATGCGGTATCCGGCTATGTGAATCAGCATGTCGGCAGCCATTGTATTCACCTGCCGCGCAAAGCCACTGCCCAGGCGCACTTGAATCACCGCAAGTTTGCCAGCCTGGACCTGTGCCGGATCAGCTATGGCTCCAGCGTGCGTGTGGTATCCGATGCGCTGGAGGACATCTTCCATCTGCAGGTTCTGCTGCGCGGTGACTGCCTGTGGCGTGGCCCCAACGGGGTACACCATCTGGTGCCGGGGGAGCTGTTGCTGATCAACCCCGATGATCCGGTAGACCTGACGTATTCCCATGACTGCGAAAAATTCATCCTGAAAGTGCCGAGCAGGCTGCTGGAGCAGATCTGCCAGGAGCAGCGCTGGCTTTACCCGGGCGAAGGCATCCGTTTTCTGCAACAGCGCTATGCACTGGATCAACTGCAAGCCTTTGTGCCCTTGCTGGCCACCATCTGCACCGAAGCCGAGGACGGTGCTGCGCTGGCCCGGGTTCAGGAGCATTACGCCCATATAGTTGCCAGCAAGATGTTGACCCTGATGCGCAATAACGTGCGGCGCGAACACCTGGCCTGTTCCAGCAGCACCTTCGAGCGACTGGTGAATTACATCACTTGCAACCTGCAGCAAGACATCAGTGTCCAGAGCCTGGCCGATCAGGCGCAACTGAGCGTGCGCTCGTTGTACGCCCTGTTCGAGAAGCACATGTGCACCACGCCGCAACGTTTTATCCGTGAGCAGAAACTGCTACGGATCCAGGCGTGCCTGGCCGATCCCAGCTGCAACGTGCGCAGCGTCACCGAGCTGGCCCTGGATTATGGTTTTGTCCACCTGGGGCGATTTGCCGAACAGTATCGCCGGCAGTTCGCCGAGTTGCCCTCCGACACCTTGAAGCGCCGGATGCAGGCAATGGCCCTGGCTTGATGGCGGGCCCGAGCGGCTCAACCCGGGGTGTCATCCAGCAGTTCGATCCAGTGCCGGACAGGGGTGCGCCCGGCGCCGTCGAGGTGGCTCTGGCAGCCGATGTTGGCGCTGACGATGAGCTGCGGCTGGCCGCTTTCCAGGGCGTTGAGCCGGTTGTCACGCAGCTGGCGCGACAGTTCGGGCTGGGTCAGCGAATAGGTACCCGCCGAGCCGCAACACATATGGCTGTCCGGGACCGGCGTAAGGTTGAAACCCAGGCCGGTCAGTAGCTGTTCGACCGCGCCGCCGAGTTTTTGTCCGTGCTGCAAGGTGCAGGGGCAATGGACGGCGATGGAGGTTGTAGCCTTGACCCCGAGTTGCTCCAGGGGCTCGTCACGCAGCACCTCCACCAGATCCCTGGCCAGGGCGCTGACCTGTGCGGCCCTGGCGGCATAGGCCGGATCGTGGCGCAGCAAATGCCCGTAATCCTTGATGAAGGCGCCGCAGCCGCTGGCCGTCTGGACTATGGCTTCGGCACCGTTTTCGATACCCGGCCACCATGCGTCGATATTGCGTCGGGCACGATTGAGTCCCGCCTCTTGGGCATTCAAGTGATAGTCCACGGCACCGCAGCATCCGGCCTGGCTGATCGGCGTAACGCTGATGTGCAGGCGGTCCAGTACCCGGGCCGCAGCGGCGTTGGTATTGGGGGCCAGGCTCGGCTGCACGCAGCCTTCGAGCATCAGCACCTGACGCCGGTGCCGGGTCGCGGGGCGCAACCCGGCCGGGCGCACGCTGCGCGGCAGCTTGGCCTGGAGCACCTCGGGTAACAGGGCCCGAAAGACTTCGCCGGTATTGATCACCGCTTTGAACAGCCCGGGGTTTGGCACCATCCCCAGCAGACTTTTGCGCAGCAGACGCTGGCCCAGGGGGCGCGGTACGGCCGCGTCGACCACCGCGCGGCCGATATCCAGCAGGTTGTGGTAATCCACTCCGGACGGGCAGGTGGTTTCGCAGTTGCGGCACGACAGACAGCGATCCAGGTGCAGCTGGGTCCTGGCCGTGGGCGCATGGCCTTCCAGCACTTGTTTGATCAGGTAGATGCGCCCGCGCGGGCCATCCAGCTCATCACCGAGCAATTGATAGGTGGGGCAGGTGGCGTTGCAGAAGCCGCAATGCACGCAGCTGCGCAGAATGCTTTCGGCCTCTGCTGCCCGTGGCAGCAGTGCGGCCTGCTCGCTGAGGAGGGTCTGCATGGTTCAAAACTCCGCGTACATTCGGCCCGGGTTGAAGATCCCTTGCGGGTCCAGTTGCGCCTTGAGCTGGCGGTGATAGCGCAGCAACGCGGCGGGCAATGGTTGAAAGGGGCTGTCGATCAGACCGTGGCTGTAACAGGTGGCATGGCCGCCGGCCTTTTGGGCAATAGCGCGAATGACCCCGGCATCGGCGTCGGACTTCAGCCACAGCTGGGCGCCGGCCCAATCGACCAGTTGTGCGCCGGGCAAATCAAGGGCGCCGCTGTTGTTGGGCACTGACAAGCGCCACAGCGGCGGGCCAACGTCGAAAAAGGCCAACTGCTGTTCATTCAGGTCGTTCCAGAAACCGGGGTCCAGCGCTTCGCCGCCGAGGCGTTCATGGGCAGCCGCCACCGATCCTTCGCCACCTTCCAGACGCAGGTGCAGGCGCTGCCCGTCATGGCAGGCGGCGCTGACAGGCAGGGGCTGCTGGCCCCATCGGGCAAGATTTTCCAGTGCCCGGGCGCGATCCATCTCCAGCGAAACACTGAAGCAGCGTCGGGGTTTTGGCAGCACTTTCAACGACACTTCGGTGATCAGCCCAAGGCAGCCGTAACTGCCCGTCAGCAAGCGCGACAGATCGTAACCGGCAACGTTCTTCATCACCTCGCCGCCGAAGCGCAGGTGTTTGCCCAGACCGGTGATCACCCGGGTGCCGAGGACGAAGTCGCGCACCGAGCCGGACCAGGGCCGGCGCGGGCCCGACAGGCCGGTAGCGACCATGCCGCCGACTGTGGCTCCCGGGCCGAAGGACGGCGGTTCACAGGGCAGCATCTGCCCGGCTGCGGCCAGGGTTGCGGACAACTCAGCCAGAGGGGTGCCGGCGCGGACGGTGATCACCAGCTCGGTGGGGTCGTAACTGACAATGCCGCGATGGCTGCGGGTATCGAGGACTTCACCGGCCACCGCACGCCCGAGAAACGCCTTGCTGTTGGAGCCCTGGATCAGCAATGGCGTGGCATTGGCCAGCGCCCGGTTGACCTGCTCCAGCAACGCCTGGCTGTCATCGACACTGTGTTCGGCATCCATCAAAAACGCTCCAGTTCAGGGAAGGGCAACTGGCCCATGTGCACATGCATGGCCCCGAACTCGGCGCAGCGCTGCAGGGTCGGGATATTTTTTCCGGGATTGAGCAGGCCCCGCGGGTCGAATGCGGCCTTGACCCCGTGGAACAGGGTTAGCTCATCGCTGTTGAACTGGGCACACATCTGATTGATTTTTTCACGGCCGACCCCGTGCTCGCCGGTGATGCTGCCGCCGACCTTGACGCACAGTTCAAGGATTTTGCCCCCCAGGGCCTCGGCCCGGTCCAGCTCGCCGGGCTGATTGGCATCGAACAGGATCAGCGGGTGCATATTGCCGTCGCCGGCGTGAAACACGTTGGCGACCCGCAGCCCGTACTCCCCGGCCAGGGTGGCGATCTCCTTGAGCACGGCGGGCAGTGCGCGGCGGGGAATGGTGCCGTCCATGCAGTAGTAGTCCGGGGATAACCGGCCCACTGCCGGAAACGCATTTTTGCGTCCGGCCCAGAAGCGCACCCGCTCGGCTTCGTCGCGGGCCAGACGCACCTCGGTGGCACCGGCCAGTAGCAGAACCCTGCGCACCCGCTCGCAATCGTCATGTACATCGGCTTCGACGCCGTCCAGCTCGCACAGCAGAATGGCCTGGGCGTCTACCGGATACCCGGCATGAATGAAATCTTCAGCGGCCCGGATCGCCAGGTTGTCCATCATCTCCAGGCCCGCGGGAATGATGCCCTCGGCAATGATCCGGGCCACTGCAAGCCCGGCTTTTTCCACGCAGTCGAAAGCTGCCAGCAGTACCTTGGCAACTTGCGGCCTGGGCAGCAGTTTGACCGTGACCTCAGTGATGATCCCGAGCATGCCTTCGGAGCCGGTGAATAGCGCCAGCAAGTCGAAACCGGGGGCGTCGAGGGCGTCAGAACCCAGGCTCAGGTGCTCCCCTTCGACGGTGAGAATCTCGACCCTGAGCAGGTTGTGTACGGTCAGTCCGTACTTCAGGCAATGCACGCCACCGGCGTTTTCGGCGACGTTGCCGCCGATGGAGCAGGCGATCTGGGAAGACGGGTCCGGCGCGTAATACAAACCTGTAGCGGCGGCCGCCTGGGAGATTGCCAGGTTGCGCACCCCGGGCTGAACCCGGGCACTGCGGGCGGCGGGATCAATGTGCAGAATGCGGTTGAAGCGCGCCATCACCAGCAACACGCCTTTTTCCAGCGGTAATGCACCACCGGAAAGCCCGGTGCCGGCGCCCCGTGCGACCACCGGCACCCGGCGCTGATGGCAGAGTTCGAGCAGGCCCTGTACCTGCTCAACGGTACGCGGCAGTGCCACCAGCATCGGCGTGGTGCGGTAGGCCGACAGACCGTCGCACTCGTAGGGCTTGAGATCTTCTTCCTGGTGCAGGAGATCCAGATCGGGCAAGCGTTGCTGCAGAGCCTGTAACAGCGAATCTTTATCGACGGCGGGCAGATAACCGTCAACGCGTTCGTCGTAGAGAATATTCATCGGCGATCAAGGTCCCCTGGTTGTTTTTATTGGAGGCCTGTTCACGGGAACAGTTGCCTGCATCATTGGCTCCAGGTGGCCTGCTGTCCATGTGTTGCGCGTCGGATGCAGCGTTTTTTTAAAATTCCAATTTAATACTCATATTATTCAGTCGGTTGCTGATGTCGCCCGCAGGTCTCAAGGAGCGCGCTCAGCAAGGGGGCAGTGGCGGATCCGGACGGGCTCGCCGCCATGACCGCGAGGTCCTGCCGGTCACGCGACGCCCGCCAGTGATCGCTGCACTGTTACAGGCACTCAGTCCGCGCTCGGTTTCGAATGGGCTGATGTCAGGGTATGACCTGCAAGAAAACACCCGCGTTACAGAATTGCCCTGTAGCAGGGGATGAAACGGGAACAATCTAAAGTGTGATGCTTATATAAGGCGGCGGGATATTAATTATAAAGGGCGGTGCAATCTCTCGAAGTTGAGAGTTTCACCTGTTTATGGGGATGGTTTTGACGAAGGATTATTGTATTTAATAAAACCCCTGCGCAACTTTCAGTCAGGGCGACAAGTTGATGTAAAGGGCAGGGTATTGAAGACTGCAAGTTGCGATCGACCGCAACAACTGTCGATCGCAAAAAGGTTTATTTGTTGTTGCGCTGCCCCGGGTGCCTTTATGGCCGGGCAGTCCGGGCACTGACAGAGCAGGCCCGGTAGCGGTGGATCAGGAGCCGGCGCCGAGGAACGGCAGCAACAGGTACAGCTTGATCACGATGACGTTAATGATGTCGATGAAGAACGCCCCCACCATTGGCACCACCAGAAAGGCTATCTGCGAAGGACCGTAGCGCTGTGTCACCGCCTGCATGTTGGCGATGGCCGTCGGTGTGGCACCCAGGCCGAAGCCACAGTGGCCTGCCGCCAGAACTGCAGCATCGTAGTTACTGCCCATGACCCTGAAGGTCACGAAAATGGCGTACAGGGCCATGACCAGGGTCTGTGCCACCAGCAGGATGAAAATAGGCAATGCCAGGGCTGCCAGATCCCAAAGTTTGAGCGACATCAAGGCGATGGCCAGGAACAGCGACAGGCTGACGTTGCCCAGGACCGAGACTTCACGCTCGAACACTTGATACAGGCCCAGTGCAGAAAGGCCGTTGCGCAAGATCACGCCCACAAACAGGACGCAGACGAAGGTCGGCAGCTCGAAAGCCGTGCCCTGCAGCAAGCCGTTGAGCAGGTTGCCGCCCAGCAGGCTGACGGAGATCAGCGCCAGGGTTTCGATAAAGGAAAACGGCGTGATCGAACGCTCTTCGTTGGGTTGCTCGAAGCCTTTTGGCAGTTGCACTTCTTCGTGGGTAAGGCCGGGGGTCTTGACCCGTTTGATCAGCAGACGGGCGACGGGTCCGCCGATCAGGCCACCCAGCACCAGGCCAAAGGTTGCAGAGGCCATTGCCAGTTCCGAAGCGGAGGCCAGGCCGTATTGCTCGGTGAATGTCGCGCCCCATGCCGCCCCTGTACCGTGGCCGCCGGACAAGGTTACGGAGCCGGTCAGCAGGCCCATCAGGGGGTCGAGCCCCAAAGCCGTGGCCAGACCGATGCCCATGGCGTTCTGGACCACTAAAAGTCCGGTCACCACCAGCAGGAACACGCTTACCACGCGTCCGCCTTTTTTAAGACTGGCGAAGTCCGCATTCAGGCCGATCGTGGCGAAGAACGCCAACATCAAAGGCATCTGCAGTGAAGTATCAAACCGCACTTCAACGTCGAACAGGCGCAAAGTCAGGAGCAGCAAGGCAACGACCAGGCCCCCGGCAACGGGTTCAGGAATATTGTAGGTACGCAAAAATCCGACGCGGGAAACAAGCCCGCGTCCCAGCAACAGCACCAAAGAGGCAGCCACCAGCGTTCCATAAAAATCAAGCTGAAACATCGAGGCATTCCTATTATTAGTTCAGAAGCAGACTGTCCCTTGCCAGCTTGCAGAGCGGACTGAGTGGCCTCAGCCCTGATTGATTCGAAGTACCGGCAGCCGTCACTGGCCTGCCAGTTAAATTGAAGCGCGGGATAGTAGAGGAGTCAGCGTAGTTCTGAGGCAACTTAAGTCAAACAAAATGTTTCTATGTTGCGAGTCGCGGATCGCTATGCCGGATCAATAATCCTGCGGCTGTTACCGAACTAACTATGGCGTTGGTTTACGGCCTGTTATCAGCTGGCCCGTTGGCTGTTTTCAGGCCCCCCGCCACAGGGGGCCTGAAACTTGTCAGTTGCAGCGGGCGAACGGGCAGGATCAGTGCGCCGGCACCTGATTGCGGCGCTTGAAGCGACGTCGTAGCGAGACCGCGATAAAAATCACCACCAGGGTCAAACCGCCCAGAAATATCGTATTGAACCAGGGGAAGGGTTCAGTGCGGCTGGTGGTGGACTCAATGGCCGTGATATTCGGGAACACCGAGAGGATCTTGATCCTCCATCCGTAATAGCGAATAAGTGCCAGCTGCTCGGCATCACGGGAGTAACCCTGGGCCTTGGCCTGGATGTCCGCTGAGTCGAACTTGAAATACCAGGGGAACGACCAGCCAGTGTCCTCGTTGCGATAGACCATGACATTCTTGGTATCAGGGTTTTCGGTATTGATGAAATACACATCCCGGGTCGGACCGTCAGCCGGGTTCTCAGCGTTGATGACGCCATTGTGATCGACCCGCTTGACTTCAACCCCGGTGACCATCACCACGTCGTGTTGCGGTAGAAAGTAGAACAGTCCCAGCGCCACTGCGCCCACGGCGAGCAGGGCCAGGCCCAGAATGATGCTCTTGAGCCACTTCATGCGATAACCCTGTACATAGTGTTGATTCCTGATTGCTGTTGATTGACCGTAGAGCGCCATAAACCTTGCTGATGCCGCCAAAGGCAGTGATCGATCCTGCAGGAATGCCGGGCAAGCCCTGATTTGCGCGGAACCTTATCGCAGTCTGGGCCAGGGACTACAAGTTCCGCAGATGCCTCTTACATAATTTGTATCAGTTTAGACCGTCAAGCCCGGTTTGGGGTGCTACCGGCGCCACGCCAGCAATACCACGCCGGTGGTAATCAGGCTGATACCCGCCCATTGCCGCAGGTCGAGCTTTTCGCCCAGCAGGGTCACGCCCAGTACCGCCACAATCACCACGCTGAGTTTGTCCACGGGCGCGACCAGGGACGCTTGGCCCAGTTGCAGGGCGCGGTAATAGCAAAGCCAGGAGGCGCCTGTGGCCAGGCCGGACAACACCAAAAACACATAGCTGCGGGTCGAGATTGAGCCCAGTGACTGATACTGGCCGGTGGCATAGACGATCAAGCCCAGGCTCACCAGGACCACGATGGTGCGGATAAACGTGGCGAAGTCGGAATTGATCCCGGTGATGCCGACTTTTCCAAAAATGGCGGTCATGGCGGCGAACACCGCCGAGAGCAATGCCCAGAAGGTCCAGGATGAAAAGAAAGACGAGCCCATAGGGTCAGCCTGTGTGATGAATTGAGGTGGGGTGAGCATACGCCAGCTTTCAGTGCCCCGGGACAACGCCAGCAGAGGTTCACGGGCAGCGGCTGACATGTCTGCCGCGGCCAGCCGAGAGGCTTCCCTGCGCGGTAGTGGACAGGATCGTGATCACCTGTGGGGTATGGCGCCTTGGTTGGCACTGGACACAAGGTACGAGATGAAACCTGGCGCAGACTGAGGAACAGCCCTGCAGGAGCGAGCTGGCTCCTGCAGTCGGAGGAGGGGGCTTATCCTGCCTTCAGGCTATTACCGATCTGCCACACATACAGCGGCTCGGTACCGTTGATTGTCCAGTCGCCGACAATCCGCGCCTTGTAAATCCAGGGGTTGTGCGAGGCCGCGGTGCGGGCGTTGCGCCAGTGACGGTCCAGTGACTTGCTGACGCTGACACCCGAAGCGCCCAGGGCGTTGAACAGGTCAGTGGCCGCTCGCAGAATCAGCTCCGAGACCACCACCTGGGCTTTTGCAGTTTCAATCTCGGCGTCGATATTGGCCTGGCGCTCGAGTTCCTGATCGTGGCCAAACCGCGCGACATAAGCCCGCTGCAGCGGCCCGGCGCAGCGCAGGGTCGCGGCTTCGGCTGCGTATACCTGGGCGGATATCTGTCCCACAACCTGCTGGATTTGCGCATCGCCGCGGTTGGTGTCGGCAGTGCCATGGCTGAACACCCGTTTGCGCTCGCGTATTTCTTGCGTCACATCGCGTTCTATCGCACGGCCGATGCCGGCGAGCACGGCCAGGAGTACCAGCTGGTAAAAGGCGGTCTGGTATTTGAAGCGGGTTTCGAAGGGGATCAGGTGCTCGGCAGGCAGCGGCACGTCCACATACACCGAGGTGCCGCTGCCGGTGGTGCGCTGGCCGAAACCGTCCCAGTCGTCGCTGTGGGTGACGCCGGGGTGGCGGGCATCTACCACCGCGATGACATCAGCGCCGTTGTCCGAGCGCCGGGCATACACATCAATCCAGTCGGCGAAGATACTGCCGGTGCTGTAGTACTTTGCGCCGTTAAGCACAAAGCCGGCTGCCTGCGGGCTGACTTTGGTGATGACTTCGCCTAGCTTGACCGAGCCCACTTCGGTCCAGCCATTACCCACCAGCTCGCCTGCCACGAAACGTGCGAACCAGGCATCCCGGGCCGGACCTGGCGGTGCATTGAGGCGATCTTCGACAAATGCAAAGTGGGCACGCAGTGCTTGAGGGATATTGGAGTCAGCTTCGGCCAGCTCGATCAGCAGCTCAAACAACTGGGGCACCGAAGCACCGGCCCCGCCGTGTTCGACCGGCACCCGCACCGCGCCAAAACCGGCCTGCTTGAGTAACAGGATGGATTCACGGGGCAGGTCACGGCCCTGTTCACGCACGACGTTGCCGGTGGCGATTTGCCGAAACAGCGGGCGGAAGCGATTGGCCAGGGTTTCGTAGTCGGTGCCCTGGGACAGAGGTGAGACGGTCATGGCAGTACTCCTGAAGAAAAAGATTCCTGCCTGGGGGATTGCATAGTCTGTGCCGTTTGCCCGGGCCTTTAAAAACGTCCCATGTGCACAGCGAACTGCCTGCCAGCCAACAGCGCTGCCACAACCTGTACCCAAATCGCACAGCCGCAACCCGTAGTTGCTGACGAGTCACGAGGCTGCGATCGGCAGCGAAGCTGTCGTTGATCCTGGCCCCAGGTTTATCAGCTCTATTGAGTGCCCAGGTTTTGCGACTGCTGCGCCGCCATGTGCCTCATCAGCGACTGCAAGACAGGTGTTGACGGCACGCCCTGTGCAATAGCGACTGCAATGATTTCCATTGTCGCAACGGCGTTGCAGCGCCGCAGTTTCAGGAGTAATTCGATGTCCCGCGAAATCCGTCTCAACGCTTTTGACATGAACTGTGTCGGCCACCAGTCGCCCGGCCTGTGGGCGCATCCCCGTGACCGTTCATGGCAGTACAAGGACCTCGAATACTGGACCGATCTGGCGAAAATCCTCGAGCGAGGCAAGTTCGACGGGCTGTTTATCGCCGATGTGCTGGGTATCTATGACGTCTACCGCGGTAACGGTGATGCTGCCATCCGCCAGGGCGCCCAGGTGCCGGTCAATGATCCGTTGCAGCTGATTCCACCGATGGCGCTGGTGACCGAGCACCTGGGGTTCGGCCTTACCGCTTCGCTGTCATTCGAGCACCCGTATCCCTTCGCCCGCCGCCTGTCGACCCTCGACCACCTGACCAAGGGCCGTGCCGGCTGGAACATAGTCACCTCCTATCTGGAAAGCGGCGCCAGGAACATCGGCCAGCAAGCACTGACCGAGCACGATGCGCGCTACGACTATGCCGAGGAGTACCTGCAGGTTTGCTACAAGCTGTGGGAAGGCAGCTGGGAGGAGGGGGCAATCTTGCGCGATCGCGAGCGGCGGGTATTCAGCGACCCGAGCAAGATTCATGAGATCCGCCATGTTGGCAAACACTTCCAGGTGCCGGGTATTCACCTGTGCGAACCCTCGCCCCAGCGCACGCCTCTGCTGTATCAGGCCGGCGCTTCCAGCCGTGGCCGTCAGTTTGCTGCCGAGCAGGCCGAATGCGTGTTTGTCGCCGCGCCGTCCAAGGTCTTGCTGAAAAAAACTGTCAGCGATATCCGTCGGCGTGCTGCCGAGGCGGGCCGCGATCCGGCAAAAATCCTGATCTTCAACTTGCAAACGGTGATCCTCGGCGAAACCGATGCCCTGGCCAAAGCCAAGTTTGAAGAATACAAAAGCTATGTCAGCTACGAAGGCGCGATGGCCTTGATCTCGGGCTGGACCGGTATCGACTTCAGCCAGTTCAAGCCCGATCAGGCGCTTGAAAACGTGCCCACCAATGCGATCAAATCGGCGGTGGAAACCTTCTCCAGCGCTGATCCAGATACCCTCTGGACCCCCAATGCACTGGCCGACTGGGTGGGCATCGGCGGCTTTGGCCCGCTGTTCGTCGGCGGCCCTGAAACCGTGGCCGACCTGCTTGAAGAATGGGTCGAAGAGACCGGGGTCGACGGCTTCAATCTGGCCTATGCGGTGACCCACGAGACCTTTATTGACGCCGTGGAGTTGCTGGTTCCGGAGTTGCAAAAACGTGGCGTCTACAAAAAGGAATACACCAAGGGCACCTTGCGCGAGAAGCTGTTCGGCGAAGGCCCGCTCCTGGCGGACGGGCATCCGGGGGCGGCCTGGCGCAACCTCGGTGAATTGAACCGCGGCCGACAAAAAGAGCGCGCCTGAGTCGCAACGCTGGACACCGCAGGATCTGCAGAAGATCCTGCCGGTCGAACTGTAAAACCCCCAAAGCGAGTGAATACCATGAGCGAGCCACAAGCCGGACAGGCAACCCCTGCCATCCGCGAGGCCGATGTCTTGATTGTTGGCGGTGGCCTGAGCGGCACCCTGTTGGCCATGCAACTGCTGCGCTTGCCAGGTGCCCGGCGCATCGTGCTGGTGGAGCCCCGGCCCGAGCTGGGACGTGGCGAAGCCTACAGTGCGACGCAACCGGGGCACACCCTGAACGGCAATGCGGCGCGCATGAGCGTCGAGCCGGACGATCCCGATGACCTGACCCGCTGGCTTGAAGCGCACATCGCCGCTGGTGGCTGGCCGGAGTCCGATCAACAGCATGTAGCGGTGGCCGAGCTGTTCCCGCCACGGGGGCTGTTCGGGCTGTATGCCCAGCAGAAACTGGCGCAGGCACAGCAAATCGGAGCCGCGGCAGGTTCAAGCCTGACCCACGTCCGTGATGCCGTGGTGGACCTGCAAACCCATGAACAGGGGGTCACAGTGACCCTTGGCGACGGTGGCCAATGGCAAGCCGCTGCAGCTGTGCTGGCCACCGGCATGTTCCCGGCCGCGCGTACCGCCCAGCGCCAGTCCAGCGGGCTCAATGCCGCTGCCCTGGACCCCTGGGATGTTGCAGCCTTGCGTGGTTTGCCGGTGGATGCGCGGGTACTGATCATCGGCTCCGGGCTGACCATGGTCGATGCCCTGGAGACCTTGCATCAGGCCGGGCATCGCGGTCCGATCCAGGTCTACTCGCGCCACGGGCTATTGCCCCAGGTTCGACGCCAGCCGCCGGTTTGGGAAGACTTTCTGACCCTGGCACCACAGCTGCGCAGCCCCCTGCAATTGTTCCGTGAACTGCGCCGCCAATGTCGTTTGGCACAGGCCCGGGGTATCGACTGGCAAGCACCGCTGGATACGGTACGGGTGCATATAGGCAGGCTCTGGAACCAGGCCAGCGATGCGCAACGGCGTCAGTTTGTACGCCATGTGCGGCCCTGGTGGGAAAGTCATCACCACCGTTCGCCACCCCAGGGCAATGCGTTACTGCAACGCCTGCTCAGTGAAGGCCGCCTGACGATTACCGCAGCCTCCCTGCAAGGGGTGGACGCGGTGGGCGGTCGGCCACGGATTCGTCTGCGCTACCGGGGGCAGGCTGAATCGGTATGGGTCGAAGGTGACGGGCTGATCAACTCCACCGGCATCGAGTACGACTGGCGCCGGGTGGATAAACCGCTGCCGGTACAGCTGTTGCGACGTGGGCTGGTGCAGCCCGGAAATCTGGGGTTGGGGATTGCTGCCGATGCTTCAGGTGCCGTGCTGGATGCGGCATCACAGCCTGCGCCACGGCTGTTTGCCATGGGCCCGCCATTGCGCGGAATGTGGTGGGAAAGCACTGCGGTGACCGACGTTGCCTTGCAGGCCAAGGCTCTGGCAGAGCGGTTGGCCAGGCAAGCTCGCCTGTAGGAGCGAGCTTGCTCGCGAGCTTCTCAAGAAGGCCGCGTTCATGCGGTCATCAATATAGGCTCGATAGAAAGCTCGCGAGCAAGCGCCTACAGGGTTTTATGTTGAAGGTTACAGAACCTGTGGGCGCCTGGTTATTCGGCCAGCGAGGGCTTCTGCCAGAGGTTGATCCCGCCTTCCTGGGCGAAGCGGTCGATCTCGGCCAGTTCCAGCTCGCTGAAGCTCAGGTTCTGCAACGCCGCGACGTTCTCGATGATTTGCTCCGGCCGGCTGGCACCTATCAGCGCCGAGGTCACCCGCGGATCGCGCAATGTCCAGGCCAGCGCCATCTGGGCCAGGCTTTGGCCGCGGCGTTTGGCGATCTCGTTCAGTGCACGCACATGGGCGATATTGGCGTCGGACAGATGCGAGGCTTGCAGCGAGCCACCCCCCGGACGATTGACCCGTGCATCGGCCGGTACCCCGTTGAGGTACTTGTCGGTCAGCAGCCCCTGAGCCAGCGGAGTAAAGGCAATCACGCCGGTGCCCAGCTCCTCGGTGGTGTCCAGCAGGTCCTTTTCAACCCAGCGATTAAGCAGGTTGTACGCCGGCTGGTGGATCAGCAACGGCACTTTCCACTCTTTGAGCAAGGCCGCCATTTCGCGGGTTTTTACCCCGGAATACGAGGAGATCCCGATGTACAGCGCCTTGCCCTGTTGCACTGCGGTGGCCAGGGCGCTGGCGGTTTCTTCCAGTGGCGTGTCGGGATCGAAGCGGTGCGAGTAGAAGATGTCGACATAGTCCAGCCCCAGGCGCTGCAGGCTCTGATCCAGGCTGGCCAGTACGTACTTGCGCGAACCGCCGCCCTGGCCGTACGGGCCGGGCCACATGTCCCAGCCAGCTTTACTGGAGATAATCAGCTCGTCACGGTAGTGCTTGAAGTCTTCGCGCAATAAACGGCCAAAGTTGATCTCGGCACTGCCGTAGGGCGGGCCGTAGTTGTTGGCCAGGTCAAAGTGGTTGATGCCCAGGTCGAAGGCAGTACGCAACAGCGCGCGCTGGGTGTCGATCGGCGTGCTGTCGCCAAAGTTGTGCCACAGGCCCAAAGACAGTGCTGGCAGCAGCAGCCCGCTGCGACCGGTACGGCGATAAGGGATGGATTGATAGCGGTTTTCGGCAGCGATATAAGTCATCGAATCCTCATGGGGCAGGTGTTTGGACAGGTCAGATGCACAGGTTTAGCATTCTTTCGCTTTGCGGTGTGTCATTGGGCCGGCGTTTGTTGACCGCCAGTTCGCCGATGTTGATCAGTCGGGAGCGGGTGATGTTGCGGCTCAGGCCCAGCAGTTTGGCGGTGTGGACCTGATTGTAGTGACAGAAGCGGTAGGCGGCGCGGAACAGAACCTCCTCGACTTTCTCGTGCAGGGCTGCGGGGTGTTCTTCAAAGAGTTGCTGAAAGGCCCGCTCCAGCAGGGCTTCGGCAGATTTGTCGGTGCCGGCGGGCTCCTCCTGGCGTTCGATGCGCATATTGGACAGGCGCAAATCGCCACTCTGGATCAGGCCGTCGCGGCAGATCAACAGCGTGTGATGGATCACGTTTTCCAGCTCGCGGATGTTGCCCGGCCAGCCATAGCCCTGCAGCTTGCTTTGCGCTGCAGGACTTAGCCGTACCTCGCCGTAGCCCAGGCGTTTGCTGTAGGCCTCGATAAAGTGCCGGATCAACGGCAGGATGTCGCCGGGCCGCTCGCGCAACGGGCTCAGCTCAAGGCTTACCACGTCCAGGCGATAAAACAGGTCCTCACGAAAATGCCCGGCATTAATCGCCTTTTCCAGCTGCACGTTGGTGGCCGCCAGCACCCGCACGTCGATGGGTATGCTTTTACGCGACCCCAGGCGCACCACCTCGCGCTCCTGCAGCACCCGCAGCAGCTTGACCTGGATGGCCATCGGCAAATCACCGATTTCATCGAGGAACAGGGTACCGCCGTCAGCTTCTTCGAACCAGCCGGCCTTGGCACTGAGCGCGCCGGTGAAGGCGCCTTTCTCGTGCCCAAACAGCTCCGCTTCCACCAGTGACTCCGAAAACGCGCCGCAGTTGACCGCAATGAACGGCCGGTTACGGCGTGCGCTCAGGTTGTGAAGATGGCGGGCGACCAGTTCTTTGCCGGTGCCGGTTTCACCAATGATCAGTACGCTGGCTTCGCTGGGGGCGACCTGCTGCAAATGGGCCAGCAACGCTCTGGATTTCGGGTCTTCGAATACTTGCGCGGTGGCGCGGATCGACGTTGCCAGGGCGGGTGAGGGCGGTAGCGTCAAAAGCTGCATAGGTTTCTCTAGGAATAGAAAGTGGGAGTAGGCAGGTTCTGGTTCAGTGCCCAGTCGCCCAATTCTTGAAGCTTGTAATCCAGCGGATCGTGCAGGCTTTGGGTACGCAGGTTGCGCCAGTGCCGGTCCAGACCTACAGCGGCGTGGGTGGCGCGGGCGCCGGTGACTTCAAAAACCTTGCTGCACAGCTCCAGCCCGTGGCGGTGGGCGGCGACTTTGGCGGTGGCGATGGCGACGGCCACCTGTCCGCGCTCCTGTTCGCTGAGCCTGGGACCCTTGGCCCAGGCCTTGTCCAGTTGCGCGGCGGCGTGCTCGAGCAGCAGCCGGGCACTTTCCAGGCCCACCCAGAAATCGCCGTAGTGCCCCAGTACATAGGGGTCCTGATGGTTTTGCGCGGCGCCGGATTTAAACCAGGGGCGGGTTTCACCTAGGGTGTACTGGCGTGCCTCTTCGAACGCGCCCTGAGCGATGCCGAGAAAAATGTTGGCGAAATGCAGCTGTGCAATCAGAGGCCGCAGGCAGGCGAACGGGGTGCTCAAAGGTCCCGGATCGAGCAGCAAGTCCGACTCTTCGACCCGTACCCGCTCGAAGGTGGCACTGCCACTGTCGGTCTGGCGCTGGCCCATGTTGTCCCAGTCGCCATGCAAGGTAATGCCGGTACGTGCGCTGGGAATGGCGGCGATCAACAGCTTGCCACCGGCGGCCTCATCCACCGCCGAGGCAATCAGCATCTGCGAGTCGCTGGCGCCGGAGCAGAAACTTTTTTTACCGGAGAATTCGCGCCAGCTGCCGAAATTGCGCACGGTGGTGCGGGTGTCCAGCGGGTTGAGGGCGTTGCCCCAAAACCAGTTCTGGCGGGCGGTCAGTTCGAACCAGGGCTGCCATTGCTCGGGGCGTGCGAACAGCCGGACAGTGGCGAGCATCAAGTGATGAAAGCCCAATACGTGGGCAATGGAACTGTCGACCCGGGCGAACTCGCGCACCACCTCAAAGGTATCGCTCCAGCTGGCGCCGAGGCCACCGAACTGGCGGGGAATACTCATGGCCAGCAGGCCGCTGGCGCGCAGGGCATCCCGTTGCGCAATGGGCGTACCGCCACGCTCGTCGCGTTCGACCGCGCTGTGGGCGAACTCGCTGGCCAGCGCCCGGGCGGTGTGCAGCGGGGTAAGTGCTGCGTCTTGTAGATGGGCTGTCACGGGTTATGGCCTCCATTCAAAAAATCCTGCCGCTGTGCCCCTGTGTTTCTGTAGGAGCGAGCTTGCTCGCGAGCTGTTTGGGGCGGTTTGATATCTGCGGCGCTGTTGTGAAGAGCTCGCGAGGCAAGCTCGCTCCTACACAGCAAGCTCGCTCCTACACAGGGGACAGGGCAGGCCTCAGGCTTTGGCCGGCAGGACGTCGTTGGCGATCATTTCGCCAAAGGGGCCGGTCAGGTTGGTGATGCCGCGTCCAGCCAGGCTGGCATACGGCTCGGGCAACAAGGGGAATACCAGCTCGGCAAAGCGGTAGGCCTCTTCCAGATGCGGATAGCCGGAGAAGATGAAGCTCTCGATCCCCAGGTCGGCGTACTCCATGATCCGCGCTGCCACCTGTTGCGGGTTGCCCACCAGTGCAGTACCGGCGCCACCGCGCACCAGGCCGACACCGGCCCACAGGTTGGGGGCGATTTGCAGGTTGTCGCGACGGCCGTCATGCAGCGCGGCCATACGCCGCTGGCCTTCAGAATCAAAGCGCGAGAAGGACTTCTGGGCGGCGGCAATGGTCTCGTCGCTGATGTGTTCGATCAGTTTGTCAGCCGCTGCCCAGGCTTGCTGTTCGGTCTCGCGCACGATGACATGCAGGCGGATACCGAAGCGCAGGGTACGGCCCTGGCGGGCAGCACGCTGGCGTACATCGGCCAGTTTTTCGGCCACGGCCGCCGGTGGTTCGCCCCAGGTCAGATACACGTCGACCTGTTCGGCAGCCAGTTCGTGGGCGGCTTCGGAAGAGCCGCCGAAATACAGCGGCGGATAGGGTTTCTGCACGGGCGGGTAGAGCGCCTTGGCGTTCTGTACGCGCAGGTGCTTGCCTTCGAAATCCACAGCTTCGCCTTGCAGGACCCGGCGCCAGATTTTCAGGAATTCGTCGGTGACTTCATAGCGCTCGCTGTGATCGAGGAAGCTGCCGTCGCCACGGTTTTCATCCGGGTCGCCGCCAGTCACCACATTGATCAGCAGACGCCCGCCGGACAGTCGGTCCAGGGTTGCGGCCATGCGTGCCGAGACCGTCGGCGAAATAATTCCCGGGCGGATGGCCACCAGATAACGTAAACGCTCGGTCAGCGGCACCAGTGCCGAGGCGATCACCCACGAGTCTTCGCACGAGCGGCCGGTGGGGATCAGCACCCCGTGGTAGCCCAGATCGTCGGCCGCCTGGGCCACCTGTTTCAGGTAGTTGAGGGTGACCGGGCGGGCGCCCTGGGTGGTACCCAGGTAATGGCCGTCGCCGTGGGTGGGAAGAAACCAGAACACATCCATGACAGAGTCCTTAAGCGATTTTCAGCAGGTTCCTGGCAGACACGCCGAACAACGGCGCGGCACGTTCTGCAGCAAGGCGGATGCGAGTCTTCAAGGGCTCACTGGTTATCTGGTAATTGGCAAAATCGGATTCGACGGCATACACCCCGATCGGCAGGGTCAGTGCCTGAAAGAAACCGAACAGCGGCCGCAGCTGGTGTTCGAGCACCAGGGCATGGCGCTCACTGCCGCCGGTGGCGGCCAGCAACACCGGGGTATCGATCAGGCCGTTGATATCCACCAGATCGAACAGGTGCTTGAGCAGCCCCGGGTAGGAGCCGCGATAGACCGGTGTCGCAACAATCAGCAGGTCGGCGTTCTCGATGGCCCGGATCTGTGCTTCGACCTCGGGGCCAAGCTCCTGGCGTGACAGGGCGCCGCCCAATTGCCGGGCGATATCGCCCAGCTCAATCAAGTGACTTTCGAGGGTAAGCCGGGTTTTCAGTTCGTCGAGAATCGCCTCGGCCAGCACCAGGGTGCGTGAAGGGCTGAATGCTCCCCCGGAAACGACGACGACTTGCAGCGCTTGAGACATGGTTGATCCTTGGCTGTTGGGCAGCGGACTGTGGACAGGTAATACCCTTGAGCAAACTCCGTACCAACAGACAAAGCCCCTGAATGCGGGGGTTGGCGCATCGGCTGCTGTTTTTGGGGCAGGTGTTTGCTGATCCACTGTTGGCTGGGCAACAGTTCCTGCAGGCTCGACGGCTGGATCCGGACATAAACATTGGCCATAACTATCCCCTTTTGGCCTGCCTCCCACTGTGATGCGCCAGGGTTGTCGGCAAGAATCAAAAGCACCCGCCCTCTAACAAGAAAGTTTGCCGAGCTTGCCCTTGGCCATTTGCAGGCCGCTGCCGTGTACAGAACATAAAAAATATCGATCTCACGCCGACTTCGGGGAACACACGCATGCACACAATCAAACGCTTACTGGGCCTTACCGTCTGCGGACTGACCCTGCTGGCCAGTGCCGTACAGGCCGAACAGCGCGAATTGCGGGTGTACAACTGGGCAGACTACATCCTGCCTTCGGTGCCCAAGGACTTCGCTAAACAAACCGGGATCAAGGTGATCTGGGACACCTTTGATACCAACGAATCCCTGGAGGCCAAGCTGCTGACCGGCAACTCGGGGTATGACCTGGTGGTGCCGTCGAACCAGTTTCTCGATACCCAGATCAAGGCCGGGGTATTCCAGAAACTGGACAAATCCAAACTGCCCAACTGGCAGCATCAAGATCCGGCCTTGCTCAAGCTGTTGCAGACCAACGACCCCGGCAACCAGTACGCGGTGCCCTACATGTACGGCACGGTGCTGATCGGTTTCAACCCGGCCAAGGTCAAGGCCGCGCTGGGCGACAATGCACCGGTGGACAGTTGGGACCTGGTGTTCAAACCCGAGAACATGGAAAAACTGAAATCCTGCGGCGTGGCCATGCTCGACTCGCCTTCCGAGATCCTGCCGCTGGCCCTGCACTATCTGGGTCTGGACCCGAACAGCCAGAACCCGGCCGACTATGAAAAAGCCAAGGAACTGATGTTGAAGGTTCGTCCTTACATCACCTATTTCAACTCGGCCAAATACATGACCGACATTGCCAACGGTGACATCTGCGTGGCCATCGGTTATTCCGGCAGCTTCTACCAGTTCGGCAACCGGGCCAAAGAGTCGGGCAACGGTGTGGTGGTTGACTGGCGTCTGCCCAAGGAAGGCGCGCCCATCTGGTTCGATACCTTTGCCATTCCGAAAAGCGCGAAAAATGTCGCCGAGGCCCATGAATTCCTCAACAACTTGCTGGAGCCCAAGGTCATTGCCCCGATCAGCGATTTTCTCGGTTATCCCAATGCCAACAAAGACTCGCTGCCCTTGATCAGCAAGGACATTACCGGCAACCCCAACCTGACCCCGACCAGCGAAGCCCTGAACAACCTGTATGTGGTGCAGCCGCTGCCCCAGAAGCTCGAGCGTGTACGCACCCGGGCCTGGACCAGCATCAAGTCGGACAAGTAAAGGATTGATCCATACCCTCTTTGGGGTAGTGAATGGGGGGTATCGTCAAGTGTTGCCCGGATTTCTACACTGGGCGCACTTTACTGACCACAACGAGAGCAGAACGATGCGTATCCGTGAGCTTGGCATAACCATTGGTTCGGGCACCCCGGGCCTCTATAACGCAATCACCGATGTTGCGGGTGTGCGGGTCGGGCATCACACGCTGAATGTAGAAACCGCCGAAGCTTCCATCCATACCGGTGTCACGGTCATTGAGCCGCGGGCCGGTGCGGCGCATTTGCAGCCGTGTTTTGCCGGGGTCCATGTGTTGAACGGCAACGGTGACGCAACCGGTCTGGAGTGGATTCGCGAAGCTGGTTTACTGACCACGCCCATCGCCTATACCAACACCCACAGTGTCGGTGTAGTGCGCGATGCGCTGGTGGCCGCAGAACGTGAAATGGGCAAGAAGCACACCTATTGGTGCATGCCTGTGGTACTGGAAACCTACGATGGCACCTTGAATGACATCTGGGGCCAGCACGTGCGCCCCGAGCATGTGCAACTGGCGCTGCTGGATGCAAGGTCCGGCCCTGTCCAGGAGGGCAATGTGGGTGGTGGCACGGGCATGATTTGCCATGAATTCAAGGGTGGCATCGGCACCGCTTCGCGGGTGCTGAGCACTGAGCAGGGCGGCTGGACCGTTGGCGCTCTGGTGCAGGCCAACTACGGCGTACGAGAAGCGCTGCGGGTGGCGGGGTATCCGGTCGGCAAGGTACTGAATGATGTGCCGTCGCCGTTCAGGAGCGAGATCAATGTCGGCGAGCCGGGCATGGGTTCCATCGTGATTACCATTGCTACCGATGCACCTTTGTTGCCGCATCAATGCACCCGGCTTGCGCAGCGGGCCAGTGTTGGTCTTGCACGTGTTGGAGGGGGCACTGAGGATTCCAGTGGCGATATCTTCATTGCCTTTTCGGTGGGCAACAGCAGTTTGCCGGCGGCTGATTTTGGTCATCCGGGGGCGCCGACCACCGAGTTGCAGATGGTCAATAACGATTACATCTCACCGTTGTTCGTGGCTGCCGCAGACGCGGTAGAAGAGGCCATTCTCAATGCCATGCTGGCTGCCAGTGACCTCAAGGGTTGCGCCAGCCAGGTGTTTTCCCTCAAGCCAGAGCGCCTGCTTAGCGCCCTGGCCAAAGTAGGCTGGCAACCCTGAGCCCACAGTAGTGATGGTTCGCTGGCCGGGTGGGTGGGCAGGTGGGCAGATGGACCTGTAGGAGCGAGCTTGCTCGCGATGGCAGCGGTGGGGTGTATCAGGAAAATCCCGGTGTAAGCATCGCTGGCAAGCCAGCTCCCACAGAAATGAGGTTCACTGGCCGGGTGGGTGGGCAGGTGGGCAGGTGCACCTGTAGGAGCGAGCTTGCTCGCGATGGCAGCGGTGCGGTGTACCAGGTAAACCCCGGTGTATGCATCGCTGGCAAGCCAGCTCCCACAGAAATAATGGTGCACTGGCTAGGTGGGTGGGCAGGTGGGCAGGTGCACCTGTAGGAGCGAGCTTGTAGTGGTCCAGTTTTTTTGGACCATTGCGTAGGAGTATTAAGCCGCCATTTCCTCAAAAGTAACTGGCGGCAGGTTATTCGAGGCGGAGTGACAACGCCGGTGGTTGTAATGGGCAATAAAATCCATCACGTCCCGCTCTGCCTCGAAATGATTCTGGTAGCCGTTTTCCGGTGACCAATCGTGCTTCTGTGATCTGAAGTAGCGCTCAACGACGGCATTATCCCAGCAATTACCGCGTCGGCTCATACTCTGCACAATGTTCTTTTCAGCCAAATATTTTACGAAACGCTCAGCGGTGTACTGGCAGCCCTGGTCCGAGTGGAAAACCAGCTCAGAAGTAGGACGGCGTATGCCCACAGCCAGCTGCAACGCCTTAAGTGAAAGCTCCGTATCCGCCGTTCTCGAAAACGCCCAGCCTACAATCCTGCGCGAGAAAAGATCCATGACAACCGCCAAATACAGCCAGCTCCCACCGACCCTGATGTAAGTAATATCTCCTGCCCAAAAAGTGTTCGGGGCCGCGGGATTAAAGCGACGGGCCAGGATATTAGGTGCGATGTTGGAGGGCTTGGTCATTCGCCGATAGTGGGCGTAACGTGCGCGCCGCCTGACCAGCCCGAGGGTTTTCATCAGGCCACGCATTCGATGACGCCCCACTTTCATCCCCTGTTTCTTCAGCGCTTTGCTAAAACCCCTACTACCCAAAGCACCACGATGCTCTTTATGCAGTTGGCGAATTTTCTTCTCCAACTGACGCTCAACTCCGCGCGGTCGCTTGGGATGACGTTGCGCGTAATAGCTGCTGCGAGGGACACCGAAAAGACAGCACAGGTGTCGTACCGACATCGCGCCTTTGGTGCCCTCGATCATTTTATTCGGCTGAAAAGCACCTTTAGATGAGAGGGCAACTGCTTTTTTAAGACGTCATTCTCTGCCTCCAGCAGCGCTAATCTGGCCTGAAGCGAATCAATCAGATCTTGATCCTGCGGGCGGGTGGTTTGCGAGGCTCCTACATGCTCCTTGTGCCATCGGGAAACCCACCGCCGCAAAGCCGTCGGTCCCACGCCGGTTTGTTCGCACGCCTTTGGCACGGAGTAATTCATTTCCACGACCAAGCGAATGGCCTCGGCTTTTTCTTCGGCAGTTACGACCCGAAATCCCATGATGAATCCTTAAGTTGATACTCCTACATGATGGTCCATAAATATTGAGCCACAACAGCTTGCTCGCGATGGCAGCGGTGCGGTGTACCAGGTAAACCCCGGTGTATGCATCGCTGGCAAGCCAGCTCCCACAGAAATGATGGTGCACTGGCCGGGCGGGTGGGCAGGTGGACCTGTAGGAGCGAGCTTGCTCGCGATGGCAGCGGTGCGGTGCGGTGTACCAGGTAAATCCCGGTGTAAGCATCGCTGGCAAGCCAGCTCCCACAGTAATGATGGTGCACTGGCCGGGCGGGTGGGCAGGTGGACCTGTAGGAGCGAGCTTGCTCGCGATGGCAGCGGTGGGGTGTATCAGGAAAATCCCGGTGTATGCATCGCTGGCAAGCCAGCTCCCACGGAGGCGGGTCAGAGGTTCGGCAGC
Source organism: Pseudomonas paraversuta (assembly GCF_904067025.1). NCBI lineage: Bacteria > Pseudomonadati > Pseudomonadota > Gammaproteobacteria > Pseudomonadales > Pseudomonadaceae > Pseudomonas > Pseudomonas paraversuta. The sequence goes on from NZ_CAJFDA010000001.1 coordinate 2,092,920, forward strand.
TGGCCGACGCGCGCCATCATTTCGGTCACGATCTGTAGGTCCAGCATGAACTGGTTCACTGTCTTGAACTCGTTATCGTTGTGACCGGTGTATTTGACCCCGGGCATCGCCAGGCCGAATTGCACGCCATTGGGCAGTTCATGCACCGAAGTCGCACCCGAGGAGGCGCCGAACTTGTGTTCCATGCCCAGGTTTTCAGTGGCCACCGCCAGCAGCGCCTTGACCCACTCGCCTTCAGGGTTGCGGTACATCGGCTCGGCAATGGAGGTCTCCAGGGTCAACGGGATATGGTTGTTCTTGCTCCACTGCGTCAGTTTTTCGGTGATTTCGGCTTTCAGCGCTTCCGGGGATTCACCCTTGGGCACGCGCAGGTTGACCGCCAGTTTGAAGTTGTTGTCGTCCATCCCGACATAGGTCAGGGAAGTGGTCAGCGGCCCCATGAAATCATCGGCAAAACCGATCCCCAACTTGCCGCCCAGATAGTCCAGGCCCCAGTTGTCGGCTGCATAACGGGCCGCATCGGTGATGTGGTTGTGCTTGAGCGCTACCTGACCTTCGAGGCTGTTGATGAAGTCCAGCATCCGCGCCACCGGGTTTACCCCGGAGTCGGGTTTGGAGGAGTGGGCGGATACGCCGGTCACGGTCAGCACCACGTCCTTGCCAACCACTTTGGCGCTCACTTCGAAGTTCTCACCATTGCGTCTGGCATATTCAATGCCGGCTTTTTGCAGGCTGGCGGCCAGCTCGGCAGGCTTGTCAGTGACAAAAGTGGCGACTGATGTCGACGGGATCTGGTTGGTGGCCAGGCCGCCGGTCAGCGAAGTGATTTCTGCACCCTGGCCTTCTGCTTTACGCCGTGCAAAGTTGGCCATCACCGTGCCGTAGCCTTTTTCGGCAATGACCACCGGGTAGCCGCCATCCAGTGCCAGGTTGTAGTTGGGCGTCGGGTTGTGTTCGAAGTAATACGGAATGGCGTCGCCACTGGTTTCCTCGGTGGTGTCCACCAGCAGCTTGAAATTGCGCGCCAGTGGCAGGTTTTCTTCCTTGATCACCTTCATTGCGTACAGCGTGACCACGATGCCGTTCTTGTCATCTTCGGTGCCGCGGCCGTACATGCGGTCGCCGATCAGGGTGACCTTGAACGGGTCAAGCCGGGTGCCGTCTTTCAGTACCCAGTTTTCCGGGCTCACCGGTACCACGTCGGCATGGGCGTGGATGCCCACCACTTCATCGCCTTTGCCTTCCAGGGAGATCTCGTAGACCCGGCCATCGACGTTGCGATAGTTCAGATTGAAGGCCTTGGCCAGGTCTCTGATCTTGTCGCCGATCTTGATGAATTCAGGGTTCTTGTACGATGGCACGCCTTCCACGTTGACGGTGGGGATGGCCACCAGCTCGATCAGGGTCTGGGTGGCCGCGCTGCCGTACTTGATCCGCGTGTACAGGCCCAGCAGGCGATAGATCTCGTTCTGCTGCTCGGCGGACAGGGTTTTGTTGTCGAGAAAAGCATTGATCGCAGGGCCCAGGTCATCGGTTTTAGCCAGATCGCTCTTGGCCAGGCTGGTCAGGAACTGCCTGAAATCCGTTACCGATTTATCGCTGAAGGACTTGAGGATGAGCTCGCTCTGCTGCGGGGTGATATTGGCCATAGCAGCCGGGGTGAACGCTGTGAGGCTGGCCATCATCAGGGTTGCGGCGGCCAGTTGCTTGAGTGAGAAATCCATTGAGCAGGGCATTCCTTTGCAGGTGGTTGAGGGTGAATAGCGGATGAATGTAACAAAACATTATCGAAAATGGGTCAAAAACAGCCCCCTTTATTTCACCCTCGCACCTACACCTATTGCTGGGCTTGCAGGAACAGTGAAAACAGTTCCGACTGGGACTTGATTCCCAGCTTGCTGTACATGTGTTTGCGATGCACTTTTACGGTTTCGGCCGAGATTGCCAGTTTGCGGGCGATTTCCTTGTTCGAGCAGCCGCTGAGCAATAGCCGGCCCACTTCCATCTCCCGTGCGGTGAGGGGCGAACTCAACTGTGCAGTGGCCGCCTCCAGGCGAGCCTGCCAGTTGGGCGTCAGTTCTGGCGCTTCCCCGGGATCGCGTTCAAACAGCAGGCGTTGGCGCATCAGCGCCGCGACCCACGGCTGGACCAGTCCCAGCAGGGCGGTCTGTTCCAGGCTGAACCGGCACTGGCTGCCCAGGGACAGGCTGAGGGTGCGTTCATTGTCGAGTTGCACGTTGATATGCACCTCGTCGGTCACGATATTCAGACGGAAATAACGCTGGTAGTAATCGGTCTGTTCAAAGCATTCGGGAGCCACGTCCTGCAGCTGGAACAACCCGCTCTGGGGCGCTTCGCGGTTGGCGATATAGAACGGGTCCAGCAGGTACAGGCCCTTGAGGTAGTCCTGGAACAGCGGGTCCACGGCGCCGTCGGCACCGGGGGACTCGGCCAGTACCTGGGGCTTGCCGGCGCCGTAAATCAGCACCACCCAGTTGTCCACGGGCAGGTAGCGGCCGAGCAAGCGCACCAGCGCGGTCCAGAAATTGGGGCGATCGAGGGTTTCAATCACCCGGCCCATGGCGTCATGCCAGGCCACATCCTGCAATGTCAGACTCATCTTTGTACCCAGAGGGGGTTACCCCATCGATGTCATTTATTGGCGCGATGCCGCGTTCCATACTCGGTTCATCCCCCGTGCAAGGATCTGAGATGAAGATTGAACTGATGCAACTGGCAGGCCGTGACGGCGACACCGCTTATAACCTGACGCGCACCCTCAATGCCATCGCCACTTGTGAGGCCGGCACCGATTTGCTGGTGTTCCCCGAGACTCATCTGAGCGGCTTTGTCGGCGCCGATGAGCTGGCCCGCGTCGCCGAACCTTTGCATGGCCCGGCCCTGCAAAGGGTGTTGCAGGCCGTGCGCGAGCGGGATGTTTCGGTGGTGCTGGGCATGGCTGAACAGCACAACGGCACCTACTACAACACCTCGGTTCTGGTGACCCCCGAGGGCATAGCGCTGGCTTATCGCAAGACCCACCTGTGGCCAACCGAGCGCGGTGATTTTTGCCCCGGCGATCGTTTCAGCACGGTGCCATGGCGCGGGATTCGAGTGGGTTTGCTGATCTGTTATGACATCGAGTTCCCCGAAACCAGCCGTGCGCTGGCGCAACTGGGCGCTGATCTGATTATCGTCACCAACGGCAATATGGACCCCTACGGTGCGGTGCATCGTACCGCCATCATGGCTCGAGCCCAGGAGAACCAGATCTTTGCCGTGATGGTCAATCGCGTCGGGGCAGGGGATGACGGCCTGGTATTTGCCGGTGGCAGTACAGTGGTTGACCCCCATGGCCAGGTGGTCTTTGAGGCCGGACGCGAAGAAGTGCGCCAGGTGGTGGCGCTGGACCTTGATCTGCTCAGGTCCGCCCGCCGTGATTACGACTATCTCAAGGACCGCCGTGTGCTGCTTGCCGGCGAACAGATCGTCCACCCAGATGGCCTCCGCGAGCTGCTGACCGGAGTTGCACAATGAAAAGTCAACGCAGTGTCAACTGGGCCCTGGCCACCCTGTTGAGTGTCGGTCTGGCCCAGGTGCAGGCGGCGGATTCTCAGGTGCATATCTACAACTGGTATGACTTTATTGCCCCGGATGCGACGAAGAATTTCCAGGCTGAAACCGGCATCAGCTCGGTGTATGACGTGTACGACAGCAGTGATGTGATGCAGAGCAAACTCATGGTGGGAGGCAGCGGGTACGACGTGGTGGTCGCCAGCAACGATGTGCTGCCTAATTTGATAAAAGCCGGGGTGCTGAAGGAGCTCGATCGCTCGCAGTTACCCAATCTGCCACACCTTGACCCGGCCATTCTGGCGAAAATGCAAAACAATGATCCCGGTAATCGCTATGCGGTGCCGTATCTGTGGGGCACCACGGGCATTGGTTACGACGCGGACAAGGTCAGGGCGACTCTCGGTCCTGATGCTGCGGTGGATTCCTGGGACCTGATCTTCAAGGAAGAAAACATCAGCAAACTGAGCCAGTGCGGCGTGGCCATGCTTGATGCCCCGGGCGATATTATCTCCATTGCCCTGCATTACCTTGGCCTGCCGCAAAACAGCAGCAACCCCCAGGATTACCAAAAGGCCGAGGCATTGCTGCTCAAGGTGCGGCCGTATATCCGTTACTTTGACTCGTCGAGGTTCATCACCGATCTGGCCAATGGCAATGTCTGCGTGGTGGTGGGCTGGGCAGGCGGGGTGCAGGACGCGAAAACGGCGTCGCTGGCGGCTGGCAATGGTCGCACCATTGGCTACAGCATCCCCCGTGAAGGGGCACCGATCTGGATCGAGAACCTGGTGTTGCTCAATGATGCACCGAACCCGCAACAGGGGTTGGCGTTTATCAATTACATGCTGCGCCCCGAAGTGATTGCCCGTACCTCTAACCACCTCAAATACCCCAATGGCAACCAGGACGCCAGGGAGCTGGTGGACAAAGTCATTCGCGATGACACTGATATTTACCCGACCGAGGCAGTGATGGCGACCCTGTTCCCGCTTCAGCCCATGGCACTCAAACTGGAGCGGATACGCACCCGGTTGTGGAGCAAGGTCAAAAGCGGGACCTGAGCCCCCGATACCCGGGGGCTGCTGCGCAGTCCAGCGCAGCTTCGTGCCTGGTCGGCGACTAGGCGCTGGCCGTGCGAGGGGCCACCTGTCGGGCCCCGGGCATCGCCGGCAGCACGGCTTCCTGCAGAATGCGCGCCGCAGGATGCTCGAAGCGCATCCCCGGCGTTACTTCGCGGTCTTCCACCAGGTTGCCGTCGGCCAGCACCACCACCCGCTGGCAAAAACGCCGGACCAGGCTCAGGTCATGGGTAATCAGCAAGAACCCTGTCCCGGATTCACGTCGCACCTCTGCGAGCAAATCAAGAATCTGCACCTGCAATACCCGGTCAAGGTTGGACAGGGCTTCGTCAAGAATGATCAGTTGCGGGCCAACCGCCATGGCTCTGGCGATCCCGGCCCTTTGCAGCTGCCCGCCGCTGAGTTGCGCCGGCAGTTTGTCGATGTCGGCCGGTTCGAGTTTGACCTGCTGCAACAGTTGTTCAACCCGGGCCTGGCACGCCTCGCGGTGCATGCCCGCAAGGTGGCGCAACGGCTCGGCAATGCTCCAGCCAATGCTGCGCTGGGGGTTGAAAGCACTGAGGGCATCCTGAAACACCATCTGCACCCGCTGCAAAAACTCCGGATGGGTGCCCTGCAACGCCTGGCCATTGAAGTGGATGCTGCCCTGGTCGGGCGTTTCCAGGCCCATCAACAGGCGGGCGAGGGTGCTTTTACCGCTGCCGCTGCCCCCCAGCAGGCCAAGGTTCTGGCCCTCGGGCAGGTCCAGATTCAGTTCGCTGAGCACCTGCACCCGATGCCGTTTGCTGAACATTGCGCCAGCGGTATAGCCGTGGCTGAGGTTGCGTATCTGGAATAAATTCATGCCGGGCAGCTCTCCATCGTTAACGAGTGATGCGCCGCAAGCAGGGTGCGCGCCTCCTGGCTCTGCGGGGCATGGAACAGGCTATGCACATCGGCCTGCTCGACGATCCGGCCGTGGGCCATGACCGTGACCTGATCGGCGCAGCGGGCCACGACGCCCATGTCATGGGTGATCAGCAGTACCCCGAGATTACGGTGCACCATCAGTCGTTCAAGCAGGTCGAGAAAGCGCGCCTGGGCCACCACGTCGAGATCGCTGGTGGGCTCGTCAGCCAGCAAGAATCGGCTGTCGGCAAGCAGGGCCAGGGCAATCATCATCCGTTGCAGCATGCCGCCGCTGAGCTGGAAGGCAAATGAATCGAGCACCCGCTGGCCGTCAAACAGGCCGACTTCAAGCAGGGTGGCGTGGATCAGTTGCTCGGCGTCGACGCCCCGTATGCCTCGCGCCTGCAGGGTTTCCAAGGCGTGTTGGCGCAGTGAACGGACAGGGTTGAAAGCACTGCGCGGGTTTTGCAGTACCAGTGCCACTTCGCGCCCGCGCAGGCTGGCGGCCGCAACTGCCTGCCCGTCCAGCAACAGGCTGGCGCCGCTGCTGTGCACCCCGGGCGGCAACAGGTCGAGGATGCCCAGGCAGGTCAGGGATTTCCCCGAACCGCTGGCCCCCACCAGTGCATGCACCTCGCCGGCCTTGAGGGTCAGCTCGACACTCTCGACCAGGGTGCGTTGCCGGTGCTTGAGGGTCAGGCCGCTGATTTTCAGGGTATGTTTCATTCCTTGATCTCCGCCAGCACGCTGGGGTCAAGCCGGTCGCGCAAGGCGTCGCCCAGCAGGTTGAAGGCCATGACCGAGATAAAAATCATCAGCCCCGGCCACAGCAATAGTTGCGGCTGGGTCCAGATAAATTCCTTAGCGTCGTTGATCATCACGCCCCATTCGGGAGTCGGCGGGCTCACGCCCAGACCCAGGAACGACAGGCCCGAGACGTGCAGCATCATGTGGCCGATATCCATCGAGGCCAGCACCAGCAACTGTCCCACCACATTGGGCATCACGTGCTGGCGCAGACGGGTCAGGCGCGAGGCCCCGGCCAGCCGTGAGGCGAGCACATAGTCGCGGTTGCGCTGGGCCAGCACCATGCCGCGCACCATGCGTGCGTACCAGGCCCAGTGGGACAGGGCGATGGCGATGATGACGTTGGTCAGGCCGGTGCCCAGCAGCGCAATCAGGAAGAACGCCAGGACCAGGGTCGGGAAGGTCAGGAACATGTCGCACAGGCGCATCAGAAACATGTCGACCTTGCCGCCAACGATCCCGGCGATCCCGCCAATGACCACGCCCATGATCAGCACCAGGGCCAGCACCAGCACCACGCTGCCCAGGGACAACTGGGTGCCGACGATCAAGCGCGAAAGCACGTCGCGCCCAAGGTGATCGGTACCCAGCCAGTGGCTGGCGCTGGCGGGCAGCAGGCGATCATCCAGACTCACCAAGGTCGCGTCGTAAGGCGCAAGCCAGGGCCCGAACAGTGCCATCAACAGCAACAGGCCGACCAGCAGATAGCCGACCCGCATCCCGTGTTTTTTACCCGGCAAGGCCATGGTTGAGGTGCTCATGCCATCACCCCCGACAGACGCGTGCGCGGATCGAGCCAGGCGTAGCAGATGTCCACCACCAGGTTGCACAGCACCAGCAGGGTGGTGAGCAACAGGGTGAAGCACTGCATCACCGGGAAGTCGCGGTTGAGCACGGCACTGACCGCAAAGCGCCCGACGCCGGGCCAGGCGAAGATGGTTTCGATCACTAATGCACCCCCCAGCAGTTCGCCGATATGCATGCCGGTGGCGGTCACCAGCGGCATCCAGGCGTTGCGCAGGATGTGATCACGCCACACCCGCCGTTCGCTCAGGCCACGGGCCCGGGCGTAGAACACATGCCGCTGCTGGCGCACATCCAGCAGGCTGGCGCGCAGCAGGCGGGCGTTGATCGACATCGACATCAGCGCGATGGCCAGTACCGGCATCAGCAAGTGCTGCGGCCCGCCACGCCCCATCGGCGGCAACCAGCCCAGCCACAGGGAGAACAGGGCGATCAGCAAAAAGGCCAGCCAGAAGTTGGGCATCGACACACCGATAAAGGTGATGAAACGCACCACCTGATCCGGCCAGCGGCCTTTCCAGCGCGCGGCGGCCAGGCCCAGCGGGATGCTCATGAGCAGAGTGGTGAGCAGGGCCAGGCCACCCAGTTGCAGAGTGGCCGGCAGGTAATACAGCAGGTCGTCCAGCACCGGGCGGCCGGTGATGTAGGAGGTGCCGAAGTCCAGGTGCAGGGCATTCCACAGCCAGCTGATGTACTGCTCGGGCAGCGGGCGATCCAGCCCCAAAGCCTGGCGTGCCTCTGCCAGTGCGGTGTCGGTCGGCGGGATCTGCGACAGGCGCAGGTAATCCAGGGCCGGGTCGCCATTGCCCAGGTGCAGGAGGATGAACACGATCAGCGACACCCCCAGCAGCACCGGGATCAGCAGTACCAGACGCAAAATGATATAGCGCAGCATGGCTCAGGGCTTCCCGGTGGCTGGGTGCATGACTTCGAACGGCACGTCGAACAGCGTGCTGCCGAACTGGACGTTAGCCACATTGTTGCGGCTGACACTGATGGCGGTCAGATAGGAAATCGGCAAATACACCGCCTGATCGTGCAGGGTGGTGAGGATTTCGCGGTAGCCTTCGGCGCGCTGTTGCTCATCGGTCTGGCCCAGGACTTCGGCGATCCTGGCGTCGATGGCATCCTTCATCGGCAGGCCGCGCTGGGCCATATAGTCGGCGTGCCCGGCATAGCGCATGGAGCTGACAAAGGAGTGCGGGTCGTAAGGCGCGCCCCAGGTGTCGGCGAAAATCATGCCGAAGCGGCCTTCACGCTGGCGCTGCACCAGCGCGCCGTCTTCCTCGGCCCGCAGCTTGACCTCGATTCCGACCTTGGCCAGCTCGCCCTGGATGATTTCGGCCAGGCTTTTTTGCAGGGCGCTGGTGCCCAGAAACACCAGTTCGATGCTCAGGGGCTGACCGTCCTTCTCAAGGATGCCCTTGCCCGACTGGGCTTTCCAGCCGGCGGCCTGCAGGGTTTGGCGCGCTTGCTGCGGGTCGTAGGGCGCGGCCTTGAGGCCCAGATCGGTGTACGGCATGTTGTTGGAAAACAGGGCGTCGGCACGGGGTTCCAGACCATGCAGGACCTTGGCGATGATGGTGTCCTTGTCCACGGCCTGATTGATCGCCTGGCGCACCGCCAGTTCGTTGGTGGGGGCCAGGCCGGTGTTCATCGCCACCGAACGGGTAGCCAGGGGCGCGGAAATGGCGGTGTTGAAACCTGAGTCGCGCAGGCGCACAAAGGTCCCGGGGGAGATTTCACCCTCGGCGCCCTGAATCAGATCCAGCTCCCCGGTCTGCAAGGCAATGGCGCGGCTGTCGGGGTCGGAGATGACCTTCACCAGCACTGAGCCGTAAGCCGGTCTGGCCCCCCAATAGCGTTCGTTGCGCTCGAAGCGGTCGTATTCGCCGCGTCGGGTTTGCGCCAGGATCCAGGGCCCGGTGCCCACCGGTGCACCCGGTTTGGCGTGTGGTGCGCCGAAGCGCAGCGGGCGCACTTGCGCCAGTTCCATCAGGGTCGGGTAGTAAGGGTGTTTCAGCTTGAGCACCAGGGTGTGCTCGTCCGGTGCTTCAACACCCTCCAGGGTGGAGACCAGTTCCATCCACTGATGGCGTTTGCTGTTGGCCAGTACGGCGTCCAGACTGGCTTTGGCGGCGGCCGCATTGAACGGGCTGCCATCGCTGAAGGTCACCGCGTCACGCAGGGTAAAGGTGTAGGTTTTGCCGTCCGGCGAGACTGTCCATTGGGTGGCGAGCCAGGGTTCCAGCGTGCCCTTGTCGGTGTACCGCACCAGGGGCTCATAGACCATGGCCTGGGCGTACATCTGGTTTGGCGAGTAACCCCGGGGGTCAAGCGGCCCGGCATTGGTCGGCCACGAATAGGTGAGGGTGGGGGCCGGGTCGGCGGCGTGGGCTGCGATCAGGCCCATACTCAGGCAGACTCCGGACATCCATAAGGCAAGTTGTTTTTTCATCCTTGACTGCTCCACACTGCGTCTCCCTCAGGTTGATGGCCGCTGGCCTGTCCACTCATTGGGTATGAAGTCTATGTCAAAAGATCATAACTGCGAGGCCGATTAGATGCAGAGGGTCACAATCACGCTGGACGATGCCTTGCTGACTGCGATTGACCAGCGGGTTGGCACCCACGGTTATCAGGGACGCTCCGAAGCCATTCGCGATTTATTGCGCGCCGGTTTGCTGGAACCGCAAAACCGCAACCCGCAGGAGTCCTGCGTAGCCACCTTGAGCTATGTCTACGATCATGGCACCCGGGAGTTGTCCAAGCGTTTGAACACCGCCTTCCATGAGCACCATGACCTGACCCTCTCGACCCTGCATGTGCATCTGGATCAGGGCAAATGCATGGAAGTGTCGGTGCTCAAGGGCAGCATTGGCGAAGTTTCGGAACTGGCGCGCCACGTCATGGCCGAACGCGGGGTGCGGCATGGCAGCGCGCAGATCATTCCGTTGGGTGATATCGAAGGTGATCAGGCCTGACGCTTGCTGCGCATCAGGCTGACCTGTTGCTCAAAGACTTCATACGACCAGCGCTTGTTCAGGGCCTCAAGCATCAACTGCTGCCCGGTCTGCGGTGCCAGGCCGTGAAGCGGCGGGTCGGTGTCCAGGTTGGTGGGGAATGCATAGCCGTCAGCGACCGCAGCAATCACTGCCGCCAGATCCCGGGCGTCCAGTTCATCCTGTTGCAGCCCCTTGAGCAGCGCCGGATAGAGCGCCAGCATCATGCTTTCGCGGTCCAGGCTTTCCATGGGCTTGCCGAACGCCGAACTGATTTGCAGCAGATTGGCCATGCGCTGGCAGTTCGCGGTGTGGTTGCTGCCGGCGGCGTGAAATAGCGCCGGGTTGAAAAAAAGCATATCGCCCTTGCTCAGCGCCAGTTGCACCGCGTGCTGGTTGAAGTAGTCGATAAATGCCTCGTCCCGCCATGCCAGATACCCCAAGTCATATTGCTGGGAAAACGGCAGCAACAGGGTCGGCCCGGTTTCCAGCGGCATGTCGGTGTGGGCGATGGCGCCCTGCAAGGTCAGATACTGCGACAGCACATGCAGTGGCAACGGGTACCTTTGCACCTCGTCCACCGACTGAAAACCCAGGTGATAATCTCGGTGGGGCTGCTGCGCCTGGCCGCCGGGATGCACCACGTTGACCTGGGCCGTGATCTGAAAATGCGGCCCCAGCCACGCCTCGGCAATCAGCCCGATCAGAGGGTTGGCGTAGTACTCGATAAACGACTCGGGTGAATACAGCGCCGCCTTTTGCAGGGAGTTCCATATGCGGCCGTTGCTCCCTGCTTTGGCGAAATGATCGGCACCGGTTGCAGCCTGTGCCTGGCGGGCAAGAATCGCTTCGAATACCCGGCTATGGCGATCGACCACTTGCAGATCGCCATAGGCCTGGCGCACCACCAGCACCCCGGGGCCATGGCGCAACAAATGGTGCAGCTGGTTCATCAGCGGTATCGGGTCGTCATGCAATGCCTTGTGTAGCGTATCGGCGTGATAGATCACCACATTGCTCTGGACCCCGGCGCAACCCGGGTAATCCGCGGCTTTGGCAGACTGCCCGCACAGCGCGGCAAAGTCACTCAGAGCCACTGCACTCTGGCGGACGAAAGCGCTGGCGCCGGTCATGCATCACCCAATGCCAAAGGTGCGTCCGGGCGCGGGGTTGAACCGTCACCACAGCCCATCACGCCTTGCTCCAGGTCAATCACCGAGCCGGTCATCATTCCGGATTCAGCGGACAGCAAAAAGGCCACGCTGCGGGCGACTTCTTCAGGCTTGAGCAGCCGGCCGAACGGCATCGACTGTTCCACTTCGGCCAGCCAGCCATCCTGTGCGCCGTGGTATTGGCGCTGGATCTGGTCTTCGTGGGGGGTGTCCATCCAGCCGATATTCAGACCGTTGACCCTGATCCGGTTGCGCAGGGTGCTGAAGGCCACGTTCCTGGTGAGGATCGCCAGTGCGCCCTTGGACGTCGAGTAAGCCGAGAGAAACGATTGGCCGCCATGGCCGCTGACGCTCTGGATATTGACGATGGCGCCTTCAACACCCTGGCGGATCATCAGCTTGATGGCTTCTTGCATAAGGAAAAACGGTGCCCGCACATTGACTGCGAAGATGCGGTCGAACAGTTCTGGCGAAGTGTCGAGAATGCTGCCTCGGTCAGACATGCCTGCGCAGTTGACCAACCCGTGCAAGGTGCCGAAATGTTTGCGTGCGGCTTCGATCACGGCGCGACAATCTTCCACACGCTCCATGTCGGCCTCGACGAAAAAGGCCTGGCAGTCCAGTTGTGCCAGCTGGCGCACCTGCTCGGCGCCTTTGTCACGGCTGCGCCCGCAAATGATCAGCCCGGCTGCACCGCGACGCGCCAGGGTATGGGCCACGGCTGCGCCGAGGCCTTGAGTACTGCCGGTAACGACAAAAAAACGGCCTGCGAACTGGGTGGAAAAATCGGCTTCAGACATGAACGTCTCCTGCGGTTTTTTATTGTTGTCGAGATCGTCGGGTGACACCTCGTGAAACCGAGACTAGCATCAGCCAAGCCTCATAACTGGCAGAAAAGACCTCATAAAAACCTCAAGAAAAAGCCCGGGGATTATCATGCTCAGCCGTGCCAAGCGTTTCTCCATCAAGCAAATTGCTACCCAGGCCGGAGTCAGCAAAGCCACGGTCGACCGCGTACTGCACCAGCGCGGCAGTTTTCATCAGCAGACTCAACGGCGTATCGAGCAGGCCCTGGGCGAGCTGGAAGCTCAGGAGAAAAGTGGCCTGGCGATGGGTCGCACTTTTTATGTCGACGTCATCCTGCACACCCCGGAGCGCTTCAGTACGGCGGTAAAAGAAGCCATATCGGCACAGCTGAGCAGCATGGCGCCGTTTCGTATTTCGCCGCGTTTTCATCTGTTCGAAGAGATCGACCCCCAGGCCATGCACGACTTGATCCGGCGCTGCGCAGAGAAGGGCAGTCAGGGGGTGGTGCTCAAGGCGGCGGATGAGCCATTGATCAACCTTGCGGTCAACCGGCTGGTGGCGGCCGGGATTCCGGTGGTGACCCTGGTCACCGATTTACCCCAGAGTGATCGCATCGCGTACGTCGGCATGGACAACCGCAACGCCGGGCAAACCGCAGCGTACTTGCTGTCACGCTGGCTGGGTACGGAGGCGCAAGAGGTGGCGGTGGTGATCAGCAGCGAACGTTTTCGCGGCGAGGAAGAACGTGAAATGGGCTTTCGCATGTGGTTGCGTGGGCGGGCGCCGCACCTGCGGGTACTGGACATCAGTGAAGGGCTCGGGGTCTACGAACCGACCTTTGCCCGCGTGACTCTGGCCCTGGAACAGCATCCGCGATTGCAGGCGGTGTACAGCGTGGGCGGTGGCAACCGGGCGATTGTCGATGCTTTCGCCGCCCTTGGACGGCCGCTGCAAGTGTTTATCGGGCATGATCTGGATGAAGAAAACCGGCAATTGCTGGCCGAAGAAAAAATCGCCGCAATCATCGATCACAACCTGCAGGTCGATGCCCGGCATGTGTTCCTGCATATCCTGCACTATCACCGGGTATGGAAAGCAGGTCCGATAAGCCCGTCACAGGTGCAGATCGTGACCCCGTTCAATTTGCCATAAGTCGTATCCGGTTGCGGCCTGGAGTGGCCGCTATATAGCGAACAACGGGCAAGGTCTTTAGTGTCTAAAAAGACCAGGTCGTTTCAACAGCAGGTTTTAAACAGCAAAGCCCAATGCGAGGCATTGGGCTTTGCTGGCGGTATTGCCGGATGGAGGGGGAATAAAAACTTAATGGATCAAAAGTTGGCCATCGAAACCCTTACAGCATTCGATTGGCCCATCCTCTGCGCATAAGTTCCCCCTGAGGGCCAAACCATTTGTAATCGTCCTCAAAATTCTTGAAACCTACTGGCCAGGTCCTGTTACCCGCAGCCCTTGATGTTTCGTAAGCCTGGTAAGTCGAGGCCTCTAGAATTCTTAATCGGGACGGGTTCTGAATACCTGTTTCAACAGCAACCTGCCAAGGATAATACTGCGGGTGATTGCCAGTAATGATTTGTCTCACTTCGTTGACATAGTTTGGGTTGTTGATAACCGGCCTCAGGTACTCGTGCTGTATTCCATCTTCCATACCTCTGGTCCCGGAAAAAGGCAGCTCTAATGGCTGGACCGCCGTGCTTGATGTCGGATTATATACGGCGGCTCTATTGGCTCTGTTGGTCTGTCCTATGTTCTGCAAGTCACCACGGGACAAGTGCGGCAAAAAGCTGTCCCGGATCGGTGTTTGTTCCAGTAAATAGGCAAAGTTCATATTTTGCATTTGCGGGGGTGGGGCGCTCGTTGCCACTCGATGAGCCCTGCCGGGAAACGCCCGGTTACCCCCCGGAGCGCCCCCTGCATGTTGCAATTTATGCTGCCAGCTGCCCACAAACTTGCCGGCCTTTTTGACCCCCTTGGCGGCAGCCCCGGCCATAGACGGGGCCGCCGAGGCCAGCCCGGTTGCCATGCCCACCCAGCCCAGAATCCGCCCGGCGTTTTCATTGCCGGTGGCCAGCAAGGCTATCGAGGCCACATCCGCTGCCAGCGACACCACACTCAAGGTCGCGGTAGTGACTGCCGTTACATAGCTGGCGGTCAGCGCCGCTGTAGGCGCGGCCAACGCACCCAGGGAGGCCACGGTGCCGATCACGGCCAGGGCGATGCCGGCCGCCGGCAACAGCCAGTCCAGCCACGAATGGCCCGACGGGTCGATGCGGTTGACGGGATCGCCGGCGCAATAGGCATAGCCATTGAGGCCGCCTTCGCCGAAGGGGCTGAGGCTGTCACGGCTGTGGAAGCGCATCAGTGCGGGGTTGTAGATGCGGTAATCGCCCAGGAAGTACCAGCCGCTGTCCTGTTCGCGCAAGGAGCCGGCGTAGCCCAGTCGGCTGGTGCCGGCCTGGCTCTGGCCGTAGGCGCCGTAGACCGGGGTGTGGATAGCGTCCTGGGCTTCTGTGGTCACTGAGCCTTGGGCGTCGGTGCCCAGCAGCATGACTTCGCGCACTGCCGATGCCAGTCGACTTTCTGCCACGGGAACAGCGCCGGCCCGTACCCAGCGGGTCTGGGTGTCTTCACCCAGCTCGCAGCTGAGCTGGCCGCCGGTGTGGTAACGCCAGCGCGGACCGGTAGAGTCTTCGGTCTTGATGATGTTGCCCGCCGGGCCGTAGTGCCAGCGGCGCTCGCCGGTAGGCAGGGTTACCCCGATCAGTCGGCCCAGGGCGTCGTAGTGCAGTGGATTACCGCGCTCGTCGCGTTTGAGATTACCCAGCGCGTCGTACTCCAGGGTTACCGGTGCCGGGTAATCGGCGCGGCTGTGGCTGACGCTGATCAGCTGGGTGAGGTCGGCGGAGTTATAGGTAAATGTACTGATATTGCTGGCGCTGGCGTCGGCAAACACCGTTTCCAGTCGACGAATATTGTCGAGGGCGTCGTACTGGAAGTGTTGCTCGCGGTAGGTTTTGCCGTGGGCATCTTCGGGCAACGACGGCCCTGCAAGGCGATGGGCAATCATCCGTCCGCGCAGGTCGTAGTCGAAGCTTTCACCGCGCACCAGTGTGCCGTCACGGGTCAGTTCGCGCCGGGTCAGCTTGCCGTCTTTGCGCCATTGCTGGGTCTGCACTTCTACATGCTGTGCATTCGGCGTTCGGGTAGCCGTTTCACGACGGGCCGGGCGACCCAGGCTGTCGTAGCCCAGGGTTACGGTCATATCCCGCGAGCCATCGTTTGATTGGGTTCGCTGCTGGTGAATCCGCGAGGCCGCATCGTAGGAGAGGGTGACCGTGACGTCAGGGCCTTGCTGTTGAATCAAGCGGCCCAATTCGTCGTACTGGCAGCGCTGCTCGGCACCGTCGGCATCGGTCAGACGCGTCACTGTGCCCGCCGGGGTGGTGCTTTGTTGTTGCGAGCGCGGCTGATCACCGTGCCAGGCGTAGTCGGCTTTGCTCAGTTGGCCTGAGGGAGACCAGTGATCTTTTTGCAGACCCAGATTGCCCCGGGATTCCAGTAAAAGGCCGCTTAGCGGATCGTATTGATTGAACACGCTGATGCCGGGGGCTTGCAGCGACAGCAATGCACCGCCCAGTTCCGGTTGGCGCTCACTCTTCACCCGGGTACCGTCGGGCAGGATTTGGGTATGGGCGTGAATTTCGCCTTCGGCATATTCCCATTCAGAGACACTCTGCCCGACCTTTTCCCACACCAGTCGGCCCAGGCCGTCATATTTGCGCTCGCCCAGCAGGACTTCATTAGTGCCCAAAGACGGATGAGTGATCGAGACCGTGGCCGGTAAATCACCGTCATGGCCTTCGGCGTAGGTGCGCTTGATGACACTGCCGTCGGGCAGCGTGGTGGATACCAGCCGATCCCGCACATCCCACTGCTGTCGGGTTTCCCGGCCCATGGCATCGAACTGGCTGATGCAGCGGCCAAGGCCGTCATAGTTCCAGCTAAGTTCGTGCTGAAGTACGCCGTCTGCGCAATACAGTCTCTCGGTCAGCGGCTTGCCATCCAGGGTGTGGGTGGTCACGGTTTTGGCCCCGGCCACGCCATTGGCGTCGGTCTGCCAGCTGCTGCCAGTCAGGGCTACCGGGTCGGCGAGGGTGTGCTGGGTGACACCGTCCGCGCCGGTTTCGGTCAGCACATTGCCCCAGTCATCAAAAGTGCGTTCGGTGGTCAGGCTCAGGGCCGGGACGTCTTCGTTACCGGGATCGTAAGTCGTTTCACGGAACACCCGGCCCAGCACGTCATATTCTGCGGTCCAGGCGGTATAGGTCTCACCGCTGTCGGTTTGTTTTTCACGGCGGATTTCCCGGGCCATGCCATCGAGCCAGACAGTTTCCTTACGCCCGGAAGCGCCGATTCGGGTCTGGCAGCGCTCGCTGGCCGACAACGAATAGGCCCAGTTGACCTCTGCCTCGAACGCCGAATCCGGGGCTGCGACTTCCTGAGTCATACGGCCCAGGGCATCGTGGGCAAAGGCCATGCGCAGCTGTTCGTCGGTCTGCTCGGTGACCATCAGGCCCGAGTACAGATCCTGTGAGGATTGGGAGCTGGATTTATGTCCGTCGTGGCTGGTGATCGTGACCTTTTCCTGCAATACGGCACGTTCCAGCGAGCGGGCGTTGCGCGCCTGAGTGAGGCTGTAGCTGTAGGCCCGGGTGGTGCTTTTACCCTCTACCGTCTGGGTTTCGCTGAGCATGCGAGTGTGATGGGGCGAGGCCGGATCGTTAATGAAATTTTGCGTCGAGCGGCCCAGCTCACTAAATTTTTCACCTTCGACCAGCAGTAGCTGTTCCTCGCTGCTTTGAACAAAGGTAGGCAAGGCAAACGCCGGAGCATCCTGACGTACCGGCAGCGCCTGATAACGGTAGCGGGTCTGCTTGACCGGCCCTTCGGTGCCGGGTGGCGGGCTGACCGTACGACTTTTCAGACGGGTGATGCGGCCCAGTGGGTCGGCCGGGCAGTTGTCGGTCTCGCCGCTCACCGGGTAGTACTCGGACTCTTCAATTGCGCCCAGGGCATTGCGATGCCACACCGGGTTACCCAGCTCGTCGTAGCGGGTTTCTTCCTCGGTAACAAGCTCTCGCAGCACCCGTTGGCCATCCAGCTGCGCCTTGCGGGTAATGACTTTGCGCGGGAACTGGAAGTAAGGCACCTGCCGGGCAATGGGCAACCAGGGCTCGTCGTAATAGGTGGTCTCGGTTTCCTGCAGGGTCTGGCCCTGTTGCGTGCGTTCCCGGGTCAGCAGGTGGAAGCGGTTAAAGGTGCGGCTGATGGTTTGTAGGGGGGTGCCCCGGGCATCCATAAGGGTTTCGGTGGAGCCGTAAAGAAAATCGCCGGCACCGGTCAGGTGATAGAGGTTGTCTTCGCGGTTACGCCACTGGCGCACTGCCGGCCAGCCAAAATAGTTGCTGCTGCCATACAGACCGTAGTCATAACGAACCAGCTGCACCGGCTGGCCGTCCCCCGGGTCCTTGCGGGTCTGACTGACCACCGGCATCCGCGCAAACGGCGCGCCTGCAGGCAGGTTGAGGCCGTTGGCTTCGCTGTAGGTCACTTCCTCGGTGCTGCCGGTGGGCTGGGTGCATTTGCTCAGCAGCAGTAATCCGGAAGTCGCAGTGCTGTACTCAAACTGCCAGCCACTGTCGGGAAGGCCGTCCACCGTTACCCGGCGCAACTGCCCGGAGACCCGATGAAAAGACATCACCACCTGTGCGGTGGTATCCGGCTGCAACGTCAGACGGGTTGTCACGCCCTCGTAGGTCAGTGCCAGCACAGTGCGGCCACGGGCATCGCTGACCTTTTGCAGGTAAGCCGCGTTGCCGACTGAACGCCAGTCAAAATTCAGGGCGCTGCCATCGGCCCCCACCAGGGTGCTGACTACCCACAGGCTGGGGTGTCCGGCCAGCGGGATCAGGCGTTCACAGCTGCCATCGTTATGCGTGACCCACATTTCCTGACGCTGAACGGCCACTGCAACTACCGGCAAGCGCACATCCGGGAAGCGCATGCTCTGACCGACAATCTCACCGCGAAAGCGCTCGCCGGAATTGAGTTGCAACTGCTGGCTGGCGCCATCCCAGGAGGTGGTGCCGAGCATCCAGCCCAGACCGAAGCCCTGATCTTCGCCCATCAGCGGGCTATGGCTCAGGCGCAACTGGCTGATGGGCCCGCGCAAATCGTTGGCGGCGCCGGTGGGCAGGCTCACCGAGGCAGAGAACGCACCGGTGCGCGGATCGACCCCGGCACTGATGCTGCTCATAAAGTTGTAGGCCCCGGAATATACGTCGCCGCTGCTGAGCAGGCTGGCGGCGGATAGGGGTACGGAGGTGTGCTCAGTCATGTATCTTTTTCCTTGTTTCGCTAGAAAGGGGTAGCAAAATAAGGTCCCTCGCTGAGGGCTAACAATGAGCAAGTGTTGTAGGGGGGGGCGGCACAAAAAGTATCTTTTAATACGTGGGGAAGATGCCCAACCATTGTTGATTGTGGGAGGGGCGCGTCGGTGATGCGCAAAATCACGGAGAAAGTGGCTGTTCAAGAAAAAATATTGAATCAAGAAAACCACAAAGAGGCTGATTGCTGGCAGGCCACCGGACTTTCCAGTGCCTGATGGCTGGAGATTCGAACCAAAGCGTACGGCAGTACCCATCATTTTCAGATCGATACTGCCGTCTCCGGTAACACTTCAATATTCAAAAAAACCGGCTTTGCTCAAGGAGCCGTCTGGTCTGAACACCTCGATCGGGCTGCGCATCAGACAAATGCACATCGTTGATGGCGAGTATGCTGGCAACCGTAGTCAGCCCTTGCTCAAACCCGACTTTTGGTGGGCCACCATTTTTTGAATTCCCAAAAGGCTGGAATATAAAAAATGGTGGCGAGTCAAGGCTTTCCTAGAGACGCCAGAGCATAAAGTTCTCCTGCCATCTGGTTTGATCCCTTATCCATAATCCATCCTGGGTTACATATTTCACAAAATCATTTTCGTAAGGCAGATCCCATATATGCGTACGAATAAATGTCGCTTCGTAAAAGTCAGGGGCGGTGATGGCTAGAGAGTTAGTGTTTATGTTGTAGCCCTGCAAGACCTCAGGTGGATACGCCGGGTGTATGTTGGCAGCTATTTGCCGGACATCATTAACATAATCCGGATTGTTCTGAAAAACAGGCATCACGGTAATGCCATCCATACTTCTAACGGTCGTGGATGGAATAGTGTTCTGTGGCAACGCAGCCTTCGTCGGGTTGAGCCTGTAAAAGTTTCGAACTTCTATAGAAGTTTCCCTACTGACGCTGCTGTACCGTTGAGCAGCAGCGTACATAATATTATTTGCTCCTCCTGAAGGGTTCATACTGCGAGTAGCAAGCCAGGCTTCCTTAGGGTCCATTGCATTTAAAGCTGAGTGCTGAAGCGTCGCAGGGTTAAAAGCCCGCCCCCCTCCTGGAGCTCCCCCGGCATGCTGCAGTTTGTGCTGCCAGCTGCCCACGAACTTGCCGGCCTTTTTGACCCCCTTGGCGGCAGCCCCGGCCATAGACGGGGCCGCCGAGGCCAGCCCGGTTGCCATGCCCACCCAGCCCAGAATCCGTCCGGCGTTTTCATTGCCGCTGGCCAGCAAGGCTATCGAGGCAACATCCGCTGCCAGCGACACCACGCTCAGGGTCGCGGTGGTGACTGCCGTTACATAGCTGGCGGTCAGCGCCGCCGTAGGCGCCGCCAACGCACCCAGGGAGGCCACGGTGCCGACCAGTGCCAGCGCAAGACCGGCCGCCGGCAACAGCCAGTCCAGCCAGGAGTGACCCGACGGATCGATGCGGTTGACCGGGTCACCGGCGCAGTAGGCATAGCCATTGAGCCCGCCTTCGCCGAAGGGGCTGAGGCTGTCACGGCTGTGGAAGCACATCAGTGCGGGGTTATAGATGCGGTAATCGCCCAGGAAGTACCAGCCGCTGTCCTGTTCGCGCAATTCGCCGGCGTAGCCCAGTCGGCTGGTGCCGGGTTGGCTCTGGCCGTAGGCGCCGTAGACCGGGGTGTTAATCCCGTCATTGGCCTCAGTGGTTATCGAACCCTGGGCGTCGGTGCCCAAGAGCATCACTTCGCGCACCGCCGATGCAAGACGGCTTTCAGCCACCGGAACGTCACCGGCCCGCACCCAGCGGGTCTGGGTGTTTTCACCCACCTCGCAACTGAGTTGACCGCCGGTGTGGTAACGCCAGCGCGGGCCGGTAGAGTCTTCGGTCTTGATGATGTTGCCCGCCGGGCCGTAGTGCCAGCGGCGCTCGCCGGTAGGCAGGGTGACGCCAATGAGTCGGCCCAGGGCATCGTAGTGCAGCGGATTACCGCGCTCGTCGCGTTTGAGATTGCCCTGCGCGTCGTACTCCAGGATTACCGGTGCCGGGTAATCGGCGCGGCTGTGGCTGACGCTGATCAGCTGGGTGAGGTCGGCGGGATTGTAGGTAAATGTACTGATATTGCTGGCGCTGGCGTCGGCAAAGACCGTTTCCAGTCGACGAATATTGTCGAGGGCGTCGTACTGGAAGTGTTGCTCGCGGTAGGTTTTGCCGTGGGCATCCTGCGGTAAATCCTCACCGTGCAGACGGTGCGCAATCACCCGTCCGCGCAGGTCGTAGTCGAAGGTTTCACTACGCACCAGAACACCGTCACGGGTCAGTTCGCGCTGGGTCAGTTTGCCGTCTTTACGCCATTGCTGGGTCTGGATTTCAAGGGACTGTCGGGTGGGCGTACGGGTAGCCGTTTCACGACGGGCCGGACGGCCCAGGCTGTCGTAGCCCAGGGTTACGGTCATATCCCGCGAGCCATCGTTTGATTGGGTGCGCTGCTGGTGAATCCGCGAGGCTGCATCGTAAGTAATGCTGATGCTCACATCGGAGCCTTGCTGCACGCTCAAACGCCCGAATTCATCGTACTGGCAGCGCTGTTCGGCACCGTCGGCATCGGTCAGACGCGTCACTTTGCCCGACGGGGTGGTGCTTTGCTGTTGCGAGCGTGGCTGATCGCCTTGCCAGGCGTAGTCGGCTTTGGTCAGTTGGCCTGAGGGAGACCAGTGATCTTTTTGCAGACCCAGATTGCCTTGGGACTCCAGCAAACGGCCATTTTTGGGATCGTAGGTGTTGAACACGCTGACCCCGGGAGCTTGCATCGACAGCAACGCACCACCCAGTTCCGGTTGGCGTTCGGTATGGACTTGAGTGCCGTCAGGCAAGGTTTGGGTATGGGCGTGAATTTCGCCTTCGGCATATTCCCATTCAGAGACACTCTGCCCGACCTTTTCCCACACCAGTCGGCCTAGGCCATCGTATTTACGCTCGCCCAGCAGGACTTCATTACTGCCCAAAGACGGATGAGTGATCGATACCGTGGCCGGCAATTCACCGTCATGGCCTTCGGCGTAGGTGCGCTTGATGACACTGCCGTCGGGCAGGGTGGTGGACAGTAGTCGGTCCCGCACATCCCATTCTTGGCGGGTCTCCAGGCCCATGGCATCGGACTGGCTGATACAGCGGCCCAACCCGTCATAGCTCCATCTCAATTCGTGCTGAAGTACGCCGTCTGCGCAATACAGTCTCTCGGTCAGCGGCTTGCCATCCAGGGTGTGGGTGGTCACGGTTCTGGCCCCGGCCACACCCTTGGCATCGGTCTGCCAACTGCTGCCGGTCAGGGCTACCGGGTCGGCCAGGGTATGTTGGGTGACACCGTCTGCGCCGGTTTCGGTCAGCACATTTCCCCAGTCATCAAAGGTGCGTTCAGTGGTCAGGCTCAGGGCCGGGACGTCTTCGTTACCGGGATCGTAAGTCGTTTCACGGAACACCCGGCCCAGCACGTCATATTCGGCGGTCCAGGCGGTATAGGTCTCACCGCTGTCGGTTTGTTTTTCACGGCGGATTTCCCTGGCCATGCCATCGAGCCAGACAGTTTCCTTACGCCCGGAAGCGCCGATTCGGGTCTGGCAGCGCTCGCTGGCCGACAACGAATAGACCCAGTTGACCTTGGCCTCGAAGGCTGAATCCGGAGCCGCGACTTCCTGAGTCACACGGCCCAGGGCATCGTGGGCAAAGGCCATGCGCAGCTGCTCGTCGGTCTGTTCGGTGACCATTAGCCCCGAGTACAGATCCTGTGAGGATTGGGAGCTGGATTTATGTCCGTCGTGGCTGGTGATCGTGACCTTTTCCTGGAGTACGGCACGTTCCAGCGAGCGGGCGTTGCGCGCCTGAGTGAGGCTGTAGCTGTAGGCGCGGATTGTGCTTTTGCCCTGTACCCTTTGGGTTTCACTGAGCATACGGCCGTGATGGGGCGAGGCCGGATCGTTAATGAAATTTTGCGTCGAGCGGCCCAGTTCAGTGGACTGATTGCCCTCAACCAGCAACAAACGTTCTTCACTGCTCTGGATAAAAGTCGGCAACGCAAACCCCGGGGCATCCCCACGCACGGGCAGGGATTGATAGCGATATCGGGTCTGCTTGACTGGCCCTTCGGTGCCGGGTGGCGGGCTGACCGTACGACTTTTCAGACGGGTGATGCGGCCCAATGGGTCGGCCGGGCAGTTGTCGCTCTCACCGGTTACCGGGTAGTACTCTGACTCTTCTATTCCACCCAGGGCATTGCGGTGCCACACCGGGTTACCCAGTTCGTCGTAGCGGGTTTCTTCCTCGGTAACAAGTTCTCGCAGTACCCGTTGGCCATCCAGCTGCGCCTTACGGGTAATGACCTTGTGCGGGAACTGGAAATACGGCAGTTGCCGGGCAATGGGCAGCCACGGCTCGTCGTAATAGGTGGTTTCAGTTTCTTGCAGGGTCTGGCCCTGTAGCGTGCGTTCACGGGTCAGCAGGTGAAAGCGGTTAAAGGTGCGGGACACTGTTTGTAAAACAATCCCCCGGGCATCCATCAGGGTTTCGGTGGAGCCATAAAGGAAATCGCCGCCCCCGGTCAGGTGGTAGAGATTGTCCTCGCGGTTGCGCCACTGGCGCACTGCCGGCCAGCCGAAGTAATTGTTGCTGCCATACAGCCCATAGTCATAACGAACCAGCTGCACCGGTTGGCCGTCCCCCGGGTCTTTGCGGGTCTGACTGACCACCGGCATCCGTGGGAACGGAGCACCGGCCGGCAAGTTCAAACCATTGCTCTCGCTGTAGGTCACTTCCTCGGTGCTGCCAGTGGGCTGGGTGCATTTGCTCAGCAGCAACAGACCTGAATCACTGCGGGTGTATTCAAACTGCCAGCCACTGTCGGGAAGTTCGTCCACTGTCACCCGGCGCAACTGCCCGGAGACCCGGTGAAATGACATCACCACCTGTGCGGGGGTATCCGGTTGCAACGTCAGACGGGTTTGCTGGCCTTCGTAGGAAAGCGCCAGCACCGTGCGGCCCCGGGCATCGCTGACCTTTTGCAGGTAAGCCCCATTGCCAACCGAACGCCAGTCAAAATTCAGGGCGCTGCCATCGGCGCCCACCAGGGTGCTGACCACCCACAGGCTGGGGTGTCCGGCCAGCGGGATCAGGCGTTCACAGCTGCCATCGTTATGCCGGACCCACATTTCCTGACGCTGCACCGTGACCGTTACCACCGGCAAGCGCACATCGGGGAAACGCATGCTCTGGCCGACAATCTCACCGCGAAAGCGCTCGCCGGAATTGAGCTGCAGTTGCTGGCTGGCTCCGTCCCAGGAGGTGGTGCCGAGCATCCAGCCCAGACCAAAGCCCTGGTCGGCAGCCATCAACGGACTATGGCTCAGATGCAATTGGCCGATGGGCCCGCGCAAATCATTGGCGGCGCCGGTGGGCAGGCTGATCGAGGCCGAGAACGCACCGGTGCGCGGATCGACGCCGGCACTGATGCTGCTCATAAAGTTGTAGGCCCCGGAATACACATCGCCGCTGCTGAGCAGGCTGGCGGCGGACTGGATGTCGGGGGTATTTCCAGAGGGGTCAAACATGGTTGCTACTCCTTGGTTCGCTGAAACGGAGTGGCAACATAGAAGCGCAGACTTAAGGGAAACAATGAGCAAGGGCTGTAGGTGTCTTCGCGACAAGAAGCTGCACGATTGCAGCCAAGGTGCACCTGCAAAGCTGTCTGGGTTTCGTTGCACGGGATGGGCGGGTCACAGGTTTTCGCTGGTAACGATCTGCAGCGGCACATGGATGCGGTGACGCAACGGATCAAACTGCGGCGCTGTTTGCAGTTCTACCAGCAGGTCCATCAGCGCCGTGGCGATCAGCCCGGGCTGTGAGTCCACCACTATGCGAATCAACCCCTGCTTGAGCGCCTGCTGCGACAGCTGCGTGGACTCCGGCAAGATACTGCACAGGCCCGGGCGAGCGGGCAACTGGGCCAGGGCGCGGATGATGCCGTCACCACCGCCGCCGACCACGCACAGGCCGCGTAAATCGGCATGCCGGGCCAGCAGGTCGAGGGCCGCTTCTTCGGTCACGTCATCGTTGTCCATATTGATCAGCGGATCGAGCAGTTTGAGCCCCGGTGCATGCTCTGTGAGGTAACTGCGCAAGCCATCGACCCGCGCCTGATGCCCCTGGAAGCGGTGGCCGCCCAGCAATACGCCGATGCTGCCCTTGCGCGCATTGCAGGTATGGGCCAGCAACCAGCCCATGGTGCGGCCCACCTGGAGATTGTCCACGCCGACATAGGCCTCCTGCGCCTGTTCGTGGATGTCTGACAGTAGGGCAATCACCGGCACTCCGGCTTCTCGAATCTGGGCAATGCAGGCATTGATCTGCGGATGGGTGAAGCTGACCACCGCCAGGCCATCGTACTGCACTGCCATGTGCTCGATTTGCGCCACGATGGCGCCGGGGCTGCGGTCGATCACGTACTCGAAATGGCAGCTCAGGTTGGCCTCGAGCTGACGGCGGGCCGCTTCGCCAATGGCGGCCGCCAGATTGCCGTAGAACGCCTGGGCAGTACCCAGCAGCAGAATGCCGAAGCGATAAGTGGGGCGGCGCTCGCGGATGCGCTGGCCAATCAGGCGCGCGGCGAAATAACCGACTGCTTCGGCGGCCTGGAACACCTGTTCGGCAGTGTCCGGGTTGACCGGGGCCCGGGCATTGAGCACCCGGTCTACGGTGGCCACACTCAGCCCTGCCTGAGCGGCAACGGTGGCGATGGTGGGGCGTTTATTGTTGTCCATGGTCAGCCTTGAAGAAGGCCTTGATAGAAAACTATCAAGCTGCACTGGGCCACGATGATAGCTTGATAGGGAATCTATTCAAGGCATTGAGGGCCATGGCATGGCTGCTTATATTTTCTCCAGAACAATAATCAAGCCAGCGGAGAAACTGCCATGTCCCACTCCAGTTCAACCGAACACCGCGACTATCGATTGACCGGCCCTGAAGCCGCGAGGGCTGCCGAAAAAGGCCTGGTCTCGGCCAGCTGGTATCAATGCCCGATCTCCCGCAAGCGCCTCAAGGAATTGATGCAGCGTCGCGATGGCCCGGCCCTGCGTGACACCGCGTTGTGGATTCTGGCGCTGCTGGCAACCGGGTTCGGTGGCTACTGGTTCTGGGGCTCCTGGGCCTGTGTGCCATTTTTTATTGCCTACGGGGTGTTGTATGGCACCGCCTCCAATGCGCGCTGGCATGAAATGGGCCACGGCACGGCGTTCAAAACCCGCTGGATGAACGATGCGGTGTATCAGGTCGCCAGCTTCATGTGCCTGTTCGAGCCTCATGTCTGGCGCTGGAGCCATACCCGTCATCACACCGACACTATCGTGGTGGGGCGCGATCCGGAAATCGTCGAGCCGCGTCCACCAAGTCTGGTGCGCATGGCGCTGAGCCTGTTCAATCTGCCCCATGGGTTCAATACCCTGCGCTCGGTATTGCGCCATGCAGCCGGGCGTATGGATGACGAAGAGCAGAGCTTTATTCCGCAGTCTGAATGGCCGGCAGTGGTGCGCACGGCGCGGATCTGGCTGGTGATTTACGCCCTGGTGATCGGACTGGCGCTGTATCAGCACAGCTGGTTGCCACTGATGTTTATCGGCCTGCCAAGCCTGTATGGCGCGTGGCTGTCCTACCTGTTCGGGCTGTCGCAGCATGTGGGGCTGGCCGAGGATGTACTGGATCACCGCAGTAACTGCCGGACGATTTACATGAACCCGCTGCTGCGCTTTATCTACATGAACATGAACTATCACCTTGAGCACCACATGTATCCGATGGTGCCTTACCACGCCCTGGCACAGTTGCATGAGGAAATCCGCCACGACTGTCCGCCGCCGTATCCAGACCTGCTTGCTGCCTTCAAGGAAATCATCCCGACCGTTATGCAACAGCGTAAAGACCCCGGTTATTTCATTGATCGTCCCACAGGGCCGCGCACTGCTGCGCCAGGGCAAAACCAGGCTGTCCCCGGCTGATCGCGACCACAACTACAAGAGAGAAGATCATGAGCGAGCAATGGATCGACGTCTGCTGCGTGGACGACATAGATGAAGAAGATGTAATGCGTTTTGACCACGGCCAGCACACTTATGCCGTGTACCGGTCGGCCGATAGCGAGTTTTTCGCCACTGCCGGGCTGTGTACCCATGAGTCCATCCACCTGGCAGACGGGCTGGTGATGGACCACGTCATCGAGTGCCCCAAACATAACGGGCGTTTTGATTACCGTTCGGGCAAGGCGCTTGGGGCTCCGGTGTGCGTCAACCTCAAGACCTATCCGGTACGGGTCGAGGCCGGACGTTTGTATCTTGGCGTACCGACTTGAGAGCGGGGAGCCAGACCATGAATACAGTCAATGCTCCACTGGTGATTATCGGCGCCGGCCATGCCGGCGGGCGTGCGGCCCTGACCTTGCGCAGCGAGGGATACAGCGGGCGTTTGATCCTGATCGGTGACGAAGCCCATGCACCTTATGAACGGCCACCACTGTCCAAGGGGTTGCTGCAGGGCACCACCGACCTGGCGGGTTGCAGCCTGTGCGACAGCACCCGGCTGGGTGAGCTGGACATTGAACACTGGACGGCCGGTCCGGTGCTGTCGCTGGCACCGGCGCAGCATGGGTTGCAACTGGCCGATGGCAGCTGGCTGGCCTACGGGCGGTTGTTGCTGGCAACGGGTGGACGGGCACGGCGCTTGCCCAACGTGCCGGAGCATATGGCCAATGTGCTGTATTTGCGCACCCATGATGAAGCTCTGACCCTGCGCAACGGATTGCGCCCCGGCTCGCGGCTGGTGGTTGTAGGCGGCGGCTTTATCGGCCTGGAAGTGGCCGCGACGGCGCGGTCCCTGGGCTGCAGTGTGACCTTGCTTGAAGCCGGGCCGCGTCTGGCCGGGCGGGTGTTGCCCGAGCGCTTGTCCGGGGTGTTGCTGGATTTGCATCGGGCCCGGGGTGTTGATGTGCGCTTGAACGTGGCCATTGAAGCGGTGCTGGGCGGCGAGCGGGCCGAGGCGGTACAACTGGTGGACGGCCAGTGCCTGCCCTGTGATCTGCTGGTAGTGGGGATCGGCATGCAACCTAATGTCGAGCTGGCCAGGACCGCCGGGCTCGATGTGGGGCAGGGCATTCGGGTCGATGGGCAATTGCAGAGCAGCGCGGCGGATATTTTTGCTGCGGGTGATGTATGTGAATTTCGCCTGCACCCCGGCGGTGAGTTCCAGCGTCAGGAAACCTGGCGTAATGCCGAGCACCAGGGCCATCACGCCGCCCTCAATCTGTTGGGCGCCGGGCTGCCCTTCAACAGCATTCCGGGGTTCTGGTCCGACCACTATGACTGGGGTTTACAAACCACGGGGCAGATCAGCAGCGCTGAGCCCTCCGCCAGCCGGGCCACGGCAGACGGTGGCTTTGTACTGTTCTACCTCGATGCCGGGCAGCGTTTGCTGGGTGCTTGCGGCTGGGGCATGGGCAACAGCATTGCCAGGGATATCAAGCTCTGCGAACGCCTGATCGCCTGCGGTACACCGCTTCAGGTGCCTGCACTGATGGATGCCGGCGTGTCGCTCAAACAACTGTTGAGGAACTGATATGCGTGAATTTCTGGTGTTTCAGTCACTCTGGGCCATGCAGGATCACAACGGCCAATGCGACCAGCCCCTGGAAGCCCAGCTGGATAAAATAGCGGCCGCCGGGTTTGACGGGGTCACCGATCACTTTTGGCTGCCCCAGCCTGCTGCACGCCTGCACCGCGCCGCCAGTGCCCGGGGGCTGCAGATCGAAGGTCAGGTGTTTCCACAATCGGTGGATGATCTGGCGGCCGCACTGGACGTGGCCACCCAATACGGCTGCCATCACCTGACGCTACAGGCTGATGTGCGGCCGCGCAGCCTGTCTCAGGCGGTGAAACTGGCCGAAGGCTGGCAGCGGCTGGCCGAACAGGTGGACTTTGCGGTGCTGCTGGAAACCCATCGCTATCGACTGACCAATGACCTGTTTTTTACCCTGGATCTGCTGGCCGAGATGCCCGACCTCAAGTTGCTGGCTGACTTGTCCCACTACGTGGTCGGCCGTGAGTTGCCGCTGCAGGCCAGCGCCGAGGACGACGCCATGATCCACACCATTTTGCGAAACAGTTGGGGCTTTCACGGCCGTGTCGCCTGTAGCGAACAGGTGCAGGTGCCCATCAGCTTTGCCCGGCATCAGCCCTGGTTGCAGCGCTTTGTGGGCTGGTGGCAATACGGGATAGAGGACTGGCTGGCCCGCCCGGACACGCCCCCAAGCCTGTCCTTCACCTGTGAACTGGGCCCGCCGCCCTATGCCATCACCGGTGCAGACGGGCGTGACATCAGTGATCGCTGGGACGAAGCCCTGATGCTCAAGGCGTTGATGCGCGAGGTTTGGCAGGACTGCCACAAGCGTTCCGAGACAGGCGCCGCCACAGCAACCGGCCCAGGGTAATCGACCAGTTGCACAGGGCGATCAGCAGAATGATCGACAGCAGGGCAGGGATGCCGTAGTTGACGATCACGTGCCCGGCCAGCCATGGAAACCCGAACACTCCGACAAAATAAGCCAGGCTGAACAGCACCAGTGACTGCGCCGTGTGCCCGGGGGGCGCTTCATTGGCAGCCTGGCCATTGATCACCGAGTAGGTCAGGCCGTAACCCACACCCAGGGTCATCGCGGCCAACAAATAAGTGCTGGCCGAATTGACGCAGAACATGAACATCAACACCGAGGCTACGATCATGGCCGTGAGGATGCAGGCCATCACGTAGGGGTCGCGCCTGACGATAAAGCCTGCGATCAACAGCCGGCAGGAAATGGCCGCGCCCATGAATCCCAGGAAAAACAGCGAATAGTCCAGCTGCATGAGACTGGCGTAAGAGGTTTGAAAACTCGAGAGCCCGCCGAAGATCGCACCGCCCAGGCCGACCATGACAATCGCCCATACAGCCTTTGAACGCAGTACCAGACGCGCGGCCGGCAGGGTGATTTTGCATACACTGACGGGGCCGACAGTGGCGCTCTGGTGTTTTATGTTCGGGCCGAGCAACACAAATACCAGGCCGCCCAGAAGGCTGGCGACGGTAGCCACCACAAACGCCGATTCCACCGGATAGCCCATTGCCTCGCCAGCGCGTCCGACCAGTGGACCGCTACCGATCCCGCTCATCATGCTGCCTGACAGCAGGGCGAAGTATTTAACCCGGCGCGCGGGTTCAATCATCATGGCCACGATGATCGGGCCCAGGGTGTAAAACACCCCCCAGCCAAAGCCCAGCAGCAAACCGGATACCAGCACCGCAGCGCCAAATGTCGGGACCGTGGCGAAGCCCAGGCACGCTGCGGCCAGCAGTAGTGCGCCGGCGGCAATGGCTTTGGGCGCGCCGAACAAATCAGTCAGGTGCCCGGAAAAAATCACCGCAGCAAAGGTGCTGAGCATGGCCACCGAAATGATCGTGCCGGCGTCGGACTCGCTGCCCCCGTGCGCGCTGAGCACCATGGCCAGCAAGAAGGTGGTGCCGTAAGACACCGATAACAGGTAACTGCCCAGGCAGAAAAGACCGAACACACCCCGGGTTGGCGTTGCAGCGGCAGATGCAGTGGATGGCATTCAGGGGGTTCCTCGGGGGTTCGGTTTTTGTTGTACGTGAGCGTCGAAGCTTAATAGCAGGCAACAGCACCAGGTCGTGTTGCAAACCTTTGGATCCTGACATCGCGAAGCATTAAACAAAGCGTGTTTCTTCAACCCTGAGAGCGTCTTTTGCGGCTGCGATGGAACCCGTGATTGAGGTTTAGTGGATCCAATGGCTCGGGACCGATAGCCGAATACCTGGAAATATCGCCCTCGGCCCCGGGGCGCAAGGAGATTGGTCGATAATCGCACGCTAATAGTGAAGACTTTGTATTTATTCAACCTATTGATTAACAAATAAAAAATCGATTCATGTATCGCATTAAGGCCACTCCCCTTAAGGATATCCGGTCCTTGCACTGTCCCCTCATATTGCCTGTGGATCCATTAACGGGTTGACTAGCGCCAGGTGATTGCAGGGCCCCTCCTGAACGTCACCCATCAAAACTACAAAAAAAGGGTCTCGTCATGAATGGCTTATCCAGGGCGCAGAACTGCCTGAGTTCTGCTGACTTTACGTCTGTGTGCACTACCGTTTTTTGCGTGGTTCCGGTCTTTGGCGACACGGAGGCACAGCCATGTCCATGGAGTTGAAAACCGCCGTGGATAACGGCCCGATGAGTCGCTTTCAGTTGCTCGCGATCGGTATTTGCATTGTGTTGAACATGATTGACGGGTTCGACGTGCTGGTGATGGCGTTCACAGCGGCTTCGGTATCGGCCGAGTGGGCACTCAACGGTGCGCAGATCGGCTTGCTGCTCAGTGCCGGTTTGTTCGGTATGGCCGCAGGTTCCTTGTTTATCGCGCCCTGGGCTGACCGCATCGGTCGTCGACCTTTGATCCTGTTGTGCCTGGTGATCTCGGGCAGCGGCATGCTGCTTTCAGCCATGAGTCAGAGTCCGCTGCAACTGGCTTTGTTGCGCGGTCTCACCGGGCTCGGGATTGGCGGGATTCTGGCGAGCAGCAACGTGATTGCCAGTGAATATGCGAGCAAGCGCTGGCGCGGCCTGGCGGTCAGCCTGCAGTCCACCGGGTATGCCCTTGGGGCAACGCTGGGTGGCTTGCTGGCAGTCTGGTTACTGACCCATTGGGGCTGGCGCTCGGTGTTTGTATTCGGCGGGCTGGTCACCTTTGCGGTGATTCCGCTGGTGCTGTTGTGGCTGCCCGAGTCGCTGGATTTTCTGCTGGCGCGTCGTCCGGCAACCGCCTTGCAACGGATCAACCGTCTGGCCCGGCGTCTGGGGCAGCCGCCCCTGAGTCAAATGCCACCGCTGGTCGCAAGCCCGTCCGGCAACCGCAATGCCCTGGGTGCACTGCTGGCACCTGCAATGCGTCGCACCACGCTGGTGATCTGGCTGTTGTTCTTCCTGGTGATGTTCGGTTTCTACTTTGTGATGAGCTGGACCCCCAAGTTGCTGGTGTCGGCCGGGCTTTCCGCGCAACAGGGGATTACCGGGGGCGTACTGCTGAGTGTTGGCGGCATCTTCGGTGCGGCATTGATTGGCGGCTTGTCATCGCGCTGGCCGCTGGCCCGTGTACTGTCGCTGTTCATGCTGATTACCGCCGGTTTGCTGGTGCTGTTTGTCGGCTCGGCGTCTTCGGTGATGGCTGCCCTGGGGTTGGGCTTGCTGATCGGGATGTTTTCCAACGGCTGTGTGGCTGGCCTGTATGCACTGTCGCCGGTGGTGTATGACGCCTCCGTACGGGCGACGGGGGTGGGCTGGGGCATCGGGATCGGTCGTATCGGCGCCATTGTGTCGCCAATCGCTGCCGGGTTTTTGCTGGATGCCGGCTGGCAGCCGCTGCACTTGTATGGAGTGTTTGCCATCGTATTTGTGGTCGCGGCGGGCTGTCTGTTGCTGCTCAAGCCATCGTCCGCGCAGGCACAGCCGGTGCTGGCGTCGGCCTGATCATGTTCCGCCTGTAGGAGCGGGCTTGTCTCGCGAGCCCTGTGCGATTGAAAAGATCGCGAGGCAAGCTCGTTCCTGCAGATTCAAATAACAATTAAAACGGGCGGGCTGTATCAGCTGCGGGGAGCGGCTGCGCCCGATAATCGGAGAACAATAATAATGAAGATGATGACTGGCTTGCTCTCGTTGAGCTTTTGCGCCTCGGCACTGGCGCAGCAAGAGGGTTTCTTTGAAGGGTCGAGCACCGACTTGCTGCTGCGCAATTACTATTTCAACCGTGACTTCCGTGATCCGGGCGCCACTAAAAGCAAGGTGGATGAGTGGGCGCAGGGTTTTATTCTCAAGTTCAACTCGGGCTACACCCCGGGGCCGGTGGGCTTTGGTCTGGAGGGGATAGCCATGTTCGGGGTCAAGCTGGACAGCAGCCGGCTGGCCAGCGGTTCGGAATTGCTGCCGGTACACGATGACGGTCGCGCCGCTGACAATTTCGGCCGTGCCGGGGTTGCGGCGAAAGCGCGCTTTTCCGCTACGGAGTTGAAGCTCGGTGAGCTGCTGCCGGATGTTCCGCTGTTGCGCTACGACGATGGCCGCCTGCTGCCGCAGACTTTCCGCGGTGCCATGCTGGTCTCCAAAGAGATCGAAGGGCTGGGGTTGCAGGCGGGTCAGTACCGATCTGTCAGCTTGCGCAACTCTTCGGATATGCAGGATCTTTCGGCCTGGGCTGCGCCGGGGGTAACCTCCGACCGCTTCAATTACGCGGGTGCCGAGTACCGTTTCAATCAGCAGCGCACCCAGGTGGGGCTGTGGCATTCGCAGCTGGAAGATATCTACCAGCAAAGCTATTTCAATCTGCTGCACAAGCAACCGGTCGGCGACTGGGTGCTGGGGGCCAATCTTGGTTACTTCATTGACAAGGATGATGGCAGCGCCCGCATCGGTAAGGTCAGCAGCCACACGGCCTATGGCCTGTTTTCGGCAGCAACCGGCGGCCATACCTTGTATCTGGGCTTGCAGCGGGTGAGTGGCGACACCGGCTGGATGTCGGTGTACGGCAGCAGTGGCCGTACCCTGGGCAACGATATGTTCAACGGTAACTTCAGTAATGCCGACGAACGTTCCTGGCAGGCGCGCTATGACTACAACTTTGCCGCACTGGGAGTGCCGGGGTTGCTGGCCATGGTTCGTTATGGACATGGTGACAACGCCACCACCAAGCAAGGCACCAACGGCAAGGAGTGGGAACGTGATACCGAGGTCAGTTACACCTTTCAGAGCGGTACCCTGAAAAACCTCGGCCTGCGCATCAACAATGCCACCAACCGGCGCAGCTTCAACAGCGACTTTGACCAGACCCGGGTGATCGTGAGTTATCCATTGTCGATATAGCCTCGACAGGCCCGTAGGAGCGAGCTTGCTCGCGAGCTCTTGATCACGCAAAGCTCGCTCCTACGGGTTTTTGGATGTGCCTGTTACTATGGCCGCCCCTGTTTTCTGGAAGTTGTCTGGATGAGCAAGCCCGGTCAATTAGTGCTGATCGCACTGCGCAAAATGATTGCCTCAGGCGAGCTTGCCGCGGGCGAGCGCCTGATGGAAATCCCTACCGCTGAATTGTTCGGTGTGTCCCGGATGCCGGTGCGCATGGCGTTTCGCACCCTGGAGCAGGAAGGCTTGCTGGTGCGTTTTGGCGGTCGCGGCTTTCAGGTGCGCTCGGTGAGTGCCGATGATATTGCCGGCGCGGTAGAGGTGCGCGGTGTGCTGGAAGGGTTGGCGGCCCGTCAGACTGCCGAGCGCGGGTTGTCGGCCGAAGGGCGCAAAGTCCTCGAGCTGTGCCTGATGCAAGGCGATGAGCTGTTCGACAAGGGCTTTGTGACCGAGGACGATCTTGAGATCTATCACGATCTGAACATGCGTTTTCATCAGGTGATCATCGAGGGTAGCCATAACCCGGCGATTGCCGATGCGCTGGCGCGCAATGATCACTTGCCATTTGCTTCGGTGACCGCGCTGGCGGTCGATCGCAAGGACATGGTGCGCGAGTACCGGCGTTTCAACTACGCGCACATGCAGCACCACTCGGTGTTCGATGCCCTGGTCAGTGGCCAGGGTGCCCGCGCCGAAGCCATCATGCGCGAGCACGCCAACGCAACTTTGCGTTATGCCGAAATATTTGGCTCGGCGGTGGCCAGTGAGCGGATGAAAGTGATTCACCGCCCGGACTGAGTTCAGATATCCAGCACCAGCAGCGGCGATTTCGAGCGTGAGCAGCAGGGTGTGAACTGATCGTTGCAGGCTTGCTCCTGCTCGGTGAGGAACATGTCGCGGTGATCCGGTACACCTTCAAGTACACGGGTCAGGCAGGTTCCGCAGACACCCTGTTCGCAAGACATGGGGATGTCGATGCCATGGCTTTCCAGAACCTGGACCACGGTTTTGTCGGCTGGAATCTCGAATACCTGGCCGCTGCTGCCCAGCTTGACGGAAAAACTGCCGTCGTTGCTGCTGTCCATCGGTGCTGCAGCGAAGTACTCGCGGTGTAGCGCCGCTTCCTCCCAGCCCTGGGCCCGGGCGCTGTCCAGAATGTGCTGCATGAAGCCTCCCGGGCCGCATACATAGAGGTGGGTGTCGAGTTGTGGGTCGGTCAGTACCCGGGCGGCGTTCAGGGCGGTTTCGGGCTGTTCGTCGAAGTGCAGAAACACCCGGTCAGCGAAAGGCGAATTGCGCAGGCGCTCAACAAAGGCGGCGCGAGCACTGGAGCGTGCGCAGTAATGCAGTTCGAAATCTGCACCGCTATGGGCCAGGCGCTCGGCCATGCACAGAATCGGGGTAATCCCGATCCCGCCGGCGAACAGCAGGCTGCGGCGGGCATCGTGGGTCAGTGCGAACAAATTGCGCGGCTCGCTGATGCGCAGGCGGTCGCCGGGCTTGATCTGTTCGTGCAGGCTTTGCGAGCCGCCCCGTGAAGCCGGGTCCTTGAGCACGCCGATCACATAGCGATGGCGCTCGTCGGGATGGTTGCACAGGGAGTACTGACGGATCAGCCCGCCGGGCAGATGCACATCAATATGTGCGCCGGCGCTGAACCCGGGCAGGGCGCAGTCATCGATACTGGCCAACTCATAGCTGCAGATGTCCTGCGCTTCGTTTTTGCGTGAAATCACCACCACATCAATCATGCCGGTTCCTTGTTCTTATGGGGGAGGCTGGCACGGCAGCGGCTGCCGTGCGCGGGTTGTTACTGTGCGCTGGCGATCAGTTGCGGTTCGGGGGAGCGTTCGCTGGCGATGATGCGCTCCAGTACCCGGCGTGACTGCACACCGCCCGAGTCGATATTGAGTTTGAGCAGGGCGCGGTGTGGATGGTCCAGCAGGTTTTGTTGCT
Source organism: Pseudomonas paraversuta (assembly GCF_904067025.1). NCBI lineage: Bacteria > Pseudomonadati > Pseudomonadota > Gammaproteobacteria > Pseudomonadales > Pseudomonadaceae > Pseudomonas > Pseudomonas paraversuta. The sequence goes on from NZ_CAJFDA010000001.1 coordinate 2,128,459, forward strand.
GGCGCTCGAGCATCTCCAGGTCTTCGCTGAAGATCTGCCCCTGACCTTCGCGGATCGTATCGGTGAGGGCCTGGTCCTGGGGGTTGAAATTGCGCGCCATGCCCCAGAAGTACCAGATCGAGGTTTCGGTTTCGGGGGTGATGAAGTCGACCACGATGCTCGACGCCTTGAACTCGGGGGCTGCGTGATAGCCGCCTTTGCCCGCATGGGCCACGCCCACTTCAATCAAGACATGGCTGGGCGGTGAAAAGCGGCAGATCTGCCAGCGATCCACCAGCACGTCGTCGGCCAGGTTATTACCGCGCAATGCCATGCGCCAGAAGGGCGGGGGCATGATGTTTTCCATGTGCCGCGCAGTGACCACCTCGTGGCCTTCGACGGTGGTGGTTGGGGCAACTTCGTCGATTTCTTTCTGGCCGATGCTGGAAGCGTGGACGTAGGTCTCGTGAGTCAGGTCCATCAGGTTGTCGATCATCAGGCGATAATCGCAATTGATATGAAACAGCCCGCCGCCGTAGGCCCATTCATCGCTAACCGCCCATTCCAGATGATGGATCAGTGCGGGGTCGGCCAGGTCCTGGTCGCCGGGCCAGACCCAGATAAAGCCATAGCGCTCAACCACGGCGTAGGTTTTGTTGCACGGAAAACCGCGAACCCGCTGCCCTGGCATCTCCACGGTCTTGCCGTCGCAGCCCATGACCAGGCCGTGATAGCCACATACCAGATTGCCGTTATCGACATAGCCCAAAGACAGCGGAGCGCCGCGATGGGGGCAAAAGTCCTCGACCGCGGCGACCCGGTTTTCCTGGGCGCGATAGAAGACGATTTTTTCACCGCAAATCTGCCGACCCAGGGGTTTGTCGGCAATTTCATCTGGGGTGCACGCGACGTACCAGGTGTTTTTTGGGTACATGACCAATCTCCAAATCAGGTGTTATTGATTTTATGGATCCATTAGTAATCAGCTGTGCCTGTGTGGTCAATGTTGTTTGGCGTTAATAGCCGATTATCGAACGGTTAATTGAAGTATTGAGCTTTAATGGATCCATTGGGCGATATTCAGGCCTTGGATACATTCTGTAAGCATTGCCGTTTGCACTGCTGCGACCGGGTTGTCAGGCTCGCGTGCAAATCGGTCTCTCCTGCGCCAGAGTGCGTGAGTCAGACGTACAGGCTTATGGCAGGGGGAAACATGTTTCATCTCATCACCGCGAGCATTGCTCTTTATGTGATCTGGCGCTTTGTCCGGCCGCTCTCCGTGGGCCGGGCGGGCAAGATCGGGCTGGGTGTTCTGCTGCTGTTGATCGCCGAGCACCACCTTGTCACCCGTACCTTCTTTGGCAGCATGGCGTCCCCCGAGGTGCCGGGTCAGGTGCTTGTGGTGTTGGGGTGGGCATTTGCCAGCCTGATACTGCTGGCGCTGCTGCTGTTGATCCGGGATCTGCTCGGCATTGTGGTCTGGGCCCTGCGGGGTAGAACCGGGCGGGTCTTGCTGGGCGGCAGTCGCCTGGGGATTGCCCTTGGCCTGATCAGCACGGGCCTGTCGGCTGTGGGTGTGTGGCAGGCGATTCGTGTGCCGGACGTCAAAACCATGGAGATCGTTTTGCCACGTCTGCCTGCAGAGCTCGACGGGTTGCGCATTGTGCAGCTCACCGACCTGCATGCCAGCCGGTTGTTGCAGGCTCCTTGGCTCCAGGCCGTGGTGGACAAAACCAATGCACTGAAACCGGACCTGATCCTGATCACCGGCGACCTGGTGGACGGTTCGCCCCGGGCCAGGGTCGATGACGTACAGCCGCTCAAGGATCTGCGGGCACGTTATGGTGTGTTTGCCATCCCGGGTAACCACGAGTACTACGTCGACTACGTGCACTGGCTGCCGGCCTTTGAGCATCTTGGTTTGCATATGCTGCTCAACGAGCATGTGCTGATCACCCATAACGGGCGCGATCTGGTACTGGCCGGGGTCACCGACAAAGCGGCGCAACCGTTCAAGTTGCCGGAGCCGGACATCATCAAGGCCCTCAAAGGCGCTCCGGCGGGTGATCCGGTCATATTGCTCAGCCATCGCCCGGGCGGTGCACTGCTCAACGCGGGGCAGGGCGTTGACCTGCAACTGTCGGGGCACACCCATGGCGGGCAAATACTGGGTCCGCATCTGATTGCTAAGTGGGCTAACGAAGGCTTCGTCTCGGGGCTGTATGCAGTGGCCGGCATGCAGTTGTATGTGAGTAACGGCACGGGTTTGTGGAATGGTTTCCCGGTTCGACTGGGGCGGCCATCGGAAATCACCGAGATCGTATTGCGTGCACCGAAGGTGCAGCCGGAGTGAGGGAGCCTGAGCGCAGGGAAACTCGTAGAGAGCCGTGATACATCAAACGGATATGTACGCGGTGGGATCTATAGATCTACCGGGTACATATCCATTACAGGCGTTTAACTGAAATATAGATTTCGCCCTTACGGCGAGTCCCTTTTGGCAAACGCCCCAAAAGGAACCAAAAGGTCTGCGCCCTACCATACGGCCGAGCTCGCCTAGGCTCGCCCGGTGCCCTCACTCCGGCGCTGTTGTGGGGGCACGCCGTGACGGGCCATCCATGGCCCGGCACGGCTGGCTCGGCGTCCTGCCTCGCCACCCCCAAAACAGCACCTGCGTTCGGCCTTCTGTGATGGGCATGCGCGTCGTTCCGACTATCCAGTGGCGGCAGGGGCCTTGTTTTTAAAAGCAAAAAGCAAAACAGCGACTACAAGGTCGTTTTTGATCTGCTTTTGATCTGCTTTTGATCTGCTTTTGATCTGCTTTTGATCTGCTTTTGATTTGTTTTTGATCTTGATCTACTGGCCCCTTCGGGAGGCCGAGAGGAGGTTCTGTGTAGTGGTCCTCCCGGCATGGATGCCGGGAGAGCCGTGTTGGGCCATGGATGGCCCGTCACGGCGTGGCCACGGAGCGGGACCGGAGCGAGGGAACCTGAGCGCAGCGAAGGCCGTACGCTGGGGCAAGGCCTTTTTGGCTCCTTTTGTGGCTGTTTGACAAAAGGGACTCGCCGTAAGGGCGAAACCCGTAAAAAGCCGTGATACATAGAACGGATATGTACGCTCAGTTTTAACTGCAGTACCGCGTACATATCCGTTACAGGGGTTTAACTGAAATATCGGTTTCGCTCTTACAGCGAGTCCCTTTTGGCAAACGCCCCAAAAGGAACCAAAAAGTCTGCGCCCTACCATACGGCCGAGCTCGCCCAGGCTCGCCCGGTGCCCTCACTCCGGCGCTGTTGTGGGGGCACGCCGTGACGGGCCATCCATGGCCCGGCACGGCTGGCTCGGCGTCCTGCCTCGCCACCCCCACAACAGCACCTGCGTTCGGCCTCCTGTGATGGGCGTCTGCGTTGCACCGACTATCGAGTGGCGGCAGAGGCATCTGCTTTAAAAGCAAAAAGCAAAAACTGGCCCCAGCACCTAACCTTGATCTTGAACGTGGCCGCACCCCTGGGGGTGCGGCCAAATGTCCCGGGGGGGTATTTCAATGTGCTCCAACCGGCATCACAGAAGTCTATAGAATGCCGCCCCGTTGGTTCAGCCCCGACGCTTTCAGATGGCACCTGTTGTGCATACAACAAGGAGCATCAGCAAGACCGGATCCTGAACCTGTCATACCATCGCTAGCGAGTAGTTCACCCCTTAAATGAGCAACCCCACTTCTGCATCCCGCGCAAACTGGCAACCGGTCATCGCACTGGCTCTGGCCGCGTTCGTGTTCAATACCACCGAATTTGTCCCGGTCGGGCTGCTGAGCGCAATTGGCGCCAGCTTCGACATGACCACCGCCAGCGTCGGGCTGATGCTCACCATTTATGCCTGGGTGGTGTCCCTGGCTTCGCTGCCGATCATGCTGCTGACCCGCAACGTGGAACGCCGCAAGTTGCTGCTGGTGCTGTTCGGGCTGTTTATCCTCAGTCATGTGCTGTCGAGCCTGGCCACCAACTTCGGCATTTTATTACTCAGCCGAATAGGGGTAGCGTTGTCTCACGCCCTGTTCTGGTCAATTACCGCCTCCCTGGCCGTGCGTCTGGCACCCGAGGGCAAGCAGGTTCAGGCCCTGGGTTTGCTGGCCACCGGTACCTCGCTGGCAATGGTGCTGGGTGTGCCCCTCGGTCGTTTACTGGGTGAGGCCATGGGCTGGCGCACCACGTTTATCGTGATTGCCGGGCTGGCCGGGTTGCTGGTGTTGTGGTTGACCCGCACATTGCCCCTGCTGCCAAGCCAGAACTCGGGCTCGCTCAGAAGCCTGCCGATTCTGTTCAAGCGTCCGGCGCTGGTGGCGATCTATGTGCTGACGGCAGTGGTAGTGACTGCGCAGTTCACGGCCTATAGCTACATCGAACCCTTTGTTCAGGGCGTAGCGGGCATGAGTGGCAGTATGGTGACGTTGGTCCTGTTGCTGTTCGGTGGCGCAGGGATCATTGGCTCCCTGTGTTTCAGCTGGTTCCACAAGCACAACCCGCAGCGATTCTTGCTCGGTGCTGTGGCTTTGCTGACGCTTTGCCTGTTGCTGCTGCTGCCTGCCAGCGGCTGGATTGAGTCCCTGGGAGTGCTGAGCATTTTCTGGGGCATGGCGATCATGGGCTTCGGCCTGGCGTTGCAGTCCAAGGTGCTGACCCTGGCGCCAGATGCGACAGACGTGGCGATGGCGATGTTTTCGGGAATTTACAACATCGGTATCGGTGGCGGTGCGCTGCTGGGTAGTTATGTCGGTGGCCATCTGGGCTTTGCCTGGATCGGCCTGGTGGGCGGTGCGCTGGCAGGCCTGGCGCTGGCGTTGTACAGCTGGTCACTGTATCGGATCAGCCGCTCGGTCACGCCGGGCTGAGCAATGCCGGTATCTGACGCAGCCCCTGCGTCAGATACCGGTGAGGATTTAAACGGCGCTCAGGTGTTCATAGAGGATCGTTGCACCCACGATAATCAGCACCACGCCGCCGACGATTTCCGCACGCTTGCCCACCAGACTGCCGAGTGCTCGCCCCAACATGGTGCCGATGATCACCATGGTCATGGTGGCCAGACCAATGGCCGCGGCGGCCATCCAGATATTCACGTCGACAAATGCCAGGCCAACCCCGACCGCCAGCGCGTCAATGCTGGTGGCGATGGCGGTGATCACCAGAATCCAGAATGAGTGCTGCGACGGTTTCTCTTCGGCTTCTTCCTCATCGGGCTTGACCCCGTTGTAGATCATGTACAGACCCAGACCCAGCAACAGGGTGAAGGCGATCCAGTGATCCCATTGGGTGACATAGCTGCTGGCGGCGTTGCCGATGGCCCAGCCGATTACGGGGGTGATGGCTTCAATCACGCCGAAGATAAGGCCGGTGCGCAGGGCTTCTGTGAAACGCGGTTTGTGCAGACTGGAGCCTTTGCCGATGGCTGCCGCGAAGGCATCTGTCGACATGGCGAAAGCGAGGAGAATCAGGGCAATCGGGTTCATGTTTATTATCCAGTCGGGCTCAAGACAACGGCATAACACTGTGCGCCCGACTTCAGCACAGGTATGTCGTTGGTCTCGCAAATCCAGACGGATGCCATGGCCACGGCAGGTTGCCGAGAATGTTGACCAGAGCGCCGCCACAAGCGTGACGGCCAGCTACTCCCCAAAGAGGCGCGCAGGATAGCAGCTGCATGTGAAAAAAAGGTGAAATCCTTGATTGCCCTTGCCTTCTGCAGGAGCGAGGTTGGGGGTCGCAGGAGGAATTTCTGTAATTTGATGCAGACCTGTTTCAGGGCCGTGCGGTGCAGGATTTTGTGTGGCCGCGTCAGGCTGAGCACCTCCCTCTGTAGGAGCGAGCTTGTCTCGCGAGCTTTTCAAGATCAAAAGCTCGCCCCTACAGGTTGGTGTTCGCTGGAGGCATTTCTGTGGCTTGATCCTGGCCTGTTTCAATGCCGCAGGGGGTTGAAGCGCGGGTCTTTGAGCCATTCCTGCAATTCAAGTTCGGCCTGTTCCAGGGCTGTGCGGTTGAGCAGTTTGCGCAACAGTGCCACGTTGACCGCCCTCGAACGCAGGTTAAAGGCCGGGCTGCTGTCACTGTCGGTGCCGGGCTGGCGCACGCCGAGCTTTTCATACAGTTGTTGCAGGCGGTTTTGCACGCTGCGCAACGACAGGTTGCGACGTTGGGCGATGATCCGGTCTGTCAGGCCCAGGGCGATATCCTGCAATACTTCGTATTCGGTATCGGTCAGACCAAGCAGGTGATTCTGGCTCTTTTGCTGCACTCCGCGCACTTCACGATCGATCACGCACTGCTGCTCGATAAACAGGCTGCGCAGTGCCAGCCGCAGGCGATCCTCGGAGGCTGTCTTGAGGATATAACCATACGCCGCACCCTCGGGAACGATGCGTGAGATACCCCGCACATAGGCTTCGTCGGCGTAGTTGGACCAGAACATGATTGAGGTGTGGGGACGCTCGCGCCAGATCGCCCGTGCAGCTTCGACCCCGGTGCGTTTTGGCATCTGCAGATCCATGACCACCGAGGTGATGGCAAATTCATGGGCCAGCCGCTCGCCCACCAGGCCATCCTCGGCTTCATGCAGGCGCTCGCATTCTGGCAGCGCCCCCTCGATCACCTCCCTGAAAAAGGCACGGTGCACCGGGTCGTCTTCGATCAACAGGATTTGCATGGTGTTCTCTCTACCTATTGGGCCAGGTCCGGCAATGGCAGGCTGACCTGGACGCAGGTGCCTTTGTTGTCGGGACCTTTCTCGATCTGCACCTGCGCGCCAAGCAGCTGTGCGCGTATGCGCATGTTTTTGATACCGCCGGTTTCCAGTCGATTGAGGCTGTCCAGCCCGGGGCCGTCGTCGACAATGGTCAGTTGCAAGTGGCTGCCAGAGACGGTGATCTCGACAATTATCACATTGGGTGCCGCGTGCTTTATCGCATTATTGACCGCTTCCTGAATGATGCGGAACAGCGCGATCTGCTGGGGTTCGGCCAGGTCGTTGGCCCGCCCGCCGGTGTTGTCCCGCAGGCGGGTGACAATCTCCAGACCACTGTTGCGCACGCTGCGCAGCAGCAGGTCCTCCAGCCCCTCGACAAACCCGAACAGCTGCAACACGGTGGGTTTGACCGCATCAATGATCAGTCTCAATTCCTGCATGCTTTCTTGCAGGGCCTGGCCGACCGGGGCCAGTTCTGCTGCCGGGATATGGTCCAGCAGTTGCAGGCGGGCGATACGCCGGTGCAGACGGGTCATATCGGCCAGTGTCTGGTCGTGCAGGTCCATGCCTATGCGCTGTCGCTCGTTTTCCAGCTCTTCGGTCAGGCGCAGTGCCCCCAGGCGCAGGCCTTCTTCGCGGGCACGGATCTGCGCCTCGGCGATTGCCATATGTTTGGCCTGTTCGGTCTGGCGCAGGGCATACAGATAGGACGCCAGCAGATCAGCCACATGCTGGGTGTGGCGTACATCATCCAGGGTATAGAAGTTGGCGGCGTGGGTGGAGCAACTCAGGGCGCCGATCACTTCACCCCGGGCGCGCAGCGGGACGTGCAGGCGGCTGCGTAAATTGGCATCGAAAATCGGGTGATTGAGGGCGCCGGGGAACTGGAAGCGCTGGTCGTTCATCGCATCGTCGCTGAGGATATAGGGCTCCATCCCCAGCAACAGCGCGCGAATCGGACTTCGGGTAATGGCCAGCGGATGAAAGGCAAAATCGCTCCAGGAGGTGTGCAGACCCGTTTCATATGCCGACAGGTGACTGTCGTCATCCAGCAGCAGGCTGACGTCAAGATGATCGTGGGGCAGGATAAAACGGATCTCTTCGGATACCGCATCGATCATCGACTGAAAGTCTAGGCGCCCGGCCAGTGCGCGGGAAATCCCGAGAAAATGATGCAACACGTTTTCTGCCGCGATGGGGACTCTTTGGGTCATGGCCTGCAATCCGTCAGAGGCGCACCCGCTGGCGGCCCGATATCCGAGTATGACCCAAAGCGCTCAGCGGCCAGGGGCAAAAACCCTGCATATTTGCGCGTTTCTTTTGCGGGATCCCGCAGGTTATTTGCGCGCAAAGGGTATCAAGTGTGCATCAACGCCCCAGACAGAGCCCCGTGGCCCGATCAGACTGAGGGTGTCAATTAGCCCACAAAAATAATAAGGGTCATGTCATGGAACGTCACACGCTGCGTTGCGCCTTGCTGTCCACTGCATTGCTGATTACCCCCTTCATGCACGCCCAGGCCGACACGGCCGACAAAACCATCGCGCTGTCCAATAACTATGCCGGCAACTCCTGGCGCCAGAGCATGCTCAACAGTTGGCAACAGACCACTGAGCAGGCGGTCAAGGACGGGGTCATTGCCGGGGCGGACTCGTTCACCACAGCGGAGAACCAGGCCACTGAACAGGCGGCGCAGATCCAGAACCTGATCCTGCAGGGCTACAACGCCATCGTGATCAATGCGGCTTCGCCCACCGCACTGAACGGCGCAGTCAAGCAGGCCTGCGATGCGGGAATTGTCGTGGTGTCTTTCGACGGCATCGTCACTGAACCCTGTGCCTACAGAATTTCCATGGACTTCAAGCAAAGCGGTCTGGATGGCATGGACTATCTGGCCAAGCGCTTCCCGGACGGGGCTAATGTGCTGGAAGTGCGCGGCCTGGCCGGGGTCTCGGTGGACGGGATGATCCACTCCGGGGTCGTCGCCGGCGCGAGCAAGCATCCGCAGTTAAAGGTCGTAGGCTCGGTCAACGGCAACTGGTCGCAGACCGCGGCGCAAAAAGCCGTGGCGGGGATCTTGCCCAGCTTGCCGAAAATCGATGCGGTGGTGACCCAGGGCGATGACGGCTTCGGGGTGGCCCAGGCCTTTACCGCAGCGGGCCGGCCATTGCCGGTGATCATTTTCGGTAACCGCGAAGAAGAACTGGCGTGGTGGAAAAAACAGAAAGACGCCAACGGCTACCAGTCGTTCTCGATCTCCAGCGCGCCGAGCATCTCCAGCCTGTCGTTCTGGGTTGCCCAGCAGTTGCTCGATGGCAAACAGTTGCCCCATGACCTGCTGTCGCCCGCGATCAGCGTCACCCAGGACACCCTCGAAAGCTCGCTCAAAGGCCTGGAGAAGGGCGGGATCGTGAGTCAGGTGTACAGCGTCGACGACGTTGCCCAACTGAAGAGCCCTGCACCTCAATAAGCCTGGCCGGGGAAGGAGAGCGCAATGACAGTTACTCAAGCAGCGCTGGTTGACCTCAAGGGGGTCGGCAAGCGTTTTGGCGCCGTGCGCGCACTTAATGACGTAGATCTGACGTTTCGTCCCGGTGAGTGTCTGGGGCTGATCGGTCACAACGGCGCGGGCAAGTCGACCCTGATGCATATTCTGGCGGGGACCCTGAGTGCCGACAGCGGCACGGTGCTGATGGGCGGTGCCGATGTGCGCAACGGCTACTCGGTACAGGTGGCCCGGCAACACGGGATTCGCTGCGTGTTTCAGGAACTGTCGCTGTGCCCCAACCTGACCGTTGCCGAGAATACCCGGCTGACATGCCCCGGCCTGCGCGGTTTTGGCTGGCGGCGCAAGGCCGGCGCATTGATTGTGGCAACCCTGGACAGCATCTTCCCGGACCACAGGATCAGCCCCGGGGAGGTGGTGGCGGACTTGCCGATCGCCCAACGGCAGATGGTGGAAATCGCCCGTGCTTTTACCTGTGTGGATGAGCATCTGGCGCTGGTGATTCTCGATGAACCCACCTCGTCGCTGGACGCCCGGGTCGCCGGGCAATTGCTGCACCATGTGCGGCGCTATGTCGAAAGCGGCGGCTGCGTGGTGCTGATCAGCCACATTCTGGGGGAGATGCTCGCCACCTGTGACCGGATTGCGGTGATGAGCGATGGCTGTGTGGTGGAGGTACGGGGTGCCAGTGCTTTTACCCATGCTTCGCTGGTGGAGTGCATGGGCACGGTGAGCAAGCCCCAGGATCAGGACCGGGTGTTTGTGTCCAGACGCGACGGGCAGCCACCGGTGGTCGAACAGTTGCCGGCACGCCAGCAGAACGGGCAGGCAGTGGCCGCCTGGCCGGGTGAAATCGTCGGTTTGGCGGGGCTGGCCGGGCAGGGCCAGAGCCAGTTGCTGGTGCAGTTGCTGCGCGAACGGATTGCCAGCGGGAAGCGAGTAGCCATGGTCGCTGGCGACCGGCAGACCGACGGGGTGTTCAGCCTGTGGTCGATTGCCGAGAACATCAGCATCAGCTCCCTGGCGGCACTCAGGCACGGCCTGTTGATTGATCCGCAGGCAGAGCAAGCCATGGCGGCCAAGTGGCAGCAGCGGATGAACATCCGCACCCCGGACATGAATAATCCGATTCTGTCGCTCTCCGGCGGTAACCAGCAAAAGGCCCTGTTTGCCCGGGCCCTGGCCAGTGACAGCGAGCTGATTCTGATGGATGACCCCATGCGCGGGGTCGATGTCGGCACCAAGCGCGAGGTCTACGCCATCATCAAGGAAGAGGCGGCCCGCGGCCGGACTTTTATCTGGTACTCCACCGAGCTTGAAGAGCTCAATCACTGCGATCACATCTACGTGTTCCGCAACGGCCAGGCGGTGGCGGATCTGCCGCGCAATGAACTGAGTGAAGCGCAAATCCTGCGCAGTTCCTTTCAGGAGGAGGTGGCATGAACGCGCCTCAACCCATGACATTAAAAAAACTGCCCGCGGCCAACACCGTGGACCGCGCAGCCGGGGGGGTGAACCGCGCCCGCTGGTTGCGTAACGCTTTGCCTGGGATTTCCCTGGTGGTGCTGCTGGCGACGATTTTTATCATGCAGCCGCGGGCCATGAGCTACATGGGCATGAATCTGATGCTCAACCTGGCGGTGCCCATCGCTTTGGCCACCATTGCGCAGATGCTGATCATCACGGTCAACGACCTTGATCTATCGCTGGGCAGCTTTATCAGCTTTGTGGCCTGTGTGGCAGCTACCTTGCTCAACGATCATCCGCTGCTGGGATGCCTGGTGCTGTTGGGCTGCATCGGTGTTTACGCGTTGCTCGGGGCGCTGATTCACAGTCGCCGGTTACCGGCGATTGTGGTGACCCTGGGCATGTCGTTCATCTGGGTCGGCGGCGCCGTGCTGTTGCTGCCCGCCCCCGGCGGCAGTGCGCCGCAATGGTTGCAGGCGCTGGTCAAAATCAAGACCCCGGTGCTGCCGTTTGCCATTGTGGTGTGCGTGGTACTGGCCGTGGCGGTGCATCTGTTTTTGATGCGCTCCAGGTTTGGTGTGGTCTTGCGTGGCGCTGGCGGGAACCCGCTGGCGATGGCCAAGGCCGGCTGGTCGCTGTTGCGGATCAAGGTCACGCTGTATGCCCTGGCGGGTGGCTTCGGAGTGCTGTCCGGATTGTTTCTGGTGGGCCTGACCACCTCGGCCGACGCCAATATGGCGCTGCGTTACACCTTGCTGTCGATCGCCGGAGTGATTCTGGGCGGTGGTGAGTTTACCGGCGGCCGGGTGTCCCCCATCGGTGCGGTGCTGGGGGCTTTGACCCTGGTGCTGGCCGGCTCGCTACTGTCGTTTATCCGCATTTCCCCCGACTGGCAGATCGGTGCCCAGGGCGCGATCTTGATCCTGGTGCTGGCCCTGCGTACTGCCGTCAATCGTCTGGAGGTACGTCCGGTATGAATCTGCCCATTGCTCTGAACCGTATTCGCAGCAAACCCTGGTTGTGGTCGTTTCTGGCGGCGTTGCTGGTGTGGCTGGCGACCCTGGGGTTTACCGGCGGTGAGGGTGCCGCTGCACTGACGTCCAGTGCGCTGTCGTTCTCGGCATTTTTTGTCATCGTCGGCGTGGGGCAGATGTTCGTCATCACCACCGGCCCCGGCAATATCGATCTGTCGATTCCGGCCAATATCGCCCTCAGCGCAGCGGTCGGCATGAAGTTGATGGACAGCCAGAACAGCCTGATCGCTTTGGGGCTGGCCGGGGTGCTGGGGATTGGTGTGCTGGTGGGGTGTGCCAACTATGGGCTGATCCGTCTGCTGCGCATCCCGCCGATTATCGCCACCTTGTCGGCGAGCTTTCTGTTGCAGTCCATGGCCATTGCCTACGGCCGCAGCGTGCGAATCGCGCCGCCGGAGCTGTTCTATCAGTTCTCTACCGGCAGGTGGCTGGGCATTCCTTACCTGGCGCTGGCCGTTGCCTTGTTTACGGTTCTGGCCGGCTACCTGTTGACGCGCACCCGCTATGGGCGCTGGACCCTGGCCATCGGCCAGAATATGCGTGCTGCCGAGCTTGCCGGAGTGCGGGTGGAGCGGGTGCGCTGGGCCACCTATGTGTTGAGTGCGGTGTTTGCCAGTGTCTGCGGGGTACTGCTGGCCGGGTTTTCCGGCGGCGCGTCCCTGAGCATGGGCGAGGAATACCTGCTGGCATCGATTGCGGTGGTGGTGATTGGCGGCACTTCGGTGGCGGGCGGGTTTTCCAATGTGCCGGGGCTGTGGGGGGCGGCACTGTTTCTTTACTTGCTGGTGAGCATGCTCAACACCTTTGGCGCCAGCGCCGGTGTGCGGCTGATTCTCACCGGCGTCATCATAATCGCGGTGATTGCCGCCGTCAGCGGGCGCAAGACGCTGCGCAGCCTTTAAAGGACAGAACCATGAACGATGATATTTACCAGTTTCACGACCAGCGTTTTCGTCGCCTGACCCTGCCCAATACCCAGCTGGAGCGTCTGTACGACAAGTGCCGCTGGGCAGAAGGCCCGGTGTGGTTCAACGACGGCGGCTACCTGTTGTGGAGTGATATTCCCAACCAGCGCATCCTGCGCTGGACTCCGGAGCAGGGGGTTTCGGTATTTCGTCCGGCGTCCAATTTCGCCAATGGCAACACCCGCGACCTGCAGGGGCGACTTGTCACTTGCCAACACGGCACGCGCAGCGTCACCCGCACCGAAGCAGATGGCAGCATCACCACCCTGGCCGATCAGTTTGAAGGCAAACGCCTGAACTCGCCCAACGACGTAGTGGTGCACCGCGATGGCAGTATCTGGTTCACCGATCCCACCTACGGCATCCTCAGCGATTATGAGGGCTACCAGGCCGAGCCCGAGCAGAGCGGGCGCAACGTGTTTCGCATCGACCCCGATACGCTGCATATCACCTGTGTTGCCGATGATTTTGAACAACCCAACGGCCTGGCCTTTGCCCCGGACGGCAAGACCCTTTACATCGCCGACTCCGCCCGCTCCCACGACCCGGATGCGGCCCACCACATCCGCGCCATGACCGTCATCGACAACTGCCGCCTGGGTGAATCAAGGGTGCTGACCCATATTGAACCGGGCATCCCGGACGGCTTGCGGGTTGATGTGCAGGGCAACATCTGGACCAGCGCCGGGGATGGCGTGCAATGCTTTGATGCCAACGGGGTGATGCTGGGCAAAATCCTGCTGCCGGAAACCGTGGCCAACCTGACCTTCGGCGGGCCACGGCGTAACCAGTTGTTCATCACCGCCAATACCTCGCTGTACATGATTCATGTCGCGGTGGCGGGGGCGCAGCGGCCTTGATGGCATCGGCTAGGGGTTTTGCCCGGGCCCGGTGCCCGCCACAGGCAGCGCAGGGTCGCTGATGCTCGCGGTTGATGCCTTGGCGCGGCCCGGTTCCCACGGGGAATCTGCCCTGCTGCAGTCTTGTCTCGGGTCGGGCTTATAGCGGTAACTGTTGAGCCCCCCGGCCAGTTTGTCCGGGTCGGGGGTCAGGTAGCGCCCCGTATGGGGGTTGTAGTAGCGATGGCGGTGGTAATGCAGGCCGCTTTCCTCGTCGTGATACTGGCCCTGAACACGCAGGGGATTGCTGATGTCGGCGATGTCGAGTTGCTGCACCTTGCCGTAGGCACGGTAGTGCGCCGACCAGACGATATCAGCCTTGCGGCCGGTGAGCTCCAGGGGCATACCCAGCGGGTCGAGCTGGTAGTAAAAAATTTCGCCGCGGGGGCCTTTGCCCTGGAGCATGGCCAGCGGTTTGCCGGTGCCTGGCTCGTAGAGGTAGCTGCGGTAGCGGGAGCTTTCTGCGGTGTCTGAGACCCGGGTGCATTCGGCGATCAGGCGCTGCCCTTGCCAGATAAATTCTGTGCTCTGGTGCTTGAGCTGCTTGGCGATGCGGCGGCCGAAGGGATCATAACGGTATTTGATTTCATTGCCGTCAGGCAGGGTGAGGGCGCTCAGGCGGTGCTGGCAGTCGTAGCGGTATTGGCGCACCAGGCGCTGGCCCGCGCCGCGTCGTTCCTGGATCAGGTTGCCGTAGGCGTCGTACACGAAATGGCAGTCGCCCTGTATCAGGAGGCGGTTTGCCTTGACGTTGGCCAGGCTGCTGCGCCCTCTGCCACTGGCGCTCTGGCGTAGCAGGTTACCCGCCGGGTCGTGATCGAAATACTCTTCAGCATGACCCCTTATTGCGATCAGCCGGTTCAGCGGGTCGTAGGCAAAACTGTGCTGGCCTTTGCGGCTGTCGCTGAGCAGCCGCAGATTGCCGCCGGGGTCGTACTGGTAAGTGCGCCGGTAAAGCGCCTGGGCGGCGAAGCCATGGTGGTGGCTGATCGGGGTGACGACATGCTCTTGCATTCGTCCTTGTCGGTCGTATTGGTAGTGGCTGAGCAAGTCGCCCTGCTGACGGTCAGTTTCGCGGCCGTCGTCGAAGCAGTGGCTGGTAAGGCATTCACCGTTGAGGTCGATGGCTGTCAGGCCGGCCCCTTGCCGATAGTAGTAGGTCAGCCGGTTGCCGTCCGGTAGCTGGCAGGCCCTGAGCCGGCCCTGAGCGTCATATTGATAGCGCAGGGTGGCCTGGCCCTGATGTTCGGTGATCAGGCGGTCCTGCAGGTCGTACTGGAAAATCAGGGGCCGGTCGCCGTCATGGACCCGGGTGAGGCGGCCCAGGCTGTCGTAGCTGTAGCGGATCTGGCTGCCGTCGGGCAGGGTTTTCAGAAGCAGGCGCCCGGCGCTGTCACGCTGATAAGCAGTGATCAGCCGTGGCTGGTCAGGGTAATCGGGTGTCGGGTACTGGGTTATTTCCAGCAACTGGCCGTTGAGATCGTATTTATAGCCAGTCGTACCGCCGTCAAAGCCGATTTCCAGACGGAGCAGGCCGTTGGGGTAATAGTCGAGCTGGTAGTGTTCGTTGCGCTGGTTTTCGATGCCGGTGAGCAACAGGCGGCCATTGTCATAGCGGTAATTGACCTGGCTGGCGTCGGGGTTGATACGGCGGCGGGGCAGGGGCAGGTTGTCGAGGTATTCGTAGCGGGTAATGTGCCCTCGCTCGTCGCGCACGGCGGTCACTTTGCCGTAGGCGTTATAGCTCCAGGCGCGGGTTTTGCCGTCGGGCTGGATGATCTGACTCATGCGCCCCACGGCGTCCCAGTGGTAGCGGGTGATGACGCCGCGAGCATTCTGGCGGGCTGTTTTTCGACCCCGCAGATCATAGCTGTAACGCTGTTGCGAGCCATCGGGCAGGGAGTGCTCCAGCAACTGGCCGAGGGCGTTCCAGATGAGCCGGTGAGCGCTGCCGTCCGCTTGCACAATGCTGCTGATTTGCCCCTTGGGGGTGTAGCTGCAGGTGGTGACGCAGCCGTCGGGGTCGGTTTGGCGGGTGATATCACCCTGGGCGTTGCGCTCGTATCTCCAGCAGGCCGGTCCCTGCCGGACTGAGTGCAGGTAGCCGTTGCAGTAACTGTAAAACGTAGGTTCGTCGTGGGGCGGGATCAGTGCCGAGAGCTGCCCGGCCGGGTTGTAACGGTATTGGATGACGGCGCCCAGAGGGTCAATTTCGGCAATCAAACGGCCTTGCTCATCGTAGGATTTCTGATGTTGGGCACCGTCCGGGCCGGTTTGACTGACGAGGTGTCCGTTGTTGTCGTACACCCAGGTTTGTTGGCTGCCGTCCTGGCTTTTGGCTGTCACAGCGCCCTGGCCATCCCGTTCGTAGTGGATCTGCATCTGTCCGAAATTGGTGCTGTGGCGGATGCAGCGCGAGTGTTTGCCACAGTGTTGCCACTCCCAGAACAACACTGCGCCACCAGCCAGTTGCCGCTCCTGGATCACGTGCCGGGCGTCGTAGCGATAGTGCTCGGTTTCTTGCAGGGCATTACTGGCGCTGATCAGTTGACCGCTGTCGTTGTACTGATAAGTCATGAGGGTGAACAGGGTGCTCCAGCGCTCGGGGCGGCAGCCGGCATTGTGTCCGGTCAGGGTGTCGCCGGGTTCACCACTGTCATCATATTGCTGATAGTCCACCGCGCAGAGCCGGCCATGTGCATGGCGCAGCAACAAGGCGCGTCCTGCGCCGTTGTCGATGCGCCGAAGGTTTGCGGTGTGCCAGGTAATGCTCAGACGATTGCCGTAGGCATCGCTGATGCCTGACAGTTCGAGGTCTTGAAAGTGATAGAAATGCCGGGGCCTGGCGGCCGGGGCGAGGATCAGTTCGCCGTCGCTGTCGCCGCGGTAAATGGCCGGGCCGGTCACGCAGGCGCTGATGTCCGGGCGTTGCCCGACAGGCCGGGGAAAACGCGTCTCACGGTTCTCAGGATCGGTCCATAGCAGGCTTTGCCCGTCGCAGTGCAGGCGATGGCACAGGGCGTGGGTCCAGCCAAATCCCAGTTCACTGGCGGTTTCCACGGCGCCACTGCAATACCGGCGTGTCCACTCAAAGGCCAGCGGGCCGTCGAGCACACCATCGCTGAGCCGCAGCAGGACTTCGCCGGTAGCCATCGATACCGAGGGCCAACCGGCCGGCTCCCGGTCGAACGCGCAGGGCGCACTGTTGAAAGGAGGGGCTTGAAGATCATCGCCGATGCCTGCGGATAACAGGTTGAAGCGATGTCGGGGCAGTGAACGTGACATCCGCGTTTCCTTGCGCTGCGGTCGTTCTGACGCAATTGAACGTCAGGGATTTTTGGTCACGCAAGTGTGCAAGGCGGTGTTCAAGTTGGCTGTAGGGCGTGTCTCTGAGATTTTAGGAATTGCGTGAAGCTTGTGTAGGCAATTGGATTTTTACCTATGGGATGTTTAGGTCCACCCCAGAGTCAGCGCAGCCAGTGCCAGATAACGTGCGCCTTTGGCCAATGTGACAATCAGCACAAAGCGCCACAGCGGTTCGCCCATCACGCCGGCGATCATGGTCAGTGGATCGCCGATGATCGGCACCCAGCTCAGCAGCAATGACCAGCGGCCGTAGCGCAGATAGAACTGCCGGGCCTTGTCGAGCTTTTGCTCACTGACCGGGAACCAGGGTTTATGCCGCAAGCGCTCGACCGAACGCCCCAGCAGCCAGTTCAGGACCGAGCCCAGTACATTGCCCAAAGTAGCAACGAGCAGCAGGGTGCTTGCCAGGTATTTTCCGGAAAGCAGCATGGCCACCAGTACGGCTTCAGATTGCATCGGCAGCAATGACGCGGCACCGAAGGCGGCCAGAAACAGCCCGAGATAGCTGGTGATTTCAAACACTGTGGGGTCCACGGGTGAGGGGAGTTGCACGCACTTATTGCAGCAATCCTTGCGAGGCTGCTGCGCCGGTTGGCTTTTTAACATCATCCTTGGGAGGGATGCCGGAGTTTGTTGCGGGCTGGCAATATTTTGCAGCACATAGAGGCGGTTTATGCCGCTGTTTCAGGAGGGGGCTTACCTGCTGCTGTCCGCCTGAGTCGCCATGCTGGCACGAGTTTGAGCAAAGGCGTGATCCACCGTTTCGAGCAGAGCCAGAGCATGCCCACCCTGAAGGTGCAGCACCGCGAGCCGCGCTTTTTGCTTGCCGACAGAATTACCGTCAACCAGGAAAACATCGAATGGCAACTGCCGGGCTAACCCATAAGAGCCATCAGAGCCTGCTGCGCAGCCCATCGCAGCCTCGTCCCTGGTCAGCGACTACATCCCTTCCATAGGCAACAGGCAGGGAGCGCTGATCCGGCAGCGGGTATGACCAACTACAGGTCGGATTCACACAAAAAAGTCAGCTTTTTATCTGTTCGAATGATCCTCAACGACCCGCCTGCCGGCGGCTTCCGAAGATCGATCACAGAACAGGGTAACTGACATGCAAATGCCGAAAACCATCGAGATCAAGAACGGTGAGAAAGTCACTCCAACCTTCTCGGCCCGGGAATATGCCAATCGCCAGTCCAGGCTGCGCGCCTACATGGCACAGAACAATATTGATGCGGCGGTGTTTACCTCTTATCACAACATCAACTATTACAGTGATTTCCTGTACTGCTCGTTCGGCAGGCATTACGCGCTGGTCGTGACCCAGGACAGTGCAGTCACCATCAGTGCCAATATCGACGGTGGCCAGCCATGGCGCCGGACCATGGGTACCGACAATATTGTGTATACCGACTGGCAGCGCGATAACTACTTTGTTGCGATCCAGCAAGCGCTACCAAAAGCAGGGCGCATCGGCATCGAGTTCGACCATCTGAACCTGCTCAACCGCGACAAGCTCGCCAGCCGTTACCCCCAGGCCGAACTGGTGGATATTGCCGCGCCGTGCATGCGTATGCGCATGATCAAGTCAGCAGAGGAACACGCGATTATTCGTCATGGTGCGCGAATTGCAGACATCGGCGGCGCTGCTGTCATTGAAGCCTTGGGCGACCAGGTGCCGGAATACGAAGTGGCCCTGCATGCAACCCGGGCGATGGTGCGCGAAATTGCCCGCACCTTTCCGGACTCCGAGCTGATGGACACCTGGACCTGGTTCCAGTCGGGGATCAATACCGACGGCGCACACAACCCGGTGACCACGCGCAAAGTGAACAAGGGCGACATTCTGAGCCTCAATTGCTTCCCGATGATTGCCGGTTATTACACGGCGCTTGAACGTACGCTGTTTCTGGATCACTGCTCCGACGAGCACCTGCGCTTGTGGGAGGTCAACGTCAAGGTGCACGAGGCCGGGTTAAAGCTGATCAAGCCGGGCATGCGCTGCTCCGAGATTGCCCTGCAACTCAACGAGATTTTCCTGGAGCACGACTTGCTGCAGTACCGGACCTTTGGTTATGGCCATTCATTTGGCACCTTGAGTCACTACTATGGCCGCGAAGCCGGGCTGGAGTTGCGTGAAGACATCGACACCGTGCTGGAACCGGGCATGGTGATTTCCATCGAACCGATGATCATGATCCCCCAGGGGCGGCCGGGGGCGGGTGGATATCGTGAGCACGATATCTTGATCGTCAATGAACACGGCGGGGAAAACATCACCCGTTTCCCCTATGGCCCGGAGCACAACATCATCAAGAAATAGCCGCTCGCAGCCTTCGCCAGCGACTACAGATTGCCCCACGTGTAGTCGCTGACTCCTTTGCTACGAACCCACGCATGCGTACCCAGACACGCAGCGTTTTCTGACCCATTACCCCTGCCAAGAACTACACAATGAGGGTATTTGTCATGTCCCATGTCCCGGCTTTGCTGTCTGTTTTTCATCCCTGCACCTGTGCCTTCGGAGGTGTCCTGTGAGTACTCCGAGCGCAACTCTTACCCTGACGGCAGCACAACACACTGAGCGTCTGAGCGAGCGCAAGGCCCTGCGCCGCGCCGCCGTAGCCAGCTTCATGGGCAACTTTGTGGAGTGGTTTGACTACGCCGCCTATGGCTATCTTGCGACCGTGATCGCGCTGACGTTCTTCCCCCAGACCGATTCGGCAACCGGCCTGCTGGCAACTTTCGCGGTGTTCGCCCTGTCGTTTCTGGTGCGGCCGGTCGGTGGCCTGGTCTGGGGGCATTTCGGCGACAAATACGGGCGTCGCAGCGCTTTGTCGTGGTCGATCCTGATCATGACCGTCTCGACCTTTTGCATCGGCCTGCTGCCGGGCTACAACCATATCGGTCTGTGGGCCCCGGCGTTGTTGCTGTTGATTCGTCTGGTCCAGGGTTTTTCGGCCTCCGGTGAATATGCCGGGGCTTCGGCGTTTCTGGCGGAATATGCCCCCGACGGCAAGCGCGGGTTTTATACCAGCATCGTACCGGCGAGCACGGCTGCCGGGTTGCTGTTTGGCGCAGTGTTCGTTGCCGCCATGCACAGCCTGATGAGCGTCGAGAACCTGCATGACTGGGGCTGGCGCCTGCCGTTTTTACTGGCGGCACCCTTTGGTCTGGTGGGGCGCTATATCCGCATGAGCTTGCAGGATTCGCCCAAATTCCTGGAGATGGAACAACGCCTGGAGGCCAAGGAGTGCGCGACCCATGCACCGATTCGTGAATTGCTGACGGTGCACCGCCGGGCAGTGATGATCGGAATCGGCGTGACCTGTCTCAATGCCGTGGCCTTTTATCTGTTGCTCAGTTACATGCCCACCTACTTGTCGACGGAAATGGGCATGGATGAGAGCGATTCATTTATCGCGTCCACTGTGTCACTGGCGACCTATATCGGTCTGATTTTTTTGATGGGCAAGCTGTCTGACCGCTTTGGCCGCAAGACCATGCTGGTGAGCGCATCGGTGCTGTTTTTGCTGCTGACCTTTCCGCTGTTCGGCATGCTCGGTAACCCGTCGCTGGTGGTAATTCTGATGATCCAGATTGCCTTTGGCGCCATCCTGGCAATGAACGACGGTACCTTGCCGTGCTTCCTGGCCGAGATCTTCCCGACCCGGGTACGGTTCAGCGGTTTTGCTTTCAGTTTTAACCTGGCCAATGCCTTGTTCGGCGGTACTGCCCCGTTCATTGCCACCTGGCTGATTCAGCTGACCGGCAACAAGATGGCACCGGCCTGGTACTTGCTGGCGGCGGCCGGGGTGGCGCTGGTGGCGATGCTGGCCAGCCGGGAGACTGCGCACAAGGCGCTGCCGGACTGACATCTGCGCGCTGTAACAGCGAGCTTGCGGCCATGGCCCGCAAGCTCGTTTTCGTTTTAATGCACCGCCACCTGCTTGCGTTCGCCAATGGGTGATACCCCGAACAGGCGGCTGTAGCACTTGGAAAAATGCGCCGCCGAGACAAAGCCGCAAGCCAGGGCAATATCCCTGACCTGGGATTCACTGCGCAGCAACAGGCTGCGGGCGCGGGCCAGACGCAGTTCGAGGTAGTACTGGCTCGGGGTGCGCTGCAGATGCTTGTGAAACAGGCGCTCCAGCTGGCGCACCGAGACTTCGTTCAAGCGCGCCAGGTCTTCAAGGCTCACCGGCTCTTCGAGATTGGCTTCCATGATGGCCACCACCTGGCTGAGCTTGGGCTGCGAGGTGCCGAGCTTTTGCCGCAGCGGTACACGCTGCTGCTCCTGGGCTCCGCGGGCGCGATCACACAGCAGCAGTTCGGCGGCATGGGCCGCAATCTCCCGGCCACCCGGTTCGCGGGCAATCAGCTGCAGGGTCATGTCCATGGACGCCACGCCGCCGGAGCAGGTGTAGCGATCACGATCCAGTTCGAACAGCTGGTTGGAAATGATGATCCCCGGAAAGTGGTCCTTGAGGGTTTCGATGTCTTCCCAGTGGATGGTGCAGCGATACCCCTTGAGCAGACCCGCGCGGGCCAGCCAGTAACTGCCGGTGCAAATGCCCCCCAGCGCCACCTGTTCATGGGCCAGTTTGCGCAGCCAGTTGAGTACGGGCCGGCTGCTGAGGTGGGAGACGATGGGGTTGGAGCCCACCACCAGCAGAATATCCAGCTTTGGTGCATCGCCAACGGCATGGTCGGGGAGGATGCGCATACCGTTGCTGGCAATGACCGGGTCCATGTTGGGGGCAATGATCACGCTGCGAAACAGCTCGCGCCGGGCTGCCATATTGGCCATGCGCAGGGTCTCGATGGCCGAGGCAAAACCGATGGTGGTGAAGTTTGGTATCACCAAAAAGCCCACGGTTTTCACTGTGGGCTGATTGCTCGGTGACGCTGTTACTGGTGTTGCCATCTTCAGATTCCTCCTTATGATCCGGGACGTGTCTAGCTCAGGGCAAGCGCATTGAGCCCCTGCAATGACCCGTACTCTTGGAGGCTAAGGAAGCATTTGTTATGCCAGTGAGTCACTGCTTGCTATTGAGGCAGATATTTATCGCTGACATAGCCTGAATAGTCCGGCAGAACGCTTTCAATCTTGCTTTGCTCCTTGAGGAACAGGGCCGTCCGGGCGATGTCTTTGGCGGTGCCGCCGCCCAGCAGTTGCGGGGATTTCTGCTCGGCAGTCGAAGGGAAGTGCGCGCCCTGCAGCAGTTGCGGAATATCGGCTGCATTGGCCCCGGTGAGTTTGGCAATTTTCTGCACCTGCTGCGAATCTGCCGTCCAGGCGGCCTGATGGGCGTTGTAATCGGCAATGGCATCCAGGCTGACTTTGGCGAATTCAGCGACGATTTCCGGGTGTTTTTCGGCAAAGTCCTTGCGTGCTACCCATACTTCAAAGGTTGGCGCGCCCCATTCGCTGACCTGGCCCGCGTCGGTCAGTATGGTTCCGGTTTTGCGGATTTCCCCCAGTGCAGGTGACCAGGTGAAGGCGCCGTCGATATCGCCACGTTTCCAGGCTGCGGTAATTTGTGCCGGACTGAGGTTGACCACTTTCACCTGTTGCGGCGTGAGCCCCCAGTGTTTCAGCGCCCCCAGCAGGCTGTAGTGGGAGGTTGAGACAAAGGGGGTGGCAATGGTTTTGCCGATCAGGTCCCTGGGCTCCTTGATCCCGCTGCCATCACGTACCACCAGGGCTTCTGAGCCTTTGATCCGGGCGGTGACGATAAAGGTCACCAGCGGTACGTTGCGCGAGGCGGCGGCTGCCAGCGGGCTTGAGCCCAGATTACCGATCTGCAGGTCGCCCGAGGCCAGCGCGGCGACCACCGAAGGGCCCGAGTCGAAGCGTCGCCAGTCGATTTTCTGGCCAATGGCTTTGTCGTAGCTGCCTTCCGCCTGGGCCAGTTTGGTCGGATCGATACCGGTGATGTAGCCGATGGTCAGGTCGGCGGCCTGGGCGCCAAGGCTCAGGCCTGCCAGTGAAAGGGCAACGAGAAGGGTGCGCAGGGACATGGACCGGACCTTGTTGTAATGGACTGAAAGAGAGGTTCAAGCAAAGGGCCGGTGGTCCGGTGGGCTGAATCTAAGTGCTTTAAATAAAAGGGGAAAATACCGTTTTGGAACTAGCTTAGAGCGTTGCTGCAAGGGGCAACGTGGCCCATGCCTGACCCGGGTCAAGCACTGTCTGTTTAAAACCGGCTACAACAGATTGTGAGGAGTCAATAACAAAAACAGCATGGCCGAGGGGATCACCCCAGGCCGTTGCTTTAAAGGAATAGCCCATGCTTTTTACCCTTCCACGTCTGGTGCTCGCGGGCCTGACGCTGTTTTGCACGGTTCAGGCCCAGGCCAGCGAGTCGATAACGGCCGCTGACGCCGATCCGCTGCATCAGAATGCCTTGATCGAACGCGGCCTGTATGTGGCCCGGCTCGGCGACTGCATTGCCTGTCATACCGCCAAAGGCGGGGCGGTGATGGCGGGCGGGCTGGAACTGAAAACACCCATGGGTACGATTTACTCCAGCAACATCACCCCTGAGCGCGATACCGGGATTGGTCAGTACAGCCTGGATGAGTTTGACCTGGTAATGCGTAAAGGCATTACGCGTACCGGCCAGAATCTATACCCGGCCATGCCGTATCCTTCCTACGCGAAGATGAGTGAAGAGGACATGCGCGCCCTGTACGTTTATCTGATGCAGGGTGTGACTCCGGTCAGGCAGGCAAACCTGGAAGCCGACATGGGATTTCCGTTTAACCAGCGCTGGGGGCTGGCGCTGTGGAATCTGCTGTTTGTCGATGACCAGCGGTTCGTTCCCGAGCCGGGCCGCAGCGAGCAGCTGAACCGCGGTGCTTATCTGGTACAGGGCCTGGGGCATTGCGGGTCGTGTCACACACCCCGCGGGATAGCCTTTCAGGAAAAGGCCATGAGCGATGCGGGCAGTAGCGGTAAATACTATCTGGCCGGGGAAACCGTGGAAGACTGGCGGGCAATTGGCCTGCGCAACCTGTGGACCGTCGAAGACACGGTGCAGTTGCTTAAAACCGGGCAAAACCGCTTTGCCACGGTCTCGGGCAACATGGCCGAGGTGATTCATCACAGTACCCAGCATTTCACCGATGGGGACCTGACGGCGATCGCCAGCTATCTGAAGTCGTTGCCGGCGGGCAAGGACGACTTGCCAATGCCGATGGTTGCCAGTGAGCCAGCCATTGCCCCGGACTCCCT
Organism: Pseudomonas paraversuta; assembly: GCF_904067025.1. Taxonomy (NCBI): domain Bacteria; kingdom Pseudomonadati; phylum Pseudomonadota; class Gammaproteobacteria; order Pseudomonadales; family Pseudomonadaceae; genus Pseudomonas; species Pseudomonas paraversuta. Next base: position 2,152,647 of record NZ_CAJFDA010000001.1, read on the forward strand.
GTTCAGCAGTCGTGGCGGTCTGGGCTACACCCAGTTCTGTGCCGATTGCCATCGCCCGGACGGTGGCGGAGTCAAAGGTATGTTCCCGCCATTGAATGGCAACCCGGGCATCATTGCTGCCAACCCGGCCTCTTTGCTGCATATCACCCTTACGGGCTGGGCAACCCCGCAGACCGAGGCTCATCCGCGGGTCTACAGAATGCCCGGCTTTGCCCGGTTGAGTGACGGGGAAGTTGCCGAGATCCTCAGTTTTGTCCGTAGCAGCTGGGGCAACCAGGCGTCAGCGATCAGCACTGCGCAAGTGGCGGCAATGCGTAAACAGCTCAACCCGCAAACCATCGACGCTACGGCGTTTGAGACGCCGCGCCTGGCCGGTCTGTTGTCCGCATCCAATGCTGACCAGGTGCTGCGCGGCATGCGATTGCACCTGCAAACCAAGGCTTTGCTGCCGGACAACGTCGGGAATGCGCTTAATTGCACCAGTTGCCACCTTAACGCGGGCACCGTGGCCGACGGTTCGCCGTTTGTGGGGGTGTCGGCGTTTTTCCCTGGCTATGCACCCCGGGCGGGCAAGGAAGTGACGCTGGAGGAACGGATCAACGGCTGTTTCCGGCGCTCGATGAATGGCCAGCCGTTGCCTGTGGCATCAGCTGACATGCAGGCGATGGTGGCGTATTTCGACTGGATGAAAATGAACACGGCCCCGGGCGATAAAGTGGCGGGTCGTGGTGTGGGCAAGGTGGACCCGGGCATCAAGCCCGATTCACAGAACGGCAAGGTGGTGTATGTGCAGCAATGTGCGGTGTGCCACGGTGATAACGGGCAAGGCTTGAAGCATGCCGATGGCAGCTTTGTGTTCCCGCCGTTGTGGGGTGATGAGTCGTTCAATATCGGGGCGGGCATGGCGCGCACCTATACCGCGGCGGCATTCGTCAAACGCAATATGCCGATTGGCTTTCACCAGAAATTCCCGTTGGGGCAGGGCGGGTTGTCGGATCAGGATGCAGTGGACGTGGCCGAGTACTTCTCGCACCAGCCTCGTCCGGACTTTGCCGACAAGGCCGGGGACTGGCCAAAGGGCGGCAAACCGGCGGACGCCCGCTACTGAAGCCAATGATTGTCTGCAGGAGCGAGCTGTTTAAAAGCTCGCGAGGCAAGCTCGCTCCTGCAGATGAATCAATTACACATGCGGGTTTGGATGGGCCTTGACCTGCGGGCTGGCATACTGGGGTTTCAGCACGCCCTGATTATCAAGCAACCAGGCGTCCATCACCTTGCGCACCACCGGCCCTGCCACACGGCCACCGGCTTCGCCGTTTTCGATCATTACCGAGATGACGATCTGCGGGTCTTCGGCCGGGGCGAATCCGACAAACAAGGCGTTGTCGCGGTTGCGCTCGGCTGTCTTCAAGCGGTTGTAGCGCTCGCCCTGCTTGATCGCCACCACCTGTGCAGTACCGCTTTTGCCGGCAATCCGGTACTGCGCACCCTGGGCAGCTGCCCGGGCAATGCCGCGCGGATCGTGCATGACCAGCTGCATCGCATGGTTGACCTGCTCCCAGTCCCTGGGGTCGCGCAGCACGATATTGGCGATCGGGTTGTCGTCAGCCGGCGGCGTGCCGTCGATGGTTTTGGCCAGGTGCGGACGGTTCCACACGCCCTTGTTGGCAATCAGTGCAGTGGCTTGCGCCAGTTGCAACGGCGTGACCTGCATGTAGCCCTGGCCAATCCCCAAAATCACCGTTTCGCCGGGGAACCATGCCTGGCGACGGGTGCTGCGCTTCCATTCGCGGGAGGGCATCAGGCCCGAGGACTCTTCAAACATGTCCAGCGAGACCTTCTGTCCCAGCCCGAACATCGCCATGTAGTCGTGCATGCGGTCGATGCCCAGCTTGGATGCCAGGTCATAAAAATAGGTGTCGTTGGAGCGCATGATTGCCGCGTTCAAGTCCACCCAGCCATCACCGCTGTGGTTCCAGTTGCGGTACTTGTGGTCGACGTTGGGCAACTGGAAATAGCCGGGGTCGAACACCCGGGTCGAGGCCGAGATGACGCCGCTGTCGAGCCCGGCAATCGCCACTTCAGGCTTGATGGTCGAGCCCGGCGCATACAGGCCACGCAAGGCCCGGTTGAACAGCGGCTTGTCGATGGAATCGCGCAGGGCCGAGTAGTCTCTGGAGCTGATACCGGTCACGAACAGGTTCGGATCGAAGCTGGGTTTGCTGACCATCGCCAGCACTTCGCCGGTTTTCGGGTCCAGGGCAATGATTGAGCCACGACGGTCACCCAGGGCTTCTTCAGCGGCTTCCTGGAGTTTGATATCGAGGCTCAACACGATGTTTTTGCCTGCCACCGCGTCGGTGTGGCGCAGAACCCGCATCACTCGGCCCTGGGCGTTGGTCTCGACCTCTTCAAAGCCGACCTTGCCGTGCAGTTCGGGCTCGTAGAAGCGTTCGATACCGGTTTTACCGATCGATTGCGTGCCCCGGTACTGAGTGGGGTCCAGCTGTTTGGCTTCTTTCTCGTTGATGCGGCCAACGTATCCCACCGAGTGGGCGAAATGATCGCCCTGGGGATAGTGGCGTACAAACTGGGCTTCTACATCGATTCCCGGCAGGCGGAACTGATTGACCGCCAGCAGCGCGATCTGCTCTTCGCTCAGCTCATACAGCAGGGTCGAGGGGTCAAACGGGTGGCGGGCCTGCTTCATTGATTTGGCGAAGACGGCGCGGTCTTCTTCCGGCAAGTGCAGGATGCTCATGACCGAGTCCAGCACTTTGGCGGTATCGCCGGCACGTTCGCGGGTGATGGTCATGTTGAAGCTGGGCTGGTTGTCGGCCAGCAGCACGCCGTTGCGGTCGTAAATGAAGCCGCGTTCCGGCGGGATCGGCAACACATGCACCCGATTGTTCTCGGACACCGTCGAGTTGTAGTCAAATTCGGTGACTTGCAAAAAGTACATTCGGCCGATCAGGGTGCAACTGACCGTCAGCACCAGCAGGGCGCAGGCAATCAGGCGTTTATTGACCAGACGCTTCTCGGTTTCGTGATCTTTAAGAGGGATCGGCTCGGGCATTTCTGGGGCGTCTCACGTCAGTAAACACAAAGCAGCGGCCAGCAGGTCGTTAGCTGGCTACGAAAGTCGGCGCACACCTTACCAAGAAGCCGGTGATCGAGTCGGTTTATTGGTCGACTGGCGTGTGAAAACCGACAGGCTGCGCCTGTTGTCGGGTGCGGTAAACTGGCTTCCTTTTTAATGGAAGCCGCCATGATGTTGCCCTTGATTGACTGGCATCCCCGAGCCACGTTGCAGCCGCTGCACTTTGCCTGGCTGCAGCGGGCCGGGGTTGAAGTGGCGGTGCTGCGCCTGGACCGGATTGACCCGCTGATCAGCGGCAACAAGTGGTTCAAGCTCACCGGGTATTTGCAGGCGGCGCACGCTGCCGGGGCCCATGGACTGATCAGTCTGGGCGGCGCCCACTCCAACCATTTGCATGCCCTGGCGGCGGCCGGCAAGCGCTTTGGCTTTGCGACAGTGGGCCTGCTGCGCGGGCACCCACAGCAAACCCCGACCACCCTCGATCTGGAGCGGTTCGGCATGCAGTTGCACTGGCTGGGTTTTGCCGGGTATCGGGCGCGCCATGCTCCGGGTTTCTGGGAGCCCTGGCAGGAGCGCTATCCACTGTTGCATAACGTACCTGAAGGCGGCGGCGGGCTGGTGGGCGCTGCAGGCTGCATGCCGCTGGTGGTTCAGGTACGTGAGCAGTTGAGCACCCTGGGCTGGGACGATTACCACGGCTGGTGGCTGGCAGCCGGCACCGGGACTACGCTGGCCGGGCTGATACTGGGCGAAGACCCGCAGCGAAGGGTTTATGGCGCGCTGGCGGTGCCGGATGACCATGGCGTGGCGGCCCAGGTGGAGCAGATTTTGCTGGAGGCAGGGTGGGGGCCGGGCAATCATGAACTGATTGATGCCAGTCGCGGTGGTTTTGCCAAAGTCGACGGGGCGTTGCTGGACTTTATTCGCGACAGTGAAGCGGCCAGCGACTTGCCGCTGGAACCCTTGTACACCGGCAAGGCGTTAATGGCGCTCAAACAGGCGGTCGAGGCGGGGCGGTTTACCGCCGGTCAGCGCCTGGTGTTTGTGCACACCGGCGGTTTGCAGGGCCGCCGGGGGTTTGAGGCCCTGCTGTAGGAGCGAGCTTGTCTCGCGAGCTCTTCGTCATTAATGGATCGCGAGAATAGATCGCGAGGCAAGCTCGCTCCTACATTTCACATTTCACCGCTGGTTTATCGGCGGCGGGGCAGCATGCGCAACAGGGTGTTGTCCTTGATCAGGTAGTGATGCGCCAGGCCCGCCACGGCGTGCAAACCTATCAGCCAGTAACCGATGGTGCCCCCCAGTTCGTGCCAGCCTTTGATCTGCTTGGCGAAGTCCACGTCCTTGGCGGTCAGCGGCGGCAGGTCGAAACCATAGAAAAACACCGATTTGTCATTGTTGCTGAGGATCAGGTAGCCCAGCACCGGCATGGCGATCATGAACAGGTACAGCGCCCAGTGCATCAAGGTGGCGAGGGCTGTTTGCCAGGCCGGCGGGGTCGGGGTGATTTTTGGTGCCGCGCCCAGGGTTCGCGCCAGCAACCGCAGCCAGACCAGCACAAACACCGTCAGGCCGAGCATGAAGTGCGCGTCTTTCATCAGATTGCGCCCATCGCTGTCCTTCGGGAATATCCCGCGAAACTCGATGGCCGCATAAATCAGTACAAACAACAGCACCATGAGCCAGTGCAGGGCGATGGACATTCGACTGTATTGATCGGCGGTGCTTTTCCAGGACATGCTGTTTCCTCTCGATTCAGGTCTAAAACCTCCGCTCTTGTTCGACGGAGTAGCTTCACTTTAAACGGGTTGTGTCAGGTTGCACCTGAGATGTGTCAGTTTTCAGGGGTTCCCGGCAAATTTGGCCATAGATCGGCCACCAGAAACAGCCGCTCAGCTTCTTCCCAGTCACCTTGGGGGCTTTCTGTGAGGCGTACCAACAGCTGGGCCGGGGCTTGGGGGTGCAGTTCGTCGAGCCAGACCTGCAGCTGTTGCCCGCTCCAGATGCCCTCCGGGCCATAGTGCGCCGGGGCGAGCCAGGCATGCCGGGGCAAGGGCTGCCAGCAACCGGCTGCGCTTTGCCCGATAAACGCAGGCCAGTCACTTTGATGCAGCCACCTGCCACGCAAGTGCTGCGGGTTGGCGCCCAGTGGCGGCCGAGACTGGCCCGGCCACGGGTACAGCAGGTAGCCCCCCAGCCACATGTGGGCGCTGAAGGTCTGTACATCCAGCCCGGCGAGAATTTCGCGGCTTTCAGGGCGCTGTGACATGGGTAATTGATGCTGGCTGAAATGTCTGAGCTTGCGGTCCAGCCGGTCATTGCTGCCGGGGCCCAGCCACTGGGCAGGATCACTGCCATCACCTTGCTGTGGACCGAGGTAGAGCTTGATCGCCAGTTCCAGGTGATGTACGCCGTCGCGATCACGCAGCACCATGTCCAGCTCGCCCAGGGTATGCCCACCCAGGCGGATCGGCAGGTTGGCGGCGATCAGTTCGACTCCCGGCGCGTGCTGTACGGCAAACTGCCACAGCCGCTCATAATAACGGCCAAGTCGGCGGGTGGTGGCCAGTGCCAGCCATTGCTGCAAGGGCTCGCTGTTGCTGTCCAGAGCCCGCAGCCAGCGTTCCAGCTGCTCGGGGGCCTGGACCCAGGCGCTGCCGGCCAGGGGGTGGCGCTGTGGCCAGGGGGTCTGTTCAAGCATGGGCGGAGCGAGAATCACCCACGCCAGATCACGCACCTCGGGGTGACGCAATTGGCGGGGCAGGTTGAGCAAGTCGGGGAAGAGGATCATTGTGCGAGCATAGCTGTTTGCACACTGACTGAAAGGGTTTTGTCTATCGTCCCGTTTCGCCCATAATCGCTGTTTTCGCACGCCTAGAACCTTGCAGGAGCCTCATGGAGCAATTTCGTAATATCGGCATCATTGGTCGTTTGGGCAGTTCACAGGTGCTCGATACGGTTCGCCGACTGAAAAAATTCCTGCTTGAGCGGCACATGCACGTGATCCTCGAAGACACCATTGGTGAGGTTTTACCCGGCCATGGCCTGCAAACCTCGTCGCGCAAAATGCTCGGTGAAGTGTGCGACATGGTGATAGTGGTCGGTGGTGATGGCAGTTTGCTGGGCGCGGCCCGGGCGCTGGCCCGGCACAATGTCCCGGTACTGGGGATCAACCGTGGCAGCCTGGGCTTCCTGACCGACATCCGTCCCGACGAGCTGGAAATCAAGGTCGCCGAAGTGCTCGATGGCCACTATCTGGTTGAAAACCGTTTTCTGCTGCAAGCTGAAGTCCGCCGCCACGGCGAAGCCATTGGCCAGGGCGATGCCCTGAACGACGTGGTACTGCACCCGGGCAAATCAACGCGCATGATCGAATTCGAACTGCATATCGACGGCCAGTTCGTCTGCAGCCAGAAGGCCGACGGCCTGATTGTGGCAACTCCCACCGGTTCTACCGCCTACGCCATGTCGGCCGGTGGCCCGATCATGCATCCCAAGCTGGATGCCATCGTCATAGTTCCGATGTACCCGCATACCCTCAGCAGCCGTCCGATTGTGGTGGACGGCAACAGTGAGTTGAAAATCGTGGTGGCCAAGGACATGCAGATCTACCCGCAAGTGTCCTGCGACGGCCAGAACCATTTCACCTGCGCGCCGGGTGACACCATCACCGTCAGTAAAAAAGCGCAGAAACTGCGCCTGATTCATCCGCTGGACCACAACTACTACGAAGTGTGCAGGACCAAACTCGGCTGGGGCAGCCGTTTGGGCGGCAGGGCTGACTGATGCTAGATCCAGCGCGCAGTTACGATTTGATCGGTGACGTGCATGGCTGTGCTCATACCCTTGAGCACCTGCTGGAGCGTCTGGGCTATCGCAAACTCGCCGGTATCTGGCGACACCCGCAACGGATGGCGGTGTTTCTCGGTGACATCATTGACCGCGGCCCGCGCATTCGCGAGTCGCTGCATATTGTGCATGACATGGTCAGGACCGGTCAGGCGCTGTGCCTGATGGGCAACCATGAATTCAACGCGCTGGGCTGGTGTACCCCAGCACCTGCGGGCAGTGGCAAGCTGCATGTGCGCGAACATACCCCGCGCCATGCCCGGTTAATTCACGAAACCCTCGAACAATTCGCCCCGTATCCAGACGAGTGGCGCGAGTTCGTGCAGTGGTTTTACGACATGCCGCTGTTTGTCGACGCCGGTCGTTTTCGGGTAGTGCATGCCTGTTGGGATGCCCGGGTGATTGCAACCCTGCGCGGGGAATTTCCCGATGGCTGCATTGACCAGCAGTTCCTGCAGGCCGCAGCCATGCCTGAAAGTTTTGCCAACCTGAGTTTCAACCGGCTGTTGCGCGGCACCGACATGCGCTTGCCGGACGGCATGACGCTGACTGGCGGCGATGGTCTGACGCGGGCGTTCTTTCGCACCAAGTTCTGGGAAGACGACCCTAAAACCTACGGAGACATTGTGTTCCAGCCTGATGCACTGCCCGAGCGCGTGGCGCAAAAGCCGCTGTCCAGCATTGAGAAGGATACGTTGTTGCGTTACGGCAGCGATGAACCGCTGTTGTTTGTCGGTCATTACTGGCGCAATGGTAATCCGGCGCCGATCCGCCCCAACCTGGCCTGCCTGGATTACAGCGCGGTGCTATACGGCAAGCTGGTGGCTTATCGCCTTGATCAGGAAACCCGGCTCGATCCGAACAAGTTCGTGTGGGTAGATGTGGAACGCCCGGAGGCGATTCAATGAGTGCTGTTGCTGTTTTACGTTTGCCGCTGTCTACCGACCTCAGCGGTTTTGTGCATTTGCTCAAGCGCATGCAAGTGCCGCATAGGGTCAGTGAGGAGGCGGGGGAACTGGTGTTGTGGGCCCCCGAAACCATTGCCGATGATGTGCGCAGCCTGTATCAGCGTTTTCCGGCAGGTGACCCCGAGCATGAACTGCCCATAGTCGAGCGTCCGCCGGCCATGGCCCGCCCGGGGTTCGTCCAGCAGGTGCGCGACAGCCCGGCAACGGCCATCGTTCTCTTGCTATGCGTGATAGTGGCTGCCGTGACGCAACTGGGGGACAACCTGTCGACCCTGAGCGCGCTGACGTTTGTCGATTTCAGCATTCACGGGCAGTACATCCAGTTCACACCTTTGTCCGATAGCCTGGCAGCGGGGCAGTGGTGGAGATTGTTCACGCCGATGCTGATCCACTTCGGTTTTCTGCACATTGCCATGAACGGCATGTGGTATTGGGAGCTGGGGCGACGGATTGAAATGCGCCAGGGCAGCATCAACCTGATCGGCCTGAGCCTGCTGTTCAGCCTGGTCTCCAACTTCGCCCAATACCTGTTTGGCGGCCCGAGCCTGTTTGGCGGGTTGTCGGGGGTGTTGTACGGCCTGCTGGGGCATGTCTGGATTTACCAGTTGATGGCGCCCAACCCGATGTATCACCTGCCTCGCGGAGTGCTGGTAATGATGCTGGTGTGGCTGGCGCTGTGCATGTCGGGGCTGGTGTCGATGATAGGTTTTGGCCAGATCGCCAACGCGGCCCATGTCGGCGGTCTGTTGATCGGTTGCCTGACCGGCCTGCTGGGCGGCCTTTGGGCCCGGCGCAAAGCTGTTCAAACCCTGTAGGAGCCAGCTTGCTCGCGAGCAAGCTGGCCCTGCGGCTAAAAGTTAATTTTCAAAGAGCGGAAACAGAACCATGTCCTCTTTCAACGAAATGATTCAAAACATCACTCCCGAGATCTATCAGAGCCTGAAACTGGCCGTTGAAATCGGTAAATGGGCCGACGGTAACAAGCTCACTGCCGAGCAGCGCGAGCTGTCGCTGCAGGCGATGATCGCCTGGGAAGTCAACAACCTGCCCGAAGAGCAGCGCACCGGCTACATGGGCCCGCAAGAGTGCAGCTCGAAATCGGCACCCGTACCCAACATCCTGTTCAAGTCGGATGCTATCCATTGATTGAAATTGGTCGCGGTGCAATCAGCAAGATGTCGGCACGTTTAGAGACGCCGACCGTTCAATATGCGTTTCGTCTGGGCGATACCGAGCTGCCGGTCAATCCTTTGATCGGCACCCGGTTGCGTCTGGAATACCTGGGTGAGATCAACTGCACTCACTGCGGGCGCAAAACCAAGAAGAGCTTCAGCCAGGGCTATTGCTACCCGTGCATGACCAAGCTGGCGCAGTGCGACATGTGCATCATGAGCCCGGAGCGTTGCCATTATGATGCAGGCACCTGCCGTGATCCGTCGTGGGGCGAGCAGTTCTGCATGACCGACCACGTGGTGTATCTGGCCAATTCTTCGGGGATCAAGGTCGGCATCACCCGTGCCACCCAGTTGCCGACCCGCTGGCTCGATCAGGGCGCCAGCCAGGCGCTGCCGATTGTGCGAGTGGCCACCCGTCAGCAATCGGGTTTTGTCGAGGACCTGTTTCGCTCGCAAGTGGGCGACCGTACCAACTGGCGCGCACTGCTCAAGGGCGATGCCGAGCCGGTGGACCTGGTGGCGGTGCGCGAACAGTTATTCGAGAGTTGCGCCGAAGGCATGCAGGCCTTGCAGGAGCGTTTCGGGTTACAGGCGGTCCAACCCCTGGCGACTGCAGAACCCGTTGAGATCCGTTACCCGGTGGAGCAGTATCCGAGCAAGATCGTCAGTTTCAACCTGGACAAAGATCCGATCGTTGAAGGCACGCTGATGGGGATCAAGGGTCAGTACCTGATCTTCGACACCGGCGTTATCAATATTCGCAAATACACGGCCTATCAACTGGCCGTGCATCAGTAAAAGGACTCCAGCATGCGCACCGAACAACCGCAGATGATTTACCTGAAGGACTATCAGGCGCCCGAGTATCTGATCGACGAGACGCACCTGACCTTCGAGTTGTTCGAGGACCACAGCCTGGTCCATGCGCAACTGGTGATGCGCCGCAACCCTGCACGTGGTGCGGGTTTCCCGGCACTGGAGCTGGACGGTCAGCAACTGCAGCTGTTGTCGGTCAAGCTCGACGACGCCGAGCTGACGGCGGCTGATTACCAGCTCACCGACAGCCACCTGATTTTGCACCCGAGCACCGAACATTTCGTAGTCGATACCAGCGTCAAGATCCACCCCGAATCCAATACCGCGCTGGAAGGCCTGTACAAGTCCGGCACGATGTTCTGCACCCAGTGCGAGGCCGAAGGCTTTCGCAAAATCACCTACTACCTCGACCGCCCGGATGTGATGAGCAAGTTCACCACCACCGTGGTGGCCGAGCAGCACAGCTACCCGGTTCTGCTGTCCAACGGCAACCCGATTGCCAGCGGTCCCGACGAAGACGGCCGGCACTGGGCAACCTGGGAAGACCCGTTCATGAAACCGGCCTACCTGTTTGCTCTGGTGGCCGGAGATCTGTGGTGCGTTGAAGACAACTTCATCACCATGACCGACCGCACTGTGGCGCTGCGTATCTATGTCGAGCCGGAAAACATCGACAAATGCCAGCACGCCATGACCAGCCTGAAGAAGTCCATGCTGTGGGACGAAAAAACCTACGGCCGCGAATACGATCTGGATATTTTCATGATCGTGGCCGTCAATGATTTCAACATGGGCGCGATGGAGAACAAGGGCCTCAACATCTTTAACTCCAGCGCCGTGCTGGCCCGCGCCGAAACCGCCACTGACGCCGCGCATCAGCGGGTCGAGGCGATTGTTGCCCACGAATACTTCCACAACTGGTCGGGCAACCGCGTGACCTGCCGTGACTGGTTCCAGCTGTCGCTCAAGGAAGGCTTCACGGTATTCCGTGACTCCGAGTTCTCGGCCGACATGAACTCGCGGGTGGTCAAACGCATTCAGGACGTGGCGTATCTGCGCACCCACCAGTTTGCCGAAGACGCCGGCCCCATGGCCCACGCCGTGCGCCCCGAGAGCTTTATCGAAATCTCCAACTTCTACACCCTGACCGTGTATGAGAAGGGTTCGGAAGTGGTGCGCATGATCCATACCCTGCTCGGCGAAGCAGGCTTTCGCAAAGGCAGCGACCTGTACTTCGAACGCCATGATGGCCAGGCCGTGACCTGCGATGACTTTATCAAGGCCATGGAAGACGCCAACGGCGCCGACCTGAGCCAGTTCAAGCGCTGGTACAGCCAGGCAGGCACCCCGCGCCTGGCGGTCAGCGAGCACTATGACGCAGCACAGAAAACCTACAGCCTGACGTTCGCCCAAAGCTGCCCGGCGACTCCGGACAAGGTTGAGAAACTGCCGTTTGTGATTCCGGTGCAGTTGGGCCTGCTGGATGCCCGGGGCGTAGAAATCGCGCTGCAACTCAAGGGTGAACCGGCGGCTTGCGGCACCAGCCGCGTGCTATGCGTTACCGAGGCTGAGCAAAGCTTCACCTTCGTTGGCATCAATGAGCAGCCATTGCCTTCGCTGCTGCGCGAGTTTTCGGCGCCGGTCAAACTGCAATTTCCATACAGCCGTGACCAGTTGATGTTCCTGATGCAGCATGACAGCGATGGTTTTAACCGTTGGGATGCCGGTCAGCAACTGGCCGTGCTGGTACTCCAGGAATTGATTGGCCAGCATCAGCGTGGCGAAGCACTGGTCATGGATCAGCGTCTGGTTGAAGCCTTGCGCACCGTGCTGGGCAACCAGCAGCTGGATCAGGCGATGATTGGCGAAATGCTGTCGCTGCCGGGCGAAGCCTATCTCACCGAAATCAGCGAAGTGGCCGATGTAGAGGCCATCCACGTGGCCCGTGAGTTTGCCCGCAAGCAACTGGCCGATAGCCTGTTTGACGGCCTGTGGGCGCGCTATCAGAGCAACCGTGAAGTGTCGAAAGTCACGCCGTATGTGGCCGAAGCCGAACATTTTGCCCGTCGCGCGTTGCAAAACATCGCGCTGTCGTACCTGATGCTCAGCGGTAAACCGCAGGTGCTGGCCGCGGCACAGGAGCAGTTCGAACACAGCGACAACATGACCGAGCGCCTGACGGCTCTGGCAGTACTGGTCAATTCGCCGTTCGAGGCTGAAAAGGCTGCGGCGCTGGCCAGCTTTGCCGATCAGTTCAAGGACAATCCGCTGGTCATGGACCAATGGTTCAGTGTGCAGGCGGGCAGCGGTTTGCCAGGTGGTCTGCAGCGGGTTAAACAGTTGATGGAGCACCCGGCCTTCAACATCAAGAACCCGAACAAGGTACGGGCTCTGGTCGGTGCCTTTGCCGGGCAGAACCTGATCAACTTCCATGCGGCGGATGGTTCGGGGTATCGCTTCCTGGCGGACCTGGTGATTGAGCTCAATGGCTTCAATCCGCAGATTGCTTCGCGGCAACTGGCGCCACTGACCCGCTGGCGCAAATACGACAGCGCCCGTCAGGCGTTGATGAAAGCCGAACTGGAGCGCATCCGCAGCTCGGGCGAGCTTTCCAGCGACGTGTTTGAAGTGGTCAGCAAAAGCCTGGCCTGATCCGACCTTCGGTTGTAGGAGCGAGCTTTTTAAACAGCTCGCGAGCAAGCTCGCTCCTACAGGTTCAAAGATGCGTCAGTGTGTCTGTCCCAACACCACATCCAGCGCGGTGCGCGCATCGTCCAGCTGCACCAGGGTGGCATGCCGGGCGCCGAGGGCGTCGTGGTTTTCTATCGCGGTCAGAATCGCCTTGTGCCGGGGCAACGCCAGTTCGTGCAGGTTAGGCCGGCGATTGGAGTGCTTCAACGCTTCACGCAAGGCCAGCGACAGCATGTTGCACAGGTTGGACAACAGGTCGTTATGGGTCGCGTCGGCGATCCGGCTGTGAAAATCCAGATCAGGTTGCAGCAAGGCTTCGGGGGTTTGAGCATGCTCCATGCGCTCATAAGCCTCGCGGATCGAGGCTATCTCATCTTCGGTGGCATGCTGGGCGGCGAGGGCGGCAACAGCGGGCTCGATAATGCTGCGCACACTGGTCAGCAAGGCAAAAAACTCGTTTTGCGGTGAGCTTTGCATCAGCCAGTGCAGCACATCGGGGTCGAGCATATGCCATTCACGGCGCGGCTTGACCACGGTGCCCACCCGCGGCCTGGAATACACCAGGCCCTTGGCCACCAGCACCCGCGTGGCTTCACGCAATACCGGGCGGCTGACGGCATATTCTTCGCACAGCAAGGCTTCGGCGGGCAGCTTGTCATCGGGTTTCAATCGGCCGGAAACAATCTGCATGCCGAGTTCCTGAACGATGCGCGCGTGCATGCTTTTGCGCTCGGAGGGCTGACGATAATCCATTGGGCGCGGGTCGGTCCTGTGGCTGAAAAGCGCCGATCATAGCAGGCGCCGGTTTTACAGGTGGCACAAAACCTGATGGGCAAAGGTCGAACAAGCTGCAGGAGCGAGCTCTTCAGCTGGCTGGAGAAAAGCTCGCGAGCAAGCTCGCTCCTGCAGGGCCGGGGTTAGTGGGAGTGGCGCGGCACTTCGGAGCCGCGGCAACCCACCAGGAAGTCAAAATCACAACCTTGATCGGCTTGCATCACGTGGTCGATATAGAGCTGGCGGTAACCACCGATCAGCAGTTTCTGTGGCGGTGGAATATCGGCCAGACGGGCCGCCAGTTCTGCATCCGGAATATCCAGATGCAGGCGCCCGCCGGCGCAGTCCAGTTCGATCCAGTCACCTTCCTGAACCGCCGCCAGAGGCCCTCCGGCTGCCGCTTCCGGCGCCACATGCAAGACCACGGTGCCGTAGGCGGTGCCGCTCATGCGGGCATCGGAGATGCGCACCATATCGGTCACTCCCTGGGCCAGCAGCTTGGCAGGCAAGCCCATGTTGCCGACTTCGGCCATGCCCGGGTAACCCTTGGGCCCGCAGTTTTTCATCACCAGGATCGAGTCGGCAGTGACTTGCAGATCCGGATCGTTGATGCGCTGCTTGTACATGTCGAAGTTCTCGAACACCACGGCCTGACCACGATGCTTCATCAGCGCCGGGGTCGCCGCCGATGGTTTGAGCACGGCCCCCAGTGGTGCCAGATTGCCGCGCAGCACGCAGATACCGCCATCGGCCACCAGCGGGTTTTCGATGGCACGGATGACTTCGTCGTCACCATAAATCGGCGAGTTCTTGACGTTTTCCCACAGACTCTTGCCATTGACGGTCAGGGCGTCCGGGTGCGGGATCAGGTTGTTTTCCCCCAGTCGGCGCAGTACCGCAGGCAGGCCGCCGGCATAGTAGAACTCTTCCATCAAGAAGCGCCCGGAAGGCTGCAGATCAACCAGGGTCGGGGTGCCGCGGCCGATGCGGGTCCAGTCGTCCAGCTCCAGATCGACGCCGATGCGTCCGGCGATGGCTTTAAGGTGGATCACCGCGTTAGTCGAGCCGCCAATGGCGGCGTTGACCCGAATCGCATTCTCAAAGGCTTCTCTGGTCAGCACCTTGGACAGACGCAAGTCCTCGCGAACCATTGCCACGGCGCGCATGCCGGACATGTGCGCCAGGACATAGCGCCGTGAATCCACCGCAGGGATCGCCGCGTTGTGCGGTAACGAAGTGCCCAGGGCTTCGGCCATGCAGGCCATGGTGGAGGCGGTGCCCATGGTGTTGCAGGTGCCTGCCGAGCGTGACATGCCGGCTTCAGCGGAAAGGAACTCGTCAAGGCTGATATTGCCGGCCTTATAGGACTCGTGCATTTGCCAGACGATGGTGCCGGCGCCGATATCTTTGCCCTTGTGCTTGCCATTGAGCATCGGCCCGCCGGTGACCACGATGGCCGGCACATCGCAACTGGCTGCGCCCATCAACAGGGCCGGGGTGGTTTTGTCGCAGCCGGTCAGCAGCACTACGCCATCAATCGGATTGCCGCGAATCGCTTCTTCCACGTCCATGCTGGCCAGGTTGCGGGTGAGCATGGCGGTAGGGCGCAGGTTCGACTCACCGTTGGAAAAAACCGGAAACTCCACCGGAAACCCTCCGGCCTCGATCACACCGCGTTTTACGTGTTCGGCAATGGTGCGGAAGTGGGCGTTGCACGGGGTCAGCTCTGACCAGGTGTTACAGATGCCGATGATCGGCTTGCCCTGGAACTGATGGTCGGCAATGCCCTGGTTCTTCATCCAGCTGCGGTACATGAAACCGTTTTTATCTGCGCTGCCAAACCATTGGGCGGAACGCAGTGGAGGGGTTTTGTCAGACATTGCGGCCTCTCTTATTGTATGACTAATTTATTTTCTGTGGCAGAAGTTAGCGCTAAATGGCTCTGTTTGGAAGTGTTGTTGGGTAAATAGTATTACTATATAGTCCGATTCAACTGAGAGCTGATCCTGGCATTTTCCCGCCTGAGGCCACTCCAGAGGTGCCATAACAAAAACAATGGGAGACCGTCACATGAGCCAGGAATCCGGGCTTATCCGCCGCATCACGCTAAAACTCATTCCGTTTCTGATCCTGCTGTACCTGATTGCCTATGTGGACCGCTCTGCCGTGGGCTTCGCCAAGCTGCATATGGGCGCGGACATCGGCATTGGCGATGCGGCCTACGGCCTGGGTGCCGGGTTGTTCTTTATCGGTTACTTCTTGATGGAGATCCCCAGCAACCTGATGCTGGAGCGCTTTGGCGCCCGGCGCTGGTTCGCCCGGATCATGCTGACCTGGGGCGCGATCACCATCGGCATGGCCTTTGTCCAGGGGCCGCAGAGTTTCTACGTGATGCGCTTTTTGCTCGGTGTCGCCGAGGCAGGCTTCTTTCCTGGCGTGCTGTACTACATCACCCAGTGGTTCCCGGTGCGCCATCGCGGCAAGATCCTGGGCCTGTTCATCCTCTCGCAACCCATTGCCATGATGATCACCGGCCCGGTGTCCGGCGGCCTGCTGGGCATGGACGGGGTGCTGGGGCTGCATGGCTGGCAATGGTTGTTCATTGTCATTGGCATGCCGGCCATCCTGTTGACCTGGCCGGTACTGCGCTACCTGCCGGACGGCCCGCAACAGGTCAACTGGATGACCCGGGACGAGAAGAGCTGGCTGCTGGGGGAGCTGGAAAAAGACCTGCAGCAATACGGCCAGACCCGCCACGGTAATCCGCTGCATGCTTTGAAAGACAAGCGGGTGTTGCTGCTGGCGCTGTTCTATCTACCCGTCACCCTGAGCATCTACGGCCTGGGCCTGTGGCTGCCGACGCTGATCAAGCAGTTTGGTGGCAGCGATCTGACAACCGGCTTCGTGTCCTCGGTGCCCTACATCTTCGGCATCATCGGCTTGCTGATCATTCCCCGCAGCTCGGATCGCCTGAATGACCGTTACGGCCACCTGGGCGGCCTGTATGTGCTGGGGGCGATCGGTCTGTTCCTGAGTGCATGGCTGACGGTTCCGGCACTGCAACTGGGGGCTCTGTGCCTGGTGGCTTTCTCGTTGTTCTCCTGCACGGCGATTTTCTGGACCTTGCCCGGGCGCTTTTTTGCCGGTGCCAGTGCTGCCGCCGGGATAGCCCTGATCAACTCGGTGGGCAACCTGGGCGGCTATATAGGACCGTTCGTGATAGGTGCGCTCAAGGAACACACCGGCAACCTGGCGTCGGGCCTGTACTTCCTTTCGGGGGTGATGGTGTTCGGGCTGTTGCTGACGGTGGTGGTGTATCGCACCCTGGAGCGCAAACATGCACTCAAGCCCGATGAGTTTGCCGCCAGTGCCCGTCCGGCTAGCGATCATTAATCAGCCGCCAGAGCTATTCATCCATGGGTTAGTACGCAGGTTTGACCTATCATTACGCCTTTCCAACAGGTGATAGATTAATGAGCGATTCAAACCAGACCTTGCGTGCAGCCCTTGAAACCAGTGACATGCTGGAAATTGACGGGCTGCATGCCTGGGATTTTTCTCTGGACGATGTGCAGTTGCTCATCAAGTGCATGGATGGTCGTGCCGAAAAGCGTTGGAGCTTCACCCTCGCACAGCTGGATGCAGCCGTGTTTGACCAAGCATTGAAAAGCTGGACCCTGACCGGCGACTCGGGTGAGCACCGCCTGGTTTGCCTCAGCGCATTTAGCGCGAGCAATGACGACGATGACACTGAGGTGGTTGATGAAGTTTAAATGGTTACCCTTGTTGATGGCTTCAGGCATTGGCGCCATGTCGGCGCAGGCGGCCTTCGGGTCTGAGGTCGAGCTGCTGGTAGGGTCCTATACCCAGGGCAAGAGCCAGGGGATTTACCGTTTACAGTTCGACAGTCAGAGCGGGCGGCTCACCCCCGAGCCGCTGCAAGTGTTCAAGGCCGCCAACCCTTCGTGGCTGACTTTATCTCGCGATCAAAGCCGCCTGTTTGTGGTCAATGAAAACGGGCAGGGCCAGGCCGATGTGGTGGGGCGTGTCAGCAGTTTGTCGATCGATCCGAAAACCAATGAGCTGAACCTGATCAACCAGGTCAAGACCCTGGGCGAAGAGCCGACCCATTCCAGCCTTAGCGGCGACGAGCGCTACCTGTTTGTTGCCAACTACGGTGTGCACGCCGATCCGGGCGGCAGCCTGGCGGTGGTGCCGATAAACGCCCGGGGCGAGTTGCAGCCTGTGACCCAGATGAGCAGCCATCCGGCCAGCCGGGTAAACCCCGAGCGCCAGATGTCGGCACACGTGCATTCGGTGGTGTCTTCACCGGACGGCAAGTTTGTATTCGCCAGTGACCTGGGGGCCGACAAGGTTTTTGTCTACAAGTACGATCCGGCGGCCAACCCCGAGCATCCTTTGGTGGCTGCCGATCCGGCCTATGTCGAGTTGCCGGCGGGTAGCGGTCCGCGTCACTTGTTGTTCTCCAAGGACGGCAAGCACGCGTACCTGACCACTGAAATGAGTGCCCAGGTGTTTGTGTTCGACTATGTCGACGGTCAGCTCAAGCAGCGCCAGGCACTTGAACTGGCCCACGGCCAGCCAGCGCAAAATCGTGCCGCAGGTGCGGTGCATGCGTCGCCGGATGGCAAGTTTCTTTACGTGAGCAACCGCGGCAAGGCCAATGAAATTCTGGTATTTGCAATCAATCCGGCGAACGGTGAGCTGAGCGAGATTCAACGCCGTTCGGTTGAGGGAGACCATCCCCGGGAGTTTGCCCTGAGCCCCAACGGCAAGTTCCTGTTGATCGCCAATCAGATGAGCAATGCCATTGTGGTGCTGGAGCGCGACCCGCAGACCGGCAAGCTGGGTAAAACCCTGCAAACCCTGGCCATGGATGCGCCTTCAGATCTAAAATTCATCAAACGCCCGTAATCAGGGGCTTGCAGCCCTCTATTAATCCTGCTGATAGAGGCTAGTGCTGCAATGAATTTCTGCGGGATGACCCTTGGCGTTAAGTTGGTTCCACGGCCTGAAAAGGCAAGCAAGCCAACTGAATCGTCGAGGGTTACCGCCATGAATTTCAATCTTTTCTCCGTGATTGCTGCCTCCGCCATCTCTGCCACCGTGGCCCTGCCTGCCAGTGCCAGCGTGCTCATCAGCGACAAAAAATCCCCCAGCTATACCCAGAAATACCTGCAGCAAAGCGCTAACTTCTACGCCGCCCTGGACCATAAAACCCAATCCTGAAAAGACCTGCCCCCCCTGTAGGAGCGAGCTTGCCTCGCGAGCTTTTCAGCTTTGCCGGGAAGAGCTCGCGAGGCAAGCTCGCTCCTACAGGGGCTCAATAAATAGTGAGCTTTTATTCGCGGCTACAGGTTGTGGCCTGTCTCGAGCAATTCTGTGGTTGGGCCGTCTGCCGGGCCGACCATGGCGTAGTTGTAGCCGGGCCCGGACCAGTAGTCCGCCTGCAAATCGCCATCGCGCCGGCTGCCCCGTGGTAACAGGTTGTTTTGCGGGCCGGGCGGGCGGATGTAGAAGCTGATGTGCTGGCCCTGGCCATTCTCGTACAACACCATCGCCGCACCGCCCTGATCGGTGGTCAGCAATCGCCCGCTGACCGGCCGGAAGCCCGCACCGCTCAGGTCCGGCAAGCGTTCGGCCTGATTGAAATAACCATCTATCCAGCCCTGCATGTCTTTGCTTTGCTGCACCTTGTAGTCGGCCGGCAGAAAGCCCTGCAGCGCAAACATGCGATGGGCTGCCAGTGCATCGGTCATGGGCAAGCCAGCGGAGCCCTGAGTGATTTGCCGGGCTTGCCAGCCGCCGACGCCGCCGATGCTCACGGCGATTAACAGCACTGCCGCTGTTGCCCACTGGCGACGTGACTGGCGGTGCAATCGCTGGCGTATGGCTACGGGGTCGAGTGCCGGATTTTCCGGCTGCTGCAGGCTTTGTTGCAACGCAGTACGCAACACCTGAGCGTCCCGCTGCCAGGCTTGCACCCGGGCAGCGACTTCAGGGTTGGCCTGCAGATACTGCTCAACCTGGTGGCGTTCAGCCTCGCTGAGCGCGTAATCGACATAAGCGTGCAGGTCACGCTCACTGGGCGGGGTGGTGATCATTTCAGTCTCCGCAGGGCAGGGCGGGTGATTTCGCCTTCGCTGAGTTGGCGCAAGGCCTGGCGTGCGCGTGACAGACGCGACATCACGGTGCCAATCGGCACTTCCAGAATGTCGGCCACTTGCTGGTAACTCATGCCCTCCACCGATACCCACAGCAGCAGGGCCCGTTGCTCGGTGCCCAGGCGTTCGAATGCCTGCAACGTCGATTGCGCGATGACTGTGCGTTCGGTTGAGGGCTGAGTGTCATCGCGCCCGGTAAAAAATTCGAGCATGCGCGCATAGCGCCGCGAGCGCCGATGGTTGTCGACAAACTGGCGATACAAAATAGTGAATAGCCAGGCCCGCAAATCGCCTTCGGGACGTTTGCTCGCCACGCTGGCCAGTGCCCGTTCCAGGCAGGTTTGCACCAGATCGTCGGCATTGCTGGAGTGGCGTGTCAGCGACAGGGCAAATCGCCTGAGGCGCGGGATCAGTTCGCGCAGTTGCTCGTCAAAGGGTGACATGGGGACCTGCAAGGCGTTGGTCTGTTAGTCGGGGTCATCAGCATGCAGACGACCAGGATTGATGGTTATTCCCGAGGGGCAAAAATAAATGCCTGAAAAACTTTCCTCTACCGCGGGAATAAGCCGGTCCGGCCTTCGTCTCATAGGCAATCCACCTGACGGCCCCGTGGCCCTGGAGTTTTTTATGGTAGATCAATTGCCGCCCGTGCGGCCTGCCAAGCCACCGTTGAGCCCGACCAGTGTGATGCTGCGTCTGGCCGGGATCGGTGTTGTTGTGGTGGTCATGGCCGGGGCGTTTTATTACGTCAACGGTACGCTGGATTCCCAGCGCCTGCGCCCTAAAACCCTGGTCAATGCGCTGGAGCACAACAACGGTGTTTATCCGGGGTACCGACGCAACCATGCCAAGGGTATCTGCGTGGTGGGGTATTTCCAGAGCAACGGCAATGCCCAGGGTTTGTCCCGGGCCCAGGTTTTCGAGGACGGGCGCACCCCGGTGGTGGGGCGCTTTGCCTTGCCCAGCGGCAATCCGTACGCGCCCGACAGCAGTGTGCCGATACGCAGCCTGGCGCTGCGCTTCACCGAGGCCAACGGCCAGCAATGGCGCACTGGCATGAACAGCATGCCGGTGTTTGCAGTGGGCACCCCCGAGGCGTTCTACCAGATGCTGCAAGCCGGCGCGCCGGATCCGGCAACCGGTAAACCCCGGCCCGGGGCCATGCCCGGGTTTTTTGCGGCGCACCCTGAATCAGCCCCGTTCCTGCAGTGGGTCAAAACCGCGAAGCCATCAGCCAGCTTCGCCACCGAAAGCTATAACGGGATCAATGCGTTTTATCTGGTCAATGCTGCCGGGCAACGTCAGGCCGTGCGCTGGGGCGTAGTACCTGAAGGCCAGGATGCCCCGGGCGCCACGGCGCCCGATGATGCTGACTATCTGGAACAGGACCTGACCCGGCGCCTGGCCGCAGGGCCGCTGAAATGGCAGCTCAACCTGACCCTGGCCGAGGCCGGTGACCCGGTCAACGACGCCAGCAAGGCCTGGCCTGCCGGGCGCAAGGTGATCAACGCCGACACCCTGGTGTTGCAACAGGCCGAGCAACAGAACTCGGGAGAATGTCGCGATATCAACTATGACCCGCTGATCCTGCCAAGGGGCATTGAACCTTCGGATGACCCGTTGCTGGCGGCACGTTCGGCGGCCTATGCCAGTTCGTATCTGCGGCGCACCAGTGAAGTCGATCAGCTTTCCCAGGAGAAACGGCCATGAGCGCTCCAGTCTCACATTTCGCCCCGGTGGCGCGTTTTCTGCACTGGTTGATGGCGGTAATGGTTATCGCCATGTTGTTTATTGGTGCGGGCATGGCGGCATCGGTGTCCGAGCGCCATGAATGGCTGTTGAATCTGCACAAGCCTCTGGGCATTGCGATACTGCTGCTGGTAGTCGTACGCCTGTTTGTGCGCTTTTCAACCCGCCAGCCAGGGTTGCCGGCGGATCTGCCGGCGGTCCAGGTATTGGCGGCCAGGATGTCTCACCTGTTGCTGTACGGGTTGATGTTCTGCTTGCCGATTGTGGGCTGGGCGATGATTTCGGCAGCGGGTGATCCGGTGATGCTCAGCAGTTCCTTGCAGCTGCCCGGGATAGTGCCGGCCAGTCCCGGCACCTTTGCCTTTTTGCGCAAGGCCCATACCTACCTGGCGTATTTGCTGTTTTTTACTGTATTGCTGCATTTGGCGGCGGCGTTGTTCCATGGCTGGATTCGCCGGGACGGGGTGCTGCAAAGCATGGTGCGCGGTAAGGACTGACGTTGCCCTTGAAGCCTTGTAGGAGCGAGCTTGCCTCGCGAGCTTTTGATCCAGGAAAAGCTCGCTCCTGCAGTTTTGGGTTCAGGACCTGGCCATGATTGAGGTGAATAACTCGCTTGCCAGAAACCGCTCCAGCCACGCTCTCAGGCGCGGGTAGGGGGCTTGCTCGAACCAGTTCCGATCGACGTGGGCAAACTGCCGCACAAATGGCGCAAGGGCCACATCAGCCAGGCTCAATCGCGGCCCGGCGAGATACGGCGTCTGTTCAAGCAAATCTTCCAGGCGCTGTAAAAAGGCTTCCCCTTGGCCCCGGTAATGCTCCATCGGGCACTCGGGATATCGGTTGGCGTATTTGTAACGATCCAGACTGGCCTTGAAGCGGCTGTCGTTTTCTTCAATCAGCTCCCCCCAGGCCCCTTGCCGCCAATGCTCCGGATCATGCTGCTCAAGTGCCCAGTGCATGATGTCCAGGCTTTGTTCGATGACCCTGCCATCGGCACACACCAGTACCGGTACTGTGCCTTTTGGCGAGGCTGCCAGCATTTCGGCAGGTTTGGCCTTGAGGCTGACTTCCACAATCGACACCGGTACGCCGCTGTAGTGCAAGGCCATGCGCGCCCGCATGGCATAGGGGCAGCGACGGAAGGAATAGAGCAGGGTCATTTGACCTCCACGGTGCTCAGGCCGTTGCCTTGACGGCGCACTTGAATTTGCACGGGGATGCGCTCGTGCATTTCCTGGACATGGGAAATCACTCCGACTTTGCGGCCCTGGGCCTGCAGCCCATCGAGGGCATCCATTGCCAGTTGCAGCGACTCGGGATCGAGACTGCCGAAGCCTTCGTCGATAAACAGTGATTCGATTTTCAGCGTGCTGGACGCCATTGACGCCAGACCCAGGGCCAGAGCCAGTGACACCAGGAAGGTCTCACCGCCGGACAACGAGTGGACTGAACGCAGTTCGTCGCCCATTTCGGTATCCATTACCAGCAGGCCGAGCATGCTGCCGCCGCGTTTGAGGCGATAGCGGCGCACCAGTTGGCGCAGCTGTGCATTGGCGTGGTGCACCAGCAAATCGAGGTTGTAGGCCTGGGCGATTTTGCGGAAGGTGTCGCCGGTGGCGGAACCGATCAGGGCATTGAGCCGTGCCCAGCGCTGCCATTCGTCATAGGCCTGGCTGATGCGTTGCGCCAGTGCCTGGTTGGCCTCCTGGCGGCGCTGGTCTTCGGCTTGCCGGGCACGTAACTCCGCAGATTGCTGTTCGCTGGTGTTGATCAGGCCGTGCAGCTCATTCAGGGCGCTGTCCAGTGCCTGGGCGTCAAGGTTGCCGTTGGCCTGGGCCTGATGCTGATTCAGACGTTGGTCGCGCTCCTGCAACAGAACGCGGGCTTGCTCTACGGCCTTCTCGCTGTTTTGCAGTTGCAGGCGCAACTGACGCAATTGCGCTTCGTCAATGCTCAGCAACTGTTGCAAACGGCTGTCATCCAGTTCGCTGTGCTGCGCGCGCCATTGCGCAACCTGAGCACTGAGGGTGCTGTGTTCCTGTTGCAGTGCGTGCTGGTGTTGCTGTTGCGCCTTGAGCTCGGCGGTCAGTTGCAGCAACTGGTTGGCGCAGGTCTGCACGGCCTGCTCTGCTTCGGTCTGGGCCACACGGGCCTGTTCCACTGCCTGTTCCAGGCTGTGTTGCCATAGTTGCGCACTGCTGTAATCGCCCAGTAGCTCATGGAGGGCCTGCTGGCCCGACTGCTGTTGCGCGGTCAGTTCGAGCACGCTGCGTTGCAGGGTTTCGAGCTCTTTAGTGATATTGGCTTGCTGATACTGCGCCCGCTCGATTTGGCTCGCCCGTTGCGCCTGCTCCGATTGTTCATCGCGCAGTTGCTCGAGTTGCGCCAGTCGATCGGCCACTTGCTGGTCAAGCGCCATAAAACAGGCTGACGGATTATCGCGCAGCGCTGCGAGAGTCGCCTCGGGCAACAGGCCGGCGAATTCCGCCAGCTCATCGCCAAGGCGCTGCTTGTCGGCTTGCAGGTGCAGGCGTTGCTCGGCCAGCTGTTGCGCGGCCAACTGGCTGGCCTCGGTACTGCGCTGCACTTGCTGCTGTAATTGTGCGGCTTCTTTTTGCAGGGCCAGCAGGGTGTTCTGGCGCTGTTGATCCTGGTTGATGCTGTGTTGCAACTGGCCCAGGCGCTGGGTCAGCCACTGTTCACGCCTGGCCGGATCTTGTGCCAGCCATTGCGGATACAGCGGATGCGCCTCAAGGCCGGGAGCCAGGGCCTGTTGTTCGTCGAGGATGTGCTGATGTTGCTGGAGGAACTCGCGGTGCTGGGCGTTCAACCCGCCGACTTTCTCGCGCAACTGAATCAAGGTTTCTTTAAGGCCGTCGACCACCTTGCGGGCGCTGGCCTCTTCTTCCTCGTCAAAGCGTGAAAGGCTCTGCAACAGTACTTCTGGCTGGTGATAGGGGTGCTCATGACTGCCACAGACCGGACACGGCTGGTCATCCTGCAGCCGGGCGCGCAGCTCTTCGACGCTGGCGCTGCGAGCCAGTCGCTGGCGTTCCAGTAGCTGTTGGGTGACCAGCAGGGCCTGCTCGGCCGACTCGAATTGTTTCTTGGTCGCGGTGCCTTGTTCGATCAGCTGTTCGCGTTCGGTCTGCAGGGTCTGCAGCTTGAGTTGTAACCCCTGCAAGCGGGCCTCCAGTGCAAGCTGGCTGCTGCACAGGCGCTGCAAGTCTTCGAACGCGCGTTGTTGCTGATGGTTGTCGGAGAGCAGGCTGCCCAGGGTCTGGATTTGCTCATTGACGGCCTGCGGCTCGGCTTCGGCCTCCTGGAACAGTATTTCCAGAGTGTTGCGCAATTCGTTGAGTTGTTGCGCCGCCAGCTGCGCCCGTTGTTCAAGGGCGGGCAGTTCTTTATTGCCGGTGCCGAGGTTGTTGCTCAGGCGAACCAGTTGCTGCAGGCGCGGACGATAGGCGTCCCAGGCATTGGCCAATGGCGTCAGTTCAGCGCTTTGCTCCAGTTGCCGGGTGATGTGCTCAATGCGCCCGGCACCTTGTTGCTGGTGCTCGATCATCCGGGCCAGTTCTTGCTGGCCCTCGTCACAGGCCTGTTGCGCTTGTTGCATGAGGACTTGCTGGGCGTCGAGGGTTTGCGTCAGACGACTGAGGTTGGCCTGGGCCAAATGTGCCTGCTGCACCCGGGGTGCGCACTCGCGTTGTCGGGCCTGAGCCTGGGTGGCCTCCAGTTGCGCTGTTTGTAGCGCTTGTTGCAGTTGCCCCTGGCGCTGGCTGAGTGCGGTTTGTTGCTGCAGGTGAGCAGCAATGTGTGCGGCCAGCGGGCTGAGCTGTGCCTCAAGCTCGGCCAGTCGGGCAAATTGATGGCGTTGCGGTGCCAATTGCTCCAGCAGATTGAGGGTCTGGCGCTGGTCGGCCTGGCTCTGCCACAGGGTTTGCGCCTGTTGCAGTTGCTCGGCGGCACTGTGTTGTTGCTCTTGCAGCTCGCGCAGGGTTTTAAGCCAGCTGTGCTGTTGCTCCAGCTGCTTGAGCTGGCTCTGCCGGTTTTTCAGCTGTTGCCGGGCTTCGTCGTACTGCTGGTCCAGTTCGACGCGGGCTTCAGGGGTCAAGGGGGTCACACCAACGGCCTGGTCCAGCAACTGCTTGTGGTTGTCCCGGGCTTCTTTGGCCTTGTCGAAGGCCCGTTTACCCAGGCGGGTGTAGAGCGCGGTGTCGGTGAGTTTTTCCAGCAGTTCGCTGCGCTCGTTGTCATCGGCTTTGAGAAAGGCGCTGAACTCGCTCTGGGCCAGCATCACGGCGCGGGTGAACTGCTCGAAGTTGAGCCCCAGACGCGCTTCGAGCTGCACTTTGTAATCACCTTTCTGGCTGGCCAGCAGTTGGTCGCTGTCGAGGTCGCGCAGGCTTTGGCGGCTGGCCTGCAGTTTGCCGGCGGCTTTCTCACGGGCGCGGTTGGCTTCCCAGCGGGCCCGGTAACGGCGGCCGTCGATGCCGACAAAGTCGACTTCGGCATAGCCTTCACCGGTGCCGCGACGCAGCAGGGTTCGAGGGTCGCCGGTGGCCACTTCGCCATCGGCATCCGGCACCTTGGCATCGCGCCCGGTGTTGCTCAGGCGCGGAACGGCACCAAACAGTGCCAGGCACAATGCGTCGAGCAAGGTACTTTTGCCGGCCCCGGTGGGGCCGGTTATGGCAAACAGTCCGGCACTGGCCAGGGGCTCGGCGGTGAAGTCCAGCTCAAAGGGGCCGGCCAGCGAGGCGAGGTTCTTCAGGCGAATGGCCAGGATTTTCATGGTTGTTCACCTTCCAGCTGTACTTCTTGCAGCAACAGCGCGAAGTCGTTGAGGGTTTGCTCGTCGGCTTCACTGCCGTAATTTTCCTGCCAGGCGCGGCTGAACAGTTCCCGGGGAGTCAGTTGATCGAGTTCGATCAGGCCATTGGCGTCATCCTCGTCGGCGCGCCGACCACTGCCGGCGTACTCGGCAGCGATGCGCACCAGGCGAACCGATTTTCCCTGCAGCGCGGTTTCAATTTGCTGGCGCAGATCGGGTTGCGGCTCGTCAAGTTTGACCCGTACTTCGAGCCAGGGCTGACGCTGGGGATCGGCCAGCAAGTCGATGTCCGGCAGTTCGGCCAGTTGCTCAAGGACTTGCGCCAAGGGGGCCGGGCCAATGCGCTGCAGGTTGACGGCCCGCGGGATCAGGCGCGGTTCGACACTGACCAGGGTTTCGCCATCCAGTTGCACATCGAGGATTTGATGTTGGTAGCCGATTTCCGAGAATGACAACGGAATTGGAGATCCGCAGTAGCGAATGCGTTCTTCACCATTCACTCGCTGGGGTTTATGCAAATGCCCCAGGGCGACATAGCTGATGCTGGGGCCGAACAGGCTGGCGGGCAGGGCTTCGGCGTTGCCGATGATCAGGCTGCGCTCGGAGTCTTGCGAGACCGAACCGCCGGCCATGTGCGCATGGCTGATGGCGATCAGGGCCTGGCCTGGCTTGCGCCGGGCGTTGGCGGCGGCGATCAGCCATTCATGGACCTGGCCGATGCCGCGCAGGTAGTCATCCCCCAGATGGGCGCCGGTGACTTCGGCGGGCCGCAGAAACGGCAGCGCCAGGCACCAGCCGGCAATTTCGCCAGAGGCATCGGGGAGCGGGATCAGCAGGCGTTCTGCGTCCAGCCGCCCGTCGTCGAGCCACAGCACCCGGCCCAGGGCATGGGCCCGCAGGCGGCGCATCAAGGGCGCCGGCAGCTCAATCCGGGATCCGGAGTCGTGGTTGCCGGCAATCATCACGATGGTCAGGCCGGGCTGTTGCTCATGGGCGCTGACGATAAAGTCGTAGAGCCGTTCCTGGGCTTTGACCGGCGGGTTGACGGTGTCGAAGATGTCACCGGCAATCAGCAGCACGTCCGGTTGCTGATCGGCCAGTTGGCTCAATAGCCAGCTCAGAAAGCAAGCGTGTTCGAAGTCGCGTTCCTGGCCATGGAGGTTTTGCCCCAGGTGCCAGTCGGAAGTGTGAAACAGGCGCATGACAGAGTCCGTAAAAAATGGGCTTCGTCCAGCGCAGGCTGGACGCAAAACCGGCCCCGGTACACACACGGGCGCGGGGCCGGCTGGAAATTATTTGGGGTAGAGCGGTGGCAGGCTGCTCGGCTCGCTGCCCGCATCGTGCTCACGTTCGGCGGCAGGAATGCTGCGAATGGCCTTCCACAGTTCTTCACCCTGCCAGTGCTGACCGGTTTCGCTGTAGAGCGCGCCATTGAGACCATCCAGGGCATCGGACAGCAGTACAAACCGCGCGGCCATTTCGGCCAGGGTTTCCGGCTGTTGCCGGGCCCAGGCATCGAGTGCCTGGCGGGTGGCCTGCGGGTCGTTGGCAAGGCAGGCGCGCTTGAGATCATCGAGCAGGGTACGGGGGCTGGGACCGGTTTGCGCGGCCCGTAAAATGGCCGGCTGCCAGCGCGCGCGCCACCACAGGCCGAAACCTGCGAGGGTGGTGCAGGCGAGGATAAAGGTGCTCAGTTGCCAGAGCCACAATGTGGAGTCGTCATTCATTGCCGCAGGCAGGGTGCTGACCGGTGTATCCAGCGCCAGATTCGGGTTGGCGGCTACCTGTAAGGTCCGTGCAGGCAGGTAACTACGTTCCAGGCTGTCTTCATGGGTGTTCCACCAGACCACTTCGACGGCAGGCAATTCAACCTGGCCGACCCGGGAGGGGACCAGAGCCTCGCGTTCTTCACGGCTGCCCACCAGGCCGTTTTCGGTGATCTGATTGCTCAGTTGCGGCAGGTCCGGGTAGCGGCGCAATCCGTTTACATCGGTGGCGGGCAGGGGCGGCAGCTGGGCGCTGGACAGACCTTCAGCCTTGAGGGTGAGGGTACGGGTCAATGATTCGCCGACCTGGCAGTGATCCGGCTCGGGGTTCCACGACTCACTGACGCTAAGGCTGCGTGCTGGCAGCCAGGGCGAGTTGGCCGGATAGTCCGCAGGTTTGGGTTTGACCGTCAGCGGGATGTCGGCTGTGCTCACATGCACCATTTTTCCAGGCTTGGGGCCCAGCGGGGCAGGGGCGGCGGCTTGCTGGCTGTCAACCTGGGTAGCGCTGAACGTCTGGGCCGGGATGATCAGCTCGCCGCTTTTCTGCGGGTAAATGCCGTAGCGCAGTTCAATCACGCCGTGGCGTACCCCATTGATCAATTTCTCGTAGGTCCGCGACTCGCCCAGTTGTTCGACAATGGCGTCTGTCAGGTGCAAGGGGGTCAGGCTGCTGTCGTCGTACAGGGCAACCGAGTGGTAGATGCGCAGGGTCAGTATTGCCTGGGCCTGAACGTAGACGCTTGGCTGGTCGAGGACGGCTTCGATAAATACCGGCGCCAGCTCGTTGTCGCTGCGGATGCTTTGAGTGACCGTCAGGCTGATGGGCAGGCTGTGGTAGGCACCGACCTGCAGCGGCGGAATAATCACGGTGCCGGTGCTTTTGGGCTGCAAGGTGATGATCCAGCGGGTGTTGGCCTTGTTGTCTTCGCTGAGGTCGGTCAGTTGGTTGACCTGGCGCGTACCCCGGACATCGAACAGGGCCTGGAGCGGTGTCAGATCCGGTTTGCCGAACAGGGTGGCGTCGTTTGATTGAAGGGTCAGCTCGACGGTTTCGCCGGAGTTGAGTTGATTGCGATCAACACTGGCAACCAGCCCGAGCGCATGGGCCGGCACGGTCCAGCAGCAGAGCAGGAGAAGCAAGGCGCAAATGCGGTTCATTGGGGCGAGTCCTGATGTTGCTGCTGTTCGTACCAAAATTTCCGTCGCAACAATTCGCTGGGGTTGTCGGGAATCTGTCTGAGCCATTGTTCCAGTGCCTGGCGATGCTCCTCGTCCAGGTGGTCTGACGTCGGCGCCGGGGGGCGGGTGGTCGTCTCGTCGGTGGATTCGCTGCCGGGCTCTGGATTGCTGGCTGGCGGAGGCGGTTCCGGGGAATCGTTGTTGTTTGCCGCAGCATCCGGCTCGGTGGCCGAACTGTTTTCCTGCTGCTGCGCGCTGTCACCCGAGGCGCTGCTGTTACGGGTGTTGATGGCAGGCGCCGGTTCCGGTTCTGAGTCAGTCTCGGGTTTGTTGTCGGCCGGCGGAGTGGCCTCGGCGTTTTTTTGTTCGAGCACTTTTTCGATCAGGGCTTTGTTCTGTGCCGCTACCTGCAAGTCCGGTTGCAACTCCAGGGCTTGTTCATAGGCGTCGATGGCCGCTTCCAGTTGACCGCCCTTGGCCAGCGCATTGCCGCGATTATAGTGGGCGCTGGCGGTGTTGGACTCGGCAAAGCGCTGAGCCGCAGCGGCGTAATCGCCCGCTTGATACAGGGCAACGCCTTGCCATTGCGCGTCCTCGAAGTGCTCGACGGCTTGCAACGGTTTCTTCTGCTCCAGTAAACGCTGACCTTGCTGGTCGGGGCGCAGCCACAGGTCGGTGAAGCTCATGGCGTAACCGGGCTGGGGCAGCATCAATAACAACGGCAGGCACAGCAGCCAGCCGCGGCGGCCTGCGCAGGCTGCCAACAGCAACAGTGGCAGCAGCAACCAGTAGCCCTGGTCGGCCCAGGTGTCCAGCTGCAGGGTCTGGCCGTTATTGCGTAACTGCCGGGGCCCGTCGAGCAGGCCCAGGCCGCGCAAGTCGTTGTCGTCCAGGCGCGCCTGGCGGTAGCGGCCGTCAACTTCGAGGGCGAAGGCCCGCAGGGCCGCGCTGTCGAGACGGGGCATGAGGATGGCGCCCTGGTCGTCCTTGAGAAACTGGCCGTTTTCATCAACCACCGGCGCACCCTCACGACTGCCGATGCCGAGCATCAGCAACTGCGGGGTATGGCCCTTCAAGATCTGGCTGATGCCCTCGCGCTCCTGTTCGCTGAGCGATGAGGTGATAAGCAGCAAGCGGCCCTGGCCCAGGGCCCCCTGATCCAGCAGCTTGAGGGCTTTGGCCACCGCCAGATCGGCGCGATGGCCCGGCTGCGGCATGATGGAGGGCTTGAGCGCTTCGAGCAGGTTGCGGCTGGTGGACAGGTCATCGGACAGCGGCACCAGGGTATGGGCGCTGCCGGCGTAGACAATGACGGCCGTTTGCGCATCGCTGCGGCTTTGCAACAGGTCGTAGAGTTTGCGTCGCGCCTGCTCCAGCCGGTTTGGATTTTTGTCCGTGGCCAGCATCTCCGGAGTGAGCTGCAACATCACCACCAACGGGTCGGCAGGCTTTTGGGTGGATTGCTCAACCCGTTCCCAGCTTGGGCCCAGCAGTGCCAGCAGGGCTAGCAGCCAGGCCAGTCCCAGGGCGATCCAGGGCAGTTTGCTGTTACGCCCGCTGCCGCCACTGAGCAGTACGCGATGGAAGGCCACCGGCAGAATCATCTGCCAGCGCCCCGCACGTTTTTGTCGGTGCCAGAGTTTCCACAGCAACCAGCACAGCAGCGGCAAGAGCAACAGCCATTCGGGACGGAACCAGTGGGGCCAGAGCGTGCTCATCGGCGCCTCCGCAGACGCAGACGTTTGAGCTGCGAACGCCAGTGAGGATGTTGTTGCAGAAAATGTTCCTTGCTCAGCCAGCGTTGCAGTGGATTGTTTGGCCACAGTTCCCGTATCACCAGCAACACGCTCAGCAGCAGGGCACCGGCCAATGGCCAGCTGTAAAGTGCCTGTACCGGACGGGCCTGGGTCGGCTGCTGGGCGACGGGCTCCAGTCGGTCGAGGGTGTCTTTGATGGCGGCCAGCTCCTGACCATCGCGGGCCCGGAAGTACTGACCGCCGGTGACTTTGGCAATTTCCTGCAGAGCCGGTTCGTCCAGATCCACCCCGGGATTGATGCTGAACATGCCCTTGGCACTGCTTTGGGCAGGGTCGGCGCCGATGCCGATCGGATAAATTCTGACCCCTTCCTCGGCGGCAAGGCGGGCGGCAGTCAGCGGGTCGATCTGCCCGCCGTTGTTGGCCCCGTCGGTCACCAGAATCAACACTCGACTCTGTGCCGGGCGCTGGCGCAAGCGCTTGAGGGCCAGGCCAATGGCGTCGCCGATGGCGGTGTTTTTACCGGCAATGCCGATTCGCGCTTCATCCAGCCAGGTGTGGACGGTGTGGCGGTCGAAGGTCAAAGGCGCTTGCAGATAGGCCTGACTGCCGAACAGGATCAGGCCTACGCGGTCGCCTTCGCGGTTTTCCAGGAAGTCCCCGAGCAGGCTTTTGACCAGATCGAGACGACTGATGTCTTCGTTGTGCCATTGCATGTCGGGGAAGTCCATGGAGCCGGAAACATCCACCGCCACCAGCAAATCCCGGCCGCTGGCGGCAATGGGCAGTGGCTCACCCAGCCACTGTGGCCGCGCGGCAGCGGTCAGCAGCAGCAGCCATAAGAGCAAAAACGGAATTTGCTGGCGCAATGAAGGCATTGTTGCGCGGGCTTTGCGCCGGGCCAGCTCTTCCAGGTCAGACAGAAAACTGACTTTGAGTGCGGCCTCGCCGCTGTCGGCGGCCGGCAGCACCAGGCGCATCAGCCAGGGCAGCGGCAACAGGGCGAACAGCCAGGGCCAGGCGAACTCAAACATGTTTGCGAATCCAGGTTTCAACCGCTTGATTGAGGCCGGCAATCGCCTTGTCATCAAGCTTGCATTCGGGCTTGTAGGCCCCTTCAACCAGCACCATCCAGCGCGTCAGACCGGCCGCAGGACAGCGGTTGTCGAGGAATGCCAGCCATTTGCGGCCATTGAGCGTGTGGCTCTGGCTGTAGGGGTAGTGGTTGCGGCACAGGCGTTTGAGCAGGCCGTTGAGTTGTTGCAGCCAGGCTCCGGCCGGTGCGCCGTCATAGGGTTTGGGGAAACCTGCAAGCTCTTCAAGCGCCGCCAGCCGCACCGGGTCCAGAGGCTGCTCGGCCCTGCGCGGCTGGCGCTTGACCGGCAGATATCGGCGTAGCCACCACAGGCCCCAGGCCAGGGCCGCAAGGAGGATCAGCAGCAGCCACCAGCCGGGCGCAGGCGGCCAGAAGCCGATCACGGGCGGCTGGATCAGGGGCTGCAGCTGTTCCAGGTCTTTCATAATGGTTTGCCGGGGCGTTTGGCGTTCAGGTATTCACGCAATTGCTCGATCATTTCACTTTGTGTGCTCAACGGCATCAGCATCACGCTCAATTTTTGTGCCAGCAACGCCCAGCGCGCAATACGTGCTTCGCCCTGGGCGCGATAGGCCTGACGCAAGTCGTAGTTGAGGGTGTCCAGCTCCAGCTGTGCTCCGCGTTCGGCAAAGCGCAGCAGGCCGGCAGCGGGCAGGGCGTGGTCCAGCGGGTCGGACAGCGGCAGCAGCATCAAGTCGCAATGGCGGGCCAGCAGGCTCAGTTGCTGCTCGGCGGCGTCGGTGAGCGCGCGCTCATCGCAAATTACAATCACCAGGCTGCCGGGGCGCAGCACTTCCCGCGCCCGGATCAGCGCCATGCCCAGGGCATCGCGGTCGGACTGTACTTCGGTGTGCAGCGACTGGTTGACCCGTACCAGACGGTTAAGCAGTTGCAGCAGGCTCTGCTTGCTGCGCCGGGGTTTGATTTCGTAATGTTCGTGATCGCCGAATACCAGTCCGCCCACCCGGTCGTTGTGCCCCAGTGCCGCCCAGCCGATCAGACTGGCAGCCTGGGCTGCAAGCACTGACTTGAACATCAGGCCCGAGCCAAAGAACAGCCGCCGGCTTTGTTCGGCGAGAATGAAGATCGGCCGTTCGCGCTCTTCATGGAACATTTTGGTGTGCGGCTCCTGGGTGCGAGCCGTGACGCGCCAGTCGATGGTGCGCACATCGTCACCGGCCTGATAGACCCGTACCTGATCGAAATCCACGCCGCGGCCGCGCAATTTTGAATGGTGCAGGCCCGCCATCGGGCTGCGCTGGCCAGGGGAGGCGAACAGTTGTACTTCGCGCACCCGGTGCCGCATCTCGATCAGTTCGGCAAGGGTGACGCGAATGCCGGGCTCGGCGGGCAGGGGGTTGTTCATGGGTCAGGCGACGGCAACGACGTCAAGGATGCGCTGCACCACACGGTCCTGGTCGATACCGGCGGCTTCAGCTTCGAACGACAAAATGATCCGGTGACGCAGAACGTCAAACAGCACGGCCTGAATGTCTTCGGGGCTGACGAAGTCGCGTCCGGCCAGCCAGGCATGCGCCCGGGCACAGCGGTCCAGGGCAATCGAGCCGCGGGGGCTTGCGCCATAGGCGATCCAGTCGGCCATTTCCGGGTCGAACTTGCCCGGAGTACGGGTGGCCATGACCAGTTGCACCAGGTATTCCTCTACTGCATCGGCCATGTACAGGCCGAGGATTTCCTTGCGTGCAGCAAAAATGGCTTGCTGGCTGACCCGGCGCTCGGGTTTGGTTTCACCGTTGAGCGCTTCGCCGCGGGCCTGCTGCAGGATGCGCCGTTCGACAGCCGCATCGGGGAAGCCGATTTTGACGTGCATCAGGAAGCGGTCGAGCTGGGCTTCGGGCAACGGATAGGTGCCTTCCTGCTCGATCGGGTTTTGCGTGGCCATCACCAGGAACAGCGGCGACAGTTCGTAGGTGCTGCGCCCGACACTGACCTGGCGCTCGGCCATGGCTTCGAGCAATGCCGACTGAACCTTGGCCGGCGCGCGATTGATTTCATCCGCCAGCACCAGATTGTGGAAAATCGGCCCTTGCTGGAAGACGAAACTGCCGGTCTCCGGACGATAGATTTCAGTCCCGGTGATGTCGGCGGGGAGCAGGTCGGGGGTGAACTGAATTCGATGGAACTGCGCTTCAATCCCTTCCGCCAATTCTTTGATGGCCTTGGTTTTTGCAAGGCCGGGCGCACCCTCGACCAGCATGTGGCCGTCAGCCAGCAGCGCGATCAGCAGGCGGTCGATGAGTTTTTCCTGACCGAGAATCTGCGTTGAGAGAAAGGTTCGCAGCGCAAGCAGCGCTTCACGATGTTCCATCGTTGACTGTTCCTGAAAAGGACACCGACGGCGCAAGAGTTACGCCGGGGCTGGGGCCGTTACTTTAATCCATTGGAGGGGTCGCGGACTAATCGCAGGGGGAGCTTTTTAAGGAAAAATCCGATATTTAAGGAAAAATCCGAAATCCAGGGAGTTGTTGAGAACAGTGCTCATCTGTGCCTCGCCATTACCGGCGTCTGGCCAGTGTCACCAGGGTGACGCCGATCAAGGCGGTCAAACCGGTCAGCCACAGGATGACCGTCTGGGTGCCCAAGGGACCTGCCAGCAGGGCAATCAGTAGTCCGGCCAAGGGTTGGGACAGGTTGTTGAGCAAACTGACCACACCCACGGTTTTGCCAAAATCCTGTGGCGGGATGACTTTCTGGCGAACACTGCGAAAGTAGATGTTGAACATCTTGTCGAAGCCGGTAATCAGCAAGAAGCCCAGGGTGTAGGCCCAGATATTCGGGCTCAGGGCGGTGATCAGCGCGCCACACGCGATCATGGAGTAGGACAGGCTGCCCAGCACTTTCAAAGACAGGGTCGAGCGCGCCAGGTAAAACAGAATGGCAATGGTCGTCAGCGCGCCTGCGGCCTGCAAGCCGGCATAGGTCTGCTTGCCGGCCGCATATTGGCCGATGACCATGGCCGCGGAGGTGGCCAGAGTGACACCGATCAGCAGATTGACGCCGACTGCCAGGACGATGATTTTTTGCAACTCTGCCAATTGGCGGATATGCCTGAAGGCGATGCGCAATGGCTGTAGCCAGAGGTCTTGGTGTTGTTCGAAGGTTGGCAGGTTGACCCTGGTATTGCGTTGCCAGAACAGCATCGCCAGATCGGCCAGGACAAAGAGTCCGGCTACGGCCATGACCACCCAGTGCCAGGCCCAGATTTCGAGCAGCAATGCAGCTACCAGCGGCCCCAGAACCAACCCGCTCTGATCGGCGATCTGCGAGTAGGACAGGGTTTTGCCGTAGGTGTAGTGCTTGAAGATGTGCGGCATCAGCACCTCCCGGGCCATGACGCCCTGGGTGGTCAGTACCCCGCACAGTGCTGACAGCATGACCACCCAGTAAATCCCGTCGAACAGTGCGTAAAGCCCTACGGCGATGACGCAGGCAACCGCGCGATAGACCTGGCTGATGTGCAGGATGCGTACCGGGGGGTATTTGTCACAGAGTGCCCCGCAGACCGGGAACGCCAGATAGCGCGGCAAAGACTCGACAAAAAATGCCAGTCCGGCCCACGACACGCTATTGGTGGTCTGGAACACAATCAGCGGCACGATAAATAACAGGATCTGGTCGGCAAGCCGCGACACAAACAGCGAAATGAAAAAAGCCAGGTAATCCTTACGCATGCTGTTCTCGTGTCAGTGGCTAAACACCCTGTTTAGCTCAAGCGATAAAACTCTCGGGCGTTGTGCCACAGGGCCCGCGCGGCGCCGTCCTCACCCAGGGCATCGCTCAACAAGACGATGTCGCTGTCTGCAAAGGGGCGGGGCGCGCGGGTCGACGGCAAGTCGCTGCCAAACATCAGTGCATGGGGGTTGGCGCTGTGAATCTGTTGCAGTACGCCGGGCAGCGCGAAATCTACCCGGCCAAAACCGCAGGCTTTGACCCGAACCCCGTATCCGGCCAGGCGCAGCAGGCTGGGCAAGCCTTCATGGCTCAGCCCCAGGTGATCGATGCTCAGGGCTGGCAAGCGCAGCAGCCGGGTTTCAATGGCTGGCAGTTCCCGCGAGTCGATATACAACTCCGAATGCCAGCCCACGCAGTCATGCACCCTTTTGGCCAGGGATTCGAGCTGGTCCAGTTGCTCGGAACCGCCGCGCTTGAGATTGAAGCGCAAGGCGCGAACACCATGCCGGTCCAGGGTTTGCAACTGGGTATCGGTGACGCTGGCGGGCAGTTGCGTTACCCCCACGAAGCCCGGGCCCAGGCGGTTCAGTGCAGCGATCAGGTAAGTCTGATCGAAACCCTGAAAAGATCCCGAGACCACGGCCCCGCCGACGATGCCCAGGGGGCGGGTACGTTCCTGGTAATCATCGACACTGAAAAACTCGGGCATATAGCCGTTGTTCGGGATCAGCGGATAGGCGCTGTCGATGATATGGCAGTGAGCATCGAAGATCGGGCGCATGGCGGCATTACCTGCGTTTCAGGGGTAAGCAGTTGTTGTGGTCAGGTGGTTCAGCCCAGTTCGCTGACGTAGGTGCCGGTGCCTTTGAGGATGTTGTGCAGGGTTTGTTCGATTTCGGCCAGCTCGCTTGGGTCTGCGCTGTGAAGGATCTCGATATGATCGTCGCCATTGAGGGCGTCAGCGTCAGACGGACTGATTTCAATCAGCAGGCGGGTAGGGCTCAGGGTGGCTTTTACCCCTTCCAGAACCGAAGGTCCGTCAACGTCGCCGAAGGTGATTTCCAGTTCGTCTTCGTCCGGATAGCGGGTCATCAGGAACATTTCGCCCTGTTCGCTGTGGCAACACAGCATGGCCATGTTGTCTTCTTCGTCGTCGCACGGGTTGGCCATGAGGAGCGGGGTGGTGATTTGCATGGGGGGAATCCTGGCGCTGCGGGCGCATGTATCGGCTGAATAAAAGTTGATTTTGCCAGCCTGCACAGATTTATGCTGGCCTGATTGAAAATGTGTCGAAGAGTCCGGATCGCGTCGTACGAGTCATTTTTGTGACTGGCAAAGGATTTACAGGTGCTTTTCGGAATGTTTTTCCCATTGGAATGCTAGGGTTGTTCATTATCAGGCCGCAAGGTTGCGTCCCAATGACCGAATATGTCGCCGCATCGCAAGCAGGCCGGGCGGCTCAATCGTTAAGCTTCGCGGGTGATAGCTATCTTTAAAAACACAGCCTGTTCAACCGGCAGTCGTTTTTGCAGATACCCATCCTGGAACGTGAATGTGACCCCTGGGTCGCGGCCAGCTTCACCACCCTGTCATGCTGTGCTTTCAAGGACTGCCAAGATATGCCCTTGCACAGTATTGGCAGCTCCCCACGCGGGAACAGCACGCGACGCTTCTCTCAATAACAAGCCCAAGCGGAGTACCACAGATGGCGTTCTTCACCGCAGCCAGCAAAGCCGACTTCCAGCATCAACTGCAAGCAGCTCTGGCCCAGCACATCAGTGAACAGGCATTGCCACAAGTAGCCCTGTTTGCCGAGCAATTCTTCGGCATCATTTCCCTGGACGAACTCACGCAACGTCGAATGTCCGACCTGGCCGGCTGTACGCTGTCAGCCTGGCGTCTGCTGGAACGCTTCGATCCGGCGCAGCCGCAAGTGCGGGTCTATAACCCTGATTACGAGCGCCATGGCTGGCAGTCGACCCACACCGCCGTAGAAGTACTGCATCACGATTTGCCGTTTCTGGTGGATTCGGTACGTACCGAGCTGAACCGCCGCGGTTACAGCATCCACACCCTGCAGACCACGGTGTTGAGCGTTCGCCGCGGCAGCAAAGGCGAGTTGCTGGAAATTCTGCCCAAGGGCACCAGTGGCGAAGGCGTCTCGCAAGAGTCGCTGATGTACCTGGAAATCGATCGCTGCTCCAATGCCGCTGAATTGAATGTGCTGAGCAAGGAACTGGAACAGGTTCTGGGTGAAGTGCGCGTCGCCGTGGCTGATTTCGAGCCAATGAAAGACAAGGTCCAGGAGTTGCTGGCAGGTATCGACAGCTGCCAGTACGTCGTCGATGCCGACGAGAAAGCCGAAATCAAGAGCTTCCTGGAGTGGCTGGTGGGCAACCACTTCACTTTCCTGGGCTATGAAGAGTTTGTGGTACGTGACGAGGCGGATGGCGGTCATATCGAATATGACCCGCAGTCGTTCCTCGGTCTGACCAAGCTGCTGCGGGCCGGCCTGACTGCCGAAGACCTGCGCATCGAAGATTACGCCGTCAGCTACCTGCGCGAGCCGACCCTGCTGTCGTTTGCCAAGGCTGCGCACCCAAGTCGCGTACATCGCCCGGCTTACCCTGACTATGTCTCGATTCGTCAAATCGATGCCGACGGCAAGGTGATCAAGGAATGCCGCTTCATGGGCCTGTATACCTCGTCGGTATACGGCGAGAGCGTGCGGGTGATTCCTTATATCCGGCGCAAGGTTGCCGAGATCGAACGCCGTTCCGGCTTCCAGCCCAAGGCTCACCTGGGCAAGGAACTGGCTCAGGTGGTGGAAGTTCTGCCCCGTGACGATCTGTTCCAGACCCCGGTCGACGAGCTGTTCACCACGGTGATGTCGATTGTACAAATCCAGGAGCGCAACAAGATTCGCGTGTTCCTGCGCAAAGACCCGTATGGCCGTTTCTGCTACTGCCTGGCCTATGTGCCACGGGACGTGTACTCCACCGAAGTGCGGCAGAAAATCCAGCAAGTGCTAATGGAGCGTCTGCAAGCTTCGGACTGCGAGTTCTGGACCTTCTTCTCCGAGTCGGTACTGGCCCGCGTGCAACTGATCCTGCGGGTCGATCCAAAAAACCGGATCGATATCGACCCGCTGATGCTGGAAAAAGAAGTGGTCCAGGCTTGCCGCAGCTGGCAGGACGATTACGCAAGCCTGGTGGTTGAAAGCTTCGGCGAAGCCAATGGCACCAAGGTGCTGTCGGACTTCCCGAAAGGCTTCCCGGCCGGCTACCGCGAGCGCTTTGCCGCGCACTCGGCCGTGGTCGACATGCAGCACCTGATGAGCCTGAGCGAGAAAAACCCGCTGGTGATGAGCTTCTACCAGCCGTTGGGTCAAAGCGCCGGCCAGGAACTGCATTGCAAGCTGTATCACGCAGATACGCCACTGGCGTTGTCTGATGTGTTGCCGATCCTGGAGAACCTGGGCTTGCGCGTACTGGGCGAGTTCCCATACCGCCTGCGGCATGCCAATGGCCGTGAGTTCTGGATCCATGATTTTGCCTTCACCGCGGGCGAAGGCCTGAATCTGGATATCCAGCAACTCAACGACACCCTGCAGGATGCATTCGTGTATATCGTCAAGGGTGACGCCGAGAACGATGCCTTCAACCGCCTGGTACTGACCGCCGGTTTGCCGTGGCGTGATGTGGCATTGCTGCGTGCTTACGCCCGCTACCTGAAGCAGATTCGCCTGGGCTTCGACCTTGGCTATATCGCCAGCACCCTGAACAACCATACCGACATCGCCCGCGAGTTGACCCGGTTGTTCAAAACCCGCTTCTATCTGGCGCGCAAGCTGACCGCAGAAGATCTGGATGACAAGCAGCTGCGTCTGGAGCAAGCGATCCTGACTGCTCTGGATGACGTTCAGGTACTCAACGAAGACCGCATCCTGCGTCGCTATCTGGACCTGATCAAAGCAACCCTGCGGACCAACTTCTACCAGCCGGATGCCAATGGCCAGAACCGTTCGTACTTCAGCTTCAAGTTCAATCCGCACCTGATTCCCGAGCTGCCAAAGCCGGTGCCGAAGTTTGAAATCTTCGTCTACTCGCCACGGGTTGAAGGGGTTCACCTGCGTTTCGGCAACGTTGCTCGCGGTGGCTTGCGCTGGTCCGACCGTGAAGAAGACTTCCGTACCGAAGTACTGGGCCTGGTAAAGGCTCAACAGGTGAAGAACTCGGTCATTGTGCCGGTGGGCGCCAAGGGCGGTTTCGTGCCACGTCGCCTGCCACTGGGCGGCGGTCGCGACGAAATCCAGGCCGAGGCGATTGCCTGCTACCGGATCTTCATTTCCGGTCTGCTGGACATCACTGACAACCTCAAGGACGGCGCGTTGGTACCGCCATTGAACGTGGTCCGTCACGATGACGATGACCCGTACCTGGTGGTAGCAGCCGACAAAGGGACCGCGACCTTCTCCGACATTGCCAACGGCATTGCCATTGATTACGGCTTCTGGCTGGGTGATGCGTTTGCTTCGGGCGGTTCGGCCGGTTATGACCATAAAAAAATGGGCATTACCGCCAAAGGCGCCTGGGTGGGCGTGCAGCGCCACTTTAAAGAGCGTGGCATCAACGTTCAGCAAGACAGCATCAGCGTGGTTGGCGTCGGTGACATGGCCGGCGACGTGTTCGGCAACGGCCTATTGATGTCCGACAAGCTGCAACTGGTCGCGGCATTCAACCACCTGCACATTTTCATCGATCCGAACCCGGAGCCGGCCAATAGCTTCGTCGAGCGTCAGCGCCTGTTCGACCTGCCGCGTTCGGCCTGGTCGGATTACGACACCAGCATCATGTCGGCAGGCGGCGGGATCTTCTCGCGCAGTGCGAAAAGCATCGCCATCTCCCCTGAGATGAAAGAGCGTTTCGCAATTACCGCCGACAAGCTGACCCCGACCGAACTGCTGAATGCCTTGCTCAAGGCGCCGGTAGATCTGTTGTGGAACGGCGGTATCGGTACCTATGTCAAAGCCAGCAGCGAAAGCCACGCCGATGTAGGCGACAAGGCCAACGACGCGTTGCGGGTAAACGGCAACGAGTTGCGCTGCAAGGTTGTGGGCGAGGGCGGCAACCTGGGCATGACCCAGTTGGGCCGTGTCGAATTCAACCTCAATGGCGGCGGTTCCAATACCGACTTCATCGACAACGCCGGTGGTGTGGACTGCTCTGACCACGAAGTGAATATCAAGATCCTGCTCAACGAAGTGGTGCAGGCTGGCGATATGACCGAGAAGCAGCGTAATCAGCTGCTGGGCAGCATGACTGATGAAGTCGGCGGCCTGGTGTTGGGCAACAACTACAAGCAGACCCAGGCCATTTCTTTGGCGGCGCGCCGTGCATACGAGCGCATTGCTGAATACAAGCGTCTGATGAGCGATCTGGAAGCCCGTGGCAAGCTGGACCGTGCCATTGAGTTCCTGCCGTCCGAAGAGCAACTCAACGAGCGCGTAGCGGCGGGCCATGGCCTGACCCGTGCCGAGCTGTCGGTGTTGATCTCGTACAGCAAGATCGACCTCAAGGAAGCCTTGCTCAACTCCCAGGTACCGGATGACGACTACCTGACCCGTGACATGGAAACCGCGTTCCCGCCGATGCTGGTCAGCAAGTTTGCCGCTGCCATGCGTCGTCACCGCCTCAAGCGTGAAATCGTCAGCACCCAGATCGCCAACGATCTGGTCAATCACATGGGCATTACCTTTGTCGAGCGGCTGAAAGAGTCGACCGGCATGAGTGCTGCCAATGTGGCGGGTGCTTATGTGATCGTGCGCGACATCTTCCATCTCCCGCACTGGTTCCGTCAGATCGAAGCTCTGGATTACCAGGTTCCGGCCGAAATCCAGCTGGCGCTGATGGACGAGTTGATGCGTCTGGGTCGTCGTGCCACCCGCTGGTTCCTGCGCAGTCGTCGCAACGAACTGGATGCGGCACGTGACGTGGCGCATTTCGGCCCGCATCTGGCGGCGCTGGGGCTTAAGCTCGACGAACTGCTGGAAGGTGCAACCCGCGAGGGCTGGCAGACCCGCTACCAGGCTTACGTCGCAGCCGGTGTACCGGAGTTGCTGGCGCGGATGGTGGCTGGTACTACGCACCTGTACACCTTGCTGCCGATCATCGAGGCTTCGGATGTGACCGGCCAGAATGCTGCGGATGTGGCCAAGGCGTACTTCGCCGTCGGCAGTGCGCTGGATCTGACCTGGTACCTGCAGCAAATCAGCAACCTGCCGGTAGAGAACAACTGGCAGGCGCTGGCCCGTGAAGCGTTCCGTGATGATATCGACTGGCAGCAGCGTGCAATTACCGTCTCGGTACTGCAAATGGCTGATGCCCCGACTGAAATCGAAGCGCGTCTGGCATTGTGGCTTGAGCAGAACAACTCGATGGTTGAGCGCTGGCGCTCGATGCTGGTGGATCTGCGTGCCGCCACCGGCAATGACTACGCAATGTATGCGGTAGCCAACCGTGAGCTGCTCGACCTGGCGTTGAGTGGTCAATCAGGGCTCTGACAGCCTGAGCAATAAAAAAAGCCCCGGCTCGATTGAGTCGGGGCTTTTTTGTGTCCGGGGTGTAACGGGAAATCAGATCCCGATATTACCCAGGGTTTGTACGATATTGCGCAAGGTGCCAGCCAGGGTAGGGTGCTCGACCTCAAAGCGTTCTACCGCCAGATTAACGTTGTCGACCAGGCTGGTGTCCTGAGTTGCGTTTTCGACTTTGATCTGGGCATCGATCTGTTCAGCGAGTTTGTTGAGGTCGTCCCGCTCATCAAGGGAAAGTGGCGGGTTTTTATCAAGTTGCTCGCGCAGGGAGTCGAGTTGTTTTTGCAGATCGCCGGCAGGCATAGCATTCATCCTTTATTGATAGGCTCTGTATAGACCTTCGCCGTGAACAAAAGGTCTGTAAGCGGGCCTCTAGATTAATCCACTCGGGCCAAGCATGCATGATCTCTATCAAAATCCCTATAGCGGCTTTTGCCGGCAGAGAGGGGCGAGATGCGGAAACTTATAACAAATGTAATTATTTTCGGAACGACTGCTGCATGGGTCAGTCTGTTGCAGGTGTTTCTTTGGGCGCCGAAAATCCAATTACCGTTATACTCTGCGCCTGACCCAGGGCGTAGCGCCCAAGTATTATGTATTTTTTAGGAGCTTTGCTATGCGCTGGACCGATCGTCTTGCTCAAATATGTGTCTGTGCCGGTGTTGCGATGGTCCCATTCACCGCCAACGCCGCCACCGAAGATGACCCGTGGGAAGGAGTTAACCGGGTCATTTTCAAATTCAACGAAAAGCTCGATACCTATGCCTTGAAGCCTCTTGCCCAGGGCTACCAGTTCATCACTCCGCAATTTCTGGAGGATGGCATCCATAACATGTATCGAAATATTGGCGACGTGCGCAACCTGGCCAACGATGTATTGCAAGCCAAGCCCCAGGCTGCGGGTGTAGACACGGCCCGTCTGTTGATGAATACCACCCTCGGTGTGGCCGGTTTCTTCGATGTCGGCACCAAAATGGGCTTGCAGCGCAACGCTGAAGACTTCGGGCAAACCCTGGGGTACTGGGGTGTGCCTAGTGGTCCTTACGTGATGTTGCCGGTACTGGGTCCGAGCACCGTGCGTGATGCAGTCGCCATTTATCCGGACACCTTCGCTGAACCGTACCGTTACATGAATGATATCCCGGCCCGTAACATGGCAATCGGCATGGATGTTATTGATACCCGCGCCAGCTTGCTGTCTGCTGAAAAGCTCATTACGGGTGACAGGTACGTCTTTATCCGCAATGCGTATCTGCAGAACCGCGAGTTCAAGATCAAAGACGGGCAGGTTGAAGACGACTTTTGATTCTTGCGCTGTTGCTGCAAAAAAAACGGCCCTGATGGCCGTTTTTTGCATTGTCGGGGTGGGGTGAAGGTTACTTTTGGCGGGGCTCGAACCTTGGTTTTAGTTGCCGTTGACGAGGTTCTTATAACC
Source organism: Pseudomonas paraversuta (assembly GCF_904067025.1). Taxonomy (NCBI): domain Bacteria; kingdom Pseudomonadati; phylum Pseudomonadota; class Gammaproteobacteria; order Pseudomonadales; family Pseudomonadaceae; genus Pseudomonas; species Pseudomonas paraversuta. The sequence goes on from NZ_CAJFDA010000001.1 coordinate 2,196,315, forward strand.
CGCAGGAATTTAACTTGACGAAGACCTGCGGCCACCATCGGCCTGAGCTTGAAACCCCCCGCGGATGGGAGTACCGTCTGCGCCTTACACGGGCACCTTTGTAGGATCGAGCAATACCATCGATTTGAATCAGGGATGTTCATAAGCCAATTCAGTCGTTGAGCCCGACCCGTTCGAGCTCCTACGCCAACCCAATTCTGGCGCCATTTGCCCACATGCAAAAAACCAGTGCCACGCTGCTGATCATTGATGACGACGAAGTAGTACGCGCCAGTTTGGCAGCCTACTTGGAAGACAGCGGCTTCAGCGTCCTCCAGGCCAGCAATGGCATGCAGGGTCTTCAGGTGTTCGAGCAAGAGCAGCCAGACTTAGTGATCTGTGACTTGCGCATGCCCCAAATGAGTGGCCTGGAGCTGATACGGCAGGTAGCGCAGCGCTCGTCGCAAACCCCGGTGATCGTGATTTCCGGTGCGGGCGTGATGAGCGATGTGGTCGAGGCGCTGCGCTTGGGTGCTGCCGACTACCTGATCAAGCCGCTTGAAGATCTGGCCGTTCTGGAGCACTCAGTACATCGGGCGCTGGATCGCGCGCGGCTGCTGGTGGAAAACCAGCGCTACCGCGACAAGCTGGAGTCGGCCAACCGCGAGCTCGAAGCCAGTCTGCATCTTTTGCAGGAAGACCAGAATGCCGGGCGCCAGGTGCAGATGAACATGCTGCCCATCAGCCCCTGGTCCATTGATGATTTCAACTTTGCTCATCAAATTATTCCTTCCCTGTATTTGTCCGGCGATTTCGTGGATTACTTCAGGGTCGATGAGCGACGGGTAGCCTTCTATCTGGCTGACGTTTCCGGTCACGGTGCGTCATCCGCGTTTGTAACCGTGCTGCTCAAGTTCATGACCACGCGCTTGCTGTTCGAGTCCAAACGCAACGGGACCCTGCCCGAGTTCAAGCCTTCAGAGGTGCTTGGGCACATCAACCGCGGCCTGATCAACTGCAAGCTGGGCAAACACGTGACCATGGTCGGCGGAGTCATTGATGAAGAAACCGGCGTGCTGACTTACAGCATTGGCGGCCACCTGCCATTGCCGGTGCTTTACACGCCTGACAGCGTGGGCTACCTGGAAGGGCGAGGGCTGCCGGTTGGCCTGTTTAACGAAGCGACCTATGAAGATCATGTTCTGAAGTTGCCGGAAGCTTTCAGTCTTACACTGATGTCGGACGGAATTTTGGACCTTTTGACCGAGCAGACGCTCAAAGAGAAAGAGGCAGCTTTGCCACAACTGGTAAAAGCAGCTGGCGGCAGCCTGGATGGCCTGCGCCAAGAGTTTGGATTAGCTACGCTCGGGGAGATGCCGGATGATATCGCCTTGTTGGTGTTAAGCAGGAATCTTAAATGAGTACCGGTAGAATTCAGTTCGCCGAACAGGACGGTACATTTGTCCTGAAATTTGTGGGTGAAGTGCGCCTGACACTGTGTTCGGCACTGGATGCGACAATCGAGAGGATTTTCACGGCGCTGAATTTCAACGCCATCGTCATTGACCTCACCGAAACCCGCAGCATCGACAGCACCACCCTGGGTTTGCTGGCGAAACTGTCGATTTTGTCACGCCAGAAAATCGGTCTGTTGCCGACAGTTGTCACCACCCACGAAGACATCACGCGACTTCTGCAGTCGATGGGCTTCGATCAGGTGTTCAACATCATCGGCAAGCCAATTCCGTGCCCTGAGTGCCTGACAGACCTGCCATCCCAGGACCAGTCTGAAGAAGTGGTCCGGGTCAAAGTGCTTGAAGCCCACAAAATTCTGATGGGGCTCAACGACTCCAACCGTGAAGCGTTCCATGATCTGGTGAATGCACTCGAGCGTCACTGACCCTTGAGCGGCAACCGATAAAAAAGGGCCGTCCTGTACAGGACGGCCCTTTTTAATTGCCTGCGATTCAGCGGCCTTCCAGCAGCTCTGCGGCTTGATCCAGCAAGGCCAGTGGGTCCTTGGCCTTGTGGATGTCCACAGACAGCAACTGACGGAAGCGCCGTGCCCCGGGAAAGCCCTGGCCCAGCCCCAGGATATGCCGGGTGATATGGTGCATTGCCCCACCCGCAGCAATGTGCGCCGCGATATAAGGGCGCAACAGCGCCAGGGCCTGGGCCCGTGAAATCACCGGTTCGGTACTGCCAAAAAGCTGCTGATCGACTTCAGCCAGAATGTACGGGTTGTGATAAGCCTCACGCCCGAGCATCACCCCGTCAAACACCTGCAAATGCTCCTGGCATTGTTCAAGCGTCTTGATCCCGCCGTTGAGAATAATCTCCAGCTCAGGGAAATCAGCTTTCAGCTGCGCGGCAACGTCATAACGCAAAGGTGGAATATCGCGATTTTCTTTCGGCGACAGCCCTTCAAGAATCGCAATACGCGCATGCACGGTAAAACTGGTACAACCCGCATCCCGAACGGTGCCAACAAAGTCACACAGCTGCTCGTAACTATCGCGTCCGTTAATACCAATGCGGTGCTTGACCGTGACCGGAATGGAAACGGTGTCACGCATGGCCTTCACACAATCGGCAACCAGCGCCGGATGAGCCATCAGGCATGCGCCAATCATATTGTTCTGCACCCGATCGCTCGGACAGCCGACATTCAGATTCACCTCGTCATACCCGGCGGCCTGGGCCATGCGCGCGCAGCCTGCCAGATCGGCGGGAACACTGCCGCCCAACTGCAGAGCCAGCGGATGCTCAGCCTCGTCGTGACGTAAAAAGCGCTCGGCATCACCGTTAAGCAGCGCGCCAGTGGTCACCATCTCGGTGTAGAGCAGGGTGTTTTTCGATAACAGGCGCAGGAAGAAACGGCAATGACGATCGGTCCAATCCATCATAGGTGCAACAGAAAACCTCCTACTTACCGGATTCATTGGGGAGGCCTTGTTTTCTGCTGTGCTCGTCGACATTTCGCTAACTCTCATTCTCTACCATTAACCGCTATTTTTGCTTATTCTCCGATCTCCTTTGCTGAAATTCAGCAAGGCGGTTGGAGATTTCAGCAAAATGGGCTCTATATCAGTTCGCAAGCGCAAAGACGGCTCGACGGCGTACCACGCTCAAGTCCGCATCATGCAGAAAGGCGTTACAGTTTATCAGGAAACACAAACCTTCGACCGCAAGACCGCGGCGCAGGCATGGATCAAGAAAGTCGAAACAGACATGGCTGTGCCCGGGGCAATAGCCAAATCCCAGCGGCAAGGAGTAACGGTCAAAGAAATGATCGAACGCTACCTTCTCGAGTACGAGAAGCTTCGTCCGCTGGGTAAGACCAAGCGTGCCACTTTAAAGGCGATCAGCGAGACCTGGCTGGGTAAGCTCGAAGACAAGGACATCACCAGTCAGAAGCTGGTCGAATATGCCAACGACCGAATGCAGAAAGACGGCATCCAAGCACAGACGGTTGGAAACGATCTTGCCCATTTAGGGGCCGTGTTATCAGTGGCTCGCCCGGCATGGGGATACGATATTGACCCTATGGCTATGCCGGATGCTCGCCGGGTTCTGCGCAAGATGGGCGCGGTGACCAAGAGCAAGGAACGCAACCGCCGGCCTACGCTAGACGAACTCGAAACCCTGCTGACGTATTTCGGTGAAATGCGTGACCGCCGAAAGCAGGAGATCGATATGGTTCGAGTCACGGCATTTGCCCTGTTCTCTACTCGACGCCAAGAAGAGATAACACGAATCCGTTGGGATGCCTTGGACGAGGCGCGTCAGATGGTTCTGGTCACGGACATGAAAAACCCCGGGCAGAAATACGGTAATGACGTTTGGTGCCTGGTACCTGACGAGGCGTGGCGCATTCTTCAATCAATGCCAAAGGTTGCAGACGAGATATTCCCGTACAACCCCCGATCGGTGTCGGCGTCGTTCACCAGGGCATGCCATTTTCTGGAGATCGAGGATCTGCATTTTCATGACCTGCGTCATGATGGCGTGAGCCGATTATTTGAAATGGGCTGGGACATCCCGAAAGTCGCCTCTGTTTCTGGCCACCGGGATTGGAATTCGATGAGGCGCTATACGCACCTTAGGGGAAATGGCGACCATTACGAGGGTTGGCCGTGGCTGGAAAAGATAATAGCGGGTCCCAAGACTGAGACCCGGAAGCGATTTAAGAAACCCGGCGCAGCTTAGCTCGTCCCATGAGTTTTTCATGCTCGGTCTGAGCCTGGCCGTGCTGCGCATCAAGGTAGGCTGCCAAATCATTTAGGTGAACGCCCCTGGCTGACTTCTGGCTGCTTTCCATACGCACCAGAGGCAGATCAATTTCGCCAGCAGCGACCTTCATCTTCATCTTCTCAGGCGTGAGGTGGGTGAAGTAATCGGCGCACACCCGCTCAAGTGGGATGATGGCTTGGCCGCTGTACTGCGCCATCAATAGGAATGCTGTGTTCATTTATCGCTCCGTACTTCGCGCTGTCCGGCAGAAGGTGTTTAGGTGGAGGTTCAGGCCTGCCTCTTGAAGTCGGTGCACCGCACGATGACCGTGCTGGCATCGCGCTGAATCGGCGGCATGGCCTTGAAGGGAAGGGCGCTGCAATCTCGGCGGGCGTGCTGGCAAGCGCAGCACATGCCGCCTTTGGGGTGGTGGGGCATCACCGCGGCCCCTTGTAGCAGTACTCGTAGGCGAACCAGGCGAGGGCGATCATGGCTTCATCCGCTTGAACTCGACCACCCAGACCCAGGGGTTAGCGTCCCAGTCACCACCGACGGATTGCCACAAGTCGCGGAATGCTGGCACGGGGTATTTGTGGCAGGCACCACCTTCGTCGCTAGCGCACCACTCACGTAGCGGGCCTCGGTGAACTCCCTCGGCCGCAGCCTGCTCGTGGGTGATGTCCAGCAGGCGCTCGATGCGCACGTCGGTGATCTCCAGCAGGATGCGGCAGGCCGCCCGAGGCATGTGAATGCTTGGCTTCCATTTGAGGCCGAAGTCTTTGCGCGCTTCGTCCCCATGTGATCCCGGCCGCGTGTCGGCGCCGTAGGCATAACGCTGTAGAGGTCCATCTGGATAAGGACGATGCTCTACCCCGGTGCCCCGAAGATCCATGAATGTCTCGCGGATATACAGGCGGTCGCCGGGCTGGCCGAATGGGCAGAAGTCGTTGTAATACCCGATGCTGTTCGGGTGCAGTGGGCCTTCGCTGGGTAGTTCGTGGCACTCGCCGAGTTGGACGCCATAACCGATGTTTTTGAGAGCCTGGGCATTCAGCGCACGGCGCGTGACAGTCTTCCGGCCATTCCAGAATGGCGCGCACCATCGGCGCCGAGAACAGGATGGGGCGTTCCTTTATTTCAGGCATGACTTCGTCCTTGCCGCTATAGCGGCTGACTTTGAATTGGGGGAGGGGCGATCTGTTGCTTTTATTTCGCGTCAGGTGAACACTTCACCCTTTACTCAAGATTTAGTGCATGTGTAATGTGGATCGTTTATTTTTTTGATTTTTGTAATTTAGAATTTTTCTGTGGTTTGCTTTGAGGGGAGCGATTTGGACGACAATTGGAGTCATACGTTTTTTGTTGATAAAAAAACAGGGAAGAAGTACAGGATATATAAATATAAAGGGCACCCCTGTAAGAAGGTGGTATTAGACTCAAAAATCTGTGATCAAATGGCAGGCTATGCTCTTATCCAAAAAGATTTGAAAAGTGCAATTGTGTGGATGAGAGAGATAGATAGGATTCAATCTACACTGCCTGAAATTGATGGTGAGTTTCATTACGGGAAGGAAAGGGGGTCTTACGATATTATTAAGGGTTTGTTCGTGGCCTCGCTGACATTCTATGGAAAGTGCTTCTCTCGATGTGATGGGCGACCAGTTAAGTTAGAGAAGAAACAACTCGACGAGAAATACCACGAGCTTCATGATATGGGGATTTCATATAGGCATAATTTCGCGGCGCATAGCGGGGCTGAGAAGCTTGAAGTCGCTCGGGTAGTTTTGGTCGCCCCGAAGAAAAATAAAAAGGGAAAAAGTTTGCCTTATATGATGCTTTCCGAGATAGAGCAACCTGATTTGGTATGGAATAAGAGCGGCGAAGAAGTTTCGTGGGTTAAGTTGTTTGAACATGTGCGCGATATTGTATTGAAGAAAGGCCAAGTGTTGAATGATAAAGTAGTTAGAGACGTTGTTGAGGTGAATGGCGTGGAGTCTCTGTTCAAGTAGTTGTCCTATCTCGGGCTATGCTCAGGCGGTGTAGTGTGGGAGTTATGCGGCGCGAGATTGGCGTTGTTCATTGCGCCAAGGGTCGTTGGCTCGCGCCAGGGCAGCCATCGGCGGCGGACTGACGCTATTCCCGCACATGTGCACCTGCTGGGTTTTAGTGAACGGTATGCAGTCGGCGCCATGGCTGATGATGTAGTCGCCCGGGAAGCCTTGGGCCTTGTACAGCTCGGCCGGTTGCAGCATCCGCAGGCAGATATCGACGATCACATACGGCGTGCCTTTGATGGTTACAGTGACCAGTGCCAGGTGGTCGCGGGTGGTGATAGTGGGGGCGGGCGCTGCAATGTCGCCTGCATCACTGGTGCCGTAGTAGCTGATCAGGAAGGCTGCGACCCGAAGTGCGCCGGATGTTTAGGGTTGATTTATCAGCGGTGATGCGCGGCGCCGAAGAGTCGGGCAAGGTTTACGTCGTGGTAAAGAATTGACAAAAAAACCGGAGATATTATCTCCGGTTCTCTTGGTATTCGAGGCGATTAACAATCTTCGCTATATATTTCTTTTTTGAAATAGTTACTGCTTTTCTTAATTTCGGTGTCTACCCAGTTCTCTAGGTAAGCGTCATTGTTTTTATGATTTCCGACTAAACAGTTTTCGAAACTCATACTTACTGAAATAACGCCCTCTGTTCGTTTTGGCGCCGATACTATTTGCAGAATGGCAACTTTTTGGTCTTTAAATTTGCTCATTTTTCTGCTCCTGCCCAATCTGTTACATTCCGCTCAATGTAAATCGATAACAGCTTGGCAATCGTGAGTGTAAAAAACCTATCTCGTTCCCAGTCGAATTGACCTGCGCTGCTGCTAGTGAATACTAGCACGCCGAGGGGTTTTTCACCACTGCTGTTTCCAAAGGAGTCCGTAATAGGTATGGATAAGAATGATCTATATTTCGATTTATCTGACTCATCATTGGTTGAGGAATCGGCTAATTCCGTACTCATGAAAATGTCGTGACAAATTTTTGCTTCTTGCTGAACGAATGCCAAACCCACGTGGCCTAACCCAGGCTTCCATCTCCTGTTCGATGTTGACATTCGATCGTCATGCCTCCTCCAGATAATAAATAGATCATCATCATTTTTGTCATACATATAGAGTGCCATATTGTATAGGCTCTCGCCAGTATAGCCAAACACTTGCACTCGATGTTTATTAAGGTGCGACATTACTGCCTCTAGACCATTTTCCCAGTCCGCCCACCTTTGAGCAACGGGATAGTCTTTGTCTTTTAAGTTGATCTCCCTTATTCGGGATTCTAACTCTAGGGTCATTAAATATATGACGATCTGTTGCGCTGCGGCACAAGCGAATACTTCTTGCGCTTTAGGAATTACATCTTCTTTTAATGTGTCGAGCTTGTGAATCATGTTGTCAATCTCTACAGAGTTGCTCTGGCGTGACCCAGCTTTGTAGAGCACTAAGGCAAGTACAATGTGAATGGCTATTGCTATGGCTGCGAATGCTGTCTCGCTACCTGTAAAATTATTATTTGCTGAAAACAGCTTGCTTATGAATAAGCCGATCAAAACCGGCGAAATCAAAGTCATCCATGTGTTTGCAAATAATATTGATACTGAGGTGATGTTTGCTTCAGTGGTTTTGTTTTTTAGATTTAACTGCTTGAGGTCCATCTGTCAGGTTCCGAAATTATCTGTAATCTGTATGCTAGATTTGGAAGCTGGCGTCAATCGCATCTTCATTTCATTAGCACTTTTTGGATGCCCATCCCGACCCAGCGGACAACAGGTACCGCCTTAGAATTCCCGATTGCTTTATAGCGTGGGCTGTCCGGACATTCACTGGCAGGCTTGCCTCGCCACGGGATTTGCGTGAAGTTATCGGGAAAGCCTTGGCAGCGCTCCCACTCGATCACAGTGGTTCGGCGGATGCCTTCGGGCTCCAGCACATATGCCTCTCGATCATCGAGAGAGCCTCCCCCCTGTGCCGTGAGAGTAGGGTGAAGTGCAAACTCCGCCGACCGTCCCGGCGGGCAATCCCGGCGAGTGCCTTCGCGCTCAAAAAGTACCTCGGTGGGATCGAACCCGTCTCGAGCACTTGCGATAACGAATACACGACGGCGTCGTTGGGCCAAGCCGAAATATTGGGCGTCCAAGACCCTCCACGCGATTGTTCTTTTGGGTCCATACACACAACCAGCGTCTTGCCATTTTTTCCCTGGAGGCTGCAGCTCGCAGTCTTCCCCAGCAAGCGCGCCAAGAAAACATCCGAAGGCGTTCCCTTTGTCACTGAGGACGCCGGGGACGTTCTCCCAGACGATAACGCTGGCGGGCTTTCTCTGGCCGGCGCGAACATAGTCAACTGCATCTGCAAGCTCCACGTATTTGATGGTGAGGGCGCCGCGTGGATCAGTGAGGCCTTCCCGCATACCGGCAACCGAGAAGGCCTGGCACGGGGTGCCGCCGACCAGCACGTCCGGCGCCGGGATCTTGCCGGCCACCACCAGGGCGGCAAGCTTGGTCATGTCGCCGTGGTTCGGCACGTTGGGGTAGTGGTGGGCCAGGACCGCAGAGGGAAACGGCTCAATCTCGGCGAACCAGGCGGCGCGCATGCCCAGTGGGTGCCAGGCTTGGGTCGCGGCTTCGATGCCGCTGCACACGGAGCCATAGGTGATTTCGGACATAGGGGATCCTCGCCTGCTGGCGTGATTCGTTGAAGTGGGGTATTGAATGTCGTCCACATCGTTTAGAGGAAAGACATATGGATTGGTATGAGTCGCTGTTTTTACAGATGTGCGCGCACGTTCTTTCCGAGGCACGAATGTCGGACACGGCGCGAGTTAGTGGAAAGCCAAATTACGACATCACAGCAACCAGAAGAATCGTAGGGTCCTACCGAAAAGAAGCTCAGCTCGCTTATGACGCGCCCGCAGCTCTTGAAAAAATTTCGAGCGGGGCTAAGTACGTTGTCTTGATACTTGTTCGAGAGCATCAATTCATTAATGCCTTGCAGAATCTCAAGGAGAAATGTCACGTAGTACTCAGCGCTACTATGGAGACAGATGCGCGCGCAAGTGCGGTATCGAATTACTATGTCGATGTCGCAATCTGCAAACCTTTTTAAGTGGCGCCCTCAACGCAATATGTGAGGAAGAATCAAGTGGCTGGCGCTGAATCGTGGAAAACATCCATCTGCGCCGCGCCGTCGAGCCAGGCCGCCGCTATCCGGCGTTCAGCCATGGCGGCATAGTCGGGATTTAGCTCGCAAAGGATCGAATTTCGACCTTCCTGCATTGCTACCACCGCCGTGGTACCGGCACCGCCGAACGGGTCGAGCACAATCCCGCCCCGGGGAGCCCCCGCCAGAATGCAGGGCCGAATCAGATCGGGCGGGAATGTGGCGAAGTGGGCGCCCTTGAAGCTGTGCGTCGGTACCGTCCACACAGTTCGCTTGTTACGCTCGGTGGGCATCACTGCCAGTGCAGAATCCATCGACTCGTTGTCCTTTATCCTTCCCCGGCAGCGCTCTTTATCGTCTGTTCCATGACCCCAGCCAACGCCGTTCGACTTCCTGGTCACCGCCTTCATGTTGCCGTTGCTCTTGGCTCCGCCATTGGCACGCTCACTGCCAATCTGTGCAAGGACATCCTGCGAAAGCCGGTTGTGGGTGTTGGGTGAACAGGGTTCGAGGATCGCGCCCTGATCGAAGTAGTACTTCGGCGCCTTGCTCAAAAGGAAGATGTACTCGTGGGACTTGGTGCACCTGTCGCGGACGCTCTCTGGCATAGGGTTTGGCTTGTGCCAGATGATGTCCTGCCGCAAATACCAACCGTCGTCCTGTAGGGCGAATGCCAGTCGCCAAGGCATTCCCATCATGTCCTTCACCTTGACCCCCTCAGTCAGCGGGGCGCGATCAGGCGATACGGCAGCTCTGTCACGACGAAATGAAAGACTCCCTGTTGAACGCGCTGCGTAGCTGTCGCCCATGTTTACCCAGGCCGTGCCTTCGTCTCGGAGTACTCGACGCACCTCGCGGAACACATCGACCAGACGCCCGATGAATTCTACCGGTGTCTGCTCAAGGCCGATCTGTCCGTCGACTCCGTAATCCCGCAAGCCAAAATAGGGAGGACTGGTTACGCAGCACTGCACTGACTTATCCGGCAGCGTCTGCATCATGTCGATACAGTCACCGACCAGTATCTGGTGGGAAGGACTCATGAGATATTTCCAGTCGGATGCCACTCTCCGTGATAGGTGATGGCATTTTGGGATTGGTTGGGGTATCACGGGGAACCGGCATGAAGCCGGCTCAAGGAGATCTGCTGATGTCTACTGATCGTGAAGTTGCGCTGGAACAGGCACTCATTGCTGTGATCGCTGCGTCAGAGGCTGCGGGAGCCAATACCAAGGATCTGCTGGACATCGCGAGCGGGTTGATCATTGGTCAAAGCCCATTTCGCAAAGTCGAAGATAGGCATGTCGCTATGGCGTGTTTGGAGATCAGCAACGCGCACGCCACTGCGCTTACGCTTAAGTCTGAATAGCGTTTATGCTGATTCGATGCCGGTCTTGCTGAATTCTTCAAGCTGTCGCGACTGCTTTTCAGTGATGACGAATTCGGGTCGCGACATGGTGGTGAAACGGGTGGACTCTTCGGCGGGCGCAGCGGCGAGGTTGATCAGGAACGTCGACACAGTCTCCTGCCATTCCTTGAAGCCGTGGCGCTCGCCCAGCAACTGAAGTGCATCAGCGAGCGCTTTCGACACAATCAGCGTGCGCTTCTCGGCGCCGATCTTGTCGAGCAGGGCTTTCTCCTTGGCGCGCTTGTCCCGCTGAATATCCGCGTTGCTCTTGGCCATGGCCTACCTCTTCAATTCCGCTGGCCGGCAGTGCCAGCCATGTTTGACGTTTGCGTTGCTGGACTCGATTGATACGGCGCATCAGGCACCATTTAGGTGGTGGTGAGGCGCGAAAGGTATGTCGTCGTCGAAGCTGTCGTAGTCCGGGCCGTTGGTACCTTGCTGGCTCTGCTGCGGTGCTTGCTGCTGAGGTCGCGGCTGTTGGCGTGGCTGCTGGGCTTGCTGTTGTTGCTTAACTCCTTGTGGCGGCGAGCCTGCAAACTTGATGGCAATCACTTTTCCGGTCAGCTTGTTGCCCGGCGTGCCATCGCCTCGTTTGAACTCTTCAATATGCGCATCATCAATGGTGAAGTGCATCAGCTGACCGCGCACCAAGTACGGCGCCATCGCTTCGGCCTGCTTGCCAAAAATGACGGCTTCGACCCATTGGGTAGGCTTTTTGCCATCCTGACCCTTGCGACCGTAATCGCAGGCCAAGGTCAGGGCGACAACAGCAGTAGGGTTCTGGCCTGTGGTGTAACGAAGTTCGGCATCACGGCCAATCCGGCCTATATCGGTAAGTTGTGGCATGTTGGCTCCGGTTTAGGCTGCGATCCCGAGCACTTTATTCATGCGCTCATCGAGGATTTCGTAGAAAGTTTTGACGCGCTCGGAAAGCTTTCGGATCAGGGCTTCGTCGCGATAGGCACGCTTGATAAACAGAGGCATGCCGGGCCAGTAGCTGACGAAATCGATCCACTCGCGCTCTGATACCCACAAGCCGCCTTGGCATTGTGCGATGTGGTCCTTTGGTATTTCGTTACCCAGAATCACGCCGACCTGAAATTTCGGGAGCTTCGTTTTGATTTCACATAGACCGTCTGCACCGATCAGCGAGTCAGGCGAATAGCCGATGCCGTGGTTGAGAATGATGCCGACCTGCTGGGTGGTGACTCCGGTTTGGGCTTCAAAAAGCTGGCGCCCGGTGCCTTCCAATTCGTGGCCTCGCTCGGTATGGCGGTTACCCATAAATGGGTCCGCGGCCTCACCGGTGATGCGCTCACCGATCAGCGTATCCATGTAGGTGAATGCGCCTGCTCCCAGGCCCGCCTCACCCTTGCCGTTAACCAGCAGGGTATCCAGCTCGGAGCAGGTCACGATGCCCAGGCGCAGGTTCAGCCACTCTTGAGTCCCTTGCTCAACGTTACTGATGATTTTCATCGTCTTGTCCTTCTATGTTTTTGCTGTTCTGGGTCGCTGACTTGGTGAGCATTGCCAGCACCTGGTCAAACATGGTTTTTTCAACGGAGGTCGGCGTGCCGTGGATGCCGGCGAAAGCGGACTTCGCTTTGTCGCTGCACTTCTCCAGCAGCATGGCGAGCTGCGCAGCCTGGGCCGAGGTGACACGTGGGGTGATCTTGGCGGCCGCACCGTTGCCGTCGTCATCTTCGCCAGTGGTGGTGATGTTCAGCAGTAGGCCTGCGGTGTATCGCTTGCCGTAGCTGACGCTGGAGGCCACGGCCTGCACGCCGTTTTTGCTGCCCGACGTATCCACAGGCAGGACGATGGAGGTTATTTCACGATGCCCAGCTCGATGGCTCAGCACGCCCTCAACCTCGATGCCGCGCTCGTTGCGTGGAGTGCGGAAGGTGAGGGCAAAGCCATACTTGGCCATCACCGGTTTGATCATCTCGTTGATGTCTTCCCAGAGCGCGTAGGTGCTCTGGATTCGGCCGTTCCTGTCCTTGATGCCGCCACGCTCGCCAATCACCGGCATCTCTTCCTGCATTTGGGCTAGCGCATCGTCGTACTGCTGTTTGGCCTGCTGTGCCTGAAAGCGCTCATGCATCGCCATCAGGCGTTCCATCTTGTCGATGTCAGCGTCCGGACTCATGGCCACCTGCTGGATGATCGCCATGATCGTGGCAGATTCACTTTGTACGGCCGGCGAGCGCTCGACCTGGTCTTTTACTGCAAGATTGCTCATGGCGACCTCAGTACGAAATTGAAATGGCGGGAATCTTGCGCTGGGCAATCAGGGTGATCGCCTGCTTTGCGCATTCTTCGGTCATGCCGCCGGTGATGAAGGCTTCCAAGGCGGCGCGGTTGATCTTTGCCTGGTGAACTTTGTTGGCTTCGCGGGCCGCAGTTTGGCGGCGCTCTTCGTCAGCTTCCGCGTGCTGTCTGGCGATCTCGTTCTTGCGGGCCTGCTCGACGGCTGCTTTCTGCCTCTCGATGCCCGCCAGTCGTTCGCGCTCTGCGTTTTGCTCTGCTTCGATGCGCTCACGCTTTGCCTGTTCGGCTCGGCGCTCGGCTTGTTCCGTCTGAAGCCTTAGTCCCTGTTCGCGCTTCTCGGCGGCGGCTTGCTCGTCCTGGACGCGTTTGGCCTCTGCGTCACGCTCGCGCTGAGCCTTGGCTTCAGCTTCGCGAGTGGCTTGTTCGGCGGCTTCACGGGCGATCCGCTCATCACGATCCTTCTTGTCGCGGGCTTCCTTTTCTTCTCGCAGGCGCAGCAGCTCGGCCTGCTCAGCTTCATACTGCGTGCGCTCAGCAAGCAGGGAGCGCAGTTTCGCCAGCGTCTGGTCCTTCACCTGAGCGGCTTCGGCAAGGAACTCTTCCCAGCTGTCATCCATAGGCACCATTTCAAGGGCTGCAATGACCTGAGTGACGGTGGACGCTGTAGGAGTACCCTCGAAAACCAGCGTGTCCTTGATGTCCTGAATGCCATCGACGTGCTTGTCGGTTCTGGCCAGTTCAGCCTGCTCCCAGTCTGTCAGCGGCTTACGGGTGGCATCGCGCAGGTTATCCATCTTGGTGACGAACTCGCGCAGCTCTGCCTCGACCACTTTTGGCATTTCCTTGAGGCGCTTCAGGTAATCGCGGCCGGGTGTTTCAACTGCCTTTTTGGACTTGCTCACTGTTGCGGCCAAGGAAGCAATGCGAGCGCGACCTTTCACGGTAGTCAGGTCGGGAACCTCGGCGGTTACTTCGGCCTTCACCGCGTCGAAAAACTGGCCTAAGCCCCCGGTGATGTAAATGGCCGGTGCGTTGTCGTCGCTGATGTCGTCGATGGTGATGAGTTGCTGTTCTGCGGACATGGCTATGCTCCTGCGATCCGTGCGGGCCGCATGAATGAATTAAGAAGGGGTGTACCCTGGCGGGAGGGCGGTATAAAACGCGGTGACTTTGTCCTGAAGCATTTTTTGAGCAGTGGCTTTGTCTCTGGAGCTGCCGGTGTAGTGGCTTCTCCCGCAGAAAGTGAAACAGCCCCACCATCTGCCACCCTTACGGCCATCCCAGTAAACATGGGGCTCCGCAGCCTCAGCCTTTCCGCTGGAGCGGTTGTGCAAGTTGGCTAGATGAGTTACATCCCTGAGATTCGCGAATCGGTTATCGAAGCCGTTGCGATTGATGTGGTCAATCTCGCTCACTGGCCACTCGCCCGTCATGTACAGCCAGGCGGCTCGGTGAGCCATGCACCGCTTACCATCTATCCGCAACATCACATATCCGGAGTTGTTGATCCCGCCAGCGATTGTTCCAGCATGCCGGTTGGATACCTTGATCCGTCGTGTGAAGTGACCGGTTTCAGGATCATAGGTAAAAAGCTCTTTCAACCGAGCCTGCGTGATTTCCATGGGCGATACCGGTCCGATGCCGCGACGTGCGCAGCGCTTGAAGTTGAAAGTCAGGAGGTGAGGCTGTCGGCGAAAGCGCTGAGCAACATCAGGACGGTAAAGACGGCGAGGGCAGGGAATGAGCCCCGCCAGAGCGCGAAGCGGCGTTCACGTTGATCAGATGTCATGCCGCGTGCTCTCGGCGTTCGAATCGATCAGCCGCTGCGTCTGCCGCGATCTCTTCGGCACGGGCCTGGCCGTAATCGTTCGCCCAAGGCCGAATCAAAGCATCAGCTACATCGTGCAGGGCTGTCGGATGATGCTTCGCCTTGGGTGCGCCCAGCGCCATACAGGCCAAGTCATAGGCCTTTCCATACTCAGAGCGCCCGCCGGCAACGACCTCGCAGATCATCTGCTCGATGGGGTATTCGCGATTGTCAGTCAACAGAGGGGCAATGTTCTCCTGCGCGCCAAGATACTCAGCCAGCGCTTCATACAGAGACTGCGGTGTAACCAGGGCAACCGACTTGCCATAAGGGCGAGGCGCCGTAACGTTATAGCCGCAAATCAGAGTGTTGATTGCATCGTGAAGCCAGTCAGGGCCTTCAACGGTATCGAGAAAGTCAGGCATGGCAGCTACTCCTGCTCAAGTTTGCGTGCGAAGGTGCAGGCGGCGTTATGGTCGCGGCGAAAGCCCTTCACCTTGTTGGTGCGAGAATCGACGATGTGGAAGAACTCGCCGCTCACTGGGATTACCCGGTAACGCGGGGCGTTCTTAGGAGGGGTGGAGCCGACCAGTCCGAGGTGAAGCGCGACGGACATATTGCGGCGCTGATGCATGGCGAGCGCTACATCGCAGTAAGCGCGGTTACTTTGGTTCATGGTCGCCTCCAGGGCGAAAACCGCATTAGCCAGATGCCAGGCACGGGCGACCAAACCCAGCCGTGAGACTGGACTGGCACCTGCTAATGCGGTCTTTATAGTTTAAGGGGAAGGGTGCAGGCGCCGAGCGCTGCCTCGGATGCTTCTGGCGTGACTGCGATCGGTGCAGCCCCGGGAATCACCTGCAAAGAAGAGCAATTAATGAATTACTGAATTATCAATCTGCGGACGGGACGGACACGGAGCTCGCCGTACTTGTCGTTGCCGTCCTGACTGCCACCAGCGAAGCTCATGCTGAATGCGTAGTTGGCGGAGCGCTGCGTGCTGCTCCAGTGCCACTCTTTCTCAAAGAGCTCCGGAACGTTAGCCATGCAGAGTGCAAGCTCGCTGATGGCTGGTAGATAAAGGTCGCTGTGGCCATCAATAACAAGCTCTTCACACCACTGAGCTGCTGGGTGGCTTTCGCCCGAACCCTCAACCAAGTGCAAGGTGTTTGCAAGCCCGTCACGGCGGCTAGAAGCTTCTTGCTCGTCAACTTCGTATCCGCCATAGGCCAGCTTCTTGCGCAATACTGCTGCGTCAGTCGGAACTATCAGGTGGTAGTCAGGCTGGCCGTCATCGCCGCGCATCACGCCGGCATATACGCCGCCTTGGCCAGCCCAGAACGTACCGATTGCCGGGGTTTCGTTGGCAGCGGCTGGTGCAGGAGCTGCGCCAACTGCCAGTGTTGCGAGCTTCAGGACCAGGGTTTCATTAGGGCTACTGATCATCAGATCGCCGCGGGTGTAGGTTGTCATCGCTTGCATGGTGGGGGTTGGATGCTGTATCGGTAGAGCTTCTGTCGCTTTCTCTTGCTGCCCAGTTGCGGCTTCCGGTTGCCACGCCGGTTATGTTTGCTCGGACATGCAGAGGACATTGCGCAGAAGCTCTCCGATACAGCCTCTTGCGAGGGATCGGGCAGTTAACGACAGGCTGTCGTGGCGCTGGTTGTCACATTGAGCGCTCCAGGTTCTCAGCAATTTGCTGATCCACTAGGTCACCAATCTTGAATGTGTCGTCTATCGAAAAGTGCGGATTACATTCGGAGCAGTGACCAGCAACCTCAATCTCGACGGCGTACCGGACCAGCTCCTGATCGCGGAAGCAGGAAGGGCAGCGAACGGTTTCAACGCCGCGTGCCTTCACCTTCCCAATACAGCATTTCTCGGCGTCCTCCTTCTCGTCGTGCGACTCTTCGCAAATGTCGCAGAGCCACACATCGTTTATGTCCGGCTGACAGCAACGCTCCGCCTCATGATGGAGCTCATGAACTTCGTTGCAGGAGCCGCACTCATAGGCCCGCTTCGGCATATCAAGCACCTCTTAATTGGGCCCTGCCACCATGGCCAGCCAGTGAAATCTCACTCCTCACACGCTTCCACATGCCGTCCAAAAGCCCACACCAGAACAGCCACACAAACCAGAAGCACAATGACAATGCTGATGCAGGTGATTGGTAGCCATCCCATAGGGAGCTCCTCGGTTGTTTTCCCAATGCTCACCGCGCTGGATGGGCATCAGTGAAAAGGTCCGTCATGCCTCCATGCGCACCGTGACGTGGCCATTGCTCGCCACGATGCGCTCCCAGTGGTTGAAGTAGACGCAGGCGCCGAACTTGTCGATTGCCGCCTGCTTTACCTTGCCGAGAACATCGTCAGCGCACTCTCCGTCGTCCGGGATCGCCAACCACTCAACGCGCTTGTTGAGCGTTCTGTTGTTATCAATGTTGAACTGAGCCATTTCAGTGCCCTCCGTTGATTTCCAATGCCGCCTCATAGAAGCGGCATCAGTAAATCTGTGGGTGCGCTCACAAATCCTTTGGCTCAAGCGCGTACTTGATTTGAAGGTTCTGCTCTGGTGAATAGATCGGGTTACACGTACTGCAGTGCCTGGCAACAGCTATCTCAATTCTGAATTGAGCCGTGGCGGCAGGGCGCAGGCAGTTCGGGCAATGCTCATCGTCCGAAGACTCAATTTCTGCGTGGCTCAAAATGCACTTTTGAGCGTCACCCTCTTCGTCGTGCGATTCGTCACAAATAGGGCAGAAGAACCTTTCAATGACGCCAGGCATGCAGCACTCGCGAGCCCCATCCTCATCATCGTGCAGCACGTTGCACGCATCGCACTCGTACTTGATCACCACTCCTTTAGCCATGGCCTATTCCTCGGTTGTCATCCCAAGCAGCCCTCGCGAGAAGGCTGCTCAGTGATGCTTTCCGCCGTGACCCGCTACTGGCGTCGGTCACTGGCATGAATCATCTGTTAAAGAACTATTGGTTCCAGTCGGTCCCTCTCGGGGCTGGGAGATCACTTCACTGATCCCGGGCTATCTGGCGGCTTCACCAGTCGTGTGTCGGGATACCTGATCCCTGTCGCTGCGGTGTGTTGCTGCGATGGGCTCAATATGAACCAGTAGTTCATATTCGGTCAAGTACCGAAAGTACATATTTTTTGTTGGGCCACAAAAAAGCCCGCTCAGTGGCGGGCCTCAGTGGTTATGTGTTCCGTTATTTTGTTACAGCTAAAACTTGTCTTAAGCCATCCATATCCTGGGTGGAAACAGATCCCTCCACCCCGCAAACCTGAAATTCAATCAGTTTTGCGGCTGCAAGGCGCTCTAGATTCTGGCGGTCAACTCTCTTGGAGAATCGCTCAATAGATGACGAGCCACCGCTGATTTCGGAGTAGGTCATCTCAAGATATGGGTCTGGCGCACCATCTACCAACCAGTAAGTATGGTGGCACTCTCTGTAGCGCGAACGATCAGACACGGCGACAAGCTGAATATCCCCTGGTGTCCATCGAGCTATTAGATCGACTAGCAGCTCGGCAATGGCGTCGCTGTTGTCTGAAAGAGTCTCAATGTGCTCGTTGATTCGATGCGATGTTTCTGCGGAGCCCCTTTGGTCGATCCAGATTCCTATTTCTTCGATAGCAGAGCCCAGAGCGTTGATGTTTTGGTTCAAACGGCTGAGTAGGGCTGGTGTCGGGTCGTCGGGAAGGGCGGTCATAGTGCGTCCTCTGGATGATGAGGAAAGCGTAGCAGACACAAAAAAGCCCGCGCACTGCCGGGGTAAGCAGTACGCGGACAAGCGCCGAGACAGTGGAGTCTCAATCTCGGCGTTTGGAGTCTAGGTGGGGGGAGGGGGATTGCAAGGGGGCAGAAACAAGAAGCCCGGCGCTGGGCCGGGCTTGCACTCAAGCTCTTACGCGATGTTCAACCTTCATCCGGATAGCGTCTGTATCTTGGATGTTGGCAACCACATCGTTAGCTGCGTTGATCAATCGACGCCTATCCAATTTTGGAATGTCGTCAATGTTCGAGCATATGACCATCGAATCGAAGTCTTTTCTGGCCGCCTGCAGGTGTTGCAGAATGATAGTGGTGAGCATCGCCTTCTCTTTGGTGTTCACCCCAAACAGGTAAAGCGGCCGACGTGGCGCGTGGATATGGTAGTCAACGGGGTATGAATCGCCATTTGGCACGCCCGGAACGACATAACCCCGCTCAATCTGCTCTGGAGGCAATATAGATTCGATAACAGAGGCGAGGTCCTCATAGAAGGTCGACTCTATTCGGCTGCGCGTCCATAGGCCTATATCTTCTACCCGGGTGATACCCTGTCCGAGCGTGAACAGACCGCGAGGGATGGCATCGCTCGACACCTCCAGGTACAACTCGCCGTCATCCTCCGCAAGACCGCCTTCCTTGAGGATGGTCTCAAACAGCTTTCCGCGCGCTCCAGTAAACAGCTTGGATAGGTCGTTTTCGTAGCTAAGGCGCATCATTGTGGTGCCCATGTCGGAGATTCTCCATCCGGCAGAGATAGGCTTCAAATATGCGGTGAATCCATCGCCATCACGGCCTGTCATGGGTAGGTTTACCCGAGCATAACTATCGCCCACAGTGACTCTCACGTCTTGGCAAAACGTGTTGCACAGTTGCTTTTCGAGAGCTTGTTGGTCGATGTTCATCACAGGTCTAGGTCCAACTGATCGTCACTTACTTCTTCATTATCGTCGTGATCTGTCTGATTGGCGAGGCGTATTCCGGTAATCTTACAGTCGTCGATTATCGCTCTCAGTGCGCCATCAAGATCTGAATAGCGATCTGTACTCTCGGCAAAGTGCTCTGACTTCCGACCAGCAGCCATGTATCGCTCGGTCGCTCGATGAATGTGGCAATGATTGTCGGAGCGGGTGCCGTCGAGCGGATTGTAATGAGGATGGTCGCTACCGTTGTAGCGCGCCAAGGTCACTTTTTCACCGCCGGCGTGCAGATAAAGAAGGCCACAGGAGAAGGACTCCTTCAGGCGCTCGTTCTGACGAAGGTAGAGGGAGAAAAGCAGCTTGCCATCTTGCGACTTAAGATCGTAGTTACGCTGCCGCGATCCTCTTTGCGTCTTCCAACGCGCATTTGATGAAATCGCCGTTTTCGGTGTGCCAAGTAGGCGCTCTATCTGCTCGTCCGTAAGAATGATGTCGCCCATCAATGCTCCGTAATTTTTCATTAAGGCGTTTCAGCGCCATTTTTCTAAGGCTGCGCCCGCACAATCCTTCCCGCCTTCACCTCATCAGCATACCCCACCAGCCGATCCTCCCCAGCCTGAAACACGGTGCACATCCTCAGCACGGCTTGTGCATCCAGGTCATTCCCTGATTGGCTCAGTCGCTCAGCGATCCTCTTCAACTCTACGGCGGACCACTTCAGGTCTGAGGCGATCCCCTGCAGGTCGCGCTTTAGGTTTTGGTTGGGCTGGCTGAGGGGCATGCGTGTCTACCTTCAATTTTTTGGAGCGTTAGATCACTGAACCTTGGCGCTTTTGATGTCACTGATGATTTGCTTCGCAATAGCCTCAACCTGTTCTTGAGTCATGGCCGACATAGCGCCCTCCCAGGCAGAAGAAGATGTATCGTAGGTTCGAGTGCCGATCAATTGACCCGATTTCAAGTCCGTAAAGTCTGCGCTCGAGTTGATCCATGCATTGCCCACCATCACTCCGGCGCCATAGCGAGAGCCTGGTGTTAGGTATCGAAAGTTGGTCACGTTGACCTTGATGCCAACACCGTCTTGTCCGCTCGGGCTTGAAGCTTGAGTCTCGGACAAGCGATATCCCGCCTGGTTAGCTTCAGCTTGCAAAGCTTCGCTCCACTCGCGCTTCAGGCGTGGCCAGTCTTCATTCTGTTGAACTTTACTGTTCCCTTGAAGGTTAACGACCAAGTTTTGTTTGGCTGAGTCTTGAATTGTCAGTGTTTCAGTGCCGCCGCTTTTCACAGAGGCAGCGCATCCGCCCAGCATTGAAATGGCCAGAGCGCAGGGCAGGGCAAGTAAGATTTTACTGCTGTTCATTGAATTTCCTTATTCACAAGAATTAAGACAAACCTAAAGGGGGCACCAATATAGATCACTCAGCCTTCGCCCTGGTGATGACCCCGGCCTTCACCTCATCCGCTAGTGCCGCAACCCGGTCCGCATCTTCATACAGCTTCGCAATCAGCTTAAGGACCGCCGCTACCTCGACATCTCGGCAGTCCTTGGTGATTCTGAGTACTTCGCTGGCCGTCTGCTCAAGATCAAGCCCTAAATCGATGAGCTCGCGGCGCAGCGCTTGGTTGTGCTTGGTTAATGTCACGAATCCACCCTAATCGCTTAAGTCTCTCGACTTCAGATCCTCTGAGATCACCTTAAGCCGCTCAATGTTCTCGTAGAGCTTGGTGATCATCTTCAAGGTCTCTATCAATTCTGCGCCCTGGTATTTATGCGCCAGGCTTAGCGCTTCATCTGCCGCTTGCTCTAGTTCAACGCCTAGCTTTATGAGCCGGGCACGTATCTCTTGGCTAGGCTTGGTGAGAGGCATGGGGGAGGGCTCCTAAAGGTCGCCGCCGCGCCAGATGACTCGGCCAAGGATTCGGTGTTCGTTCGATTCGCTGTGTAGAAAGGATCGATCCGGGTACTCACCCTTATCTGCGTTGTCGCTACGCAATATCCACTCACCCGAAGTGGTCAGGACCAGGCGCTTAACTATCGTTCCGTCAGTGGTGCTTTCTAATACAAAGATGCCGCCGTCTACTGGATCGACCTTGGAGCTATCTACCAGCAGTACGTCGTGATTACTGATCGTTGGCCACATGCTTTCGCCATCGGCGTAAATCACTTTCAGGTTCTTTGGGTTGGCCCTTTTAGCTCTAAGCCAGTCGCGCTTGAAGGCGAGGGTATTGCGAAGCACTACGTGCGCGTTGTCATAGCCAGTTCCCGCAGCCGCTTTTGCGGTGTACTTGTCAACGAAGGCGTAATCATCCCAGTCATCTTTCTCTGTCTGCTTAGGGATTGCCCGAGACCCAGCATGCGGTGCCTGTTCTGGATCTGGAGGCGCATCGCCCCCAGGGCCTTGGCCTGATCCGTGCTGCAGCCACTCAACCTTTACATCCAGAGCATTGGCCAAGGTCAGCATCTTTGCGGCGCCAGGGATCGATTCACCGTTTAGCCACTTACTTACTGCTTTGGGGGTAACGCTCGTGATTTTCGCCAGGCGAGCGCCTGCTCCCCACTGAGGGATGCCTTTGGCGTCAAGCGCCTGCTTGAGTCGGCCAACAAAGGCCGTGCGTAACTCTTCTATCTGAACCATAGGTTCAATATCGCATGCACTTGCATGTACTTTCAGTTCCGACATAATATGTACTGCAAGTTCATAATTAATCTGGAGGCCTTATGCGGCCGCTCAAGAAATCAATCGATGACGCTGGTGGCGTACCTGATGTCGCTGCGGCCTGTCAGGTAAGTCCTCGCGCCGTTTACAAGTGGCTCTCAGCAGAGTCTCTGCCTCGTACCGAATACACCGGAGAGACTGACTACGCGAAGCGAATAGCTGATCTCGCTACCGCAAAAGGAAAGCCATTTGAGGCTGACTGGCTGTTGGTCGAAGCCCATCCAAGCAAATCCCAAAAATCCGCCGCCTAACCCACCCCTCAGTCGCGCTGCGGGCCAAATTTTCGCCCACTCCTTGGCAGTGGCGCCACGTAACAATTTTCGAGGTGTTACATGCAGACATTGATGCAAGCCATCTACGACGTAGTCGATGAGCACGGCACCAAAAAGATTGCGGAGGGCGCCAGCTTTACGTCACGCACGCTGCTGGCTCAGAAAGCCAATCCTGACTACGACAGCCACAACATGAACGTGGCTGAGCTGGATCGGATTATGGCTTTCACTCGGGATTTTCGACCGTTGGTGGCTTGGGCAGATCGCTTCGGCTTCGACCTGGTTGCGCGCAAGAGGCCCAGCCCGAAAGCACTCATTGTGTCGCTCAGCGCGGTATCGGCCGAGTACGGAGATGTTGCACGTTTTATCGTCGATGCGCTTGCAGACAGCTTTGTTAGCCGAGGCGAGAAAGTGCATGGCGACCGAATCATTCAAGAAGTGATTGATGCGCTGCGTGTGCTGCGCGAATCGCTGAAGGCCGCCTGAACTTCAGCCCGGAGAAAGATTATGAGTGAAGCCGAACTGAAAGTTGAGATAGCTAACAAGTCCGACTCCGAAGAGCTGGATGGTTTATTTGCCACCCTTGAAAAGATCTCGGCCCGCAGCCTCGAAGCTTTCCTTGATGCCAAGCATCTGTTTTTCAGCAGCGGCGATTTGCTCTCTCCCGGCCTCATCGAGTTCAGATTGGTCGCTGCAAGCGGGACAAGTGAAATGTCCGTCTCGCTTCACGTCACCGACCGATTTCGAGTACTGGTGGCCGCACTTTCCGCAGCTCACCTGGAATAGCTGGTCATCAATGATTGTCATGTCCGGCCTCCGAGGCCTTTTCGTGTGGAAGCCTGAAGCTACCACGGATGCGCCGGACACCTATAACGCCTGAATTTCAGGCACAAAAAAGCCGACGGTCGAGGTCGGCTCATTGCTAAATCTGCGAGGCAATAATGAATCCACAGGCGATCCCCGTCAATACCCCTTCACGTGTCGCGACACGTTTTACCGAAACTGAAAACGTGTCGCGCTTTAAATTTCGTTTCCAGGGGATCTCGCAATGACCTCTGACAACATCGTCCAGCTCAATAGCAGCAGGGGGTTCACCCGAATGGACAATAGCCTCATGGAGGCTTTGGCTACGGTTGACCTGCCAGCGCGCGAACTGCGCGTTCTCATGGCCATTGCCAGGCAGACCATCGGCTATCAACTCGAAACCAAACGCCTGACCGCTGACGAGATCGGCAAGTTCACCAACATGCGCCGCGACGTGACCTCGAAAGCGATCAGTCATCTGCTCGAGCGCCGGATCATCTACCGGATTGGCGGAAGCCGTGGCGATATCGGCATTTCACCCATTCGCGAATGGTCTTTCTACGAAGAAAAAGCACAGCGTCTCACTGAGACCAAAACGTCTCACTCAGACAATATCGTCTCACTGAGACCTGATGCGAGTGAGACCAAAACGGCAACTTGCCTTCTTTATACAAAGAAAAACCCCCTATTAACTCTTTCTTCGAAAGAGATTAATCCGCCCCCAGCTGAATCTCCTGCTGTCGTGGAAGGCAAGCCAGCCCGCAAGCCACCGTTCGGCATGGTCCAGATGCTGGCCGACAACCCACACCAGATCCCTGATCAACTGCTTGTGGACTGGCTGGCCCTCCGCAAAACCAAGCGCGCCGCCGTCAGCCAGACCGTATGGGGATCGTTGAACGCTGAGCTGAGCAAGTGCGTCGAGCTGGGCATCACCGCCTCTGACGCGATGACTGAGGCGCTGGCTGCTGGCTGGCAGGGGTTCAAGGTCAGCTGGATTGTTAACCGCTTGGCTCAGTCTGATCGAGCCCCAACCACCGCATCTGCTGGCCCTGACTTCTACAGTCAGGCATGGCGCACCGACATGAGCGACGAGCTATGAGAATCGTCAAGTCAGTCATGCCAGCAGCCGCAAGCGCTGTGAGGGCTGGTCAAGGGTCTGTGCCGGCCCCCGTGCAGCTTGGCAGTGTCGACAACCAGACCGCAGAAGTGGTCGAGAAGATTTTCCGCCAGCTCAAGGCGATTTTCCCGGCTTGGAAAACGGCATGGCCAGACGAGAAGGCGCTCGGCTCTGCACAGCGCAGTTGGACCAAGGGCTTCATGGACGCTGGCATCTGCGACATCCACCAGGTTGAGTTCGGTATCAAGCAATGCCGCAAAAGCGGATCACCGTTCGCGCCAAGCATCGGCCAGTTCATCCAGTGGTGCACACCCGGCCCGGAGGCCTACGGCATGCCTGCAGCGGCTGACGCATGGCTGGAAGCCCTAATGGGCACCGCCAGCCACGAAGCGGTGCGAATTGCAGCCAATGCGACAGGGCTTTTTGATCTGCGGGCAGCCAAGCAGGAAGACAAGGCGATGCGTGCTCGTTTCGAACGCAACTACGAAATCGTTCTTCGCCGCGCCCAGGCCAATCAGCCGCTCGACGGCAAGATCCTTACGGGGATTGGTCACGACAGCCAGAAGACCGAGCTGGAGCGAGCTGAGGAGTACGCCAATCTCCGGCAGGCCAAGCTTCTGGAAGTCCAAGGCATCCCAACTGCTGGCGGGGCCGCACGCGCCCAATTGCTGGCGCGACTGAACATCAAGCGCGAACCACAGCGCAGCAAGGAGAATTTCTAATGGCTGATGACGTCGATTTTGCAGACGAGCGAATTGAAAAAGAACTGGCCTCAGCCCTAGCTGCTCGCGTGGTTTACCGCGGCGAAAGTGCTCATGAGTGCGAGTGTGGCGAAGTGATTTCAGAAGGGCGCCGTGCTGCGGTGCCGGGTGTGAAAATTTGCAAAGAGTGTGGAGACCGGGCGGAACTCGCAGCTTCGGGGGTGAGACGTGGTTGATCATTCCGAGTTGAGGGTGAAGCAATGACTGATAAAATCAGCGTGAACTGCCAAGCCAAGCTCTCAGAAGCCATCACCTGCCTTACCGCCATGTACCGCGACAAGAAGTTCGTGGTGGTCTCCCTGCGCCCGGGTAAGGATCGAACGCTTGACCAGAACGCCCTGTGGTTTGCTCTGTACCAGCGCATTGCCCAGATGACCCAAGTCGGCGACGTGGAAGATGCCCGGCGGTACTGCAAGCTGCATTTCGGTGTGCAGATCCTGCTGAATGAGGACGAAGACTTCCGCGCAGCCTGGTACCGGACCATGCGCCACCTGTCATACGAGGAGAAGTTGGACCTCATGGGCGGGAACGCACTTTTCGGTCCTGATGGTTTTCCGGTAACTCGCCTGTTCAATCGTGCTCAGGGCGTGGCGTACACCGATCGTATTGATGCGGAGTTCACGGCCAAGGGTGTGGTGTTCGCGGACTTGCTGAGCAAGGAGGCTGCGTGAGCCTTCTCGACTGCTTTACCGACGATGAGTTGCTCGAAGAAATTGTTCGTCGACGCAACAGCAATAAGAGCAACCGGCAGCCCGCCAGATGGTGCGAGGAATGCTTGAACTTCCGCACCTGGAGCGAGAAAAGCGAAGTCCCTGCCGACTACAACCCTTGCTCCAAGAAGCACCAGATGGACTTCCATACGCCAACAGCATGGCAGTCGCCTGAGTGCTTCGGGCACTACCGAACCATATGCACTGACCGGCAGGAGTGCCCGCAATGATATTGGCCGCCAAGCAGCCCAAGCCGAAGACATGCCGCAACCCCGTGTGCTCGATCAAGTTCGTTCCGCAGCGCCTCGGGCAGGCAGTGTGCAGCCCAGCCTGTGCGTTGGCCACCAAGGACGTGAACCTGCAGAAGGCTCGCAAGTCGCTGGCTCAAGTTGAGCGGCGAGAGATCAAGGTTCGCAAGGAGAAGCTGAAGAGCAGGGCGGATCATCTGCGTGAGGCTCAAGCCGCGGTAAACGAGTTCATCAGGCTGCGTGACGCACACCTGGCATGCATCAGCTGCGATTCGTTGCCCAACGATCACGACCTTATGACCGGCAGCCGCTGGGATGCTGGCCATTATCGATCCGTAGGTGCCTGTCCAGAACTGCGTTTTGAGCCGCTGAACATCCACCGCCAGTGCGTGAAGTGCAATCGCAACCTTTCGGGTAACACCGTTGAGTACCGCATCCGCCTGGTGCTTCGCATCGGCGCTGAAAAGGTGGATTGGCTGGAAGGGCCTCACCCGGCCCGCAAGTACACCGTAGAAGAGATCAAGGCCATCAAGGCTGACTACCGGGCAAAGACCAGAGAACTGAAGAGGGCAGCAGCATGAGAATTGACTCGGCACGTCAGGCTTGGCATGACTGCAATTACAACCCGGCCCCGGGCCAGGCCTCTGATGCCGCTGAGTTAGGCGTGGTCGTGCAGGGCACTCAGCGCGGGCCTACAGCTAATCACGCTGTGCACGGGGCCTTGGCCGGGCAGATCCAGTCAGCAATTGCGCGCCTGCACTTCCAGCTCCGCGCATTCGGCAATGCCATGTATGCCGCCGAGCCATGCGCCGATGATGTGGAGGATGCAGAGGAGGCCGTGTTCAATTTGGCTTGCTCGCGCGTGGAGCGAATGACGGCCAGTAAGCGGGAGCGTGCTGAGTATGTGGCCAAGGGGGTATTCCGCCGATATCGGTACATGCATCAGGGTGGGCAATCGGCGAATCCTGATCCAATGAGCAAGCCTGAAGTATTCCGGGCGTGGCTTAAGGCTGAGTACGATATTGGACTGATCTCGGATCGCTGGGGGCGAGATTGGGAGCCTTTTGTGCAGTTGTGCTTCGATGCTTGCTATGACATTGATGCTAAGGCCTTGAGTCCAATTGGCGGGGTTATTTACCAGATGAAAGAGGCCGCTTGACTTCCCGCCCGGCTGACGGCATCATTTCGCCATAGTTAGTATTTTGCCTTTGGCAACTTACTCAAAGAAGCCCGGCCTCTGCGTCGGGTTTTTGCTTTTTCTGAGTTGTTCTTTTTGAGGTGCCAGTGGTGTGATATCGTTAAAGATCACTGGAATCAACACCTTAAAGGGAATTTATGCACTCGTTTCTTTTGAAGACCTTTGGCGGTCTTACAACTAGCTACTATGTCCGTCAGTTTATTTTCGGAGCTATATTCGCAGCTTTGATCCTCTCGCTTATGTCGAGCAGCCCTACCGGCTTCACAGGCAAATCGGGTGTGGTTTTTATGTCGATCGTGTGTACGATTCTTTACCCGTATTCGCGATTCGTTTATGAAAGCGTCGTTGGCTACATCATGGGAAACAACGTGTTTTTTGTGAATGCCATCCTGATGCTGATGGTTAAAGTGTTCACTATGGCCATGTGCTGGTCATTGGCAATTTTCGTAGCACCCGTTGGTCTCGCGTACCTTTACTGGCGCAACAGCCGACAGATTTCTCAGTAAGAGAAACCAGAACATTGAAACCCGGCCATAGCGCCGGGTTTTGCGTTTTAAAGCCTGCTGGGCCATCCTTGAGCTTCACAATTGGAGGCCCCATGGATACGGGAACGCAAGGAACGCAAGAAATAATCACCAAAATGATTGCCTCGATGGAAAAAATGGCGAGAACGGAGTTCGCGGAGACTCCTCTCAGCAATTTTCCTTTTGAGGTCTCATTCCCGCTCGACGATGACACTCCTGACCAGGCTCAGTCTCTTTGCGAGAATCTGACTCTAGGCTTGAGCAAAGTGTTTAGTCCTTCGCTTGTATGCGTCATGGTCGAAGACTCGCAGTACAAGGTACGTATCGATCGATAATGAGCAGTGCCTTTGAATAACCCGGACATATGCGCCGGGTTTTTATTGCCCAAAGAAAACCGTTCCACTGCGGCTAGAGCAGCCATCGGGACGTCTGGACACCGGCAGCCCGCGCACCCTGACCTCACACGCTTGTAGGGTGGGCGAGACTGGATCCGCAAGATCGATGCAATTGGGCGTCGACGCAGTGATGGTCTTTGGTGGACGGCGTGGCAAGACACGCGTTCCATTTGAATTCAGATGCGGAATTGATAAGCTGTTGACAGGATGACTCCTTCGCCGGAAGGCGGAGAAGTGACTTCAAGCCCAACTGCGGAGATTGATATGCGCGCCGAAGACCTTCTTGCCGACGACACAAACGAAGCCACCTTTGAAGGTTTAACCGTACGCAAGGGTACGGTTGGTGCCTTTCTGGCAAACGTGCGAACTTGGGGCGATTCGGCGGCCAGTATGGATGATCAGCAGACAGCTGAGCGGGAGATTATTGAATCTCTACCCGCTCTAAAGGCGATCGGGCTCCTCGACGTGTTTGAGCCTAAGGATTCCCGGCTGCGTGAATTGATCGCCAAGGCGTGCGCATCAGATTGACAGTGCATAACGCCTCATAGAGGCGATTCGATAGATTTACCAAACATATCTACCAAGCCTCGGCAATGCCGGGGCTTTTTCGTTTTCGGCCCCGCCACGCCCATTGCTCTGAGCTGGGAGTGCTGCTCGGGCTGACTCTAATCTTGTCATGCCCCACGGAGTCGAGCGCATGGATTTTCTGCACCGCCTGCTCGACAGGCTCGACCTACTGATAGCGGGTCTATTTGGGGTGATCGTCGCCAGTTGGTGGCACAAAGACGACCTGACCGATTGGCGGGCTTGGATGATCTTCTTGATCACTGGAGTTTCCTGCTCGCTGTACCTGACGGGAATGGTAAGCGCCTATCTGGGTGTCACTGAGCCAAGCATCGTTGCTGGCATTGGCTTTCTGTTGGGCACCTTCGGCGGCTCGCTCCTGGCAGCAATTAACCGAGCCATCAAAGCGGCCGACCTTTGGGCGCTTATCCGCCAGAGGTTCGGGGGAGGCAGAAGCGATGAGCCTTGATCTGATCAACTCCATAGCCTGCGGCTTGATTGCCTTGTGGGCGTTCTGGTGCGTGGTAAGCGGGAAGGTGCGAGACGGCATCCTTGGCAAGCTGATCTATTCGGTCATCGCTATCAGCGGCTACGTCGTGATGTCGCGAAACCAGAACATCTTCCTCGCGCCGACTACGGCCGGCACGACGCTTCTTGTGTTCCTGGCTCTGGCCGGCCTACGGCATATCTTCATGGTCATGTACTGGCAGCGGGTCAAGGCCTGGCTGTGCCGTACGCTGAACTGTGAGCAGTGCATGGGCTGTGACAAGCAGAAGTAGCCGCGACACGTTTTACAACTTAACGAATTGTGTCGCGACACTGGAGGCTAAATGATGATCAAGGTCCTGGAGTTCAAACGCGAAGACTGGCGTGACGCCGCCAAGACCCTGCGCAAGATTGCTGATGACCTCGATGCCGGGGAGCATCCGGACTGCACTGTTGGAGTCTTAACCCTGATCGGCCCAAAAGGTGAGGTCACCGTATTCGGGCTAGGGCCTAAGTGCGATGACTTGCAGTGCTTGGGCGCTATGCGTCTGGGTGAGCAGAAGTTGATTGATGTGCTGCTTGATCAGCCGGCCGAGTAAGGATTCCCATGACAACCAAGCAACCCGACTGGAAGGCAATCGAACGCGCCTACCGGGCCGGGTTGCTCTCGGTGAGAGAGATCGCTACTTCCTGTGGTGTGTCGCATACCGCAATTCAGAAGCGCGCCAAGGCCCATGGCTGGGAGCGAGACCTCAAAGCAAAGATCAAAGCCAAGGCCGATGCACTGGTTGCCAAGCGCGAGGTTGCCACGCAGGTTGCCAGCAAATCAGTGGAAACCGAGCGGGAGATTATTGAGGTCAACGCAGAGGTTATTGCGAGCATCCGCATGGCTCACCGTGGCGACATCTCGCGCGGCCGGCGGCTCACCAACAAGTTGCTGGATGAGCTGGAAGGCCTGACCGACAACCGCCATCTGTTCGAAGAGCTGGGCGAGCTGATGCGTGAGCCGGACGACAATGGGCAAGACAAGCGAAACGATCTCTATCAGAAGATCATCGACTTGCCGGGTCGCTCTAAGACGATGAAGGAAATGGCCGAAACGCTGAAGACCCTTATCTCCCTGGAGCGCCAAGCCTACGACCTCGACGCCAAATCTGGCGGCAGCGAAGCCGACGAACTCTCCAAGCTAATGGACGAACTCTCTAAGGAAGCCTGACGCATGAAACCCGAGCACATGAAATTGCTCAGGGACAAACGCTGGCGCCTGAACAACCTCTACTTCATCACGGATAAGCAGGGCAAGAAAGTCCGCTTCCGGATGACGGACGAGCAGATCGAATACTTCGAGGGGATGCACACCCGCAACATCATCCTGAAGGCCCGACAACTTGGCTTCACCACGGAGTGTTGCATCATCCAGCTGGACGCAGCCCTGTTCGAGTCGGCCAAGTGCGCCCTGATCGCTCACACCCTGAACGACGCAAAGCGCCTGTTCCGGGAGAAGGTCAAATATGCCTACGACAACCTGCCTGCTGAAATACGCGCTGCCAACCCTGCTTCTAACGATGCTGCTGGCGAGCTTGTGTTCAGTAAGGGCGGATCGCTCTATGTGTCCACGTCCTTCCGGGGCGGGACTCTACGGTATCTGCACGTATCCGAGTTCGGGAAGATCTGCGCCAAGTTTCCACACAAGGCCAGAGAGATCGTCACCGGCGCCTTCGAGGCTGTCGCCACAGATTGCTTCGTCACGATTGAGTCGACGGCGGAGGGCCGGGCGGGCTACTTCTTCGACTACTCGCAGAGCGCGGAACGGCAACAACTGGCGTGTGTTCCCCTAGGTCTGCTGGATTGGAAGTTTTTCTTCTTCTCCTGGTGGAAGAACAAGGACTACTGGCTTGACCCTGCTGATGCGGTCATCCCACAGCGACTTACCGATTACTTCAATGAGCTGCGCGCCAAGCACGGGATCATCACCAATGACGGCCAGCGCGCCTGGTACGCTGCCAAAGAGAAGACGCTCGGCGACGACATGAAGCGGGAATACCCTTCGATCCCCGTCGAGGCTTTCCAGCAGTCGGTAGAGGGCGCTTATTACGCGCAGCAGCTGACCAAGCTTTACGCGCAGAAGAGGATTGGCACTATCCCAAACAACGGCCATCTGCCGGTCATGACCTTCTGGGACATCGGTGTCGGCGACTCCACTGCCATCTGGTTCGTGCGACAGGTAGGCGAAGAGCTTCACATCATCGACTACTACGAAAACAGCGGCGAAGGCTTGCGGCACTACATGAAGGTGCTCAAGGAGAAGGGTTACACCTATTCCGAGCACTGGGGGCCGCACGACATCGATAATCGGGAATTTGGTAGCGATGCAAAGACTCGCCGGGAACTGGCTCGTGAGGGCTACGAGATCGACGGGCAGGTGTACCGAATGACATTCCAAGTGGTGCCCAAGATTGGTGTAGACGATGGGATCGAAGCGGCTCGAGAGATCCTGCCTCGGTGTGCATTCGATGAGGCCAAGTGCGATGAAGGTATTTCCCACCTTGAGGGCTACCGCAAGGAGTGGGACGACAAGCGCGGCTGCTGGAAAGATCGTCCTCTACACGACAAAACAAGCCACGGAGCTGACGCCTTCCGGTACTTCGCGGTAGCCAAGACTAAGCGCAACACCGTGACTCATGTACCTGTTTCCTTCACCTTCTGAGGCCATCCATGGCGAATTACAGCAACATTCGGGCAGAGTACACAGAAGCCCTGCCTGGCTGGCAGCTTGTAAAACGCTGCGTGGCTGGCGCCCGTGAGATCAGACAGTACGACATCTACTTGCCTCAGCCGGATCCTGGCAATAAATCTGCAGAGAATCAGGCTCGATACAAGCAATACAAAAAGAGGGCGATGTTCCTCAACGTGACCGGGCGCACGCGTACTGGCCTGATGGGAGCGGTGTTCCGCAAGACTGCTGAACTAAACCTGCCGACTGGCGTGGAGTACTTGAAGGAAAATGCCAGCGGCGACGGCACCAGCCTTGAGCAGCTCTCGAAAGAGGCAGTAGGCGAGTGTCTGGATACAGGGCGCGGCGGTTTCCTGGCTGATTTCCCGAAGGTAGACACTGAAACCGGCGTTTCTTCGATGGCCGATCTGGCCACCAAGCGCGCCTTGGTTCATTTCTACGACGCTGAAGCGATCATCGACTGGGAAGAGCAGGTGATCGACGGCGTGAAGAAGTTGGTTTACGTGAACCTGCAAGAATGCGTTACGGAGTTCAATCCGGCAGAGTTGACGCGCGTAACCTTCAAGCAGAATCGGGTTCTATTGCTGGTGGATGGGCGCTATGTCCAGCGTGTCTACAAAGAGGGTGACGGACCTTTTACAGAGACGCAGCCTACTGACAAGGCCGGCAAAGCATTCAGCCACATCCCTTTTAGTTTCTTCGGCGCCCAGAACAACGATGCCAGTGTGGACAAGTCGCCGCTTGAGGACTTGGCTGACGTGAACATTCTTCACTACGGCAACAGTGCCACGGTGGAAGAGAGCGGCTTTATCAGCAGCCAGCCGACGCTGTTTATCACCACAGACATTGATCCGGACAGTTTCATCCGGCTGAACCCGAACGGCATGCACATCGGTTCTACCCGGGGCTACAACCTTGGAAAATCCGGTACCGCAACTCTGGTCCAAGCCCAAGAAACCCAGCTCTCTCGCGCGCTGATGAAGGACAAAGAAGAGCAGATGTTGATGATCGGCGCCCGCATTGTCCAGCAGGGGGGCGGCGCTGAGACGGCAGAAGCTGTCCGGATTCGGTACAGCTCCGATAACAGCGTGTTGGGCACCATTGCGGGCAACGTTTCAGAAGCAATCAAGCGGGCCATCCTTGACGCCGAGCGATTCATGATCGGCGAGCCGGACGAGAAAGGCACCGTCTTCTGGCTCAATCAATCGTTCTTCGACGAGACCATGACCGCTCAGGATATCTTGGCTCAGGTGCAGCTTTGGCAGCAGGGCTTCATTGCGAAGTCGGATGTCCGCGTGAATCTGCGTCAGGGTGGTGTGCTTGAGGCTGACCGTACTGACGAACTCATAGATGAAGAGCTGGCGAGCCAACCACCTGTAGGCGGTAGCGATGAGCAATGAAGGCTTTCTTGAGGACGCGGCTACCCGCCATCAGGTCTACGTCCAGCGGTATGCGGGCGGCAACCTTAAGCGTGTGGCTGTGTTCCTAGCGAAGGCGATCAAAACGGCCAAGGCGCGAGTCTCGGAGGGGCTGAGTGCTTACGGCACTCGTCGTTACACCTCGCAGATAGAAACGCTCCAGATCGATTTGCGGGCTATATACGACGACCTGAAGGGAAGGGCGAGGCTCGACTTAGGAGAGTTCGCCGCTTACGAGGCTCAATTCAACGCGACCATGCTGGGTAAGGTGGTTCGGGCGGTGATTCAGCTCAACGTTCCCTCGGTAGAGATAGTGTCCGCCGCTGCACTTGCGGATCCACTGCAATTGGAGGCCCGCAAAGGCGTTCAGCGCATCAGCATCAATGGTGCGCTCGACCAGTTCGGTACCAAGAAGGCCGCCGAGATCATTGGCGAGATTCAGATTGGTTCGTCATTGGGTGAAACCAGCCAGCAGATCAGCCGGCGTTTGACCGGTATTCACCAGCTGCAGCAGGACCAGGCTTCCTCGCTGGTACGGACAATGACCAACCATATCGCAAGCACGGCGAGGGTTGAGGTGCTCAAGGCTAACGACGACATCCTTAAGGGTATGCGCCGGATTGCCACGCTCGACTCAAAGACCACGCTGTACTGCATGAGCATCGACCAGACGGTGATTCCGCTTGATGGTCCGAAGCCGCCGTACCACTGGGGGTGCCGCACTTCCCTGGTGCCGGTGCTGAAGGTTGAGTTTGCGCGGGAGATTCCCGGCTCTACCCGGCCCTCAATCGGGCCTGATGGGGTGGCGTTGGTGTCGAGCAAGACGAGTTATCAGGAATGGCTGGTGCGGCAACCTGCTGCCTTCCAGCGCGACATTTTAGGGCCGAATCGTTATGCGCTGTTCAGCAAGGGCGAACTGTCCCTGGACAAATTCATCGACGACAACGGTAAGACTCTAACCCTTCAGCAACTGAAAGACCTTGAGCCGCTGGCTTTTGAACGAGCGGGCTTGTAACTCGCACCAGGTTGAACAGCCCTGCCATTCGGTGGGGCTTTTTTATGTCCGCAGGCAGGGCCTGCACCAAGTCTCTGGGAGACAGCAATGACCTTAAAATTCCAACTGGACACCCTCGAAGGCGTCGATGAAACCACTCAGGGCATGTACGTCGAAAAGGATGGCAAGTTTGTCCTGAATATCGAGGGTCTACCTCAGCCAGAGGACGTTTCCGGCCTGAAGTCGAAGGTCCAGGAGTTGCTGGACGAGAAGAAGGCGGCCGACAAGGCGCGTAAAGAGGCTGAAGACGCAGCCCGTCTGGAGCGTGAAGAGTCCGCCCGTAAGTCCGGCAACGTCGAGGAGCTCGAAAAGTCCTGGTCCGAGAAGTACAACCGCCGCGAAGCTGAGCTGAACGGCATGTTGGAGCAGGAGCGCGGCACGCTGACTACGCAGATCCGGGATCTGACCGTTGGCCGCACCGCCACTGACATCGCGACCACGCTGGCCATCCCGGGCAGCGCCAAGGCATTGCTTCCCCATATTGAACGCCGCCTGAGTGTCGAACAGCGCGACGGCAAGCCTGCCGTAGTAGTGCTGGACCAAGCCGGCAAGCTCTCGGCGACCACGCTGGACGAGCTGAAAGCTGAATTCATGAAAGACCCTGCGTTTGGTCCATTGATCGCAGGAAGCAAGGCATCTGGCGGCGGGGCTGGAGGTGCTGGGAGTGGCGGCGGGGCCGCATTCAAACGTTCTGAAATGACCTCCGAGCAGAAGCGTGATTACCAGCGAAAGCATGGACAAACCGCATACCTGCAATTGCCCAAATAAGGGGATTTACCCATGGCTACAACTGTTAACAGCGACCTGATCATCTACAACGATGAGGCGCAAACCGCATACCTTGAGCGCGTTCAGGACAACCTCGATGTTTTCAACGCCTCGTCCAATGGCGCGATGGTGCTCGACAACGAGCTGATTGAAGGCGACTTTCGTAAACGTGCTCTGTACAAGCTGAACGGCTCGCTCGAGCACCGCGACGTCAACTCCGAAACCAAAGTGACTGCCAAGAAAATTAGCGCTGGCGAAGCTGTTGGCGTTAAAGCCCCTTGGAAGTACGGTCCGTACCAGACCACTGAAGAGGCGTTCAAGCGTCGCGGTCGCCCGGTTGAGGAATTCTCCCAGATCGTGGGTGCAGACGTAGCGGACGCGACTCTGGAAGGTTTCATCCAATACGCTACCGCAGGCCTTCGCGCAGCAATTGGCTCCAACGCCGACATGGTGGTTTCGGCCAACATTGAAACCGACGGCAAGAAGACGCTGACTCGCGGAATGCGCAAGTTTGGCGACAAGTTCGGTCGTATCGCGTTGTGGGTAATGCACTCCAGCGCCTACTTCGACATCGTCGACGAAGCGATCACTAACAAGATCTACGAAGAAGCTGGTGTCGTGATCTACGGTGGTCTGCCTGGCACCCTCGGTAAGCCGGTACTGGTGACCGATACCGCGCCCGCAGATGTGATCTTCGGGCTGCTACCAAACGCCGTAACCATCACCGAGTCCCAGGCGCCAGGCTTCCGATCGTATGAAGTGAACGACGAAGAGAACCTCGCAATTGGGTATCGCGCAGAAGGCACTGTGAATATCGATGTGCTGGGTTACAGCTGGAAGGCCACCACTGGCGGCTCAAACCCGACGCTGGCGGCTGTGGGCTCTGCGGCCAACTGGATCAAGCATGCTGGCAGCAACAAGGTCACCGCAGGCGTGATGATTCAGCTGACGGCGACTCCACCGCCTATCGAAGGCTAATAACCCCTCAATTCATCGCGCGGCCAGGAATGGCCGCCACGGAGAGCTTCATGGAACTTACTTACAGCAATCAGCGTGGTGGATTTGATCCAGGTAAGCGGTATCGCAACCCTGAGCACTTCGACAAGCCAGAGGCTGGTGTGACCAGTGTATTGGTGGTTGGTGATTGGCCGAATGTGGTGGCTGCCTACAAAGTTGCCGGCATTGATGTCAGCGTGAAAGAGGTTGTGCGGGTGCAGGTTACTGGTGGTAGCGATCAAGAAGAACTCAAAGAGCTGGTCGGCAAGCTTCGCGCCGAAAGTGGCGCCATCCGCGTGCTGATCGAGTCCGTCGAAGGCCTGATCCCCCTGGAGCATCCAGAAGCTGGCGAACTGCCGATCCGCCTGTTCGATGCTCTTACCGCCATTCATGCCGGAATCCAAAGCCTGCGCGATAATCGTGATGTTGAGGTCGAGAAGTCTCGCACGCTGCAGAAGCAGGTCGACGACCTTCTGTCTCAAGCCGAGCAGGCTCGACTGGAAACGGACGAGTCGAAAGAGGCAAAGGAAGTAGCTGAGCTGAAGACCAAGCTCGACGTTGCCGGCATCACCTACCGCGCTAACGCCTCGAAAGAGTCGCTGCAGAAGCAGGTCGACGAGCTCTCGAAGTCGTAACACCCGGGGCTCCGGCCCCATCCATTTAAGCGGAGGCCCGATGGCTACCTACATCACTGTGGCGGACGTAGACGCCATCCTTGGGGCCAACTGGACCACTGAGGACAAGAAGGCGCGCGCAGTTTTGCAGGCAAACGCTTATCTGACCACGCTCAACCTGGTCGGAGTCGATTTGGACGTTGTCCCAGAAGAGGTGAAGCAGGCCGGCGCTGAGTTGGCCAAGGTCGCCGCAGAGGGCAAGTTGTATCAGCAGAAGACTGAAGGCTCGCTGGAGGCCAAGACGGTGAAGGCTGGATCGGTCACCACCAGCAAGACCTTCGCCTCGCTGGATAGCAGCAAGATCATCGCACAGCCTGGCGACGTACAGTTCGCGCTGGCCCTCTTGGCCCCATGGCGTAGCAGCCCATTCGCTTTCAGCGTGTACAGGTGACCCATGGGTATTCGCGAAGAGATCCAAGCTGATCTGGCCGAAGCCTTCGACACTGATCTGGCTGATGCAGTCCAGTTGTTCACCGGAGGGGTGACATTACCCGGAACATGGGACCCAGTGACTGAGGAATCAACAGGAGAGGTCGTCGTCGCCTACTCGGGTCGTGGAGTTTTCGATGGTTTCAAAATCGCCATGGTGGACGGGATCAACATCAAGGCTACAGATCAGTTGCTTATCTGCCTGACCAACGAAACAACG
The DNA here is from genome assembly GCF_904067025.1 of Pseudomonas paraversuta. Classification (NCBI taxonomy): domain Bacteria; kingdom Pseudomonadati; phylum Pseudomonadota; class Gammaproteobacteria; order Pseudomonadales; family Pseudomonadaceae; genus Pseudomonas; species Pseudomonas paraversuta. The sequence continues at coordinate 2,234,010 of NZ_CAJFDA010000001.1, forward strand.
GGTACTCCGCAGGTTGGGCACAAGATTAACGGATTCGACGTGATGAACGTCCAGGTTGACCCGGCCGGCGCCCACTACGAGATCCAGCTTCGGGAGGTCTGATGGCTACCACCGGTTGGAGCACCAACTTGACGGATTTCGCCGATCAGGCGGCCGAAGATTTGAGTCAGATGGCAAGGGTGATCGCCCAAGCGATGCTGACCGAGATTGTAAACAGGTCGCCCGTGGGAAACCCCGACCTTTGGCAGGCCAATATCAAGTTGAAGGCCAAGAACGTCGCCCTAGCGGATGCCTATGATGCCAACGTAGACGCGCGTAACGCAGTGAGCACGGGCCGCAAGAAGTTCAAGAAGCTGACAAAACGGGAGCGCAAGGAGAACTTTTACGTTGACGCTAAGGCTGCCGGCGCGGGGTACAGAGGCGGCACCTTCCGAGGTAGCCACATCGTATCCATCGGCGCGCCAGACTTCACTGTGACAAGTCGCGTAGACGCTCAAGGTGGTGCAACTATCTCCGATGGCACCAGCTCCATCCAGTCAGCCGGGTTGTTTCCGGTGATCTACATCCAGACCAATCTGCCGTATGCAGAAGCGCTGGAAAATGGGCATTCCACCCAAGCCCCGGGTGGTATTTATGGCCTGGCCTTCATCGGTGTCAGCGAGGCTTACAAGTGACTTTCGAAGAAATCCGCGAGCTTATAGTTTCGCGAGTTGCCGTTTACGCAGGTATTGAGCAGAACCGCATCTTCTATCCGAATGCGCCGTACCCACCTGAAAATCTCGATACCTCAGGAATCTTCAAGCCTCCTGCCTCGGGTCTCTGGTGCCGCCTGAACATCCAGTACGCCACAGCCTTCATGGCAGGCATGGCCGACAAGCCCTATACCCGCAAGCCCGGTCAGATCAGCATTCAGTGTTTCACCAGGGTGCGTACAGGCATCAAGGCCATTAACGAGTTGGCAGATTCTCTTGAGGCTCACTTTGGCTACTGGAGCAGTGGTGACCTTGAGTGTATGGAGGCCAGTCAGGTTGTGGCCGGCGAATTCGAAGGGTTCTATCAGATCAACGTGAACATCCGGTTCCGCGCCGGCTGATCCAGCAGCACCCATCCCACCCGCTTTGAGCGGGTTTTTTTATGCCCACAAAAAGGTGGAAAGAATGAGCTCCGGCGCAAAGATTGTCAGTCACATCATCCCCGAAGTGACACCAGGTATTACCCCAACAACCGGCACTTGGAACACGCTGCGACTGACAGGCAATGCGCTGACGCCTACGGTAAACACCGTGGTCAGCGACGAGATCACCGCATCTCGTGTAAGTCAGGGCTCGGTGGCCACCAGCGTCGATATCGCTGGCGATCTGGCGGCCGAGTTCTCGTATGGCTCGTTTGACGAGCTGCTTGAGGCTGCCTTTTACGGTGTATGGACCGCTAACGTGCTGACTGTTGGCGATGTTCGTCACACCTTCAGCATTGCTAAGGGCTACACCGACGTGGGCGTTTACAGCCTGTTCAAGGGCGCTCACGTATCGACTTTTGCTCTGGACATCCCGGCTGACGGCAAGATCACCGCCACCTTCAATATGGCGTGCCTGGACTACGCCGACAGCGATGCGCCACTCGTAGCAGCTCCGGCCGATCCGACCACTACTCCATTCCTGAGCCAAAACAACGTTGGCACCATTCTGGTTGATGGTGCTTCGCTGGAGGGTTCGGCCTGCGTATCGGCCATGACCATCAATCTGGACAACAGCCTTCAGGCACAACGATGCATTGGCAGCGACAAGCTCGGTCCGGGCGCACAAATCGCCACCGAAGCAGCTATCACAGGGACTATCACGCTGGCGTGGTCAGCTCGGGCATGGGAAATCTGGAAGAACACGTTCACTCGCGTGCCGGTGGCCATTCAGTTCCCGATTACTGACAGCTTGGGCAACAAGTACATCTTTGATTTCCCAGCAGTGGAGGTCGATGGGGAGCTGCCAAGCGGTGGCAAGCGAGACTTGGTCGAAGTGTCGCTCAACTACACAGTGGCCAAGATCAGCCCGACCATCACTCGGGTTCCATTCGCGGCAGTCACCAGCATTTCTGTCGCGCCTACTACTGCTTCGATCGCAGTAGCCGCAACCCGGCAGCTGACTGCTTCAGCGCTTCCGGTTGAAGCAGCGCAGAACGTCACATGGAGCAGTGCGACTCCCGGTGTGGCGACAGTGAGCAGTTCAGGCCTGGTCACGGGTGTATCGGCCGGTTCTGCGGTGATTACCGCCACGAGCGTATCCGACCCAACGAAGACCGCGACTTCGACCATCACCGTTACCGCTTAATCGATTGCAAGACTTTGACCGCTCCGGTGTTTACGCCTGCCGGGGCGGTCCTTTTATGGCATGGCGTTGGAGTAATCATCATGGCTCTCAAGCTGAAGAAGAAAGAACCCACTCAGGATGGCGAGAAGTGGGTGGATTTTGATGCGGATACGAAAGTACTGCTGGCTGGCACGGACAATGTTGAATACCGCGTAGCTCTGGAGCGTCACAACCGTCGCATTCAGCGCAACGACGCGCGCTTTGGCGAAGGACAAGTTGGCGTCGTCGAAGGCGAGCTGACCGACCTGCAGAACCACGCAATGCTGCTGGGCAACTTCATCGTCAAGGACTGGAAGGGTGTGCAGGACGAGGAGGGCAACGAGCTGAAATACTCGCCAACCGCCGCCGCCCAGCTGCTTGAGTCCAATGTCGACTTCTTGCTGTTTACACTTCGTGGTGGTGCTGCAGTGACTGCCGAGAAGGAAGAGGAACTGGCCGAAACAGTAAAAAAGCCATCGACCGGTTCGAGTGGGAAAAAGACTGGTCGGGCAGCGAAAAACGAAAGCTCATCTATCAGCGCCTGAAGATAGCTGTTCCCGAAGAGCCGGCCACCGATACGATTACCGGCTACTTGTTGAATACTTTCCGCAATATCTGTCGTGGTCGCCGGTTCCTTTCGACGATGGCCGGTGCATTCCCGCTGCCGCTATCAGCCAGGGAAATATCAGATTGGCTGGAGGCTCACCCGTCGCCTTTGCCTCGGCGACATGTAGACGAGGTTGTGTTTGCGCTGGATGCGATTTGTTTGGCAGAGGAGGGGGAGAACTGAGTCAAAAGTGGATTCGCAAGCGGCTTTTGAAACTATCCAGCGAGCCGAGCTAAAGCTGCAGCAGTGGCATCAAGAGTGCTCAGCTTTTAATAGGGAGAAGCCCTGCTGCCGTGCTGGTTGTCTCTAGCGGAAGATGGCGGCCTGCCAATGATCCTCAGACACGATTGATATTGCTCCGCCTGCATCACGCAGTTCAACAGCTTTGAGTATCTTGGCGCCATAAGAAGTGTGGAGCCATTGCTCATTACCTATGCTGCCAATGATTAGGTAATCCACTTTCTTGCTGACCCCGCCACCGAGTATGCCGCCACGCTCAACAACAAGGTGCTGGCATTCCTTTCTAGGGCCAAATGCCATGACTCCTGTGAACACGAAATTCTTGCCTTCAAATTGTAGTTCGGGTGCGGGCTTGCATAATGGTAGGTCTGTGGGGCGTGATGAAGCTGCGGCAACTGCTGCCCCCGAAAGTTCTTGAGCAGGCAAACCGGAGAAGCTCCGCAGCATCTCAAGCAAGTCGGCTGACTCATCTGCGTCCAGCTTTTCGTCAACGAGCATTTCGCTGAGTCGACGATAGAGAAGGTTGATGACCGGATCGTCTAAATGGGCAAGGTTCTGCTCGATCCATTGCTTAAGGAAGACTGCTTCACTCTGTGTAACAACGCCATCTGCAACCAGGCCAGCCGCTAGCCCGGTCAGGGCATCAGCGCTGCGCCTGTCGATACGTGCATCATGGAAGAAACGGCTCTTCTGGAATTCGTTGTGTATATCGGTCATCGGTTGCGCCTCGCTTCTCAATCTTTGGCTGAAAGAAGGCATAACGCTACTACGACAGATCGCGTCCTAGCCACTGGCATTCTATCCACGCTGGATGGGTGGACAGGATGGAAAGCGTTATTGCTTTACGGGATGATGGCTAATTGCCTTCCTCCGGAGTTGAGTCATGGCGTTGCGCTTTCGAAAGAGCTTCAAAATTGCACCTGGCGTGCGGATCAACCTCAGCAAAAGTGGTGTCAGTACCTCGGTAGGCGGTAAGGGTTTAACCGCCAACCTCAGCAAGCGCGGTACGCGGGTCACTACCAGCATACCGGGCTCCGGTTTATCGGCGTCCAAACTCTATGGGCAGAGGAAGAAGGGAGCGTCCGAAGTAGCGCCGGTGCCAATGTGGGCGCACGTTTTGACTTGGTTGATGATTGCAGCCTTCCTATGGTGGATCTTCAGCTGACCACGAAAAGCCCAGCCCTCTCGCTGGGCTTTTTGCACTCTGCTCTCAATGCTAAAGTCCAGCCAAATTAAATTGAGGGAGTGACATGCGAATTTTGATAGGGGCGCTGGCTCTGGGGCTGCTGGCGGGATGCGTGTCTCCAGGCGATTTGAAAGCAAAGAAGCCAACTCTGAGCGCCGCTTCGAAGAAAGAGCCAAAACAATATGCTTTGTGTGTGCTTCCGCGCTGGCAGGACGCTAGATCTGCAACATCAATGTCAGAAACAGTAAGCGGCTACCGTCTAGTCATCGGAGAGTTTCAGTTAGCTGATGAGCTTTTAGAAATCAACACGACAGCTTCAGGTAGTAGGGTAGATTTTTTTCAGCGGGTTGCATGGATGCCTGGTGTAGGCCGAACAGCGATTGAAGCCGCAGTTCGCGAGTGCCTTTAATAAGGGATTAAAAAGTCAGAGCAATTTCACAGAAACCGCCTTCGGGTGGTTTTTTTACGCCCGGAGAAAACTATGGCTGAGCATAAATCTCGCCTTGTCCTTGAGATTGACAGCCGGGACGCTGAGCAGAAAGCGGCTGACGTGCGTAAGGCGCTTGGAGCGCTTGAAGATGCGGGTGTTCGCGTCAAGCCTGCCATGGATAAGGCTGGGGCTGGGATTGATGGTGTCGGAAAAACGGCATCGAAGGCGGGAGAAAGCCTTGGTCAACTGGGAAAATCGGCAGATGGATCTGCCAAATCAACCACCAGCAGCTCGGAAAGCTACGCCGAGGCGAGTGCTCGATTGCTTGCCATGGCAACTAACTCCCTGCAGGCCAGCGATTACGTTAAGGCATTGTCTGCCAGCACCTCTGCAGCATCTGTCTCCTTCGACGCGGCCAGCGACAAGGTTAGAAGCCTTTCGTCTCTCGCTGCTCGTCTGCGGGCTGAATCGGATGCTCTGGTTGGCTCAACCGACAAAGCCGCGGTATCTACTAGAAATGCCTCGGTCGCCACCGACCTTCAGGCGAAAGAACTGGGCGAGCTGCTCGGCAAGATCAATCCGGCAGTGGCTGCACTGGGTCGCCTCGATGATATGCAGAGCAAGCTCGGGCAATTTCACAAGGCTGGTCTGCTCGACACGGAGACATTTAAGGACTATTCGACGCGTCTCGATAGCACTCGCCAAGGTTTGTCCGCCTTTGACGAGGGACTGTCGAAAACGGGCATCAGCGCCAGGCAAACCGAGGCGGCGCTGCGCCAACTCCCAATGCAGTTCACGGACATCTTCACTAGCCTGGCTGCCGGGCAAAATCCTCTGCTGGTATTGCTTCAGCAAGGCGGGCAGATCAAGGACTCGTTTGGCGGTATTGGCAACACCGTTGATGTGCTTGGTGGCAAAGTCAAAGGCTTCTTCTCTTCGGTCGCAGGCAGTAGCGCGGGAATTGCTGGTGCCGGAGCCGCTCTTGGGGAGCTGGCATCTCAGCAAAATGCCGTCGCGGAAGGTTCTGAAGCCGCAGCTGACGGCCTAGGCGGTATGGCAGATAGCGCAAACACTGCTACCGATGCCGCAAAGAATGCCAAAGAAGCAGCGGCTGCTTTGGGAGCCGGAGCTAGCGGGGCTGGTATCAGCATGCTTGCCATGGTCGGGGCTGTGACCGCTGCGGCTGCAGCTATCGGTCTTTTGATTTATGCATACAACAAAGGCAGCAAGGAGGCAGACGCTTACAACAACGCTCTGATCCTAACGGGGAACTACGCAGGAACCACAGCTGCCGATCTTGGAGCTATGGCGAAGCGAGTTGGTAGCTCGACCACTACTGTTGCGGATGCGGCTGCTGCACTCGCCATGCTTGCAGAGTCGGCCAAGATTCCCGTTGCGCAATTCGAAATGATATCCACCACTGCGCTGCAGATGGAGGACGCCACTGGGAAAGCAATTCGCGAGACCATAGCCGAGTTCGAGAAAATCGCGGACAGCCCAACAAAGGCTATTGCCGCACTGAACGAGAAATACGGATTTCTTACTGCTTCTGTCTATGAGCAGGTTCGCGCGCTTGAGCAGCAGGGCGACAAGCAGGCTGCGGCGGTTATCGCTGAAGATGCTTATTCGACAGCCTTGGACACAAGATCGGAGAAGATCAAGAAGAACCTTGGCTCTATCGAGAAGGCTTGGGATGACGTAACGAGCTCAGCAAAATCGGCATGGGATGCGATTTTTGATATTGGCCGCCAGGATGTGTCCGGGCCTGACGTCACCAAAATCCAGCAGAAGATCAACTACCTTAAATCGACACTGGGTAGCGGGTATGAGGATGCTGATGCCCAAGCACAGATAAAAGCTCTTCAGGCTCAAATCGACGCGGTCAACAATATAAACAATGCAGCAAGGGAGCGGGCCGCAGCCGAAGGTGAAGCTGTGAGAGTTCAGCGTGAGGGGCTGGCTGCCTACGAGAAATTTCAACAAAGCATCGAAGCCCGTGCTTCCAAGTCCCAGAAGAGAGACAAGGCTCTCAAAGATGCGCAGGATGAAATTAATAAGTCTCGGCTCGCTGGATACAAAATCACGAATGAGCAGGAGGCGGCGGCACTAAAGGCAATCCGCGACAACCCTTCCTACAAGGACGCGAAGACACCTGCCACAAAGCCCTACACCGAAGACGCCGGCCAAAAGATGCTCGACCAGGCGCGGCAGCAATTCGCGGTTCTTCAGCAGCAAAACAGCCTTATCGGCCTGCAGAAGGGTGAAGTCGACAAGCTCGGTGCATCAGGCCAGGCCCTGATCAAGTGGGAGCAGGAACTTGCTGATATCAAGGGCAAGAAGACCTTAACGGCTGACCAGAAATCACTGATAGCCAATCAGGATCTCATCACTGCTCAACTTAAGCGCAACGCTGGGCTTGAGCGGGAAAACGAGCTGCGCAAGACCGCTGCTGAGGAAGTGGCGAAACTGTCGGCTTTCCAGGCGAATCAGGACAGTCGACTTGCCACGGCTCAGGATGGGCTGGACGCGAACATTGCAGGTATCGGTCTGGGTGACAAAGCCCGGGCCCGCCTCAAAGAAGATCTGGCAATCCAGAAGGACTACGCCCGCCAATCAGCAGCTCTGTTGGAGCAATTCAACACAAAGCGCATTTCCCCTGACCTATATGCGAAAGAAAACGCCATTGTTCAGGAGGGCCTTGCTAAGCGGCTGCTGATGCAGCAAGACAATTACAACCAGCAGGATGCCGCGCAAAACAACTGGCTAGCCGGTGCTTCAAGTGCCTGGCAGAACTATTTCGACATCGCCACTGACTACAACCAGCAAACCCAAGATGCGACAGCTCAGATGCTGGGCAGCACAACCACATCAATTTCTGACCAGATCCAAGGCCTGATCAAAGGCACCACAAGCCTGGGCGATGCTTTCGTCAACCTTGGCTCGACCATGGGCAGCTCTGTGCTCCAGGCTCTATCTGACATCACTGCAAAGTGGGTGGTGGTGCATGCTTTGAAAATGGCGGGTATTACCGCAGAAACCAGCGCAGTCGTGACCTCCGAAGGCATCAAAACAACCGCGAAATTGGCTACTGACGCAGCCAGTACAAGCTCAACACTCGCGGCAATCGCAACCACTTTGGCAGCCAACGTTTCGGCTGCAGCTACAACCATCGCCTCTTGGCTGCCTGCAGCACTCGTTGCTTCCATCGGTTCATTCGGTGCCGCTGCGGTTGTAGGTGGTACAGCCTTGATTGCTGCATACGCAATGATCAAAGGCTTTTCATCTGGCGGCTATACAGGCGCTGGGGGAGTTAACGAGCCGGCGGGCATGGTGCACAAGGGCGAGGTCGTTTGGAGCCAGGCGGATATCAGCCGGTTCGGGGGTGTTGCAGCTGTTGAATCGCTGCGTAAGGGCAACGTGACACCAATCGGAGCGGCACGAACAGGCTCTTCCAGCTCTGGCGCGCAAAGCTCTGGATCGGGAGGTTCTAGCGGGATGAATGTCTCCGTTCACAACTACGCCGGAGCTCAAGTAGAGACGCAGCGCGACGGTGATCAGATGAAGATCATCATCAAACAGGCAAAGCGCGAGATTGCCCGAGATCTGGCGCAAGGTAACGGTGAAGTGACTCGAGCACTCACCAGTGGTTATGGGTTGAAGAGGGCGGCGCGGTGAGCATTCTCAAAAGGCTGTATGCCAGCGCGGGCCCTGAAATCATTCATGAGGTCCTTCAGGTCACGGATGGCATCACTACTTACTACCTAACCAAGGGCTGGGATGAGCTGGTAGTGACGCTGGAAACAGGGGCAGTTGTCACCTGCACACCTTGTGGAATGGACTTGGCCATCCCGGCCCGTAATGACGACGGCACACAGGATCTGAATTTTTCCCTAAGCAACATTGATGGCGTGGCGTCAGCCTTTATTCGATCCGCGCTGTCTGCCGGGCGCAGCATGTCACTGGTCTATCGGGTGTACACCTCTGATGACCTTGGAGCCCCGGCACATGCGCCCAACCGTTTTAAGATCAAGTCTGGAGCGGTCACAGCCACCCAGGTATCGATCACCGCCGGCTACTTCGATCTGCTCGACACTGCCTGGCCTCGCAATACCTACAACCTGAACAAATTCCCAGGGCTTCGCTACCTATGAACCTCGATAAATACACCCTCGGCCAATACGTCGAGGGCGGCCGACTGTGGCCGTTCGTTGACTGCTACGGGCTGGTGTTGGAGGTGCGCCGGGACTTGGGCTTGCCGGATTGGCCAGAGTGGTCAGAGATGCGCAAGGCAGATGGGGGCTTTGCCCGGGCATGCGATGAAATGATTCAGAACTCGGTTACCCCCTGCGAGCCAAGGCATGGCGCTGTTGTCGCTGCCTACCGAGGGAGCGTGCAGGATCACGTGGGCATCGTCGTAGAGGTCAATGGCGTGCTTGAGGTCCTCGAGATCAACCCTCGCCGAAACGTCAGCTACACCCCTATTCGCCGTTTCGAGCGCCGCTTCGTCCGCGTGGAGTACTACCGATGATTCGCATCTACCCAAGCCGGTTAGAAGGGGAGCCGCTGGAAACGCATAACATCACCGCTCCGATCCTGCTCGTGGATTGGATCAAAGTTTTAGCGTCCGGGTTCGAGCTGGACCGGGCGCATCCAATCTGTATTGAGGTGAGTGGCGTAACGTTGCCAGTGGAACAGTGGCAGAGCTTCGTCGTTCTGCCTGATACCGATCTGCGGATTTACCCAGAGGCTCGCGGAGCGGGCGCAGCAGCTGCTGCTGCGTGGGCTGCAGTGGCAATTGCTGCAGTTGCGCTGGTGATGGTGCTGACCATGGCCGCGCCGGATATGTCGCAGCCTGGGCAAGGCAGCTCAATCGACACCAACCCAGCGAAGGCCAACCGGGCAAAGGTGAACGAGCCTGTACGCGAGGTCCTTGGGCGTAGCAAAGTCTTTCCTGATTACGTGGTCCAACCTGTATCGCGCTTCGTCAACAAACGGGAAATGCACACCACTCTCTGTTTATGTGTGGGTGCTGGTGAGCATTCGGTGTTGGCCAGCAGCATCAAGATCGGCGACACCCCGTTAGCGGCCTTTGGCTCGGATGTGCAGTATGCATTCTATCCGCCAGGAGCCAGCCTTACGGAGGATCGCCGGGCCGAAAACTGGTATTCGGTGGGAGAGGTCGGCGGTACCGACGCAGGCACTTCAGGATTGGATACGGCTTCGACAGCGTCCGGCGGCTCGTCAGTGGTAGCAGATGCGTTGATTCTGGGCGGCCTGAGCGTGAGTCTCGCTGGTGATAGTCCCGACTTCCCTGAGACTTGGGCGATAGGTACCACCGTTACACTGAAGACCCCCAACACGTTCATGGTCAGCAACGCGGGTGCATACGATCAGATTGCAGGACCTCTGGATGATCTGGCGCCCTTCGTAGGAATGAAGGTCACTCTGTCCACGGATTCGGATTACGACCTGGTAGTGGTCAGTTACTCTCCGTATGTGCCTCCTGTGGCTGGGACTGGCGGAAGTCCTTCGTCAGTTCAGGCAGCGGCTTCTCCAACCACTTACGATTTCAGCGAATCAGCGATTGTCTGGACGCTTACATATCAGGGTGACAGCCGTACTATCTCGCTGGCATCCGACTTCGTGAATATGAGTGGCGTTATATCCGCTATCAACGCTCAGTTATCCGGCATGGGGCTTACCGCTCAGGACAACTCTGGCCGCTTGCTGATAGCGGAACCGTCCAGCCCCTACAAGGGTGGTGTGCTTTCCCAGTCGAACGCCCCCGTGACCTTGTTCGGTGTTGGTCCTGTTTATACAGTCGGCTCCGCTTCAGAGGGCGGAGTGCCGGAACAAGCCGCATACATCACATTGAGTTATGACAACGGCAACCCTTTTGCCGGGCTGGATGACGGTGCGCAGAGGATGTCTCTCGGGTACCGAGGCCATCGCTACCAGATCACCGGGCTGGACGCACTGACGATGGTCGTGACGCGCCTGACTGATGCTGGTACGGCTGATGCGTCATGGGTAGGGTTCTCGGCGCGCACTCTGCTTGATTTCTCGCTGGGCTCTGACGATACCGGTGAGCTGAACTGGCTTGGGCCATTCATGGCCACTCCAGAGGAAGAGCTGACTGACACCCTGGAATATGACATCTACATCCCTTCGGGCCTGGCCTGGTACAAATCCAGCGGGAGCAGGCGTGCGGGCACGGTCAATATTCACGTGGACTGGCGCGACGCGGCGATTGGTGGGGACTGGACGAGCATCGTCAACACCATCACTGAAAGCACTGAAGACGCCCTTGGGTTCACGTTTGTACTGAACCTTCCTTATCGGATGCGCCCACAAGTCCGTGTCAGGAGGGGCGTTCCGGAGGAGGGAGGCAATACGCGTGATACGGCTTACTGGTATGGACTGCGCTCAAGACTGGAGGCGCCGGCATCTTATGAGGGTGTGACCATCTTCACTGCAAGCATTCGCACAGGTGACCGACTGGGCGCCCAGTCTGATCGGCGTGTCAGCATGGTCGCAGAGCGCCTGTACGAAGGTGGCGTCGGTCGCTCAATCAGCCATGGAGCGCTCCACGTCCTGGACAGCCTTGGGATTCCCCGCAGTGAAACCGATGTTGCCAAGCTCAATGAACTGGAAACGAATTACTGGACGCCTCGTGGCGAAACGTTCGACTTTGAGTTTACGGAGCAGTCAGCAGTACGGGACGTACTCAAAACGATCTTCGCGGCCGGCATGAGCCATCTGACGTTAACAGATGGCCTCATCAGCTCAATTCGTGAAGGGGTTCAGCCTGCCCGGGGCACGATCACCAACTTTGAGATGAGCAGCGAGCTTAATGCCAGCTTCAAGGCGCCAAGCCCGGATGACTTCGACGGTGTGGATGTTAAATATATCGACCCTCAGACCTGGTCGCTTGAGACCGTTCCATGCCGGTTGAATGGGAGTATTGGCTTGAAGGTGGAAACGATTGAGCTGGATGGAGTGCTCAGCCGTGACCGCGCCTGGCGCATCGGTATGCGTAAGTTGCGCAAGCATCTGTACCAGCGCTGGAGCTATTCAGGCAACACCGACCTGGAGGCGCTGTGCTACGAGCGCCTTGACCATGTTGTGCTGGCTGACGACATTCCCGGTACCAGCCAGTCAGCACTGATTGTCGATGCCGAGGAGGTGAGTGAGCTTGTCATCTTGACTGTGACCGAGCCGCTGGACTGGAACGTGGACAATCCACGCATTCTGATCCGCCGGCATGACGGATCGGCCACACCGCTGATCGCCCCTACGCGGCTTTCGGATTACACGATGAGCATTCCAGCCGCCGCGCTGGACTTCGATCTGGTCACGGACCTGTCGATTGAGCCGGCGCGCCTCTTGTTCGCTGCCTCTACGCAAGTGGGGTATAGCACCATGCTCAGTGAGATCGCCCCTGACAGCGACGGCACCTGCAGTTTTTCAGCAGCCGAGTATCGCGACGATTACTACACCGACGACAACGGCATTGCACCTAACTAAGGACTGCCCATGCTTACTTACCCGGAGGGTTTGCCCCTACCGTTGCGGGAGGGTTACGGCTTTACCCCGGTCAGTCCAGTCCTGCGTTCACCAAAAATGAGCGGGCGGGCTGTCCAGCGACGACTGTATCGGAGTGTCCCGACCATGGTCAGCGCCTCCTGGCTCTGCACTGCTGAACAGGCAAGGTTGTTCGAGGGTTGGTGCAAGTGGGGGATTAACTGGATCGACTGGTTCCTGTGTCCGATCAAGAGCCCACTGGGCCTGCAGTTGACACGAGTCAGGTTCACGGACATCTACCAAGGGCCAGAGCTCGTCGGCGTTAACCACTGGCGCTACACCGCCACGCTTGAGCTGTTCGAACTGCCGATCGTTAATGAGGCTGAACTGGCGGATCTGCTCGCCGGGATGGACATCGGTGTCATGAATGCCCAGCTCCGCAGTCTGCTGGAGCGCTGGTACACGAAGTCTTGGCCCGGCGCGACTTAACCGCTCGATCCACAGATCACTTATCAATTTTATAGCCCACCACTGAGTGGGCTTTTTTTCGTCTGGAGCATTTATGAGCGGAGCCGAAGACCTTCAGCTTTTTGAACAGCTGGTGGATAACGCCAACTCGTTGTTTTTATCCGATGAAGACTTTGTTGTCATCAACGGGGTTACGAAGCCAACGCTGAAGAAAATATATGCTGATTTCATGGCGAGCACAGGCACCTTTATTACGGTGGATGAAGGGCTTGAGGCTACCAATGGAACTGGTACGAACAATCGGTTCTTCACTGTGCCTGAAACGGGCAACACCTATGAGACGCGCTACCGCAATGATGCAGGAATAGCTGTCAAGGTAGGTCAGATCTCAAGTGCGGAAGCGATAGATACAGTGCTGAAGCTGATTAGCCCGGCTGATGGGGCGCCCATTTACGTTCTGCTAGATGAGCTTGGCTTTGCTTGGGGCTCGATCAACTCTGATGGATTCGATCTGCCAGGTATGGCGGCTGCCACAAGGTCACAAGAAGGCACATCGATGTTGGATGCTGAAGATTTCATGATTTTTAATGATGGCCCTGATGGAACAACTTTTGGCTCCATGAGCTGGAGGCCCGTTCCGGGTGACGGGATGTTGGTCATCGATGACCTTGGGTTTTTATGGAATGACCTAACTAAAAGCAGCACTCCGGTGATAGCCGATGTACTTTCAACAATTCCGCTTATCGCCGGCCCCATTTGCGGCGTACAAGGAGTGCCGACTTCTATTTACGTCCGCAATATTTTGCCGAAACGCTCAGATACCAATTTGGTGCGAGGTACTTTTGCGTCAAGGTCTGGACCAGAGATCATTACCAGCTCTGATGAGATGCGTTTTTTTACTCAGGACATTGGAGCTCAAGCCTATCTCTACCTACGATCGGAACACGCCACATCCAGCCGCACTCGACTGACACTGAATTGTCTTTCAGCGCCTAATCCGGGTGTCGGGGCGGGCAACATCCTGACGCTTGGCGACTCCATCCAGAATCGCCAAGGCGGCCAGATGCAAAAGCAGTATCTGGAAGGTTGGGGGTACACGCCAACGTTTCTCGGGACTATCAATGGATCAGCCAGTTCGAGCGATGACGACAACGCTGCCGGCGAACTGGGTGAGGCCCGCGAGGGCTGGGAGACTGGTGACTTCACCTACTCGGTTACCGACCGCGTGAGCATCGTTGCGCCTGGTGGAGAGGCGGATTACCTGTCACTGCCGAAGCTCAGCAAGTGGCCTATTAACCCTTTCCTACGGGTGGCCACCGAATTCGATAGCGTGGATGTGGTGCGCAACGGAATGGTGTTTGATCCGGCGTTTTATCAGACCCGTTTCGGCCTGCCTACGCCCACCATCGTGAACATCACACTTGGAACCAATAACGTCCGAGACCAGAGCGAGGCAGATATTGCCGTCAACTATCACTCAGACATCACATTGATCGTAAGCCAGTGCCGTGCGGCCTGGCCCAGCGCCAAGATCGTATTGTCATGCCCAGGCACGCCACGCGATGTGATCCGCGACTCCCTGTGGTCCACCAAATACACCCCGCTTATTCGTTCGATGCTTCAGGTCAGGAACGACTTCAACGACTCGAACGTGATCGTTTTCCCCATCTGGGCTCATGTCACGCAGGAAGCTGGTTACACCATCTCTACACCTATGACAGATCCGTTAACTGGAGCTGTTACTGGTTCGTTGGGTGATGCTATTCACCCGCGTGAATCCACTCGAATGCAGATGCATCAGGCCTACGCCAAGTTGTTGGCATGCGCCCTCGCTAACTTGATCTAAGGAAATATCTCATGGGAACCGCTTTCATCGCCAAGAACACCAACGCGGAAGACGCAGGAATGTTTACGTTTATCCCGCCAGTTACGCGCAATCTCGAGGCTTGGCACTTCCTGAATACCGGGGTGGCAAAAGCTGCTCGCAACTATGCTTTGGACAAGCCGGACGCCTCAATCGTCGGCGCCCCCGCTGAGTTTCCAAACTATATCCAGTTCAAAGGTCAGGCTAACTATCTTGTCACCCAAGTGGCAGACGCTCCGACGCAGACGATTTTCAGCGTGATTCGGAGTAAGGATCTTCTGAACGACGTCGCTCACTCACCGGCGTTCTATGGCACTTACTCGGCGGCAGGGGTAGGGGCGGCATTGTATTGGGATTCTGCCAACGGAGCCTTGGTGAAAACTGCAGCGAGGTACTCCGATGCTGGACTCACTACGATTACGTCCGCTCCCGTATCTCAGTTTGCTGGAACGATGATCACTATTGGTGAGTGGTCGTTGATCATTGACGTTACCAAGTCGGACTTTAACCGTAGCATTAATGCCACCACTGACTCGACTCGGACAACAAGCGCTATCACTTATGGCCGCGCCCCGGCTTCAGTGCCGTTTCGAATTGGCTCTGCTTATGCAGGTTCCAGCTTGTGGTCTGGAACTGCTGAGATGGCTCTGTGGGCGCATTACTCGACAGAGCTGACGGTTTCGGAGATAGCTGCAGTCGTCGCACGAATTCGGGCTTATCTGTCTCAACGTCGCGGTATCAGCGTCTAATCACGGGGCGTTCATCCTCGATAAGGGGCATTTTTATCTTGATTTTCTGAGGTGTCCAAGGCTGTTGTATTCAAAGGGAAGGCTTATTGATATCATGTGCTGATATCAGACTGCCAGTTCATGGAAAGGCTCCATGTATTGTGTGAATCATGTCTGCGGTTCCGACTTTAAAGGGCGAGATGGCTGAATGAAGGATTTAGGCTTGTATGAAGACATGGTGAAGCTTATTTTGGTTATGGCAGTTGTTGCTTTATTTGCTGCATTTATGGTTTATCTTTTTTTGGTGCGTAAGCTTAATAAGTTAAGCGCATTAAGCAAGCCTGATATACCCCCTGTGATCCACCATCCTTTTAAGGGTGGTCTGCTATTTGAATCTAAAATAGCCGTGGCTGAAGCTGGATGCTCTTTTATTTATCCTGCAGGTATTTTGACTCGCAGGGAGTTGGCGAGTGAAGTTGTAGCGACGATTAGTGGGGTGGATTCTTCAGAAGTGCATACGGGAAGTGCTCTTCCTGTGGGTAAAAGTATGGGGGAAAAAGCTGTTCTTAATTTAAGAACGGCTGATTCTACTGATGATCGTCGTTTTATGGTATTGAATATCATAAGTGTTCCATTGCAGTCTGGTACTCCTGTCAAAGTATTGATGATAGGCGACAGTATTGTTAATCGTGATGGGGCAAGTTTGCTTGACCGATATTTACGAGAGCTTGGATTTAATCCGCAGATGGTCGGCCTACTACAAGGCATGAGTTCACCTGGTCTATCAGACGGGCTTCTGAGTGAAGGGCGCTCCGGTTGGGAAAGCGGAGATTTTACTTTCGCAATTGACGACAGAGCTATTCCGATTGTGGATGGTGAGGAAGAGTTGTATTTGGGGTTGGCTAAGGGGGCTCGAGTTACTTATAACCCATTTATTCGCTTAGCAAGGCATGATGATCCTCAGGATTTAATTCGTAATGGTTATGTATTTGATTGTAAGTTTTACCAAGAAAGATTTAATCTGGATACGCCTGATGTAGTGATAAATGCATTGGGAACAAATGATGCTAGAGATAGACCTGTCAGTAAAATATACGATTCCATCTACGATAACGATAGGATTATCCACTCTCAGATTCGAGCTGCTTGGCCGGATGCCAAAATTATCAGGACGCTTCCATCCACAGCGATTGCCAGTGCCCGAAATAAAATGTGGACTTCTAAATATGCAAAAATCATCAGAGCCATGCGCGCCTCTGCAAGTGATCTGCGTGATCCGTTACTAGTTGTGGCACCTCTATGGGCAATGACTAATCCTGAATGTGGCTATTATGCTCCAGACGGAATAGCAAAAAGTGATGGATTTATAATGGGGAATTGGATTGATCCCATTCATCCTTGCGGGGCCTCGCAGCATGGTTTTTACAAGTCTATGGCGCCATTTGTCGGGGCGGCAACTCTTGGGTTGATCGATAGCTATGTTAGCGAATAAAGGTTAGGGGCCTTAATCATTCATAGAGGGGTAGGAACACCTCTAGGGAGTGTGGTAGCCACGGGGTTTGGTTGAGAAGTATAGCCTTATTGTATGGAGTCGTTAACCTCCGCTAGATATTGAATTACGAGCAGTCATATTATTCAAGTGGGGGTTGTCGGCTTGGAGGGTACAGCGGTTATCGGGAATGCTCAGGTTGCATTTTTGGTTAAGGTAGGAAGTTGGCAGTGCCTTCAGCAGGCTTGAGAGTGATTTTAACTTGATTAGCTGTATTGCTCATAGCCATGATTGCGTAATAATAGCTTTAAATTAGAACAATGATGCAGAAGGGAAGGAGTTGAACGTGAGACAGGTGATTTCGGTTATGTACGGTTTGGCTGAGCAAGGAGGTGGGGTTACTCGGGTGTCCTTGGCAAGGACCCAAGCTCTAGCGAACGTAGGATATCTGTCAAGATTAGCTACTCTTTCAAATGACGATAAACTCGACCGTACTTTCGAAACTCTTGTTTCTCAGGGGCGAATTTCCAGTGAGTTAAATATTGTAAATTTTCAGCGTTGGTTTGCTCATAAAGCTGAAATGGCAATGTTAGGGCGCCCCACTGCACCTCAGTCAACTATTGAGCATCTAAGGGTTGGGGTTCAAAAAAGAGTTGATTATATAAATCATATTGGGGTCAAGGTGGTTAGGTACTTGACGTCCAGTGATTATATTTTCCTTGAAGAGTTTTATGATTGGCAAGGTTCACTTGCAATGATAACGCTTTCGGAGCCTGGAAAGCCTGTTCTGAAATTCAATTCGCTTGAGTCTGTTCACTCATATTGGCTGGAGTTGTTGTCGAAAGAATGTCTGCCGTCTTTTATAATCGCAGATGCAATACAGGGTGCAGATACAGTTGGGATGGTTGAGAGTCCTGATACGTACAGAATTCTTATGATGCATAGTAATCACCTTATGACGCCGCATACTGTTGGGTCGCGCGTGGCTCCCAAATATGATGGTGTCATGAGGGGAATTCCTTACTGCGATGGACTTGTTGTTCTGACAGAATCTCAACTTATTGATCTCAATGAGCAGTTTCCTTCCAGTCGCTATACGGCTATTGGAAATCCAATTGATATCGAAGAGTCTGATGTGCATGTAGAGAGAGAACGAAATTTGGCCGTGGTCGTTGCCAGGCTTCACTCAGTTAAGCGTATAAAAAACATAATTAAGGCCTTCGTTAAAGTAAAAGCTTTAGTGCCCGATGCTGTGCTCGAGATATGGGGGGCGGGTGAGCAGAAAGAAGAATTGCAAAAAGTAATTAGTGATAGCGGGGCAAGTCATTATATAAAGATGATGGGGTTCGCTGTAGATGTCTCCAAGATCTTCAGGCGTGCAAGAATAAGCCTCGCTATGTCTGTCACTGAAGGTTTTGGGGTGAGCTTTGCAGAGTCTCTAGCCTATGGGACCCCATTAGTAACAATGAATACTAATTACGGGCCTAGGGAGATTGTAACACATGGGGAAGATGGTTTTGTAGTAAGTACGGAAAAAGAGTTTATAGAAAAAGTATGCCTTATATTTAATAGGGATGACATTTCGAAATCTATGGGTGATAAAGGCAAGGTCAATGTCCGTAGGTTCTCTGCTGAATCTATTACGCAGTTGTGGGTTGCTTTGTTTGAATCGCTAGAAAGAAAGCATAGAAACATAGAAAGATATAATATGCCCGCCGGAGAACTCATAACTAATTCGTCTGCTAGCAAGCTTGGGTGGATTTATTTGCCAAAGTCAGATGTCTATTCGGACCCTAC
Source organism: Pseudomonas paraversuta (assembly GCF_904067025.1). NCBI lineage: Bacteria > Pseudomonadati > Pseudomonadota > Gammaproteobacteria > Pseudomonadales > Pseudomonadaceae > Pseudomonas > Pseudomonas paraversuta. The sequence goes on from NZ_CAJFDA010000001.1 coordinate 2,252,682, forward strand.
GTTTGTTGGCTCTTTTGATAAAGTTGTCGTTTGTAGTGTTGATAAGAGTAAAAGATTTTTGCGTGAGTCTACTGGGCTTGGGGTGGGGATGTATGAGGTGGATGAAATGGTGTTTGATGCACCTAAAGGAATCTACAGATTTAGAATGATGAGAGGCGGTGTTACTTATAAGGGGATTGTTGCTGAGGGGGCAATTCGATTTATACCGGCTGAATTTAAAAGCGGGCGGGAGCAGTTGAAGTTATGCTCGGGCAAAACAGTGTGTAATCCCCGTACTCTACTTCCGGTTCATCATGAACTATTCCAGAATATTTGCTCGGCTTCGTTCTTTCGGTTTTTTAACAAAAGAACTAGTCTCTTCGCGGCTATTGTTCTGATTTTTCTGGTTGTGCTTGTTTTTTGCTTTATGTATTCGTAGTTTTTCATGTGGGTCTATACGGCTAGTATCATTTAAATAACAAACATTTAAATATTCATTGTCCGACTAAGTTTCCATAAAGATATCCTAGATAATCCGCTCTATAGTAAACCGCAATAGCTCGCCCGCCAATCGCGGGCTTTTTTTCGCCTGGAGAAAACAATGCCCATCGTCGCGCAGCAACTGCTGCAGATCCTCCCGAACGCCGGCCAATCAGCCGGCGTTTTTGTGTCCGCCCTAAACACCGCCATGAACCACTACCAGATCGTTGGCCTAAAGCGCGCGGCGGCGTTCATTGCGCAGATCGGCCATGAGTCTGGCCAGCTCAAGTACGTGAAAGAGATCTGGGGCCCCACCAAAGCCCAAGTCAAATACGAGGGCAGGGAAGACCTGGGAAATACCATCGCGGGTGACGGCTCCAAGTATCGCGGACGTGGCCTGATCCAGATCACTGGTCGGGCAAACTACGCCGAGTGCGGCGAAGCCCTGGGTCTTGACTTGCTCAATCACCCTGAACTTCTGGAGAGGCCGCAGCACGCCTCTATGTCTGCCGCGTGGTTCTGGTCGAGTAGGGGCCTGAACACCTTGGCCGATGCGGGCAAGTTCGACACGATCACTCTGCGCATCAATGGCGGTCAGAACGGCGCAGCGGATCGGCGGGCACTGTACGCCCAGTCGCTGAAGGTGTTGGCGTGAGCTCGCTTGCAGTGAAGGCTGCACGCGTTTTCATACCGTTCTTATTGCTGATAGTTATTGGCAGTGATCTTGGGTGGTGGCTTGCCGCTCGGCATTATCGGCCACTGCTCGATGCTGCATATGCCGACTTGGCCAACCTTAAGTCGGCCCGGGACAACCTTGAAACCCTGGTGGGTGAACAGGGCAGAAAACTGGGTGAACTGATGCTCGCTGGTGATGAGCGAGCAAGGCACGCAGCTCAGGCCGTAGCTGATGCCAAGGAGTTGGCCAAGCATGACTATGCCGCGGCGAACCGGCTGCTGCAGGAGCGAACTGGCGGTGATCCGGCTCAGGCTGCTGCGACGCTCATTGATCGGGAGCTGGGGTTATGAACTACAAAATCGGCTGCAAAATATTACACATACTATTCTTGGCAGCTCTTGGTGTGCTGATGGGCGGATGCGCGGGAAAAGTAGAGTCCGAGATCCGCACCATCCGCACCGAGATTCCGGTACAGGTACCGTGCCGCGTGCCTGAAGTTTCCATGCCTCCGTGGGCGGCAGCTGGCCTGCGCAGGGCTGACAGCCTTGAAGTGAAGGTAAGGGCCCTTTTGGCTGAGCGTCGGCAGCGGGCTGGGTATGAGAGCTTGCTGGAGGCTGCAGTGGGCGCTTGCCGCTGAAGATATCTTATTTATATTGCTAGTTTGTGCGGGAAATCATATTGCTCCTAATATAGTTCGCATCATTTACGTGCTTGTGATACGAATGCTGTTTGAAGATTATCTCAGTTCATAACTTTAAATGGTTTGCGTGCAAGCTCTGCAATTCACGCAGACCAGTAGCTGTCCTGTAATTATCTCTTTTAGCTTAAGTTTATGGCTGTGCTGGCATCTTGGGCAGATAAAGTCAATTGTGTCTTCGGGCAGGGGTTTGTTTCTTGCGTACACGGAAATATTGCCACTTTCGAAAATATTTAATTCGCTGTTTCCATGCAGCCTAACTTCATTCCCCAAGAACTCAACGTGGCCTTTCGTTGATGTCTTGGCTACTTTCACTGCTCCGGCTGGCGCTGAAAATATGGACTTGTCGATTCGGGTTGAGCTGTTATTGGTAGTGGTAATTGAAGTTTTGTTTGAGTTTACTCTTACATTCTCAAGCAAGGTGTTGCTGTTATTGCTTGTTGTGATTAATGTATTTTCAGCCTCAATCAGGGTGTTTATTATTTCGTTCAGGCTATTTTCATCTGTAATAATCCTGAATTCTGATTGGTTATTAGCTAGGCGACTAAGGAAGTCGCTAGTTTTTTGTATTAGCTCATCATCTGTGTTGACGGTTCTGGCTACTTCAGCAATTGCATCTTCAAGCGGAGATATAGTTGCGATGTTTTCGTTTGTTCTTTTAATCGCATTCCAAATATTTTCCACTTCCTTCTCAAATCCCTTGTCGGAAAGATGTCTATCTAGGACTAGGCCAGCCTGAGAAATTCCTGGGATTGGCAACAAGCTAAGGCAGAATCCTAAAAATCTCATAGGCTCCTTTATGCCATGATTTTCCCAAAGCTTTCGGATTGCACTAGCAGCTACGTCTACTTTTTTGGTGTGTTTCATAACTAATAGTCCGTTGAGGTTATTGATGATGCGACTTCAGATGGCGACATATCGAATCGCCAGTCCAGCCAGTGAAGTCATTGATAAGCATGAATCCCACAGATTACTGTGCAGCGATTGATCTCTAGGGATGCTCCGATCAACTTGTCGTGCAGCCGCGGCAAGTTGCAATTTTCCAGGCACCTACAGCGTCATTGGACGAAAAGTGACCGAAAAATCATGTACGGAGAGCTTTTTCGACCGGTTCTCCGTGTTAAACGCGAACCTCACCCATACCCATGAGCTGTTTTCGAACCCTCCACAGGTTTGCCAGGGCGAACAGCGTGGTCAACTGAGCCGTGTTTTTCATCAGCCCACGAAAACGTACTTTCACGTAACCAAACTGCCGCTTGATCACGCGAAACGGATGCTCGACCTTGGCCCGTGTCTGAGCCTTGCAGAACTCGATCTTGCGCTTGGCTTTGTACAGTACGCTGCGCTGGTTCAGCTTGGAATAGGTGCTGCGACGCGCTGCAATCTGCCAGATCACCCCCCGATTTTCATGCTCTTCGCGCCTTTCGACACCGGTGTAACCGGCATCTGCATACACGGCGTTTTCTTCGCCATGCAGCAGTTCAGCCACCTGCGTGACATCGGCCACATTGGCAGCGGTGCCATGGACGTGATGCACCAGGCCGGACTCGACATCGGCACCGATGTGCGCCTTCATCCCGAAGAAATACTGACCGCCTTTCTTGGTCTGGTGCATCTCGGGATCACGCTTGCCTTCTTTATTTTTGGTCGAGCTGGGGGCATGAATAATGGTGGCATCGACTATGGTGCCTTGGCGCAGCGACAGGCCTTTTTCCTGCAGATAACCATTGATGACCGCAAGGATTGCCGGTGCGAGCTGATGCTTCTCCAGCAAGTGCCGGAAGTTCATGATCGTGGTGTCTTCGGGGATTGGCGCGCTCAGCGTCAGGCGTGCGAACTGGCGCATGGGCGTGATTTCGTAGAGCGCTTCTTCCATGGCCGGGTCGCTCAGGGAGAACCAGTTCTGCAACAGATGGATGCGCAGCATGGTTTCCAGAGGATAGGGTTTTCTACCGCCGCCGGCCTTGGGGTAGAACGGTTCGATCAGCTCCAGCAGGCCTGCCCAGGGCACCACCTGATCCATTTCGGCGAGGAAGCGCTCTCGGCGGGTTTGCTTGCGCTTGCCGGCGTACTCAAAGTCGGAAAAGCTCATCTGGCTCATGGGCGGCTCGGATCAGGTGTTGCGGGGATTCTCGCATAACTGAAGGCTTGTTCGGAGATTCCCTAGGGGCATACTTTTAGTAGTATGCCATGACCCACACGCGACGATAGATGGCAGTGACGCCAGGATCGCCGCCGGAATCGCCCTCCGCCGAACGGGTCTTTATCTGATCATGTCAAACTGATACAAGTGCTGTTTATGCATACAGTATTTGAAAATGAAACGCTATGTAGACGACCCGCTTGCTGAATGGCAGGTATTAATAAAGCAGCGCTTCGACCTGGTCACAGATCCTGAAGTCCATTGGCGCAAGCTTGTGGATCTGGCGATGCTCGCTCATAAGCGGCGTCAAGTGTGCAGCGGCGAGCTATCGGAAATGCTCGAGCTTACTGACGCCGCCAAGCTTTGGGGGCTGGTCGAGTGGGAGGAGGCTGAAGCTATCGGGCTGCTCAAGGGGGAGGCTGTTGATCCGGACGATGTTTCTGTTTTTCGTAACAGGGAGAGGTGAGCTTTGGCAGAACGCCGGGGATGGAGGATGTATCGTTCGTTCACTTGAAACAACGGATCAGCCATGTACCACTTTCTGTACCAATCAATGTTCCCAGTGGGGGTATTTAGCGCCTTCAGATAGCGCCAAACCCCCATGCGGGGCGCGTACTGCATACTCCCCTGTTTTCTTGCCCCCGGATGAATGAACTAATGCCACAGAACAGAATACTGCCGTAGCGTGTCGGCGAATTGCGCTGATCTGAGCTATCTAGATCAAGATGCCACTTGGCATACGGCCTCTAGATTCACTCCGTCAGGTCCCAGTATATAAGCCGCGTAATAATTGGCGTGGTAATGAGGTCTAACACCCGGCGCGCCATTGTCCTGCCCGCCAGCGGCAAAGCCAGCCGCATGGAAAGCGGCGACCGCCGCTCGGCTCTGAGCTATCAGTGCTATGTGCGCCCCTTGACTCGGTGTCGGCGAGTCATGCAGCCAGAAGAATGGCTTCCCTTCAGACCCGAATCCCAGCCGTCGAGGCTTTGAGCCCGGAGAATCGGTCGCAATCTTCATCATCAAGGTGATATCTAATGTCCTGAGCAGTAATTCGTAGAAGGCTTGGGCTTGCGAAATGTCTGAAACGCCGATGCCCATATGATCTATCGTAGACCCCGCAAAATCGCTCATAGATAACTCCATTAATGCCGAATGATCGGCCGGTGCAACTTGTTATTAACAGCACATGTCCGCTCATTGCACCATTAAATCTGGGATGCGCCACCGTCCGCGAATAGCTCGGTACCGTTGATATAGCTTGATGCATCGCTTGCCAAGAAGAGCGCCGCCTGGCCGATTTCGTGTGGCTCTCCGATCCGGCCGAGCGTGCTCTTATCGCTGAGGGCATCAATCACCTGATGCGCGTTCTCACCAAGCACATCGCGCAAGGATTGTGTGTTTACTGGGCCGGGACTGAGCAGATTGATGCGAACGCCAGAACCTTTTATATCCAGAACCCAACTGCGCACCAGCGCCCTTAACGCGGCCTTGGTGGCTCCGTAGGCACTCAGACCTGGGCCAGGGTTGATTGAGGCGGTCGAGCCGATGATGACGATGCTGCTCCCTTTACCCATTAATGGGAGCGAGCCCTGCACGGTGAAGGTCGTGCCTTTGACATTGGTCGTGAAAACTCTATCGAAGCCTGCTTCAGTGATTGCTCCAAGAGGCTCAATTGCACCTATTCCAGCATTGGCAATCAGCACGTCTATACGTCCATGGACCATGCGTATGTTATCGAACAGCTCGGCGAGGCCGACGGGGTTAGAGATATCTGCGCACACGCCGGACACGTGCTTACCGAGGCGACTCACGGCATCGGCGAGCTGAGGCTGGCGACGTCCGGTAATGACCAAAGTAGCACCTTCGCTGGCAAACGCTTCGGCAATTGCGAAGCCGAGGCCTGAGGAGCCGCCGGTGACCAAGACAACTTTATTCGTGAATTGCATGATATTACCTCGATGAGTGAATCTATTTAGTGAACACTACATATCTTTTCGACCGCTTACAACATTTTAGCGATCACTAAATATATGATGCTGCGTTTTGAGATTGATATCAGTTGTAGCGATCGCTACAGTTGTCGTATCGACGAAGTGAGATAGCCATGAACGAAAAAAAACGGCAACGCCGCCCCGCTTTCGACCGCGAGCAAGGGATAGCCATATCTCAGGTGCTGTTCCACCAGCGCGGTTTCGACGCGGTGAGCCTGTCTGACTTGACCGAGGCCATGGACATTAAGCCTCCGAGTTTTTACGCCGCCTATGGCAGCAAAGCCGAGTTATTCGAGCGGGCAATGCATCGATACGCCAAAGAAAACGCGCTACCTGTGGACAAATTGCTCACATTGGATCGGCCACCGGCAGACGCGCTGGCGTCGCTGTTAGTCGCTGCTGCAAAGCAATACGCAGGGGACAACACTTTGCGTGGGTGCTTGATCACGGAGGGCATGCGTGCGGATGATCCGATCGCCCGAAATATGGCCGAAAATCTGGGCGAAGCCGGAATACAGAAGATCCGCCGTTACCTTGACCAAGTTTCCCCGGAAGCCGCGCAAGCGCTGACCGACTATCTGCTGATCACTCTGCGTGGGCTGTCTGCCGCGGCGTGCAGCGGTATATCCCCCAAGCGATTAGTGGCGGTGGCGCAAATTGCCGGCAAAGCGATTGCTGAAGAGTTTAAGGCAAGCGGTATTGCTTCTGACTCTTGAGCAAATCAGCACGCCGTGACCTCGCGGGTGATTTATAGGTAAGCGATAGTCGTACCCGCGGCGATTTCGGTGATGCAGATAGAGATCTTAGCGAAATGCGAGTCGGCTAAAGCAGGCAGAAAGCAGGTCAGCTTATGGAGTCAGGCTCGGACTCGAACGTCCGTTATGGGTCAGTTGCTGTCCTTTTTTGTTCACTCCTGCGACATGAGGACGGCCAAGGCCAGCGTTATAAACTCCTCGTTCGTATCGATTGTTTCCAGTGCTCCGCGCACGTTGTCGGCAATGTCTACCGAGCCGTGAGTCTCTACCCAGCTTGAAAGCTCCATAATGGCGGCTTCTAGGGCGAGTTGGTTTTCGTAGATCTTGGATAGCAGGGAAGGGAGCAAGTCTAAGTTAGGCATCGCGAATCCTCCGTAGAGTTTTCAGCGTAGCAGCAGGGATTGGGGGTTGTGCACGTTGGCAGGACGCCGGAGGGTAGGCGCGGTGAGGCGGTCCGGTATGCCGGCGATTGGACGGACTCTTGTGTGAAAGCAGACCGAATCTAAAGGGATTTCCATCTCTTTGCTTATTTTTTGCTAAAGCAAGGTTTTGATATGTCCTATCATGCTGAAATATAAAGACTTTTTTCCTCAGTGGTTTCGATCCATCATAGGGGCCACGCTAAAGCGTCTGGACACCGCAGAGCCTGTGTTTACGTGGGGTGTAGCTGAATTCTGTACCATTTTGCTCTACGTGTTTTAGGCGTGTTTTAGGGGGTGAGTGGTACAAAGTACCAACCCGATTTCAAATTGTACCAGTTGACCATGGCCACTATCAGAGCAGGCAAACTCACCGACGGCAGCATTAGTAACACGGCACCGATACGCCTGATTCGTGAAGGGGCGCAAGTCTACCAAGAGAGCCAGACCTTCGCCCGAAAACAGGCCGCCCAGGCATGGGTTGGCAAGCGTGAAGCCGCGCCGGATCAACCCGGCGCGATCGAGCGGGCAAACCGTGTAGGCGCCATGGTTAAGGAAATGGCACTGGCCCGACGAAAAGCCCGGCTCGCTGGTGTTCAGCGTGGGCGGTGAGGTTGGCCCATGAGCCACGTCCTTTCCGAGCACGACCGCATGATCGCGGGCATGGTCAAGGAGTGCTATGTAGTCGCCCTGGACCTGACTGCCCGGCCGCCGATGTGCCGGGTGTCTGACGGCGAGTGGGTCAGTGCCTGGGTGCGCTGGCACAGTCTGGCAGCGGGCAAGGCACGGCACTGGCGGGTGCCCAGCATGGGTGAGCAGGGCACTTTGCTCAGTCCGAGTGGTGATGTGTCACAAGGCACCTTTGTACCGGGCTTGTTTGGCGATGCCGGGCCCGCCCCGGATAACCGCGATCACGTCGAGCGCTGGCTCACAGTTACAGCATTGTGCTGCCGACTGGCTTGGTGGATATCAAGGTCGTCGGCGACCGTTACGGATAGCGCTGTGGCGGTGACGTCCGGGGCGATCGCGCTCGATGATGTGACCTTTTACGGCGAAGTGCTGATCAACCGCGGGCTACGCGTCACGGGGGATATCAACGGTGGCGGAGCAATTTCGACATCAGATACATCAGTGGCAACACGGCTAACCACAAGCATTGAGGGAGTTCGAGTCAGCTTTATGAATCAACTGTGTTCGCATGATAGTCCTTGGCAAATCTAACAGCAGTGGTAATAGCTGCCCGGGCTTGGGGACTGTTCTTCCAGCAAGTCGATCCAACTGCTGCTGATGCCTGAGCCAGGATGTCGTCGACACTCGCCTTGCTGAGTAAATTAAGCGAGTCAATGCCCATCTGCTCTAGGCGAGCGATAACGGTCGGTCCAACGCCTTTTAGGGCCAGCAAAGCATTATGTTCCGTCTGTGGAAATGGCATCCGTAAACTCCTGTTATCGGGTAATGAGGACTCCGGAGTGTGCCCGACAGGAAAGGGCAGCTCAATAGATGGGCAGCATTACTACAGCGATAGCTTTCAACTCAACTAACCCGCCAGGCGCGGGTATTTTTTTGCCTGGAGAAAACAATGGCTAGCAAATCAACACCGCCCGACTAAAAATGTAAAGTCTGAGCTGGCGTCATTTTTCGAGTGCTTTTTTTTCACTGCTATCGTAGCTATTAAAGAAATCGATGCTGATTGTGAGAGGTTGGAAGTTGTTTTTGGTTGTAGTCTTGCTCAATTAGCCTGCAGAAAATCGTATATTAATTATCCTTTTTCGATACAAGTTTCCCGGCGAATGAAGTCGTAGCTAGGCATGCCTGGTGCTTATGCTGTAGGTGATGTGGGGTAGTGATACTGCATCTGTAAGGCTGCATCCCCGTGCAGTGAATTGCCTCGTACCATCCATCACTGACAAGGCTGAGGATTTCGCGTGATTGGCAGCAGCCTACCCGAAGTGGCAGCTGGTCCACCCGAGGCATTAATGAGCCTCATTTTAGGTTTTTCTGCATCAGTGCATTCTGAAGTGTTACGCCCCGACGGATCGGAAATCCTCGGCGCACGACATGAAAACCGTACAATTCAAAGAACCTTTCAGCGGTCTTGCTGACATCTGAAGTCAGTTCGTCAATGCCAAGTAACCTGGCTTCTTCATGGATACGGTTCATGAGTAAAGTGCCTATTCCTTGCCGAGGATGAGTACCCGACACAAAAAAATGGTCGATGTAACCGTTCGGTTGAATATCGGCATAGCCCACAATTTTCCCGTCTACCTCAGCCACGAATGGGCGGAGATTTCGAAGATGCTCCGCCCATAGCGTCTGATCAAGATCAGCAGGAGCCCAGGCCTCGACTTGATCGTGAGTGTAATCGCGTGACGCGACTTCATGAATGGCAGAGTAAAAGACGTCGAACAACGCAATCTCATCCCCGATTCTGAACCGTCGAATCTCCATGGTTTTCTCACAAAGCGTCCGCAAAAAAGAAGAGTCTGTCATACCTGATAAAAATCAGGAATGAACGACCTCGAGTTCCATAAGTACAACTGGGTGCCTATTTTTGGTCGTTCGCTGCCGCTTATGTAAACGGTCTTTCTTTCGCGAATGGTAGTTCAAGGATGGGATGGTGGAACAAAATTTATACAGGGATTAGATTGGAGCCAGATAATGTTTACAGGTGCTCTGAGTTTTAAAACCTTCGCGCAGCAAAATCATGGGCACTATCACCGTTCGCAAGCGCAAGGATGGATCGACGAGTTACACCGCGCAGATCCGCATCATGCAAAAGGGTGTGGCAGTTTATCAGGAAAGCCAGACGTTCGACCGCAACGCTTCCGAGCCGGCCTGGATCATACGTGTCGAAACTGAAATGTCAGTTCCTGGAGCAATCGAGAAGGCCAATCGATCAGGTGTTACGGTCAAGCAGATGATCGAGCGCTACCTTCTGGAGTACGAAAAATTGATGCCGCTTGGTAAGACAAAGCGCGCCACGCTCAGAGCTATCAGTGAGACTTGGCTGGGTAAGCTCGAGGATAGGGAGATCACCAGCCTGAAACTGGTGGCGTAAGCTGATCGACGAATGATGAACGACGGCATACAGGCCCAGACTGTGGGTAATGAATCTCTTAGGTGCCGTGCTTCACGTTCTATACCCGCTTGCGTGGCTGGTGTGGTGCGTGCAATCAGGCGATATATGGAACCAGCCCACAGCTCGGCCTCCGCATTGAGTGTCAGGATCACCGTCAAACAGATCGGTGGTGAAGTGCTTTCATGAGGGTGGTTGACGCTGTGCATGCTGATCGCCGCATGGCTGTGGTTTTGGCGATGGTTGCAGCGCGGGCAAGGCCCATCTCAAGCCCGGTACCTGCACCACCACTGTCGCCGCAGAACACGTCCACGACGATCTCATTGTCTTGCGGTTTGAAGACAAGACCGTATTGGATTTTGAAATCGAAGGGTGTTTTTGAATATATGCGGACATAGGGGTGCGTCGCCGGATGGCGTGATTCGTTTAAATGGGGGGGCTTTCGGCGGATCTTTTTGCTATTTTCGCCAGTCGTCTTGAAGTAATATTTAAGTATTTACATGTGTGTATGGAGGTCTCAAATTGAGTAAGTACGAGCCGCTGGGCCGTTATTTGAAAGGCTTGAAAAAAAATGCAGTAACTCTAAGTTTTCGACAAATAGAAGATATTCTCGGTTTTAAATTACCTCCTTACGCCCACACAAACACTGCTTGGATCAACTCAGATATAAAGAAACGGCCTCAAGCTCAACAATGGATTCGTGCGGGGTGGGAGCGTGGAAAATTAGATCTTGAGAGAAAAGAGGTTTCGTTTATTCGTGCTCAGGCTCAGATCCCTAAAGCTTCCTTAGCGCAAGCCGAGCTGGATGAGCAGGAGCAGGCTGATGAACAGCAGCGGAATATCGAGCAGGATGTAGATCTCACTGCTACAGAAAAGAAAACGCTGATAAGTGCGCGTATCGGCCAAGGTCAATTTCGACTGTCTGCGAGCCGTGTTGAGGCACGTTGCAGGCTTACAGGTATTTCTGATCTGAATTTTCTGATTGCCAGTCACATAAAGCCTTGGAAAGATTGCAATAATCAAGAGCGATTAGATGGTGAAAACGGTTTGATGTTGGCTCCTCACATTGACAGGCTATTTGATCGCGGATGGATTTCTTTCTCAAATAATGGCGATTTACACACTGCGCCAGGCGTTGAAAAGATAATGACTGCATGGTGTATCGACTCGATAAAAAATGTTGGTCAATTCAGTGCAGAGCAATGCCGTTATCTTGAGCACCATAGAAACAATGTATTTAAAGGGCGGAAACCCTGAAGTTTGTTGCCTGCGTTTTCAAGCCTCTGTTGCCTGGCTGTATGACTGGACGAGGTGAACCTTTTGCTGTCGGGTTATGAACACGCAGCACGGATTCTTCCTCGGCCGTGATCAATCTCTCTGGTCTAGAATGTTTGCTGCGGCGGATTATCGAAACTTCTCAGGCGAGGCTGAGTCCGACGTATTGAGCTCCGCATCGCGTGATGCGCTCACCAAGTTGCTTACAGGGAGTTATTGAAATGAAAAAAACACGCCTCTCAATCCTGACTGGATCTTGCATGATGTTGATCGCGGCTGGAGCTTCAGCGGAGCAGTATCTGCCCGAGTTAGCCAGCAAGAGTCCGTACAAAAAAGCCTATGCCGAGATGCTTAGCTTTCCGAGCTGGGTCAGCAAAGCTCAGGGCGTCGCGTCGCCGGTTGAGAAGGTTTCGGCTGAAGGAAAAAGCTTCACCGTGGGGCATATGTGCAAGCCACACGACTGTGCAGACAATCAGCTCAGTGTTGTTTTTAGTGCCGATGGAACAAAGTCCTGGGGACTTCTCGCTACGCGTTCAGAGGATGGGAAGGCCTTTAACAAACAGCTGCTGGGCAACCCTGACAGCGTGATCGAGGGTCTTCTGAACAAATCCTTCTCTGATAACAATCCAGAAGACTAACCCGTGGAGCAAGATTTGGCGGTGTTGTAATACTGGCATGAGCTTCTAGGCGGCTTAATTGGCGACTTCTTTACTGACTTGGCCATGACCGATCCTTTCTTTACTTCTGCTGGCCGGCAATGTTTGTCGTTTGCATTGCTGGACGCGGGCTATGCGGCGCATGTAGTGCTGCCTTAGCTCGCTTTGGGTAGTGGATGCTGTGGACGGCGATGATCCGTTCAAAGGCCCTGGCGCCGATTGCGAGCTTGCCGCAGCACTGCCGCCGGGTAATACCCAACGCCATTAATCCCTTGATTCTTTCGGCCAGCCGCGCATCCTTGGATTCATCCACCTACTTTGGTACCACGTTCCGGGTGCCGCCGTAGGTTGGAGCTTTGAAGGTTACCCCGAACTCCTTGCCGATCTTGTAGACCATACGCTGGTCGATACCGAGTATTGCCGCGACCTCAATCTTTGGGTGATTAACGGCCGGGCCCCGCAGGCGTTCAACCTGCTTAAGATGCTTTTGGTCACGAACATCGGATCGTGCCAAGGGTAGGGGAGTTGAATCGCCCCCCGGTTTATTCCACGCATCCCGGAGCCGCTATTGGTCTGGAGATGGCGGAACAGACTGAGGTTTGAACATGCATAGCGACGGTCGAAGTCAGCCTTTCGCTCACTGGCAGAAACGATCAATTGATGGGGCTACGAAAGTTGGGGCTGTTCACTCCTCATATTTCATCTGAAATTGGTCCATCTGCTTCAAGGATTTGGTTCAGGCTGAACGCTACTTCATACTCAAAAAGCGAGACATTAGGCACTGCCACGATAGCGTGACGCAGGTTTGAGCTGATGGATTTCGCAACGATGACGCCCTTCACCCTCTTCCCGTGCGCAAGGTTCTTCTTGATCCAGCCCATGTAGCGGCTGATCTGACCGATCGCACGATCTGCCACACGACCACGCTTGAGTTCAAAAATCACGAACGCGTCATCTGAATCAAGTGCGAGTATGTCGATTGGTCCAACGTCGGTAGGGTATTCAACTCCATCACGACCTTGAGGGTCGACATAGAGGCGAAGTGATTTACCTTCCAGTTTCAGTGATTCGATGTTGTGAGAGATGAAGTCGCGTAGCTGCCATTCCAGTTCAAAAACTGTCTCTCGATCTGAATCTGGCGTGTCTTCGTCACCAAGAGCCAGGTCTTCATCTTCGATGGCTTGGATAGCTGTTTTAGGTGTGCCGGGATGCAGGACCAGAACCTGTGTTTCAGTTTCTTCAGTGATCCATCCCATTCGAGTGAATGCACGACGAAGCTGCTGAGAATTCGTGTTGCGATCGATAGGTGGTGCTTCATTGGGATTCTGACGGCACCATTCTTTCATCGGATAGAGCGTGTGCCTACCATCTAAATCGACCAATACAACAGAGTATTTCTTGGGGGGCTGCATCTAGGGGTGTCCATGACTGATGGCCTGAAATTGGCAGGTTAACTGGTGGGGGATAAGAATACCAATGTGGTGATATTGCTCGTCTATCGCCACCGGTGGCAACGCGCAGCAGTGTTGTACGGGCGGAAGTTAGTCGGCTTAGCGTCTGCTTCTGGCCGAAAGCAGCCCCTCATACAACACTGTCAGTTTTGGAGTGCCATGAGCAATCATCAGGCAGCAGAACACTGTACGAAAAGACAAAAACTCGGACTGTATTTGATTGAGAGGATGAAGGTCAGTGTAGTGGTCTAATGAAACCGGACACCCTTTTAGGCGAGAATGCTCGCCAGATCGAGGTGTCAGATGACCAAACAACGCCGTACCTTTTCCGCTGAATTCAAACGCGAGGCTGCCGACCTCGTGCTCAAGCAAAACTACAGCTTCATCGAAGCCAGTCGTTCACTGAGTGTTGGTGAGTCGGCGCTGCGCCGCTGGGTCGACCAGCTTCAGCAAGAGCGCACCGGCGTCACGCCCCAGAGCAAGGCCCTGACACCAGAGCAGCAAAAAATCCAGGAGTTGGAAGCTCGGATTGCTCGCCTCGAGCGCGAGAAATCAATATTAAAAAAGGCTACCGCGCTCTTGATGTCGGAAGATCTCGAGCGTACGCGCTGATCAATCAGCTAAGCGTCCATGAGCCTGTTGACTGCTTGTGCGAGGCGTTTGAGGTCGCTCGTTCGGGGTACTACGCGCATCGTCTAAGGCGGCGAACACCAGATGTTGAGCGGCTCAGGCTGCGTAGCCGAGTGAGCGAGTTGTTCACCCAGGGCCGAAGTGCTCCCGGCAGTCGAAGCATCACGTTGATGATGCAAGAAGAAGGTGAGCAAATTGGACGGTTTAAGGTACGCAGGCTGATGCGTGAGCTGGAGTTGGTCAGCAAGCAGCCAGGATCACACGCCTATAAAAAGGCCACAGTCGAGCGGCCGGATATCCCAAATATATTGAACCGAGAATTTGATGTCGAAGCGCCCAACCAGGTCTGGTGCGGCGACATCACCTACATCTGGGCACAGGGGAAATGGCACTACCTTGCGGTTGTCATGGATCTTTACGCTCGCCGAGTGGTGGGCTGGGCGTTATCAGAAAAGCCGGATGCAGACTTGGTGATCAAGGCGTTGGATGTGGCTTACGAGCAGCGTGGCAAGCCGCAAGGCCTGCTATTTCACTCAGACCAGGGATCCCAATATGGCAGCCGCAACTTTCGCCAGCGGCTGTGGCGTTATCGCATGCGTCAGAGTATGAGCCGCCGAGGAAACTGCTGGGATAATGCGCCGATGGAGCGGGTTTTTCGCAGCTTGAAAACAGAGTGGATACCAACCACTGGCTACATGACCGGCCACCAGGCTCAGAGAGATATTAGCCAGTACCTGATGCATCACTACAACTGGATCCGACCTCATCAATTTAACGATGGATTGGCCCCAGCGAAAACGGAAGAAAAACTCAAAACCGTGTCCGGGATGAGTTGACCACTACACAGGCCGTTGGGCATAAACAGGCTCGGGCCGCTCAAAGCTGTGCGTGAGTCGTAGTTGGGGAGGGACGGGGTCAATAAAGTCGATACATGCAAATGGATATCCGCATCTTGTACAAATGCGCGACACTGAAAACCTGTTAGGGCATGGCTAGGATTCAGGCTTTTCCAGGGACATGATGTCGGCCCGATATGGGCACTGGTGTGATTTTGGAGGATCGTCTTCGGCCATGTTTCGTCAATTCGACCGCTAATTAAGAAAGAGAAAAATGGATACCAGGAAACTGCGTCATGTTCTGGGGCTGGTCGAGCACCTGACCTTTACCAAAGCCAGTATCGAGGTCAACCTGAGTCAGCCGGCCTTGTCGCGCAGCATTCAGTCGATCGAGGCTGAACTGGGGGTGCAGTTGTTCGATCGCGGACCTAACGGGGTTGAGCTGACACCTTACGGCGAGGTGTTTACCGAGCGCGCACGCAAGGTGCTGGCCGAGCTCAATGAGTTGCGCCGGGATATCGAATTGGTGCGCCGTGGTGAGTATGGCGAGATTGCGCTGGGCTTCGCGCCGACGGCGGCGGCCCTGCTCAAAACTCAGTTGCTGGAACATTTTGCCCTGAACTGTCCGCAGGTGCGATTGACCGTCAAGGGCGGCACCTATGAAGAATTGTTGTGGCTGCTGCTGGAAGAGAAGATTGATATTTTTTTCGGCGATGTGGCGCTGTTGTCCTATCGCCAGGATTTGCAGGTCGATTTGTTGCCCAATTGGCGAAGTGGTTTCTTTTGTGCCGCCCATCATCCTTTGGCGCAGAAAAAACAGGTTCACCCCTCGGAATTGCTGGGTTGCCCCTTGGGCAGTATCAAGTTGTCAGCCTGGGCCATGGCGGAGCTGGATACGTATTTGGGGGGATCCATCGAGACGGCCATTCATTTTCAGACGGATGTGCTCGCTGACCTCGAGGCCTTGGCGTTCACCAGGAACACCGTGGTCTTCGGCAGTTACCCGGCATTTTCGAGCGCCGTGGACAGTGGCCGGCTGCAGGAGATCGCGCTGAATCCACCGTTGCAACTGCGCGCGCGTTTCGGTTCGGTCAGCCTTGCGGGACGTACCCTGGCGCCCTCGATAAAGGGAGCCAAGGCACTGGCCCAGGAGATATTTGCGCGGTGCGCCGAACAGTTCCCCGTGGCGCCCTTGATCGAGGGTTGATCTCGGTGAAGATCGACAGCGCGGCGATCACCAGTCCTGGAGAGGTCGTCAGCAACTGACCCGTAGTGCCTGCACCGGTGGCGAGGATCTTGCCATTGCAGCGATCCAGCAGCAGACCACCGTCACTGCCACCTCCACGACCCTGGCGCTGAAGCGCGCACGATCCACGTTCGCATTGGCTATGCAAAGAGCGCATAGACACGTCCCAAGTATGCATTGGCCTGCAGCATTTGCACTCCAGCATGATGCTCGCAAGCGCTAAAAAAGCGCTCCCAATAATAAGGAACCCATGCACATGCCTATCAGCCCTGAAATCCAAGCCCTCGCCAGCGATATGCGCCTCTGGCGCCAACAGATTCACAGCCAGCCAGAAACAGCCTTCCAGGAACACAAGACGGCCAACTTCGTTGTTGAGCTGCTGCGCTCATGGGATATCGAAGTCCACACCGGTATTGGCCAGACGGGTGTCGTCGGGGTGATCCACGGCAGCCTTGGCTCAGGGCCGACGATTGCCTTTCGTGCCGACATGGATGCCTTGCCCATCGTCGAAGAAGGGCAGCCGTCCTATCGCTCTGTGCACCACGGGGTATTCCATGGTTGCGGTCACGATGGTCATACAGCCATTCTCCTGGGCACGGCGCGTCTGTTGGCAGAGCGGCGAGATTTCAGCGGCACCGTGGTGCTGATCTTCCAACCCGCTGAAGAGATCATCCAGGGAAGTCGGGCCATGCTGGATGATGGCTTGCTGCAGCGTTTCCCGTTCGAAGAAATCTATGCGCTGCATAACCATCCCGCCCTGGCGGCTGGCACCGTTGGCGTTCGTCGCGGCGCAGCGCTGGCCTCGGTGGACTTTTTCTCGATCCGCATCATCGGCGTCGGCAGCCACGGCGGTATGCCGCACTTGAGCGTCGACCCGATCATGATCGGCTCAAGCCTGGTTGCGGCCCTGCAAAGTATTGTAAGCCGCAACGTCAATCCGATAGAAAATGCAGTGATCAGTGTCTGCAGCTTCCAGTCCGGAGAAACCAATAACGTCATCCCCGAGTTCGCGGTGCTCGATGGCACCGTGCGCACTCTGTCCGTTGCTGTTCGAAAGCAGGTCGTCGAACGCATGCGCGAAGTCTGCCAAGGGCTGGCATTGGCTCATCAGTGTCAAATCGAGATGACACTGGCCAACAACACCCCGCCAACCGTCAACAGCCCTGAGCAGACCCAACACGTGATCCGTGCCGCGAAGCTCGTGGTCGGGGCCGATAAACTGCAGGAAAACGTCGCTCCGATCATGGCCGGTGATGACTGCGCAGTGTTTCTCCAGGAGCGTCCTGGCTGTTATTTCCTGCTGGGCCAGGATGGTCCTATGTGTCACCACCCGCATTACGACTTCAACGACGATGTGGCAAGCATCGGGGTGGCGATGTTCAGGCAGCTTGTGGATTTACGACTCGGTTCCGGACGCGACGACAATAACAATAACTAAGCCCGGAGCTCGCATGAAGCCCAAAATCCTGACAGCCTGTCTTTCGCTGATATTAGTGCTGGCCTCAAGCTCTGCCAGTGCGGCCACTGGCAGCAGTTATGCTGCCAACTGGCACACCCTGGTGCCGTTTTTCCTGCTGATCACCCTGACCCTGGCGATCACCCGTTGGGCCAGTAACCGTAGCCACAGCACCGCTGATTTTTACAACGCGGGGGGCGGCATCACGCCGATGCAAAACGGCTTTGCCCTGGCTGGCGACTACATGTCAGCGTCGACCTTTCTCGGCGCCGTGGCCATGCAGGCCCTGTATGGCTATGACAGTTTGATCTATGGGGTCGGCACCTTGATCGGCTGGCCAATCCTGTTGTTTCTAGTGGCCGAACCGCTGCGCAATCTTGGCCATTACACGTTGTCGGATGTGGTTTCGTTCCGCTTAAAAAACGCCCGGTGCACTTGCTGACAGCGGCAAACTCGCTGGTCATCGTGCTGCTTTATCTGGTGGTACAGATGGTCGGCGCGGGTAAATTGATCCAATTGCTGTTTGGTACGCCCTATCTGATCTCGGTGGGTATGGTCGGCATCCTGGTGCTGCTGTATGTGGTTTTCGGCGGCATGCTGGCTACCACCTGGGTGCAAATAACAAAGGCAGTGCTGATCCTGGCTATCGGCAGTTTCCTCTGTTTCATGGTGCTCAAGAGTGTCGGCTTCAGCAGCGACCAATTGATCGACAGAGTGGTCCAGGCCTATCCCGGCGGGCTGGCGGTATTGGCTCCCAGCAAGCTCATATCGAACCCGATTGATGCTATTTCCTTGGGTGTTTCACTCATTTTCGGCATGGTCGGCATGCCCCATATCCTGATTCGCTTCTTCACCGTGAAAAACGGTGCCGCTGCTCGTCAATCGGCGTTCTATGCCACCTGCATTATTGCTTACTTCTATACCCTGATCGCCGTGATCGGTGCGGGGGCGGCGATTTTCGTCATCGGTAATCCCCAGTTTCTGGAGCCCGGCAGTCAAACGCTGGTCGGTGGCAGCAACATGGCAGCCCTGCACCTGGGGGCCTTTTTTGGCGGTGAGTTGTTTCTGGGCGTGATGTCCGCCGTGGCGTTCGCCACCATCCTGGCAGTCGTGGCCGGCCTTACTATCTCAGGCGCGTCGGCCGTTAGCCACGATATCTACACCCACCTGTTCCCCAGGAAAGAAAACACCCCCAAGCGGGAGCTGATGATTTTCCGTGGGGCCTGTATCACCCTGATCGTCGTTGCTCTACTGCTGTCGCAACTGGTGCAGAACATGAACATCAGCTTCCTTGCCGGCCTGGTGTTTGCGGTTGCTGCAAGCACTAACTTTCCGATGCTGATCCTGTCGATCTTCTGGCGCGGGCTGACCACCCGGGGAGTCGTCGCCGCCTGCGTGTGCGGTCTCGTCTCTTCGGTGGGCCTGTTGGTGCTGGGGCCTGCAATTTGGGTCAATGTGCTGGGGCACGAAACGGCGATTTTCCCTTACTCCAATCCTGCGCTGTTCTCCATGAGCCTGGCCTTTATCGCCGCCTGGGTCGCCTCGATCACCGACCGCAGCCCATCGGGCCACGTCGAGCGTGCCAGGTTCGATGCCCAGCACTATCGGTCGCTGACCGGCATCAACGCCAACAGCGCGATTGCTCACTGACCCTTGACCAAACGAGGTAACCACCATGCCGAGCCCGTTCACCACCCTTGAAGGCAATTGCTCTCTGGCGCGTCTGAAAAAAATCAGATTCTGGTTAGTCCTGGGGCTGACCGTGCTGACGCTGGGTGCGTATTTCAGCTTTATCCTGCTGATCGCGTTTGCTCCCCATTGGCTGACCCTACCGTTGTCGACCGAATCGCGGCTGACCACCGGGATCGTGGCGTGCCTAGGCCTCTACTGGTTTTGTGTAGCGGTCACAGGCTTCTACACGTGGTACGCGAACCGGCGCATCGATCCGCTGCTGCGCAACCTTTAGTGCCCCGGCGGCGTACAAGGAGGCCGCCCCTGAAAGGATCAATCTTGCCCCCCGCCAGTCCAGCAGACTGGCGGGAACCCGGGCCTTGCAGAGGCCGAGCCACTTAGCTGGCTTGCTCTGCATCGTTTCTACCGTCGAATACTTTCTAAAAACAATAACTGGTCAGCCTGACTGACCGGAAAAGTCATCTATCGGTTTCGATTCGGGGTTCACAATGCTCGTACGATTTTTCTTTGGTACTACCCTGGCCTGCGCCCTGTCGGGTTTGGCGCAGGGGGCTGGCAATCCTGCCCAACAAGAGCAGGCCCGAGGCTTTTTAGAGGGCAGTAGCCTCGATCTCAATCTTCGGCATTACTACGCCAACCAGCACGCTCGAGGTTCCACCTACCTGACCATTCAAAAACCGCAAGGTCGGGTACCCACCCGTACACGCGAAACCTGGGTACAGGCCAGCATGCTTAAACTCAGCTCAGGCTACACACAGGGCACACTTGGGTTCGGTTTGGATGCTGGCATTTTCAGCGCCGTGAACCTCGCCCGTGGTCACGGACAAGTGGCCAACGGTGCTGACCGTGTTCTGGTCGATAGCAGCGGCGACGCCATACCCACGTGGAGCCGCCTGGGACTTGGTATTGCGCGGTTTCGTGTGTCGAACACCGAGCTTAAGGTGGGCCGGCAGATGACGGAAAACCCGATACTGCGTTACAAAGACAACCGCGCTTTACCTTCCAGCTTCCAGGGGGCCGGGCTGTCCAGCAATGAGACCGATTGGTTGTCGCTGCAAGCGGGTAGCTTTGACCGCGTCATTCCCCGTACGGGGACAGGCGCTGAGCGACTCACCAGTGGTTTTGGCAACCGTCAATACAGCGGCGATCGCATCAGCTATGTGGGGGGAACGCTCAAGCCTGGCTATGGCCTGGAGGCGACCCTTTATGCCTCGCGCTTTGAAAACATGTGGGATCAGTACTATTTCGGTGCGATCCACCGTGCCGGCGACAACGCGACCCTTGGCACCAGGATAGCGTTTGGTTACTACCACACGCGGGAGCAGGGCGAGCAACGTTTGGGCTACATCGACAATAGCGCCTACAGCATCGCGCTCACCGGCAGCCACCAAGCCCACAGCGTGACGCTGGCCTGGCAGCAGGTTATCGGCAACGAGTACTTCGACACAGTCTGGGAGTCAACCGGTAACTACCTGGCGAACTCGCTGTACTCGGAGTACAGCGGGCCCAACGAAAAATCCTGGCAGTTGCGTTACGAAGTTGACCTGGTGAGCATGGGATTGCCCGGACTCACGGCGGCCACCTGGCATGCAAAGGGCTGGGACATCGATGGCACCCATTATGACGGGGATCGGAACGGACGTAACACAGGCTATAACGTGCGAACCCTGGATGGCGCCAAGCACCATGAAAATACTTTGATGGTGACCTACACCGTGCAGTCCGGGCGCCTGAAGAACTCGACGCTGCGCACAATCATTTACAACCACCGTGCCAGCGGTGGACAGATCGATGGCAGCTATGATGAGTTTCGTCTGGTGGGTAATTTCCCGATCAATTAGCGCGTTTCATGTCGAAGTTAATCAAGCACCTGCACCAGACTCACGGGGCATCACAAGGTCTTAACCATCAAGGTCTAGAACAGGCTGCCTTCACCTGTGCTTTGTCGCTCAATCGGGAGCGGGCGATCACGGTGAGGATCGACAGGGCAGCGATTACCAGCCCGGGTGAGGTTGCCAGTAGCACGCCACTGGTGCCGGCTCCGGCGGCAAGGATCTGCCCGGCGGCCAGGGGGCCCGCCACTGAGCCCAGGCGACCGATTGCCACTGCCGCGCCGACGCCGGTGGCGCGCACTGCGGTCGGGTAGGACTGTGGCGCCAGGGCGTACAGCACCAGTTGAGCAGCCATGACAAACAGCCCGGCGGCAAACCCGGCAATCGACATGGGTACGATACCGATCGACAGGCCGACCCCGGCCAGCGCCACCAGTAACCCGGCATACACGAACAGCACCACTTTGAATTTGTTGCAACGATCCAGCAGCAGGCCACCGAGCAGCGAACCGAGGGCGCCGCCAATGTTGAACAGCATCTGCACCATGCCCGCCTGAGATTTACTGAAGCCCTGTTCCAGCAGTAATGACGGCAGCCAGTTGAGCAGCATGTACATCACAGTCAGGGTGAAGAAGTAGCTCAGCCACAAGGCCAGGGTGTTGCGTGCGCGGCCTTCACCGAACAGTGCCTGGGTAGTGGATGGTCGCAGGTTGTCCGTTGCTGAGTGTTGTTTGCGGAAGGCAGTGGATTCGGGCAGCAGCAGGGCCATCAGCGGCACGACCAACAAGGGCGCCAGGCCGCCGATGATAAAGGTGGTTTGCCAGTGCTCACTGGAGAACATTGCCACCGCCGCCGCAAGTGCCCCGCCCAAAGGCACGCCGCAGTACATGAAACTGATGGCGGTGCCGCGATTGCGTTCACTCACGGCCTCGGCGCACAGGGCGATCAGGTTAGGCAGGGCGGCGCCCAGGCCCAGGCCAGTCATGAAGCGCACTAGCAACAGGCTGGAGTAGCTCTCCACATAGGCTGTGCACAGGGAAAACAGGCCAAACAGCAGCACGGCAGTGATGAGGATTTTCTTGCGCCCGATGCGATCGGCGATCCAGCCGCCAAAAAATGCCCCGGGCAACAGGCCGAGGATCCCGGCGCTGAACACCCACCCCAGCATTTTCGGGTCCAGGGCAAAACTCTGACGCAGCCCGGCGGCAGCAGTGCCGGCGGCTTGCAGATCGAAACCCTCGATCAGCGCAACGATGAAGCACAAAGCGATTGTCAGCGTCGAATGACGTGATGGAGTGTCCATGGGTGAACCTCATTGTTGTTTTTATTGTGGAATCGAGCCGTTCCGTCGTGGTGGGCACGCTGATGAGGGCGGCTGCGATTAAGATAACAAATATAACTAAAAAATGAAGCTGGCCCTTGGTAACGCAAGAAATCAAAAATAAACCTTATAAAACAATAACTAATCGTCTAGTTTAATATGTGCCATAGAAATAGATAATAATATTAATGTTCGATTATCGGTCACTGGTGATTGACGATTGCCTTCGACTGTTTCCATTCTCTGTCCGCGAATCCGGTTGTACTGCGCGCACCGGTAGCAAAAACAACAATAAAAAATGGACATCGAACATGCCAAAAATCCCTACGAACGCCGTTGCGGCGGCGTCAGCCGCCTGTGTGTCCAGCATCTACCCAAGGTTATTGCTGATGCTGCTAGGCTTGAGCGTTGTGCCCACCCAGCTTCGGGCCGAGGGCTTTATTGACGACGCCCATGGCATCTTGACCCTGCGCAATTACTACCTGGACCGTGAATACCAGGATGGCGGGGCCAAGACCGCTGCCAAGGAGTGGGCTCAGGGTTTCATCATGAATATGGAGTCGGGGTTTACCGAGGGCCCGCTGGGTTTTGGACTGGACGTCCGGGGGCTATTGGGCGTCAAGCTCGATTCCGCGCCGGATCGCAGCGGCACCGAACTGTTGCCGGTGTCGGCCGGCGACAAGCGTGCGGCGGATGATTACTCGCGCCTGGCACCGACTGCCAAATTGCGATTTGCCAAAACCACACTGAAATCCGGGGATGTGTCGATTTTCCTGCCGTTCGCCTTTGCCAGCCCCTCGCGACTGCTACCCCAAACCTTTCGCGGCAGCACCATCAGTTCCAGAGACATCGACGGCCTGACCCTGAACACTGGCTACATCGATCGCATCAACAAGCGCGATTCCACGGACTATCAGGCCATGACCATCGCCTCGCCGAACGGGCGTTTCAACGGCGCCGCCACCACTTCACACATGGCCTACCTGGGAGGCGATTACCAGGTCAACCAGGATCTCAGTCTGCGCGCTTACCATGCCGAGGTGGCCGACCTGTACCAACAGGACACCCTGGCGCTGCTGCATAACCTGCCGCTGGGTGACGGTGTGCTCACCAGCGACCTGCGCAGTTTTTTCAGCCGCGAAGCTGGCAGTGCCAAGGCCGGCGCAGTGGACAACCGCAACCTCTCGGCACTGTTCAGCTACCGTTTCGGCGGGCACCGGCTGGGTCTGGGTTACATGTATTCCAGTGGAGACACGGCAACCCCTTATATCAGCGGCACAGAGTTGATGGGCATGAGCGAACTGACCATGAGTTCAGACTTTCTCAGTGCCAAGGAGCGCACCTGGCAAGCCATCTATGACTATGACTTCGTGGCGTCCGGGGTGCCCGGTCTGAAGGGGCGGTTGCGTTATGTGCGCGGCGACAATATCGAGCTGGCAGCCTTCAACGCTGAAGACCGCAAAGAGCGCGAGTTCCAGATGGAGCTGGGCTATGTGGTGCAGAGCGGCCCGCTGAAAGACGTCGGGCTGTTGGCGCGCAAGTCGATCTACCGCAATGACTTCCCGGGCGGCGCGGCATTTCGCGATGAAAACCAGACCCGGTTTCTGGTGGTCTATACCTTGCAGATCTGGTAACCCCGAGTCCCTCAGCATTTTCCGCCGGCCGCCCATTTGCGGCGTGCCGGCGTCTGTGTTCAGTCCTGATAGACCTTCTTCAACAAGCGCAGCAGCTCTTCGCGTTCCTCGCCATCGAGCGCCGCGGTGGCGTCAAGGTCGCTTTGCACGGCGATCTGCTTGAGTTCCTTGAGCAGGGTCTCGCCGGTCTTGCTGAGGAAGATCCCGTAAGAGCGTTTGTCCGGTTTGCAGCGCACCCGTACCGCCAGCGCGCGACTTTCCAGTTTGTTGAGCAGGGGCACCACCTGGGGCGGCTCGATGGCCAGTGCCCGAGCCAGGTCGGCCTGCATCAATCCGGGGTTCTGGTCGATGATCGCCAGGGCCGAGAATTGCGCGGGTCGCAGGTCATGGGCCGAAAGGCGACCAATCAGGTTCTGGAATAATTTCAGCTGGGCGCGGCGCATGGCGTAGCCGATCAGGTCGTCCAGTGCCGAGTCCAATGCGGTTTGCATCTGGGGCGGCGGCAGGGACTCGCTTGGGGCTGCGGGGGGTGAAGGCTTGGCCATTGCGGGTGAGTCCTGAAAAAGTGGAGGTTAACAAGGCTATCTATTTTGCCGGGGTTGGCCAGTGATAGCTATGGTCAATGTTGTTTTAAGGTGCTACGGCAGGTTCTTTCAGCGGGATAGAAAAATGGTTAATTTTATTAATGGTTAATTGACATAACTAAATTGCTGCTTTAATTTCTAGCTATCTTCAAGCCAAGAACAAGAGTGCATCATCATGAGCAACTACGAAGGTCGCTGGACAACGGTCAAAGTCGAGATTGAGGAGGGCATTGCCTGGGTCATCCTCAATCGCCCTGAAAAACGTAACGCGATGAGCCCGACCCTGAACCGGGAAATGATCGATGTGCTGGAAACCCTGGAACAGGACCCGGCCGCTGGCGTGCTGGTGCTGACCGGCGCCGGCGAGGCCTGGACTGCGGGCATGGACCTCAAGGAGTACTTCCGCGAAGTGGACGCCGGCCCGGAGATACTTCAGGAAAAAATCCGTCGCGAAGCGTCGCAATGGCAATGGAAACTGCTGCGCATGTACGCCAAGCCGACCATTGCCATGGTCAACGGCTGGTGCTTTGGTGGTGGCTTCAGTCCATTGGTGGCCTGCGATCTGGCGATCTGCGCCGACGAAGCGACCTTCGGCCTTTCGGAAATCAACTGGGGCATCCCGCCGGGCAACCTGGTGAGCAAAGCCATGGCCGACACCGTGGGCCATCGTCAATCGCTGTACTACATCATGACCGGCAAGACCTTTGGTGGGCAGAAAGCCGCCGAGATGGGGCTGGTCAACGAAAGCGTGCCCCTGGCGCAACTGCGTGAAGTCACGGTAGAGCTGGCGCGTAACCTGCTGGAGAAAAACCCGGTGGTTCTGCGTGCGGCCAAGCATGGCTTCAAACGCTGTCGCGAACTGACGTGGGAGCAGAACGAAGATTACCTCTACGCCAAGCTCGATCAGTCACGTCTGCTCGACACCGAAGGCGGCCGTGAGCAGGGCATGAAACAATTCCTCGACGACAAGAGCATCAAGCCTGGCCTGCAAACCTACAAACGCTGAGACACGGCGGCGAGTTACCGGGCGCATCCCGCTGCTGGCGGTTGCGCCCGGGTGCTGGGTCTAGATCGCTCAAATGCATTCCCGATAAAGACAATAAAGAGGAATCACCATGCTGGACGTGCCCCTGTTGATTGGCGGCCAGTCGTGCCCCGCCCGCGACGGTCGAACCTTCGAACGCCGTAACCCGGTTACTGGCGAGTTGGTGTCGCGGGTTGCTGCCGCCACCCTGGAAGATGCCGACGCCGCAGTGGCCGCGGCCCAGAAGGCGTTCCCCGAGTGGGCTGCACTGGCGCCCAATGAGCGTCGCTCCCGTTTGCTCAAGGCGGCCGAGCAATTGCAGGCGTGCAGCGCCGAGTTCATCGCGGCTGCCGGCGAGACCGGGGCCATGGCCAACTGGTACGGTTTCAACGTGAAGCTGGCGGCCAATATGCTGCGCGAGGCGGCGTCGATGACCACCCAGATCACCGGCGAAGTCATCCCCTCGGATGTGCCTGGCAGTTTCGCCATGGCCCTGCGCCAGCCTTGCGGCGTAGTGCTGGGCATCGCTCCCTGGAACGCCCCGGTCATTCTTGGCACCCGCGCCATCGCCATGCCATTGGCCTGTGGCAACACCGTGGTGCTCAAGGCCTCAGAACTGAGCCCGGCAGCACACCGCTTGATCGGTCAGGTATTGCAAGACGCAGGCTTGGGCGATGGGGTGGTCAATGTCATCAGCAACGCTCCGGCGGATGCGGCGGCGATTGTCGAGCGGTTGATCGCCAACCCGGCTGTGCGACGGGTCAACTTCACCGGCTCGACCCATGTCGGGCGCATTGTCGGTGAACTCGCGGCGCGCCACCTCAAACCCGCTTTGCTGGAACTGGGCGGCAAGGCGCCGTTTTTGGTGCTCGATGACGCTGACCTGGATGCGGCGGTGGAGGCAGCTGCCTTTGGCGCCTACTTCAATCAGGGGCAGATCTGCATGTCCACCGAGCGTCTGATCGTCGACGCCAAGGTCGCTGATGCGTTCGTCGCCAAGCTGGCGGCCAAGGTTGCAACCCTGCGGGCCGGTGATCCAGCGGCCACGGATTCAGTACTCGGCTCACTGGTGGATGCCGGTGCCGGGACGCGCATCAAGGCGTTGATCGATGATGCCGTGGCCAAGGGCGCTCGGCTGGTGGTCGGCGGGCAACTGGACGGCAGCATTTTACAGCCGACCCTGCTCGACGGCGTCAATGAGAGCATGCGTCTGTACCGCGAGGAATCCTTCGGCCCAGTGGCCGTGTTGCTGCGCGGCGACGGCGATGAAGCGCTGCTGCGCCTGGCCAACGACTCCGAGTTCGGTTTGTCGGCGGCGATATTCAGTCGCGACACCGGGCGTGCCCTGGCGCTGGCGCAACGGGTAGAGTCGGGCATCTGTCATATCAATGGCCCGACCGTGCACGACGAGGCGCATATGCCCTTCGGCGGGGTCAAGTCGAGCGGTTACGGCAGTTTTGGCGGCAAAGCGTCGATCGAGCATTTTACCCAACTGCGTTGGGTTACCTTGCAGAATGGACCGCGGCACTACCCGATCTGAACAGGCGTCGCCACGTCGGGCGTCGACTTCCCTGGAAGCGCAGCGCCCGCGTGCAAGGCAGAAATAACAATAACAAGGTTGCGGCCAACGGCTGCCACGCTATCCGCGAGTCATCTGTGTGTGGCTTGGTTTCAGCGTGCCTTGATGGAGAGCAAGCACGTGAGTTCCGAATTCAGATCGCAATCCAATGACCAAGCCGGTGCACCGCGCTATCGCCATGTGTCCATTGGCTGTTCGGCGGTCGAGGTCACAGAACAGCAGGGCGTATTGCACATGCGCTCCCTGGAACCGTTGGCCGAGTTGCCCAAGCGGCTGCTCGATCGGCTGGTGCACTGGGCCCAAGAGCGTCCCGAGCAGACCTTTATCGCCGCCCGTCAGGCCAGCGGTGATTGGCGCCGGATCAGTTACGCCCAGATGCTCGACAGTGTCCGGGCCATCGCTCAAAGCCTGTTGAGCTACGGCCTGTCGGCAGACAAGCCTCTGGTGCTGCTCTCGGGCAATGACCTCGAACATTTGCAGGTCGCCTTCGGCGCCATGTACGCGGGCATCCCTTACTGCCCGGTGTCGCCGGCCTATTCGCTGCTGTCCCAGGACTTTGCCAAGCTGCGCCACGTTTGCGACCTGCTGCAACCGGGCCTGGTGTTCGTTAGTGATGCCGCAGCCTACCAGCGCGCCATCGATGCCGTGATACCAACCGATACGCCAATGATTTCGGTGCGTGGCCAGGTTGCGGGGCGCCGTCAGGCGAGCTTCGCCAGCCTGCTTGAGCAGCCGGGTGGTGCCGAGGCCGAAGCCGCGTTTGCCAGCACGGGCCCGGACAGCGTTGCCAAGTTTCTTTTCACCTCCGGTTCCACTCGTTTACCCAAAGCGGTGATCACGACCCAACGCATGCTCTGCGCCAACCAGCAGATGCTGTTGCAGACCTTCCCGGTGTTCGGCGAAGAGCCGCCCGTGCTGGTGGACTGGTTGCCGTGGAACCACACCTTTGGTGGCAGCCACAACATTGGCATCGTGCTCTACAACGGCGGCAGTTTTTACCTGGACGACGGCAAACCCACGGCGCAGGGTTTCGCGCAAACGCTGCGTAACCTCAAGGAATTGTCGCCCACCGCTTACCTGACGGTGCCCAAGGGCTGGGAAGAACTGGTCACGGCGCTGGAACAGGATGCGCAACTGCGGGAATGTTTTTTCAAACGCATCAGTCTGTTTTTCTTCGCCGCCGCTGGTTTGTCGCAAAGCGTCTGGGACCGTCTGGACCGGGTTGCCGAACAGCACTGCGGCGAACGTATCCGGATGATGGCCGGGCTGGGCATGACCGAGGCCGCGCCATCCTGCACCTTTACCACCGGGCCGTTGTCCATGGCCGGTTACATAGGCCTGCCGGCGCCGGGTTGCGAGGTGCGTCTGGTGCCTGCGGACGGCAAACTGGAAGGGCGCTTCCGTGGCCCGCACATCATGCCCGGTTACTGGCGCTCACCGCAGCAGACCGCCGAGGTGTTCGATGATCAGGGCTATTACTGTTCCGGTGATGCACTCAAACTCGCCGACCCCCGCGATCCGCAATTGGGGCTGATGTTTGACGGGCGCATCGCCGAAGATTTCAAACTGTCCTCCGGGGTCTTTGTCAGTGTCGGGCCTCTGCGCAGTCGCGCTGTGCTCGAAGGTTCGCCCTATGTCCAGGACTTGGTAGTGACCGCGCCGGATCGTGAATGCCTGGGGGCGCTGGTATTCCCGAGAATGTATGAATGCCGACAGCTGTCGGGGCTTTCGGCCAGTGCCAGCGACACCGAGGTGCTGGCCAGCGCGCCAGTGCGCGAATGGTTCGCCGACTGGTTGCAGCGACTCAATCGCGAAGCCAGCGGCAATGCCAGTCGCCTTGAATGGATCGCATTGCTCGACGAACCGGCGTCCATCGACCGCGGTGAAATTACGGACAAAGGTTCGATCAATCAGCGAGCGGTGTTGCAGTGGCGTGCCGATCAGGTCGAGGCCCTGTATCGCGGGCTCGATCCGGCGATTCTACGCGCGGGGGCCAGGCTGTGAGCGCTGGCGGCCAGTACTCGGTTTTCACTGACGCTGCCATCATCGATGCGCTGCGCACACCCTGGGTCGACTTCAATGGTGCGCTGGCCGAGGTGTCGCCAATCGACCTGGGAATCAAGGTCGGGCGCGAAGTGTTGGCCCGCGCAGGGGTCGATCCGCAAGGGGTGGACAGCGTACTGGCGGGCTCCATGGCCCAGGCCAGTTTCGATGCTTACCTGCTGCCACGGCATATCGGCCTCTACAGCGGCGTGCCTCAATCGGTACCGGCATTGGGGGTGCAGCGCATCTGCGCCACCGGTTTCGAACTTCTGCACCAGGCTGCCAGGCAGTTGGATGACGGCGTGCAACTGGCGCTGTGCGTAGCGGCCGAATCCATGTCGCGCAATCCGATTGCGGCGTACACCCATCGTGGCGGTTTTCGCCTCGGTGCCAGCGTGCAGTTCAAGGATTTTCTCTGGGAAGCACTGTTTGATCCGGCCCCCGGGCTGGACATGATCGCCACGGCCGACAATCTGGCGCGGCGCTATGGCCTGAGCCGTGAAACTGTGGATGCTTATGCCTGCGACAGCCATCGGCGGGCGCTGGCGGCGCAGCAAACGGGCTGGCTGGCGCCGGAGATCGTGGCCGTAGGTCATCAGACTTTCGACCTGGACGGTTACCAGCCGCGCGGCATCACCCTGCCACGTGGGGTCGATACTGTGAGTGAAGACAGCCATCCACGGCCTGCTGAGCTGGCGGCCTTGGCCCGACTGCGTGCGGTGCACCAAGGCGGGGTGCAGACCGCCGGCAACAGCTGTGCGGTGGTCGATGGCGCGGCGGCGGCGCTGGTCGCCCGCACTTCGGCCTGCCGGGATACGCCATTGGCCCTGCTGCGGGCCAGCGCCGTGGTCGGGGTGGCGCCTGAGTTCATGGGTATAGGTCCGGCACCGGCGATCCGCCTGCTGTTGCAACGCAGCGGCCTGGAGCTGAATCAAATTGGCCGTTACGAAATCAACGAAGCCCAGGCTGCCCAAGTGCTGGCCGTGGCACAGGAATTGGAACTGGACCATTCGCGTCTCAACGTTCAGGGCGGTTCGCTGGCTCTGGGTCACCCGCTGGCTGCCAGTGGTTTGCGCCTGGTGCTGACCTTGGCCCGTCAGCTGCGCGAGCACAACCTGCGCTACGGGATTGCAGCGGCCTGTGTCGGCGGCGGGCAGGGCATGGCCTTGTTGATCGAGAACCCGGGCTGGTGCGCCTGAGGTTTTAGCGACCCGCCCGCAGCGGCGGGTGTGACTTGTTTTCTACCGGATGAGGTTTGCCATGTGGAGCTATCAGGCGCCCTTGCGCGATATGCAATTTGTTCTTGAACACTGGCTGCAGGCGCCCGAGGCCTGGCGTCGCAGCCCGGTGTTCGAGGCGCTGGATTTACCGCTGGCCGTACAGGTACTCAAAGAAGCCGGGCGCTTCAGCAGTGGCGTATTGGCGCCGTTGAACAGCCGTGGCGATCGCCAGGGTTGCCACTTGAGCGAAGGCCGGGTCACCACCCCGGACGGATTTTGCGACGCGTATCGGGCCTATGTTGACGGTGGTTGGCCGGCCTTGGCTTGCGCCGAAGCGCTGGGCGGGCAGGGTTTGCCGCAAGTGCTCGACGCGGCGCTGCAAGAGATGCTTTACGCCAGTAACCACGCTTGGGCCATGTACACCGGCATCGCCCACGGCGCCTATCTGTGTTTGAAAACCCACGGTGCCCCGTGGTTGCAGGAGCGCTATCTTCGCGCAATCATCAGCGGCGAAAGCTTGCCCACCATGTGCCTGACCGAGCCCCAGGCGGGGAGTGATGTCGGCCTGCTACGCTGTCGCGCAGAGCCTCGGGGCGACGGGAGTTACCGGCTTGATGGCAACAAGTTGTTTATCTCGGGCGGCGAGCATGACCTCACCAGCAACATCCTGCATCTGGTGCTGGCTCGCGTACCGGGAGCACCAGCCGGCAGCCACGGAATTTCGTTGTTCCTGGTGCCGAAGTTGCTGGATGGTGGCCAGGCCAACGGCGTGATCTGCGATGGCATCGAGCACAAGATGGGGATCAAGGGCAGCGCTACTTGTTCACTGGTGTTCGATGCCGCCCAGGGTTGGTTGATTGGTGAGGTCAATCGCGGGCTGAAGGCGATGTTCGTGATGATGAATTCGGCACGTCTGCATGTTGGCCTGCAAGGCCTGGGGCACTGCGAAGCGGCTTGGCAGAACGCCCGCAGCTATGGCGCCGAACGCCAGCAGATGCGCGCACCGTCAAGGCCGGCCGGGGTGGTGGCGCAGGCTGTCGACCCGATCAATTACCATCCGGCAATACGTCGCATCCTGCTTGAATTGCGCGCCACCAGCGAAGGCCTGCGCGCTATCGGTTATTGGGTCGCGCATCTGTTGGACCAGGCAGAACATGAGCCTGAGCCAAGGGCGCGGCAACAAGCCGGACAACTGGCGCAGTTGCTGACGCCGATCATCAAGGCGTTTTTCACCGAGCAGGGGTTTCGCCAGGCCAGCAACGCCTTGCAGGTGTTTGGCGGGTACGGCTACATCGCCGAATTTGCCATCGAACAAACCCTGCGCGACAGTCGCATCGCCATGATCTATGAAGGCAGTAACGAGATACAGGCCAACGACCTGCTCCTGCGTAAGGTGCTGGGGGATCAGGGTCAGGCTTTTGAGCTGTTGTTGGCGCAGTTGCGCGAAGAGTCCAGGCTTGGCGCCGATATACCGGAGTGCGCAGACTTTGCTGAACAGCTGGCGAGCCTGTGCAGCACCCTTGAAGTGCTGGTTGGCGAGGTGCGTGAGCTGTCACTCGAGGATGCAGAGTACCCGTATCGAGCTGCCGGGGACTTCCTCCAGCTTTGCGGCCTGATCCTGCTTGCGCTGGCCTGGGGCCGGGCGGCACGGGTCTCGCGACAACTTGCCGAAGATGACCCGCTCCGCGCCGCCAAGCTGGAAACCGCCGGGTTCTTTTTCAGCTACCTGTTGCCCCAGGCCGAGCAGCGTGTGGCCGCAGTGCGTGGGGCGCGGGCAGCGTTGGCGTTTATCTGAGGTTCAGTCAAAGTCGCGGATGACAAAGTCCTCGCCGGTGCGAGGACGGTGAAGGGGCCGCCTGGTCGGCCCCGGTCATTCACTGTTGGTTGGACACGCCGTAGAAGCTGCTGAGTCCGAAGGGGCTGATCAGGAAGTCCTTCACACTGGTGCGCATCGGCTGGTAGACCGTGGAGTGGGCGATCGGGGTGATAGGCACCTGTGATTTCAGGAGATGCTGTGCTTCTTTGTACAGCGCGGTGCGCTTTTCCACATCGGAGGTGGCCTCGGCGGCCTTCACCAGTTTTTCGTAGTCCTCATTGCACCACTTGGAGAAGTTGTTGCCGTTGACCGAGTTGCAGCTGTACAGGGTGCCCAGCCAGTTGTCCGGGTCACCGTTGTCGCCAGTAAAGCCGATCAGCATGACGTCGTGCTCGCCGGCGTGGGCGCGCTTGATGTACTCGCCCCATTCGTAGCTGACGATGTTGGCCTTGATGCCAATTCTGGCCCAGTCGGCCTGCAGCATTTCGGCCATCAGCTTGGCGTTGGGGTTGTAGGGGCGTTGCACCGGCATGGCCCAGAGGGTGATTTCTGTGCCTTCTTTCACACCTGCCGCCTGCAGCAGCTCCCTGGCTTTCTGCGGGTTGTGGGCGACGTCCTTGATGGTCTCGTCGTAGGACCACTGGGTCGGCGGCAGCCCGTTGACGGCCAGTTGGCCGGCACCCTGGTAAACAGCGTCGATGATGGCTTGCTTGTTTACCGCCATGTCCAGCGCCTGGCGTACTTCGAGTTTGTCGAACGGCTTGCGGGTGAAGTTGTAGGCGATATAGCCAAGGTTGAAGCCTGGTTGACTGGGCATCTGCAGGTTCTGGTCTTGCTGCAGCGGCTTGATATCGGCCGGGCGCGGGTAGGCAGTGATCTGGCATTCGTTCTTTTTCAGTTTTTGCATGCGCACCGAGGGGTCGGTGGTGATGGCGAAGATCAGATTGTCGATCTTCACGTCTTCAGGCTTCCAGTAATTCTGGTTGCCCTTGTAGCGAATCTGCGCGTCTTTCTGGTACTTGCTGAACACGAACGGGCCAGTGCCGATCGGCTTTTGGTTGATGTCCTTGGCCTTGCCTTGCTTGAGCAACTGGTCGGCGTATTCGGCCGACTGGATCGAGGCGAAACTCATGGCCATGTTCTGAATGAAGGCTGCGTTCACAGTACTGAGGGTGAACTTGACGGTATGGTCGTCGACTTTTTCGACCCCGGTGATGTTTTCGTTCATCCCCATGTCCGTGAAGTAGGGGAATTCGGTGGGGTAGGCCTTGCGGAACGGCATGTCCTTGTCGAGCATGCGGTTGAAGGTGAACAGCACGTCGTCGGCGTTGAAGTCGCGGGTCGGCTTGAAGTAGTCGGTGGTGTGGAACTTGACCCCGTCCCGCAGGTGGAAGGTGTAGGTCAGGCCATCGGGAGAAACGTCCCAGCGGGTTGCCAGGCCGGGGACGACCTTGGTGCCGCCACGCTCGAACTGCGCCAGCCGGTTGAAGACGGTTTCGGCTGAGGCGTCGAAGTCGGTCCCCGTGGTGTATTGGCCCGGGTCGAAGCCGGCCGGGCTGCCTTCGGAGCAGAACACCAGGTTGCTGGCGGCATGGGTCAAGCCGCAGCCGAGGATCAGGCCGGCGGCGATCATGGTCTTGAGCGTGGTCTTTTTGCGCATGCGAACCTCATTGTTGTTATTTTGAGGGCGGCAGATCAGGTAGCCCGTTTCTGGGGGATGCACCTGATCCTGCGGCTTTACGGGCTGTGAGCTGCCCGTCATTTTTGAACAGGCAGCCGAAGGCAGGTGTCCTGGCTCGGGCGGTAGCGCTGAAGGGGGGAGGGATACTCGCGCCGACAGCGGCCGAGAAAAAATTTAAGTCAATCTAAAATTAATTTCAACTTAAATTAAGTGTTACTTACTTTTTGTAAGTGTGCCCGATCAGGCTGCGGGGTGATCGTCGAGTAACCCGCCCATGGTGGTGACGACCAGAACTTCGGCAACATCGTCGCCCGCATTGGCAATGGAATGCGGCCTGGTGGAGTCGAAATGTATCGACCCGCCCGGGCCAAGCGGGTATTTGTGGCCATCTATGGCGTAGACGATTTGCCCGCAGAGCACATAGGTAAACTCTGCGCCTTCGTGGCAAATGAGCTCGGACTGGTAGCCCACTGCCATAGTCATCTTCATCGCGTTGATCAGGTTGCCGGGGAAGTTGCTGGACAGGCGCTCGTAGACCAGCGGCTGGCTACCGATGCTATAGCGTACGCGCTGGCCCTGGTGGGAGTCGGGCTGGGGCTGGGCGGGCTGGTCGAACAGGGTGTTGAGCGCAACGCCCAGGGATTTTGCGATTCGCGCCAGCGAGGAGATGGACACGCCAGTGAGGTTACGCTCCGCCTGGGACAAGAAGCTGGCTGTCAGGCCTGACTCAGTGGCCACTTGTTTCAGGGTCTTGTTGGCGGCGCGGCGGTAGCGGCGCAGCCGTTCACCGATCTGTTCTACGGTCATTGGCGTGGCTCGTATTTTGAAAGGCGCCAGTATAACGGGCGGGGCACTGGAAAAACGTTTTTCGCCTTACTGGAATTAAGCACCACTAAAAATATGGATTGACGGTTTTTTAAGTCAGGCTTAAATTTCGCCCACTGCAGCATAATTCGGGAGAACGAGATGACAGTGGGTGTAGGTGGCAAAACTCCGGAACAGGCGCTGGCCGGCCTGGCGCAGATGACCGAGGGCATGAAGCCTGTCGGCCTCGACGAATACCAGTCGCGCATTGCCAAGGCCCAGGGCCTGATGCGAGAGCAGGGTATCGCCGCCCTCTACCTGAACGCTGGCAGTAACCTGTACTACTTCACCGGGGTGAAGTGGAGCCCGAGCGAACGCATGGTCGGTGCCGTGCTGCCCGCCAACGGAGCGCTGGCCTATATCGCTCCGGCATTCGAGGAGGGCACCATTCGCGACTTCCGCGAGGTGGACGGGTTTATTCATGGCTGGCAGGAGCACGAGAGTCCCTACCGCCTGCTGCTCGATATGCTCGCTGCAATGGGGGTCGCCGCCGATGCAGTGGTGGGCCTGTGCCCGTCCCTGGCATTTTTCATGTTCGATGGCATCCGCCGCCTCGGATCGGACTTAAAGTTCGTCGACGCTTCTTGCGTGACGAACCTGTGTCGCTATCACAAGTCCGCTACCGAGCTGGCGCTGATGCAGCGTGCCAAAGACATGACCCTGGAAGTGCAAAAGGCTGCCGCCAGCATCCTGCGCGCAGGCATCAGTACCACCGAGGTTGCCGAGTTTATCCGTGAGGCGCACCGCAAGGTGGGCGCACCGGGTTCGACCTTCTGCATCGTGCTGTTCGGCGAGGCCAGTGCCTTTCCCCACGGCGTAAAGCACGCGCAGGTGCTCAAGGACGGCGACATGGTGCTGATCGACACGGGTTGCCTGCTCCACGGCTATCAGTCGGATATCACTCGCAGTTACGTGTTCGGCACCCCGAGCGACCGCCAGCGCGCCCTGTGGAACCTGGAAAAAACCGCCCAGCTGGCCGCCTTCGACGCTGCGCGCCTGGGTGAACCCTGCCAGGTGGTGGATGCCGCCGCGCGTCTCGCCCTGGAAGCCGCCGGTCTCGGCCCGGACTACCAGTTACCCGGCTTGCCGCACCGCACCGGACATGGCATCGGCCTGGACATTCACGAAGGGCCTTACCTGGTGCGTGGTGACCTGACGCCGCTGGCCGAGGGCATGTGCTTCTCCAATGAGCCAATGATTTGCATCCCGGGCGAGTTCGGCATTCGCCTGGAAGATCATTTCTACATGACAGCCACTGGCCCGCGCTGGTTTACCCGGCCGAGCCATTCTGTAGACGACCCGTTCGGGCTTCAGGCCTGAGGGCAGGCCTGGCACCGGGGGGGCTTTGGTTGGAAATGGGCGCTGTCATGAAGCGTGTCTGGCAAACCAGCCAGGCCCCCCTGAATCCCGACAACAAGGAGTAGCGGGCATGCAAAAGCAATTTACCCTTCGGGCTGCACAACCTGGAGATGGCCACGCTATTTTCCATGTCACCTGGCAGTCGATAGCCGAGCTGTCGAACGGACTCTATACCCCGGAGCAACTCAATGGCTGGATGGGCGAAAGAACCCCGGAATTTTATGAGCAACTGATAAAACAAGGGCGGATGGTCGTGGCCCTGCAACTGGGAAGGATCGTTGGCTTTGTCGATTCAGAGCCAGGAGAGGTGACGCGGCTATTCCTGCTTCGCGAGGCATCCAGCCAGGGGCTTGGTGAGCATTTGCTCAAGACAGGTATTGATAATGCACGTGGGCCTGGCATCCGCTTTATAAAGGTGGAGTCGACCTTGAATGCGCAAGGCTTCTACAAAAAGCATGGCTTTGTGACACAAAAGCACGGTGTTTTCAGTCACGGTGTGGGTGGGCAACCCATAGAAATCATTCACATGGAGCTTGAATTGCAGGGCAATCAGTAGCAATTAAAAGATCTGGCGACCTCCCCAGAAAGCAAGCATGTCTGGCCAGCGGAAGGTAGCGAGGAGGCCGGGCATGCGACATGCCCGGCTACAAACCTGAACGCAGCCCGGTCGCTTTTTTCCGGTTCAAGGCTGCAAGGAAGTGCGCCGGTTTCTCTCCGGCAATATCAATTCACCCCCTCAAGCAATCTTGATCACTACCTTGCCGAAAGCGCCCCTCGCCAAGTGTTCGTACGCCTGGCGTGCCTCTTCAAAGGGGTAGACCTTATCGATGACTGGCCGGATTTGGTTTTCGTTGAGGAAGGCGTTCATACGGTCGAAGGACGAGCGCGGGGCGACTGCGATGCCGCGTATGGTGGTCTGCCGGAAAATCAACGGCATCAGGCCAAGCTCGGTGGTCTGCCCTGTAAGGAAGCCGATTTGTGCGATCTTGCCTGCGGCCTTGGTCGCTGCGATGGACTGATTCAAGCCATTGCCGCCGGCAACGTCCAGGAGCAGATCGACCCCCTTGCCGTCGGTGAGCTTGAGCACTTGCTCATGCCATTGCGGGTGGGTCCTGTAGTTCACCCCGCTGACTGCACCCAGTTGCATGGCAGCCTGCAGATTGGCGTCATTGCTCGACGTGACAATCACTTTGGCACCCAGCGCAGCAGCCAGTTGAACGGCGAAGATCGACACGCCGCCAGTACCCTGCACGAGTACGGTTTCTCCGGGTTTGATCTGGCCGTAGTCCACCAGTGAATACCAGGCAGTAAGCGCGGCGATAGGCAGTGTCGAGGCTTCTTCGTCCGACATGTTATCGGGTGCGCGCACAGCGCTATCCTCGTGAATGATCATGTACTCGGCCAGCCCCCCAGGCAGGGGCGAGCCAAAGCAGTAATCGGGTTCGTCCGAAGCAGGGGCGCCATCAATCCAGCGTGAATACAAATGCGAGTTTACCCGGTCGCCAAGTTTGAATCGGCTGACACCTTCACCAACAGCGACTACGGTTCCTGCTGCATCGCTCACGGGAATCAGCGATTTGGGCACTTTATGTGGTTCGTAAATGCCGTCGACGATGGCTTTGTCGCGGAAGTTGAGGGAAACGGCGCCAACCTTGACCAGCAACTCTCCGGCCTTGGGTTCCGGCGTGGGGGTGTCACCAAGGACTAAATTGTCGAGACCAAAATCATTCAGAAGCCAGGCTTTCATTTTGTTTCTCCTTAAAGGGCACCAGTCAGATCTGGTGGAGTGCGGCCATTGTTACCCCTGAGTCAGTG
The DNA here is from genome assembly GCF_904067025.1 of Pseudomonas paraversuta. Lineage (NCBI taxonomy): Bacteria > Pseudomonadati > Pseudomonadota > Gammaproteobacteria > Pseudomonadales > Pseudomonadaceae > Pseudomonas > Pseudomonas paraversuta. The sequence goes on from NZ_CAJFDA010000001.1 coordinate 2,290,912, forward strand.
GCAATAAATGCTTCAGCCAGGACAAGACTGTTGTCTCTAACGGCAACAATGGCCTAGGGTTGATACCTTAAGCAGCAACAAAATCTAAGCGAGGGTGTATGGAACTGCTGCAATCAATGCAAGTTTTTGTGCGTGTTGCCGAGCTTGGAAGCTTCACCAAAGCCGCTGATGCCACACAATTGGGACGCCCTCAGGTCACCCGGGCCATACAGGAGCTGGAAGCATCTCTTGGCGTGAGACTTTTTCAGCGCACAACCCGACAAGTGCGACTGACGACAGAGGGGGAGCAGTTTTACGAACGGGTCATGGATATTCTCGGGCGCCTCGCTCAGGCAACGTCGATGTTCGATGTTGCCGGGGCATCCCTTCGAGGAAAACTGCGGGTTGATATTCCATCGGCGCTTTCCCAGCCTGCATTCATCACAAGTCTGAGAGAGTTCAGCAACAGTCATCCGCAAATCGAAATGGCATTGGGGGTTACCGACCGTACCGTGGATTTGGTCGCCGAAGGGGTGGATTGCGCGCTCAGGATCGGAGAGTTGCCGGACTCCAGTCTGGTGGCCCGGCGTATCGGCATGGCAACCATGGTGACGTGCGCGGCGCCTGGATATATCCAGGAGTTCGGCGCGCCGGATACTCTGCAGGAGCTGGATTCTCACCGTTGCATCAGTTTTCTGTCCGGTCAGAACCAGCGACCGCTCCCCTGGCAGTTCTCCAATGGCGGCATCGACAGGGGCTACGTCAGCCACCGTGGCATCGTCGTCAATGAGTCCAGCACCTATGTGCAATGTGGTGTGGCCGGTTTTGGCATTCTTCAGGCGCCGGGGATCGCGCTGGAGCGGTATCTGGCTGATGGTTCTTTGGTGGAAGTACTCGAGAACTATCGGCCAAGACCGCGCCCGGTGTCCGTGTTGTACCCCAGCAGAACGTACCTTGCCCCGCAGGTGCATGCATTTGTCGACTGGGTGAGCCAGAGGTTTGCGCTGCTTTATCCTTTATGGCTTGAGCAAAAGACCAGCGGGGCTTAGGCGCGCAAAGGGCAGCTATTGGTCAGCAAAGCAGTCATGCAGCAGCGCCCTGGCTTTCAATGGTTAACGCAGGGCATAGACATAAGCACTCACTTGAGCACCATTATCCAGAGTCACGCTGGTCAGGACACGTTGATATTCGGCGCCTTCAAAATCGTCCAGTGCCGGCCAGTGGCGGGCGAAATTTTCAGAGCAGAAGAGATGGCCATGAATATCATCGCCATCCTCGGCAATAACCAGACCAGGGAATCCCAGGTCTGCTCCCCAGCCTGCCTGTACCAAGCGTCCCTTGAGCGAGGCGGACTCCCATACGCCGCCAATGTTTGACATCACGTGCTCATTCGGCCTTCCTGGCCCCAAGGTCCCATAGACGAATAGACGCTCCATATGTGTTCCCCGCTCAATCAAAAGGGCGGAATCCTGACTTATGGGCAGGGGACAAATCAATCAGAAACTCAGCGGCTCGAGAATATCTGCGCCAATCTGTCAAATCGTCTGGACACTGGTGATGTATAGGCGCTGGCAAACTTGTTTCAGACAGGCTGAAAGTGAAATGACAAAAGATACGCCACGTTACATTTTGATTACAGGCGCGGCTGGTAGCGGCACCACGACCCTGGCAGATGCTTTGGCAAAGGAACTGAATACGACCCACCTGGAAGCGGATGATTTTTTGTGGCTGCCCGGTAATCCGCCCTATCAGCAGTTGGCAGACAAGACGCAACGAGCAGAGCGCTTGTTACAACAAATGCACTGCCATGGCCGTGCAGTCGTTGCGGGATCAGTCATGGGTTGGGGTCAACCCCTTGAGAGCGAATTTGATCTTGTGGTGTTCCTTTATGTTCCAGTTGAACTCAGATTAGAGAGGCTGAAACGTCGCGAGGTAAAGCGCTTCGGTGAGGCGAAGCCGGAGTTTCTGGCCTGGGCAGCTCAGTATGATCAAGGAAGTGTTCCGGGGCGTAGCCTGGCCAGGCATCGGCAATGGCTGTCCGGGCTTGCCTGTACTGTGTTGAAGCTTGAGGGGGACATATCGGTTACAGATCGGCTACGACATATACGGGATGCAATCAACGGATTGAACCCTGCACCGTCAATCATATGAATCCAGCGCTACGACCCTCTGAGCCACCAGGATTGCCCGGGGTTTGCCAACAGGGTTGCAGTACCGCTCGGGCGGGCGACATTTGGAACTGGGCTTTTGCTCTTTCGATATCCGGTTAGTGAAGGCACAATGCGCATCCTTTTTTGGCTGGCCTTGCTGGAGTCGCCTCGAAATGATCAAAACGCCGTACTACCTGATCGATAAACAGAAACTGCTCAAGAACATGCAGAAGATCGCCTATGTGCGCGAGCAGTCCGGGGCCAAGGCCCTGCTGGCACTCAAGTGCTTTGCCACCTGGTCGGTGTTCGACTTGATGCAGCAATACATGGACGGCACCACATCGTCGTCGCTGTACGAGTTGAAGCTCGGTCGCCAGAAGTTCGAAGGCGAAGCCCACGCCTATAGCGTGGCCTGGGCCGATGATGAAATTGAAGAGATGCTCGCCAACTGCGACAAGATCATCTTCAACTCCATTGGTCAGCTGCAGCGTTTTGCCGAGCGCTCCGAAGGCAAGATCCGCGGCCTGCGGGTCAACCCGCAAGTCAGCAGCTCCGACTACCTGCTGGCCGATCCGGCGCGCCCGTTCAGCCGCCTGGGTGAATGGGACCCGGTGAAGATCGAAGGCGTCATCGATCAGATTTCCGGTTTCATGTTCCACAACAACTGCGAGAACGGTGACTTTGAGCTGTTCGACCAGATGCTGTGCACCATCGAAGAACGCTTCGGCGAGCTGCTGCACAAGGTCACGTGGGTCAGCCTCGGTGGCGGCATTCACTTTACCGGTGAAGGCTATGCCCTGGACGCGTTCTGCGCCCGCCTCAAAGCGTTCTCGCACAAGTATGGCGTGCAGGTTTACCTGGAGCCGGGCGAAGCCGCTATCACCAACAGCGCCTCGCTGGAAGTCACAGTGCTCGACACCCTTTACAACGGCAAGCACCTGGCCGTGGTAGACAGCTCCATCGAAGCCCACCTGCTGGACCTGCTGATCTATCGCCTCAACGCCAAGCTGGCGCCAAGCGACGGCGAACACACCTACATGGTGTGTGGAAAATCCTGCCTGGCCGGGGACATTTTTGGCGAATACCAATTTGATCGTCCGTTGACCATCGGCGATCGGCTGTCGTTCATCGACACCGCGGGCTACACCATGGTCAAGAAAAACTGGTTCAACGGCCTGAAAATGCCGTCCATCGTAGTGAAACAACTCGACGGTACAGTCGAAGTGGTTCGTGAATTTGGTTACGAAGACTACCTGTCCAGCCTTTCGTAAGCTGGCGGATAAAGGAGAGATAAAGCAATTGAAAAAGAACGTTCTTATCATTGGTGCAGGAGGTGTCGCCAAGGTGGTGGCCCACAAATGCGCGCAGCACAACGACGAACTCGGTCGGATTGCTATCGCGTCGCGCAACATCTCCAAATGCCAGGCCATCATCGATAGCGTCAAGGCCAAGGGCAGCCTCAAACTGCCTGCCGAAATCAAGGCTTTCACGCTAAACGCCCTGGACGTGGAAGCGACCAAGGCTCTTATTCTCGAAACCGAATCGCAGATCGTGATCAACGTCGGTTCCGCGTTTCTCAACATGTCGGTGCTGCGTGCCTGCATCGATACCGGCGTGGCTTACCTGGACACCGCCATCCATGAAGAGCCGGGCAAAGTCTGCGAGACGCCGCCCTGGTATGGCAACTACGAGTGGAACCATCTCGAGGAATGCAAAGAGAAAAACATCACCGCCATCCTCGGTGTAGGTTTCGATCCGGGCGTGGTCAACGCCTATGCAGCACTGGCCAAGCAACAGTATTTCGACCGCATTGATTCAATCGATATTCTTGATGTCAATGCCGGTTCACATGGCAAGTATTTCGCTACCAATTTCGACCCTGAAATCAACTTCCGTGAATTTACCGGACAGGTGTGGAGCTGGCAGAACAGCCAGTGGACAAGCAACACCATGTTCGAAGTCAAGCGCACCGACGACCTGCCGGTTGTCGGAGAGCAGAACCTGTACCTGACCGGCCATGACGAAGTTCATTCCCTGTCGAAGAATCTTGACGTGCCCAACGTAAGGTTCTGGATGAGCTTTGGCGAACACTACATCAACGTGTTCACCGTGCTGAAAAACCTCGGCCTGCTCTCCGAGCAGCCGGTCAAGACCGCCGAGGGCCTGGAAGTGGTGCCGTTGAAGCTGGTCAAGGCCGTACTGCCTGACCCGAGCTCGCTGGCTCCCGGATACACCGGCAAGACCTGCATCGGTGATCTGGTCAAGGGTACCAAGGATGGTCAGGCGCGCGAGGTGTTCATCTACAACGTCGCCGATCATGAAGACGCCTACGCAGAAACTGACAGCCAGGGCATCTCCTATACGGCTGGCGTGCCGCCCGTGGCCGCGGCGCTTCTGGTCGCCCGTGGCGAGTGGGACGTGCAGCGCATGGTCAACGTCGAAGAACTGCCGGCCGAGCCGTTCCTCAACGCGCTGGACGTGATGGGTCTGCCGACCCGGATCAAGGACGAGAATGGTGATCGTCCCTGGAATCGCAATGCCTGAGACACCTGAATAACAGGTGATCCTCACGCCCGCGTTCCACGATACGCAAAACGCCGCTTTTCAAGCGGCGTTTTGATTGGTGCAGTTTGCCGGATCCCGCTGGCACCCATGGGTGTGATGAGCGGCGGCACCCCCCCTCCGAGAAGTTGACCTTCTGTTCTGTAACTGGCTTCTGGCGCCCCGGCTCGAACAGGCTGGAGCCCTTTGTCAGCCGCCGCCTGCAGTGAGATGAAATTGATACCGAAGCAGGACAGACATGCCCGGCTTGGCGGGATACCGACCGGGCTCGAGCATGATCCAGTGCTGATCAGGATGGGGCGGGGGAATTTGCCGGGGGGTGTATGGATCAGCTTTCAGAGGTGGTGACGTCGTCCTGGGCGGACTCTGCAGCCAGCTTTAAACGGTCAGCTTTACAAATGTATTTGCTCTTGTTTTGCGGGGCCAGTTTGGCACTGGCCTTTTTTGCGTGGGCCTTGAGCAACTGCTTGATCTTTTTACGACGGTTCATGCTTTTCTACTCAGCTTGTACATTCCTCAATGATATCAGTTTAAAACACCGGGCCCGATGGCGGTGCCACGTTTAGTACCACCGGCTCGGCTCCTTGCAGGGGCTCAACCCGTCATTGGGTGGAACTCGATGCCCGGGTCAAACCGGGTCTGTAGTGAAAGCCCAGTCCTTAAATAATCGAGAGTCCTGTGAAACGCTCAGTAGAGAGAAGTGCATCAACCTCACCAATAAAGCCCTGCAGGATGTAGTGAACACGCAAAAAGGTCATTAGCGGCAGCGGCGGGGGGGTGATCCTGCCCCGCCTGTTTGCTGTCCAGGGTTGCGTGCCCCCTCAGTGCAGCGTGCGCCGATTTTCACCAATCCGGATCCTGTCCAGAGCCCGGTTCAGGGCATCCAGCGCATCGAGCAGGGCTTTGGCCTCGGCTTCTCTGCCATCCCCCCACAGACGCTCGGCCATTTTGTTGAGGGCCTGGATCGATTTTTCTATATCTGCCGCGGTGACTGTCTGTGCGGGCGGTTTGTCTGACATGGGTGGTTCCTGTTGGTGCTGACCGCTACGACTTTAACGCGCAATATCGGCTGTGCGGCGGTTTGCTTCGGCTCAATGATCGATCAGGCCGGGTTGGCGCAGTTATTTGCTGCGCAGACGCCTGAAAAGCTTCACCAGATACCAGGCGTGGCAAGAATCAGCACCAGAATGGCTGCGAGCGGCAATGCCTCAAGCCAGAGCGATGCCAGCAGCTTCGACTCCAGCAACCACCCTGCCGCGCTATAGGGATTGGTCTGGGCGTACGCCGAAAGCAGTGCAATCACTGATGTGATCAGTGCGAACCCAATGGCGGTACGAACCTGCTCTCTATTCATGTTGTTCGATTCTCTTGGCGGCGTTGACTAAAGCGCGCGATGCTATCAACAACAAGACCGAACCGGACAGAGGAATATTGCCATGCGCCATGTTGTCAAAATCGTCTCTTTCACACTTCTGACTCTGGCCAGCAGCCAGTTGCTGGCCGAGCAGGCCGATACCGCGCCCGGGTTCTGGACCACGCCGACCATTGTGGGTTACGGCAAGATCCACCCGCTGGCAGATGCTGCCTACCAGCCCGACAAGACCGCCACCTACAAGGTGGTTTTTGCCCTGACCAAGGGGCCTAAAACCCCCGCAGACGTCAACCCGGCACTGGACCACGTAGCCCGCACCGTCAATCTCTATGTGGCAGCGGGTGTGCCCCTGACGCAATTGAAATTTGTTGCCGTTGCCTCCGGTGACGCAACGGCGCTCGCGCTCGACGACGCGGCCTATCGCTCCCGATTCAATACGGCCAACCCCAACTTGCCCCTGATCGCAGCTCTGCGGCACGCCGGAGTAGATGTGGCTGTGTGTGGTCAGGCGGTGGCCGAACACCACTTTGCCTACAGCGAAGTCGACAAATCGGTCACCACTGCGCTCTCTGCGCTGACCACCATTACGACCCTGGAGCACCAGGGATACAGCCTGATGCCCATGTGATACCGGATCAGCCCCGCCGGGGGGAGCTTGCGCCGACAGTTTGATTGCAGCGTTGGCCAGGCATAAAAAAACCTCGCTTCCTGTGCACAGGAGGCGAGGTTTTTATGGCGCTGGCTTAAACCGCTGTCAGCGATTTCGGACGACGTACATCAGGTTGTTTCCAGGACTCGGCCGAGGCTTCGTCGATGGCTTGCTGAATCGCCTTTTTGCGGTGTTCTTCGGCGCGGCGGCTGAAGAACCACACTAGGAAGGTCACCAGCGACACCGCCAGCAGAATCAGGCTGGCCACGGCGTTGATCTCGGGTTTGACCCCCAGACGTACCGCCGAGAACACTTCCATCGGCAAGGTGGTGGAACCCGGCCCGGACACGAAACTGGCCAGTACCAGGTCATCCAGGGACAGGGCGAACGACATCATGGCGCCCGCCGCCAGTGACGGCGCGATCATCGGGATGGTGATCAAAAAGAACACTTTCCACGGCTTGGCGCCCAGGTCCATGGCCGCCTCTTCGATCGACAGGTCCAGCTCGCGCAAGCGCGACGACACCACCACGGCCACATAGGCCGAACAGAACGTGGTGTGGGCGATCCAGATGGTGACGATCCCGCGTTCCTGGGGCCAGCCGATCATTTGCGCCATGGCCACGAACAGCAGCAACAGCGACAGACCGGTGATTACCTCAGGCATCACCAGCGGTGCAGTTACCAGGCCGCCGAACAGCGTGCGGCCCTTGAAGTGGCTGATGCGGGTCAGCACGAATGCTGCCAGGGTCCCCAGCGCCACCGCTGCAATCGCCGTGTACAGAGCGATTTCCAGCGAGCGCATCACCGAGCCCATCAGTTGCGTGTTGTCCAGCAGGCCCGCGTACCACTTCAACGACCAGCCGCCCCACACCGTCACCAGCTTGGAAGCGTTGAACGAGTAGATCACCAGAATCAGCATCGGCAGGTAGATGAACAACAAGCCTGCGACCAGCATAAAGCTGGAAAAACGTAAGCGATTCATATCTTGCCCTCCAGTTCTTTAGCCTGGCTGCGGTTGAACAGGATGATTGGCACGATCAGGATCGCCAGCATTACCACGGCAAGCGCAGAGGCTACCGGCCAGTCACGGTTGTTGAAGAACTCTTGCCACAGCACTTTACCTATCATCAGGGTTTCCGGGCCGCCCAGCAGCTCCGGGATCACGAACTCGCCCACCACCGGGATAAACACCAGCATGCAGCCGGCGATGATGCCGTTCTTGGACAGCGGAACGGTGATTTTCCAGAAGCTGTTGAAGGTGCTCGAGCCCAGGTCGGACGCGGCTTCCAGCAGGCTGTGGTCGTGTTTCACCAGGTTGGCGTACAGCGGCAGGATCATGAACGGCAGGTACGAATAGACGATGCCGATATACACCGCGATGTTGGTGTTGAGGATCTGTAGCGGTTCGCTGATCCAGCCCATCGACATCAGGAAACCATTGAGCAGGCCGTTGTTGCTGAGAATGCCCATCCACGCGTAAACGCGGATCAGGATCGCAGTCCAGGTCGGCATCATGATCAGCAGCACCAGCACGGTCTGCATCTCTTTGCGCGCATTGGCAATGGCATAGGCCATCGGATAGCCGATCAGCAGGCACAACGCGGTGCTGAAGAAAGCCATCTTCAACGAGCCCAGGTAAGCGGCGATATACAGCTCGTCGTCACCCAGCATTGCGAAATTGCCCAGGTTCAGCAGCAGCTGAATCTTTTGGTCAACGTAGCTGTAGATCTCGGTGTACGGCGGAATCGCCACGTCGGCTTCGGCAAAGCTGATCTTCAGGACGATAAAGAACGGCAGCATGAAAAACAGGAACAGCCACAGGAATGGAATCCCGATGACCATTTGGCGGCCACCGGGGGTTATTCGTTGCAGACGGCGTTTGAATTTTCGAAGGTTCATGAGCGCAGTACCACGCCGCTGTCGTCTTCCCACCAGACGTAAACTTCGTCGTCCCAGGTCGGTCGTGCACCACGGCGCTCGGCGTTGGCCATGAACGACTGCACGATCTTGCCGCCGGGCAGTTCGACGTAGAACACCGAATGGCCACCCAGGTAGGCAATGTCATGCACCTTGCCCCGCGACCAGTTGTACTCGAAGACCGGCTTGACTGTGGTAACCAGCATTTTTTCCGGGCGAATAGCGTAGGTGGTCGACTTGTCTTCCAGTGACGTAGTGACCCCGTGGCCGACGTAGATATTACGCTCCAGTTCCGGGCAGTGAATGATCGCGAAACCTTCTTCGTCTTCGATCACATCGCCGTCAAAGGCGTTCACGTTACCGATGAACTCACACACCATGCGGCTGACCGGTGCTTCATAGATATCCACCGGGCTGCCGATCTGGGCGATCCAGCCCAGGTGCATGATTGCGATGCGCTGGGCCATGGTCATGGCCTCTTCCTGATCGTGGGTCACCATGACGCAGGTCACGCCGACGCGCTCGATGATCTCCACCAGCTCGAGCTGCATTTGCGAACGCAGTTTTTTGTCCAGTGCGCCCATCGGCTCATCGAGCAGCAGCAGCTTCGGACGCTTGGCCAGCGAACGGGCCAGGGCCACACGCTGACGCTGACCGCCGGACAATTGATGGGGCTTGCGCCTGGCGTACGGGGTCATGTGCACCAGCTTGAGCATTTCTTCAACCCGGGCGTCGATTTCGCTGGCAGGCAAACGGTCCTGCTTGAGGCCGAAGGCAATGTTCTGGGCCACGGTCATGTGCGGAAACAGGGCGTAGGACTGGAACATCATGTTGATCGGCCGCTCGTAGGGCGGCATGTCGGTGATGTCGACCCCGTCGAGATAAATCCGTCCTTCAGTCGGTCGCTCGAAGCCGGCCAGCATGCGCAGCAGGGTCGACTTGCCGGAACCGGAACCGCCGAGAAGGGCAAAGATTTCGCCCTGATGGATCTCCAGGGACACATCGTCCACGGCAATCGTCTCGTCGAATTTTTTCGTGACCCGATCGAATTTTACCAGCACCTTTTTCGGTGTCTGCTGGCCTTCAAGAACCTTCCTGTAAAGGCTGGAGGCGTTTGCCATGTGAAACTCCCAACAGATTTCAGTCGTCAGGCCAGAAGGGCCCGACATAAGAGTTGATTGCAAGACAGCTGTGGACGGGCTGTCGGTAGTACTTGTTGTTATTGCGGTTTGTTGTTGTGGTGAAGGACGGGCGTGCCAAGACACGCCCTCCTGATTCACGGGGGCAGTTCAGGGTTCAAACAGGTATCGGACTTGTCAGTCAGCGGCGCTCACGAAGCGCTGCACGTTGTCGGCATGCATCGCCAAACGCCTGGAAAATACTCAAGTAGACAGGGTTGTTCATGACCTGCCATTCCGGGTGCCATTGCACGCCGACGGCAAACGCCTCGCTGTGCTCGACAGAAATCGCCTCGATCAAGCCGTCCGGTGCAATGGCTTCGGCGCGCAGACCCGGGGCCAGGCGGTCGATGCCCTGGGCGTGGATCGAGTTGACCTCAAACACCGTGGGCAGATCCAGCGCCTGGAATACACCACCCGGTTGCACGTGAACGGCATGGGCCGGGGCGTACTGCACGGACAGATCCGGGTGATCCGCTTCGCGGTGGTCGAGGGCACCGGGGAGCTCATGCACCTTCTGATGCAGGCTGCCACCAAACGCCACGTTCATTTCCTGAAAGCCTCGGCAAATGCCGAGCACCGGAATTCCCGCCGCAATGGCTGCTTGCAATAGAGGGAGGGTGGTGGCATCGCGCGCCGGATCGTGCTCCGTGCCGGGTGCACTGGCGGGGCCTTTATAGTGGACTGGTTGTACGTTCGACGGTGAGCCGGTGAGCAGCAGGCCGTCCAGACGGGCCAGCAGTTCATCTGTTTCTGTCAGTTCGGCCAGGCTGGGAATGATCACCGGGAGCCCTTGCGCCGCGACACTTACCGCCCGCAGGTACTTGTCGCCGCTGACGTGGTAGGGGTGCAGGCCAATCTGTTTGACGCACGCTGTAACGCCGATCAATGGCTTGATTGCCATTTTTATCACCTCGAAGTTTGACACTTGAAGAGCTTTTTCGGAGCTTAGCCTTGTTGATTTTAATTAACAACTTCTATGTAAAAAATTCTAAACACGCAGCTTCGGATCGTCATAATTCGCCGCTATACCAAAGCTCCGCTGGCACAATATGAGCTAATTTTTGCCTGAAAAATAACGATGAAGGCCCGGGTGTTCGCTATTGACTTCACTTTGCCTTTCGGATTGACTGGGTTTCAGAAACGGCTGTGAACATAATAATTAACATAATAGGTGCCTCATGTCGGTCCCCCTGCGTGCCATTCAGCTCAATGAAGCGAACGCATTCCTTAAGAAATATCCTGAGGTTTTGTACGTCGACCTTCTCATTGCGGATATGAACGGCGTGGTGCGCGGCAAGCGCATCGAACGCACCAGTCTGCACAAGGTCTACGAAAAAGGCATAAACCTGCCGGCATCATTGTTTGCACTGGACATCAATGGTTCTACGGTGGAAAGCACCGGCCTGGGCCTGGACATCGGTGATTCGGACCGCATCTGCTACCCCATCCCCGATACGCTGTGCATCGAGCCCTGGCAGAAGCGCCCGACGGCCCAGCTGTTAATGACCATGCACGAACTTGAAGGCCAGCCGTTCTTCGCTGACCCGAGGGAAGTGTTGCGTCAGGTGGTCAGCAAGTTCGATGACATGGGCCTGACCATTTGCGCGGCCTTTGAACTCGAGTTCTACCTGATCGATCAGGACAACGTAAACGGTCGTCCGCAGTCCCCGCGTTCGCCGGTGTCCGGCAAGCGCCCGATGTCGACCCAGGTGTACCTGATTGATGACCTCGACGAATACGTCGACTGCCTGCAGGACATTCTGGAAGGTGCAAAAGAGCAGGGCATCCCGGCTGATGCGATCGTCAAGGAAAGCGCCCCGGCGCAGTTCGAAGTCAACCTGCATCACGTCAACGACCCGATCAAGGCGTGCGACTACGCGGTGTTGCTCAAGCGTCTGGTGAAGAACATTGCCTACGACCATGAGATGGACACCACCTTCATGGCCAAGCCGTACCCGGGCCAGGCGGGCAATGGTCTGCACGTGCACATTTCGATTCTCGACAAGCAGGGCAATAACATCTTTGCCAGCGAGGATCCCGAGCAGAACGCCGCACTGCGTCACGCGATCGGCGGTGTGCTCGAGACCCTGCCGGCGCAGATGGCCTTTCTCTGCCCGAACGTCAACTCGTACCGCCGTTTCGGTGCCCAGTTCTATGTGCCTAACTCACCGAGCTGGGGCATCGACAACCGCACCGTAGCGGTTCGCGTCCCCACAGGCTCTGCCGATTCGGTACGCATCGAACACCGGGTTGCCGGCGCCGATGCCAACCCGTACTTGCTGATGGCTTCGGTACTGGCCGGCATTCACCACGGTCTGACCAACGAAATCGAACCGGGCCCACCGGTGGAAGGCAACAGCTACGAGCAAAATGAACAGAGCTTACCGAACAACTTGCGCGATGCCCTGCGCGAGCTGGATGACAGCGAAGTCATGGCCAAATATATCGATCCCATGTACATCGACGTCTTCGTCGCCTGCAAGGAAAGCGAGCTGGCCGAGTTCGAGAACTCCATCTCGGACCTGGAGTACAACTGGTACTTGCACACCGTCTGATTGGCCAACGGCTGTCATTCACAGATAGAACAATTGCGCAGTTGGTGGGGGACGCAGAGCCTGCGTCCCCCACGAATGCGTGCCGCCGGCGTCCGGACCTGCTGGTACGCCGGCGGTGCCCATCGGAGAATTTCATGCAACAAACCCATGTAAACAGCTATTACGCCGCGACCCGAAACCACAGGGCCGAATTCCCGGTGCTCGAGGAATCGGTGGAGTGCGATGTCTGTGTGATCGGCGCCGGCTACACCGGCCTGTCCTCGGCCCTGTTCCTTGCCGAAGCGGGCTACAGCGTGACCGTACTTGAAGCGGCCCGGGTCGGTTTCGGTGCCAGCGGTCGCAACGGCGGTCAGTTGGTCAACTCCTATAGCCGGGACGTCGATGTCATCGAGGCCCGTTACGGCGATAAGACGGCCCGGGTGCTGGGCAGCATGATGTTCGAAGGCGCCGATATCATTCGTCAGCGCATCGACCAGTACGACATCCAGTGTGATTACCGTCCGGGCGGAATTTTTGCCGCGCTGAACAGCAAGCAGCTCAAAGCCCTGGCCGAGCAGAAAAGCAGCTGGGAGGGTTATGGCAACCAGAAACTGACAATGCTCGACGCAGCGGACATCAAGCGCGAAGTAGGCTGTGCCAACTACGTTGGTGGTCTGCTGGACATGCAGGGCGGGCACATCCATCCGCTGAATCTGGCGCTTGGTGAAGCCATGGCGTTCATTGGTCTGGGCGGTAAAATTTACGAACAGTCGGCTGCCGTGGACATCACTTACGGCGAGCCGATCACAGTGCGCACCGCCAAGGGCGTAGTGCGGGCCAAGTACCTGCTGATCGCCGGTAACGCCTATCTGCCGCAGAACCTCGACAATCGCGTGACCGCCAAGAGCATGCCTTGCGGGTCGCAAATTGCCGTGACCGAACCGCTGCCCGAAGAGGTTGCCCGCAGCCTGATCACCAACAACTACTGCGTTGAAGACTGCAACTACCTGCTGGATTACTACCGCCTGACAGCCGACAATCGTTTGCTGTATGGCGGCGGCGTGGTCTATGGCGCCCGCGAACCGGACGACATCGAAAAACTGATCAAGCCGAAAATCCTCAAGACCTTCCCGCAATTGAAGAACGTCAAAATCGACTATCGCTGGACCGGCAACTTCCTGCTGACCATGTCACGCATGCCGCAATTCGGTCGTATCGAGAAAAACGCCTACTACATGCAGGGTTACAGCGGCCACGGGGTGACCTGCTCGCACCTGGCCGGCAAATTGATCTCGGAAATGATCCGTGGCGATGCCGAGCGTTTCGACGCTTTTGCCTCCTTGCCGCACATGCCGATGATTGGCGGCCGTACCTTCCAGGCGCCGCTTACAGCCATGGGCGCGGCGTACTACGCGATGCGCGACCGTTTCGGTATCTGATAACACCTGGCAAGCGGGCTGATCCCGGGCAAGTCCGCTCCCGGAGGTCTTATATTTAGCGGTCATTTGGCGAACCTGCTGAGCAACACCCGCAAACGTGATTTAATAGCCGCCTTTCACGTTTGTGGTACAGGGGTACGGTGCGATCTACGCCATCCGTCGCCCCCCCATTACCCTTAAGTAGTTCACACATAAGGCTGTCATGGACACGGGCTCACGACTCAAACTAGTACGCGAAAGCTACAAAATGTCCCAGCGCGAGCTGGCCCGACGTAGCGGCGTCACCAATGCCACCATCTCCCTGATCGAGCAGAATCGCGTCAGTCCTTCAGTCAGCTCTCTGAAGAAACTGCTGGAAGGCATCCCCATGTCTTTGGCCGACTTCTTCACCTTCGACCAGCCGCCCCGTGCTCACCAGTACGTGTTCCGGGCCAATGAACAGCCGGATCTGGGCCGTGACGGCTTGCGCCTGTTGCTGATTGGCGCTTCGGTTCCGGGCCGGCAGATGCGTTTGTTGCGCGAGCAATATGCGCCGGGCGCAAGCTCGGGTGAAGAAGCGATTGTGCACGCCGAAGGGGAGGAGTGCGGGCTGGTCACGCGGGGAGTGGTTGAGCTCACCGTAGATGGAATGAGCAGCATCTTGAATGCCGGGGACGGCTATTACTTCCCGACCACGCTGCCCCATCGCTTCAGAAATATCGGGGCGGACGAGGCGGAAATCATCAGTGCCAACACCCCCGCCAACTTCTGATCTGAAAGCCCCCCGCAAATCCCCTGTGGGCACTGTGTTTTGTGGGAGCTGGCTTGCCAGCGATTGAACACAGATACCCAGTCGCCCTCATCGCTGGCAAGCCAGGCTCCCACAGATTTGCTATGTGCTGAAAAGTTGCCACCCCCCTGTGGGAGCTGGCTTGCCAGCGATTGAACACAGATACCCGGTCGCCCTCATCGCTGGCAAGCCAGGCTCCTACAGATTTGCTGTGTGTTGAAAAGCTGCCACTCCCCCTGTGGGAGCTGGCTTGCCAGCGATTGAACACAGACACCCGGTCGCCCGCATCGCTGGCAAGCCAGGCTCCTACAGATTTGCTGTGATCTGAAAAGTTGCCATTCCCCCTGTGGCAGCTGGTTTGCCAGCGATTAAACAGAGACACCCAGTCGCCCTCATCGCTGGCAAGCCAGGCTCCTACAGATTTGCTGTGTGCTGAAAAGTTGCCACTCCCCCTGTGGGAGCTGGCTTGCCAGCGATTGAACACAGACACCCGGCCCCCCGCATCGCTGGCAAGCCAGCTCCTACAGATTTGTTGTGATCTGAAAAGTTGCCGCTCCCGCTGTGGGAGCTGTGTGCTGAACAGTGGTGTGCACTGCCACTCCCCCTGTGGGAGCTGGCTTGCCAGCGATAGCCTTTGGCCGCCACCCCCGAGCCGCGGCACCGGCAAGCAAATGTCGGCAGCGGGTCGAACTGGGCAATGATTTATCCCATATAAAGGGACGCATCATCATATATTGAACTGTTGTCGCGACTGGTTTATCGTCTGGCCATAACCAAGGGATCAGGCGGCTGTCGGGTTCCTAAAATAAATACAACAAGAGGTTTTCCCCATGACAGGTCCTTCGCTGGACAGTTGTCTGCATGCCAGCACCATGAAGAAGCTCAACCTGAAGCTGATTCCCTTCCTGATGTTGTTGTACATGGTGGCTTACATTGATAAGTCGAACATTTCGGTGGCGGCGTTAACCATGAACGCCGACCTCGGGCTCAGCGTGCGCATGTACGGCATCGGCGTGGGTCTGTTCTTCCTCACCTACATTCTGTTCGAAGTGCCCAGCAGCATCATCCTGACCCGGGTCGGTGCTCGGCGCTGGATTGCGCGGATCATGATCACCTGGGGCATCATCGCCGCCGGCATGAGCCTGATCCAGAGCGCCAACCAGCTCTACGTGATGCGCCTGTTGCTGGGTGCAGCCGAAGCCGGTTTCACCCCCGGCATCATCTACTACCTGTCACAGTGGTATCCGCGCAGTGACCGCGCCCGGGCCATGTCATGGTTCTACATCGGCGCGGCGCTGGCGTCGGTGATCGGCTTGCCGCTGTCGGGTGCCTTCCTGCACCTGGACGGTCTGCTGGGCATCAACGGCTGGCGCTGGCTGTTCTTTCTCCAGGGCATTCCTGCAGTGGCGCTGGGCATCGTGGTCCTGCGCTACATGCCAGATTCTCCCGCCACTACCAACTGGCTGGACAGTGCGCAAAAAGCCTGGCTCAGCCGCACCATCGAGGCCGAACAGGCGACCACGGTCATCTCGCACAAGGATGCCTGGCATGTGGCGTTTCGCAGTCGCCAGGTGTGGTTGCTGAGTCTGTTCTGGTTGCTTCAGGCTTTCGGCACTATCGGGGTGACGCTGTTTTTGCCGCTGATCGTGCAGTCGGTATCAAAGCAAGGTTCGTTTGTGGTCAGCCTGCTGTCGGCGATGCCGTTTTTCCTGGCCTGTGTATTCATGTACGCCAACGGCCGCCATTCCGACCGCACCGGTGAGCGGGGCTGGCACCTGGGCGGGCCACTGTTGCTGGCCGGGGGCATGCTGGGGTTGGCGGTGTTTACCGGCAATCAGTGGCTGGCCTACGTGATGCTGGTGGTGGCGGTCGGCCTGAACTGGGCGGCGACCCCGGTGTTCTGGGCCACCACTACCGAGTACCTGTCCGGGCCAGCGGCCGCTGTTTCGATTGCCTTGATCAACTCCATTGCTAACATCGCCGGGCTTGGTCTGCCACCGGTCATGGGCTGGATCAAGGACACCACCCTCAGCTATGACTACGCCTTGTTGATGGTCGCCGTCGCCTTGCTGGCCGGTGGCGTGCTGGGGCTGTACCTGGGGGGGCAACGCAAGCGCCAGGTCGTACGTGATGCTATACGGGAGGGCCGCGAAAATGTTCACAGTGCTTAAAGTGGCGCGTCTGCCGGACATGCTCAGCGAACGTTTACATGCCCGATATGAGGTGCTGGAATGCAGCGAGAGCGGTGCCGGACTCGATGCACTGAAGGCGCGGGGAATCCGTGCCATGGTCGCCAATGGTGAGTCGCGGGTGGGGGCCGAACTGATCGGGCGCCTGCCTGATCTGCAAGTGATAGTGGTGTTCGGTGTCGGTTACGACGGTATCGATGTCGCGTTCGCCCGGGCCCGGGGCATTGTGGTGACCCACACCCCGGACGTGCTGACCGAGGACGTTGCCGATTTCGCCATTACCTTGATGCTCGGCACCGCCAGGCGCATTGCCAGGGCCGATCAGTTCGTGCGGTCCGGGCAATGGCAGCAAGGTCCGTTCGGCTTTACCCGCAAGGTCAGCGGCGCGCGTCTGGGCATCGTCGGGCTGGGGCGCATCGGTATGGCGATTGCCCGGCGCGCGGCGGCGTTTAACATGCGCATCAGCTACCACGGGCGGCGTCCGCTGGCGGTTGAGTATCCTTACTATTCATCGCTGACCGAGCTGGCTGCAGCTGTGGATTTTCTGGTGATTGCCGTGGGCGGCGGGGAATCGACCCGGCACCTGGTGGATGCCACGGTGCTCGCGGCGCTGGGCAGTGAAGGCATCCTCATCAACGTGGGGCGTGGCAGCGTGGTTGATGAGGCCGCGCTCGCCAGCGCACTGGCCGAGGGTCGTCTTTTGGGGGCCGGGCTGGATGTGTTCGAGGATGAACCACGGCCCCATCCCGGCTTGTTGGGGCTGGACAATGTGCTGTTGGCGCCGCATATGGCCAGTGCCACCTGGGATACCCGCAGGGCGATGTCCGACCTGACCCTGGCCAATCTGGCTGCGCATTTTTCCGGTGCTGACTACCCGTCACCCATCCCGCAGTGAATGGCCATTTTACTGCGCGGATCTGTTGCGCCCGGGGTTCCGGCCCCGGCCTCATGCAGGGAAATCCTTGAGGTCTCCGGCAACGCCAGGCCACCGAGCAATGCCAGCAGTGCAACGGCTATCAGGTAGAAGGCTGGCGACAGGTTGCTGCCGGTGGTGCTGATCAGCCATGTCGCCACCAGCGGTGCGGTACCGCCGAAGAGGGTGTAGGCCATGTTGTAGGTAATGGCCGAGGCGGTGTAGCGAGTGCGGGTCGGAAAGGTTTCCGAGAGCAGGGCGGCGGTTACTACCCCGCACAGCACCGCGCCTACCGCCAGCAGCATGACACCGACGATGGACGCTGCGAAGCCGCCGGAACTGGCCATCAGGAACGATGGATAGACCACGACCATCAGCAGTGCACAGGCCGTCATCACCGTAACCCTGCGCCCGACGCGGTCTGAATACAGTCCTGCCAGCGGGCAGATCGCGGCGGCAAACAGCAAGGCAATCAGCGAAACCAGCAACGCCGTTGCCCGACTCAGGCCCCCGGCTACTTGCAGGTAGGTCGCGAAGTAGGTGGTGAACATATAGAAGGACAACGCCGTCAGCGACACAAAGGCGCCCAGGCAGCAGATGGCCGCGCCATGGTTGCGCAGGGTTTCCTTGAGCGGGGAGTGGGCCACCGCATGTTCCTCGGCCACCGCCTGGAATGCCGGGGTTTCATCCAGCTTCAGACGCATGTAAAGCCCCACCAGACCCAGTGGTGCCGCAATCAGGAACGGCAGGCGCCAGCCCCAATCGGCCATGGCCTGTGCCGATAGCGACGCCTCGAGGGCATAGGCCACCACGGCCGCCGCAGCGAAGGCGCAGAAGGTCGATACCGGCAGGAAGCTGCCATACCAGGCCCTTTTATCATCAGGAGCGTGTTCCATGAGGTAGGCGCAGGCACCGGCGTATTCACCCCCGGCGCTAAAGCCCTGGGCGCAACGGATCAGGGTCAACAGGATCGGCGCCATCACGCCAATGGCGGCATAGACAGGCAGCACCCCGATCAGTGTGGTGGCACCCGCCATCAACAGAATGGTCATCGCCAGGGTTCTTTTGCGACCGATGCGGTCACCCAGCATGCCGAAGAAAATGCCGCCAAGGGGACGGAACGCAAAGGCTACGGCGAATACGGCGAAGGTCTTGAGCAGCGCGGCACTGGCATCACCGCTGGGGAAAAACTGCTGGGCGATGGTGGTGGCCAGAAAGCCATAAACCGCGAAGTCGAACCATTCGACGAAGTTCCCGATGGCCGCGGCGGCAATGACTTTTCTCAGGGTTTTGGGGCTGACCTGCCCGGTGATGGCACTCGTCATGCTGAACCTCGACATTTCATCAGAATGCTTTCGATTATCGAGGCAGTCAGTGAAAGGGTTCGCTTCAAAAGTGTCATCGGCGTAGTCAGCACCGACGTCCTGCCTCTCAGCCGCCTTTGGTGGAGACGATACTCGCCACCAGGCGGGGCTTGCAGTTCAGATAAGCCGACGATTGCAGCCAATGCTGATCGGGGTACCAGGCAAACATGAACTGACCGTCCTTGAGTTTGTCTACCACCTGGCGCGCCACTTGCGGGCGTACGGCAGGGCAGCCCTGACTGCGGCCGATGCGGCCCTGGGTCTGGCTCCACAACGGGTTCACATAGCTGGCAGGGTGAATCACGATGGCCCGCTCACGGGCACTGTCATTGATACCCGGCTCCAGGCCGTCCATGCGCAGCGAGTAACCGTTGGCACCCTGGTAGCTTTCCTGGGTGCGGAACAGGCCAAGGCTGGATTGATGGCTGCCTTCATTATTGGAGAATTGAGTGGCGAAGTTTTCCCCGGATTTTTGCCCGTGGGCCACCAGGTCACGCAGCACCAGGGTCTTCTTGCGCAAGTCGAAGATCCACAGGCGGCGGGCCGTGGAAGGTTGCGAATAGTCGATGACGGCAAGGTTTTGTGCGGGGCTGGCGCCACTGCTGACGGCGCATTGCATGGCACTGAGGGCACTTTTAAGTACCTGGGGATTGAGTTCCGGAGCGGCCTGGGCGAGGCTGTTGTAAAGCCCTTGTGATGAAGTATTGGCGGCGAACGCTGGGCTGCACAAGGCTCCCAGGGTCGCGGCGACCAGAAAAAGTCGTCGCAAAGAAATCAGCATAGATTAAGAGTTTCCACTGTTGAATTGGCTCCTGACACTCCATCGAGTTAATGGCGATCCTTTATTTACTGCTAGCCTTCAGGGTTGCCGTGACGGCTGTTACGGTGACCGCCAACGTGACGGCCATGGATTGGAGTAAAGCAGTTGATCAAAAAACAGGCATTTTACTTGAGCATTGCCTTGCTCGCGTCGCCATTGGTCGCATGGGCCGACATGCCCCCCGACCAGCCTGACAACCCCCTGCAGCAGACCCTGCTACAACTGCCTCAGGCCTGTCCGACCCTGGCGTCCGGCCTGACGCCTCAGAC
The DNA here is from genome assembly GCF_904067025.1 of Pseudomonas paraversuta. Classification (NCBI taxonomy): domain Bacteria; kingdom Pseudomonadati; phylum Pseudomonadota; class Gammaproteobacteria; order Pseudomonadales; family Pseudomonadaceae; genus Pseudomonas; species Pseudomonas paraversuta. The sequence continues at coordinate 2,311,022 of NZ_CAJFDA010000001.1, forward strand.
CCAGGCACTTTTACAGGCCTTTTATGAAGGCCAGAACTACCAGCCGGTATGGGCACAAGAGGGGCGTCTGGCCGCTCTGCAGGCCGCCTTGCCACAGCTGGCCGACGACGGGCTCGACCCGCTCAATTACCCCTTGCCCGAGGGCCAGGACCTGTGTGCCGACATCGACACCAGCCGTCAATATCTGCAAGCCCTGCACGATTTGCATTTTGGTCGCCTGACGCAAAGCCGCTTTGAACCGGTCTGGCACGCCAACGCTGTAGAGGTAGATCCCCAGGCCGAACTGCTGGCAATCGCCGGGCCCGGGGTGCAGAACGTGGCAGCTGCTTTTGCCCAGGCCCGTCCCGCCCTTGAGCAATATCAAGACTTGCGCCGGGTCTATGCCCGGGAGCGCCAGCAGCCGCTGCCCCAGTGGCAGCCGATCGCGGATGGCCCCTTGCTGCGCCCCGGCATGCAGGATGCGCGGGTACCGGCACTGGCCAGGCGTCTGGCCAGCGAGGGTTACCTGAGCGGCGAGCCGCAGATCGTCAACAACACCTACTCCAATGAGCTGGCCTCGGCGGTCAAGAGCTTCCAGCTCGATCACTCGCTACAGGCCGATGGCGTTGTCGGGCCGGGCACCGTGAAAGAGTTGAACGTCAGTCCGGCAACCCGCCGCGAGCAACTGCGGATCAATCTGGAGCGTTTTCGCTGGATGGCCCGGGACTTCGAACCCACCAGCCTGCTGGTCAATGTTCCGGCTGCACAGTTGACCGTCTTCCAGAACGGCCAGCCGGTATGGCAGACCCGCACCCAGGTCGGGCGGGCCGACCGGCAGACGCCGTTGCTCAAGTCCCGGGTGACGCGCCTGACCCTGAACCCGACCTGGACCATCCCGCCGACCATCTTCAAGGAAGACAAACTGCCGCAGATTCGCCGCGATCCGTCTTTCCTCAGCAAGCATGACCTGCAGGTACTCGACAGCAGCGGGCAGCCGCTGGCGGTACAGAGCATCGACTGGGACCGTCCGGGCAACATCCTGCTGCGTCAGGGTGCCGGGCCGCGCAACCCGCTGGGGCGTATCGTCATCCGTTTCCCCAACCCGTTTGCCGTGTACCTGCACGACACCCCCAGCCAGGCCCTGTTCAGTAAAGGCCCCCGTGCCTTCAGTTCAGGCTGCGTGCGGGTCGAGTCGGTGTTCCAGTTGCGCGACCTGCTGGTGACCCCGGCGGAGAAAGCCCGCACCGAGGAATTGCTGGCCTCCGGGCGCACCACCGAGTTCAGGCTGTCCAACCCGGTGCCTATCCTCATGACGTACTGGACCGCCCATGCCGACAAGAACGGCAAGGTGGTGTACTCACCGGACATTTATAATCGTGACCCGGCATTGATATCGGCCCTGGCCGCCAAGCGCTGATGTCCGTTTCAACCTTGAACTGACCTGCGAGACCTGCAATGACTCAATCCCGTTTTACCGACCTGGTGGGCATTGCCCATCCGATCATCCAGGCTCCGATGCTGGGGGCGGGGGCAGCAATGATGATTGGCGTGGCCAGGGCCGGAGGGCTGGGCTCCCTGGCCTGTGCCACCCTGACCCTGGAGGGGGTACGCGCCGAAGTGGCGGCCTTTCGTGAAGCCTGCGATCAACCGTTCAATCTGAACTTCTTCTGCCATCCGGCCCCGGAACCCGACGAGGCCCGGGCCCGGCAGTGGAAGTCGTTGTTCAAGGATTATTACCGCGAACTGGGAGTGGACTACGACGCGCCGACCCCGGTGTCGAGCCGTGCGCCTTTTGATGAGGCCGCCTGCGCCCTGGTTGAAGAGCTGCGTGCACCGGTGGTCAGCTTTCACTTCGGCCTGCCGGCTCCGCACCTGTTGGCCCGGGTCAAAGCCTGCGGGGCGAAGATTTTAAGTTCCGCCACCACCGTTGAAGAAGCGCAGTGGCTGGAGCGCAACGGCTGTGACGCGATCATTGCCATGGGCTACGAAGCCGGTGGCCACCGCGCGATGTTTTTGAGCAATGAGCTGGCGACCCAGATCGGTACCTTTGCCCTGGTGCCGCAAATTGTCGATGCGGTATCCGTGCCGGTGATTGCCGCAGGTGGCGTGGCCGATGCCCGGGGTATCGCCGCGGCTTTTGCCCTGGGTGCCAGTGCCGTGCAAATCGGCACGGCCTACCTGTTCTGCCAGCAGGCCAAACTTGCCGAGCCCCATTACCGCGCCTTGCGCGAAGCCGCCCCCGGCAACACCGCCCTGACCAACCTGTTCACCGGTCGACCGGCCCGCGGCATCCTCAATCGGGTGATGCGAGAGCTGGGGCCGATGAACCCCCAGGCCCCGGAGTTCCCGTTGGCGGGCGGCGTACTGCTACCGCTCAAGGCCAAAACCGAGCCTGCCGGTTCCGGGGATTTCATCAACCTGTGGGCGGGTCAGGCCTTCGCACTGAGTCCGGGACGCAGCGCCCAATTGTCGTCCGAGGAACTGACCCGCAAGTTGGTCGCTGACTACGCCGCGCGTTCCACATGCAAATAGCGGGTCTGCGCGGCGTGGGTGGAGGTGCGAATTAAAAGTATGATCGCACCGACCACCGGCAGGCTCACCAGTAGCAAGCCGTAGCGCAACGATTCAATGCCAAAACGTGGCAGCAGGGCATCGCTGAACAAACCGGCGAGCAAAGGCCCGACCCCGACCCCCAGCAGTGTCGAAATAATGGTTTGCAAGGCCATCGCCGTGCCCCGGCGATTGGCCGGCACCAGTTGCGTGACCAGGTTGTAGGACGGCGCCACCCACCACACCACAAAAAAACTGTACAGCGCGCACCACAGCATGGCGCTGGGGATCGGCACGCCTGCAACCTGGGTCCAGACCGTGTCGGGCCACAACAAATAGGCGAACAGTGCGCTGATCGCGGCCACGTGCCCGATCACCGGAATACCCACTTGCCAGTGCGGATTGCGCGGCGTCAGGTGGTCGCTCAACCAGCCGCTGAACAACGCCCCGATACCGGCAAAGCCGCCACAAATAAACCCGGCCAGGAGTCCGGCGTGCTGCAACGACAAGCCATGGGAGCGCACCAGAAAACTGGTGTTCCACATGCCGATGGCATAGGAGCTGAGGGTGGTCAGGCCCCCGGCCATGATCAGGCAGCGGTAAGCGGGCAGGGCCCAGAGTGCGCGGGCTTCGCGGCTCAGGCTTTGCAGGGGATGCGCGGCATGGGCGCTGGCCAGATCCCAACGGCCACGGGCCGGGTCCTTGACCACGAAGGCCAGCACCAGGGAAAACAGCAGCGCCGGCATGCCAATTACGATAAACGCCATGCGCCAGCCATACTGCTCGACCACCCAGGCGCCGAGGCTCAAGCCGATCACCGCCGAGAAGGTCGGTGCAGCGGTGAAGCAACTGATGGCAAACGAACGGCGCTGGGGCGGGTACAAATCGGCAATGATCGACATCGACGCCGAGGTGGTGGGCGACTCGCTCACCGCAACCGCCATGCGCGCCAGGGCCAGCATCCAGAAACTCACGGCCAGGCCGCAGACCATGGTCGCCACGGCCCACAGCAGGCACGCCATGGCCAGCAGGCGGGTGCGCGACATGCGATCGGCCAGACGCCCGGCAGGCAAGCCGAGCAGGGCGTAGACCCCGGCAAATGCCAGCCCGGAAATCAGCCCCATGGCCGTGTCACTGACGCCGAACTCGAGCTTGATCGGTTCAATCATGACCGCCAGGATCTGCCGGCCGACAAAGTTGTCGGCAAACACCGCAGCCAGCAACAACAGCAAAGCATGGCTGCGCCAGCCGACGTTAGGGTTGGACATAATCGGTTTTCCTGTCAGATAAAAACGCCAAAGGCGCTGACCCGCATTGCGTCAGCGCCTTTGCCAAACCCCTGCCTCAGCCCCGGCGGCGAGCCAGGGTCATGGCGGTATCTTCGATCATGTCTTCCTGGCCGCCGACCATGCCGCGTCGGCCCATCTCCACCAGAATTTCCCGTGCCGGTACGCCGTACTTCTTCTCGGCGCGCTTGGCGAACAGCAGGAACGAGCCATACACACCGGCATAGCCCATGGTCAGGGCGTCGCGATCGCTGCGGATCGGGAAGTCCATGATCGGCACGACCAGGTCTTCAGCCACGTCCTGGATGCCAAACACGCTGACTCCGGTTTCAATGCCCATGCGGTCACAGACCGCCACCAGGATTTCCATCGGCGTATTGCCCGCGCCGGCGCCCAGACCTGCGGCGGCCGCATCGATCCGGGTAGCCCCGGCTTCGATTGCAGCGATGGAGTTGGAGACCCCCATCGACAGGTTGTGATGGCCGTGAAAACCGATCTCGGTGTCCGGGTGCAGCGCGGCCCGCATGGCCGCTACCCGGGCCTTGATGTCATGGGGCAGCATGTAGCCTGCGGAGTCGGTGAGGTAGATGCAGTTGGCCCCGAAGCTCTCCATCAGCTTGCCTTGCTTGACCAGCCCTTCGGGGCTGTTCATGTGCGCCATCATCAGAAAGCCCACGGTGTCCATGCCCAGCTTGCGGGCATAGGAAATGTGCTGTTCGGAGACGTCTGCCTCGGTGCAATGGGTGGCGACCCGGATCGTGTTGACCCCTAGCTCGTAGGCCATTTGCAGGTGATCCACGGTTCCGATACCCGGCAACAGCAAGGCTGAAACCTTGGCCTGCTTCATCATCGGGATTACCGCTGACAGGTATTGCTCGTCGGTATGCGCCGGAAAACCGTAGTTCACCGAACTGCCGCCCAGGCCATCGCCGTGGGTCACCTCGATCAAAGGCACACCGGCAGCATCCAGGCCGCAGGCGATGTCTTTCATTTGTTGCAGGGAGATCTGGTGACGCTTGGGGTGCATGCCGTCGCGCAGGCACATGTCATGCACGGTGATTTTTTTGCCGCGAAGATCCATGGATAGCTCCTTAAGCGAGGGCAGGTTGAGGGGCGGTGGCCTTGAGTTGCAGCTCGCCGTTGAGCATTTGCTCGGCAAACATCTCGGCCGTACGCGCCGCCGCAGCGGTCATGATGTCGAGGTTGCCGGCGTACTTGGGCAGGTAGTCACCGAGGCCTTCGACCTCCATGAAGATCGAGACCCGATTGCCGTCAAATACCGGGCCGTTCACCAGTTTGTAGCCCGGTACGTACTTCTGTACCTGCTGGATCATGTCGGTAATTGCCAGGGTAATCGCCGTCTTGTCCGGCGCGGTTTCGGTCAGGCAATGCACGGTGTCGCGCATGATCAGCGGTGGCTCGGCAGGGTTGACGATAATGATCGCCTTGCCTTTTTTCGCGCCGCCGACCTGCTCGATGGCACTGGCGGTGGTGCGGGTGAATTCGTCGATGTTCTTGCGCGTGCCCGGGCCGACCGATTTGGACGCCGCCGTGGCCACGATCTCGGCATACGCCACGGGCTGCACGCTGGATACTGCAGCCACCAGCGGAATCGTCGCCTGGCCACCGCAAGTGACCATGTTGACGTTCATCACGCCGCGTTTGAGATTGGCTTGCAGATTGACCGGTGGCACGCAATACGGGCCGATGGCCGCAGGCGTCAGGTCGATCATCAGCACCCCCAGTTCATTGAGCTTGCGGCTGTTTTCGGCATGCACGTAAGCGGAAGTGGCATCGAAGGCAATCTGGATATTGTCCGCCAGGACGTGGGGCAACAGGCCGTCGACGCCGTCACTGGTGGTCTTGAGACCTAACTCGCGGGCGCGGGTCAGGCCTTCGGAGGTGGCATCGATACCGACCATCCACACAGGCTCCAGCACCTCGCTGCGCAGCAGTTTGTACAGCAGGTCGGTGCCAATGTTGCCCGGCCCGATCAGGGCACACTTGATTTTATTGCTCATGGTAAGCCTCTCGAACTGGGTTTAAGACACAAAGCGCAGGCGTGCAGAACCCAGGCCGCTGAGGGTCAGGCTGACCTCGTCGCCGGGCAGCACCGGTACCAGCGGCGCCAGGGCCCCGGACAGAATGATTTCGCCTTTGCGAAACGGAATATCGAATTTGCCCAGGGTGTTGGCCAGCCAGGCCACTGCCGCGCAGGGGTGACCCTGCACCGCCGAACCGAAGCCGTTGCCGGCCGGCTGGCCGTTTTTCAGCAGGTGCAGTTCGACCTTGGCCAGGTCCAGATCACGGGGATCGATTCGCTGCTCGCCCAGGGCAAACACGCCACATGAGGCGTTGTCGGCCACGGTGTCCTGAATGCGGATTTTCCAGTCGGCGATGCGCGAATCGACAATCTCGAAACACGGCACCACCCATTGGCTGGCCGCCATCACGTCCTCGGCGGTAATGCCGGGCCCGTGCAGATCCTCGCCGAGAATAAAGGCGATTTCACCTTCGGCCCGGGGCTGCACCAGCAGATTGGCGCTGAAGCTGACATCGCTGTTATCGGCGACCTGCATACGGTTGGTCAAAAAGCCGAAGTCGGGCTGATGCACATCGAGCATGTCCTGCACGGCACGGCTGGTGACCCCGATCTTCTTGCCGATCACCTGTTCACCGAGGGCTTCGCGTCGTTGCAGGAAGCGCAATGAAATCTGATAGGCCGTTTCCAGCGTCAGGTCCGGGTAACGCTGGGTCAGCGGCTGCAGGCTGCGGCGTTCGAGCAGCGCGTGAAACAGTTCATCGCCCAGGGCTTCAATCAACTTCGGGTCCATAAACACTCTCTCTAAAATCCGGAATATATGAGTCGCTGTGGGAGCTGGCTTGCCAGCGATGGATTGCGCGCGCTCTGACTGCAAAACCCAATCGTGTGCAGCGCTGGCAAGCCAGCTCCCACAGGTTCATGGGTACAGCGTCAGCCCGGCCAGACGCTGGACTCGGCACCGCCGTCCACTTCCAGAATCTTGCCGGTCACCCAGCGCGACGCCGGGGTGGCCAGGTACAGTGCGGCGGCACCAATATCTTCCACCTCGCCCAGACTTTGCAGCGGCGTGGCCTTGATCATGACGTCGCGCATGGCCACCGGCAGGACGCGGTTCAGGGCGTCGGTCAGGATCGGTCCGGGGGCAATCCCGTTGACCCGCACCAGCGGCGCGAAATCCTGGGCCAGCAGACGGGTCATGTGGCTCAGAGCGGCTTTGGCCGTGCCGTAGGCGCTGAACTGGGTTTGCGCGTAGCGCGCCGCCCCCGAGGTGATATTGATAATGTTGCCCGCGCCTGCAGCGCGCATATGGGGCACGCAGAGCTGGCACAGGTGATAAGCCGAGGACACGTTAAAGCGCATGATTTCTTCAAAACGCTCGACGCTCAGGGTCAGCGGATCGTTCGGACCGGCGCCGCCAGCGTTATTCACCAGGTGGGTGATGCTGCCCATGTGTTCACGCGCCTGGGTCACCAGGGCGCTGCGCTGCTCGCTGTCATTCACGTCACAGCTCAGGGCCAGGGCCCGGCGTCCTAAAAGGCGGACCTCTTGGGCAACCGCTTCAACGTCGCCCAGGGTGCGTGCCGCCAGCACCACATCGGCGCCGGCTTCGGCGTAGGCCAGGGCAATGGCCCGGCCAATGCCGCGGCCGCCGCCGGTAATCACCGCCACACTGCCGGTCAGGTCAAATCGCGAAATAATGCTCATACATAATCCTTTATTAACGGGGAGCCCACAGGTCAGGCAGTCCCGGGTCGCTGACACTGATCAGTCGCTTGAGCAGCACCTTGAGCGCCTGGGCATCGCCGGGGCCTAGTTTGGCCGAGACGTTCTCCTCAACCGCCTTGGCCAGGGCCAGCTGTTGCAAAGAGGCTTCACGGCCGGTGGCGGTCAGGACGTAGCGCGGTTCATGGTTGCTGCCCTCCAGTGCCACCAGATTCTGTTTTTCCAGGAAGCGCATGCTGGCCAGCGTGACCACGTGCCCGGTGTAGCTGACGAAGGTGTTGATCTCGTTCAGGGTCAGGTTGTCGCGAATGCACAGCACGGAGAGGATGAAAAACGCATGTTCGTCCAGTTGCTGGTTGCTCAACAGGCGATGCAGGGCGTCCAGCAGCTGGTAGTGGGCGCGCCCCAGCAGATACCCCAGCAAATCCTCGGTGTAGCTGCATTCCGGAGGTGGCGGGGTGGTTGCCAGGCGCAGCTCGCTACGGGGCTTGCGGGTTGCCAGTGCGTACTGGCCGCTCTGGAACGCCAGCGGCGCGCGGTCGCTGTGATCAAAGGCGAGCACCTCACCGACAAAAATCACATGGTCGCCGCCTTCATATTGAAAGGCTGTACGGCACTGAAAGCGAGCAGTGCAATCCTGTAGCAGCGGGGCTTCGCTGATACCGCTGTCGAGTTCGATTTCGGCGAACTTGTTTTCGCCCTGCATGGCAAAGCGCCCGGACAGAGGTTCCTGTTCGGTCGACAGCACGTGCACGTTCCAGTGTTTGCCCGAGCTGAATACCGGCAGGCTGCGGGCGGACTTGGCCAGGCTCCACAGCACCAGCGGCGGATTGAGCGACACCGAGTTGAAGCTGTTGGCGGTGATCCCGATAGGTGACCCGTCTTCAGCCTGGGTGGTGATGATGGTCACCCCGGTGGTGAAGGTACCGAGTGCGGTACGGAATGCCTGGGGATCGAAACTGCTTTGCATTGCCATGACGAACCTCATGGATTGAATTTTCGTGCTTGCAGTATTCCCCTCGCAGTGGGGCCCTACATCGTCTTAATGGACTAACGAATACAGCCGATTATCGTCCGATCGGACGAGGCGTGGAGGGTCGTAATTGTCTAGCGTCGGCGCATTAAAACGATGCCAAGAGGACTGATCCATGACATGCAGCAGTACGGCCCCAGAACAGCTGTCCAGCCTGTTGGCAGCGCAAAAAAAAGCCTTTATCGAGGCCGGTCCGGTCAGCGTTGAACAGCGTAAGCAACGGATCCAGCGGGTGATAGAGCTGCTGGTGCGTTATCAGCAGCCGTTGGTTGAAGCCATGGATGCGGATTTTGGTGGCCGGCCCCAGGGTTTTTCGTTGATGAATGATGTGCTGGGTTCACTGGCATCGCTCAAATATGCCCGCGACCATGTTGCGCACTGGGTGCAGGACGAGCCGCGCGAGGTATTCGCCCCCTATGACCAGTTGGGCGCCAAGGCCTGGGTGATGCATCAGCCCAAGGGCTCGATCGGGATCATGGGCACCTGGAACGCGCCGCTGTTCACCTTGCTCAGTCCGCTGGCCTGCGTGCTGGCCGCGGGTAACCGGGCCATTCTCAAACCCTCGGAAGTGGTACCGCGCACAGCCGAGGTGCTGGCCCGGGCCTTCGGTGAATTGTTCGATACGCTGGAAGTCGCGGTGGTGCTCGGTGATGCAGACCTGGCCCAGGCGTTTACTTCGCAGCCGTTTGACCATCTGGTATTTACCGGCAGCACTGCCGTGGCGCGCTCGGTGATGCGCAATGCGGCCGAAAATCTGGTGCCGCTGACCCTTGAACTCGGGGGCAAATCGCCGGTGATCATTTCCCGCAGCGCCGATCTGGCCAAGGCTGCATTCAGCATTGCCGTGGCCAAAGCCAACAACGGCGGGCAGATTTGTATCAATCCGGACGTGGTGTACGTGCCCCGAGAGCAATTGGGAGACTTTATCGGCGCCCTTGGTGCGGCTTACAACGAGCTGTTGCCGACCGTGGCCGACAATCCGGATGTGGTGGCCGTGGTCAACGCCCGGCACTTGCAGCGCATAGAAAGCTACGTGCAGGACGCCCGACAGCGGGGCGCCCGGGTGGAGAGCTTCCCGCGGGAGCTGGAGGCTGATCCCCAGGCGCGGCGTCGCCCCCTGCAAGTGGTGATCGATCCGCCCCGTGACAGCCTGATCATGCAGGAAGAAATCTTTGGGCCGGCGCTGGTGGTGCTGCCCTACGATGAGATCGACTGGGCGCTGGCGGACATCAATTCACGGGATCGGCCATTGGCCCTGTATTACTTTGGCCAGAGCGAAGAAGAGCGGCGTCATGTACTGCAGCGCACTATCTCGGGCGGCGTGACCATCAACGACGTGATGATGCACGCGGCCATGCACGACGCGCCGTTTGGTGGCATTGGTGCCTCCGGCATGGGGCATTACCACGGCCGTGAAGGCTTCCTCGAGTTCAGCCACATGCGCACCGTATTCAAGGCTGCGGCCCATGATCCGCGCCGCGAGTGGGGCATGTTGCCGCCCTATGGCGAACACTTCCAGGCGACCATGCAGTCGATGGTCACCCCTGACTGATTCCACCCAGAAATAAATCAACCCTGCAGGAGCGTGCTTGCTCGCGATGCCGGCAACCCGGCGGTTCAGACCGGTCGGGGTGTCGCAATCGCGGGCAATCCAGTGTCGAGCGGTTGCTCCTGCCCATAACAACAAGATGTGATCCGGAGAGATATTTTGCCAATCCCTGCTGCTACCCCAGAAGACACCCAGACCCCGGCCGGCTGGCAACGCCGCCACGTACTCAAGGCCGGTGTCCTGGCCGCAGGCGCCGGTCTGCTCGGCCGCTATGCCGGTGCGGCGGGTTCGAGCGCCGTATCATCCAACGAATATCTGGCGATGGACGCCACCGACATGGCCCGGGCCGTGCAAAAGGGTGAACTCACTCCCGAGCACCTGCTGGCTGCGGCCATGGCCCGTTGTGATGCGGTCAATCCCAAGGTCAATGCGGTCAACATGCGTCACGACGAGTACGCCCGGGCGCTGCTCCAGACCCGTCGCGCCGCAGGGGCACCTGCCACCGGCGCGCTGGCTGGCGTGCCCATCCTGATCAAGGACCTCAACACCTACCTTGAAGGTACCCGCACCACCAATGGTTGCCGTCTGTTCAAGGATGCACCGCCGGCGCCACAAACCAGCACCCTGATTGCCCGCTATCAGGCGGCTGGCGCTGTACCCTTCGGCAAAACCGCGTGCCCGGAGTTTGGTCTTACCACCACCACCGAATCCCTGCTCTGGGGGCAAACCCGCAACCCGTGGAACCTGGGCAGAAGTGCAGGGGGCTCCTCCGGTGGTGCGGCTTCGGCAGTGGCGGCCGGCATTGTGCCGGTGGCCCATGCCACTGACGGCGGCGGCTCGATCCGTATTCCGGCCTCCTATTGCGGTGTGGTTGGCCTCAAGCCCACCCGTTACCGTACCCCCAGCGGCCCGGGCAAATATGAAGGCTGGTTCGGTGCCAGCGTCGGCAACGTGGTATCGCGCAATATCCGCGATATGGCATTGTTTCTGGATGTCGGTCAGGGTCATGAGCCAGGCAGCCCGTACTGGGCAAAGCCGCTGGTACGCCCGTATATCGAAGAGCTGCGCACCGCCCCCGGGCGTTTGCGCATCGGCCTGGTACGGGATTCACTGACCGGTTCGCCACTGGACCCTGCAGTTGCAAAGGTGCTGGACGATACGGCCAGACGCCTGAGCGCGATGGGGCACAACGTTGAAGAGTTGCGTTTGAATATCGACCCGCGCCAGTTGTTCGGAGCCCACGGATCGGTGATCGGCGACGCCTTGCTGACCCTGGTTCACGACCGCGAACAGGCGATGGGCCGGCCGGCCACTGCCGATGACTTTGAACGCATCACCCAGGTGGTGCTGGACAATGGCAAGAAAGTCACGGGCGAGGGCCTGTACCGGGCCCGGCAGTCGTTTGAAAGCATTGGTGGCTACATGGAGCAGCAGTTCGACACCTACGACGTGATCCTGTCGCCGGTCACCGCCAACGTCACCCCGGAACTGGGCCTGCTCAGCCTCAACCAGCCCTGGGAAAGCTACGCCCACAACGCCATGGGCAGCGCGGCGTTTACCGTACTGGCCAACGTCAGCGGGCAGCCGGCGATCTCGTTGCCGGTGGGCATGAGCGACAACGGCTTGCCGATCGGCATGATGTTTACCGGGCCATTGGGCGGCGAAGACGTGCTGTTGCGTCTGAGCGCACAAATCGAGCAGGACCGGCCGTGGGCGAAATTGCCCACTGTTTGATAACCCATTGCAGTGTCTGTAGTCGCTGACAAGCAGCGCGAGGCTGCGATCGGTAACCCCGGCTGGCAGGGTCCGCCATCGCTGCGCAATCGATCGCAGCCTCGCGCAGTTCTTCAACCCCTGCGGGGGTTGGTGGCGTAACGCCTAGTCCGCTTTGACGATGATCAGCAGCGCGCCAGGCCGGATTATTCGTCATACAGCGCCCGCGCATTCGCGCAGCGAGAGACTGACGGAGAACAGACGGATGGATCAGATACGAGAGAAAAGTCCGATAGAGCTTGAGCTGCTGGAACGCGCGCGCAATCTGATACCTGCGCTAAAAAGCCGTTCAGCCCAGGCGGACAAGGATTGCAAACTGCCCGACGATACCGTTCGCGACATGCAGGAGGCCGGCTTGTTTCGTGCCCTGCAGCCGAAGATGTGGGGCGGTCATGAAGTGGATCTGCGCACCTTCTTTGAAATTCAGATGATCCTGGCCGAGGGCTGCATGTCCACTGCCTGGGTCTTTGGTGTGGTCGGTGTTCACCCGTGGCAACTGGCGCGTTACCCGGTAGAAGCACAACGCGATGTCTGGGGCGAAGACAGCTCCACGCTGGTGGCTTCGACCTATATGCCTGTGGCCAAAGTGACTCCGGTCAAGGGCGGATACCGGGTCAGCGGGCGCTGGGGTTTCTCCAGTGGCAGCCAGCATGCGCAATGGTGCCTGCTGGGCGGCATCGTGCCGCAAGATGAAACCGGCCCGACCGAACACGGCACCTTCCTGATCCCTGCTTCTGACTATCGGATCGAACAGAACTGGGACGTACTGGGCCTGCGCGGCAGCGGCAGTCACGACATCATCGTTGAAGATGCCTTTGTCCCTGCACACCGGGTGCAACGCACCAACAACTACAGCATCGAAGCCACCCCGGGACGGCTGGTCAACACCAACCCGATGTACTCCATCCCGTTTGCCCAGGTATTTGCCCGCGCGGTATCCACCTCGGCGCTGGGTGCATTGCAAGGGGCGATCAACGAGTTCCGGACCAACGCCGCTGCGCATATCGGCAAGCATGGCGCCAAAACCGCCGAAGACCCGGCAGCCCAGGCGGCAGTCGCCGAGGCCACCATCACCGTTGATTCGCTCAAGCTGGTGCTGATGCGCAATTACGCACACCTCATGGCGCTGGCTGCTGCAGGCGAGTATCCGGACGTTGAAACCCGCCTGTTGTATCGCTACCAGTCATCCCATGTGACCAATGTCTGCGCCGACCGGGTCAGCGACCTGCTGCGTTGCATGGCAGCCTCGGGTTTGTACAACACCAACCCGGTGGCCCGTTATTTCCGCGACCTGCATCAGGCGCGCGGGCATATCGCCAACAACGAGGCGGCCTATCGCCGCAGCTATGGCGTGGTGCAATTGGGTTTACCCAACTCGGACCCTTTTGTTTGATCGAGTAATGACTTTCTGACCTCAGCGGATGGCATAACAATAATGACGGCTCAAGTTCAGTCTCAGTCCAGCTATGACGTAATCGTGGTCGGCTCCGGTGCGGGGGCGATGACCTCGGCCCTGTTTGCTGCCGATCAGGGCCTTTCAGTTCTGATTGTCGAGAAGAGCGACAAATACGGCGGTACTTCGGCAATTTCCGGCGGCGGTATCTGGATTCCGAACAACCATTACTTCGCTGCCATCGGCGGGCGGGACAGCGCTGAGCTGTCAATGCAATACCTCAAGGCCGCTACCGGCGAACACGGCGATCCGGTGCGCCTGCAGGCGTATCTGGATAACGCTGCGCCGATGATCAAAAAGCTCACCGCCAATAGCCGGGTGCGCTATGCCGTGGCCGACAAATATCCGGATTATTACCCGCAACTGCCCGGCGCCTTGCCGGGCGGGCGGACCCTTGACCCCGAGCTGTTCGACACCAGTTTGCTCGAAGAAGAACTGCCCAACCTGCGCAAGCCTTCGCCCTCGACTCTGCTGATGGGGCGTATTGCCTGGACTGCCCGCGATGCACACAAGGCCATGGCCCGCAGCTTCGGTTGGCAATGGCTGATCTTCAGGCTGATGGCCCGCTACAAGATGGACTTCAAGTGGCGGCGCAAGAGCAAGTACGACCGTCGTGCGGCACTGGGCAGTTCCCTGGTGGCGTCCCTGCGCCGCTCGCTGATGGATCGCAATGTGCCGTTGTGGCTCAACACCGATTTCCAGGACGTGCTGCTGGACGGTGATCGCGTTTGCGGGATCAAGGTCGCCACGGGGGGCAAGATTCTCGAACTCAAGGCCCGGCGCGGAGTGATCTTTGGCTCGGGTGGTTTCGAGCAGAATCAGACCCTGCGGGAAAAATTCCTGCCGCAACCCACCAAGGCCGGCTGGAGTGCCACGCCACCGGGCAACAACACCGGTGCCGCACTGGAAGCGGGGCTCAATATCGGCGCGGCCACGGCGTTGATGGACTGGGCGTGGTGGGCGCCGACCATTGCCGTGCCCGGTGAAGAAAAACCCCGCGGCGTGTTTGCCGAGCGTGCGTTTCCGGGGGCCATTGTGGTCAACAGCCTGGGCCATCGCTTTGTGAACGAAGCTGCGCCGTATCTTGAATTCGTTGATGCCATGTACAAGGACAACCAGAAAACCGGCGGCCGCACGGTGCCGTCATGGGTGATCTTTGATGGCCATTTCCGTTTCCATTACGCCATGGGCCCGCTGATGCCGGCCCAGGTGATGCCAGACAGCCGTCTGCGCAAAGAATGGCTCAATACCCTGTACTGGAAGGCCGACAGCCTTGAGCAACTGGCCTTGCAGATTGGCGTTGATGGTGCCGGCTTGACCAGCACCGTAAACAAGGTCAATGAATACGCAAAAACCGGTGTCGACCTTGACTTCGAACGCGGCGCCAATGTGTTTGACCGTTACTACGGTGACAGCAATATCAAGCCCAATCCGTGCCTGGCGCCGCTGCGCAAAGGTCCGTATTACGCCATGCGCCTGGATGCCGGAGACATTGGCACCAAGGGCGGATTGCTGACCAACCGCTACGCCCAGGTGGTACGTGAAGACGGCCAGCCCATCAGCGGCCTGTATGCCATTGGTAACTGCTCCGCTTCGGTCATGGGTACCAGCTACCCCGGTGCCGGCGGCACCCTTGGCCCGGCCATGACCTTTGGCTATATCGCCGCCAACCATATTGCCAGCAGCAACGTACCGGTGGCGGCGGGCGCCATCGCCGAGGCGCTGTCATGAGCCGGCCCCGTTCCGGCAGCAATACCAAAATCCTGGCCCCGTTACAGGCCGACCGCCTGGATGGCCGGGGCTGGGACTACAGCTGCGATGTCCTGGTTATCGGTTGGGGCGCCGCCGGTGCCTGTGCTGCGCTGGAAGCGCGCAGCCAGGGGGCTGAAGTGATTATTGCCGACCGTTTTACCGGCGGCGGTGCCAGCGCCAAAAGCGGCGGGGTGGTGTATGCCGGTGGCGGTACCCGCCAACAGCAGGACGCCGGGTTCAGCGATACCCCGCAAGCGATGTTTGACTACCTCAAGCACGAAACCCGGGGCGTGATCAGCGACGACACCCTGCGCAAGTTTTGCGATGACAGTGCCGACAACCTGCGCTGGCTCGAAAGCCATGGCGCACGCTATGCCCACAGCCTGCCACCGGGTGGCAAAACCTCATATCCGGCCGATGGCTATTTTCTGTATTACTCCGGCAACGAACTGGTGCCGTCCCATAGTGGCGAGCACCCCGCGGCACCCCGCGGGCATCGCACCGTTGGCAAGGGGCAATGCGGTGCCGTGCTCTATGGCCATTTGCAAGCCGCCTGCCTGCGCGCCGGGGTACAACCCTTGTTGCAATCGGCGGCGCGCCGCCTGGTGGTGGATGACAACGGGCGCGTGCTGGGTGCCGAGCTTTGGCGTTTGCCCGAGGGCACCCGCGAAGCCCGTGTACATGCGCGTCTGGCAGCCCGCGCCGAGCGCTGGCAAAACTTTGCCCCCGGTTATTGCGATCGCCTGCGGCAAAAGATCAGCCGCCTTGAACGTGACCATGGGCAACCTGTGCTGGTCCGGGCTCGGCGCGGAGTGATTCTGAGCACCGGCGGTTTTATCTTCAATCGCGATTTGATCCGTGAACATGCCCCCAAATTCCGCCGTAATTTCAAGGTCGGTGCCACCGGTTGCGATGGTAGCGGCCTGCGCCTCGGACAGTCAGTGGGGGGCAAAAGCGAACGCCTGAGCCGGGTATCGGCCTGGCGCTTTATCAACCCGCCGTTTTGCTGGCCCAAGGGGATTGTGGTCAACGCCCAGGGGCAGCGTTTCTGCAATGAGGAAGTTTATGGCGCCACCCTGGGCCAGCCGTTGTGCGAAGAGCAGGGCGGTCAGGCATGGCTGGTGCTGGATGCGCGCTTGCGCAAGCAGGCGATCCGCCAGGCCCTGTTCGGTGGTTACTGGTGGTTTCAGAGCCTGCCGGCACTGGCCCTGATGCTGCTGCGGGTGCGCAAGGGCGATAACCCTGACCGGCTGGCCCAGGTCTGCGGCATGCAGTCCGGTGAATTGAGCAGCTCGCTGCGGGGGTATAACGCCGCTGCCCGGGGCGAAGTGGCGGACCCCTTCGGCAAGTCTGAAGGCAGTCGCCAGGTGCTGGATAAAGGACCCTTCTACGCCTGCAATATCAGCGTCGACAACCCGGTATTTCCGCTGGGGGCCTTGACCCTGGGCGGGCTTAAAGTCGATGAAAACACGGGCGCGGTGCTGGATGACAACAGCCAGCCGATTACCGGGTTGTACAGCGCCGGGCGTACCGCAATAGGCGTGGCCTCACACCTGTATATCAGTGGCCTGTCCCTTGCCGACTGCGTGTTTTCGGGACGCCGGGCAGGGCGGGCCAGCACCGCTGGCAGTGATCTCGAACGCGATGAACCGGTGGCGGGCCAGCGGGCGTCCACCGGCACTTCTATCCAACAAGGACTGCAGCATGAGCACACGAGTTGAAGGCAAGGTTGCCCTGATCACTGGCGGCGCCAGTGGCGTGGGCAGGGCCAGCGCGCTGCTCCTGGCCCGCGAAGGCGCGCGCGTGGTGATCAGTGATATCGATGTGGCGTCAGGCCTGGCCCTGGCTGAAGAAATCGGCCCCCAGGCGCTGTTCATCGAGCACGATGCGGCCTGTGAAGCGCAGTGGACGCGGGTCATCGAAACCATTGGCCAGCGCCATGGCCAGCTGGACATCCTGTTCAACAATGCCGGAATCCTGCTCAAGGGCGACATTGAAAACACCAGCCTGAGCGACTGGCAGCGGGTGCAGCGGATCAACTCCGACAGCGTATTTCTGGGGTGTCGTGCCGCCATTGGCCTGATGAAACAGGGGGTCGGCGGTTCGATCATCAATATGTCCTCCATCGCCGGTGTGGCCGGGCGTGATGACTACGCCGCCTATAGCGCCTCCAAAGGTGCCGTAGCAGCGCTGTCGCGCACCGTGGCGGTGATGTGCCGGCGTCGCAAATATCGCATCCGCTGCAACTCCCTGCACCCGGACGGCATTCTCACCCCCATGACCACGGCCACCCTGCCGGCGGGCCTGGACCCCTGGAGCCTGACCATCGATGCCGACCCCATGGGACGCATGTGCCTGCCTGAAGATGTCGCTGCCAGTGTGCTGTTTCTTGCCAGCGACGAGTCACGTGCAATCAACGGTATCGAACTGCGGATCGACAGTGGCCAGTTTGTAATGAGTATTTGATATGAATTCACCTGCCTATATTTCTCTGCGCGTGGCACAAATCGTCACTGAAACCGCGGACTCCAGATCGCTGGTGTTTGAGGTGCCCCAGGACTTGCGCGAGCAGTTTGCCTATAAGAGCGGCCAGTTTCTGACCCTGCGGGTGCCGTTTGAAGGCGGCTGGTTGCCGCGTTGCTATTCGTTGTCGAGCACGCCGCTGGTGGATGAACCGCTGCGGGTCACGATCAAGCAGGTGCGTGACGGTCGCGCTTCCAACTGGTTATGCCAGCAGTTGCGCGAAGGCGACCAACTGCAGGTGCTGGTTCCGGCCGGGGTCTTTGTGCCGCGCCATTTCGATGATGATTTCCTGTTGTTTGGCGGCGGTAGCGGGGTAACCCCGGTGCTGTCGATTTTGCGTTCGGCGTTGATCGCCGGCAGCGGTCGGGTCCTGCTGATCTATGCCAACCGCGACGAGGCCTCGGTGATTTTTGCCGACGAACTCAAGGCCCTGGCCAGCGCCTACCCGCAGCGCCTGCAGGTGATCCACTGGCTGGACTCGGTACAAGGGATTCCTTCGGTTGCGCAACTGGCGCAAATGGCCAGGCCGTTTGTGCATGCCCAGGCCTTTATCTGTGGTCCGGGGCCGTTCATGGATGCCGCTGTCAGTGCTTTGCATGACATTGGTATGGAACATGGGCGCATCCACGTCGAACGTTTTGTTTCGTTGCCGCAAGAGGGCAGCATCGCAGCCCCGGCCCCGGTCAACACTGATGTAATCGGCAGCCAGCTCTCGGTGCGCCTGGATGGCGAGGAGTTCGAAGTGCCCTGCGCCGAAGGCGAAACGGTGCTCAATGCCATGCTGCGCGCCGGGTTGAAACCCCCCAGTTCCTGTCTGGTGGGGTCCTGCGCCACCTGCATGTGCACCGTGGAGCGGGGCAGTGTCGAGATGCTGCGCAACGATGCCCTTGACCAACAGGAACTCAATGACGGCTGGGTCCTGGCATGCCAGTCCGTGCCCAACAGCGAACACCTGCGGGTGTGCTTCCCCGAATAATCAGCCGGACGAGTGATCGATGACTTTCAGCCCTACGACTATTCCCGAGTTACTGCTTGGCGCCGCGCAGCAACACGCAGGACGTACCGCCATTGAAGAAAACGGCGTGTGCACCGACTACCGCGATTTGCCGCGCCTGGCCCTGGCCGTGACCCGCAGCCTGATGGCCCGGGGCATCGGCAAGGGTGACCGGGTGGCCATCTGGGCCCCCAATGGCCGGGACTGGATCATTGCGGCACTGGGCATTCATTGCGCAGGGGCGGTAATGGTGCCGGTCAACACCCGGATGAAAGGCAACGAGGCAGCGGATATTCTGCAGCGCAGTTCCAGCCGGCTGTTATTCGTCCAGCCGAAGTTTTTAGGCACCGACTACCTGGCCTTGCTCGCCCCGCATCGCCCGGACAGCCTTGAGGGGCTGGTGCTGCTGGGAGATGCCCCGGCCTGGAATGAATTTCTGGCATCGGGGGCCGGCGTCAGCGAAACCGACGCCAGGCAGCGGGCCGCCGGGGTCAGTGCCGATGATTTGAGCGACCTGCTGTTTACCTCGGGCACCACCGGTAAACCCAAAGGGGTAATGAGTGCCCACGGGCAGAACATCCGGGCATTCAGCGAATACGTGAAGGTGATTGGTTTGCGGGCCGGTGACCGTTATTTGGTGATCAATCCGTTTTTCCATGCTTTCGGCTACAAGGCGGGCTGGTTGACGTGCCTGCTGGCCGGGGCAACCATTTTGCCGCACCCGGTGTTTGACGCCGAAGCCGTCTTCCAGCGCATTGCGGCCGAGAATATCAACGTACTGCCGGGGCCGCCGACCCTGTATCTGTCGATGCTGGCGCACCCCAAACTGGCGCAAACCGACCTCTCGAGCTTGCGCATTGCCGTCACAGGGGCGGCGACCATTGCCCCGAGCCTGATCGAACGGATGCGTCGCGAACTGGGCTTTGCGGTGGTCACCACGGCCTACGGCCTCACCGAGTGCGGCGGCCTGGCCACCATTTGCAACCCGGATGACCCGGCGCAGACCATTGCCAGCACCAGCGGGCGGGCCATTGCCGGCACCGAAGTGAGCATCCGTGATCCGCAAAACCGGGCCCTGGCAGCGGGGGATACCGGAGAAATCTGCCTGCGAGGTTTTCACGTGATGCAGGGTTACTTTGAAGATCCCCGGGCCACTGCCGAAACCATCGACAGTGAAGGCTGGTTGCACACCGGCGACATTGGCCAGCTGGATACTGCGGGCAACTTGCGCATCACCGATCGCCTCAAGGACATGTTTATCGTCGGGGGTTTCAACTGCTACCCGGCGGAAATTGAAGCGGGCCTGATCGAACACCCGGCCATCGCCCAGGTGGCGGTGATTGGCGTGCCGGACGAGCGCATGGGCGAAGTGGGCTGTGCCTGTGTGGTGCTGCGCCATGAACAGCGGCTGGACGAAGCGGGTTTGATTCTGTGGGCCCGGGAACACATGGCCAACTACAAAGTGCCGCGCATGGTGAGGTTCTACGAGGCGTTGCCGGTCAATGCATCGAACAAGGTGGCGAAGAATAAGCTGCGGTCCCTGATTGTTTAGGAACCGCATTTCGATTGCCCGTTACGCTGTTGCGTGCAACTGCCGGGCCGGTTGGCAGGCAGGTGTTTGGGGCTAACCACCACAGCACCTGCGCTCTGCTCCCAAGCGCCTGTCCCCCCGCTTGAAACCGCAGGGTCAATAATCAGCTTTGGCAGAAATACATGTCCGGGTCATGGCAGCAGAACCTTCGATCGGTTTTTATTAACCGAACAGGTACTCCCAGGCTCGGTCGTAATACCCTTTTTGCGTTTGAGTACTTCGAACCACCTCGTCATAAATCTGAGGTTGTTCGAAATACAGTCGCTCACTGCCACGGTGCCTGTAAACGGCCCTGCAATGTATGCAGTGAATATATTTAATGGCTGGCCGGTAAATTGATATCGCTTCAAAAACCTCTTGCATATAGGTTCTTGTGATGACACCGATCACATCATGATGAGCAGTGGGTAATGCCAGCTCTGATTCGAATGCGTTGCTCAGTGTGTAGTTAAACGTGGTGTTGTCTGCGTGGATGAATTCTTTAGGATTAATGTTTTTAGGTTCGCGTGCGGGGTTGTAAGTACTGTTATTCAATAGCAGGCGCCACCCCACGTCGGTGTTTGTATCTTCAGAGTGGTAGGCGTAATAAACCAGTTTTCTTCCTTTAGGCACAATCACCGGTGTCGCATAGGCCTTCTGAGAGCGTCTGATGCCTCCGTGAGCGAAGAGAATGGCATGCTCCGCCGCAGGGTTGATCGACTTGATGAAAACAAATTTATGCCTGTAAATGATGCCGCCCATCCCCGTCTCCCTGGGTAATATATCGGTCATTGTTTAGTTGTGGTGAGTGGCAGGTGGCCGTTCATTGGATGCCATGGGCAAATTTCAATAGGGTTATTGGCAAGTCTATAAATGAACGGTTGCTGTTCAATGTAGCAAGTCTGCAGCCTGGTAAGTTAGCGAGTAAGGAAATGTGCTTATATAGGATTACTCTCAAAGTTTGTGTGGGTGCAGCGTTCTGAACTCTGCTGTCGTTGAGGAACTGATCCGGCTCTCATTTCTTTCTGTAGCGGCATCACTTACAGCCCTTGCTCATTGTTACCCTCAAGTCAGAGATTCTATTTTGCGACTCCTTTCAGCGAACCAAGGAGTAGCGAACATGCCTGATTTATCTGAGCACACCCCCGATATCCAGTCCGCCGCCAGCCTGCTCAACAGCGGCGATGTATATTCCGGTGCCTACAACTTTATGAGCAGCATCAGTGCCGGGGTCGATGCGCGCACCGGTGCGTTCTCGGCCTCGATCAGCCTGCCCACCGGCGCCGCCAACGATTTGCGCGGACCCATCAGCCAGTTGCGCCTGAGCCATAGCCCGCTGATGGCCGAAGATCAGGGCTTTGGTCTGGGCTGGATGCTCGGTACCACCTCGTGGGACGGCGCCAGCCAACAACTGCAACTCAATTCCGGCGAGCGCTTTCGCGGTGAGATTGTCGGCCAGAGCATGCGCTTCCCGGATGTGCGCTTGCCGGTAGTCGCAGTGACCGTTCAGCGTCAGGAAATGTGGGTCCGGCATAACGATGGCAGCTGTGAACGCCTGATCCCGTTACCTGGATATCCAAGCCAGTGGGTGGTCAGCACCCTGGTGGGTGCCGACGGCAGCGCCCTGAATTTTGACTGGCGTTCAGTTGGCAACGCGGCGTACCTGCAAAAAGTCAGTGATGCCCAAGGCCGCACTGTGCTGGCTCTGGCCTACGAGGGCGTGACAACCCATCTGACCTTACAGCCGGATACCCCCGCACAGGTGGTGATGTCTTTTCACCGGGTCTCCGGGCAGTTGCGCCGGGTGACGGTGGACGGCCTGCCCGATAATGGCTGGCAGTTTGAATACACCCGCAGTGATTCAGGTCTGTTGCTGCTGAGCAAATGCACCCAGCCCACCGGCAGCACCGAGGAAGTGACCTACAGCGAAGCCAACGGCCTCAACCTGCCTGCAGGGGCGCCGTTTGCGCGGATGCCGGTGGTCAGTCAGACCCGCAAAGACCCGGGGGACGGCCAGCCGGTGCAGCTGGTTCGCTATGACTATGGGCTGTATGGCAGCAACAATTACTTCGGCTGGCCGGCAGTACGTCAGTGGCGTAATCGCGAAGACAATCTCTATCACCTGACCGGGGGCGGCGATTTTCTCTACGGCTCCACCGAAACCCTGATGGATGCCCGGGGTACTGTTTTGCAAACAGTGTCACGCACCTTTAACCGCTTCCACCTGCTGACCCGTGAACGCACGCAACGGGGCCAGACCCTGCAGGAAACCGAAAACACCTATTACGACGAGCCCTGGCTGCCCATTGCCCGGCAACTGCCTTACTTCCAGTTCCCGCACAAGGTCATTACCCGCAAGGCGCAGATGGATGGCCAACGGGTGCTGCGAGAACTAGTTACCGAAGAACAAACCCGCTACGACGACCTCGGCAACCCGGTGTGGCATCGCAATGCCCTGGGCGGGATTGAAGAGTCGGAGTACTACCCGGTAACCGGTGAGAGCGACAACTGCCCGGCCGACCCATTGGGCCGCATCACCCGTCTGAAAAGTCGTACGATCAGCCCGCCACCCGGCACCGAAGGCCCGGTCAAGCAGACCCGATATCGCTATCAATCCCTGCCCGTGCGTGGGGATGCTCCCGGGTTTGCATTGCCGACATTTGTCCAGAGCAGTGAAGAGCGGTTGCTGCTGGTTGAGGGCAATCAGTCCACCGAACTGGGCCGCTCGACGCAAAATTTCATTAACGATCCGACCTCGCCCCATCACGCTCGCATGCTCAGCGAAACCCAGACGGTAGAGGGTAAAAGCACTACCCGGGTTTACAGCTACAGCCTGACCCAAGCCCCAAACGCCCGCTCTCTTCAACGTGCCGTGTTGCAGGAAAATGTGACAGTTACCGGGCACGATGGGCACTCAACTGTTGCCCAATCCTCACAAGATCTGTACTCGGGGCTAATGGTCACCGAACAGACCGACGAGCAGCTGCGCATGGCCTTTGCCCACGATGCCCTGGGCCGTGTGACTCAGGAAGTCGCGGCTCCGGATTCGGCGTTCGAGGCTGAGGTCAACTGGGCCTATTCGTTGTCAGCCAGCGAGCGCTGCCAGACCCGAATCGGCGCTTCCGGACGTAAGGAAACTGTCTGGCTCGATGGCATGGGCCGGGAAATCCGCCGGGAGAAACAGACCGACAGCGGTACGACCTATACCGCCTGGACTGCCGAATATGACGTGCTGGGCCGGGTGTTCCGTGAAACCAATTATGACCCGGGTAACGAAGACGTCCCGGCCCTGAGTCTGACCACTGAACGCACCTTTGATGACTGGGGCAATGTGCTGACTGAAACCGGCGCGGACGGTATCACCCAACACACCCTGGCCGACCCGGTAGCCCTGACCGGAACCCGCTGGCAGACCGATGCCAATGGCGTTGCCGGGGCCAAAACCGTGACCACCCATAGCCTCGATGGACGCCCCCTTAAAGAACAACTCTATTGCGCCGATGGCGTACTTCAGCACGAACTGAGCTGGACCTATGACGGCTTGGGCCGCTGTATCAGCCAGTTCGATGCCATGGGCCTGGAGACCCGACAGGAGTGGGATGTACGGGACCGACTGCTGTCCACCACCTTGCCTGACGGCAGTGTCATCAAGCGCACCTATGCCCAAGGCCATGACAGTGATTTACCGGCCACGGTCTCGATCACTCATCCGTCTTTGGGCACTAATGAAGTCCTGCTGGGTGAGCGTAAATATGACGGTCTGGGCCGATTGGTGTGGGAAAAGGTCGGGCAGAGTGTCTCCAAATGGGAATATGCCGAAGGCGAAATTCACGCCCATACCCAGGTTCTGCCCGACGGTACCCGGGTGCAGAGTGAACACCAACCGGAACTGGGCGGCGCGTTGCTGTCGCTGCAAGCGCCCGGGATCAGCGTGTTCAACACCTACGATCCCAAAAATGGCCGTTTGCTGGAGTCCCAAGGCAATCTGGGTCTGCAAAAAGATCACTGGTCTCCCTCAGGGCAACTGACCAAAGCCGACTACGCCTGGCAAGGCGATCAGCCACGCTCGCAACAGCAAAGCACCACCCCGTCGGGCAAAGTGACGCGGCTGACCGATGCCGACGGTGCCGAACAGCGCTGCCAGTACGATGAATTCGGGCGTTTGAGCGTGCAGCAAGGTCCCGATGTGAGCATCAGCATTACTTACGATGCAGCGTCGCGGATTCACCAGCAGCGAACCCAATCAAACGATGGCTCGTGGGACATGACCGTAACCCTTGGCTATGACAGCCTGGGCCGCCCGGCCCGTCGTGAAACGGCTACCCGCACGCCCACCCAGCTTTCCCTTGAAGTTCAGACCCAGCAATGGCGTAAAGACGGCAAACTGACCCAGCGTGAACTGACCCGCGACGGTGTTCTGGTGCGTAGTGAAAGCTTCGACTACGACCTGCGCGGACGGGTGATTGCCCATCGCCTTGCAGGCCCGTCGTTGCCCGAAGATGCCCACGGCAAAACCTACCGCGAGCAGCACTTTCAATACGACGCCCTCGACAATGTACGACGCCTGGAAACGGTGTTTGCCGACGCCAGCGCCAACAATGTCAGCGTATTCGGCTACAACCCCGCCGATCTCACCCAGCTGCTCAGCGTCAGCCACAGCCGCGCCGATTACCCGGCACCGGTAACCCTGGAGTACGACGCGCTGGGCAATCTCAAACGCGACGAGCGCGGCAATCCACTGCACTACGACGCCCTGGGCCGACTGATCGGGGTTACTCTGCCTACAGGCCAGCGTCGTTGGTACTACGGCCCGGCGGGCAACATCATCAAGACCGAAGACTCTACCGGCCCGCGTTGGCGTTACCACACCGGAGGTCAGCTCAGTTGCGAGATGGGTGAAACCACCCAGACCCGCTGGGTGCGGGCCGGTCACGTCCCTGTGGCTGAAAGCCGTCTTGCATCGGCGGTGCGCGAAGTGATGCTCTTGGGCACCGACGCCCAGGGTTCGATAACCACTGAGGCCAATGACGGGATTAACACCCCGGTCTACGGCGCCTACGGCCAGAGCCAACCCGGCACCAGCCGACTGGGCTACGCCGGTGCCTTGCGCGAACAGGACAGCGGCTGGTACTTCCTCGGTGATTACCGCATCTATAACCCGGTGCTGATGCGCTTCCACAGCCGTGACAGCCTCAGCCCCTTCGGCGAAGGCGGGCTCAATGGCTATGCCTACTGCGCCGGCGACCCGGTCAACCGCATCGATCCATCGGGTCATTCGTGGCTGGACTGGCTGTTACCGGCGGCCGGGATCGCCCTGGCCGTGATCGGCACCGTGGCCTCCCTGGGTGCCTTGGCGGCGCCTACAGCGGCACTGACCGCCAGCTATGTAACGGCGGTCACCACCGCGACCCTGAGCGTGGTGTCGCTGGCAGCGGACGTGGCCTCGATAGCCTTGCTGGCCAGCGGCAATGAAAACGCCGGGCGGATTCTGGGCTGGGTGGGCATGGCAACCGGGCTTGCTTCGGCGGCTCCGTCAATGGCCGGGGCTGCGGCCAAGGGAGTGAAGAGTGCAGGCAAGTTCGTAGGCAGCTGGCAGCACAAACTGCAACATGCCGGGGGATTGTCGGGGGGCGGACAAGCATTTTCGGGGGCGGCTCAAAACGCGGGTTCATCTGTGCCGCGACTCGATCAGTTGGCCCGTCACGCTTTACCTGCGGATGAGCTGCAATTTATACGGCAAAACGTCCCCTTGCCCAGCAACCTCATCGATAGGCGCCTGATCGAAATGCCGAACCGGGTAATGCAAAATATTATCGGTTACTTGCCTGGCTCGGATCTGATCTCGTTGTCACAGACATCCAGTGACATGCGCCAACTGGTGCGAGCCAATACCCGACCACTCAATTTGCCTCCGTTACGTGCGACCCCCCAGGAAGCAAATATTTTCCATGTTCGTGATCTACACAGAACATGGCATGGCTATACCCAAGGCGTTCTACCGGAACAACTGACGCAAGCGGGCCATTCCCCTTGGAGAGAAACGGGACGTGGCCTATTAACGCCCCCTGGTCAATTGACCTCGCGTCTGGAAACAGAAGTTCATTTGATGCATAGAAGATTTCTCAGCCAAAAAAACGCGGCGGCAGAGCTAAGAGAGTGGGAGTTGAGCCTGCGATCAATCCGACTGGATTAAAACCTCTGGCAACGGCGTATTTTTGAAACACCCCGCACTGGCACTGTCAGTGCGGGTCTATTAATCAGGACAGTTTTTTGGGAAAACCGGCAATACAGCACTCTTTGCAGGGTTGCACCCAATGGTTTTCAAGCGCTCTTCCCAGCACTGCTTTTTGTAAAGACACTATTTACAGCCCTAGCTCATTGTTGGCCTCAAGGCAGTGACCCTATTTTGCGATCTCTTACCAGCACGCCAAGGAGTCGCAACTATCATGGAACCCACTGACCACACCCCCGATATCCAGTCCGCCGCCAGCCTGCTTAGCAGCGGCGATGTATATTCCGGTGCCTACAACTTTATGAGCAGCATCAGTGCCGGCGTCGATCCGCGCACCGGTGCGTTCTCTGCCTCGATAACCCTGCCCACCGGCGCCGCCAACGATTTGCGCGGGCCCATAAGCCAGTTGCGCCTGAGCCATAGTCCGCTGATGGCCGAAGATCAGGGCTTCGGTCTGGGCTGGATGCTTGGTACCACCTCCTGGGACGGCGCCAGCCAGCAACTGCAACTCAATTCCGGCGAGCGCTTACGCGGTGAAATTGTCGGCCAGAGCATGCGCTTTCCCGATGTGCGTTTGCCGGTAATCGCCGTGACCGTTCAGCGTCAGGAAATGTGGGTCCGGCATAACGATGGCAGCTGTGAACGCCTGATCCCGCTGGCCGGACACTCCAGCCTGTGGGTGGTCAGCACGCTGGTGGGGGCCGATGGCAGCGCCCTGAATTTTGACTGGCGTTCAGTCGGCAACGCGGCTTACCTGCAAAAGGTCAGCGATGCCCGTGGCCGCACTGTGCTGGCACTGGCCTACGAGGGCGTGACAACCCGTCTGACGTTGCAGCCGGATACCCCCGCACAGGTGGTGATGTCTTTTCACCGGGTATCCGGGCAGTTGCGCCGGGTAACGGTGGACGGCCTGCCCGACAGTGGCTGGCAGTTTGAATACACCCGCAGTGATTCAGGTCTGTTGCTGCTGAGCAAATGCACCCAGCCCACCGGCAGTAGCGAAGAGGTGACCTATAGTGAGGCAAAGGGTCTGGCGTTGCCGCCGGGGGCGCCGTTTGCGCGGATGCCGGTGGTCAGTCAGACCCGCAAGGATCCGGGAGATGGCCAGCCGGTGCAGCTGGTTCGCTATGACTACGACCTGTATGGCAGCAATAACTATTTTGGCTGGCCGGCGGTACGTCAGTGGCGTAATCGCGAAGACAACCTCTACCACCTGACCGGTGCCGGGGATTTCCTCTATGGCTCTACCGAAACCCTGATGGATGCCCGGGGGACTGTTTTACAAACAGTGTCCCGCAGCTTTAACCGCTTTCACCTGCTGACCCGTGAACGCACCTTGCAGGGCAAGACCCTGCAGGAAACCGAGACCACCTATTACGACGAGCCCTGGCTGCCCATTGCCCGGCAACTGCCTTACTTCCAGTTCCCGCACAAGGTCATTACCCGCAAGGCGCAGCTGGATGGCCAACGGGTGCTGCGAGAACTTGTTACCGAAGAAGAAACCCGCTACGACGAGCTGGGCAACCCGGTGTGGCACCGCAATGCATTGGGGGCCGTTGAAGAGTCCGAGTACTACCCGGTGAGCGGCGAGACCGACAACTGCCCGGCCGACCCACTGGGCCGCATTGCTCGTCTGAAAAGTCGCACCCTGAGTCCGCCACCCGGCACTGAAGGGTCGGTCAAACAGACCCGCTACCGTTATCAGGCGCTACCGGTGCGTCAGGATGCTCCGGGGTTTGCATTGCCGACTTTTGTCCAGAGCAGTGAAGAGCGGTTGCTGCTGGTTGAAGGCGAGAAACGCACTGAATTGGGCCGTTCCAGCCAGACCTTTATCAATGCTCCGGCCTCGCCCCATCACGCTCGCATGCTTAGCGAAACCAGAACCGTAGAGGGTAAAGGCACCACCCGGGCCTACAGCTATACCCTGACCCAAGCGCCAGACACCCGCTCTCTTCAACGTGCCGTGTTGCAGGAAAATGTGACAGTTACCGGGCACGATGGGCACTCAACTGTTGCCCAATCCTCACAAGATCTGTACTCGGGGCTAATGGTCACCGAACAGACCGACGAGCAGCTGCGCATGGCCTTTGCCCACGATGCCCTGGGGCGTGTGACTCAGGAAGTCGCGGCTCCGGATTCGGCGTTCGAGGCTGAGGTCAATTGGGCCTATTCCTTGTCAGCGAACCAGCGCTGCCAGACCCGAGTCGGCGCTTCCGGACGTAAGGAAACTGTCTGGCTCGATGGCATGGCCCGGGAAATCCGCCGGGAAAAACAGACCGACAGTGGTACGACCTATACCGCCTGGACCGCCGAATATGACGTGCTGGGCCGGGTGTTCCGTGAAACGGCTTACGATCCCGGCAATGAAGACACTCCGGCCCTGAGCCTGACCACCGAACGCACCTTTGATGACTGGGGCAATGTGCTGACTGAAACCGGCGCAGACGGTGTCACCCAACACACCCTTGCCGACCCGGTAGCCCTGACCGGAACTCGCTGGCAGACCGACGCCAAGGGTGTGCCCGGGGCCAGAACCGTGACCACCCATACTCTGGATGGACGCCCCCTTAAAGAACAACTCTATTGCGCCGATGGCGTACTTCAGCACGAACTGAGCTGGACCTATGACGGCTTGGGCCGCTGTATCAGCCAGTTCGATGCCATGGGCCTGGAGACCCGACAGGAGTGGGATGTACGGGACCGACTGCTGTCCACCACCTTGCCTGACGGCAGTGTCATCAAGCGCACCTATGCCCAAGGCCATGACAGTGATTTACCGGCCACGGTCTCGATCACTCATCCGTCTTTGGGCACTAATGAAGTCCTGCTGGGTGAGCGTAAATATGACGGTCTGGGCCGATTGGTGTGGGAAAAGGTCGGGCAGAGTGTCTCCAAATGGGAATATGCCGAAGGCGAAATTCACGCCCATACCCAGGTTCTGCCCGACGGTACCCGGGTGCAGAGTGAACACCAACCGGAACTGGGCGGCGCGTTGCTGTCGCTGCAAGCGCCCGGGATCAGCGTGTTCAACACCTACGATCCCAAAAATGGCCGTTTGCTGGAGTCCCAAGGCAATCTGGGTCTGCAAAAAGATCACTGGTCTCCCTCAGGGCAACTGACCAAAGCCGACTACGCCTGGCAAGGCGATCAGCCACGCTCGCAACAGCAAAGCACCACCCCGTCGGGCAAAGTGACGCGGCTGACCGATGCCGACGGTGCCGAACAGCGCTGCCAGTACGATGAATTCGGGCGTTTGAGCGTGCAGCAAGGTCCCGATGTGAGCATCAGCATTACTTACGATGCAGCGTCGCGGATTCACCAGCAGCGAACCCAATCAAACGATGGCTCGTGGGACATGACCGTAACCCTTGGCTATGACAGCCTGGGCCGCCCGGCCCGTCGTGAAACGGCTACCCGCACGCCCACCCAGCTTTCCCTTGAAGTTCAGACCCAGCAATGGCGTAAAGACGGCAAACTGACCCAGCGTGAACTGACCCGCGACGGTGTTCTGGTGCGTAGTGAAAGCTTCGACTACGACCTGCGCGGACGGGTGATTGCCCATCGCCTTGCAGGCCCGTCGTTGCCCGAAGATGCCCACGGCAAAACCTACCGCGAGCAGCACTTTCAATACGACGCCCTCGACAATGTACGACGCCTGGAAACGGTGTTTGCCGACGCCAGCGCCAACAATGTCAGCGTATTCGGCTACAACCCCGCCGATCTCACCCAGCTGCTCAGCGTCAGCCACAGCCGCGCCGATTACCCGGCACCGGTAACCCTGGAGTACGACGCGCTGGGCAATCTCAAACGCGACGAGCGCGGCAATCCACTGCACTACGACGCCCTGGGCCGACTGATCGGGGTTACTCTGCCTACAGGCCAGCGTCGTTGGTACTACGGCCCGGCGGGCAACATCATCAAGACCGAAGACTCTACCGGCCCGCGCTGGCGTTACCACACCGGCGGTCAACTCAGTTGCGAGATGGGTGAAAACACCCAGACCCGCTGGGTGCGGGCCGGTGACGTTCCGGTGGCTGAAAGCCGTCTTGCATCGGCGGTGCGCGAAGTGATGCTCTTGGGCACCGACGCCCAGGGTTCGATAACCACTGAGGCCAATGACGGGATTAACACCCCGGTCTACGGCGCCTACGGCCAGAGCCAACCCGGCACCAGCCGACTGGGCTACGCCGGCGAATTGCGCGAACAGGACAGCGGCTGGTACTTCCTCGGTGATTACCGCATCTATAACCCCGCACTGATGTGCTTCCACAGCCGTGACAGCCTCAGCCCCTTCGGCGAAGGCGGGCTCAATGGCTATGCCTACTGCGCCGGGGATCCGGTCAACCGCATCGACCCGTCGGGTCATTCGTGGCTGGACTGGCTGTTGCCGGCGGCCGGTCTCGCGCTGGCACTGGTCGGCACCGTGGCCTCCCTGGGTGCGTTGGCGGCGCCTACAGCGGCGCTGACCGCCAGCTATGTAACGGCAGTCACCACCGCGACCTTGAGTGTGGTGTCGCTGGCAGCGGATGTGGCCTCGATAGCCTTGCTGGCCAGTGGCAATGAGAATGCCGGGCGGATTCTGGGCTGGGTGGGCATGGCAACCGGGCTGGCCTCGGCGGCTCCATCGATGGCCGGGGCTGCGGCCAAGGGAGTCAAAAAGGCCGGCAAGTTCGTGGGCAGCTGGCAGTACAAACTGAAACATGCAGGGGGCAGGGGCCAGGGGTTTCCACCCGGCAGATTCCAGCCCTTGAGCCTGCGAACTCTGGCTTTCCAGGCCGTGGATCAGGGCGAGGCATGGCGCGCAATTCGCCATATGGACATTGCCGGATCAGCAGACCCATTGAGCCGTGCGGCTCCTGTTTCGGCCTATCACCACAGTATCAGCAGCATGGAGGCATTCAACGAAGTGCGAGCCTATTATCAAGGCGCACATCCAAGGCCAACATTACCCTTGCCACTCAATACTGTACCCGGTCACACCGTTACCAGCGGCGGTGTCAATTTCCCTGTGTTCGCCAACAATCCATCTTATGTCCGTGAGGTCAGGGTGATCGCAACCCATGGCCGGGCCAGAAACCTGCCGGTGGATTTGCACCTCAACGGGATCGATCCTGAGAGCTTGAGAACCTTCACCCCGGAATTCAGAAGGCATGCAGCAGGTATCAGTTTTCAAACTATGCAGAATCCGGTCAACAGAGCGTTTTTTGATTATGTGGTTCCTGTTGCTGCAGACGAAGTCGCCTGGACCATAGGCGGAGCATTCAGGACAAATTACTTTAATAATTTCATGAATGTACGACGTTAGGGCCGCTCTGGAATAAAGCGGCTGGTGCGTGCCGGGCTAACCTGCCGCAGTTCATGAGACTGCGGCGGGTTTCCTGCAGCGACCTGGCTGATTGCGTGGATCATCGCCAGCATTGTCTTCGAAGCGAGCGCGCGCCCTTACTTGCCTTCAAACACCGCCGCACGTTTTTCAATAAACGCCTGCATGCCTTCCTTCTGGTCCCGCGAAGCAAACAGCAACGCATTGGCTTTACGCTCCAGGGCCAGGCCGGTCTCCAGCGGGGCATCGACCCCGGCCAGAATCACTTCCTTGATTTGCTCGGCAGCCAGTGGCGGCATCGCAGCGATCAACGTCGCCATCTTCAGTGCCTGGGCCTGCACCTGGTCATCATCCACGAGGTCGCTGACCAGCCCGGAGATCCAGGCTTCCTCGGCGGTGATCGGCTGCCCGGTCAATGCCATGCGCATGGCTTTGGCCTTGCCCACGGCGCGCACCAGACGCTGGGTGCCACCGATTCCCGGCATGATCCCGATGCGGATTTCCGGCTGGCAAAATTTCGCGCTGCGCCCGGCCACAATAATGTCGGCCAGCATCGCCAGTTCACAGCCGCCGCCGTAGGCGTAACCGCACACCGCCGCGATCACCGGCTTGGGGCAGTGCTGGATGGGGGCCCAGACCCGCTCGGTATGGCGCTGGTAAATATCGATCGGGCCGACACCGGCCATGCTGTTGATATCGCCGCCCGCAGCAAACACCTTGTCGCCGCCAGTCAGCAGGATGCAGCGCACTTCGGGGTTTTCGGCCAGCTCTGTGAAATAGCGTGACAGCAAGGCTTGCAGCTCAAGGCTCAGGGCGTTGGTGGCCTGGGGGCGATTAAGCCGCAGCAAAGCGACGCCCGGGGCCGGGAATTCAAGCAGTACCGGCGCGGCAGATGGGTCTGACATGGGGTTCCTCATTAACAGGGGCTGTCACCACAGCGTGCGCTGGATTGTTGCGTTCGCAAGAGGGCGCTTCATCGTCCGTTCAGACGACGAGCAGCCCCCGGATTGCCCCTAGAGTGGCTCCATCAGTAGAAAAAGGAGCTCGTCATGGGCCAACTCTCAGGGCTGGACTACAGCGGCAAAGTGGTGCTGGTCACCGGCGGTACCAAAGGCATCGGTGCAGGCATTGCCCGCAGCTTTCTGGAGGCCGGGGCGCAGGTGATCGTGTGCGGCAGGACTGCACCTGAGGCGTTGCCGCAGGCAGGTTCTGCGCAAGCGCTGTTCATGGCTTGCGACGTGCGTGATGTGGATTCGCTTAAAGCCATGTTTGCGGGGATTGCTGCCGACTTCGGTCGCCTCGATGTGGTCATCAACAACGCCGGTGGCAGTCCGTCCGCCGATGCCGGCAGCGCTTCGCCACGTTTTCACGAAGGCATTATCCGCCTCAACCTGATCGCCCCGCTGAATGTCGCGCAACAGGCCAATGCCTTGATGCAGCAACAGGATGGCGGCGGTTGCATTGTGTTTATCGGCAGTATCAGCGCCTTGCGCGCTTCCCCGGGGACCGCGGCCTATGGCGCGGCCAAGGCCGGGATACTGGCACTGGTGCAATCGCTGGCGGTGGAGTGGGCGCCCAAAGTGCGCGTGGTGGCGGTCAGCCCGGGGCTGGTACGCACCGAGCAGGCGCATCTGCATTACGGCGATGAACACGGCATTGCCGCAGTCAGCGCCGGGATCCCGGCAGGGCGCATGGCGCTGCCCGAGGACATCGGTAACGCCTGTCTGTTTATCGCCTCGCCCATGGCGGGGTATGCCAGCGGCTGCAATCTGCTGCTGCACGGCGGCGGCGAACGTCCGGCATTTTTGGGTGCGGCGCAAAGCGCTGCTCACTGATCGACCTTCAGCGGCGGCCAGTGGGTTGCCGCTCTCAATTTGCAGGAGACGAACTTGGCTGATTCTCAATTGCTAACCGACGTGCGCGCCCTGGTGGGGCGTGAATATGGTCGCGTCTACGCCTGGGACGAAGTCAACGCCCCGATGATCCGCCAGTGGTGCGAGATCATGGGCGTGGACAACCCGCTTTATACCGACCCGCTGTTTGCCGCCAACAGCGTGCAGGACGGGCTGGTGGCGCCGCCTGCAATGCTGCAGGTGTGGTGCATGGAAGGCTTTCACCTGAACAACTATGCACCGGGCTCGACCACCGAAAACCCCTACGAAGTGCTCAAGCTGATTGAGTCGTATGGCTATGGCTCGGTGGTGGCGGTCAACTCCGAACTGACGTTCAAGCGCAACGTCCGTCCGGGGGAAAAGCTCTATTACACCACCCGGCTGGACTCGGTGGGCGACGAAAAAACCACCGGTCTTGGTACCGGATTTTTTGTCACCCTGGTGATGAGCTACTTCGTTGAGCACAAAAGCGGTGACGAGGAAGTCGGCGAGTTGCTGTTCCGGGTATTCAAATTCCGTCCGGCCAACCCCAAGGCGGCTGAAGCGGCCCCGGCAAAAGTTGAAACCGCCCCTGTGGTCAAGCGCCCCAAGCCGGGCATGAGCGATGACACGCGGTTTTTCTGGGAAGGCTGCGATGCGGGCAAGTTGTTGATCCAGCGCTGTACCCAGTGCCAGACCCTGCGCCATCCACCGGCGCCGGTATGCATCGAGTGCCATTCGTTCGACTGGGACAGCGTGCAGGCCAGCGGCCGCGCCAGCCTGTATTCGTTCGTGATCATGCATTACCCCGAAGTCGCGCCGTTCGACCATCCCAACCCGATCGGCCTGATCGAGCTGGAAGAGGGCGTACGCCTGGTGGCCGGACTGGTGGGGGTCAAGCGCGAAGAACTGAGCATCGGCATGCCCTTGCAGCTTGAGTTCAAGACCTTCGACGGCGAACTGACGTTGCCGTTGTTCCGGGCACTTTCTTTACCGGCAGCCGAGTAAGGAGCGAGCATGGATTTCGAATTCACCGAAGATCAACACGCTATCGCCGAAATGGCCGGTAGCGTATTTGCCGACTACTGCACCGATGACCGCTTGCGTCAGTTCGACACCAGCGAACATGCCTTTATGGAGCCGCTGTGGCAACTGTGCACAGAGACCGGGCTGCAGGCTTTGGCCATCCCTGAAAGCCATGGCGGCAGCGGGCTGGGCATGACCGAGTTGCTGACGGTGCTCGAGGCCCAGGGCAGGGCTCTGGGGCAGGTGCCGTTGTGGCGCCATCAACTGGCCGCAGCAACCCTGGCCGCTTGGGCTGATCCGGTCTTGCAGGCATGGGCCACGGATGCGGCTGCCGGTCGCGTCTTGTTGACCCTAGACCTTGGGGGCTTGAGCGGTGCCCGGGGCCTGCAATTACAGGCCACTGCGCAGGGCCAGGGCTGGAGCCTTGACGGTCGGGTGGCCGGCCTGGCTCTGGCCGGACAGTCACAGGCGGCGTTGCTGCTGGTGAGCGTCGAGGGTCAGCCGCGGCTGGCATTTGTCGAGCTGGGCGCTGCGGCGATCAGCCATGTGCCGGGCCGTATGACCCATGGCGAAGCGGTGGCTGACTTGTCCATCGACGGGCTGTTTATCACTTCGCAACAGTTGCTGCCGGCCTGCGCCCTGGACTGGCTGGAACCACGCAGCATCGCGGCACTGGCGGCATTGCAGCTGGGGGTCAGCGCCGAGCAGATCCGTCGCACCGTGGAGTATGTCAGCGAGCGACGTCAGTTCGAACGCAGCATCGGCAGTTTTCAGGCAGTGCAAATGAGCATGGCCAACGCGCACATCGCCCTTGAGGCGTTGCGCAGCAATCTGTGGCAGTTGTGCTATCGCCTGGATGCCGGCTTGCCCGCGCCGTCCGAGGCCCTGGCCACCGCCTGGCATGCCTGCGAAGCAGGTCATCTGATCGGGCACAACGCCCAGCACGTACACGGCGGCATTGGCGTCGATCTGACGTACCCGATGCATCGCTTTCTCTACTGGAGCCGCGCTTTGGGCTGTGCCCTGGGTGGATCGGCAGCATGCCTGGAACGCCTCGGCGACTGGCTGAGCCATAACGACAAGCTGGGATGGAAATATGACCTTGCAGAACACCAAGCGCTTTGACGATGTGCGCCCCGGCGAAACCTTGCCGGCCCTGGCGATCCCGATCACCGTGGGTCTGGTTACCGGCGGCGCCATTGCTACCCGTGACTACTTCCCGGGTCACCATGATTTGAACGCTGCCCAGGCCCTGGGCTCGCCGCACATTTTTATGAACATCCTTACCACCAACGGTCTGGTGCAGCGTTATGTCGAAGAGTGGGCGGGCCCCGAGGCGCGTTTTGCCTCGCTGAAGATCAAGCTCGGCGCGCCGAATTACCCCGGCGACAGCATGACCTTCAATGGCGCAGTCACCGGACTGGATGCTGCCACCCGCACGGTGGAAATAACCCTTGGCGGCAAAAATTCGATGGGCAACCACGTGACCGGTACGGTCACGCTGGTTCTGCCCTGATAGCGGGAGACAGCACACATGACGCAATCGTCACTTTCCGGTAGCGCCGCCATTGTTGGCCTGGGTGCGACCGAATTTTCGAAAAATTCAGGGCGCACCGAGCTGCGCCTGGCACTTGAAGCGACCCTGGCCGCCCTTGAAGACGCCGGAATCGACCCGTCCGAAGTTGAAGGTTTCAGCTCGTACTCGGTGGATAAAGTCCCGGAATACGAAATCGCCCGCTTGCTGGGCTGCAAGGACGTCAAGTTCTTCTCCCAGGTGCCCCATGGCGGGGGGGCCGCCTGTGCCCCGATCATGCACGCGGCCATGGCCGTGGCCACCGGTGTGGCCAAGGTTGTGGTGGTGTACCGCGCCATGAACGAGCGTTCGTGGTATCGCTTCGGCAGCGGCAGCTACGGTTTCGCCTCGACGCCGATTTTCGAAAACGTCAACTACGGCTGGTACATGCCCCACGGCCTGCACACCCCGGCGTCATGGGTGGGCATGTTTGCCCAGCGCTACATGCACACCTATGGCGCCACCTCCGAAGACTTCGGTCGGGTTGCGGTGGCGGTACGTGATTTTGCCGCGACCAACCCCGCCGCATTCTTTTACGGCAAGCCGATCACCCTTGAAGAACACCAGGCTTCACGCTGGATTTGCGAGCCGCTGCATTTGCTCGACTGCTGCCAGGAATCCGACGGTGCCGTGGCCATGGTGATCACCTCGGCCGAGCGGGCCAAAGACCTGCGCCAGAAGCCGGTGACGATCAAGGCCGGTTCGCAGGGGATTACCTCGGGCCAGCAAATCATGACCTCGTTCTACCGCGACGACATTACCGGCCTGCCGGAAATGGGCGTGGTTGCCAAAGAGTTGTATCGCCAGTCGGGTCTAGGGCCCGAGGCGCTGCAAACGGCGATCATTTACGATCATTTCACGCCGTTTGTACTGCCCCAGCTCGAAGAGTTCGGCCTGTGCGAACGCGGCGAAGCCAAGGAATTCATCCGCGCCGGGCACCATGCCCGCGGCGGCAAGTTTCCGATCAATACCCACGGCGGACAATTGGGCGAGGCCTACATCCACGGCATGAACGGCGTGGCTGAAGCCGTGCGCCAGGTGCGTGGCACTGCGGTCAACCAGGTCGACAGCGTGGAGAACGTGCTGGTGACCGCCGGTACCGGCGTACCCACCAGCGGCCTGATTCTTGGTACGGCCTAAGGAGCTCACATGTTCGTCGACCTCACACCCGAACAACACGCCCTGCGCCTCAAGGTGCGGGACTATTTCCAGAACCTGATGACCCCGCAGCTGCGTGAACAATTGCGCGGCAAAGAGGGCGGCGAGCTATACCGCGACACCATCCGCCAGATGGGCCGTGACGGCTGGCTGGCGGTGGGCTGGCCCAAGGAGCACGGCGGCCAGGGTTATGGTCCTACCGAGCAATTCATCTTCTTTGAAGAAGCCAATATTGCCGGTGCGCCGCTGCCCTTCGTGACCATCAGCACCGTGGGGCCGGCGCTGATGGCCCACGGTACCGAGCTGCAAAAAGCCAAATTCTTGCCGGGCATCGCCGCGGGCGAAATCATTTTTGCCATCGGCTATTCCGAGCCGGATGCCGGCAGCGACCTGGCGGTGCTGAAAACCACCGCCCGGCTGCAAAGCGACGAGTTTGTGGTCAATGGCACCAAGCTCTGGACCTCGGGCGCCGAGTCGGCCGATTACATCTGGCTGGCGGCCCGTACCGACCCTGAGCGCCCACGGCACAAGGGCGTATCGATCCTGATTCTGGACACAGCGGCTGAAGGTTTTACGACCACTGTGATCCCGACCACCAGCAACCCGACCGCCGCCACTTACTACGACAACGTGCAGGTGCCCCGGGACATGCTGGTGGGCGAGTTGCACGGTGGCTGGAAGTTGATCACGGCGCAGCTCAACCATGAGCGGCTGGGGCTGGGGGCATGGTCCGACAAGGTGGCAGGGCTGTTTCGCAAGGTCTTCATGTGGGCCCGTGAGGCCGACGAGCAAGGTGTTCGTGCCACCGACAAAGCGTGGGTGCGGGCCGGTCTGGCGCAATGTTATGCGCGGCTTGAAGCCATGCGCCTGATCAACCTGCGGATTGCCGCTGACCTGGAGCGTGAGCGCATGGACGTTGCGCTGGCGTCGACCACCAAGGTTTACGGCTCGGAGTCGGCGATCGAGATTCTGCGGCTGCTGAGCAACATCGTCGGGGCCAACGGACTGATTCAAGGCGGCTCGGCGGCGTCGTTGTTGCAAGGCGAGCTGGAGTACGAAGTACGTGCCTCGGTGACCCTGACCTTTGGTGGCGGCACCAACGAGATCCAGCGCGAGTTGATTGCCCAGTTCGGCCTGGGCATGCCGCGTACCCAACGCTGACACCCATCACCTAACCGCAGGAGCGAGCTGTGCTCGACAAATAGCTCGTTCCTGCAGGTGTTGTGTCAGCAGGTGACCATTTACAGGTGAAACCCATGAACGCCATTGATCAGTTCAGAGAGCAAACCCGCAGCTGGCTTGAGG
The DNA here is from genome assembly GCF_904067025.1 of Pseudomonas paraversuta. NCBI lineage: Bacteria > Pseudomonadati > Pseudomonadota > Gammaproteobacteria > Pseudomonadales > Pseudomonadaceae > Pseudomonas > Pseudomonas paraversuta. The sequence continues at coordinate 2,349,738 of NZ_CAJFDA010000001.1, forward strand.
CCAACTGTCCGCCCTCGCAGCGTAAAGCCATTCCTGAAGGCGAGCTGGTGTGGGGTGCGAACGAGGTCGAGTTTCCCGATGCCGACGCCCGGCTGTGGTTCGAACGCATGCGCGACAAGGGCTGGTTCTGTCCGGACTGGCCACAGGCGTATGGCGGCGCCGGGCTGAGCGAGGAATACAACGCGGTGCTGGAAAGCGAGCTGCGCCGTCTTAAATGCCGGCCGCCGCAAATCAATCTGGGCATCTGGATGCTCGGCCCGGTATTGCTGGAATTCGGCACTGAAGAACAAAAGAAAAACCTCCTGACCCCGATGACCCGTGGCGAAGTGCGCTGGTGTCAGGGTTTTTCCGAGCCCAATGCCGGCTCGGATCTGGCGAGCCTGAAAACCTCGGCCCGGGATGCCGGTGATCACTTCGTGGTGGATGGCAGCAAGATCTGGACCTCCTATGGCGACAAGTCGGACTGGATGTACGCCCTGGTGCGCACTGATCCTGCGGCCAGCAAGCACACGGGGATCAGCCTGATTGTTCTGGACATGAAGAGCCCCGGGGTCAGCGTTGCGCCCATTGATTTGATCAGTGGCAAATCGGCGTTCTGCCAGGTGTTTTTCGACTCCGTCAAAGTGCCTAAAAGCCAGCTCATCGGTCCGTTGCACGGTGGCTGGAACCTGGCCAAGCGCCTGTTGCAACACGAACGCAAAGCCATGTCCAAATTCGGCGAGTTCAGCCTGCCGACGCATTTCCACTTGCTGCCACTGGTCAACGAGTACTTGCCCGAGCCATCCGGCCAGGGCGAGTTGGCCCTTGCAGCCCGCGCCGTGGCCTGCGCCATGAACGAGCAAAGCTACAACCTGACAGTCCAGCGCATGGGTCAGGAAGCCCGTGCCGGGAAGGACGTCAGCGGGCTGATGTCGATTATGAAGCTGGTGCACACCGAACAGGAACGCGACAAGTTCGAGGTATTGCTGGACGTGATGGGGTATCACGCTCTGGGCTGGGACAAGGGCGCTTTCAGCCCCCAGGAACAGGCCATCACCCGCGGCTGGTTAAACAGCTTTGCCCTGACGATTTCCGGCGGTGCGTCGGAAATCCAGCTCAATGTTATCGCCAAGCGGGTCCTTGGCCTGCCTGACGTGAAGTAAGGAACTCAGCATGAACCTGGTTTATAGCGAAGATCACCGGTTGTTGGCCGACAGCGCCCGAGAGTTCCTGGCCGCGCGCAGCCCCGTATCGCGCCAGCGCGCACTGCGCGATGAGGGCGGTGTCAACGGTTTTGACCCGCAACTGTGGCAGGACGCTGTGGCGCTGGGCTGGAGCGCGATTCCGTTCCCGGAAAATCTCGGCGGCCTGGATTTCGGCTGCATGGGCCTGGGGCCGATATTTGAGTCCATTGGCAGCAACCTCAGTGCCTCGCCGCTGCTTTCAAGCGTGGTGCTCAGCGGCTCGTTGCTGCACCTGCAGGGTAACGCCGGGCAACAGGATCGCTGGTTATCGGCGTCTATCAGCGGTGAGCGCCGCCTGGCCCTGGCCCTGGACGAAGGCTCACGCCACAACCCGGCGAACGTGGCGTTGCAGGCGGTGCCGAATGCAAACGGCTACAGCTTGAGCGGCAACAAATATTTTGTCATCGACGGCGTGGGTGCGGATGCCTACCTGGTGGTCGCAAAGGGCGCAGGAGCGGGCCTTAGTCTGTTTCTGGTGGCCGCTGATGCCCCGGGCCTGAGCGTCCAGGCGCTGCCGCTGATCGACTCGCGCAATCATGCGCGACTGCAGCTGGACCAGGTCCAGGTCGGGCATGACGCGCTGCTGGGTGAGCCCGGATCCGCAGGCCCGGCGCTCGAGATTGCCCTGGACCGCGGCCGCGTGTGCCTGGCTGGCGAAATGCTGGGCATGGCCGAGAAGCTCTTCGCCATGACCCTCGACTACCTGAAAACCCGGGTTCAGTTTGACGTCAAGATCGGCTCCTTTCAGTCACTGCAGCATCGCTCTGCCGAGCTGTACGTGCAGATACAACTGGCGCGCAGTGCGGTGATGGCCGGGCTTGCGGCGCTGGACGACAGCCGTCTGAGCGCCGCCGAGCGCCAGCGCTTTGCCAGTCTGGCGAAGTGGAAAGCGGGGCAGATGGCCCTCAATGTCGCCAATGAAGCGGTGCAAATGCACGGCGGGATTGGCGTAACCGATGAGCTGGACGTGGGGCTGTTTCTGAAACGCATACGGGTAGCCCAGGCGAGTCTGGGGGATGCCGATTACCACTGCGAGCGCTACGCAGATCTGATGCCCGCGCACGCCTAGGCCGATTGCCAGTCAGGAGAATAATAAGATGAAGCTTGAACAGTGGCAGAGCGCCTGGCAGCAATTGACTGGTGCCGGCTCACCTTTTGAAGTGGTCACCCAGCCGGGGAGCGGATCGAAGCATTTTCGGCATACCGCTGCCCACGTCTGGGCTGCAATCGACAGTGGCCGGGTGCATGGCGAGCGCGAGTTTCTGGTGTGGGAACAACAGCGTCTGACCTTCAGCCAGTTTTTCGATCAGGTGGACCGGCTGGCCGGCCAGCTGGTGCATCGTTTCGGCGTGCGTCAGGGCGACCGGGTGGCGATTGCCATGCGCAATCAGCCCGCGTGGCTGGTGGCGTTTGCGGCCATTCAGCGTTGCGGCGGGGTGTGCGTCCCCCTCAACAGCTGGGGCCTGCGCGACGAGCTGTTTCATGGTCTGCAGGACAGCGGTGCACGGCTGTTGCTGTGTGACGAGCCGCGCCTGCACTTGCTCGATGGCGACTTGCGCGAACAGGGGCTGGCGACGATTGTGGTCGGTCTGTCCGCCGGCCAGTTGCTGGCTGAACACTGCCAGCGTCTGGAAGATCTGCTGGCGGCCCCGGTGCTGACTGCACCGGCCCTGAAAGTGACGGCCGATGACCCGGCCATGATCCTCTATACCTCAGGCACCACCAGCTTGGCCAAGGGCGTGCTGTCGACCCATGGCGCGGTGTGCCAGGCCCTGGTGGCACTGGAGTTTCAGGGGGCGTTCTGTGCCCTGAGCTCGCCGGAGCGTATCAGCGTGGTGATCAACTGCGGCTATGCCCCAACCACCTTGATGGCAGTGCCGTTGTTCCATGTCAGCGGCCTGCATGCGCAATTCCTGCTGGCCTTGCGCAGCGGTCGCCGCTTGTTGCTGATGTACAAGTGGGACGTGGAAAAGGCTCTGGACCTGATCCGTGATGAACACTGCACCCAGTTCAACGGCGCGCCGGTGATGATGCAGCAACTGCTGACCTCGCCACGTTTCGGCACGGCCGACACCAAGAGCCTGTTCGGCCTGGGGCTGGGGGGCGCGGCGCCGTCCAGCAGTCTGTTGGCGCATCTGACCCAGCGCAAACCGGAAGCGGTGGGTGGCAGTGGTTACGGCCTGACCGAAAGCAACGGGATTTGCGCGGCCATCGGCGGTGATCAGTTTGTTTACAAACCGGCTGCTGCCGGCTGGCCATTGCCGATCGTCGATGTGCGTATCGGTGACAGTCCGGACCGGCCACTGCCCAATGGCGTCAGCGGGCTGATCTGGATCCGTTCACCGACCTTGATGAGCGGTTACTGGAACCTGCCCCAGGCCAGTGCCCAGACCTTGCGCGATGGCTGGCTCGACACCGGTGACATCGGCCTGCTGGATGACGAAGGATTTCTCTATATCACCGACCGGGCCAAGGACTTGATCAACCGTGGCGGGGAGAAAATATCCGCAGCCGAAGTGGAGTCCTGCGCCTGTGAAATGCCTGGCGTGATCGAAGCCGCCGCCTTTTCGGTGCCGGACGATGTGCTGGGGGAAGTGGTGTTTCTGGTGGTGCGCGGTGACCCGTCCGACACCCCGGACAGCGAGGCGGTGCGCAGCTTTATCGCCCAGCGTCTGGCGAGTTTCAAAGTGCCGGCGCAGATCCATGTCCAGCACACCCCTTTTGCCCGCAATGCGTCGGGCAAGATGCTCAAAGGTTTGCTTAAAGAGTTGTTGGTAACGCCCTGAGTAGTCTTTGTGGACGATGTAGTCGCCGGCAAATGGCGAAGAATGGACGCATACCCCTTAGCAAGCTTTTACGCGTAGGAGGCAATACATGAAAATAACAAGAACAGGCGTAATGCTCGCAGCCGCCATGTCCGTCAACGTACTGGCCATCGGTCCGGCTTTTGCCCAGGTGTCTGGCGCAGAGGCAGCCAAACTGGGCAAGGAGCTGACCTGTGTCGGTGCTGAGCAGGCCGGTAATGCGGCGGGCACCATCCCGCCGTACACCGGCAAATACCTGGGCGAAGTACCGGGTTGGAACCACGTTAAATTCTCCGGTGACCAGCCAGTGGATCCCTATGCCGCTGAAAAGCCGATTGTGGTGATCACCGCGCAAAACATGGCCCAGTACGAAGACAAACTCACCGAAGGCCAGAAAGCGCTGTTCAAGCGTTATCCGACCACTTACAAGATGAACATCTACCCGGGCCACCGTGATTTCCGTTACCCGGACTACGTGTGCCGGCGCGCCATGAGCAACGCCCTGAACGCCAAGCTGGTAAACGATGGCATGGGCATTGAAGGTTTGGGCCAGGTCCCGTTCCCTATCCCTAAAAGCGGTATGGAAGTGTTGTGGAACCACCAGTTGCCGGCCCGTGCCTGGACCGAAGAAAAAACCAGTGATCTGGCCTCGGTTCTGCCCAATGGCAGCATTGGCTGGGGGCGTGCCTATGCCCGGGGCCTGTCGCAGGCCAACTCACCGATTGTTGAACCCAAAACCGAAGACAAAATTCAGGCCATGGGCAACAACACCACCCTTAAACCGGCGCGTGACAACGGTGTGATCAGCATCTCCCACGAACCCTACGACTTTCAGACCAACCCGCGTCAGGCCTGGAGCTACAGCCCCTCGACCCGCCGCGTGCGCTTGCTGCCCGGCTATGGCTATGACCAGCCGATGATCGGCACCAACGGCACCATGACAGTGGATGAAGACCGCCTGTTCAACGGCTCGCCGGAGCGCTACACCTGGAAGCTGCTGGGCAAGCGTGAAATCTACAGCCCGGCCAACGCCTACAAGCCGAACGCGGGGACGGTGAAATACGCCGACATGCTGACCCCCAACCATCCCAACCCGGACCTGATGCGTTATGAACTGCGTCGTGTGTGGGTGGTGGAAGCCGATCTGAAAGAAGGCTATCGCCACCTGTACGGCAAGCGCGTGCTGTTCATCGACGAAGACACCTGGAACGCGGTGATGGCGGACAACTACGATGCCCGTGGGCAATTGTGGAAGCACGCGATGGTCAACTACTACTACCACCCTGACATGAGTGGCTGGCAGGCGGGTTCCCAGTTCTTCATGGACTTGAACTCGGGGCAATACACCGGCTACGGCATGACCAACGAAGCCAAGAAAGGCCCGATTCTCAATGAAGGCAAATTCACTCCCGACCAATACACCGCCGATGCTGCGCGGGCGATGGGGCGTTAAGCAAGTGGTCATAAGCTAGCAGCTGCAAGTAACAGCAAAAGCCCTGTCGGTTAACGACGGGGCTTTTTGTTTTTACCGCTGTAACGGGTTGCCGGGTTGTCTTTATCGCTGGCAAGCCAGCTCCCACAATGGGATGTGATCAGGGTTGCAGAACCTGTAGGAGCGAGCTTGCTCGCGAGCTTTTTATCGGGCTCATATTGAACACCGGGTGGTCGCGGCCGGTTTGAGAAGCTCGCGAGCAAGCTCGCTCCTACAGATGAAATTATCTGTCTGTCGGGTTGCCTTTATCGCTGGCAAGCCAGCTCCCACAATTGGATGAAATATGTGATTGGTGTTGCAGAACCTGTGGGAGCTGGCTTGCCAGCGATGGTCATGGCGCAGTTTTATATTCTAGCCCTGGGTCCAGACCGCCAGTTCATAGCCATCCGGGTCGGTGAAATGCAGGCGGCTGCCGCCCGGGAAGGGGAATTCGGGGCGGGAGATGCTGCCTCCGGCCTGGAGGATGGCCTGTCGGGCAAGGGCCAGGTCGTCGGCGTACAGAATGATCAGCGGGCCACCCGGGCGCACCGGCTCGCCAGTGGTGAAGCCGCCGCTCAAACGGCCGTCGCTGAATTCGGTGTAGGCAGGGCCATAGTCGGTGAACGTCCAGCCAAACACGGCGCCATAGAAGGCTTTGCTGCGCGCTATGTCGTGGACGTTGAATTCGATGTTGTCGATTCGATAATGGCGGGGGTCGGTAGTCATGGTTATCTCCTTGAAACTCAGCACTATAGCTGCACTCAGGAAGTAACACAGGTCAACGCCGGGGGCGGGATGCCGCCCCCGGCGGGTTCAGGCCTCGCGTCCGGCTTTATGGCCGGCGCTGATTGCCCCTTCGATGTAGCCAATGCTCTGACAGTCACCAATGCTGCTGGCCGATAACCCTGCGCGGGTCAGTTCATCCAGCAAACGGGTGTCGGGTTGTGCGCCAATGGCCAGTACCACGGAGTCTGCTTCGCTCTGTCCTGAACTGCCATCTGCCAGTTGATAGCGCACGCGATTGCCTTCAATGGCTATCACACTGGCACCGGTGATCAGCTGTCCGCCATGCACGCGTATTTCATGCAGCACCCGCCAGCGGCGCACGATGGCCAGTTCGCGGCCAAGATGGCTACCGCTTTCCAGTACGGTCACCTGGCGCCCGCGGGCGATCAGGAACTCCGCCAGTTCCAGGCCAACCAGGCCGCCACCGATGATGGTCACGCGCTTGCCCAAGGGCATCCATACCCGTGACAGTTTTTGCATGGCCTCGCTGCTGTCGGTGACCCCCGCCAGGTTGCCGGCTTTCATCAGGGTGCGCTGGGTGAAGGACAATTTACGCTTGGCAATTTCCTCCGCCCGGTCGCCGGTCATCAGGCGCCGCAGTTCATCACCGCTCCAGACATGGTCCTGATCTGCACCGGGGATGTCGGGGGCCGCACGCTCGGCACCGACGGCCACCAGCACCTGGTCTGCGCCCAGGTCGCGGAGCAGGGCAGGGCTGGCCTCAGTATTGAGGCGCAGATCAATCGAAGATTGCTGCACCTGAACCTTGAGGTTGTCCAGCAAGCGGGCGTTTTCGGCATAGGCCAGCCCGGCAAAGAACAGGGTTCCGCCGAGGCGGTCGCTGCGTTCGATCAGGGTCACCCGATGCCCGCGCAGGGCAGCTATTCTTGCGGCCTCCATGCCGGCAGGCCCGGCACCGATGACCGCAATATGTCTGGGGCTGGCGGTGGGGCTGATGACGTATTCGAATTCGTGGCCGGTCATGGGGTTGACCGCACACTTGACCCGCTCGTTGACGAAGATCTGGCTCACGCACACGTAGCAGTAGATGCACGGGCGGATGCTGCTTTCCTGATCGTTGAGCAATTTGTTCGGCAGTTCGGGATCGGCCAGCAGCTTGCGGGCCATGGCGATAAAGTCGCAATCACCACGCTTCAGGGCGGCTTCACCGGCCTGGGGTTCGATACGGCCTACGGCGATTACCGGCACCTGCACGCTGCGCTTGATCGCCGCAGTCCATTCCATGAAGCCGCCGGCTTGATGCACCAGCGGTGCTTCGGTAAACACCACGCCGCTGGTGATCCGCGCACTGGCCGACACACTGACCGCATCAACGCCTGCCGCTTCGGCCATGCGTGCCACCGCCTTGGCGTCGTCCAGGCTGATGCCGCCGGGGGTATGCAGTTCTTCGGCGTCCAGACGCAGCCATACGGCAAATTGCGAGCCGACTTTGGCCCGCACGGCAGCGATGATCTGCAGCAGCAGCCGGGCGCGGTTTTCCAGCGAACCGCCGTACTCATCCTCACGCTGGTTGTAATAGCCGGACAGAAAACCGGCAATGATATAGCCGTGGGCGGCGTGCAGTTCGACACCGTCGAAACCGGCGCGCTGGGCACGCTCGGCGGCGCAGGCAAACCAGTCGATCATTTGCCCGATGTCGGCACTGTCCATCACGCGGATGGGCGAGCCTTCGGCGCGGCGCTTCATGGAACTGACGAAGTTGGCCAGTTCCTCAGGGGTCAGGGCCGCCATCATGTCGCTTTGCAGTACCGGGGGCACTGACGGTACCCACAGTTGCCGTCCTTCAGCCATATCCCGTACCGAGGTCTTGCCCGCGTGTTGCAGCTGCATGGCAATTTTTGCACCGTGGCGGTGAACGCGATCGGCGAGCTGGCTCAGGCCCGGGATAAAGTCATCGCTGGACACGCCGACCTGGAACGGCTCGGCGGTGCCCGCCGGGAACGCCACTGAACAGACCCCCATGATCAGCAGCCCGGCGCCGCCACGGGCGCGGGCTTCGTAATAGGCTTGAATCCGTTCGCCACAGTGGCCATCGGCTTCGGCAAAGTTGGAGCCCATGGGCGCCATGATGATGCGGTTGCGCAGCTCGATTGAGCCAATGCGACCGGGTGCCAGCAACTGAGAGAATTTTGTCATTGTTGTTTTTCAGTCCGAGCAGGATAAGAAGGGCTGAGGGCGACCCACAGGCCGCCGTCAATGTTGCCTGTTCAGTTTTTGAGGAAGTCCAGGCACGCCTTGTTGAACAGCTCCCGGTGTTCAACCTGGACCCAGTGGCCGCAGCGGTTGAGCATGATAAAACGCGCATCCGGTGCATGCTTGAGCACTTTGAGGGCGCCGCTGGCCGGGTTGAAGTTGTCGTCGGTGCCCCAGAAACCGAGGATCGGTACTTGCAGCTCTTCAAGGCGCTCGGTCATGTTCGGCACCATCATGGTGGTGAACAGATTGCGCGGTTGGTGCACGGCCACCGCCACTCGCTCGGCCAGCAGGCTGTCTTCGAGCTGGGAGCTGTCGAACAGTTGCAGGCTCATGATCCGGCGCATCTGCTCGATGCCCAGGGGCCCGGCGTTGTACAGCTCGACCATGCGCTGAATGCCAACCATCTTGAAGTAGGTTTCGCGATCTTCAACGCCGCCGGGGGCCATCAGAATCAGCTTCTCCACACGCTCGGGCTCGGCCAGTGCCAGCCCCAGGGCAATGGCGCCGCCCAGGGAGTTGCCCAGCAGGGTGGCGCGCTTGACCCCCACCGCCTTGAGAAACCCGGACATGGCGTTAACGAAGAAGTCCAGGTTGTACTGCGCGTCTTCGGGTTTGTCGGAGCGGCCGAAGCCCGGCAGATCCACCACCAGATTGCGAAAGCCGGCGGCGACGAACTGCGGGTAGTTGCCTTTGAAGTTGCTGTAGCCGCTGGCACCCGGGCCGCTGCCGTGCAGCCACAGGACTACCGGGCCGCTGCCCTCATCGAGAAAGTGCAGGCGCAGGCCGCAGTCCAGTGTCACGAAATGGCCGACGGGCAGCGGAAGGTCTTGTTCAGTCATCACTCAATCTCCGGAATATCAGGCACTGACCGCTTCAGCCAGGGGCGCTGGGGCAGGGGTGTTGTTCAAATGGTTGCGATAGCGCGGCAAGGCCATGGCCAAAAATACCGAGGCCAGCACCAGCAGCGAGATACAGGACGCCAGTGCGTAGCGCAGGCCTTCGTTACCCAGGGTGTGGGCAAAGCCGTCGCTGAGCATGCCGATCAGCAGCGGGCCGACACCCACCCCGAGCAGGGTCATGGCCATCACGAAAATCGCCGTGGCCTGGGCCAGGCGTGTGGCCGGGAACAGGTGCGAGATGGCGCCCAGGCAGGGTGTTGCCCACCAGGTGCCGAAGAAGCTGAACACGCAATAGAACAGGAATGCGCTGGGTACCGGGGTGCTGCCGACATGGAATGCCGTGCCGGTTGGCCAGAGAAAATAGGCCAGGCCAAAGGGGATACTGATCAGGGTGCCGAGCAGCGGTACTCCTATTTGCCAGCCTTTGTCACGACGCGCCAGGCGGTCGCACAGGATGCCGCAGGTCAGGGTGCCCAAGGTAGCCCCGACACCGCCGGCGACGCCCGCCAGCAACCCGGCGTCCTGCAGGCTTAGGCCGTGGGAGCGGATCAGAAAGCTGGGGCTCCAGGTGCCGATGGCGTAGCCGGCAATGGCCGCGGAACCGCCGGTGAGCACGATCCAGAGGAAGGACGGGGTCTGGAACAGTTCGCGTACCGTCACCGCCCAGTGGGCTTGCGCCACTTGATTGGGGCTGACCAGCATTGCAGGTTTCGGTGCCCGTACGGTGAGCAGTAATAGCAGACCGAGAAAAATCCCCGGCGCACCGATCACCACGAATGCAAAACGCCAGCCGTAATGCTGGGCGATCCAGCCGCCCAGGCCGAGGCCGAAAATCGCCCCCAGGCTTGAGCCCAGCATCAGCACCGAGAGTGCGGTGGAGCGGCGTTCCGGCGGGTACAGATCCGAGACCATGGCCATCGACGGGGCAGTGCCGCCGGCTTCGCCGATGGCCACGCCGATCCGGGCCACCACCAGCATCGCAAAGCTGGCCGCGAAACCGCAGAAAATGGTCATCACGCTCCAGGCAATACAACTGAATGCGATGACTTTCTTGCGTCCGATACGGTCAGACAATCGCCCCAAAGGAAAGCCGAACAGGGTGTAGAAAACCGCAAAGGTCACGCCTGAAAGCAGGCCGATACCGGTATCGGAAATACCGAATTCAGCCTTTACCGGCTCGATCAGAATTGCCATCAGCAACCGATCGATATAGTTGAAAACATAGATGGCAGCCAGTACGCCTAACGCGTAGTGAGTTCGCCAGGTGGGACGTAAAGTTATCGACACGACGGGTTCTCCCGGTTTTGTTCTAGTGAGCGATTTATTCCACGAACCCTGCGCCATGGACATCGTCCATTCAGACCAGCTGTGGCTCAGGGGGCCTGATCACTGAAGCGGTATTTGTTGCAGTCCATTGCTGCCATCCCGGACAAGCTTGCTGCCTGCGGTTCGGTGCTTAGTCCCATCGGACGATGTTCAGCTTTTTCCTCCAGTCAATGATTGTCCCCATGCACCGCCCACGGCTTACGGGCGGCCGACATCTGGCAGGTGGGAGAAACACCATGAAGTTGCTGAATAAAGTTGCGTTTGTGACCGGTGCAGGGCAAGGCATGGGCCGGGCGATTGTGCGCCATTTCGCCGAGCAGGGCGCAGTGGTAGTGGCGGCCGATATCAACCTCGATGCGGCCAACCAGACCATTGAAGGGCTGGGCGACAAGGCGCTGGCCGTGATCTGCAACGTCGCCGACAGTGACTCGGTGGCGACCGCCATGGCCGCTGTACAGGCGCGCTTCGGCAGCCTCGACATTCTGGTCAACAACGCCGGCATCGGCTCCATTGATGCATTCGCCGAGACACCGGACGAGAACTGGCAGCGGGTGATCGGGGTGAATCTCACCGGCACTTTTTTCTGCAGCCGTGAAGCCGTGAAGTTGATGCTCAAGGCCGCCACCCCGGGTGTGGTGATCAATATTTCCAGCACCTCGGCCCTGACCGGCGAAGGTCCAAGCCACTACTGCGCGGCCAAGGCCGGCGTAATGGGGCTGACCCGCAGCATGGCCCGTGAGCTGGCCGCCAACGGCATTCGCGTCAACACCATTGTTCCGGGCCCGACCAACACTCCGATGATGGCCGACATCCCGGATGACTGGATGCAAAGCATGCTCAAGGCCATCCCTCTGGGACGCATGGGTGAAACCGAAGAAATCGCCCGCGTCGCTGCCTTTCTGGCCAGCGAAGACGCCGGCTTCATCACCGGGCAAAACCTCGCGGTCAACGGCGGCATGGCGTTTATCTGACCCCGGGGCACCGACAGGAGAGAGCAGAGCATGGGTACTCGTTTACAAGGCAAGGTTGCATTTATCACCGGCGCAGGCTCGGGCATTGGCGCGGCTACCGCCCTGCGGTTTGCCCAGGAGGGTGCGTTGGTGGTGCTCTGCGGTCGCCGCATCGAGCCGCTGGAAGCCGTAGCGGCACAGATTCGCGATGCCGGTGGCCGTGCTGAATGTGCGGTGGCCGATGTCAGCAATGAAGCCGCCTATGTCGGTGCCATCGGCGCTGCCGCTGAGCGCAATGGCCGCCTCGACATTCTGGTGAATAACGCCATGGCCTACAGCTGGGGCGCAATTGACAGCACTAGCACCGCCGACTGGCATTCCAACTTTTCAACCACGGTCGACGGCACGTTCTGGGGCACCCGCACGGCAATGGGCCTGATGCGGGTCCAGGGCAGCGGTTCGATCATCAATATTGCCTCGATCTGCGGGCTGTTCGGCACGCCGTGGATGGCCGGATATTCCGCTGCCAAGGCGGCGGTGATCAACTTCAGCCGCGCGGCCGCCAGTGAAGGTGCCAGCCACAACATCCGCTGCAACGTGGTGATCCCCGGCATCGTCGAGACCCCGGCCACCGCCGGCATGCTGACCGACGACAAGACCCGGCTCAATACCGAAAAACTGATCCCGCTCAAGCGCGTCGGCCAGCCCCTGGAAGTGGCCAACGCCATTCTGTTTCTGGCCAGCGACGAAGCCTCGTACATCACCGGTGCCAGCTTGCCGGTAGATGGCGGGCGCAGCAGCGAGTTGTACACGGTACTGGAATAAGGACTTTTTATGGAACAGAACGCCTTGCTTGCCCGGCTTGACCGCCTGGAATCGATTGAAGAAATCCGTCAGCTGGCCGGTAAATATTCGTTGTCGCTGGACATGCGCGACCTCGATGCCCACGTCAATCTGTTTGCCGAAGACATCCGCGTCGGTCGCGAAAAAACCGGACGCGCGCACCTTAAAGCCTGGGTCGATGACACCCTGCGCGACCAGTTCCATGGCACCTCGCACCACCTGGGTCAGCACCTGATCGAGTTCACCGATCCGGACCATGCGGTGGGCGTGGTGTATTCCAAGAACGAGCACGAGACCGGTCCCGAGTGGGTGACCATGCAAATGCTCTATTGGGATGACTACGAGCGCATGCAGGGGCGCTGGTATTTCCGTCGTCGCTTGCCGTGCTACTGGTACGCCAGCGACCTCAACAAGCCGCCGATCGGCACGCAAAAAATGCGTTGGCCGGGGCGCGAACCCTATGCCGGGACCTTCCACGACCTGTTCCCGTCCTGGACCGAATTCTGGGCCAGACGCCCGGACAAGGATCAGTTGCCGCAAGTGGCCAGCGCCGCTCCGGTGGAACACTTTCTTGCCACCCTGCGCCGTGGGGCTGGCGCACCGAAAATACGCGTGCGCTAAGGAGCCCGTTATGAGCATTTTGTTTGAACCCGTACGCCTGGGTGACCTTGAACTGGCCAACCGGATCGTCATGGCGCCCATGACCCGCAGCCGTGCCGATCAGCACGGGGTGCCTACCGCGGAAATGGTCGAGTACTACCGTCAACGGGCCTCGGCGGGTCTGATTGTGGCCGAAGGCACTTCACCTTCGGCCAATGGTCTGGGCTATTGCCGGACCCCGGCCATCTACAACGCCGAACAGATTCGCGCCTGGAAGGCCGTGACCGATGCGGTGCACGCCGAAGGCGGCCTGATCGTGCTGCAGTTGATGCACGTAGGCCGTGCTTCCTGCGCCCAGAACAAACCCGCAGGCGCTGCAACCGTTGCTCCTTCGGCGTTGCGCGCGCGCACCCAGTTGTTTACCGATCAGGCCGGGCTGGTGGACAGCGACGAGCCACAGGCTTTGTCGCTGCAAGACATTGCCGGGGTGATCGATGAGTATCGCCAGGCGGCCCTGAATGCCCGTGAAGCGGGTTTTGACGGGGTTGAGTTGCACTGCACCAGCGGTTACCTGCCCATGCAGTTCATGGCTTCGGGCAGCAACCTGCGTGAAGACCGCTATGGCGGCAGTGTCGAAAACCGCGTGCGTTTCCCTGCTGAAGTACTGACCGCCATGGCTGCGGCCATCGGTGCCGGGCGTGTGGCGTTGCGCCTGTGCCCGGGCAACCCGTTCAATGACATCAGCGACGAAGATCCGCTGGCCACCGCCGAAGCCCTGTGCCGGGCCGCCGAGCCGTTGGGTCTGGCCTACGTGCATATCATGCGCTCGCCCCTGGCCGAGCTGGATGCCTTCGCCCTGGCGCAGCGCCATTGCAGCAGCGGACTTATTTTGAACGACGGTTTTGACGGCGCATCGGCCGAGGTTGCCTTGCAGGCCGGTCAGGGCGAGGCAGTGTCGTTCGCCCGGCATTTTATTGCCAACCCGGATCTGGTGGAGCGCCTGCGCCGGGGCTTGCCTCTGGCCCGCTTCGATCGCAAAACCCTGTATTCGCCAGGTCCTGAAGGCTACAGCGATTACCCGCAGAGCGAGACGGTGACGCCATGAACGATATGTCGCGTTTCAGCACGCCCGTGGCACCCCGGCAACAGCCAGTGCCCCGCGAGCAGACTCAGGAGCTGCTGGACCTGCGTTCGGCAGCCAGCGCGCAGATCAAGCCGGCGGACCTGTACACCCTGGCCGATCGTCTTGAGGCGCAGGCCCGCAGCTTTCCCCAACGACCATTTTTGATCTACGGCACTGATGTATATAGCTATGCCCAGGTCGACGCCCAGGCCAATCGCATGGCCCGGGTGTTTTACGACAAGGGTCTGCGCCCCGGTGATGTGTGCGCGATTGCCATGGAAAACCGCCCGCAGTTCTTTTTCTGCTGGTTTGGCCTGGTCAAGCTTGGCGCCGTGGTGGCGTTTATCAATACCCAGGTTAATGGCAAGCCGCTGGTGCACGCACTGCAGACCACTGAGGCCAAGGCCGTGGTGGTCGGTGAGGAATGCCTGGACAACCTGTTGTCCACCGAAGGCTTGCCGGATGTGCCGTGGTGGTTGATTGAAGATCCGGAAAACCCCCACGACCGCGTGTTGCCGGCCTGTGTCGACCAGAGCTTTAGCGAGCAGATTGCCCGCGCTGCGGACACAGCTTTTGCCCGTGAAGTGCGCGCTGCCATTACGGCTGAAAGCACCACTTTGCTGATTTTCACCTCGGGCACCACCGGTTTGCCCAAGGCTGCGCGCTACAGCCATATGCGCTGGATGTCTTCGGGTGATGTGATGGAAGTCACCATGGGGGCCACTGCCCAGGACGTGTTTTATTGCTGCCTGCCGCTGTACCACGGTGCTGCGGCGACTTCGGTGACCTCTACCGCATTGCGTGTCGGTGCCAGCATTGTGGTGCGGCGCAAGTTCAGTGTGCGTGAGTTCTGGCAGGACGTACGCCGCAATAACATCACGGTGTTCCAGTACATCGGTGAAATTTGCCGCTACTTGCTCAACCAGCCCGTAGTGGCCGGGGAGCGGGAGCACAGTTTGCGTTACATGCTCGGCGCCGGCCTGACGTCCGAGTCGTGGCAGCGCTGGCTTGACCGCTTCGGCCCGATCCAGGTGTTCGAAGGCTGGGGCGCCACTGAGGCCAACGCGAATCTGATCAACGTCGACAACTATGTGGGCTCGTGCGGCCGGGTACCGGACTGGAGCCGGACCAATCTGCGGCTGGTGCGCTACGACGTTGAAAGTGACACCCATCCACGGGACGAACAGGGTTTCTATCAGCTCTGTCAGCCGGGTGAAGTGGGTGAAGCGATGGGTTTCATCGTCAATCATCCGCAGATCGGCGGGGGGCGTTTCGAGGGCTATACCAGCGCCGCTGCCAGCGAAAGCAAGATCCGCCGCAACGTGTTCCAGGCCGGAGATGCGTACTGGAGTTCCGGCGATCTGTTGCGCTATGACGACGACGGTTATTTCTATTTCGTCGACCGTATCGGCGATACCTTTCGCTGGAAAAGCGAAAACGTTTCCACCCTGGAAGTCGCCGATACCCTCAGTGACTTGCCGGGACTGGAACTGATCAATGTGTATGGCGTGCAAGTGCCGGAACACGAAGGCCGGGCGGGCATGGCGGCGATCCTGATGCAGGCCGGCCACACCTTTGATCCCCAGGTGTTCTATGACCTGACCGAAGCGCGCTTGCCACGTTATGCGGCGCCGATGTTTGTGCGGGTCTCGGCGACGGCTGACATGACCAGCACCTTCAAGTTGCGCAAGGTCGATTTGCAGCGTCAGGGCTACGCCCCGGGCCTGTTTGCCGATCCGCTGTTCGTGCGTGACGAAAGCACCCGTACCTATCAGCCGTACTCGCTGCAAGTACTGGCCCGGGCCGGGCTGGCACCTTTTGTGGGCAGCAGTCATGAGTGAAATCGACGCCCGGGGCCATGAATGGCGTGACGGCCTGCGCTACCCGTGGCCTCAGGCGCCGGCCAGCGGGCAGGTGCAAGAGGTGGCCGAGGGTGTGTTGTGGCTGCGCATGCCGCTGCCCTTTGGCCTGGACCATATCAACCTGTACCTGCTGCGCCATGGCGACGGCTGGGTGGCGGTGGATACGGGCCTCAACAGTGATCAGTGTCGTGAGGTATGGGAGCAGGTATTTGTCGACGTGTTCCAGGGCCTGGCGCTCAAAGCGGTGATCTGTACCCATTTTCACAGCGATCACACCGGTGTGGTGGGGTGGCTGGCCGAGCGTTTTCGGTGTCCGGTGCTGATGACCCATGGTGAGTTTGAAGCTCTGCACCATGGCCCGCCGATGGCGAAGACACCTGATTGGGCTTTTGTCGATTTTTATCAGAAAGCCGGTTTCAGTCCCGAGCGCACGGCAGCCTTGTTGCCGCTGATCCAGGGTGAGCATTTTCGGCCGCAGTTGGTGGCCGGGTTTATCCGGTTGCAGCATGGCAGCGAGCTGACGATTGGCGGCAGGCGCTGGCTGGTGGTGATGGGCAATGGTCATTCACCGGAGCATGCATGTCTGTATGCCGCTGATGACGGCTTGCTGATTTCTGGCGATCAAGTGTTGCCGCGCATCACTTCAACCATCGCCGTCTACGTCACGGAGCCCGAGGCCAATCCATTGCGCGACTGGCTGGCATCCATCGAGCGGCTACGGGGCATTCCCGACAGCGTGTTGGTGCTGCCGGCCCATGAACGGCCGTTCTGCAATTTGCATCTGCGCCTGGACCAGTTGCGTGACCACCATCTGAACCATTTGCAGCAACTGCACCAGGCCTGTGCGCAACCGCTCACGGCGCTGGAGATGATGGCGGTGTTGTTTAAAAAACTGTCAGGTCGTTTTGACGAGCTGATGGCGGTTGGGGAAACGTTGGCTCACGCCAATTACCTCATGGCCGAGGGGGCGCTCGTTCGTGAGGTTCAGGGAGGGCTGCATCGCTATTCGCAGGCCGGGACAGGAGTCGTGAAGTTCGACCCGCTTCAGTTGTCATGAGCAGGGTATATGCGCTGCAGAACGCAATGACGCTTGAACCCATCGAGGCGGCCAGAGGGTCGCTAATCAGGAGAGGCAGAGTGATCAATAAAAACAACAATAAATGTCTTGGGCACAACTTTCAGGTCACGGGCCTGGCAGTCGCCGTTGCGCTGGTAACCAGCCCGGTGTGGGCGGGGGACACTATTGAGTTTGATGACGGCACCACCATCGATTGGTCGGTGACCACCAGTTACGGCATCGGTATGCGCCTGGGTGACCCCAGTAACAGGTTGATGGGCATCAACGTCGATGATCCGAACCGCAACTTCGATCAGCACAGTCTCACCACCAACCGCGTGGGTGCCCTGGGCGAAATGATTTTGCGCAAGGACAACTACGGCGCTGTGGTCCGTGCCAGTACCTTCTATGACGATGTATACCACCGCTCAAACGACAACAACTCGCCGTCGACGGTCAACAAGACCGGGAGCAACGATGAGTTCACCAGCGACACCAAGTATTACAGCGGTGGCCGCACCCGCTTGCTCGACGCCTATGTGTTTGGCGGCTGGCGCTTTGACAATGACACCATGCTCGACGTCAAGGCCGGTCGGCATATCGAGTCCTGGGGCGAAAGCCTTTACTACCCGGGCGTGAACGGGGTACAGAACCCGTCCGATGCGGTCAAGGCTGCGCAGCCCGGGGTTGAGGTCAAGGAAGTGCTGTTGCCGGTGGGCCAGTTCTCGGCGTCTTACCGGATCAACCCGGAAATTACCCTGGGCGGCTACGTGCAGTACGAGTGGAAGGGTACCGAGCTGCCGCCAGTGGGCAGCTATCTGTCGACCTCTGACGTGATCGGCCCTGGACGCGAATTCATTCTCGGGGCCAACGGCTCGCGGATCAATTACATGGGCACCGACGAACCCCGTGACAGCGGCCAGTGGGGTGCGCAAATCCGCTACCGCCCGACTACCGACCTGGAACTGTCGCTGTTCCATGTGGTGTACCACGATAAAAACCCGGCCACAGCGCTGGTTGGCTATCAACCCCTGGCCCTGGGCAATGGGCAGTATGCCTACACCACCAACGGCTACAAGGTTGAGTATTTCGAAGATATCAAGCTGACCGGTATCAGTGCCGCCACCAAGTTGGGTGAATACCAGCTGGGGGCTGAATGGTCTTACCGCGACGGAGCCCCGGTGATGGTCAATACCGGTCTGGGTCCGGTGCCGACCCGCGGCAAAGGCCAGCAGTTGCAGCTCTCGGCCATGCGAATCCTGGGTGACAGGCCATGGGCCAGCCAGACCACGCTGACCGGTGAGATCGTCACCGTACGCGTGGATGATGTGGACGATGTGTCAGGTGCGCCGAATCTGTTGGGCCTGCCTGTTGCTCCTCCGTATGCAGGGGCGATTCAGCCGTCCAATGATTACACCTACAAAACCTCCTCGGCCTGGAGAACCCGTTCTTCAAGCGCTTATACCGTGGGTGCATCGTTCAGTTACCCGGGTGTGTTTCAGGGCTGGGACCTTGAGGTGCCGTTTACCTTCTCCAACGTGTTCAGCGGTGCTGCACCGATGTCCGGGACCATCGCCGGGGTGGCCGGTGACCGCCGTCTGAGTGCGGGCACTACGTTCAAGTACCTGAGCAACCTGGAAATGTCGTTCAAGTACATCGCGTACCTGGGCTCGCCGGACCCGATCTACCGTCCGCTGGCAGACCGTGACTACGCCACGTTCTCGATGAAGTACACGTTCTAATCAAGGTATGCCCCTGTGGGAGCGGGCTAGCCCGCGATTGGATCGCTGCAGCATGTATGGCAGGGCGCAGGGTCTGCATCGCTGGCAAGCCGGCTCCCCCAACGGGGCAAATGTGAACCGATAAAAGAGAGGAACCTATGGGTCTTAAAGGTCACGCGGCCATTGTCGGCAGCGCTCAGTACAAACCGGAAAAATACGCAACTGCGCCGCGCATGTTCCATCTGGAGCAGGTTGCAGATCTGGCCGCGCAAGCTTTGCGCGATGCCGGTTTGCAAGCCTCGGACCTGGACGGGCTGGTAATCAACGGCCCGCAGTTTCATGAAGCTTCGGTGTTCGTGCCTGCCATGGCCGCCGAATACCTGGGCTTGCGCCTGAACTTTGCCGAAGTGGTCGACCTTGGCGGCTGTACCTCGGTGGGCATGGTCTGGCGCGCGGCGGCAGCCATCGAGCTGGGTCTGTGCCAGGCGGTGCTCTGCGTATTGCCTGCACGCATGGCGCCGCTGGGGCCGGACGAAGACCCGAGCTGGATGGCCCGTGCCATGCGCTTCGGTGGCCACAGCACCGCCTTCGGGGCACCCGAAGCCGAATTCGATTTGCCCTACGGCCACATGGGCCAGAACACCGGCTACGCCATGATTGCCCAGCGTTACGCTGCGCAATATGGCTATGACCCGCGGGCACTGGCAAAAATCGCTGTGGATCAGCGCACTAACGCGCAGTACAACCCCCAAGCGATGTTTTACGGCCAGCCGTTGACCATCGAGCAAGTGCTGGCGAGCAAGAAAGTTGCCGATCCGTTGCATGTACTGGAGATCGTGATGCCGGTGGCCGGCGGTGCAGCGCTGATTATTGCTTCGAAGGAAGTGGCTGCCCGTGCCCGCAAGCGGCCGTCGTATATCACCGGTTTCGGTGAGCATCTGGCGTTCAAGTCGCCGTCCTATGCCGCCGACATGGTGCAAACCCCGATTGGTCCTGCTTCGCGCCGGGCCTTCGACATGGCCGGGCTCAAGCCCGGGGATGTGGATGCTGCACAAATCTACGATTGCTACACCATTACTGCCTTGCTGACCCTGGAAGACGCAGGCTTCTGCGCCAAGGGTGAAGGCATGAGTTTTGTCCGTGAACACGACCTGACCTGGCGTGGCGATTTCCCGATGAACACCCATGGCGGCCAGCTCAGCTTTGGCCAGGCCGGTTCCGCCGGCGGCATGTCGCAGGTGATCGAGGCAGTAACCCAGATCGCCGGCGAGGCGGGCGAGCGTCAGCTTGCGCAGTGCGACACGGTGTATGTCTCAGGCACCGGTGGGGTGATGAGTGAGCAGGGCGCATTGATACTTCAGGGAGCATGAATCCGATGTCGAACAACAAACCAATGCCGGTCCCGACCGAGATTTCTGCACCGTTCTGGGAAGGCCTGAAGGCCGAGCGCCTGCTGATCCAGCAGTGCAATCAATGCAGTCACTGGGTGTTTTACCCGCGTCGGCATTGCCCTGGCTGCCTGGCCCACGAGCTTGCCTGGCGTGAAGTCAGCGGCGGGGCGAGCTTGTACAGCTTCACTGTGACCCGGATTGCCACCATGCCGGATTTTGCCGATGAAATGCCGCAGATGCTGGCGGTGATCGAGCTGGATCAAGGGGTACGGATCAACAGCAATCTGGTGGGCCTGGACGAGTCCGAGGTCAAGGTCGGGATGCGCCTGCAGCCGGTGTTTGCCGAGGTGGACGCAAAGGGTACGCGGCTGTTGCGTTTTACCGGGATGGACAAGGACCCGCAGGCTTTGAAGAGCTTGCCGGCAGCAGTGGAGCAGCCGGCGGTTGCTGCGCCCCGGGTACGTCAGATTGCACTGGATGACGAGGCCGCGTTGCAGTCGCTGGTCAGCGACACGTTCAGCCCCTGGAGCAACCGGATTGTGGTTGATCAGGGCCTGATCGACGCTTTTGCGGCGTTGTCGGGGGATGACTACTGGATTCACACCGATCCGGAACGGGCCCGTAAACAAAGCCCCTTTGGCGGCACCATTGCCCATGGTGCGCTGGTGCAGATCCTGCAGTCGCGCATGCAGTTGAACCTGGATTACGAGATCACCGGTTTCAGCAATATGGTCAATTACGGTTCGGACCGTTTGCGCTTTCCGGCGCCGGTACCGGCCGGTTCGACCATCCATTCGCGGGCCCGGGTAAAGCGCGTGGAACGGGTTAAAAGCGGTACCCAGCTGACCCTGGAGCTCAACATCCACGTGCTGGGCAGCGAGCGGCCTTCAGTGATCAATGAGCTGGTGATTCTCTATATGTAATCCTCGCGTGACCTGTGACCTGTGACCTGTGACCTGTCATCTGTAGGAGCGAGCTTGCCTCGCGAGCTGTTAGCGGTAGAAAAGCTCGCGAGGCAAGCTCGCTCCTACAGAAGCTCGCTCCTGCAGTTATGAGGTATGAAGCGTTGAGGTTATTCAGTGTCCTCAAGGGCTTTAGTCTCAACGGACGATGAGCCCGGCAACCTTCCTTCCCATACTGCCCCAAGCCAATAAATACAGGCATTGAGGAGCAGGCACATGATCGACATTCGTGGTTTGAGCTACTTCGTTGCAGAGTCCGCCGACCCGGTGCAGTGGCAGCGTTATGCCGAAGATGTACTCGGGATGATGGTCACTGCGGCACCCGCCGGGGGGTTGTATGTGAAGATGGACCAACGCCCGTTCCGGATGTTGATCGTGCCTGGCGGTGAGTCACGCTATCTGGCATCGGGCTGGGAGCTGGCCAGTGAGAAGGCGTTCAATGCCGCCATCGAAACCCTGGATCAGGCCGATGTCAGCTGGCGCCCGGGTACTCCCGAGCAATGCGATCAGCGCGGTGTACAGGCGTTGCTGCACGTCACCGATCCTTCGGGCAACCGCCATGAACTGAGCTGGGGCCATCGCTCCGATTGCCAGCCCTTTGTTTCGCCGCAAGGTGTTCCGGGGTTCATCACCGGTGAGATGGGCCTGGGGCACACCGTTCTGCCCGCTCCCAACTTCGATGCCACCCTGGCCTTTGCCAAGGATGTACTGGGCTTCGAGTTGTCGGACATATTCAATTTCCGGCCCGACCCGTCGGCCGCACCGATCCGCATTCACTTCCTGCATTGCAAAAACAGCCGTCACCACAGTCTGGCCCTGGCCGAGTACCCGGTGCCGTCCGGCTGCGTGCATGTGATGGTCGAGGTCGAAACGATGACCGAAGTGGGCCGCGCCCATGACCGGCGCCTGGCGCATAACGTGCCGTTGTCGGCCACTTTGGGCCAGCACCTGAACGACCAGATGACCTCTTTCTATATGAAAACCCCTTCGGGCTTTGACCTGGAGTATGGCTATGGCGGCTTGCTGGTGGATTGGCAAGACCACAGCGCTTTTGAATTCACCCGGGTCAGCCTGTGGGGCCACGATTTTTCAGTCGGCCAGCAGTAACAGACCGGTAAAGGAGTAACCCATGAACAAGCAAATGACAGCGGCAGACGTGGTCGGCCAATTGCGTGACGGCATGACCATAGGTTTTGGCGGCTGGGGGCCACGGCGCAAGCCGATGGCGATCGTGCGCGAGATCCTGCGCTCGGAGGTCAAGGACCTGACCGTGGTGGCGTATGGCGGCCCTGAAGTCGGCATGCTTTGCGCGGCCGGCAAGGTCAAGAAACTGGTGTTCGGTTTTGCCACCCTCGATGCGATCCCGCTGGAAGCCTACTTTCGCAAGGCGCGGGAGGCCGGTGAGCTGGAATTGATGGAGCTGGATGAGGGCATGTTGCAATGGGGCCTGCGCGCCGCCGGTATGCGGTTGCCGTTTTTGCCGACCCGCTGCGGTCTGGCAACCGATGTCAGCCGTCTGAACCCGGACATCAAGCAGGTGCAGTCGCCCTATGACGACGGTGAAGTGTTGCTGGCGATGCCTGCGCTGAACCTGGATATGGCCTTTTTGCATGTCAACGTCGCTGACCGCCTGGGTAACACCCTGATCACCGGTCCCGATCCGTATTTTGATCATCTGTTCGCCCGTGCGGCCAAGCAGTGCTTTGTGTCCTGCGAACGGATCGAAGAGCGCCTGAGCCTGGATGCCGCCCAGGCCCGCTTCAATACCTTTGAGCGCTATCTGGTCAGTGGCGTGGTGCACGCCCCCTTTGGTGCGCACCCGACCTCGTGCCCGTCCGATTACGGCTGGGACATGAGCCATCTCAAGCGTTATAGCGCCAGTGCCGGCGAAGCCGACGGCTGGCAAGGCTATGTAGCAGAGTTTGTGACACCGGGCGAATCAGCCTACCAGGCCAGCAATGGCGGTGCCGACCGGCTGGGCGCTTTGCCGCTGCCAGTGTTTTGAGGAGTATGGACATGACTGCGACTTGCGAATTTACCCTGGCCGAACTGTTGATCGTGGCTGCTTGCGAAGCCTGGCGCGATAACGGCGAAGTGATTGCTTCCGGCCTGGGGGTGATCCCGCGCCTGGGCGCGAGCCTGGCCAAATTGAGCCACAGCCCGGAACTGTTGATGACCGACAGCGAGGCCTTTCTGGTGGAAGAGCCGATTCCTTTGGGGCCGCGCGGAGACTATGAGCCGCGTTACTCGGGTTACCTGTCGTTTGAACGGGTGTTTGAGTGCGTGTGGGGCGGCCGTCGTCACGCGATGATCGGCCCGACCCAGATCGACCGCTGGGGCCAGACCAATCTGTCGTGCATTGGCGACTATCACAAGCCCAAGGTGGCAATGCTGGGGGTGCGCGGTTTGCCGGGCAACAGCATCAACCATATCAACTCGTTCTTTGTGCCGAGCCATAACACCCGGGCATTTGTGTCCGGTGAAGTGGACATGGTTTCAGGTGTCGGGTTCAAGCCAGAGCGTTGGGAAGAAGGCATGCGCCGCGACCTGATGGATATCCGCCTGATCGTCACCGATCTGTGTGTGATGGACTTCGGCGGCCCGGACCGCGCGGTTCAGGTGCGCTCGCTGCACCCGGGTGTGAGCTTTGAACAGGTGCAGGACAATACCGGCTTCCCGCTGCTCAAGGCAGCCGATATCAAGCAGACCGTGGCGCCTACTGCGCAGCAAATGGAGCTGATCCGTCGTCTGGACCCGCATGACTATCGCGCAGCCGCGCTGAAGGGCAATCCACCCGGCATTCGCCAGGCCTGAAGGCAAGGAATCCAGATGAACAGCGACAGCGAATTTGTGCAGCGGGCTGATACCGCTGTGTATGAAACCGAAGAACCGGTGCTGTACGGGGTGGCGGACGGGATTGCCACCCTGACCCTGAATCGGCCGACAGTGAACAACGCGCAAAACTCGCAGATGACCTATGCCCTGGACGATGCGTTTCGCCGGGCGGTGAATGATGACCTGGTGAAAGTCATAGTGTTGCGCGCTAACGGCAAGCATTTCTCGGCCGGGCATGACATTGGCACCCCCGGGCGCGACATCAACAAGTCGTTTGAGCGTGCGCACCTGTGGTGGGATCACACCAACAAGCCTGGCGGCGAATATCTGTATGCCCGGGAGCAGGAGGTGTATCTGGGCATGTGCCGGCGCTGGCGCGAGCTGCCCAAGCCGACCATCGCGATGGTGCAGGGCGCGTGCATTGCCGGCGGGCTGATGCTGGCCTGGGTGTGTGACTTGATCGTGGCCAGTGATGATGCGTTTTTCCAGGACCCGGTGGTGCGCATGGGCATTCCGGGGGTGGAGTACTTTGCCCACCCTTACGAATTGAACCCGCGCATTGCCAAGGAATTTCTGTTCACCGGCGACCGTATGAGTGCCGAACGCGCCTATCAGATGGGCATGGTCAATCGCCTGTTCAGTCGCGAAGAACTGGAGGGCGGTACTTATGCGCTGGCAGCGGCCATTGCCAAACAGCCGCGCATGGGGCTGGCGCTGACCAAGCAGGCGATCAATCACGTTGAAGATTTGCAGGGTAAGCGCACAGCCATGGACGCGGTGTTTGCCTGGCATCACTTCGCCCATAGTCATAACGAACTGCTGTCGGGCGACAAGCTCGGTGGTTATGACGCCAAGGCCATGATTCAGGCAAACAAGACGGCTGCGGGAGAGCGTGGATGAGTGGCTATCTGCAAACGGCGCTGACCGATGCATTGGGCTGTCGTTACCCCATAGTGCAGACCGCGATGGGCTGGGTGGCGGATGCCAATCTGGTGATTGCCAGCACTAGGGCCGGGGCGTTCGGATTTCTTGCCGGGGCAACCATCGCCGCGGACCAGCTTGAAGCTGAAATCCAGCGGGTGATCGAGGCCACCGGCGGCAGTAATTTCGGCCTCAACTTTCATATGTTCCAGGAGAACGCTGGGCAGTGCGTGGACCTGGCGATCGAGTACCGCTTGCGTGCCGTCAGTTATGGTCGCGGGCCGGATCGCCAGACCATCGAGCGCTTCAAGCGGGCCGGGGTGCTGTGTATACCCACGGTGGGCGCACTCAAGCATGCGCTCAAGGCGGTGGAGCTGGGTGCTGACATGGTCACGGTACAGGGTGGTGAAGGCGGCGGGCATACCGGCGGGGTGCCGAGCACCATTTTGCTGCCCCAGGTGCTGGATGCGGTACAGGTCCCGGTGATTGCCGCCGGTGGCTATTCCACCGGTCGCGGTCTGGCCGGAGCATTGGCCAGCGGGGCGGCCGGGATTGCCATGGGCACGCGGTTTTTGATGACCCGGGAATCGCCCACCCCTTTGGCGACCCTGGAACGCTATGTGAAAGTCAAAGATCCGCAGCAGATTCGCGTGACCCTGGCGGTGGACGGGATGCGCCACCGGATGATCGAAAATGCCTTTATCAATCGTCTGGAAAAGGCCGGTGCCTTTGGCCGCTTGCGCATTGCCCTGGGCAGTGCCTGGCAGTGGAAGCAACAGACCGGCATGAGCCTGGGGCATATGTTCAGTGTGTTCGCCCAGTCGGTGAAGGAAGACCCGGGTGCCTTGTCGCAAACCGTAATGGCGGCCAACCAGCCGGTGCTGCTGCAGCGCTCCATGGTGGACGGCATTCCGGATGAAGGGATTTTGCCCAGCGGGCAAGTTGCAGCAGCGATCAGCGAGCTGAAAAGTTGCGAGGAGCTGATTCAGGAGATGGTGCTCGAGGCAGAGCGGTGTTTGGGCCGATTGCATAGAACTGTGTAGGAGCGAGCTTGTCTCGCGAGCTGTTGGCGGTTGAAAGAGCTCGCGAGCAAGCTCGCTCCTACAGGTATGGGGGGGTCAGAGGATTATCCAGCGCTGTTGTTCGGCGGCTTCGCGAATGGCCGCAGCCAGACGTTCTACCTGCCAGGCTTCTTCGAAGTCGGGGCCCGGCGCAGGGTTGCCGGCGCAGGCCTGGATCAGCCCGTGTACCTCCAGGGTTTTCAGTTCGTTGTACCCCAGCTGATGCCCGCCCGCAGGGCTGAACGCGGCGTAGCCGGGTAGTTCCGGGCCCGCCAGCAGGCGTTCGAAGCCGGCCTGGCCGGCTTTGCACAGGTGCAGTTCATTCAGCCGCTCCTGATCGAATTTAAGGGTGCCGCCGGTACCGCTGATCTCGAAGCTGAGGTGGTTTTTATAACCGTGCTTGAGCCAGCTGCTGCTCAGGGTGCCCCGGGCGCCATTGCTGAAACGCACCAGGGCGTGGGTCTGGTCGTCGATCAGGATGTCGCGCAGTTCGCTGCTGTTGCGGCTGGCCGGGCGTTGCGGGTGAACGGTCTGGCTGTCGGCGCACACGGCTTGGACATCCCCCACCAGATAGCGCGCCATGGCCAGCAGATGGCTGCCCAGATCGGCCAAGGCACCGCCGGCATGCCCGGGTTCGCAGCGCCATGACCAGGGCAGCGCCGGATCGGCCATGAAGTCCTCGCTGAACTCGCCCTGGAAACTGATGATGCGTCCCAGGTCACCACGCTCAATCATCTGTTTGGCCAACACCAGCATCGGGTTGTGTTGATAGTTGTAACCCACCCGCGTGACCACGCCGGCGACCCTGGCAGCGAGATGCATTTGCTCGGCCTGTTGCAGGCTGACGGCCAGGGGTTTTTCGCAATACACCGCTTTACCCGCTGCGATGGCGGCCATGGCCATGGGGAAGTGCAAGTGGTTGGGGGTGGTAATGGCGACCACATCCACTGCCGGGTCGCTGATCAGCTGTTGCCAGTCGCCATGGGCGCGGGCAAAGCCCCAGGCGTTTGCACAGTGCTGCGCGCGCTCGACGTCGGCATCAGCCAGTGCTGCAAGGTGCAAGTGCACCGGCAGTTCAAACGCAGAACTGACATTACGAAACGCCAGCGCATGGGCTCGGCCCATGAATCCGGTGCCGATCAAACCAATACCAAGTGCACGCATAGCCTGGATCCTTTGAATTGTTATTTTCAGGGAGGGCTATTAATGGAATAAATATTCCGAAATATCAACTATTGGAATTAACTTATTGGTCTGTGAGCCAGGTTCTGTAGGAGCGAGCTTTTTAAAACCGCCAACAGCTCGCGAGACGAGCTCGCTCCTACAGGGGGGGCTGGGCTTTGGTCTGGGTTATGAGAGGTATCCACCGTCGACGTTTAACGAAACGCCAGTGGTGTAGGTCGAGGCGTCGCTGGCCAAATACAGCACTGCACCGGCCATTTCTTCGGGCCGGGCCACGCGTTTCAACGGGATCTGTTGCAGTGCGGTCTTGAGGATGGCGTCGTTGCTGACCAGCGCCGATGCAAATTTGGTGTCGGTCAGGCCCGGGAGCAGGGCGTTGCAGCGTATCCCGTACTCGGCACACTCCTTGGCAAATACCTTGGTCATGTTGATCACCGCGGCCTTGGTCATCGAGTAGACCCCCTGGAACACGCCGGGCGATACGCCGTTGATCGAAGCCACGTTGATGATGCTGCCGCCGCCGTGGTCGCGCATCAGTTTGCCGGCTTCTACCGACATGAAGAAGTAACCGCGAATGTTCACGTCCACGGTTTTCTGGAACGCACTCAGGTCCGTGTCCAGGACGTTGCAGAACTGCGGGTTGGTCGCCGCGTTGTTGACCAGGATATCGATGTGGCCAAATTCTTCGCGAATGTGGGCAAAAGTCCGGGTGATCTGCTCCATTTCGCCGATATGACAGGCGATGGCAGTGGCCTTGCCGCCTTCGGCGATGATCCCGTCAACCACCGGCTGGCAGCCTTCAAGCCTGCGGCTGGACACAATTACATGGGCGCCCTGTTGGGCCAGCAGCCTGGCGATGGCTTCACCAATGCCGCGACTGGCACCGGAAACAAAGGCAATTTTTCCATCAAGGTTGAACAGTTGAGTCCTGGACATGTTGATTCCCTGGTTGTCGCGGGTTTAGAGGCTGGATGTGCGAATGAGCTTGAGGCTCATCTGCTCGAGCAGCGCATTCATCTGCACAAAGGATGCGAAGCGCTTGTCCTGCGTCTGGCCGTGGTAATAGCGGTAATAGATCTGCTGGACAATACCCGCCAGACGGAACAGTCCGTAGGCGTAGTAAAAATCGTAATTGTCTATCTGAATGCCCGAACGCTCGGCGTAGTAATCGACGAATTGGCGGCGGGTCAACATGCCCGGAGCGTTGCTGGGCTGGCGCCGCATCAGTTGTACCGGTGCCGGGTCATTGGCTTCAATCCAGTAGGCCAGGGTGTTGCCCAGATCCATCAGGGGGTCACCGAGGGTGGTCAGTTCCCAGTCCAGGACGCCGATGATTTGCATCGGGTTGGAGGGGGCGAGGATCACATTGTCGAAGCGGTAGTCGTTATGCACGATGGCCGGGGTCGGGTGGTCAGCCGGCATTTTGTTCTGCAGCCACTGTTTTACTGCTTCCCAGCGCGGGGCATCCGGGGTCAGGGCCTTTTCGTAACGTTCACTCCAGCCGCTGATCTGGCGTTGCACATAGCCTTGGGGCTTGCCCAGGTCGCCCAGCCCGCAGGCGTTGTAGTCGACCTGATGCAGTTGCACCAGCTTGTCGATAAAGCTGTGGCACAGGGTTTGTGTGGCGGCAGCAGTCAGCCCCAGTTCTTCGGGTATGTCCGAGCGCAGGATGATGCCCTTGACCCGCTCCATCACGTAGAACTCCGAGCCGATCAGGCTTTGGTCGGTGCAGTGGGCATAGGCTTTGGGGCAGTAAGCAAAGGCGTCCTTGAGCTGATTGAGAATGCGGAACTCGCGGCCCATGTCGTGGGCTGATTTGGCTTTGTGGCCAAAGGGCGGGCGGCGCAGTACCAGCTCCCGGTCGGGGTATTCAATCAAATAGGTGAGGTTGGACGCGCCGCCCGGGAACTGGCTGACCACGGGGTGCCCCGCAAGCCCGGGGACATGAGCCTTGAGGTAAGGATCGATGCGGCTGATGTCGAGTTCTTCACCCGCGCGGATGCGGGTCGACGAGTCGGTAAGCGCCATGTTTATCTCTTCTGCTTATATTTGTGGCTGGGCAACATTCGCTAATCTAATGGGCGCCTGGGCCCGGGACAAGGCGGGGATGGCCTTAATAGGTGCGGGTGTTAGTGAGCGATCAGCGTGATGGATAAGCGTTGAGTGAAGCACAGGCGAAAAAAAACCGAAGCGCGTGGTCTTCGGTTTTTCGGTGTTGCGTGTGGCTTACGAAGGGAACAGTTCGCTCAGCTTCATGGCCAGCATCATGTCGCCTTCAGCGCGCAGTTTGCCGCCCATGAACGCCTGCATGCCATCGGTTTCGCCGCTGACGATGCCTTCCAGGGTTTCGCCGTCCATGACCAGCGTTACCTGTGCGTCCGGGTTCTCGCCTTCCTGGAGTTCGCAAGTGCTGTCTTTAATGATCAGCGAGAAGTTTTTGGTGTCATCAATGCGAAAACCGAATACCAGGTCCAGGCCGGCAGCAGCGGCTGGGTTGAATTTGGCTTTCATTGCTTGAACGGCATCAGCTACAGAAGTCATGGTTCGATCCTTTTAGGTTGGGTTACTGCGACCCTCAGGTCGCGGTTGCCGACGCTCAACGATAGGTGATGAGTGACGGCGTCTTCAACAGTTGCAGATGCACCTGGCTGTTGAAGGAAGCCAGAATGACCTCGCGGCCATGGAACTTGAGCTGGCTGAGCGAGGTGTTAGCAATTTGCCAGGTCAGCTTGAAGGCGTCGCTGGCCGGAATCTGGGTCAGTATGTGCAGCAAGGCAGTGATGGTGCCGCCGGAGGTGAACACGGCGATGCTCTGGTCGTTGCGGGCCAGGTCGAGAATCCGGTTCAGGCCTGCCTGAACCCGTTCAACGAAGCCCAGCCAGGTTTCCAGCCCGGGAGTGTCGTAGGTACCGCTGAGCCAGCGCGCGATGATCAGTTCAAAGATACGCTGGAACTCTGCCGGGTTGTGGGCGGCATTGTTCATGGCTGTTATGGCGTCAGGTTCGTCTGGCAACAGGCCAGGAAGCAAGGCACCGAGCACGGCGAAAGCATCAAATTCGTTGAAGGCAGAGTCAATGTCATGGGCGGGAACGGGCAACCCGGCAGCCGTGAACTGTGCCAGTGCATGGCGAGCGGTGTCTTGCTGGCGCAGCAGGTCGCCGGAGATGCAGCGATCAAAGCGCAGATCCAGATCAACCAGATGCTGGCCCACGATCTCTGCCTGGCGCACACCCAGGGACGACAGCATGTCGTAGTCGTCGGCGCCAAACGAGGCCTGGCCATGTCTTATCAAGTAGATGCTGCCCACTTTCGCGTCATCCCGCTCGGTTGAAAGTCTGGCGAGGTTAGGAGGAAGGCAGGAACCTGTCAATGAAAAAACATACGCTCGTTTGAATCGCCTGTATGGGCCTGCCGACAAGGCTGTATCGCGGCTGGCAGGGCGAGGGTCACGCCGGTATGCTGGGGGCATTACGCGGCCCTGACCCGAGGGTCGCATGCTAATTAAGGAGAGTCTGTGGAATTTTTTGCCGATTACGCCAGTTTTCTGGCCAAGACCGTGACCCTGGTGATTGCCATTGTGGTAGTGCTGGTGGTGATTGCGGCATTGCGCGGCAAAGGTCGCCGCCGCTCTGCAGGGCAGTTGCAGGTCAACAAGATGAACGAGTTTTATAAAGGACTGCGGGACACGCTGGAGCAGTCGTTGTTGCCCAAGGATCAGCTCAAGTCGCTGCGTAAACAGCAGGCTAAAACCGACAAGAAGTTGAAAAAGCAGCCTGAAGAAAAACCTCGGGTGTTCGTGCTGGATTTCGACGGCGATATCAAGGCATCGGCCACTGAAAGCCTGCGTCATGAAATCACTGCTCTGCTGGCCCTGGCTACCCCTGCCGATGAGGTGGTACTGCGTCTGGAAAGTGGTGGTGGCATGGTTCACAGCTACGGCCTAGCGTCGTCGCAACTGGCGCGTATTCGTCAGGCGGGGATTCCGCTGACCATCTGTATCGACAAGGTCGCGGCAAGCGGCGGCTATATGATGGCGTGTATCGGTCAGAAAATTATCAGCGCGCCCTTTGCGATTTTGGGTTCGATCGGGGTTGTGGCGCAGTTGCCCAACGTCAATCGCCTGCTGAAAAAGCACGACATCGATTACGAAGTGCTGACCGCCGGCGAGTACAAACGCACCCTGACCGTGTTTGGCGAAAACACTGAAAAGGGCCGGGAGAAGTTCCAGCAGGATCTGGACATCACCCATCAGCTGTTCAAGAACTTTGTCGCCAAGTACCGCCCGCAGCTGGCGATCGATGAAGTGGCCACCGGTGAAGTCTGGCTGGGGGTTGCTGCAGTCGACAAGCTGCTGGTGGATGAACTTAAAACCAGCGACGAATATTTGTCGGAGCGTGCCAGGGACGCTCATCTTTACCACTTGCACTATGCACAGCGTAAAAGCTTGCAGGAGCGCGTTGGCCTGGCGGCCAGCAGTTCGGCAGAGCGGGTGGTTGACTCTCTGTGGAGCCGTTTGACGCAGCAGCGTTTCTGGTAAAGCTGCTGTCTTTGGGCACTCTTTGAGCCACGCAAGGGCTCAGGAGTGGCCCGTGTCACAGGCATGCCATGTGACACGGGTTCCTCAGATGATTAACGACGTCGGAACAGCGGCATCGGTTCATCTGTAGAAGACTGATAGGTGACTGAAAAATCTTTCAGGCCCTGCAGTGCTTCATAGGGGTCTTTGTCGGCACGGATGGCAAATGCATCGAAGCCACAGCGGTGCAGGTAAAACAGCTGGTCGCGCAGAACATCGCCAATCGCGCGCAATTCGCCTTTGTAACCATAACGGTCACGCAGCAAGCGGGCGTTGGAATAGCTGCGACCATCGGTGAAAGCGGGGAAGTTCAGGGCAATGACCTGGAAATTCGCCGCGTCATCGCCCAGTTCCTCGGCTTCCTCATCGCTGTCCAGCCACACACCCAGGCCGCCATCACGGGCCTTGAGTGCCGGGCCATGTTCGCGCCACAGCGCCAGCGGCACGATCAGGTCGTCGCAGTTGGAGATGTCATCAAAGCTGACGTCCTTTGGCAGCAAGTGCCAGGTTTCGTCGATCACTTCGTTGTTTTTAATTATTCGCTGCATAGACGCGCTCCTTGAAAGGGTCGATGCCGATACGTTGGTAGGTGTCGATGAAGCGCTCATCTTCGGTACGTCTTTCAACGTACACATCGATCAGCTTTTCGATCACGTCCGGCATGGCGTCCTGGGCGAACGAGGGGCCGAGAATCTTGCCCAGGCTGGCATCGCGGCTGGCGCTGCCACCCAGGGAGACCTGGTAGAACTCGGCGCCTTTTTTGTCGACGCCCAGAATCCCGATGTGACCGACGTGGTGGTGACCACAGGCGTTCATGCAACCGGAGATGTTGAGGTCAAGCTCGCCGATGTCGAACAGGTAATCCAGGTTGTCAAAGCGACGCTGGATCGATTCGGCAATCGGGATCGACTTGGCGTTGGCCAGGGAGCAGAAGTCGCCGCCCGGGCAGCAGATCATGTCGGTCAGCAAGCCAATGTTAGGGGTGGCGAAGCCTTGTTCACGCAGCTCGCCCCACATGGCGAACAACTGGTTTTCTTCGACGTCGGCCAGGATGATGTTCTGTTCGTGGGAAGTACGCAGTTGACCGAAGCTGTAGCGATCAGCCATGTCGGCGATGCCATCCCACTGCTTGTCCGTCACGTCGCCCGGCGCTACGCCAGTAGGCTTGAGCGACAGGGTAACGGCGACATAGCCCGGCTTCTTGTGGGCCAGGGTGTTGCGGGTACGCCAGCGGGCGAAACCCGGGTGCTGCTGGTCGAGTTCAGCCAGTTCGGCGCTGAAGTCGGGCAGTACTTTGTAGTCAGGGTCGACGAAGTGCCTGGCGATGCGCTGGACTTCAGCCTCGGTCAGGGTATTGGAACCTCCGCGCAGGTGAACCATCTCGGCTTCAACGCGTTCGGCGAACACTTCCGGGGTCAGGGCTTTGACCAGGATCTTGATCCGGGCCTTGTACTTGTTGTCACGACGGCCGTAGCGGTTGTAAACCCGCAGGATGGCTTCGAGGTAGCTCAGCAAGTCTTGCCACGGCAGGAATTCATTGATGAAGGCGCCGATCACCGGAGTACGGCCCAGACCGCCGCCCACCAGCACGCGGAAGCCCAGTTCACCGGCGTCGTTGAACACCGGCTCGAGGCCGATATCGTGGACTTCAATGGCGGCACGGTCAGAGGCCGAACCATTGATGGCGATTTTGAATTTGCGCGGCAGGTAAGCGAATTCCGGGTGGAACGTGGTCCATTGACGAACGATCTCGCACCAAGGGCGCGAATCGATCAGTTCATCGGCAGCCACACCGGCAAACTGGTCGGTGGTGACGTTGCGCAGGCAGTTGCCGCTGGTTTGAATGGCGTGCATTTGCACTGTCGCCAGTTCTTGCAGAATGTCCGGCACGTCTTCCAGTGCCGGCCAGTTGAATTGCACGTTCTGGCGGGTACTGATGTGGGCATAGCCCTTGTCATAGTCGCGGGCAATCTTGGCCATCATTCGCGCTTGACGCGAAGTCAGCTGGCCATAGGGCACGGCGACCCGCAACATCGGGGCAAAACGCTGGACATAAAGGCCATTTTGCAGGCGCAGGGGGCGGAACTCTTCTTCGCTCAGCTCACCTGCCAGATAGCGTCGGGTCTGATCCCGGAACTGCTTGACGCGGTCCTCGATGATCCGCTGATCGTACTCGTCATATACGTACATATAGGTCCTGTTCTCAGGCTGCTAACAGCTTATCTGCGCGCACGGCCGCGCACTCCCCAAGGAGCAAGGCACGATACCAGCTTGTAGTTATGCGCAAAAGTGATGTTTAAGCATATGCAAAGAACCAAAACGACTATAAGAGTCTGATTCTCAATGCCTTACTTGTGGGAAGGGCATTACTGAACTTAACTGAGCCCAAGTCTTCAAGCATTCACCCATAAAACCGAAAAAAGGCGATGCGATGAGTACTCCAGTCAAAGTGCGTAAAAGCGACAGCAAGGTCGATGCATGGGCCATTTTCTTTCTTGTCATCCTGGTGGTCTCAACGGCCGTCTTCTGGGTGAGTCACCAGTAATCAAACCCCGGCCAGATACAGCACCAGCTTGACGATGCCGAACAGGGTGAGCGCAAAACACAGGGTAAACAGCAGGCCCAGGATCAGAAACTGAGCGGGTTTGCCGTGGGTGAAATCGCGAGAGCGGTTTTTTGCGCTTTGCACGCCAAAGGCTGCAGCCAATACGCTGTGCAACACTTGCCATAAGGTAGGCGGCTTGTTGTTGGCTGGATCGTCCATATATCCCCCACTATTGAGTTGCTGTGAACACAGCATAGTTCAAGGGATGCATACCACTTGACTGCAGGAGCGAGCTTTAACGGCTCGCTCCTGTAGAGGCAGAGGTTGTTTAGTTGTCGTAGCCCAGGTTCGGCGCCAGCCAGCGCTCCGTCACGCTCAGGTCCTGACCTTTACGCGCCGTGTAGCTTTCAATCTGGTCCTTGTCGACCTTGCCCACGGCAAAGTACTGCGCCTGCGGGTGAGCAAAGTACCAGCCGCTGACCGCCGCCGCCGGGAACATGGCGTAGTGCTCGGTCAGGAATACACCGCTCTGGCCTGCGCGCATCTCTTGTGCTTCAGGGTCCAGCAGGGCGAACAGGGTGCCTTTTTCTGTGTGATCAGGGCAGGCCGGATAGCCCGGGGCAGGGCGGATACCGCTGTACTGCTCCTTGATCAGTTCGTCATTGGCCAGTTGTTCGTCCTTGGCATACCCCCAGTATTTGGTCCGTACCTGCTGGTGCAGCCATTCGGCGCAGGCTTCGGCCAGACGGTCAGCCAGGGCCTTGACCATGATCGAGTTGTAATCGTCGCCCGCATCCTGATAGGCCTTGGCCACTTCTTCGGCACCAATACCGGCGGTGGTGATGAAGCCCCCCACGTAATCGGTGACGCCGCTGTCTTTGGGCGCGACAAAGTCGGCCAGCGAGAAGTTCGGCTTGCCGTCGGTCTTGATGATTTGCTGGCGCAGGTGATGCAGTTTTGCCAATGGCTGGCCATCGTCGCCGTAGAGCTCCAGATCATCATCGTTGACCTGGTTGGCCGGCCAGAAACCAAACACCGCACGGGCGCTGATCAGCTTTTCATCGATCAGCTTGGCCAGCATTTCCTGAGCGTCGGCATACAGCGCGGTGGCCGCTTCGCCGACCACTTCGTCGGTCAGGATGCGCGGGAACTTGCCCGCCAGATCCCAGGAAATAAAGAACGGCGTCCAGTCGATGTATTCGGCCAGCACTTTGAGGTCGATGTTGTCCAGCACCTTGGCCCCGGTAAACGTCGGCTTGACCGGCTGGTAGTCGCTCCAGTCGAACTGTGGCTTCTTGGCAATTGCAGCGGGGTAGCTCAGGCGCTCGGTACGGGCGCTGCGGTTCGCGGTGCGTTCACGCACTTCAATGTATTCGAGGCGGGTTTTCTCAACGAAACCGGGCTTCAGTTCCTTGGACAGCAACTGTGTCGCGACACCTACGGCGCGGGAGGCGTCGGTGACGTAAATCACCGCATCATTCTGATACTTGGGCTCGATCTTGACCGCCGTGTGAGCCTTGGAGGTGGTCGCGCCGCCAATCATCAGCGGCAGATGGAAGTCCTGGCGCTGCATCTCACGGGCCACGTGGACCATTTCATCCAGCGACGGTGTAATCAGGCCCGACAGGCCGATGATGTCGCATTTCTGCTCCTTGGCCACCTGCAGGATTTTCTCTGCCGGCACCATCACCCCGAGGTCAACGATGTCGTAGCCATTACAGCCCAGGACCACGCCGACGATATTCTTGCCGATGTCGTGCACGTCGCCTTTAACCGTGGCCATCAGGATCTTGCCCTTGGCTTCCGGTTTGTCGCCCTTTTCCAGTTCAATAAAGGGAATCAGGTGCGCCACCGCCTGTTTCATCACGCGGGCGGATTTCACCACCTGGGGCAGGAACATTTTGCCGGCGCCAAACAGATCGCCAACGATATTCATGCCGGACATCAGCGGCCCTTCGATGACTTCGATCGGACGCTTGAACGACTGGCGCGACTCCTCGGTGTCTTCGACGATATGGGTGGTGATGCCCTTGACCAGCGCGTGCTCAAGACGCTTGTTGACTTCCCAGCCACGCCACTCTTCGGTTTCGGCCTCTTTGACGCTGCCGTCGCCCTTGTACTTGTCGGCAATGGCCAGCAGGTTGTCGGTGCCGTCCGGGGTGCGGTTGAGCACCACGTCTTCCACGGCGTCGCGCAATTCAGCCGGGATCTGGTCGTAGATCTCCAGCTGTCCGGCGTTGACGATACCCATGGTCAGGCCGTTGCGGATCGCATACAGCAAAAACACCGAGTGGATGGCTTCACGCACCGGGTTATTGCCGCGGAACGAGAAGGACACGTTGGACACACCGCCGGAAGTCAATGCATACGGCAGCTCGTCGCGGATGTAGGCACAGGCGTTGATAAAGTCCACAGCGTAGTTGTTGTGTTCTTCGATACCGGTGGCCACGGCAAAGATGTTCGGGTCGAAAATGATGTCTTGTGGCGGGAAGCCGACTTCATTGACCAGGATGTCGTAGGAGCGTTTGCAGATTTCTTTTTTGCGCGCTTCGGTGTCGGCCTGGCCGGCTTCGTCAAACGCCATCACCACCACGGCGGCGCCGTAGCGTTTGCACAGTTTGGCGTGATGGATGAACTGCTCCACGCCTTCTTTCATGCTGATGGAGTTGACGATGCCCTTGCCCTGAATGCACTTGAGGCCCGCTTCGATGACTTCCCACTTGGAGGAGTCGATCATGATCGGCACCCGGGAGATGTCCGGTTCACCGGCAATCAGGTTGAGGAAGGTCACCATCGCCTTCTTCGAGTCCAGCATGCCCTCGTCCATGTTGATGTCGATGATTTGCGCACCGGCTTCAACCTGCTGCAGCGCCACTTCCAGGGCTTCGGTGTAGTTGTCTTCACGGATCAGTCGGGCGAAGCGCGCAGAGCCGGTGATGTTGGTACGTTCGCCGACGTTGACGAACAGCGAGCTGCGATCGATGGTGAAGGGCTCAAGACCCGAAAGGCGGCAGGCTTTGGGAATGTCCGGGATCTGGCGCGGGGCGTAACCGGCCACGGCTTTGGCGATGGCTTCGATATGGCCCGGGGTGGTACCGCAGCAGCCACCGACAATGTTCAGGAAGCCGCTCTGGGCAAACTCTTCAATGACCTTGGCGGTTTCGGCCGGCAGTTCGTCGTATTCACCGAACTCGTTGGGCAGGCCTGCGTTGGGGTGAGCGGAAACATAGGTGTCGGCCTTGTTCGACAGCTCTTCGAGATACGGGCGCAGCTCACGGGCACCCAGGGCGCAGTTCAAACCGACCGAAATCGGCTTGGCATGGCTGATGGAGTTCCAGAATGCCTCGGTGGTCTGGCCGGACAGGGTACGCCCGGAAGCATCGGTGATGGTGCCGGAAATCATGATCGGCAGTTCGACACCCAGCTCTTCAAACACGCCCTGCACGGCAAAGATCGCGGCTTTGGCGTTGAGGGTGTCGAAAATGGTCTCGATCAGGATCAGGTCGGCACCGCCTTCGATCAGGCCTTTGGTGGCCTCGGTGTAGTTTTCCACCAGTTCATCGAAGGTCACGTTGCGATAGCCGGGGTTGTTCACGTCTGGCGACAGGGAGCAGGTACGGCTGGTAGGGCCGAGCACGCCCGCGACAAAACGTGGTTTGTCCGGGGTTTCCAGGGTTTTGGCGTCGGCGACTTTGCGCGCCAGGCGTGCGCCTTCTACGTTCAGCTCGTAGGCCAGGGCCTGCATGCCGTAGTCGGCCTGGGATACCTGGGTGGCGTTGAAGGTGTTGGTTTCGAGAATATCGGCACCGGCATCCAGATACGCCTTCTCAATGGCCCCGATCACATCGGGGCGGCTGAGGATCAAAAGGTCGTTGTTGCCTTTGACATCACTCGGCCAGTCGGCGAAGCGTGTGCCACGATAGTCGTGTTCCTCTAGGCGGTAGCTTTGGATCATAGTGCCCATGCCGCCATCGAGAATCAGAATGCGCTCTTTGAGGGCTTGCTGAAGTGCTTGGAGACGAGCGCTGCGGTCAGACATAGGACTACCTGTAAGAGCCATGCAAAAGATGCGAAATCATAACAAACCTGCGTGGGATTTGAGCGTTCGCTAATTTACATGAATTTGATTCATGTTGGTGCGGGTGTTCCATGGGTAGAATTGCGACATCTATTGATATCAGGACAATGGCACATGTTTTTTCGCCTACTCGCCGGCGCCGTGGCGCTGGTGGTGTGCAGTACAGCGCTGGGACAAACCCCGCTGGTAAGTCCGGCTATTTCCTATACCCGGGACATACAGCCGATCCTCACTGAGAAATGCGTTGCCTGTCACGCCTGCAACGATGCCGCCTGCCAGCTGAACCTTGGCAGCGCCGAAGGCTCGACCCGCGGAGCAAGCAAAGTCCCGGTGTACCAGGGCGACAGAACCACCGCCGTAGCCCCGACCCGGATCTTCTACGATGCCAGTGGCCCTATTGAATGGCGCAACAAGGGTTTTTACTCGGTTCTCGATGCCCAGGGCGCGCAAGCAGCATTAATGGCGCGGATGCTGGAACTGGGCCACAGCGCTCCGCTGACCCCCAATGCCAAGTTGCCTGAAGAGATTGTGCTGGGCCTGAACCGTCAAAACGCCTGCCCGGCCCCGGGGGAGTTCAATGCCTATGCGCAAAAGCACCCCAGGGAAGGGATGCCGTTGGCCGTGACCGGGCTTACCGATCAGCAATATCAAACCGTGCAAACCTGGCTAGCCCAGGGTGCGCCGGTGGATCAAAACGCAATCCGGCCGAGCGTCGAGGAAGCGCAACAGATCGCCGAATGGGAAGAGTTGCTCAATCGCCCGGGTTCAACTGAAGCCCTGGTCGCGCGCTGGTTGTATGAGCATTTGTTTTTGGCCCACGCCTATTTCGATAACGGTGTGCCGGGGCATTACTTTCAATGGGTGCGCTCGCGTACGCCCAGCGGCGTGCCGGTTGACCTGATTGCCACACGCCGGCCGAATGACGATCCGGGCACCGAGTTTTTCTATCGCTTGATGCCGGTCCAGGGCGTGATCGTGCACAAGACCCACATCACCTACCTGATGGGCGCGCACAAGCTGGCACGGGTCAAGCAGCTGTTCTACAGCGGTGACTGGCACGCCACCTCATTGCCGGGTTACGGGCCGCGCGGCCGGGCCAATCCGTTTGAAACCTTCGAGGCCATTCCGGCAGTTGCGCGTTACCAGTTCATGCTCGATAACTCGGAATATTTCGTGCGCACCTTTATCCGCGGCCCGGTGTGCCGTGGGCAAATTGCCACGGACGTGATTCGCGACAACTTCTGGACCGTGTTCCAGGAGCCTGCCCACGATCGCTATGTCACCGATGCCGCTTATCGGGGCAAGGCCACGCCGTTGCTGGCGATGCCGGGGCAAATCGATGATGTGGGCAGTGTGATCTCGCTGTGGCACAACTATCGCGACAAGCGCAACGACTATGAGAAGTTGCGCCAACAAGCCTATGCCGAAATGACGCCGCCCAGCTGGTCGACCCTGTGGGCGGGCAACGACAACGCGTTGCTGACCATTTTCCGGCACTTTGACAGCGCCAGCGTGAGCAAGGGCCTGATCGGTGACGTGCCGCAAACCCTGTGGTTGTTCGACTACCCGTTGCTGGAGCGCACCTACTACCAGCTGGCAGTCAACTTCGATGTGTTCGGCAACGTCTCCCATCAGGCGCAGACGCGTTTGTACTTCGACCTTATCCGCAATGGTGCCGAGGTCAACTTCCTGCGTCTGATGCCGGCCGATTCCCGGGCGGGCATCTTGAGTGACTGGTACCAGAACAGCGGCAAGCTGAAGATGTGGCTCGACTATCAAAAAATCGATGCCGACACCCCGACGGGCATCAAGCTGGACCCGGTCGACCCCAAGCGCGATTTCGCGCTCAAATTGATCGAGCGCACAGGCACCCTCAATGCGCGGCCAGACCCGATCAACCGCTGCACCGGGGCGTACTGCTCACGGCCCGGCATCGCCCGGGAGTTCCAGTACGCAGAGCAATCCCTGAGCAGTTTGACCTCACGTCCTGCAGCGGGGCTGGCGGTGATCAACCAGTTGCCCGAAGCCACCATGCTGCGTATCGAGGGCGCCGACGGCAAGCGCGAAATGTACAGCATGCTGCGCAACCGCGCGCACACCAACGTGGCGTTCATGCTCGGTGAGGAATACCGGCTGCAACCGGGCCTGGATACCCTGACCATTTACCCCGGGGTACTCAGCAGCTATCCGAACTTTATGTTCAACATCCCGGCGGATGAGGTGCCAGCCTTTGTCAAGGCGATGGAGCAATGCAAGGATCAGTCGACCTTCGACACCATTGTCGAGCGCTGGGGGATACGTCGCAGCAATCCGCAGTTCTGGCATTACTTCCACGATATTGGCCAGTACATCAATGAAACCGACCCGGTAGAGGCGGGCGTGCTGGATATGAACCGTTACGAGAACCTGTAGTCGTACCGATTATTTTGAACTGGACGGGGCTGCTTTCCTGACAAAAATACTAGGACTTTGTCAGGCGCGCCGATTGGCGTAAACTGCCCCACATGTCTGCGAGGAGATTCCATGAGCGCCATAACGATTACCGACGCCGCCCACGATTACCTGGCTGATCTGCTATCCAAGCAGAACACCCCGGGTATCGGCATCCGCGTCTTCATCACCCAGCCCGGCACCCAGTACGCTGAAACCTGCATTGCCTACTGCAAGCCCAATGAAGTGAAACCCGAAGATACCGCACTGGGCCTGAAAACCTTCACGGCCTGGATTGACTCGGTCAGCGAACCGTTTCTTGACGATGCCGTGGTGGACTACGCCACCGATCGCATGGGCGGTCAGCTGACCATCAAGGCGCCAAACGCCAAGGTGCCAACAGTTAACGCCGATAGCCCGATCAACGAGCGTATCAACTACTACCTGCAGACCGAGATCAATCCCGGTCTGGCCAGCCACGGCGGTCAGGTCAGCTTGATTGAAGTGGTTGAAGACGGTATTGCGGTCCTCAAGTTCGGTGGCGGTTGCCAGGGCTGCGGCCAGGCAGACGTCACCCTGCGTGAAGGCATCGAGCGCACGCTGCTGGAGCGAGTGCCCGAGCTCAAAGGCGTACGTGATGTGACCGACCACTCGCAGAAAGAAAACGCCTACTACTGAGTCATCGGTAACAGGGTGTACGCTGCGTAGCTGATGAAAAAACGGTGCCCCGTGAGCACCGTTTTTTTATGTCCGGAATCTGTGGCAGCCAGGTACTTATGGACGATACAGATGCGCATGCCCGGCACGGTACAGCGATGAATCGGAAAAACTGTCACTGGCCAGTACCCGGCCCACCAGAATCAGTGCCGTACGCTTGAAGCCCTTGGCCCGGACCTTGTCCAGAATGTCATCCAGGGTGCCTTGCACCCAGTCCTGGTCCGGCCAGCTGGCCCGGTGAATGACTGCAACAGGGCAGTCACTGCCGTAATGGGGGCGTAGCTCCTCGATGATTCGCTCAAGGTTCTTGACCCCCAAATGAATCGCCATGGTCGCCTTGTGTTGCGCCAGGCTCTCCAGCTCTTCGCCTGCAGGCATCCGGGTCTTGTCCGCGTAACGGGTCAGGATCACGGTTTGTGAGATGTCCGGCAGGGTCAGTTCTGCGCCTAAAATGGCAGCGCAGGCGGCTGTGGCGGTCACCCCCGGAATGATTTCAAATGCAATGCCCAGCTCGCGCAAACAGCGGATTTGCTCGCCAATGGCGCCATACAGGCTCGGATCACCCGAGTGCACGCGGGCCACATCCTGGCCTTTGGCATCGGCGGTTTTGATCAGGCTGATAATTTGCTCAAGGTGCAGCTCTGCACTATTGATCACTTGCTCAGCCTGATGGCCTTCAAGGACTGCCTCCGGCACCAGCGAACCGGCGTAAATAATCACCGGGCAGCTGCGGATCAAGCGCTGGCCCTTGACGGTAATCAACTCTGGATCGCCGGGCCCGGCACCGATGAAATAAACAGTCATGGCAGTCTCTTGAAAGGGTCTGGATAGAGCTGTTCGTGAACAACGCTCATAGTGAAGCAGGGGATTATCGCGGGTTTTACCCGGCACAGGCCAATGCAAAGGTGGCCACAGACGAGTTCTGGCGTGTAATCAGCAGTCTGGCCGGCGCGCCACCCAGCTGTTCGGCCAGGGCCAGTGCAGCACTTTCGGCCACGCCAAAGCAGCCGGTAAGGGCAAACGCCCGGGCTGACCGCTGACTCAATTGGGGCGCAAACGGGGCCAGTTGCTGCGCGCTTAGAACCTCATACGCAAGATTCAACTGCGCCGCCAACCGGATGAGCCCCGCCTCATCACGCTTGAGATCAATACTGGCCAGGGCGTGAACCGCCTGCAGAGCGATTCCCGCCTGGCTCAGGGATTGTTCAATCAGGGCCAGCAGGTCATCGACACTGCAACCCTGACGGCAGCCCAGGCCAATCACCAGGATTGGCGCGGTGCCGGCAGCAATCATGCCGAGTACTGAGCTTCAGGCTTGCGGCGGAACAACCAGGCGCTGATCACGCCCAATGCCAGCCAGAAGGCGAAGTTGGTCAGTTGCGAAGCGATCTTGAACTGCGCTTCCAGCTCTTGCGGAGCCAGGCTGGAATGCACCAGGGGCTGGGGCGCACCAAAAATATGTGGTACCAGCACAATCGCAACCCCCAGCACTTTCAGGGCCCAGTGCTTGCCAAACACTAACAGCGCGATGGCCACTGCAGTGGATGCGGCAGTGGTGACCCACCAGAGCTGGCGTTGCAGCAAATCGGCGGCGGCAGTGCCCGGCAACTCGGGGGGCAGGCCAAGGGTTGGCGCCAGGCAGAACACCGCATAGCCGGCCAGCCCCCACAGCAGGCCCTGGGAGGTGCGGGTCGGTGCGCGCAGGGTATACAGGCCCGCCAGCATCAGGGCAAAACCGACCGCCACCACAAGATTACCGCCGGTGGTCGACAGCACCCGCTGCCAACCGTCTTCAGGCTCCCAGGCTTCGTCGTCGTGGCTATGGCCGGCCATGCTGCCTGCGTCGTGCTCGTGCACTTCACTGGCGGCGGGTTTTTCGTAGGTTTCCGCCTGCAGAATCAGCGGGGCGACCCAAAAGCTTTGCAGCAGGGTGAGCAGCAAAGCGCCCAGCAAGCCGGTGAAGCCTGCGGTCTGAGCTATACGCTTAATCATGGCAGGCAACCTCAATGGCACGGAAAGGCTGAGCTATGACGGGTGTCATGGGCTGCATTGTGTACGGCTGCAATATGCGAGAAACCGGCGAAGTAGACGAGCAAAGCCCCCAGCACCGCAGCGCCGACGGCAGCAACGATACGTTGGCTTCGTGTGGCGCTGGTGGCAGCGGAGTGAGTACGGCTGGTGCTGATGGACATGGCGCTTCCCTCTGGTCAGACAGCGGGCACAAGAGCGCAAGAAAACCCCGCGAACGAAGCTCGCAGGGTTTAACAGCGCCCGCCCACCGCGGGTTTGTTATTGGTAATGACCAGGCCGGTCTCCGGGCTTGCGAGGGGCTCACGTGGTGTGGGCCTGCAAACATCTCCTTCCCATGCAGGGTGCACAGTGGTTGTGATGTTTCTCTCGCTTACCGTTGCGGGGGCAGCACCGGACTGGTCGGACAATTAACGCCTGACGCACCGGTTTCCCGTTTCACCCTGTGAAGGGCACCTGATACAAGATGTGTAGGAGAGCACAGCTACGCGGGAGCCGTCAAATCAGCTGCCCATGCAATGGATTGCCTGCAGAGTCAACTTCAGACGGCGAGGATGCTTTTGACCTTGTTGCGCAGTTGGTCGATGGAAAAGGGTTTGCCGATCACAAACATGCCGGCTGGTACATCGATGTTCTCGGCATAGCCGCTGGCAAACAGCACGGGTAACTGTGGTCGCAGCTCGCGGGCTTTATTGGCAAGGGTCTTGCCATCCATCCCCGGCATCCCCACATCGCTCATCAGCAAATCGATCCTGTTGCCCCGGTCTTCGAGCAGTTCCATGGCGCTCTCGCCATCCTCGGCTTCGAGCACGTTGAATTTCAACTCTTCCAGTACGTCAACGATCAACATACGAACAATGGCGTCGTCTTCGACCACCAGAATGGTAGAGGGTGTTGCAGACATAATGGTTATCCCGAATGAAATTGAGCGCGGGTGGGGGCAA
This sequence comes from Pseudomonas paraversuta, assembly GCF_904067025.1. Taxonomy (NCBI): domain Bacteria; kingdom Pseudomonadati; phylum Pseudomonadota; class Gammaproteobacteria; order Pseudomonadales; family Pseudomonadaceae; genus Pseudomonas; species Pseudomonas paraversuta. The sequence continues at coordinate 2,394,290 of NZ_CAJFDA010000001.1, forward strand.
ACCTGAATTTGCTTGCTCTATCAGTAAGCTGGAACCCCAACCTAGTTCCGCCGTTGTACAAAAAAAATGCCTGTACAAGTTTTGTTAGGATAGCTGTTGCAAGCAGCTAAATCCTTTTTCACTGTAGGAATTGGCTACCACTTCATAAGAAAAATAGAATTTTTACTCGAGAATCCGTCAAACTCTCAATTTTGACCACCGTACACGGGACTGAAATATGAATGCACCAGCTTCGGTAGATGAGCAGAGCTTTCGCAAGCTCCTGAGCCGCAACGTCGGTTTGCCCTTGGGTGTGGGTGTGCTCAGCGCCGTGTTGTTTGTAGCCATGATCAGCTACCTGCTGTCGGTCATTCAGTGGGTCGAGCACACCGACCGGGTGATTAACAACGCCAACGAGGCGGTGAAGCTGTCAGTGGATCTTGAAACCGGCATGCGCGGCTTCCTGATTACCGGTGATGAGCATTTTCTTGACCCCTATGAAGTGGCAAAGCCTCAAATCATGGCCCAACTCAACGGGCTGAAAGAGCTGGTCGGCGACAACCCGCAGCAAATTGATCGCCTCAAGCGTCTCGAAGCCCTGCAATCCGACTGGAGTAACTATGCCCAGTCGATGATCGATATGCGCCGCCAGAGCGGCGACTACAGGGCGGCAGTGCAGGCCGGACGTGGCAAGCGCCTGAGCGATGAAATCCGCAAGGAATTCGAAGACTTCGTTGCCATGGAGCAGCAACTGCGAGTTGCCCGCAATGAAGATGTGAGTAAAACCACCCTCGTCAGTATTGGCCTTTATCTGGTGTTTGTACTCGGCTTGAGTGGTTTTCTGGCCTACAGAGGTCGTCGTGATTTACTCGATCTTTCAAAGAGTTACAGCGACAACCTCGAGCTACAAATTAAGACTGCGCAGCGCCTGGAACAGCAGGCCTGGTTGCGTAACGGTCAAACCGAACTGGCGGAGCAGGTATTGGGCCGGCTGACCCTGAATATGCTGGGGCGCAACATTCTGCAATTTTGCGCCCAGTATCTCGGCACAGTGGTTGCCGCCGTGTATGTACGCGAAGACCACGGCGGCCTCAAACGGGTGGCCAGTTATGGTTTTTCCCGAGAGGAAGAAGCCCGGGATCAGTTGATACACAATGACGAAGGCCTGGTCGGGCAGGCGGCCCGGCAAGACCAGCTGATACGCCTGGACGATGTGCCCGAGGACTACTTCCTGAAAGTCAGCTCAGGTCTTGGGCAAGGCACCCCGCGCAGCGTGCTGGTGGTGCCTACCAGCGACGATGACCGGGTCAATGGCGTCATTGAACTGGGCTTCCTGCGGCCACTGACGGAGCGTGATGTCGAACTGTTTGAGTTGATTGCCGACAATATCGGCATGTCGATTGAAGCCGCCCGTTACCGTCAGCGCCTGCAGGAAGTGCTGGCCGAAACCCAGCAGCTCAACGAAGAGCTGCAAGTGCAGCAGGAAGAGCTGAAGACCGCGAACGAAGAGCTCGAAGAGCAATCGCAGATTCTCAAGGAATCCCAGACGCATCTTGAAACCCAGCAGGCGGAGCTTGAGCAAACCAACGAACAGCTGGCGGAACAGGCACTGGCCCTGGCCGGTCAGCGAGACGCGATGGATCTCAAGAATACCGAACTGAATCAGGCCCAGGTGCAGCTTGAAGAGCGCGCTCTGGAGCTGCAGCGCTCCAGCAAGTACAAGTCCGAGTTCCTCGCCAACATGTCCCATGAACTGCGGACCCCGCTCAACAGCTCGTTGATTCTGGCCAAGCTGCTCGCGGAAAACCCCCAGGAGAACCTGAGCGCCGAACAGGTCAAGTTCGCCGAGTCTATCTACTCGGCGGGCAATGACTTGCTCAACCTGATCAACGACATTCTGGATATCTCCAAAGTTGAAGCCGGCAAGCTCGAAGTGCGTCCCGAAAACACCAGTGTCAGCCGTGTAGTCGAGGGTTTGCGCGGTATGTTCGAGCCGCTGGCGGGGGACAAGTCCCTGCAGTTCCGGGTTGAGGTACAGCCCGGCACGCCGGCCATGATCTACACCGACAGCCAGCGTCTGGAGCAAGTGCTCAAAAACCTGTTGTCCAACGCGATCAAGTTCACCGCCAAGGGTCAGGTCAGCCTGACCGTGTCGGCTCTGCCGGATGCCGCCATAGCGTTCAGCGTCGCGGATTCCGGGATAGGGATCGCCGCCGAAGAGCTGGAAAGCATTTTCGAAGCCTTCCGCCAGGCCGATGGCACCACCAACCGCAGTTATGGCGGGACGGGGCTGGGCCTGTCGATTTCCCGGGATCTGGCGACATTGCTCGGTGGCTCCATCAGTGTCAGTAGCGTGCCGGGGCAGGGCAGCGTATTTACCCTGGTCATGCCCGAACAGTTTGTGGAAAACGCCGAGCCACCAGCCCGGGTGCCTGTCAGCGCTGTGGTGCCAGTGGTTGCTGTCGTACCCAAGCCAGCAGCGCCCGCGGCTATTGTTGCGCCCCTGCACATCCCGCGGTTCATGGATGACCGGGAAAAAGGTCCCTTTACCGGACGTTGTATCCTGGTGATCGAAGATGAGCCTAACTTTGCCGGTATCCTCTTCGATCTGGCGCATGAATTGGGGTATCACTGCCTGGTGGCCCACGGCGCAGATGAAGGCTTCAGCCTGGCGACACAATTTATTCCTGATGCGATTCTGCTGGATATGCGCCTGCCTGATCATTCCGGGCTGACGGTGCTGCAGCGCCTGAAGGCGCTGGCGCCGACCCGGCATATCCCGGTTCACGTCATATCCGTGGAAGATCGGGTCGAAGCTGCGATGCACATGGGCGCCGTGGGCTATGCGGTCAAGCCGACCAGCCGCGAAGAGCTCAAAAACGTATTCGCGCGCCTGGAAGCCAAGCTTACGCAGAAGGTGAAAAAGGTTCTGCTGGTGGAAGATGATGATTTGCAGCGCCACAGCATTGCCCGCCTGATCGGCGACGATGACATCGAAATCACCGCCGTAGGCTTCGCCCATGAGGCGCTTGAACTGCTGCGCAGCAACATCTATGACTGCATGATCATCGACCTCAAATTACCGGACATGCTGGGCAACGACCTGCTCAAGCGCATGTCTACCGAGGACATCTGCTCGTTCCCGCCGGTCATCGTCTATACCGGGCGCAACCTGACCCGGGATGAAGAGGCAGAGCTGCGCAAGTATTCCCGCTCGATCATCATCAAGGGCGCGCGTTCGCCGGAGCGTTTGCTCGATGAAGTGACATTGTTTTTGCACAAAGTTGAATCGCAGTTGTCCCATGAGCGGCAAAGCATGCTCAAGACCGCCCGTAGCCGCGACAGGGTGTTCGAAGGGCGCAAGATTTTGCTGGTGGATGACGATGTGCGCAACATCTTCGCCCTGACCAGTGCCCTTGAGCATAAGGGCGCTATCGTGGTCATTGGCCGTAATGGCCGTGAAGCCATCGAGCGTCTTAACGAGACCGATGATATCGATCTGGTATTGATGGACGTGATGATGCCGGAGATGGACGGCTACGAAGCCACCGTAGAAATTCGCAAGGACCCGCGCTGGCGCAAGCTGCCGATCATTGCAGTGACGGCCAAGGCAATGAAAGACGATCAGGATCGGTGCCTGCAGGCAGGCTCCAATGATTACCTGGCCAAACCTATTGATCTGGACCGACTCTTTTCGTTGATCCGTGTCTGGCTACCGAAAATGGAACGACTCTAAGTGCCACAAACGCAACGAAACGACGACATAGAGTTACGCCTTCTGATCGAAGCGATCTATCTCAAATACAGCTATGACTTCCGCGACTACTCCGGCGCGTCCATCAAGCGCCGGGTACATCATGCGTTGCGTCAGTTCGAATGCAAGACCATATCGGCCCTGCAGGAACGGGTACTGCATGACCCGACGGCCTTTATGCAGTTGCTGCAGTTCCTGACCATTCCGGTGAGCGAGATGTTTCGCGACCCGGAGCACTTTCTGGCCATTCGCCAGGAAGTGGTGCCGGTGCTCAAGACCTACCCCTCACTGAAAATCTGGATTGCAGGTTGCAGTACCGGAGAAGAGGTTTACTCGATGGCCATCTTGCTGCGTGAAGAGGGCCTGCTGGATCGCACCATCATCTACGCCACCGATATCAATCCGCGCTCCCTGGAAAAGGCCCGACAAGGGATTTTCTCGTTGGAGAACGTTCGCGCCTATACCCAGAATTACCAAAAATCCGGGGGGCAGCGTTCGTTTGCCGAGTACTACACTGCCGCCTACGACTATGCGATTTTTGACAAGACACTGCGTGAAAACGTGACATTTGCCGATCACAGCCTGGCGACCGACAGCGTATTTTCCGAAACCCATTTGATTTCGTGTCGCAACGTACTGATCTACTTTAATAAGAATCTTCAAAACAGAGCATTCGGATTGTTTCATGAGTCGCTGTGCCACCGTGGTTTCCTGATGTTGGGCAGCAAGGAAACCCTGGATTTTTCGGACTACAGCAAACAGTTTGCGCCCCTGCTCAAACAAGAACGGATCTACCGCAAGCTATGAATGACATAACCGTAGCGTCTTCGCCCTTGAGACCTGTGGATGCCGTGGTAGTCGGGGCATCGGCCGGGGGTGTTGAAGCCTTGTTGGCTATTTTTGAAGGCTTGGGCCCCGACTTCGGCCTGCCCATCATTGTGGTCCTGCACTTGCCCGATGCCCACCGTAGCCAGCTGGCCGAGGTGTTTGCCCGGCGTCTGGCGCTCAGGGTCAAGGAAGCGACCGACAAGGAACCGATCAGCCCGGGAACCGTGTATTTCGCGGCTCCCGGCTATCACCTGTCGGTGGAGGGCGACTATAGCTTCTCGTTCAGCCAGGAGGCGCGGGTGCATTACTCGCGGCCGGCGATCGATTACCTGTTTGAGTCGGCGGCCGATGCGTATCAACACCGGCTGGCCGCCATCTTACTGACGGGTGCCAATCAGGACGGCGCTCAGGGGCTGTACACCGTCAAACAGCGCGGCGGCGTGACCATTGTCCAGGACCCGCAAGAGGCCCTGGTTGCGACCATGCCCCAAGCGGCACTGGACCGGATAAAACCTGACTACATCCTCCCTTTGCGCGGCATCGGCCGTTTGCTATGCGAGCTGGAACGAATCGAATGCTGAAAAGTGATATTCAAGCCAAGTTGCTGATCGTTGATGATCTGCCGGAAAATTTGCTGGCGCTGGAAGCGTTGATCAAAGGCGAGGATCGCACCGTCTACAAAGCGTTGTCTGCGGACGAAGCATTGTCATTGTTGCTGCAGCATGAATTCGCCATCGCCATTCTGGATGTGCAAATGCCCGGCATGAACGGTTTTGAACTGGCCGAGTTGATGCGCGGTACGGAGAAAACCAAAAGTATCCCGATCGTCTTTGTCAGTGCCGCCGGGCGCGAGATGAACTACGCCTTCAAGGGCTATGAAAGCGGGGCCGTGGACTTTTTGCACAAACCGCTGGATATCCATGCGGTGAAGAGCAAGGTCAATGTGTTTGTCGACCTTTATCGCCAGCGCAAGGCGGTCAAGCAGCAGGTCGAAGCCCTTGAGCAAAGCCGCCGCGAGCAGGAAGTATTGCTGGCACAGTTGCAACTGACCCAGGTCGAGCTCGAACATGCAGTGCGCATGCGCGACGACTTCATGTCGATTGTCTCCCATGAGGTACGCACGCCGCTTAACGGGCTGATCCTGGAAACCCAGCTGCGCAAGATGCACCTGGCCCGCGACAACGCGTCAGCCTTTACGCTGGACAAGATGAAGGCCATGGTCGAGCGCGATGAGCGTCAGATCCAGAGCCTGATCCGGCTCATCGAGGACATGCTTGATGTGTCGCGCATCCGCACCGGAAAACTGTCGATCCGGCCGTCAGAATTTGATTTGTCAGCCGCGGTGGGCAATTTGCTGGAGAGCTTTGCTGCGCAAATCAGCGCGGCGGGTTCGAGCGTCAACTACAGGTCAGAGCAGCCGGTGGTCGGGCAGTGGGACGAATTCAGAATTGAACAGGTGGTCTCCAATTTACTGACCAATGCCCTGCGTTATGGGGCCAAAAAACCGATTGATGTATCTGTGTATACCCGCAGTGCCTGGGCCGTGATCGAAGTCAGTGACCAGGGCATTGGCATCAGCGAAGAAAACCAGCAGCGGATTTTCCACCAGTTTGAGCGCATAGCCGGCAGTCACGTGGTTACCGGCCTTGGCTTGGGGCTGTACATCTCGGAGCAGATCGTTGCCGCCCACGACGGGCAAATCTCGGTTCACAGTGCATTGGGTGAAGGTGCCACGTTCAGGGTTTGTCTGCCTCTGTAACAAAAGACTTGAATTAGCCGCAACCTATGGCGTGGCCTGCGGTCGAAATTGCAGCAATTGCCCGGAATAAGGTTTCCCATGAGTGAAGATGCGCAAGATGTAGTTCTGATTGTCGAAGACGATCCCTCGATCCTGATGGTTCTCAGCGCCTACCTGTCCGGTGAAGGTTATAGAGTGCTGCAGGCTGAAAACGGCGAGCAGGCGTTCGAGATTCTGGCGAGCAAACCGCATCTGGACCTGATGGTGACTGATTTTCGTCTGCCCGGTGGTATATCGGGGGTTCAGATTGCCGAGCCAGCCCTCAAGCTGCGGCCGGACCTCAAGGTCATTTTTATCAGTGGTTACCCGGCAGAAATCCGCGACACCGGTAGCCCGATCACCCTGACGGCGCCGATCCTGGCCAAGCCGTTCGACCTCGACACCCTGCAGGAACAGATCCAGAAACTGCTGGCCTGACTGTAGGAGCGAGCTTGCCTGGCGAGCGGTTAAAAGCTCGCGAGCAAGCTCGTTCCTACAGGTACAGACAGGCAAAGGGGGTCAAAGCCCCTGCTGCAGCGCCGGGTCATCCGGGTTCAACTGTTCCATCTGCGCCAGCAGTACCTGAACGTTCTGGATTTGCCCGGACTCTTTCCAGTAGCGAATCAACAGCACGCGCGCCTTGCGATTGGCCGGCTGGCGTTGCAACAGCTCCTCAAGCTGGCGTTGCGCGGCTTCCAGTTGATCAAGATCGTGCAGGGCAATCGCCAGTTTGTAACGGTAATCACTGTTATCAGGCTCCAGCTCTACGGCTTTGGCCAGACCCAGCAGGGCGTATTCAGTCTGCCCGTGGTTAAGCAGCCAGATACCCAGCGCATGCTGCAAATAAGCAGACTCGGGATGCTCCTCCAGCTGCCTGGCCAGCAATTCACGCGCCCGGTCGGTTTGCCCGCGCTTATCCAGCAACTCCACCTGAGCAACCACGGCCTTGAGATTTTCCGGGTCCAGGGCGGTGACTTTTTCCAGAGCGGCCTGGGCTTCATCCAGCTGACCTTCATGCAGATACAGACGGGCGAGCTGGCCCTGGGCCTGGGGATCGTCGGGGCGGGTTTTGAGATCGCGTTCGTATTCGTCGATTACCTGCTGCAAGGGGGCGAAATACAGGCCTTGCTCATCAGGAGACAAGCCCAGCAGTGCACTGGCGGCGGTAAAGCGTACGCTTTGTTCGGGATCATCCAGCAACGGCCCCAGCAATAGCGTGCGCTGGGCGTTGGGCACCAGCCCGGCAATGCTCTGGATCGCCGCCTGACGGACCAGCGGTGAAGGGTGCAGCAAGTCGGCGTCCGCCAGTTTCAGTGCCTGGGGGCTGGGGTAGTTGGGTAATTCTGCATGCAGGCTGGCACGGCGGATGTCCGACAGGTCGGTGCGGGCCAATTGCTGATAGAGCACCCGGGCCGCACCGGGTTGACCGTTGTGCGCCTGGGCAAGGGCAACCGAATAACTGCTGCTTGTAGAAGGCGCTTTTGTGGCTGGCGCGGGGCGCATCCAATACCAGAGACCGGCTGCGATAAGCGCTGACAGAAGACTGATAGCGAGGTAACGGCGAGGCTGGGTCATGCAATATCCAGAAACAGGCGTGCGGTTGAGGGACAAGATTGGGACAGTAGCCGGTTGGAGTCAAACCCTGATCCGGCAAGCCGCGCTGGCGCTACGCTGCAGATCGCAGCCCCGGGCAGCGACTACGAAGTCGCGAACAGTAAAAACCAGAACCAAAAAAAGCCCCGTGACCGAATGACCACGGGGCTAAAAATGGCTGGATGCGACCAACCAAAGGAGCTCTTGAAACTGCTGTTAAATCAATCGGCGCTGGCGACGGTCTCTGCTTGCCAGCCGCCGCCCAGGGCTTTGTAAATGGCCACTACACCGCGATACAACTCAACCTCGGCCTGGGCCTGGCTGTCTTCGGCCGCCAGACGCTCGCGCTGGGCATCGAGCAACACCAGAAAGTCCACCGTCCCTTCGCGATAACGTATCGCCGCCAGGTCGGCCGCCGCGCGGCTGGACTCGCTTTGGCGAATCAGCGAAACCAGGCGCTGCTGACGTTTGCCATAGTCGCTGAAGGCATTCTCTGACTCTTCCAGCGCCAGCAGCACTTGCTGCTCGTAACTGGCCAGTGCGCCATCGGCCTCAGCGTCGGCCCCGCGCAGACGTGCCCGCACGCTGCCCAGATCAAACGCCGGCCAGGTGATGCGCGGGCCCAGTGCCCAGGCATTGGCTGCCGCCGAACCGATCTGCGAACCACGCCCGGCGGTGAAACCGAGGAAACCGCTGAGGCTGACCCGAGGGAACAAATCAGCCTTGGCCACGCCGATCCGGGCAGTGGCCGCCGCCAGCTTGCGCTCGGCACTCATGATGTCGGGCCGACGCTGCAGCAGGTCGCCGGGGTTGCCGATATTCAGCGCCTTGGCAATGGCCGGCAGCTGCTTGGGCCCCAGGTCCACACTCAATTGCTCAGGCCGCTGGCCCAGCAAGGTGGCGATACGGTTGCGCTCGCGCACCTGCTCGGCCTGCAGTTGCGGCACGCTGGCCTCAACTGCGGCCAGACGCGCATCAGCCCGCATCACGTCCAGTTCATCACCGACCCCGGCATCACGCAGGCTTTGGGTGATGGCTTTGGAGTCTTGCTGGTTTTTCAGGTTGTCCAGGGCGATCCGCTCACGCAGTTGCGCGCCGCGCAGTTCACCGTAGGCATCCACCAGCTCGGCAATCATGGTCACTTGCAGTTGATACAAGTCCGCCGCTGCGGCCTGTTCGTCGGCGTCACTGGCTTCCAGTTCGCGTTGGATACGGCCAAACAGGTCGATCTCCCAGGCCATGTCCAGCCCCAGGTCATACCGCTCACTGTTGACCCGTTTTTCGGTCTGGCCAGGTATCTGGCCTTTGCCCACATCGCTGCTGGCGCGGCTGGTAATGGTCGGCATGGCGTCATTGCTGACGTCATCGCGAATGGCCCGGGCCGCGCGCAGGCGGGCAAAAGCCACGCGCAGCTCGCGGTTACCGTTGAGCGACTGCGTCACCAACTGGTTGAGGGTCGGATCGTCGAATTGCTGCCACCAGATGCCTTCATAATGGGCCCGGTCAAACCCCTTGAGGTTGTCGGCACTGATCTGTGCCGGCTCAGTGACCGGGGTTTTGTAGTCCGGGCCTACGGCGCAGGCACTCAAGGCCAGCACCAGCAGACTTGGCATAAAGACTTTCAGGCTCATTGTTGCGACTCCAGCTTGAGGTGCCTGGCCGCCTTGCGCGCTTCACTGCGCTCCACATAGCGGCGGATCAATACATAAAACACCGGCGTCAGCAGCAGGCCGAAGAAGGTCACACCCAACATCCCGGAGAACACCGCGACACCCATGGCGTGGCGCATTTCAGCACCGGCACCGCTGGAGAACACCAGTGGCACCACACCCATGATGAAGGCGAAGGAGGTCATCAGGATCGGCCGCAACCGCAGACGGCAGGCTTCCAGTACCGCATCCAGCGGGCTCATGCCTTCTTCCTGCTTGTCCTTGGCAAACTCGACAATCAGAATCGCGTTCTTGCACGCCAGACCCACCAGTACGATCAATCCGATCTGGGTGAAGATGTTGTTGTCACCCCCCGAAGCAATCACCCCGGTAATGGCCGACAACAGGGTCATGGGCACGATCAGGATCACCGCCAGCGGCAGGCTCCAGCTTTCGTACTGGGCCGCGAGTACCAGGAACGCCAGCAATACGCAGAGCGGGAACACGAACAGCGCTGTGTTACCGGACAGAATCTGCTGGTAGGTCAGGTCGGTCCATTCGTAGGTCATGCCGTTGGGCAGTTCTTCCTTGAGCAGTTTCTCGATGGCTTTTTCGGCCTGGCCGGAGCTGTAGCCGGGTGCCGCGGCACCGTTGATTTCAGCGGTGATAAAGCCGTTGTAGTGCATCACCCGATCCGGGCCCGAGGTGTCGCTGACCTTGATAAAGGTGGCCAGCGGGATCATCTCGCCCTTGTTGTTACGCACTTTCAACTGACCGATCTGATCCGGCTCCAGGCGGAACTGCTGCTCGGCCTGAACGTTGACCTGATAAGTACGACCGAAACGGTTGAAGTCGTTGGCATACAGCGAGCCCAGGTAGATCTGCAGGGTATCGAAGATGTCGCTGACGGCCACGCCGTGGGTCTTGGCTTTTTCCCGGTCGATGGCGGCATCGACCTGTGGCACGTTCACCGTGTAGCTGGTGAACAGCCCGGCCAGTTCCGGCACGTTGTGGCTTTTGTTGATGATGTTCATGGTTTCTTTGTACAGCTCGTCATAGCCCAGGTTGCCCCGGTCTTCGATTTGCAGGCGGAAACCACCGATGGTGCCCAGGCCCTGTACCGGCGGCGGCGGGAAGATCGCCATATAGGCTTCTTCAATGCCGCTGAACTTGCCGTTCAGTGCACCGGCAATGGCACCGGCAGACATGCTCGGGTCTTTGCGTTCGTTGAACGGTTTAAGGGTTACGAAGACGATGCCGGCATTGGGGCTGTTGGTGAAACCGTTGATCGACAGGCCCGGGAACGCCACTGCGCTTTCTACCCCGGGCTGTTTCAGGGCCAGGTCGGACATGCGTTTGATCACGTCTTCGGTGCGGTCCAGGCTCGCCGCATCCGGCAGTTGGGCGAAGGCCACCAGGTATTGCTTGTCCTGGCCGGGGACGAACCCGGTCGGGGTGTTGGAGAAACCGAAGAAGGTCAGCACCATCAACCCGGCGTACAGGATCAGGGCAATGCCACTGCTGCGGATCACCCGTGCCACGGTACCGACATAGGTATGGCTGGCACGGTCAAAGAAGCGGTTGAACGGGCGGAACAGCCAGCCGCCGAACAGCGTGTCGAGCACTCTGGAGAAGCGGTCTTTCGGCGCGTCGTGGCTCTTGAGCAATACCGCGGCAAGGGCTGGCGACAGGGTCAACGAGTTGAAGGCCGAGATCACCGTCGAAATCGCGATGGTCAGGGCGAACTGCTTGTAGAACTGCCCGGTCAGCCCGGAGATAAAGGCGGCCGGGATAAACACCGCACACAGCACCAGTGCAGTGGCGATGATGGGCCCGGTCACTTCACGCATGGCGCGCTTGGTGGCTTCCACCGGGGTCAGCCCCAGGCCGATATTTCGCTCGACGTTCTCCACCACCACAATCGCATCGTCGACCACGATCCCGATCGCCAGCACCAGTCCGAACAGCGACAGGGCGTTGAGTGAGAAGCCGAACATGTGCATCACGGCAAAGGTACCGATCAGCGATACCGGCACCGCTACCAGCGGAATGATCGACGCCCGCCAGGTCTGCAGGAACAGGATCACCACCAGCACCACCAGAATCAGCGCTTCGAACAGGGTGTGAACCACCGCCTCGATGGAGCCGCGAACAAAGATCGTCGGGTCATAAACGATGCTGAAGTCCATGCCTTGCGGGAAGTTCTTCTTCAGCTCGGCCATCTTGGCCCGAACTTCATTGGAAATATCGATGGCGTTGGAACCCGGACGCTGGAAAATCGGGATCGCCACCGCCGGTTGATTGTTCAGCAGGGAGCGCAGGGCGTATTGGCTTGAGCCCAGTTCAACCCGGGCAATGTCCTTGAGACGAGTGATTTCACCGTCATCGCCAGCGCGAATGATGATGTTCTCGAACTCTTCTTCGGACACCAGACGGCCTTGGGTATTGACCGACAGCTGGAAGCTGGTGGCATTCGGGGCAGGGGGGGCACCCAGGGCGCCGGCAGCCACCTGACGGTTTTGCTCGCGGATCGCGTTGACCACATCGGTGGCCGTCAGATTGCGCGAAGCGGTCTTGTTCGGATCGAGCCACACCCGCAACGAGTAATCGCCCATGCCGAACAACTGCACGTCGCCAACCCCGCCGAGGCGGGCCAGTTCATCCTTGATGTTGAGGATGGCGTAGTTGGACAGGTACAGCATGTCGTAGCGCTGGTCCGGCGAGGTCAAGTGCACAACCATGGTCAGGTCGGGCGAAGCCTTGTCCACCGTGATCCCGATGCGTGTCACTTCTTCGGGAAGCTTGGGCTCGGTACGGGTCACACGGTTCTGCACCTGCACCTGAGCGTTGTCCAGGTCGGTACCCAGGGCAAAGGTGATGGTCAGGGTGATCTTGCCGTCAGCGGTGGACTGAGACGACATGTAGAGCATGTTCTCGACACCGGTAATCGCCTGTTCCAGCGGCGCGGCGACGGTTTCACCTATCACTTTGGGGTTGGCCCCGGGGAAGTTGGCCCGTACCACAACGGTCGGCGGCACCACTTCGGGGTATTCACTGATGGGCAACTGGAACAGCGAAATGCTGCCCGCAATCAGGATCAGCAAGGAAAGCACGGCGGCGAAAATCGGCCGCTGTATGAAGAACTGGGAAAAATTCATCGGAGTTATCGTCCCTTAACCGCGAGGAGTCGCGACGCTGGCCAGCTTCGGCGCGCCATTGGCGGGCTTGGCTGGGGGCAGGTTGCTGGCTTCCAGGGCTTGTCGTTGTTGTGCCAGTGCGGCGAGGGTCTGTTCGCTGGCCATCGGAATCACTTCAGGGGTGACCGGTGAACCCGGGCGCACCCGTTGCAGGCCCTTGACGATGATGGTGTCGCCCTTGTTCAGGCCGCTGCGAACAATGCGCAGGCCTTCGATTTTCGGTCCCAGGTCAACGGAGCGGTACGTAGTGTTATTGGCGCCGTCCATGACCAGCACGAATTTCTTGCCCAGGTCGGTACCGACGGCTTCGTCATTGATCAACACCGCTTCGTAGGTGCCGCTGCCCACCAGTTTGAGGCGCGCATACAGGCCCGGGGTGAAGCTGCCGTCGGCGTTATCGAACACGGCACGGCCGCGGATGGTGCCGGTCTTCGGGTTGACCTGGTTGTCGACGAAGTTCATCTGGCCCAGGTGCGGGTTGCCGTCTTCGTTGGACAGGCCCAGGTAAACCGGGGTGCTCTGACCGCGCTGGCCCTGGCGGGCAAGTTGCGCGTATTTGAGGAATACCCGTTCGTCAGCGTCGAAGTAGGCATACACCTTGTCGGTGGAGACCACACTGGTCAGCGGCGTGACATCAGCGGTGACGATGTTGCCCGCAGTGATTTCGGCACGGCTGACCCGGCCACTGATTGGCGAAGTCACACGGGTGAAGCTGAGGTTGAGTTTGGCCAGGTCCAGTTGTGCCTGAATGGCCGAGACCCCGGCGCGGGCGGCCTGGGAGGCGGTGGTGCGCGAGTCGGCCAGTTCTGCGGAAATCGCATTGCTCTGGCGCAGGCGTTCGCCGCGCTGGGCTTCGTTGTCGGTACGGGTGGCGTTGGCGCGGGCCTGTTGCACCTCGGCTTCAAGACGACGCACTTCGGCCTGGAACGGACGCGGATCGATCTGGAACAACAGGTCGCCCTTTTTCACCAGGGCGCCCTCAGTGAAGGCGACCTGATCAATCTGGCCCGACACCCGTGGACGAATTTCAACGGTCTGCGGAGCTTCAAGGCGCCCGGTGAACTCGTCCCATTCATTGACCGGCTGTTCCAGCACTTTGGCCACACTGACTTTGGCAGCGGGAGCAGGAGCAGTCGCTTGTGGAGTTTTGCCGCATGCGCTCATCACCACGATGGCCAGGGCCGCGAGTGGGAAGCGCAAATGTTTAAGTGACTGTTCCATGGGGGGAGTCCGCCAATCTATTGAGATGGGCGGATAATGCTGGCGCGAGGGCCGGGGAACGAATCGAACCCAGCGAAGATCAATATCATTCAGAATGATACAAAGCCCGGCCAAGCCCTCTAGCTTGCGCCTTTTGTTAGGGAGCTATCAATTAAATTCTTCGTCATGGGCCTGAACCATCTGTAGGAGCGAGCTCTCAAAAATGCCAGCGAAGAGCTCGCGAGCAGGCTCGCTCCTACAGGTGCGGTCAATGCTTCAGAAGTTGATCGAAGCACTCAGGCGGGCGGTCAGCGGCGCGCCCTGGAATACATAGTTGTCGCCCATGTACTCACCCACATCGCGCCAGTAGCGCTTGTCGAACAGGTTGTCGACGGTGAGCCGGAACACGGTGTCATAACCCTCGATACGGGTGCTGTAGCGGCTGCCGATATTGAAGATGGCGTAACTGCCAGCCTGCACACCGCCCTGTTGGCTGGCGTATTTTTTGCCGCTGTATTGCATCCCGCCGAGCAGGGCCAGGCCATCGACCCAGGGCAGGGCGTAATCACCATAAAGACTGGCGCGCAGGGTCGGCACGTTGATGGTTTGATGGCCTTCATACTCGGGCGTACCGCTGCCTGTCACCCGGGCGCGGATCGCCGTCACACTGGCCGATACCTGCAAGCGCTCACTGGCCCAACCGTTGGCCGCCAGCTCCAGGCCGGTATTTTTCTGTTCGCCCGGCTGCACATAGGTGAATGCACCCGCAGTGGCGTCGGGGCGGGCATATTGGTAGTCCTGACGGATCTGGAACAGCGTCGCGCTCAGGCTGATACGCCGCCAGTCGTACTTGACCCCTGCTTCAATCTGTCGTGACAGGGTGGGGGCGAGGGTTTCAAAAGCATTGCTGGCAAACCAGGGCGCCGTGCCACCCAGGGCCAGGCCCTTGCTGTAACGGGTATACAGCGACAGGTTCGGCACGGGTTTGTAGATCAGTGCGGCCTGGGGCAGGAATTCATAGCGCCGGGTATGGCGGCTGGTGTCGCCCTGGTCGTCGAAGGTGCGTTCGTCCAGCAGCACTTCACGGCCACCGAGCACGGTCTGCCATTGCTGGTTAAAACTGATCCGGTCGTTGAAGAACAGCCCGTACTGGCGGCTGTCCAGACGTCGATAGCTGTCCTCGACCGGCCCGTCATAGCGCGCAAAGTTCTCGGGTTCACTGTCGATATTGCCGCTGCCGATCATCTCGTTGATCAGCTCGCGCTGATCCACCACACGGCGGAACGCGCTGCTGCCCACTGTCAGTTCATGGCCGATGCCGCCGGTATCAAACACACCGCTGAGTGCTGCCTGCACTTCATCATTGCGCCGGGTGTCGTCGGGGCTGCGGAAGTCATAGATATCGTAATTGCCTTCTGGGCTGAAGTAGTTGGGTACTGCGCTGCCGGCACAACTGGCGGCGCCATAACAACCCCAGGCAAATGAACTGTAATCATCGATCACCACTTTGCTGCGTGAGGCGCTCAGGCTGCCTTTCCAGTTATCGGTGAAGCGGTACTCAAAGTTGCCGTTGATGTTCAGCGAATCAATGGTTACAGGTTTGGAGCCGCTCTGGTGAGCCAGCAGCTTTTTCGGTGAAGCGTGGTGCGGCAGTTCGGTGCCGCCGAGCAATTGATAGCCCGGCACCGAGCGCTGCTCCTTGTTTTGGTACTCCACATCCAGTTGCAGCAGGGCGTCGGGACTGATGTTCCAGTCGAAAGCCACAGCGGCGAAATCACGCTGGCCATTGGCATGTTCGACGTAGGAGTGGATGTCCTCATGGGCGAAATTGGCACGCAGTCCGAACTGCTGCTCGCTGCCGAACCAGCCCCCCACATCGGTGGCCAGATAACCACTGCCGCGATCATCGGTGGAGACCGTGACGGAGCGTACATCCGCGGCACGCTTGGTCACGTAATTGACTACGCCACCTGGCTCGGACACGCCGCTTTGCAGGCCGGACAGACCCTTGAGCAATTCCACCTGCTGCTTGTTTTCCAGGCCGACGTTTTGCTCGCCGGTGATGGTGCGGCCATTGATCTTGTAGCTGCTGGCCGAATTCAACGAGAAGCCGCGGACCACGAAATTCTGGTAATAACCAATGGGCGCATAGCTTTCACCCACCGAAGCGTCGTTGCTCAATACATCGCTGAGCAGGCGGGCTTGTTGATCCTTGATCAGCGCGTCGGTAAAGACTGAAATCGCCGCCGGGGTATCCAGCAGGGGTGCCGCTTCGAAACCGCCGACCCAGGCGCTGTCGGCCTGATAGCCGGCGTTGTCTTCAGCGGTCACGGCGGTCGCCGGCAACTCGGTATTGGCGCCGTGGGCCACCGGCACTGCGCTGGACAGTAACAGGCCAAGGGTCAGCAGGTTGAGCGTGAACCGCGGGGCGGACTCTCCCTGGTTGAAAGTCCGGTGAAGCCTGTTCATGCAAAACTCCTGAATGATGGGCGGCCTTGAGTGCAGGGCCTGTTCACAGGCGCGCCATCATACAGACGCTACTTAACCTTGGGTTAATGGTGCAATGTGAGGCTCCGGTCTTTTTGAGGAATTGCGCATGCCATTTTTTCTACGCTCATGCCTGGTACTGGCCTGCAGCTTGCCCTTGCAGGCGCTGGCGGCGCCTTCCGCTTCCGCCCCGGTTTATGGCGAGCAACTGCAAGGCTTCGAGTACCCGTACCCGCTGCATCACTTCAACTTTGATTCCCAGGGCCAGACCCTGCAGATGGGCTACATGGACGTTGCCCCCACGGGGCCTGCCAATGGCCATACGGCGGTGCTGCTGCACGGCAAAAACTTCTGCGCAGCCACCTGGGGCGACAGCATCAAGGCCCTGAGCGCGGCGGGTTACCGGGTCGTGGCGCCGGACCAGATCGGTTTTTGCACCTCGAGCAAACCGGCCAGTTATCAATACAGCTTTCAGCAATTGTCGGCTAATACCCATGCCTTGCTCGACAGCCTCGGGGTGGACAAGGCCAGCATCATCGGCCACTCCACCGGCGGCATGCTGGGTACCCGCTATGCACTGCAGTACGCCCCGCAAACCGAGCAGCTGGTGCTGGTCAATCCGATCGGTCTGGAGGACTGGAAAGCCCTCGGCGTGCCATGGCGCAGTGTTGACCAGTGGTACGCACGGGAACTGAAACTCAGTGCCGAAGGTATTCGCCAGTACGAGCAAAGTACCTATTACGCCGGGCACTGGAAGCCCGAGTACGACCGTTGGGTGGACATGCTGGCGGGTCTGAACAAGGGGCCGGGGCACAAACGGGTGGCGTGGAACTCGGCGTTGATCTACGACATGATTTTCACCCAGCCGGTGTTTTACGAACTGCCGGACCTCAAGGTGCCAACCCTGTTATTGATCGGCGATGCTGACACCACCGCCATCGGCAGTGATATTGCTTCAGCGCAAGTGAAGGCCAGAATCGGTGACTACAAAGTGCTGGGCAAACAGGCGGCCAAACTGATTCCCGGGGCCAGGCTGATTGAATTCCCGGGCATGGGCCACGCCCCGCAAATGGAAGACCCGGCGGCCTTCAACAAGGTGCTGGTGGAGCAGTTGAACCTCCAGGGTTGACCCCAAACCCGGAGCTGTGCCAAAGGCTCGCAGCCTTAGTGCCTGGTTAGCGACTGCCCATGATCAAACGAGGATCAAATCAGGATCAAGCGAGTGATCAATCCAGGATCACTCCTTGATTTAGAGCCTCCAAGTGCGTTATAGCTAAAAGGGTATCCAATCGTATTACAGGAAATTACAGCTCCCTATGGATGGAATCACACGTATCAATCGCCAGTCCGGCTCACATTACGCATCCCTGATTGCGCAGTGTGGGCCTCACGTCAAAGGCTGCATTCTTGCAGCGACAGGGTTTGTCTCCCGCCTCTATGCACTCTTGATTCCACCCCGTTGTTTGCCCGCCAGCTGTGCTGACTGGCGCCACTGCTACGTCCCCCCTCCAGATTTTTTCTGATCGCCAGCCGACCCGGCGTGTTTGCATCCGTTTTTAACGGTATGCGCTGTTGCCCGGCATTTTTATCTGATCCCCTCACTTTCTGACCCGACATCCCTGGCACCAGCCAGCTGCAGGTCACGACAGCGTTTGGTTACCCATGACCAGGCGCCGCGCTACAAGGACTCACGAGCCATGATTTATTTCCAGGGTAAAAGAATTTTCAGTGCCATCTTCGATATGGACGGCACCATGTTTGACACCGAACGCCTGCGCTTCAAGACCCTCAAACAGGCCGCGCTCGAGATTTACGGCACGCCATTGAGCGAAGAAACCCTGATCGGTTCTCTGGGCCTGAGTGCCCGCAAGGCCGAAGCGCTGGCCAAGGCCAATCATGGTGAAGATTTCCCTTACGCTGCGGTCCGCCAGCGCGCCGATGAACTTGAACTGGCCCATGTGCGTAACCATGGCGTGCCGATCAAGGACGGTTTGCTCGAAGTGCTCGAGCGCTTGCGCAAGTATGGCCTGACCATGGCAGTGGCTACCTCGAGCCGCCGCGCCATCGCCGAGGAATACCTGATCAATGCCAACGTACTGAAGTACTTCGACGTCACCGTTTGCGGCGATGAAGTGGAGCAGGGCAAGCCCCACCCCGAGATTTTCCTCAAGGCCGCCAGTGCCCTCAATTGCCTGCCGGGCCACTGCCTGATGCTCGAAGACTCCGAGAACGGCCTGTTGTCGGCGATTCGTGCCGAAGGGCAGCCGATCCTGATCGAAGACATCAAGCCTCCGGCAGCCGAAGTGAAGGCCGGTGCGCTGAAGGCGTACCAGAACATGCACGGTTTTCTGGGCGACCTCAACCAATGCATGCCGGATCTGGGCACCCCCGAACTGAACGAGAGTTTCCCCCAGGCCCTCAATCAATTCAGTGTCGGCATCCACGGTTTCGGGGCCATGGGCGGTGGCTACCTGACGCAGATTTTCTCCCACTGGGATGGCTACACCCGGCCTTGCGAGATTATCGCGGCCACCCGTTCGCGGATGCTGCGCGACACCATCCAGGCCTTTGGCCGCTTCAGCGTGCGCTATGGTGCGACCTCGTTCGACCAGACCATTGAAAACCTCAGAATGATCGACATGGATGACGCCCAAGAGGTGATCCGCATGTACGACGAAGCTGAAATAGTCGGGCTGAGCCTGCCGGAAACCGCGATCCGCAAACAGGCGGACGTCATTGCCAGGGGTTTGATCCGGCGCTTTGAGCGACGCGGGCGTGAGTTGACGATTCTGATTGTGTTGAACAAGGTCGGCGGCGCGGACTTTGTCCGCCGCCATGTGCGAGCCCAGCTCGAACTGCTGGTTGCACCGCACCTGTGCCAGAAAATTCTGGATAACACCCACTTTGCAGAAACCGTGGTCAGTCGCATTGTCTCCAAGCTGTCCAACGAGTCGCTGGTGCGCCAGTTGCGTATCAAGTCGAAAATCTTCCAGAACAGCCTGACTGACGACACCGTCGTACCCACGGCAAGCCCGAAAACCCCGGTGCCGGAATACGAACGCCTGATCAGCCGCTTTCGGCCATTTGCCCAGTCCAGCAATGCACTGAGCCAGTTGCATTTGATCCTGTTCAACAGCGAGTCGGACATGCCGTTGTATGCCGAACGCTGCAGTAACCTGCTGGAGCGTCTGCGCCAGGTCAGGACAGTTGACGACATCACCCAGACCCAGGTGATGAAAAACCTGTTGTGGAACGGGCCCCACGCCATCATTGCCTGGTACGCCAGCCGCCTGGGCTATTCGTGGTTGGGGCAGGCCATGGGCGACCCGCGGGTCAGTGCTCTGGCCGAGCGCTTGATTCGTCAGGAAGTGGGCCCGGCCCTGGTGGCCGAATACCCGCACATGGCGCAAGCTGTCGAGAGTTTCTCGAACACATTTCTCGCGCGCTGCAACACCTCGTTCAAGGACCCCTGTACCCGCGTCGGCCGTGATCCGCTGCGTAAACTGCAGCGCAACGAGCGGATTTTCCGCAGCATCGATCTGGCCAAGAAACATGGCATCGACTGCAGCGCCCTGGAGTTTGGCAGCGCCCTGGCGCTTCATTACGCGCTGCGTTCCACAGACAGCAAGGATCAGGAAAGCCAGTTGATGCGCACCCTGTATCAAGACAGCGGCAGTGTCGAGACGGTGCTGACCTACAGTGCAAATTACAACGGCCGACCGTATCCGGGGCTGGATCCGGTCAAGGACGCTGAACTGATCGAGGCCATCTCCGGGCATTTCCGGAGCCTGGCGGCCATGGAACCGGACTGTGCTGAATTCGTCATGGCCCGGGCCTAAAGCAATCAAGCGCGCAACGCCTTGAATGGGCCAGTCTGGTGGGTCTGTTCAAGGAGATGATCATGATCCGACTGTCCCTGGTCCAAGCCAAAGAGCTGGCCGAATCCATCCTGTTGCATAACGGTTTCAATCCGGCCCATGCCCGCGCAGTGAGTGACACGGTACTTGCCGGGGAGCGCGATGGTTGCGCTTCCCACGGCCTGTATCGGGTGCTGGGCTGTGTCAATTCACTGCGTGCGGGCAAGGTCTCGGCCGATGCCGAACCCCGGGTGATCGACCAGGCACCTTCCATTGTTCGGGTGGATGCAGCGGGCGGTTTTTCCCAGCTGGCGTTTCAGGCGGGTTTGCCGTTACTGCAAGAGAAGACCCGGGCCAACGGGATTGCCGCACTGGCGATCAATCGTTGTGTGCATTTTTCCGCATTGTGGGTGGAGATCGAACAATTGACCGCTGCCGGTCTGGTGGCGCTGGCCTGTAACCCGAGCCATGCCTGGGTTGCGCCGGCGGGCGGGAGCCAGCCGGTATTCGGCACCAACCCGATTGCCTTCGGCTGGCCACGTGCGGGCAAGGATCCGTTTGTATTCGACTTCGCCACCAGCGCCATCGCCCGTGGCGATATCGAGTTGCACCGGCGGGCAGGCAAGGCAATTCCCGAGGGCTGGGGGGTTGATGCCCATGGCCAGTCCAGCACTGATGCCAATGTGGTACTGGACTCGGGAGCGATGCTCACGTTTGGCGGGCACAAGGGCTCGGCGCTGGCGGCGATGGTGGAACTGATCGCCGGGCCCTTGATCGGTGACCTGACCAGTGCCGAGTCACTGGCCTGGGACGCGGGGAGCAAGTCGTCGCCGTACCATGGTGAATTGATCATCGCATTCGATCCGCAGCGTTTTCTGGGGGCCGCCACCGAGCAGCATCTGGCCCGGGCCGAGGTGTTGTTCGAAAGTATCGAAGGGCAGGGAGCACGATTGCCGTCGCAGCGCCGTTATGAAGCCCGGGCGCGCAGCCTGGTGGAAGGGGTACAGATTCCCGAAGCCCTGTACCACGACCTGCTGGCGCTGAAATCCTGAGCCATCACTCCTAACGAGCTCGTCTTCTGCAGGAACGAGCTTGTCTGCAGGAGCGAGCTTGTCTGTAGGAGCGAGCTTGCCTCGCGAGCTTTTTGTCATTGCGATGAAAAGCTCGCGAGACAAGCTCGCTCCTACAGTTCAACGGTTCAACGGTTCAACGGTTTCAACGCTGTACTTCAGGCCAGTGAGTCTCCACGACGGGCTGTGGTCTGTGCATTGCCATCCAGCGCGGATATGCGCGCCGCCGATTCCGCATCCACCTGATGCAGCGACTTGCCCAATCAACCCAAACGAGCTCGTCTTCTGCAGGAGCGAGCTTGTCTGTAGGAGCGAGCTTGCCTCGCGAGCTTTTTGTCATTGCGATGAAAAGCTCGCGAGACAAGCTCGCTCCTACAGTTCAGGGTTTCAAATGTTTCAGGATTTCAAAGGTTTCACCGCCGTACTTCAGGCCAGTGAGTCTCCACGACGGGCTGTGGTCTGTGCATTGCCATCCAGCGCGGATATGCGCGCGGCCGATTCCGCATCCACTTGATGCAGCGACTTGCCCCGGGTTTCACGGGTCAGGCCCACAGCCACAATCGAGATCAGCGCCGCTCCCACCAGGTACCAGGCGATCGGCGTCGAGCTGTGGTACTTGTTGAGCAGGGTAATCGCGATCAGCGGTGCCAGTGAACCGGCGAAAATCGGCGCCACCTGATAGCACAGCGAAAGCGCGGTATAGCGCACATGGGTCGGGAACATCTCGGCCATCAACGCCGAATAGGGGGCATAGGTCATCGACTCTATCGCCAGGCCCAATGTGATGGCCGCCATGATCAGCCAGTTATTGCCGGTGTCCATCATCGGAAATCCGACAAAGCCCCAGAACCCGGTGAGCACCGCTCCGACCAGATACACCGGTTTACGTCCCACCAAGTCAGACAGGTAACCCATCAGCGGGATCATGAAAAAGTGCAGCAGGTGCGCGCCGAACATCAAAAACAGAATCTCGGAGGTGTCCTTGTGCACCACCAGCTTGAGGTAGGTGATCGAGAAGGTCACGACGGTGTAGTACAGAATGTTTTCTGCAAACCGCGCACCGATACCCACCAGCACGGAGCGCCAGTGGTGACGCAGCACTTCAATCACTCCGAGTTCCTGCTGTTTGTTTTGGGCCTGACGGGCCTGGGCTTCCTTGAAGATGGGCGCATCGTCGACGCTGGTACGAATCCAGTAGCCGATCAGCACCACCACCGCCGAGAACCAGAAGGCTACACGCCAGCCCCAGGAGAGGAATTGCTCCTCCGAAAGCGTGGTCGACAACAGCAGCAACGCCACGGTAGCCACCAGGTTGCCGGCGGGAACTCCGGCTTGCGGCCAACTGGCCCAAAAGCCCCGGCGGTTATCCGGGCAGTGCTCTGAAACCAGCAGAATGGCGCCGCCCCATTCCCCGCCAAAGGCGAAGCCCTGGATCAGCCGCAGCAACACCAGCAGCACCGGTGCGGCGTAGCCAATGGTATCGAAGCCGGGCAGGCAGCCCATCAGGAAGGTGGTGATGCCGACCACCACCAGGCTCAGTTGCAACAGGCGTTTGCGGCCGAACTTGTCACCATAGTGACCGAATACCAGGCCGCCGATCGGCCGGGCGAGAAAGCCCACTGCATACAGGGCAAAGGCCGCGATGATACCGTCGATCGGGCTGTCGGTCTGGCGGAAAAACAACTGGCCGAAGACCAGTGCCGAGGCGGTGCCATACAGAAAAAATTCATACCATTCGGCGACGGTACCGGCCATGGCTGCGGCCACGACACGTTTGAGTCCCGCAGGGCTGGTGGTTGCGTGAGAGGATTGAGTGGACATGCTGGCACTTCCTGTAGGTGCGCTAAAACGGGCAGCCGGGCGGGCAGTCAGAGCCCCCCGGCAATCACTTAAAGACCGACGTCCGGCAGATGCGGACGGTTGGCCAGGGCCTTGGCCATAATCTGTTCCACATACTCGCGATCAGCCTGTGGCAGGGCCAGACGCGGCGGGCGGGTCAGCGCACTGCCGCGCCCGGCAATCGCTTCGCACAGCTTGATGCACTGCACCAGATCGGCACGGGCATCCAGGTGCAGAATCGGCATCAGCCACTCATAGATCGGCATGGCTTCGGCAAAGCGTCCGGCCTTGGCCAGGCGGAAAATCGTCTCGCCTTCCTTGGGGAACACGTTGGACATCCCCGAGACCCAGCCTTCAGCCCCCACGGCAAGGCTTTCCAGTACCACGTCATCAAGACCGGCGAACAACACAAAGCGGTCGCCCACCTGATTGCGGATGTCGATAAAACGACGGGTGTCGCCGGACGAGTCCTTGAAGCACACCACGTTGTCGCAGTCGGACAGGGAGATAAGAATTTCCGGGGTCACGTCGTTTTTGTAGATGGGCGGGTTGTTGTACACCATCAGCGGAATGTCGGCGTTTTTGGCCACGTAGCGATAATGCTCGGCGGTTTCGAACGGCTTGGAACCGTAGACCAGGGCCGGCATCAACATCACACCGTCAACGCCGACCTTGCGCACCGCGTTGGCCACTTTGGCGGCTTGCACGCTTGTGAACTCGGCAACGCCACAGATAACCGGCACCCGACCGCCGGAGGCGGCCACTGCAACCTCGGTCACGGCGATTTTTTCTTCGGCGCTCAGCGAGGTGTTTTCCCCCACCGAGCCGCACACCACCAGACCAGATACGCCGTCACGGATGACGTTGGAAATCACCTGGTGGGTCTTGTCCAGGTTGATTGTGAAGTCATCGTTGAATTGAGTGGTTACCGCTGGAAAGACACCACTCCAGTTTATGGGTTTGCTCATTGTCTGTTGCCTCTGCTGTTGTAATTGTATTTCGTATACGATTTAAAGCGTCGGTACTTTTCTCTCTGCAGGCGCTCGCTCGGGAGCTGTGCTGTGAAAAGCTTGCGCCTACAGAAGGGTTACCGGGGGAGGGTCAGGCGCCTGGCCAGGTATCGGACAGACGATAGCCCTGTGGCCAAGGGTCGCTCGGGTCCAGCAGATGCTGGTGGGTGCCGGTAATCCAGGCCCGCCCGGAAATGCACGGATAGATCGCTGCACGCCCGGCGACTTCGGTCATGGAGTCGATACGGCAATGAAATTCGGAACCTATGAGCGAGCGCCCGATAAAACGCTCCCCGACCTGCAACAGTCCTTTGGCCTGCAATACCGCCATGCGTGCAGAGCACCCGGTGCCGCAGGGCGAACGGTCGATCTTGCCGGGACGGATGACCACGGCGTTGGCGCCAGTGGCGATGCCTTGCTCGTACACCACAGGTGCGGCGATCTGGCAAAAAGAAATATGCGACCAGTCAGGGTTCAGCGGGTGCACGAAGCCCAATTGCTCATTGGCCGCATGGGTGATTTTCAGCCCCACCGCCACCAGCTCTGCCGCTTCGTCCGGGGTGATGGAGAAGCCCAGCTCCCGGGCATCGGCGATGACAAAACTGTCGCCACCATAGGCGGTGTCGACCTTGATCGAACCCAGCCCCGGAACTTCGATCCAGGCATCCAGCCGGTCGGCGAAGGAGGGCACGTTTTTGATTTCGACCCGCTCAACCTTGCCGTCGCGGCAATCGGCCACGGCTTCGATCAGCCCGCCCGGGGCTTCGAGTATCAGCCTGGTCTGGGGTTCGGTCATGGGCAAAATGCCGCTGTCGAGCAACACCGTGGACACGCAGATCGAGTTGGAGCCCGACATCGGCGGGGTGTCGGCAGGCTCCATGATAATCCAGGCCATTTGCGCCCGCGGGTCTTTGGCCGGGACCAGCAGATTGACGTGGCGGAACACCCCGCCGCGGGGCTCATTGAGGACAAAATTGCGCAGTGTCTGATCCTGGGCGATCCAGCGTGACTGTTCCCACACCGTGGCACCGGGTGGCGGCGCGACGCCGCCGACAATCACGTCCCCGACCTCGCCCTCGGCGTGACAGCTGACCACATGAATGACTTTGGATGAGCGCATGGTTTTCTCCTATTTCACAGATTTGAGGAATGCTGCAGTTTCAGGATGCAGGGGGTTGCCGATGACTTGATCGGGGGAGCCGATCTCGTGCACCAGGCCATTGCGAAAGAACGCCACTCGGTCGGAGACATCACGGGCAAAGCGGATTTCGTGAGTCACCAGGACCATGGTCATGCCGTCTTCGGCCAGCATGCGCATGGTGTCCAGCACCTCGCCCACCAGTTGCGGATCGAGGGCCGAGGTCGCTTCGTCGAACAACATATAGTCCGGCGACATGGCCAGGGCGCGGGCGATGGCCATGCGCTGCTGCTGGCCGCCGGACAGTTTGCCGGGGAAGGTCTTGAGCTTGTCGCCAAGGCCGACATGGGTCAGTTGTTGCACCGCCAGGGCTTCGGCTTCAGCCTTGCTTTTACCCAGTACCTTGCGCGGGGCCAGCATCACATTCTCCAGCACGGTCAGATGCGGGAAGGCGTTCCATTGCTGGAACACGATGCCGATTTTTTGCCGCAGCCGGTTGAGGTCGGTGGCCTTGTCGTGCACCTCGATCCCGTCTACGCGAATATGGCCTTTCTGGATCGGTTCCAGGCCGTTGATGCACATCAACAGGGTCGACTTGCCGGAGCCGGAGCCGCCGATTATCGAAACCACTTCGCCCTTGTTGACCGTCAGGCTGACGCCCTTGACCACTTCCAGATCGCCGAAGGATTTGTAGACGTTGTCGATCTCAATCATTTTCTTGCCACCTTCTTTCCACACGAGCGCCAAGGCGGGCGACCACCAGGCTCATGACGTAATAGATAAGCCCCGCGATGCACAACACCAGCATCGGTTCCTGGATACGGGTAACGATGGTTTGCGAGGCGCGCAGCAGTTCAACGATGCCGATCCACATCACCAGCGCGGTGTCTTTCATCACGCTGAGTACCAGATTGAGCCAGCCGGGAAACGCTACCCGCATGGCGATCGGCAGCACGATGTAGCGCAGGTCCTGCAGGTAACTCAGCCCCAGCGAGCGGCTGGCCCGGCGCGTGGTGAAGGGCACCGCCAGGACGCCGCTGCGCACGATTTCGGTGAAGTACGCAGCGGCGTATACCCCCAGCACAATGCAGCCGACGCTGAAGGCACTGATGTTCAGGCCGATGATGCTCTTGAGCGAGTTGAACAATACGAACTGGATCAGCAATGGCACGCTGCGAAACACGTCCAGGACCCAGGCCAGCGGCAGGCTGGCCCTTGGCAACATGGCCCGCAACAGGCCGAAGAGCAGCCCGGCGAGGGTGCCCAGCAGGATCGCCCAGGCGGTCAGTTGCAAGGTGACCCAGGCGCCCTCCAGCAAAAATAAAAAGTCATTCCAGGTAAAGCTGGTGGAAAACATGCTCACGTCCTCAGTAACGGAACAGACGCCAGGCCATCAGCCGGGCTACCGCAACGATCGCCTTGGCAATCAGGTAATACAGCACCGCAGCAATGGCGAAGTATTCGAAGGTGCGAAAGGTTTTGACGTTGTAGTCCTGGGTGACGCCGGTGAGGTCGTTGTTCAATCCGACGATGACCCCCAGCGAGGTCATCAGCACCGCCCACACCATCTGGTTGGTCAGCGGGTAGAACACGATGCGCAACAGCTGCGGGACCACGATCATGCGGTAGGTCTGGAAGGCACTCATGCCCAGCGAGCGCGCAGCCCGCACCTGGGTTTCGGGCACGGCCTTGAGACCGCCGCGAAAGTTTTCGGCCAGGTAACCGGCATTGTTGAAAGTGATCCCGGCCAGCAGCGCGATCCATGAGCTGACATGCAGGCCGAGGGAGCCGAGCCCGAAGTACAGGACATAGATCTGGAACAGCGACGGAGTGTTGCGGGCGATGGAGACCCAGCCGTTGCCGATGCCGCGCAACAGCGGGTTTTTGGTTTCGCGCATGACCGTCAGCGCGAGGGCGATCAACACCCCGAAGATCATCGACAGTGCTGCGGTCTCAAAGGTCACCAGGGCCCCGGCCAGCATGTCCGGCAAGGCGCGCAGGGCTGAGCGCCATTGAAAGGTGTAATCAAACATGGGCGGGTATCTCCTGTGAGGCCGCCGCTGGCAGCCATTGCGGCAGACCGCCGTCGGCCCTGGCGCTGCAGGCGGCATTCACGCATTCGGCGAGGCTGGCGAAGTGCACCTTGCGCCCCACCAGTCCCGGTGCGTAGTGGGCGTACTTGGCTGAATTGGTCATCAGGGTGGTGGCCGCGCAGGGAATCACCGGTTCACCCAGCATGCACCAGCAGGTATCGCTGATCAGGGTCGCGCCGAAGCCTTCGATCACCGCGATATGCCCGGCTGCGCGGGCCTGCTCCAGCACCGCGCGGCCACAGGTGATGACCACGGCTACCTCGGGGTGTTTGTGCCGCCCCTGGCACAGGCCGGCCAGACGCGCGAACTCGCTGAGGGAGAAGTGCGGATTGCCCAGGGACACCACGTCCACCCCGGGGTCACTGGCACTGTTGAGTTCGTGCCAGCTGTGCAACAGGTCCGTCAGGCTGATGGTGACCACCGGCACCGGGCCATCCAGTACCTGTGCCGGGTCGAGGGCCTCGGGTGTGACCCCGGCGATATGGAACAGCGGGGCGGCGCTGGTGGTGGCAAAGGCCGCACCGAACGCCTTGAGATCGTCCAGATCCGGCTGCCTGTCTTCCAGCCCGAGGATCAAGGGAATACGGCTGCCGGCCAGGGCGCCGATGTGGTAGCCCAGCAGCGGGTAGAAGGCATCGTCCAGCTCGCCCAGGGCGGGCAGCTCGACTTGCAGCCGGGCTTTGCGCTGATCCTCCAAGTGGCAGCCAATCAAGGGCGCGCGGCCGGTGAGGGCGATGCAAATGTCCAGATAATCGGGGTATTTAAGGGTGCGCGCGCCTAGCACGCTGTTGGCGTAGACCACTGCGTTGGATTCGGCCCAGACGATCTGTTCGCCGACCTTGGGTGCGCTGTCCAGCAGATAGGGGGCGCAGGTAAAACTCAATTGTGCGCCCATGGCCATATAGGCATCGCCCAGGGCACTGGCGGGCACACCCAGAGCCGGGTCGACCCCCAGTTCGCGCCAGCGGCGCTGGTCGACAGAGATTGAGTTGAGGGTAGTGGGCACCCGTACTTTGGCGCCCCATTCCACCAGTTGTCGGGCAAAGCGCAGACTGGCAGGCCCGGTATAAATGCAGCCGTCGATATGCGCCTGGCTAATGTCCAGCAGCTGTTCAGCGCCCTGTAGCTGTGCCATGCGCAGCACAATCTGCATGGCCACCTGAGCGGCCTTGCCATGCTCACCGTCGAGCAGGGCGCGGTCGTGTCGGGTCAGCTCGATCGAGCAGACCGGTTCCTGGTGTTGTGCCTCGTTGAGCGGTGGCGACCAGCCATCGTCCGGCGGAGCATCGAACAGGCTGACCCGGTCTCCCTCGACCCGGGCAAATGCCCCGGCGCGCAAGCGGGCGAAGGCCTCGTTGCCGATGCACAGCACCGGCAGGGAGCGTTCGAACAGGGTCTGCGCCACCAGCACGCCAAGGGTCAGAATCTCATCGGCCTCGGCCAGCACCAGTGCCGCGGGGGCGTGGCCATTGCTGATCAGCTCCATCAGCACACTGCTGCCGGTACAGGAGCCGCGACCACTGGGAATCGCCAGTATCTGCCCGCCCAGGTGCTCGCCGCTGAGGGGGTGGTGACGGTCAATCACCTCCCCGGTGAACGGCTCGACCCCGCCCCAGAAGCTCAGCCCCACATCAGCGAACAACAATGGGCCCTGGGCCGCGCCGCTGATCAGACTGCGGCCGTTGAGAGAAGTGATCCTCGACATGCTGGCCGACCTCAGTAGTACACGTCAGGTACGGTCAGGTTCGCCGGCGGGATCTCGGTGCCGACCCATTTCACCCACAGCTCCTTGTAACGCCCGGTGCGCACTTGCTGGTTGACGAACAGGTTGAGGTAGTTGAGCAGGCCGTACTCGTTGCGCTTGGCCCCCAGGGACACGTAATCGACCACGTAGGGTGCGTTACCCGCGACTTTCAGATTTTTGTATTTGCCTGACTTGAGGGTGGCGGCGGCCACAGTGTTAGTGACCACAGTGGCTTCGATATGGCCCTGGGCAACGGCCAGCAGGGTGTCGTTCTGCGACTGGTAGGCCCGGAACGAGCCGCTGCCCCAGCTTTTCACGTCTTTTTCCAGGGCAATGGCTTCATAGGTGCCACTGGTATTGCCCAGGGCCTTGCCCTTGAGGTCGGCGAAACTGTTGATCCCGGTGTCGTCGCGGGTCAGCACCACCATCTGGAAGGCAAAGTAAGGAATGCTCAGGCCGACGGTTTTAGCCCGCTCCAGGGTGTCGGAGGTAGAGGCCACGATGATGTCGGCGCGCCCGGAGACCAGCGCCGGAATCCGGTCCGGAAACGGGGTTTCGACAATTTCGGCATCCACGCCCAGCACTTTCGCCAGATCGTTGCAGTAGTCCACGTCAAAGCCCACCGGCTTGTTGGCTTCATCCCGGGAGCCCATGGGCGGGAAGTCCAGGGTTACGGCGCAGCGCAGTTTGCCCGAGCCAATAATGTCGTCGAGTTTGTCGGCCTGGGCGGTGGCGATGAAGGAACTACTGATAACAGCGCTGAGAGCTACGGCAAATACGGGGTTTTTCATGGACGCCTCGCAAGTGTAGGAATGCTGTTGAATAATGGATTATGGATTTCGTATACGATATTTATTTAGCAATTCGTGTGCCGATTTTTCCTGGGTGCCACAATTAAGTGCCGCGTCCGGTTTTTGATGGCGTGCGTGATTGCACTGGGCAGTGGTGCAGGGCGTGTGGGGTGGGAGGGGTGTTACAGAAGGGAGCAACAGTGGGGGGATTGCCCCATAAAGGAACACCTGCCGCCTGATGGCACGGGCTTTTGCCTTGTATCCGGCAAAAGCCCGTGGATGTCCGTCAGACGAAGTGCTGCAAACCATCTGTGGGAGCCTGGCTAGCCGGCAAGGTTTCGCTCGGGCTTTTTCTGTGGGAGCTGGCTAGCCAGCGATTGCTTGTGTCTGACCTGTTCAATGTGCACTGCACATGGGGTTATTCCAGTCGGATCGAGCGCAGCGCCGCCTCCCATTCCCGCTGTTGTGCCTGGGCATTTCTGACCCGCAGCAGATTCTTGTATTGAATGCTGCTCTGGATGTCAGGAACTGCGGCGTATCCATTATTTGAGATATGACTGATATGAGTGGTTGCGAAAGGTGAAATACCTGCCTCGGGGATTTGCTCCGGCAACACACCATTAGTCCTGCCCAGCCATGTCTCTTGTACGTAGTTGACGTAGGCTCGATTGGCTTCCTGGGGGGCGCTGTGGAGAGTGGGTAGCTGCCCCTGGATTGCGTGCGTATTTCTTTGCACCGATGCGCGCATAGTGCTGGATGTCTGTGACAACGAGACCAGGTCCGAGCCAGGCAAGCGGCCGATGATATTTTGCATCACCAGGTCCGGCATTTCGTTCAGACGTACGCCTGTCAACTCCTGGGGCATATCAAAGTGCTGTCGGACATATCGCAAGTCATCCGCAGTTAACGCATGACGAGCCTCTTGACCCAGTCGTGGACTTGCACTGGCTCCTCCTTGAAATGCTCGGTTACCCCCGGGAACGCCCCCTGCATGCTGCAATTTATGCTGCCAGCTGCCCACGAACTTGCCGGCACTTTTAACCCCCTTGGCCGCAGCCCCGGCCATCGACGGAGCCGCCGAAGCCAGGCCCGTTGCCATGCCCACCCAGCCCAGAATCCGCCCGGCGTTTTCATTGCCGCTGGCCAGCAAGGCTATCGAGGCCACGTCCGCCGCCAGCGACACCACGCTCAGGGTCGCGGTGGTGACTGCTGTTACATAGCTGGCGGTCAGCGCCGCAGTGGGCGCTGCCAACGCACCCAGGGAGGCCACGGTGCCGATCACGGCCAGGGCGATGCCGGCCGCCGGCAACAGCCAGTCCAGCCACGAATGGCCCGATGGATCGATGCGGTTGACCGGATCCCCGGCGCAATAGGCATAGCCATTGAGCCCGCCTTCGCCGAAGGGGCTGAGGCTGTCACGGCTGTGGAAACGCATCAGCACCGGGTTATAGATGCG
This sequence comes from Pseudomonas paraversuta, assembly GCF_904067025.1. Taxonomy (NCBI): domain Bacteria; kingdom Pseudomonadati; phylum Pseudomonadota; class Gammaproteobacteria; order Pseudomonadales; family Pseudomonadaceae; genus Pseudomonas; species Pseudomonas paraversuta. The sequence goes on from NZ_CAJFDA010000001.1 coordinate 2,425,752, forward strand.
GTAATCACCCAGGAAGTACCAGCCGCTGTCCTGTTCGCGCAAGGCGCCGGCGTAGCCGAGGCTGCCAATGCCCGGTGCGCTCGCGCCGTAGGCACTGTAGACGGGGGTGTGGATAGCGTCCTGGGCTTCTGTGGTCACTGAACCTTGGGCGTCGGTGCCCAGCAGCATGACTTCGCGCACTGCCGATGCCAGTCGACTTTCTGCCACGGGAACAGCGCCGGCCCGTACCCAGCGGGTTTGAGTGTCTTCACCCAGCTCGCAGCTGAGCTGGCCGCCGGTGTGGTAGCGCCAGCGCGGGCCGCGCAGATCCTCGGTTTTGATGATGTTGCCCGCCGGGCCGTAGTGCCAGCGGCGTTCGCCGGTAGGCAGAGTTACCCCGATCAGTCGGCCCAGGGCATCGTAGTGCAGCGGATTGCCCCGTTCATCCTTCAGTAGATTGCCCAGCGCGTCGTACTCCAGGGTTACCGGTGCCGGGTAATCGGCGCGACTGTGGTTGACGCTGAGTAACTGGGTAAGGTCGGCGGGGTTATAGGTAAATGTACTGATATTGCTGGCGCTGGCGTCGGCAAACACCGTTTCCAGACGCAGGACGTTGTCGAGGGCGTCGTACTGAAAATGCTGCTCGCGGTAAGGGTGGCCGTGGGCATCCTTCGGTAAGTCATGACCGCTCAGACGATGGGTAATCATCCGTGCGCGGTTGTCGTAGTCGAAGCTTTCACCGCGCACCAGTGTGCCGTCACGGGTCAGTTCGCGCCGGGTCAGCTTGCCGTCTTTGCGCCATTGCTGGGTTTGCACTTCTACATGCTGTGCATTCGGCGTTCGGGTAGAGGTTTCTCGACGGGCCGGACGGCCCAGGCTGTCGTAGCCCAGGGTTACGGTCATGTCCCGCGAGCCATCGTTTGATAGGGTTCGCTGCTGGTGAATCCGCGAGGCCGCATCGTAGGTCACGCTGACCGTGACGTCAGGGCCTTGCTGTTGAATCAAGCGACCCAATTCGTCGTACTGGCAGCGCTGTTCTGCACCGTCGGCATCGGTCAGACGCGTCACTGTGCCCGCCGGGGTGGTGCTTTGTTGTTGCGAGCGCGGCTGATCGCCTTGCCAGGCGTAGTCGGCTTTGTTCAGTTGGCCGGACGGTGACCAGTGATCTTTTTGCAGACCCAGATTGCCTTGGGCTTCCAGCAAACGGCCACTTAACGGATCGTATTTATTGAATACGCTGATCCCGGGCGCTTGCAGCGACAGCAACGCGCCGCCCAGTTCCGGTTGGTGTTCACTCTGCACCCGGGTACCGTCGGGCAGAACCTGGGTATGGGCGTGGATTTCTCCTTCGGCATATTCCCATTCAGAGACACTCTGCCCGACCTTTTCCCATACCAGTCGGCCCAGGCCATCGTATTTACGCTCGCCCAGCAGGACTTCATTAGTGCCCAAAGACGGATGAGTGATCGAGACCGTGGCCGGCAATTCACCATCGTGCCCTTCGGCATAGGTGCGCTTGATGACACTGCCGTCGGGCAGGGTGGTGGACAGCAGTCGGTCAAGGACATCCCACTGCTGTCGGGTCTCCAGGCCCATGGCATCGGACTGGCTGATGCAGCGGCCAAGGCCGTCATAGCTCCAGCTCAGTTCGTGCTGAAGTACGCCATCGGCGCAATAGAGTTGTTCTTTAAGGGGGCGTCCATCGAGGCTATGGCTGGTCACGGTTTTGGCCCCGGCCACGCCCTTGGCGTCGGTCTGCCAGCGGGTTCCGGTCAGGGCTACCGGGTCGGCCAGGGTGTGCTGGGTGATACCGTCTGCGCCGGTTTCAGTCAGCACATTGCCCCAGTCATCAAAGGTGCGTTCAGTGGTCAGGATCAGGGCAGGAACGTCTTCGTTACCCGGGTCGTAGCTGGTTTCACGGAACACCCGGCCCAGCACGTCATATTCGGCGGTCCAGGCGGTATAGGTCTCACCGCTGTCGGTCTGTTTTTCCCGGCGGATTTCCCTGGCCATACCATCGAGCCAGACAGTTTCCTTACGTCCGGAAGCGCCGATTCGGGTCTGGCAGCGCTGGTTCGCTGACAACGAATAGACCCAGTTGACCTTGGCCTCGAAGGCTGAATCCGGAGCCGCGACTTCCTGAGTTACACGGCCCAGGGGATCGTGGGCAAAGGCCAGGCGCGTCAGCTCATCGGTCTGCTCGGTGACCATCAGGCCGGAGTACAGATCCTGCGACGATTGCGCAACAGTTGACTGGCCATCGTGACCTGTAATGGTGACCTTTTCCTGCAGGACTGCGCGCTCAAGTGCGCGGGCGTTTGGGGCTTGGGTCAGGCTGTAGCTGTAAACCCGGGTAGTGCTTTTACCCTCTACCGTCTGGGTTTCGCTGAGCATGCGAGCGTGATGGGGCGAGGTCGGATCGTTAATGAAATTTTGCGTCGAGCGGCCCAGTTCGGTGGACTGATTGCCCTCAACCAGCAACAAACGTTCTTCACTGCTCTGGACAAAAGTCGGCAATGCAAACCCGGGAGCATCCCCACGCACGGGCAGGGATTGATAGCGATATCGGGTCTGCTTGACCGACCCTTCAGTGCCGGGTGGCGGGCTGACCGTACGACTTTTCAGACGGGTGATGCGGCCCAGTGGGTCGGCCGGGCAGTTGTCGGTCTCGCCGCTCACCGGGTAGTACTCGGACTCTTCAACGGCCCCCAATGCATTGCGGTGCCACACCGGGTTGCCCAGCTCGTCGTAGCGGGTTTCTTCTTCGGTAACAAGTTCTCGCAGCACCCGTTGGCCATCCAGCTGCGCCTTGCGGGTAATGACCTTGTGCGGGAACTGGAAGTAAGGCAGTTGCCGGGCAATGGGCAGCCAGGGCTCGTCGTAATAGGTGGTCTCGGTTTCCTGCAGGGTCTGGCCCTGCAAGGTGCGTTCACGGGTCAGCAGGTGGAAACGGTTAAAGGTGCGGCTGATGGTTTGCAGGGGGGTGCCCCTGGCATCCATCAGGGTTTCGGTGGAGCCATAAAGGAAATCCCCGGCACCGGTCAGGTGGTAGAGGTTGTCTTCGCGATTACGCCACTGACGCACTGCCGGCCAGCCAAAATAGTTGTTGCTGCCATACAGTCCATAGTCATAGCGAACCAGTTGCACCGGCTGGCCGTCCCCCGGGTCCTTGCGGGTCTGACTGACCACCGGCATCCGCGCAAACGGCGCCCCTGCAGGCAGGTTGAGGCCGTTGGCCTCGCTGTAAGTCACTTCCTCGGTGCTGCCGGTGGGCTGGGTGCATTTGTTCAGCAGCAACAGACCTGAATCACTGCGGGTGTATTCAAACTGCCAGCCATTATCGGGCAGGCCGTCCACCGTCACCCGGCGCAACTGCCCGGAGACCCGGTGAAAAGACATCACCACCTGTGCGGGGGTATCCGGCTGTAAGGTCAGATGGGTTGTCACGCCCTCGTAGGCCAGAGCCAGCACAGTGCGGCCTTGGGCATCACTGACTTTTTGCAGGTACGCCGCGTTGCCAACTGAACGCCAGTCAAAATTCAGGGCGCTGCCGTCGGCACCCACCAGGGTGCTGACCACCCACAGGCTGGCATGCCCCGGCAACGGCGCGAGTCGTTCACAAGTGCCGTCGTTATGCCGGACCCACATTTCCTGACGCTGAACGGTCACTGCGATTACCGGCAAACGCACATCCGGGAAACGCATGCTCTGGCCGACAATCTCACCGCGAAAGCGCTCGCCGGAATTGAGTTGCAGTTGCTGGCTGGCTCCATCCCAGGAAGTGGTGCCGAGCATCCAGCCCAGACCAAAGCCCTGATCGGCAGTCATCAACGGGCTATGGCTCAGGCGCAACTGGCTGATGGGCCCGCGCAAATCGTTGGCGGCGCCGGTGGGCAGGGTTATCGAGGCAGAGAACGCACCGGTGCGCGGATCGACGCCTGCACTAATGCTGCTCATAAAGTTGTAGGCACCGGAATACAGGTCACCGGCGTTGAGCAGGCTGACGGCGGATTTGATCTGGGGGGTGGAAATTTTGTTAGAAGGGTCGATCACTATGGCTATCTCTTGTTATTGGCAACTTACAAGAAGGAGCTGAAAAAGCCCCATCCAGAAAGGTGGGGCCTTTTCAGTGCTTATCAGGCCAGCGTCAATTCCAGACGCTCACGGTCCTTGGGGTCGAAACGCAGGGTCAAGTGGTGCTCATTGCCATAAACATCCACCAGACTCATATCGCACGGGCCGCGAAAGCCGCCCTGGGATTGTTTGATGTCAACCCGGCCACAGAGCACCAGGCTGCCCTTGTCCCGAACGGCAGCCGGTAGGGTCGGCAACGGGATCACACTTTGCGGGAGCGCGGAGTTCCACTGAACCTGGGTCTTGCCTGGCTCGACATAGCCGACAAAGCTGCTCATCTGGTCATCGGGCAGATTGCTCTCCCACATGATCATGCCCTTGGGCAGCATGCTCATACTCTTGAGTGCAATGGTCTGGCTCGGGGCCGTTTGCAGGGTCAATGTGCAACGGCGATTGAAAATCCCGGCTTTCAAATGCATGGAGGGCAGGTCAAAAAACTCGGAGAGGATGAAGTTATCCTGTGAATAGCGGGGCGGACGATGAACCGTGATATTGGCATCCGGTTTATCGTGGCTGGTCCCACGATCCGGCGTGCCGTCCTCGTACCAGCTCGAGCCATTGGAGCAGAAACGCCGACCATTATCGCCCGTCACCATAAAGGCCAGTCCGATGGTCTGCCCGGCAGCGGCCAAAGACTGACACGACACATAAAACTCAAAGTATTCAAAGCCGGCCTTTGGCCCGATCGAAGCCTTGATCTGGGTGTTGGGAAAGTACTCATAACCTTTGTACCGAGAGGAGGCAGACCAGCCCAGGGAATCGAATTCATCAAAGGGAAGTACCTGGTTGGCATTGCGGTACATAACAATCCGCAGATTGTCTTTTTCACTCTGGGTCAGGCCAACTTCAGCACCACGACCATCCAGTGCCTTGACGCCCAAAGTTACCTTTACCTGTTGCAGGCCATTGGCGTAGATATGTGGCGTGGTGTCGGTGTGCACCTCCATATCATTGATATACCAGTACGGGTCCATATAAGTAGTCATGCTTTATATTCCTGATAAGTGCACCTGACGCGCAGGCGCTATTGAATAAAGCAGCGTCCTCGAAAGAGGGCGCGCTCCAGGGGGCAAGTTATGGCGGTTAAAGCCTGTGTGTTTGTAAATGGGTAGAACCGTCAGAACGCTGTACGGACAGTGTTTACAGTGAGTAGTCCGGGCGTTTGACAGACGGTGCCAGCCATTAAAACCCCTCTTTAACTGGAGATAAGCAAGGGGGTAAACGGCGTTAAAACAAACCAGTAAGCCTCGTCATCTATTGCTGTTAGATGCGGTCTAAAAAATAAGCGCTATTGTTCGATGGAACAATCTGCGGGGGATGTAAGTCGGGGCTTTACAATAAAGTCACTGGAATGGCGAGTTGCCTGTACACCCCCACACCTTGTTCGCACTCGGTACGTGCGCTCTTGATAACAAGAGTTGAAGTGGACGGTAGGGCAGAGACTGCCGAAATCACCGATAGCGACGATGACTTGTATGAAACAGGTTGCTGCACCCGGGTTTATGCCAGTCAGGCGTGCCGTTGGGTCATGCAGTCGTGATGCTTGCCGGGGCGCAGATTGCGCAGGGCGCGCAATTGCCGGTCATGGAGGGGCCAGGCCGGTTCAGCCGGGTGAATCCGGGGGAGGTCTTAAGCGGGCACCCTGCGCCAATGAGCAGGTCGGTACAGGGCTGTTGCCGGTCAGTGGCTTTGCGGCAGGTGCTCGAACAGGGTCTTGCAGACCCCGGCAATGTGCTCGTCCAGCAGTTTGACCGCCAGTTCCACGTCACCGCCGCGGCAGGCCTCGATGATTTCCCGGTGCTCATGATCGGCGCGGTCCTTGCCCGCCGACAGGCTCATCTGCATGCGCAGGTAACGCTCCAGCTTGTCGTTGACCGAGCGCACCATGCTGATCAGGAAGGGCCGTTGCGCCGGTTCGTAGAGGCAGGCATGCAACTCCCAGTTGAGCTCGGCCCAGCGGCCAACATCGTCCTCGCCAACAAACTCCTGACAAATCAGCTCGGCGCGGGCGAAGGTGGCTTCGGTCATGTTGGGGATGGCCAGGCGCAGCAACTTGTCTTCCAGAAGCATGCGCACCTCGAACATCTGTGCCAGTTCTGCATCGGAAATACGCGTGACCATGGCCCCGCGATTGCGCTGGAACATCACCAGGCCTTCGGCTTCGAGACGCTTGAGGGCTTCGCGTACCGGGATTTTGCTGACGTTGAACTGGCGGGCAATATCGTCCTGGCGAATCGGTTCATCTTCAGCGAAATGCCCGGCGACAATAGCGTCACGCAGATGCAGGGTGATGATTTCCGAAGTGGAAGGCGAATTGCCCAGGTCGGGGACATTGAGTTTAGGGTGGGCCACGGTGGTCATCGTTTTCTGGAGAAGCAGATATGGTATACGAATTTGCCTGAGCACTCGCTGTGCCGATGGTCGGCTCAGGGGCTTTTAGCCGATTGCAGGGAGCTCTGCGGCACGGGTGCCAGCCGGGCAGGGCGCCCGATGGCGCAACCTTGCTGCCTTTCATTCGTCCACCGGGTACAGGGTGATGGACAGGTCAATCCCCCAAACCTGCATTCGGGCCAGGGTCTGCAGGGATAGCTGATGAGAAAGACTGCCGGGTGCAATCGCGCTGCGATAACCGATATCCAGGGTCTTTCTGGAACATGCCTGCCACAGGGCGTGGCATTGCGGGTCAAGCTGCTCGATGGCGCTGAGCAAGGCATCGATACTTTGTTCCGGAGTTCCGTAGCTCCCCTCAGGGGCAAAGGCTTCAAACCTGGCGTGATAGCCAAGCGGATCCATGTAGCCCACATGTAAACAGCAGATTGGCGCAGTCGTAATGTGCGCAGGGGCCAGGGCTTGTGCGAGTAAAGTCAGGTCGATCGGGGCAATGAGTTCCAGATCGGTATTGAGGTATTGCACGGTTTGTTGATTATCCATATACCCAGGGCTCACTGGTTGGTAAGTGACAGGCAGCGAACCGAAGATACGCGGATTGGTCGAGCGCAATCCGGCAAGAATATTTCAAGAAACAACAGTGGCATGTTTAACCGCTGGTAACCCCTGGACCAGCACAGGCGCCTTTTAGCCATGGATATTCTGAGTCTGTCAGCAGCGCCTGATCGCTGCGATCAGTTGGAGGGTGCCGCCGATGTACCCTCAGCACATGCCCGCGAACCTGGCATTTGTCGCAGTGTGCCGGCCCAGAACCCCAGGGCCAGCACACTGACGGCGGCGCCCAGCAGGCACACGCCCGACCAGCCGGACGTGGCATAAACCGAGGTTGATGCGAGCGCTCCCAGGCCGCTGCCTGTTGCGTAAAACAGCATGTAGCAGCCCACCACCCGGCTATGGGAGTCGGGGTGCGCACTGAAGATCATGCTTTGATTGGTGACATGAATGGCCTGGGCGCCAAGATCCAGAAGCACGACGCCGACTATCAGCCACAGCATCGAACTGCTGGTGAACCACAGTGCCAGCCAGGCCATGATTAACAGCCCCAGAGCCAGGCCGGTGGTCCACTGGCCCAGCCCTTTATCGGCCCAGGCCCCGGCTCTCGCGGCAGCGAGTGCGCCCACCACGCCGACCAGGCCGAAGGTGCCGATAGTGGTGTGCGAAAAGGAATAAGGCGGGCTGATCAGGAGAAACACCAGCGCACTCCAGAAAATGCTCAGCACGGCAAACATCAGCAAGGCGAGCATGCCGCGCACTTGCAGCACCCGGTCCTGCCTGAGCAGGGTAAACATCGACAGCACCAGCCTTGGATAGGGTATGGGCGCCGCAGCCGGTTGCTGTGGTGGAAGGACACGCCACAGAATCAACCCCAGGGCCAGCATCACCAGCGACGAGCCCAGGTACACCCAGCGCCAGCCACCCAGGTCCGAGATCAGTCCGGCGGCCAGACGTGACAGCAACAGGCCGATGACAACCCCGCCCTGCACGGTACCCACCACCCGGCCACGCTCTTGCGGCAAACAGGCGGTGGCTGCATAGGCGATCAGGCCCTGGGTCATGGCGGTACCCAGCAGACCGATGGCCAGCATGCCGGAGAGCATCATTGCCGGGGAGCGGGTGAGGCCGACGCAGACCAGACCGGCGATCAGTACCGCCAGTTGGGCGAGCATCAAGCGGCGGCGATCCAGTTGATCGCCCAGTGGCACGATCAGCAGCAATGCCAGCACGCTGCCGATCTGCGTCGCAGTGATCACGGCACCGACCCTGGCATGACTGATCGCAAAGTCGGTGGCCAGTTGATCCAGCAGCGGTTGGGCATAATAAACATTGGCCACGCTCAGCCCGCTGGCACAGGCGAATAACCCGACCAGCGCCCGCGGCATGCGCCTGCCGGTGGTCGCTGGCGCTGCTGGATCGGGCCGGGAAACTTGATCAATGGCCATGGACGGATCTCCGCTGAATGTAGTTTCAAATTAAGACTGGTTTGATTCTAGGGTAACGAGTCTTAAAATGAAACTTGTTGCACGGAGAAAACCCGAAACTGTACGGAGCAGCCTGTATGACCAAGCATCAAATGAGCCAGGCCACCACGTGCCCGGTTGCCCGCTCTGTGGAGGTAATCGCAGATCGCTGGGCGTTGTTGATTGTGCGTGACGCCTTTGACGGCGTAAGGCGCTTTGGCGATTTCCAGCAGGGTCTGGGGGTGGCGCGCAGCGTCTTGGCCAACCGCCTCAAGAGCCTGGTCGAGGCCGGTATTTTTCAAGTGCAACCGGCTTCTGACGGCACCTCGTATCAGGAATACGTGCTTACCCCGCAAGGTCAAAGCCTGTTCCCGGTGGTGGTGGCGTTAAGGCAATGGGGCGAGCGCTACCTGTTCGGGCCGCACGAAGCGCATTCGCAACTGGTGGACACGGCCACCGGGCAGCCCTTGCCTTTGATGCAGCCCGTAGCAGTCGATGGACGGGCGATCGCGCCTGAACAAGCCCGGGTCAATAACGTTGTGTGAGTCATGGCGGCTGGCGGGTGACCTGCACCGCGCCTAGCCGATATAAGAAAAAACCGCGTACTCAAAACCGTTGAACTCGAATGAGGCGACTTTTTTCATGCCCATTTTCAAATGCGCCCGCAGCGACGGCTGGTTGTCATTGCGGATGAAAAGAATCCCCTCGCGCCCGGGTTCAAGGCGCCGCAGTTCAGCGAACATTATTTGCGCCAGGCCCTTGCCGCGTTCCTCTTCCCCGACACAGACCGGACCATATACATAGGCATCGGGCGTGCCGTGATAGGCGCTGAACATAGCCTTTACAACGGGGATGTCCGCGTTCACTTCCCGGGAGGAGGTTAACAGGAAGCCGGTGACGCGCCCGTCACGGCGGGCAACGATCAGTGGCATGTCCTGCATCATTTTTGCCAGGCGCTCCGCTGACAGACTTGCCGCCAGTGCTCCGCCCCGTGCTGTCTGATTGGCAGCCTGAAGTTCGAGAATGCCGTGCATATCGGCGATGTCGGCTCTGCTTACACCGGTGTCATGTCCGCTCATACCGATATCCCTGTGGGTTGAAGTGGCGGGGCGCTGTGTAGTGTTGCGCATCAGGCTAGCAGGTCAGGAAACCGTGCAAGCCCTGGAACCCGGCCTATGACCGGGGCTGGACGATCAGGCAATCACCGTGAGCGTCTTGTTCAAGCAAAACCAGCGCTCCGACGATGAGTGCGTGCATGCCCTGGGCCAGCTCGGCCTCCATCTCGGCTTCTTCCGCTGCACGTTCAGCCTCTTCGGCCCCCCGGCCGGTAACCGAGTACACGGTGTCGGCCACGGCAATACCGTGGAAGGCCACCGTCGCCAGCAACCAGCGCGCGTGTTGCTTTGAAATGCCATAGACCTGAGCGATATGGCTCTGATGCTCTTCGATCTTGGCGAGCATCGGTTGTGTCGCGGCCAGCCTGCGGATGACGTAAGGCGTCAGCCCGGGGTGGGCCTTGACGAACACCCGCACCGAGGTGGCAAACACAATCATGTATTCCTTCAAGCCGCTACGCCGCTCAGCGTCGGCCCGGGGGATCTGCCAGCGGGTGAAGATCTCCTCGGCGACCATGCTTTTGAGTGCATCCAGGTTGGCAACGTGCTTGTAGAGCGCCATATGGCTGATCCCCAATGCGGCAGCAACGCCGACAAAGGTAATGCTCGGCAAGCCGATCTCAATGCCTGCTTCGACAATACGTTCCCGGGTGATGGTGCGGGGACGCCCGCGGGTAGCAGGTGGTTGTGGCGCTGTCATGACGGATCCTTGAACGGTGGTGACAGTCTTGTAGCTGTCTTGCCAGCATTTCGCAAATTAGTTTATAGTCATGCAACTAATTAAGTTTCTGATTCAGGAGGCCGTTTCATGTGATCAAGCGCTCCTTACATTCCCCCCAAGGCAGGCGTGAACCATCCCTCTCTTCTGAATTTCCGGACATTTGAACTCTATGGACACTCATGACACGGCCCCGGCCAAAACCAGGGTGCGCGGCCCGATCAGCCAGATACTGCATCCTGTGCGTGGACGCCTGATCGTTGCCGGCCTGCTCGCGGCAGCGGGCGCGATGCTCACGCTGGTGCCGCTGGCCGGTATCGCCCATATCGGCAAAATGGCGTTGTCTGATAACGGGCTTGAGCCGGCACAGGTGTGGTGGGCGCTGATTGCAGGAGTGGCCAGCCTGTGCGCCGGGATGCTGCTGATATCCGGCGCAGAATTGCTCGCCCACCTGGCGGACAACCGCATTACCCATCACCTGCGCCGGGCGCTTGTGCAGCGACTCAGCAGCGTGCCCCTGGGCTGGTTCACCAGTCGGGCGTCGGGCGAGGTCAAGCAGGCGATGCAGGACGACATCAGCACATTGCACAGCCTTACCGCGCATTTCTTCACGACATCGGGGCGTGCGGCCGGCGCGGTTCTGATCTCGCTGATCTACCTGTTCACCATGGACTGGCGCATGGCCATTGTCTCGATCCTGCCGTTCCCCGGATTCTTCCTGTTTTTTGCCCGGGCGATGAAGGCCAGCCAGACCAACATGCAGGCGTTCACCGCCGGTATGGGGCGCATCGATAACTCGGTGGTCGAGTTCGTCAACGGCATCGCGGTGGTCAAGTCATTCAGTACCGGTACCAGGGCACACAGCAGCTACCGCGAAGCAATTGATGCCTTCGCCCTGGCCTTTATCGGATTCACCCGGCCTCTGGTGGCTCCGATGGCCAATGCCAACGCAATGATTGCCCCGGTTACGGTTCTCGGCGTAGTGCTGGTGTCCGGTACGGTGTTCGTGGGCCTGGGCTGGATCGCGGCGCCGGATGTGCTGCCGTTTGCCTTGGTGACGCCGGGGCTGTGCGGGCCGCTGCTGTTGCTGCACTACATCACCCATGACCTTAACCACGCAGCCGGTGCTGCCCGGCGTGTTCAGGCCCTGCTGGATACCCCCGTGCTGGAGCAACCGGCCCCCGGCCTGCAGCAGTCGCCAAAGGGAAACGAGATCCGCTTCGAAGGTGTCAGCTACGGCTATGACAGCGCACGCCAGGTCCTGGCCGATGTCAGCTTCACGCTCAAGCCCGGCACCACCACAGCCATCGTCGGGCGCTCGGGCTCCGGCAAGTCGACCCTGGCGCGGCTGCTGCTGCGCTTCTTCGACCCCACGCAAGGGCGCATCACTCTGGGCGGGGTGGATCTGCGCGAGATTGAAACCTGCAACCTCTACCGGCATATCGGTTTTGTCTTGCAGGAGGTGCGCCTGATCCATGCCAGCGTGCGCGACAACATTGCGCTGGGCAGACCATCGGCCAGCCAGCAACAGATCGAGGACGCCGCGCGCATCGCCAACATCCACCAGCGCATTCTGGATTTACCCCGCGGCTATGACTCGGTGATCGGTGAGGATGCACAGTTTTCCGGCGGCGAGCAGCAGCGTGTGAGCATCGCCCGCGCCGTGCTGCTCGATCCCCCCGTTCTGGTGCTCGACGAACCCACGGCAGCAGCCGACGCTGAAAGCGAAGTCGCAATCCAGGAAGCGTTGTCGCGCTTTGCCCGCGGCCGAACCCTGCTGGTCATTGCCCACCGGCTCGACAGCATCATGCTTGCCGACCAGATCATCGTGCTCGACAACGGCATTGTTCATGAACAGGGCCGCCATGAAGAACTGCTCGCAGGCAAGGGGCTCTATGCCCACTTGTGGGCGCAGGGTGGCTATTCACAATCTGCAGATCTGGCGGTGTCGTCATGCTGAATCCCCTTGTTCAACTACTGGATAAAGATGCGCCGGTCTTGCACCGCTACGTCTGGATGGCAGTGTTATATGGCCTGCTAAGCGGCTTGACCCTCACCACGCTGGTGCCGGTGCTGGATCACTTGCTGGCCGGGGATGTGCGAGGGGCTGCGCTGTGGCTCGGCCTGATGCTGGCCGGCGTGGCCATTTGCTGGGCGTGGCGGCTCCAGCTGGACAGGGCGGGGGTGGCAGTCGGCGTGGCCATACTGCAGGGGGCGCGGCAGCGCATCGGCGAGCATGTCGCGCGCCTGCCCGTGGGCTGGTTTACTGCGCAAAACACCAGTCGCCTCGGGCATGTGATTACCCAGGGCATGATGGCGGTAGCTCAGTTGCCGGCGCATGTATTAACCCCAGTGATCAGCGGCGCCGTGACGCCGCTGGTGGTTGTGGTCGCACTATTTTTACTGCACTGGTCGCTGGGCCTGATTGCGTTGCTCGGCCTGCCGGTTCTGTGCGTGGCATTGTGGTTGACCGCTCGCCTGGGACAACGCGCCGACCGTACCTACCAGCACCATTTTGCCGACGCCAGCCAGCGCATGGTCGAGTTTGCCCAGGCCCAGTCGGTACTGCGCGCCTTCAATGGCGAGGGCGCCAGTACGCAACTTCTGGAACAGGCCCTTGACCAGCAGCGCCGCTCCGGCATGCGCCTGATCTATCAGTCCACTCTTTCGGTGGTGCTCAACGCCTGGGTGGTGCAGGCCGTTTTCGCGGCCCTGCTGATCGCCGCAGCCCTGTGGCTCAACGCGAATCAGGACATCGCACAGCAAAGCGGTACGGTGATTGCGGTGGTTGTCGCGTTGTTATTGACCAGCCGCTTCATCGATCCGCTGCTGGAGGTGGCCAGCTATGCCGAGATCCTGCGGGGGGCGTACGGCCAGCTTGCAGAGGTGCAAAGCATTTTCGCGGTCGAGCCCTTGCCGGAGCCGGATCAGCCATTGGCCCCGGCGGACAATTCTGTCGAGTTTCGCCAGGTGAGCCTGCGTTATGCCCATGATCAGCCGGATGTGCTGAGTGGCATCAGCCTGCGCATCGAGCCCGGCAGCATGACCGCATTGGTGGGCGCTTCGGGCTCTGGCAAGACTACCCTGGTACGTTTGATCGCGCGGTTCTTCGATGCAACCCAGGGCAGCGTACTGATCGGTGGCGTGGACGTGCGACAGATGTCCAGTTCACAACTGTCCGCCCGGATCAGTCAGATTTTCCAGGACACCTATCTGTTTCAGGGCAGCATTGCCGACAACATCCGCATCGGCAGTCCGGCTGCCAGTTTTGGTGAAATCCTCGACGCTGCACAGCAGGCCGGTCTGGGTGACCTTATCGAACGTTTGCCCCTGGGCATCGACACACCGGTCGGCGAGGGCGGTGCAAGGCTGTCGGGTGGCGAACGCCAGCGCATCACCATTGCCCGTGCGCTGATCAAGAATGCGCCCATTCTGCTGGTGGACGAGGCCACCGCCGCCCTGGATGCGCAGAATCAGTCAGTAATTGCCCGGACGCTCTCCAGTCTGCGCGGTCGACACACGGTGGTGGTGATTGCCCACCAGCTATCTACGGTGTCGATGGCAGACCAGATTGTGGTGCTCGACAAAGGCCAACTGGTTGAGCAGGGCACGCCTGCGGCATTGCGCGCCAGTGGCGGGCGTTATGCGCATTTTCTGGAACAGCGTCGGGCTGCCAGAGGCTGGCGGATCGCCGTGCCGTCCAACAGCGAGCAAGCCTGATGACCGCACGCTGGCTATGGTGGTTTGCCATCTTGTGCGGGGCGTCACTGCTGGTCGGGGCTCGACAGCTGGAGTGGGGGCAGTTGTTGTCGTTGTCGGGCGATGCCTGGCTGACACTGACGGCCAGCCGCCTGCCACGCCTGGCGGCGCTGGTGCTGACGGGGGTTGGCCTGGCTGTGTGCGGGGTGATCCTGCAGCACATTGTGCGTAACAAGTTCGTCGAACCCGGTACCACGGGCGGGCTGGACGCGGCCAGGCTCGGTATCCTGATGTCGCTGGTGCTCGCCCCTGGCGCGGGTGCCCCGGCCCGAATGCTGTTCGCGTTGCTGTTGAGCTTCGCCGCGGGTCTGATTTTTGTCCTGATCATACGGCGCATCCAGTTCAAGGGCTCGGTACTGGTTCCGGTCATCGGCCTGATGTATGGCGGCGTGCTGAGCGCCATTGCCGAGTTCTACGCCTATCGCAACAACATCATGCAAAGCATGCAGGGCTGGCTGCTGGGGGACTTTTCCCGGGTCGTGCAGGGCAGTTACGAAATCATCTACCTGATCTTGCCGATTGTCGGGTTGACCTACCTGTATGCCCGGCGTTTCACCCTGTTGGGCATGGGGGAGGGCATGGCCACGAGTCTGGGTCTCAACTATCTGGCCTGGGTGGCGCTGGGCTTGCTGCTGGTGGCCGTCACCGTATCGGCCACTGTCATCACTGTCGGTTCGATCCCCTTTGTCGGGCTGGTCATTCCCAATCTGGTGGCGCTGCGTTATGGCGACAACCTCAGGCGCACGCTGCCCATCGTTGCGCTGGGCGGCGCGTGCCTGCTGCTGGTCTGCGACATCCTCGGGCGGCTGCTGATCTACCCGTTCGAGGTGCCTATCGGCCTGACCGCGGGCAGCGTGGGCGGGGTGCTGTTCCTCGCGTTGATCATCCGGAGGTACAGATGATGCGCCTGCAACCCCGGCACGCGGTATGGATTGTGGTGGTGACGCTGGCACTCATCTTCGTGTTCCTGCACTCGGGCCTGGACTTTGACTACGTGATCCCCAAGCGGATCGCGCGGCTGACGGCCATGCTGATCGGCGGAGCAGCTATTGCCTGGTCGTCGATCACATTCCAGACCCTTACCGGCAACCGGATACTGACGCCGGCGATCATGGGCTATGAGGCTGTCTACTTGCTGTGGCAGGCCTTGCTGATTCTATTTATGGGCAGCGCCAGCCTGGTGCTGCTCGGGGTCAACGGCAACTTTGTGCTCTCGGTGCTGCTGATGCTCGGCTATTCGTGGGGCATCCATCGCTGGTTGTTCCGCGATGGCAAGAGCAACGTGTATTTCCTGCTGCTGGTGGGGTTTGTACTGACCCTGTTGATCAGCACCTTTACCCAGTTTGTCCAGCTCAAGGTCAGCCCTGGCGAGTTCTCGATCCTGCAGGGCTTCAGCCAGGCCTCTTTCAACCGGGCCCAACCCTTGCAGTTGCTCTTTTCGGGACTGCTGGTGGGGGCGGTTTGCCTGCTGGGACGCAAGACCTTGCCGACCCTCGATGTGCTTTCTCTGGGACGCGACCAGGCCGTTTCTCTGGGGGTCGACTATCGGCGCAATGTACGCCTGCATCTCGCGCTGATCGCGATCCTGGTCGCTGTGTCCACCAGCCTGCTCGGGCCCACGGCTTTTATGGGGGTGTTCGTGGCGAACATCACCTACGCCCTGGCACGCACCTTCAGGCACCGCGTCACGCTGCCCCTGGGGGGCGCGATAGCCACCGGCATGTTCATCACCGCGCAACTGCTGGTCGAGCATGTTTTCAACTACAAAACCACCGTCGGCATTCTGGTCAATCTGGTCTGCGGCGGCTATTTCCTGGTGCTGATGGTTCGTACCCGAGGAGCCCCATGATCACTGTCCACGACATCCACAAGGCCTATGGCGCCAAGGCCGTACTGAAGGGCGTAGATGCCTGTTTTCCGGCCCGGAGCCTGACTTCGCTTATTGGCCCGAATGGCGCTGGCAAGACCACGCTGCTGCTGATGATCGCGCGGCTGACGGCGCCTGGCCGTGGTGAAGTGCGCATCGAGGGCCGCCCGGTTGCAGGCATTGATATAGGTGAATACGCCAGGCGGGTTGCGACCCTGCGTCAGGCGCCGGACTTCAATCTGCGCCTGACGGTGGAGGAGCTGGTCGCGTTCGGGCGCTTTCCCTACAGCCGTGGTGCGTTGACCCGCGAAGACCAGCGGGTGATCGACGAGGCCATTGCGTTCCTGTCCCTGGAACCCCTGCGCCATGCCTACCTCGACGAACTCAGCGGCGGGCAACGGCAAATGGCCTTTCTGGCGATGACCATCGCCCAGCAGACGGACTATCTGTTGCTGGATGAGCCGCTGAACAACCTCGATATCAAGCACGCCGTGCAGATCATGCGTGCGCTGCGCCGCCTGTGCGATGAGCAAGGGCGCACCGTCATTCTGGTGGTGCATGACATCAATTTTGCCGCCAGCTATTCCGACCACATCGTTGCGATGAAGGAGGGTGCGGTGTATTGCGCCGGCAGCGTTGCCGAGGTGATTACCGAGGCGCGTCTGGGTGAACTCTACGGTCTGGCTTTCGATATCACACAGGGTCAGCGCGGGCGCCTGTGCAACTACTTCAACCCATAAAGAGATCCCCCATGTCCAGCCATCACACACACCGCAGGTGGGCGTCGGCCTTGCTGATCGCCGTGACTGCCGCACTCTGTGCATGTAATGAAAAGTCCGCCCAAGCGCCATCCCCACAATCATCAGCGGCGGCTTACACCCCTGTCACAGTGCAACACCAACTGGGCACGACCCGGATCGACCATGCGCCACAACGGGTGGTCGCCCTGGACATGAACGAGGTCGATTTTCTCGACCAGTTGGGGGTACCTGTGGCGGCGATGCCGAAGGATTTCGTCCCGCATTTTCTTGCCCGCTACAAGGATGCAGCGAGCGTCGAGGACGTGGGCTCGATCGTGCAGCCCAATTTGGAACGCGTTCATGGCGCCCGGCCTGATCTGATACTGATTACATCGCTGCAGGCCAATCGCTTTGAGGAATTGAGCGAGATGGCCCCGACCCTTCATTTCGATGTCGACTATCGCGATAGCCAGGCGCGCCACATCGACGTCATCAGGGAGCACCTGATGACGTTGGGAGACGTCTTCGCCCGGCAGGCGCTCGCCCGCCAGAAGGTCAACGAACTGGACACCCGGGTCGAGGAGGTCAGGCGTATCACTGCGGGGCGCCCCGACAAAGCATTGGTGGTTTTGCACAACAATGGCGCCTTCAACTCCTTCGGCGTGCAGTCGCGCTACGGCTTCATCTTCAGTGCCCTGGGGGTGAAGCCGGCCGGCCCGAATGCGGAAACCGGCCTGCATGGCCAGCCGATTTCCAGCGAATTCATCCTGCAGGCCAACCCCGACATCATCTTCGTCGTCGACCGCACGGCAGTGATGGAGCGTCGACCGGTGATGGATGCCCGAAGCATGGATAACCCGCTGCTGCGCCAGACCAAGGCCTGGAAAAACGGGCGGGTGATCTTTGTCGATGCCCAGGCCTGGTACGTGACCGGGGCCAGTCCGACCTCACTGAAATTGATTATCGACGACGTCGAAAAGGGCTATCAGCGCTAAAGGGTGCCAGGCCGTAGCCGCTTGCGTCTTTGATAGTTATCGATTCTCATTAAAACCATTCTTTAGATTCGGATTCAACACAGCAAATACCTTCTCAATTGAACGGAGTCATAGCGTGCGTAAACGCCACTTTCAAACCCGCATTGCGCCACCACGCGCAGTCTTTGCCTTGAATCGCACTGCCGCCGCCGTACAGGGTGTACTACTGGGCCTGACCCTGGCCGCAACCGGCTTGCCGGCTTATGCCCAGAGCACGACCAGTGAAGAAGAGGGTGTCTCCACGCTGCCCGCCACCCTGGTGGAGGGCGAAATGCTATTGCCTTCCGGGCTGCCGCCCACCTATGCCGGCGGGCAGGTGGCGTACGGCAGCCGTGTCGGCCTGCTGGGTAACAAGGACTTCATGGAAACGCCGTTCAGCACCGTCAGCTACACGGAGAAGTACATCGCCGACCGTCAGGCGCAAAACATCACTCAGGTGATTGCTGCCACTGATCCTTCAGTGTTCAGCAACGGCCTGACCGGCACCTTCAGTGAGAACTACTCCATCCGTGGCTTCGCCAGTGACATCAGCGACGTGACCATCGGTGGTTTGTATGGCGTCGCGCCGTACTACCGGATTTCGCCGGAAATGTACGAGCGCATCGAGGTGCTCAAAGGCCCGTCTGCACTGCTTAATGGCATGCCGCCCGGCGGCTCGGTAGGCGGCAGCGTCAACCTGGTACCCAAGCGTGCTGGCGATGAACCGTTGACGCGGCTGACCGGCACCTACATGTCGGATGCCCAGTTTGGCGGGCATCTGGATGTGGGCCGGCGGTTTGGCGAGGACCAGCAGTTCGGCATCCGTTTCAACGGTGTTTACCGTGATGGCGACGGAGCGATCAATCACCAGGAGCAGAAGGCCGAACTGACGTCGCTGGGCCTGGACTGGCGCGGCGAGCGTGCTCGCCTCTCCGCCGACCTGTATGAAAGTGAAGACCGTATTCGCGGGCAGAACCGGGGGATCAACCTGGCCTCCGGCGTGGCAGTGCCCAAACCGCCCAAGGCCGACACTCTGCTGAACCCCGACTGGGCGTATGTGCAGACTAAAGACCGGGGGGCGATAGTGCGCGGTGAGTACGACCTGACTGACAGCCTGATGGCTTATGCGGCCTACGGCGCCAGCAGGACCCGCTACACCTACAGCGGCACGATGCTGGCCACTGTGTTTAACGATGCGGGCGACTTCAGGACCAGCATGGGCCAGTTGAAAATGGAACTCGAGAAGACCTCGGGGGAGGTTGGCTTGAAGGGCCACTTCCAGACGGCGGCCATCAAGCATCAATGGTCCTTGAATGCCACGCATTACGGCGATACCCAAAAGGACTTCGGGCGCCGCACGGTGCCGGGTGCAGACTGGGTGACCAATATCTACAACCCGGTCTGGGGCCCGGCTGCGCCCACCGATTTTCCCTACATTGCCCATAACGAAAGCCGTCTGACCAGCTACGGCGTGGCGGATACGCTGTCGGTTCTGGAGGAACAGGTGCAACTGACCCTTGGCGTGCGCCGTCAGCAAGTGCTCACCGACAGTTTCAGTGTGACTACCGGGGCGCGCACAGACCGTTATGACGAAGAGGCCACCACGCCTGCGGCGGCGTTGCTGGTCAAACTCAGCGAGCATGTGTCTTTGTATGCCAACTACATCGAAGGCCTGAGCCAGGGGGCGACCGCACCGATGACGGCCGCGAATGCGGGAGATGTATTCGCGCCCTACAAGTCCAAGCAAAAAGAGGTCGGGCTCAAGGTCGATCTCGGTGACTTCACCCACACCCTCAGCCTGTATGAAATCAAGCGTCCCGGCAGCTATCTGGACCCGAACAGCAATATCTTTTCGTTTGGTGGCGAACAGCGTAACCGGGGTGTCGAGTGGGGATTCTTCGGCTCACCGCTGGACAATGTGCGCCTGATGGGGGGCGTGGCTCATGTGGACCCGAAAATCACCAAGACCGAGGGCGGCGTCAACCAGGGCAAGACGGCCACCGGCTTGCCCAAGCTGCAAGGAAAGCTGGGCGTGGAATGGGACACACCGGTACTCGACGGTTTAACCCTGACCGCCAATGCGACATCAGTGTCAAAGCAGTACATCAGCGATGACAACACGCAATCGATACCTGGCTATACGATCTTTGACCTGGGCACACACTATGCCACCCGCGTAGCCAGTCGCCCGGTGACGTTGCGCGCCAGTGTCACCAACCTGACCGACAAGGCCTACTGGGGCACGCCGTTGTTGTCCAGCCTGGGCCTGGGGGCGCCACGTACCTTTGAGCTCTCCGCGTCGGTGGACTTCTAACTGACAGGCGGAGCAAAACCTCTGGCGGCATCCGCCGCCAGAGTCCGCTTCAACAGCGATCGGACTCGAGCCCGATACGCCTGACGCTACCGGCAAAGCTGCAAAAAGCTCACTTCGCCACCGCCTGCATCAGCAACTTGCGAATCTCCCCGGTAATCGCACTTTTGGTGCCTTGCTCCAATATCCCCACCCGGCGTACCGCCAGGTCCCCCGGCAACGGCAGCACCCGCAGGCAAGGGTCTTTGTCCCAGTCAAAGTTCTTCAGCAACGGCACGATTGCCACACCGACTTGCTGGCGAACCAGGTCAGCGATGCCAATGATCGAGTTGAGTTCCAGAATCTCCAACGGCTCGATGGATTCGCTCTTGATGATCGACTGCACTTTGCGGCCCACTGCCGTGGACCTGTCGTAGCGAATAAACGGCTGGGTTCTGAGCAGTTCCACGGCGTCGTTGATGCCGGCGGTTTGTGTAGCGTTGGCAAGCATGACGATGGGTTCGTTGTAGAGCAGGGTCCAGCTCAAGCCATCGAAATTCTGCCGCGCGGTTTCGATCAGCAAGGCGGCGTCGAGCTTGGCGGCATGCACCAGGTTGACCACTTCATCGGAGCGGGCGGTCATCAGGTTGACCGATATCCGCGGGTGCAGCTTTTTCAGTTGCACCAGGCAATTGGCGAGCAGGCCCATACCGGAGGTAATGCCGCCAATGGACACTTCGCCCTCCATGGCCAGACCGTCAGGGGCTTCGGCGATCATCTGCTCGTAGTCCTCCAGCAAGCGCTTGGCTTTGGGCAGCAGCAACACGCCATCGCGGCTCAACTTGATCTGTCGCTGGCTGCGGTCGAACAACGGCCGGCGCATCTCTTCTTCGAGGGCACGCATTTGCTGGCCAACGGCGGCGTTGGTGAGGGCCACGCGGTCGGCGGCGGCAGCGAAGCTGCCGTACTCGGCGACGGCGATAAACGTCTTGAAAAAACGCATGTTGCTCATGGGCAGACCTGTAGCGAGGGCAGGGGGTTGATAGTAAAGATAATGTTTACTATTGATAAAGTTAAATTAGTTTTTCTTTTTATAGCCGCCGAACAATACTCAAGTCCGAACTGATTCGGCGAACTTTCCCCATGAGCAATCCTGATAACAACACCCTCGACGCGGCCTTGCGCGCTGCCAAAAACGTCTATCACCTCGGTGCAACCACGGTTTACTCGCACCAGCAGGACAGCCGTTTTGCCTACACCCTGTATGTGCCCGAGGCCATCGAAGACCGCACCCGGCCGGTTGACCTGGTGGTCTCGCTGCACGGTTCTACCCGGGCGATGGAAATCTACCGCAATGGCTTCGCGGAATTTGGTCGCTGGAACGATTGCGTGATTCTGTCGCCGCTGTTCCCGGTCGGCGTGTTGGGTGACGACAATGGGGACGGTTACAAGCAGATGGTCGAAGGCGATATTCGCTACGACAAGGTCTTGCTCGACATGATCGCCAGCGTCGGCAAACGTTACGGTCGCCGCTTTGAGACCTTCGCCCTGTTCGGTTATTCCGGCGGCGGGCAATTCAGCCATCGCTTCTGCTATCTGCACCCCGAAAAACTCTGGGCGGCATCTATTGGCGCGCCGGGTTCTGTCACCTTGCTGGATGCCGACCAGGACTGGTGGGTCGGGGTGCGGGACTTCGCCGCGCGCTTCGGTAAACCGCTGAACCTGCAAGCCTTGCAGCAACTGCCGGTGCACATGGTGGTGGGCGATTCCGACCTTGAAACCTGGGAGATCACCCACCGCGAAGGCGGCAAACACTACATGGCCGGCGCCAACTCCGCCGGACGTACTCGTCCGGAACGCCTGGCGGCCTTGAAGCAAAGTTTTGAAGCCGCCGGGGTGCAGGTGCATTTCGACCTGCTACCCAATGTGGCCCACCAGGGCATCAAGGCCATGCCGGCTGCCCAGGATTTTTTCGCCAGGGTCTTGCGCCACAAGCGCAGCCTTGGCTGATACAACGCTGGTAGCTGCACTCAGAACAGACCGTATAACAATAATCAAGGATTCACTCATTCTGATGCCGGTCCTGCCTTGGCCCTCGCCACCGACCGGAATATTTCTTCAAGGAGTCTTTCTCCCGTGAACAGTTACGTAAAGACGGCGCTGGCCGTCGCAATGTCGGCGTGCACAGTGTCCATGGCCGTCGCGCAAGACAAGGTCATCAGTGTTGGCCTCAATGGTGATATCCGCAGCACCGACCCGGGCGTCAACCGCGACGACAATACCGACGCGGTGATGATGCATATCGTCGAAGGGCTGGTGGCGTATCGTGAAGACACCAGCATCGCGCCACTGCTTGCCAGTGCGGTGGACATATCGCCGGACGGCCTGCGCTACACCTTTACCCTGCGTGACGGGGTGCACTTTCAAAATGGCCAGTTGTTGACGGCCCGGGATGTGCAATGGACCTGGCAACGCTATCTGGACCCCAAGACCCAGTGGCGCTGCCTGGCGGAGTTCGATGGCCGCGGGGCGGCGAAAATTGTCGATGTGGCCACTCCCGACCCGAAAACCGTGGTGTTCCAACTGGACCAGGCCAACGGCTTGTTCCTAGCGGCAATGGCCCGCCCGGATTGCGCCGGCAGCGGCATTGTGCACCCGGACTCCCTGGCCGCAGATGGCAGTTGGCGCGCACCCATTGGCACCGGGCCGTTCAGTCTGGGCAAATGGCAGAAAGGCCAGTACGTCGAGCTGGATCGCTTCAAGGACTACAGCCCCCGTGCCGAGGCCGAGGCGGACGGTTACACCGGCAACAAGCAGGCGTTTGTCGACAAGGTGCGTTTCGAGGTGATCCCCGATTCGGCGTCGGCCAAGGCCGCGTTACTGTCGGGTGGCGTGGACCTGCTGCCGGATGTAACGGCAATGGACGCAGCACAGCTCAAGCAGGTCAAGAACCTGCAGATACAGGTCAGCCCGATCATGACCATCAGCGGCCTGCTGTTCCAGACCAATGACCCGCTGCTCAAGGACGTGCGTATTCGTCGAGCGGTGGCGCTGTCCCTGGATTACGCGCAGATGGTTGCGGCGTTGTCCGATGGTTTGTCGGTGGTCAACAACTCGGTAATCCCCACCGCCAGTCCCTATTACGACGCCACCGCCCACCAGGGTTACACCTACAACCTCGACGAGGCCCGGCGCCTGTTGAAAGAGGCGGGTTATGGCGGTGAAAAAATCCGCATGCTGGTCAATAAACGCTACCCGCAGATGTTCGACATGGGCTTGCTCAGCCAGGCCATGGCCCAGGCGGCGGGGCTGAATATCGAGATGGAGACGCTGGAGTGGGGCACGCAACTGGAGCGCTACCAGACCGGCAGCTACCAGATGATGTCGTTTTCATATTCCGGGCGCTTTGATGCTGCGCAAAGCTATGAGTCTGTCATCGGCGACAAGCAAAAGGAGCCGCGCAAAGTGTGGGACAACCCCCAGGCCCTGGCGATATTGCGCGACGCCCAGCGTGAGGTCGACCCCGCCAAACGCCAGCCACTGTTCGACAAGCTGCACAGCATGATGCTCACGGATGTGCCGCTGGTGGTCATCTACAACGGTACAGCCATCGGCGCCATGGGCAAGCGCGTTGAAGGTTACCGCTCCTGGCCCGTTGCCAAGCCGCGCCTGTGGGGCGTGAAGCTGGCCGACACTTCCAAGTAAGGCGTAGAGCTATGTTTCGATTCATATTGCACAGGCTCGGCATGGCAGTGCCGACCCTGTTGCTGATCTCGGTGATTGTATTTGCCTTGATCCGCCTGATTCCCGGCGACCCGGCATTGCTGATGCTCGGCGACATGGCCGACCCGCAAAGCCTGGCCGACATGCGCAGCAGCCTGGGTCTGGATCACTCGGTGGTGAGCCAGTACCTGATCTGGATCAAGTCGGTGCTCAGTGGTGATCTCGGGGTGTCCATCAGCAGCCGCCAGCCAGTGCTGGAGTTGCTGGTCGAGCGTTTCAGTGTCAGCGCCACGGTGGTGCTGGTTTCGGTGTTACTGGCAACCTTGCTCGCGGTGCCGGTGGGCTTGCTCGCGGCCTGGAAGCAAAACAGCGTGATGGACCTGGGCCTGGTGGCAACTGCGACCCTGCTGCTGTCGGTGCCCAGTTTCTGGCTGGGATTGCTGCTGCTGTATGTCTTCGGCATTCAGTTGGGCTGGCTGCCGGTGATCGGTTACGTCGGCTTCGCCAGCGACCCGCTGAAGGCTGTGACCTATGTGGTGCTGCCGATCATCACCCTGACCCTGGTGGAGTTCGGTGCCATTGCGCGGATGGCACGGGCCAGCACCATTGAAGTGCTACGCCTGGAGTATATCGCCCATGCCCGGGCCAAGGGCTTGTCCGAGAGTGCGGTGTTGTGGAGGCACGCCTTGCGTAATGCCTTTGCGCCGACCTGGACGCTGATCGGTCTGATTCTCGGCAATCTGCTGGGCGGCATTGCGGTACTGGAGACGGTGTTCACCTTGCCGGGGATCGGCCGGCTGATGGTGGATGCGATCTTCTCCCGCGACTATCCGGTGCTGCAGGGCTGCCTGCTGCTGATCACTTGCATCTACGTGTTGGTCAACCTGTTGGTGGATCTGCTGTATCCGTTGTTCGATCCAAGGGTGAAGCTATGAACCTCAAGACTCTTTCCTTGCCGGCAGAACCGGCTTGCCAGCCCCGGCGGCCCTGGCGTTACCCGCCGCTGAATGCATTGATCGGCGGCACCTTGCTCGCGGCATTGGTGGCACTGGCTCTGCTGGGTGTGGTGTGGACCCCGTACGACCCGCTGAAACTGGATCTGTTGTCGCGCCTGCAGCCGCCGAGCGCAGCGCATTGGCTGGGCACCGACGAATTCGGCCGTGATGTGTTCAGCCGCTTGATCATTGGTGCGCGTACCAGCCTGTGGATCAGCCTGCTTTCGGTAGCTGTAGCGGTTATCTGCGGCACGCTGATCGGCATGCTCGCCGGTTACCTGCGGGGCTGGACAGACCGCGTGCTGATGATGCTCAACGATGCGTTGCTGGCATTTCCCGGCATTCTCATGGCCCTGGGCATCATGGCGATCGTCGGTGCCAGCCAGTACGGCATCGTGCTTGCCTTGGGCATCGCCTACACCCCCTCAGTGGTGCGCGTGGTGCGTGGCAGCGTGCTGTCGTTACGTGAACTGGAATTTATCGAGGCCTCGCGGGTGATCGGCAACTCGGAGCTGTACACCATGTTCCGGCACATCACCCCCAATTGTCTGGCGCCATTGTGTGTGCTGGCCACCAGCATGTTCGGCTGGGCCTTGCTCTCGGAGAGTGCGCTGAGCTTCCTTGGCCTCGGGGTGCCACCACCCGCTGCCACCTGGGGCAGCATGCTGTCGGCAAGCCGCACCTATATTTCCAGTGCGCCATGGCTGGGGATCTTCCCGGGCATCTTTATCAGCCTGACCTTGTTGGCTATCAATCTGTTCGGCGATGCCTTGCGTGATCGTCTCGACCCGCGCATGAGGACATGAGCATGAGCGCTCCAGTTACGTTACTGGCTGTTGAAAATCTACAGATTCGGGTCGGTGCAGACGGTCCGCTGGCCGTCGATGACTTCAGCTTCAACATGGCTCCCGGCGAGATCGTTGCGCTGGTGGGCGAGTCGGGCAGCGGCAAGACCATGGCCGCCCGCGCGGTCATTGGCTTGCTGCCGACGCCGATGCAGGTGTGCGGCGGGCGCATCACCTTTCAGGGCGAAGCGCTCAATACCGCTGATCCCAAGGGCATGCGCCAGGTACGGGGGGCACGGATCGGCATGGTATTCCAGGAACCCATGGTGTCGCTCAACCCGGCTCTGACCATAGGCCGGCAGATGAGTGAGGCGCTCAAGTTGCACACCACCCTGGACGCAGCCGCGATCCGCGAGCGCTGTATCGCGATGCTGCAACGTATCGGCATCAAGGACGCCGAGAAATGCCTGGCGTCCTACCCGCACCAGTTTTCCGGCGGCATGCGCCAACGCATCATGCTCGCGTCGGTGATGTTGTTGCGCCCGGCACTGCTGATCGCCGACGAGCCCACCACCGCGCTGGATTGCCTGGCACAGCTGGACGTGATCGAGCTGATGCTGGAACTGACCCGCGAGCAAGGCACCGCGATTCTGTTTATCAGCCACGACCTGTCCCTGGTGGCACGTTATGCCCACAAGGTGGTGGTGATGCGCTCGGGCAAAGCCGTGGAGCAGGGCCGTATCGAAGACATCCTGTTTGCGCCCCGGGCCGACTACACCCGCCAGTTACTGGAGGCGTTGCCGCGCCGTGGCAAGCTGGTACCACTACCGGCCTCAGACAGCGCGCTGTTGCAGGTTCGCGATGTGTGTATCGAACATCCCGGCCCCCGCAGTTTCTGGGGCCGTAGCGTGCCAAAGCGCGTGGTGCATTCGGTGAACCTGAGCATCGCCCCGGGGGAGACCCTGGCGCTGGTCGGTGGCAGCGGTTCGGGCAAGACCACCCTGGGACGTGCGGTGGTCGGGCTGGTCACGCCCTGCGCCGGGGCGATCATGTTTCAAGGCGTGGATATCCTCAAGGCCGCCAACCGCGCGCATCGTCTGCAATGCCAGATGATTTTCCAGGACCCGTATTCATCCCTTGACCCGCGCATGACCGTCGGCCAGATCATCGCCGAGCCGCTGCGCCATGAGCCGGGGCTGAACTCTGCGCAAAAACGTCAGCGGGTCACCGATACCCTGGTGGACGTGGGCTTGCCCGAGCAGTTCCGTGAGCGCTTTGCCCATCAACTCTCCGGTGGGCAACGTCAGCGCGTGGCGATTGGCCGGGCGCTGGTCAGGCGGCCAAAACTGGTCATTGCCGATGAGCCGATTTCGGCGCTGGACATGACCATCCAGAAGCAGATCCTCGAACTGTTCGAGCGCTTGCAGCGCCAATATGGATTTGCCTGCCTGTTTATCTCCCACGACCTCTCGGCGGTGGAGCGCATCGCCCATCGCGTGGCGGTGATGAACCAGGGCGAGGTGGTTGAAATTGGCTCGCGGGACAGTATTTTCGACACCCCGCAACACCCCTATACCCGTCGGCTCCTCGCGGCGGCCAGCCCCCTGGAGAAACGTGCGGATGGCAGTTATCGCCTTCGCGCCAGTGTGATTTAGCGACTGCAGCACCCCAGGCCATGGCGTAGAACCCCAACCCTTCGCAAATCGATGATTTGCGAAGCGGGCGAAGCCATGGCCGAAGAAAACAAAAATAACCTTACTCAACCTGTCTGCCAGGAACCTACACATGAAGAACCGCATCAACCAAGTCGTTACCAGTGCCGGGGTCGTGGGCGCCAGTTTCATGCCCGTGTTTGCTCAGGCCGACTTCGTTTCCGACAGCAAAGCTGCACTTGAACTGAAGAACTATTACTTCAACCGCGACTACCGCGAATCCAGCGGGCAGAACAAGCGCGAGGAGTGGGCACAGGGATTTATCCTGAACCTTGAGTCGGGCTTCACCGAGGGCACCGTCGGTTTTGGTCTGGATGCAGTCGGCATGCTGGGCGTAAAGCTTGATTCCAGCCCGGACAATTCAGGCACAGGGCTGCTGGCGCGCTCGAGCGTGGCCGAGCCGGGCTCCCCCAGCTATGCCCGCCGCGCCCATGACAACTACTCCAAGCTCGGTATCACCGGCAAGGCGCGCCTGGCCCAAAGCGAGCTGCGGGTGGGCTACATGGTGCCCGACCTGCCGACCCTGCAGCCGAACCTCAGCCGTCTGTTCCCGCAGAGTTTCAGTGGTACGGCGCTGACCTCCAAAGACATCGACAACCTGACGTTGAGCGTGGGCCAGCTGGATCAGGTCAAGCAACGGGACTCGACTCACTACGAGGACATGGGGCTTACCAGCCAGTACGGCGCCTACAAAAGCAGCGCCAGGAGCGACGAGTTTCGCTACGCCGGCGGCGACTACAAGCTGACGCCGACCACCCTGGTCACCTACCAGTTTGCGCAACTGGAGAGCCTGTACCGACAGCATTACCTGGGTTTGAAAAACAGCTTCAAGTGGGGCCCCGGTACCTTCAAGACCGACATCCGTTACTTCAGTGCCAGTGAAGACGGCTCGGCGCTTGCCGGCAAAGTGGATAACCGTGCGTTGAGTACCCGGGTGGGCTACGGCCTCAATGGCCACAACCTCAGCGGCGGCTACCAGCAGCAGTACGGTGCGACACCCTTCACCTATGTTGACGGCAGCAACACCTACCTGTTCACCGAGTACCAACTGGCCAACTTCTCCCAGACCAACGAACGGGTGTGGCATGCCCGCTATGACTATGACTTTGCCGTACTGGGCGTACCGGGCCTGTTGTTCTCCACACGTTATGCCAAGGGCTTTGACGCCAAGGTCATCGGCTTCAACGGCGAAGGGCGCGAATGGGAGCGTGATTTAAGCCTGGGCTATGTGGTGCAGAGCGGCACCTTCAAGAACGTGTCGCTGCGTTGGCAGAACGCCAGCGCCACCAGCAACTTTGCCCGCGACACCAATGAGAATCGAGTGATCCTGGGTTACAGCCTGGCGCTCTGGTAGCGGTATCGGCGTGCGCCAGGGTGAGCCTGGCGCACGCCCAAGCAGTGGAATGAGGGGATAGATCAGATGACGAGTTTGCCGTTGCGGCGGGCATTGCCCGGCCAACAACGCGTGTCGGCGCGTGGCGTGAGTGATTTCATCGATGCGGTGAACGCTGCGGGCCTGGAGTTGCACAGTTTCATGCTGTATCGCGACGGCGCAGTGGTGGCCGAAGCGTTTTGGGCGCCTTACCGTGCAGACCGGCTGCACGTTCAACATTCGGCAACCAAGAGCTGGGTGTCCATGGCCATCGGGCTGTTGGTGGATGACGGCGTGCTGTCGCTGGACGCCAAAGTAGTGGATTTTTTTCCCGGCCAATGCCCGACCCCCATCAGCCAACACCTGGCGGCCATGACCGTGCGCGATTTGCTGACCATGCGCACCGGCCATCGTCAGGGGATTTCCGGCGGGGCCTGGCGCGGGCGCAGTGAAAGCTGGGTCAGATTGTTCCTCAATGAGCCGGTCGAAGACCCGCCAGGACAGCGCTTCATCTACAGCAGCGCGTCGAGTTTCATGCTCTCGGCCATTGTCAGTGTCGTTAGCGGCCAGACCGCCTTTGAACTGTGCAACGCACGTATCTTCGAGCCCATGGGCATGGGTCGTATCGAGTGGGATCTGGCGCCTGGCGGTTACAACACCGGCGGTAACGGCTTGAGTTGCAGTACCGAGGATTTGCTCAAGTTCGGTGTACTGCACTTGCAGCAAGGAAGCTGGGAAGGGCAGCAACTGCTGTCCCGCGAGTGGGTGGCCGAGGCCACGCGCGGGCATGTCGAGGATGTGTGGATGGGCGCCTTCGATGGCAAGCGCTACCTGGGCCGCGACGAGTCCGGCGCCGCCGGTATCACTCGTCGCGAGGGGTACGGCTATCAGTGGTGGATGACCCTGCACGGTGGCTATTACGCCTCCGGGGTATTTGGCCAGCAGTGCATTGTGTTGCCACAGCAGAACGCGGTGATTGCATTTACTGCCGGGCTGCCATTGGGCGAACGGCGTTTGCACAGCCTGCTCTGGGAGCATCTGTTGCCTGCGCTGGACGGGCCGGCCGACAGCGCGGCTGACCCGCAGCTGGCGGCACTCTTGGCCCGCCAGCAGCGGCCGTCTCTGTCCGGTGCATCGACTTCGTCGCGCCAGGCCGGGTTCAGCGGCACATTCGAGATGCAGGCCAATGAAGATCAGGTCAGCCAGGTGCGCCTGGTGTTCGGTGATGGCTACTGCGACTTCTACCTCACCGACCCCCGCGGCAGCCACTGCATCCGCGCCGGGTTTACCGACGCCATCGAAAGCCGGACCAGCATGACCGGCCACTATCTGCATCACCAATACCAGCCGGACATGACCCCGGTGGTGGCGCAAGCGGTCTGGACCGCAGACGGGGCGCTGAGCATGAGCTGGCAATTTGTCGAAACGGCATTTTGTGACCGCGTCACCTGCCGGCTTGAGCACGGCACCTTGTCTGTGGACCGCAGCGTCAATGTTAACGCAGGTCCGTTACAGCGCCCGACGCTGACTGGCCATCCCGCAACAGTATTTCAGGAGTCACCATGAACGATTTTTGCAAACAGCCAGAGACTGCCAGCGGCGCGTTCTGGGCGCCGTTTACCCCGATGCGCCAGTTCCAGCAACAACCGATGATGTTCACCAGCGCCGAGGGTATGTACTACACCACCAGCGATGGCCGCCGTGTGCTGGATGCAATGGCCGGGCTGTGGTGTGTGAATGCCGGGCATGGCCAGGCAAAAATTGTCGAAGCCATTCGCGAGGCCGCGGGGCGCCTGGACTTTGTCTCGTCATTCAAGATGAGTCACCCCCACGCCCTGGAGATGGCCGAGCGCCTGATCGAAATCAGCCCCGCAGGTATGGAGCACGTGTTCTTCACCAACTCGGGTTCCGAAGCCGTAGACACCGCGTTGAAGATCGCCCGTGGCTATCACCAGGCCCGGGGCGAAAGCCGCCGCACCAAGTTTATCGGGCGTGCCAAGGGCTACCACGGTATGGGTTTCGGTGGTCTTTCGGTGTCGGGTATCGGCCGCCAGAAGCGTGACTTTGGGCCTTTGCTGGGGGAGGTGTCACACCTACCGCTGCCCTACGACGCGGGCATGCGTTTCAGCGCGGGGCTCGCGCAACAGGGCGAGAGTTACGCTGATGCACTGACTCAGTTGCTGGATATCCAGGATCCGAGCACCGTGGCCGCTGTCATCGTCGAACCGGTAACAGGCTCGGGCGGCGTCTATCCACCGCCCCAGGGCTATTTGCAGCGCTTGCGCGAGATCTGCACCCGCCACGGTGTGCTGCTGATATTCGATGAAGTGATTACCGGCTTCGGCCGCGTAGGTGCCAGCTTTGCCGCCCAGGCTTTCGGCGTGACGCCGGACCTGATCACCACGGCCAAAGGTCTGACCAACGGCGCCGTACCTATGGGGGGCGTGCTGGTCAGCGGTGCGGTGTACGAAGCATTCATGGCCGGGCCGGCGAACGTCATCGAGCTGATGCACGGCTACACCTATTCGGCGCATCCGCTGGCGTGTGCGGCCGGGCTGGCGACCATCGAGGTGCACCGCGAATTGGGCATCAACGAGCACGTTAACGCGGTCAGCGGCCTCTGGCAGTCTGCTGCGCTGGCGCTGCAGGGCGTTGGCCCGGTACTGGATGTACGCGCCATCGGCTTGCTCTGCGCCGTCGAACTTGAGCCACGCCCCGGTGCCGCCGGCGCACGCGGCAGCGAGGTTGCGCAGTGGTGCTTTGAACAGGGCGTGCTGGTACGCGGCTCGGGCGACACCATCGTGATCTCGCCGCCGCTGGTGATCAGCCCGCAGGAGATTGCCCAGGTGTTTGACACCTTGGCGGGTGCTTTGAATCAGGTGGCCTGAGGGGCGTCGACAACATGTCCGATCTGTTTGAGTTCTATATTGACGGCGCCTGGGTCAAACCCCACGGCGAAAGCGTCGAAACGGTGGTGAACCCGTCCACCGAACAGGTGATCGCGCGCATCATCCTGGGTAACGGGCAGGATGTGGACCGTGCAGTCCGCGCGGCCCGCCAGGCGTTTCCTGGATTCGCCGGCAGTTCCCTTGAAGCGCGCATGGAACTGCTGCACAGCATCATCGAAGCCTACAAGCGCCACAGCGAGGCTTTAATCGAAGCGGTGCACCTGGAGATGGGCGCGCCGCTGTCCCTGGCGCGCAATGCCCATGTGCCGGCGGGCCTGGGCCATCTGGTGCAGGCGCTGGAGGTGTTGCGCGGATACCGTTTCGAACGTCGCCTGGGCACTTCACTGGTGGTGCGAGAGCCAATCGGCGTGTGTGCACTGATCACGCCCTGGAACTGGCCGCTCAACCAGCTCACCTGCAAGCTCGCGCCTGCTCTGGCGGTGGGCTGCACCCTGGTACTCAAACCGAGTGAGCGCGCGCCGTTGTCGGCGCATATCCTCGCTCAGGTACTGCATGAGGCTGGCGTGCCCAAAGGCGTATTCAACCTGGTCCACGGCGACGGCCCTGGGGTGGGAGCCGCACTGGCCCGCCATGTTGACGTGGATATGGTGTCCTTTACCGGCTCGACCCGCGCCGGTATCGCTGTGGCCAAAATGGCCGCCGATACGGTCAAACGTGTGTCCCAGGAGCTGGGCGGCAAATCCGCGAATATCCTGCTCGACGATGCCGACCTGCCGAGTGCGGTGCGCCACGGCGTGCTGGGCTGTATCCGCAACAGCGGCCAGTCGTGCAATGCACCGACGCGCTTGCTGGTGCCTCGTGTGCAGCAACAGGCGGTGATTGATATCGCCCGGCAAGTGCTGGCGCAGGTGTGCTTTGACGACAGTAACCCGGCCACGGCCATAGGCCCGGTGGCCAACGTCATGCAGTTTGAGCGGGTACAGGCCATGATTGCGCAGGCCATTGGCGAGGGGTCGCGGTTAATTGCCGGGGGGGCGGGGCGACCGCCAGGGATTGAGCGCGGCTACTATGTGCAGCCGACGATATTTGCCGACGTCACCCCGGACATGCTGGTGGCCCGTGAAGAAATCTTCGGCCCGGTGCTGGCGATCATGCCGTACGACAGCGAAGCCGAGGCCATCGCCATCGCAAACGACAGCCCCTATGGATTGTCGGGTTACGTCACTTCGGCAAGCCTGGAGCGCAGTCGCAAGGTTGCCCGCCAACTGCGCACCGGCATGGTCCACCTCAACGGTGCACGGGCCGACCAGGCCGCGCCTTTTGGTGGCTACAAACAGTCGGGTAACGGCCGTGAGTGGGGTGAGTCGGGGTTTGACGAATACCTGGAGAGCAAGTCGCTGTTCGGGTATTAGCTGCAGGTCAGGTCAGACCGCGTGTCCATCGGCAGTTGGAGGCCTGCTTTTCATTTGCAGGGCAAGTGCGCCGATGGCCACACCTGCTGCAGCGGCGCCCGCAATGGGGATATAGGCGAGCCCGAAATGGGTAATCACCCAGCCTGCACCTATGCCTCCCAACGCCGTTCCGAGGTTGAAGGACGCAATATTAAGCCCTGAAGCCACTGCACTGGACTGCGGAGTGTAGTGGTGTGCCAGGCGCAGCATGCGCAGGGTCGACATGGTCACTATGGCAAAGAACACCACTCCCAATAGCCCCACCAGCGTTAACGTGGCGATCATCGAATCGCCCCAGAGGTACAACCCCGACAGATTAAGCATCAATGCCGTCAACCCGCCGAGCAAACATCGATCGGCGTCGAAGGTATCCACGAGATAGCCCCCCAGCAAATTGCCGAGAATGGAGCAGATACCGAACACCAGCATCGCCAGGCTCAGAACCTGCGGCGGGACACGGGTGATGTCCAGCAGGAACGGCGATACGAAGGTAAAGAATGAAAAAGTCGCCACGCTCACCAGCATCGCGATCGTGGCAGCCCCCAACAGTTCAGGGTGCAACAGGGCCGCGAGGCTTTGTTTCAGGTCTGTGGTGCGGGGACTTGCGCAACGGGGTTGCTGGCGCATCAGCAGCACCAGGCCCAGGGTGCTGATCAGGCCCAGGCCGCCGATGGCCAGGAACACCATGCGCCATGACCAGTAGCTGCCGAAGAAGGTGCCCAGAGGCACGCCAAAGGCGATTGAAAGGGTCAGGCCCATCCATACCAGTGATAGCGCTCGCCCTGCGCGCACCGGGTCGACCAGTTTGACCGCCGCGTTGGAGGCCACGGCCATGAATACCCCATGCGCGAGGCCGATGATGAAACGCACGCCATGCAAGGTCAGTACATCGGGCGCCAGACTGATGGCCACGCTGCCGGCGGCAAGCACGCCGAGGGTCAGCAACAAGACGGTTTTGTCGCGCCAGTTGGCCAACAGGGCCGTGATGATCGGTGCGCCGATGGCGGCGCCCAAGGCATAGGCGGCGATGGCAGAGCCAACTTGGGAGATGGACTCATGCAAGTCCATCGAGATCGCCGACACCAGGCCGGCAACAACGAATTCGGACAGGCCGAAGGTAAAAGTACAGAGCGAAAAAATGTAGATGACGGCTGGCATAAAAACTCGGTTGTGGGGGAGGGGCGCAACCCGTTGTTGCAAAAGTGGGGGGGATAGTGCGGCGCCAAGAGTGAGATGAGAAATACTTTAAAAGTCTCTGTTTAATACTATTGGCGGGGCTTGGTTGCTTTTTGATGGCGCGAGTATTGATCCGCGGTGAATGGCTGGTTTAGTTGTGATGTTCGGCGGGTTGGCGTATCACGGGGCGGCACGATCCTGAATAACAGGTCGATTACTCAAGTATCGGTTTTTCTCGCTGACAGCTGCAGGCGCTTGCCAATAGACGTGAAAGTAATTTGCTTTATCGGTCGGCTCGCCAATGTTCGCTGGAGCTTTTTAACGGGGGGCAAGTGAATCTCGGTTCATAACCATTATCTGCACCGTTGATGACGGCCGGGCCGCCAGGTTATTGATCCCGCGCACTGGCGTCGCGAGCTTGAACAGCCTGCTGGCACTCTAACTGACCCGGGCGGCCAGCATCCCCTCGACCCGGGGACCGGCGTTGAAGTCGAGCATGGAAATGAAGCTGTCCATCAACGGTGATTGGTTGTCGGTGTTCCAGCTCATATACAGGCCGATGGCCGGGTTGGGGGAGGCGGTCACGGAGTTGATCCGGCGGAACAGGACCTTGTCGCGCATGATTGAGCCGGCAATCGACTCAGGCACCAGGGCAACCCCGAAACCGCAGGCCACCAAGCCGATCAAGGTCTGGATCTGCGCAGCCTCCTGCACCACCCTGGGGTAAAAACCGGCGGCTTCACACAAGGCGATCAACTGACTGTGATAGCCGATGCCCAGGGCTTGGGGGGTGAATACGAAGTCTTCCCCGGCGAAATCCCTCAAGTCGATCCGACCTTCCTTCGCCTTCGGGTGATCGGCGGGCAGCGCCATCACGATCTCTTCGTCCAGCAGCAGGCGTGACTCGACGTTTTGCGCCGAGATCGGCAACTTGCGCATGAAGGCAATATCCGCTTCTCCCGACACAATGGCCCTGGCCTGGCTGGAAGAAGGCATCTCCTTGATGATCAACTGGACTTTGGGGTAGGACTCGCGGAACTGGCGCAAGGTACTGAGCAGTGACTCGTAGTAGGCGATCGACAACGCAGTCACCGTGAGTTTGCCGGCAATGCCCTGGGACACCTGGCGGGCGTGCTCGATGCCCAGCTCCAGCTCCTTCAACGTGCTGTAGGCAGTGTTCAGGAATGCATCGCCAGCCGGGGTCAGCTTGACCCCGCGTTTATTGCGCGTGAACAGACTGAACCCCAGTTTGTCTTCCAGCCGGTTGATGGCCTGGCTCAACGGGGGCTGGGCCATATGCAGGCGAATGGCCGCCTTGTTGAAATTCAGCTCTTCAGCCACGGCGATGAATTGGCGTAGCAGGCGGGTTTCGATCATTTCTTCTGTTCCTTCATTGAACTGATCTGTGGGCTGGGTGCGGCAATGGTAGCGGTAAACAGGCGCTCGACTAAGGCATAAACATCGCCAAGTTGTAGGTTTGATCCAAAAACGTGCAAGCGCTGTCGAGCAGGCCTGAATGCCGTGGGCACGTTTGCGTATGGGCCTTGGGATAAATAATCGTCAGGGGATCATTTGGATTGAACATCAGCTTGATAGGCCGCATGTATCAACTTGCGTCGCCGTTAGTATTAAACAATGTGCATATACATTGTCAGGCTGAGGCAGCACTCAAGAGCAAACCGATATCTTGATTAACAACGCCGGTCGGGTCGGTTATCAAGCAATTGAAGAGGCCGACCCAACAACTGGAAGTGAATGGAGCTCCATGGTTGGTGGAAAGGCATAAATGATCAGATAACAGTCTGTCCGACGACACCTACAGACTCTCGGGGTCGCCAAAGAACATCTGAATTCGCGAGCGCAACCAGCGCTCCCCGGGGTCGTTGTCCTGGGCGCCGCGCCATGCCATGTGCAGTTCAAAGGCCGGGGTGTCCAGCGGCGGGTCTTCGGCGCGAACGCCGCCGGCGGCGGTCAGGGCTTCGGCGGTGTAATCCGGCACGGTGGCGATGATGTCGGTGCCGGCGAGCAGGGTACTCAGGCCGTTGAACTGCGGTACGGCCAGCACGACGTGGCGCTTGCGGCCCATTTTTTCCAGCTCGGTGTCCATAAAGCCGCTGAGGTCGCCGGCAAATGAAACCAGGGCATGGGGCCGGGCACAGAAGTCATCCAGGCTTAACGGGCCGGGCACTGTGTCGGCGCGCAACAGTTTGGGCTTGCTGCGGCGCAATACCTTGCGCTTGGCATTGGCCGGCAGGTCGCTGGTATAGCTGACACCCACGGAAATTTCACCGGAGGCCAGCAGCGGCGGCATCAGGATGTAGTTGACCCGGCGCACCACCAGCACGATCCCCGGCGCTTCTGCCCGCAAGCGCTTGAGCAGCATAGGCAGCAGCGCAAATTCCACATCATCTGACAGGCCAATCCGGAATACCGAGGTGCTGGTGGCCGGGTTGAACTCCGAGGCGCGGCTCACGGCCGTGGATATTGAATCCAGGGCCGGAGACAGCAGGGCAAAAATCTCGATCGCCCGGGCCGTAGGCTCCATGCTGCGCCCGGTGCGCACAAACAAAGGGTCGTCGAACAGGTTGCGCAGGCGTGAAAGTGCCGCACTGATTGCCGGTTGCCCCAGAAACAGTTTCTCGGCGGCGCGGGTCACACTGCGCTCATGCATCAGGGTTTCGAAGACGATCAGCAAATTCAGATCGACGCGACGCAAGTCGTTACGGTTCATCTGGCAGGCTTCACAGGCGGTTCAACGGTGAGGTAGGTAACGGATCTTACTGGCAAAACTCGTAAATCGACACACGGTAGATTGGCTTTCTGCGTTTTTACTGGCCGCAGTGCTGTTTGCCAGCGGACAAAATGCCTGCGGATCAATGTCAGGCATGTCGACTATTAATGCTGTCTGTTAGTCTTGCGCACAAAGCCCGGATAAAGTCCGTGGCATTAGCGATTAATTAGGCGAGGTTTGTAATGTCGCGCACGATCCGTTTTCACAAGTTTGGCCCGGCCGAGGTACTCACGTGCGAAGAGCACGAGGTCGCTGCGCCTGCGGCCGGGGAAGTGCAGGTGCGTGTCCAGGCTATTGGTATCAGCTGGTATGACGTGCTCTGGCGGCAGAACCTGGCCCCGAGCCAGGCCCGCTTGCCTGCAGGTATCGGCCATGAGATGGCCGGTATTGTCACTGCCGTAGGTGCCGGTGTGGAGGATCTGGCGGTGGGTGACAAGGTCGCCAGCTTTCCCGGCCAGAGTGCCAACGACTATCCCACCTATGGCGAGCTGATCGTGATGCCGCGTTCGGCCCTCACTCGCTACCCGGATGTCCTGACCCCGGTTGAGGCCAGTGTGCATTACACGCCTTTGCTGATCGCCTACTTTGCCTATGTCGATCTGGCGCGGGTCAAGCCCGGCCAGACCGTGCTGATCACCGATGCCAGCCACTGCGCAGGGCCTTCGTTCGTGCAACTGGGCAAGGCGTTGGGGGTCAAGGTCATTGCGGCGACCCGGGATGCTGCAGAGCGTGAAGGTTTGCTGGCTCTGGGTGCAGACAAGGTCATAGTCACCGAGGAGCAGGACTTGCTGATGCAAATCAACAAGATCACTGACAACAAAGGGGTCGACGTTGTACTTGACGGCCTTGGCGGCCCGCAGATGTCGGTGCTGGGTGATGTGCTGGCCCCCCGGGGCAGTCTGGTGCTGTATGGCCTGCAGGGCGGCAACAACACCCCGTTCCCGGCCTGTGCGGCGTTCCAGAAGAACATCCAGTTCTTTGTTCACTGTATCGGTAACTTCACCGGCAAGCCGGAGCTGGGCATTGCCCAGGATGAAGAAGCCATGCAACGGGCGCTGCGCGAGATCAACCAGTTGACCGCCGACCGGGTGCTGTTGCCACTGGAAGTGCGGGTGTTCCCCTTTGAAGAGTTCGTAGAGGCCCATCGCTACATGGACGATTGCCCGTGCCGTGGGCGGGTCGCCTTGCAACTGACCGACGCCTGAAACTGCCAACGCCCCCCAGTGCAAGGCTAAGGGGCGTTGATTTCACCCCGTGGTCTGCATCGCTGGCAAGCCAGACTCCCTCAAGGAGAATTGACCGGGTTGATTCTGTAGGAGCGGGCTTGCCCGCGATGCGGGGTCAGACGCAGCACCCCGTGGTCAGCATCGCTGGCAAGCCAGACTCCCACAAGGAGAATTGACCGGGTTGAGTCTGCAGGAGCGGGCTTGCCCGCGGTACGGGATCGGACGCAGCACCCGGTGGTCAGCATCGCTGGCAAGCCAGACTCCCACAGGGAGAATCGACCGGGTTGAGTCTGTAGGAGCGGGCTTGCCCGCGATGCGGGGTCAGACGCAGCACCCGGTGGTCAGCATCGCTGGCAAGCCAGACTCCCACAGGGAGAGTTGACCGGGTTGAGTCTGTAGGAGCGGGCTTGCCCGCGATGCGGGATCGGACGCAGCACCCGGTGATCGGCATCGCTGGCAAGCCAGACCCCCACAGGGAGAATCGACCGGGTTGAGTCTGCAGGAGCAGGCTTGCCCGCGGTGCGGGGTCGGACGCAGCACCCCGTGGTCTGCATCGCTGGCAAGCCAGACTCCCACAGGGAGAATTGACCGGGTTGAGTCTGCAGGAGCGGGCTTGCCCGCGATGGGGGGGCGGACGCAGCACCCCGTGATCGGCATCGCTGGCAAGTCAGACTCCCACAGGGAGAATTGACCGGGTTGACTCTGTAGGAGCGGGCTTGCCCGCGATGCGGGGTCAGACGCAGCACAAGGTGGTCAGCATCGCTGGCAAGTCAGACCCCCACTGGGAGAATCGACCAGGTTGAATCTGTAGGAGCGGGCTTGCCCGCGATGCGGGATCGGACGGCGCCCACTGATTTTTCATTAACAACCCGCACCACTCATCCAATAGGGTTTGCCAGAGCACCGGGCAAACTGATATCTGTACGCATATCCAGTATTCGACACCAGTGGTTTGTCCTGCCCGTGATTTCCGATCCTCTTGAAGATCCGCTTTATTACCTGAAGAATTTCCAGCACGTGCTCGGCTGGATCGCGACCCGCTACAGCGATGTCCTCAGTACCGAAGAGCAGCAATTCATCGCCGGTTTTGCCCTGTTGCCCAATGCCTCCCAGGCGCTCTGGGTGCGCATGATCATGCGCAAGGGGCAGCACTTTCGCGCAAGCAAGCTCGACTACCCGGAAATCGGTGATTGCGCGCAGGCGGCTGCGCCTCTGCTGGCTCTGGGCTGGCTGGATGACCAGGCGCCCCTGGCCCTGGCCGAGGTGTTTGAAGTGCTGACCAAGCCGGAAATCCAGGCACGGTTCAGCGCCCATCTCACCCGGCCCAAGGGTAAAAAAACCGATTGGCTGCAGGACCTGGCCGGCGACTTTCCGCAAATACAGAGCCTGTGCGCATGGCACCCCACGCTGCAAGAACCCCTTTACAGCCTCGGCAACCGGGCGCTGGGGGATCGCCTGCGGCTGATGTTCTTTGGCAATCTCAGTCAGGGCTGGTCAGATCTGGTGTTGGCCGATCTGGGTCTGTTCACCTACGAAAAGGTTGATATCAGCCCCGAGTCACGGGCCTTGCGCTGCCGGGCCGATATTGACGGTTATCTGCATCTTTATGCCTGTCGCGAACAGTTTGAAAGTGCTGGCGATGTGAGTGCCGTGCTGCCAGCGGTGCTGGACTACGTGGCAGATAACCCCTGGCTGCAACGACGCAGGGCGCGCTTGCTGTTCCAGTTCGGCCAGCACCACGAACGGGCAGGGGAGCTGGCCCGGGCACTGGAGGTTTACCAGCACTGCGGGCACCCCGAGGCGCGCCTGCGCATGATCCGGGTACTTGAATTGCTGGAGCAATACCCGCAGGCCATGACTCTGGCAGACGCTGCGCAAGGTGCGCCGTTCAACGACGCCGAGCATCAGCAATTGCAGCGCATGCTCCCGCGGCTGCGACGCAAGCTCGGACTGCCGGCGCTGGTGCGAACCAAACCCAGCCCCCCTGAACGGTTGGACCTGAGCCTGGAGCGCCTTGAGGCAACCTCGGTCGAGTTCATGGTGGTGGCACATCTGCACACGCCGGACGAGCCCGTGCATTACGTTGAAAACACCTTGATCAACGGACTTTTTGGCCTGTTGTGCTGGCCGGCCATTTTTGCACCGCTGCCCGGGGCATTTTTTCACCCGTACCAAAGCGGCCCGGCTGATTTGCTGGAGCAAGACTTCTACCTGCGCCGGGCCGAGCTGTTCGAAGCCTGTCTGGCGCAGCTGGACAGTGGCCAGTACCTGAAGACTGTCCGCGATGCATATAGCGCCAAGTTCGGTGTGCAATCACCCTTTGTGGCCTGGAACTATCTGAGCGAGGCGCTGCTGGAAGACGCACTGACCTGCCTGCCGCCCGCCCACTTGAAGGTCTGGTTCCTGCGCCTGCTGCAGGACATCAAGGCCAACCGCTCGGGCATGCCGGACTTGATCCAGTTTTGCCCGGCGCAAAAAACCTACCGCATGATCGAGGTCAAAGGCCCGGGTGACCGTTTGCAGGACAACCAGCTGCGCTGGCTGGACCTGTGCGAGCAACATCAAATGCCCGTCACCGTCTGTTACGTGCAATGGCAGGCCCCGGGCCCTTGAACTATCGGGTGGCAGTCCGTGCCCTGTGCGAGTTCACGGCCAAGGTCGGCGATCTGGACTTGCGCTTCACCCCGTCACCCACGGCCCAGCAGGGAATTGCCGGGCATCGCACCGTCGCTTCCCGACGCAGTGCCGGGTACCAGGCCGAGTTGAGCCTGGAGGGGCAGTTCGGCGCATTGACCGTACGCGGCAGGGCGGACGGCTATGACCCGTCGGGCAATGTGCTGGAGGAAGTCAAAACCTATCGCGGCGATTTCACGGCGATACCGGCCAATCACCGTCAATTGCACTGGGCCCAGTGCCGGGTTTACGGCTGGTTGCTCTGTCAGAGCCTGCAGTTGCCCGAGGTCAATCTGGCACTGGTGTATTTCGATATCGTCAGCGAGCAGGAAACCCGGCTCCAGGAAACCTGGAGCGCCGAGCGGCTGCAGGACTTTTTCAATCAGCAATGCAGGTTGTTTTTGACCTGGGCCGATCAGGAAATGGCCCATCGTGAAGCGCGGGATGCGGCGGCCCGCAGCCTGGCGTTCCCTCATCCACAGTTTCGTACCGGGCAAAGGGCTCTGGCCGAAGCGGTGTACAAGACCGCCAGCGGCGGGCGCTGCCTGATGGCCCAGGCGCCCACCGGCATTGGTAAAACCATCGGTACGCTATTCCCCTTGGTCAAGGCCATGCCGGCCCGGGAACTGGACAAATTGCTGTTTCTGACGGCCAAGACCCCCGGGCGCAAGCTGGCTCTGGATGCCGCTCAGGTGCTTTATCCGCGAGCTGCCAACCCGGCGCTACGGGTTTTGGAACTGGTGGCCCGGGACAAGGCCTGTGAATACCCGCAGAACGCCTGCAATGGTGAATCCTGCCCGTTGGCCAAGGGTTTTTATGACCGCTTGCCGGCAGCGCGGCTGGCGGCTGTCGCACAGTCGCCGCTGGACCAGCAGACCCTGCGCGAGGTGGCCCTGGCCCATCAGGTCTGCCCGTATTACCTGAGCCAGGAAATGGCACGCTGGGCCGACCTGATCATTGCCGATTACAACTACTACTTCGATTTCACGGCCTTGCTTTATGGCCTGGCCCAGGCCAACCAGTGGCGGGTCGCGACCCTGGTGGACGAGGCGCACAACCTGGTGGAGCGCGGGCGCCAGATGTACAGCGCCAGTCTGCACCAGCAAACCCTCAATAGCGTGCGCCAGGATGCCCCGCCAGCGCTGGACAAGGTATTCAAGCGCCTCAATCGGGAATGGAATGCCCTGCACAAAGACCAGCCAGGGCCTTATCAGGTGTACGGGCAATTGCCGGCTAAATGGCTCAATGCCTTGTCCGGCTGCATCACCGCCATTGGCGACTACCTTAACGATCACCCCCAGGGGCTGAGTGGAAAACTGCAAGGCTTCTACTTTGAAGCCCTGCAATTCAACCGGGTGGCGGAGTTGTTTGATGCACATTTCCTGTTCGACGTGAGCCTGGTTGAAGGCGGCAAAAAACGCCTGTCACAACTCAACCTGCGCAATATTGTGCCGGCGCTCTTTATCGGCCCGCGACTGGCCAGTGCGCAGAGCAATGTGCTGTTTTCCGCCACCCTCAGCCCGCGGACCTATTACACCCACTTGTTGGGGCTGCCCACTGATGCGGTGTGGATCGATGTGGAATCGCCGTTTCAGGCCCGGCAACTGGCGGTACAGGTAGTCAGCCGGATATCCACCCGCTTTGTGCATCGCCAGGCCTCGCTGGAGCCCATCGTGGAGCTGATCTGCGGGCAATTCACCCGGCGCCCCGGCAACTATCTGGCCTTTTTCAGCAGCTTTGATTACCTGCAACAGGTGGCCGGCTTGCTCGCCGAGCGCTATCCGCACATTGCCCAGTGGTCCCAGGCTCGGGGCATGGATGAAGCAGCGCGCCAGGGGTTTCTCGATCAATTCACGCTCTCGGGGCAGGGCATTGGCTTTGCGGTGCTGGGCGGGGCGTTTGGCGAAGGCATCGATTTACCCGGTGCACGGTTGATCGGTGCCTTTGTCGCGACCCTGGGGCTGGCGCAGTTGAACCCGGTCAACGAGCAGATCAAGCAGCGCATGGGTGCCCTGTTCGGTGCCGGGTATGACTACACCTACCTGTATCCGGGGGTGCAAAAAGTGGTGCAGGCGGCAGGGCGGGTGATTCGCACCCAGGATGATCAGGGCACGTTGTTTCTGATTGATGACCGGTTTGCCGAGCCCAAGGTGCAACAGCTGTTCCCGCGCTGGTGGCAGTTGGGTTGAGAGCGCAACCTTGTGGCACACTGCTGAGCCTGTGGTGCATGACGCGCCTTGTCCAAGCAGTGGAGTTTTATCGATGAGCATCAAACGTTTCGGTACCGGCGCAGTAGGCGCAGGTGGTCAGCCTTTACCTTTCGCCCGCGC
Organism: Pseudomonas paraversuta; assembly: GCF_904067025.1. Lineage (NCBI taxonomy): Bacteria > Pseudomonadati > Pseudomonadota > Gammaproteobacteria > Pseudomonadales > Pseudomonadaceae > Pseudomonas > Pseudomonas paraversuta. Next base: position 2,468,916 of record NZ_CAJFDA010000001.1, read on the forward strand.
TGTTGAAGCCGATGGCTGGCTGCATGTGTCGGGTCAGGTGGCCATGGAAAACGGTGAAATCATCAACGGCGGCATCGTTGAACAGACCCACAAGACCATGCAAAACCTGATCGCGATTCTTGAAGAAGCCGGCTATGGCCTTGAAGACGTGGTCCGCGCTGGCGTGTGGCTGCAGGACCCGCGGGACTTCTGGAGTTTCAACAAGGTGTTTGCCTCGTATTTCAAAAGCGAACACGCCCCGGCCCGCGCCTGTGTCCAGGCGATGATGATGGTGGATTGCCGGGTCGAAATCGACTGCATCGCCTACAAGGCCAAGCGCTAAACCCTGGCTCGCTAACAATATAAAATGTGAGGAGTCGAGTGTGTCGATGACGTTGAACAATGCCCAAGTACTCAAAGGTGCTGCCAACCCCGCCGACCATCTGGTGCGTGATGTCAGTTTGCCGGCGCTGGTGATTCACCGGGCTGCACTGGAACACAATATTCGCTGGATGCAGGACTTCGTCAGCCGCAGCGGCGCAGAGCTGGCGCCCCACGGCAAGACCAGCATGACCCCGGCATTGTTTCGCCGCCAGCTGGCGCAAGGCGCCTGGGGTATAACCCTGGCCAGTGCAGTGCAGACCTGCACGGCCTATGCCGGGGGTGTGCGCCGGGTACTGATGGCCAATCAATTGGTCGGCCGCGCCAATATGGCGTTGATCGCCGGTTTGCAACAAGACCCGGCCTTCGAATTTCATTGCATGGTTGATCACCCGGATAACGTCCAGGCGCTGGGGGCTTTTTTTGCCGAGCGTGGTCAGCGTCTGAACGTGATGATCGAATACGGTGTGGTGGGCGGCCGTTGTGGCTGTCGTACCGAGCAAGAAGTGCGGGCCCTGGCTGCTGCGATCAAGGCACAACCGGCCCTGGCGCTGACCGGCATCGAAGGCTACGAAGGGGTGATCCACGGCGAGCAGGCGGTCAGCGGGATTCGCGCGTTTGCCGCTTCCCTGGTACGCCTGGCCCTTGAACTGCAACGTGACGGCGCCTTTGCGCTGGACAAGCCGATCGTCACGGCCTCGGGCTCTGCCTGGTATGACCTGATTGCCGAAGGTTTCGCCGCCGAGGCGGCCAGCGGGCGTTTTCTGAGCATTCTGCGCCCCGGCAGTTATGTGGTGCACGATCACGGGATCTACAAAGACGCCCAGTGCTGCGTGCTGGACCGTCGCAGCGACTTGCACGAGGGCTTGCGCCCGGCGCTGGAAGTCTGGGCCCATGTGCAATCGTTGCCGGAACCGGGCTTTGCGGTGATTGCCCTGGGCAAGCGCGATGTGGCCTACGATGCGGGGCTGCCGATGCCGTTAAAGCGTTACCGCGAAGGGGTATTGCCGGCCGTGGGTGATGACGTCAGTGCCTGTACGGTCACGGCGGTCATGGATCAGCACGCGTTCATGACGATCGCTGCGGGCACTGAACTGAAGGTGGGCGACATCATCAGCTTCGGTACCTCGCACCCTTGTCTGACGTTCGACAAATGGCGCACGGGCTGCCTGGTGGACGAGCAACTGAATGTGGTCGAGAGCCTTGAAATAGTGTTCTGAAACCAGCGCACCAGGCTTGTGTAGGAGCGAGCTTGTCTCGCGAGCTTTTGTGCCGCTAACAGCTCGCGAGGCAAGCTCGCTCCTACAGGTTTGGTGGTGTTTCAGTCGCGGTAGAACACCTGTACCAGGTGATAGCCGAACTTGCTTTTGATCGGTCCGTGCACCACCCGCAACGGCTTTTTGAAGATGATCTGGTCGATAACGCCAACCATCTGCCCCGGACGAACCTCACCCAAATCCCCCCCACGCTTGCCTGACGGGCAGGTGGAGAATTTTTTCGCCAGCACATCGAAGGCTTCGCCCTTGGCGATGCGTTGCTTGAGCGATTCGGCTTCTTCGGCGGTTTTCACCAGGATATGGCGGGCTTGAGCTTTCATGGGGCGTATACCTTGAAACTGTGGGGCAGATTGCGCGGCCGCGGATTATGCCTGAGTTTTGCTGTTGTAGCGCGGCAGGTACAGGCGCACGCAGGTACCACTGTCGAGTTCGCTGCTGATGGTCACATGACCGCCGGACTGCTGGGCAAAGCCGTAAATCATCGATAACCCCAGGCCGGTGCCCTGGCCTACAGGCTTGGTGGTGAAAAAGGGGTCGAAAGCCCTGGCCAGAATCTGCGGGGACATGCCGGTGCCGTTATCACAAACCTCCAGCAGTACATACTCGCCGGATTTGACCGGTTCCAGACTTTGCAGGTCACTGGTATCCAGGTGGCTGTTGGCGGTCTTGACCACCAGTTTGCCGCCGTCGGGCATGGCATCGCAGGCGTTGATAATCAGGTTGAGCAGGGCGCTTTCAAGCTGGCCGGTATCGGTATTGACGGCCCAGATGTCCTGGCCCAGATCGACCTGCAGGTCGATGTGGGCACCCTTGGTACGACTGAACAGCTCCTGCAGTGAGCTCACCAGGGCATTAGGGTCCAGAGGTTTGCGATCCAGCGACTGGCGGCGGGAAAACGCCAGCAGACGATGGGTCAGGGCGGCTGCCCGTTGCGCTGAAGCGACGGCGGCATCGGTGAAGCGGACTATTTCGTCACTGCGCCCGGCCGCGATATAGCGCTTGGCCAGGTCCAGGCTGGCGATGATACCGGTCAGCATGTTGTTGAAATCATGGGCTATACCGCCGGTCAGCTGGCCAACGGCTTCCATTTTTTGCGCATGCCGCAGGGTGTCTTCAATCCTTTCGCGCTCGATCATCTCGCGCTGCAGTTGATCGTTGGCCTCGGCCAGGGCCTGGGTGCGTTCCGTGACACGCTCTTCAAGGGTGTCATTGAGCTCGCGCAAGGCCTGCGCCGTACGCTTGATAGACGTGCGGCGCCTGGAGGTCTGAACCGCAACCATCAAAATCCCGGCCACCTTGTGCGTCTCATCGAAAACGGGACTGAAGGTCAGGTCAAGCCACAGCTCGGTTGCCAGATACTGGTCCGGAAGCACGTAGTACTGATCAAGATAGGAGCGGTTTTCACCGGCCAGTACGGCCTCGATAATCGGCTGGCTGTATTCACGGAACTCCGGCCAGCAGCGCTGCATGGGCTGACCAAAGGCGCCCGGGTGCTTGTTACCCGCCAGCGCTGCAAAACTGTCGTTGTAGATCTGGGTCAATTGCTCGCCCCAAAACAGCAACATCGGCAGCGGGGAGTTGAGTACAAGCTGTGCGCTGGTGCGCAAGCTCTGAGGCCATTTTGCGACTTCACCCAAGGGGCTGCGGGCTAATGCCCCACGTTGGCTGACAGAAAATACGGCGCTCATGGATAAGTCCCGAGATTGAATCTGAAAATGTACCTATTAAAGGCTGAGTGAAGGCTAAATGCTATCATTGGTACTAACAAGTCCGGCTTAGACAGTACGACTAAGGTCGAGTGAGGCTCAGGCTTGGCCTTTCGTACAATTGCGCTCTCATTTTTGATCGAAGAATCCCGTTTGGGTCGTTAACCCCAGGCGCGTCTTCGATTGTTTCTGTTTTGCGCGTCATTCGCTGCTGGAGCTTGTCCATGGTTGTCCCTTTTTCATTGTTGACGCATTGCCGGGTTGCACGTGTCGGCGCACTGGCGGTGTGTACCGGTATTGCAACACAGACCCAGGCTGGCGGGTTCATTGAAGACAGCAGCGCCAGGCTGGAAGCGCGAACGGTGTATTTCAACCGTGATTTCCGTGATGGCAGCACTTCAAACCCCCAGGGCGCCTCCAAGCGTGACGAGACGGCTCAAGGCTTTATTCTCAATCTGCAATCGGGCTACACAGAAGGCACGGTGGGCTTCGGGCTCGATGCCTTGGGCATGTTGGGGCTGAAAATCGACTCCAGCCCCGCTGACAGCAACAGTGGCTTGCTACCTTCGACCGGCAGTGATCCCCGTCGTTCCAAGGATCAGTACGCCAAATTCGGCCTGACCGGAAAAATGCGGGTATCGCACAGCGTTCTGAAGTACGGGGCGTTGCTGCCGGACCTGCCATTGCTCAAGTACAACGACGGCCGTCTGCTGCCAACCATGTTCAATGGCGCGATGCTGGAGTCCCGGGAATTGCGCGACCTGAAGTTCACGGCCATGCGCCTTGATCGCTATACCGCACGGGACTCCACCGACGCTCAGGACCTGCGCCTGAACTGCAAGAACAAGCGTTATGCCTGCAATATCACTGCCGATCATTTCAATATGTACGGCCTGGACTACAAGGTGAACGAGCGGCTGACAGCGCAATACCACTATGCCGAGCTGGAGGACATCTACCGCCAGCAATTTATCGGGATAGTGGCCAGTCAGCCTGTGGGTTCGGGCGTCGTGTCGGCCGATGTGCGTTTGCTCAAGAGTGATGACGCCGGTTCGGCCAAGGCCTCGACCATTGATAACCGGGCGCTTGGTGCCCTGTTCAGCTACGCATTGGCCGGTCATAAATTCAGCGCCGGCTGGCAGCGCATGAACGGCGACACCTCGATGCCGTACCTGGATGGCAGCAACCCGTATCTGGTCAACTACCTTCAGGTCAACGACTTCGCTAACGCCCAGGAGCGTTCGTGGCAGCTGCGTTATGACTATGACTTCAAGGCGGTGGGCATTAACGGCTTGTCGTTCCTGACCCGTTACGTCAATGGTGACCACATCAAAGTGGTTGGCCGTAGCGAAGAAGGCAAAGAGTGGGAACGCGACAGCGAGCTCAAGTACATAGTGCAAAGCGGCAGGTTCAAGGACGTCAGCCTGCGTTTGCGCAATGCCACCTATCGCACCAACTACGCGCAGTTCGCCCGCGATGTTGATGAGACCCGCCTGATCGTCAGCTATAACCTGTCGATCTGGTGATACCACGCCCCTAAACCCTGTAGGAGCGAGCTTGCTCGCGAGCTTTTCAACCAAACCGCGAAGAGCTCGCGAGACAAGCTCGCTCCTACAGAGGTCGGGGTGTGATCAGTCCAGCTGGTGGCGGTAGGGCAGTTCCGGCCCGGTTTTGCTGCAGGTCCCCGATCTCCCCCAACCTGTAGGAGCGAGCTTGCCTCGCGAGCTTTTCAACCAAACCGCGAAGAGCTCGCGAGACAAGCTCGCTCCTACAGAGGTCGGGGTGTGATCAGTCCAGTTGGTGGCGGTAGGGCAGGTCCGGCCCGGTTTTGCTGCAGGGCGCCGATCTCCCCCAACCTGTAGGAGCGAGCTTGCTCGCGAGCTTTTCAACCAAACCGCGTAGAGCTCGCGAGACAAGCTCGCTCCTACAGAGGTCGGGGTGTGATCAGTCCAGTTGATGGCGATAGGGCAGATCCGGCCCGGTTTTGCTGCAGGTCCCCGATCTCCCCCAACCTGTAGGAGCGAGCTTGTCTCGCGAGCTTCTCAACCAAACCGCGAAGAGCTCGCGAGACAAGCTCGCTCCTACAGAGCCGGGGTGTGATCAGTCCAGCTGGTGGCGGTAGGGCAGGTCCGGCCCGGTTTTGCTGCAGGTCAGCGCCGCCGCGCGGCTGGCGAAGTCCAGCAGGGCGCCGATCTGGTTTTTGCTCAACTGTTGCAAACCTTCAATCGAGTCCAGTCCATGCTCGGTCAGCCAGGCAATCACTGCCGCCTGAAAGGTATCGCCCGCACCCACGGTGTCGGCAACCTTTACTGCACTGGCCGCAACCCTCTGATGGCCATGCTCGCTGAATACGCTGGCGCCCTGGCCGCCACGGGTCAAAAACACCAGTTGGCAGCGCTGGCCCAGCCATGACCGGGCTATCTGTTGCGGGTCTTGCCCCGGGTACAGCAGTTCGAGATCTTCATCGCTGACTTTGATCAGGTCGGCATAGGGGATCAGTTGCTTGATCCGCTGACGCCAGATCTCTATATCCGGCTCCGGGTTGAGTCGCACGTTCGGGTCGAGGCTGATCAGGCGCCGTCCGCTTTCGCGTCTGACCAGTGCCAGCAGGGTGTCGGCAACGGGTTGCACCACCAGAGAGAACGACCCGACATGGATGCCCCGTATCTGCGTGCTTAGCTGCGGCAGATGATGGAGTTGCAGTTGCCGGTCGGCGCAGCCTTCGCCGCGAAAGCTGTAGGCGGGCGAACCCTTGGCGTCCAGCGCGACCATGGCCAGGGTGGTGGGAGCCTCCATATCCAGTAAAAACGCCTGGCTGACGCCTTCCTCGGTCAGTACCTGCTTTAACCGACGGCCAAGGTAATCGGTGGACAACCCGGCAAACATGCCGGCTTCGACGCCCAGGCGTCGCAGGCCCACGGCGACGTTGAACGGCGAACCTCCGGCAAGCGCCTTGAAGTCCACTTTGCCCGCCTGTTGGCTGCTGTCTGCCTGGGCAAAAAAATCAAACAGCGCTTCACCACACACCAGATACATAGCATTCACTCGGATAAGGCCGCGACCTGTAGACGGTAGCGCACATAGGATTGTTCATAGGCCGCGACGTTTTTGGCGTCGGGCCTGGTTTCGCTGGCGTGGTCAAGGCGCACGCAGCGTTGGCACAGTTGCTCAAGGCTGTCGGCACCTGTACACCATGCCGCCTGAATGGCTGCGCCCAGTGCCGCGGCTTCACTTTGTTCGGCACAGATGACCCGGGTGTCCATGATATCGGCCACGATCTGACGCCACAGCGGGCTTTTCGAGCCACCGCCGACCAGCAGGATGGTGTGGCTTTGCAAGCCGTTGCGGCGCAGCAGGTCAAGACCATAACGCAAACCGAAGGTGGTGCCCTCGATTGCTGCCCGGCAAAAATTGGCCTGGTTCAGATTGGTCAGGGTCAGGCCGTGGAAACTGCCGGTGGCGTCGGGTAGGGCGGGCACCCGTTCACCGTTGAGAAACGGCAGCAGGCTGACGCCTTCGGCGCCTATCGGTGCCTGGCCGGCCAATTGATTGAAGGCATCCAGGGACAGGCCAAACAGTTCGCGTATGGCGCTGGTGACATTGGTCAGGTTGAGGGTGCAAATCAGCGGCAGCCAGCCACCACTGGACGAGCAAAAATTGGCAACCGCTGGCTCCGGGCTGGCCTGGGGCTGCGGGTCAAAGGCGTAGACGGTGCCGGATGAGCCGAGGCTCATGGTGATGATCCCGGGTTGGATATTGCCGGTGCCTATGGCCCCCAGCATATTGTCGCCGCCGCCGCTGCAGACCACTGCCTCGGGGTTGAGGTCCAGCAAGCGGGCAATTTCAGGCCGCAGCGTGCCTGCAGCGGCACGGGATTCGATCAGCTCGGGCAATGCTCGTTCCAGGCGCCCCTCGGGGTCGATATAACGCAGGATGTCGAGGTCCCACTGCCGGGTGCGCACGTTGAAATAACCGGTGCCGGAGGCATCGCCGTATTCACTGCAGTATCGGCCGGTCAGCCAGAAATTCAGATAGTCATGGGGCAACAGGATATGGGCGATGCGCTCAAACACTTGCCGATGGTGGTGGCGGGTCCAGAGCAGCTTGGACACCGTATAGCCGGGAGCTATTACCAGCCCCAGGCGTTGCAGTGAGCCGGCCTCACCGCCTAGCCACTCGAGCAGTTGGCGGTTTTCAGGGGTGGACTCGGTGTCGCACCAGAGTTTGGCCGGGCGCAGCACAGTGCCATGTTCATCCAGCAGCACCAGCCCGTGTTGCTGACCGCTGACCCCGATACCACTGATTTGCTGACCGCTGACTCCGGCGGCCGCCAGCGCCTGTTGCGTGGCTGTCGTCAGGGCCTGCAACCATTGGCCGGTGTCCTGCTCGCGGCGACCGTGCTCACCCTGCATCAGCGTGTGCGGCGCCGAGCCCTGACCCAGAACCTGACCGCTCTGGCTGTCCAGGATCAGCGCCTTGGTACCCTGGGTGCCGCAATCGATACCGAGAAATAAGTGATTCATGGGGCGTTGACCTAATCAGAATCCGGAGAAATACCGCAAACCCTAAAACCACTGCTATCTCAATTGTAGGAGCGAGCTTGTCTCGCGATGGCCTCGAGCGCGTCGTGTTCAACTTGTAAAAACGCGTTATCGATAACAATCATCGCGAGACAAGCTCGCTCCTGCAGGAGGGCAGTACGGCATTGCGGCAGAACAGTTCAGAGCTGTACCAGCTGTTCCAGAGTGGCGGTTACCCCCACCTCTCGCAAACTGTTGAGGCACCACTCAAACGCCGCTACAAACTCGGCAGACTGGGCAATGGCTCCGCCAAATATCTCCTCTGCGCCCAGCAAGCGCTGCACGATCAGCGGGTCATCCTTGACCAGCGCCTGACAATAGTCAGCCCTGGGGTCGGGTATGGCATAGGTCTGGCCATTCTCGTCAACCCCCTTGAGATACAGGGCCCAGGCCGCCACCACCAGCGCCGCACGCTTGAGCTCGCGACCATCGGCAATCAAGCGGTTAATGGTCGGTACGGTGAATTTGGGGAATTTTGACGAACCATCGGAGCACACGCGCTCCAGCTGGTCGGCGATGGCCTGATTGGAGAACCGTTGCACCAGGGTGTCTTTGTACGCCGTGAGGTCAATCCCGGGCACCGGCGCCAGTTGCGGGGTCACGTCCAGATCCATGTAGGCGCGCATATAGGCCACGAACAGCGGGTCATTCATGGTCTCGTGGACGAAACGATAGCCCTTGAGAAACCCCAGGTAGGTCAGCGCCAGGTGACTGCCATTGAGCAGTTTGATTTTCATCTCTTCGTAGGGCGTGACGTCATCGGTCATTTGCACGCCAACGGTTTCCCAGGCCGGGCGGCCGGTGCTGAACTTGTCTTCAAGTACCCACTGGATAAACGGCTCGCAGACCACCGGCCAGGCGTCGTCGATGCCCAGTTGATCGTGCAGTTGCAGGCGATGGGCGTTGCTGGTCATGGGGGTGATGCGGTCAACCATGGCGTTGGGAAAGCTGACATGGGTCGCGATCCAGTCGTGCAGGTCGGCATCGCTCAGGGCTGCATAGGCCAGCAGGGCTTTGCGCGCCACGCCGCCGTTGTGGGGCAGGTTATCGCAAGACATCAGGGTAAAGGCGTCCGTACCCGCTGCCCGGCGTCGGGCCAGGGCGGCAAACAGCACGCCAAATACGGTTCGCGGTTGTTTCGGGTGGGCCAGATCCCGCTGAATCCGGGGCAGGGTGGCCATGAATTCGCCGCTGCTGTCGTCAATGCAATAACCGCCTTCGGTAATGGTCAGCGAGACAATCCGGATGTCCGGGCTCGCGAGCTTGTCGAGCACAGCCTCGATACTGTCTTCGGCCAGCAGCATGTCACTGATGGAGCCGATGATGCGGCTTTGGGTGTCGTCGCTGTCGCCCAGTTCGAACAGGGTGTAGAGATAGTCCTGCCCGGCCAGGTCATCGCGCATTTTGCGGTCTTCGGACCGCAGGCCGATGCCGCAGATGCTCCAGTCCAGGTCGCGGCCCTGATTCATCAGCGCATCGGTATAAAAGGCCTGGTGCGCGCGGTGAAATCCACCGACCCCGATATGGGCTATGCCGTGCCGTCTGTCGCTCGCGAGGTAAGCTGGCTTTTCAACTTTACTGGTCAGGTTATCGAGGTTGCGGCGATTGAGTTTCATGGGTGCGATCTCAAAAAACGTTAGGCAGCAGCGCGCAGCGGGCGGGTGATCGCCAGCCCCTGTGCGTCGAATAGGTGGCAATGTTCACTGTCCAGGTGCAAGTGCAACTGCTCGCCGTACTGGCTCGCCATGTCCCCGCGAATGCGCATGGTCAGCGGTTCGCCGCAGGCAGTAATCACATGGCAATAGGTGTCGCTGCCCAGGCGCTCGCCGACATCGGCGGTGACGGTCAGGGTGCAATCACCGGGTCTGGCCAGGTTCAGGTGTTCCGGGCGGATCCCCAGGGTAACCTCGCCGCCAATGCTCAGTGACGCGCCGCTCAGGGGCAACTGGATACGGGTACCGGCGTCCAGTTCAACTTCGCAGCCTTGGCCATCGACCCGACTGACCTTGCCTTTGAGGAAGCCCATTTTCGGGGTGCCGAGAAAACCGGCGACAAACAGGTTGACCGGCTGGTGGTACAGATCCAGCGGCGAGCCGACCTGCTCGACCTTGCCGGCGTTGAGTACCACCACCTTGTCGGCGAGGGTCATGGCCTCGACCTGATCGTGGGTCACGTAAATCATGGTCGCCTGCAGTTCCTGATGCAGACGCGCCAGTTCCAGGCGCATCTGTACCCGCAGGGCGGCATCGAGGTTGGACAGCGGTTCGTCAAACAGGAATATCTTCGGGTTGCGCACGATTGCCCGGCCGATTGCCACCCGCTGGCGTTGCCCGCCGGACAGGTGCTTGGGCTTGCGCTCGAGCAAAGGCGCAAGCTCGAGAATACGCGCCGCTTCGTTGACCTTTTTTTCGACTTCGGCTTTGGCCACACCGGCCAGGTCGAGGGCGAACGACATGTTTTTACGCACGGTCATGTGCGGGTACAGGGCGTAAGTCTGGAACACCATCGCCAGATCACGCTTGGCCGGGCTGACTTCGGTGATGTCGCGTCCGTCCAGCTCGATGGTACCGTCAGTCACTTCTTCGAGCCCGGCAATCAGGCGCAGCAGAGTGGACTTGCCGCACCCCGACGGGCCGACGAAGACCACGAACTCACGGTCGTTCACTTCAAGGTCGATGCCCTTGATGATCGAAAAACCTTCAAAGCCTTTTTGCAAATTCTTGATTTTCAGGTTGGCCATGATGGGCCTCCAAAGGTGATTTTTATTTGACTGCGCCAAAGGACAAGCCGCGAACCAGCTGTTTCTGGTTGATCCAGCCAAAAATCAGGATAGGGGCACAGGCCAGGGTCGAAACGGCAGACAATTTGGCCCAGAACAAGCCTTCGGGGCTGGAGTAGGAAGCGATCAGCGCGGTCAGTGGCGCGGCGCTGGATGACGTCAGGTTGAGTGACCAGAAGGCCTCGTTCCAGCACAGGATCAGCGACAGCAGCAGGGTCGAGGCCAGCCCGCCCTTGCTGATGGGCAGCAGTACGCGAAGCATTTCCTGCCACAGAGTGGCGCCATCAAGGCGGGCCGCTTCCAGGATGTCCTTGGGGATGTCCTTGAAGTAGGTGTAAATCATCCAGACCACGATCGGCAGATTGATCAGGGTGTAGATGATGATCAGAGCGGTCCGGGTGTCCAGCAGGCCGAAGGATTTGGCCAGCAGGTAAATCGGCATCAGCACCCCCACCGGCGGCAGCATTTTGGTGGAGAGCATCCACAGCAACGTGCCTTTGGTCCGTTTGGTCTCGTAAAAGGCCATGGAGTACGCGGCCGGGATGGCAATCAACATGCTCAGGGCAGTTGCGGTGAACGAGATCACCACCGAGTTCCAGGCGAAGTGGAAATACCCGCTGCGCTCTTCAATGTGCAGGTAGTTCTCCAGGGTCGGAGTGAAAATGAACTGCGGCGGCGTGGCGAATGCGTCGATCTCGGTTTTGAAGCTGGTAAGCACCATCCAGAAGATCGGGAAGAAAATCAGGATGGCGATGGCCCAGGCCAGGGTGCCCAGCAGCAGGCTTTGCAGGCGACGCGATTGTTGCAGTGTCATCACTTGGCCCTCACGGCTTGTCAGTCAGGTTTTTACCCAGCATGCGCACCAGGATGATGGCTGCGATGTTGGCAATCACGACCGCGATAAGACCACCGGCCGAGGCCATGCCCACATCGAACTGCACCAGCGCCTGGTTGTAGATCAGGTAGGCCAGGTTGGTCGACGCATAGCCGGGGCCGCCATTGGTGGTGGTGAAGATTTCGGCAAACACCGAAAGTAAAAAGATGGTTTCGATCATCACCACCACGGCGATGGGGCGCGCCAGGTGTGGCAGGGTCAGGTGCCAGAAAATCGCGATGGGGCCGGCGCCATCCAGGCGAGCGGCTTCTTTTTGATCCTGGTCGAGGGACTGCATGGCGGTCATCAGGATCAGAATGGCGAAGGGCAGCCATTGCCACGACACAATGATGATGATCGACAGCAGCGGGTAGTGCGCCAGCCAGTCAACCGGCTGGGCGCCAAACAATTTCCAGACCGCGGCGAGCACGCCGGACACCGGGTGAAAGATCAGGTTTTTCCAGATCAGCGCGCCCACGGTGGGCATGATGAAAAACGGCGAAATCAGCAACACCCGCACGATGCCGCGGCCCATGAACTCACTGGCCTCCAGCAGGGCGCTGATCAACACCCCGAGGACCACACTGATCAGCAATACACTGCCCACCAGCAGCAAGGTATTGGTGGCGCCGGGCAAGAACCCCGAGTCGGTCAGGAAGTAGGTGAAGTTTTCCAGCCCTACAAACTGGTTTTCGCCCGGGTACAGCAGGTTGTAGCGAATCAGCGAAAAGTACAGGGTCATGCCCAGCGGTACGATCATCCACAGCAGCAATAGCGCCACCGAAGGCGTGACCAGGAACCAGCCGGGGTTGAACAGCCGTGATTTACGCACCGGCAACGGGGCGTCAATCGCCGGGGTAACAGTCGAAGTGGTCATGGTGAATGGCACCTGTGCTTTTGCGGGCGCTGGCTTGCCTGCGATGGCGTCTACTCAATCTGAAAATCAGATCGGGTTGTTAGCATCGCTGGCAAGCCAGCTCCCACAAATTCGGGAGGCTATCCCGCTTTTATTTTGGGTAACCCGCGCGTTTCATTTCGCGCTCGGTGGTCTGTTGTGCTGCGGCCAGGGCCTGGTCAACCGTCATCTGGCCAATCAGCGCGGCGGAGAACAACTTGCCGACCTGGGTACCCACGGCCTGGAACTCCGGGATGGTGACCAGCTGTATGCCGACGTAAGGCACAGGTTTGAGGGTAGGGTCATTGGGCTTGGCGGCCTTGAGCGATTCCAGGGTCACCTTGGCAAAGGGTGCAGCCTTGAGGTAGGCGTCACTGTAGGTCGAGGCGCGGGTGCCCGGCGGCACATTGGCAATGCCGTCTTTCTCGGCCACCAGTGCCCCGTACTCCCTGGAGGTGGCCCAGGTGCTGAAGGTTTTGGCGGCGTCCTTGGCCTTGGACGTAGTGGGGATGGCCAGCGCCCAGGAATACAACCAGGCGCTGCCTTTGTCGGTCACTGCATGGGGGGCGAAGGTGAAACCGACCTTGTCGGCCACTTTGCTCTGGGTCGGGTCGGTAACGAATGAACCGGCGACGCTGGCATCGACCCAGATCGCGCATTTGCCGCTGTTGAACAGCGCCAGGTTTTCGTTGAAGCCGTTGCTGGTGGCACCCGGAGGGCCCGAGGCTTTCATGGTGTTGACGTAAAAGTTGAGGGCGTTCTTCCACTCGGGGCCGGTAAATTCAGGCTGCCACTTCTCATCGAACCAGCGCGCGCCGTAGGCATTGGCGACCGTGCTGATCAGCGCCATGTTTTCACCCCAGCCCGCTTTGCCCCGCAGGCAAATCCCGTATTGCTCTTTTTCGGGTTTGTTCAGGGTTTTGGCGAATTCTGCAATCTGCTCCCAGGTCGGGTGCTCGGGCATGGTCAGCCCGGCTTCCTTGAACAGGTCGGTGCGGTAGTAGGTCATCGAGCTTTCGGCATAAAACGGCAGGGCGTAAAGCGTGCCCTTGACTGACAAGCCATCGCGTACCGAGGGAAATACATCTTCAATGGCGTAGGACGCAGGCAGCTCGTTCATCGGTTCCAGCCAGCCCTTGGCTCCCCAGAGTGCAGCTTCGTACATGCCGATGGTCAGTACATCGAACTGGCCACCCTGGGTGGCAATGTCTGTGGTGAGGCGTTGGCGCAGTACGTTTTCTTCCAGCACCACCCAGTTCAGCTTGATATCCGGGTGTTCGCTCTCGAAGGTTTTGGCGAGCTTCTGCATGCGGATCATGTCGCTGTTGTTGACCGTCGCAATGGTCAGCGTTTGTGCGCCCAGGCTGATACCGCTGAGGGTCATGCACATGGCTACACATAACGCTTTGACAGGAATATTCATTGAGCACTCCACTTCTTCGGCCAAGGCGGCCTTGAAGGACGGTTATTGTTTTTATGGCTGCCCGCTGACACGAGCGCATAGGGCCGATTACAGCCCTCAATCACCGGCGTGACAAATCACTGGTAGCACTGCAACCGATACTATTTTGCACTGCGCAGACGTTCGCTCAGCACCGGCAGGTTTTGCTCGGTCAAACGCTGTACGGCCAGACGGCGGTAGTGTGACGGGGTCATGCCTTTAAGTTGCTGAAAGCGCCGGTTGAAGTTGGAAATATTGCTGAAACCCGACTCGAAGCACACGTCCGTTACCGCTTTGCGGCCATCGGCGAGTAATTCGCAGGACTTGCTGATGCGCAGGCGATTGACGAATTCGATAAAGCAGCGCCCCGTGGCTTGCTTGAATACCCGGGAAAAGTAGGTAGGTTTCATGCCCATGTAGTCGGCGACTTCTTCGAGGGTCAGCTCCCGGGCATAGTGACTGAAGATGTAATCCACGGCGCGGTTGGTCCGCTCTATGGTGTGCTCGTCGGCCAGGTTGCCTGAGGTGACGCCGGACAGCAGTTGATAGTTGTCGCAGTCGGCCAGCAGCTCCATCAGGATCAGAAAGTGCCCGAGGCGGGTCACTCCGGTGGCATTGGCAATGGTCTGCATCAAGGCCATGGCTTTGCGGATGGTGGGCTTGCAGTGAAACTCGATGCCGTACTGGGCCCGCTCCAGCATCGGCGTGAGACCTTTGAGCTCGGTAAACACCGAGGCGGCGCTGCCCAGCAGCTCATCGGTAAAATTGACCAGCATGTCGCGCTTGGGCACCACTTCATCTGCGGCCACCTGGCTGATCCAGTTGTGGGGCAGGTTGGGGCCGGTGAGGAACAGCGTCTCGGGGTAGAAGTTACCGATATAGTCGCCTACGAACACTTTGCCGCTGCTGGCCACAATCAGGTGCAGCTCGTATTCCTTGTGGAAATGCCAGCGTACCAGCGGGCAAGGGAAGCCATGCTGGCGATAAATGATCGACAGGCCATTATGGTCATCCATCAATTCGTATGAAGGGTCTGTAGCTCGGGCGAGACGAGTCATGGGCTTGGCCGTTGGTGGTCTTGTTATGGGGCTGATCATGCTGTCTTTTGAAAATTCCTGCCAGCCACGGCTCAATTTCCTGCCTGTTCAAGGATAGACACTATGAAAACACTGTTATTGATTGGCATGGGCTCGGGCAATCCGCAGCAGATCACCGTGCAGGCAATTGAGGCACTGAACCGCACCTCGGTGTTCTTTGTGCTGGACAAGGGCCAAACCACTGACGATCTGGTGCGGCTGCGGCTGGAAATCTGCGAGCGTTACATCCGTGAGCCGGGTTATCGGGTGGTTCAGGTCAGTGATCCGCAGCGTGACAGTGCTGCCCCGTCCTATATACAGGGGGTTGAGGACTGGCATGAGCTGCGGGCCGAGGTGTTTGCGCGGCTGATCGAGGACGAGCTGGGGGAGGGGGAGTGCGGGGCATTTCTGCTCTGGGGCGAGCCGGCTTTGTATGACAGCACCTTGCGCATTCTGCAGCGGGTGCGGGTCAATGGCTGCAGCGGGTTCGACTATGAGGTGATCCCCGGTATCAGCAGCGTGCAGGCCCTGGCGGCCCGGCATCGGGTGGCACTCAATGACATCGGTCAGCCGATCCGTATCACCACGGGGCGGCGACTGGTGGCCGAAGACCTGGACAATGTGGTGGTGATGCTCGATGCCCACTGCGCGTTCCAGGCTTTTGTCCATGAAGACCTGGATATTTACTGGGGCGCCTATATCGGCACAGCGGACGAGATCCTGATTGCCGGCAAGCTGGCGGATGTCAGCCAGCAGATCAGGCATGCCCGAGAGGCGGCCAGGTTGCGCAAGGGCTGGATCATGGACACGTATTTGCTGCGCCGGTCAGCGAAATCGGACTGACCCCATCGCGAGGCAAGCTCGCTCCTACAGGCGACCGGGGGGATCTGTGGGGGTGACCTGTGGGAGCTGGCTTGCCAGCGATGGAGGCAACCGGGTGGTGGTCGGGTGCTGCCATCGCGAGGCAAGCTCGCTCCTACAGGCGACCGGGGTGATCTGTGGGAGTGACCTGTGGGAGCTGGCTTGCCAGCGATGGAGGCAACCGGGTGGTGGCCGGGGTGCTGCCATCGCGAGGCAAGCTCGCTCCTACAGGGAGTGGCTACGGTTCTTGGCTTCGATCCACTGCGACATGTATTGGGTGCTCTTGTGCTGGTGATGACGCAACATGGCTCCGGTGAAGTTGTTGCGCCGGTGCTGTTCAAGCTCCGCGCGGCAGGCTTCGATGCGTTGCACCAGCGCCGGGCCATGGCTGGCTTTGAGGTACCGCGCCTGCAGTAACGCCTGGCCGTTGTGTTGCGCCTGCTGCCACGCCTGGGGGTTGCGGTACAGCTCGACGGCCGCCTGCGCAATGGCGCTGGCACTCTGTTCTACGGCTCCGGCCCACGGCATGTCACCGTGCATGCCTTCCGCACCCACCGGGGTTGTGACGTTCGGGGTGCCGCAAAGCATGGCGTCGGCGATTTTGCCTTTGATGCCGGCGCCAAAGCGTAAAGGGGCCAGGCAGATCCGTGCGTTGCTCATCACGGCCAGGGCATCCTCGGCCCAGTTGAGTACATGAAAACCCTGGGCCGGGTTATGCAGGGCCGTGGCTTTGGGCGGCGTGTAGGCACCGTAGACATGCAGTTGGGCGTCGGGCAGTTGCTGGCGGATCAGCGGCCAGATATGGGTTTTCATCCATAACACGGCGTCCCAGTTCGGCCCATGGCGGAAGTTGCCGATGCTCAAGAAATGCTGGCGCTGCTCGTAAGGCACGAATTGCTCAGGGACGCTGTCAACCATCAGCGGACACCAGTGCAACAGTGCCTCGGGAACCTGAAACTGCTCCACCAGAAGATCGATTTCGTATTCGGAAATCATCAGGTTCAGGTCGCTGCGGTAGATCGCGGCGATTTCGCGTTGCGCAAGGTCGGCATCGGCCATGTGTTCAAAGGTGGTACGTTGCCCCGGGGCGAACAGGCTGCTGAAGTCATCCTGCTCCGGGTTGTGCTTGAGCCGCGCCTTGAGTTGCAGGTGACGGGCGTCGCGCAGGCTTTGCAAGTCGGAGGTTTCCAGGACACGCAAGGCATTCGGGCAGTGCTTCTCAACGCGCCAGCCGAACTGCTCCTCCATCATGAAACGGTCGAACAGGACGATGTCCGGGGCCAGTTCACTGATAAAGGTGTCGAAGCTGCTGTTATTGAGCTCGATCCCCACTTCATTGATGCCCAGCGCTGCCAGGTCGGCCTTGTGCTCGCCAACCCCGGCCGGGCTACTGAAGGTGATCTGCCAGCCGTGCTGCAAGAAACTGTCGATGATTTGCATCATGTGCCCGCCCGCCGCAGAAGAGCGAGGCTCGGGCCACACGTAGCCAATGATCAGGACGTGGGTTGGGCGAGGGGACGACATGGGCGGTTCCTTGAAGCCTGAGGCTGAAAAAAGGCGGCAATTAGAACACAACACTGCATTGATCATGTGTGGGAGCTGGCTTGCCAGCGATGAGGTCGCCATGATCGGTCCTGCAAGCCGGGTTGAATCCATCGCTGGCAAGCCAGCTGCCACAGGATGACATTGACCTGTTACAAAGCACTGCGTAGCCTTGCACGTTCGAGGTTCTTCGCCACGCGAAGCTAAGAAGGGAACGCGGTATGCCGCGGCTGCCCCCGCAACTGTAAACGGTCGATGACCTTGCAATGCCACTGCTGAACAAGCGGGAAGGCGCAAGGTCGGTGTCAGCCCCCGGCTGATACCCCGCCGTAAGCCAGGAGACCTGCCTCGTCACAGATTCTTACTTCAACCGGGCGGGGTGATCCGGTGGCGAAGACTGACCGCACACAGCCTGCGGTCGTCGTCCCGTATGCCCGCCGCTTGCCAAAGGGCATCCGATGAAAACACTGGCCAAAATCCCTGTCACTATCGTTACCGGCTTTCTCGGTTCGGGCAAAACCACACTGCTGCGGCACATGCTGGATAACGCCCAGGGCCGCCGTATTGCGGTGATCGTCAATGAGTTCGGTGAGCTGGGTATCGACGGTGAAATCCTCAAGCAGTGCACCATCGGCTGCACCGAAGAAGAAGCCAACGGCCGCGTTTATGAACTGGCCAATGGTTGCCTGTGCTGCACCGTGCAGGAAGAGTTCTTCCCGGTGATGCGCGAACTGGTGGCCCGTCGCGGCGATATCGACCATATCCTGATCGAAACCTCGGGCCTGGCCCTGCCCAAACCTCTGGTGCAAGCCTTCCAGTGGCCGGAAATCCGCAGCGCCTGCACGGTTGACGCGGTTATTACCGTCGTCGACAGCCCGGCTGTGGCTGCCGGCACTTTTGCCGCGTTCCCGGATCAGGTCGACGCCCAGCGCAAACTCGACCCGAATCTGGACCACGAGTCGCCTCTGCACGAGCTGTTTGCTGATCAGCTGGCCAGCGCCGATCTGGTGATCCTCAATAAAGCCGACCTGATCAGCCCTGAAGATCTGGCCCGGGTGCGCGCCGAAGTCGCCGAAGAGCTGCCACCTGCGGTGAAGGTGATCGAGGCCAGCAGCGGCCGCTTGCCTCTGGATGTGCTGTTGGGGCTGGGTGCCGGCTCCGAGGATCATATCGATGACCGCCACAGCCACCACGATCACCACCACGACGGTGATGATGACCACGACGATCATGACCACGATGCCTTCGATTCCATTTCCATCGAGCTGCCTGAAGGCGAAGAAAGCGTATTGATGCAAGCCCTGACGCAACTGGTGGTCCAGCACGGCATTCTGCGGGTCAAAGGCTTTGCCGCCATCCCGGGCAAGCCGATGCGCTTGTTGATCCAGGGCGTGGGTACCCGCTTTGACAAGCACTTCGACCGTGCCTGGGGCCGCGATGAAGCACGCAGCACCCGGCTCGTGCTGATCGGTCAGGATCTGGACGCGGCACTGCTCGAGTCCACCCTGCGCACAGCGTTGAGCGCTTAAACCATGCATTTGCTCAGGACCCAGCCTGGTGGCTTTGTATCGGACGACAACATTGCCGACCTCGGACAGACCCCCGCCGAGCTGGTGATCCTGTGCAGCGGTGATTCAAGCCTGGCACTGCTGGCGCAAGCCGCGCAGCAGTTGCCTGAAAATTATCCTGGCCTGCGTCTGGCAAACCCGATGCAGGTACAGAATCACGGCTCGGTCGACCTGTATTTCGATCAGGTGCTGCAACACGCCAAAGTGATCCTGCTGTCATTGCACGGCGGCATAGGTTACTGGCGCTACGGCATCGAGCGCTTGATGCAGCTGGCCGAACGTGGCGTCACCCTGATTCTGGTGCCGGGCGATGACCGTCCCGACCCGGAGCTCAGCGCACTGAGCACGGTGGCGGCCGGCGAGGGTGAGCGTCTGTGGCATTTTCTGCGCCAGGGCGGGTTGCACAATGCCTTGCAACTCTATCGTTGCCTGGCCACCCAGTGGCTGGGCCGCGACTATGGGTGGGATGAGCCGCAAACCTTGCCCCGTACCGCGATTTATCATCCGGCGCATTCCAGCCCGCAACTCAGTCACTGGCAGGCTGACTGGCAACCCGGGTATCCGGTAGCGGCGCTGCTGTTCTATCGCTCGCATTTGCAGGCGGCCAATACCGCGTTTGTCGATGTGTTCTGCCAGCGCATGCAGGCCGCAGGTCTCAATCCCTTGCCGGTTGCCGTGGCCAGTCTCAAGGAGCCGGGTTGCCTGGCAATGGTGGAGGACTGGCTGGATGAGGTTCAGGCCGCAGTCATTCTCAATACCACCGGTTTCGCTCAGTCGAGCCCCGAAGCCCCGCACCTGCGGCCGTTTCGGCGCAATATCCCGGTAATTCAGGCCATCTGCGCCCAGGACAACGAGCCCGGCTGGCGCGACAGCGAACAAGGCCTTGGCCCGCGAGACCTGGCGATGCACATTGCCTTGCCGGAACTGGACGGGCGAATCATCAGTCGCCCGATCAGTTTTAAAGACCTGGCCTGGCGCAGTGAGCGCAGCCAGTCGGATGTGGTGTGTTATCGCGCGCAACCGGAACGCATGGACTTTGTCGCGGAGCTGGCGCGGCGCTGGGTCGAATTGGCACGGGTGCCGAACCCGCAAAAGCGCATTGCGCTGATTCTGGCCAACTACCCGACCCGCGACGGTCGCATCGGCAATGGCGTGGGGCTGGACACACCGGCCGCCGCGCTGAATATCCTGCGAGCTTTGCAGCTCGAGGGGTATCCGCTGGATTGCCGGTTGCCCGAGACTGGCACTGCGCTGATTCAGGAGCTGCTCGGCGGGGTCAGTAATGACCCTGACAGCCTGGACCTGCGGCCCTGCATGCAAAGCCTGGCCCTGGAAAAGTACTGGACCATGTTCAATCGCTTGCCCGAGGCCAATCGCCAGGCAGTGATTGAGCGCTGGGGCATGCCGCAGACCGATCCAATGTTCCGTAGCGGACGGCTGATGGTCGCGGGTCTGCGTTTTGGCCTGACGTTTGTCGGGATTCAACCGGCCCGGGGCTATCAGGTGGATGCCAGCGCGGTGTATCACGACCCCGATCTGGTGCCGCCCCATGGCTATCTGGCGTTCTACTTCTGGTTGCGTAACACCTACGGCGCCCATGCCGTGGTCCATGTGGGCAAGCATGGCAACCTGGAGTGGCTACCGGGCAAAGGCGTCGGGCTGTCGGAACAGTGCTGGCCGGACGCAATTCTCGGCCCCATGCCCAACGTCTATCCGTTTATCGTCAATGATCCCGGGGAAGGCGCCCAGGCCAAGCGCCGGACCCAGGCGGTGATCATCGATCACTTGATGCCACCGCTGACCCGGGCTGAAACCTATGGTCCGTTGCGCGACCTGGAACTGCTGGCCGACGAATACTACGAAGCGCAGCTGCTTGATCCGCGCCGGGCCCGTGAATTGCAGCGTGACATCCTCAAGCTGGTGCGCGAAACCCGGATCGACCGCGAGTTGCAGCTGGACGAGAAACTCGACAGTGATGCCGATGCCGCGATCTGGTTGCCACGGCTGGATACCTATCTGTGCGACCTGAAGGAGTCACAGATCCGCGACGGCTTGCATATATTCGGCGAATCGCCGGCCGGGCGTTTACGTATCGACACGCTGCTGGCGCTGTTGCGCATCCCCCGTGGCGATGGCCGCGGGGCGCAATCCAGTGTGCTGCGGGCGTTGGCCAAAGCCTTTGAACTGGCGTTTGATCCGCTGGACTGTGCGCTGGCCGAACCCTGGACAGCACGCCAGCCTGCGGCGCTGGTGGCGGTCAGTGATGCGCTGTGGCGCACTGCCGGGGATACCCGCGAGCGTCTGGAACTGTATGCCGGGCAGCTGATTGAACAGGCATTGGCCGGCACTCTGCAATTGCCCGAAACCCCGCAATGGCTGGAAGTGCGGGGGATTTTCCAGGCCTTGCTGGAGATCGTGGCGCCGCGTCTGGATGCTTGCGGCCCGGCCGAGATGCAAGGCTTGCTGGATGCCCTGCATGGCCGCTTTGTGCCGGCGGGGCCCAGTGGTGCGCCGAGTCGCGGACGGCTGGATGTATTGCCCACCGGGCGTAATTTCTTTTCGGTGGATGTGCGCAACCTGCCAACCACCACCGCCTGGCGCATAGGTTTTCAGTCGGCCAATCTGATTCTGGAGCGTCACTTGCAGGACCACGGCGATCACTTGCGCCAGTTGGGCCTGTCCGTGTGGGGCACCGCAACCATGCGTACCGGCGGTGATGATATCGCCCAGGCCATGGCCCTGATGGGCGTGCGCCCGGTGTGGGCCACCGGCAGTCAGCGGGTGGATGATTTCGAAATCCTGCCGGTCAGCTTGCTGGACCGGCCGCGGGTCGACGTGACCTTGCGTGTGTCGGGCTTCTTCCGCGATGCCTTTGCCAATCTGATCCGCCTGTTCGATGCGGCGGTGCAAGCCGTGGCCGCACTGGACGAGCCGGATGATCTGAACCCGCTGGCTGCCAAAGTCCGCAGTGAACGTGAGCAACTGGTGCAGCAAGGGCTGGCACCCGAGCTGGCGGCGCGGCAAGCAGGCTGGCGCATATTCGGCGCCAAGCCCGGGGCCTATGGCGCCGGTGTACAAAACGCCATTGACGGTCGTTTGTGGCAGAGCCGCGATGATTTGGCGCAGGTGTATCTGAACTGGGGCGGTTACGCCTATGGTGCCGGTGATGAAGGCACCGGTGCCCGTGACCAGTTCGCCCGGCGCTTGAGTCAGGTGCAGGCAGTGGTACAAAACCAGGACAACCGTGAGCACGATGTGCTCGACTCCAACGACTACTACCAGTTCCAGGGCGGCATGCTCGCGGCGGTGGAGACCTTGAGCGGTGAAAAAGCCGCCAGTTATCACGGCGACCACAGTCAGCCGGACCTGCCGAAAATCCGCACCCTCAAGGAAGAGCTGAACCGGGTGATCCGGTCCCGTGCCGCCAATCCGAAGTGGATCGACGGGGTCAAGCGTCATGGCTACAAAGGCGCGTTCGAAATGGCCGCGACCCTGGATAACCTGTTTGCCTTTGACGCGACCACGCATCTTATCGATGACCATCAGTACGCGTTGCTGGCAGATGCCTATTTGCTCGACCCGGATACCCGTGAATTTGTTCAGCAGCACAACCCCCATGCCTTGCGCGATATGACCGAGCGCCTGCTCGAAGCCCAGCAGCGCGGGTTGTGGGAGGCGCCCGGGGACTACCGCGAGGCGCTGGAAAACCTGTTGCTGGATATCGAAGAAGATTGAGCTTGGCTCTACTGCAGTGCTCTTGGCACGGCCCCCGTTGCCGGCATCGCGAGCAAGCTTGCTCCTACAGACTTTACGCAAGGATTTGGATACATGACTGACACCCCGCATTTCCCGTTGTCGGCGGTGGTCGGCGCGGACTCACTCAAGCTTGCGCTGTGCTTGACGGCTATCGACCCGAAAATTGGCGGGGTGCTGATCGAGGGCCCCCGCGGCATGGCCAAATCCACCCTGGCCCGGGGCCTTGCCGACTTACTGGCAAGCGGTCAGTTCGTCACCTTGCCATTGGGCGCCACCGAGGAACGGCTGGTGGGCACGCTCGATCTGGACGCCGCGCTGGGGCAGGGCAAGGCGCAATTCTCCCCAGGAGTGCTGGCCAGGGCCGATGGCGGAGTGCTGTATGTCGATGAAGTGAACCTGCTGGCCGATCATCTGGTGGACGTACTGCTGGATGTGGCAGCCAGTGGCACCAATGTGGTCGAACGCGACGGTATTTCCCATCGGCACGCTGCGCGCTTTGTCTTGATTGGCACCATGAATCCGGAAGAGGGTGAGTTGCGCCCGCAATTGCTTGACCGCTTTGGCCTTAATGTGGCCATGAACAGTCAGCCGCAGCCTGCCGAGCGCGGCGAAATCATTAGGCGGCGCTTGAGTTTTGACCTGGATCCCCAAGGGTTTTGTGAGCAGTGGGCGGCTGCACAGGATGCGTTGCGTGAGCGTTGCCAGCAGGCTCGTGAACGGCTGCAGGGCATTGAGCTGGATGACCAGTCGCTGGCAGTGATCACCGCGCGCTGTTATGCGGCGGCGGTTGATGGCATGCGCGCGGATCTTGTCTGGCTGCGCGCGGCGCGGGCCCATGCCGCTTGGCGTGGGGCCGGGGTGATCAGTCTGGAGGATATTGATGCGGTGGCCGAGTTTGCCTTGCGCCATCGACGTCGCCAGCAGCCTGCTGAGGCGCCGACGCCACAACAGTCGCAACCGCAAGCGCAATCCGGCAGTGCCTCGTCCAGTACCGGCCAGGGCCAATGGGGCGAATTGCCTGCGCAGCCTCAGGCCATGGGTGGCCGGCGCGAAGTGCCGAGCTGGCCAAAAAAGCCTTAGGCATTCGCCCCCGATCCAGTGCGGGGGCGGATGCCAGACCCCGGGCAGGCAAACTGGGTGAGGGCAAACTGGGTGCCAGTCGCAGTGCAGCCGGCGGTACCGTGGACTGGGTGCAAACCCTGCTGCGCGGCCGCCCGCAACAGCGTACAGATCTGGCCTACAAGACCCGTCAGAGTGCAGCCCAAGAGCTGTGGCTGGTGGTGGTGGATGCTTCGTCTTCCACCCGTCGGCATCAGGCGCTGGGGGATGCCAAAGGGTTACTGGCCCAGGTGTTTGAGGATGCTTATCGGCAGCGGGTGCGGGTGGCGGTGATGACTGCCAGTGGCAGTGCGCCGCAATGGCAGGTCTGCGGCGCCAAAGCATCTGCGGCCTTGAACCAGTGGTTGCTGACGCTGGGGGCGGGGGGTGGAACGCCGTTGCTGGAAGCCCTGGCGGATGTTGCACAGTGGCTGAAAACCCGTCGCAAGCAGTTTGCAGAAGAACAACAACGTTTTTTATTGCTCACCGACGGTCGTCTCAAAGACGGTCCGGCTCTGCCCGCCATTGAATGTCCGGGGTTGTTGATCGATATGGAACGGGGGCCGATTCGACTTGGCAAGTCACGGCGGATGGCGGCTGATCTGGCTCTTGAATACACACATATCGATGAGTTGAAACAACTGTAGGAGCGAGCTTGCTCGCGAGCTTTCAAGCGCTCGCGAGCAAGCTCGCTCCTACCGGTTCGGGATCAGGCCGGCATTACCCAGGGTTGCAAGGTGTAGCCTTCGCTGCTCAGTTCGGCACGGGCTTGTGCCAGCAGGCTTGCAAGTTGGGCGGCGTCAGCACAGGCGCTGCGCGGGATTTGTTTGCGACCGATACGGGTGTTGGTGCGGTCAATGACCGTCAGGCTCAATTCGCCATGACCGTCTTGTGCAGCCCAGGCAACACATTGAAAAGGTTCAAAGGCGTGGCCGGCAATCAAAAGTGCTTCGTTGAAACGGAGCGGGGCGTTCATAGGGTTGTCTCTCTGGTGTGCCCATCAAGTGATTAACCGTCGGCTGGGCTTACCGTTCGGTTGGTTACTTGTACTGATGACCTCAGACCCGCCTCAGGTCACACACTTTCATGACTTTTTTAAAAGTATTTTTAAAAGCCTGATGCAGATCAATTTTTAACCCCCTGAAAACCTCTGCCGCCGCTTTTCGATGGCCCCGTACGCCTTTGTGCTCAAGTGCGTATTTGGCGATGAGGGTTATAGGGAATTGATCCAAGTGGCGGGCACAGTTTTGTCATACGTTACACCTACCTTAAAACCCTGCCTGTTCTCATCCCATTTATGCTTTTTGGCGTCAAGGAACAGTCATGCTTGTGATGTCCTCCCCGCGACGCCTTTTAGTTGTAGATCCCTGTGACGATTGCCACGCACTGCTGCCGGGGTTGCGTACCATTGGTTGGGCAGTGGACAGCTGTAGCCTTGAGTCGGTCAGCAGCCATTCATGTGATGTCGGATTGTTCCGGCTCCAGCCATTTCATCTAGAGCACCCCGAAGCCGTCAAAGACATGATCAGTCGCAGCGGTACCGAGTGGATCGCCGTACTCAGTGCTGACGTATTGAAGCTGAAAAACGCAGGCGATTTTGTTTGCGAATGGTTTTTTGACTTCCATACGCTTCCCTTCGATGTTTCGCGGGTCCAGGTCACCATTGGCCGTGCATTCGGTATGGCCCGTTTACGTGGTCACGCCACCACTCACGCCAATAATCCAGGGCACGAGTTACTGGGCCAAAGCCGGGTCATTCATGACTTGCGAAAACTGCTGGGCAAATTGGCACCTACCGAATCGCCCATATTGATCCGTGGCGAAAGCGGCACGGGAAAGGAACTGGTCGCCCGTACTCTGCATCGAGAGTCCCAGCGCAACGGCAAGCCCTTTGTGGCGATAAATTGTGGCGCCATCCCTGAGCACTTGATTCAGTCAGAGCTGTTCGGCCACGAGAAGGGCTCCTTTACCGGTGCGCATCAGCGCAAGATCGGGCGCATTGAAACAGCCAATGGAGGCACCCTGTTTCTGGATGAAATCGGTGACCTGCCGCTGGAGTTGCAAGCCAACTTGTTGCGTTTTTTGCAGGAGAAGCACATTGAGCGGGTAGGGGGCAGCCAAGCGATTCCTGTTGATGTGCGGGTACTGGCGGCAACCCACGTCGATCTTGAGACTGCCATTGTCGAGGGCCGGTTTCGTGAAGATCTGTACTACAGGCTTAACGTATTACAGGTTGTCACCGCCCCTTTACGGGACCGTACGGGTGATCTGGCGTTGCTGGCCAATCATTTTGCGCATCTCTACAGCCTGGAGACCGGGCGTCGCCCGCGTACCTTCAGTGATGATGCATTGTTTGCCATGGGGATTCATTTCTGGCCCGGCAATATTCGCGAGTTGGCCAACCGTGTGCGACGTGGTCTGGTATTGGCTGAAGGTCGTCAGATCGAGGCCACTGATCTGGGCCTGGAATCGTATCTACCAGTGATAGAGGTATCGGGCACGCTGGAGGATTACAAAAGCCGTGCCGAACGTCAGGCGCTGCACGATGTGTTGCATCGACACAGTAATAACTTGAGTGTTGCGGCCAAAGTGCTGGGTGTGTCGCGCCCTACGTTTTACCGGTTACTGCACAAGCATCAAATCCGCTAGGGCAGTATCAAAAGAAAAGACCCGCAGCCTGTATCTGCTGCGGGTCTTTTTTCGTGCGGGCCCGGGGGCAGCCTAGAAGTAGTACGGGAATTTCAGACTGAAGGTGAAGTCAGGAGCATCCTCTGTCAGGCCTATGGACAGATTGGGCACGATGGTCAGCTTGTCGGTTGCAGCAATGGTCATACCGACGTTGAAGTAGCCTGCGTTGGCATCGCTGGTGGCGACGGTTTGCCAATCACCACCATCCTGTTTGAGCTTGCTCTTTTTCTGAATCAGGTCTGACACGGAGAACGACATGCTCATTTTTTCGTTCAGGGCAAATGCCACACCGGCACCCAGCTGGAAGCTGTCGCCCAGTTTGACCTTGCCAGGCTGAGACAGGCCGACTGTCGAACTGATGTCGTCGAATGAGCCTTCAAGGTTATGGGTGTAAGACAGCGTTCCGAACAGCACGGCGGGATCGAAGGTTTTGACCAGAGAGATGCCGGGGCTGATCGACCACACGCCATTGCCGGTGGGCAAGTCTTCCGGAGTGAAAATGTTGGTGTTGGCCCCGGACTGGATCAGTTTGATGCCGAACGGATCTTTGCCGGTCGGCGCTTTCACCCGCACGGTAAAGACGGCATCCGGGGTGTTGGCCGACTCGTCGAGGAACTTGTAGGCCACACCAACGTTGACGTCGCCAATGGTCGGGTCGCGGGTGACGGTCTGCTCGGAGGTCGCTTGAGCATCACCGCCATTGGCCCCCCCTGACTGATAAGCCGATTCGCGATAAACCACGGGGACGTTAATGTCGAACTGCCAGCGGTTGTCGAAGTTGTATCGACCGGTAAGGTCCAGAGTCCAGGTGTCAGCCTTGATGCGATCCAGGTTGAGATTGCCCAGGAATATTGAGTCCAGGGCCAAAAAACCATTGAGAATCAACTGCCGGGTATCGTAATGGGAGTAAGTGAGTCCGGATTCAAAACTGAACTTGCCACCGCCAAAAAAGCCACTGGCTTCGTCGTAAAGGTTGACCACACTTTTGGCGGGTGCGGAATCATCTTTCAGTGACTCTCCGTAAGAACTTCCGCCTGCTGCACTGCTACCGGTCGTGGCCACTTTCTGGTTGCCGGTCAAGTCTGCAGGCGACTTGGCCAATCGTTTAGGAACCGGTGTTGTCGGTTGATCTTCTACTTGTCGTACACGCTGTTCGAGTACGGCCAAGGCCTTTTGTTGTAGATCGTAACGCTGACGGAGCTCCAATAATTCTTGTTTTAATTGCTCTACATCAACATCAGGGGCTGCATAAAGCAGGGCTGATGGAAACAGAGTGCTTATGCATACAACTGCGCGAAAGGTAAACAATCGGTGCATGAAATAAGCCGTCCAGTGGTTCTAATTGTAAGGGGGGAGCCTAGTTCAATATCCCAAGTTGCGCAGGCCTATTAATTGATTAATATTACAATTTGAAGCGGCGGTGGTCTGACTATTAGCGCCCATGACGACATTAAGTTGCGTCATATTCGTAATCGCATTACCAGCGCCTAATAGAGTTGTGCTCTGTAACACACCACCTTGAGCGATTTGTTGCAATGAGGCGCCTTGATTATTATTGGCCTCAATTGCCATTTGAATACCGCCCCCCGAGGCCGATACCGTCAAATTACCTGCACCGCTGGCGACTGAGACGGAATTATTTGCCGTTAATAATGTGCCTTGCTGATTAACCGCCGGTGCTTGACCGGCATGGGAGATAGTGATGTCAACATTGTTGTAGGCGCTGTTATTGTCGCCGGCGGCCCTTACGCTTTGTGTGACCCCCTGTCCCGTACTCAGCCCTGCGCCCCCCGTGACGATGCCGGTACCCTTGGCCGCTGGCGTACCGTTCCCTGCAGCGCTGTAGGTCGATACATAAAACTGTGGCTTGACCGTATTTTGCAGTTGCATTGACGTGGTTGCACCGACCACATCCCCTTTGCTGCTGACCCAGGTACTGCTCATGACGATCCCGAAGCTGATGATCCGGCCGGGCATGACAAAACGCCCACGCAATTCAGCCATTTCATTGTCTTTGAGCTCCACAGGTTTGAATATCGAGGCTGCGTGGGCTGGCAGGCTGAGGGCAAGACAGGCGGCTATCAGCCAATAGGGCGTTTTCATGTGCTGCTCCAGGAGCGGGCGGCTCCATAGTCATCTTTGGCGCACTTAAAAAAAGTCGCTCTGGATAAACCCGAAATCCATTAGCTCTGCATCCTTGACCGGACTGAACATATCGAGCTTGTTCTTGACGGTCAGTGGGGCAGGGGGACTCAGCAAAGCGTTGGTCTTGTCGTAACCGGGGCCAATAATGGCGAATACAATGCCATTCCAGCCTTTGGCGAAGTCTTCATGTGAGAAGCGTTTATGTCCCAGCACCGGGTCGGCGATATACACCCAATCTTTTTGTGCACGCTGCATGACTACAAAATGCTTGTAACCTCGAATTTCCAGCAGGACGACGACAGGAATATTGACGCTTTCCAGGCTTTGCGCCGGGATCCGGTAACCCCTTGCCCGCATGCCGATACTTTCGAGATAACGCTTCATGTCGAGCATTGAGAACCCCTGGGTACGTACCAGTTTTTGATCCGCATTGATCAACATGCCTTTAATGATTTCGTCTTCATTGACGTCCATCCAGTAGGCCTGCCGCAGCACAGTTGCCAGAGCTGCTGCGCCACAACTGAAGTCGGTTTTTTGCTCAACAATGTCTGCAAAGCGACGCTCGCGAATACTCTGTACATGCTTGAAAACCAGATTGCCGCCGGGCATGGCCGCAACCGGCATCTGCGCGGCCTGTGTGATGCCGGCCATACAGAGCAACAGCAAGAGAGAGGTCGTGCGCATGATGGATACGCCTTGAAAATTGAAACAAGGGCCTCGGGATCGAGGCCCTTGTGAAGGCCCCGGTTACATGCAGGCGCGGCAGCCTGCTGCGATTGACAGCGAGTTGCTTTGTTGGTTACCCACACCCGAGGACACGTTGGCGCCACCGTTACCCGAGAAGTTGTTCATCGAATTGGTCATCGATGCGTGATTGATTGTCGGGCTGGTCCAGCCGCTTGGAGTCAGCACTTGATAAGTCGCCACGCCACTGAGGCTGAAAGTGCCTTCTTCATGAAACCTGAGCGGTTGTGGACCGTTGTTGCCGCCCCCGTTACCGCCCTGAACACTACTGTTGTGATTACCGCCACCACCGCCACTGTTGCCCCCGACAGTACCTTGACCCTGGCCATGATAAGCGCCGTGCAGATTGATACTGGCCGTCAGGTTTTTGGTGTCGTATGTCTGAACGGCCTTATTAGACACGTTCAGGCTGGTAGAGGTTTGATCTGCCGAGGCTGCCGCAACCGCAACCCGACCGCCTGAAACGGCAATTGCCAGGTTGTTTTTCTGCTGGTTGAAACTGCCTGTGGTGACGTTGACACCGACATTGCCGGAGCCATTGTTGGCCGAATTGTTAAGGTTTGAGACATTCACCGCGGAGTAGTTTCTAACGGTGTTGCCATAGTTGCCCTGATCAGCCGTCGTCGCGGCCACTGCACTGCCAAAAATGAAGCTTTGATCAGCAGTTGCCAGCGCCGCCGCATTATCCTGCTGGTTGCCATCGCCTGCCGCGACGTTGGCGCCCATGTTACCGCTGGAGTTGTTGATCGAGCCGTTCACATTGGCGAGGTTGTGTGTGCCCTGGTTGAGTGCCTTGTTGTTTGCACTGGTTTGACCATCCTGGACCATGGCCGCTGCACCTGCGCTTAATTGCAGCTGGGTCAGCAACTGATCATTGTTGTTATTGTTTCCACCGCCATTGCCATTTCCGCCTCCGCCCGCCTGGGCAGCAACAGCCATAAGTGCAGCAATAGCGAAAACCAGCGGTTTAAGAGCCATTACAGGTTTCATGGTGATTCTCCGTGCTTTATTAGTTGAGTTACGTGTTGGCACTTTCTAATTGCACTGCGTTGTAATCGGGTCAGTCGGCAACCCGGACGTTCAGGGTGTTAGCCATGCGGTTCCCCACCCCTGCACTCTGGTTTAACTGCACGACCCCGCGGCTGCCGGTGAAGGCCTGGTCGCTGGTAACGACCTGGCGGCTGCCACTTACGGGGAGTACGGTTCCGGAGCCTGGTAACAGCGCCACGTTTTGCTGTGACAAAGCGCTGTCATCGATGCCTTGTGGCTGGGCACTAATGCCGATCCGCACTGCATTGATCATTTGATTGTTGGCACCGGAGGTTTGGTTGACCCCCAGCACACCGCTGCCATTACTGAATGAGTTGCCCTGTATCGCGGCCTTGGCATTGAGCGAAGGGTCGGCCGCAGTGTTGAGTTTCTGACTGATCCGGGTTGAGGCAAGGCCCTGGGTGCCGATGGCAATTGCCCGGCTATTTACCTGCTGCTGTTGATCGCCCGCAGCCTGGTTTACCGTAATGTTGCCGCGGTAGCTGAGGCCGGAATTGTTGATTTCGGCGTTGTTATCGGAGGCTGCGTGAACCTGAGCACTGGCAAGCAGCACAGCAACCAGCAAGGGCAGGGGAATGTTCATGATGTTATTTCCCCTGACTCAGAGCGGTGAGCGGGCTCATGCCCTGCTCGATGCTTCGATTGATGGTGTTGCTGATCGAACCGCCGCTGCCACCACCATGACCGCTGGCCATACCTGGCAGGCCATTGGCTGTATTCAAACCTGGCAGAGCGTTGCCGTTGGGCATCATCGAGTGGGTAATTGAGGCACCGCTGCTGACACTGGCGAAATCACCATCACTGAGCTCACTGGAAGCACTGGTGATACGCACTGCGGGGTTCGCGTTTACAGTCGTGGGGTTAGGGTCCGGATGCATGGCCGGGTTGCCGACTGCAAAAGGTTGAACATCGCGGGTAAGTACAATCACGCCATTACCACCTGCTTGAGCAGTGCTGTAGATACCGAACAGAACAGTCAGGCTGCACGCTGTCAGCAGGCGGTGTTTGCCACGATATATATTCCCCATGATTGTGTTCCTTCTTTATTGGAGCTGGCCCTGGTCGGCGCTACGGAGGGAAGAGCAGTAGTTGTGCCACTTTAAATTAAGTGATTAAAAACAAGCGCTCACAGAGCGTGATGAATCCGTGCATGGCGTCGATGTTTCAAACATGAGACAGCGCGAGGCTATTATTGCGGAGGGAAACAAGGGATTTACGTTGAACTTGATACGAGAGGGGGTGTTTCAGAAACGTTACATTTATTCAGGATATTTTAGGGTGCCGCCAATAATCGGCTTGCAGGCTAACTCGGTGTTTCATGAATGGACATATTGGCGGCTCGAAGCGCTAACTTTTCCAGTGCCCATTGCAAACTCCCGGTGTCCTGATTAACAGACTGGAGATTGCTGAATAAGTTGCCTTGGCTTGGAGGATTTATTAATTGAGCACTACCCAGGCTGGCAATCAGTCGCTGTTCAAACAAGCCAATATCGTCTGCTGCGCATTTTTAATTCGATTCACAAACAGGGTGGCTTTTTATGAGCTTTCGTACATATGTAAGCCATGCTGGGTGCAGACCACCGACCAGAAGGGGGGGAGGCAGCGGTCATGCACCCGGCTATTTACTTGGCTTGGGCTTTTTCCAGGGTTTCAATGCGCTGGTTCAGTTCGCGGATCGATTCGATCAGTGGAGCCACCAGTTTGTCGTAGTCGACCTGCATCAAACCATCCTTGGTGCGTGTCAGCTGTGGATACACCTTGGCCACTTCCTGGGCGATAACCCCGATGTCCTTGCGCCCGCCATCTTTCCATTCGAAGGTGACGCCCTGAATCTTCAGCAGATTCTCGGTAGCCGATGTCAGCGGCACGACTTTGGTTTTCAGGCTTTCATCGCTGAACGGGCAGCACTCGGCGCCAATGTCGCCGGGGCCGCCAAACGGAGGGCAGCCAGGGCCGGTCGGGTTGCTTGGTGAGCATTGGCTGCTATTGGCCAACGGTGCAGGACGGCTGTCAGCTTGAGCCAGGGCGTTGGCCGCAAAGGCCAGGGACATGGCGCCAAAGACACCCGAGACAAAGAATATTGATTTCATTATTTTCCTTGAGGTTGAGATAGCCCGTCGTCAAATGTTTGACGACTGGCCTCAAGGTAAAACTTCCAGTTGTTACTGGATCTAGGAATGCTCTGAATTTGTTAAGAGTTTTCCTAAAAATTCTTATTGCGCCAGCAAGTGTTCAACCGCGGCACAAGCTTGTTGCTGACGGGCCTGCCAGTCACCTCTGATGATTTGCAGGGGTTGATGGTGGTGCTCCAGCCACTGAAGGCTGGCAGCGAAAAACCTTTGGCGTTCAGCCAGAGATGGTTGGCAACGCTGGCCGTCGGGTATCCATTCCACATCGTCGGGTGACAGCAGCAAGTGCAGGTCGTAATGCCGGCTGAGAAGTTCGGGTTCAAGCCATGCCGGGCAGTCGCCAAACAGGGTCTGGCTCCACAGGATGTTGCTCAACAAATGGGTGTCCAGAATCAGCAGTTCTGGCTGTTGGGCACGGGCTTGATCCTCCCATTGCAGTTGACCTGCAGCAATCGCCGGAATATCGGCCAGGCAGGTGTCCCGGGGGTTTTGCTCGATAAAATAACGAACGTATTCGCCCACCAGTACGCCGCCAAATCGCTGCTGCAAGAGCGCCGCCAGCCAGCTTTTGCCACTCGACTCCGGCCCCGCCAGTACGACCACCTTCATGTGCGCAGCGCCGGATCGCGGCGCCAGTCACGCCAGCCCTGAATGGCAATAACCGTGAACAGTGCATACAGGCCTGCTGTCAGGTACAGCTCTTGCCAGGCAAAGAACAGGATGTAGAGCACGTCGATGACAAACCACAGGGCCCAGCATTGCAGGCGCTTTTGTGCCATCCACAATTGCGCGACCAGGCTGAATGCGGTCAGCGCTGCATCTTGCCAAGGGACGCCGGAGTCAGTCCAGCGGGCCATTGCCGCGCCCAGAACCAGACTGCCAACAGCGCCGGCGCTGAGGCCCGCGAGGACTTGCAAAGGGCTTAACCGGGTAACCACACGGCCCTCGTGCTGTGTCCCGGCGCGGGTCCACTGCCACCAGCCATAAACTTGCAGCAGGGCGAAGAAGACTTGCAGGAGCATGCCCGAGTACAGCTTCATGCCGAAGAATATCCAGCTATACAGCAGCACCATCACCAGGCCGATGGGCCAGCACCAGGGGTTTTGTTTGACTGTTAACCAGACGGCGATGACGCCAAGCGCGGCGGCAAACAGTTCGAGCCCTGACATTGGCATTTCCGGGATGAGTGAAGAAGGGCGGGGATTGTACCTGCAGGCAGGTGGCAGCTCTAGCAGGATTCACATCGTCGCTGATGAGGACCGAAGGCTGCGCAAAGCGATCGCAGCCTTGGTGCCTCGTCAGCGACTACAGGTTCAAGGGATGTGCAGCAACACGTAGTCATTCTTGTCGAAGCGACCACTCAACGCCGGTACTACATTGCCCAAGGCTGTGCCTTGCAGCCCCTGATAATCCTTGCGGTCCATAACGATCCATACCGGGGCTGGCAGGGCCTCCAGCTCGGCGTCGGCCTGGGTGAACAGCGGCAGCAGGTCGCGATTGACATTGACCATGAACTTGATGGCCTTGGCGTCTTTGCCCATGCCGTGCAGTACTAGCGGGGCAGGCTCGCGGTCGATCATGCGCATGGCGTTTTCGGTAAAGTTACGGGTGTCATACTGTTCGCGCTCCACCGGTTCGAACACCATGATGAAGCAGGCCCACAACGCCAGAACGGCGCATGCCGCCAAACCGCCCGTTCGCCATTGCGCCTTGAACAGCAGGGCCAGCGCCGCCACTTGCAGCACGCCCAGCACCATAAAGATCGCAGTCAATGAAGGCAGCTGGTCGTCAAAGCGTTTGCGCACAATGCTCAGGCCCACCATCAACAACGCGGGCAATAGCAGGAAAAGCCCCTGAATCAAACCGCGCAGCCCGGCATAGACCCGTCCCTGCAAACCTTGAAACGGATACGCCGCAATGATCGCCGCCATCGGCAACATGGGCAGCAAGTAACGGGCTTTTTTCGCCTGCGGGATCGACAGCCCGATCATTACGATCAAGCCGGCGCCCACGCAGTATTTGACCAGTTGCAGCCCCGGGCCCGATTGCTTGCGCCCGACGATCAGGGTCGCCACCAGTACCAGCACCGCCAGCGGGTACGCCAGTGCGTAGTTGCCCATGGAACTGGTGAAGTAATACAGGGTGCTGCTCGCACCTTCCGTACCGTCCATGCGGCCAGTCACTTGCATGCGGATCACTTCATGGACGAAGGCCTCACCGCCGCTGATCCAGGCCAGCAACAACAGGGTACCTATGCACGCAGCCAGCAGAACCAGCGCTTGCAGGCCAACGCTGATCAGCCGGCGCCATTGACCGCTGAGCAGGTAGTAACTGCAGAGCATGCCGGTGGGAATGACCAGGCCAATCGGGCCGCGTATGGCAAACCCCAGTACCAGCAGAAGCAGTAGCCAGTGATGCCGGCGCGGTGCAGAAAAATGGTCGTGTGCATAGGCCAGATAAAACGCTGCCAGGCTGACGGCTGCAAGCATTTGATCCAGGGAGACGGCACGGGTTTCGGTGACAAAGGTCATGCTCAGCAGCAACAGCGCCACACTGACCAGCGCCCAGGTCCTGGACTGCGGCGCGACCAGGCGATACATCAAAGTAACAATCAGCGCACCGGCAATGGCTGTGGGCAGCCATGCGGTGAGGCTGGTCACCTGTCCAGACGGCAAGGACAATAACCAGGTGAACAGAGTCGAAGTGGCGCTGTAGTCAGCATATGGCTGGCCGTAGGTGGTCGGGAAAAAGCCCGGGCCGTGACGCAGCATTTCCTTGGCAAACATTACAAAGCGCGAATCAAAACCGATCGCCGCCAGTTGCGGTTCACCCAAGATGAACAGCACCAGTGCCAGTGCGCCTAAAATCAATGACTGACGGTGCAGTGCACGTAAACTGCTGGAAGAATAATTGGCCTGCATCTCGAGTTTCCCTGCCTCAAAACAGTACAAAAAAAAAGCGCCGCCATTGTTGCCAATGGCGGCGCTGTCATTTCATCAAACGGTCGTTGAACCTTGGGACACTGGCAAGTTGCAGGACTCGCCACGCCCCATCGGGTAGTACTGCAACCCTGCACGCGCCAGACGCTCGCCGTCATACAGGTTGCGTCCGTCGAAGATCACCGGGGTTTTGAGGCGGGCCTTGATCAGATCAAAGTCCGGCGCCTTGAATTGTTGCCACTCGGTACACACGATCAGTGCGTCGGCTCCGTTGAGGGTCGATTCCGGAGTCCCCATCAGGCTCAGGCGCGGTTCGTCACCGTACAAACGCTGGGTTTCCTGCATGGCTTCAGGGTCGAATGCGCGAACGTCGGCGCCGGCATCCCACAGTGCCTGCATCAATACGCGGCTCGGTGCATCGCGCATGTCGTCGGTATTGGGTTTGAACGCCAGGCCCCACAGGGCGAAGGTTTTACCTTTCAGATCACCTTTGAAGAACCCATTGATGCGATCGAACAGCTTGTGCTTCTGGCGTTCGTTGATGGCTTCAACCGCCTGCAGCAGGTCGCTGGAGCAATTGACTTGCTGGGCGCTGTGGATCAGCGCGCGCATGTCTTTGGGGAAGCACGAGCCGCCATAGCCGCAGCCAGGGTAAATAAAGTGGTAGCCGATGCGGGTATCGGCACCGATGCCCAGGCGTACTGCTTCAATGTCGGCCCCCAGGTGCTCTGCCAGTTCGGCAATCTGGTTGATAAAGCTGATCTTGGTGGCGAGCATGCAGTTGGCGGCGTATTTGGTCAGCTCGGCGCTGCGCAGGTCCATGAAAATAATACGGTCATGGTTGCGGTTGAACGGGGCGTAAAGGTCGCGCATCACTTCGCGCACTTCTTCTCGGGCGCAGCCGATGATGATGCGATCCGGACGGCGGCAGTCAGTCACTGCCGAGCCTTCCTTGAGGAATTCGGGGTTGGACACGACGTCGAATTGCAACGAGCGCCCGGTCTGGCTCAGCGCTTTATTGATATGGATCGTCAGGGCGTCGCCGGTGCCTACTGGAACGGTGGATTTTTCTACCAGGATCAACGGTTCAACGCGATGGCGGGCGACTGCGTCTCCGACCGAGAATACTGCGCCCAGGTCTGCCGAACCGTCTTCGCTGGGCGGGGTGCCCACGGCGATAAACAGCACCTGGCCGTGCTCAACCGCGAGTTTCTCATCGCTGGTAAATCGCAGGCGCTTGCTTTCAAGGTTATCCCGCACGAGGCTGGAGAGTCCCGGTTCAAAAATACTGACATGACCTTGTTGCAGCAGTTCGACCTTCTTCTGGTCGATGTCCATGCAGATCACATCGTGGCCGACTTCCGCCAATACCGTCGCCTGCACCAGGCCTACATAACCACTACCAAATACACTGATTTTCATGCGCAGTTCCTGGAACTTGGGGTACGTCGAGAGTTGATCGTTAGTACCCCCAGAATGACCAAGGTCACACCAAGGGTTTTCGAAAGGGTGAAGCTTTCATGGAACACCGGCAGGCTGGCGGCCAGCAGGTACACCAGGGCGTAACTGATGCTTAGCAGCGAATAGGCGCGGCCCAGGGGCAAGTCCCGCAGGGCCAGCAGCCAGCAGAGCATCGATAGCGCGTAGGCCATGATGGCCGCAAAAACCACACCCAGCGCCGGCACTGATACCTCCCCCTGACTGATCGCGCTCAGCCATTGAGCAGGTTCCGGCAGGCGGGTCATGCTCCAGCGCATGCCCAGCTGGGCCGTACTGACCAGCAATACGCTGGCCGAGGCAAAGACAAATCCACGGCGCAGGCTCATGTGTGCTGTCCTAACAGGACCACACCGGCAATTACCAGCCCTACACCTATCCAGTGACGCCGATCGATGTGTTCTTTGAACAGATAGCGGGCTACCAGGGTGATCAGCACAAAATTCAGGCTGAGCATCGGGTAGGCAACCCCGACTTCAAGCCGTTGCAGTACCAGCAGCCATACCAGCAAACCGAAGCCCAGGCACAGCAGTGCCAGCCACAGCCAGGGCGATTGCAGCTTTTGCGCAACCCCGGACTCGGGGCCGCGCCAGCTTTCGACTGCGTATTTTTGGGCAATCTGGCCTGCGCAGGTCAGCAGGCAGGCCAGCAACAGAAGTGCAAATGTCATTGGGCGCTCTGCGGGAAGATCAGAATCACCATGTTGCCGTCGTCATAACGCTGGCCATCTTCAGGCAGCATGTCCATTTCATGGCTTTCATCGCTGTCCTTGACCCGCATTACCACGCCCACCGGACCCTGGCGTCGCGCTTCAGTCATCCACGGGCCAATGTCGGCCAACGCAATGCTTTTGCCTTTGGCATCGTCATAGGTCAGGCCGTATTTGACTTCACCCTGGGTGTTGTACAGCGTCACATCGGGGCGGCGCAGGCGCCAGGACAAGGCAGAGGCTGCCCCCAGATCGTTGCTGAGCAAGGTTTTGGCCTGGGACAGCTCCTGGACATGCTCAAGAATGAACTGATCGGGCATTTTGTTGTGCACAACGCTGCTGGGCATGCTGGCTGGTAACGCAAGCACCAGAACCCCCATAGCCAGGGCAGGCGCCGCCCACATCTTCAGCGGCCGGGAAAGTGTCAGCAGGCCGGTGACGATCCACGTCAGCAGCACGCCGACCAGCAACGCCATGTGTTGCGGCTCGTTGTCATAGAACGGTTTCTTGATCTGGAAGTAGATCAGGGCCGCCAGTCCCGCACTGCCCACCAGCAAGTTGACCAGGCCGTTAAAGCGCAAGGCACCGGTTTTGGCCTGTTCTACCCGCTGGATCATCCCGTGGCCAAGCAACAGAGCCAGCGGCAACATGCAGGGCATGATGTAGGTCGGTAACTTGCCTTTGCTCAGACTGAACAAGGCCAGCGGCAGCAGAAACCATAGCGACACGAAAACTACGCTGGCATGGCGCTTGTTCTGCCACGCATCCTTGAACGTAACGGGCAACAGGGCTGCCCAGGGCAGGCTGGAAACCACCAGCAGCGGCAGATAGAACCACCACGGGCGCCCGTGCTGGGCATCGTCACCGGCAAAACGGCGAATATGCTCGTGCCAAAAGAAGAAGCGCCAGTAGTCAGGCTCCTGGGCGTGAACGGCGAGGACCCAGGGCAGCGATACAAGGGCCGCAACCAGCATGGCCACCAGACCGTATTTGACCAGCTCGACAAAGCGCTTTTGCCAGATCATGTAGGGCAGGGCAATCAACACCGGCAACAGCAGGGCCAGAAAGCCTTTGGTCATAAAGCCCATGCCACAGGCAAAACCCAGTACAGCCCAACTGATCAGGCGATCGCGCCGGGTGCTGCTGTCAACCGCAAACCACAACGCGACCAGACTCAAGTTAACCCACAGAGTGAACTGCGGGTCGAGGTTCGAGTAACCCGCCTGGCCGGCGATCAGGCCGAATGTCATGTAGACCAGGGCGCAGGCAAAGCTCTTGCGCGGGTCATTCCACAAACGGCGGGCCACGACATAGGCCAGAAACACACTGAGGCCGGTGGCAACGGCGGAGGCTATGCGCACGCCGAACAGGTTTTCGCCAAAAATGGCCTGGCCTATGGCGATCATCCAGTAGCCGGCAATCGGCTTCTCGAAGTAACGCAAGTCCATGAAGTGCGGGGTGATCCAGTTGCCGTCGACCAGAATTTGCTGGCCGATTTGCGCGTAGCGTGTTTCGTCCGGGATCCACAAACCGTGGGTGCCCAGCGGCAACAGATAAAACGCGATAAAAGCCAGAACCAGAAGCGGTATCGTCCAGCGCTGAGTCATGGTTTCTGCACTCCCAGCCAGCCTTCACGCCCGTCCAGTACGCCCCGGCTCAATTGTCCGGCTGCAATACTGTCGGGATCGGCGGGCAGCAAATCCCGCAAGGGCTGGAAATGAATGTCACGGGTACGGGCCTGCGCCAGTAATTGACGGAAGTCGTTAGCCATCAGAATCCCTTCTACTTCAGCGTGGATAGTGTACGCATTCAGCTTTTGTGGGCTGAAGCGATCAAGAATGTATGAATTGAAGTCGGCGGCACTCAGCTCTGGCCCGACCA
The DNA here is from genome assembly GCF_904067025.1 of Pseudomonas paraversuta. Classification (NCBI taxonomy): domain Bacteria; kingdom Pseudomonadati; phylum Pseudomonadota; class Gammaproteobacteria; order Pseudomonadales; family Pseudomonadaceae; genus Pseudomonas; species Pseudomonas paraversuta. Next base: position 2,508,511 of record NZ_CAJFDA010000001.1, read on the forward strand.
CTTCATCGAAAGTGGGTAGATCCACAGGGATTTGCGGCGCGCCCAGGCTGCCGTCGGCCAACCTTGGCCGAAACAGACTGTGCCCGCGGCAATCACTGTTGTAACGAAAGCCAAAGGTTTCCTTGGCCTGGACTACGCGCTCGTCTGCACGCCAGCCGGCGGCGGCCGAACATTCGACCGCCTGGCCGGTAATGTCGCTCAAGGTGTCGACGCCGCGCCGGATCTGCTCGATCAGTTGCGCCTCGCTCCAGCGCCCGGTGTTGGCTTGCCAGCCATGGTGATCCCAGGCATGCAAGCCGACCTCATGGCCCGCAGCCAGGGTCTGGCGCATTAAATGCCCCAGATCCTTGCCGATGGGCTTTCCTGGCCAGGCAGTGCCGGCCAGCAAAATATCCCAGCCATAGAGGCTGGCGGCCTTGGAACGCATCATCTTCCAGAAAAACTGGGGCTTGATCAGCCGCCATAAATGGCGGCCCATATTGTCAGGCCCCACGCTGAAAAAAAACGTGGCCTTGATCTGGGCTTCATCGAGCAGTTCGAGCAACCGCGGAACCCCTTCTCGGGTTCCACGGTAGGTATCGACATCTATGCGCAGTCCAGCTTGCATTAGCGTTTTTCCGCGATTTCAACCATGGCTTCACGCAGGAAGAAATCCAGGGTCTTGCCAATGGTTTCGCTGAGTTCGGTCGTCGGGGTCCAGTCGATCAGGCGACGGGCGTTCTCGACGCTTGGCTTGCGGTGGCTCACGTCCTGATAGCCGGTGCCGTAGAACGACTGGCTTTCAACATCGCGGAAACCGGCAAATGGCGGGAAGTTGTCACGCAGCGGATGCGCTTCGAACTGACGCAGCAACTCTTCACCCAGTTCACGGATACTGGCTTCGTTTTCCGGGTTGCCAATGTTGATGATCTGGCCGTCGCACTTGCCGCCTTTGTTGTCGATGATGCGCGCCAGAGCTTCGATACCATCGGCCACGTCGGTGAAGCAGCGTTTTTGTTCGCCGCCGTCTACCAGACGAATCGGGGTGCCTTCCACGAGGTGCAGGATCAGCTGAGTGATAGCGCGCGAGCTGCCAACCCGTGCCGAGTCCAGACGGTCGAGACGCGGGCCCATCCAGTTAAATGGACGGAACAGGGTGAACTTCAGGCCTTTCTGGCCGTAGGCCCAGATCACGCGGTCCAGCAGTTGCTTGGAGACCGAGTAGATCCAGCGCTGTTTGTTGATCGGGCCAACAATCAGGTTGGACGTGTCTTCGTCGAAGTTCTTGTCCTGGCACATGCCATACACTTCGGACGTGGACGGGAAGATCACACGCTTGTTGTATTTGACGCAGTAGCGCACCAGCTTGAGGTTTTCCTCGAAGTCCAGTTCGAATACACGCAACGGGTTGCGGGTGTATTCGATTGGCGTGGCGATGGCCACCAGCGGCAGAACCACGTCGCATTTTTTGATGTGGTACTCGATCCACTCAGTGTGGATGCTGATATCACCTTCCACAAAGTGGAAGTTCGGGTGGCTGCGCAGACGCTCAATGGCGTCAGAACCGATATCCAGACCGTAAACTTCGTACTGGTCGTCCTGCAGCAGGCGCTCGGACAGGTGGTTACCGATAAAGCCGTTAACCCCCAGGATCAGGACGCGGGTACGGCGGGCCTTGCGACCCGACTCGCTACCGCGCAGACGCGAACCTTCTACCAGACCCAGTTCCCGGGCCAGTTGCGGGCCGCTCAGGTACAGGCCGTTTTCATTGCGCTGACCGGCAGTCACTACCAGAGAGTCCTGACCACATGCGATGCGCAGCGGATCGCAACTGATGACCTGGCCCGGTGCGTGGCCCTGGTTACCGGCAACCACTTCGGCGCCCCAGACGATCAGTTTGTGCTCGCCCACTGCACAGAAGGCCCCCGGATAAGGTTGAGTAACAGCCCGAACCAGATTGAACAGCTCTTCTGCAGGGCGTGCCCACTGCAGCAGGCCATCAGCTGGTGTGCGACGACCAAAGTAGGTGGCTTTGGATTCGTCTTGCGGGGTTTCCTTGAGCTTGCCCTGGGGCAGCAGCGGCAGGGCTTCGGCCAGCAACTGGGCAGCGGTTTCGCGCAATTTTCCGTGCAGGGTCAGTGCGGTGTCGGTGCGTTCGATGCTGATCCGTTGTTGCGCCAGAATGTCGCCTGCGTCGGCTCGTTTGACCATACGGTGCAGGGTCACGCCGGTTTCGGTTTCGCCCTTGACCAGTACCCAGTTCGCCGGAGCGCGGCCGCGGTAGCGCGGGAGCAACGAGCCGTGCAGGTTGAAAGCACCCTGGCTGACGCTGGCCAGCAACTCTTCGCCCAACAGGTTGCGGTAGTAAAACGAGAAAATGTAGTCGGCGTTCAGCTTGCGGATACGTTCGATCCACAGCGGATGGTTGGCGTCTTCCGGTGCATGTACCGGAATGCCTTTGCGGGCACACAGCTGAGCGACCGAACCATAAAAGTTATTTTCTTTCGGGTCATCGGCATGGGTAAACACAGCAGCAATTTCGTAGCCTGCATTGAGCAAGGCTTCAATGCCTGTGCAGCCAATATCGTGATAGGCGAAAACAACGGCTTTCAAACTCATGATTGAACCTGTGTCGAAGTTGAAGAAGTCGGGGTGCAAGTTGAAACGGTAGAAGTTGCAGGTTCGGCGCGAACGATTTTTTCAATGAAAAACCGTGGCCGGGCCCGCACATCGCTGTACATGCGGCCCAGGTATTCGCCCAGTAGCCCCATGCCGATAAATTGGCCGCCGGTAAACACGAACAGCACCGCAAACAGTACGAAGGTGCCGTGTCCGGCCCATGAGGCGCCGAAGATCAGACGCAGCATGATCAAGGCAATGGCGAAGAGCACGCCCAGTACCGCCATGCTGAAACCGATGATGCTCAGCAGACGCAAAGGTGTGGTGGTCATGCAGGTGATCAGGTCGAACATCAGGTTGATCAGGCGCATGGGGCTGTACTTGGAATCACCGTGTTCGCGCTCGGCATGTTCGACCAGCACTTCAGTGGTGTGCCGGGCAAAACTGTTGGCGAGAATCGGGATAAACGTACTGCGTTCGCGACAGGCGAGCATGGCCTCAACGATGGAGCGGCGATAGCAGCGCAGCATGCAGCCGTAATCGCTCATGGCAACACCTGTCGAGCGTTGCACGGCCAGGTTGATCAGCCGTGACGGCCAGCGGCGCCAGGCGGAGTCCTGCCGATTGTTGCGCACTGTGCCGACCACGTCGTAGCCCAGGGCTGCCTGGGCGACCAGGCGCGGGATTTCTTCCGGCGGATTTTGCAGGTCGGCGTCCAGAGTGATGACAACATCGCCTTTGGAATGCTCGAAGCCCGCCATGATCGCAGCATGTTGCCCATAGTTACGATTGAGAATTACCGCAACTACCGGGCTGCCTTCGCGTGCAGCCGCGTCCTCGAGGATTTGCGCCGATTGATCCCGGCTGCCGTCATCGACCAGAACGATTTCATAGGCCTGCGTCAACTGTGCACAGGCTGCTTCAGTACGGCGCAATAGCTCAGGAAGACTCTGCTCTTCGTTGTAGACCGGTATGACGATCGACACGCACTGGATAGGGTAGGGTTTCAAATTATTCGTTCCAGTCAGTTTCAATGGCACAAGACGACTCGGTAAAAGTCGATCTACTTGCGCGCAGGCCAAGGCTCGCGTGCACGTGGAGTAAAGACTATTACGTCTAAAGGTAAAGTCATCGGACTACGATATCTGCATGATTTTGTTGCAGACTTTTGCGTACTTCCGTCGCAGGAATGAGCATACGTTAAACGCAGAGTTGTGAAAAACCTATGAAAGTTCGATCAAGGTCCCATGCTTTTAAGGGCTAGACAGCTGTTATTCAGGAAAGCATTTCTCGCGTCCAAACATCCAGCGTTTAGAGGCTTTTCAGTAACGCATTATCTTTTAGCGCTTGTTGCGCTAATAAAACAGTGATGCAGGTCGGGATAGGGCACATTTAAATATTCAGTAATTAATGCGCCAACCTGCGGGCATGTGATGCGAGTCACATCGGTTGGCGCATACAAACAGCCTATTAGTTCAGGCCGAGCTTGCCACGCAAGGTCGACAAGTCTTCGGCCAGGGTGTTGACGGGGCCAATCAACGCCTTGCGGTCGTTGTCCTTGACCTTGTCATAGGTTTCAAAGCCGCCGTCCTGGGTACGGTATTTGGCCAGAATCCTGTCAACAGTGGCGAAGTTCTTGTCCACCTTGGCTGCAAACGCCTGGTCGCTCTGCTGGATCTGGCTGCGAAACAGGTCGAAGATTTTTTTCGCACCGTCAACGTTCCCCTGGAAGTCGTACAGATCGGTGTGGCTGTAGCGGTCTTCTTCGCCGGAAATCTTGGTAGCAGCCACTTCTTCCATCAGCGAAGCGGCACCGCCGACAACTTTCTCAGGCGGGAACGTCAGCCCGGCGACACGCTTTTGCAGGTCCTGGACGTCTTTGTTCAGCCCGTCTGCCAGTACATTCAGGCCCTGGGTGCTGTTCTCGGAAAACAGGCTGTATTCGATGCGGTGAAAACCGGTGAAGTCCGGGGCTTTTACCCCTTGTTCATGATCGTCGACCCGGGAGTCGATCGACGCGTCCAGGTCGCTGAACAGTTCGGCAATAGGCTCAATGGACTCGTAATGGACGCGAGTCGGAGCGTAGAGCTTTTTGGCTGCGGCCAAATCACCCTTTTTTACCGCATCGGTAAATTGCTGCGTATTGTCGGCCAGTAGATCCAGCTGCTCGGTGACGTAAATCTTGTAGTCCGAGACCGGGCCCACCAGATCCAGCGGTGCAGTCGCTGCCAGGGCCGAGAGCGGGGTATGGAGCAAGCCAAGTGTGATGAGCAGTGCGAATGGCGTCTTCTTCATGGGACTTTTCCGGTTGGGTTCAGATGATTGGGTCAGGCGTTGGCAACAGGTGCGGCGGCATTGAGCAAGGAACGCCCAATGAAATCCTGCTCGTCGCGCACCCCGGGCAGCGTGAAGAAGTAACCGCCGCCGACCGGCTTGAGGTATTCCTCCAGGGGTTCGCCATTGAGTCTGGTTTGCACCGCGATAAAGCCTTGTTCCAGATCGCTCTGGTAGCAGATGAACAGCAGTCCCATGTCCAGCTGGCCGTTTTTGTTAACCCCGTTGGAGTAGTTGAACGGTCGACGCAGTATCAGGCTGTTGCGGGTTTGTGCCGTGCGCGGGTTGGCCAGGCGGATGTGTGCATCAAGCCTGGTCACTTTGCCATCGGGATCGTTGCTGTAGTCCGGGACATCGGTTTCATGGGCGCCATCCATGGGGGCGCCACTGGCTTTGTTGCGACCGAAAATACTTTGCTGCTCTTGCAGCGGTGTGCGGTCCCAGCGCTCCACGAAGTTGCGGATGATGCGTACCGCCTGGTAACTGCCGTTGACCGCCCAGTGCGGTTCGTCAGTTTCGGGCCCGACCCAGACAATGCTGTTCATCAGGCTGTTGTCGGTGGAGTCCGGGTTGGCCGAGCCATCGCGAAAGCCCAGAAAGTTGCGCGCGCTTTGCGCCGGCTCGCCGGGCTTGGTCGGCGCTTGTGGCGGCACTGTACCTTCCTGCTTCCAGCGCACCAGCAACAAATCCGGCAGGTTTTTCACAATGTCGCGCAGGGCGTGAATATTGGTGTCCGCAGTGTTGGCGCAAAACTGCAGGCTCAAATCGCCATGGCACTGTGCAGGCTCGAGCGCATCGTTGGGGAAACCTTGCATGCGGCTCAAGCGCTTGGGCTTGGCGGTCGCCAGGCCAAAGCGCTCATCGAACAGCGACGCCCCCACCGAGACCGTCACCGTCAGGTTGTCCGGTGTCACCTGCGGGCCGAGAATCCCTGAGTCAGGAGGCGGCAGCCTTGGGTCGGCATGAGGGGCCGGGCCGCCCTTGACCAGGAACGCAATGCGTTGATTGAGGGTGCGAAACAGGCGTTCCAGGTCTTGCCGGTCGCTGGCCAGCACATCAAAAGCCACCAGCATGCCCGCTGCGGGGCGCGGGGTGAGAATACCGTTTTGATGCTGGCCGTAATAATCATGCCGGTCCCGGGTTTTATCGCTGCTCGGGGCCTGGGTCACCTGAACGTTTTGCCCGCCACTGGCGGCCATGGCCGGGCAGCTCAAAGCGCCGCCTGCCAGTGCCGCCCCGGCGACTCCCATGCCCAGCAGCACACGACGGCGCTGCAGATTGAATGGATCAAGACTGTTTTCTGAGTCGCTCATGTGCATCTCGTCTGCAATTACAGGCCTCAAAGGCCAAGGGCGGGATCGATTCCATCGAGTGCATCGGCCAGAGCCTTGGCCTTGTTACTGATAGCTTGACGCCGCAGGTCGCTCACGGTGTCGTAAGTGATGTAACCCTGGGGTGTTTTGAGGCTGTTGAGCTCAGCCTCGAGCGCGGTACTGGCAGTATCGATACGCTGCAGGAGCTCGGCATTGTTCTTGGCCAGTAAAGGACGCAACAGATCAACGACCTTGCGTGTGGTCTGCAGGTTGGCGGCAAAACCACTGAGGTCGATATGACTGTAACGCTCTTCTTCGCCGCTACCGGCGCGGGTATCGGCCAGGTTATGCAGGGTCCGGGCGACAATGCTGACTAATTGCCCGGGAGGCAGTGACTGGGCCAGCAACTGCTGCTTGAGCAACACCGCATTGGCATGCAGTTGCTGGGCAAAGACACCCAGGCCCTGGGTGCTGCTCTGGGAAAACAGCCCGTACTCGATGCGGTGGAAGCCGCCGAAGCCGGGGTCCTGTTCACGTTTTTCGAAGTAGTCCGCGCGGGCGTTGATGGCGTTGTCCAGTTCGGCCAGGCGTTGCGCTGCCGGGGCCAGTCGCTGATAAGCCTCGCGGGCGGGCAGGTAAAGCGCCCGGGCCTGTGCGAGGTCGCCCGTGGCAATGGCTTGCGACAAGGCATCCACCGCCGCGATCAAAGCGTTGCCCTGGCTGTTCAGATAGACCCGGAACTCAGACAGCGGACCGATAAATGCCACCAGGGACGGTCGCGCTTTGGCGCTGGCTTGGGATTGGGCAGTAGGCGTGACGTGCAAGGTGCCGCGCGGGTTGCTGAGCAAGCCGCAGGTGATGGCGTAATCCCCGGGTGCCAGTGTGGCATTGATCACCTGACTAAGGCCGGGAGCGATGTTTTCACGCTCCTCGACCACCAGTACGCCATCCAGAATTTCCCACTCCACAGCCCGCTCGGAGGCGTTGACTATGCGAAAGCTATTGACGCCTGCGGGTACCGACAGCGAGTCGGGCTCGCAACTGTGGGGGTGAATGGTCACGGTGATTTCAGAGCTGTGAGCCTTGCGTTTGGCCGCAGCCAGCTGCGAGGCGTAATAGAACAAAGCGCCGGCCGCGATCATCACGATCACCGAGCCGGCCACCGCCCAGCGCATGGCGCGAGGGGGTGTAACGCTTGCAGGGGTAGGCATGCAGGACCTTATGGGTTTGTCACTGAAGAAACGGGGGCGTTTTTGGGGCTGGCGGCAGGGCGAAAGAACATCGCCAGCGTCAGCAGCAGGTAAATCACATAGGCGCCAAGCACGCTCACTGTGGGCGCATCCTGATACCCGAACATGCCGGCCAGCACAGAACCCGCCGGTCCATCCATTGGCAGTGCGGCGCTGATATCAAACACCACGCCTTGCAGGTGGTTCCACAAGCCGGCTTCGTGCAGGGCCTGTACCGAGTTGGCCAGAATGCCTGCGGCAACCAGCAGAATGAACAGTCCGGTCCAGCGGAAGAACAGGCCCAGATTCAAGCGCATGCTGCCGCTATAAATGGCGAAACCGACGAAAATGGCGAGGACCAGACCGAGCAGGGCGCCCAGCGGTGCTGCGGGGCCTTCGCTCTGCTGAAACACGGCGAGCAGAAAGAACACGGTTTCGAGTCCTTCGCGGGCAACCGCAAAGAACACCATGGCAATCAGTGCCGTGACTTGATGTTTTGACCCCGCGAGGGCGTGATCCAGGGAGGTGTGAAGAGAGTGCTTGATGGAGCGCGCCACTTTGCGCATCCAGAACACCATCGAACTGAGAATGCCGACGGCGATCAGACCGACAATCCCTTCGAAGAGCTCCTGCTGTTTCTGCGGGAACTCTGCACTCATCAGCTCCAGGCCGCCGCCCACCAGCAGGGACAGAGCGACAGCAAGGAAGACTCCGGTCCACACGGCGGGCATCCACTGTCCGCGCCCCGTTTGTTTGAGGTAACTGGCAATGATGCCGACTATAAGAGCGGCCTCGATTCCTTCGCGCAGCATGATCAGAAATGGAACCAGCATGGGATGAGTACCGCGTCACGAATTGGCCAGGGTGGCAATTTGTAACATTTTGATACTCATTTACAAACAGGAATCGATTGCATTTGCTGAACGCTAGCTGAACAAAGACTTGACCCGGGTAATCGCTGGCGAGGCCCAAGGCCGAGAAGGCCTTGTGCACGGCTCTCGGGCGTCGTGCACGGTCCTTCGCACCTTATCGCAGCTTCGTCCCTCGTCAGCGAGTACGGGTTTCTAGTCGGCTGTTTGTTCGGGTGTGTCGTCTTTCTGCGCTTTCAGGCTTTCAAGTGCTGCTTCGGCTTTTAGTGCCCGCAGGGTCAATGCCGTGCTGGCTTCCTGCGCCTTGCTTTGCGCTTGTTGCAAGCCTTCGCTGTCCTCAAGTGCAACCCGCAAGCGTTCCTGGAGCAGGGTGCGCTCGTTTTCCAGCTGAGTTAACTGGCTGCTGAGCTGGCCATTGAGGTTGCTCAATTTGTGTTGCTGGTCGTTGGACTGATTCAGTTCCTTGCCCAGTGCGCGGCTTTCGCTCAATACGCGCTCGTTGTCGCGATGCAGCTGGGTGATCTCATCCTGGCGTACCAGTGCACTTTGTTGTGCCTGGCGCAGTTCCATCTGAATCTGCTGAACCTGTCCTTCGTGGCGGCGCTGATCCTGCTCGCGCTGCTCTTTGACGGCGCTGCGGTAGTGCTCAAGTGCTTCGCGGGCATGCAGGTGTTTGTCTTCCAGCGAGCGAATTTGCTCATCGCGATCTTTGAGGCGCAGCTCAAAGTCGCTGCAAGCCTGATTCAGCGCAGCGTTGCGGGTTTGCTCGGTCTGCAGCATGGAGCGTGTGGACTCAAGATTTGCCGTTTCCTGGCTCAGTGCATTGCCCTGGATCTCAAGTTGCTGCTGGAGCCGGGTTTGCGTCTGTTGTGCCTGGTCGAGCTGCTCTTGCAGCGTTGCCTGGAGTTGTTCGTAGTGTGCCCGGGCCCGATCGATCGGCTCCTGGGCTTGCTCTTGCAGGCGCTGGGCGAGGCGGGCGACCAGCTCCGCCAGTTCGTCTCCGAGCTGTTCCTGTGGCGCGCCCCGGCGTGAATCGACCTCCTCCAGCTCTTTCAGATAGCGGTGGATAGTGGTTTTCGACCCGGTATTTCCCATCTCGATACGTACTGCATCAATGCTCGGGTGTTCGCCACGGGCCAGGATTGCCGTGCGTGCAATTTGCACCACCGCCTTGTTTACGCCGCCACGGGCCATGGTCTTCTCCTACGATTATGTACTGTGGTATGTATCATGTAATTACATACTATATTATCGATTAAATTTTGTCTTTATTTAAGATTCAAGAGGCGGGATATACTGGTATTATCCCGTGTTAGAGCCTTGGAACTGCTTTTAAGGCCCGTTTTCAGTACGCCAATCAAGAGAACTGCCCATGAGCGAGCTGGATCGCTACTTAAACGCCGCGACCCGCGATAACACCCGCCGCAGTTATCGGGCAGCCATCGAACACTTCGAAGTCACCTGGGGCGGGTTCCTGCCTGCCACCAGTGACAGCGTGGCCCGCTACCTGGTGGCTCACGCCGGCCAGCTCTCAATCAACACGCTCAAGTTGCGCCTGTCGGCCATTGCCCAGTGGCATAACAGCCAGGGGTTTGCCGACCCGACCAAGGCGCCGGTGGTGCGCAAAGTGTTCAAGGGCATCAGGGCCTTGCACCCGGTACAGGAGAAGCAGGCTGAGCCGTTGCAATTGCAGCACCTGGAGCAGGTGGTCGACTGGCTCGAAAGTGAGGCCCGGGCGGCGCAAGCCAATGCCGATCAGCCTGCACTGCTGCGAGCACGACGGGATGCGGCCCTGATTCTGCTGGGGTTCTGGCGCGGGTTTCGCAGTGACGAGCTGTGCCGCTTGCAGATCGAGCATGTGCAAGCGGTGCCAGGTTCCGGTATCACCCTGTACCTGCCGCGCAGCAAAAGTGACCGCGACAATCTGGGCAAGACCTTTCAGACCCCGGCCTTGCTGCGGTTATGCCCGGTGCGGGCCTACATTGAGTGGCTCAATACCTCGGCGCTGGTCCGCGGCCCGGTGTTTCGTGGCATAGACCGCTGGGGCAACCTGGGGGAGGAGGGGTTGCACGCCAACAGCGTAATTGCGCTGCTGCGCCAGGCCCTGGAACGCGCGGGTATTGCTGCAGAGCAATACACCAGCCACTCGCTGCGTCGCGGTTTTGCAACATGGGCCCATCAAAGTGGCTGGGATTTGAAGTCGCTGATGAATTACGTCGGCTGGAAGGACGTAAAGTCTGCCATGCGCTATGTTGAAGCGACCCCGTTTACGGGGATGAGCATTACCGCGCAAAAAGTTATCGATGTGTGACGAGGGTTGAAATGGCGCAAGGTGGCCCCTATTTGGTTTTCTACTATCTATAGGCTCACCTGATAGCTAAAACCAATCGTCAGCATCAGCTTTGCCAATGAGCCAGATACGAAATGAGTTGTTAGGATTCACCCCATCAACTTTTCAACCCTGACGGAGAGACAACGATGCCTATCATCAACAGCCATGTAAAACCGTTCAAAGCTACTGCATACAAAAACGGCAGCTTCGTGGAAGTGTCGGACGCTGACCTGAAAGGCAAGTGGTCTGTCGTTTTCTTCTACCCGGCCGACTTCACTTTTGTTTGCCCGACCGAACTGGAAGACCTGGCTGACAACTACGAAGAGTTCAAAAAACTCGGCGTGGAAATCTACAGCGTGTCCACTGACACCCACTTTGCTCACGCTGCCTGGCACAACACTTCGCCAGCCATCGGCAAAATCCAGTACACCATGATCGGCGACCCTACGCTGACCATCTCCCGCAACTTCGACGTACTGATCGAAGAAGCAGGCCTGGCTGACCGCGGTACTTTCGTGATCAACCCTGAAGGTCAGATCAAAATCGTCGAGCTGAACGATGGCGGCGTTGGTCGTGACGCTTCCGAGCTGCTGCGCAAAATCAAGGCAGCCCAGTACGTTGCTGCTCACCCGGGTGAAGTTTGCCCGGCTAAATGGAAAGAAGGTGAATCCACCCTCGCTCCATCGCTCGACCTGGTCGGCAAGATCTAAGCCTGTGAGCCAGCCAAGGGCGGTGACCCGCACCTGAGTTGCACGCAGCATCGCCCTCAAAACGCCCGGGCGACATTCGCTCGGGCGTTTTTTTTACACAGCATTAAAGGTCAAAGGAGATCGCCCGTATGTTGGACGCCAATCTAAAAGCACAGTTGAAGTCATACCTGGAGCGGGTTACCCAGCCGATCGAGATCGTTGCTTCCCTCGACGACGGTGCGAAATCCCGTGAAATGCATGACTTGTTGAAAGAAATCGCCAGCCTTTCCAGCATGATTACCTTGCTGGACAACGGTACCGATGCGCGCAAGCCTTCGTTTTCGTTGAACCGCCCGGGCGGCGATATCAGCCTGCGTTTCGCAGGCATCCCAATGGGCCACGAATTTACTTCGCTGGTGCTGGCCTTGCTGCAAGTCGGCGGCCACCCATCGAAAGCCAGTCCTGAAGTGATTGAACAGATCCGCGCCCTCAAGGGCGAGTTCAACTTCGAGACTTATTTCTCGCTGTCATGCCAGAACTGTCCGGATGTGGTGCAGGCGCTGAACCTGATGGCTGTATTGAACCCGAACATTCGCCACGTGGCGATTGACGGCGCGCTGTTCCAGGACGAAGTCACCGAACGTCAGGTGATGGCCGTTCCCAGTGTTTACTTGAACGGCGTGAACTTCGGCCAGGGCCGTATGGGTCTGGAAGAAATTCTCGGCAAGCTGGACACCGGCGCCATCGAGCGTCAGGCCGAAAAAATCAGCGCCAAAGAGGCGTTTGATGTGCTGGTCATAGGTGGTGGTCCGGCCGGCGCAGCGGCTGCCATTTATGCGGCACGTAAAGGCATTCGTACCGGCGTCGCCGCTGAACGCTTTGGCGGCCAGGTGCTGGATACCATGGCCATCGAGAACTTTATCTCGGTGCAGGAAACTGAAGGGCCAAAACTGGCCACCGCCCTTGAAGAGCACGTCAAGCAATACGACGTCGACATCATGAACCTGCAGCGTGCCGACAAGCTGCTGCCGGGCAAGGCGGGCGAGTTGCATGAGGTGAAATTTGCCAGTGGTGCCTCGCTGAAAGCCAAGACCGTGATTCTGGCAACCGGTGCCCGCTGGAGAGAGATGAATGTACCCGGCGAGCAGGAATACCGCAGCCGTGGCGTCGCTTACTGCCCGCACTGTGACGGCCCGCTGTTCAAAGGCAAGCGCGTTGCAGTTATCGGCGGTGGCAACTCGGGTGTTGAAGCGGCAATCGACCTGGCGGGTATCGTTTCTCACGTCACCCTGCTTGAGTTCGATACCAAACTGCGGGCCGATGCGGTGTTGCAGCGCAAGCTCAACAGCTTGCCGAACGTAACCGTGATTACCAATGCCCTGACCACCGAAGTCACAGGCGACGGTCAGAAGGTCAATGGTCTGCGTTACAAGGATCGGGCCACAGACGAGTTGCACCACGTCGAGCTGGAAGGGATTTTTGTCCAGATCGGCTTGCTGCCGAACACTGACTGGCTTAAAGGTACGATCGAGCTTTCACCTCGCGGCGAGATCGTGGTTGATGCCCGTGGTGAAACCAGCATCCCCGGCATCTTTGCCGCCGGCGACGTCACTACCGTGCCATACAAGCAGATCGTGATTGCGGTGGGCGAGGGCGCCAAAGCTTCGCTGAGTGCTTTTGATCACCTGATCCGCTCGGAATAACCGGCTGAAACAAAAAAACCCATGAGCGATCATGGGTTTTTTTTTGCATCCGGTTTACATCGGTTGCGGCTGGATAATCTCGACCCAGTAGCCGTCCGGGTCTTTGATAAATGCCAGCGACTTCATGCGCCCGTCAGTCAGGCGCTTCTGGAAGTCCACACCCAGCGCCTCGAAGCGTTCGCAGGCGGCAACGATGTCCGGCACCGAGATGCAAATGTGGCCAAAGCCGCGCGGGTCAGTGTTGCCGTTGTGGTAGACAACGCTGTCGTCGGTTTCCGAGCCGTGGTTGTGGGTCAGTTCCAGAATGCCGGGAATCGACTTCATCCACAGGGTACGGGCGGCATCGTCAGCCGGGATCTGTGCCTTATCAACCAGCGCCAGGAAATACAGGCTGAATTCGGCTTCCGGGAAGTCGCGCTTTTCAACCAGCGAGAAGCCCAGCACCCGGGTATAGAAATCCAGGGACTTATGGATGTCCTTGACGCGGAGCATGGTGTGGTTGAAGACAAAGTTCTGGGTAGCGCTGTCTGGTTCGCCAGTGACGCCAGGGATGTTGTTCAGGTCTTGCAGGCTCATGAACCCTCCGAAAGTGATACGTGGTGATCGGTCGCTACGGTGAGCGTGATGGGCGAATGATACGGAATCCGGTGGCTTGCGCCAAACCCGTTTTCAGCCAGGGCAGGCATCAGCGCGGCGGGTCTTGGCAAATTCCGGGCAAAAAGAAGCCCGCCGAAGCGGGCATGGGGCGCTAGTCCTTTAGCAGCCCCCATCCTGTGACCATTGGTGTGAAAAATCTGTGAAAGGACCTGTTATTTGAAGACTGTCTGTCCGCCCCGGAGCTTTCATGGCTGCCATGCCTGGTAAAGCGGCGGTCGGCGCCAGAGATGGGCACGGGACTGTCTTGAATTATTGACTTGTATCATTCTGTACATCTGGCTCCCGTGATATTGCCGCCCAATAAAAAGCCCTGCATGGGCAGGGCTTTTTATTGGGCGCAGACTTTAATGACGCAACCATGAATCCACGGTGCTGGCACCGTATTGTTCTTTCCATGCCTTCAAGCCATGGTGGTTGCCGCCTTTAGTTTCGATAAGTTCACCGGTATGCGGGTTTTGATAAACCTTAAGTACGCGGGCCTTGCGTTGTTTGGGGGCGGCACCGGACCTGGGGGCAACCGTGCCGGGGTCAAGAATGGCAATAATGTCCCGAAGGTTCTTGCCATAGAACTTCATCAAGTCTTTGAGTTTTTGCTCGAACTCAATTTCTCTTTTAAGTCCGGCGTTATTTTTCAATGCTTCGAGCTGGGCGATCTGCTCTTTAAGTGCTTTCTCAGCAGCGCGAAATTCAGCGAGTCTGGACAAAGTCATTACTCCATTCACTGGTCCGGCCTTGGAGAGCCGGAGTGTTTTAATGATGATTGAAGTGCATGGGGCAGGGGCCGGGTCCAGTACCTTGAACACCTGAACACCGTCCATGACCTTTTTAAATAACGTGACAACCTTTAAACAATCGAAAAAATTGTAGTTGTTAATTGTCACACTGCCAAGCCATGAACCTGCACAATTAACAAAAGACTTTGCCCCGAAGGGGGCAGGTTCATAGAGGCAAGTATTTATTGCGTCGGTGCAGGGCGCGCCACTAAAGATTTGATGAAGTCAGGGGCGGGCAAGGGGCGGGCGAACAGATAACCTTGTAAAAACACCACCCCTTTAGACGCCAGATAGTCGCTTTGTTCTTGTGTTTCAATCCCTTCGGCGACTATTCCCAGGTCCAGTTTTGCACTGAGCTCGATAATACTGTCGAGAATGTGTCTGGACAGGGCGTCCACGCCGATCATTGCGACAAAACTTTGATCGATTTTCAAGTAATCAATGTTGAACTCATGCAAGTAACTCAGGCTCGAATGGCCGGTGCCAAAATCATCAAGGGCAATCATCACGCCCAGGCTATGGAGTGCCGAGAATAATTGATGGGTGATTGCAGTGGGCACAATCAACTCGCGTTCGGTCAGTTCCAGAACCAGGGTGATTTGCCCTGCCGGGAAAGCGTCCAGGAACTCGCGGCAATCATCAATTAGTTCAAGGTTTTGACAATGGCTGGCCGCGATATTGAAGCCTATATGGAAGCCGGGCTCCATGCTGGAGGCATGGGGCGCCAGTAGCCGGGCAGTTTGCTGCATCAGCGAGCGGGTCATTGGCACTATGAGGCTCGAGTGTTCGGCAAACGGAATAAACAAGTCAGGACGTACCAGTCCTTCTCTGGGATGCTGCCAGCGCATCAACACTTCGGCTCCGGCCCATTGCTTAGTATCGCTGCGTACGACCGGCTGGAAGTAAGGAATAAACTCTGCCGCGTCCAGACCCCGCTGCAATTCATGGGTGGGTGAAGACGAGCGCTTATTTAACCAGTGCACCGTTAAAGCAGACACCAGCCCCAAAAATACAAACAAGCCCATCAGTCCGGTGTATCGCGCCCATACAAAACGCCCGACCGTTCCGGGGCCGAATCCCGCAACAACCTGGTAGGGGTACTGGGTGGAGGCGACACTGACTTGTGCCACCGGAAAAGGCTCGGCCGGAGCATCACGCACCTGGCCATACTTATCGATCGAATCACTGCCCACTTGAATCAGTAATTGCGTGTACTGATTGATCAAGCCCAAAACATTGACCAGATGTGCGCCATACAGGCTGACCAGCACCCCTGCTTTGCCTTCCTCGCGCCTGTAGACCAGCAACGGGTCGTTGGGCGTTACCGGATTGCCGGCCATCAGCTTGAGCTCGCCTTTGGCATATTCATCCGGGTTTACGATTTCTTTGAAGGGGCCGAACAGGGAGGTGCAATAAATCAGGTTGTCCCACACCATGTTCACCGCGCGCACGAAAGGCCGGCGCGTCACCTGGTCACGCAACGCCAGCTCCACCTGGGCGCAATCGCGCCCCGCCATCGGCAGCATCACATCGGCTGCCTGTGCGGCATTGTCGAGCATCAAGTCAAACTGGCGAATGGCTTCTTGCGCGGTGTGGGTGGCCTCAAACTCCAGGGCTCGATTGGCCTGCCAAAAAATAATACACATGCCGAGTACCACGGGCAGCAATCCACTGAGCAGAACCAACGCATAGCGATCAGTCCATTTGCGGGTCGACTTCAGCGTTAATGGCATTGCATATCCTGGGCTATGGGTAAAGGCTGATTAAAGACAGCTGGTTAACATGATGTAAGACAAACCGGATTACGCCATGTAGAATCGGCTTACGCATACAAGAATAATGACTTCTGCCAGCAGAAGCCCCTCCGCGTAAGAGATGGGTCGAAATGAAGATATTCGGGTTCCAATTGATCTACGGCGATTTCCTGGCTCGCAGTGTACGCGGGATCTCGTGCGCGCCTCCCGTCAGCCTCAGCATTCTTAGCAAATAACCTTCTGTTAATTCTAAAAATGACCATGATGAGGCGCCAAAATGGCCGATCTATACGAAAACCCAATGGGCCTGATGGGCTTTGAATTCATCGAATTCGCGTCCCCGGTACCCAACACCCTCGAACCCATTTTTCAAATTATGGGCTTCACCAAGGTGGCCAGCCACCGTTCCAAAGACGTGCACCTGTATCGCCAGGGCGAGATCAATCTGATCCTCAACAATGAGCCCCATAGCGTAGCTTCTTATTTTGCCGCAGAGCACGGTCCTTCGGTGTGCGGTATGGCCTTCCGCGTGCGCAATGCGCAACAGGCATTTTCCCGGGCGCTGGAACTGGGTGCGCAACCCATCGAAATTCCCACCGGCCCCATGGAGCTGAACCTGCCGGCAATCAAGGGTATCGGTGGCGCGCCACTGTACTTGATTGATCGCTACGGCGAAGGCAGCTCGATCTACGACATCGATTTCGTGTTCATTGAAGGTGTTGATCGTCATCCGGTGGGAGCCGGCCTGAAAATCATCGACCACCTGACCCACAACGTTTATCGCGGGCGCATGGCCTATTGGGCCAACTTCTACGAGAAGCTGTTCAATTTCCGTGAAATCCGCTACTTCGATATCAAGGGTGAATACACCGGCCTGACCTCCAAGGCAATGACCGCACCGGACGGCATGATCCGCATTCCTTTGAATGAAGAATCATCCAAAGGCGCAGGGCAGATCGAAGAGTTCCTGATGCAGTTCAACGGTGAAGGCATCCAGCATGTGGCCTTCCTGTGTGACGACCTGATCAAGACCTGGGACGCACTGAAGGGCATAGGCATGCGCTTCATGACCGCGCCGCCCGACACCTACTATGAAATGCTCGAAGGCCGTCTGCCTGATCACGGCGAACCGGTAGATCAGCTGCAGTCGCGGGGCATTTTGCTGGATGGCTCTTCCGAGCCGGGTGACAAGCGCTTGTTGCTGCAAATCTTCTCGGAAACCCTGATGGGGCCGGTGTTCTTCGAGTTCATCCAGCGCAAGGGTGATGACGGATTCGGCGAAGGCAACTTCAAGGCGTTGTTTGAGTCCATCGAACGCGACCAGGTGCGCCGTGGCGTGTTGAGCACCGATTAAACATCCATCCTGTAGGGGCTGGCTTGCCAGCGATGGCAGTCTGCGGTTCACCAGTAACACCGCATGGACTGCATCGCAGGCCGGCTCCAACAGTTCGGTTACTTAAAACAATCCCGCCGCAATATTGATCGAGAAGCCCAGTACCGCAGTGTTGAACAAAAAGCCTAACAGCGAATGCACCAGCACGGCTTTGCGCATCTCACGGGTAGCGATGCACACGTCGGACGTCTGTACCGCAACGCTGAGGGTGAAAGAGAAGTACAGAAAATCCCAGTAATCCGGGTTCAGCTCCCCCTCCGGAAAACGCAAGGCCGGCTCCGGCCCCTCATTGTTATAAAACAGCCGCGCATAGTGCAGGCTGAAAATCACCCCGATCATCAGCCACGACCCCACCACCGTCAGCCCGGTAAACCCGTAGTGCATCAGTTGCTCGGATTGATCGAGTTTGCTGTTGCCTGACAGCTCGAGGGTGATGGCCGCCAGACTGGCAATGGCGGCGATGCAAACGGTGAACAACACCATGCTGGCATTTTCATCTTCGACTTCGGCGGTGCTTTTCACGTCGCTGGCTGCGGAGCGAATCACCAGCCACAGGGTCAATCCCAGATACAACCAGACACAGACATTCCAGCCCAGCAAGAACTTGGTCGTCAGGGTTGCAGCGGGAGCAAAGATGCCGACCGCGACCCCAAGCAAGGTGGCAACGGTCAGGCGAGGGTGAGTGCGGGCAAGGTGCGACATCGACAAGACAATCCCTGTTACTAATTGATGCAGCACCTTACCACGGGCAGAACCTGTTACAGCTGGCGCGGCTTGCTTCTCACCAGTTTCATCACCACCACAAAGAACACCGGTACAAACACCACGGCCAGGGTGGCGACGATCATGCCGCCAATTACCCCGGTACCGATGGCCTGTTGACTGGCCGAACTGGCCCCGGTGGCAATCGCCAGAGGCACCACCCCGAGAACGAAGGCCAGTGAGGTCATCACAATCGGCCGCAAGCGCAGGCGTGCGGCTTGCACCGTGGCATCTACCAGATCATGCCCTTCGTCATACAGGGTCTTGGCAAACTCGATGATCAGAATGGCGTTTTTCGCCGACAGGCCAATGATGGTGATCAAGCCAACCTTGAAGAACACGTCATTGGGCATCCCGCGCAACGTCACGGCCAATACGGCCCCGAGTACACCCAGGGGTACGACCAGCAAGACCACAGTCGGAATCGACCAGCTTTCATACAAGGCGGCCAGGCACAGGAACACGAACAGCAACGACAAGCCCAGCAAAATCGGGGCCTGGGCTCCGGACAGCTTTTCCTGCAGGGACAAACCGGTCCACTCCAGGCCCAGCCCGGCAGGCAACTGATCCACCAGACGCTGAACCTCGATCATTGCCTCGCCGGTACTGCGCCCGGGGGCTGACTCACCGGAAATACTGATGGCCGGGTAGCCGTTATAGCGCGTCAGTTGCGCCGGCCCCTGAATCCAGCGGGCTTCGACAAAGGCCGAGAGCGGCACCATTTTCCCCAGGTTGTTGCGCACATTGATCTTCAGCAAGTCTTCAACCTGACTGCGCTGATCACCCTCTGCCTGCACCACAACCCGCTGCATGCGCCCCTGGTTCGGGAAATCATTGACGTAGGCCGAGCCCACGGCTGTCGACAGTACGTCGCCAATGTCAGCGAACGAGACCCCCAGGGCATTGGCGCGTTTGCGGTCGACTTCAAGTTGCACTTGCGGGCTTTCAGCCAGCGCGCTTTCGCGCACGTTGGCCAGTACCGGACTCTTCTCGGCCAGAGCCAGAAATTCGCTACGGGCCTGCATCAGTGCGTCATAGCCGACGCTGCCACGGTCCTGCAGGCGGAACTCAAAACCGCTGGAGGTCCCCAGACCACTGACTGGCGGCGGCAGGATAGCGAAGGCTATTGCATCCTTGAGTTCGCCAAACACGGCGTTGGCCCGTTCGGCGATGGCCGAAGCCGAGTCCTTGGCGCCGCGTTCAGACCAGTCTTCAAGGGTGGTAAAGGCCAGCGCCGCGTTCTGCCCGTTACCGGAAAAGCTGAAGCCCAGAATCATCGTGGTGTTGCCTATGCCGGGCTCGTTGGCGTTGTGCGCCTCGATCTGCTCGGCCACCTTGATTGTGCGGTTCTGGCTGGCACCCGGCGGCAACTGGATATCAGTGATGATGTAGCCCTGGTCTTCAACCGGCAAAAACGAGGAGGGCAGGCGGGCAAAAAGCACCACCAGCACCACCAGCAGCGCGCCGTACAGCAACAGATAGCGGCCACTGCGCTTGATCAGGTGCACAACCCAGTGCTCGTATCCCTGTGACAGGTGTTCGAACTTGCGGTTGAACCAGCCAAAGAACCCGCCCTTGGCATGGTGCTCGCCCTTGGCGATCGGCTTGAGCAGGGTCGCGCACAGGGCCGGGGTCAGTGACAGGGCCAAAAATGCCGAGAACAGAATCGAAGTGGCCATCGACACCGAGAACTGCTGGTAAATGATGCCCACCGAGCCCGGCATGAACGCCATGGGGATAAACACCGCCACCAGCACCAGGGTGATGCCGATAATGGCACCGCTGATCTGGGTCATGGCCTTGCGGGTGGCGTCGCGCGGCGACAGCCCCTCGCTGACCATGATCCGCTCGACGTTTTCCACCACGACAATCGCATCGTCCACCAGAATGCCGATGGCCAGCACCATGCCGAACATGGTCAGCACGTTGATCGAGAACCCCATCACCAGCATGGTGGCAAAGGTGCCCATCAAGGCCACCGGCACCACCAGGGTCGGGATCAGGGTGTAGCGCATGTTCTGCAGGAACAGATACATCACCGCAAACACCAGGATCATGGCCTCGACCAGGGTGTAGATCACTTTGGTGATCGAGACCTTGACGAAGGGTGTGGTGTCATAGGGAATGGAGTATTCAACGCCTGCCGGGAAATAGCGGCTCAGTTCATCCATCTTGGCGCGGATCAGGTTACCGGTACTCAAGGCGTTGGCCTCGGGCGCCAGTTTCACGCTGAAAGCACTGGCCGACTTGCCGTTGAGGCGGGTGCCGTATTGATACTCCTGGCTACCGATCTCGACCCGTGCAACATCGCCAATACGCACGGTAGAGCCGTCCGGGTTGGCGCGCAGGACAATATCGGCAAACTCCTGCGGGCTTGACAGCTGACCCTTGACCAGCACCGTGGCAGTGATTTCCTGGGTCTTGCTGCCTGGCAAGTCGCCGATGCTGCCGGCGGCAACCTGGGCATTCTGACTGGCAATGGCGTTGTTCACGTCAGTGGTCGTGAGGTTGAAACCGATCAGCTTCTGCGGGTTGATCCAGATCCGCATCGCCCGTTCGGCGCCATATAGCTGGGCCTTGCCGACACCCTCCACGCGCTTGATTTCGTTCATCACGTTGCGCGCCAGATAATCGCTGAGCGCAACTTCGTCGAGGTTGCTGTCCTTGCTGGCTGTCAGGGTTACCAGCATCAGGAAGCCCGAGGAAATCTTCTCCACCTGCAAGCCTTGTTGAATCACGGCCTGGGGCAGGCGCGACTCAACGGTCTTGAGACGGTTCTGGACATCGACCTGCGCCATCTCCGGATCGGTACCGGGCTTGAACGTCGCGGTGATACTGGCGCTGCCCAGGCTGCTCTGGGATTCGAAATACAGCAGGCCGTCAGTACCGTTGAGCTCCTGCTCGATCAGGCTGACCACGCTTTCGTCCAGGGTTTGTGCCGATGCGCCGGGGTACACCGCATAGACCTCAACCTGTGGCGGGGCGACCACCGGGTATTTGGCAACCGGCAATTGCGGAATGGCCAAAGCCCCGGCCAGCACGATAAACAACGCAACGACCCAGGCAAAGACCGGGCGGTCGATAAAGAACTGCGGCATGCTCACTGATCCGTGGAGTGTGCGAGAGGGAGTTTCGGATCGTCGATCTGCACTTGCTCACCCGCACGGGCATGCTGCAAACCTTCAATCACAATACGGTCACCAGCCTTGAGGCCGGCATTGACGATCCAGCGATCGTTCTGAACGCTGCCCAGTTGTACCGGCTGCTGTTTGACGCGGTTATCCGCATCCAGCAACAACACTTGGGCAACTCCGGCACTGTCTCGCAAAATCGCCCGCTGGGGCACGCTGATGGCTTCTTTATTGACCGCCTGCTCCAGGCGCACACGGACAAAGCTGCCGGGCAGCAAATCGTAATCCGGATTCGGGAACTCGCTGCGCAAAATGATCTGTCCGGTACTTGGATCAACACTCACGTCGGTGAACAGCAACTTGCCGGGCAGCGGATAAAGGTTGCCGTTATCACGGATCAGCGTGGCCCGGGCCTGGTTCTTGCCCACCTGCTGCAACTCGCCGGCGCGGAATGACTCGCGCAGATTGTCGAGGTCGCGGGTGGACTGAGTAAGGTCGACATGGATCGGGTTCAGTTGCTGAATACGGGCCAGCGGGGTGACTTCGCCCTGGCCCACCAGGGCGCCTTCAGTCACCAGTGCCCGGCCAATGCGCCCGGAGATCGGCGCCGTAACAGTGGCATACCCCAGGTTCAACTGGGCGCGGCGCACGGCGGCCTGATTGGCAGCCACATCGGCATCGGCCTGCTGGGCCTGGGCCCGGGCATTGTCATAGTCCTGACGACTGATGGCGTTACTTTCAACCAGCTCGCTGTAACGCTGATCCTGAAGTTTGGCCTGCATGGCAAGTGCTCTGGATTTGCTCAGGGCTGCCTGGGCGCTGTCCAGATCTGCCTTGAACGGAGCGGGATCAATCAGGAACAGCACCTCACCCTGTTTGACTTCACTGCCTTCGGTATACATCCGCTTCAATACCACTCCGGCGACCCGGGCACTGACTTGCGCCACGCGCGGGGCAACCACCCGGCCACTGAGTTCGTTATTGATCGACAGGGGCGCGGTGGCAATGACTTCGGTGCGAACTTTGGCCAAAGGAGCCTTGGTCTCGGCGACCGGGCTTTTATCACAGGCACTGAGGGTCAGAGCCAGTGCCGAGAGGCAGAGGGGGGCGAAGAGCTTTTTCAACGATCGTGCCTTCTTATATATGCGGGATATTTCTGTAAGTGCTCCTGCATGCTAAGGGCAGCACGCAAGGGGCGTTGTGAAGCTGTGTAGGTGGTATGTGAAAAAGTGTGAAGGTTGTGCGCCTATCCATGTGAGGTTGTATATCCTTCGGGTTTTCCCCTGGTTGTAAGCATTTATTATGCCCACTATTTTGCTGGTCGAAGACGACGCTGCCCTCTCGGAGCTGATTGCCAGCTATCTGGAGCGCAACGGTTACCAGGTCAGCGTGATTGCCCGAGGCGATCAAGTCCGTGAGCGCGCAAAAAGCAACCCACCTGATCTGGTTATTCTTGACCTGATGTTACCGGGTCTGGATGGCCTGCAAGTCTGCCGTTTGTTGCGAGCCGACTCGGCAAGTTTGCCGATCCTGATGTTGACAGCGCGCGACGATAGCCATGATCAGGTGCTGGGGCTAGAGATGGGCGCCGACGATTATGTGACAAAACCTTGCGACCCCCGTGTGCTGCTGGCCCGGGTTCGTACTTTGTTGCGTCGCAGCAGCCTGGTCGAACCCCATGTGGCCAGTGACCGGATCATTATCGGCAACCTCTGCATCGACCTGTCGGAACGTACCGTGACCTGGCGCGAACAGGGCATTGAATTGTCCAGCGGCGAATACAACCTGCTGGTGGTACTGGCCCGGCATGCGGGAGAAGTGTTGAGTCGCGATCAAATCCTCCAGCGTTTGCGCGGTATCGAGTTCAATGGCACCGACCGCTCGGTGGACGTGGCCATCTCCAAGTTGCGGCGCAAGTTCGACGACTGCGCCGGCGAAGCGCGCAAGATCAAGACCGTATGGGGCAAGGGCTACCTGTTCAGCCGCTCCGAGTGGGAATGTTGAGCCCATGTTCAAGCTCCTGCTTCGTTTGTATCTGGTGACGACGGTTACCTTTGCTGCTGCCATCTATGCCGTGCCTGAACTGGTGGTGACGCTGTTCCATGAGCGTTTCGTCAGCTACAACGCCGATATGTCGCGGGGCATGCAGACCCTGCTGGTCAAACAGTTTCAGCAACTCCCCGTCGGGCAGTGGCCGGACCTTGCCCGGGATCTGGACGCCCAGTTCAAACCCATACGCGTCAACTTGCTGCCCATCAACGACCCCAAGTTCACCCCCAAGGAGCAACACCAGCTGCAGCAAGGGCAGGGCGTGATACGCATCGGCGACTGGGGCTGGCGCACCCTGGTGGTCTCGCCACTGAACCGGGAGCAGGCCATCGAGTGGGTGATGCCCCCTGATCCGCTGGAAATGAATCTGTTGTACTGGGGTATCAATGTCTTGATCGGCGCTGCCTTGCTCGGCGGCTTGCTGCTCTGGATGCGTCCGCACTGGCGCGACCTGGAGCGTCTGAAACACACCGCGGCGCGCATTGGCCAGGGACAGTTGAGCGAGCGCACGCAAATTTCACCGCGTTCAAACATTTATGCCCTGGCCACGGTGTTTGACACCATGGCCCAGGACGTTGAAAGCCTGCTCAATCAGCAGCGCGACCTGCTGAACGCTGTTTCCCATGAGTTGCGTACACCCCTGACGCGACTGGACTTCGGTCTGGCCTTGGTGCTGTGCGACGACCTGCCCGAGGCCAGCCGCGAACGCCTGCAATTACTGGTCGGACACATTCGTGAACTGGATGAGCTGGTACTGGAGCTGTTGTCTTTCAGTCGCCTGCAGAATCCCCGGCTGGCTCCGGAGCGGGTCGAGGTATCGCTGGACGAATTTATCGACAGCATCCTCGGCAGTTTTGATGAAGAGCTGGAGACCCCCGACATAGTGCTGGATGTGCGCCTGCACGGGACTCAACAGCGCTTTGCCCTTGACCCGCGCCTCACGGCCCGGGCCCTGCAAAACCTGTTGCGCAATGCCATGCGCTACTGTGATCGCCGAATTCAGGTGGGCGTAAACGTAACGCCACAGGGCTGCGAACTATGGGTCGACGACGATGGCATCGGCATACCGGAGCCCGAACGCGAACGGATTTTCGAGCCGTTCTATCGTCTGGACCGCAGTCGGGATCGGGCAACGGGAGGTTTTGGTCTGGGGCTGGCAATCAGTCGACGCGCCCTGGAAGCCCAGGGCGGCAGTTTGAGCGTGGAGCAATCACCCTTGGGTGGTGCCCGCTTCAAATTATGGTTGCCCGGTTAGCGCGGCTCAGATAGAGCGGCGCTGGCGGCTCACATGCTTGAGGCCTTCGATGATCAGCACCACCACCGCGAGCCAGATCGGACCATAGGTCAGCCACTGACCCTCTTCAAGACTGTCACCGAGCAACAGGGCCACGGCTACCAGCAGCACCGGCTCGACATAGCTGAGCAGGCCAAACAGGCTGAACGGCAACAGGCGACTGGCCAGAATGTAAGCAAAGCCTGCGGCGGCACTGATAATCCCCATCAGCGGCACCAGTGCATACAGGGCCTCGCGCTGGGCGCCCAGATCTACATGGGGGCCTGCCATCACGAACCATAGCGAAACCGGGACCATCAACAGCATGTCCAGCCACAGACCGCCGAGGTTGTCGATACCGATTTTTTTGCGCAGTACGAAGTACATCGGGTAACCGATGGCGACCACAAGGGTCGTCCAGGAGAAACCGCCGGTGCGGTACAACTCGTTGGCAACGCCGATAACAGCCAGGGCCGTGGCTATTTTCTGCAGGTGCGACAGGTGTTCACCGTAGACGATGCGACCGGTGAGGATCATCGTCAGGGGCAGCAGGAAATATCCCAGTGACACATCCAGACCGTGCCCGTTCAGCGGCCCCCACATGAACATCCACAGCTGTAGGCCGACCAGGAAGCTGGTGAGCAATACGCAAGGAATCAGTAGAGGTTTATCGCTTAAGCGCTTGAAAATGATGGGAACCCATTTCCAGTCGCCGGAGAGGCAGATAAAGAGTGTCATGAATGGCAGCGATATGAGTATTCGCCAGCCGAAGATTTCCTGACCATCAAGGGGCCAAAGAAGAGAAGTGAAGTAGTACAGGACGCCGAACAAGCAGGAAGCCAAAATCGATAGAAAAATGCCTTTAGACACAACAACCTCAATGGATCTACAACGTTACTCGTTTGAGTGGGAACATAGCTTGAGGCTGTTCAGGGTCGTTGGCAAATGTCTTTTAAACCAACTACTTGGGACTGATTCTTGTTGAGTGCGCTCAAGAGACAAAACGCCAAGCAAATACTGGGCCAAAGTCGTTTTAAACGAGCGTTCGTGCTTCTGAAAAAAAAGATAAACGGTCTGCCGCCACCGGGCAGTAGCTGCCGGGGCACGAGGCTGCGAGCTCTTTCAGGCCCCGCATGCCTGGCCCCCGGACCTCACACCGAGCGACGTTGGCGCACCAGATGCTTGAAGCCTTCAAACATCAGAACCACAACCGCCAGCCAGATTGGCAAATAGGTCAGCCATTGTCCGGCGCTGATACTTTCCCCCAGCAGCAGCGCGACAATCACCAGCAATACCGGCTCTACATAGCTGAGCAAGCCAAACAAGCTGAATGCCAGCATGCGACTGGCCAGAATGTAGCTGATCAATGCCAGGGCGCTGATGCCCCCCAGCAGCGGAATAAGCGCATACAGCGCCGGGCGATGGCTGGCCACAGCGAATCCTTGCTCACCGCTCTGCACAAACCACCAGGCCACCGGCACCAACAACAGCATATCGACCCACAGGCCACCGAGGTTGTCCGTGGCTGCGCGTTTGCGCAATACGAAGTACAGCGGGTAACCGATAGCAACCACCAGGGTGGTCCAGGAAAATCCGCCGACCCGGTACACCTCGTTGGCGACCCCGAGGGTGGCCAGAGCCGCAGCGATTTTCTGCAAATGCGATAACTGCTCGCCATAGACCAGGCGCCCGGTAAGAAGCATGGTTAGAGGCAACAGGAAGTAGCCCAGCGAGACGTCGAGGCTATGGCCGTTAAGCGGTGCCCACAGAAACAGCCACAACTGCACCCCCACCAGTGCGCTGGACGCCACCAGCACTGCCCACAGCCGGGGTTGCTGACGCAGCCGCGAGACGATCACCGGAACCAGCCGCCAGTCACCGGAAAAGCACATGAACAGAGTCATGCAGGGCAGGGTCAGGAGCATTCGCCAGCCGAAGATTTCGGCGCCGCTCAAGGGCCAGAGCAGGGACGTGAAGTAATACATGACACCGAACAGGCTCGATGCCAGAACTGATAAGACAATACCTTTGGACACAACAGCCTCGTTGAAACGCACATTCTGATTATTGGAGGTGCATAGCTTGAGGCTCAGCGGGCCGAAGGGCAAATGGCTTGCTCACATTGGCCTCTGCAGGAGCGAACTCGCTCCTGCAGAGGCCAAGGGGGTTTATGCCTGAGTCATGCCGCGGGTCATGCGCAGTGCCAAAAGGCTGCCGCCCACAATGACTGCCGCCAACAGGTACAGGGCTACGTCGGTGGAGCCCGTGGCGTCTTTGACAAAGCCCACCAGGTACGGGCTGAGAAACCCGGCCATCTGCCCCATCGAGTTGATCAGCGCCAGGCCGCCCGCTGCCGCACCGACACTGAGCATGGCGGTCGGCACCGGCCAGAACATTGGCAAACCGGTCAGGGCACCCATGGTGGCGATGGTCAGCCCCAGAATGGCGATCACCGGCTGGGCTGCAAAATTGACGGCAATCACCAGGCCCAGTGCACCCATCAACATAGGCACCACCAGATGCCAGCGGCGCTCTTTGCGCAAGTCCGCAGAACGGCCCACCAGCAACATGAACACAGCCGCCAGCAAGTAGGGGATAGCGCTGATCCAGCCGATCACCAGGGTATCGCTGAAGCCCATGTTCTTGATGATCGACGGCAGCCAGAAGTTGATCGCGTATACGCCGCTCTGGATGCAGAAGTAAATCAGACCGAACGCCCAGATGGCCGGGTTCTTGAATACTGCGAGCAATGAGTCGGAGGTGGTTGCAGGTTTGTTCAGGGCGTCCAGGGCATGGTCCGCTTCCAGCACTGCGCGCTCTTTTGCACCGAGCCATCTGGCGTTGGCAAAACTGTCACTGAGCAAGAAAATCGCCAGTGCGCCCAGCACAACCGTCGGCACCCCTTGCAGCAGGAACATCCACTGCCAGCCGGCGAGACCGCCCTGGCCCGCGGCAAAGTGGCTAAGGATCCAGCCGGAGAAAGGGCCGCCAATCAGGCCCGAAACCGGAATGGCACACATGAACAACGCCATGATCCGGCCGCGGCGGAAGGTCGGGAACCACTGCGAGAGATACAGCACCACCCCGGGAAAGAACCCCGCTTCAGCCGCGCCGGTGAAAAAACGCAGGGTATAAAACCCGGCAGGGGTGGTGACAAACATCAGGCAGGTCGACAGCAGGCCCCAACCGATCATCATTACGGCGATCCAGCGCCGTGGCCCGAATCTGCTGAGGGCCAGGTTGCTCGGCACGCCGCACAGCACGTAGCCGATAAAGAAAATCCCGGCGCCAAGGCCGTATACCGTCTCGCTGAACTTCAGCGCGTCGAGCATCTGTAATTTGGCGAAGCCAACGTTTACCCGGTCCAGGTAGTTAAACAGGTAGCAAATGAAGATGAAGGGGATCAAACGCAGGGTGATGCGTTTGTAGATGGCGTTTTTATCGTCATCGCTGATCAGCGATGCGGCGGCGCTCTGTGACATCTTATGTCTCTCTTTATTATGATTTTTCACGATCCGAGGTTAACGTTGATCGCGTATTGAGTCTCGGCCACCCCAACGCTGCTGTCTTTGTGCCCCTGCACAGGTTTTATCCGCGCCACCTGTGCCCGTGAACAAATGCCTACAAGGATTTTCACCCTATGTTCGAACTGGATCATGATTTGGCACAGGACATCGTGGATCGTGCGATGGCCATCTTGCCGTACAACGTAAATGTCATGGACAGCCAGGGCCTGATCCTTGGCAGTGGCGAGCCTGAGCGTATCAATACCCGGCACGAAGGGGCGCAGTTGGTGCTGGCCAATGGACGGGTGGTGGAGATCGACGAACAAACCGCCAAGTGCCTCAAGGGGGTACAACCGGGGATCAACCTGCCGCTGTTGCTCGATCAGCGCCTGATCGGCGTTCTGGGCCTCACCGGCGATCCGCAATTGCTGCGCACCTACGCCGAACTGGTGCGCATGACCGCCGAGATGCTGGTGGGCCAGCGCTTTCAGCAAGCCGAACAACAATGGCGACGCCAGCGCTGTGATGATCTGGTGGCCTTGCTGCTCAGTGAAGGCGGCGATTCCGCGCGCTTGATCGATGAGGCCCGGCAATTGGGGCTAAAGCCACAGTTATCGCGCATTCCGTACCTGTTTGAACTGGGCAGCGGGCAAAGCGCCGAGGCCTTGAGTGCCTGGTTGCAATCGCGCTTCCCCGACAGCTGGTGCGTGAGCCCGGCCACCGGCTCACTGCTGTGGTGCCGCCCGGCAACGGCGGCGCTGGATGACCTGCGCCTGCTGGAAAAGCTCGACGCACAGGGCTGGAAGGTTTTGCGCATAGCCGCAGGAGGGCAGGCCGATGCTCTCAATGGCTTGCGCCGTTGTTATCGTCGGGTCGGCGACCTGTTGGCCTACGGTCGCGATGTATTGCCGCAGACGCGACTGCTTAGCCTCAATCGCTATCGCCTGCCGGTCATGCTGTGGCGTCACCGCAATGACGATGCCCTTGAAGAATTGCTTGGCCCGCTGCACAAAGTGGTGGCCAAAGACGGCAACGGCCAGTTGATCGCGACCTTGCGCAGCTGGTGTGAGCACGATGGCCAGAGCCAGGCGTGCGCCGATGCCCTTGGCATTCACCGCAACAGCCTGCGCTATCGCATGGAGCGCATCGCCGAACTGAGCGGTGTCGACCCGTTGAGTCTGAACGGCATGCTGGCCCTGTACCTGGGCGTGCAACTGCTGCCCCAGAATCTGTAGGGTCAGCCGCGTCTTGTAAAAATGAACAACAAAGGCCGTTATTGCTTGTGCACCAGACTGGCGTGTTTGCAGTCAGTTGCTGGCAGCATGGATGCCATAAGAACTGGAGATGCGCCCCATGAAAATCGTGATTGCCCCCGACTCGTTCAAAGACAGCCTGAGCGCTGAAAAAGTCGCTGCTGCCATTGCTGCCGGTTTCGCCCAGGTATTGCCACAGGCACAGTTGATCCAGTGTCCCATGGCCGATGGCGGAGAAGGCACCGTGGAGGCGATCGTGGCCGCAGGCAATGGCCAGTTGCGCCGCAACCAGGTGCAAGGCCCGTTGGGCGCAGCGGTCGAGGCCCACTGGGGCTGGCTGCCGGACAGCCACACGGCAATCATTGAAATGGCCGAAGCCAGCGGCTTGCAACTGCTGACACCGGGACAGCGCGATGCGTGCATCAGCAGCACCTTCGGCACCGGCCAACTGATCGGGGCGGCCCTGGATGCGGGCGCCCGGCGCATCATCCTCGCCATCGGCGGCAGCGCCACCAACGATGCCGGCGCCGGTGCGTTGCAAGCCTTGGGCCTGGGGCTGTTCGACGAGCAGGGCCAGCCCCTGGCACACGGCGGCCTGGCCCTGGCCGGACTCGCCCGTATCAACCTTGCAGGCCTTGATCCGCGCCTGGCCCAGGTGCGCTTCGAGATTGCCGCAGACGTCAATAACCCCCTGTGTGGCGAACACGGGGCATCGGCCGTATTCGGCCCGCAAAAAGGCGCGTCCCCTGAGCAGGTCCAGCTACTGGACAAGGCCCTGGGGCATTTCGCCGATCACTGCGCCCGGGTCTTGCCAAGGGATGTTCGCCAGGAGCCCGGTTCGGGGGCTGCAGGCGGTCTCGGCTTTGCCGCCAAGGCTTTTTTCGCCGCGCAGTTTCGCGCCGGAGTTGAAGTGGTGGCCGAACTGGTGGGCCTGGCCGAAGCGGTGCAGGGCGCTGATCTGGTGATCACCGGAGAAGGCCGTTTTGATGCGCAAACCCTGCGCGGCAAAACCCCTTTCGGGGTAGCGCGCATCGCCCGGGCTCAGGGTGTACCGGTGGTGGTACTGGCCGGCACTCTGGGCGAGGGCTACCAGGCCATGTACGAGCACGGGGTCAATGCCGCATTTGCCATCACCAGCGGCCCGATGAGCCTGGAAGACGCCTGTGCCCGGGCCGAGCAATTGCTCACCGACCGGGCGCGGGACATTGCCCGCCTGTTGAGCCTGAAACCGGGCCCGTATTAACCCGCACCCGTCTTGATTGACCGACCTGTGTAGTCGCTGACGAGATTCGAAGGCTGCGAGCTTTCTGGTTGTGACACCGCAGGTGCTTTTTGATACCGCCACAGGTTTTCTGTGTGGCCGTCAAGCAAGGTCCTGCGAACCTAATCGCAGCCTTCGAGCCTCGTCAGCGACTACCGGCAACCAGGCGGTTTGCCATGGCCGGTATGGCTTCGGGGCACGATCGTGTAAGCTTCGTGGCTCTTCGCATTCGACCCTTAGCGAGCCCTATGCCGTCGCT
Organism: Pseudomonas paraversuta; assembly: GCF_904067025.1. Lineage (NCBI taxonomy): Bacteria > Pseudomonadati > Pseudomonadota > Gammaproteobacteria > Pseudomonadales > Pseudomonadaceae > Pseudomonas > Pseudomonas paraversuta. Next base: position 2,539,649 of record NZ_CAJFDA010000001.1, read on the forward strand.
CTTCAAACGCTCTTTGCTGCCCAAGCTACGCAGCTTCCCGATATCCGCCGATGCCTTGAGCATCTTGCCCGGCGCGGCTGACTTTCGTCGGTGCCTGCTGGAGCAGATCGCGGGTGCACGCCAGCGCATCACGCTGGTGGCTTTGTACCTGCAACAGGACGAGGCCGGACAGGAAATTCTCGATGCCCTGCACGCAGCCAAAGCCGCCCGTCCCGAGCTTGAAATCGTGGTACTGGTGGACTGGCTGCGCGCCCAGCGCGGACTGATCGGCGCCGGCAAGCAGCCCGGCAATGCCGCCTGGTATCAGGCGCAAACCGCTGCCCATGCCAGCCACGTGCCGATTTACGGGGTGCCGGTGCAAACCCGGGAGCTGTTCGGGGTACTGCACCTCAAGGGCTTTATCGTTGACGACTGTGTGATTTACAGCGGCGCCAGTCTGAACAATGTCTACCTGCACAAGTTCGACAAGTACCGGTTCGACCGCTATCACCTGCTGCACAACAAGCAGCTGGCAGACTCCATGCAGCACTTCATTGAACAGGACCTGATTCAGACCAGGGCCGTGCATCGCCTGGACCTGCCATCATTGCCTTCAACCCGCAGCCTGCGCAGTGCCATTGGCGATTTTCGCAGCCACCTGAAAAAAGCCAGCTACGACACCAGCGCCGGGGTCAGCGGTCACTTTGGCCTGTCGGTCAGTCCGCTGCTGGGGGTCGGCAAGAACAATCCCCTGAGCCGGGTGATCTGTGAGCTGATTGCCAGCAGTCAGCAGCAACTGACTATTTGCACGCCCTATTTCAACCTGCCGCTACCCGTGACCCGGGAGATCAATCGGGCCCTCGAACGAGGGGTGAAAATTGATATCGTGGTCGGTGACAAGACCGCCAACGACTTCTACATCCCGCCGAGCGAGCCGTTCAAGGTCATCGCGGCATTGCCTTATTTATATGAGATGAGCCTGCGCCGGTTTGCCAAAAAACATCAGTCCATGATCGATAGCGGCTTGCTCAACCTGCACCTGTGGCGTGATGGCGACAACAGCTTTCACCTCAAGGGGCTGTGGGTTGATGACCGCTACACCTTGCTCACCGGCAACAATCTGAACCCCCGAGCCTTCCGTCTGGACCTGGAAAACGGCCTGTTGATCGATGACCCGCGCCGCGAACTGCTGGAGCCGCGAAGCAAGGAGCTGGCGGCGATTTTTGCCAACACCCGACGCATAGAGAGCTACAAGATCCTGGAATCCATGGCCGAGTACCCGCCGGCCGTGGCCAAGTTTCTGCGCCGGGTCAGCCGGGTCCGGATTGAACGTTTGCTCTACAGGATCCTGTAGATCGTCAATTGCTGGCGGAGCATTGCTGCCCGCCAGTCGCCCTCAAGGCAGGCCCGGGATATAGGCGATGCTGCCTTCGGCGCGCCGATGCAGCAAACGCTCACCGTTATCAGGCTGACTGATAACCGCCTGATAATAGCTGCCTGACGCGCAGTTCAACCGGCTGATTCAAACCGGAACAGGCTAAGGGCTGGCGGGTGGCGGCGGGGTGAAGCCAATGTGAAAAAAATGCCGTACCTGCTGTTTGAGGGCGGCAATTTGCTTACACGCTGAAACCTATTCGCTACCAATTACGGTTGACCTCTGCGGTTAATCGCAATCACGTATTTAATCAAGCGCAAATGTGCTCCAGGGCCCGACAAATCGGGCCTGAGGCGATTTGTCGCAGGCCTGCGCCGTTACCGCCCGGTTTGGCTGCCTGCAAGCAGACAGGGCCACTACCGGGGGGCTGTCCGGCCGTGCGGGCAGCAGGTGAGAGTGTTAAATTGCGCACCCATGAAACGCGTCTACCCCACAGCAATCGTGCGTACTTGAGCCAATGGCCCGGGCGACGTACACCCCTGTTGCGTACTGCGCAGGGTGAAGGCTTTTGTTTGTAGTAAAAGCCGCTTAAAGGAACCTCATACATGAACGAATTACTGACTCGCCGCCATGTCGTTGCAGGACTTGGCGTGCTCAGTCTCGGTTTGCTTGCCGGCTGCGACATGGGCAGCGGTTTGTCATACAAGTACGCAAAAGACCTGAGCAATGAAATCATGGGGCGCAAGTTCAAGTTGCGTGATGCCGAAGGCAACGAAATGATGCTGGGCAGTTTCCGCGGCATGATGCCGATGATTTTCTTCGGTTTCACCCAGTGCCCGGCCGTGTGCCCGACCGCGCTGGCCCGTGCTGCCCAGGCCAAGAAGCTGATGGGCCCGGACGGTGACCGGTTGCAGGTGGTGTTTATCACCCTCGATCCGGAGCGCGACAAGCCCGCCATGCTCGATGCCTATGTCAAAGCCTTCGATCCGACGTTTATCGCGCTGTCCGGGACGCTGGAAGAAACAGCGGCCACGGCTAAGGAATTCAAGGTTTTTTACGAGAAAATCCCTACCGGCGACTCCTATACCATTTCGCACACCGGCACCAGTTTCGTCTTCGACTCCCGTGGCGTGCTGCGCATGGGCCTGTCACCTTCGCTGTCGGCCAAGCAGTGCACCGAAGACCTGCTCACCGTCATGTCAGTCTGCTGATTTCACGCACCTTTGAACGAGCCACTTATATGAAACCCGTCAAGTATCTGTTGCTGTCCCTGCTGGGCATGAGCCTGCATGTTTCCGCGCAAACCGTGGTCGATGATGCCTGGGTCCGCGCGACCGTTGCCGGCCAGCCCTCGAGCGGTGCCTTCATGCACATCACCGCGAGTACCGACAGCAAGCTGGTCGAAGTCAAATCCCCGGTTGCCAAAACGGTGCAGATCCATGAGTCGACGATGAAAAATGACGTGATGAGCATGCAGCAAGTGCCATCGGTGGCATTGCCGGCCGGCAAGACCGTCGCCATTGATCCAGAGGGCTATCACGTGATGCTGATGGACCTGAAGGGCCAGATCAAAGAAGGCGACAACGTGCCGCTGACCCTGATCGTCGAAGACAGCAAAGGGGTCAAGGAAGCCATTGAAATCACGGCCAAGGCCCGCGCCCTGAACAGCATGCAGATGGACATGCATGACCACGGCGCCATGCAACACTAACCCCCTGTAGGAGCGAGCTTGTCTCGCGATGGCGCCCACAGGATCTGCAAGCAACACCCCATATTCTGTAGGAGCGAGCTTGCCTCGCGAGCTCTTCATTGCTGCGTTGAAGGGCTCGCGAGACAAGCTCGCTCCTACATCCAGTCGCCCGGCGTCAGTGCCGCCCGGCGGTTAAAAACGCCCGGTCAGGGGGTATTCAACGGCCAGCCGGACTTGATCGGTATCCAGTTCGGCCTGGGCCGTATTGCCCCGATGCACGTTATGGCGCAGTGACAGGATGGTGCCCTTGGCGGTACCGCTCTGGATCACATAACGCGCTTCCAGATCCCGCTCCCAGTGCTTGCCGCCCTTGCCGTAACCCAGATACGCATAACCGCCGCGGGGGTCGGCATGACTGCCGTCGATCTGGCTGCCACGCACATACGCCGCGCTGAACACCAGGCCGGGCATGCCCCACGGCGTCATCCCCAGGTCGTAGCGGGCCTGCCACGATTGTTCATTCGGCGCGTTGAAGTCAGACAGTTGTACGGCGTTGGTGAGAAAAATCGCACCCCGCGTCACATAGTCGAACGGCGTATCGCCATGCACCTTCTGATAACCCAGGCTGAAACTGTGGGGGCCTTGAGCGTAGGTGCCCATCAGGCTCCAGGTGGTGTTGTCGATATTGCCCGACAGTGCCTTGCCTTCATCGGTGGTGCGATACAGGTTGAAGTTGTAGGTCAGCGAGCGGTTGTCATCAATCGCCTGGCTGTACAGGGCGCCCAGGTACTGTTGGTTCCAGGTGTCCTCGTAGCGCGAGCTGTAAATGCTGGCACTGAGATTTTTACTCGGCGTATAGACCACCCCGGCCAGGTCGAAGGCATCGCCTTTGGGCCCGTTGGAGTAATTGACCACAAAGCCTTGATCGTGACTGCTGGCGTTACGGTCGGTGCTCCCGGTGAAATGCCCGCCGACCATCTTCAGGGCAGTGAATTCATTGCTGGTGAGAAACACCCCGGTGGCGGTTTCCGGCAGCAGGCGGCTGTCGGAGGAACTGAACACCGGGGTTTTGACCCGTTGTTCGCCCCAGGACAGCACGGTGTCCGACATGCGCAGCTTTATCGCCGCGCCGCCCCGGCCGAAGTTGTCCTTGGGGTAGCCGTCGTTATCCAGCCCCAACAGGCGCGCCTTGCCAGCGCGGCCACCACCGCTGTCCAGTTTGACCCCCAGATAGGCGTGGGCATCCACCCCGACCCCGATCAGGCCCTGGGTGAACCCTGATTGCAACGTGCCCATCAATCCGTAGGCCCATTCCTCGGCATAACCATTGCGTTCGGCGCGCGGTTTATAGGCATTGCGCGCTCCGCTGTTGCGTGCGCCGTGGCGATACTCGCGGCTGTCGTAAACCGTGCGGTTGACCAGGCTCCAGGTGCTGTCTTCGACCAGGCCCGCGGACCGATCCTGGGCGCCCGGGTCGGCGAGGGCCATGGGGCTGGCGAGGGCCAGCAGCATCGCAGATCGCGAGCGGACTTTGCTCACTGCCCGGCCTGCAGTTTTTGCAGGGCCACATGTAAACGCTCAAGGGCCCTGGCCGGTAGCGTTGCAGGCAGTACCGCAGGCTGCGGCCCGGCCTCACCGACCTGAATCAGCATCACCATGCCCATGGCCAGGTGGGGAACGCATTGAATACCGTAGAGCCCAGGCACAGTGAAGGTTTGCTCGATTTGCTGATTGATCTTGCCAGCGAAGGGTTGCGCGCCTTCGGGCAACAGTCCGGGCAAAGTGGCGGCGTTATGACCGGTTTGGGTGGCAACGAATTTAACCGTATCGCCGGGAGCTATGTGCAAATAATCCGGCTCGAACACCATGCCCGCAGTAGCACTGCGGGTAAGCATCTTCACTTCATGGGTTTGCGCCAGTGCCGATGAGCAGAGCAGGGCCGCACTGAGCAACAGGCTCAGGGATGAAATACGCATGTCGGGCTATCCATATAGGCTTTGAGGAGTAACGCAGTCGCAGGGTCAGAAGCCCGCTAAAGTAGCCTGCGGGCGCTGCGCTGTCTGCTCGAAAAGGATTCAGAAATACTTCAGCAGGCTAATGTCGCGACGACGGGCCTTTAACCCGGCAAACCAGCGCACCGGCAGGTAAAGCGCAATTGCCAGCAACATCGCCGTCAGCCACACCGAGCCCATGCCGTCGAAACCGAAGTAGTTGCCCTGATTCAGGCCGAGCAGGCCAGCACTGAGCAGATAGAGCACTTTGAGCACATACAGATGCAGCAGATAGAAAAACATCGGCGCCGCGCCAAACACCGCCAGCATGGCGATCCATTTGCTCTGTTGAACCCGCTCGAAGGCCAGTAACAGCAACAGTCCGACGCCCAGGGTCAGGGTCAGGAACAGCAGCGAAGGCGGGTACTTGGTGATGTTGAAAAAGCTCATCAGAGTCTGCAGGTGAGTGCCATGGGCCACCCAGTGCGCCTCGCCGTAACCGTTGAACAGGCGCAGTGCGACAAAACCCAGCAGTGCCCCTGCACCTGCCAGCAACAGGTAGCGCTGGCGCTCGGCAGCCGAAGCAGTGCGGGCGAACCAGGGCCCCACGCAGTAGCCCAGGGCAATCACCCCGATCCATGGCAACACCGGATAGGAAGTGCGCAGGCGCAAGGTGTCGGAAAACTCTATCCAGCCGCGGTCATGCAAAATCGCCCAAGGCACATGCAGCGTCGAATCGGCAGCGAAGTGCAGGCTGTCCAGCAGGTTGTGCCCACCGATGATGCCAAGGGCCAGCAATAGCAGGACGGGCCGCGGCAACCACACCAGCGCCGCCAGAGCGAGCATGCTCAGGCCGATGGCCCAGATCACCTGCAGGTATATCACCGAAGGCGGGAACTGGAAGGTCCAGGCGAAGTTCACCAGGGTCAACTCCAGTAGCACCAGAAACAGCCCGCGTTTAAACAGAAAGACCGAAACGTCGCGCTTGCCCTGATATTTCTCGCCATACAGATACGCCGAAAGGCCGGTGAGCAAGACAAACACCGGGGCACACAGGTGGGCAAGGGTACGGCTGAGAAACAGCACCGGCTCGGTACTGTCGATGTTCATCGGGTCGGCTACCTGGCGGTGCAAGAAAAACGTTTCGCGCACGTGGTCCAGCAGCATCAACAGAATCACCAGACCCCTGAGGGCATCGATGGACAACAGGCGCTGACTTGAGGGTGGAGCTTGGACTGGGGTGGTCATCAAGGGATCACAGACAAGGGGAGGGTATAAGGAGTGGTTACCTTATAACATTTCTAGTTGTGATGTCATCCCTATGGGAAAGATTCCCAATAACCCCGGCTGCGACGGTATTGGTTTACACGACGCTGGTCAGGCCACCATCCACAAACAGGGTTTGTCCGTTGATGAAATCCGAAGCCGGCGAAGCCAGAAATACCGCGGCACCGCACAACTCCTCGACCTGGCCCCAGCGCCCTGCGGGCGTGCGTTTGCACAGCCACTCGGAGAATTGCTGGTCATCCACCAGCGCCCGGTTCATCTCGGTGGCAAAGTACCCGGGGGCCAGGCCATTGGCCTGAATCCCGTGGCGCGCCCACTCGGCGCACATGCCTTTGGTGAGCATTTTCACGGCACCTTTGGACGCGGCATAGGGCGCGATAGTCGGCCGGGCCAGTTCGCTTTGCACCGAACAGATGTTGATGATCTTGCCGCGACCACGGCCAATCATGTGCCGTGCAACCGCCTGGGACACATGGAACACACCGTCCAGATTGACCCGCATCAGCTCATGCCAGTCCTGGGCAGTAAAGTCTTCCAGTGGCGCACGGCGCTGGACGCCGGCGTTGTTGAGCAGAATATCGATGGGCCCGGTCTCGGCCTCAAAGGTGTTGATTGCCTCGAACAGTTGCGCCCGATCGGTGACGTCGAATACCGCGAACTCGGCGTTGAGACCTTCGTCGATTAATTGACTGGCAACCCGGCGGGCTTTGTCCATATTGCGATCATTGATCACCACCGTTGCCCCGGCAGCGCCCAGGCCCCGGGCCAGCGCCAGGCCGATGCCTTTGCCGGAACCGGTGATCAGGGCCCTGCGGCCATTGAGCCCAAAGCTCGCGAGATTGAATGACATGCTGTTCTCCCGGGCCGTTTATTATGTTCGAGGGCCCGGTTGCTACTTCACCCCAGGCCGGGGGTAGCGTCCAATCGTCATTGATGATCTGGTGATCAGCTATTTTGATCAGTGCCCCCAGAAACCCTTTTCAGCGGAGCACCCAATTGGAAATCAAACATCTCAGATCATTTGTGACCCTGGCCGAAGAGCTGCATTTCGGCCGTGCGGCGCAGCGTCTATCCATCGTGCAACCGGCCCTGAGCATGCAAATCAAGATGCTTGAAGAGGAACTGGGTGTGCGCCTGTTCGAGCGCAACCGGCATTCGGTCATGCTCACCCAGGTGGGGGCGGTGTTTTTGCCCGAGGCCCGGGCCACGCTGCATCAGGCCGCCCATGCGGCGGATGTGGCCAGGGCTTCGGGGCGCGGCGAGATCGGCCGGGTGCGCTTTGGTTTTGTGTCCTCGGTGCTGCCGCAACTGTTGCCGGCACTGGTGCGGGCACTGCATGCACGGTTGCCGCGGGTTGAACTTGAACTCAAGGATATGCCGGGGCCGGATCAGGCCACTGCATTGAAAAACGGCCAGCTGGATTTCGGGCTGATGCGCTTGCCCGCCGCGATCCCCGGGATCCACACCCGCGAGGTGCTGCAGGAGAGCTTTATCCTGGCACTGCCCGCCGATCACCCGCTGGCCGCGTACGACAAGGTGCCGGCGGCCGCACTTGCCGGGGTATCGGTATTGGTCCTGGCCAGACGCTACGCGCCGGGGTTCTACGATGAACTGATGCAATCGCTCAACAGTCATGGCCTGCAGTTGCAAATAGCTTCGGAACTCGGGGAGTTCACCACCATGCTGGCACTGGTCTGCGCCGGGCTCGGCATTGGCCTGCTCCCGGCCAATGCCGGACGAGCATTACCGGCCAATGTCATCGCCAGGCCACTGGAGCTGGGCAGCTATCGGGCAACCACCGGCCTGGCCTGGGTGGACCTGGACAGTGCGGTAAAACTCACGGTGTTCAACCTGCTGAACGAGATCCTGTAAGGCCGGGTGCGTCCACCACCCCCTGAAAAAAACTCCGGGCAAATCCTCGGCACGTACGTCAACCGCTGCGGTCAATGGTTTGAAGGGGCCATGAATCCCCGTACAGGATGAGCGCCATGTCCGACCTGTTGCCCCCAGACCTGCACTATGTCGATGACACGCAGCCAGGTATCACGCGCAAGAAACTGCGCGGCAAGTTTGCCTACTTTGACCCGCACGGGCAGCGCATCAGCGATCCCGGGGAAGTTCAGCGGATTAACGCCCTGGCCGTTCCGCCGGCCTATACCGATGTCTGGATCTGCGCTGACCCGCGCGGCCATATGCAGGCCACCGGCCGTGATGCCCGGGGCCGCAAACAATACCGCTATCACGTTCGCTGGCGGGAAGTGCGCGATGCCGATAAATACTCCCGGCTGCGGGACTTTGGCCTGGCCTTGCCGAAACTGCGCCGGCATCTGGACAGCCTGCTGGCGGCCCCCGGTTTCAGCCGCGAAAAAGTCATGGCCACGGTACTGACTTTGCTCGATGCGACCCTGATCCGGGTCGGCAACAGCCAATATGCCAGGGACAACCGTTCCTACGGCCTGACCACCTTGCGCAGCCGGCATGTGGAGGTGAGCGGCAGTACCATCAATTTCCGTTTCCGCGGCAAAAGCGGGGTAGAGCACAACATCTCCGTGAAGGACCGGCGTGTGGCGCGGATCATCAAGCGTTGTCTGGAGATTCCGGGGCAAAACCTGTTCCAGTACCTGGACGAAAATGGCGAGCGCCACACTGTCAGTTCTTCCGACATCAATGCCTGCCTGCACAGCCTCACCGGCGCGGACTTCACGGCCAAGGACTACCGCACCTGGGCCGGCAGCGCCATGGCGTTATCGGTGTTGCGCGAACTGCAATGGCAACCGCAGGCCGATGCCAGGCGGCATGTGGTGGACATGGTCAAGAGCGTTGCCAGGCATTTGGGCAACACTCCGGCAGTCTGCCGCAAGTGCTACATCCATCCGGCCGTACTTGAAGGCTATGTAGCGGGCGCCCTGGCCGAACTGCCCCGTCCCCGAGTGCGCAAGGGCCTCAAGGCAGAAGAAGTCGGTCTGGCGATGTTCCTTGAAAAGATGCTCGAAACGGCCCCGGCCGGGCAATAGAAGGAGCCCGTGCGGGGCCGTGGCTCGACCACCGATTACGCACCAGGATTTTGGCAGCGAAAAAAGAGGATCCGTCATGAACAACAGGCTGGATGAGTACCAGAAAAAACGCGATTTTGCAGCCACGCCGGAGCCCGGCGGTGCAGATCAAAAGGCTTCGCAACGCCATGGGTTCTGCATCCAGAAGCATGACGCAAGCCACCTGCACTACGATTTTCGCCTTGAGCTGGAAGGCACGCTCAAGAGCTGGGCCGTGCCTAAAGGACCAAGCCTGGACCCCCGGATCAAGCGTCTGGCGGTGCAAGTGGAGGACCATCCACTGGATTACGCCACGTTCGAGGGGCATATCCCTGAAGGCAACTATGGGGCAGGGGATGTGATTGTCTGGGATAACGGGGTGTGGAAGCCCATAGGCGACCCGGTCGAGTCATTCAAAAAAGGCAAGCTGCAGTTCCAGCTCGAAGGCCACAAGCTGCAAGGCATCTGGAACCTGGTGCGTTCACAGCAAGAGGGCAAGAAAAAGCTCTGGTTTTTGATCAAGCACAAGGACGATGCCGCCAGAGCGCAGGCCGATTTTGATGTGCTCACCCAACGCCCGGAATCCGTAATCAGCGGTCGCACCCTCGGGCCCGGGCCGGCAAAGCACAAGCCACGGCAGGCCTGATAAAGGGAACGTTAGCGGTCCTGCACTTGTCCACCGTTGCTATAACCCCAAACCGGCGTCTGGCCGGTAACCACAACGAGGTGAACATGCGCAGCATCATTTCTGCATCAATACTGGCCGGTCTTATGTGCGCAGTACCCTTCGCAGCCCAGGCTGGCGATGAAAAGCCCAGTGACTGCAAACCGGGGCAAATCCTGGCGCAGTCCATGGATCTGAGCAGTTGCTATGGCAACGGCGACAAGGCACCGGACCAATACACCCGCGACACGGCCGCGATAAAAAACTGGAAAGCCAAGGGGCTGCCGCAACCCTCGGATACCGAGCAGTGGGTTGAAATCAGCGGGCATTACGTCCTGGTCAATCGGGTCAATTCGGTGATCAAGGAGATACGCAGCAAGGACGCCAAAGTCCTGGCGCAGTAGCTTCCCCACGCGCAAGGTGCTCCCGATGACCCACCCGACCCCACTGGAAAAGTCGGCGAGCACCTGACATCTGTAGCGTCATATGGGTTACAAAGTGCACTTGATAAAAATAATTACCCATGATGGATCGAGGCCTTACCTATGCAGTTGTCCCGCTTTTCCTTCACCGCAGCCACCGTTCTGGCGCTGCTTGTCAGTGCCGCCGTCAACGCCGCCGAGACGGATCCGCAAGCCTTGCTGGCCAAAGCCCGGGCCGAACAGCCTGCTTATCTGGACACCTTGAAAACCCTGGTCGCAGTGGATACCGGGACCGGGACCAAGCCGGGTCTGGACCAGGTCAGCGCGCTGCTGGTCAAGCGCCTGGAGGCTCTGGGGGCCAAGGTCGAGACCAGTCCGGCCAGTCCTTCGGCAGGTGACAATATCGTCGGCACCTTCAAGGGCACAGGTAATAAAGACTTCCTGCTGATGGTGCATTACGACACCGTATTCGGCCCCGGAACCGTGGCCAAAAGGCCGTTTCGCACCGAAGGTGAGCGTGCCTATGGCCCGGGTGTCGCCGATGCCAAGGGCGGAGTGGCAATGATCCTACACGCGGTCAAGTTGTTGCAGGATCAACAGTTCAAGGACTACGGCACCCTGACCATACTGTTTAACCCCGACGAAGAAATGGGCTCTGCCGGGTCGAAAAAAATCATTGCCGAACTTGCCCGTAAACATGACTACGTATTCTCCTACGAGCCACCGGACACAGATGCCGTGACCGTGGCCACCAATGGCATCAACCAGCTCAGTATGGAGGTCAAGGGCAAGTCCTCCCATGCGGGCTCCGCGCCGGAAAAGGGTCGCAATGCCCTGACCGAACTGGCGCATCAGATCGTGCAGCTCAAGGACCTGGGCGACCCGGCCAAAGGCACCACGGTTAACTGGACCATGGCCCGGGCCGGCGACAAGGCCAATATCATCCCCGACCTGGCGAGCGCCCAGGCCGACATGCGCTACTCGGATGTGGGCGAGAGCGACCGGGTTCTGGCCGATGCCAAGCGCATTGCGCAGAACACATTGATCCCGGACACCGAAACTGCGATCACCCTGCACCAGGGCCGGCCGCCGTTGGCGAAGAATGCCGGCTCCGAATCCCTGGCCAGAACGGCGCAACAGCTCTATGGCGAAATTGGTCTGAAGGTTGAACCTATCGCCATGCGTTTCGGCACGGATGCGGGTTATGCCTATGTGCCGGGCAGTGCCAAGCCGGCAGTGCTGGAAACCATGGGCGTGGTCGGTGCAGGTTTACACGCAGAGGACGAATACATCGAACTGAGCAGCATTGCGCCGCGGCTGTACCTGACCGTGGCAATGATCAGGGAGCTCTCCAGATAAACCCGCCCCCCGTCCAACTGCAGGAGCGAGCTTGTTGTAGGAGCTCGCTTGTTGTAGGAGCGAGCTTGCTCGCGAGCCTTTCAGCGAAGAGCTTCTACACGCGGCCATGGGCCTGGGAAGCCAGTTCTGCGGTATCCACGCGCACAAAGATTGAATCACCGACCGCCGTCAGCACATCCCCCGCATAGACCTCGCAGATCACACGGCTTTTGCGTCCCACCTCACCTTCGACTCTCGCCCGCAAGGTCAGGGGCACACCCATCGGGGTCGGTTTGATGAACTTGATCCCCAGATTGCCGGTGACGCAATTGATACGCGGCAGGCTGTCGACCTCACGCTGCTGCGCACGGTAGTGAAAAGCCATCGCGGTCCAGTTCGAATGGCAATCAACCAGCATCGCAATCAAGCCGCCATAGACCAGGTCCGGCCAGCCGCAATATTTGGCATCCGGCAGGTGCTCGGCGATTACATGCACCCCGTCCTCATGCCAGAAACTCTTTACGTGCAGGCCGTGGACATTGCTGGTGCCGCAGCCGAAACAAACCCCTTCAGGGGCCGCGCTGTCTTGCAGGGAACAACCGAGCTGAGTAGTCATTGGGCATTGCTCCTTGATATGTGTCTGCCAGATGCCCTTACGTTAACGTAACCCCCCCGTAGGAGCGAGCTTGCCTCGCGATAGCCTCGAGAGCACCCGACATCCAGACAAAAAAAACGGCGTGACCGAAGTCACGCCGGGGTGTTGCCAGTCAGTGCGCGGATATCGTGGGTCCTTGCCCTGACTGTTTGAACCTGAAGCGCTTCAGCCGCGCTCGATGGCCACGGCCACTCCCTGACCACCACCGATGCACAGGGTAGCGAGGCCTTTTTTGGCGTCGCGCCTGATCATCTCGTGCAACAAGGTCACCAGCACCCGGCAGCCCGAGGCGCCGATCGGATGGCCCAGAGCAATGGCTCCGCCGTTGACATTGACCTTGTCCATGTCCCATTCCAGCTCTTTACCCACCGCCAATGCCTGGGCTGCGAAGGCTTCGTTGGCTTCGATCAGATCCAGCTGGTCGAGGCTCCAGCCAGCCTTGGCCAGACAGCGCCGGGTGGCCGCTACCGGGCCGATGCCCATGATGGCCGGATCAACCCCGGCACCGGCGTAGCCCGAGATCCGCGCCAGTACCGGCAGGCCCAGCGCCCTGGCTTTGTCGGCACTCATCAACATCACGGCGGCGGCCCCGTCATTGATGGTCGAAGAGTTGCCGGCGGTGACGCTGCCGTCTTTCTTGAACGCCGGCTTGAGCAGGCCAAGGGACTGCAGAGTGATGCCTTGACGGGGTTGCTCGTCCACCGCAAACGACAGCGGGTCGCCCTTGCGCTGGGGGATCAGGATCGGCGTGATCTCGTCGGCGAAACGGCCGCACTCGATGGCCGCACAAGCCTTTTGCTGGGACGCGACAGCAAAGGCATCCTGCTGTTCACGGCCGAGCTGGTACTTGTCCACCAGATTCTCGGCAGTTATGCCCATGTGGTAGTCGTTAAAAGCGTCCATCAAGCCGTCGTGGAGCAGGCTGTCGATCATCCTGGCATGACCCATGCGCAAGCCGGTGCGGGCAGCAGGCAGCACGTAGGGGGCCAGGCTCATGTTCTCCATGCCACCGGCAATAATGACCTCTGCATCGCCGCAGCGGATCGCCTGGGCCGCCAGCTGGACCGCCTTGAGACCGGAGCCGCAGAGCTTGTTCAGGGTCATGGCGGGAACGCTGTGGGGCAGGCCGGCGAATATCGACGCCTGGCGCGCGGGGTTTTGCCCGCAACCGGCGCTCAGCACCTGGCCGAGAATCACTTCATCCACCTGATCAGCGTCCAGACCGGTTTTGACCAGCAACTGGCGAATTACCGCGGCGCCCAGTTCGACTGCCGGAATAGTGGCCAGGGCCCCCTGAAAACTGCCTATGGCTGTGCGCGTGGCCGCGACAATGACGACTTCTTGCATCACATTGCTCCTTGAAAAAGCCAGGTCAGGCGAACTGCATTTCTGGTACATGCTCGGGCACGATCAACTTGCCGGCGGTCTTGCGCACAATTTCTTCCACGCTGACCCCGGGGGCACGCTCCTTGAGGATGAACGCACCGTCAGCGATTTCCAGGTAGGCGAGGTCGGTCAGAACCCGCTTGATGCAGCCGGCACCGGTCAACGGCAGGCTGCAACGGGACAGCAGTTTCGACTCGCCGTCCTTGGACGCATGGGTCATTGTGACAATGATATTGTCGGCCCCTGCCACCAGGTCCATCGCGCCGCCCATGCCCTTGACCAGTTTGCCGGGGATCATCCAGGAGGCGATATTGCCCTGCACGTCCACTTCAAAGGCGCCGAGCACGGTCAGGTCGATGTGACCGCCGCGAATCATGGCGAAGGATTCTGCCGAAGAGAAAATCGAAGCCCCGGTGCGGGCAGTAACTGTCTGTTTGCCGGCATTGATCATGTCGGCGTCAGCTTGCCCTTTTTGCGGGAATGCACCCATGCCGAGCAGGCCGTTTTCTGATTGCAGCATGACTTCCATGCCTTCGGGGATGTAGTTGGCCACCAGGGTCGGAATGCCGATGCCGAGGTTCACATAGAAGCCGTCCTGCATTTCGCGGGCGACGCGCTGGGCCATTTGTTCGCGGGTAAGAGCCATTATTGTTCTCCGTGGAGCCAGGGCTGAGGGCAGGGGATCAGGAACGTTCGGTGAGTTGCTCGATGCGTTTCTCGAACGTGCCGCAAATGATCCGGTCGACGTAGATGCCAGGGGTATGGATCTGTGTCGGGTCCAGCTCGCCGGGCTCGACGATCTCTTCAACTTCGACCACGGTGATCTTGCCCGCGGTGGCGGCCAGCGGATTGAAGTTTTGCGCGGTGTGGCGGTAGATCACGTTGCCAAAATGGTCAGCCTTCCAGCCTTTGACAATGGCGAAGTCGCCGGTGATCGACTCTTCCATCAGGTAGGCGCGGCCCTTGAATTCGCGGATTTCCTTGCCGTCGGCCACAGGCGTGCCTACACCGGTAGCGGTAAAGAACGCAGGAATACCGGCGCCACCGGCACGCATCTTCTCGGCAAGAGTGCCCTGGGGGGTCAGTACCACTTCGATTTCGCCATCCAGCAACTGCTTCTCAAACAGGGCGTTTTCACCCACGTAGGAGGCGATCACTTTGCTGACCTGGCGGTCTTGCAGTAATACCCCCAGACCAAACCCGTCAACCCCGCAGTTGTTCGAGACCACCGTCAGGTCGCGAGTGCCCTTGCGCTTGATCTCGTTGATCAGGTTTTCCGGAATACCGCACAGGCCAAAGCCCCCGGCGATCACGGTCATGCCATCTTCGAGTCCGGCCAGGGCCTCCTCGTAGGACGCCACACGTTTGTCGAAACCTGCCATAGACACCTCTTTTATTGTTAGTGGTGGGTGGTTAGCCAATGGCAGCGAGTGTCACTCCGGGCAATTGATTTGTTAAATTGTTTTTTAAGGTTTATTAATTGGCAAAGTAAATCAATGACTCCAGGGTGCAGCCCATGACCGTAAAACAGATGCGTGCCTTCCTCGCCGTGGCCCAGAGCCTGAGCTTCGCCGTGGCCTGCGAACGCCTGCATTTGTCGCAGTCGGCGCTGAGCCTGACTATCAAGGCGCTGGAGGAGGGGCTGGGAGGGCGCCTGTTCAGCCGTACCACACGGCATGTGGCCCTGACCCCCGAAGGTGAGTCGCTGTTGCCGCTGGCCCGACGGCTGATTGCCGAGTGGGACAATGCCGAGGACGAGATGCGCCAGCGCTTCACCCTGCAGCGGGGGCGGGTAACCCTGGCAGCGATACCTTCGTTTTCGGGCAATCTGCTGCCGCGTATCCTCAAGAACTTTCGTACCCGCCACCCCCGGCTCAACGTCACGGTCAACGACGTGATCAACGAACAGGTGCTGGAGATGGTGCGTGACCGCCAGGTGGAGCTGGGGGTGGCTTTCAAGCCGGGCCCGGGGTCAGCGCTGACCTTTACCCCGCTGTATATGGACCGGTTTGTCGCAATAGTGCCCAGTGATTCGCAGTGGGCCGGGCGTTTGCTGATTGATTGGCAAACCCTGCTGGAACAGCCCTTCATCACACTGCAGCGACCCTCTGCCGTACGGGTGATGCTCGAAGAGCATTTGCAGGCCCGGCAGATGAAATTGCCGGTGGAATTTGAAAGTCATCAACTGGCTACGGTCGGACGCATGGTCGCCAGCGGGCTGGGAGTCAGTGCAGTTCCGGCACTGTGCGCCGAACAGATGCGCGAGCTCGGCGCCCGTTGCATCACCTTGCATGAACCCGTGATAGAACGGGCCATGGGCATCCTGACCAAACCCGGCCATGAGTTGTCGGCAGCGGCCCAGGCGATGTTTGACAGTTTGCTCGGCGAGAAACTTGGCGAACGGTTTTGCGACTAAGGTTCGGGTAGACCCTGGCAGCGGCTGTGTAATCTTTGGTTACATCATTAAGATGTTCTTAGTCATTGCCAGCTATTCCTAAACATCTTGCAGCACTGATTCAGTGCATGAACTTGAATGCCTCAGTGATAGTGGCAAAAAACTTAACCTGTCGCATCTGACAACTAACGCACTGCGCGCAACTTGACCCTAGGACTCCTACAGATACCTCGGGCCATTATTAAGAACAGTCCTATCTTGTGATGCATCAAATACCCATATGCCTTGTTTGAGTCGGCTGCCGAACGTACCGCCTGTATTATTTAATAAAGTGATTGAGTAAGATGCCGCCGCTGCACTCAATAAACTGCGCTCCCGCGGCGCTTACTATGGAAGTTACTTATATGTTGTCTTTGAAAAAAACCTTGCTCGTTACTTGCCTGTTGGCAGTTTCTGGAAGTGCACTGGCCGCCAACAAGGCCGACCTGCTTGTGATCGGCAAGATCGTTCCCGCCGGCTGTGACGTAACCATCGGCACGGGTGCACCTCTGGACCTGGGCGATATCCATGTCGCCGATCTGAACCCCGATCCTGATAAACCAACTTCACTGGCCAACCGCAGCGTTCCTTATAGCCTCACCTGCACCGGCCCCGTGGCCATCAGCACTAGCTGGATCGACAACAATGAAGCCCACGGCACCGCCCCCGCGGGGAGCCATAACCTCTTCAGCCTGGGCAAAGATGCGGCTGACGCCCCAATTGGCCACTTGTGGATCCAGCACGGTGCTGGCGCAAGCGTAGCGGTAACCGGCAATGGCGCTGAAACCCATGCCAATGTCATCACCAGTGTCGACGGTATTGTCTGGGTTGATGCGGGCTACGGTCAGGCCAGTAAGCGTCTGGTGAACTCCTTTGCCCCAGTGGGGGAAATGACACCCACTGCCTACAGCACCTATAGCGGAAGATTCACACTCAAGCCGCAAATTGCGCCGACCAGTACCCTGGACCTTAACAATGCGCTGACCATTGATGCCAGTGCCACCATGGAAGTGACTTACCTGTAACTGTAGTTTTGCCCCTGTCACGCCGAATATTATTCGGCGTGACAGTACGATTGTACTACGGGCAATATGCAAGAGCGCTGGGGAACAGTAGCGACCAAACTCAGGGTGGTACTTTTTAGAAAGGGGTGGGCCTATTCATAACTGCCGAACCCATGATTGACTTATAACGCCGCAAGTATGCGCTACATAAAAAATCCACTATCTAAAGGCTGGCACTGTCGTGAACGATGTATTGCTTCGACCCCCGATTTTTTTGCCAGAGAAAACGCCAGTAAACAAGGTGGGTTTAAATCCACACCTATAACTGAATATGAGCCGAAAATAGGAATACTCCTAATTGCTTGCGCCCTAGGAGTATTCCTATTTTAAGTTTTGCAACAGGTCGTCAGAGTGCTGGCCGCCGTAACTGGCCTGCTCTGAAAGCATTGAATCGAGCAGTTTTATTCATCAAGACATAGACGAACCATTATGAATATTAAAAAAACTTTGCTTGCAACCTGTCTTCTGGCTGCTTCGGCCAATGCATTGGCCGCGACCACTGCCGACCTGAAAGTTACCGGTAAGGTGGTACCTGCCAGCTGCGACGTGACCATCGGCACCGGAGCCCCCCTGGATCTGGGTGACATTCTGATCAGCGCACTCAATCCAGACCCCGATAAGCCAACCGCACTGACCGTTCCTACGGTTCCTTACAACATCACCTGTACCGGACCGGTCGCCATCAGCACCAGCTGGGTTGATAACCAGGAAGCCGACGGTACCTCAGCACCTAGTCCCAACTATTTCAGCCTGGGCAAAGATGCGTCTGACACCCCTATTGGCCACCTTTGGATCCAGCACGGTGCTGGCGGAAGCGTTGCAGTGACGGGTAATGGCACAGAGACCCATGCCAATGTCATTACCAGTGCCGACGGCATTACCTGGGCTAACTCATCCTACGGTCAGGCCAGCAAAACCCACATCAACTCCTTTGCTCCAGTGGGGGCATCAACGCCGGCTGCCTACACCACCTATAGCGGCCGCTTCACACTCAAACCGTCGATAGCCCCCGTGAACGATCTGGACCTGAGTACCTCGCTGAACATCAATGCCAACGCCACCATGGAACTCAGCTACCTGTAATGGTTGACCGTGCACCGGATCCACTCCGGCGCATGCAGACGCAATGCTCGTTCGGTTACTTGTGGCTACAGCACGGCGGTGGCGCAAGCGTAGCGGTAACCGGCAGTGGTGCTGAAACCATTGAATCGAGCAGTTTTACCCATCAAGACATAGAGGAACTATTATGAATATTAAACAAACTTTGCTTGCAACCTGTCTTCTGGCTGCTTCGGCCAATGCATTGGCCGCGACCACTGCCGACCTGAAAATTACCGGTAAGGTGGTGCCTGCCAGCTGCGACGTGACCATCGGCACCGGAGCCCCCCTGAATCTGGGTGACATTCAGGTCAGCGCACTCGAAAGCGACCCTACCAAGCCAACCCCAATGCCCAACGCTACTCTTCCATACAACATCACCTGTACCGGACCGGTCGCCATCAGCACCAGCTGGGTTGATAACCAGGAAGCCGACGGTACCTACCCTGCGGCTGGCCACAACCTGTTCAGCCTGGGCAAAGATGCGGCTGACGCCCCTATTGGCCACCTTTGGATCCAGCACGGTGGTGGCGCAAGCGTTGTAGTGACGGGTAATGGTACGGAAACCCATGCCAATGTCCTTGCCAGTAACGACGGTATTACCTGGGTTGACGCACAGTACGGTCAGATCAGCAAAATCGCGATGAACTCCTTTGCTCCAGTGGGGGCAACAACGCCGGCTGCCTACACCACCTATAGCGGCACCTTCACACTCAAGCCGCAAATTGCCCCTGTGGACACGCTGGACCTGAGTACTTCGCTGAACATCAATGCCAACGCCACCATGGAGCTGAACTACCTGTAACTGTTGCCCCGCACCGGATTCGCACCGGTGCAGGCAGACGCAATGCGCGTTCGGCGTGGGCCATTCAGGCCACCTGAACACATTGCCGTGTAACAGCGCTCAACAAGGTGCCTCCGGGCGGGGCACCTTTTCATTGTTGCCGAATCGCCAATAGTCGTCCTCACGCTTTTCTGCGGATCTTTATCCCGGGCCCAACGGCGCAAGAGCGCGAGTGACTGAACCCTTAAACATTTCCCGGACTCCTTGAAGTTCGCCAAAGGTCGTGCCCATGTTTTTATTTCGCCTACAGAGCCCCAGATGCTTGCTCAGCTTTTTTATCCTGGCCCTGGCCAGTTGGTTGCCGCCAGTCCAGGCCGCCGGCATGGTCCCCGACACCACCGTCGTGATTGTCCAGGTGGCTGACGGCGAAGGCCGGATCAATGTCACCAATACCGATGCCCAGGCCGCACTGCTGCATAGCTCTCTGCAAAACATTGCCGAAGACAAGGAAACCCTGCTGGTGGTAACGCCGCCCCTGACCCGCGTCGAACCGGGGCAAAAACAGCTGGTGCGTTTTATCCTGCAGGCGCGCACGCCGGTCACCACCCAGCGTCTGAAGCGCGTGATATTCGAAGGCATCCCGCAAAAGAAAACCGACGCCAAATCCACGGTCACCATGAACGTACGCCAGAACCTGCCGGTGATTATCCATCCCGAAGGTTTGCCCATGAAAAACGATCCCTGGGTACTGCTCAAGTGGACCCGCTCCGGCAATACCCTGACGGTGAATAACGACAGCCCGTATGTGGTGCGCCTGACCAAGCAACTGACCCTGCTGCCAGGCAAGACCGCGGCTGAACTGCCCAATAACTACATTTTGCCGGGCCAGACCCTCAGCGTGAAACTCCCCGAGCAGAGCCCTGAATCGCTGACTTCGGTGCAATTCACCCCGGCCAGTATTTACGGATTTGCCGTCAACGCATTTACCGCCCCCCTGAACTGATCCTCTGTTTTTAGTATGTCAAGGATGTCCTGGATGATTTTGAAGCCCATGGCAGCGCGTGTCTGTGGCGCGCTGTTTCGCCACCTGAGACCTTCGAGCCTGCTGGCCCCTTTGGCCTTGCTGAGTGTTGAGGCACTTGCCAAGCAAACCGACAGTGCCCATACCCGTCTTGAGCGTGCCGAGCTGCTGGCGCAATTTGATGTGCAAATGCTCAAGCACCGGGGCATCGACCCGGCTGTGGCACAGTATTTTGCCGCCGCACCGCGATTCGGCTCTGGCAATCGACGGGTAGAGTTATGGGTCAACGGTAACCCCCGCGGCCAGGTCGAAGCCCGCTTCGATGATGAAGGCCAGTTGTGCTTCAACCGTGGGTTGCTGGATCAGGCG
Source organism: Pseudomonas paraversuta (assembly GCF_904067025.1). Classification (NCBI taxonomy): domain Bacteria; kingdom Pseudomonadati; phylum Pseudomonadota; class Gammaproteobacteria; order Pseudomonadales; family Pseudomonadaceae; genus Pseudomonas; species Pseudomonas paraversuta. The sequence goes on from NZ_CAJFDA010000001.1 coordinate 2,560,238, forward strand.
GGATTGAAAATCCCCAAGGCGCAATGGCAGATAAACCCGGGGCAAAGTCCGGATATCCAGGCTATTTGCTACGACTTTGCCGGCGCCTGGCCGCAAACCGAAGTCGAATTGTTACCCAACAGCCAGCAAGTGCGGCTGGTGGTGAGTCACGATGCCCTGCGCCCGGAGGCGGTGGACCGTGGCATCTACCAGAGCGGCGGTGCCGGGGCGCTGATCAATTATGAACTGCAGACCTTTACCTCGCAGTCCGGCAGTTACTCCAGCAATTATCATTCGGCCAATACCGAGCTGGGTTTTAACCTGGGTGACTGGATAGTGCGCAGCAGCCAGTCGTTTACCGCCAATGATAACGGCAATGACTTCCAGACCCTCTACACCTACGGCCAGACCACCTTTGTCGAACAGGCCCGCACCCTGCAAGTGGGCGAGATCAATATCAGTGATTCGGTGGTGGCCGGTGCGCCCATCACCGGCTTGCAACTGGTGCCCGAGTCGGCCCTGAAAAGCGGTAGCCAGGGCGCCACGGTTGACGGCATCGCGCAAAGCCAGGCCCGGGTCGAAGTGCGCCAGGCCGGTGCATTGCTCTACACCACGGTAGTGCCGGCCGGGCCGTTCAGACTGTCGGATATCCGTTTGCTCAACAGCAACACGGATCTTGATGTGCGGGTGATCGAAGCCGATGGTCAGGAGCAGCGCTTTACGGTGGCCGCCGCATCGCTGATTCGCACCTCGTTGTCGACCCCGGGAATGTCCCTTGCCGTGGGCAAGCTGCGTACCTTCGACAGCAGCAGTGGCGGGGCCAAACCCCTGATTGCCACGGCCAGCGACGGCTGGCTGCTGGGTTCCAGCAACAAAATTTCTGCCGGCGCCATGTTGGCCGACAACAATTATCAGGCCCTGGCACTGGAGCTGGATTCAGTGCTCAGCCCCACCACGGCACTGACGGTGCGCACCGTGGCGTCCAAGGCGCCGAAGGTCAAGGGCGCAGGCGGGCAGGTCAGTGCCAGCCTCAGTACCCGTGTCAGCGAAAAAATCAGCGTCAACCTCAACACCACCCAGCAAAGCCAGGGCTACCGTGACCTGCTGGACACCACTAACCGGTATAACGAGTACGACTCCAGCGGGCTGGCCCGCTCCCAGTACGGCGTATCGGCCGCCTGGAGCGATCCGGTGCTGGGCAGTTTCAGCAGCACCTGGTCGACCTCCCGCACGTTTGCCGGGCACAGCTCCGAGTACCTGAGCGCCAGCTGGAGCAAGTCATTCCCGCGTTTCAGCGTTAACGCCAGTGTGGAAAAGACCACCCGCAACCTGAACCGCAAGGAGCAGACCCGGCGCTCACGCAATGAAGGGCCACAAACGGCACTCTACTTGTCGGTCAGCGTGCCCCTGGGCAGCGGCCGCAGCACCCGGGCCTACGCCAGCCAGCGTTCGGATCGCACCCGCTACGGTGCCAGCTTCAATGACAGCAGTTTTGAACGGTTCAATTACAACCTGGCAGTGGAGCGCGAAGTGGAAAACGTCAGCCAGCAGTTATCTGCCAACGCCAGCCTGCTGACCCCTTATGCCCAGACCTCAGCCGGGGTTTCCACCAGCGACGACAGCCGCAGCTATAACCTGCGGGCCAGCGGCGGGGTAGTGGTGCATGAGCAGGGTGTGACGCTGTCGCCGTATCCGGTGCGCGACAGCTTTGCCATTGCCTCGGTAGGGGATGTTGCGGGGATCAAGTTGCAGACCCCGAGCGGTCCGGTGTGGACCGATGGCGCGGGGCGTGCGGTGATCGCCAGCCTTAACCCGTACAGCTCGACCAGGGTGGAAGTGGAAACCAAGGATCTGCCACGCAACATCGATATCCGCAATGGCCACCAGATGCTCTCTGCGGCCCGTGGTTCGGTACACCGGATGGATTTTGAAGTGCTCAAGAGCCGGCGGGTACTGTTGACGGTAATGGATGCCAAGGGCGGTGTTCCGGCCAAGGGCGCCAGTGTCGTGGATGCCAATGGCGGCTTTGTCACCAGCGTCATCGATGACGGCCAGGTGTACCTGAACCACCTGGAACATGCCACACCGCTGCGCATTGAGCACAGCGACGATCAGTCCTGCGAGTTGAGCTTCGAGGTCCCCGAGGAGCAAGACCTGGAAAGCTATTTCGAAACCCTCAATGCCAGCTGTACCTCTGAGCCACAAGCCATGCTGGCCGCCAATGGGAGAACCCTGTAAATGACTATTCCAGACCCTCGCCGCAAGCTGCTCCCGGTCTCATTACTGTTGCTCCTGTTGGGGTGCAGCCCGCACTTGCTGGCCAGCGATTGCGAAATCACCTTGAGCAGCCAGCATCTCGATTACGGCCCTCAGCAACACCCGTCCGGTGCCGTAACGCCGCAGGCCAGGCACCTTCTGGACCGGCGCGAGGTGCGCCTGAACGCCAATTGCCTGGCAGATTCGGCCATCGAGTTGAGCCTGCACGGGCCCGTGCAATCGAACCGGATGAAGTTCAGTGATCAAGGCTAGGTCAGCATTCAAATGAGCCGGGCGCAACTGGATGGCCGCCCGGTCGGCCTGGCCAGGCTGAGTGATCTGGGGGCTACGGGGGTCGGTCTGGAGAGTCTGGCGAGCGCACCGGGCGATATCATCGTTCCGGTCGAAGGCGGCCTTCCGGCACGCGGCAAGAGCCTGGTGCTGAGCCTGGAAATTGTGCCGGAGCTGCCGTTGAGTGACATGCGCTCGCGGGATGCCAAAACCCACGAGGGGCAGTTGCGCATCGACGTCAGCGCAACATGAGCCGCCATGCTTATGCCCCTTGGCCTCATCAAATTTTGCAACAGGTGATTTTATGCGTCCCTTAACTAGCTTGCTCCTGCTGTTGTTGGTTGTTGCGGGCACTGCACAGAGTGCCTCCAGCGTAGACCTGAGTATTAGCGCCACCACTCACCCGGCGGCCTGTGATATCCGTCTGGAGAATGGCGGTCACGTTGACTACGGGGTGCTGCAGCGCAGTGACCTGAACGCCGATAGCAGCCGTGAAACCCTGTTGCCGGCCAGGAACCTGGGCTGGTCGATCAGTTGCGGGTATGCGGTGCCGGTTGGCCTGCAATGGACCGACAACCACGCCGCCTATGGCAGCCTGCCTGTGGGCACGCAGTATTTCAGCATGGGCAAGGATGGCCGGGGTGCGCCGATTGGCAGCCTGGAGATCCTCTACGGTGATGCCACTGTGGCTGACGGGCAAACCGTATCAGCCATCTCCAGGCAGACAGGAGGTACCACCTGGATACCCAACCTCACTGGTATCGTCGACAACCGTTTCGTACTGGCATTTGCCGCTCCCGGAACCGGCACCCTCGGGGCATTTGCCAGTTACTCCGGACAGTTGCTGCTGAGCACGCGCATTGCGCCGCTCGATACTCTGGACCAGACCCGGGTGATCCAGCTGGACGCCAGCGCAACGGTGGAGATCATCTACCTGTAGGCCATTGGCCGGTCAGCAGTACAAGACCGGCCGAAGCGTGAGCGGGTGGTTACTGGTTGGCGTAGCGAGGCGAGCACTGATCACTCTTGTACATCCATGAACTCCTTGGCCCAGGCCACATAGTTTTCCGGCAGCGTATAGGTGTGGGTCAATTCTGTGGCGCTCAGATTGGAGGTGCTGTGGGTCAGCTGGCGCTGGGCCCGCAGGCTGTCGTAGGTGGCCTTGATGGCGGCAAAGTAGGCTGCATGTCCGGCCACCACCACGCGTACGCCCAGACTTGCCAGGCGCTGGCTGTCATTGAGCTCGGGGTTGCCGTAAGTCACCAGCATCAAGGGCACGCTGAGTTTTTCCGATATCTGCTCAAGGTGCTCGAAGTCCTTGATGCCGACGATGCAGATACCATCGGCACCGGCTTTCTCGTAGGCCAGGGTGCGTTCGATGATGGCACTGGTTGGCAACACCCCGGCATTGGTCCGGGCAATGATTGAGAGACCGGGATCGACACGGGCTTCCAGGGCGGCCTTGACCTTGCCAATGCCTTCCTCGATGGAAATCAGGTCAGTGGATTTGCGCGCGAACTGGGCGGGCAGCAGGGTGTCTTCAATGGTCAGCGCCGCAACCCCGGCGCGCTCCAGTTCTTCGACGGTGCGCATCACATTCAGGGCATTGCCATAGCCATGGTCGGCATCGGCTATGAAGGGCAGCTGGGCCACGCGGCCGATGCGGGTGGCCTGTTCAACGAACTCACTCAGGGTGATCAACGCAAAATCGGGGGCTGCCAGTACCTGCAGCGACGCTACCGAGCCGCCCAGGATGCCGACCTCAAAACCAAGATCGGCAGCGATGCGGGCGGACATGGGGTCGAAAACAGAAGCAGTTTCGACGCACATTGGCGTGGCCAGCAGTTCACGAAAATTGCGACGAAGATCTGAGTGGGAAATTTTGGACATGTTCTTTCCTGGTTCTGGCCATCGTCAAAATACGATCAATGCCCGCTGTTCATAGTGCGGCAAGACTATCACGCAAGAAAACCGGGGATCATGACGTTTAAGCATGGGGTATGCGCCAGGCGCAGGCTTTGCTCCTGGCAAGTGTAGGAGCGAGCTTGCCTCGCGATGGCGCAATGTCCTTGCCGGATGAAATAACTGACACACCGCTATCGCTGGCAAGCCAGCTCCCACAGGGTTTAAGCGGCATATCGGCATGCAACAAGCGCAGCGAGCCTGACCATTGATCTGTAGTGTCAGCGTGCATCCATCACTGCCCGGTTACTGAGCAGGATCTTGCCGCTGGCCTCGGCGATCTGCTCGCCGCGCTGGTTGCTGCACAGGCCGGTGAGTACGGCAATGCCGCCGTTGCTCCTGGGTTTGTTCAGGGTTTCGGTGATGGTCCATTGCACCCTCAGAGTGTCCCCGGCAAACACCGGGGCGACGAACCGGCAATTATGTTCAAGGTAAGCCACGGCTGTGCCGTAGAAGTACATGCCGATGGAGGCCGACATAAAGGCGCCGGTCATGGGCCCGTGCAGGATTGGCCGGCCGAAACGGCTGGCGGCGCAGAATTCGGCATCGCTGTGCAACGGGTTGAAGTCGCCAAACATGCCGCAGGCACGACTGATATGGGAGGCGTCGATGGTCAGCGACTGGCCAAAGGTCTCACCCTCGGTGATTTCGTCGAATGCTTTTCCTACAAAGTTCATACATCAAGCTCCATGGCTGTTCGGTGCTCTTCGCGTTCGCGCAGGGCCTTGCGAATGATTTTGCCGGTGGTGGTCATCGGCAGTTCGTCGAGGAACTCGATTTCCCGGGGGTATTCGTGGGCCGCCAGCTGGGCCCGGACATGGGCCTGCAGTTGCCCTATGGTCTCGGCGCTGGCGGCATAGCCGGCATTGAGGACCACAAATGCCTTCACCACTTCAGTGCGAATCGGGTCTTTCTTGCCGATAGCCGCAGCCATTTTTACCGCCGGATGCTTGATCAGGCAGTCTTCGATCGGCGTCGGGCCGATGCGATAGCCGGCGCTGGTGATGACGTCATCGTTGCGCCCGAGAAAGAAGATATAGCCGTCTTCATCCATCGAGCCTTTGTCGCCGGTCACCAGCCAGCCGTTGAGGTATTTCTCTTCAGTGGCCGCAGTGTTCTGCCAATAGCGCAGCATCTGGCTGCCGTTGGGCGTCGCCACGGCAATATGCCCCGAGTCCCCGGTCGGTACGACCACCCCGTAGTCGTCGATGATGGCAACGTTGAAACCTTCGACGGCCCGACCTATTGCATGTGGCCGGCAGACACCCAGGGAGGCGCAGGAGGACACCACCAGGTTGCATTCGGTCTGGCCATAGAATTCGTTGATCCGCACCCCCAGTGCCTGATCGCCCCAGGCCAGCAATTCGTCGCCCAGCGACTCGCCGCCGCTGGCAACCGAGCGCAGTGCCAGCTGCCAGCGTTGCTGCGGGTTTTCTACAGGACGCAATAGCTTGAGTGCGGTCGGCGGGAAAAAGACATTTTTGATCTGCAGTTCTTCAATCAGCTCGAACACCTCTTCAGCGACGAACTTTTCGGCACGGTAGGCCACCACCGGTACGCCGTGGTACCAGGCAGGCAACAGTACGTCCAGCAGGCCGCCAATCCATGCCCAGTCAGCCGGGGTCCACATCCGGTCGCCGGGCTGGGGGAAGTCGTCGTGGGAGCTGCGTACCCCCGGCAAGTGGCCGAGCAATACGCGATGGGCATGCAGTGCACCTTTGGGGTGACCGGTAGTGCCGGAGGTATAGATGATCAGGGCCGGGTCTTCAGCGCCGGTGTCGAGGGTCTCGAACTGGTCACTCTGGTCCTTGAGCCGGGCATGATAATCCAGCACCCCGGCCCGCTGCGTGACCGGGTCGATGACATAGCACAGCTTCAAATCGGGGAGACGGGCCCATACCTTTTCAATCTTTTGCAGGCCGCTGTTATCGGTGATAAGCACACCCATTGAACAGTTCGAGGCGCGATGCTCGATGGCATCGCTGCCGAATAGCTTGAACAGCGGAACCGCAATTGCCCCCAGCTTGTACAGGGCAATGTGTGCGGTTCCGGCCTCCAGCCCCTGGGGCAGCATGATCCCGACCCGGTCGCCGGGCTGCACACCTTGTTCGCGCAAGCTGTTGGCCAGGCGGTTGGCTTGCTGTTGCAAGGTCAGGAAACTGTGCTGCTGTACCGAGCCATCGGCGTTTTTCTGAATAATCGCAATGCGCCCGGGTTCGGCGGCCCAGCGGTCGCAACAGGCCCGGGCGATGTTGAAACGCGGGGCCGTCTCCCACTGCGGGTGTCTGACAGCGGCGTGCGGGGTAGTCATGGTCAAATCCTTCTGGTGGTAGGCCTGGATCAGAAACTGCCGAACGTCGAGCCCAGTACCAGCACCACCAGCAAGGCAGTGAGTGGTACCACGGTCGTCATCATGAAAATTTGCGGGTATGACTGGCGGTGGCTGAGGCCGCAGATTGCCAGCAGGGTGATTACTGCTCCCGAGTGGGGCAGGGTATCCAGGCCGCCGGCAGCAATGGTGGCCACCCGGTGAAACAGTTCCGGGCTGATACCGGCGGCCTCGATCATGCGCAGATAATCACTGCCCAGGGTGCGGAAGGCGATGCTCAGGCCGCCGGATGAGGAACCGGTGATTCCCGCCAGCACGTTCATGCTGAGGACGGTGGATATCAGCGGGTGCTCCGGCGAAAAATTGAGAATGGCAGCCTTGATCACCGCAAAACCGGCCAGGCCGGCGATCACCGCGCCATAGGCCACTTCCGAGGCAGTGTTGAAGATGGGCAGCATTGCGCCAAGGCTGCCCTTGTTGATGGTGGTCGTCAGGTTGTCCCAGCGCTTCCAGTTGAGCACGATCACGAACACGATCGCGCACATCAGTGCCAACAATACCGACCAGAGCCCCACCACGCTGGCAGGATCGATGCTGCCAAAGCGCTCCTCGCGCAGAACACTGAGGTCCAGCGAAGGCAGAATCCAGTAGCTGAAGGCCGCATTCAGGCCGATCACCACAATGATGGGCAGCAGCGCTACCAGCAGTCCGGGCCTGGGTACTGCGTCGTTCGACGGGATTTCAATGTCATGGTCACCGTAGCCTTCACCGTTGGCCATCGCCTTGCGCGCCCGTGACTGCAAGATCCAGGTGCCCAGCCACAACATCACTACCGAAGCGATGATGCCCAGGCCCGGTGCGGCAAAGGTGGTGGTGCCGAGGTAGGCCGTGGGAATGGCGTTCTGGATCGACGGCGCGCCGGGCAGGGCGGTCATGGTGAAAGTGAAGGCACCCAGGGCGATGGCGGCAGGCATGTAGCGTTTGGGAGTGCCGGACTCGCGAAAAATCACCGCTCCGATCGGATACACGGCGAAAGCAACCACAAACAGCGACACGCCTCCGTATGTCAGCAGAGCGCAGGCCAGCACTACCGTGAGAATCACATGGCGCCGGCCCAGGCGCCGCATGAACCAGTCGGCAATGGTATGCGCGGCCCCTGAGTCAGCCACCAGCTTGCCAAACAGCGAGCCGAGGATGAACAGAGGGAAGAACTTGATCAGGTACAGGCCCAGCTCCTTCATGAACAGCTGGGTGTAAGTGGGCATGATGTGCGTCGCGCCACCGCTGAGCAGTACCGCCAGGGCTGCCATCAGCGGTGCCAGGATCAGTACGGTCACGCCCCGGTAGGCGAGAAACATCAACAACAGAAGGGATATCAGTATCGCCATCGTGCTCATGGGTGGCTCTCTTATAATTATTGTTTTGGCGTGCGTTGCTGCCTGACGTTTACGTTTGCGTCAACCTAGTGCAGGGGCAATGGCCTGTCAACCGGCCCGGGCCCCCGGGTCGTGTTCACTCATAAACGACGACTGCAAATGTGCGGCGCCCAGAGTCGTATATACCTACTCAGTAGGGGTTTATTTGACCCATGGGCGGCAGGTTCTGTGGAGTGAGAGCAGCTGAACACGTGGTCTGGAGAGCAGGGCAAATTGACAGTATTACTTTTAGGTATAAAGATATTCCTAAAAAATATTACGGCGCAATCAGTCGCTTTCAATTCACACACCTTGCACGAGGTGGGTTGACGCCGTGAATTAGCCAATAAGAAGGAGTCCAGAACCATGAGTCTTGCAACGAGAGTCCGCCTCAAGACCAGCGTAAGCGCCTGTGTTTTTATGCTGGCGACCGCGGCAAATGCCGATCCACAAGGACAAAAAATCTACACCCAGGGGGGCGAGTCCCCGCTAGCCATGGCCTGCACCACCTGTCATGGCGCCAATGGCCTGGGTACCGATAGCGCAGGTTTCCCGCGTCTGGCGGGGCTGCCCCAGGGTTATCTGGTCAAGCAGCTTGAGGACTTTGGCTCCGGCAAACGGGCCAACGCGGTGATGCAACCCATCGCATCAGCCCTCAGCGAAAGCGAAGAACAGGCAGTTGCCAGCTACCTGAGCACCATGGCTGTCCCGGCCCCGGCGGTTGATTTAGCCGCCACCGGCAGTGTTGGCGGGGCAGCGGAAAAACTGGTCAAGCAGGGCGACTGGAGTCGCAATATTCCGGCCTGTGTCGCGTGTCACGGCGTGAGTGACACTGGCGTTGGCCAGAGTTTCCCTCCGCTGCTGGGGCAGTCCGCGACTTACATCGCAGCCCAGTTGAATGCGTGGCGCAGTGGTACCCGCAAGAATGACCCCAATGACCTGATGGGCCATATCGCGCGCTCCCTGACCGATGCCGAAATCAAAGATCTGTCCACCTATTTCGCCAGCCTGAGCGGGGGAGCCAAACAATGAACTTTCCTGCCAAAGTACTGATCGCCGTGGTCGTCGCCGTACCGCTTCTGGCTGCCAAAACCTGGTACGAAGAGCGCGGCATGACACCCGTGGCCAAGGCCCCGAGCGCCGCTGCCGGGGTGGCTGATGCGCACCCTGACGCTGGCGTGGCGGCTGCGCCGTCCAGGCCTTCCGGCCCACTGGTATTTACCCCGCCCCAGGAGTCGGAGTTGCCGGATAACGCCTTTGGCGTGCTGGTGCGCGAAGGGCGAGATATTTTCGTCAATACCCAGAAAAATGCCGCTGACTATGTCGGCAACGGCCTCAACTGCACCAATTGCCACCTGGATCAAGGCCGCAAGGCAGGGTCCGCTCCGCTTTGGGGAGCTTATGGCATGTACCCGGCGTATCGAAAAAAGAACAACAAGGTCAATACCTTTGCCGAGCGCATGCAGGGTTGCTTTGAATTCAGCATGAATGGCAAGGCACCCGCCAGTGACAGTCATGTGATCAAGGCCTTGAGCACCTATGCCTACTGGCTGGCGACCACGGCGCCTGTGGGCGTGGATCTGCCCGGGCGCCTGTACCCGGTCATTCCTGCACCGGAAAAAGGCTATGACCTGGTCAAAGGTAAACAGATTTATGCCGATCAATGTTCTATCTGCCATGGCGCAGAAGGGCAGGGGCAAAAGTCTGCTGATACCTACGTGTTTCCACCACTGTGGGGTAAGGATTCTTACAACTGGGGTGCGGGGATGCACCGTATCAATACGGCCGCCGGGTTTATCAAACAAAACATGCCGCTGGGCAAGGGCGGTTCGCTGACCGATGCTCAAGCCTGGGATGTAGCCGCCTACATCAATAGCCAGGAGCGGCCTCAGGATCCGCGTCTGGTGGACAACTCGGTTGAAAAAACCCGCAAGAAATATCATGAGGGCGACGGCGTTAACCTGTACGGCGAGTCGGTCAATGGCGTGATCCTGGGCCAGGGTATCAAGTAAGCGGCTCAATCCCCCTAGCGACGCCAAGCATCAGCGCGGCGTCGCGCATCAAACAGGTGTTGCCCGGCTATCCGGGAATAAAAATTGTTGAGCCGCAGACCGGTTATTGGCTGCGGGACTCGGCGGTGCGCCCTGGACAGTCGACGCACCCAGCGCAATGAAACGGCAAATGATCTCGGTCACGGTGTTCCAGAACGCCCGGGCGCAGGCGGAAAAGTCACCAGAGGTGGCCCTCAAGATGATCGGCAAGCAACCTGCCGGCAACATCATGATTTCGTATCGACTGGTCACGCCAGAGAACTACACACTGTTTAGGGCGGGCATACGAAAGGCCGCAGTTACGACGCTCCAGGATCAGGTAAAACCAGGCGCACAATTTTTGCAATAAAGAGGTTCGTGCGCCTGGCACTTTAGAGCTTCGGCAAAATAGCGTAGGGCCGCACATATCCCGATAACGGGTAACGAGTTGGGTCAATGCGTGATATTTAGATGTCCAGGATCTTGGAGGGCATACCTGGATTCAAGGTCACGTCATGGGTCAGCATGTTGAAAGTTTGCGGTTGCACGGCATATTTCCACCTGCCTTCTTTATAAAGTAAAAAGTTGAACGCATTAGGTGCCGGAATCTTCTGGTCGCGGTGGCAATAGTCATTGGCATTAATGCTGGAAATAATAGTCTGTCCCTGAGCCTTGATAAGGTTATTGATATGGGGGCTGTCTGGATGTTGGTGGTGGTAGACCCTGAGCATGTTGCTGCCCAGCGGAGAGGTGGTAGTGACCAGAGCACAGCCATTCATTGCCGCTGTAAATACAAATTGATGCTCAGGATTATGCATGGGTATATCGACAAAGCCAGGCAATACATTACCTTGAACGAAGGGGCACCAGTAGGCCGTAATCAGTGGATCACTATGCTGCGGGTTGCCGGTCGGGGCCAGCGCGACTTGTTTCGCCTGCCCTTCACCCAGCAGGTCAAACGCGCCGATTTTGGAGCCGTTAAGGATTCTGTTTCGCTGTTGGTTGATGTTGTTTGCCTGATCTTTCATGAACCACGACACATTGTTTATTGCGCGCTGAGTGATATACCATATCGGATCACTCCTAAAAGTCAGATTGTGGCCATTCATAATAATTTCCAAATGTTAAACAAATGCCTGACAGCAAGAAAAATGCTGCCAATACAGGACATTTATTTGTCAGGGACAATGTTACTTTTTGTCGCGCAAAACGAACAAGTTATGAAAGATAATAAAATGTTTCTGCTGCACAATTACAACTTTTTAAGGCGGGCCGGCTATCTTTGCTGGACTCGAAAGCACGGGTAAGTCTGTGGGCAACAGGTGCTTGATCCGGTGAAGACTAAATATCGGCACCCACTTAACAAGGAGGCAGCGGTTTAAGCGGTTGTGAAGTTTCAACTAATTCGCCAGGCATTGCGTTGTGTGGAGATGTGCCCGAAGTTGCAGTGACTGGCCGCTGCCTTTGAGCGAGAGTTTAGTCGTATGGCCGGTCAAAGCCTGCTTCGAGCCGTCACGCGATATAGCTGGAAGCGAGCTTTTTATTCCATAAAACAAGTACAAGCGCGATTTATAGTGCGTTTTAATCTATCCAGGTCATTCTGAACAGATTGGAGTATTTGTCTTTGAAAACCGCAGCGCTCTTACCTTTTAGCCTCGCTTTGCTCGCAACCTGCACCAACGCTTTTGCCGGCTCCACTCTGGATCGCGTCACCGAAAAAGGTGAGCTCAGAGGGGTACTGATGGAGAGCTATCCGCCGTTCTCTTTTCTCAACGAGCAGAACCAGCTGGACGGCTTTGATGTTGATGTCGCCAAGGCCGTAGCGCAACGGCTCGGGGTGAAACTCAAGCTGCAAACGCCTTCCTGGGATGTGATCGCAGCCGGCCGCTGGAGCGGGCGCTACGACATCTGCGTGTGCTCCATGACGCCGAGCAAGGCTCGCGCCGAAGTGTTCGATTTTCCGGTGGAGTACTACCAGTCGCCCGCGGTGATCGTGGTCAATGCCCAGGACACCACTATCGCTTCAGGCAAGGATTTGTCCGCAAAGAAGGTCGGCGTGGGCAGCGCGTCCACCTATGAAGCCTATTTGAACAAGGACCTGGTGATCGAGGGGGCAACGGACAAACCGCTGCAATACCCGTTCGAGAATGTGCAGATCGCCCCGTACGATAATGAAACAGTGGCATTCCAGGACCTGGCACTGGGCAGCGGAGTACGCCTGGATGCGATGGTCACCAACCTCATCACCGCCCGTGAACGCATTGCCCATGACCCTCGCTTCAAAATTGCCGGCGACCCGCTGTATGCAGAGCCCAATGTGGTGGCGATTGAAAAGGGCGATCCTCAGTGGAGTGCCAAGGTCACTGAAGTCATTGGTGAACTGAAAGCCGACGGCACACTGAGCAAAATTTCGCAGAAGTGGATCGGTGCCGATATCAGCCAATGACAGCCCACAACCCACACCCCGCCAAGACCGGGGTACTACCCGAAACCGCAGCGTCGCGCCTGAGCCAGCTGTTTGGCTTTCGCACCCGGCTGTATCTGACCTGGGCGGCCTTGCTCGGTTTGTGCGTGATGTTCTTCATGAGCTTCGATCTGAAGTTCTCGATCATTGTTGATAAATTGCCCAACCTGTTGGGCCTGCATCTGGGGCCCAACGGTTTCCTGCAAGGCGCCGCGCTCACCTTGTTTCTGTGTTTGTGTTCGATCTGGCTGTCGTTGCTGCTGGGTTTTGTCACCGCCCTCGCGCGCCTGTCCCGCAGCGCTGTGGCCTTCGGTATCGCCAGCTTCTATGCCTCTTTTTTCCGCGGCACGCCGCTGCTGATCCAGATCCTGCTGATCTATCTGGGCTTGCCCCAGATCGGCGTGGTTCCAGGTGCAATCAGCGCCGGGATCATTGCCCTGTCGCTCAACTACGGGGCCTACCTGAGCGAGATCTTTCGCGCCGGCATCATGACTGTGGCGCCCGGCCAGCGCGAAGCGGCCATGGCCCTGGGGCTTTCGCCGACGGCGACATTCGTGCACATCATCCTGCCCCAGGCCATGCGCACGATTATCCCGCCGACCACCAGCCAGTTCATTTCCATGCTCAAGGATTCATCGCTGATTTCGGTGATGGGGGTCTGGGAAGTGATGTTCCTGGCGCAGTCCTACGGCCGCTCCACTTATCGCTATATCGAAATGCTCACCACCGCAGCCGTTATCTACTGGCTGCTGTCGATCGGACTCGAACTGCTCCAGCACCGCCTGGAGCGCCACTACGGCAAAGGTTTCAAAAATCAGCGCTGAGGCAGTCCCTTGTTTAATCCATTTTTTCAGGAATCATGATGTCCGATCCCAAACCTCTGTTGTTTGCCCTCTACGAGCAAGCGAGTGTCGGCTGTGGTGGTGCGCCAAGCCTGTGGACCCACCCGGCAGACGAGCGACTGAGCATCAACTCTCTGGGCTATTGGTCGAACCTGGCCCGGATCGCCGATCAGGCTCACCTGGACATGCTGTTTTTCGGCGATGTGCTGGGCTTCTACGATGTGTTTGCCGGCAATGCCGATGCCGCCATGAAATGGGCCGTGGAAGCCCCGGCCAATGATCCGCTGATGATCATTCCGGCACTGGCAGCAATCACCGAAAATCTGGCTTTCGGTGTGACCGTGACCACCAGTTACGAGCATCCGTTTACCCATGCCCGGCGCTTCAGCACCCTGGATCACATGACCAATGGCCGGATCGGCTGGAACATCGTGACCTCGTACCTGTCCAGTGCCGCACGCAATTTCGGTCTGGAGCAGATGATCAAACACGATGATCGCTATGAGCGTGCCGAAGAATTCATGGACGTGGCCTACAAGCTTTGGGAAGGCAGCTGGGCCGATGATGCCGTGGTTGCCGACAAGGCACGCCAACTGTATGCCCGGGGTGATCGCGTGCGCCCTATCAACCATGCCGGCGAACACTATCGGGTAGCCGGGCCGCATCTGACCTCGCCATCGCCGCAACGTACACCGCTGCTGATCCAGGCCGGCTGGTCAGGGCGGGGCAGGGCCTTCGCGGCCAAGCACGCCGAACTGATCTTCGTGGCCAAGTCCAACCCCCACGAGATCCGCCAGGGGCTGGAAGAAATCCGGGCCCAGGCCCTGGCCCTCGGCCGCCCGGCACAGGACGTCAAGTCACTGACCGTGTTGCGCATTGTCACCGCCAAAACTGAAATTGAAGCCCGGCGCAAATACGACCATCTGCAGAGCAATTACCACTTGCAGGCACAACTGGTCAGTTATGCCGGTGATACCGGTATCGACATCAGTCGCTACGCCGACAGTGATGCGCTGTCCACCCACACCGAAGGCATGACCTCCTATGTGATGCGAGCGGATGGCAGCGCCAAGCCCTTGACTGCGGGTGACGTCAAACAGCGCTTTGCCAACGTCACCCGGGGCAGTGACTTGATTCTGGTGGGTACACCGCAACAGGTTGTAGAGCAGATTGAAGAGCACGCACGGATAAGCGGGACCACGGGCTACATGCTCAACCCGCTGATCAGCCCCGGCAGCCTTGAAGACTTTGTCGAGCTGATTATTCCCGAGTTGCAAAAGCGCGGCCTGTATCGCACCGAACCCCAGCGGGGTACCTTGCGTTCGCGACTGCGGGCAGACGGCGCCAGTCATTTGCCGGCCAGTGCATATGGCGCGTCGTTTCGTTTCGACCGGGGTTAGGCAACGGATCCATTGTCATCCACGCCCCCTGCAGGAGCGAGCTGGCTTGCGATGCACGCACCGCGGTGTATCAGGTAAAACCTGGAGCGGCCATCGCAGGCAAGCCAGCTCCCACAGGAGCTCCACACGACTCCCGGCGCAGCAACACCTGTGGGAGCCTGGCTTCAATGGTTCATCTACTTCGATAAAGGCGAGGGCTCAAGATCGGGCGCGTGGGCTAAATAGGCCTGGCGCATATCCAGGGCCGATCCATCGAGTGCCGGTTTGAAATCATCGACGCTCATTGCCTGCTTGTCATTCTTCAGCGTCAGCCCGGCCCCTTTGCTGACCACCTGCGCCACAACCTCATGATCCCAGGCATCCAGAACTGCGACTTCAGTGGTGATTTGTGTGTCCTGGTCACGGATGCCCATAGCCGTACTCACGCCGGCGGCAAGCAGCGTCACGGGGAGCCACTCATAAAAGCGCAAACCCTGGGTTGAGGCCGACACGGTGATGATGGCGGGCCTGACGATCAGTGTGTCCGGGCCCGGAGTCGTGACAACGGTCATGACCTTGCCCAGCTCCTGTTTCAGAGCAGCATCGTAGTAATGGCTCAGGTCCGAGAGCATTGCCTGTGAACGTCGGTCGGTCGGCACCAGCGGTAGGTAGTACTGGCTAGGCTCGATATACACCCGGGTGTAATGTTTGAGATCACGCTGCGGGTTTACCCAGGACAATACCCGTTGGCCAGAGGGCAATTTTTTTTCCGTGAGTTGGCTGTAGTCCTGTAAAAACCCAGAATATTCGTCAGGAGAGACGGTTTTGCCGGCGCAAGCGGCGAGTGACATGCACAGGGCTACCAGTAACGGCAGCGAGAGACTTCTTGGCATTGGATCGGTGTTCCCGGGGCGAGTGTTTTCATGAAGGATGTACGTCGTGCTCAAGCGTCTGTGCCGCTTTCGCAACCATTTATATGCAGTTCGCCATGGGCCATGACCCATTGGGTAAGCTCGGCAACAGGTATTGAGTGGCAGTACTCCACCCACTGGCTGCACTGCGGGCTGTAAGTCTCGATATAGCGGACCAGAACGATGGATTTCTGGTCGCTGGACAGCGTCAGGCGAGACTCCTGGAAAAGCACTGGATCGGTGCGCCAGACTTTGCTGGTGCGCTGGTTCAGAATCAAAGCGTTGGCGCTTTGGGCCTTGCTGCTCAAGGTCGGCATCGAGGGCATCCCGGAATGAATTGCCCGCAGTTTGCCTGAGGGGTTTTGCCGGGAGATGTCTGGTTTATGCGCATACAGGCGCAATGTTTCACGATTGAAATATATGACCCTGACGCCAGAATGGTTTTAGATAGCCCCCCCTTATTTACCCATGGATCGCTAATGTGAGCAGGCTGCTGATCGTCGACGACGATGTGGAAATCCTATTACTGCTGGAGAAGTTCTTTCTCTTGCATGCTTATGAAGTGGAACTGGTCACCCACGGAGAAGCCATGTGGGCGGCCATCGGGCGCCAGCGGCCGGACCTCATCATTCTCGATCTGATGCTTCCCGGTGAAGGCGGGCTCAGCCTCTGTCAAAAATTACGCCTGAACACCGGTATTCCAATTGTGATGCTGACTGCCATGGGCGAGCTGAGTGACCGCATTGTTGGCCTGGAACTGGGTGCCGATGATTACCTGACCAAGCCTTTTGATCCTCGCGAGTTGCTGGCCCGTCTGCGGGCAGTTCTACGTCGCGCCAGTGATCCGGTAAGAGCCCGTAATGAAGACACACGGCTGGTGATCAGCTTTGCGGGTTGGCACCTGGACGTAACACGCCGCGAATTGCGTTCGTCTGCCGATGTCATGATTCCGCTCTCGGGCGGTGAGTTCGATTTACTGGTGGTCTTTCTCGAACACCCTGAACGCATCCTCTGCCGCGAACAATTGATCGACCTGACGCGGGGCAATAATCACGAAGCCTTTGACCGCAGCATTGACGTGCAGGTAAGCCGCCTGAGACGCAAAATAGAACCGGACAGCAAGCGTCCGGACCTGATTCGTACCGTGCGTAACGGCGGCTACCTGTTCAACGCAAAGGTGACGCGCACGTGATGAGTCTGATTGCCCACGCTGACACCCTCAGACGCCGGATTGCCCTGACCATTGTCGCGGCGATGCTCGCTTCGCTGGTGCTCTATGCCCTGTTTGTGCAGGTCGCCGGGGTCTGGGCCAAACCGCCAGTGGATCAAATCGGCTTGCTGGATCAGGTCGCGACCACTACCCGCATCATCCAGGCGGCTCCGCCACAACTGCGGGAGCAGCTGTCGGCTGCGGCGAGCAATCCATCACTCGGGGTGCTATGGAGCGAACACCGGAGCAGCTTCGGACTTCCGGCAACCGGCACCGCCATCGACCAGAACCAGTCGCCGGTTCTGCATCGATTGCTGGACAATACCGAACACAGGATAGAAGTCTTCCAGCCCGCCAACTGGCCTAGCGAAAGCCCGCAAGCGCGTTATGCCATGCTGGTGCAATTGAACGACGGCAGCTGGTTGTCGTTTACCCCTCCGCAACGCAGTTGGGGAATGAGTGCAGCGTTGCGTTTTGCCGTGGTTATTGCCCTGGGGCTTCTTGCCGCCTGGCTGGTAGCGCGGTTCGCCACACGCCAGCTGGCTGACCCGCTGCAGCGTTTTACCAGTGCCGTACAACGCTTCGGTACCGACCTTGATGCCCCCGCCATTGACATCGAAGGCCCCCGTGAAATACGCCAGGCGATCATGGCCTACAACACCATGCAGGCGAAAATCCAGCAATTCATTGCCGAGCGCACCCTCATGCTGGCGTCAATTTCCCACGACTTGCGTGCGCCATTGACCCGCATACGACTGCGTTGTGAGTTCATTGAAGATATTGACCAGCAACGCAAATTGATCCGCGACACCGATGAAATGCAATCGATGATCAACTCCGCCCTGGGCTTTTTCCGCGACGAGACCCTGCGCGAGCAAGCCACCAGTTTTGACCTCTCCGAACTGCTGCAGACGGTCATCGATGACTACAGCGATCAGGGTATCGACGTGGTTTTTTCAGGGCCTGCCCACCTGGTGTATTTCGGCCGCCCGGTGGGCATCAAGCGAATGACCGCCAACTTGCTGGAAAACGCCGTGAAGTATGCCCGGCATCCACGCATCGAACTGATCAATGGCCAGACTTCGGTGTGTATCGAGGTAAGCGATGAAGGACCGGGGATTGCCGATTCGGAACTGGAGAACGTATTCGTTCCGTTCTTCCGGCTTGAGCCCTCGCGCAATCGCGACTCCGGTGGCGTAGGGCTTGGTCTGTCCTCGGCCCGGGCAATGGCGCGCCAGCACGGTGGCGAGCTACTGTTGCGAAACCGTATGGGCGGTGGACTCATCGCGCAGGTTGAGTTGCCCCATGGCGCCATCAAACGCACCGGTTCGGCTGAGGGAGCATGAAGCCAAATCACTGCAGGGCCGCTTAAAAGCCGGAGCACGACAGCTGACAGGTTTGGATCCCTGTCATGAAATGAAAAGAGGCTGTCGTCTGATGAGAAGCACGCCGACAACCCGCAGCTTACATTCCAATCAACGTAAATCGCCGTAGCGCATCCAGAACGTTGATTGGAGAAAAATAAGCATGGCCCAAGTAGTACGTTTTTATGAAACCGGAGGTCCCGAGGTTCTTCGCCTTGAAGAGGCCGAAGTGGGCGACCCGGGTCCGGGTGAAGTTCGGCTACGCCAGGTCGCTGTCGGCCTGAACTATGCCGACACCTATTTCCGCAACGGCACTTACCCGATCCCGATGCCCAATGGCATGGGCGTGGAAGCCGCCGGCATCGTAGTGGCAGTGGGTGAGGGCGTGAACAATGTAGCTGTAGGCGATCGTGTCACCTACACCGGCTTTCTCAACACCCTGGGTGCCTACAGTACAGAACGCCTGATCTCGGCAGCGCCCCTGATCAAACTGCCCGAAAGCATTTCATTTGAGACCGCCGCCGCAATGACCATGCGCGGGCTCACTTCTGCCTATTTGATGCGCCGTATCTATGACTTCAAGGCTGGCGACAGTATCTTGCTGCACGCCGCAGCCGGAGGCGTCGGCCTGATTGTTTCGCAGTGGGCAAAACTGCTGGGGCTCAAAGTCATAGGCACTGTGTCCAGCGATGCCAAAGGCGAGGTAGCCCGTGCCCATGGTTGCGACCATGTGATCAATTACAGCCACGAAGACGTCGCCAAACGGGTACGTGAGTTGACCGGCGGCGTTGGCGTAAACGTGGTGTTTGACAGTGTCGGCAAAAACACCTTCGCGGGCTCGCTGGACTCCCTCAAGCGCCGTGGCTTGATGGTCTGTGTTGGCACTGCATCCGGCCCGATCCCGCCTTTGGACCCGGTATTGCTGGCAATCAAAGGCTCGCTGCACCTGACTCGCCCGGCACTTGCCGATTACATAGCTGACCCGGCAGAAAAGGCCGATCTGGCCGGCGAACTGTTTGATCTGGTTGGAAGCGGTCAAATCAAGATCGAGATCAATCAGCATTACAGTTTGCAGGACGCGGTGCAGGCACACCGGGATCTGGAATCGCGCAAGACCACGGGCTCTTCAATCTTCGTGATCTAAGGGGGGCGTCAGTCATGCAAGTTGAGCAACTTAGCTGCAATATCGGCGCAGAACTCTTTGGTGTAAACCTGGCCGAGGCCATACATGACGCGGGTCTGTTCGCAGAGATCCGTGCCCAGCTGCTCAAGCATCGGGTGCTGTTCCTGAGGGACCAGGACATCAGCCGCGCCGAGCATGTGGCCTTTGCCCGACGCTTCGGCGAGCTGGAAGACCACCCCGTGATTGGCAGTCATCCGGACCACCCGGGGCTCGTGCAAGTCTACAAAAACCCCGACAGCCCGGTAGACCGTTACGAGAACTCCTGGCACACCGATGCCACCTGGCGCGAGGCGCCGCCGATGGGCTGCGTGCTGCGCTGTGTGGAGTGTCCTCCAGTAGGGGGCGACACCATGTGGGCCAACATGGTGGTGGCTTACGAGCGCCTGCCGGACGATGTCAAAGCCAAGCTTGAAGGCCTGCGTGCACGGCATAGCATCGAAGCGACCTTCGGCGCCGCCATGCCCATCGAAAAACGCCTGGCACTCAAGGCCCAGTACCCGGACGCAGAACATCCAGTGGTGCGTACACATCCAGAGACCGGTGAGAAGGTGTTGTTCGTCAATGGTTTCACGACCCACTTCAGCAACTATCACACCGCTGCGCGTGTGCGTTATGGCCAGGACTTCAGCCAGGGCGCGCCCGAACTCCTGCGCTACCTGATAAGCCAGGCCAGTATTCCCGAGTACCAGGTGCGCTGGCGCTGGAAGCCCAACAGCATCGCGATCTGGGATAACCGCAGTACCCAGCACTATGCAGTGATGGATTACCCCGCCTGCCATCGAAAAATGGAACGCGCCGGAATCATCGGCGAAAAGACCTACTGAGCCCCCCCTGTAATCAGGTAAACGCCCGTACCAGCACCGTCCGTTGGGCAGGCAAAAATAAAAACAAGGAGACGAACATGCAATTTTTCGACGATTCCCTGCATCCGGAAAACATGGAAAAGGTGGTCATTACCGTCGCCCCTTATGCCCCGGAATGGATGCCCGAAGACTTCCCCCAGGACATCCCGGTAACCATGGATGAGCAGGTACAAATAGCCGTGGACTGCTATGAAGCAGGCGCCACCGTGCTGCACTTGCATGTCCGTGAGCTGGACGGGAAAGGTTCCAAGCGCTTGTCCAAGTTCAATGAACTGATTGGCGGGGTGCGCGAAGCTGTTCCGGACATGATCATTCAGGTTGGGGGCTCGATTTCCTTTGCGCCGGAAAGCGATGGCGAGGCGGCCCTGTGGCTGTCCGACGATACCCGGCACATGCTCGCGGAGCTGTCGCCCAAGCCCGACCAGGTCACCGTGGCGATCAATACCATTCAGATGAATATCATGGAGTTGCTGTACCCCGAATATCGGGAAGGCACCTCACTGGCCGACCCCATCATCGAAGCGGCCTACAGTGAAATGACCGTGCCGGCAGGTCCGGCCTGGGTGACCGAGCACCTCAAGCGTCTACAAGCCAACAACATTCAACCGCACTTCCAGCTGACCGGTATTCACTCTTACGAAACCCTTGAGCGAATGGTGCGCAAAGGTCTGTATAAAGGCCCGCTGAACCTGACGTGGATCGGTATCGGTGGCGGCTTCGACGGTCCCAACCCGTTCAATATGTTCAACTTTATCAATCGCGTACCTGATGGCTGCACCTTGACGTCCGAGTCGCTGATGAAGAATATGCTGCCCCTCAACACCATGGCTCTGGCCATGGGTTTGCATGCGCGAGTGGGCACTGAAGACACCATCATTGACCAGCATGGAAAGCGCTTCACCTCGGTGCAGCAGATCCAGCAAACAGTGCGTATCGCCCACGAGCTGGGGCGTGAAATTGCCACCGGGAAGCAAGCGCGCGACATTTATCGCATCGGTGTGCAGTACGACAGCATTGAACAGACCCTGCTGGCCAACGGTATGGCACCGAACCGCAAGCCCGGGCAAAAGGGTGTACCTCAGCGCGGTTAATTGTCAGAAAACGGGGGGCAGGACCACTTTGGGTCTTGCCCCCGCTCAGTTTCAAGCGTTACGCAATACCAAAAAATAATAACAAAACAGGTGCAAGACACCGAGGAGGCAGCATGGCCTATCACCACAGTGCTGTGGGCGATGAAGAAGATACGTCCGCCGGTATTCCACGCCGGTACGCCTGGATAGTGTTTGCTCTGACGTTTGGCTTGTTGATTTCCGATTACATGTCACGCCAGGTACTCAACGCGGTATTCCCGACCTTGAAACAGGAGTGGGCATTGAGTGACGGGCAACTGGGTCTGCTCAGTGGCATTGTCGCCTTGATGGTCGGTCTGCTGACGTTCCCCCTGTCATTGATGGCCGACCGCTTCGGTCGCGTTAGAAGTCTGGCGCTGATGGCCTTGCTGTGGAGCCTCGCCACCCTGGGTTGCGCCCTGGCAGAAAACTATCAGCACATGCTGATTGCGCGCTTCATGGTGGGTGTCGGGGAGGCGGCCTACGGCAGCGTCGGTATCGCCGTGGTGGTATCGGTGTTTCCCAAAACCATGCGTGCAACCCTGGCCAGCGCCTTTATGGCAGGCGGGCTGTTTGGATCCGTACTGGGCATTGCCCTGGGCGGGGCGATTGCCGCGAAACTGGGCTGGCGCTGGTCATTCGCCAGCATGGCGTTATTTGGCCTGATACTGGCGGCGCTATATCCGCTCATCGTCAAGGAGTCGCGGATTTCCCCGCAACGTCTGAACCGCACACGCAGCAAGACCCCGACGGCGCTCAAAAATTCGTTACGCACCTTGTACAGCACCCGCTCTGTGATTGGCGCTTACATTGGCAGTGGCTTGCAGATTTTTGTTTCCGGCACCCTGATCGTGTGGATGCCCAGCTACCTCAACCGTTATTACGCAATGGGCGAGGCCCGGGCAGGCAGTGTGGCAGCGATCATGGTGCTGTGTTGCGGAGCCGGAGCCGTCATGTGCGGGATGCTCAGTGATCGCCTGTGCCGTCAGTCACCGCTGCGCAAAATCGAAATATCCATTGTTTACTGCCTGAGCAGTTGTCTGTTGCTCTCGGTGGCATTGTTGCTACCTCCAGGCCCCGTGCAATTACTGTTGATCGGTATGGGCATGCTGGTGGTTGCGGGTACCAACGGTACAGCCGCAGCCATGGTGGCGAACCTGACCCATTACTCGGTACACGGCACCGCATTCGCCACTCTGACGCTGGTCAACAACCTGCTGGGCCTGGCCCCGGGGCCACTGATCACAGGCCGGGTCTCGGACATTATCGGCCTGCATGCAGCCTTGCAGTGGGTACCACTGATGAGTGTTGCGGCAGCGGCAGTCTTCTTCTACACCCGCCATCACTATCTCAATGATGTCGCCCGTTCAAAGGAGGAGCAGGTCGCTCAAGCGCCCGGCAAATCCCCGTGTGAGGTCTTATCGTGAGCGCCACTTTGCGTATCGATGTGTTCTTCGACTTTATTTGCCCCTGGTGCCTGATTGGCAAGCGTCATCTGGAGCGCGCCCTTGACCTGCTGCGAATCAGGCGTCCGGATGTAAAGCAGGAGCTTGCCTGGCATGGCGTGCAGTTATTGCCGTACCTGCCGCCACAGGGCGTTCCATTTGCCGAGTTTTACCGCCAGCGCCTGGGCAGCGCCGAAGCTGTACGCATGCGTCAGGCACAGGTACAACAGGCTGCGGCCGATGCCGGGCTGAGCCTTGATCTGAGCGGCATCGACGTCATGCCCAATACAGCCACTGCCCATCGCCTGTTGCAGCACGCCTCGGCACTGGGCGGAGCTGCCCGGCGCAATGCCTTGCTGGAAAAACTCTTCGATGCCTATTTCCATGACGGCAAAAACCTCGCAGATCCGGCCGCCCTGCTGGCCATGGCGCAGGAGTGTGGCTATCCGCAAGACGCTTTGGCCGACTGCCTGAGCGCTGATGCGACGCCCCTGGGCGATAACGGCATGCCTGCCAGAGGTGTGCCGTACTTCATCTTCAACCGGCGCATCGAGGTCAGTGGTGCGCAGCCGCCGCAGCTATTGTTGCAGGCCATGGAGCAAGCCCTTGAGCAGGACACAAACAGGAGCTCAAGCCTATGAGCCGGCGCATAGCGGTACCTGCGCAAAAGGTCCCGGCACTTGATAAGCGGGCGCTGTTCGAGGCCGAAGGCAACAGCCTGGCGTTGTTCAATGTCGCGGGCCAGCTCTATGCCATAGACGACAGTTGTCCGCACCAGGGGGCATCTCTGTGTGCCGGCCGCCTGGAGGGCCGAGTCATTCAGTGTTGTGCCCATGGCCTGCGCTTTGATCTGAGCAGCGGCTACCTGCTCAATACCACCGGCCTGAAAGTCCCCAACTACCCGGTGGAAGTGGTTAACGGCCAGGTATATGTGGTGATGGCCGGGGAGGGCGCAGCATGAGTGTGGTTGCCCTCACTGCGGCGCACAGCCGCGTGCGTGAACTGGCCCCCGGTTTTATCGTCAGCCTGATTGTGGCTGCAGCAGCAAGTTTTCTCTCCGAACACTACGGTGCCCCGGTGATGCTGTTCGCACTGTTGCTGGGTATGGCGTTGAATTTTCTAGCGGCGGACAGCATCTGCAAGCCTGGTATCGAGTTCACCGCGCGGACGGTGTTGCGCATAGGCGTAGCGCTGTTAGGGATGCGCATTACGCTGGAGCAGATCGTCGCCATGGGCTGGAAACCGGTGGCGCTGGTGGTGACCCTGGTGGTGGTGACCATCCTGGTGTCGGTAGTCGCCGCCAAAGCCATGGGCTTTCAACGCTTGTTCGGCATGCTCACCGGCGGGGCCACTGCGATTTGCGGGGCTTCGGCAGCACTGGCGCTGGCCGCGGCTTTGCCTAACCATCCGCAGAAGGAGCGGGCAACGCTGTTCACTGTAATTGGTGTGTCAGCCCTGTCGACCATGGCCATGATCGTCTATCCGATGATTGCCAACTGGCTTGAACTGTCGCCCCAGATGGCCGGTGTTTTCCTTGGCGCCACCATTCACGATGTGGCTCAAGTGGTGGGTGCCGGCTACAGCATGTCGACCGAGACCGGCGATACCGCCACCGTGGTCAAGCTGATGCGCGTAGCCATGCTGCTGCCGGTGATTGTGTGCGCAGCCATGATTACCCGCATGCAGGGAGCCGATCCCACCGGCAAACGGCCGCCACTGCTGCCCTGGTTTGCCGTGGGCTTCCTGATACTGGCCTGTATCAACAGTACCGGCTGGGTGGTCCCCGCAGTGCAGAACTTCACCAACGAGTTGTCCCGTTGGAGTCTGGTGGTGGCCATCAGTGCCCTGGGTATGAAAACTCAACTCAAGGAACTGGCCGCAGTGGGGATCAAACCCATTTTACTTATGCTGGGGGAAACCATATTCCTCGTCATCCTGGTGCTGGTACTGATGCACTGGGGCATGTAAACCGTTACGCAATTGCTCCTTTTACGGTCGCGGCTAATTACCGGCGGCCGTTTTTTTATTGCATGGCGGTGTTGGCAGCAAACCCGTCGCTGGCGGGCCCTCAGTGATCTTTGCGCGGCGCAATCATGCGTTCACTGCGCCAGACGGCCGGCGGCTGGCCGAACTGCGAAATGAACCAGCGGGTGAATGAACTGGGCATGGAGTAACCGAGCATGTCGGTAATGCGTCCCAGGGAATAGCCGGGGTTCTCCAGGTAGCGAATCACCAGGTCGCGACGCACGATATTGATCAGCTCGCTGAAACTGGCGCCGTCTTCTTCCAGGCGGCGTTGCAGGGTGCGTACGTTCATACCCTGGCTTTGAGCAATTTGCTCAATGGTGGCGCGGCCCATGGGCAGCAGCAGGTAGATGGATTTGCGGACGTCAAATGCCAGCGAGTGATTGCTTTTGCCCTGTAGCGAGTCCAGGTAGCGCTGCGCGTGGCGAGCCATGGCCTCATTGGCCAGAGGGTTGGCAGTGTCAAGGTCGGTGGCGGGGCAAATGATGCCGTTGAACTCACAACCGAACTCCACTTTGCAGCCGAAGATACGCCGGTGCACGGTCAGATCTTCGGGGGCTTCATGGGTGAAGCAGACATTTATCGGGTGCCAGTGCGCGCCAAGCAGGGCCGCGCAAAAACGATACATCACAGCGATGGCCAGTTCGATGGACTGACGGTTACCGGCAGCCACCTCGGTGATCAGTTCCTCGCGAATGATCACCGTCTTGCCGCTTTCCTCAATGAAAATTGCCAGTGAGTCATTGAGCAGGTGCCGGTACTGCACGATCACTTTCAAGGCGTCGCGCAGACTGTTCTGAAGATTGAGCAGCAGGCTCACTTCACCAAAATCCGACAGCTGCCGTAACTCGGCCATGCGCAGGCCAAGGGTTTGGCAACCACTCATTTGCGCTGAGTGCTCCAGCAGACTGACCACCGAACTTGCCGGGATGCGTTGCTTGGGATCGTTGAGAATCGAAGGGCTCAATCCGGCTTGGGCCAGCAGCGCATTGACGTTCAAGCGCAGATGACGGGTCACTTCCAGATAGTTGGTCAGTGCTGCGGATCGGGCTAGAACGGTCATGGGGTGTCTGGCTTCCATTTGCTGACAAATGAGGTCTCGCTACAACGACTGGCTGCCATTTATAGAGGTTTGGTCGTGGAATGAAAAGCGCCTGCGGGTAAAACTCCGGGTTTGATTCCGGGCCCTGTCATCAAAAGAGAAGTGACTGACGCCAAATGTGAAGCGTTGGCAGAAGGCGAAATTTACTGTGCTTCTGGCAAGGGTTCGACGCGTTGGCGAACTGTCCGATGGCTTGTTCAAGGGTGAAAAGAACCATGAGTGAAACCACGATTCTGATTGTTCCGGGCTTGCGTGATCACGTGCCCCAGCACTGGCAGACGTTACTGGCTGCGCGACTGGACAAGGTCCGTTCAGTACCGCCTCTGGAAGACAACAAGCTCAGTCTGGCGGCTCGTGTAGATGCGATTGAGCGTGAGCTTGAGGCGATCAGCGGCCCGGTGATCCTGGTCGCCCACAGCGCCGGTGTACTGATGGTCGCGCATTGGGCGGCCCTCAGTAAGCGCCCGATCAAGGGCGCATTGCTGGCCGCACCGCCAGACCTTGAGGCCGTCTGGCCACTGGGCTATCCAACCTCGCAAAGCCTGCGGGCCAATGGCTGGGACCCTCTGCCAAAAGGCCGGTTGGGGTTCCCCTCGATTGTTGTTGGCAGCACCAATGATCACCTTGCAAGTCTGCCGGCCGTGACCCGCATGGCCCGACAGTGGGGCAGCGAGCTGGTCAATCTCGGGGCTGTCGGCCATCTCAATCCAGCTTCCGGTTACGGCCTGTGGCCACAGGCCGAAGAGTTTATCCGCACGCTGGACCGCTGATCGAGTTACCGCAAAACCGCCTGAAGTCTGCTCCCATCACCGCCAGGACCGGGGTGTGAGCCGTTGTTAAAACCAAAAACAAAAACAAAAAAAAACGGAGACAACGTAATGCACAACACCACAGGTCAAAGCCGCCCGAGTCGCAGCGTACTGACCACTGCCATCCTGCTTGCCTCAATGCCTTGTGCCTATGCTTTCGAACTCACCGATGGTAGCGAAGACTGGGCCGTGCGCTTCGACAACACCCTCAAAGCCAGCTATGGCCAGCGCGTCGAAGGTCAGAACTCGAAGATTGCCGGCACCTCCAACCTCAACGACGGCGACAAGAACTTTGGCGTCGGCAGTGCGGTGAGTCAGCGAGTCGATCTGCTAAGTGAACTGGATGTGGTCTACCAGGGAAAAATGGGCTTTAGGGTCAGCGCCGCAAGCTGGTATGACCATGCTTACGACCATGTCGGTTCAAACTCCAACCCTTTCCCGGGACAAGCGGGCAACGCAGGCAATCTGGTAGCGGCCCGCGCTGCAAACGGTGGCCTGATTCAGCCGGGTGACTCGCTCAATGGACATTCGGCCAGCAGACACGGGCTAAGCAACTATACCGATCGTTATTACAACGGCCCCTCGGGGGAAATCCTCGATGCCTTTGTGTTCTACAGCACTGAAATCGGCGACGAATCGATGCTCAGCGCCAAGCTTGGCAAACACAACGTGTACTGGGGCGAGACCCTGTTCAACGCGGCCAACGGCATCAACTACGGCCAGTCGGCACTGGACATCGCCAAGCTGTATAACGTGCCGGGCACTGAAACCAAAGAATTGTTCCTGCCGCGCAACCAGTTGTCAGTGTCGTTTACGGTCAACCCGGAGCTGACCCTGGGCGCCCAATACTTCCTCGAATTCCAGAACTCCCGCCTGCCCGAAGGCGGCACCTACATGGGCGGCTACGACATGCTGGGGGAGGGCGCGGATGTATTCTGGCTGCCCTTGCCGACCCTGCTGGACGGCTCCGGGGCCTATTACGCGGCGCCACGCGGGCATGATGTAAAACCGCGAAATTCCGGCGACTTCGGCCTGATGGCCAAGTGGAGCCCGCAATGGCTGGACGGCACCCTGGGCTTTTACTACCGCAACACCTCGGACCCGATGCCGGCGGTGCTGATCAATGCACCCAACCTGCACCAGCCGGGTTTGGCGGGCCTGCAAGGCGTCGAGTACATGACAGCCTATGCCGATGACATTGATATCTACGGCATCAGCCTGTCGAAAAGTGTAGGGCCGGTCAGCGTCGGCCTTGACTTGAACTACCGCGAAAACATGCCTCTGGTGAGTAACTTCAGCACGGTCAACTCAACCCTGGATACCCAGGCAGGTGAGGGCCTGATCAACGGCGCCAACATTATCGGCGCCATGCCGGGCAATGGCGAAACCGGGCTGGCCCGAGGCAAGACCTTCCACGTGGTACTCAATGGCCTGGTGACTTTTGGCAAGACAGCGCTCTGGGATGCCTCCTCACTGGCAGTTGAAGGTTCCTTGACCCACCTGGTCAGCGTCGACAAAGGCAAGCAGACATTCAAGGGCGACTCCAGCTACAGGGGCGTCGACAAGGTTGACACCAACGCTTACACCATCGCGGCCAACTTCGCCCCGACCTGGTTCCAGGTCTTCCCGGGTGTCGATATGTCCATGCCGGTTTCCTACAACGTGGGCCTCAAAGGCAACTCTGCGGTGCAGTTGGGTGGCAACGAAGATGCCGGCAGCTACTCGATCGGCGTCGCGGCAGACATCTACCAGAAGTACAAACTCGACCTGAAATACGTCGACTCCTTTGGCCCTTTCGATACCTGCGAAAGCGGGTTTGATAACAACACCCCGGGGGCCAACGGTCTGTACCAGTGCATCCCCGGACAGATCACCTCTCAAGCTGGCCTGTCGCCTTTGCTCAAGGATCGCGGGATGGTCACTGCCTCGTTCAAAGCCACATTCTGACTGACGCTCGAATTATAAAAACAAGTGGAGAGAATTCAGATGAAATTTCTAAGTACTGTGCTCGCAGCTTCTCTGGCCGCCATCATTGCCGGCCAGGCTCAAGCCGGCGTATCGGCGCAAGAGGCCGCAAAACTGGGCACCAGCCTGACGGGAGTGGGCGGCGAAATGGCAGGCAATGCCGATGGTTCGATCCCGGCCTACAAGGGCGGTCTGACCGTCCCCCCTGCCAGCTTCAAAGCCGGTGACAGCATGCGCCCGGACCCCTTTGCCGATGAGAAACCGCTGCTGGTCATCGATGGCAAAAACGTGGATCAGTACAAGGGAATGCTGACCGCTACCACTGTGGAGCTGGCCAGGCGCTACCCGACGTACCGGATCGATGTGTATCCGACCCACCGTACCGTATCGCTGCCTGCGCCGGTGCTGGCCAATACCCTGAAAAACGCCACCGATGCCAAGAGCCTCAACGACGGCCTGGCCATTGATAACGTGCTGCCCGGGGTACCGTTCCCGATTCCGCATTCGGGCAGCGAGGCCATGTGGAACCACCTGTTGCGCTACCTGGGTACCAATCTGAACACCAAGTATGACTCCTGGAACGTTGACGCTGCGGGGGTGCCGACACTGTCCACCACGGCGCTGGCATTCATGAACTATCCGATCTACGAAAACATGTCAAAGCCGGTTGCCAGTACCGACATTTTTTACCAGATGAAGCTGTATTACACCGGCCCTGCGCGTCGTGCGGGTGAAGCCATCATGCTCAGGGATTCTGCCGACCCGTTGACCCAGCCACGCAAGGCCTGGCAGTACCTGCCGGGTCAGCGGCGGGTAAAGCTGGCCCCTGACCTTGCCTATGACACACCGAACCCCGGCACCGCCGGCGCCAACACCTACGACGATACCTTCGTCTTTATGGGCGCCCTGGACCGTTACGACTGGAAGCTGGTGGGCAAGCAGGAACTGATCGTGCCCTATAACACCTACAAGCTGACCTATGCCAAGGAAGCCGGGCCGCTCACGACCGCCAACCACATTGCCCCGGACTATGTGCGCTGGGAGAAACACCGGGTCTGGGTGGTGGAAGCCACGCTCAAGCCCGGCGCCCGCCACATCTATCACAAACGCCGCTTTTACCTGGATGAAGACAGCTGGATCGCTTTGGCCTCCGACCAATATGACTCCAGCGGCAAGCTCTACCGGGGTGCCTTCACCTTCCTCAGCCAGAGCTACGACAAGCAGACCCCGGATACCTCGCCTTTCATGATTTATGACCTGGTCGGGGGCAACTACAACATCAACGGCATCGTCGGCCCGTACGGCGGCATCAAGTACACCAACCCGCTCTCGAAAGTGCAGTGGGCGCCGGACGCCCTGGCCGGGGCCGGGATTCGCTAGGCAGCCGCTCAAAGAAATCCGGGGCCCAAGGCTGTAGTGCCCCGCCAGAGTGACTTCAAGAACGCTGTGTATCTTGAGTTTCCGGCTCCGACAGCGCAGGCACCCAGGTGCTCGCGCTGTTGTTTTCATGGAAGGTGCGGTATGGGTTTGCTTAAAAAGTTCGAACTGGCGCTGCTGTTGCCACTGCTGGCGCTGGTGCCCGGTGGCGCGCATGCCGCCAGTTATGTGGATGTTCTGGACCTGCCATCGGCACCCAGCGCGTTATCCGTACGCAGCCCGCTGGTGGGTATCACCCGTGCAGGTGAGCGTCTGGTGAGCGTGGGACAGCGTGGCCATATTCTTTATTCCGATGATGCTGGCAAGCAATGGACCCAGGCCAGCGTGCCCCTGAGCAGTGATCTGAGTGCGGTGTATTTTCCATCTGCGACACAGGGCTGGGCGGTGGGTAACGATGGTGTCGTGCTGCACAGCAGTGACGCTGGGGTCACCTGGCGCAAGCAATTGGACGGGCGCCAGATCGGTGACTTGCTGATCAAGCATTACACCGCTCTGGCCATAGCCGAGCCCGGCAATGAGCAATGGCCATTACTGGTTGCAGAAGGTCAGCGTCTGGCGGCAGAAGGCGCCGACAAACCGCTGCTCGATGTGTGGTTCGCCAACGACAGGCTGGGTTATGTGGTCGGCGTGTTCAACCTGATCCTGCGTACCGAAGACGGAGGCCACAGCTGGACCCCTTTTCAGGACCGCACCGACAACCCCCAGGGCTTTCACCTCAACGCCATAGCGTCCACCGGCGACGCGCTGTACATCGCCGGTGAGCAGGGGCTGGTGCTGAAATGGGATGAAACCGCGCAGCGTTTCGCGGCCATCCACACACCCTATCAGGGCAGTTTTTTCGGGGTTATCGGCAAACCCGGCGAGGTCATCGTCTACGGCCTGCGGGGCAATGTGTTGCGCAGCAGCGATGGCGGCGCGCACTGGAGTCCGCTCAGCAGTGACCTGCAAGTCAGCATTACAGCCGCCGTCGTCAATCCCCAGGGGCAGTACGAACTGTTCACCCAGGCCGGGCACGCGTTGCTCAGTCAGGCCGACAGCCCGCGATTACACCTGTTGGCGCAGCAGGACATAGCCCCCGTGGCCGGAGCCACCCTGGCTGCCAATGGCTCGCTGGTGGTAGTGGGTAGCCGTGGTGCACAGGCACTGGCCGGCGAATAAGCCATAGAACAATTAGAGCGAGTACCCAGACATGGGCAATATCAAGCAAGACACCATGCCGGTGATCCGCGATCTGCGGGACTTCGACCGCCACTCCGGCAACCTGTTGGAGCGGCTGGTGTTCAACTACCGCCCACTGTTCATGCTACTGATGGCACTGGTCACCGTGCTCCTGGGTTATATGGCGTTGACGCGCCTGGAACTGCGACCCAGCTTCGAAAAAATGATTCCTCAGAGCCAGCCGTACATCCAGAACTACCTGGCAAACCGCCAGTCGTTACGCGGGCTGGGGAACTCGGTACGGGTGGTGGTGGAGAACACCCGGGGCGACATTTTCGATCCCGGTTACCTTGAAGTCCTCAAACAGGTCAACGACCAGCTGTTCATCACTGAAGGGGTTGACCGGGCCTGGATGAAGTCGTTATGGAGCCCCGGTGTACGCTGGACCGAAGTCACCGAGGAAGGCTTTCAGGGCGGCCCGGTGATGCCCGGCACTTATCAAGGCTCGCCCGCAGACATCGCACAACTGCGCCAGAACATCAGCCGGGCCGGGATCGTCGGCAGTCTGGTGGCCAGTGACTACAAATCCAGCATGTTGATCGTACCGCTGCTGGACAAGACCTCCGCCACGGGCAAGGGCGTCAACTATCAGCAATTCTCGCGTTTGCTTGAAGAACAACTGCGGGACAAGATCGAATTCGCCGGTGACAGCGCTGCACGCAAGGCCGGGGAGGAGGGCAAAGGCCAGTACAAGGTGCGGGTCATAGGGTTCGCCAAGCTGATGGGCGATCTGATCGACGGCTTGATTCAGGTCATGATGTTTTTCGGGCTGGCGGTGGTCACTTCCCTGATCATCATCTACCTCTACACCCGCTGTATTCGCAGCACCTTGCTGGTGGTGGGCTGCTCGCTGATTGCAGTGGTCTGGCAGCTGGGCATTATTGCCTGGCTGGGCTATGCCATTGATCCCTACTCGGTGCTGGTGCCTTTCCTGATCTTCGCCATCGGCGTGTCCCATGCGGCACAGAAAATGAACGGCATCATGCAGGACATCGCCCGCGGCACACACAAATTGATTGCCGCCCGCTATACCTTTCGCCGTCTGTTCATTGCCGGTGTTACAGCCCTGCTGGCCGATGCAGTGGGCTTCGCCGTGCTGATGCTGATCGATATTCCGGTGATACAGGACCTGGCAATCACTGCCAGCATCGGGGTCGCAGTCCTGATATTTACTTCTTTGCTGTTAATGCCCGTCGCGCTGTCTTATATCGGTGTGGGCCGTAAAGCCGCCGAGCGGGCCCTTGAAATCGAAACCCGGGCCACCGGCCATAAAGGCTTCGGCAAAATGTGGGACCTGCTGGACCGCTTCACCACTGGCAAGTGGGCAACCGGTGCGGTGCTGGTGGCGCTGCTTATGGGGGGCATTGGTTTTGTGGTCAGCCTGCAACTGAAAATAGGCGACCTTGACAGCGGTGCCCCGGAGCTGCGCGCAGACTCGCGCTACAACCTCGACAACGCCTACATCACCCGCCATTACGCGCTGTCCAGCGATCTGTTTGCGGTCATGATAAAAACCGCCCCGGAAGGTTGCCTGAACTACCAGACACTGATTCTTGCCGATCGTCTGGCATGGGAGCTGCAGCAGTCCCCTGGGGTGCAGGCCACTTCTTCGCTGGTAAACGCGGTACGCCAGATCACTGCCGGTTCCTATGAAGGCAATCCCAAGCTCAACAGCATCCAGCGCAACCAGGACGTGCTCAACTATGCCGCCCAGCAGGCTTCGGTGAATTCCCCGGAGTTGTTCAACACCGATTGTTCGCTGATGCCCGTGATCGCTTTTCTCAAAGACCACAAGGCCGAGACCCTGGACGCCGTCGTGGCCATTGCCGACAAATTCGCCAGGGAAAACAGCACCCCGCAGCGTCAGTTCCTGCTGGCAGCCGGTACTGCCGGCATAGAAGCGGCGACCAATATCGTGGTGCGCGAAGCCAACCGCACCATGCTGCTTTATGTCTACGCCGCGGTGACCCTGTTCTGCCTGATTACCTTCCGCAGTTGGCGGGCCACGCTGGTGGCCTTGCTGCCGCTGGTGCTGACCTCAATCCTCTGCGAAGCGTTGATGGTGGTCATGGGCATCGGGGTGAAGGTTGCCACCTTGCCGGTGATTGCCTTGGGTGTGGGGATCGGCGTGGATTACGCGCTGTACTTGCTCAGCGTGCAGCTGCATCACCAGCGTCAGGGCCTGTCACTGTCCGATGCCTACCGTAAAGCGGTGTCATTCACCGGCCGGGTCGTGGGGCTGGTGGGCATCACCCTGGCGGCAGGGGTGGTGAGCTGGGTCTGGTCACCGATCAAATTCCAGGCAGACATGGGCATCCTGCTGACCTTCATGTTCCTGTGGAACATGCTTGGCGCGCTGATTCTCATTCCTGCCCTGTCGTACTTCCTGTTGCGCGGTCCTGCGCTGAGTCGTCGTACTGCCCCCGACGAGCCGGCGGTACACCTCAGCGAGACCGACAACCCCAAAAAACAGGGCATGCGTCGTGCCCTGTCACTGACTGAGTAAGCCAACCATGTCTGACTACAAAGCTCCCCTGCGCGACATGCGCTTCGTGCTCAATGAGGTTTTCCAGGTGTCCCGGTTGTGGGACCGACTGCCCGGCATGTCCGGGGTCGTGGATGAAGAGACCGCTGCCGCCATCCTGGAAGAGGCGGGTAAGATCAGCGCCGGGATCATCGCCCCGCTGCGCCAGAAAGGGGATGAGCAAGGCTGCGCCTGGAACAATGGCGCAGTGCAGGCGCCCGAGGGGTTTCAGGCGGCCTATCAGACTTTCGCTGAAGGTGGCTGGGTCGGTCTGGGCGGCGACCCGCGTTACGGCGGCATGGGCATGCCCAAGGCCATCAGTGCCCAGGTTGAAGAAATGGTCAACGCGGCCAACCTGTCGTTCGGTCTCTACCCGATGCTCACCGCCGGCGCCTGCCTGTCGCTCAATGCCCATGCCAGCGAAGCGCTGAAAGAAAAGTACCTGCCCAACATGTATGCCGGCCTCTGGAGCGGCTCCATGTGCTTGACCGAGGCCCATGCCGGCACCGATCTGGGCCTGTTGCGTACCAGAGCCGAGCCCCGGGACGATGGCAGTTATGCCATCAGCGGCAGCAAGATTTTCATCACCGGCGGTGAGCATGACCTGACCGAGAACATCATTCACCTGGTACTGGCCAGACTGGCGGATGCACCCGCCGGGCCAAAAGGCATTTCACTGTTTCTGGTGCCCAAGATACTGGTCAATGCCGACGGGACGCTGGGCGAGCGCAATTCACTGTCTTGCGGCTCCATCGAACACAAGATGGGCATCAAGGCGTCCGCGACCTGCGTGATGAACTTCGACCAGGCGACCGGCTGGCTGGTCGATGCGCCCAACAAAGGGCTGGCGGCGATGTTCACCATGATGAATTACGAGCGGCTGGGTGTCGGCATTCAAGGCCTGGCGCAGGGCGAACGCTCTTATCAAAGTGCCATCGACTATGCCCGTGAGCGCCTGCAAAGCCGCGCCCCGACGGGCGCACAGAATAGCGAAAAGGTCGCCGATCCAATTATCGTGCACCCGGATGTGCGACGCATGCTGCTGACCATGAAGGCCCTGAACGAAGGCGGACGAGCCTTCTCCAGTTATGTGGCCCTGCAACTGGACACCGCCAAATACAGTCAGGACCCGCCCGCCCGGCTGCGAGCAGAACAACTGGTGTCGTTGCTGACTCCGGTTGCCAAGGCGTTTCTCACCGACATGGGCCTGGAAGCCACTCTGCACGGGCAGATGATTTTCGGCGGCCATGGCTATATCCGCGAGTGGGGCCAGGAACAACTTGTACGTGACGTGCGGATCACCCAGATCTACGAAGGCACCAATGGCATTCAGGCGCTGGACCTGACAGGGCGCAAGATTGTCGGCAGTGGCGGGGCACTGTACCGGCTGTTTGCCGATGAAATTCGCCAGTTCAGCGCAACCGCCAGTGCTGACCTGGCCGAGTTCACCAAGCCGCTCAACGCGGCCGTGGACAACCTCGACGAGCTGACCGCCTGGTTACTGGACCGGGCCCGGAACAACCCGAATGAAGTGGGCGCGGCCTCAGTCGAATACCTGCAAGTGTTCGGCTACACCGCCTACGCCTACCTGTGGGCGCGTATGGCCCAGGTGGCCCTGGAAAAACACACCGAAGATGATTTTTACGCCAGCAAGCTGGGCACCGCACGTTTTTACTTTGCCCGCCTGCTGCCACGCATTGAATCACTGAGTTCATCGGTCAAGTCGGGCAGCGAAAGTCTCTATCTGCTGGATGCCGTGCAGTTCTGAGGCACGTCTAAATAAAGAATCAGGAATTTCCATAATGCTTAAAACAAAAATAATTCCACCAGCAGATGGCGCCTATACCTACCCGCTATTGATCAAGCGCCTGCTACTGTCGGGCGCTCGCTATGAGCCGGGCAATGAAATCGTCTACGCCGACAAACTGCGTTACAGCTACAAGACCCTGAACCAGCGTATCCACCGACTGGCCAACGCCCTGACCGCTGCCGGAGTCAAGGCCGGGGATACGGTCGCCATGCTTGACTGGGATAGCCACCGCTACCTGGAATGTTTTTTTGCGGTGCCCATGATTGGCGCAGTGCTGCACACGGTCAACATTCGCCTTTCTCCGGATCAGGTGCTCTACACCATGAATCACGCCGAGGACGACCTGGTGCTGGTGCATGATGATTTCTTGCCCTTGATTGAGCAGATCCAACCCGCTCTGACCAGGGTCAAAGGCTTTATCCGCCTCACTGACGACCAGCCTCGGCGCACCGACCTGCCGCTGTTGGGCGAATATGAAAGCCTGCTGGCGCAGGCGGCTACCGATTACGATTTCCCCGACTTTGACGAAAATTCGGTGGCGACGATTTTCTACACCACGGGCACCACAGGTGCCCCTAAAGGTGTGTATTTCACCCATCGTCAGTTGGTGCTGCATACCTTGAATGCCGTGGGAGCCATGGGCAGTTACCAGAGCTTGCCGCTGGTACGTTCCGATGACGTTTATATGCCGATCACGCCGATGTTCCACGTGCATGCCTGGGGGGTGCCTTATGTGGCGACGCTGATGGGGATCAAGCAGGTGTACCCCGGCCGTTACGAACCCAACAGTCTGGTCAGGCTGTTCCGGGAAGAAAAGGTCACGTTCTCCCATTGCGTGCCCACAGTTCTACAAATGATCCTGAGTTGCGAGGAGGCGGTTAATACCCGCTTTGACAGCTGGAAAATGCTTCTGGGTGGCAGCGCCCTGACCCTGGCAATCGCCAGCCAGGCGAGCGCCAAAGGCATTCAGGTACACAGCGGGTACGGTATGTCAGAAACCTGCCCGATGCTCTGCACCAGCTACCTGAACGCAGCAGAAATTGAGCACTCCACGCAAACCCGACTCAGCCAGCGCATTAAAACCGGAATGCCGATACCGATGGTCGACCTGAAGATCATCGATGGCAGCGGCCATGCCGTTGCCCACAATGGAGAGTCTTTGGGCGAAATCGTGGTGCGTGCACCCTGGCTGACCCAGGGCTATTTGAAGGAACCTGAAAAAGGCGCCGAACTGTGGCAGGACGGCTGGCTGCACACCGGCGACCTGGCCTCCATCGACCCCCAGGGCCGGGTGGAAATCAAAGACCGGATCAAGGATGTGATTAAAACCGGCGGCGAGTGGATCAGTTCCCTGGATCTGGAGAACCTGATCAGTGAACACGCGTCGGTGATAGCGGTGGCCGTGGTGGGTGTAGCGGATGAGCAGTGGGGCGAACGGCCGATGGCCCTGGTGGTATGCGAGCCCGGGCAGTACGTCGATCAACCCATGCTTGAGGTCCACCTGCAGCAGTTCGTGGCCTGTGGCCGCATCAACAAATGGGCGATACCCAAACAGTTCGACTTTGTGGTTGAAATTCCCAAGACCAGTGTGGGCAAGATCAACAAAAAGCTGATCCGCGAAAGCCTGTTGACCTGACGCAAAAAGCCCCTGTGCCACGGCGCAGGGGCGTTACCTTGGCGGGGGGCAGATGCTCGCCATCTACGGCAATCACCGCCCCCGGCTCCTTGTTGCAGTTTGGCTCAGATCACTTCAATCCGGGTTTTACCCGCGGCAACCAGACGCTCCAACAGCGGCGCCGGCTGGAACCACATCTGCCCATAAGCGCCCAGGCTCTGGCGATAGTGGCGGATTCCCTCAAGCACCACATCCAGGCCAAGGGTCCGGGCATAGTGCAAGGGGCCGCCTCGCCAGGCCGGGAAGCCATAGCCGTTGATCCATACCAGATCGATATCACCGCTGCGTTGCGCGATACCTTCATCCAGCAGCGCAATCCCTTCGTTGATAAGCATGAACATGCAGCGATCATGGATTTCCTGATTGCTGATGACACGCCGGGTGATCCCCAGGCCCCAGGCGATATTTTCAGCCAGAGCAGTCAACTCCGGATTCTCCACGGGTTCTCGGCCCTGATAGAGGTAGAAGCCACAGGCGGTTTTTTGCCCGTAGTGCCCCAGGTCATACAGCGCGTCGGCGATTTTGCAGTAGCCCGGGTCCTGCCGGATCTGCTCGCGCCGCGCCTCGCGGATCAGGTAGCTGACGTCGATCCCGGCCAGGTCATGCATGGCCAGCACCCCCATGGCCAGCCCCAGATCAGTCAGCACCTTGTCTATCTGGGCTACGGTTGCGCCTTCCAGCAGCAGGCGATGGGCTTCCCGGGAGTAGGGCTCGAGCATGCGGTTGCCAATAAAGCCAAAGCACACCCCGGACACCACCGGGATTTTGCCGATACGGGCGGCGATGCTCAGCGTGGTTGCCAGGGTATCGGCTGCGGTGGCTTGCCCGCGAACCACTTCAAGCAGACGCATGACATTCGCCGGGCTGAAGAAGTGCAGGCCAATCACGTCTTGCGGGCGTCGAGTGACCGCAGCGATGGCATCCACGTCCAGGGTCGAGGTGTTACTGGCCAGGATTGCCCCCGGTTTGCACACTTCGTCCAGGGTGCGGAAGACCTGCTGCTTGATGGCCAGGCTTTCGAATACCGCTTCGATGACCAGGTCAGCATCACTGATCTCGGCATAGTCGAGGGTGCCGTGCAGCAGTTCCATGCGCTGTTCCAGTTGCGCCTCGGTCAGTTTTCCGCGTTTGACGCCAGTCTGATAATTAGTGCGAATCTGCCTCAAGCCGTGGTCCAGCGCCTCAGCCTTGAGCTCCAGCAAAGCGACCGGAATTCCGGCGTTGGCAAAACACATGGCAATCCCGCCGCCCATGGTACCTGCGCCAATGATCGCTACCCGGTGAACGGGACGAATCGGCGTCTGCAGGTTTACCCCGGGCTGTGTGCCGAGGTCGCCCTCGGCAGCATGAACGTGGCGCAAAGCCTCGGACTGGCTTGATCCCTCGAGCTGCCGGAACAGCCCGGCCTCGAACGCCAACCCTTCGGCCAGCGGTAAATTGCAGGCGGCTTCAAGGGCCGCCAGCGCCTGTTGCGGGGCTGGCTGACCTTGCCAGCGATGCTTATTGGCGCTGCGGTATTGCTGGAAATAATGCGCAGGCAGTTCGCTGGCCGGGTCGGGCCATGGCGGTGACGGTTGGGCAGGTGCCTGGGCCGCAAGCAGTTCATGGGCCCATTCACTGGCCTCAGCGAGCAAGGTCTCGGGGCTTTGGGCCAGGCGATCGAGCAGACCGGCTTGCAGTGCATGCCGAGCATTGACGGGCCGCCCGTAGAGGATCATTTCCAGAGCTTGCACAGCGCCTACCAGGCGCGGCAAACGCTGAGTACCACCGGCACCGGGAATCAACCCCAGGTTGATTTGCGGCAGGGCGAAACGGGCACCCGGCTCACTGATGCGATAGCCACAGGCAAGTGCCAGTTCCAGGCTGCCCCCCAGCGCCATGCCACTGATTGCGGCAATCAGCGGCTTGTTCAATTGCGTCATGCGCAGCAGTACATCGCCCAGGGAGGGGCTGGCGAATGGCGCCAGAGTACCGGACTCATTGATATCCGCCCCCGCACCAAAGGGCACGCCGTGACCGTAGACAATGATTGCCCGTACCTCCCCGTCGGCCACTGCACGCTCGATGGCCTGCAGCAGTTCGCTGCGCAGCCTCTGGCCTAGGGCATTGACGGGGGCATGGGCCAGGCCGATCAGGGCCAGTTGCCGGTCTACCTGAAAGTGGATCAGGGCACTCATGGCGCCTCCTTTGAAGACAAAGAGGCAACGTCATGCAAGGTGCTCATATCGATCACGAAACGGTATTTCACATCGTTGCTCTGCAAGCGCTCAAAAGCGCTGTTGATGTCCTGCATGGCAATCATTTCGCAGTCGGGCAGGACCTGATGTTCGGCGCAGAAATCCAGCAATTCCTGAATCGCCTGAATTCCGCCGATCAGCGAGCCCACCAGACTGCGGTTATTGCGTATCAGCAAGCCGCCATGAATGGGCTCCAGCGGTTCTATGGCGCCCACCAGCACCAGCACTCCGTTGCGTCCCAGCAGCATCAGGTAGGGGTTGACGTCGTGCCGGCGAGGAATGGTGTCGATGATGAATTCAAATGAATTGGCCGCTTTGGCCATCCCTGGCGTATCACTGGAGAGCAGCACCTGCCTGGCGCCCAGGGCGCGGGCGTCATCCGCCTTGCCGGCCGAGGTGGTAATCACGGTGACATCGGCGCCCAGGGCTGTGGCCAGTTTTACGGCCATATGCCCCAGCCCGCCAAGCCCGACCACCGCAACCTTCGACCCTTTGCCCACGCCGTAGCGGCGCATAGGGTTCCAGACGGTGATGCCCGCGCACAACAAAGGGGCTGCGTAGCGCGGATCAAGATTTTCCGGCATGCGCAGCACAAACGGCTCACGAACCACAATATGTTCGGCATAGCCGCCATAGGTGATCTCGCCGGTCTGCCGGTCTTTGCCGTTATAGGTGGTCGTAGGGCCGTGGACACAGAGTTGTTCTTGATGCTCGGCGCAGGGTGCGCACTGCAGGCAACTGTCAACCTGACAACCGACAGCCACCCGGTCACCGACTTTGAAGCGGCTCACCTTGGGGCCTGTGTCTGTGACATAGCCCACAATTTCGTGGCCCGGCACGCAGGGATAAACCGTGTTGTTCCAGTCGTTGTGAACCTGATGAGCATCGGAGTGGCACACACCGCAAAAAGCGATCGCGATGGCAATGTCATCATCGCGCAAGGCCCGCCGCTGGAAGCGAAACGGGGTAAGAGCGCAATGTGCATCCAGAGCAGCAAAACCCAGGCAAGTAGTCATGGCAATGTCCTGTGAAAATCGACAGGCCCCCACAGCCTTGACTGTGGAGGCTGTGGTGGTTAGATCGAGGGGCGTAGCCAGGGAGCCGGGCTGGTTTGCGGTGAAGCAATCTGGTTGACGATCCACTTGCCCATTCGCCGCAGCGGCTCGATGGCATCCTGGGGACCGGCCCATTTGAGCCCTGCGGCGTAGCCCAGCGAGACAATTCGCTGGGCACCATACAAGGGCAATATGTCCTTGAGCTCGTCCTTGATACTTTCCGGGTAGACGCCAACTGTCTGGGTATAGGCATCCACCGCTTCGAGCATTTCGCTCAGCTCGTCAACGGGCACCAGGTTGGCTGTGCGATCGTCCAGACGTGCAGCAAAGGACACCGGCTCCGCCAGCTGGGAACAGATCACCGAACCTTCGCCGTCCTTTCCGCCAATCACTTGATACCAGTCATCACTCAGGCGCAGTGCATCGACTTCGGCCTTGAGGCCCGGGTCGTAACTTTTGGGCGCGGTACTGATGGTATTGGGCAGGGTCTGCATGGCGTCGTAAACATAGCGGCCGAAGGTGTTCAACTGCGCCAGGCCGGCCTCATCGGTACCGCTCTGTACATAGACCACGCGGGCGCACACACAGGCCTTCTGGTTTAGCGCGCCAATGTCGCAGGCCAGGCGCACGGCGGCCTCACGCATGCTTTGCTCACTGTCGAAAGTGGCCTTGCCGATGATGCTGGCGCTGCGTTTGGGATCCAGGGAAATCAGTTCAAGACCCGGCTGGATATAGCGCGTGACATGCTTCATTGAGGCAAAACCGC
This sequence comes from Pseudomonas paraversuta, assembly GCF_904067025.1. Classification (NCBI taxonomy): domain Bacteria; kingdom Pseudomonadati; phylum Pseudomonadota; class Gammaproteobacteria; order Pseudomonadales; family Pseudomonadaceae; genus Pseudomonas; species Pseudomonas paraversuta. The sequence goes on from NZ_CAJFDA010000001.1 coordinate 2,601,893, forward strand.
CCCACGCGACGATTTTTTCCAGGTTCTGAGGCTGGTAAAGACGCTCCTCAAAAGCCTGATCGCCACCTTTCCAGTACGCGACACTCAAGTGCCTGGTCAGCGGATGGTCAGGCGCCATGTCGACCATGGTGCGAGCGATGGCCAATGCCGTGAACGGATCATTGGAAGGCGCTTTGATGATCGCATCGCTGCGCAACACCATATTGCGGATGATGGTCAGCAGCGATAGCCCGGTCGCATTGCCCGCGACGATATGCAGGGTGCGGGCGCCGAAGCAGCGTACTTCCAGCTCGGTGCCGTCGATCAAGCGCTGCCTGACCCAGCCTTCAAGGTATTTGATGCCCACGGACAGCTCTACCTGCTCGGTGATCGCTTCTCGAGTGAGCATATGGCGCAGTCCCATATAGCTGCTTTTGACCATTGTCGGGGTCACCGGGGCGGTCAGGTAAGACAGCTCGCAGGCTTCCTGCAGGTAGGGATTGGTGTCGAACTCCAGGCGTTCACCGAGGGCCTGGGCGTACTCCAGGATATCTTCGAATGTGAGGCTGTACAGGTCGGCCAGTCTGGCCGGATTGCCCAGCGGCAACTGGTCGATGTAGCAGTGTGCATCAGGGGTGCGAAAGATCAGATCACCGCCCCGGCCACCCACGTCGATCAGGTTGTCGGTGATGATCTGACCGCGAATGATCATTGGCGCAACAGGCTTGTTCATGGGGTTAGCCCTCCAGGGTATTGAGAAAGTCCATCGCCTGGCGATGAGAGTCTTCTGTGGCGGCACAGGTGATCTTGTCGTCGCCGCCAGTCAGTTCGCTGTAACGCTGAATGGCCCCGACCACGTAGTAGCTGGGTCGGCCGCACGCGCAGGGTTGGTCCCACTCGATGGTGATCTCGTCGCCGGTGATAAAACCGCCCCAGCGGATCTCCGCGCCGAGGTCAAAGAACGCCGCGCGGCCGGTTACGCGGCCATGGCGGGGCAGTGGCCGGCTGGTTTGCGGGTCAAGCAGGTAAGGGATGACCGTGGGGGCAAAGTGGAAGTGCCCGGCTTCACAGCGCGGGTGGGCGCCGCCGACGACTTCGGACATTGCATAGGACTCATTGATCCGCCGGGCCCCGGTGAACCGCAGCACGTCATCGCGCCACCCTTCGGGTTGCACCACGCCCTTGCCACCCCCCGAGGTATGGATAAATGAATCAGGGTCGAACACAGCTTCAAGGCCACGCTCCAGGCCTGCTTTGGCCATGCTGTGCAACAGGTTCCAGGTTGCAGCGATGTATACCCGCTTGCCCCGGAGTTCAGTGGACATCTGATCAAAAAAAGCCGCCAGGTGCTGCGGCATTTCGGCCTGCAACTGGTCAAAGGCCTGCTTCTTGGCCTGCAGTTGCGGGCTGATTTCCAGACGATCAAGGGTGCCCTTGGACTGTGCTGCACGCAGCCTGGCGCCAAGATGAAGCACATCGCTACTGAGGGTGGCCGGGTATGCCGCATGAAACCTTGATTCGTGCCCCAGCAACGCTGGAATCATCGCTTCGTGGACCCGCACATGGCTCAGGTAGCCCTTGCGGTAGTACGGGTAAATGGTGTGCAGGTCGGGCAGGGGCGTATCCGACCCCTGCATGTTGTGCACATTCATTTTGCGTAGCTGGGCAAATTTCTCCCATTCACGCACGGCGTGGGGCAGGAACGAGAGGGTCCCGGACGTACCGGAAGTGTGGCTGATGCGCAGTTGCGGCACGGCCTCGTCCATGACTTCGAACCAGTCGTCCAGCCCCTCACAGCCACTGACGTTGACCGCCGCAATGGCCTGGGCAAGCTCTGAGGTGACGAGCTTGCCCAGCCACTTGTTGATTTGGCCAAAGTTACGTTTTTCCAGGAGCGACGGCGGGTACGACTTGTACACGGTGTGCTCGAACAACAGAGGAACCACGTCATTGATGTGCAAGACATGATTCACGCCTTCGCCATCGGCGAGCTTCTTGAGGACCGGTATCCGGTCGCGAAGCATTGCAAAGCGCTGCTTTAACCCGCACAGCTGAATCGCGTCGATTTCGGCGCGGGGGAGCATGTCCCAGGCCTGTTGGGAATAGGCGGTCAACTCTGCCGGACTGTTAAGCAATAGCCGGGTTTTTTGTTCTATCGACAGCTGTGAAGTAGGCATGGTCTGGCTCGCTACTCGACTCGTAAACCGGCAATGCCGGAGGAGGATGTGGCTCAAGTATGGGCAGACTGGATGGGCTTTTGTTCCGTATACAGGCGATCGATATATCGACCTAACTAGCTGATATAAAACATGAAAAAACTATTCATCGAGGTGCTTTCCAGGACTGATTCCGGATTCCCGGCGAAGACTGTTTTTGCCCGCTGTGCAGTGGCCCGGCTGCAATACACTGGGTTTTCCCCACGCTCGGGTGAGGGCATTTGCCCCTGAGTGATGTGCTTTGCAAGCAACAACAAAAACTGGACGCAACACACCAATTTGTGAGGCCTTTATGTTGAAAATGGTATTTCAGACCACCGCTTCAATGATCATCGAGCGGGGCGCCGCAACTCGGCTCGCCGAGCATGTACAGGCCATGGGCTGCACATCGGTACTGGTGGTGACCGATGCCGGGGTTATCGCGGCACGCTTGCTGGATGCCGTGCTCGCCAGCTTCGAGAACAGCCCCGTCGCCGTCAGGGTATTTTCCCAGGTACAGGCCGACCCGCCGGAGTCGGTGATTCAGATTGCTGTAGACGTGGCCAAAGCCTGTACTGCTGATTGTGTGCTGGGGCTGGGGGGAGGGAGTTCGCTGGATGTCGCCAAACTGGTGGCACTTCTGGCCTGCAGCGGTGAGAGCCTGGCTGAGGTCTATGGCATTAACCTGGCCAAAGGCCCGCGCTTGCCGTTGATTCTGGTGCCCACCACGGCAGGGACGGGCTCGGAGGTGACCCCGGTATCGGTGGTGACCACCGGCGAAGGTCAGAAAAACGTGGTGTATTCGCCGCTGCTGCTGCCTGACCTGGCGATACTGGACGCCGAACTGACCCTTGGCCTGCCGCCCCATGTCACTGCCGCCACCGGCATTGATGCCATGGTCCACGCCGTCGAGGCCTACACCAGCAAGGATCTGAAAAACCCGATCTCCGACTGCCTGGCTCGCGAAGCCCTGCGTTTGTTGTCCACCAGCCTGTTCAAGGCCTGCCAGGACGGCAGCAATCTGCAAGCGCGGGAAAATATGCTGCTCGGCGCATGCCTGGCAGGCATGGCGTTCGCCAACTCACCGGTGGCGGCAGTGCACGCCCTGGCCTATCCCCTTGGCGCACATTTTCATGTGCCCCACGGGCTTTCCAATGCGCTGGTGCTGGGGCCGGTGATGCGCTTCAACCTTGAGGCGGTCGCACCTTTGTATGCGCAACTGGCCGATATTGTGCTGCCCGGCCTCAATGGCAGTGACAGGGAAAAAGCCATGGCACTGGCCGACTACCTGGGGGCGTTGGCCGGCGAGTTGGGGCTGGCGACCCGCCTGCGCGACCTGGGCATTACCGAGTCTGATATCGAGTTGCTGGTGACTGATGCCATGAAGCAGACCCGCCTGCTGGGCAATAATCCCCGGCCCGTCCGTGAGCAAGACGTACGCGCGATTTACAGGAGCATTCTGTGAGCAACAAGATCGAACGTGCGCACCGCGAAGAGTTTCGCCGGTTTACCCAGATGCCTACACGCTGGGGCGACCATGACTCCTATGGGCATGTAAACAATGTGGTCTATTACTCTTACTGTGAGTCGGCAATCACGGCCTATCTGGTGGAGCAAGGCACTCTGGACATCGCCCACAGTCCCGTCGTCGGGCTGATTGTCAATTCAGGCTGCACGTACTTCTCATCCCTGTGTTTTCCCGACCGGATCAGTGTCGGAATGAAAATATCGCGGCTGGGCAACAGCAGTGCGCGATACGAACTGGGTCTGTTTCGCAACGACGAACCGCTGGCCTGCGCAGCAGCCCATATCGTCTATGTCTACGTCGATCGGGCCAGCAATACCCCTGTAACCATTCCACCGACGGTACGTGCAGTACTCGCACGACTCACTGACTAAAGGAGCCTGCTCGTACATACTCCAGCTTGCTGCCTGGCGGGACTGACCCGCCAGGCAGCATTCCGGAGAAACAGCGCATGATCAAACCAAGCCGAAACGGTCAGGGCATACAGGTAGAAATACCGGCGCAGCCACGCAAGGAGCCGCGCCAGCCCCGTTCTATTGCACTGGTGAGTGCGGTAAAACAGACCGGGCGCCAGATTCTTGAAAACGAAGGCCGCGAAGCCTTGAGTGCCATGCGTCTCGCAGCGGATTCGGGCGTGGCAATCAGCTCTATCTATGAGTACTTCCCGACGATCGATGCACTGATCGCAGCGATTTTTGACGATTACCGGTCTGAGGCGCGCACTGCGCTGTTCAGCGACATCATGGCGCTGCCAGCGCAAAGCACATTGCGCGACGGCATTTTGCTGGCCTTGCGAGTCGTGATGGCCGCCCACGTCAAGAAAAACCAGTTCGACCCGGCGTTCAGCGTGCGCTCAACCCATTACGAAGAACTGGTGCGACTGGATGTGGTCAAGGACAAACCGCTGTGGACCAGCACCGCGAGTTCGGCGTTGATGCAACGGTTCGCCAGCGAGATCCGGGTCAAGGACCCGCAAAAGGCTGAGTTCCTGGTTTATCAGACGCTGTCTGCACTGCCCAGGGCCATGCTGCTGGAAAGACCGGGCTACCTGGTGGAGGAAGACTCCCCCGAATTGATTGCAAGCATGCTGCATGCTGTGTTGACCCATGGGCAGACCTGAATCGATGCGCCTGGCTCAGGGCTTTTGAGCCAGTGACCGGATGCGACCAGGTATCGATCCTCAGGGCTGTGCCACTGGCACAGCCGCATCCCTTTTTTGCACCTTAATCAGTAACAGGAACTGGTCTAGGATCAACTGCTCTTGCAAACGCCTTTGAGGATCGATGATGAATTACCGTTATCTGGGCCGCAGCGCCCTGAAAGTATCGCCTTTGTGCCTGGGCGCCATGATGTTCGGCGGCGAGACCGATGAGGCTACCAGCAAGCGCATCATCGACAAGGCGGGCGCCGCAGGCATCAACTTCATCGATACCGCAGATGCTTACCACGCCGGGCGTTCCGAAGAAGTGGTCGGCCGTTCCATTGCAGCGCAGCGCGACAACTGGGTAGTGGCCACCAAGTTCGGTTACCCGTCGTCGGCTGACGCGGGCCCGAATCAACAGGGGCAGTCGCGCAAATGGATCATGCAGAGTGTCGAGGCCAGCCTCAAACGCCTGGGCACCGACTATATCGACATTCTGTATTTCCACCGCACCTTGAGTGATGCGCCGATGGAAGAGGGATTGCGCGCAATCGACGATCTGATTCGCCAGGGCAAGATCCGCTATTACGGGGTTTCCAATTTCCACGGCTGGAAAATCGCCGAGATGGTTCGCCTCGCTGATTCGTTGGGCATCCAGCGGCCGAGCGTCAGCCAGCCGTTGTACAACATCGTCAATCGTATTGCCGAGGTTGAGCAACTGCCTGTTGCAGGCAATTACGGCATCGGGGTTGTGCCTTACAGCCCCCTTGCACGGGGCGTGCTCAGCGGTAAATACCCGGTGGACGTGCCGCCACCGGCGGATACCAGGGCAGGGCGCGGTGACAAGCGGATCCAGCAGACTGAATGGCGTCCCGAGTCGTTGAAAATTGCCCAGACCATTGCCCGGCATGCGGCCGATCGCGGCACTACTTCAGTCGCCTTTGCTATTGCCTGGGTGCTGAAAAACACATTGATCAGCGCAGCGATTGCAGGCCCCCGGACAGAGGCGCACTGGGACGGCTATATGCAGGCTTTAGGGCTGGAACTGGGGCCGGATGACGAGAAACTGGTGGATAGCCTGGTGGTGCCGGGTCATGCCTCGACCCACGGCTTTACCGATCCGGCCTACCCGGTTGAAGGGCGCAAAGTGAGCTGAGCTTGAACAACGCCGCAGGTTTAGCTTCGGGCACTGGCCACAAATCGGGTTAGAGTGTTCATCAATGCCTGTTTATCGGCCCCTCAACCCTGTTCGCAGCTGGCAGCTCCAGCTGCGCCCAGGGCGAAAAACAAACCGTCTTTCAATCGATATGTGAAGAATGAATCGTCCGCTGTTTGTTTCACTGGATGGCCCCAAGGGGGCCGGTAAAACCACACTGCTGGAGGCCATTACCAAAGTGTTGCGGGCCGACAAGCAGAAGGTGATCCGCCTTTGCGAGAAAAAAAGCGATCCCTTCAGGGCTGAAACGATGGCCCTGGTGAACACACTCGCCAGAAATCCGGGCCGGGATCTGGAGTGGCAGGTTTGTCAGCGCCTTGCTGACAGCCGGGCCTGGATTTCCCGGCACGTACTGACTAAACAGCCCGCGGACAGCATCATCCTGATCGATCGCTGGTACCCGTCCGATGCCGCGTTTCGCCGAATAGTCCCGTTTGCAGAAATTGTGCAGCTGAACCTTGATCGCAACGTGCGAGTGCCAGACCTGCATGTCGGGGTGGTGACCGCCCCTGAAATTTCATGGGCGAGGGCAGCGGCACGTTCCCGGGGGCTGGGCAGCACCGTGCTGCATGACCTGGAAGAACATGTCGCCTGCACCCTGGGATTCGAGCAAGGGGTTGCAGATCACGGCTGGGTGTTATGCCGTAATGAAGGAACCCTTGAAGAGGCAACGATGCAGGTGGTTTCCGAGATTTATAGAGGCTTTCCATGCCTCCTCATGAATTGAATCAACCCCTGCAAACTGTATGGGCCTCTAACCGGCAGGAACACTCTGCCGTTGGATCAGGTTTTCCCGGGAAAGCTGAATGCACTTGATTGCCAGGAGGGTTGTCGGGTCTATCAATGCCACTTGATGGCCGTTGATCATGTAAGCCTTGCTGTGCTCCAGCACCAGAGGCAGCTCCGTACAGCCGAGGATGAGCACTTCGGCACCCGATTCACACAAGTGTTCTGCAGCGAGCAATAGCTGATCTTTACAGATGCCTTCAGTGAACCCGGCTTTAATCCCGCGCGCGCCATAAATCGAATCCATGACCAGCGCCTGGTAGTCGACGCCGGGGACAATTATTTGCAGTCCGGTGCGCCGGGCAGCGTCCTGGTAGACCTGGCTTTTTATGGTGCCCGAGGTCGCCAGCAAGCCGACTGTTTTGCCAGCGCCGTACTGCCGGACAATGGCGTCCACTGTCTCAGTCAGCATGTTGACAATGGGGACCCGCAGGTATGCCTGAATACGTTCAACAAAGGCGTGGGCGGTATTGCAGGGAATCGCAATCGCATTGGCGCCTGCACTTTCCAGGCGCTTGCACGTTGCGTACATCGCCATGGTCGGATCCGTTGCGTCATGCAGCAGGTTGGCCGTGCGATCAGGAATCTGCGGGTTTTGCTCGACCACCATTTTGATATGTTCCTGATCACGGCCTGCCGGTGTATGTGTAACGACCTTGGCCATGAAGTCGACCGTCGCTGCCGGGCCCACCCCTCCCACTATCCCCAGTTTGAAGGGGGGGCGACTCGATTGACCTTTGTTCAGGGTCGCGAAACCGGCATAAAGCTCGTTGATATCCAGCACTGCAATACCCCGTCGCTGCAGATCACCACAGACCAGCGAGAGTTCGGTCATGCCAGGCAAGACAATGCTTGCCCCTTGTTCCTGTAGCGAAAGGCAAGCCTGATAAGCAGACTCCAGAGGTACCCCGTGCAGATAGCCATCCTTGATGCCATTGACGCCATACATCGCTGCCATCAGCCCTGACTGCACTTCATCGCTGGGATAAACCAGCTTGAAGTCAGTGCCAAAATAGCGCTCAAACAAACCGCAATGGCGCACGTAGTCAGAGGCGACGATACCCAGGGTGACGCCAGGTTTGGCGATATGGTCAATGTGACTGCGCAGGGCAGCCATCATGTCGAGTACGGGAATACTCAGTTCTTCCTGAATTTCAGCCCGGAATGTATGGCTGGCGAAGCACGGAAGCATCACCGCATCTACGCCACTTTCTTCAAAAGTTTTACAGACCTGGAACACGTAGAACTTGCGCGATGTCATATTCGCGCCCTTGTCCAGGGGCAGCAGCACGTCCTTGAACGGATGCTGCTCGAACAGGAAGTGATAGCGGCCCTGGTCCTCAAGCACGGCCCTGGACTTGACCAGCTTGTAGAACAGATCCCCCCCGGCCAGGGAGCCGAGGCCACCCACAATGCCAAGTTTTCGAACAGTGGCTGCGTCCCCGGATGGCGCTGATTTGCTCTTCATGACGCAACACCATAAGCCGCCGGGACAGGACATACGGATTGAGGATTTACCGGTGAGCGTTGTGCATCGTCAGCTTCCTCTGCCGATTCATCACAGGGTTCGGACTTCGCAACCACGGCGGTGGCAATGCTGTTGCCCACAACGTTGGTGGCGGTGCGAGCCATATCCAGAAACTGATCAATGCCAAGGATCAGCAAAATTCCGGCTTCGGGAAGATTGAACATGGGCAAGGTTGCCGCTACCACCACCACTGATGCCCGGGCTACACCCGCCATGCCCTTGCTGGTAACCATCAGCGTCAGCAAGATGAGAAGTTGCTGTGTGAAGCTCAAGTCAATGTTGTAGGCCTGAGCAATGAACATGATGGCGAACGCTTGATACATCATCGAACCATCGAGGTTGAATGAGTATCCCAATGGCAGTACGAAGCTGGATACGCGCTTCGGCGCGCCGAATTTCTCCAGTGCCTCCATGGTTTTCGGGTACGCGGATTCGCTGCTGGCGGTGGAAAACGCGAGGAGCACGGGTTCACGAATGAGCTTGCCCAGGGTAAATACCGAGCGGCCGAGAAAAAAGTAGCCGGCGCCGAACAACACTGCCCAGAGGATGAGGATTGCCAGATAAAACTCGGCAATCAGCTTGCCGTAATCGACCAGCAGCCCCACGCCCTGGGTAGTAATCGCCGACGCAATGGCTGCAAAAACCCCGATGGGTGCAAAGCCCATGACGAAGTCGGTGATCTTGAACATCACTTTGGCCAGCTCTTCAATGCTGTCGACGATCCTGGTGTAACCGGCGCGCTTGACTCCCGCCAGGGCAAAACCGAAGAACAGCGAGAACACCACAATTTGCAGGATCTCGTTATTGGCCATCGCCTCGGCAATGCTGCGAGGAAACACGTGGCTGATGAACACTTTGAGGCTGAAATCTCCGGTGTTGAGCATTGCCGGACTCGCGGCATGCTGGACCACCTCCATGTTCAGGCCGGCACCGGGTTGAAACAGGTTGACCAGGCCCATCCCGATAGCCAGGGATACCACCGAAGCCGTGACGAACCAGGTCATGGCTCTCAAGCCTATGCGCCCGACGGAACGAGAGTTGCCCATGCTGGCAATGCCGCCGACCAGGGTGGCGAACACCAGCGGGGCAATGATCATTTTGATCATGCGCAAGAAAATGTCGGTGACCAGCGAGAAGTAAGACGCTATCTCTTCGGCTCTCTGTTCGCTGCCTGCGAAATGGTGACATGCCCAACCAACAAGCACCCCCAAGGCAATGCCAATCGCAATTCGACGCCCAAGCTTATTTTTCTTCACAGCGCTTTCCTCAAGTTGTTTTTGTGCTTTTTCTACTTGGCTGCAGACAAGTGTGTTGCTGCCGTGACGCTATGGCGGCGACCTCAGGTTCGAGATTCTAGAGACAGGCCCCGCAGGTCTTGATGAGTAATCAGGATGGGCCTATGCGCTTTTGGAATAGTTTCTCCAGGAGCTGCCTGGGCACTGCCGGGGCGCTATACACTGGCTGTTCGCAGCATGGGGTGAGGCTATGCAAATCAAATGGCTGGATGATCTTCTGGCGGTCGCAGAGTGGAAGAACTTTTCTCGGGCGGCTGAGGTTCGCTGTGTGACCCAGTCGGCTTTGTCGCGGCGTATAAAGTCACTTGAAGAATGGGTGGGTGCAGAGCTGGTGGATCGCGGCACCTATCCGGTCCAGCTCACGCCTGCCGGGCGTGCATTCAGTGAAGAGAGCCGCGAGGCATTGGCGGGGCTGATGAGGTTGCGCTCCAGCCTGCGCGAGGTAGAGCGGATGCCGGGGCGATCCATCCAGGTCACTGCCGGCCACAGCCTGTCGATGACATTCCTGCCCAAATGGCTGAAGCAATTTCAGCAGCACAACGAGCAATTCAATGTGCGGGTCGTTGCCGCCAACATCCACGACGCCGTCATAGCTCTGGAGGAGGGGAGTTGCGACCTGATGCTCGTCTATCACCACCCCCTGGCGCCCATTGTTCTCGATTCGGAAAAATTCGGCAGTCTGACCCTGGGGCATGACGCGTTTATTCCGGTGTGCGCACCTGACCGCCGGGGAAATGCGCTGTATCCCTTGCCGGGCAGCTCCAGTAAACCCGTTCCTCATCTCGCCTACACGGCCACGACTTTTCTCGGGCGTGTGGCCGAGATCGTCATAAAGAATGGCCCCACAGCATGCAGGTTGGAGCGGTGCTACGAGGCGGATATGACGATGCTGCTGATGCGCATGGCCGTCGAGGGTTACGGAGTAGCGTGGCTGCCCCAAAGCGCGGTCATCGATCAACTGCAGCGAGGACAGTTGGTGAAAGCGGGGGGTGATGAATGGAGCACACGACTGGAAATACGTTCCTGCTGCTCAATCAGCAACCAGAACCCCACCATGCGTAACCTCTGGAAGACGCTTGAAGGTGCTTCACTCAATTTAGCGGACGAATAGGGCAAACTCCCATGGTTGCTCCCGCCAGTGCATTATCCGGTGAATGCCGGGCGCTGCCATTGGCCTGAAGAGCTGCATTGGTTTTATCAAGTTTTGAATCATCAGGAGCACCAAAATGTCTTTCAATCCCTCAGTAGCCTTCTTGCCCCTCGCATTGCTGGCTGCAGGGTTCGCCAGCGCCGCCCAGGCCAGGACTGAACCTTCGTTCAAGTGCAGCCCCGGGATGTCCAGCGCTGCCGAGACGCTGATTTGCCAGAGTGAACAGCTGTCGACCCTGGACCGCAAGCTGGCCGGTGTCTATGACACGGCCGTGAAGAAGGCCGCAAACGCGGCCAAAACCCTCAAAGCCGAGCAACGTGGCTGGATCAAGGGCCGTGACGAGTGCTGGAAAGCCGACGACAAGCAGACCTGCCTGCGCGACAGCTACACCCTGCGTATCGTCGAAATCCAGACAGCCTATGGCCTGATTCCCTCCACAGGCCCGGTGAAGTTTGATTGCGCCAGTGATGGCAGTGTCGTAGCGACTTTCTTCCAGACGGACCCGCCGTCCATCAACGCGACCTACAAGAATCAGCAATCATTGATGCTGGCCGTGCCTTCGGGCAGCGGCGCACATTACCAGGGCCGTAATGAGAGTTTTTGGGAACACCAGGGTGAAGCGCTTGTAACCTGGGGCTACGGCGCCAAGGAAATGACCTGCAAAAAAACTGGGTGAAGCATCAGGATGCCCGGTTAAGTCCGGTTCGTGAGTGTGCCGACATGAGCGGCGTCTAATTGCACGTTCGCTTGAACGTAGAGTGCCTGCGATGGAGCAACTTTCGAAAAAGTCTTGCAGACGCGCCTACTCTCTTGAGCCTTGCGGGTATCTATCCGTCAAGGCTTTCGGCCTTGGCGACTGCGTATGCCACTTGCACTTAACCAGCTCAGCGCGCATAGCCGCCACGTGGGCAAAGGCTGCAGCCGTGATGGCTTTTTGCCTTGCTTGCCTTTAAGCTTCCGGAACCTCTTTAATCAAGGATGACTATGAAACAGCTCATCGCTGTAATGGGTATGTGCTTTGTGCTAGGTGGTTGTGCCACGTCACACTACACCGCAGGCCGGGACTTTTCGTCAACCAATGTGGCCAGCATCACTAAGGGCATGACAACGACAGCCGAACTGAAGTCGCTCTTCGGTGAGCCCTACGCTAAGAGTGCTGTCAGTGAGACTGACGAGAAGTGGATCTACACCTACACCAACGGGTCAGCACACGCTCAGAGCTACATAGTGACAATGAAGGTGACGACTAGAGGCACCCAGAAGACGCTTGACGTGCTTATCCGTAACGACGTGGTGATTAACTATACATTTAGCGAAGGGCCAGCACCGGGCACCATGACAGCAACCAACTAAGATTATGTAATGTGTAGCAAATGCTGTCTCTCCCATGTGCCAATGACCCTAGACTCGCAGTCAGTCGATGGCTGCTGAGCGTTTCGTTTGCTGACGTCACTAAACAAACAAGAGAAAGTTAAATGGCCTATGAATTGGACAATCGTCTTGTAATCGGAGTCGCGTCCAGTGCCGTCTTTGATTTGCGTGAATCGGATGCAGTTTTCAAAAGTCAGGGAGAAGAGGAGTACCGAAAGTTTCAAGAGCAGAATCTCAAATGCCCCTTGCCCAAGGGCATCGCATATCCGTTCATCAAACGGCTATTATCCCTGAACGATCTTAGTGCAAATCCATCCGATCCATTAGTTGAGGTAGTGCTGCTGTCTCGAAACGACCCGGATACTGGGCTACGGGTGATGAAGACTATCGAGTATTACGGGCTTCCTATGACCCGGGCTATTTTCATGCAGGGCAAGTCGCCCTATGAATACATTCCCGCCTTAAACATCGCGCTCTTCCTGTCTGGAAATAAATCCGACGTCGAGGCAGCCATTATGGCTGGTCATCCAGCTGGCCAGGTTCTCGACTCACAATTCAATGACGACGAAGACGACAAAACTTTGCGAATCGCATTCGACTTTGATGGTGTCCTGGCCGACGATGAGTCCGAGACAGTCATGCAGTCAGATGGCTTGACCAAGTTCCATGCCCATGAAGTGAAAAACGTAATGGAGCCGCATCATCCCGGCCCGTTAAAAGAATTCATGGTGCGTATGTCGAAGATTCAGTCGGTGGAGGAAGAGCACAAGAAACTGAACCCTGACTATCAAAACAGGATTCGCGTATCGATCGTAACCGCTCGAAATGCTCCGTCACACGAACGCGCGATGAATACACTCAAGAGTTGGGGCGTAATGGCAAATGATGCTTTCTTCCTCGGAGGCATCGAAAAAGGCCGAGTTCTCGGAATACTAAAACCGCATATTTTTTTCGATGACCAGTCAGGACATCTGAAGGCTGCAAGTGCCGTCGCTCCATCCGTACATATTCCGTTCGGCATCACCAACCAACGGGCGAAGGATCCCCATTGAGGATTGATGTGCAGGAAGAGCCAGAAGCTGGAAATGTCTGATCCCCTTGGGTTACTGGACGCAGGACGATCTTATTTACGCTATTTAGTTGCTTTTTAATGGAGACTATCGATATGACTGTCAAACCAAACATCGGTGCTCATGCAGGTACAGTAAACAACCCGCTGACTTTTACGGACGCGTACAATCGTGTCAGCGCAGCACCAGCAACACCCTATATCACCACCGGAAACGGGACTGCGTTCACTGCGCGAGCACGCCTCACTCGACGGGGAGCCCGGACAGGGGAGCCAGTCATCGTTTTTTATTCTAATGGCGTCGAAAAAGCCCGAGCGTATGCCTGCTGTTGGGGGTTGCGGACCAACTGCAATAAAACCCACATCAATACTTATACGGCGGCGCTTTAATAACACTACCTTGATTGGGTAAGTTCGGTAGCTATGCTCTCTGCAGGCATACGGCTTACCTATGCGCGCAACGTAGTTGGCTGGTCAATGAAACCGACTTAGCCGAGGAGTTGGCGTTGTATGCCTTGCTGATTGCGGTTTGGCGCCGCAAACCCAAACACCGAGTGCTTATTCGGCGGCGTTAGCCTTGAGCCCTTTGAAAGCGCCACATTATCAGGCTGGAAATTGTCTATGGCGGCGGGGGTAGTCCATTTAATGTCATCGTAGACTTGGATTCTAATCGGATGGCGCATTCATTGTGTGAAATATGGCTTTGTGCTAGTGTTCGCATTGAGCATGTTCAAAGGAATTAAGGCTGTGGCGAATATAATCCCTAATATTGATCAGATTAAAAAGTCTAGACAATCACCTACGCCTGGAGAGTTGAACTTGCTCGAAGCTCTCAGTCTAATGTTCGACGGAAATACAAATATTTTTTTTCAACCTTGCTTCAATGGCGACAGGCCAGACATAGTATTGCTCAATAAGGAGTTGGGCGTTGTGGTGCTCGAGGTTAAAGATTGGGATCTTCAGCGATATAGAGTGTCTTCAGATAACGTTTGGAGTTTGAAGAGCAACGGACAAATAATTAAATCCCCTTTCGCACAGGCCTTTGCATACAAGAAAACATTTTTTGACGTTCACATTAACGGGCTTTTAGAAAAGCACATAAGGGATGAAAGATTTTTTAACATTGTCAAGGTGAGTGTTTATTTTCACTGTGTTGATAAAAAGGAGCTTGAGGGTTTTTATAGCCCGGCTATCGAAAACCTAAATCAACAGCTTAGAGAGAATGAGAGTAATTTCAAGTCAGAAAAAATATTACACGAAAGCTATGATAAGAAACGAGAGTACCTGGAGAACAAGAAGAAAAAGCTTGTTCGGGATTTGACGCTATTGTCAGTGACTAGAGATAATCTACAGAAAATTTCGTTTAGCAAAAATTTACGTGGCATAAGTTTTTACGAAACTGTGTATAAAGAATTTTATCGTTTGTTGTTCCCCCCTTATCACTATGCGAATGAGGGGAAAGAACTGCAATACAGCAAGCTACAATCAAGGCTATGTGAAAGCTCACTGGGAGCCAGAGCTAAAATTTGCGGTGTGGCTGGATCTGGAAAAACTACTGTATTGGCAAAACGTGCGGTGAACGCGCACAAACGCCATGAAGGTGCTGTTTTGATTTTGACCTTCAATATAACTTTGCGGATGTATATTAAAGGAAAAATCAGCGAAGTTCGTGACGATTTTTCTTGGGCCAATTTTGAGATTGCGCACTATCATGGATTTATGAGTTCTGCGTTTAACAATTATGGTGTTCAGATTGATTTTAAAGATTTGTCGTGGGATGAGCTAGAAAAGCGATATTTTTCAAATGAAAATATCTTTCAAAGTATCGAGAATATTTACCGATACGACACGATTTTGGTAGATGAAGTTCAAGACTATAAACCAGAATGGCTAAAAATAATAAGGGATAATTTTTTAAACCCAGATGGCGAAATGGTATTGTTCGGGGATGAAAAGCAAAACATTTACTCGAGGGCTATTGATTCCGAAAGACGATCTAAGTTGATCGATGGCTTTGGACGGTGGGAAAAGCTAACCAAAAGCTTCCGATTCAAACAAGATAGCCATGTCATGAAGGTTGCTGCTCTTTTTCAGGCGACCCACCTCCTGGAAAACTATAACTTGGATATGGACGAGTCTTACCAGCCGTCTCTGTCGATGCTAGGAGTTAACGCCTATTCTTCTTATCATGAGGATGAGTTGGATAAATGTGCAAAAATGATTGTAGATCTAACAAAAAAAGAAGGCTTACATCCAAATGACCTGACAATAGTGTGTTCAAGGGAAAGCGTGCTTCAAAATTTGGACTATCATCTCCGTAATGGGGAAGGGCATAGGCAGCGCACGCTCACGACATTCGCCACTCTAGAAATGATGCAGCATCCGAAATTTAATAAATCTGCAAAGGCTCTTGGTAACTCAAAAAAAGTCGGATTCAACCTCAATAGTGGCGTTACGAAGCTATCCACTATTCATAGCTTCAAGGGATATGAATCCCCGCTTATTGTTCTTCTTGTCTGTGACAAAGATTCTGCCGAGATAATATACACAGGGCTTACACGGGCAAAGGAAAGCATTATTGCTTTCATACCTACTGAAAGTGTTTACAAGGATTTTTTTGAAAAAAACTTTGACCAGCTGAATAGTATTCTTTAATAGTTTTGACAAGTGTAATTTAGATGCAATAAAGAGGAAGTATTCAGGCCTTGTTACGTCAAGAAGGTATAAAAGTTGAGCGATGGCAAACATGGTCACAGCTCGTTCAGCTCTGACGAGCGCGCGGGATGTATCGGGTGACACACCAGAACAGGTACTGCTTCAACAGCCGCTGGTGCTGGACACGGGTGCGCGGATCGATCTGCGGAAAAGATGCCGTTTAGCTATGCCGATTCGGGCTATCAGATTATCGGCCTGACGGCCGCTTTGGAGCCTGATGAGTCGCTCATATCTGGCCAGCGGTGCCTTGGTTGAAGTCGCGCCACAAGCATTGAGCTCTCCAGTAGCCGCCCACCATTTGGTGTTTCCAAAGGCGCACTCCAGCTTTCCTAGAGTCAGGCGATTTCTGGAGTGGATGGAAGGAGAGTTGGGGCACAGTTTTGTATTTTGATCACTCCAAATGATTTCGGTTTGGCTACAAAAGGGCCCCTAAGGGCCCTTTTTGCCTGGAGGCTGTTATGTAGAAACGGCTAATACCTGATCACTTATAAGCTGAGCCAAAATTCGCACAGGCTCGGTAAAACTCTGTCGAGACCGATGTACCAGCCCGATATCCCGGTGAAAGGTGTGTTGTCCCAAATCGATCGCTCGGACCCCTGCGGGCCATTCCTGATGGAGTTCTGTCTGCGGCACCAGCGCTATGCCTACACCTTTTTCAACCAGCTTGATGATGGCCTCCAGTTCATCCAGTTCGCAAACCTCCTGCAAGGTGAAATGCATCTGCCGCAGGAAACGATCCACCTGTCTGCCGCCGAAGGATGATCGGTCATAGCGAATGAATGGCTGGCTGGACAGCAGTTCCGACCAGTCTTCTCCCTCCAGGTCACGGGGCACGATCAGTCGGTAGGGCTCCAGCGCCAACGTTGTCCAGCGCAGGTCACTTTGAAGGGAGAAGGGCGGGCGAATGATCACGGCCATGTCGATCTCGCCGGCGTCGACGAGGTTCACCAGCTCCATTGAAAGGCCCGGGATGACACGTGTGCGGCACTGCGGACACTGTTGGTGAAACTTTGCCAGCGCATCTGGCAAATAGGAGCGCTGCACGGACGCGATAGCACCGATGTTGACCAGCACGCTGGGAGGCTTGCCCAGCGTTGTAGAGCCCAAATTGTCATAAAGCCTCAGCAGCTCTTGCGCCTGCAGAAGTATCTGGTGCCCCATTTTGTTGAGATGGGCCGAGCGTCCTTTCCTGTCGAAAATCTCGAACCCGAGCTCGGCTTCCAGGCGCTGGATCTGCGCGCTCACAGCGGCCTGAGTCAGGCC
Organism: Pseudomonas paraversuta; assembly: GCF_904067025.1. Taxonomy (NCBI): domain Bacteria; kingdom Pseudomonadati; phylum Pseudomonadota; class Gammaproteobacteria; order Pseudomonadales; family Pseudomonadaceae; genus Pseudomonas; species Pseudomonas paraversuta. The sequence continues at coordinate 2,619,126 of NZ_CAJFDA010000001.1, forward strand.
GATCTTGTTGCCGGCAGCGGCGAAAGTGCCTTCCCGCGCCACAGCAATGAGTGTCTTCAGTTCTTTGATCATTCACAAATATTAATTGTGTTTATAAGAAATATATATTGATTTTAATGTTTGGTTTGCCGTCCTACGATGTTTCCCATCCCCGGCAACGGCTGAATCCTGAGAGCCAATGACGGTGGAAATATTCGCCAACCAACAAAAAATATTTGGAGTTCTGATGAGCCTCTCACCATTCCACCTCGCAATCCCCGTTTACGACCTGGCTGCAGCTCGCACCTTTTACGGTGAGGTTTTTGGACTTGAAGAAGGGCGCTCAAGCGCGCAGTGGGTAGATTTCGATTTTTATGGCCACCAACTGGTGATTCACGAACATCCAAAAACCGCGACCCAGGAAAGCGTTCACAGCAACCCGGTCGACGGGCACGACGTTCCAGTTCCGCACTTCGGCATCATTTTAGGTTGGGAGCAGTGGGAGGCACTGGCCGAACGACTGAAGTCGTTCGGTACCGAGTTCGTGATCGAACCGTACATTCGTTTCAAAGGCCAGGTGGGCGAGCAAGCCACCATGTTTTTGTTTGATCCGTGCGGCAACGCTCTTGAGTTCAAGGCTTTCAAGGATATGAGCCAGCTCTTCGCCAAGTAACAACACCCATGGCACAACCGAGTTGTGCCATTTGATCTCAAGTGAGCTGGAAGCTCATGACTCTAGCAACTGCGAATAGACGCAGACCTTTCATTCCAACAAGAAGGCTAGACATGAAACGTATTCTTTGGTGATCGCCAAGTGGGAAATGGTCAAACTGGAACCCGAGCGGGCTCATCCAGTCGCTAGCGTCTAGTCGTTCGTCAGATACTCAACAGGGCGCTAGACGACCGGTCTAGTTTTGTTTAGGCTTTGCCCACTATGAAAAAACCTACTCAAGACATGCGACAACACATCATTGATGTAGCGAAGTCATTGATGACTCACAAGGGCTACACCGCTGTCGGTCTTATGGAAGTGCTGAAGGCGGCGGGTGTACCCAAAGGGTCGTTTTATCACTACTTCCGCTCCAAAGAGGAATTCGGCCAGGCACTGTTGGAAGAATACTTTCAGGAGTACATCGGGCGGGTAGACGTTGTTATGGCCGCGCAAGGGACGGGCGCCGAGCGGCTCCTTGGTTATTTGCGCTATTGGGCGAAGACGCAGGCGTTCGATCATCCCGAGGAGAAATGCCTGGTGGTGAAACTCGGCGCCGAAGTGTGCGACCTGTCGGAAGACATGCGCGGCGTATTGGAGGAGGGCACCGCGCTGATCATCCAGAGAATCAAGCGGTGTGTTGAGCAAGGAATGGCGGATGGCTCAATCACTTCGACCCAAGACGCAGAAACACTAGCTGAGTCGCTGTATCAATTGTGGTTGGGGGCATCACTGCTGGTGAAAGTGCGCAATACAACAGCTGCCTTTGACACGGCATTAATGACGAGTGAGCGCCTGCTGGCATAGGGGCGTTTTTTTTAAGATATTTACTAGACGACCGGTCTACTTAACTGGAATTTTCATGACTGATATTGCTGCAGACACCGACCTTTTTTCGCCCATGAATATGGGCGCGCTGCAACTGGCTAACCGAATTGTAATGGCCCCCGTGACGCGCAGCCGAATGGCCGACGACGGCGTGCCGAATGACATGCATGCGACTTACTACGCCCAGCGTGCCAGCGCAGGCCTGATCATCGCCGAGGCCACGAACATTTCAGCTCAGGGGCGTGGCTATGCCATGACGCCGGGTATCTGGTCGCAAGAGCAGGTGGCAGGCTGGAAAAAAGTCACCGACGCAGTACACGCGGCAGGGGGCAAGATCGTCAGTCAACTGTGGCACGTAGGTCGCTTCTCCAGCGTCGAGTTGCAGCCCAACGGCGAAGCGCCAGTCGCGCCCTCGGCAATCAAGGCCGAAGGTACCACCTATACCAACAATGGCATGGTCGAAGTGTCCATGCCTCGGGCGCTTGACACTTCAGAGATACCGGGAATCATCGAGCAGTACAGGCATGCGGCAGAAAATGCCAAGCGAGCCGGTTTCGACGGTGTGGAAGTCCATTCGGCCAACAGCTATCTGCTCGACCAGTTCCTGCGTGATTCCACCAACCAGCGGACTGACCAGTACGGCGGCTCCATCGAGAATCGGACACGACTGACACTTGAAGTCACCGAAGCCGTGGTGGCAATTTGGGGCAGTGAGCGGGTCGGCATCCGCCTTTCACCAGTCACGCCTGATGCCGGTAACACGCCTCCAGACAGCAACGTCATGGCGACCTACGGTCACCTCATTCAGCAGTTGAACAGATTCAACCTGGCCTATCTGCATTTCGTTGAAGGCGCCACCGCCACCTCTCGTACCGTGCCCGAGGGAGTGGATCTGGATGCTCTGAGTGCGCAGTTCGAGGGGTCGTACATTGGTAACAACAACTATGACCTGGAAATGGCCCTGAAGCGCAGGGCGCAAGGGCGGATTGATGCCGTGGCATTTGGTCGATTGTTCATTGCCAACCCCGACCTGGTAGAGCGCCTGCATCGAGGTGTCGAGCTGACCATAGCCCCGCGCGAGAGTTACTACGGCGGAGGCGCCAAGGGCTACATCGATTGGCCTGCGGCCAACTCCAACTAAATAGAGATTTCCTCTGCGCCAGTTCGGCGCGGGGAGGCTCGGTCGCGAAAATATTTCGCCGTACAAGAGGTCCTTGAATATGAGTTATCTGCAAAACAAGGTCGCCATCGTCACTGGCGCATCTTCCGGCATTGGTGCTGCCACCACCCGCGCATTGGCCGCACAGGGCGCTCGCGTCGTGGCAGCAGCAGTCGATCAGCACGGGTTGGAAGCGTTTGTTGCCGAGCTGCGTGAGGCCGGGAGCGAGGTGGTCGCTTTCACCACAGACGTTACCCATCTGGATCAAACCAGAGCACTCGCGAAGTTTGCACAAAACACCTATGGCGCAGTGGACATCCTGGTCAACAACGCCGGCCTGATGCTCTTTTCCAACTGGGTCGATCTGGCCGTGCAGGATTGGGAAAAAATGATCGATGTGAACATCAAGGGCTACCTCAACACTATTGCTGCTGTGTTGCCATTCATGCTTGAACAGAAATCCGGGCAGATTCTCAACATGGACTCCGTTGCAGGTCACCAGGTCGGCCTCGCGGCGGGTGTTTACAGCGCAACCAAGTTTTTCGTCCAGGCCATGACTGAATCCATGCGAAAGGAGTTGGGCGTGCAGCATGGCATTCGCGTCAACACCGTCAGCCCGGGCGTGATCAATACCGGCTGGGCGGACAAGCTCAGCGATCCTGAAGGGCGTAAGGCTGCCCAAGCGCTGAACAGGATTGCCATTGCGCCTGATGATATTGCCCGGGCTGTGATCTACGCCCTCGACCAACCGGAAAATGTCACCGTCAACGATCTGATCATCTCGCCGACACGCCAGGATTGGTAATTGTCGTTTGAGTTTTCCGTGTCCGATTGGCCAAAAGGGTCACCGGCACATGCAACCAGGAGTACATCATGAGCAATCCTACTTACGTCCAGGAATACAACGCGATCGTTGCTGTTCTGAGTCAGTACAACGAAGGTGGTGCCAAGGCTGACAGCGCTTTGATAAAGCCCGCGTTCAACGAGCAGGCCACCATGTTTGGCGTCGACGGCGACAAACTCGTCGGCGGTGCGATCCAGAATCTGTACGACGTCATCGACAACTCTTTCCGCCCATCTCCCGAAGCCAAAGCCGCGATCGTTCGTATCGACATTGTGGGCACTGCCGCCAGTGCCAGGGTCGATACCGACAACGTTTCGGGATTTCGTTTCACTGACTTCTTCAACCTGCTGAAGGTAGAAGGCAAGTGGACGATCGTCAGCAAGATTTACCACACCCATCCGAGCGCTTGAGCATTTGAGCGCTTTTGGCGAGGTGTGTTTTACGTCGCCCTGATGAAAGGAGAAAACCATGTCGAAGAACATCAAGGCAGTACCGACTTCCGAGTACGACGCTGTCATCGCTACTGCCAATCAGTATGTTGAAGGTCTGCGCGTGGGCAGTGCAGAAGGCGTTGCTCAGGCGTTCCATAAAGACGCCGTGATGTACGGTTATACAAATGGCGAGCTGCTTGGCGGCCCGATCAGAAATCTGTTTGATTTCGTCCAGAAGAACGGCAGCGCCCCGGAAATTACGACTCGGCTCGACATACTGGCAATCACGCCCACGACAGCCGTGGTGCGTGTCGATATGGAAAATGATGCGATCGGTGCCGACTACAACGACTACCTGACCCTGATCAAAATCGACGGCGCCTGGAAGGTCATCGCCAAGGTTTATCACCAGTTCGAAGGTTGAGCATTCACCGATCCCGGTTGAGTCAATGCCGGGATCGGGGCTTGTTCATCGCCAAACGGAGCAGCGATCATGCCGCTGGCAAAGTAGGGTGGTGATTGGTTAAGCAACTCGCAGGACGAGGCCACGAAGCGAACTCGCCATTGGGACGAACCCAGACCCAGATACGTGATTTAACAAGTGGGCGATGTCGGATGTTCATAAGTAGCTCACAGGCCCGAGATTGCTGAATAAATGTTCTCGTAATTAGCGCGATCGTTCATCGATTGTTGTTCATAGTGGATCAAAATACACGGGAGCTGAGTCAGGGGTGTGGGAGGTGAGCCGAGCTCTGAAGGGCGTGGAATGAAGGATGTAGTGAATCGCCCCAGGTTTCCTAGACACTCTCCAGGCTCGCTGCGTAACGCTTTTCAAACTCTACCGGTGACAGCTGATTGTTGAAACTGTGGCGTCGTTTTGGGTTGTAAAACATCTCGATGTAATCGAACACATCATCCCGAGCATCCTGGCGTGTAGTGTAGATTTTACGCTTGATCCGCTCCCGCTTTAGCAGCTGGAAAAAGCTCTCCGCCACAGCGTTGTCGTGGCAGTTACCTCGACGACTCATGCTGGCTACCAGGTTGTTAGCTTTCAAGAAGCTTCGCCAGTCTGAGCTGCTGTACTGACTGCCTTGATCCGAGTGGATCATCACCTCTTGCTTCGGCTTACGTCTCCAAACCGCCATCAGCAGTGCATCAATGGCTACGTCGCTGGTCATCTGCGACTTCATTGACCAACCAATGATCTGGCGTGAAAACAGATCGAGCACCACGGCCAAATACAGCCAGCCTTCATATGTTCGGATGTAGGTAATGTCTGTGACCCAGACTTTGTTGGGTTCTCTGACATCGAATTGGCGCTTCAGTAAGTTCGGTGAGGCAACGGCTGGTTTACCGCCATATTTTCCCGGCCTCCGTCGATACCCAGTCTGAGAACGTAAACCTTCAAGGCGCATCAACCTAGCTACCCGGTGACGGCCACAGCTCTCACCAACCTCTCGCAGGTCATCATGGATCTTGCGATAGCCATAAACACCACCGCTTTCCAACCAGGAGTGTTTGATCAGTCCAAGCAGTCGCTGATCGTCCTTGGCTCGCGCAGATTTTGGTTCTGATAGCCACGCGTAGTAGCCGCTGGGATGAACCTTGAGCGTCAGGCAAAGCCGTCGAATCGCGTAATGACCCGCTTGCTGCTTAATAAAGGCGTACTTCAGCCGCACTCCTTGGCAAAGTACGCGGCGGCCTTTTTTAAGATGTCTCGCTCCTCCGTCACCCGTTTCAGCTCGGCCCGTAGACGACGAACCTCAGCGCTCTGATCATCCTCCTCAACGCGCTGTTCCTGGGGCTTGGTGTAGCGCTTAACCCAGGCATAGAGGCTGTGCACGGACACACCCAATCGTGCAGCCACCTCCGAGACAGGAAGCTTCTTTTCGGTCACTTGTTTGACCGCCTGGATTTTGAATTCTTCGGGATATCGCTGGTTGCTCATGGCACCTCCTAATGGGCCTCATTTTAAGGCTTGGAGGTGTCTACGAAACTAGGGGCGATTCATAGTGCCCTGATCTCGTCCCTGTTTTTGAGGGCGAGCTGGATGACTTCGGGCTTCTGGCCGGCCTGATCGTCATTCAGGTTAAGCTGGAATAGCAGGTACAAAAGCAGAGCTCGACGGCATTCGACATGCATCTCACCCTGTTCCATCAGGAAGTCGGCCTCAATCAGTTGGCGCTGCGCCGAGCTAAGGCCAGGGTGTGGGACGAGAACGACATCCACGATGGTGTTCCACGCATAGTCCTCATCAGCTCGCTCCCGATCTTGCCCACCGTATTTGCAATACTTGATACGGGTCAGAGAGAAGTCCCGGAAGGCCTGACGTTTGTGGCAATAGGCCCGGACGTGCCAGCGGTTCCTTCGCCTTCCCCCTCCCGCCTCATAGAGAACCTATTACACATACTGTCCGTTCCCGGCATGGCCTGCCTGAAACTTCCTGACAGGACGATCACATGTCTGCAACAGACTCTTGCAAAAAGAGCAAGTCCGGTGCTCGGCAGTGAAACTCTGGAAGTCAATCCAGCCTCAGATCAAGGCCGGTAATTACACGGAAGGCCGTGGACGGCGAAACAGTGAACTGTATGCGGCGATCTGGTTTTCCAGAGGTGAGCCTGTTTGGCTATGTACCCTGATTCAGACCTTCGGCTCGGCGTTCAGGGGCCCGCTGCGATCGCCCCAGTGAATGGCCATTTCCCGACCACGCATTACTGATTCCCTCCTCATTGCAGGCCCGTCAAGAACGGAGATTTTCGGCCCCTGTGCCTGGCCCGGAAAAAGGTTCAATTAATTTTGTTTCCCCCCCCTTGTGGATTTTCAAACCGTGGCTAGGCTCAGCATTCGAGGATCACCCCTCGTAAGATAAGGATGTCGGCGAGGGCGGATTCTCCACCCATTTGCAAGTCGATCAGCGCGGTAAGCCTCGGGGGCATCCTTAACCCACCACTTGCCAATCGAACGCAAAGGTAACTGCAATGACTTTATTTAAGTTGGATGAAAACTATGCGCCCTCCAGCTTTGCTGCGGCACCTCTGGTCATCTCCTATGTCCTGTCTTCCACCGTTTCCATCGTCACCACGGTAAGTGGAGATGCCCGCCAGTACGCGACTGTCGCAATCTGGAACGGCAGCTGGATGGTGTGGAGTGCAACCCTGACACAAGCCGAACCGACTGCGACCCTGCCGTCCGACATCATCCTGGGAAGCTTGACCATCAAGAAAGGTGGCACATTCAACCTGCAGATTCCGACCACCATACAACCGGGCGGCATTACCGCAAGCCTGACGTTGGTAACCCCCAATAACCCAGCAGGCATACCTTTCAACGCGACTGTAGCCTCCTGGCCACTGAGCTCCTGATGCGCAGAACTGCCTAATCACCGCCTCGATGGCCCTGATTGGGCGGATGCATGCCGCCTGATCGCCCGCGGCACCGGCCTCATGGACCTGCGGAGCATCAGGTGCATGTGCTGCGCACAACTCGCTCCGGAGAGAGCACCTTGCGCAGCGGCATGAACATGATCCACGTCGTTCCTCGCGGCAAGCAGTGTTGGCCCCAGGGAATCAAGGATGACAGGGAGAAACACAATGCAGGATTCTGCTTCAAGGCCAGGGAGCCACGTGCATGCTCACCCCTCCGTCGTCGCCCGATACCCCCGGCCCTGGCGTTGCCAGAGCCTCGCCGTTGGCGCTGCCGCTGGTGGCCGTTGTGGGCAAGTCGCTGGGGGCCGAGGAAGTACTCGGGAAATTCGCCGATATCCCACCTGTGCCGATCGATATCGGCCCGTTGCGGCTCAGCGTCCAGGCCGATGCCTCCCGCGGGCAGGCAGTGGTAATCGCCTCATTGTCGGGTACGCAATTGGCCAGGCAGCTCTTGTGCCTCACCGAGCCGAAGCTGGCGTTGGATATCGCCTTGGCAGCGTGTACCGCCAAAGGCCTAATCACCCTGAACCTGCAAGACACCCGTGGCTACGCCTCGGTGAACGCGGACGTGGTGGCAACCGACGGCCAGGCCAGCTACCCGCTGAGGGGGATGCTGTACAGTTGGCCGGCAACGGCCGACCCGGTGGTTGGCGAGTATCGTGCGCAGCTGACCAGCGAGCTGAGCACGTTGACCACGGTTCGCAGCGCCGTGGCGAATATCGCGCAGTTTGGCTTCTACGCCGGCGACACCTTGCTGGCGTTTGCCGAAACCACGCAGTTTGCACCGATACAGGTGTTCCCCGAACTGATCAGCTCAGGCGATATCCGGATTCAGGCCGGGGCTCAGATCACCTTGTCCATCCCCACGCAGCTCAGCCCTGGCAGCCTGTTCCTGCAGGCGGATTTCTCTTCTCGCAACACCCCGCCAACGCGTATTTCTTCACTCGTCGCCAATTGGTCGCTGCCCTCTGGCTGACGGTCCTGGCCGGAATCTGGAGCTTGCGATGAACGCCAACGCGCCGCTTTTCCGCCGCTATTTCGCAAGTAAGCTCTACACGCTCAACGACCCGGAACAAGCGCCGGGGTGGGTCGGTTTCGTCTGGTTGGGCGGTGACCCACCGGCAACGCTGTCGTTCGCCGAGAGCTTCAAGAAGGGCCACTACCTTTTTGCGCCTGCGGCCCCGACCTTGAGCGACGAGGAAGCCATTGCAAAATTCGTCGCGGCCATCGGGAACTGGTTGGCGAAAAGCTTCAATGACCCGTTCGGTGGTTGTGCCTGCATCTGGTTGCCCGATGCCAACGGCCCCACCTTCGGTAAACCTGCTCAGAGCGCGATCACCTTCTTCGAGGGCGGCGGCGGAAGCGTGGCCACGGCCAATAACTTCAACCTGGCGGCCGGACAGCTGGGCTTTGCGGTTCCGGGCCAGACTCTGATGGGCATCGGCGAGCAGGGCTTGGTGTTCTTCCGATCCGGAATCGGTCGTTTGCAGTTCAACATGCTCGACGACACCAGCCCCCCCACGGTGGTGGGCGAATCCGGATTGCCATTCGTTGGCCCCTATGCAGGGGCCTTCACCGTTGTCGGAACGCTGCTGCGCTCAGGTGAGCAAAGCACCCTCGACGGTTTGCAAACCGGCTTTCATTACTTGCATACGGTAGCCGGTAGTCCGGTGCGGCAGATCTACCCGGCGATCGTTTCTGGGCCAGCCGCCGCCGTGCTGCCCTACAGTGGCACCATCGACCCGCTCAATCTGTACAACAGCACCGACGCGGCATTGCCGGCAGGCATCCTGCGCACCCAGTTTGCCTTGACCGGCACCGACCCGCTTGCCAGTTGGTATCGCACGCCGACGGGCCGGGCCATTGAGCTGATTTCCTTGCATGGCCTCGACGACAACCAGCAGCCATTGCCCTGGTGCGGTGCCCTGGTGCTGCAGCCCAAGACACCCGCCGGGCAACCGGTGCGCTCGGTCTATCTGACCCTGGCGGGTGATTACGCCTTGGCAGAGGCAGGGAAGGGCGCCTCGGTCTTCGAGCTGATGCCTGGGCTGTATGGCAGCGAGCGGATATCGATGGCGCCATGGCAAACCGCAGGCACCTTCGACTGCTTGCGTTTTGTGCCCGGGCAAGCGGCCTACGCCCCCGCATTCCCCTATAAACCGGCCGATATGAATGAAGCGCAGATCGGCAAGCCCAAACCACGGCTCGACACCACCTACGTCACCGCCTGGGCCGCGGTGCTCAATGGCGCTGACGGCAGTGCCTGCTACCTGGCGCAGCCCGAAGGCAGCCCGCTGTATGCGCCGGCTGCCGGGGCCGGCAACGATAGCTTGGCGCTGCTGAGGCCGCTGCCGACCCCGTCGCCCATCCCGCAGAGCGATGCGAACGCGGCTTTGCTACTACTGCCGTTCGTACCCTATGCCGGGGTGAGGACGACGCCGATCGACAACCTTGCAGCCTTCGAGAGCCAGATTCTCTCGGCGGCCCGCAAAGGTCGTCTCGGCGCCCTGGGCATAGCACGGCTGGCGGCATTGAAGAACACCCGCAAAAGCCGTTTGCATGCAATAGCCGGCGCGGCCGATACGCATCAGGCGACAACCCCCCAAGGCTTGTATGCCGAGGTCGAGACCCCTTCCGCGGCATCGACAGAAAGCCTCTACCAGAGAGTGGTCGTGGCGCGCTCGATCGCCAAGTTGCCGGCCAGCGGCAGCGTGGACTTCGCGTTCAACGCGTTGACGCCCGAGCTGCAGAACCTGTTCCAGACCAATCAGTTGATGGCCGTGATCGTCAATCCGGCCAGGCTTGGAGTGCCTGGCCCGGCGCTAGCGGGCGACGTGGCCACGTTCGAGCGTGACGTGGTGATCGCGGACTGGCGGATGACCGCAGCGGTTGGTGACTCGCTCAACAGCACGTCCTACAACAACATCCTGATCATGAAGTATTGCGACGGTACGCTGCTGGAGCGGGTGTGCAATCCGAACAAATGGGTGGAGGTGGACAGCTTCTCGGTATCGGCTGGTAGCAGCACCGACACCTCGGTGGCGCTTACCGGGTTGTCGAGCTACCTGCAGAGCTACCTGACTGCAGGCATCAAGGCGGCGGCTGATGGCAATGACCTGTACGACGATTTTGCCAGGATCGTGCAGGACCCGAACTGGCAAGGCTTTATCGTGCTGGCCGCCGACGTCGACCCCTCCGGTTTTCCCGATCAGATCAAGGGGTTGATCGCAGGCATCGACTTCACCCAGTTTCGCGCCCATCATTTTGGCGCGACCGCCAGCCGTGTGCAGGTCAGCGGTACGAGCGTGACGCTGCAGACGCCCAGCAGCCTGTTCGGTCTGATCGATTACGAACTGCCGGTGTACAAGGCCAACGTCGCGGCCGGCGGCAACCCCGACATGCCGGTACCGCTTCCCGATAATGGCGATTTCGGCTTCCAGGTTCTTCAGCTGCAAACCCTGTTCCGCAACGCCGCCATGGTCGACTTCCGCAGCCATGTACAGTTGTCGATCAATCAGTTGTTCCTGTCGCCGGTAATTGCGGCATATGGTGCCATCGGCAAGCTGCCGGCCACGGCGGTGGTGCTCAATGGCAGCTATCAGCGCCAGGGCGACACGGGTGTCTACGTGTTCGAGCAGAATGCCAGCACCCGCTTCCAACTGGGCAGCAATGTGCTGCCAGCGGTGGCGATCCAGCGGGTGGTGTTCAACACCCTGTCGAGCGGCAGCGACCACGGCGACGATGGCATAGTGCGCAGTCGTTTCCTGATGTCCGGGGCGCTCGAGTTCGCGGTGCTGTCAGTGCTGTTGCCGGACAAGAGCAAGCGCGAAACGGACTTGCTGTCGTTCGGGCCGCCTGCAGATGCAGCGCCGGTGGCGCCAGCGGCGGGGCTCTGTTTCTCCGGCCTGGAAGTGTCGATGTCCTCGCCCGCGGACGCGCCGAATGCAGTCACCTTCATCTTCGAAGCCAGCAGGCTGGCGCTGGATCAGGGGGCAAGCCAAGCCCGCCCGCACAGCGTGTTCACCGATCTCGCCCTGCAGGTCGATGGCTTCATCGCAGGGGCCGAAGACAAGCGGCCCATCGACTTCGGTTTTCTACCAGTCGGGGTCGAACCCAAGGTCAAGCCAATTTCCGGCCCCTGGTTTGCAATCACCTACAAGCTCACCCTGGGCTCGCCGGGCGGACTGGTTTCGCAAACGGGCTTCACTTCCCGCCTGCTGCTGGCCTGGGCGCCAACCTCATTGCCGAGCGAGGTCTCTACGGCTGTCTTCACAGGCCTGCAGCTTCCGGGCGCCGCACCGGGCGCCAAGTTGTTCTCGATCCAGGGCGTGCTCAAGCTGTCCATCGACAGTCTGTTGTTGCGGCGCGAACACGTCTCGGCCGCCACCCCGTCCTTTACTCTGCGCCTGAACAATATCGGGCTCAGCTTCCTCGGCATCGCCAAGCTGCCACCGGGCGCGACGATCAACTTCTTCCTGTTCGGGGATCCCTCTGGCGACGGGAGCCTCGGCTGGTATGCCGCCTATGTCCAGGATACGAAGAGCACATTGACGGCCATCGAGGCGCTGCAGGAATGGCAGCCGCCGAGGCTTTCACCTCCTGCTGGCGAGGAGCAAACGTCATGACACGCGTCCTCTATTGGAACATCGAAAAGTTCGCCACCAATAAGATCGCGAACCCCGGAAACGGGCGGCAGAACGGTGCGGCCTTGAATCAGAACCAGGCCTCTGTACAAAGACTGGCTTACATCAATGCCCATTTCGGCATCACCGGCGCCCTGGGAGCAGCCTCTCCACCCGACATATTCGTGGTGGTGGAAGTGGCCACCGGCTATGACGGGCGCGGCATCCTTGCGCGGGGAAGCGGCCCTGCGGGCGCGCTGACGCTGCTCGCAGCACTGCAGGCCACCACCGGCAATCCCAACTGGCGTCTGGTGCCGCCCCTGCAGACCGGGCCACGCGAATCGGTGGCGGTCTACTACGACAGCACCAACTACGTCTTTACCGGGCCTTGGCAGTGGCCTGGCGGCGTCGGGCCAGCCTTCGATCCTGCCGGGATGGGCCCTCCGCCTGTTGCAGCCTACCCAGCGCCCTTTGTGGCGCCTATCGTTGCCAATGCAGTGGTTCCGGCAGGCGCGGCACACAACGTGGGCATCGCGCAGAGCCGCCTGGCAGCGGCCACCGGATTCACCTATGCGGCTGCCCTTGCCCCTGCTCTGGCCGGGCCCATTAACTTCGGTGGCGTGCGCGCACCGTACTGGGTCAGTTTTGCCGAGCTGGGCGTAGGCCCGGCGCCGCGGCCAGTCGCGCGCAACATCTCGCTGTTCTGCATCCACTCACCGGCCAATGCGGGGGCGGGCGTCTACCTCCGCAGGTTGAACAGAATCGCGGAAATTGCAGATGGACCGCTGGCCGGTAACGAGGTGCGCGTCGTACTTGGCGACTTCAATGTCAACCTGCTGAACAACGATCCTTTGCTTACGCGCAACGGCAACTATGCAACGCTGGCGGGCAATGGCTACGCACTCGGGATCGATCGCCCCGGGGGGCCGCCGGCGCCGCTCAACGGTTGGCCCGGCTACTTCGCCACCCATATCCGGCGAACCAGCCATGCCAGCTACTGGAGCAGAAACGCACAGTTAGAGTACTACCCTGGATACGGCTATACCGGCACCCACGTCATCGCTAACTTCTATTCAATCGACAACATCCTGGCCCGATATGGCGGAGCAGCAGGCGGGCCGATGGCCAATGTCACGGTACTGAACGGAATTGTCGGTTCCAACTACGGCGCGATTGCGCCGCCGCCTGGCGCTGCTCCGATCGGCACCTACAACCTGCCGATCAGGATGGGCAACCTGGTCCAATTTGGCGCACCGCCCCCCGCGCAGGCGCCGGTGCACAACGTAGGACGCCAGGGCGCCTTTCGAGGCTGGGGCAACTACGGCTGCATCCGCAGCACCAGCGACCATCTCGCTATCGTCGCTGACATCTGAGCGAAGAGAACACCATGACCGATCACGCCGTTCAAATCCTGCGCGATGCCTTCGCCAATGCGCCGACAGGCCCCGTCGTCCTCAACGACGCCTTCTTCACCGCAGCCGGGCTGACACCACCGGCGGGTTTCACCGCGGCCATCAAGGCGGCCTACCGGCTGCCGGAAGGCGCGGCGGGGCTGACGATCCAGTACGAACGCGCGGCGGTGACGCCGGTCGTCGATGAGCGCTTTTCGATCCCGAATCTGCTGCTGAGCTTCCTGAACGCGACGACGGCCGTGTCCACCCTGTTCGGAGCGGCGGGATCGCCGCAGACACCGCTGCTGGGCATCGACGTCATCCCAACAGGCTGGCAGTTGTCCGAGCAGTTCCCGAATATGTCCTCGGCCAACTGGCCGTTCGCCCTGCTGCAGTTCGATCAGCAGCGCTTCTACTTCGCCAGCGCCGCCCAAGACTACGTATGGGCGGCGCAGAACGCGACCCTGGCGATGCAGGCCGGGCAGAACCTGTATGGGCTGACGAGCGTACCGGCTCCCGCTGTGCCCTTGATCCAACTGATCGCCAACCTGCCGGTGCCGGCTACCCGGCTGTTGACGGTCGGCCCGATCGTGCTCGACAAGGCAGACAACGAAACCATCCTGTTCACCGATACTCACATCCGCGCTCTGCTGCCGAGCGGGAACGATCTGCGTCTGTTCTTTCTGCGTGTACTGACGCCCCACCTGGGCATGCTCATCGAAACGGATCTGGAAATTGAGGACGAGGAAGGTGAACGACTGCGCGACGAGTTGGGCGAGGCCGAGACCGTTCCGGTGCAGACCCCGCTCTACTACTTCGGGACCCAGATCGAGGTCGAAGGCGCGAACGGCAGCACATTGCTCTTCGACCTCCAGGTGCTGGTCAGCACCGATGGCTCGCAATACCGGTTCGTCATCGGCCCCGGCGATACCGACACACCGATCACGCCAACTGCAGTGCTCAAGCTGATGTCGGATGGTGCAGGAGGCAGCTATTTCAGTTTGCTGCCGCCCGTACTCCAGCAATACCTCGCCAGTGTGCAACTGCTGGGCTTCCAGCTCGGCGGGCCGCTCAAGCCTAGGCCAGACTGGAACCAGTTGTCTGTCTTGATGGGCAGCGTGCAGGGGCAGCCGATTCCGTTGTTCTCCGATCCGACCACTCAGCAGGTCTTCGAGCTCGACAGCTTCTCGGTGAACTGGTCGTTGGCCAAGCAAGGCGGTCGCCTGGATTCAAGCGGTTTGATCGAGGCTGATTTCAAGCTGTTTCCGGAAATATTCAGAACCAAGGACGGCCTTCCGGGCGGGCTTTTCCATATCGAAATAGACAGTGCACTGAACTTCGAAGGGGCCTTCACCGGAAAGGCCTCGCTGGACGACGTTCTTCGCGGGATCACTGGCGGCGCCATCGGCTTGCCCGACGGCGTGTCGGTCGATTTCTCCGACATCTTCGTGCAGGTCAGCCCGAGCAGGAAGGCCTACGCACTGGGTTTTCAGGTCGATGCCTTCATTGATGTGCCCTTCGTGCAGTATATCAACCCGGTCAGTGGCGTGTACGAGCCATTGATCTAGGTCGCCGGCCTAGTGTTCGATCTTGCCGCCAGCACGCCCAACCGCAGCGATGGTCAGCCCGGCAAGACCGTGTATGCCGGCTCCATGATCGGCCAGCTCATCATCGGTCCGGTCGCCGCGAACGTGAGTGTCGCCTACGACGGCACGTTGCCGATACCGCTGTGGGTCTTGCAAGCTTCGCTGGCCCAGCCCCTGGTGCTGTCCGATCTGATCAACCAGTTCTTCCGTGCCTACGATCTTCCGAGTTTCCTGCCGGGCACCCTGACGGTCGAGGCCCTGGCACTCGAGGCCAGCATTCCGGTCGCTCCGAAGGCGATGTCGGCAGCGCTCACCGAGCGGTCGCACTCACGCTCGGCCCGCAACGTCCATGATCGTGCGCGCTGGCGCAGCCCGGTTCGGGCGCTCGGGCGGCGCAGCACAGCCGTCGCGGCCACAGGCACGCGCTCGTCTTACTCGATCTCCACCCGCATCCGCTGGATCTTCGAGCTGACGCCACAGATCCCAATCGACATCCTGGCCGAGCTCGGACTCGACTACGACGGCAGCCGCAAGCCGGGCGAGGAATTCGCCGGTTCGGTCATCGGCACGATCAATATCGACTTCCTCGGTCCGATACAGATCGGCTACCGCTTCGGTGCGCCAACCACCAGCAGCGGCGTGACGACGCTTCGTGACTTGCCGCTGGCTGCGGCTGCGCTGCCCGCCAATAGCACTTTGTGGATGAGCTGGAAGGGGTTTCGCGCCGAGTACGATTTCGACAAACAGGTCGTGGCGTTCTCGTTGACGGGGTGGACCGTCGGCTCGCTGATCACGGCCCTGGTGGAGATGCTCGGCGATCCGTACTTCACGCTGCCGGCCCCGTGGAGCGTGCTCAATTCGATCGCCCTCAACGGTTTTTCCATCCAGTTCGACCTGAAGAGCGGCGCCAAGAGCCGGGTGACCGCCAAGTACACCCTGCCAGCGCCGATCGACCTCGGCTTTCTGACCATCAAGGGCCTGCAGTTTCTCCAGGTCGACGGCAAGGTCACCTTGGCCATCGACGGATCCTGCAGCGTGCCGGGGCTCAACGAGCAACCGCTGTTCAACCCGGAGCAGGGCGGGCAGGACGTCCAGAACATGCCGCCGGTGCCGGGGCAGGGCAATGCCTACTTCGACCTGAAGCTCCTGGCCCTGGGGCAGCGCATCGCCATCGCTGGCGCGCCGACGTTCAAGACCACCCAGGAAGTGATCAAGGCCTTGGAAGCCATTCCTGCATCCAGCGGCCCGGGCATGCCGTTCGACCCGAGCCAGCAGAAGCCGGGGCAGCCTTACTACAATCGTAGTTCGAACTGGCTGGGGGCGATGCATTTCGGGATCCTGCGGATCGGCGAAAGCGCCAAGTACGCCATCGACTTCATGGTGGTGTTCAACGATCCGGACCTGTATGGCCTGCGCCTGGCGCTCAACGGCGACAAGATGAAGGTGCTGGCCGGGCTGGCCATCGACGTGCTGTACAAGAAGATCACCGATGATATCGGCTGTTACCAGATCGAGTTCACCTTGCCCAGCGTGCTGCGCAACCTGGATTTCGGCGCGTTCTCGGTGACGCTGCCGGTGATCGGCCTGCAGATCTACACCAATGGCGATTTCCTGGTGGACTTCGGTTTCCCCAGCAACATGGATTTCTCCCGCTCCTTCACGGTGCAGGCGATCATCTACGGGGTGCCGGTACTGGGGTCGGGGGGCTTCTATTTCGGCAAGCTGTCCAACGCCACTGCACCCAACCTGCCGCAGACGACCCGCGGCACCTTCCACCCGGTCATCGTGTTCGGCTTTGGCGCGCAGCTGGGCATCGGCCGCTACATCGACAAGGGCATTCTCAAGGCCGGCTTCTCGATCACGGTGTTCGGCATCATCGAAGGCACACTGGCATCATGGCATCCTTATCGGATCGGCAACACCGGCAGCGCCAATGAAGTCCAGGGTGACTATTACTTCAAGCTCGCCGGGACGTTCGGGATCATCGGCAAGCTCTACGGCTCCGTCGACTTTGCGATCATCAAGGCCGATGTCAGCCTGACTGTCATGGTGTATGTGAAGATCGAGTACGAGTCGTTCCGCAAGATCCCGCTGACCTTGTCGGCATCGGTCAAGGTCAGCGTTTCGGTCAAGATCGACCTCGGGCTGTTCTCCATCAAGATCAGCCTGTCGTTCTCGGCCAGTATTACCGAACAACTGACCATCGGCTCCGACAGCCAGGCGCCCTGGGATGGCAGCAACAACCTGGCCGGGCCGGTATTCGCCCGGAACAAGGGATTGATCGAGTCGCGAGCGCTGCCGCTACCGCGCACGCTGCATGAGCATGGCATTGCCCCACGCCCATTCACGCTGGACTTCACCCAGGCTCACCGCCTTTTCAGCGCACGCCAGTCGGCCGCCGACAAGGTCGCCCTGGAAATTACCGCGCTCACCCAGTTCACCGTAGTGGCAGCCGAAGGCGCAGGTTATGCGGGGCAGGAGGGCGCCCTGGTGCTGCTGTTCGCCATGGATGCGCCGACCGCTGACGGCGCCAGCGCGGGCGACGATACATCGTTCGGCCGACTGTGCAAGGCGCTGCTGCCGTGGTTGATCGGCAGTGTGGTGCCGAAAACCGAGCGCCAGTTGCTGGCGCTGCCTGGGTCCACCCAGGGCGACGTTTCCCGGCCACTGCTGGAAGGAATCCTGCAGGCCCTGTCCGACCCGGCCCAGGCGCCATTCAGCAGCGACCAGTTGCTGGACTTCCTGGCAGCCAACTTCACCGTCACCGTGTCTGCCGCCCACGCCAGTCTCAGTGCGCAGCGCAAGGCCGAACTGGACGCCGGCTCGACCCTCTTCCCGGCGCTGAGCTTCCTCCGCATGGAAGTCCCGGATCCGGACAATGCCAGCGGCACGGTCACCATCGACTACGACGACTACGTCAGCGCAACCCCAGGTTATCAGGCCGAGCTGCGTGCCATCTTCAATTCGGTGGCGGCCAACGTCCGCGACGAATCGGCAGCGCCCGGCACCGCGCGTGCGGCACTGCCGGACACCCAGGAAGCGCTGGCCGCCTCGGTATTCACCGACTACTTCATCCTGCTGGCACGACAACTGGTGCAAAGCGCCATCGATGGGTTCGACGACTATCCCTATCCGCTGACGTCGGCCACCAGCCTGCAGTCCATCCTCGATTGGGCCAATGGCCTGCAGCAAGGGCAGTTGAAGGCCACGCCGCTGGCGCAGGCGAACCTGAACTACCCATTGACGCCCGGGTTGAAGCTCGACATCGCCAACATCGCCTACATGGTGCAGGTCGGCGACACCTTGGCGGCGATTGCGGCGCGCTACGCCGATCCACAGGTGCCGGACAACACCAGCGCGGCCGCATTGATCCTGGGCAACCAGGCCCAGAGCAATCTGATCGTCCCCGGCGTGCTGATCGCGCTGACCCTGGATGGCGCGCCCAGGCAGTTCACGACGCAGGCAGGGGATAGCTTCACGAGCATCGCCCAGGCCTTCGCCATCACCGTCGAGCGACTGGCCGGCGAAACGACGCTGTATACCCAGACTGGCCTGCTCAGCGCCTCGGTGGTGCTGACCGTGCCCAATGTGGTCGTGACCACGGCAGCGGGCGATAGCATCGCCTCGATCACCGAAGCGCTGCGGGTTCCCCTCGAAAGTTTCCTGACAGCCGCCAACCTGGTGCAGGAGGGGCTGTTCAAGGTCGACGCAAGCCTGCGCTTCGCGATACCGGCCCTGGTGGTGTTGCCAGAGGATGGCCTGTGGCAGGCAATACTGGCAGCCGGAAACCTCGGCCAGACCGCCGGCACGGCGGCGCGCTACATGCTGCACGGCATGCGCTTGCCGGTGGCGCCAGGCCTGAGCATCCCGAGCAGCGGCTTCCTTTATGGCGCCCCCCATTGGGCCACGGCGCAATCGGCCTATGGCGTCTACCAACTGACGGGTCAGCAGTTCCCGCTGGCGGATCGCGCCGGTGACTATCCTGTCACGCTGACGCGCCCGGATGATCCGGCCTATGCCTGGTTTGCCCTGGGCAGCGGTGCCAGCCTGAGCTTCGACATCGCCTCGCAGACTTCGCTGCTTGCCAAGGTCGTGGCCTCGGTGAGGCAAAACGGTTACCGGCCACGGATCGAACAGTTGACCGCAGAGCCGGAAATGACCTTGGCACCGACGCGTTACAGCGTCGCCAACGTTGTGCCCTGGTCGACCTCGGACATGGCCCGCCTGCTGGAGCTGACCCGTTCGCCTGGCACGCTGCAACAGGATGCGAGCACCGGCCCGCAAGCCAGGCCGTTGCTGTTCGACCTGTCCAATGCCTTGCTGGCGACCGTCGAAGCGAAGCAGGCCGCGCTGGCGCTGCACATCGCCAGCAGCGCGGCCTTGATGCCGTACATGCCGGTGCTGTCCGCGTCCTTGGGCATCAGCGACCCCGCGACCTCGAGCACTCGCTTCAGCGACATCGACGCCTGCACCTTTGCCACCCGTATCGAATTCCGCATCAAGCAGTTGGCCCAAACTGCGGATCTTGCGCCCGAGCAGCCGAACGCCAATGACGTGGTGCCACCCGGCCCTGGCAATCCTGGCTCGGCGGCACGCCCACTGGCGCGTTTCGCCTATGAGATCATCGGCCCCAACCCGGCTCAGACCGTACTGCTCGAGCGCTGGCTGACGGCGATGGCCAGCGAGGGTGAAGACCTCGCCAGCGGCCTGTTCCTGCTCTATGCCGATGCCAACAATGGCGCCAGTGGGCTGACCAGCCGCGCCGACAGTGAATTCCTCTCGTTCATCGTGCAATCGAACCTCTCCACCGAGACCAATCCGCCACAGGCGCCGCTGACGGACAGGCTGGCGGCGGCCGATCCGCCGACCGGCATTGCCAACACGCCGGCCGAGTTCATCAAACTGCTCTGGGAGCTGTCGACGGTCAACTCTGGCGGCAGCTATCTGTTCTACCAACTGCTGGCCGACGGCACTGGCCTGCCGCCCGAACTGTTCGACGAGAGTGGCATCGCCACCCTGACCCTGGTGCTGACCCTGCGCCGGGATGCCGCACAGCCCAAGGGACAGCGGATCTTCAACGGCATCAACGCCTTGTTGACCACGGCCGCGATCGATCCACAGGCGTCGGTAGTGCAACTGCGCGGGGTCAATGCCGCGACGACCAGCCTGACGCTGGCCTCCGACGCCAGTATCGCCGCTATCAGCAACGCCTACGCTATCGACATTGCCGGCCTGATCGCCAGTAACGCTGGCGCGCCCCTGACACTTGGCAGACAGATCCCAGTTTCCGGCCTCTATCATCAGTTGCTGCCCGGTGATGTCGGCGACGGCAAGGATCCCATCGCGGCGATGGCCGCCTATTACTCGGTCGGCGTGACGCCGACGATCACCGCGGCCGCCATTCTGGCCTTCAACCCCGGCGTGCCCGTGGCCGCCCTGGCAGTGTTCAGGATCCCGCCGTTCACCTATGAGGTGAGGGCGGAAGGGCCGGGTGATACGCTGCAAGCCATGGCCGTCTATTACCAGGCCGATGTCGTGGCGCTCGGCTATGGTGCGCGGGATGTCGCCGGCGTGTTCGCCCAAGCCACCGTGACGATCGATCCACTGGCCCTAGATGCCACCCCCAATCTGGGGCTGAGCAACGCCGCCCTGACCCTAGAGCGCGAGCGTGGACTGGAGCCTGCGAACCTGGGGCCCAGCCCGACCCAGGCCGAGATCGACGCCTATAGCCATGCGACCTTGCTGCAGCTTTACCAACTGCTGTCGGCACGGGTGGTGGCCACGCCGTTCTTCAAACCCAGCGTGGACAGCGCCGCGTTCGGGCCCAGGGATGTGCCGGAGGCGTCAGAACCAGCGAAGGTGCGTAATAGCGGCACAGGCTTTGTCGCTGCCGCCCAGGACAGCCCGTACCTGTACAGCCAGGCCCTGGGCTTTGCCGAACAGGCCTTGATCAACCCGGCACCGGCGGCGCCATTGCCCGGATTGCCTATGGCCGCAGACAACCCGTACATCGGTGTCGGCACGCTGCTGCAGTTGCATATGGACTGGCAGGATCTGTTCGGCAACCGCACCGCCAGCCCGTTCAGCGTGCCTGCTGCCGGCGACCCGCAACCCTTCGGCAATGTGCCCATGGCCCTGAGCTACAGTGATCGCCTGATGGCACTGGATGCCTGGCCGAGTACGACCCGCAGTTATCGCTACACGGGGGCTGCGGGCGCGCCGGTGCTGGAGGTCCTGCTCAACTTCGATCCCTCGCCGTACGCCCCCGCAGACGCCAGAGCGCATCTGCAGGCTGTGCGCTTCGGTGACGAGATACCCGTCTGGCAGCGCAATGCCATTGCCGACCTGGGCAGATTCCAGTTGATCTACTTCCAGCTCAACCAGAACTACGATGGTCTTGGCGTGCCTGGCCTGAATGGCCAGGCCGTGTCCATGTCGCTAGTCAACTCACTGCTGGCGGCACCTGAGCAACTGCTCACCGAGGCGGCACGCGAGGCCATCCTCGGCTACGTCGACCAGGTCGTTGTCTACCTGGCGGCCCGCGCCAACGGCGCGAGCGCCACGCCACCGGCAACGACGAAGCTCTCGATGCCGGTGGATGTCGCCGGGTTGACCCAGGGCAGCGACATCATTCGCCTGGATCTGGCGTTGCGTTTCAGCCGCCAGGCCGCCCTTGTGGCACCCGCCTTGCGAGCGTTGCAGGGCGGTGTCGCGGTGAGCGCGACCATTCCGGTGGACGCCAGCCTGGAGACACCTGCGGCAGAGGACGAGGCGCCGGCTTACCCGGTTGCGCTCGACCAGTTCGCCGTGGATTTCGAGAAGGTCTTCGTCACCGCCGACTGGCAGATGCGCCTGGGCACCAGCTCCGCCGACCCCGCCACGCCCAATGCTGCCCGAACCCCGACGATCTGGGCGGTGCGCATGGCCAAGGCGAGTGACCAAGGGATCAGCTTCGACATCGGCGATACACCGTGCTATTTCGCACCGCTGCCCATTGCCAGCCACCTGCAGGCCCTGCAGGTGGCTATCGAGCGATACCAGAGCGGGTCAGCTTATCCGGCCGGCACGGCGCTACCGACTACCTTTACCAATGTCGACCCGAACGTCTGGCTGGCCGAGTGCCTGGCCGCCATCGACGATAGCCTGGGTGCGAGCTATTCGACGCCGATGTTCCAGCTCGATCGCTTGCTGGGGCTCAACGAGAACCCGACCGACCCGTACGACCCCAAGGCCGGCTATCTCTACCGGTTGCTGCAGTCCAAGAAGCTGCTGGCCGGTGCCATAGCCTCGACGGCGACACCTGTGCTGGAGCAGCCTGAGAGCGGCCTGAAACAAGCAGCGGTGGACAAGCTGGAACAGGCGCTGCTGCGCCGCCTGAGCAACGCCAACACCCTCACCTGCGTGGCCGTGTTCCCCGTGAGCAACGCCCATTACGCCCCGGTGCTGCCAGACGGTGTGATTGCGCCACGTCTTTTCGGGCAGCCGACAGGGGGGCTTGGCAAGGCGGGCGTATCGGCCAATGACAACTTCGCCTTGTCCACGGCGAAGATTCCGTTGTCTGCCGAGGCCCAGGCCAGCACCCTGGCGTTCCTGGTGACTTCGCGGTCGGCCGAGAGCGACGCCTATGTCGAACTGGATCTGGGATATGCCCTGACCCACGTCGAGCACGATATCCACGGTGTAGCGGGTATCGAGCACTACCAGCAGTCACGCTGGGTGACCTTCCTGACTGGCCCTTACAACCAGGCGATCAAGCCCGTCGGAGGAGGGCGCTTCAGCATTCCGGTGGCCTTGCGCGCGCTTCCCGTGCCGGCGACGGTCGTGGCGCAGAGCGGCTGTTCCAGCGTCATCGATCCGGCGGAGGTTGCGCCGGCACAGCTGAAAACCTGGACCTACCGCTTCAGCTACTTGCAGCAACAGGCCGCCCAGGACTCGGTCAGCGCCACAGTGGTGTTCAACAGTGATAGCGACGGGGAAATGCTGCGCGGCAGCCCATCGCCGACCGAGCAGCTCTATGCCGCTCTGGCACAGTTCGTGGCGATCCACCCGGCGGTAAGCCGCGACCTTGAAACCTACCTGCGTCCGATCGACGGCAAGACGACGGCCGATAACCCGGATGTCGCCATGGCCGCCAGCGCGATCGCCGCGCTTGACGCAGTAATCTCAGGCGTGGCCCAAGCCTTTGCGGCCTGGGCCACGGCCCAATCGTCCACGATCCTTGTCGTGGAGCCGACCTACAAGGTCGAGTATGCATTCGAGATTCGCCTGATGCCGGAGGAGCAGACCCAGGCTGCGCAAGTGCAGATCCTGCCGCAGAGCTTCAGTAAATACGGGCAGCCTGCCAGCAACTTCCTGCCGCCGGCAATGGTGCTGATCGACCCGGACAATTACGCGCCGAAACGGATCCAGTTCGACCCTGCGACGGGAGCGGCTACTTGGGGCTATGAGCTGCGCAAGGATGCCAAGAACCCCACGCTGCCGGCCGTGCTGCCTTATGCGGCGGCGCGGCTCGATGCCGCCAGGGCGGTGGAGTTCGCGGAGCTTGACCTGTTTGCCCTGCAGAACGGCTGGGCATCGATCCAGGTTACGCGTAACCGTCACCTGGCGCCGGATCCCGCAATCCAGACGACAGCGGCCTTCGAGTTCACATCCGCCGTCGCCCGTTTCGCCGACCCCATGGTGCCATTGCTGGAAATCCCGAGATATGCCTTAGACCGGCAGGCCACCAAGCCGGAGTCGATCGCGACTTGGCTGGATGATTTCTTTGCCGGTCTGCTGACGCCGACGCTGCATGGCAGCACGGAACTGCCGGTGTTGGTGGGGCTACAGAGCAGCTATACGTATAGCCTGGTGCCAGGGGGAGGCAGCAGTGGCGTGCCGGCGACGATTATCCCTGTAAGCCTGCTGCCACCTACGTCGACCGAAGGGCAACTGCATCCTGCGTTCATACGCAGGTGGGGGATGCGGATCAGCAGTGGTTTGAAACTGAACGACCGGTTCAGGATGAAGC
This sequence comes from Pseudomonas paraversuta, assembly GCF_904067025.1. Classification (NCBI taxonomy): domain Bacteria; kingdom Pseudomonadati; phylum Pseudomonadota; class Gammaproteobacteria; order Pseudomonadales; family Pseudomonadaceae; genus Pseudomonas; species Pseudomonas paraversuta. Next base: position 2,643,110 of record NZ_CAJFDA010000001.1, read on the forward strand.
GACTGGGTTCAGATTCGGCCTGACGGTATTTTCGGGCACGGGGAGCAATCGGTTACCGCTGATGAAGATCGATGCGTTGAGTCTGGCGACGAAGAATATTGTCTGAGGCTCCGATCCGAGTGAGGGCAGGTGTTTTTCACGGGTGGTCAGCGGCGTGCCGAGAGCCAGAAGTAGAGATCAACCTGCGACTCCATACTCTCAGCCCTCGGCGCCGGATACCTTACGCAGAGTATCTTGAGCGCCCCTGACCAGTTCCGGCCGCGAGAAACAATACCTCTGATACCAGGCAGAGTTTTTCACCGGGGACAGTACGTCAAGATCCCGCTGCGACGAAAAGATTGTTCTTGAGCGGCGGGTTCAACTTCAGTGCATGAAGCTAGTATCGATTTGGTTTGCGATCGTTCAGGCAAACTGTGGTTCTTAGAGATCAACCCGAACGGGCAGTGGGCTTGGATTGAAAATTTAACGGGTTACCCTATTGCTGCGGCGATCGTAGACGAGTTGACGGTGAGCGCAATTGCTTCAGCCTAAAGAATGGCTCCATTGGCTCTGGCCGACACTAATCCCATTGTCATCTGCTGAGCAGACCGAGGATACGGAATGGAAGCAGGGGATTGCTGCATCTGTTCAAGAGGGAGATTGGTCGACAGACAGCGACGTAGTGCTGGAAGAGTCGCGGCGTCTTTTTGATGCAGAAGTTGACCGTCGGAAGGGATCTGATGCGAAAGCAGGTATTTACCTAGCCGCCATCACGGCGTTGATACCCGTACTTGTCTCGCTGCTACCAACCCTATGGAGCGATAAGTCGAGCAAATGGCTAGGCTGCATTAGCCTCATGTTATTTGGATTGGCAGTGGCTTTCCTGCTGCGCGCAGGGGCTTGGGCGTTCAGAACGCTCAAAGTCGCCGGGTTCACTCAGCTTGGTCCAGGTGAGCTAGCCAATACCTGGAAAGAAGGCTCGCCTAAAGCGGGCTTAGCCAAGCAGCTCGCTAGCGCCGTCCTACATAACTACTCACTGGTCAACGAGAAGGTGACCGGTATCAAAATGACCCATGAGTATCTGCTTCGGGCCTTTTTGACGTTCACCATTCTCCTGGTGCTGCAAGTGATCTGGCCGGTTGGCGTATGGGTCGTCGAAGAGCGCACAAAACTAGACACTCCAACTCCGGCTCCATTGATCATGTGCTATTCGTGACGTCATGAATCCGGAAAGTTGATCACTGAAGGTACTCTCCGATCTGGTGGCGGTCGTTTACGACTTCAGCCCGAGCCGCGCTGGCGAACATGCCCGAAACTTCCTTGGAAACTGGAAGGGCAAGCTGGTCTGCAATGACTTCGCTGGCAAAAAGGCAGGCTTTGAACTGGGCGTCACCGAAACTGGCTCTTCGCAGGGTCGTTGCGCAGCGGAAAACGGGCTGCGGCAATCATGGGCGTGATTCAGTCGGCACGCATGAACGGGCATGACCCGTAAGGCTATCTCAAGGATGTACTTACGCGGTTGCCGACACAGAGGGCCAGTGAAATAGGACGGTTGCTACCGCACCAGTGGGTAGCTCCATCGCATTGATCTAATGGGCGTAACCCCATTAAATTTCCCATTTTTCCCCTGTCGTTGGCTAGATTTTCTTAACCGCGCCAAGATTTTCTTAAAATATGCGCCAAACACTCAGAAAATATTAACCGAAAATGGCCGCGCAACCACACCTCTGGGGTACCCCAGCTCGCCAGTGGGCTTATTGCGGTTGATATTCGGAAACGGTACGAGACACAGCGTCGCGCCGATCTGACTGCCAAAAGCTACGAGTAATGTAGGGATAGCGCTTAAGAGGGACGTTATCTATCGATTCGTTCACGGTTTATCTGCAAAATTGCTTCGGTGGTCTAAGGCGAGGAAATTTCAAAATTGAGCTTTTTTGGGCGAGGTCGTTCTAAATTTGCACGCACTCAATGGAGGTGGGTAAGGGTTTAGTGGGAAAAGTTTCAATTTTCCGCAGTCGCGAGGTCACGAAGCGAACTCGCCATTGGGACGAACCCAGACCCAGATACGTGATTTAACATAATATACATTATGCGAACTATTGTATTGGTGCGTCAGGGTCAGTGGAGGTCAGATTTCAAGGCTGGAAATTCTTCTCTCGAACGATCCCCGCATTTCGATGCCTGCAACAATGCCCAGACGCGCTCTAATTGCTGGCTTTGCATTAAGCTTGTCGGCCAACACCACAATGGAATGACAAATGATCAGAGCATTTGAACTACACGACATGGAACCTGTTGTGGAAATCTGGCTGAGCGCATCGATCAAGGCTCATGACTTTATCGACGCGGCTTACTGGCAATCCCATACAGCAACGATGCGTGATGTTTACATCCCGGCATCTGAGACCTATGTGTTTGAAGACCAATCCAGCGTCCAGGGGTTTTGCTCCTTGCTGGGCAATCAACTGGCCGCGCTGTTTGTTGACCCGGCTCATCAAGGCAAAGGCCTGGGCAAACAGTTGCTTGAGCATGCGAAAAACCTTCGTGGTGAGTTGAGCCTTGCGGTTTACAAAGAGAATGCGCCCAGCCTGGCCTTTTATCGCTCACAGGGTTTTGATGTGGTCCGCGAGCAAATTGACGAGCAGACAGGTCATGCTGAATACCTGATGGCGTACCGCACATGATCCTCCCACAGCCTTTGCTGACAGCTATCGAGAGCCTGTATTTGAACGCAGCCTTAGCGCATCCGGTTGATTACTCGGTAGACAGTGAAGCCCGGGAATATGGCGGTTTGCGCTTTACTCTTGCAGGTCGCAAGGTTGTCTTCAGGGTAGCCAAAGTGACGCCAACCAAGGTCGGCCAGTTCGTCACCCTGTGGAAACGACCTTGCCCAGGCGGCGAAATTGCACCGCTGGATAGCGCGGATGACATCGATTTCGTGGTGGTTCATGTGTCTACTGAAGGACGCTGCGGACAGTTCGTTTTTGATCGTGAGACCTTGTTGTCGCGCGGTGTGTTTGCCATCAATGGTCGCGGCGGCAAGCGCGCATTTCGTGTTTATCCGCCCTGGAGCCAGCCTGTAGCACGCCAGGCCGTGCAGTCTCAAAGATGGCAAACCGAGTGTTTTGTCGCGGTTTCTCCCTTTGAATCGGCCTCAATAGTACGTATTCGCGGCCTTTTCAACTGCGAGTAGTCATAGGCTTATATATGCATTCTAGATATAACTAAACTAAAGAACTATTTAGTATAGTTATAATAATGACCCTTGGCATCAGGTTCGGCAGCCCTTTCCCCTTGCTGTCCGACGGCTCCATCTGGAACCCCGGTGCACCAAAGCCTGGCGATTTACGCCCCCAACGCGGCCGCCACTCCAGATACTTCCATGCCTTCCACCGCAGGCTGCCCCAATGCCTGAGCGCATTTCTCTCGCTTAACGCACCGGGCGTGCTGTACCTGTTGCCTGTGCTCCAGTTGCGTAACTGCTGCACCCTGCGCCGCCAGTGCTTCGCGCATCCGGGCATCGATGATGCCTGCGATGCATGGCCATCAACCTCTACCCCGCCGCTACCTGCATCCCCGGCTCCCGCGAGAGAGGCGCCGAGGTCAGGATCGGAAAGCGCTCGCCACTGGCTTGCTGCGGTTTGCGCGGACAATTTGTCGCAGGGCGTGTTTTTTTGTTAAAGTTACGGAACTAACCGTTTAGTACATAGCTATCTATGACTTCTGCCGGTTGTCTCGCCCTGCTCAATAAGGCACCAGGCGCTGCAAAGGCTTCCCCAGCCACTCTGTAATGGAAACAGCTATACCTAATAGGCTGCTCCCACCTCAATCGCTCATGCATCAGTAGGGTCATGCACCATGAATAACTCTCAACCTTCGGCCTCCGTGAGCCGCTGGCCCGTTTGGGTCGCAGCCCTCGGCGTGCTGGTTTTCGGATTGCTGTTCGTCGCCGGCGGCGGCTATCTCGCCACCCTTGGCGGCAGCCTGTATTTCCTGCTGGCCGGTCTCGGAATGATTGCCGCGTCGGTATTAATGTTCAAACAACGCCTTTCAGGCGTCTGGCTGTTCGCTGCCGTGATGGTTGCGTCGATTGTCTGGGCCCTGTTGGATGCCGGGCTGGTGTTCTGGCCGCTGGTTTCGCGCCTGTTCGCCCTGGCCGTGCTGAGCCTGGTGGTGGCGCTGGCTTACCCTTCTCTGCGCAAGGCCAACGGCCTGAGCGGGAACGGGGGTTACGCGCTGGGCGCGGTGCTGGCAGTGGCCATCGCTGGCGGTTTCTGGGGCATGTTTCAACCCCACGCCACGGTGTCGGCTACCGGCGACGGCCCGGGCCTGACCAAGGTCGACCCGGCCAATGCCCAGAAAGACTGGGCACACTACGGTAATGACGAAGGTGGCAGCCGCTTTGCCGCACTGGACCAGATCAACCGCAGTAACGTTGCCGATCTGGTACCCGCCTGGACTTACCAGACCGGCGACGTGGCGATCAGCGACGGCAATGGCGCAGAAGACCAGCTGACCCCGTTGCAAGTGGGCGACAAGGTGTTTATCTGCACCCCGCACAACAACCTCATCGCTCTGGATGCCGATACCGGTAAAGAGCTGTGGAAGAACAACATCGATGCCAAATCGGCTGTCTGGCAACGTTGCCGGGGCCTGGCGTACTTCGATGCCAGCGCACCGGTTGCCCAGCCGACTGATGGCAGCACCCCTGCCGTGCCAGTGGCTGTTGCCCCCGGCGCTGCCTGCCAGCGTCGCCTGCTCACCAACACCATCGATGCGCGCCTGATCGCGGTGGATGCTGACACCGGCAAGTTCTGCCAGGACTTCGGCACCAATGGCCAGGTTGATCTGAAAGCCGGTCTGGGCAATGTGCCTGACTCCTTTTACCAGCTGTCGTCGGCACCGTTGATGGCAGGTACCACAGTGGTGGTTGGCGGCCGGGTTGCCGATAACGTGCAAACCGACATGCCTGGCGGCGTGATCCGCGGCTTTGACGTAATCACCGGCGCCATGCGCTGGGCGTTCGACCCTGGCAATCCGCAAGACAAACAGGCTCCGGCAGAGGGTCAGACCTACGTTCGCAGCACGCCCAACAGCTGGGCGCCGATGTCCTATGACCCGCTGATGAACACCATCTTCTTGCCGATGGGCAGTTCGTCCACCGACATCTACGGTGTTGAACGCACGGCTCTGGACCACAAGTACGGCGCTTCGGTGCTGGCACTCAACGCCTCGACCGGTGATGAAAAGTGGGTCTATCAGACCGTTCATAACGATCTGTGGGACTTCGACTTGCCCATGCAGCCGACCCTGATCGACTTTGCCAAGCCTGACGGCAGCAAGGTCCCGGCGCTGGTGATCGGCACCAAGGCCGGCCAGATTTTTGTTCTGGATCGCCACACCGGCCAGCCACTGACCAAAGTTGAAGAAGTAGCGGTCAAAGCCTCCAACATTCCGAACGAACCCTACTCGCTGACCCAGCCGAAATCGGTGGGCATGCCGCAGATTGGTGCGCAAAAACTGACCGAGTCGGACATGTGGGGCGCAACCCCGTTCGATCAGATGCTGTGCCGCATTTCGTTCAAGAAAATGCGTTACGACGGCCTGTTTACCGCACCTGGTACCGATGTGTCGCTGAGCTTCCCGGGCTCACTGGGGGGCATGAACTGGGGCGGTCTGTCGACTGATCCGGTGCACGGCTTTATTTTCGTCAACGACATGCGTCTGGGCCTGTGGATCCAGATGGTGCCGCAGAAAAAAGAAGCGGTGGCCAACTCCGGCGGCGAAGCACTGAATACCGGCATGGGCGCAGTACCGCTCAAAGGCACGCCGTATGCAGTGAACAAGAACCGCTTCCTGTCCATCGCCGGCATCCCTTGCCAGGCTCCGCCGTTCGGCACCCTGACTGCCATCGACATGAAGACCCAGAAAATTGCCTGGCAAGTACCGGTCGGCACTGTTCAGGACACTGGCCCGCTGGGGGTCAAGATGCACCTGCCATTGCCAATCGGCATGCCTACCCTGGGCGGTACGCTGTCCACCCAGGGCGGTCTGATTTTCATCGCGGGGACTCAGGACTATTACCTGCGCGCCTTCAACTCGGCCAATGGTGAAGAGGCCTGGAAGGCCCGCTTGCCAGTCGGCAGCCAGGGCGGCCCGATGACCTTTGTGTCGCCTAAAACCGGCAAGCAGTACGTTGTCATCACCGCCAGTGGCGCACGCCAGTCAGCCGATCGCGGTGACTACGTGATCGCTTACGCGTTGCCTGACAAAGAGTAAAACAGCCCTGTAGGGGCGCGCTTGCCCGCGAGTCTTTCGCAACAGCGAAGAACTCGCGAGCAAGTTCGCTCCTACAGATTACGCTTTGCTAAGCAGCACCCTGGTCACCCGCCGCTCTTCAACCTCCATCACCCTCAGGTTCCACCCTTCCCAGGTCAGGCTGTCGCCAATCACAGGCAGACGGTCCAGCAAACTCATGACCATTCCAGCCAGTGTTTGATAGTCATCCGTGGCCTTGGCCGGGAAACCGGTGTGCAGGGCTATCTGACTCAGATTCAAGGCGCCGCTCACTAAGTAACCATCCCCTTGGACCACAATGTTCGGGCCTTCGATTTCACTGGCGTCAGGCAACTCGCCGGCAATCGACTCCAGAATATCGGTCATGGTCAGCAGGCCGGTGAAGTCACCGAACTCGTTGATCACGAAAGCGATGTGGGTGGACTCTTTGCGCATCTGCTCCAGAGCATTGAGGATCGAGAAACTGTCCAGCAAGTTGATGGTCTTGCGGGCCATGGCTTCCAGATCGGGTTGATGGCCGGCCAACAACTCTTTCAACAGTTCCTTCTTGTGCACAAAGCCCAATGGCTCATCGATGCGCCCTGCCCTGATCACCGGCAACCTGGAGTAGGACGAATGCATCAGCTTTGCGCGAATGCTCTCGGCCGAATCTGCCAGATCGATGTGATCAATCTCCGTGCGCGGGGTCATGACTGTGCGTATGGGCCGCTCCGCCAGTTGCAGAACACCACTGATCATGACCCGCTCGCGACGGTGGAACACCTCTTCGCTGGCGCCGCCTTCCAGCATGTCCGCAATTTCCTCACCGACTTCGTCGGCACTCAGGGTACGCCCGCCCAGCAAACGCATCACGGCATGGGCGGTGCGCTCACGCATCGGGCGCACACCTTGCAGGCTGCGTTTACGTTGCGCGCGGGCAATCTGGTTGAAGACCTCGATCAAGATCGAGAAGCCGATGGCAGCGTACAGATAGCCCTTGGGAATGTGGAAGCCCAGGCCTTCAGCGGTAAGGCTGAAACCGATCATCATCAAAAAGCCCAGACACAGCATGATCACGGTCGGGTGACTGTTGACGAAGCGGGTCAGCGGCTTGCTGGCAATGATCATCAGGCCAATGGAGATCACCACCGCGATCATCATCACGGACAAATGCTCGACCATGCCCACCGCGGTAATCACCGCATCCAGCGAGAACACCGCGTCCAGCACCACAATCTGCGCCACGATCGGCCAGAACATGGCATACACAGCGTTGGATGAACGCTCTGCGACATGCCCTTCGAGCCGTTCATGCAACTCCATGGTGGCTTTGAACAACAGGAACAGACCACCGAACAGCATGATCAGGTCGCGCCCCGAAAAGGATTTTTCAAACACTTCGAACAGGGGCTCGGTCAGCGTCACCATCCACGAGATGCTGGCCAGCAGGCCCAGGCGCATCAATAGCGCCAGGGTCAGACCAATGACCCGGGCGCGGTCGCGCTGCTCGGGCGGCAACTTGTCCGCCAGGATGGCAATAAACACCAGGTTGTCGATGCCCAGCACCAACTCCAGCACAATCAAGGTCAGCAGGCCTAGCCAGGCCGTAGGATCAGCAATCCATTCCATAATGCTTACGCGCGCTCTTGAGGGGTTGGGGATGATGAGAATGCTGCGCCCGGGTCGATCCTCTGGCAGGCAGTGGCCACAGGAAATTCAGCACAGACAGGCAGGCGCAAGACACGGGATGTACCGGTCAGGCTGGAAACGCTGGAGAGATGAGATAAACGATCAGCAACAGAGGCTGAAAACAAACGGGTTGCTGACAGAAAGCAGCAACTGGGAGGCTCCATCAGGGTGTTCATATAAACCTTTAGTAAATTGGGGATGCAATCCTACAGCGCAATCAGAGTTTTCTGAGTAACAGACTTATTACAAAATTTGACTGAGCTATCAAGAGCGGCCGACGTCGGCAGCAAGGTCTAAAGTAGTTCGCCAATACCATCGCAACGGATAAATCACTTATGAGCGTTCTGGTTCGAGCTGCCCGTGCCGAAGATGCAGCGGCCATCAGCAAGGTGGTGATCGCTGCACTTCGCCAGTCCAATGCCCTGGACTACCCGCCCGACGTCATCGCCCGGGTGGAGCAAAGCTTTGCGGCCCCACAGATCCTGGGCTTGATCATCCAGCGTCAAGTCTATGTGGCAATTCTTGATGGGGCCGTGGTCGCAACGGCAAGCCTGGACCAGCAGGTAATTCGCAGTGTATTCGTCGCTCCCGGCCACCAGGGCACGGGAATCGGCAAGCAGCTTATGGCCAGAATCGAATCCGTTGCAGGACAGCACGGCCTGCAAGAGTTAAGGGTGCCCTCTTCAATCACCGCCGAAGGCTTTTACGCCCGCCTGGGTTTTGAAAAAATCCGCGACGAATTCCACGGTGCCGAACGCACCGTCATCATGCTCAAGCACCTGGCACCCTAGCCTGTTGCGCCTGCTCCGCGAACCACTGCAGCACCCGGGAACAGGCCGGGTGTCCGGCCGCCAGGGGCTGTGGGCACAACGAGTAATTGCCGCCGGTTTTCAATGGCTCGCCAAACGGAATCACCAGCACCCCGCGCTGGATCGACTCATCGGCCAAGGTCATGTCCGTCACTGCGACCCCAAGCCCCCGGGCCGCAGCATCCAGTGCCAGCTCATCGAGGTTGAACGGGATGTGACGATAGCTCTCCAGGGGGTTGCCGTGATTGGCTGACAGCCAGTCGATCCACGCCTGCTTGTCGGCCGAACGGTGCAGCAACGGGAAACCTGCCAGGTCATCCATTGACGTCAGCGGCCCCAGATCCGGGGAGCAAACCGGCACCAGTGCCTCATCGAACAGCACCAGACAGGCCGGGTCAGCGCGGGGCTCCGGCAGATAGAGGATGTAGGCATCACTGTCGCTGGCGGGCTCAACGATCTCGGTGGCAACGGTTTCGATCGACAGGGCTATGTCCGGATGCTGCAGGTAGAAGTCACTGAGCTTGGGCAGTAACCAGCGCACGGCCAGGGAGACGTGCATGCGGATACGAAACGGACGCTTTTGCGGTGAAAGCCGGTCTTCCAGCGCCCGCAACTGCGCAAGAATGGTGCGCGCGCTGCCCAGCACCTCTTCGCCTTCAGCCGTCAGGTGCACGCTGCGACTGTTTCTGGCGAACAGCGGTACACCGAAATGCCCTTCCAGTTGCTGGATCTTGCGACTGACTGCGCTCTGGGTCAGACACAGCGCCTGCGCCGCTAGGGTGAAGCTGCCCGAATCGGCAACTGCAACCAGCGCCTGCAGGCCCTGTAGAGACGGTACGTGGCTAATTGTATCCATGCGTTTTTGGAATCGATTAATGAATTTATAACGTTGGTTATATCACCCTGTTCGTCATAAATTCCAGCTATAGAGGGCGCCACCTGATAACAGCCATGCGATTTGCGCATGTATTCACCCAAGCAGGAGGCGCCGCAACCGTTGAATGAGGTGTTACGTGAAAAATCAATGTGGCTGGATTGCCCTGGCAGGAACCTCCCCGGGCCGCGATCACCTCAAGGGGCCGGAAAAAGCTGACTGGCTGATTATTGGCGCCGGTATCACCGGGCTCAGTGCCGCCCATTCCCTGGCAGAAATGTACCCTGAGGCGCGTATCGTCGTGGTCGATCGGCAGCGCGCAGCCCAGGGGGCCTCAGCGCGCAACTCCGGCTACGCGGTGTCCCACGAAAACCCCGGCGATGATGAGCTGATCGGCCACAGCGGCTTCGCCGGTTTTGAGGTCGACTCTGCAATCGGCTGCGCCGCCGGCGAAGAAGTACGCAAGCGCATCAGCCGCCACGGCATTGAGTGCGAATACCGCGATTCGGGTTACTACTTCGCGGTCAATGATCCCGCCAAGCTGACCCACATCGAAGCCAAGCTCAAAACCCTCAGTGCCGTGGGGGCCTCGGCACAGTTTCTGGAGGGCGGACAACTCGCCCAAAAACTGGGGACCCGTCACTATCGGGCGGCGATCTGGTGCGGTAATGGCAACGCTCTGCTGCAGCCGGCGAAGTACGTCAAAGGCCTGCTGGATGCACTGCCAGCCAATGTCAGCGTATTCGAGAACACCGAGATCAGCGGCCTCGAACCCGTGCGCGGCGGCGTGCGTGCCACTGGCACCCAAGGCAGCATCGAGGCCGGACAGGTTCTGGTGTGCCTCAACGCTTTCATTCCGCGCGCCGGGATCGACAACAGCGCCACCTTCCCCATGGAACTCAGCGCCAGCCTGACCCGCCCCCTGACAGACCGGGAATACGCGGCCATCGGCAGCGTCGAGCCCTGGGGCGTACTTTCCACGCGCCCCCTCGGCGCAACCGTGCGCCTGACTCCGGACCGCCGGGTGATGATCCGCAACACCGCCGAATACCGCACCAAAGACCTGTCCGACAGCGATTTGATACAGCGGCGCAAACACCACGCGCTGGGCTTGCAACGACGCTTCCCGGGGCTCACCGAACAAGACATTGACTACACCTGGACCGGCCACCTGAGCGCCACACGCAGCGGCCAGCCGTATTTCGCCAAGGTCCAGGAACGGGTGTTTGCCGTCGCCGGCTGCAATGGCTCCGGCGTGGCACGCGGCACCCTGTGGGGCCGGTTGCTGGCGGAAATGGCCAGTGGCGCCAGCTCCCCGCTGTTGCAGTCAGTCATGGACCGGGCACGGCCGGGCTGGCTGCCGCCGTGCCCGTTCTTCGACATCGGCGCCGTGTTGCGCATGCGCGTGGAAGCGGTCAGGGCCAGAACCGAAATCTGATGCACTGTGACGAAAAAAATAAAAGCTCCTCGAAAAGGTGATTGAACATGCACATCAACACGATTTCCCTGGCGGTCATGCTGGCCGCGTTTTCGGCAGCCAGCTACGCAGACGAGACAGTCAATATCTCCAACTGGAACGGCTATATCGCGGATGACACCCTGCCCTCGTTTACCAGGCAAACGGGGATCAAGACGACTTACGATATCCACGACAGCAACGAAGTGCTGGAGTCCAAGTTGATGACCGGCAACACCGGTTATGACGTGGTCAGCCCGTCCAACCACTTCCTGTCCCGGCTGATCAAGGCGGGGGCCATACAAAAGCTCGACCGCAGCCAGTTGCCCAACTGGAAAAACCTCGACCCGGTGCTGATGAAAAAGCTCGAGGTGAACGACCCGGGCAACCAGTACGGCTTCCCCTACATGTGGGGTACTGCAGGCATCGGCTATAACGTGGACAAGATCAAGCAGATCTTCGGTACCACCGATGTCACGCAGTCCTGGAGCCTGTTTTTTGATGAAAACAACATCAAGAAGCTGAGCCAGTGCGGCGTCGCAATCATCGACAACCCGACCCAGGTGCTACCTGTCACCCTTAACTATCTAGGCCTGCCGCACCACAGCCATGACCCGCAAGACTACAAGAAAGCCGAACAGGCTCTGCTGAAAATCCGGCCTTACGTTCAGTACTTTCACGCCTCGAAGTACATCAGCGATCTGGCCAATGGCAATATCTGTGCAGTGATAGGTTTTAACGGCGATGTAGTGCAGGCAGCCGCCAGTGCCAAGGAAGCCAGGAACGGGATCAACATCGCTTACTCGGTCCCCAGGGAAGGCTCCACCTTGTGGATGGACATAGTGGTCATGCCCAAAAGCGCGCCCCATGAAAAGAACGCCTACACCTACATGAACTACCTGCTCACGCCCCAGGTGATTGCCGATATCAGCAACAACATCCACTACGCCAACCCCAACCTTGCAGCGGATGCCTATCTCTCGTCAGAGGTGAAACAGGACCCTGCCATCTATCCGTCAAAAGAAGTGATAGACACACTGTTCACTGTCGAGGACCTGCCGGCCAAAATTGCCCGGCTCACCACGCGCCTGTGGACCAAGCTGAAGACCAATACCTGAGTCGGCAAGCCCCCTGCAGGAGCGAGTTTGCTCCTGCAGCTTGGGGTTATTCATAGCGCTCTTGCGGCTCACCTCGAGACCGAAGACGAATCCCTTCTGTGCTTTTTCGACCCGGCCACCAGCCACGCCAGCATGCCGAATAATGGCACGAAGATAATGACCGCCACCCACATCAGCCGACTGCTTGCAGGGGCTGCGCTTTTAAGCACGCGGCTGATGGTCCAGAACTCGATCAGCAGCAGGATAATGGCCAGTACGACCCAAATTTGCTCGATTTGCATGCATCACCTCCCAGGTTGTAAAGCTTTAGGTGGGGGCATGCCGCGAGGGTTCATTGTTTTTTCAGTGCTGCGGGCCTGGGCGTTGCCAGTCACAACATAAAGCGGTCAGTCACATTGCGCCGCTCATTGTCATCGCGCACGTCATAGCTGACGGTGGTCGCAATGTTGGCGTGGTGGGCCAGTTTTTGCGCAATGGAAACGTCGTACTCTTCGATCACCCGGGTGATGAATGAACGGCGAAAGTCATGGGGCATGATGTCGACCCCGACCTGCCGGCCGCGCTGTTTGGCGATGTAGTAAATCGCATGCTTGGTAAGGCGCTCGCGGGTGATGTGATTACCGCGACGAATCCGGTTGAACAAGAAGTCGTCGTCACTGGCTCCGTCCGGCAGGTTGTCCCGTCGAAACGCCAGCCACTGCTCGAGCTTTTCAAAGGCCCAGGCCGGAGCGAACTTGATCAGCTCCTTGTTGCCTTTACCCACCACCCGCAGGCTGCGCTCCTCAACATTCACCTGCCACAGGTCCATGTTCACCGATTCCGACTTGCGCATCCCCGAGCCATACAAAATTGCAATGATCGCCGCATCCCTCAAGCCCTGGGGGCGCGGGTCGGCAGCACAGACATCCATCAGTTCACGAATCAGAGTACGGCGTAGATTACGGCCCTTGGTCAGACGCGAACCACCTCCCGCCTTTACCGCACGGATCTTCAACAAATGATCCTGGGTGATCAGGCTTTGCTGCCAGGCCTGATTCATCACGCCGCGGATGGCATTCACGTACAGCGAGGAGGTATTGGGCGCATAGCCATCTGCGCGCAATGCAGACACCAGCGCGGTGATATGCCCCGGCTGCAGTTGATGCCACGGAAACTCATCGATGGCGACATCCTCAGCCCCCAGGCGATCCGCCGCCTCCTGCAATACATAACGCATGGTCTGACGGCTCGATGGCGCAAGACGCGCAAGGTAAAGCGCAACAGGCGTTTGAACCTGAGTTAATGCAATGGCTGAAACCTGCGTTGCTGCGGGGTCAATAGTCGACAAAACCAATCTCGATACGGGGCTGAAACAGCCTCTAATATAACCCAAACCTATAGATTGTCCGTGCAGTTATAGCGTTTAGGTGATGGCAGCACCATCGGGCAGCAGCCGCAGCTACAGCCCGGATGCAACCCGTGCTTTTGAACTTCAATGCCTTACATGGCGTTTGCTGACAGCACACTTCGGCGCCCCACTCTTCGGCTATTGAGTTTTATTATTGTCATATTCAAGCGGTGACTGTTTTTAATACACTTTCCCGTTTCTGAACATTGGCTGTACCGCCCTTACTTGTGCCTGTTTAACCTTGACATGAGTTACCTGACTGAGTAGATTGCGCAGGCCGAATTACTTCGGTCTTTTTTAAACCTCACAAAAGAAGCCAATGGACACAGTATCTAGACGCTGTCCGGTCACCGCGAATGCGGAGCTCCGGGCAATTAACCAAAACATTGACAGGACTCGCCTGCACGGCGGGGTCAATTGCGCTAGAGCCTGACGCTCCAACGTAACGACCTCCCCCGGCATCAGTCCGGTCACGAGGTGTGTTATGACCTTTAAAACCTTTGTACTACCTGGCGTCCGCGCCTTTAGCTCGAGCATGCGGGTCAAGCTCTGCCGTGAGCCTGCCTTTGCTCGGCAATCCCCCTTCTCCACTGCCGTTCCCGGCGCAAAACCTGTGCACCGCCAGGTGCACTGGCGGGTCAGCCCCGGCACAGGGCAACTGGAACAGCGCTGGAGCATCAACGAATCCCAGGACCCTCCGTGTTGTGGCCCCGTTCGCCTGCTTGCCCGCGCCCCGAGTTTCTACACAGCCGCTCGCGCCGGATAAGCACGGTTTAATCGAGCGCAGAACCTTCTGCAAAGAAAGTTCTGCCATCGATTAACTTCCGCCTGATAAACATCGTTATCTGACTGCTGTTCTTTATGAACCAGATTGGAAGTTTCCTGTTGCCCGCTGATTAATAGCGCTGTTGTAGCGAAACATACAACTGCACCTAAAACTTATTTAAACCGATCGCCGACTTTCGCACCGGACGACTGCTGTTTGCCTCCAGAAAGGCAAGTCGCATGTATGTCCGGATTAAAACAGGCGACAGGAGCAGCCCCCTATGAGCGCATTGAAAACCCCCAAAGCACTGGATAAAAACAGCGCTGCAGACCGTGCAAAACTGTCCATGCGTGCCGCACGTGAAGCACAGAACGGACTGTCGGCGACCCTGGCGAACGTCAAGGCCACCACCGACGGCCTGACCCTGCTCGAGGCCTCGAAACGCCTGCAACTGGAGGGTTACAACGAGGTGGCCCACGACAAGCCGCCCCATGCGATCGTGCAGTTCCTGCTGGCACTGCATAACCCTTTCATTTACGTCCTGCTGACCCTGGCGGTGATCAGCTTTTTCACCGACTACTGGATTCCGCTGCGTGACGGTGAAGAAAGCGACCTGACCAAAGTCATCATCATCGGGTTGATGGTCGGCCTCAGCAGCGTGCTGCGGTTCTGGCAGGAGCACCGCTCGGCCAAATCCGCCGAAGCGCTCAAGGCCATGGTCCGCACCACGGCCACCGTACTGCGCCGCGAAAAGGACGGTGCCAGGCCCAGGGTGCTTGAAATCCCGATGCGCAATCTGGTGGCCGGCGATATCGTGCAACTGTCCGCCGGAGACATGATCCCCGCGGACATTCGCCTGATTGAATCCCGCGATCTGTTTATCAGCCAGGCCGTACTCACGGGCGAAGCTTTACCCGTGGAGAAATACGACACCCTGGGAGACGTCACACAAAAGTCCGCCTCCGGCATGGCAGCCGACCAGAGCAACCTGCTGGACCTGCCCAACATCTGCTTCATGGGCACCAACGTAGTAAGCGGTACAGCCCGCGCCGTGGTGGTTGCCACCGGCCCCCGGACCTATTTTGGTTCGCTGGCCAAAGCCATCGTCGGCTCGCGCTCGCAAACGGCATTCGATCGGGGAGTCAACAGCGTCAGCTGGCTGCTGATCCGCTTCATGCTGGTCATGGTGCCCATTGTGTTTTTCCTCAACGGGTTCTCCAAGGGCGACTGGGGCGATGCCTTAATGTTTGCCCTGGCAGTGGCGGTCGGCCTGACCCCGGAAATGCTGCCAATGATTGTCAGCGCCAACCTGGCCAAGGGCGCCACCGCCATGGCCAAACGCAAAGTGGTGGTCAAGCGCCTGAATGCGATCCAGAACCTCGGTTCGATGGATGTGTTGTGCACCGACAAGACCGGCACCCTGACCCAGGATCACATCATCCTTGAGCACCACGTGGACGCCAGCGGCAAGCGCGATGAGTCGGTACTGGCCCTGGCCTGGCTCAACAGCCATCACCAAAGTGGCGTGCGCAACCTGATGGATCAGGCGGTGGTGCAGTTCTCTACACAGGACCCAAAGTTCAAAGTGCCGTTTGCCTACCGCAAGGTCGATGAACTGCCTTTCGACTTTGTCCGCCGACGCCTGACGGTCGTGGTCAAGGACAAACGGGGTGACCACCTGCTGGTATGTAAAGGCGCAGTAGAGGAAATGCTCGCCATCTGCACCCATGTCATGGAAGGCACCGCCAGCGTTGCGCTGGACCCGTTGCGCCGCCAGCAGTTGCTGGAACTGGCCAGCGGCTACAACGAAGACGGCTTCCGGGTACTGCTGGTTGCCACCCGTGAAATTCCCAAGGCCCAGTCACAAAAGCAATACACCACCGGCGATGAGCGGGATCTGGTCATCCGCGGCTTGCTCACCTTCCTCGACCCGCCAAAAGAAACCGCCGGCCCGGCGATTGCCGCGCTGCAGGCAATAGGGGTAGCGGTAAAAGTACTGACCGGCGATAACGCCACAGTCACCGGTAAAATCTGCCGCCAGGTGGGACTGGAGCCAGGCTCGCCGTTGCTCGGTCCTGAAATAGAGGCCATGGACGACGCCACGCTGCAACTGGAGGTGGAGCAGCGCACGGTGTTCGCCAAGCTCACTCCGCTGCAGAAGTCCCGGGTGCTCAAGGCACTGCAGGCCAATGGTCACACGGTCGGCTTTCTCGGCGACGGGATTAACGATGCCCCGGCCCTGCGCGATGCGGACGTGGGCATTTCGGTGGACAGCGGCACGGACATCGCCAAAGAGTCGGCCGACATCATCCTCCTGGAAAAGAGCCTGATGGTGCTGGAAGAAGGCGTGCTCAAAGGCCGCGAAACCTTCGGCAATATCATGAAGTACCTGAACATGACCGCCAGCTCCAACTTCGGCAACGTGTTCTCGGTGCTGGTGGCGAGTGCCTTTATCCCTTTCCTGCCGATGCTGTCGATCCACCTGCTGCTGCAGAACCTGATGTACGACATCTCCCAGCTGGCGCTGCCCTGGGACAAGATGGACAAGGAGTACCTGCAAAAACCGCGCAAGTGGGATGCGAAAAACATCGGCCGGTTCATGATCTGGATCGGGCCGACCTCGTCGATCTTTGACATCACCACCTTTGCCCTGATGTGGTACGTGTTCTCGGCCAACAGCGTGGAAATGCAGACCCTGTTCCAGTCCGGCTGGTTCATCGAGGGCCTGCTCTCGCAAACCCTGGTGGTGCACATGCTGCGCACCCGAAAAATCCCCTTCATCCAGAGCACTGCCGCATGGCCGGTGATCATGATGACCCTGATTGTCATTGTGCTGGGCATCTACGTGCCGTTCTCGCCGCTGGGCACCATGGTCGGCCTTGAGCCGCTGCCGCTGTCGTACTTCCCCTGGCTGGTGGCCACCCTGTTCAGCTACTGCTGCGTTGCACAGTTGATGAAGACCCTCTACATCCGCCGCTTCAAGCAGTGGTTCTGAGCTGAATCTGCGGGCGCCGGTCTGGCGCCCGCAAAACAATGAATGTTTGTTATGTGGAGATTCCTCATGTCGGGAACCACTCTGTTACTCAACCTCGCGGGGGCCATAGCCCTGTTGCTGTGGGGTACCCATATGATTTCAACGGCGCTGCTGCGCGGGTTTGGTACCCAGCTGCGTAACTGGATGGGGCGCAACCTGAACAATCGCTGGATGGCGCTGATTTCCGGAATCGGTATTACTGGCGTACTGCAGAGCAGTACCGCCGTCAGCCTGATGGCAACCTCGTTTACCGCCGCCGGCACCCTGGGCCTGGCGCCAGCCCTGGCCGTGATGCTGGGAGCGAACATCGGTTCGACCCTGGTGGTACAACTGCTGAGTTTCGACACTTCACTGGCGATGCCGGTGATACTGCTGGTGGGTTTTGTGGTGTTTCGCCTGCGCGATGACTCACGCTTTGAAAGCATCGGCTGCGCGCTGATCGGACTGGGGCTGATGCTCCTGGCCCTGAGTCTGCTCAGCGCCAGCCTGGGTCATATGGAAGCCACGTCGGTGTTCCGCGCGCTCATGCAAAGCCTTGAGGGCGACCTGGTCACCGCGGTGCTGGTCGCAGTCCTGCTGACCTGGATCTGCCACTCCAGCGTGGCAGTGGTGTTGCTCATTGCCTCCATGGCCGGTGCCGACATGATGACCCCGGTGACGGCGCTGGCCTTGATGCTGGGAGCCAACATAGGTGGTGCCTTGCCCTCGGTATTCAGTGCCGGCTCCCCGGTGGCGCGGCGCCTGCCCGTGGGCAACTTGCTGATTCGTTTGTTCGGCAGCCTGCTGTTGCTGCCGTGCCTGCCACTGATTGCCGCACAGCTGGGCCGAACCGATATCGGCCCGGCCCAGCTGGTGGTGTATCTGCATAGCGCATTCAACATCGCCCTGGCGCTGCTGTTTATCGGGCTGACCGAACCCATGGCGCGCCTGCTGAGCCGGCTGTTTGCCGAGCAGCAGAGCCCGGTGGATCCCGGCATGCCGCAATACCTCGATGAAGCCGGGCTGGAAGTGGCCAATATCGGGCTGTCCAACGCCGTACGCGAAGCCCTGCGCCTGGCGGACATGGCCTCGCTGATGCTCAGCCAGGTGCTGCAACTGTTCGAGAAGCCCGATCAGGCCGCCTTCGCCAAAGTCCGCCAGCTGGATCACTCGGTGGACCTGCTGAGTGCCGCCATTCGTGCCTACCTGGCGGATATAGGCCATGACGGGCTGAGCGATCATGACGCCGACCGCGCCCAGGAAATCCTGATGTTCGTGATCAACCTCGAACATGCCGGCGACATCCTCAACAACCTGGCGCAACTGGCCATCCGCAGAACCCGCCGTGGCGAGCACTTTTCCAGCTTCGAGCTGCGCCATATCCAGGCCATGCACCAGGCCCTGCAGGACAGCCTGAACCTGGCAGTGACCGCCTTCATGGGCGAAGACGTGCTGGCAGCCAACACCCTGGTCAGCCACAAGGACACCGTGCGCAAGCTGGAGGCCAGGGCCAGTCGCGAGCATTTTCGTAAATTGCAGAATGACAAAACGGCCTGGGCCGAGTCCGGGGATATTTTCCAGCGCGTGCTGCGCGACTATCGGCGGGTTCATCACCATATTGCCGCCCTCGGCTACCCGGTGCTGGAGCGCTGCGCAGAACTCAACGGCTTCGTCGACCACAACTCCAGGGACACTGACCCGTGCGCCTCTTGATCTGTGCCGGGCGCCATTACGCCGACACCCTGATGTGCCTGCGCGTACTGGATGCCTACCAGGCCATCAATGGCGTGAGCGTGCTGATTCACGGCGCCAGTCCGTATCTGGGCAGCGCCGTGGAGGACTGGGCGCGCGAGGCGGGAGTCGATGTGGTGCGCTACCCGCCGAACTGGAAGATGTACGGCAAGCAGGCCGAGCGCCGGCGCAATCGATTCATGCTCACGGACAGTCGCCCGGACGTGGTCATTGCCCTGCCCGGGGGAGATGACACCTGTGCGCTGATCAGCCGGGCCAGAGCGGCCGGCATTCATGTTGTAACGGTTAACAACTGACTTTATTGATTCCACTCAGGAGTTTTACCCATGACTGAAGTATCCCGTTCAGCAGCCGTTCGCCATTGGGTCGGCGCTTCGATGAGCATCGCCCTGACCCTTGGCCTGGTCTCCAAAACCTGTGCGTCCGGTGGTTCATACGTGGTCGACGACGGCGCAATCAACAGCCCCGGCGAATGCAACATCGACGCCTGGTTCACCAGCAACCGTCACCACAGCGCCACCCACAACGCAGTCATTTCCCAGGGCTGTACTTCACACAACCTGCCCTGGCTGCAATGGGGAGGCGCCATAGAGCAAGGTCACAGCAACGACGGCACCGCCCGACAGTTGAGCCCGCAACTCAAGGCGCAGCTGTATTCAAGTCTGGACCAGAGCCTGGAACTGGCGCTATCGGGCGAGGCCCGCTTTGCGCTGAACCGGGCCCACAGCTATGACGGCACCGACCTCAACCTGCCGCTCACCTGGCAACCTTTCGCGCCCCTGCGACTCAATCTTAACGGCGGCTGGAGCCATGCCTGGAACGACGGCAAGCAGAGCCACCGACTGACCTGGGGTAGCGGCTTTGAATATGCCGTTACCAACTCGCTGACCCTGATTGGCGAACGCTACGGCGAAGAAGGCGGCGAGCAGTCCTGGCAGACAGGTCCCAGGTTCCACATAGGCTCTGCCGTGGATCTGGACCTGGTGCTCGGTCGCACCCTGAACCGCGACCGCGACCGCTGGCTGACCACCGGGGCTACCCTGCGTTTCTGAGGCTCAGCCGCTAAAACCCCCGGGCCAACAGAATGGCCACCCCCAACAGCATGATGGCTGTGGCCCGTTGCAACAAAACTTGTCGCGACGGGCTTTGCAGCACCCGCCGCACCCGCTGGCCGAAGTAGCAATACAGGCAGCCGCTGGTGAACTGCAACAGCAAGAACACCAGCCCCAGTACCGCCAGATCCAGCGCCCGGGTGGCACTGCCCTGCCCGGCAAACTGCGGGAACACGGCACTGAACATGACAATGGTTTTGGGGTTGGCAAAGCCGGTGAGCAGCCCCTTGGCGAAACGCCCCCTGAAGCTGCTGTCCAGGGACTCGGCAGGACGCTCCAGCAACAGTGCCCGACTGTTCCATTGCCGATAGGCCAGATACAGCAAATAGGCCACGCCGATACATTGAATGACGCGACTGATCAGGGGATTGCCCTTGACCAGCTCGGCAAATCCGACGGCAAAAATCAGGATCGACACCAGATACGCAGCGCTGGCGCCAAGCTGCACCGGCATTGAGCGCTTCAAGCCTTGCTGCATGCCGAAGCCCATCAACAGTAAGGTCATGGGCCCGGGACTAAAGGTCATGGTGGCGCAGAAAAACAGAAAGTAGAGGAAGGACGCGAGTGTCAGTTGTGTGGCCATTATCTTTATCAGATCCCGAAACCATTGCTCGAACACCTGCGAGCGGTTCCGCAGTTTAGGTGGCGCAGCCCGGCATGGGCAGATCAAGCCCCGACCAACTTGACCGTACTTTACTGGTAGCATGACCGGTAAAGTACGAGGTCATTGATGCCTATCCCCACGATTGAATTCCAGCCCGGCACTCCCAAAGTCCAGCAGATTGTCGAAGCCCTGAACCAGGCCATTACCCAAGGTCGCCTGAACCCGGGGGCCAGACTGCCCTCCGCCAGGGAAATGGCCCTGAGCTGGGGCGTCAGTAAATTCACCCTGATTGAGGCTCTCGATCGCTTGCGTGGACAGGGCCGGATCACTTCAAGCCAGGGCCTTGGCTACTTTGTCGCGGCCAGGGCTGCGGCTGCAGAACGGGCGAGCGCGCTTGATCTGTTGCCGCAAGACCTGACCAGTGTCCTGCGCCGCTCATTGACCGGCGCCAGTGGCGCCATGCGCCCCGGCAGCGGGCATCTGCCTGAAAGCTGGCTGGAGCCCAGCGCCATGCGTACCCACCTGCGCCAGCTCAGCCGCTCGCCGGGGCTGCGCCTCACCGGCTATGGCGATCCGGCGGGCTACTTGCCATTGCGTCTGGCACTCCAGCAAAAACTGCTGGGCCAGGGCCTGGACGTTGCCGTCGAGCAGATCATCACCACCGCCAACACCGTGCAGGCACTGGACATGTTGTTGCGCTTGCGGGTGCGTCCCGGCGATACGGTGCTGCTGGACATGCCCTGTTACTTCAACTTTCACGCCAATCTGGCGTTGCACGGGGCACGGGTCGTGACCCTTGAGCGCACGCCCCAGGGGCTGGATCTGCAAGCGCTGGAGCAGCTGTTTGAACAGCACCGGCCGAGCCTGTATCTGACCACAGGCCTGCTGCATAACCCCACCGGCCATTCCTTTTCTCCGGCCCAGGCCTACGGCTTGCTGGAGCTGGCCAAGCGTCATGACTGCCATATCATCGAGGACGATCTGTACGGCGACTGGCACCCTGACCCGCCTCCGCGGCTCGCGGCCCTGGCCGGGATCGAACACGTCACCTACCTCAGCGGCTTTTCCAAAACCCTGAGTGCCAATCTGCGGGTGAGCTATGTGGTGACCTCGGCGCAGGCAGCCGCCAACCTGACCCATCTGAAACTGATGTGCGGCGGTATCACCTCGGAAATGTTCGAACAGGTCGTCTGTTCGATGCTCACTGACGGCACCTATCACAAACACCGCAAGCGGGTGATGCAAGGTCTGCTGGCCAGCGGTGCGCGGGTGGCCAGCTGGTTGCAAGGCCTGGGGTTCACCCTCAATGCACCTTACACCGGGGGCCTGTATATCTGGGCCACGCTCCCCGCCGCACGGGACGCCGCAACCCTGGCCCAGGAGGCGCTCGCCCGGGATCTGGTGCTGGCGCCGGGCATCCTGTTCGGCTTTGACCCCGCACTGCGCCACTGCATGCGTTTTAACGTGGCCCACACCGACAAGCCCGAGGTGATGGCTGCCTTGGCAGCGCTGCTGGATTAGCCCGGGGCCATTGCTTCCCTATGCCACACCGAGTGAGCTATAAGTCAGGCCGGACATAAAACTGTCCCGCCCACCGATGGGCGCGGGCAGCCAAAGAGCTAACAATCAGCCACCGGAAGACCTTCATGTCGATTTTTGAGCAAGGCCTTGAGCCCAATGCTGTCAACCATATTGCCCTGTCGCCGTTGAGCTTTATCGAACGCACAGCCAGTGTCTACCCGGACTACCCCGCCGTGATCCACGGCTCGATTCGCCGCACCTGGCTGCAGACTTACCAGCGCTGCCGGCGTCTGGCCAGTGCGCTGGCCGCTCGCGGGATTGGCAAGGGCGATACCGTGGCGGTGATGTTGCCCAATATCCCGGCCATGCTCGAAGCCCACTTTGCGGTGCCCATGCTCGGCGCAGTGCTCAATGCACTTAACGTACGCCTCGACGCCGAAGCCATTGCCTTCATGCTGGCCCACGGCGAAGCCAGGGTGTTGATTGCCGACCGTGAATTCCATGCCGTGATCCATGCTGCCGTGGCCATGCTTGATCATCCACCGCTGATCATCGACGTGGATGACCCGCAATACGGCGAAGGCCAGCCGGTCAGCACACTGGATTACGAGGCGCTGCTGACCGAGGGCGACCCTGACTACCCGTGGCAATGGCCGGCAGATGAGTGGCAGGCGATCGCGCTCAACTACACCTCCGGCACCACGGGCAACCCCAAAGGCGTGGTCTATCACCACCGCGGGGCCTACCTTAACTCCCTGGGCAACCAGATGGTCTGGGCCATCGGCAATCACCCGGTGTATCTATGGACCTTGCCGATGTTCCACTGCAACGGCTGGTGCTACCCGTGGATCATCACGGCCCTGGCCGGCGTGCACGTGTTCCTGCGCCGGGTTGATCCGCAACGAATTCTCAGTCTGATCCAGGAGCATCAGGTCACCCATATGTGCGGCGCGCCGATTGTGCTCAATGCCCTGACCAACCTGCCGCTATCCGCCAGGGTTGCCATCGATCATCCGGTGAGTGTGATGGTCGCGGGTGCAGCACCACCGGCCCAAGTGATAGGTGCGGTGGAAGAAATGGGCATCAAAGTCACCCACGTGTATGGCCTGACCGAAGTCTATGGCCCGGTGACCATTTGCGCCTGGCATGAGCAATGGGATGCCCGGCCACTGGCCGAGCGTGCGCAGATCAAATCCCGCCAGGGGGTACGCTATCCGACGCTGGAAGGGGTAATGGTTGCCGATCCGAAAACCCTGGTACCGACCCCGCGGGACGGAGAAACCATGGGTGAGATATTCATGCGTGGCAACACCGTCATGAAGGGTTACCTGAAGAACCCCAGTGCCACGGCGCAAGCCTTTGAGGGGGGCTGGTTCCATACCGGGGATTTGGCCGTGTGCCACCCGGATGGCTACATGGAGATTCGTGACCGGCTCAAAGACATCATCATTTCGGGTGGCGAAAACATCTCGACCATCGAAGTTGAAGGCGTGCTTTATCGTCATCCCGGGGTACTGGAAGCGGCGGTGGTCGCCCGCCCTGATGAAAAGTGGGGCGAAACGCCCTGTGCCTTTATCACCCTCAAGGATGACCACCAGCAGGTGCTCGAGCTGGATATCATTGCTTTTTGTCGCCAGCACCTGGCGGGATTCAAAGTGCCGCGCACGGTAGTGTTTACCCTGCTGCCCAAGACCTCGACCGGCAAGGTCCAGAAATACCTGTTACGCGACATGGCCAAGGCCCTGTAGTCGCTGCCGAGGAACTTAACAAGCTTGCACAAGCCCGACATGAAAACGGCGGCCTGTTCAGGGCCGCCGCTTGATGCTGCTGTGTTGATCCCTGTCTCAGATACTCAACTCGTCCAGCAACAGCACTTCACGATGCTCGATCAAGTCAGCAACAGCTTTGCCCATCGCCAGGTAATGCGCTGTGGTTTTGTGGTGCTCAATGGCCGCCATGTCCTTCCAGCCTTCGATGAATACAAAACGCTCGGGATTGGAACGATCTACATGCAGGTCATAGAAAAGACAACCGGCTTCAGCCCGTGATCCGGCCACACATGCACTCAGCGCCTGTTTAACAGCCGGCCCATGACCAGGCTTGGCACTTAAGGTGGCAACAATTTTGATAATTCTGGACATATACGATTCCTGCAGCTTGCGGTGACTTAAACGTTCAGTAGTTGGACAATTTTGTCTTTGATCTGGAGCCTTTGCTCCTTGAGTTTCTTCAAGACCTCATCCGGGACACCAATGGCCTCCCCGGCCTCCGCTTCAATGACCTCGGCATCCTTCTCGCCATATTGCACAAACAACTGGTTGAGATGAGCGTTTTCGCTGCGACACTTGCTGACAGCCTCTTTAGTGAGTCCCAAGTCTTGCAACAAATCGTGTTTGACTGGCATATCTGCACCTCTTAGACGTTTCGGTGACGATTCCAGACTCTTTAAATGAGTCCGCTCAAGGGGCTCAAGCCAACACCCCCACCTAAGCAATAGCACGCAACAGGTCACCGAGAAAGCCAGGCGCACACATAAGCGTCTTCGCCTGCGTACAGAGGGCTGAATTCCACGCCCGCAAACCCGCTTTAAACGCGACCCCTCAAGGCGCCAATTAAATGCCGACGGAAAAATAGGCGGTATTTTTTTGACGACATGTGACTGGAATCATAGTCTCGGATGATTTTTCAGTGATACGATGCGCATCTGCCTACATGCTCTAATTTTAACTACTACTCTTCCAGAGCATTGCTTACAACCAACAAACAGGTGTATTTCGCATCGGGCACCGCTATATAAAATGTCGATCAACATTTGATTGGCGTCAATAATAAGTCACCGCTGCAAGGCATTACTCGAACGCCTTGTATGCAACGAGACAATACTTCCGACAAACATGGGGTGTATTGCAACTCGTATATCCTTGGGGGGACGTTACGCTTGGTTCATATCAGCTTGGCTATCCGTGGATTGCTTGATCAACAGATCGTGTTGCGCACCGGTGGCTTGTATTGGGTCGCGGTCGATCAACAGGCTGATGCAAGGCTGCTGGCCCGACAGTTTCTTGAAGCGATTCCCGAGCATGTACCTGCGACCCTGATTTGCTGTGCGGACGCGGTGCAAAGTATCACCGGCACAATGGCGGCCGATCTGGGCCCCGACAAACTCCGGCAATTCGAGATCCCCCTCGCCAAAGTCGAGCAAGGGCTCGCCACGCTGACCCGGGATATGGGCCGCATCGGTGTCGCTGCCGGCAGTCAGATTACCTTGCTGCTACCTGCCAGCTGCTGGGCTGAAACCACCACCGCAAAACAGTTGCAACGCTGGTGTCAGCGTCTGCACGAGTGGCTGCAGTTGCGCGATGCAACCTTGCTGGTGATTACCCACGGCGAAGCGCCGCTCCTGCATGCGCAACTGCTGCAACTCAACGAGACATTGTCCGGCCTGGGTCGCCTGTATCGCCATAACGGTGTCATGCGTTACCAACTGCACTTCTGGCACAACCATATGGGGGTAACGGCAGGTCAGGAGTTCAAACTCGCGATCCAGGACAATGCCCTTACCCTGATCCCCGATACCGCAGTCGACGTGCAGCCACGGGTCGGTGACGACCAGCACCTGTACCTGGCCGAACGCGCCGTGCTGGAAGGCACGCCATCACTGTCAAAACACTGGTATCTGTTTGAAAGCCGCGAAGCATTGCTTGCAGAAGCCCGCAACGCCAGGCAGGCCACAGTCATTGTCGGGATCGACAACAGCCACCAGCTGCTCGATCTGGCCCATCAACTGCACGACCTGCGGGAACAGTGCGGCCCGACACTGAAGATCGTAGTGCGGGAAATGGAACCCGCCGTGCGCTATCGCGACGAGCGACTGCTGCTGGCCTGCGGGGCCAACCTGATTGTTCCGGACGGCACCCTGCTCTCAAGATTCCTCAGCATGATCGAAAGTGTTCAGGGCCAGCGCTGGCAATACAGCCAGAACAGCGACTTTGCAACGCTGCTGGAACGCCAGCGGCCACCGCAGATTCGCGGTCTGGTAAGCCCGCGGGAATTCTTCGAAACCGTGGAGCAGATTTATAACGACAGTTCCGGTGAAGTCACCCACCAACTGGTCCGGTTTCAACCGGTTCCCGGGCTGGCCGAAGAACTGTTCCTGAACCAGATGTGCCTGCGCCGCTATGGTGACTTTGCCTGCGTACTGGATGAAGACCTGTATCTGTTTCTGTTCGCCTGCCGTGCCGATGGCCTGGACCCGGCCTTGGGAAATATCTGCCGCCTGCCATGGCGTGACATGTTTCTCCAGCGTCAGGTGCTCACCGGCCCCGATGATCTGCCGCAGGACGCTTTTATGCAGGCCGGATCAGTACCTGCCCACCTGAGTATTCCGATTGAAAACACCGTAATGGCGACACCTGCTGCCGGTAGCCGCATGCCGTTAACACCGCAACGCACCACGTTGCCCATTCGTGAGCCACAAGCATGACGTTCCTTGACCTGATTGATGTGATTGTCCTGACCTGCGTGGTAACCCTGCTGCTGACACTGTTCGCACAGCGCATCCGCAGGTACTTGAAGAATCATTTCGAACAGTACCTGTCACCCCGCTATCTGAAATCCCGCGGCGTTCGACGTCGTGCACCTGCCAGCCCTTCTTTGAGAGCGCCCGATGAGTCTGTCTAAGCCTGCCTCCCCGGCGCACAAGATTTCCGGCTCCTGGCGCGGCCTGGGAGCCTGGAATGTGTATTTCCTCGGCAAATTCCTGCTGACCTGGACCGGTCACCTGAACTTCCAGGTATTGCCCAACCTGATCTTCGCCCTGGTGTTGTTGATCCCCATCGGCCATCCAATGCTGCGCCGCGCACGCACCCTGATAGCAATCCCGGTGGCTGTGGCACTGCTGTACCAAGACACCTGGTTCCCGCCGTTCAGCCGTTTGCTGGCGCAACCCGGGGTACTGGACTTCTCTTTCGACTACATCGTTGAATTGCTCGGGCGTTTCATCGACTGGCAAGTGTGTGCCATGTTGCTGTTGCTGGTGGTCGGCTATCTGTTTCTCAGCCAGTGGCTGCGCCTGACCACCTTCACCCTGCTGGGCTTTGCCTGGTTGAGCATGGGCAGCCTGCAATGGCTGCTGCCCCCTGCCGCCGATCAGCAAATGGCCAGCACCCAGCCCGGCCAGACCGCTCAGGCCGGCGGCGGCGGCGGTGAACCGGACGATGCGACGCTCAATGGCTATCTGGACAAATTCTATCTTGCTGAATCAAGCCGCAAGGTCGAGTTCAAGGACCCCGCCGTCAAGCCACCGCCGTTTGACCTGCTGGTGATCAATATCTGCTCCATGGCCTGGGACGACCTGGATGCCGTGGGCTTGCGTGATAACTCGCTGTTCAGCCAGATGGATGTGATTTTCGACAACTTCAACTCGGCTACAGCCTACAGCGGCCCGGCAGCGATCCGCCTGTTACGCGCCAGTTGCGGCCAGACATCCCACGCTCAGCTGTACAAGCCACCGGCCGATCAGTGCCTGCTGTTTGATGACCTGCGCAAGCTGGGTTTCTCGGATGAGTTGATGCTGAACCACACCGGCGAGTTCGACGGCTTTCTCCAGGAAGTCCGTGAACAGGGTGAATTGCCACAGCCGGCGCTGGGGGTTGTTCCGGCTGGCCTGCCACGCACCTATGTCGGCTTCGATGGCTCGCCGATCTGGCGCGACCGCGATGTGCTGAGCAAGTGGTGGCAACACCGCCTGAACGAAAAGCAGCCGAATATGGCGCTGTTCTACAACACCACCACCCTGCACGACGGTAACCGTCAGGTGCAGTCCGATGGCGGCACCCAGGCAGCCGACTACAGCAGCCGGGCCCAGCTCTTGCTCGATGATTTGAATTCGTTCCTTAAAGAGCTGCAAAAAAGTGGCCGTCGGGTGGTTGTGGCCATCGTGCCTGAGCACGGTGCAGCCCTGCATGGCGACCGGATGCAGATTGCCGGCATGCGTGAAATCCCCAGTGACTCCATCACCCACGTTCCGGTCGGCATCAAGCTGATCAATATGGGCGATAACGGTCAGACCGCTCCGGTGCATATCACCGAGCCAAGCAGCTATCTGGCCGTTGCCGAAATCATTGCCCGCCTGTATGCCGACCCGGCCCTCAGTAATGGCCAGACAGTGGACTGGACAAAACTGCTGACTGACCTGCCGCAGACCGCGAAAGTATCGGAAAACTCTGGGACTGTTGTGCTGGACTACAACGGCAAGCCTTATGTGCGAATCAAGGAGAACGGTGGATGGCTACCTTACCCACAGAAGCTCAAATAAGCGCCGACATCCTTTCGCGCAAAGAGCGCGCCGATGACATCGCCCGCCTCAAATCGATGATCGACTTGCCGTCGCTCAATTATGTCGACGTCTCGGCGCAGATGGAGTTGCTGCAAGCCTTTGAACGGTGGCCGCTGCTGGCCCATGTCGAAGAGCTGCAAAGGGCGAACACCCAGGACTTGCCCGCGGAGCCGAACCCATGATCTGCGTGAGCCTGCATGGCGTGCGTGGCGGGGTGGGCACCAGCTCCACCCTGGCGGCACTGGGTTACGCACTGCACCAGCTGGGACAAAAAGTCCTGATGGTCGACATGTGCCCGGAAAACACCCTCGGCTTGCACTTCAACCTCAAGCTCGGCCCGCCTGAGGGCTGGGCGCGGGCCACCCTGGACCAGCAACCCTGGCACCAGCAGGCATGGACCGTTGAGCCCGGGCTCTGTGTACTGCCCTATGGTCAGTTGAGCACTGACGAATACCTGCAGCTCGATGCCTTGCTGCTGGCCGACCCCGAACTCTGGAAGCAGCGCCAGGCAGAGCTGGCCGAGGCCTTTGACTGGATCTTGTTCGATCTGCCGCAACGCTTGCCGGGACATGCGGCTAACCCGCACTGCGAGATCGCACTCACCGTAATCAATGCCGATGCGGCTTGCCATGTACTGTTGCAGCCACAGCTAAGCCATGGGCCCTTGTTGCTGGTCAATCGCTATGACGCGGCCAGCCAGTTACAACGTGACCTGGTGCTGATCTGGCAATATCGCTATGCCCGCTACCTGCTGCCGGTCAGCCTGCATAGCGATGAAGCCGTGGGCGAAGCCCTGGCCCGGCGCGAACCGGCAGGCCGTTATGCCCCGGGCAGCCTGATCGCCCAGGACATCCTCAGCCTTGCCAGTTGGTGCCTGCTGCGTGGCCGGAGGCTTGAATGACAGAGCGCTGGTTTCCCTATACCTATTTGCGCCGTGAACAAGACTGCAGCCGTTTCACGGCCTTTGTTCTGGCTTCGCTTCAGGCGCTCGGCTGGATTTTCCTGCGCCTCGAATCCCCCAGCTGGAAAACCCTGCGCGCACAGCACCGACGTCTGTACCCGAATCTGGCGGACAAGTCCGCGAGCATTGGCGACCCGCTGCGCTATGCGATCCAGAGCCTGTGGCTGCTGCTGGTGCGCCCGGCCGAGCAGAACCGGGGCCGCCGCTCGCCAGGCAAGTATGTGCGCTCGCTGCTGCAGGCCTTGCTGAGGATTGTGCAGCAGCCCTGGAACCTGCTGTCCAATGCCTTTGTGCGGTTGCCTACGGCGATCAGCCCGCAAGTGATTAAAAGCACGCGCCGCTGGAACACCATGGGCTGGCCCCTGCGCAAGGCGCTGTACATCGCCATTGGCGTGCTGGCAGCGGTATTGATCATTATCTGCGTGACCGAACCCTTCGGGTATCTGGCGCAATTGGTGTTCGTTATCTTGCTGTGGGGCATAGCGATGCTGGTGCGGCGTATACCGGGGCGCTTCCCGACGCTGTTGATGATTGCCCTTTCAGTGATCATCTCGTGCCGCTACCTGTGGTGGCGCTACACCTCGACCCTGAACTGGAACGACTCCCTGGAAACGCGGTTCTTCAGGTAAACCGCATCGCGGCCATCGCGAGCAAGCTCGCTCCTACAGGTACAGGCCGGAGTTGGGCATGCTGTTTTTGTTGTGGGAGCCGGCTTGCCGGCGATACGGATAACGCGGTTCATCAGGTAAACCGCGTCGCCGCCATCGCGAGCAAGCTCGCTCCTACAGGTACAGGCCGGAGTTGAGCATGCTGTTTTTGTTGTGGGAGCCGGCTTGCCGGCGATGCGGGTAACGCGGTTCATCAGGTAAACCGCGTCGCCGCCATCGCGAGCAAGCTCGCTCCTACAGGTACAGGCCGGGGTTGAGCATGCTGTTTTTGGTGTGGGAGCCGGCTTGCCGGCGATGCGGGTAACGCAGTTCTTCATGTAAACCGCGTCGAGGACATCGCGAGCAAGCTTGCTCCTACAGGTACAGGCCGGAGTTGAGCATGCTGTTTTTGGTGTGAGAGCCGGCTTGCCGGCGATGCGGATAACGCGGTTCGTCAGGTAAACCGCGTCGCGGACATCGCGAGCAAGCTCGCTCCTACAGGTACAGGCCGGAGTTGGGCATGCTGTTTTTGTTGTGGGAGCCGGCTTGCCGGCGATGCGGGTAACGCGGTTTTTCAGGTAAACCGCGTCGCCGCCATCGCGAGCAAGCTCGCTCCTACAGGCCGGTGTGGGAGCAGGCTCTTAACCTTTGGCCGGGGTACGCATGGTCACGAACTCTTCGGCTGCGGTCGGGTGCACGCCGATGGTTTCGTCGAAATGCTGCTTGGTGGCGCCGGCCTTCAAGGCAATTGCCAAGCCCTGGACGATCTCCCCCGCCTCTGGTCCGACCATGTGGCAGCCCAGCACTTTATCGGTGTCGGCATCAACCACCAGCTTCATCAGTGTGCGTTCCTGGCACTCTGTGAGGGTCAGTTTCATCGGCCGGAAGCTGCTCTCGAAAATCCGCACCTGGTGCCCGTCTTCAATCGCCTGCTCTTCGCTCAAGCCCACGGTGCCGATATTCGGCAAGCTGAACACCGCAGTCGGGATCATCTTGTAGTCCACTGGGCGGTACTGCTCAGGCTTGAACAGACGCCGTGCCACGGCCATGCCTTCGGCCAGTGCAACCGGCGTCAACTGTACCCGGCCAATCACGTCGCCAATCGCCAGAATCGATGGCTCGGCGCTTTGGTACAGCTCGTCCACTTCAACAAAACCGCGCTCGTCGAGTTTGACCCCGGTGTTCTCCAGCCCCAGGTTATCGAGCATCGGACGACGTCCGGTGGCATAGAACACGCAATCGGCAACCAGCTCGCGGCCATCTTTGAGGGTGGCTTTGAGGCTGCCATCCGCCTGCTTGTCGATACGGGCAATATCGGCGTTGAATTGCACGTCCATCCCGCGCTTGATCAACTCTTGGTGCAGATGCTTGCGCACCGCTCCGTCGAAACCGCGCAAGAACATCTCGCCGCGATACAGCAACGAAGTCGTGGCGCCCAGCCCGTGGAAAATCCCGGCAAACTCCACCGCAATGTAACCACCGCCCACGACCAGTACACGCTTTGGCAACTCTTTAAGAAAGAACGCTTCGTTGGAGCTGATCGCGTGTTCGTGACCCGGGATTTCAGGGATCTGCGGCCAGCCACCGGTAGCAATCAGTATGTTCTTGGCGGTGTGGCGCTGACCGTTGACCTCCACTTCGTTGGGGCCGGTCAGTCTGGCGTGGCCTTCGAGCAGGGTCACGCCACTGTTGACCAGCAGGTTGCGGTAGATGCCATTGAGACGATGAATCTCGCGGTCCTTGTTGGCGATCAGGGTTGGCCAGTCAAACTTCGCCTCGCCCAGGCTCCAGCCAAACCCCGAAGCCTGTTCGAAATCCTCGGAAAAATGTGCGCCGTAGACCAGCAGCTTTTTGGGTACACACCCGACGTTGACGCACGTACCGCCCAAATAGCGGCTTTCCGCTACCGCGACTTTGGCACCGAAACCTGCAGCAAAACGGGCCGCGCGCACACCGCCGGATCCCGCACCAATTACAAACAAATCAAATTCGTAGGCCATTTCTATCTCCTGGGCAGCTCATCAGCATAATCACTTCAGCGCGATTGACCAGCACCGGTGCTGACGAATGTAAAAAAACGAAAAAACCACCCGCAGGTGGCTTTCTCTTGAAACGTTACAGACGGGCTCTGTTAGTAAGCTTTGCCCGTTTTGTAGAAGTTCTCGAAGCAGAAGTTGGTGGCTTCGATGTAGCCTTCAGCACCACCGCAGTCGAAACGCTTGCCTTTGAATTTGTAGGCAATTACGCAACCGTTTTGCGCCTGTTTCATCAAGGCGTCGGTGATCTGGATCTCGCCACCTTTACCCGGCTCGGTCTGTTTGATCAGTTCGAAAATATCCGGAGTCAGGATGTAGCGACCGATAATGGCCAGGTTCGAAGGAGCATCTTCGGGCGCCGGTTTTTCAACCATGTTGCGCACGCGATACAGGTCGTCGCCAATCAGGTCGCCAGCGATAACGCCGTACTTGTTGGTTTCCTGAGGATCAACTTCCTGGATCGCAATGATGGTGCAGCGATACTGGTTGTACAGCTTGACCATTTGCGTCAGAACACCGTCGCCTTCCAGGTTGACGCACAGGTCGTCCGCCAGTACTACGGCAAAGGGTTCGTCGCCGATCAGCGGGCGGCCGGTCAGAATCGCGTGACCCAGGCCTTTCATTTCGGTTTGACGGGTGTAAGAGAAAGAACATTCGCTCAGCAGGCGACGGATACCGACCAGATACTTTTCTTTATCTGTGCCCTTGATCTGGTTTTCCAGCTCGTAGCTGATATCGAAGTGGTCTTCCAGTGCGCGCTTGCCACGTCCGGTCACGATGGAGATTTCGTTCAGGCCAGCGTCCAGTGCTTCTTCAACCCCGTACTGGATCAGTGGCTTGTTCACCACCGGCAGCATTTCTTTAGGCATGGCTTTGGTCGCTGGCAAAAAGCGAGTGCCGTAACCGGCTGCTGGGAACAAGCATTTCTTGATCATATGAGTCCTTAAAAGGGCTGTACGTTCGAATTTTGGCGCAGTCTAATCAGGCGGCTTCGAGCTTACAATGCCTCCCGATAGCAAACTGATGCCAACATAGAGAAAATTTGCGCCAGTTAGTTCACTTATTGCCTGTTTTTCTAATCGCCACTGCTCCACATGACCTGTGGACCAGCCCGCACGGGCTCTGAAGCAGTGTGGGCAAACTGGCATTACTCGAGCTTTAAGCCCTGAATAAGCGCTATTATTACGCCCATTCCCCCGCCAACAAGGCCACTGCACCATGTCCGCCACAACAAACAGCATCAACGGTTACCTGATAAAAAATGTCAGCCCGAATCAATGGTGGATTACCGACTCGGCTGACGAGCAAGTCGCCGGTCCTTTTGAGTCGGAACAGGCCGCAGTAGAGGTTGCCTCTGTACTCCAGGATCAGCCAGCACCCGCAGCCCGTCGACGCAACAATAAATCCTGACCCCTAACTCTCGAAGACTGACCCTGATGAATAAGCCCCTGACGCTTCTTGCACTATTGGTTCTTGGCGGCTGTGCCACTGCATCCAGCACCTATCTGGTGGATGGCAAGCAAGGACTGAGCATAGACTGTTCTGGCGAGGCCATGTCCTGGGCCAAGTGCTACGAAAAGGCTGACGCCTCCTGTGCCGGGACCGGCTACAGCATTGTGGGAACTGACGGCTCACCGGTGGCGGACAATAGTCAGAAAACCTTGGGCGTAGATGTGGGCAATTTCAACAGCCGAAATATTGTGGTGGTGTGCAAGTAGTTTGCTCAGGACAGACCTTGGAGATACCACTGCCCACAGCAATAACCTACCGCTAACGCCAAGCCCCGGCTTGCTGTCTGAACGCCCTCTGCACTTGCACCGGGTTTAATCCCGGGCACAAAAAAAACTGACACCGCAAGCAGCAGCCGTCAGGTTTTACAGAGGGGACAGTGGGCCCGGATTGCCAGCGATCAACCAGAAATACAATGGGTTGCGGCTTTGCGGATATCTCCCGGACGCACCGGCACGTTGGACATGCTTTCATAGACCTTGATGCTGCTGCCGCCGGAACGCTCTTCAATATCAATCACGGCTGTAGGATTCGACGTCAGCTTTTGCGGGACGATGATTCGTAAACCTTCTTTATGCGGCTCAATTTGTGGCGCCCTTCGAGTACTGGACAGTTGTTGTACCAGGCACTGAGCGTACGCATCAGGCTTCTTGCCTGATATCACACTCATGGTGGGCAGCGTCTGTTCTATATCCGTGACTGATGCACAGCCACCCAAAACCAGCATTGCCAACAGAACGCCCCGCTTCATACATTTCCTCCGTTAAAGATCCTACGACAGTGGATCTCCAGGTTTTCTCCCCGGCCACAGGGAATAAATATTCAATTGTGGCGAATTATCCGCGTTTTGCGTCAGACTTGTCTGCATCGAGGCATAATATGCGGCTTTAGTCTCCTTTTTGGACTAAAGCACATGCTATCTTGCTGATTTTTCAGCTAAAGCCCTCCCCTTGGAGCCCCCATGAAATTTATTCACCAGCGCGAGCACCTTAACGAAGACGACATTGTCGTCATCGAGTGCTCTCAACCCTGCAATATTCGCCTGATGAGCGACGCACATTTCCGCAGCTTCAAAAATGGTGGCCGTCACTCCTACCACGGCGGCGCATTCAAGGATTTCCCGGCCAGAATCACGGCACCCAGCACCGGCTTCTGGAACATCACCATTGATACCGTTACCAGCCGGGCGATTAGCGTGACCCGCAAGCCAAGCTTCCAGCCTACGATCAAGATCGTGCGTCGCTCCAGCTCCAAACTCCGCTAAGCCTGACATCCCCGGCCTTCAAAGACAGGAAATATTGTGGACACTACGCGTAACACCACTAAATACGTGATCAAGTACAAACTCAACGGCGAGCGTCGTTTCGAGTTTGCACAGCTACCCACCGGCTCCGATGAAGAAGCCCGCGCAGCGCTTGAAATCATTCACGCCGGCTCGGACGACAAGATCACTGATGTCAAAGCGAGCAAGCCGCTTTAACCAATGACTCTCGACCTGTTTGCTGACGAGGACCTGCAGCAACCCGCCCGACTGCAAAGCATCAGCGAGCAGGGGTTTGTGCTTCGCGGGTTTGCCTTGCCGTGGGCCGAGGCACTCTTGCAGGCTCTGGCCGGCGTCTTGATCCAGTCACCTTTTCGGCACATGCAGACGCCCGGCGGTTTCACCATGTCGGCGCGCTTAAGCAGCTGTGGCGAATTGGGCTGGACCAGTGATTGCAATGGCTACAGTTACAGCCCGGTCGACCCGTTGCGCAAGCAGCCCTGGCCTGCCATGCCCGACACCTTCCTCGCGCTGGCCGAAGCGGCCGCAGGCGCAGCAGGCTTTGAACATTTCGTCCCCGATGCCTGCCTGATCAATTGCTACGTCCCCGGGGCAAAAATGTCTCTGCATCAGGACAAAAACGAACGTTCCCTTGAAGCGCCCATTGTCTCGATCTCTTTGGGGTTGCCGGCTGTTTTTCAGTTTGGCGGCTTTGAGCGCAGCGACCCGGCACAACGCATTTCCTTATTTCATGGTGACATCGTGGTCTGGGGTGGCGTTGACCGCCTGCGCTACCATGGTGTGCTGCCAATCCAGCCGGGGCAGCACCCGGTATTGGGAGAACAACGCATAAATATCACTCTGCGCAAGGCAGGCTGAATCACGGGGCACTGTGCCAGACAGCAAAACGCTATGTATTTTTTTATATACCGTTTATCTTCCTAGCGCCCGATACAACTCAATAAAGATGGGCCGCCCTCGCCTCTAACGGAGTTTCGTCATGAATGTACGCGTTCGATCCTTTACCCCCGGCGCACTTGCTGCACTGATCGGGTGTCTCGCTGTCACCGGCGTCCAGGCCGATGAAGTGCAGGTGGCGGTGGCAGCCAACTTCACCGCACCGATTCAGGCTATTGCCAGCGAATTTGAAAAAGACACCGGGCACAAGTTGATTGCCGCGTATGGCGCCACCGGACAGTTCTATACCCAGATTAAAAACGGTGCTCCGTTCGAAGTTTTTCTGGCGGCCGATGACAGTACCCCCGAGAAACTCGAAAAAGAAGGCGACATAGTTCCTGGCTCCCGTTTCACCTATGCCATTGGCACTCTGGCCTTGTGGTCTGCCAAGGACGGCTATGTCGATGATGCCGGCAAGGTGCTGGAAAAAAACCAGTTCAAGCATTTGTCCATTGCCAACCCGAAAGCGGCACCTTACGGCCTGGCAGCAACACAAGTGCTGGCTAAACTGGGCCTGACCGACAAGGTCAAGGACAAGATTGTTGAAGGCCAGAACATCACCCAGGCTTATCAGTTCGTGTCCACAGGTAATGCCGAGCTGGGTTTTGTCGCCCTGTCGCAAATCTTTAAAGACGGCAAAGTCAGTCATGGCTCTGCGTGGATCATCCCCGAGTCCATGCACGATCCGATCAAGCAAGACGCAGTGATTCTCAAGAAAGGCGAGAACAACCCCGCCGCCAAGGCCCTGACCGAGTACCTGAAAGGACCGAAAGCCGAGGCCATTATCAAATCCTACGGTTATCAACTGTAAATGACGCTCTCGAGTGCTGACTTCGCCGCAATCTGGCTGACCCTGAAACTGGCGTCACTGACCACGGTCATTTTGCTTCTGATCGGCACTCCCATTGCACTGTGGCTGGCCCATACCCGGTCACGGTTACGGGGACCGATCGGGGCAATTGTCGCCCTGCCTCTGGTATTGCCACCCACCGTGATCGGCTTCTATCTGCTACTGGCAATGGGGCCCCATGGTTATGTGGGCCAGTTCACCCAGGCCATCGGCCTTGGCACCCTGACCTTCAGCTTCGCAGGCCTGGTGATAGGCTCGGTCATCTACTCCATGCCCTTTGTCGTACAGCCTTTGCAGAACGCATTTACGGCCATTGGCCCCAGGCCACTGGAGGTGGCTGCCACCTTGCGCGCCAATCCGTGGGATACCTTCTTTAGCGTGGTCCTGCCCCTGGCGCGACCTGGTTTTATCACTGCTGCAATTTTGGGCTTTGCCCACACCGTGGGTGAATTTGGCGTGGTCTTGATGATTGGCGGCAACATTCCCGAGAAAACCCGGGTGGTTTCAGTACAGATCTACGATCACGTCGAAGCCCTGGAGTATGCACAGGCACACTGGCTGGCTGGCGCAATGCTGGTGTTTTCGTTTTTGGTGTTACTGGCGCTGTACTCGAGCCGCAAATCTCAAGCAAGCTGGAGTTGAGCATGACCTCGCAGATAAATGTCCGGCTGCAACTCAGTTACCCGGGATTTGACCTGGACCTGGACCTGCAACTGCCCGGCAAGGGGGTGACCGCACTCTATGGCCATTCCGGGTCGGGGAAAACTACCTGTTTGCGCTGCATAGCCGGACTTGAACGTGCCGGCCAGGCCTTTGTGCAAATCAATGATGAAGTCTGGCAGGACAGCCAGAGCAATCTGTTCGTACCGGTACATAAACGCGCACTGGGTTACATCTTTCAGGAAGCCAGCCTGTTCCCGCACCTGTCGGTGCTGGCCAATCTGGAGTTCGGACTGCGGCGCATTGCGCGCAAGGAGCGGCGGGTAGACCTGGCCCATGCCACCGAATTGCTGGGCATTAGCCACCTGCTGCAGCGCACGCCCAATAATTTGTCCGGCGGCGAACGCCAGCGGGTCGGTATCGCCCGGGCGCTACTGACAAGCCCGAAGCTATTGCTGATGGACGAACCGCTGGCGGCTCTGGACAGCCAGCGCAAGCGTGAAATCCTGCCCTATCTGCAACGTCTGCATGCCGAGCTGGATATTCCGGTGCTCTACGTGAGTCACTCCCAGGACGAAGTTGCACGTCTGGCTGACCATATGGTGTTGCTCAGTGAAGGCAAGGCGCTTGCCAGTGGTCCGATCGGTGAAACCCTGGCCAGGCTTGATCTACCCCTTGCTCGGGATGACGACGCCGGGGTGGTGATCGAAGGCAGGGTCGCTGCTTATGATGCGCACTACAACCTGCTGACCCTGCGACTGCCAGGCAGCACGCAACACCTGAGAGTTGCCCATGGGCCGCTGGCAGTCGGCCAGACGTTGCGGCTCAAGGTACAGGCCCGCGACATCAGCCTGAGCCTGGACCCCAGTGAGCACAGCAGCATTCTCAACAGCCTGCAGGCCACCGTCATCAGCGAAACCGGAGCTGATAATCAGGCCCATGTTCTGGTGCGGCTGGATGTGGATGGCTGTGCAATGCTGGCCCGTATCACCCGCTACTCCCGTGACCAGTTGAACCTGCATCCGGGGCAAAACCTCTGGATACAGGTTAAATCGGTAGCGGTATTAGTCTGAGTGATTGCCCTGCCAAGGTTCACGGCGGCGTTGCATGAGGTATCGCGCCGTTGCAATGGTCAGCCCCAGTAACAGCCCCACTGCCAGACCCAGTCCGATGATCAAGGCCTTTTTCGGCTTGATCGGATCAATCGGGGCTTGCGCCAGGCGGTCAATACTGACCAGCCCAAGTTGGCTCATATCGGTTTTCAAATTGCCCAGACGTGCCACTTCTGCGCGCAACGGATCGATGTTTTTCAGGAACAGGTCTTCGTTGGTACGCCTGCCGAGCATTTCGACCTGACGGTTGGTCTCAAGCAGCTGCAGTTCCTTGCCGATTTCCGAAACTCTTTTGTCCGTAAAATCATCAGAGGTGCGCTTGAGCAAGGCTGCGCGCTCTGCTTGCAGCGCCTGAGTACCCATGAAGTACAGCGGCGTAGCCTGCGAGGTGATTTCAGTGCGCATGAGATTGGAGGACCCGCCTTGAGCCACATCACCCATCGACGAGGGGGTGGTCGGACGGCTGATACCCAATGAGGTGGCGATGGCAATGGCTTCGTTCAACTGCGCAATGCGTGAATCGCGTTCGGCTCTGAGCTGCAAGCGCAAGGCCTTTAATTCGTCCTTGAGTTTTGCCGACTTGACCTTGTCTGACTCGGTCAGCGCAGCAATCTCACCCTCTTTATCGGACTGGTAGGCTGAACGTGCAGCATTGATCTTTCCGTCCAGCTCCCTGAGCCGGTTATTGATGATGACTTTCAGGTCGGCACTGATTTGCTCACGCTGGCTATTGATAGCGTATTCAACAAAACCGTTGAGGATCTCAACGCCATTGAGCGTATCCGGATAGGTAATTTCCAATTTGATATACGGGCTCAATGAAGCCGCTTGCTTCGGATCGGGCTGGATCAGAGTGATCGCATCACGATTGAAAATCTCAAAACTTTGCTCAAGCGTACGGCCTTTGCGTGCCAGCGGCTTGAACAACTCTTCATGGGAGCGGAAGTAACTGTAGCGAGTGTCGTAGGACTCCAGCGCCGAACCGATCTTGAGCAACGCGTCTCGAGGGGGAAGCGTGTAGACATCCGAACGGTTAAGCGCATCAAGCTCGTTGATGGCCGCAGGACGCAACAGGGAACTGGCCTGATACACAGGCTGCGCCAACAGGACGTAGCCCAGGGCAATACAACCGGCAGCGCCCATGGCTCCCGCGATCAACTTTTTTTGCTGCCAGAACGAATGAAACAGGTCCAACAGATCGATCTCTGCGCTTGAGTTGCCTGTTCGCTGCTGCTCGGTTTTTTTCAAAGTATACGCCCTGTGAACTGAACTCCTTGGCGAGTTCACCTCTTGACAATTAACGCTTAACTGCGCTTTAAAAATAAGCGTAGTGTCTGACAGCCTATTAAGAGAAAAGATCCCTCTGCTTTAGAATCAACTACATACCAGAATGAAATCAAGGTTTATCTAGAGACTGGCTGTCGTTTTTTTCGATTAAATTACTTACTTCACACTTCCAATAATGTGCCACTGCTAATTTTCAGATTTCTCCTACGACGAAATCTCATACTGATCCTGGCCAACTGCTTTTCTACCCGCTATCGCAGCACTCCCACTGCTGACGCACCTGCGCCCACCGCCATGCTTCAGGGCACCAGCCCGCAACCATTACTGCCTGTACGCGCCCTTGGGTAGCGCTATCAGATGGCGGAATATTTTCACGGTCTGTGTAATTATTGCCGCCACAAAAAAGCACGATTACGTGTGAGGTAATAATCAGCATGGATATTTATCAGGCAATGCGGGTGTTTGTCCGTGTGGTCGAGACAGGCAGTTTTACCGCTGCGGCTCAGGCGCTGGGCTATTCCACAGCGCAAACCTCGCGCTTGCTGTCTGAACTTGAATCCTCGCTGCAAGCCAGGCTGCTGCAGCGCAGCACACGGCGGCTGGCATTGACGGAGGTGGGTGCGCGCTATCTTGAGCGCTGCCGAATGATTCTTGGCGAAATAGAGGACGCAAATGCCGAAGCGGCCGGTGCCCATCTGATTCCCCGCGGCCATTTACGCGTGCAGTCCACCACCGGGCTGGGGATCCAGCTCCTGGCGCCACTGGTGGCCCGTTATTCGCAGCTGTACCCGCAGGTCGATGTCGATCTGACCCTGTCTCAACGTCAACCCGACTTGCTTGAAGAAGGCCATGACGTGGTGATCACGTTATCGGCCAACCTGCCCGACTCGGAAATGATCGGTCAGCAACTGGGGAGTATCTTCAGCGTCATCAGCGCCGCACCGTCCTACCTGCAAAGCCAGGGCACGCCCAAGACTCCCGACGACCTCAACCAGCACCGCTGCCTGCATCTGGTTGACCCGCTGTTTACCGACAGCTGGACCTTCCGCGATGATCAGGGTGAACAGTCGATTCGCCCCGGCAGCGTGTTTCAGGTCAATGTGGCTGAAGCGATGGCCCAGGCCGCCGAAGCCGGACTCGGGGTTTGCCTGTTGCCGGATTACGTGGCGGTCGGTTCCTATCAGCGCGGTGCGCTGGTGCGCCTGTTGCCTCAATACCGGTTGCACGAAAAAAGCATCTACGCGCTTTACCCCTCGCGACGCTTTCTGGATGCCAAGGTCAAAACCTGGGTCGAGTTTCTCAAGCAGGAAATTCCGAAGGTGCTTGATCAGCACCAGGCCATCGTCGACGACCCGGCGCATTGGGCATAGCGTCAGACTTACCCTTGCAGTTGCTCGCGCAAGGCCTGGGCGGTGCGATCGAACTGCAGTGGGGTCACCGAAATCCCGCCCTGGGTGACCACCCGGGTTTCTGTATCGGCGGCTTCGGGGTGCTGGTGGCGGGTAATACTGAGCCAGTAATAGCTGGACTCGCGAAAGTCCGTACGTTCGTTCACACTCACCCCGTCCATACGGCCATGGCCCTGGCGGGTGATCTGTACGGGGCCGGCCTGCTCGGGCGCAACGTCCGGGAAGTTGATGTTCAGGCACGCTGATTGCTCCCAGCCCTTGCCCAGCAACTGGCGAATCACCCCGGGCGCCAGTGTGCGGGCCGTGTCCCAGCGCACCGAGTCGCGACGGGTGAAGTACTGGCTCAGGGCAATGGAGGGGATACCCAGCAACAGGCCGGTCATCGCCGCTCCCACCGTGCCGGAGTACAGGGTTTCGACCCCCAGATTGGCGCCTTTGTTGATGCCGGACAGCAATAGCTGCGGCGGGCTGTCCATCAACTGCTGCAAGGCCATCGCAACACAGTCGGCCGGGGTTCCGGACACCGAAAAACGGCGCTCGCCACGGGCAGTCACCCGCAACGGGTGATGGATGCTGATGGCGGTGGAAATACCGCTCTGGTCATGGTCCGGGGCGACCACCCAGACCTCGTCTGCCAGTTCCCGAGCCACAGCCTCAAGGGCCTCAAGACCCGGGGCGTCGATCCCGTCATCATTGGTAATCAAAATTCGTTGCAGTCGAGCGACCGTCATGCCTGAACTCCTTGTTGTTGGGGAGTCGCCCAGAACGGCAAGGCAAAAGCCCGGATTGTCCGGCTCGCAACTTGCCGCTCGACGCTCCTGCTAGATGCCCTGCAATGCCAGATCCATCGCAAAGTAGGTCAGAATCATGTCTGCGCCGGCCCGCTTGATCGAGCCCAGGCTTTCACGAACAACCCGCGCTTCGTCGATGGCTCCGGCCAGGGCGCCGAACTTGATCATCGCGTACTCGCCGCTGACCTGATACGCCGCCAGAGGTAGACGCGAGGCTTCACGGACGTCACGAATGATGTCCAGGTACGCGCCGGCGGGCTTGACCATCAACACGTCGGCACCCTCCTGCTCGTCCAGCAGCGACTCGCGAATCGCTTCGCGACGATTCATCGGGTTCATCTGGTACGACTTGCGATCGCCTTTCAACGCGCTGCCACCCGCCTCACGGAAAGGACCATAGAGTGCCGAAGCGAACTTGGTGGAGTACGCCATGATCGAAGTGTCAATAAACCCGGCAGCATCCAGCGCGCTGCGGATGGCCTGAACCTGACCATCCATGGCCGCAGAAGGCGAGATGAAATCAGCGCCTGCCGCAGCGGCGGCAACGGCCTGCTTGCCCAGATTGATCAGGGTCGCATCATTGTCCACGCCATGATCGTGCATCACACCGCAATGCCCGTGGGAGGTGTACTCGCAGAAGCAGGTGTCACTCATCACGATCATTTCCGGGGCGGTATCCTTGCAGATACGGGCCATGCGCGACACCAGACCGTCTTCACGCCATGAATCGCTACCTGTGGCATCCAGATGGTGCGACACGCCAAATGCCATCACCGACTTGATCCCTGCACGGGCATAGCGTTCGATTTCGCCGGCCAGTTTGGACTCGGGAATACGCATCACACCCGGCATGCTGGTGATAGGTACGAAGTCGTCGATTTCTTCTTCGACAAAAATCGGCAGCACCAGGTCGTTAAGGCTGAATTCGGTTTCCTGAAACATGTCGCGCAGGGTTTGCGAGCGGCGCAGGCGGCGGGGACGAACAGAAGGGAACTGGTTAGGCATCATGGTTCCTGATGGGCAGGTTCATAGACAGACGAGCCTTGGCCAAGGCTCAATGGCGCAACAAATACAGGATTGACCCTGCAATTGCAAAACATCCGGCCGGCCTGCGGCCTGTTGTCGCAGGCAGTAACTGCATCCATGGCGCATAGGCTCCGGTTGTACATTTCGTAAAAAAGCGTAACATCGCCGACCATGATTCTT
Organism: Pseudomonas paraversuta; assembly: GCF_904067025.1. NCBI lineage: Bacteria > Pseudomonadati > Pseudomonadota > Gammaproteobacteria > Pseudomonadales > Pseudomonadaceae > Pseudomonas > Pseudomonas paraversuta. Next base: position 2,686,489 of record NZ_CAJFDA010000001.1, read on the forward strand.
GAACAGCTCAAAGCCCTGGGTAATGACACTCGCATGCAAATGATGGAGTGGCTCAAAGACCCGCTCAGCAATTTCCCGCGCCAGGATCATGGCGATCCTGCAATCGGCGTGTGCGTGACCCATTTGCAGCACAAGGCCGGTCTTTCCCCTTCCACTGCTTCGGCGCACCTGGCCATCTTGCAGCGTGCAGGCTTTGTCCTCACCACACGCATCGGCAAGTGGACGTACTACCGGCGCAATGAGCAGGCGATAGATGACTTTGCGGCTAGGCTGAAAGTCGAGTTGTAATTTTTAACCGATCATTTCGTTATTTTGCGTAATGTAAAAACTTGAGGACATCCCGTGAGCATTAAAACTATCTTCGTTGAACCCGGCGGCGGTTATCCAAATGTGGTCGTTGGCAGCAGCGAAGCACGCGCACCTGACAGTGGTGAAATCACTGTACGTTTACATGCCAACTCCCTGAACTATCACGACTTCGCCGTGGTAAGCGGCATGTGGGGACCGAGTCAAAAACGTATTCCCATGGCGGATGGCGCCGGTGAAGTGATTGCCGTCGGCAGTGCGGTCAGCGAGTTCAAGGTCGGCGATTCGGTGGTCAGTACTTTCTTCCCGGAGTGGATCGACGGCACTCCGCTGGTTGAGGGCTTTGTCAGCGTACCCGGTGATGGCATCGATGGTTATGCCCGTGAGCAAGTCACAGCCAAGGCCACCTCGTTTACCCTCGCCCCCACCGGCTACAGCCACGCCCAGGCCTCTACCCTGACCACCGCAGGTCTGACCGCATGGCGCGCCTTGATGGCCGATGACTCGCTCAAGCCCGGCGACACGGTGCTGGTCCAGGGCACGGGCGGGGTTTCGATTTTCGCCCTGCAATTCGCCAAAATGGCCGGCGCCACCGTGATCGCGACCTCTTCCAGCGATGAAAAACTCGAGCGTCTCAAAGCACTGGGCGCTGACCACGTCATCAACTACCGCAAGGACACTGCCTGGGGCGAGACAGCCCGTGAGCTCACCGGCGGCCGCGGGGTGGACCACATCATCGAAGTCGGCGGTCCGGAGACCCTTGAACAGTCGATGATCGCCATTCGCGTGGCCGGGCATATCTCGATCATCGGTATTTTGAGCGGCACCAGCGGCGCCATGAACTTTGTCCCGGCACTGATCAAGCAAGTGCGTCTGCAAGGGGTACTGGTAGGAAGCCGCAGCCAGCAGCAGGACATGGTACGGGCGATCAATGCCAGCGGCATGCGCCCGGTCATCGACCGGCACTTCCCGCTGAGCGAGATTGTCGAGGCGTTCAAGTACCAGGAAACCAACCAGCATTTTGGCAAGATCGTGCTGGACATCTGACCCCATCACCGGTGGCGCATTGACAGTGCGTCACCGGCTTCTCTAGATTCAGGCATTTACCCAGAGAGCTAAGCCTGATGAGTCTTGAATCTGTCCGCGCATTTTTCCTCGCCAAAGCACCCGACCTGCACATCATTGAGCTGGCCACCAGTACCGCTACCGTAGCTCTGGCTGCCCAAGCCCACGGCGTTGAGCCCGGCCAGATCGCCAAGACCCTGGCCTTTCGTGTCGGTGAACGCAATGTGCTGCTGGTTGCCCGTGGCGATGCGCGTATCGATAACAAAAAAATCAAGAATGCCCTGGGCAGCAAAGCCAAGATGCTTGATGCCGATACTGTCGTGGCCCTGACCAGTCACCCCGTTGGCGGCGTTTGCCCGTTCGGGCTGGCGACCGATCTGGCGGTATATTGCGACATTTCCCTTAAAGCCTTCACTGAAGTGATGCCTGCAGCCGGCGCTACCCACACCGCTGTGCGTATCAGCCCCGATCGAATGGCCGAACTGGTCAATGCCCAATGGGTCGATGTCTGCCAGGCCAGCCAAACCGAAGAGACCGTTTAAACCGCTCTATTACGGGGCTTACAGGAGCGCATGGCGGCTGTGCATATGGAAAATATGGATGCTATCGATTATCATTATCCACTTCATCTGCACCCTGCCTCGGCTTCAATAAACCAACAAATGCGTGGCCGGGTGCTTTTTTAAAGGACTAATTGAGGCGCCCATGCACCGCTTTTCTTTCAGCAAATCCTTGATTTGCGCCACCCTGGGGATTTTCACCCTGCCCGCTTCAGCGGCCTTTCAACCCGTATCCGAGGCCGCTCTGGCCGGTGAATCGGACAGATCCTGTCACTTCAACGCGGACACCAGCTACGACTGCACCTCAACCTATAGCTACACCATCCTCACCAATAACGGTCGCGAAATGATTTCGCGTATCGACTTCAGCTTCCCGGAGTCTGACCGCCTGGAAATAATCAAGGCCGAATCGACCCAACCGGGCGCCAAACCGGTGGCACTGGCTGACACACAAATCGACACCCGGATGGCACCGAACCCGGACCAGGGTTTTTTACGCTTGAAGCAAACCTCGATCGCCTTCCCCAACCTGCGAATCGGCACGATGGTGAGCTATACCCTGCGCGAACACATAGCAGCCAAGCCGCTGAGTCATGAGTTTCACTATGTGCTGATGTTCCCCCCCAATGCGGTGCGTATGGACCGTTTTAAAAACAGCTTCAGCGCTGAAAAGCCAATCGTGTGGCGCAGCGAAATGATGGAAGACTTCAGCTTTACTCCGTCGGCCGACAACAAAAGCCTGGTCATTGAACAGAAGGCACCGCGCTTCGTGAATTATGTCAATGAAGCCGGCAACGCTTATATTCGCCAGCTGCCAAGGGTTGAACTGGGCAGTTCGAGCAGCTTGCAGGATTACTTCGGCGATTTTGCCCGGCGCTACACCGAAATTACCGCAGCCAGACTGCCTGCCATCAGTGCCAGGGCAGTGGCCGGCCTTAAAGGCTTGCCGCCGGAGCAACAGGTATCGGGCCTGATGCAGCATATCCACGATAACTATCGTTATCTGGGCGACTGGCGAGCCAGCGATCGGGGCTATGTGCCTTTCACCCTCGCTGAAATCGAAGACCGCGGCTATGGCGACTGCAAAGACCTGGCGGTACTGCTCACAGCCATGCTCAACGCAAGCGGCATCGACGCGCAGACCACCTGGGTCAGCCGTGGCAACATGAGCCTGGGGTTGTTGCTGCCGGGCACCTCAGCACCCAACCACGCCATCGTACGGGCGCGGGTCAACGGTAAAGTCTGGTGGCTCGACCCGACCAATCCGGTGTTCTCGCCGGGGCGCTCCATGCCGGATATTCAGGATCGCTGGGCACTGGTGATAGACCCGCAAGGCGCAGTTCGCCGGGAACATATCCCGCAAGAAGAACCTGTTGTCAGCACCCTGGTACGGAAACAGGAACACTTCAACCCTGATGGCACCGCGCGCACCAGCGCCGACATCGAAATGAGCCAGATGCGCCTGATGAGACTGAGTGTGGCCGATAACCAGTCGGGTATTTCTGGTACCGACCAGGACCTTTGCGACCGGTTCAGCAAGGAACAGACCGATTGCACGATCACACGCTCAGCCACCGGGTTTGTGGTACCCCACAAGTATCAGGTCAAGGCCGAACTGACCGACCTGCGCCCATTGAAGACACTCTCGGGCCAAAGCGTGTACCAGCCCGCCTTCATGACTGAACGTTGGGATGATTTGGTCAATTACCGCCGCACCGGGCAAAAGGCCGACTTGTATCTGGAAGATCCTGAAACCATGGACTACGAGATCACCCTGTCAGGGCTACAGGTTGCGCAGAACATCAAGAGCTGCACCGTTCGCTCGCCCTGGTTCGACATGGACCTCAATGGCAAACAGGTCGAGGGCCATTACCGATACCAGTACCGCCTGACACAAAAGCAACGCTGGCTGAGCCATGACGACATCATGAGCGGCCCTTTCGAAGCAATGCTCAAGGAAGCCAGAAACTGCAACGATCAGATGCAGCAAGTGGTGACACTGCAAACCGCGGCCTGAGTTAATCAAACAGCTGCAAAAAAGCCTGGCCCTCTTGCGGGGGCCAGGCTTTTTTTTGAGTCCGCTATCAGGCGATCGCGGTATCCACCAACACCTGGGCTTCTTCTACCAGACGGCTCAGGTGCTCGTCACCGATAAAGCTCTCGGCGTAGATTTTGTAAATGTCTTCAGTGCCAGAAGGGCGTGCCGCAAACCAGCCGTTTTTAGTCATCACCTTGAGTCCGCCAATTGCCTGATCGTTACCGGGCGCATGACTGAGAATCCCGGTAATGTCTTCGCCGGCCAGGCTTGTGGATTTGACTTGCTCCGGCGACAGCTTGCCAAGCAGGGCTTTCTGTTGCGGGGTAGCCTTGGCATCGACCCGGGTCGAGAACGGCAGGCCCAGGTCTTCGGTCATTTGCTGATACAGCTGCGAAGGATCACGACCGGTACGGGCCGTCATTTCTGCGGCCAGCAGCGAAGGAATCAGGCCGTCCTTGTCTGTCGACCAGACACTGCCGTCCAGGCGCAGGAATGAAGCCCCGGCGCTTTCTTCGCCACCAAAGCCCAGCGAGCCTTCAAACAGGCCATCGGCAAACCACTTGAAGCCCACCGGCACTTCGTACAGGCGGCGGCCCAGACGGGCAGCAACCCGGTCAATCAGCCCGCTGCTGACAACGGTCTTGCCAACGGCTGCGTCTGCACGCCAGTGCGGACGGTTCTGGAACAGATAGTCGATGGACACTGCCAGGTAGTTGTTGGGGGCCAACAGACCGCCTGAAGGGGTAACAATGCCGTGGCGGTCATGGTCGGGGTCGCAGGCAAAAGCCACGTCGAAACGCTCTTTAAGGCCAATCAACCCCTGCATGGCATAGCTGGAGGACGGGTCCATGCGGATGCGCCCGTCCCAGTCCACACACATGAAGCGGAAGGTTGGATCTACCGAGGTGTTCACCACTTCCAGGTTCAAGCCGTAGTGCTCGCCGATCGCCGGCCAGTAGTTCACGCCCGCGCCGCCCAATGGGTCCACGCCAAGACGCAGGTTGGCGCCGCGCAGGGTATCCATGTCGATCACGTTCTTCAGATCGGCGACATAGGTATTCAGGTAGTCGTGACGATGGGTGGTGCCGGCCTTCAAGGCCTGTTCGTAGCTGATGCGTTTGACACCCGCCAGCCTGGCTGCCAGTAACTCGTTGGCCTTGGCCTCGATCCACTTGGTGACATCGGTATCGGCCGGGCCGCCGTTAGGCGGGTTGTACTTGAAACCGCCGCTTTCAGGCGGGTTGTGCGACGGTGTAATAACCACACCATCGGCCAGGCCTGAAGTCCGACCGCGGTTGTAGCAAATAATGGCGTGGGAAATGGCCGGCGTCGGGGTGTATTCGTCATTGGCGGCGATCATGGTTTCGACGCCATTGGCGGCAAACACTTCCAGCGCACTGGCACCAGCAGGCGTCGACAGTGCATGGGTGTCGATGCCGACAAACAGCGGACCATTGATGCCTTTCATTTGCCGGTACAGGCAAATGGCCTGGCTGATGGCCAATACATGCCACTCATTGAAACTCAGCTCAAACGAACTGCCGCGGTGACCGGAAGTACCAAAGGCCACACGCTGGGTGGCGATCGCTGCATCAGGTTGACCGGTGTAATAAGCGGTCACCAGTCGCGCAATATCGACCAGCAATTTCGCAGGAGCCGGTTTGCCCGCAAGAGGACTGAGAGTCATGCAAAACCTCGGGAAATAAATGATTCAGAGGAAAAAAGGCAGTTTACTGGCAGTTCGACACTGGCGCGAAGCAATCTATCCCTGCAAGTGCATCTGTTTTGCACTTAAATAGCCTTTTAGTTGTCAGATACAGCCCATAGATTCACCTGAACGACATTTTTCTGTTCTGAAATAAGGAAGCAGCATGAAACCACTCTTGATCAGCGCGGCCCTGGCCCTTTCGCTGAGTACGCTGTGCAGCGTCGCCAACGCCGCCAAACTTGAGGATGTGGCGCCCTACCCTAAAGCCGAAGCGGGCTATAGCCGACAAGTCATTCACCTGCCCAAGCAAAAGAATGAGGACGACTACAAAGTCCAGATCATTGCCGGCAAGACCCTGCAGGTGGACTGCAACCAGCAGCGTCTGGGCGGCAAGCTGGAAGAAAAAACCCTCAAGGGCTGGGGCTATCCGATGTATCGCCTGAACAAGGTCAGCGGGCCGATGAGCACGATGATGGCCTGCCCTGAAGGCAAGTCGCACCCCGAATTTGTCCCCGTGGTCGGCGATGGCTTCATGCTGCGCTATAACAGCAAGTTGCCGATCGTGGTCTACGTGCCCAAGGACATAGAAGTGCGTTACCGGATCTGGTCGGCCTCCAAGCAGATCAAGCAGGCGGTCAGCGAGTAAACAATCAATAACCCTGGCAGGGAGCGACGGCTGCGACAGGCATCTTTAAATGCGCGAGCCCTGCGGGCTCGATCGCAGCCTTCGTTCCTCGCCAGCGACTATGGCTCTGCTGACTATTGCAAGCCGACGCGATACAACGCGCCGTTGCTTTCATCGGTCAAGACATACAAATAACCGTCCGGGCCCTGGCGCACGTCCCGGATACGCGCGTTCAGACCGCCCAACAAGCGCTCTTCATGCACCACCTTGTCACCATCAAGCTGTAGCCGGATCAGGTCTTTATCGGCCAGCGCGCCGATAAACAGGTTGTGCTGCCAGGGCTTGAAGCGCTCCCCATCGTAGAACGCCATCCCGCTAATGCCCGGAGACTTCTCCCACACATGATGGGGGCCTGTGGTTCCTTCGGCTGTTTTGCCCCCGGCTTCAGAGATGGGCTGCGAAGAATAGTCAATGCCATGGGTCGCCAGTGGCCAGCCATAGTTCTTGCCGCGCTCGATCAGGTTGATTTCGTCGCCGCCTTTGGGGCCATGCTCATGGCTCCAGAGTGTCCCGGTCCAGGGGTTAAGGGTGGCACCCTGCTGATTGCGATGGCCAAATGACCAGATTTCCGGGCGTACCCCTTGCTGGCCCACAAAAGGGTTGTCGGGCGGGATTCGACCGTCAGGGTATATGCGCACCACTTTGCCCTGCAGCTTGTCGAGGTCCTGGGCAGTCGGTCGCTGATTATTTTCGCCAAGGGCAATAAATAAATAGCCATCACGGTCAAACACCAGACGTGAGCCGAAATGGTTGCCGGTTGACAGTTTGGGCTCCTGACGAAAGATCACCTCAAAGTTGCTGAGTTTGGTCAGATCATCCGACAAGCGCCCGCGTCCAACCGTGGTCCCCGCTTTGCCGTCCTCACCACCCCCTTCGGCGTAGGACAGGTACACCAGGCGATCCTCGACAAAACTCGGCGACAGCACCACATCCAGCAGGCCGCCCTGCCCTTTGGCCCATACCTGGGGAACACCGGAAAGCGGGGCAGACAGTTTGCCGGACGGGCTCACCACCCGCAGGTTGCCCGGAAGTTCGGTAACCAGCATGCCCTGCTTTTCCGGGAGAAAGGCCAGGGCCCAAGGATGTACAAGACCTTCGACAACTGGCGTTGCAGTGACTGTTCCGGACTCGGAGGCAAAGGTGCGCTGGGCATCGGCATGGGCCATGACAGCCACATTGAGCAGCGAGGTGGCGCACAGCGTGGCCAGGGTTTTTCTCAACATTGGCTGATCCTTGTTCGATTAACGATTGTCCCGCGGCTGAAGCGATGGCGCCGTTGGCTTGATGGTCCGGGGTGGGGGCTGGCTACGCGGGTAGCCATTGCCGATTTGCCCGTTCTCAATGGACGGCTGGCGTATCACAGGGGCCGTCGACGGGCTTCGTACCGCTGGCGTTGCGGGGATCGTGCCCTGTCGGCTGTTAGGATTGATGCGTCGCAGCGTATTGTCTGCAGGCGCAGAATTGGGGCTCAGGGTGTTTTGCGCCACCCGCCCGGACTCTGAAGTCAAAGAGGTGCCGGCCTGCGCCTGGGCGACAAGTGCAGCTCCCAGGAGCAAGCATAGATAGCTGGACCGGATAATATTCATCTTCGCCCCCATGGTTTTTCATCACATGGCTCCTGTGCGGGGCCGTTCACTGGCAGGCTCAGTCTTCAGGACCGATCTCGATGACCACTGATTCCCGGGCCTCCTCCAGCAACGCCTGACGGCAGACCTGATAGCAATCCTCGATATGGCCGTTGCCGACCATTTTCATCACCCCAAAACTGATGGTTGCGGCGACCGCCTGCCCCACAAACGGCACGAAGCGGATCACCGACTTGGTCGCCACCTTGGTGCCCATCTTGCGTACCAAGGACATGACCAGTGTCCGGCTGATGAATTTACCGATGACTTCACTGCCGATCCCGGAAACCGCCACCACAATCAGGCGCCTGGACCGCGAGTCCAGCCGCTCGATCTGTTGCGGGGTCAGTCCGAACTTGCTGTTGATCGCCGGCAGCATTTCCACCAGCAACGCCACATCAGTGCCTATGTCGAGCCCGGGAATAGGGATGGCCGCGGCGCCTGCCGATACGGCCGAGCGTTTGGTGACCATGGATTTGCACTCGTCACGAATGCGATCAAGTTCGGCCAGTGACCTGATTAACATAAGTTACCCCCCGCCAATTAAAAATAACGCGAACCTAGTCTACTACGGCCTTCAGACCGCCAAGGCAGCTCTGCTTTTGATGTAGAGGATAGATGGGGCGAGAAATTCACAAGGCTGGAAAAGGTTTTTCGCCACGAACGGGCTCAGGCAGGAACAGAGGGGGTAAGCCTGTACTCTTGTGAAGTACAGGCCTGGCGCATTACACGTCTTTTTTGACTTTGGCCCACTCGGACTTGATTTTTTGCACGAAGGATTCTTTCGGCGTTTCCTTGCAGGCAGTGATTACCAGCGGGGTGATTTTGGCAACGCCGTCCACGTCCAGAACAGCATCCTCAACCTGACCTTTCTTGTTCACTGCTTCACCCAGACCAACGGCGATCGGCTGATAGGTTTCATCAACCGCCAGGAAATCCGCGCACGTCCATTGCGCAACAGGCTGCTTGGCATCAGCTTGTGCCAGGCCCGACAGTGCGACAAGACTGACAGCGCTCAACAGCAGAATGTGCTTCTTCATATGAATATTTCCCTATTATCAAAAAGAGTTGATGTGTTTCTACCTGCCGCCAAGAACATAGTAGTGAATGCATTAGCTGTCAAAAAATCACTACAACTTATTTATTCTTTAAGCGCCTGAAACACCAGGGTTTTACATTTAAAAGACACACTAAACCTGAACGGATATCGCGTTATCCGTTCAGTACCTTCAGCAACTAAGGTCCAAGTTTCGCAGGCTCCCGACACTGGGTAAGAATGCCTGCTGAATTGGCTATGGCGGGCCGTTTATTGAGAAAGAATGACCTTCATTGCCTTCTCCTTTGCCGCATTGCCGAACACCTCATAAGCCTGAAGAATGTCGTTGAGTGCGAATCGGTGGGTAATCAGCTGGCCGGCATCTACCTTGCCGGACTGCACCGTTTTCATGAGCATGGGCGTGGTGTTGGTATTGACCAGCCCGGTCGAAATGGTGACGTTCTGGATCCAGAGTTTTTCCAGGTGCAGCTCAACACTTTTGCCATGCACCCCCACGTTGGCAATGCTGCCTCCAGGGGCTACAACCGACTGGCAGGTATCGAAGGATGCCGGGATGCCCACCGCCTCAATCGCCACATCCACCCCTACCCCCTGGGTCAACTCGAAGATGCGTTCAACGGCATTCTGCGTGTTGATATCAATCACATGGGTAGCGCCAAAACGCTGCGCAACTTCAAGACGATTGGTGTCGCCATCAACCATGATCAGCAAGGCGGGCGAGTAAAATTGCGCCGTCAGCAAGGCGGCCATGCCCACAGGGCCCGCCCCGACTATCACCACACTGTCACCCGGCTTGACCTTGCCGGCGAGTACGCCGATCTCGAAGCCGGTAGGCAAAATGTCGCTGAGCATCACCAGCGCTTCTTCATCCGCGCCGGCGGGCACCGGGTACAGGCTGTTGTCGGCATGGGGAATACGCACATATTCGGCCTGGGTACCGTCAATCGTATGGCCCAGAATCCAGCCGCCGTCAGCGCAATGGGAGTACATCTGCCGCCGGCAGTTGGGGCAACTGCCGCATGAGGTGATGCATGAAATCAGCACATGATCACCGGGCTTGAAGTTGCGAATTGCCGGCCCTACGGCCTCGACCACTCCGACCCCTTCATGGCCCAGCACCGTACCTTTGGTGACCTCGGGTACGTCGCCCTTGAGGATGTGCAGATCGGTGCCACAGATAGTGGTGTGCAAAATACGGACTATGGCATCGGTCGGCTTGTCGATGACCGGTTTGGCGATATCAGACCAGGCTTTTTCGCCTGGCCCCTGATAGGTGAGCGCTTTCATATGGGCTTTCCTTAGTCAGATCAAAAAACAACAGCAACTGGCGTTGATGTGACTCAAGCGCCAGCCCCCAAAGTCGTCCGATGCAGTTAAGCAGCCTTTTCTCCATACACCCTTGCCGCAGGTCATAAAGCCCCGGGTTAAGCATGCGGTCTGTCGCCTCTAGCCTTTGGACGACACCGAGAAATCGGTTTCGCCCCTGGCGTCGGACCTGAGTTCAATCTTGTAAGTCTTGCTGGTGCCACAGCCGGACACCTGCCAGGTTTCAACCGCTTTGCTGATTGACCCGGTGGGCGATTGCTCAACACTGGCAATCGTGGTGTCCACATTGCTGATGGACCTGCAGTGGGTCATTGCCGAGAACAGGCCCTGCACATTCACCAGCACATCCTTGCGCAGGACGGGGTCAGTGACCGACTGGCCGCTGAAGGGTGGGCTATGGGCGCAGCCCGTCAGGGTAGCGGCGGCGAAAACCATACTGATGAGGGCAAAGTGACACTTGTTCTTGATCTGCATATTCAATCCTTGAAACGGCTCCATGCCGTGCCTGAACCCGGCAGCCTAGCAGTATCGGTATCAGGCAGCGACCCTGCGCCATGAACTGAGCAGTGGCGACTCGCCCGGATAATATTATTCGGGTGAGTCGCGGCTTCGAAAAAGGCATGCAGTGGCACCGGAAGTTGAATACTCGGTGACAGTTTTTAAATATTCACCGCCCTTATCCATGGCCGGCTCTGCCATTAAGTAACATTAAACTTTACTGACTTTTATACCTTTGAAAAACAGCAGCAGTAATACCCCCGCCAATATTTCAAAACCGGCCACCATATACAGGCCTGCCGCCAGGCTACCGGTCTGGGTTTTAAGCCAGCCGATCATATAAGGCGCGACGAACCCTGCCAGATTGCCGATGCAGTTGATCAGGGCGATGCCCCCTGCTGCTGCAGTACCTGCCAGAAATGCCCCCGGAATTGACCAGAACACCGGAAAAGCCGCAAGAATGCCCATGGCTGCAACGGTCAAGGCGATAAGTGCCAGTACTGCGTTACCGATAAACAGGCCGGTGCAGATCAATCCCAGCCCCGCCAGGATCGCAGCCATGGCGCAATGGATGCGGCGTTCGGCGCTCTTGTCAGAATGGAAGCCGTTCCACAGCATCGCCACAGTCCCCAAAATAAAAGGGATTGAGGAAAGCAGCCCGATGTTCATGGTGTCATTCACACCCAGGGACTTGATGACCGATGGAGTCCAGAACGCAATGGTTGCGTTACCGCTCACCAGGCAGAAGTAGACCAGTGCACACAACCACAATTTGGGATAACGCAACAGAGTCCGCAGGTCGCTGTGTTTACCCGGCGCGCTGTCCTCGCGGGCAATGGTAGCGGACACCATTTTGCGCTGTGCCGCCGTGAGCCACTTGGCATTCGCCGGTTTTTCCGGAAGATAGCGCAGCACCAGGAAGCCGGCGATAACCGACGGAATACCTTCCAGGATAAACAGCCATTGCCAGTTGGCCAGACTGCCGACACCCACCATGCGACTCATGATGAAACCGGCCAATGGCCCGCCGACGACCCCGGCAATTGCGAAAGAGGTCATGAACATGCCGTTGATCTTGGCCCGCTGGGCCGCTGGAAACCAGTAAGTGAGGTACAACACCACACCCGGAAAGAAACCCGCTTCAAAGGCCCCCAGCAAAAACCGCAACACATAGAAGGACCAGGCACTTTCAACATAGGCCATGGCAATGGACGTCAGGCCCCACATGATGGTGATGCGCGCCAGGGTGCGGCGGGCACCGATTTTTTCCAGAAGCAGATTGCTCGGCACTTCAAAAAAGAAGTAGCCGATAAAGAAAATCCCCGCTCCCAGGCCGTAAACCGCCTCACTGAAGCCCAGGTCCTGCAACATGGAGAGTTTGGCGAAGCCGACATTCACCCGGTCGATCCAGGCCAGCACGAAGAGAAACACTAAAAACGGCAACAGGCGCCAGGCGATCTTTCGATAGACAGCACTGACTTCGGCCGCTACCGGGTCGAGGTCAAGCTCTGAAGCCATTGTTGTACTTGGGTTGCTTCGGTTCATAAGTCATCTCGTCAATACGTTGCGCAGTGAGCCGCCGCTGCCGATTTTCAGGCGAGCGTCGGCGCACGGTGGTTGGCCGTGGCGTTCCGGGAGCAAAGCAGTATTAAAAATCAGGCAGGCCGGGCCTGCCCTCCAGTTACGGGCAAGGCATCAGGCGACTCCCCGCAACAGAGCCTCAACCGCGCGCGACACTTGCAGCACCCGTGCGTCCTGCCCGTGCAGTCCCGCGATTGATAGCCCCACCGGCAACTCTTCAGCCAGCTGACAGGGCAAACTCAAGGCGCAACCGTCGAGAAAATTGATCACACTGGTATTGCGCAGCACCAGGCCATTGGCGGCGAAAAAGCTTTCGTCCGTGGCAAGGTCTGCCAGCTTCGGCGGTACCACGGCGACACTGGGCATCAGCCAGGCATCGGCATCGCCCAGACGCTCCCGGGCGATGGCAATCAAGCGCTGGCGTTCGGCCTGGGTATCCAGGTAATCAGCTGCACCAATGGCCGCACCGCGCCGAATGCGCTGGGCGACACGGGCGTCGTACTGCTGTGCGTCGTCGCCTTCCAGCCACTGGCGATGGCCGTGCCAGGCTTCGGCGGCAGTCAGTCCGCCGGCAGCGTTGATACGGGGCAACTGGTGCAGCTCGGGAAAATCAAACCAGCGGATGCTGGCCCCGGCCTCGGCGAGCAGGCCCAAACTGCGTTCGAAAGCCACAGCCACGGTCTCATCCAGCTGATCGAGGACGAAATCCCGGGTCACCGCCAGACGCAGACCGGCCAGGGACGGCATGGGGGTAGCGAGTTGCTCCCCCGAGAGAATCCGGTCCAGCAGGATGCTGTCGGCGACACTGCGGGTCAGAGCACCAATGGAATCCAGGCTCGGCGCCAGGGGGAAGGTACCGGTTAGCGGGACGCGACTGGCACTGGGTTTGAACCCGGTCAGATTGCAGAAGGCCGCCGGAATCCTGATCGAGCCGCCGGTATCGGTGCCCAGCCCCGCGACCGCCATCTCGAGCGCCACACTGACCGCGGCGCCGGAGCTGGAGCCACCGGCAATGCGCTGTTCTGCACATGGGGTCAGCGGTGTGCCGTAGTGAGGATTCAGTCCGAGACCGGAAAATGCAAACTCACTCATATTGGTTCGACCCAGCACAATAGCCCCCGCCGCTCTCAACCGCTCCACGACCACTGCATCGCGACTGGCCGCCGGTGCCTCGGCCAGCAGACTGGAGCCGCTGGCCGTGATCTGCCCGGCCACATCGAACAGGTCCTTGATCGAAACCGGCAGGCCGGCCAGGGCGGACGGCACATAGCCCGAAGACCGCGCCAGGTCGCTGGCACGGGCCGCCAGCAAGGCGCTGCGGGCATCAACGCTGATATAGGCCACTCCGCCTGCCTCGCGATGTGCCTCAATGCGGGCCAATGCCTGTTTGACCAGCGCCTCGCTGGTGGTACGACCCTCAGCCAGGTCCCGGGCGAGCTGTGCAATATCTTTCATTGTCTGTTCACTCCGCCACAGGCAGCGACTCGACACCGTACTGGTGACGCAGGCTGCGGTTAAGGACGGGGTCGAACAATTCCATTTCAAAGGCTTCGCCATAACCCAGTTCGCCAATCACCGATTGGGTGCCGCAGAACATCGCGGTATCCGCTGGCAATGCGCCGGCGCTGTTGAGTTTTCCCAACAGGGTTTGCGGCGCCAGCAAATTGGTCACCGGGCCTTGCTGATACAGCGCACGTTCGCCATCACGCACCCGCCAGGTACGCATTACCAGTTGATCCCAATGCGCCTCAACTTCGGCAAAGCGCCAGACCTGCTGCGCAATCGGCTTGTCGCACATCTGTTTCGACACCGTGACGTCGTAGCTTTCAACCTTGCGATCGGTGTGATCCGAGCCCAGGCCGATCAACAGCCCCTCCTCACTTGGAATCAATACAAACTCGGTCTCGCCGGAAGAGTCCTTGCCCGGCACCTGGATGCTCTGCGCGGTGTTCAGCAGGCTGGCCGAAACCCGGTAGAAACACGGGATCTGCGTAGGACGGCGCACGCCAAGAGCTTCCAGTTCGGCAATATGGTGTTCCACCGCTTCACTGTTACGCCCTGCCCAGCCGGCAATGATCAAATGCTTGATGCTGGCCTGGTGCTCACCTTGGCCGACGACGTGGAAAGTCAATTGAGTCATGAAAGAGTGCTCCGGATCGATAATTAAAGGGTGCGCATGATGGCGCGACGGAAGTCGTCGATGTGGTGATGGATCGCCGCGACAGCGGCATCGCCGTCTCGCTGTTCCACCGCCTCGAGAATGTGCATGTGCTCGTCATAGATGCGCTGGCTGTGGTGGTTTTCCGACAGCGTCAGGTACCAGAAACGTGCCTGCTTTTCGTGCAGGTTGCGCAGCAGTTCAGCCAGGACGCGATTGTGTGCGGCGGCTGAAATCGACATATGAAATTGCAGATCCAGCGTCATGAGCCCGGTCACGTCGTGGTCCGCCAGCAATTGAGGGGTGCGCTCCAGAATGTCGCGCATGGCCTTGATATCAGTGTCGTGGGCACGTTCCACCGCCAGCTTGATACACAGCTGCTCGTTGGAAACACGCACCTCGATCATATCCAGCACATCGTTAAGTGACAGCGCGGTCACCATCACCCCCTTGCGCGGCATGATCGTGACCATGCCTTCTACTTCAAGGCGATGCAGCGCCTGGTGGATCGGCGTTCGGCCAAGCCCCAGCAGCGCTGCCAGTTGCGCCTCGTTGATGGCGTCGCCAGGGCGGAACTCGCAGCTGATGATCCGCTGCTTTATTTGCGCATACGCCAGCTCCCGCAGTTGGGCGGCGCTCTTGATGAGCGGCGGCGTGGACTGCAGATGGCTGGAAACATCAATGGATTTCGGCATTTTCACTCCTGATATTCATCTGATATATCAGATGAATATCAGACTAAGCAAAACCTGTGCCAGACGCTGCGCAGTGACTGAAAACGCCGGTTTACAAGGGATCGGGGGAAACAAGGATGAGCGAAGGGAGGCTCCGGGGAATGTAACTTGTTACTTATTTGCCCGATTTTGTGCGCGCACGCGCTTTATTTGTGCGCCATGCAGGGCAAGCATCCCTAGGGATGCCGGTGGACGGTGACAGCCACTAACCTGATCACAATGGGGCGAACCACAAGAATGCACAGGAATGCCACCGGCATGGCCAATCGATAGGCGCTCAGGGCATTGCTTAGATAATCCTCATTAATCCCGGAGTTGGCCGCCGTGATCACCAATGACATGAGAAAGGCCATGATTGCCGCCATATAAAACGCAAATACATAGGGAGCCATGGCGGCCGAGAGCTTCAATCGATTGTAAAAACGGATATTTGCAGAAGTCTTTGAATTCATGTCCAGCCCTTTTAAACACGGTTTCTTTGGGGAAACGCACCATATCAAGAACAAAAGTGCGCAACTAGACGGTAATTTCCGCTTACTTTATAAAGTAAAACTTACGAATAGCCCTTCTTTCAGGATTAGCCATGAATCTTCTTGCGGCCATCGCCAGCTTTACCAAGGTGGTTGAAACAGGCTCCATCGTGGGAGCGGCGAAAAACCTGGGGCTCAGTGCCGCAGCCGTCAGCCAGACCCTCAATCGCCTTGAGGAGCACCTGGGCACCCGCCTGCTGCAGCGCACTACGCGCAGCATGGCGTTAACCGAAAGCGGAGCCATCTACTACGCCAAAGTGCAGCGTATCGTTGCAGACCTGGAGGCCGCCCAATCGGCAATCAGTGAGCCCCATGCCGAACTTCAGGGCCGGCTATGCATTGCCTCTACCGCTGCATTCGGGCGCCATGTGCTGGCCCCGCTGGTTGCAGGCTTCGCGGCCCGCCACCCGCGCCTGACCCTTGAGCTCAACACCAGCGATAGCAAGATCAATCATATTCAAGCCGGGATTGATATGAGCCTGAGGATCAAGCCGCAACTGGAGGAAGGAATTATCGCGCGCAAGATTGTCTCAGTGCCCTTTATCGTTTGCGCCGCCCCCTCCTATCTTGAACGGGCCGGCCGGCCGGATTCGCCGGAGCAACTCCAGCAGCATGCGTGCCTGGGCTTTCGCTACCCGCTGGACGGCCGCTTCCTGCGCTGGGGATTTATTCGCGACTCAGGACATTACTATGCGGCGCTCAATGTGACCGCCATGAGCGACGACATTGACACCCTGGCCCAAATGGCTGCCCATGGTGCTGGCATAGCCCGGCTGGCGGAGTTCGTGGCGGCGCCCTTTATCGAGTCCGGGCAACTGGTGCCCCTGCTTGAGAGCAGTCATGGGCCAAGGGAGTCCGCTACCGAACCGCTGGATATTTACGTCTGTGTCCAGGACCGCAGCGCCATGACGCCCAAGGTCAAAGCCTTTATCGATTACTTGAGTGCACACCTGGAACAGCGCTGGCCGCAGGCAAACCTTTGAGCCATGCCGTGATCCGCGCGCCCTTGTGCCGCAGGCCAGCCATGGGCATGGCAAAGCAGCGGCCTTTACGCCTGCGGGTTTCGGTGCTATCAAAAAACAGCATCTGGCAAGACATCCACCCGCTCGGGCCCAGTGATGACAAGCCAGACCGCTGAGTACCTGAACCTGTGCATGTCTGAAGGCCCGCCACTGATCTGAGGAGTCATCATGTCCACACATACCGTTCGACTTCATCGCGTCATCAAAGCCCCGCCCGAACGTGTCTATCGGGCCTTCCTGGAAGCCGATGCCCTGGCCAGATGGCTGCCACCCTACGGCTACACCGGCAAGGTCCAGCACATGGATGCGACAGTGGGGGGGGGTTACAAAATGTCGTTCAGCAATTTCAGCACGGGCGAAACTCACTCGTTCGGCGGGCAATACCTGGAACTGGTACCCCATGAACTGATTCGCTACAGCGACAGCTTCGATGATCCAAACCTGCCGGGCGTCATGCACACAACGGTAGCCCTGCGGGCGGTTTCCTGCGGGACCGAATTGAGCGTGGTTCAAGAAGGCATACCCGGGGTCATCCCGCCAGAGGCCTGTTACCTTGGCTGGCAGGACTCGCTCATACAGCTCGCCAGGCTGGTCGAAAGTGAAATTGCCGAGTGACTCAATGCAGTCCCGTGCCGCCTGTTTGCCGATCGTTTCCACAGACAGGCGGCCCGGCAATAACAGTTACAGCGGCTTGCCCGGGCTGACAGACCCCGCAGTATCTTTGGCTGCTTGAGCCAAGCTTTTACCGCTCAGAGTAAGAGGCCGAAACTTCGAATACAGCCACAGACCGCACACGCAAGCGCTGCCTAGAAGGGTGCCGAACAACAGCGCCAGGAACAGACCAACCAAGGGCCCTACGATAATCCCGGCAACCCCGTGCACAGGCTCCCCGTTCCAGTTGACCGTATCGAAACCGAATACAGCCAGGATCCCGCTGACTAGTCCGATGATCCCGAGTGAAATGACCAGCCCGATAAAAAACAGTTTGTAGATCGAGCCGACGCTAAGCCTCTGCACCGCAAATGTTGAGAACATTCGAAGACCTTCTGTAGTTTTTATATACGCCAGGCGCTGCCTGCTCGTTGTGGCCTGACAAACGTCATAGCCTGCGTCTGTGCGGCAGCCTTCATGGCTACTCCGACATTTTCCATTGAGTGATCAGCCTGTTTCTGGATTCACCGGACAACAATGCATTCACCGCATCCAGCAAATGCTGGTTGTCCTTGTGCATCATATAAACTTTATCGCTGGCGGTTCCGGGCAGAATCTGGCGAGTGGAAACACAGAACACACCGGGTTCCTGGCTCTGGTAATAATCCCCTTCAATCAGGTCGGTAAACATGATGTCGGCCTGACCACTACGAATCCCCTGCAAGCTGGCGATATTGTCCTGGGCTCGGACGATCTGGGCATCCTTGATATGTTTGTCGACGTACTCCTGATTAGTACCGCCGGGGTTGACAGTCACCCGCACGCCCTTGCGATCAATCGCATCCAATGACGCAAACTGAGCGACTTTGTCACACTGCGTCATGGCGATCTTGCCATTTTTGACCACCGGTGCAGACAGCCCGAACTGGCTTTTTCTGGCCGGTGTATCGGTAATCCCGCCCATTGCGATATCGAACTTGTCTGCTGCCAGATCTGCAGACAGTGTTGGCCAGCTGCTGAGCACAAATCTGACATTGAGTTGCTGTTCATGACCAAGGGCCTTAGCCATATCAATATCAAAACCGGCCAGATCACCTTGTTTGTCGTGAAACGCCAGCGGTGCATAATCGCCAGGAACGCCGACCCGCAGCTCGCCGCTTTGCTTGATCTCCTGCCAACTTCTGGCGACCGCGCTCTGAGCGCCTAGCAGTGATAGCAGGATCACACACCCATAAAACCTTCTATTCATTGTTCTCTACCTGGTTTTTTGAATTGTTTTTGTAAGGCCGCGGTGGTTGTGCCGCACAGGACCGCATAGCTGAATGTAATACCAGTAATGCCCCATACTGCCCGGAGCGTAGCCTGAGCCCCAAGCAATTTTCTGTTCTGATAACGGACCCTGCACATGAGAATTACCAGGGCGCCTGCCGTCCAATACCCGGGTGTTTCGCTTCGCCAGCTGGAAAGGACAGATATACCGCAATGGTACGCATACCTTTCACAACT
Source organism: Pseudomonas paraversuta (assembly GCF_904067025.1). Taxonomy (NCBI): domain Bacteria; kingdom Pseudomonadati; phylum Pseudomonadota; class Gammaproteobacteria; order Pseudomonadales; family Pseudomonadaceae; genus Pseudomonas; species Pseudomonas paraversuta. The sequence continues at coordinate 2,705,539 of NZ_CAJFDA010000001.1, forward strand.
AGCGGTTGTTCAACATACCAGCTGGAACCTGAGCTCAGAGCAAGATCTGTTACCCATGTTCGACGAGATGGACTCAACTCTTGCCACCTCCACAAGACGGCTGGCCATCACTGACGAACTGAATGGCGAGCTGATTGGAACCATTGGCTTTCATTCAATATCGCAAGTGAACCGTACGGCCGAAGTGGCTTATGATCTTGCGCCGCAATTCTGGGGCAAAGGCATTGCCAGCGCTGTCTGTACAGCGGTAACCCAATGGTCTTTTTTAAAGTACGGATGGGTGCGCGTACAAGGCACTGTGCTTGATACCAACCCCGGCTCAGCCCAGGTGCTGATAAACAGCGGATTCGAGTTCGAAGGAAGGTTGAGGTCATTGCGCATGGTCCGCGCAACACCACGCAACTTCGACCTGTATGCGCGCTTGAATACGGACTGACCTGATCAGGCCGAGGCTGACGCCAGGTAAACTGCAACGGCAACACTGAACCTGGGCCACTGTCGTCTCTGGCGTCGTCATGTCCTGTTGCCCAATAAAAAGCCCTGGATAACCAGGGCTTGAGCGTTTGTGTGTATCGACTGGACGCACGCCAGTGCAGATCGATTTTTGGCGATCCGCACCTTCAGTGGTTAGCTGTTGACTAACGGCGTTCCAGCGTCAGGTAATTGAAGGCAGGAATCAGCCCGACCCGAAGGTTGTGCGATGAACCATAAATATCAATGACGCTGAAATCGTGGGTCATTCGGTTTGGCACTTCTATATTGTTAGTCACCGATTGGTAGAAGTAAAAGTTCTCCTCCATAATGACTTGTCCAATCACCACTTCACCCTCGCGAGGGTATTTTATTTTACCTTCAATGCCCATGTGTCGGCCTAAATAAGTTAGCCACACCCCTGTGTACTCCCTGCTCAGGCCGTTTCTCATAATGCCGATATATTCGGGCTTGTTCGTCAACCTGGTCACTTGACTTCCAGGCAAGCCAAAGTAGGTGACGGTGCATTTGGACTTTCCGCTGCCATGGGCCGCCCAGACAACGCCGTTTTGAGAGGAGTAATTGGTTATCGTTTTAATGGGCAGGCTGCGACCGTTGGGCATTCGAATATTGACATGATGTTCAAATGCACGAAATTTTCCGGCAAAATCTCCATGGCCAATCGGGGTATCTTTCAAATAGCCGTTGGCGAGGCGATCGCCGTAGTTTTCCGATGGCAAGCGCGGAAAGGTAAGTGGTTCGACTTCAAACGATGAATTGAATTTTCCGCGCTTATCACCTTCTCCCGTATCGTCACCCACTTCACTGTAGTTGGTACGAAATACGGTACCGTCACTGTTATTGATACGAACGGCCAGTCGACGCAAGGTAGTTGCCGTGGTTCGCACATAAAACTGGACAGTCTGGTAGTCGGCCCTGGATTGACTGAGCGCCTGGTTTTGCGTGTGCAACTCCAACCCTGGCTGCGCTTGTTCATGGTGCTGCAGCGGTACGCCCTCAAGGGCCTGATCCAAGGCAGGCGGGTCAATAGCAGCCTGTTCGAACAGCTTGGGCTGCTCCAGCCGCAAGCTGCGAATGGAGTCAAGGAAACCCCTGTCCCACGCATAACCCAGGTTAGTGAATGTGGTACACCATGGATGCAGTTGTTCACCCAAATAGATGATTTCCGAAGTGCCGTAATCAATCAGTCGGATCGTGGCCAGATCCGCTGGCGTTACAGTTACGAAGTTCCCCGATGCGTCCTTGGCCGCCAGACGCACAGTGACAAGTAATTGTTGATTGCCATTATTAAGAAGCGGGTAGCGCGAATTTTGCAAGTGACTGTCATTATTTACAAACACTTTAAAATAAGACAACTGGTTCCAGCCAGAGGCCTTTACATCTTGTACTTCAACTTCACTCATAGCGATTATCCTGAAGAGCGGTGACCGGGCAATGTTCAAAAGATCAACTCTCGAGACAGCGCATTTGCTATTAACTGCACCGGCAGACGGGTGGCGTCTGAAGAGTCAAACGTCCTGCAGTATCCCGATAACATACCCGTGGCGCAGCCCTCTCACCTTGTCCACAGCGCATCTACAAAGACAGTCATGGCGGTATTACACATGCACGGTTAAATGTGCGAAAACCAACTTGCAAAACAGTTGCCCCCCTACAAACTGCCTTGAACAGGCTTGCCAGCCGAATATAACGCCCCTGTACCACGGATCATTGCAGTAAAGGAATATGCGCCACTTTCAATGATGCGGCTCCTGCCAGGAATCGCTGTGCGACGCACTGCCACCCCCTGCACCATCGCCCCCGGCTCCCCCGCCCTTGCCAGCACTTCTGGAGTCGCCCTTATCACCTTTGCCGCCACCTGAAGAAGACGGGCGAACCGGCCCCTGCTTTGGAATCGAAAGCTCGGCGGGTACGGGATCAAGATCAAGCACGGCGCGAATGAAGTCACGAAGCGAGGTGACCAGTTCAGCGGTATGAATGGGACGCCCTGCCACCAGCTCCGTGGCTGCTACTGCCGCCATCCGGACCTGCTCCTCGGTACCCAGCAGAATGATATCGGACAGCGCCGCTTCAACCGCATCGCGTACCCGCCTTGAGCGGTCGCCATTGCCCTGCACGGCAACAGCTTGGGTCAGGGTCACGCTCTCGGCGGCCTGATCCGGGCTGGTGTTGGCAGTCGCAGTCCTGCGGCGCAAATCCCGCAGATGAGTGGGATCAACCTCAAGATTTCCGGTGAAGGAGCCACCCAGGGTTTTGTAGGCCGCGATGAGGGTACGCAAACGTTCATTGATCTGACGGTTTTCCCGCTCCCGCCGTTGCTGGATCGTATGCATAGCCAGCAGACGAATCCCGACCCCGATAACGGTGATCAGGACTAATCCTGCAAGCGTTGAGAGGATGCCCTCCCAGGAACTGAAATCCAGATTGCGCATGCTGACTCCAGGACTCGAAGGTGGTCCGGTTTAACCAGACTCCCGAACTGGAGACTCTAGCATCCTGCGCGGTCAGCATCTGTGAGCTGCCAGCCAGGGCTGCCCGGTTTAACAGGCAGCCTGGCCAAAGCGCTGATCAGGCAGTACCTGTCGCGGTGCTGGAGCCGTTTGCCGGCGCTGTTGCAGGGTGGGCAATTTCCCAGGCATCACGGGGCTCGTCCAGGTCGCGATTGAGGGTTTCCGGGGTCTTGAAGGTTGTATAGAGGGTGATCAGTGTGAGCAGGGTCAGATAGCAGGCAATCGGCAGCCAGGCACCGACCCCGGCGCTGGCGTCGCCGTCATGGCTGGCCACGACCAGGGCGATAAGACCGGCACCGATCAGCGGCGCAATCCCCCCTGCAATCACTGCCGAGGCTTCCCGGGCGATCGACACCCCCATGTAGCGGTGGCGCGAGCCGAACAGTTCAGGCATCAGTGCCGCCTGGGTGCCGAACATACCCCATGTGCCGATGCCCAGCGCGATGGAGATGGCGATGATGCTCGCCACCACGTTGCCCAGGCTCAGCACCCACCATACCGGGAAGGCCAGGGCCAGTTGCAGCAGGGCGAAGGCCCGGTAAACCACCACGCGCCCGAACCGGTCGCTGAGCATGCCGGCAACCGGTACGGTGAGCGCGCCGAGACTGGCGGCGCAGATAAGTGTCAGCACGCCCACCGGCCCTTGCAGACCTACCACGCCAACGATGTAGCTCACAGCCAGGGCCTGGTAAATCGATGAACCGCCGTTTTCCCCCAGGCGCAGGCCGATACCGATCAGCAAGCTGGGCCGGGAGTGTTTCATCGCACTTTTCAGCGGGTTGACGCTGACGCGCTTGAGCGCCTTGAGGCGGATGAAGGTCGGCGACTCCTTGAGAGACAGACGCATGTACAGCCCCAGCGCCACGATCACCACACTGCTGAAGAACGGCACGCGCCACAGCCCGCTCTCGATGACATCGTCATTGCCGCTGACCACCAGGAAATACACCACTGCCGCGAGGATGGTGCCCAGCTGGATGCCAAGGAACGGCAAGGCGGCATAGAAACCGCGCCGGCCCCGGGGTGCGTATTCGGTCATCATCACCGCCGCACCAGCCTGTTCGGCGCCTGCGCCCAGCCCTTGAAGCAGACGCAGAATCACCAGCAGTGCCGGTGCCAGATAACCGACCTGATGGAAACTTGGCAGGGCTCCGATCAGGGTGCTGGAAACGCCCATCAGCAACACCGTCGACGTCAGCACGAACTTGCGCCCGACACGGTCGCCGATCATGCCGAACAGCACGCCGCCCAGGGGCCGTACGGCAAAGCCCAGGAAATAGGTGCCGAAACTGGCGATCAGGCTCATGGCCCGGGTCTGCTCAGGAAAGAACAACGGCCCGAAGATCAGCGCCGAAGCCAGGGTATACAGCGCAAAGTCGTAGTACTCCAGGGCACTGCCCAGGGAGCAGGCCCAGGCGGCACGGTTCAGGTCTTGCTTGCGCGCCTGGCCGTCGGGGATCAAGGCGCTGTCGCATGGGGCGTTATCGAGAGACATAGGGGGACCTCCAGGTGCCTTTACGGCATCTTGTTATTGACCGGTGGTGGGGCTGGTTACAAGTTCAACCGCTGTATTTCCTGAAGCATGGCCTGCTCCATGATGTCGAGGGGCGCTTCTTTTTCGGTGTACAGCTCGATTTGCCGACAGGCTTGATGGACCAGCATCCGGGTGCCGGCCACGGTCGTGCAGCCCAGGGCTTTGGCTTGCTGCAGCAGTGCGGTATGCACCGGCATGAACGCCACATCCATGACAATCAGATGGCTGGCCAGGCGCCCGTCCAGCGGGTTGCTGTCCGGCTGCTTGAAGCCCACCGAGGTGGCATTGATCACGATATCGAAGTTGCTGGCCGTGAATGCCTCGACGCTGCCCCCCCATCGGGCCCCCAGATCCTCGGCCAGGGCAGTACCGCGTTCGGCAGTGCGGTTGAACAGCGTGACCCGGGCCGCCGCTTGCAAGCAGCCGAAGACCACCGCACGGGCGGCGCCGCCGGCACCGATCACGGCGATACGTTTGTCCCGCAGACCGGTAACCTCCTGCAACGCGCGAATCGCCCCCAGGTAGTCGGTGTTGTAGCCGGTGAGCACCCCGTCGACATTGTTTATGGTGTTGACCGCGCCAATCACCCGGGCCGACTCGTCGATGGCATCCAGATGAGGCATCACCGCAGTTTTGTAGGGCATGGAGACATTCATGCCGCGCACCCCCAGAGCGCGAATGGCCGCCACGGCAGCAACCGGGTCTTCGACGCCAAAACAGACAAAGGTGTAATCCAGCCCCAGGGCCGCATAGGCCGCGTTGTGGATCTTTGCCGAGAGTGAAAACGGCGACCCCATGATAGAGCCGCACAGCGTTGGCAGGGATTGAGGCATAGCAGAGTCCTTGGCGTGGGAGTCAGACGACGTGATTCAAGCCACCCTCGACGAACAGGGACTGGCGGCGAAAGCTGTCGATCATGTCCATCTCCTTCCCTGGATCGATGAGTGGGTCAATGCCGCCACTTTCAACCGCTACCTCCCCGGGACGCCAATCGTTTATGTTGATGCCGTGATCACCGCCTGTGATCACCAAAAAACCGTCACCCTCCGGGAGCAAATCCCGCAGGCGTTCTGGCCGGTTCTGGATATGGGCGCCGGAGCCCGATTTGACGCAGGAAAACCAGCCGCCAGGGCGGGCCAGTACGTCCGCCAGCCCCCGGGACCGGCACAAACAATGGGAGGCCGGCGCCAGAGAAGCTGAAGACCCGTTATCGCCCGCCGTACAACTACCGTCATACTTATGCGACAATATGCGTAATGTCTGGCATGAATCCCGCCTTTATTGCCCAACAGCTTGGACACAGCGTCCAGATGCTGCTCTCGACTTATGCCCGCTGGTTGAACTCAAGCGGCGACTGGGGAGAGATGGATAAGCTCCAAAATGCCCCAGGAATGGCCCAAGCGCCAAATGCGCGGCCCGCAACCCATTGATAGGTAAAGTAATTGATCTCCACAGCTAACATCACGATGCAGGATGAAGTGCATTTTGGTGATTACTCGGGATCAATGTTTGCTAGGCGAAGTAAGCACAAGTAATCAGTAGTTGCGCATGACAATGCACCCGATGGTTCCCGAATTGGTCCCGGCGGGTGTTTTAAATCTCATGCCTAAATTGCATATCCTCCCCCGGCGTCCTGCCGCACCAACACAAAACCAAAATAGCTCATGTCCACTACAACGGATTTGCAATCCGAGCTGGAAGTTTTTTAAAACCGTGGTCTGTAGCCTGCTTGGCGTTCCATAAGCAGGAGTTTTCCAACAGCCTACAGCCCGCATTCTATCTATGTTCTGTCTTGAGTTATGGATCCAGAAAATATCCCTCCTGCCGCTTTCTGCTATCGGAAGCGTGACAGGCAGCGATCGGCCAGAAGCGGTCAGTCGCGACCTACTGTTTCGACCCTGCGGGTCAGTGGCGATAAGTATGGTGATGCCGAGTAGCCTGCAATGGCGAATCAGTTATTCCGAGCACGATCACGCAGACTCAACTGGGTTGGCTTGGCTTGCTCAAGCAGCCAGTCAATCAGCAGGACTATCTCGGGAATTCCACGACTCTCTTCGTTGCATATACAGTAGTAATCCATCCCCGCAGGTACTTTCATGGAGAAGGGTTGTACCAATCGACCTTCCTCCAGATCCCGGGATGAGTTGATCTCATCGCTCAACGCTACTCCGTACCCGTCTCTAGCTGCCTGTAGTGCTATTCCAAGGTCTTCGATATGAACATCCGCGTCTCCGGGATATGGCAAGCCTGCCTCGAGAAGCCATCGTCGCCATTGAGAACCATCATCTTCGTGCAGCAATCGATGGTGCCTCAAGTCCGACGGCTGGCGTAAAGCATGCTGGCCCCGCAACAACTGTGGGCAACAGACTGGAAACATATGCAGGGGTTGCAAGGGGCGCCACCAGAAACCTTCCCAGATCGGTGCGTCATATAGCACAGCGATGTCAGCTCTGCGCCAGTCCACTAAGTCCAGACCGTCGGCGCTGATCACTCTTAGCTTGATATGAGGGTGTTTCGCGCGAAAAGCGAATAGTCTCGGCATCAGCCAGGATGCGCCAAAAATGGGTTCTGTAGAGATCGTCAGAACTCTGGCAGGAGGCTCTTTAAAGTGCTCCTGCGATATCAGACGTACGCCTTCAGTGATCTCTTGAATGCCTCTGCTAACGGAGCGTTGTAACGCTAGGCCGCTTTCGGTGAGAACTAGATGACGACCCTGTTTGCAAAACAGATCAATGCCCAAGGTGCTTTGCAGCGACCTTATCTGCTGGCTCACGGCACCAGGGGTTACGTGTAGCTCGGCGGCAGCAGCGCCCACATGGCCGAGGCGTGCAACACATTCAAATACTCGAAAGGCATGTAACGGAGGCAAGGGCATAAGGATCAACTGTTTAGTTTTTCTGCTCAATTGCGTGGCAATTTATATAGATTGATTGCCATTGAGACAATATCAACAATCGCGGGGTGGTCAAGCCAAAACAACAACTCTAAGAGCCCATCCTATGGCAGTCGTTCAGAAACATCGAAAACAAGGGGGCGAGCCAGCAGGTGCGCAGGACTTGCTCAGTCGCTCGTTTGGGGTGGGTGAATCATGAAAGCCATCTCTGTGCTGATCTTGGCAATTCTGGCCTTACCTGTTAACGCCGCTGAACGGGTGGTGCAGTTCTACGGGTGGGCCGAGTATGTAGGCGTATCAACTCTCAAAGCCTTTGAGGCCGAGACGGGTATCAAGGTCCAGTACGACACCTTTGATAGCGCTGACGTGCTTGAGACCAAGCTACTTACTGGGCGCAGTGGTTATGACGTAGTGGTTCCCAGCATCGCCATGCTGGATCGACTGCTACAGGCCAAAGCGCTCCAACCGAGCCACATCCAGAAAACTGAACGGTTTGCTGAAATGGACCCCGTACTCCTGTCGCAACTAGCTACGGTCGACAAAGGTAATCTCTACGCAGTGCCTTACACATGGGGAACCGCCGGCCTGGCAATTAATCGTCAGGAAATCGATAAACGAATCCCTGACGCGCCAATAAACAGCCTTGATTTGTTGTTCAAGCCCGAATATGCGAGCAAGTTAAAAGACTGCGGAATTTCGGTGGTTGATGCGCCCCAAGAGGTCATCAGCATGGTACTGAACTATCTGGGTAAATCGCCGTATAGCAAAAGTCGGTCAGACCTCGTAGCAGCACAGACGTTACTGACGCAGTTACACCCTTCGCTGCGTTACATCGGCACAGGCACGCAAAGCAGTGACCTTGCCAATGGAGATTTGTGTCTCGCACTGACATACAGCGGCGATGCCACCCTCGCCGGGATGATGGCTGAAAACGCCAAGAAACCGTTTGAAGTCGGCTACATGATTCCCCGAGAAGGCACCCTCAACTGGATCGATACGTTAGCCATTCCTGCCGACGCTCCTCATCCAGAAGAAGCCAAGGCTTTTATTGAATTTTTAACGCGACCGGAATCTCTCGCGGACCTTACCAACAATTTGTATTACGCAAATTCCAACACTTCAGCAACCAAGTTGATCGACAAGGCTATTGCGGATAACGGCGGTATCTATCCCTCCGAGTCTGTGCGCAACACTTTATTTGCTGAAGAACCCATGTCTCTGTCGCTGATGCGTGAGCGCACTAGAGTCTGGTCCACCTTTCGTAGTCAACGCTGAGTATTCTCATGGATAACAACAACCCAACCGATCAGGCAATCACCCGCACGAGCCTTTATGGCACTGAGGCTGAATCTACCTATGGAGGTATCACCAGCTTCATGCGTCGACGATACAGCCGGGACCTTCAAGGAGTGGACCTGGTAATCAGTGGAATCCCCTTCGACACCGCAACCAGCAACCGCCCTGGTAGCCGGTTCGGTCCACGTGCCATACGTGAAGCCTCTGTCCAGTCGGCCTGGGCCCGTCATTGGCCCTGGGAGTTTGACCCCTTTGACTTGCTGGCTTGTGTCGATTACGGCGACTGCTACTTCGACTATGGCTCACCTCAGGACACCCCCGCGGCCATCAAAGCCCACGCCGATAAAATCCTGGGAGCCGGTGCAGCTATGTTGACGCTAGGTGGAGATCACTTCATTAGCTATCCGCTGTTGCAATCCCACGCCGAAAAACATGGTCCATTGTCCATGATCCATTTCGATGCACATCACGACACTGAGTGTGATGGCGATGAAAAACGTATAGATCATGGCTCAATGTTTTATCACGCAGTGAAGGAAGGACTGGTAGATCCAAGTCGATCGATTCAGATCGGTCAACGCATGACCAACGATGATCTGATGGGATTTCAAGTAGTAGATGCACGGCAAGCTAATACAAACTCTGCAGAGCATATTGCACGCATTATCCGTGAGCGGGTCGGCGACCATCCGGTGTACCTAACATTTGATATCGATTGCCTCGATCCGGCGTTTGCACCTGGTACTGGCACTCCGGTATGCGGAGGTTTGTCTACTTTTCATGCCTTTGAAATTTTGCGTGGGCTGCGCGGGATTAATGTCATAGGTATGGACGTAGTAGAGGTTGCACCCGCCTATGACCATGCAGAGATAACCGCTCTGGCTGCCTCCGCGCTGGCTATGGAAATGATCTGCCTTTATGCAGCTCGACATAAACTCTAATTGAATCCCCCGGCTTTCCTAGACACCTTTGAGCGGCTGCTTTTGGCCGATAGCTGCCCTTCGTGACAGGCTACTACCGTCCAAAAGCAGACGTTCAGGCGTCACCCCGCCAAACTTGGGCTATCTTTCCTGCGACTCACCTGCAAAGGGTGATCCCGCAAGTAAGGATGCTTTATGAATCAATCGCCCCATCGCCTGAACCTGTTCGCACTGACGTTGATTGGTGCACTGGCAACCACAACCTTGCTGGCACCGCAAAGCCGCGCTGACGAAGTTTCCGGCCCCGTCGCCGGCACCAAAGTCACCGAACCCTATGTACGCATGATGGCGCGCGAAGCGTATTTCTGGGGTTGGCCGATGGCCAATATTTTCAACCGTCGCCAGGCTTTCAAAGACCTGCCCGAACCTGGCTTGATGGGTGACATCGTCCCGGTCGCGCCAATCAATCGACTGTCGATGCTCAGCGATTACATTGATCCGGCCGAACGTCTGGTAGCGTGCCCGAATCAGGACGTGGTGTACGGCGCGGGCAGCATTGCGCTGGATCTGGAGCCGGTGGTGCTGCAAGTGCCGGACTTCGGCAGCCGTTTCTGGGTGTATCAGGTGGTGGACCTGCGCTCCGACAGCTTTGCCGAACTCGGCAAGATGTACGGCAGCAAACCTGGCTTCTATCTGCTGGTTGGCCCGGACTGGAATGGCAAAGTTCCGGCGGGCATCACCAAAGTCTTCCGTGCACGCACCAACACCGGCTTCGTGATTCCCCGAGTGTTCCAGGACGATACCGCAGCCGACCGCGCAGCCATTCAAGCGTCGCTGTCGGGCGTGGACATGTACCCGCTGTCGCAATACGACGGCAAGGTCAAACATCGCGACTGGGCGAAACTGCCGAAATTCCCGGCGCAGGCAGCGGGCAGCGACGAAACCAAATGGGTGATGCCGGAGAAATTCTTCGACGAGTTGCCGGCCCTGCTCAAGGACGCCAAACCGTTACCGGGCGAAGAAGCCCGTTACGCGCAAATGGCCGCCCTCGCTGCCATCGCCAAGGCCGATCCGCAACTCAAGGCGGCGATGATCGATGAGGCGAAAAAAGCCGACAGCGAAGTGATTGATCCGCTGCTGCAATTTCGCAACTACGGCCTGCAACTGCCTGATCACTGGAGCACCATCAGCAACGGTGCGGCGTTTGGTACCGACTACTTCAGCCGTACCGCTGTGGCGCGCTCGAACATCTTCGTCAATCAACAGAAAGAGACCAAATACTTCTATCAGGATCTGGACAAGTCCGGCACCCGCCTTAATGGTCAAAATGGCTATACCGTGACTTTTGCCAAAGGTCAGCTGCCACCGGTGAAAGGTTTCTGGTCGCTGACGCTCTACAACGAACAACACTTCTTCTCCCCGAATGAACTCAAGCGTTATTCGATCGGCACCAAAAACAAATCGCTGCAAGCCAATACCGATGGTTCGCTGACGATCTACGTGCAAAACGATTCGCCGGGCAAGGACAAGGAAAGCAACTGGCTGCCGACACCAAAAGGCGCCGATTTCTCGCTATACATCCGCGCTTATTGGCCTGAACCGGCCGCGCTGAACGGCCAGTGGGTGCCGCCAGCCGTAGTGAAAACCAATTGACCGGGACAGGATGTTCAAGATGAACACACTTGCAAAATCATTGACCGCAATGGGCCTGGCGCTGTCGATCAGCACCAGCGTCAAGGGCGCCACGCACTATGAGCAACTGGCCGATTTGCCGTTTGCGGGCGGGTATCCCACGCTCGAAGGCGTGGAACAACTGCAAAACGAATTGCTGTTCCAGCGCGCCGTGCAGTCGTTCATCTGGGCGTTGCCGGCGTTGAACATGTACGCCATGAAGGAAGGCTCGGAGAAAGCATTCGGCACCGGTTACAACGTGCTGCCGATCTGGAAGGATCGCCTCAACGCCAAGACCCGGGTCACCACGCCCAACTCCGACGTGATCTACGCCATGGGTTATCTGGATCTTAAGCAGGACGGCCCGATGGTCATCGAGGTCCCGCCAGGTTTGCAGGGCATTCTCGATGACTTCTTCCAGCGGCCAATCTGCTCTGAAGGTCAGATCGAAGGTCGCCAGTGGTGTGGTGATGTTGGGCTGCCGGGGCCGGACAAAGGCAAGGGTGGCAAGTATCTTGTGCTGCCACCGGACTACAAGGGTGAGGTACCGCCGGGCTATCTGACCTACCGCTCGCGCACTTACGGCGTGTTCGTGTTCTGGCGCGGATTCTTCAAGGATCCGAAACAACTGGAGGCACCGGTCGCGGTCATGGAGCAGACGCATATCTATCCGCTGGGCAAACAGGCCACGGCCAAAGCGATGGAGTTTCCCAACGCCTCGAAAACTCCGGTCAACATGCTCTACCCCACCGATGGCAGCGCGTTCGACATGCTGTCGCGGTTCATCGACCACGAATACGTTGACCCGCAAGACATGGAAATGCGCGGCATGCTTGCCGCACTGGGTATCGTCAAAGGCAAACCGTTCAAGCCGGAGGCTACCACCCGCGACCTGCTCGACAAGGCAGCGAAAACTGCAAGCAAGATCGGCCATGCCATTTCCTACATGCCGCAAACCATTGTCGCCAATGGCACCTGGTATCCGGATCGCAAGTGGTTGAACGTATTCCCCGGCAATGCGACGTTCACCGCCGACACCTTCAATTACATCGACCCGCGCACCGGTTTCTTCACCAATGCCTACTCGGCCAGCCCGGGCATGGCGGTGAACATGGAAAACGTCGGCGCCAAGTACCCGGCCACTTTCGTCGATACCAAAGGCCAATTCCTGTCCGGTAGCAACAGCTACTCGCTGAACCTTCCCAAAGGCATTCCGGCGGCATTGTTCTGGTCGGTGACGGCGTATGACTCGATCACTGCATCAGGCCTGGATAACGGCCAGCCGTTCCCATCGCTGAACACCATGGACAAACCCGTCACCAACACCGACGGCTCAATCGACGTGCACTTCGGCCCAGACTCACCGGGTACCGGTAAAAACTGGATCAAAACCCTGCCGGGCGAAGGTTACTTCGTAATTCTGCGGTTATACGGCCCGACCAAGGCGTTCTTCGACAAGACATGGAAACCGGGGGACTTGATCAAGCAATGATCTGAGATGCGTCCGAACGACATGAGTGCATTAATGCATTCATGTCTTCGGCATTCTTGACCGACAGCTTTGGGTCGATACCAGTCACTCGTAAACGTCAGCTATCTACCCGCCGTAGCTAACACTTGCTACATTTAATGAGGCTTTTGAACGATCAAATCAAAACGGTGCCAGTTGAGTGGGCCAGAGGGCGTTTGAGTCATTATTTGCGTCTCGCGAAGAAGATTTACTTCCAGCCCCTCGCACATCCGACGGATGTCCAGCTCGGAGTGGAAGGTCAAGTGAGCAAATGTCGACCAGCCATGCTGGGGACCAAAAAAATGCCCGACAAAAACTCCCCCTGGTTCCAGAGCATGCAGCACCTGATCCCAGAGTTGCTTAAAGCTTTTGGGCCGACAAAAAGGCAAGGCTAATCCGGCATGGATCAGGTTTGATCTGGGTAGTGCAGGCAAACATTCAAAATCCGAGAGGCAGGTAGTCAGCATTCCGGCCTGCCCCCCTGAGCAGTTTGCAATCGTATGATTAATTGCCTCTGGCTCATTATCAACAGCCAGGACGTCCCAGCCCGACTGCATAAGCTGCTGCGTTTCCTTTCCTGCGCCGCACCCCAAATCTACTGCCTGCCGAGCAACTGCCAGATTACCAGCGAGGTTTATCGCTCGGGCTAACAGAAGGGAGGGGTCTCGACGCTCGGCCTCATCATAAAATGCGTTCCAGCTACTCACGGATAAAACATCATCATTTCTTGAATTTGTTGCCAATAAGTATTCATTCGAACTCCTTTTCGTTCTCTTCTTTCAGCAGGATACGTTGAGCGTCTTTCTGTGGACAGGTGAATGGCAGCTTATGGCCGATTGCTGCCCTTGGCCAACGTAAGCTAAGTGTCGACAGCAACCCATCGTAACTGGCTGCAATCGGCCAGTAATAACCTACGGTTTTCAAGACCGATATGAAGATCACAGCGGGCTGCGGCGTACAGCCCTCTTTCACTTCCGAAACTTATAACTTTAGCACCTCTACAACCCGCATCCTATAAGGGCCATACCTTTAGTATAGGAACTGATTCCCTCCCCTCCTCGGCGTTCTGCCAGCGTGCTTTATTCTCAACTTTTTAGCGCCCATGACTTCGTACGGTGTACGTGATAACTCCCCATACGGAAAACTCATCTCCCTCCATGATGTAACGGTCAGGGTAGCGAGGGTTCTCAGATTTGAGGATGATTTGCTTCCCGCGTATGCAGAGTCGCTTGCACAGAGGATCGTTATTGAGCAACGCCACCACTACATGGTCGTGAGCCGGCTCTATCGCCCGATCCACCACAGCTAGGTCACCTGAAAATATCCCGGCCCCTATCATGCTATCGCCGTCGATGGACACCAGGTAAACGCTCGGAGCTCGAACGCCCAGCAGCTCGTCAAGCGAAATAGGATTCTCCATATGGTCAGCTGCCGGCGATGGAAAACCGGCTGGAACCTTGAAGGAGCATAGAGGCAGGCGAATGCCTCCTTCAGCAATTGGACCCAGATAAGTGAAGCTCATGATGCATGCCTTAAGTTAACTGTATGTACATACAGTTAACTGCGGCGCGGGATTTTGGTCAATTTGTCTATAGGGATTTTCGACGAGAGGAACATCCCGAGCACTTGGAACTACGCTCTGAGAAGGTTCCCTTTGCAAGAGGTCACCACCATGTGCGGACGATTTGTACAGTATCTGGGCATTTCTGATTATCTGGAGGTGTTGGCACCTGACCGGATCGTCGTGAGCGGTTACGACAATCAGCCTATAGGTCGTTACAACGTCGCTCCTGGCACGCGCGTCAGCATTCTTCACAGCGTAGATGAGGGACTGCGGATTGATTCAGTCCACTGGGGCTGGGCGCCGTTCTGGGCCAAGGGCAAACGCCCTGATCCTATCAACGCCAGAGTGGAAACAGTCACAACCGGGAAGTTTTTCAAGCAACTCTGGCCCAACGGCCGCGCCCTGGTCATGGCTGACGGATGGTATGAATGGGTCAAGGATCCAGATGATCCGAAGAAGAAGCAGCCCTACTTCATTCGCCTGAAAACTCAGACGCCGATATTCTTCGCGGCGTTGGCCGAAGTTCACACTGGGCTGGAACCTCATGAAGGGGATGGGTTTGTGATTATCACTGCTGCCAGTGATCAGGGGATGGTGGATATTCACGATCGGCGTCCCGTGCAATCCTGACAGAGAGGCCGCATGACCACCCGCCGCGCTACTTCGCTTCGCCCTGGACAAATTAATCACCTTATCCGAGCCGCATCCGTAACTGGCCGCATGCCAGAGCGTGATGTGATGCTGTTGTGGCTCACCCACACCACCGGGATTCGTGTCACCGAACTGGCTTTGCTGGAGGTGGCCGACGTGCTCTATCCCAGCGGTGCCATCAAACCCGAGGTCTACTTGCGGGCTGACATCACCAAGGGTTGCCGACCGCGAAATGTATACCTGACTCATGCCCGCTGCCTCGCCGCGCTCGATGCGTGGCTTGCCGTGCGCCTACAACGCCGCTGGGGCTTCTCCGGCGCCGAAGAGGTTGAATGAGCGGGGGGGACGAGAAATGCCAACGCGCAACTACAAGCCGCGCGCAGGCACTGACTGACAGCTCAGCTCATGACATCAAGCGGCCGCCCCCACTCGTGGAAGCTGACGCATGCTCTCGATGACCTGGTTTGCCAATGGTGTAACCACAACAAGGGCATTCGGTACCCAGACACGCGGGCGGGCCGGCGCGCCGACGAACCAGATGCTCTCCTTGCCGCCAAAACTCTCGTGCGCACCGGCCATGCTCGGCAAGATAGTGATCGCATGCCTGCCCCGCTCACCTGTCACGTCCAACTCGACCCTGCCGTCATCGCTCATGACATACCTGGACTGGTAGTAGCCCGTGGCTGCAACAATGGTGTCAAAGCCATGCACCTCCCCACCCCAGCTGACATTCCATGCATTGGGGCGCCTGTCCGAGTGATCCATCGCGCTGATTTCACCGCCCTCTACGCAGAGAACACCGTCTTCAATGTACTTCAACAGTTTGCGGGCGTTGGGCAGTGCGAGTGCCGTAATGTACCTGTAAAGCAGACGCTCGAAGCGAGGGTGGAAAGAGCCGTCGAAATAGACGTCTTCCTTGTTGTGCACGCCGTTAATGGCATGCATGAAATCAACAACGTATTCCTGCCACTGGCTATCACCACTCTCTGCAATTTCGACTTCTTCTTTCAACCTGCCGAGAACAGTCGATGAATAGGAGAACTGCTGACTCCAGTCTTTGCCAATGTTCTGGCGCAATACCTTGGAGAAGTATTTGACGTACTTATAGTGCAGCGAAGGACTGTACGTCTTGCAGCCCTCCTCCCCTGGCGCCATGACGGATGCGATGTCTTCGCCAACGAATGCTGCCTTTGGGCTGCGCATGAAACGCGCACGTACGGCGGGGAACTCTCCCGACGGGGACAGCATGGTCACTTGATGCCCGTCGCGACAGAGAACGATCGCACTGTCGATGGCCGACAGTTTGCTACCCATCACAAGCACACGGGATTTTTCAGGAATCATCGCCAGCATGCTGGCTTCAGGGTACGGGTTCTTGATGAAGCTCGAATGGTTGAAAAAAGGTTGCGCAACAAGCGGTAAACGAGGCGGCCCAAAGCCCGTGCAGAACACCACATCAGTGACCATCAGAGATGAGGACGGCACCTGAGGGGAGTCAACAAACTCCAGTTCATAGCGGCGGTGGCCATGAATCTTCAGGGCCTTGAACGTACTCGATACATATTTGACGACCACCCCCTGCTCCCGCGCCATGGCGGAATACTGCACAAAGCGGTTCGCCAGGTATCGGCCCACCAAAAACCGCGGCACAAAGCTCTCGGGCGTAGAGGCGTAGCCTTCGCAACTCAAGTGTTCAAGAAAATCCAGGGGCATGTCGTGCAACACCGACATGGTATCAACCGAGGTATTACAGAGAATGTCGCGATCCGTATTCGAGAAAGCGGTTCCCGGGCCGACGGGGTGCGGATCGACCATATAGATGGTTCGCGCAACACCAGCCCTGACCGCAGCGATGAAAGTCGCAACGCCGGCAGCTCCGGCACCGACTATGGCAAGTCTATTCATGGGATTGCCTCCGAAAAGAGTAAGAACGCGTGGCTGACCACACAGGCAAAGCCGCATTGATCATTTGCCAATGCGGCTTTACGCACGATTCACTACACCGCGCATGCCTCAATAATTGATACGTAGCAGCCCGTATCAATAGTGCGGTTCAAGCGCATATCGGCGCTTGCCAACAACTGTTCGAACTCTTTTTTGGTCCGCTCCCTGCCGCCTTCGTAGATACCCATGCACAACAGGTCCATCAACTTCCCGGAGTGCGGCGTGTTTCCCTCCGGAATGAGGGGATCCATGATGAGGATGCGTGCGCCGGGGTTCATAGCTTTGCGGATGTTCTTCAGGATCAGCGATGCCTGCTCATCAGGCCAGTCATGCATGATGTACTTGAGAAGATAAATATCCGCCTTCGGTGCTGACTTGAAGAAATCACCCGAACTCAGCTCCCACCGGGAGTTGTCTGCCAACTCACCCAAGCGGTTCCTTTCCAGAACGTGCGGCTGGTCGTACAAGATTCCGTGGAGACTGGGATTGTTCTGCAGCACACGCAGCAGCAAACCGCCAAAGCCTCCCGCAATATCCGCAACGGTGGCTCCGTCAGGGAACTCATAACTGCGCACCAGGAAAATGTTCTCCACTTCCGACATGGAGGACATGCCGACGTGAAAATCCTCTGCCTGGGCACCAGCCTGCGACCAGTACTCGAAAAAGGATTTGCCATACAGGTGCCTGAACGGGGGATTACCACGGGCACTCTCGATCAGTTCACCGATGGGTCGCCAGAACGTCTCATCGGTAAGCATCAGCACAGCAGAACGCAGTGAATGATCAGCATCGGTACGCAGATAATCTGCCGCCGGCGTGAGCTCAAAAACACCGGGCTCAACCTCGCGGAAAATATCCCGTGTTGCAGTAACTCGCAGCAATCGCTGCAACTTCTGAGGCTCCGCGCCCACGGCCTGCGCCAGATCCACCACTGACTTTGACCCGTCGGCCAGATAATCGGCGACCCCAAGTTGTGCTACTGCCCGCAGGGCTGCCTGATAGGTATAACCCATCGTTTGATCCAGCAAGTGAAGTGCAGCATCTTCGTTCTTGAGTACCAACTGTGATTGTATTTGCTTCGTCATATATACCTCAATCCTTGAGTATTAATGAACTGCGCATCTTTGAATTAAAGATGCAATGCTTATTCGGCTTTTCCGAAGCCTGCTTACCTGCAGGGAGCCGGAGTGTAGTGCCACGAATAACAAACGCAAGTTTTTAATCACATCTATTCAGGAAGCACAGCACCCAACGGGCCTGCACTATAATTTCTTTCCGACAAATGGCTAAGCTCACCTGATTTATGACAGTTGCAATAAAAACAACGTACGCAGATGGCGAGTTTCTATTGCAACGCCCGTTGTAAACTGCCCACTTCGAGAATTCACGACTACAGTGACGCTCACAACGCGCACACGAACAAAGCATGGCGATAGCGAACGTGGTATTCATGCGGGCAATCATTGTGCTGGCGGCTATCGGGGTTCTAGCGTAGACAATTCATTAAGCCCTCACCCCTAGTACAACGGCGTCAGTTCTTCAAGTGTTTATACGTTCGGAAAACCCGAACCCCGGTCAACGTTTCTTTTATCCACACACAAGAGGGCCCAGCCATTGGCAAACAACACAGCTCTGTAAAAGCAGTATCAGCGTTACTACCCCTCCCAGTTTAAAAAGGCAGCTTGCACACGCCTGCAACTTAAAAACCTTCAATAAAAACAAGAAGCCCGGCCGCCGACGGACTTCACGCTCAATACAATAACCCCCTCCCCCTCTTCACAGAGGCAGAAAGTGCAGAACACAAGTTACCTCAACCCTTCGTTCTTTTCGTAAACCCGATAACCATAAAGACGCACCCAGGTATCCAGATTCCGGGTATTGAAGTGGCGAGACCTACAGCAGGCAGCGAGACCCCGACTACGAATAATGGCTGTTTGAATGCATTTTCCATAACGCAGAATCTCCCCAAAAATCAACCTTATTTATTAGGCAGTGTACGAAAAGTAATGTCGTAAACACCGCATGGTGCAAGCCAGAGAGACCATTGCCGCAAAACTTTTCGCCAATTTGTCGTAACGCGTGCCTATCCGCCGGTTCTCCTTCAGCCAGGCGTGAACACCGGAGCAGTCAAAAGGGGAACAGGATTTACGGGGCAACAAATGGAACGCGAGTGATGGTCGGGCTGATTTTGGCCACGGTGTAGTTGAGCGAAACTTCGACCAAGTCTCGCTTGCCTCCACTTGGCAGCTCCCCATCGACCTCCACTGCAGGGAAGTCAAAGATGTACTTGTTGCCCAGGCTGTCAGTAATCGGGAAGTGAATGGCCACTGGTACACGGGTAAACGTGTTCTTCCAGATTTCCCACGCCCGGGCAGACCATGCCAGCGTGATAGTCCCTGTGATGGCTGCTTCGGTGGCGATTTGTGCGCCCGGACCGAGCCTGTCGCTGCCGATGCATCTCTGTGCCTGAAGGCTGTTGTCCAGATTGATGGTCATGGCCGATACGCAGGCCGACCCTTCAAGCGAAGTACCATCAACCAGAATGGTGCCAACGTTGTTTTGGCTCAGAAATGGAGTGGTGGTCGGATCGGCCGGAGCTGCTACGAGTGGCGAATCGCTGTCGGTGTAGTCCAGGCACGCCATGTTGAAGGTGGCCGTGATCTTGCCGTCAGCCGGGATGTCCAGGGCAAAGGTTGATACGTGAGCGCCCTTGAACAGGCTGTAAACGCCTACGTCGGTGTAACCCTTAGCAATGCTGAAGGTGTGACGTACATCGCCAACAGTCAGAACGTTAGAGGTCCATGCACCGTAAAAGGCAGCCTCAAGCAGCTCGTCAAACGATCCGTAAGAAAACTCGGCCGCCAGATCGCCAGCGATATCGACGCTGGTGGTCACCGAGCCCTGGCTTACACGGGATTCGGTGATCTCGTCGCTGACCACGGTGTTAACCGTAGGCGTCAGCGCGTTGCCTGTCAGGCGCAACGTGTTCCATGTGCCGGTTGTTGGGGTAATACCTGGTGTCACTTCGGGAATGATGTGACTGACGATTTTTGCGCCGGAGCTCATCGGTGCCTCCTTAGATCAATTGATCCGGGGAGGCGTGATGAGCAGAGAGGCCTATCGGCGGGTCTGGTCAGCGTGCCCGGTAAATTTGGGTAAATTTATGCTGGGTCGAACGTGCGGATAATTGTTGGAACTGGGTCGCCGAGCATCCATATGGCTTGCTCGCCATCCTCTAGCTCTGGCTCTTCCCTTGGGAGGCTGTAACCGAAACCAGAACGATCGCCAGTCTGCCCATGCACTATCTTGCTCGGGTCGCCATGGTCAATGGCCTGCAATGGCAGCTCTACCCTGTCGATTTCAAAACCGAAGAAGGCACCTTCAGTGTTTACCTCTACGCCATCAACCGCGAACACGCGGCAGCGATCCTGCAGGAGCTGAAAGAAACCGCCGTCTTGCGCGAAGGCGACCTTGTGGGCATCACCCGCAACGACTAATCCCGAGGCAATCCAATGAACTCAATCGCACAGCGGGCGCTTGATCGTGCCCGCGAAATACCTGCAGCTGTAGTGGTCGCCCCTGCTCAAGCAGCAATAGCGCTGCCTGAGATAGTGATCACCGGCCCAATCAATCGCGTCATGCAGCTTGAGGGTCAGCGCTTCGCCGTGGATGTAGTGAAGTCGCTCGGCTCTTCAATCAGAAACCCGCTGGTGATTGCCAGCACCATCCGGAATCTGACAGCAACGGCTGCAGCCTCGCCATCGAGTTATGCCAGTGGCATCAAGCTGGTAACTGACCTGCTAAGGGAGGAGCTATGACAGCCCTCCGCCGAACAGTAAAGATCCGCGGCGCACCCATACAGGCGCTGGACCTGCAAACGATCTGTGACAAATGCAACAGATCACGCGCCCACGGCAACCACACCGAATGCAGCAAGTTGCGCCAGACCGAAGCGGCTGAGCGTCGCGCACGAGAGAATATATAACTCACCACCCCTAAGGCGCAGGCGCCCAAGGCAAGGCAGTTATCGCTCAACTACCACTAGCAGCGCAGCCCACATTCCTTTCCCGGCCATGAGTCCAGACAGATTCGAAGTCGAAGACTTCACCCGACATCGTGTCGACACAGGTTGCTTGGATGATGAGCAAACTAAAGTCATTATTACCGTCTACACCGATGTATTTAACGTTATCTGCAGAAATAAGCTTGTCAACTTTGAGCTGTCTGCCCTGTAAGTTTTCAGGCGTTATCCAAGTCAATGTCTCTTCATTGGCTTGGATCGTCCAGAACGGCTCATTACCTCTTGCGACAAACTTTTTAACGGTTTCGTTCGACTCAATTTTTTGAGGTGAGCCTGCCTTGAATGTTTGGAATTCAGCTACATCGCCAACAGGTTGAGGCTGGTGACATGCCGTCAACACTGACATTAAAAAAGCGCCCCCGAGCACCGAAAATATTCTGTAACTCATGGTGATACATTCCTTCTAGGTGTAGCGATCCAACATAACAAAATACATTCACATTACTAGCCCTGTCAGTTCGCCCTCCCTTCAATTCAAAGTCAACCGCTATAGCGACAAGGACGAAGTCATGCCTGAACAAAATGTTTTTACTCAACCGCTCCCCGTCAATCGCGATGCTGATTGTTGGTGGTCGCATCCCGATTACCTGTCAGAGTTCGACGACGAAATCACCGAAGCGCAGTTCAACGATTGGTGCGAGCGCCACCAGGTGGAAACGAAGATCACCTACATGGAATCCGATGTAGAACCCGAAATCTTCGACACCTACATGAGTGACGGGCAGGTCAATTGCTCAGCCTGGGAGATCCAGCATCCGGCAGAGCCGGGCTGGTTCATTCTTTCGATTCATGATGCTGAAGATGGGCCGGTCTGCATTTGGGGTCGGCAGGTAATGCCATGACCACCCCAAAGGCGGCATGTGCTGCGCTTGCCAGCACGCCCGCCGAGATTGCAGCGCCCTTCCCTTCATAGATATGCCGCCGATACAGCGCGATGCCAGCACGGTCATCGTGCGGTGCACCGACTTCAAGCGTTAGGCCTAAGTCTCTATCTAAACCACCTTCTGCCGCCAAGCGCGGCATGGAGCATCACCATGGCAGCAGCAGAACAGCTTGATGAAAACGTCATGGGCGACAAGGTGCCCGAAGCGAAAATGGCCGAGATCCTCGGTACCACAATCGCCGCCTTACGCTCGAAGCGTGCACGGAATCAAATTCCCCTCGGAGTTTGGAACAAGCATGGCAGCAGGATCCTCTACAGCATTAGGAGATATCAC
Organism: Pseudomonas paraversuta; assembly: GCF_904067025.1. Taxonomy (NCBI): domain Bacteria; kingdom Pseudomonadati; phylum Pseudomonadota; class Gammaproteobacteria; order Pseudomonadales; family Pseudomonadaceae; genus Pseudomonas; species Pseudomonas paraversuta. Next base: position 2,727,822 of record NZ_CAJFDA010000001.1, read on the forward strand.
GAATGGCTCGAAAGTCAGTGGGTATGCCCGCAGGAATGGACATCCACCACGGTTCAATCCGCATCCGATTTATGTGGAACGGCTGCAGGCGCAGTGAAACGCTCCCCTATCCCCCGACACAGAAAGGCATCAAATCAGCCGCACAGACTAGTGATCAGGTAAACAGCCTGATCAAGCTGGGGTTGCTCGACGACGATAAGTACGCCGAGCTGTTCCCTGGCTCTACAAACGTATCCGGCGGAAAAATCAATTTTGGAGAGTATGCCCAGCTCTGGCTGGATAGCCGCGAAATTGTCGGCGGTACAAAGCTTGGGTATACGGGAGCGCTGAACCTGTACTGGATGCCGACCCTTGCATTGGTGCGGATCGATTTGATCACCACCACACTTCTGCGCCGCACAATGGCGAGCATCAAATGGTCGTCGCCGGCAGTGAAGCGTAATGCCTTAGTCAAGCTTTCGACGATCCTCAAGTCCGCGGTTTCAGAGGAGCTAATGGCGAAGAACCCGGCAGCACCACTTGAGCTTCCGAAGCGAAGCAGGAAAGAAATTGACCCCTTCACTCTGGAGGAAGCCAACACCATCATCGAGAAGCTGTACCAGCACGATCACTGGCCCAGCACTATTTATGCGGCTTTTTTCGAGTTTGTGTTTTTTACGGGTATGCGTCTATCTGAAGCCCTGGCCTTGCGGTGGGATGCAGTGAGCATTGAGAAAAGGACTGCCCACGTCTGTCGTGGGATTGCCTTGGGGGAAGTGGTGGAGCGCACAAAAACTGGCGGTGATCGCTTTGTTCTACCCAACGAGCGAGCATTGCACGCTCTGTCGTTTGCCAAAAAATATGCAGAGCGTCGGAAAACAGGGGTAGGAAAGATCCTTGAAACGCCTTTCATTTTCCCTCCATCAAAGAACAGCGAGTACGTGAGACAGACGTCTGACCTACACAAACAGTGGAAGTCCACCCTGAAAACACTGGGGTTGCGATACAGACCACCATACAACTGTCGTCACACCTATGCGACAATATGCATTATGTCTGGCATGAACCCCGCATTCATCTCTCAGCAGCTTGGCCATAGCGTCCAAATGTTGCTGTCGACTTATGCGCGATGGATCAACTCAAGCTCAGATTGGAGTGAGCTTGAAAAACTCCAAATTGGTCCCAAATTGGTCCCAGCCCAAATACGCGCTCTCTAAGCTATTGATAGGTAAAGTAATTGATCTCCACAGCTAACATCACGATGCAGTTCGGCGCAAAGCCGCTATTCGAGAACGTATCCGTAAAATTCAGCGCCGGTAACCGTTATGGTTTGATCGGCGCCAACGGTTGCGGCAAGTCCACCTTCATGAAAATCCTCGGCGGAGACCTTGAGCCGTCCGGCGGTCAGGTCATGCTGGAGCCGAACGTACGTCTGGGTAAATTGCGTCAGGACCAGTTCGCCTACGAAGAATTTACCGTGATCGATACCGTGATCATGGGCCACGAAGAGCTGTGGAAGGTCAAGGCTGAGCGCGACCGCATCTATTCACTGCCGGAAATGACCGAAGAAGACGGTATGGCCGTGGCCGAACTCGAAACCGAGTTCGCCGAAATGGACGGCTACACCGCTGAATCCCGTGCCGGCGAATTGCTGCTGGGCCTGGGTATCGGTATCGAGCAACACAACGGCCCGATGAGCGAAGTGTCCCCAGGCTGGAAGTTGCGGGTATTGTTGGCGCAGGCACTGTTTTCCGATCCTGAAGTACTGCTGCTCGACGAACCGACCAACCACCTGGATATCAACACCATCCGCTGGCTGGAAAACATTCTGACCCAGCGCAACAGCCTGATGATCATCATCTCCCACGACCGGCACTTCCTGAACAGTGTCTGTACCCACATGGCTGACCTTGACTACGGCGAGCTGCGCCTGTTCCCGGGTAACTATGACGAGTACATGACGGTTGCGACCCAGTCGCGCGAGCAACTGCTGTCGGAAAACGCCAAGAAAAAGGCCCAGATCAACGAGCTGCAATCGTTCGTCAGCCGTTTCTCGGCCAACGCCTCGAAATCCAAGCAAGCCAGCTCCCGTGCCAAGCAGATCGACAAGATCACCCTGGCCGAGGTCAAGCCTTCGAGCCGTGTCAGCCCGTTCATTCGTTTCGAACAGAACAAAAAGCTGCACCGCCAGGCGGTCATCGTCGAGAATATGGCCAAGGGCTTCGACGGCAAGACCCTGTTCAAGGACTTCAGCTTTACCGTTGAAGCCGGTGAGCGCGTAGCGATCATTGGTCCGAACGGTATCGGCAAAACCACACTGTTGCGCACCCTGGTCAATGAACTGACGCCGGATGCAGGTACGGTCAAGTGGACTGAAGCGGCAGAACTGGGCTACTACGCCCAGGATCACGCCCACGACTTCGAAGACGACTACACCCTGTTCGATTGGATGGGCCAGTGGACCCAGGGCGAGCAAATGGTACGTGGCACTCTGGGCCGCATGCTGTTCTCCAACGATGACATCCTCAAGTCGGTGAAAGTGATTTCCGGTGGTGAGCAAGGTCGCATGCTGTTCGGCAAGCTGATCCTGCAAAAGCCGAACGTGTTGATCATGGACGAACCGACCAACCACCTTGACATGGAATCCATCGAAGCACTGAACCTGGCGCTCGAGAACTACCCTGGCACCCTAGTCTTCGTCAGCCATGACCGTGAATTCGTATCCTCGCTGGCCACTCGTATTATCGAGCTGAGCCCAAGCGGCGTGATCGACTTCAGCGGTACTTACGATGACTACCTGCGCAGCCAGGGCGTTGTGTTCTGATATCGGACACTGCGCATCGCTGAACAAAGCGTCATAACGAAAACCCCGTCACACTGACGCAATGCTGTTCACATAAGTAAACCCTGCCTTTGCAGGAGCGAGCTTGTCTCGCGATGATTGTTAACGAGAATGCGTGTTACAGATTGAACACAGCACCCTCGAGCACATCGCGATACAAGCTCGCTCCCACCGTTGAGACAGCAGTCGTTTACGTGACCGGCATTGCGCCCGCTGACGGGGTTTTTCGTTTCTGCCAGACCACGAATATCGTTAGCCTGCTTTCTTTTGTCCCGGGGCCACGCCATGATGCCGGTCTACGACTGACAGCCGGACACTCTGCTTATGCCTGCGCAACATCCCTCCCCCGCGAGCTCGCTGTCGGTCACGCTGCAAATTCTGTCAATTGTGTTCTACACCTTCATCGCCTTCATCTGCATCGGCCTGCCGATTGCCGTATTACCGGGCTATGTCCATGACCAGCTGGGTTTCAGCGCCGTGGTTGCAGGCCTGGCCATAGCGTCACAGTACCTGGCCACCTTACTCAGCCGACCCGGGGCCGGACGTCTGGTGGACAGCCGCGGGACCAAGCCCGCCATCGTTTATGGCCTGACCGGAATCGCCATCAGTGGCGCTCTGACGTTGCTGGCAGTGATGCTCCAGGACTGGCCATTGCTGAGCCTGGGGGTCTTGATTGTCGGGCGGATTTTCCTGGGCATCGCCCAGGGGCTGATAGGTGTCGGCACTATTGTCTGGGGTATTGGCCAGGTTGGCGCCGAGCACACTGCCCGGGCAATCGGCTGGAACGGCATCGCGTCCTACGGTGCCATTGCCATAGGTGCGCCGCTGGGGGTGGTGATGATCGACCGCCTTGGCTTCCTCAGCCTGGGCATCGCCCTGCTAGTGCTGGCGGTGCTGGCACTGCTGCTGATACGCAACAAGCCTTCGATCCCGGTGGTTCGCGGCGTCCCACTGCCCTTCTGGTCAGTGTTCAGCCTGATTGCCCCGTACGGCATCGGCCTGACTCTGGCCTCCATTGGCTATGGCACCCTCACCACATTCATCACCCTGTTTTATATCGACCGCGGCTGGTTCGGCGCAGCCTATTGCCTGTCGGTATTCGGTGTGTGCTTTATCCTGGCGCGGCTGTTATTCACTAACAGCATCAATCGCTTTGGCGGCTACAGCGTGGCGATCGCCTGCATGACCATCGAAACCGTCGGTCTTGGATTGCTGTGGCTGGCCCCCTCAACCGGCTATGCCCTTGCGGGTGCGGGGCTGGCGGGGTTTGGCCTGTCCCTGGTGTACCCGGCCCTTGGCGTAGAAGCCGTCAAACAGGTGCCCCTCTCCAGCCGCGGCGCGGGGTTAAGCGCCTATGCCGTGTTCTTCGATCTGGCGCTGGCCATTGCCGGGCCGATCATGGGCGCCATTGCCTTGAACATGGGTTACCCATGGATCTTTTTCAGTGCAGCACTTTTGAGTGTTCTGGGCTTGACCCTGACGGTCGGGCTATCCCTGCGCAAAGCCCGCTAGCGCCTCGACCAACAGTCCTTACGGACCTGTTGCGACCGTACTCGTGGTTGGCGATGAGCCCAGGGTTTTGCTGAAAAACCGCCCGGCCTCATAAATCAGATCGCGATGGACATTCTCACGATCGACCCCCAGGGCATCCGTACACAAACCGGGCATTACCGCCTTTTGTGCATCGGTACAGGGCGCCATGAACACAAAATGCCCGGCACCGGGGATCACCTTGAACTCAGGCTCCACCGGCAGTTTGCGCGCCAGGGCATCGGCGTTTTTATCGGGGTACACCAGCTTGTCGTTATCGCCGCTGTAGAGCAGCACGGGCACATGCACTTGCGCCAGGGTTTCACGCCCGAACATCAGGCTCAACGGCGCCATCAATAACAGCGCACGCACCCGTGGATCGGCTACCGGCACCAGATCATCGCGGTCGGCGGTCAACTCGCCCTTGGTGGTGCACGCATCATGATCATCCGGGCGTTCCTGACAGTAACGGCGCAGGCGGTCCAGATCGGGCTGGGCTCCGGCCAGGATCAGAGCCGTTTCGCCCCCTGCGGAATAACCGATGACTCCCACCTCATCGTCATGCACATAGGCCGAGAGTTCGGGGTCGGCCAGCACAGCGCTGATGGCCGCCGAAATCTGCATCGGGCGGCCGTAAAGATTACTCAAGGTGCCCAAACGGCTATGGTCCTTATAGTTATCTCCGGGGTGCAGTACCGCCACCACCACAAACCCCTTGCGCGCCAGCGATGTAGCCAGATCGTGCAGGGCCAGCGGCGTCCCCGTGTTGCCATGGGACAACAGCAGCAGCGGGTAATGGCCCATGGCGATTTTGGCCTCTTCGGCGGCCTCGATCTCATAACCGCCGATTTTGCTTATGCCTTCGGCATCAGTGGACGGATAAAAGGCAATGGCATGCATCGGCTGTTCATCCAGCGGATCGAGAAAACTCAGGCGATGAAAACCAGCACTCCAGTGCACCGCGGGCTCGGCCTGCGCCATGACGGGGCAAGTTGCCAACAACAAAACCAGTACTGCCCACAGACGCATCATCGATGCTCACCTTGAATGACGCCCGGTTAATGCCAGCGCTGCCAGGACCTTGATCCAGAGGCTTTGCATAACCCGAGCCAGAGGCTAAGGCCAGACTTAAAAAAACTCCGTACCCTGGCCACTTCAAGCGCCCAGAATACAGAGTTTAGTAGGTGTAACGATTTAGATAACTTACGCCGCGCTGAACAGATCCTGCTTAATTTGCGCCTGTGCATCGTTCATGGCTTTGCTGCGAACTTCATCACCATAGGCAAGGCCATGGGCCCGTACGAACTCAACATCGGTGATCCCCAGAAAGCCCAACAGCACCTTCAGATAATCGTCGTGGGCTGCGCCAGTGGCTTGCCCGGCGTGCATGCCGCCGGAAGTCGAAACCACGATGACTTTCTTGTTGCCGCACAGGCCCTGGGGGCCGGCTTCGGTGTAGCGGAACGTCTGGCCGGCCACTGCGATCCGGTCGATCCAGGCCTTGAGCTGAGTTGGAATGGTGAAGTTGTACATCGGAGCAGCAATCACCACTGCGTCCGCTTCCAGAAATTGTGCCAGGGTTGCAGCGCTCAACTCGGCTTCGTGCTTTTGCGCCGCATCGCGCAATTCGGCCGGGGTACCGGCGGCCACCAGAGTCGCTGCCGAGAAGTGATTAATGGCCTCGCTGGCCAGGTCACGATAACTCACTTCAACCCCTGGCTCTGCCGCTTGCCAGGCCTTGACCACTTCGCGGCTCAACTGACGCGAAGCCGAGTTGTCGCCCAGAATGCTCGAATCGATATGCAATAGTTTCATGGTGATCTCCAAGTGAGGACCGCCACTGGGCGATCAAGTGAGGTAGATGCTACCAATGAAAGCAATCGACGATAAGGCTGCCAACATGCGATAGTTCGTCCCACCTGTAGGACAGTGAGCCCAGCCATGCAAGACCTTAACGATCTCTATTACTTTGCCAAGGTGGTCGAAGCCGGTGGTTTCGCTGCTGCCGGCCGTTTGCTCGGCATTCCAAAATCGCGTTTGTCGCGACGTGTGGCCGAACTTGAGGAACGTCTCGGGGCGCGCCTGCTGCAGCGCACCACGCGTCAGTTGAAGCTGACCGCCGTCGGCGAGCGCTACCTGAGCCATTGCCAGGCCATGTTGCTGCAGGCCGAGATGGCAGACGAGGCTGTCGCCAGCATGTCCAGCGAGCCGCGGGGGCGCTTGCGGGTGTCCTGCCCGGTGGGGCTGGCCCATGAATTCATGCCCGGAGTCATCAGCTCTTTTCTGAGTGCCTACCCACACGTACAGCTGGAAGTGATTTTGCTCAACCGGCGCGTCGACCTGATCACCGAGGGCATTGATGTGGCCTTGCGTGTGCGCGAACTGGGGGATGAAGACCCGTTGCTGGTCACCCGCCGCTTACGTCAGGCCCAGACGGTAATGGTTGCCAGCCCGGAATTTGCCCGCCAGTGGCCGATCAATAGTCCTGACGACCTGAAAAACGTGCCACTGCTGGGCGCACTTGAAGCTGACCGCATGGTCCATCTGCGGATGCTCGATGAACAGGGCAAAGCCAGCGACCTGGTACTGGAAGCACGGCTTGGCATTGATGATTTTGTGGTACGCAAAGCCTGCGCACTGTCCGGTCTTGGTTTTACCGTGCTGCCCATGATGTATTGCGAACAGGAACTGCAAAGTGGCCAGTTGGTACAGCTACTGCCCAAGTGGTCACTGCCCGGCGGCTGGCTGCATGCCGTATACCCCCATCGACGCGGGGTGATGCCGGCCGTGCGGGCCTGGATCGATCACCTGGCCGAAACGTTCAACCGTTGTGGAGACAAATTGCTATGAACCAGGCCATGACCAAGCAACAGGTAGCCGACTTCTGCCGCAGCTTGCCCGGGGTCAAGGAGGATGTGAAATGGGGCGGGGTCGAGGTGTTCTACATCGACCAGAGCAAGATGTTTGCCCTGTTCAACCTCAACAGCAACGGGCTGTCGTTCAAGGTCGAGAAAGACTTGTTCCTGGGCTACGTGGACCGCCCGGGGATACGCCCGTCACCGTATCTGGCGCGGGCGTACTGGATCAATATGCAGGCGCCCTACCCCATGGGCGCCGCAGAGTTACAAGACCTGCTGCGCCGCTCCCACCAGCTGGTGGTCGGCAAACTGCCGAAAAAACGGCAGATCGGCTTGCTCCTCTGATGGCTTACAGATCCGCGAAGGTCAGCTTCAGGAACAGCACATCAATCCACAGTGCCTGATGCACGGCCACGATCAGCCAGAACCACAGCTGATAGGAGAGTTTGCGGGTTTTATGGCGAAACAGCTGTTGCGCCACCAGCGCCCCGGGCCAGCCGCCCAGCACCTCTACCCCGTGCAAGACCTTCTCCGGGGTGCGCCACTGACCGGCTTTGGCCTGTTGCTTGTCGTACCAGTACAGAGCAAACGCCAGGCAGCTTGCCAGGCCATAGACCAGTAACGGTACGCGGCTGATGCCGGTGAGCAACAGACTCACCGAACCGCCCAAGGGCAACGCGCAGACTGCTACAAACACCAGCAGCTTGATCTTCAGGCCACGAATCGGCGCGCCGTTTTTATCGGGCATCCCTCCATGGCCCGCACCTTCCTTCGCTGCTTTTCTCACGCAGAAGCTGCCGACCAGTTGATCCAGCCAAACTGCCAGGTCGCCAGAATCAGCAGACCGAATGCAATCCGGTACCAGGCGAACGCGGCATAACTATGGTTCGAAATGAACTTGAGCAAGGCCCGTACTGCGATCATCGCGAAGATAAACGAGGTCACAAAACCAATCGCGAACACCGGCAAATCGTCCGGCTGGAACAGGTGACGGTATTTATAACCCGAATACACCGCCGCACCGACCATGGTCGGCATTGCCAGGAAGAACGAGAACTCGGTAGCCGCCTTGCGCGACAGGCCAAACAGCAGGCCGCCGATAATTGTGGAACCCGAACGCGACGTGCCGGGGATCATGGCCAGACATTGCGCAAAACCGATTTTCACTGCGTCTTTCCAGGTCATGTCGTCTACGGTTTCAGCACGGATCACATGCTGGCGACGTTCGGCCCAGAGCATGATCACACCGCCCACCACCAATGCCGTGGCCACAGTAATGGGGTTGAACAGGTACTCATGAATCACGTCGGCAAAAATCACCCCCAGCACCACCGCCGGCATTACCGCGATGATCAGGTTGACAGTAAAGCGCCGGGCTTGTGGTTGAGTTGGCAGACCGACGACAACGTCGATGATCTTGCGGCGAAATTCCCAGACCACGGCCAGAATCGCACCCAGCTGAATAATGATATTGAACGCCATGGCGCGTTCGCCGCCGAAGTTCAGCAAGTCCGCCACAATGATTTGGTGGCCGGTACTCGAGATCGGCAAGAATTCCGTAAGGCCTTCTACTACACCCAGTATCAACGCCTGTGCGGCAGTCCAAAGATCCATCGTTCCCCCATAAGGCCCTGCGTCTTGCAGAGCGGATTAGTCAAAAATCGAGATGTGAGTGCAACCGCTGCCGCGGGGGTGGGTTACAGCCGTGTCATTTTCACCAAGGTGATGTGAAATAACTGTCGGAAATCAATAAATATCCGGCGTTGGAATTCCGGCCGAGATCCTATCAGACGCATTCCAGTTTGGCTGCTATGACATCGAGAGGGGGGCCAGATCAAAACGATCCAGTAGTCGCTGTTTTGCTTTTTGCTTGTTGCTTTTAAAAACGATGTCCCTGCCGCCACTGGATAGTCGAAACGACGCGGATGCCCATCACAGAAGGCCGAACGCAGGTGCTGTTGTGGGGGCGAAACCTGTATTTCAGATAAACGCCTGTGCCGGATATGTACTCGGTAGATCTATGATGCCCCTCCCGCCACTCGATAGCCGGAACGACGCGGATGCCCATCACAGGAGGCCGAACGCAGGGGCTGTTGTGGGGGTGGCGAGGCAGGACGCCGAGCCAGCCGTGCCGGGCCATGGATGGCCCGTCACGGCGTGCCCCCACAACAGTGCCGGAGTGAGGGCACCGGGCGAGCCTAGGCGAGCTCGGCCGTATGGTAGGGCGCAGACCTTTTGGTTCCTTTTGGGGCGTTTGCCAAAAGGGACTCGCCGTAAGGGCGAAACCCGTAAAAAGCCGTGATACATAGAACGGATATATACGCTCAGTTTTAACTGCGGTACCGCGTACATATCCGTTACAGACGTTTAACTGAAATATCGGTTTCGCTCTTACAGCGAGTCCCTTTTGTCAAACAGCCGAGTGTCGGACCACCACAAAAAGAACCAAAAAGGCCTTGCCCCAGCGTACGGCCTTCGCTGCGCTCAGGTTCCCTCGCTCCGGCCCCGCTCCGTGGCCACGCCGTGACGGGCCATCCATGGCCCAACACGGCTCTCCCGGCATCCATGCCGGGAGGACCACTACGCAGAACCTCCTCTCGGCCTCCCGAAGGGGCCAGTAGATCAAGATCAAAAACAAATCAAAAGCAGATCAAAAGCAGATCAAAAGCAGATCAAAAGCAGATCAAAAACGACCTTGTAGGCGCTGTTTTGCTTTTTGCTTTTAAAGACGATGTCCCTCCCGCCACTCGATAGCCGGAACGACGCGGATGCCCATCACAGGAGGCCGAACGCAGGTGCTGTTGTGGGGGTGGCGAGGCAGGACGCCGAGCCAGCCGTGCCGGGCCATGGATGGCCCGTCACGGCGTGCCCCCACAACAGTGCCGGAGTGAGGGTACCGGGCGAGCCTAGGCGAGCTCGGCCGTATGGTAGGGCACAGACCTTTTGGGTACTTTTGGGGCGTTTGCCAAAAGTACCTCGCCGTAAGGGCGAAACCCGTAAAAAGCCGTGATACATAGAACGGATATGTACGCTCAGTTTTAACTGCGGTACCGCGTACATATCCGTTACAGACGTTTAACTGAAATATCGGTTTCGCTCTTACAGCGAGTCCCTTTTGGGGCGTTTGCCAAAAGTGCCTCGCCGTAAGGGCGAAACCCGTAAAAAGCCGTGATACATAAAACGGATATGTACCTGTGTGGCTGCTACCGGAAGCAGGCTCGGCCCTAGGCGATAACGATATCGCTACCCACCAGCGAGGCCAGTCCCACACCGACCAAGGTCACCGAGTCACTGCCAAAACTCAGCACGGTGTCATTCCCGGACACACTGGCATGGGCCCGGTAATCGGCCTCATGACCACCCTCCACGCCCAGGAAAACCAGGCGGTCGGCGGGCTGATAGCCCAGCAAGGTGTCGTTGCCAAAATGCCCGCTGAAGACAAAGGTATTGCTACCACCCACCGATTCCAGCAGGTCATCACCAGCGCCACCGATAAACACATCATTACCCGCCGATCCAAGCAAATGATCGTTGCCGCCCTGACCCAGCAGCCAGTCACCGTGATCACCGGCCTTGAGGGTGCTGTCGCCCGGCCCTGCGTTCACCGAATGGGTGTAGTCCGTGCGGCTATTGCCGGCCCATAGACCGTCATCGGCAACCCGATGGCTGACCGCCTTGCTCAGCCCCAGCCAGCCGGGCTCATCGCTGACTAACAGGCTGATATCCCGGGCAAGGGTGATACCGCCATGGTTGTCGCGCACATACAAAGTGCCCTGTCCGTCATTGACTACATCTACCCGGTTCAGGGACTGCTGCAGGTCCAGAGTATTGACCCCCTTGCCCCCCAGAATGATGTTGTAACCACCGCTGTCGCGAAAGCTGTCATTGCCATCGCGACCTTCGAGAAAGTCATTGCCGCGCCCGCCCTGGATCAGGTCGTTACCCTCACTGCCGATGATCAAGGTAGTGCCCGTGTGCTTCTCGGCGTTGCGGTTCAGATCCTGGACCCAGTTATTTTCCCGCGCCGGGTTGGACAGGTTGGCCACCACGATGGTCGAGTCCTTGTGCGTCAGGTCATAGAAGGCCGAATCAAGAATACGGTTCATCCCGCTTTCGTAGCCGCTGGGCAAGTGAGTGACCCAGGTCGAGACATTGGCGATGGAAAACGGCATCAGGTTCCACGCCACAGATGCGTAGTGATCGTTGAAACTCACAATGTTGTTGGTGGCAGACGCTTGATTGGCGTCATGCACTCCCAGGGATGACAGGCTGAAGTCCGACCCGTTGAGGGCGCGGAACACCGGATCGTTCTCATAGCCGATATTCAGCACATTGGAGGTAACGGTACTTTGCGTCGGCGAGGCAAAGGCAATGTAGCTGGCATCACGATAAAACCCTGACCAATGATCGCCACTCAAGTCAGCCAGGCTATTGACGGCCAGCCCGCCCAGGCTATGGCCGCTGACCAGCACATCCTTGCCTGCCAGGCCCTGGCTGCCGGCAAAGGCCGCGACCTTGCCCAATAAAGTGTCAAAGGCGTTGCCGGTGTAATTTTTGGCGTAATCGGCAGGCCCGATGGCGGCCAGCAAATCACTGATGGCATCACCGATGGAATCACTAATCAAGGATTCCCGTGGCCCGCTGGTGCCGCGAAAACCGATACCGATAGCGGTCAGTTGCCCATCGGCGTCGTACTTGCCGAGGATCTCCACTTGGGCGCTGTCATAGCCCGGCTTTTCACCGAAAAATGTCCCGCGCTGATCGACTTTGCCTGCATAACCCAGCTGCTGCGCGCTGATGGGGCTCCAGCCGGCTTTTTCCACCGCTTCCCGGGCCAGTTTTTCCGAGTCCGGGTTCCACGGGATACCCGGCACCACCCCCTGTGAATCCACGCCGCCGAGCACGGCCTTGACCAGGGTGGCGGGCAGACCTGTACCCATGCCATTTTTCTGGTAGCCCACGGCAAAGCCATTATCGAGGTTGTGGTAGCTATAAAGCGTGATCTCCAATGCATCTTTAAACAGTGCCGCAGACACGTTTGACCCTACATCCTTGTAGTCAAAAACTGCCATGGTTTTACTCTCCTGATTAATCAAACGGGTGCACAAAGGCCTCATCGACCCGTGCCAGATCCTGCTCGCCCAGCGTGCCGGCGTAAAAGTGCAATTTGGTCCACGCCAATAAATAGTCGTAGCGGGTTTGTGCCAGATCCCGGCGCGTGGTGTAGAGCTGTTGCTCGGCGTTCAAGGCATCAAGATTGACCCGCTCGCCCCCCAGAATGCTTTGCCGGGTAGAGACCACCAGCGCTTGCGCCGAGGTCAGGGCTTTTTGATAGGCACGCAACTTGTTCCCCCCCGATAGACAGGCGTTGAACTGGCGCCTCAGTTCGATCAGGGTTTCCCGGGTTTTACCTTCCAGTTCATATTCCACCCGGGCCAGATTGCTGCCGGCCTGACGCACCGACGCCGACACCCCGCCCCCTGAATAGAGCGGCAGGCTGACTTCAATGCCGATGGTGTTGGTGTCATAGCGCTGGTTATAGGTGTTGCCGCTGTCGGACTCCATCTTGCGCACGCTGGCATAGGCATTGAGTTTGGGCAGATGGCCGGCGCGGTTGCGCTCGACCTCATAGCGCGCCACCTCCAGTGCCTCGCGTTGCGACGCCAGCTCCGGGTTGTTGGCCAGGGCCATGGCATGCCAGGTGGCGAAGTTGGCCGGCTCCAGCGGTAACGGGTTGAAGGCCGCCGCCAGCGGCTGCAACTGCTCGATGCTCACCGACTCAGTGCCAATCAACGCCCCCAGCTCGCGCAAGGCGGCGTCCTGCTCATCAATGGCCTGGATCTCCTCGGCCGTGGCCAGTTCGTAGCGCGACTCGGCTTCAAGGATGTCGGTGCGGGTGCCCTCGCCCTGTTGAAACATCTGCTGGTTTTGCCGGAACTGCTGTTCGTAGGCTTTTTTCTTGGCGCGGGCGATATCGATCTGATCCTGGGCAAACAGGGCCTGGGTGTAGTGCGTCAGCACACGCACCAACAACTCCTGACTCTTGCTGCGAAAACTTTCATCGGCAAACAGGGCTTGGGCCACACCTTTGCGGTAGTTGGCGTACGCCTCGTAGTCGATCAGTGGCTGCTGCACCATAAAGGTCGAGCCATAGCTGTTGTAGTTGCGGTCCTCATGGGTGTTACCGCGTTCGTTCAAATAAGTGGCCTGGGAGTTGTTGCGCCCCTTGTTGTAGCTATAGGACAACCTGGGTAGCAGGCCGGCGCGGCCAATAACCCGGTTTTCCAGCCCCGCGTCGCGCTCCTTCATGGCCCCGAGAAAGGTCGGATCATTGCGCAGCGCCTGCTCGTATACCTCAAAAGGTCCCATCGCCTGGGCGCTGGCACCCAGGCTTAACCACAGCGCAGCAGCCAGGCTCACTTTAAAAACTGTTTTCATCGGTCGCAGCATCCTATCGCTCAGTCAACGCAGAACCTGCGCGATCCAGCAGCGGTTTGAACAAGTAGTTGAGCAGCGAGCGTTCACCGGTGCGCACAAACATCTCGGCCGGCATCCCGGGTTTGATCACCAGTCCGTTGAGCTTTTCCAGCGCCTGGTCACTGACCGTACTGCGCAGCACGTAGTACGGCATGCCGGTTTTCTCGTCGAGCATCTGGTCGGCCGACACCAGGCTGACTTCACCCGATACCCGCGGCGTAGTGCTCTGATTGAACGCGGTAAACAGAATGTCCACCGCCAGTGCGCTACCCACCCGGTCCACCAGGTTCACCGGCAGACGCCCTTCCACCTCCAGACGTGCGTCCTGGGGCACAATTTCCAGCAAGGTTTCCCCTGCCCGCACCACGGCGCCCTCGGTATGCACCCCAAGGTTGACCGCAATGCCATCCGCCGGTGCAGTGATTTCACTGTGTTGCAGATCAAAGCTGGCCGACGCCAGTTGCTGCTCCAGGGTCAGACTTTTGAGCCGGGCATCGGCCAGCTGGCTGCGGACCTCCTTCTGGTACTCATCAATGTGCTGCGCCAGTTTGAGCCGTGACTCCAGAATGCCCTGCTCGATGCGTCCGCTTTCGCCGCTGTTTTGCGCAAGATCCTGCTGAATCTGCGACAGCTGCCGTTCGTACTCCAGCAAGCGGTTACGCGGGATGTAGCCGTTTTCTGCCAGCGGTCGCAGATTGCTCAACTGTTGACGCAAGGAGTCGGCCTGGGCCAATTGATCTCCCCGTGCCCGGCGCATGCCCGACAGCTGCTGCGCAGCCCCTTCAATGCTGGCCTTGAGCCCCGCCTGCTCGCGGGCAAAGGCCTCCCGACGGCTGCTGAACAATTGCTGCTGACCTTCGAGCACCAGGGCCAGTCGCGGGTCGGGATCGAGACTCAACTCAGGGCCGAAATTCACCCGCTGCAAGTTGTCGCGCTCGCTTTGCCAGCGGGCCACGCTGGCCCGGGCCATGCGGTATTGCGCGCGCAGCGATTGCACATCGGCCTCGACCTGGGTGGGGTCCAGTTGAAACAACGGTTGCCCCTGATGCACCGCCTGCCCTTCGTGCACCAGAATCTGAGTCACCACCCCGGCCCCCAATGACTGCACGGCCTTGCGCTTGCCCGACACCACCACCGTGCCTTGCACGGCAAGCCCCTCGTCCAGCGGCGCCAGGCTGGCCCACAGAAAGAAACTGCCCGCACCGACGATGGTCAGGACCCAGCCCATTCGTACGTAAAAGCCTGCACCCCGTGCTGGCTGATGGTTATCACTCATGATCGGAGCGTCCTTGCTCATGCGCCTGCACTCTGGCGGTTAAGGCTGGTGGGTTTCTGGGCACCGGCCAATGCCTTGAGCACCTCGGCCGTGGGCCCGAACGCCTGGGTCCGGCCTTCATTGAGGACCAGCAATTTGTCGGTCTGGGCCAACGATGAGGAACGATGGGTCACCAGCACCACCGTGCGCCCGTCAGCCTTGAGTTGGGCAATGGCACGGCTCAGCGCTGCATCGCCCACCGTATCGAGATTGGAATTGGGTTCGTCCAGCACCACCAGGCAGGGGCTGCCATACAAGGCCCGGGCCAGCGCCACCCGTTGTTTCTGACCGCCGGACAGACCACTGCCTGCATCCCCCAGCAGCGTGTCGTACCCCTGGGGCAGGCGCAGGATCATTTCGTGCACCCCGGCCTGGCGCGCCGCTTCAACCACTAGCTGCGCATCGGCCTCGCGGAAACGCGCGATGTTTTCGGCAATGCTGCCACTGAACAGCTCGATGTCCTGGGGCAAATAACCGAGGTGGGGGCCGAGCTGGTCGCGATTCCACTGATGGATATCGGCAGCGTCCAGGCGCACGGTGCCGGCCAGCGTTGGCCATACACCCACCAGCACCCGGGCCAGCGTCGACTTGCCGGAACCGGAAGCTCCCAGCACGCCCAGCACTTCCCCGGGGTTGAGGCTGAAACTGACCTGCTGCAAGGTCGCCAGCCGCTTGCCCGGCGGCGCGGCACTGACCTGCTCGAAGCTCACCTGCCCCTTGGGCACAGGCAATGTCATGTTGTCCTGGGTGACCGGATGCTGGCCAAGCAGGCTGTCCAGTCGCTGGTAGGCAAGTCGTGCCGAACTCCATTGTTTCCACACGCCAATCAACTGATCGATGGGGCTCAATACCCGGCCCAT
This sequence comes from Pseudomonas paraversuta, assembly GCF_904067025.1. Taxonomy (NCBI): domain Bacteria; kingdom Pseudomonadati; phylum Pseudomonadota; class Gammaproteobacteria; order Pseudomonadales; family Pseudomonadaceae; genus Pseudomonas; species Pseudomonas paraversuta. Next base: position 2,743,683 of record NZ_CAJFDA010000001.1, read on the forward strand.
CAGGATGGAACCGGCAATCATCATCCCGGCGCTCATCTGGCCCTCAATCACCAGCCAGGCGCCCAGGCCGAGCACCAGCGATTGCAGGCATAAACGCAAGGTTTTGCTGATGGAGCCGATCACGGCCCCGGTGTCACTGGCCTTGTTCTGTTCAGCCAGAAACCGCGAATGCAGGTTGAACCAGCGCTTGCGCAACACACTCAGCATGCCCATTGCCTGAATGGTCTCGGCGTTGTGCAGATGGCTGCTGGCCAGTTGGCTGGATTGCTGGGAGTAGACGCTGGCCCGGGCCAGAGACTGGCGGGTCATGAGTTCGTTGATGCACGCCAGGCCAATTAACAGCACGGCACCGGCCGTGGCCAGCACCCCAAGCCAGAGATTGAACCCATAGATCACAAACAGATAAATCGGAAACCACGGCGCATCGAAGAACGCAAACAGCGCAGGGCCAGTGACAAATTGACGAATCAGGGTCAGATCGCCCAGCGCCTGGCCGGCCTGGGCCTGACCGTTGAGCAGGTTGCGCTCGAATGCCGCCCGATACACCTGTTGGTTGAAGCGGCGCTCCAACTGACTACCGATGCGGATAACAATAAAACTACGGACCGTTTCAAGCATCCCGATAAAGATAAAAAAACCCACGACCATTAATGACAACATGGCCAGTGTCGTGGTGTTTTGCGAAGACAAAACCCGGTCATACACCTGCAACATATAAATGGACGGCACCAGCATTAATATATTGATCAAGGCCGTGAAACAGCCGACGCTGATCAAAATACTTTTATAGTCAGCCAGCACATGTATTAACGGTGCGACAGGCGTATTGTTCAGCCGCTTCATGCATCTTCCTTGATGAATAAATCAGGTAGTACCCAAACACGTAAAACTGCTACGCAGATTAAACCAGCCACTGATCTGCCCACGCAGCGCTTTACGATTTCAAATAAATGCTTGTGCCCGGTTTATTCAGGCAACCGTTTCATCATCAGAACTTTGCTCCCCGCCAGTTGCGCTTCATAAAGACCGGGTTCAATACGATCCATATGCACCAGATCCGTGCCGTCCTTGCCCATCAGAAATATCCCGTCCGGAGTCGCAGACCAGCTCACGGGCGCTTGCCCCAGCCAGACTTCAAGACATTTGATTTCAGGGCTGAAGGTTTTGTCGGCAACCAGTTGCACCTGACAGGCCTGTGTGACGTCATCCTGGGGGTAAAAGGTCCAGCTGCCCGCCAGTTGCGCGGGGCTCAGTAACAACAGGGAATTGGCCATGGCGCTCTCTATGGTGAAGGTCAGCAATGCGGCGACATAGCCCGTTGCCTTGAAAAACCTGAATGCTCTTCGCGTGTTGTGCATGGGTGTGGAATTCCAGGCAAAAGGCAGCGCTTGCGCGCTGCCCATCCAGCGGCTGACTTAAACGACGATGTCGTACGTTGCCATTTGGCCCACGGTGTTCACCAGGAAATCGGCCACAGCGTGACCGCTGAAGTCGACGGCAAAGTGCCCCAGATTACTGGCCTGGTCGTAGCTGACGATCGCTTCACCGGCATGGCCGGTGAAGGTATCGACAAAATTCAGAGCGGCCAGGTTGCTGATGGCCGAGACGTCAATTTTGTCGATACCGGACTGGAAGTCCATGATGATATCGGCTGCCTGCGGCGCTGAGTCTGACACCGCTGCGAACACAAACACATCGGCCCCTGTGCCGCCCCACAAGGTGTCGGCACCACCGGCGCCGTAGATGATGTCGTTACCGGCACCGCCCTTGAGCACGTTATCGGCGCTGTTACCGATCAACAGGTCGTTGCCCGCGCCGCCAATGGCGTTTTCGATAATTACGCCCTGGGCAATCGAGACGTTACCGGTCATGCCACCGACGTCGGAGAACGAACCGGCAGTGAGGTTGATCTTCTGGTTCTGGCTGAAACCCGAGAAGTCCAGGGTGTCGTTGCCGCCGCCATCCCACACCGAGAAAATCAGCTTGTCGCTGGCTGAAGTTGCGCTGTAGTGATCACGGTCCGCCGTGGAGTTGAAGCCATAAACGGTGTCCTCGGCACGGGTTTGCAGGTTGGCACCGTACAGCTTCTGGATGGCTGCAATATCATCCATCTGCGGTGCTGATGCGTAGGCACCTTCACCGCTGTTGGTGAAGTGCTGACCGGTTTTACTTTCACTCCAGTAGCTCATCACGCTGTAGGCACGGGTGTCTTCGCCATAGACCGCATCGCGATAGGTGGGGTTGCCATTACCCGCGTTGTAGTCACCCGGGTGCGACAACCCCAGGGTGTGCCCGATTTCATGGGTCAGGGTTTGACGGCCGTAGTTGCCCTCGCCCGGTGTCTTGTTGACCTCATAGTCCTTGTTGATCAGATACCACGACTCGCCTTTGCGGGCGCTGTTTGGCAGGTAGGCAAAGGCCGCGCCGCCATTGCTGGCACTGAAATTGGCGAAGGTCATATGGCCGTCATCGCCACGGGCAGCCGGCCCTTCGGTGAAGGTCACTTTGGCCACGTCGGCCCAGGATTCCAGCGACAGCTTGGCCTGTTCCTTTTGCAGCGCCGAGAATTGGCCGAACGTGCCCAGGCCACGGGTGGCATAGCCCACAGGTGGCGCCGTGAGGAAGCTGTAGCTGAGGTTGATCACACCGTCGCCGTTAAGGTCATGCCAACTGGCACCGGAACGCGTCAACTGATCAGCCGCCTGATCGGTGGTCAACGAAGGCTTGCCGTTGACCAGATGATCGCCGCGGTCATAGAAGTGACTGAAGTTATCAATCTGGGTAAAAGCGGAACTGCTGCTGATTGCGGCCTGACTCTGGCCAACCGACAGTAACGCTTTCTCTTTAAGTTTCGACATGTAAACACTTCCTTGTTTAACAGTAGAAAATTTTGACAGACCACGACGACCCCATGGCGAGATCGTCCTATCACTCGCCGTTTATGGCCGGGCAAAACTGACACAAATCGAAATATTTAGTCCAGTGTTTTTTTGCCATCAAAACTCCAGAGCCGGATAAACAACAGCAAACATTGAACACCCCGGGAAATATTTTTTTCAGTCATCGAATATTAGAATCATCATATTCACTTGAGGAATAACAATAGCGATTTTATCGATAATGGCCTTTTGCAACATGACTGACCGGTCAGCACTTTTTTATTTAAATAAACCTGTCGCCAGTTCGTCTTTATATAGGGTTTTTAATTAACCAAAATACAGCAGGCACCCCACATTCCACATTCCACACTTGTGGGAGCGGGCTTGCCCGCGATGGCATCAGCGCGATCCTGCAGGTGTACCCCGTCGCCTGCATCGCGAGGCAAGCTCGCTCCTACAGCAGACACCCCACACCCACACCCCGCCACTGTGGGAGCGGGCTTGCCCGCGATGGCATCACCACGATCCTGCAGGTATGCCCCGTCGCCTGCATCGCGAGGCAAGCTCGCTCCTACAGCAGACATTCCACACCCACACCCCAGCACTGTGGGAGCGGGCTTGCCCGCGATGGCATCACCACGATCCTGCAGGTATGCCCCGTCGCCTGCATCGCGAGGCAAGCTCGCTCCTACAGCAGACACCCCATACCCACACCCACACCCACACCCACACCCCACCACTGTGGGAGCGGGCTTGCCCGCGATGGCATCAGCGCGATCCTGCAGGTATGCCCCGTCGCCTGCATCGCGAGGCAAGCTCGCTCCTACAGCAGACCCCCCACACCCACACCCCACCACTGTGGGAGCGGGCTTGCCCGCGATGGCATCAGCGCGATCCTGCAGGTATACCCCGTCGCCTGCATCGCGAGGCAAGCTCGCTCCTACAGCAGACACCCCACACCCACACCCCAGCACTGTGGGAGCGGGCTTGCCCGCGATGGCATCACCACGATCCTGCAGGTATGCCCCGTCGCCTGCATCGCGAGGCAAGCTCGCTCCTACAACAGACATTCCACACCCACACCCCGCCACTGTGGGAGCGGGCTTGCCCGCGATGGCACCAGCGCGATCCTGCAGGTATGCCCCCGTCGCCTGCATCGCGAGGCAAAATCGCTCCCTGTAACCCTGGTCCAGGGCACCGATATTACAAACGGCACTTGACTCGAACCGGTGATTTGAGTTTTCCTGAAACCGGTTTCAGCGCCCTCACGCGAAATCGCCTGCGATAACTCAAATAAAAGGTTTCAGGCCGTGAACAGTTTTTCTGCCGCCCAGCGCACCCGCGTGACCATGCTTGATGTTGCCCGACTTGCCGGTGTATCCAAGGCCAGCGTGTCGCGTTTTATCGGCGAAGACCGCGCCTTGCTGTCCGAAGCCATCAGCCAGCGTATCGAACGGGCAATCAACGAGCTGGGCTACCGGCCCAATCAAATGGCCCGCGGCTTGAAACGCGGACGCACCCGGCTGATCGGCATGCTGGTGGCCGATATCCGCAACCCCTACTCGATTGCAGTGATGCATGGGGTCGAAACCGCCTGCCGGCAGCACGGTTACAACCTGGTGGTGTGCAACACCGACCGCAACGATGAACAGGAGCGCCAGCATCTCGCTGCCCTGCGCTCTTACAATATCGAAGGCCTGATCCTTAACACCCTCGGCCATGATCCTGTGGCCCTGCAACAGTTGCATCAGGAAATGCCCATCGTCCTGATCGATCGCAAGGTCGAGCAACTGCAAACCGATCTGGTCGGCCTCGATAACGCCCATGCCGTGCGCATTGCCCTTGATCACCTTGAGCAACAGGGCTACCGCGATCTGTTGCTGGTCAGCGAGCCCGTCGATGGCACCAGCTCACGGATCGAGCGCATTCACAGCTTCACCACGCAACTGGCTGCACGCCCGGCACTGCGTGGTGCCGTGGTGCAAACCGGTACGCAACTGCGGGCCGACATCCAGTCCTTCCTGCAAACCCCCGGCAACGGCCCCAAGGCACTGTTTTGTGCCAATGGCGTGGCCGCGCTGGCCTGCACCCATATCTTGCGCGAGTTGAACTGTCGCTTGTTCGAGGATGCCGGCCTGATCGCCCTGGATGACCTGGAATGGTTCCCTCTGGTCGGCAGCGGTATCACAGCCCTCGCCCAACCCACCCAACAGATTGGCGCCAGCGCTTTTGACTGCCTGCTCAGACGCCTCAAGGGCGACAAGGCACCCGCTCGGGTCCTGGATTTTGCTGCAAGCCTGATCAAGCGCGGCTCCACTCAACGCCCTGCTACCTGACGCTTTATTGCCGCCGGTTGCCTGTTTAAACCTGCGGCACTTCCTAACAACAAAATGAAACCGGTTTCAGAGATTAATGACAATGACCACATTTCCCGTATCCATCAGCCTGTCGAGCTACGGCGCCGACCTGGTTCGCCAGCGCGGACAACACAGCTTCATCGAGGTACTGGCCAATGCCGGTGCAACCCGCATCGAGCTGCGGGAAGAATTGCTCACCGGCGAAGACCCGGTAGCCTTCAGCCAGGCCGTGCAGCTGCATGGACTTGAGTGCGTGTTCTCTTCGCCAATGGAGCTGTGGGAAGCCGGGCAGTCGCGCCCCAATCCACAATTGATCACCACCCTGCAGCGGGCCCATGCCTTCGGTGCGAAATGGCTGAAAGTCTCACTGGGCTATTTCACCGAACACTGCGATCTGCAAAACCTGGCTGCCTGCCTGAACCAGCAGTCCGTGAAATTGCTGGTAGAAAACGACCAGACGTCCCAGGGCGGTCGGATCGAGCCGATGCAGCGTTTCTTCGACAAGGTCGATCAACAGCAGGCTCCGATCAGCATGACCTTCGACATTGGTAACTGGCAGTGGCAGGACCAGTCAGCCGGCACCGCCGCCCGCCTGCTCGGCCGTTACGTCAGCTACCTGCACTGCAAAGGCGTGGCCCGGCGCCCGGACGGCAAGCTGATTGCCATAGCGCCAACCGCCACCGACCTGCAAATGTGGCAGCAACTGATGACCCACATGCCCCATGGTCTGACCCGCGCCGTCGAATATCCGCTGCAGGGCAGCGACCTCGACCGGCTGACCAAAGAGCATGTCGCGGTACTGGCCAAACTGAGCCAACAGCAACAGGAGCTGAGCCATGTCTAAGTTTGATGTGTTGTCGTTTGGCGAAACCATGGCCATGTGGGTGGCTGAACACTGCGGCGATCTGGACCAGGTCGAGCTGTTTCACAAACGCATTGCCGGGGCCGACAGCAACGTCGCCATCGGCCTGGCTCGCCTGGGTTTCAATGTTAAATGGCTGAGCCGCGTAGGCAACGATTCCCTCGGCCGTTTCGTGCGCAACACCCTGCAAGCCGAAGGGCTGGACTGCCAGCACGTGGCCATCGATCCGCAGCACCCCACCGGTTTTCAACTCAAGTCACGGGTAGATGACGGCAGCGATCCGCAAGTGGAGTATTTCCGCCGCGGTTCGGCCGCCAGTCATCTGGGCCTCGACGCCATTACCCCGCAATTGCTCGATGCCCGCCATTTGCACGCCACCGGCATTCCTCCAGCCCTCTCGGCCAGCTGCAATGAATTGTCCTTTGAGCTGATGAAGTCCATGCGCAAAGCCGGCAACAGCGTGTCGTTCGATCCCAACCTGCGACCGTCGCTATGGGCCAGCGAGCAGCAAATGATTCGCGACATCAACGCCCTCGCCGCCCACGCCGACTGGGTACTGCCAGGGCTGAGCGAGGGCCGGTTGCTGACCGGCTACGACGATCCGGGCGACATCGCTGCGTTCTACCTCGACCAAGGGGCAGAAGCGGTGATCATCAAGCTGGGAGCCAAGGGCGCTTACTGGCGCACCGCCGAGCTTGAACAATTCGTGCCCGCCGTACCGGTTGCCCGGGTGATCGACACCGTTGGCGCCGGCGATGGCTTTGCTGTGGGCGTCATCAGTGCCTTGCTGGAAAACCTCGACTTTGCCGAAGCCGTGCAGCGTGGCAACTGGGTTGGCAGCCGTGCCGTGCAAAGCCGTGGCGATATGGAAGGGCTACCGACCCGGGCCGAACTGACGCACCACAACGCGCAGACTGCGCCCGAATAAACACCGTGATTTTGCTGCACCCGTTACCTGCTGCGACAAAAAAAACAAGCTCAGGAGCACCACCATGCACTCGTTAAAACTCGCCGCCCGTCGTTGGTGGTACATCATGCCGATCGTATTTATCACCTACAGCCTGGCCTACCTGGACCGGGCTAACTACGGGTTCGCTGCGGCCTCCGGCATGGCCGAAGACCTCAACATCACTCCCGGGCTGTCGTCGTTGCTCGGCGCCCTGTTCTTCCTCGGGTATTTCTTCTTCCAGGTCCCGGGGGCGATTTATGCGCAGAAAAACAGCGTCAAGAAACTGATATTCGTCAGCCTGATCCTCTGGGGCAGCCTGGCGACCCTGACCGGCGTGGTGTCCAACGCCTACAGCCTGATTGCCATTCGCTTCATGCTCGGAGTGGTTGAAGCCGCAGTCATGCCGGCAATGCTGGTGTACCTGTGCCACTGGTTCACCCGTGCCGAACGCTCGCGCGCCAACACCTTCCTGATTCTCGGCAACCCGGTCACCATGCTCTGGATGTCGGTGGTCTCGGGCTACCTGGTGCAGCATTACAGCTGGCGCTGGATGTTTATCGTCGAGGGCCTGCCTGCTGTGCTCTGGGCATTTATCTGGTGGCGCCTGGCCGATGACCGTCCAAGCGAAGCCAAATGGCTCAGCACTCAAGAGAAACACGACCTGCAAAGCGCGCTGGATGCCGAACAGGTCGGAATGAAACCGGTAAAAAACTACGCTGCGGCCTTCCGCTCGCCGAAAGTGATCCTGCTGTCCTTGCAGTTCTTCTGCTGGAGCATCGGGGTGTACGGTTTTGTCCTGTGGCTGCCGTCGATTCTCAAACACGGCGCGCAGATGGACATGATCGAGGCCGGCTGGCTCTCGGCCCTGCCCTATCTGGCTGCAGTGATCGCGATGCTCGTGGTGTCGTGGGGCTCGGACAAACTGCAAAAACGCAAACGCTTCGTCTGGCCGCCGCTGCTGATCGCCTCCATCGCCTTCTACGGCTCCTACGTGCTGGGTGCGGAACACTTCTGGTGGTCCTACAGCCTGCTGGTGATTGCCGGTGCCTGCATGTATGCACCCTACGGTCCATTTTTCGCCATCATCCCGGAAATACTGCCGTCCAACGTGGCCGGGGGCGCCATGGCGCTGATTAACAGCATGGGGGCCCTGGGTTCGTTTGCCGGCTCCTATCTGGTCGGATACCTGAACAGCGAGACCGGTTCACCGGGAGCTTCCTTCCTGTTGATGAGCGGCGCGCTGATGATTTCCGTGCTGCTGACCCTGATGCTCAAACCCACGGTCAATGACACCCCTGCGCCCAAGCAATTGGCTACGCAGGGTCTGGCCCACTCTTGATTTCAACGTCGGTGAATACCTTGAAAAAGAATGTCGTGCTGTACAAAGAACTGTCCGCGCCCCTGATGCAACGCCTGGAAGATCAGGTCAATGTCACCCTGATCAAGCGCCTTGATGCCCAGGGCCTGGAGCAACTGCGGGCGGCCCTGCCCCAGGCCCAGGGATTGCTGGGGGCCAGCCTCAGGCTGGATGCGCAGCTGCTGGAGCTGGCACCGGCACTGGAGGCCGTGGCCAGCGTTTCGGTGGGGGTTGATAACTACGACATCGACTACCTGACCGAGCGCAAAGTCCTGCTCACCAACACCCCCGACGTGCTCACCGAAACCACGGCCGACACCGGTTTCGCCCTGATTCTGGCCAGCGCCCGGCGCGTGGTGGAGCTGGCCAACCTGGTGCGCAATGGCCAGTGGCAAAAAAACGTCGGCCCCGAGCAGTTCGGCACCGACGTGCATGGCAAAACCCTGGGCATCATTGGCATGGGCCGCATCGGCGAAGCCCTGGCCCAGCGCGGCCACTTTGGCTTCGGCATGCCGGTGATCTACCACAGCAATTCGCCAAAACCTGCAGTAGAGGCACGCTTCAACGCGCAGTACCGCAGCCTCGATGAACTGTTGCAGCAAGCCGACTTTATCTGCCTGACCCTGCCCCTGACCGCGCAAACCGAAGGCTTGATCGGCGCAGAGCAATTTGCCCTGATGCGCCCCGAGAGCATCTTTATCAATATCTCCCGGGGCAAGGTGGTGGACGAAGCGGCACTGATTCAGGCCTTGCAAGAGGGCCAGATTCGCGCAGCCGGGCTGGATGTGTTCGAGCGCGAACCGCTGGAGCTGACCTCGCCGCTACGGCAGCTGGATAACGTGGTGGCCACCCCGCACATAGGTTCGGCCACCCACGAAACCCGCGAAGCCATGGCCCGCTGTGCGGTCGATAATCTGTTGGCAGCACTGGCCGGTGAACGCCCGGCCAACCTGGTTAACCCACAAGCACTGGGCTGATCATTCACCGGCCTTGATTTTGGTCCATAGCCGCGTGCGGATGCGGTCGATATTCAACGGCATGGCCTGGAGGGCAAACAGCTTGTCCATCATCGCCGCCGTTGGATAGACCTTGGTGTCAGCCTTGATCTCGGGGCTGACCAGGGCATCGGCCTGTTCATTGCCATTGGCGTAATGCACATAGTTGGTGATACCGGCCATCACGTCCGGGCGCAGCAAGTAGTTCATGAAGCTGTAAGCGGCCTTCTCGTCCGGCGCGTCGACGGGCATGGCCACCATATCAAACCAGATCGCCGCACCTTCCTTAGGTATCGAATAACCGATATCCACCCCGTTACTGGCCTCTTTGGCCCGGGTTTCGGCCTGCAGAATGTCTCCCGAAAAGCCTACCGCCACACAAATATTGCCATTGGCCAGGTCGCTGGTGTACTTGGACGAGTGAAAGTAGCTGATATAGGGCCGTACTTTCATCAGCAGCGCTTCGGCTTTTTTGTAGTCCTGCGGGTTCTTGCTGTGATGGGGCAAGCCCAGGTAATTCAGCGCCGCGGGCAGCACTTCCGGACCGTTGTCCAGTATCGCGACCCCGCATTTACTGAGCTTTTCCATGTTTTCAGGCTTGAAAATCAGGTCCCAGGAATCCACCGGGGCATTCTCGCCCAGTACCGCTTTGACCTTGGCCACGTTGTAGCCGATACCGGTACTGCCCCACAGGTACGGAAAACCATGCTGGTTCCCCGGATCGTTGACCTCCAGCGCCTTGAGCAGCACCGGGTTGAGGTTTTTCCAGTTGGGCAACTGGCTTCTGTCGAGCTTCTTCAGGGCCCCACCCTGAATCTGCCGGGCCATAAAGTGGTTGGATGGAAACACCACGTCATACCCGGAATTGCCGGTCATCAACCTGCCGTCCAGGGTCTCGTTGCTGTCAAACAGGTCGTAGGTAAACGCAACTCCGGAATCACGGGAAAAGTTCTTCATCGTGTCGGGTGCGATGTAGTCGGACCAGTTATAGACCTTCACGGTCTCGGCGGCCTGACACAAAGTCCCGGCCAACATCAGGGGCAACAGGGTCATACGGATCATGATTCGATTCCTTGCATGTTCTGGCAGCTTTTTTATAGGCAGGTATCGGCAGTTTTAAGTGAGCAAAGGCTTACAGGATCAGGACATAGGTCTTGCGCACGATCTCCTGAATGTCCCAGATGCCGGTGCTGTTGGCAGGCAACATCAGTGCATCCCCTGCTTCTATGGTCAGGGTTTCTCCGTCATCCGGAGTGAAGGTGCAGCGCCCTTGAATGAAGTGACAAAATTCTTGCGCCACAATCTGTCGGCGCCAGCGACCCGGCGTGCATTCCCAGATGCCGGTTTCGACCCCGTCGTTACGCTCGACACAGGTGACCGAGGTGATAGCCACCGGCGTACCCAGCGGCACGGCCACCGGGAAGGACTCTTGTAGCGGTACCAGGGCCGTGTTTTTGAATTGAGTGATGCTCATGAAATGCTTCCTGATCAAGACGACGTTTAATTACTGCATGAAACCTTCCATAAACCCGGCCACGCGGCTGGCCAGGCGCCGACGCAAGGGCGAGCTGTGGGGGTTGGCCAGGGTTTGGTCTTCGTAGACGAAGCTGCGGATAATTGCGTTGTAACCCAGCCAGCGGCAGGGCTCCGGCTCCCAGGCCTTGAGCGCAGCGAGTCCGCCTTCGGTCAACACCCAGGGCTGTGTCACCTCGAGGGTGTCGCGTTGCAAAATCAGGTCGGCCAGGGTGCGGCCGCCCAGATGACTGGCGCCTACCCCTTCGCCGCCATACCCGCCGGCCAGGGCGATGCCTTGCTGGCGATCACAGAGCATGTGTGGCTGAAACCGCCGCGACATGCCCAGATTGCCGCCCCAGGCATGGCTGATACGCACGTCTTTAAGCTGCGGGAACAGTTCGCCAAACAAATAACGGCGCAGTTCAATTTCGCTTTCGCTGAGGTCGAAATTGCCTCGCAGGCGTCCGCCAAACTGATAACCGCCCCGCGCACCGAACACCAGGCGGTTATCCACCGTGCGCTGGCCGTAAGTGACCTGACGGCTGCTCTCGCTGAAGGCCTGGCCCCGGGACAGTCCGATCTCGTCCCACACGGCCTGGGACAAAGGCTCTGTGGCCACCAGCAGGCTCTGTACCGGCAGTTGATAGCGGCCCAGGGTTGGCAAGGTATTGGCGTAGCCTTCCACGGCCGGCACCACCCAACGGCTGCGCACCCGGGCTTTGGCTGTGACCACCTGGCCCGACTGCCATTGCGTGACCGGGCTTTGCTCGAATATCTGCACCCCCATGCGCTCAACGGCGCGGGCCAGGCCGCGTACCAGTCTGGCCGGGTGAATGGTTGCAACATGGGGAGTGAAGATGCCGCCATAGGGCCTGGCGACGCGGATCTGTTGCGCCAGTTCGCCCGGGCTCAGCCAGCGGTAGTCGGATTCGTTCAAGCCCTGGGCGTAGAGGCTGGCCAGATAACTGCGCAGACTGGCTTCTTGCTCGGGGTAACGGGCCGCGCAATACAAAGCGCCCCCTTTGCGGTAATCGCAGTCGATGCCTTCACGATCGATGACGTTTTTCACTTCATCAGGTATGCCGTGCAGCAAATCGAAGGAGGCCCGACGCTGCTCGGCAGACAAGCCCGCCAGCAACCGGTCCTCGCCCAGCAAATTGCCCATCAGCCAGCCGCCGTTGCGACCGGAGGCGCCAAAGCCCGCCGTTTGCGCTTCAACAATGGCAATGTTCAGTTGCGGCGCATGGCGCTTGAGGTAGTACGCGGTCCAGAGCCCGGTGTAACCGGCGCCGATGATGGCCACATCGACGTCCAGGTCGTGTTCGAGCGCCGGTCGGGGAGCAAGCTCATCCCCGAGCTGGTCCATCCATAAACTGATTGAGCGCCATGCTGGCATCACCGACTCCACACTGCTTCAAAGAATGGGTCGACCCTACCTCCTGGCGTCAGGAAAAGTCTTGCGCGCGTGCCCGCAAAGAAATTTGTCTGGCGTAAGCCTTGGGTGACTGGCCGGTGTGTTGGCGAAAACAGCTGTAGAACGCCGAGATCGAATTGAACCCTGCCGAGAACGCCACCTCATCGACTTTGATCGGCGACACCGCAGCATCCATTGCCGCCAGTACATGCCGCAGCCGTGCCTGATTCACATAGCGGTAAAAGCTTTGTCCCAATACCTGGTTGAGCAAATACGACATCTGGTTACGTGTATAGCCGCAGGCACTGGCCACTTGCTGCAGATCGAGCTCAGGGTCGAGATAGGGTTGTTGGCGCTCGAAGTAGCTTTGCAGGTCCCGGGCCATGAAACTCAATTGCCGCGCCGAGAGCCCAAGACGGCTGACGGCCGGTCTCAATGAGGGTTTGAGCGCCGGATTGATCGCGGTTTCATGGACCAGGGATGCGTACTCATTGACCCGCCAGATCAGCCCGTCGCGCACCGTAAGCGCCTCACTGGCGCGGAATGACACCAGCCCCTGGCTGCCACGCAGGGTCATGCGATATTGAATGAGCGCCGTATTGCCATCCAGACGGATACGATCGCTATGCTCCAGCGCTTCATCCGGCTCCCTTGGCATGGACAGACGCACGTACTCGCGCAGTTCGTGGAGGGCCATGACCCGATTCTGAAAAAAATCGTGATAGCACACGTCCGGGTGATAAAGCGCCATCACCCCGTCCAGGTCACGGTGCTTCCAGCACAAGTGGTAACGCATCACGGTCTGACCGGTAGCGCGGGTCTGTTCGGGGCCGTCATCGGGGTCTGACATGGAACGCTCGTAGGCAAAAATAGCAGAGAGTGCCGAGTTTGTGCGTTGGCAGCAATGGCCAGGTGCAGGGGTAAACGGCTTAAAAAACGCTTCAGGGCTTGATGTGCATCAAAACCGGATTAAACAGTCTATCGGTATGTAACAAAAGGCTTAGCGCCACAGAATATGGATGATAGGTTTAAACACGAAACACTCGCTAAAACATCTGCCGGAGATTGTTCTCTGGCTGTTTAAATTCAGAGCAAAAGGAAGTGCTCCATGAACAAAACACGCGACATGCACAAGGTTACCTTCCCCAATGCCTGCCAGCTGATGCGCTGGCATTTTCATCCAATGGGCTTCGAGGCGACCATGGATGCGCCGGGAAGCCTGGTTGCCCGTCTGTTTGATCGTGCCAGTGGCGAAACCCTGATCGCCATCGCCGGCATCCCCTGCGCAACCACCATGACCCCGGGTCAGGTGAGCAATATCATCCAGGCGGTGGAAGACGAACTCGAAAGCTTCGTCCCGCCGATGACCTGGCAGGCGCAGGCCTGACCGCGCCGCCTGCATCGCTGGCAAGCCAGCTCCCACAGTGAATCTCACCGGTGCATGACTTTGTGGGGGTGGGCAAGCCAGCTCCTGCAGTAAATCTCACCGGCACATGACTTTGTGGGGCTGGACTTGCCAGCTCCTACAGTAAATCTGAGTGGCACCTGCCACCTGTGGGAGCGGGCTTGCCCGCGATGGCATCGACCCGGTCTACCCGCCTGACCTTGCCGCCTGAATCGCTGGCAAGCCAGCTCCCACAAGAAATCTGACCGGTGCATGACTCTATGGGAGTGGTCTTGCCAGCTCCTGCAGTAAATCAGAGTGGCACCTGCCACCTGTGGGAGCGGGCTTGCCCGCGATGGCATCAACCCGGTCTACCCACCTGACCTTGCCGCCTGAATCGCTGGCAAGCCAGCTCCTACAGTAAATCTGAGTGGCACCTGCCACCTGTAGGAGTGGGCTTGCCCGCGATGGCATCGACCCGGTCTACCCACCTGACCTTGCCGCCTCAATCGCTGGCAAGCCAGCTCCCACAAGAAATCTGAGCGGTGCATGACTCTATGGGAGTGGACTTGCCAGCTCCTGCAGTAAATCTGAGCGGCGCATGACTTTTTGGGGCTGGACTTGCCAGCTCCTGAAGTAAATCTGAGTGGCGCCTGCCACCTGTGGGAGCGGGCTTGCCCGCGATGGCATTGACCCGGTCTACCCGCCTGACCTTGCCGCCTGAATCGCTGGCAAGCCAGCTCCCACAAGAAATCTGACCGGTGCATGACTCTTTGGGAGTGGGCAAGCCAGCTCCCACAATAAATCTCACCGGCCCATGAATCTGCAAGCCAGTTCCTGCAAAAGGTCTATCCGGCGGGCTCAGATACCTTGCGCAGATCCTCAAAGAACACCTTGCCCCGAGGGATGCGGTCTGAGGCCCTGGGGATGTTCGGACCCTGGGCATCCGGGTTTTCCAGATACCAGTAACAATGCGTCACCGCCCGGGTAATGCCCACATAGGCCAGGCGCAGGATTTCATCCTTCTGCGCCGTGTCGTAAGGGTCCGGGTCGCCATCCTTGCCCAGGCCCGCCATGCGATAGACCTGGTTTTTATACGGCGAAGACGTCAGGTGCTGACAGTCCCCCAACAGGAACACCGCGTCAGCCTGCAAGCCCTTGGAGCTGTGATAGGTCAGTTGCTTGAGCCGACGGTCTTCAGGCGCCAACCTAGAATCCACATTAACTACCGACTGAATATCCTTCTCAATCAATAACTTATCGCTACTTTTTCGATACAACATTAAGACGCTATCCCCAGCGTTGTAATGTTCGATCAACCGCGCTGCCAAAGCCTGGTCATCGCGGCTCAATACATTCACCGGTACTGGCACCTTGGGCTCACCACTGGCTTTGGCCCGTTTGCCGGCAATCGAAGGGGCTGCCCGCACGATATGCTCGGCAGCATCGATGATGTGCTGATGGCTACGAAAGTTGTCGCTGAGCATCACCCGGGTGGTGGCGGGCGACGGGAATTCCTTGTTGAACTCCATGAAGTACTTGGGCGAACTGCCGCGCCAGCCATAGATTGACTGCCAGTCATCACCCACACAGAGTAACGATGAACGCTGGGCACCACGCCCGACATGCATCGCCGGGCCTCGACTGCGGTTTTCCCGCAGGCTGGCCCTTAACCAGGAAACGATTTGCGGCGAAACGTCCTGGAACTCATCGATCATCAAATGCGACAGCGGGCGCAGTTGCTCATGGCTCAGCAATTTGAAGTTTTGCGGGGTGTTCTCGCCGAACAGCGAAAACATGCGGTTATAGGTCATCACCGGCGGCGACTGTGCCAGCAAGTGATCTTCCAGCGCGCGCCAGTACAGGCTCAGGGCCTCGAAGAAAAACCGGTCCGGATCATCGGCGGCAAATGCCATGTCCCCCACGGCCGCGGCAACGTCCAGCCCCAGGTTCTCTATAAAGCTGGCAGCCGCGACAAAACAGTCCAGCAACGGCGCCGAACTCAGTTCGCCCTTGAGCTTGTAATCAAAACCCGGCCCCGCACTGGCATCACCCGCCAGCGAGGTAATAACACGCTTTGCAGCATCATAGCTTTCCAGCCAAATCAAAGGCTTACTGCAAAAAGCTCGAAACAGAGTGCGCTTTACTGCCCATTCTGCGCGCACGCTCAACTTGGCCCCCGGCCTGCAGATTTGCGGGTTTTCCCGCGGATCAAACCCGAGCACCACCCACGCATCCAGTTGCGGCACATACCCGTGGCAATGGAACTGCGCACCATTGATCTGCACGGTTTCCCGGCTCGGCTCAATGCCCTGGATCGGCCAGGCGCCCGCGGCAAACCACAGGTCTTCGAGGGTGTCGCACAGCTCTTCGTCGCGCTTGGCGGCCAGCTCGGTCACTGCCATGCGTTTTTGCACATCCGGGTGATCGCGTTCCAGCTCCTTGAGTTGCAGGGCATGCCGGCAGAGGGGTGCCAGGGTCTCGCGAAAACGCTGATCCCGGGTGTAAAGCCCGTGATAGCAGGCATTCAGTTGCTGGCGCTGGGCATCATTGATCCGCAGGTCAAACGGGTTGCTGTCGCTGTCATCGTCATTGAGCAAAGTGCGCGTGCTCAGGGTCTCGAATGCCTGCAACTGGCTGTAGCCGGGCAAGCTGCGGACCATGGGCAAGATCCGCGAATGGAAAGTGCGCACCACATCCCGCGCTTCCTTGAGGCTCAGTGTGCGGCCCCACAAGGCAAAAATGGATTGCAGTTTGCTGATGAAGTCCTTGCGCGACTCGCGGGTGAAGGTCACCACCGTCATCGAACCGAGTTCAAAACCCAGGTAATGGCTGAGCAGCAGAATACGCAGCACCAGCGATGTCGACTTGCCAGCCCCGGCCCCGGCAACCACCGAGGTCGAAGGTGTATCGCTGAGGATCATCTTCCACTGGGCGGCACTGGGCTGTGCCTGTTCGGGCAGGATCGCCGCAACATCGGCCTTGATCCGCTTTTTCAGCTCGGCGGTCAGCGGCAGGCGCCAGTCATCGAACAGGTTGTCGTCGATGCCCGGCGCACGCAGCACCTGCGGGCGGGTATCACTGATGAACAATACTTGCCGGCCTTGTTCCAGCCCCTCGGCATGCCCTTCCTCAAAGCCGTAATCCACCCCGGCGCTGTGCCCGCTGCGAAACCCGTCGGCCTGCCCCTGCAACCAGGAGGCGGCATGTTGCGCACGCAAATGGTTCAGGCCGCTGCCAAAGAGTCTGGCGGCCAGGCGCTTGAGCAAGGGTAATCGGGTTAGAGGGGCGAGTTCTTCAGGCAAATCGGGAATGTGTTGCGGCACGCTGACTCCAGGGTGTGAGGCTGTCCGGGCGGATGGGCTATGGTCGCTGCATTGCGCCAAGATATCTAGGAGCATCAGCTCTTTAGAGCATTTTATGAAAGTAGGCAGGGATGTGTTGACGGAAAAATACATCTAACAAATAGATAGTTTTAAAGCATATTTTCAGCTTTTTATCGATATGTTCTTGATGGAAAATCACTCCATCAGCAACCGGGTAACCGTCCACAGCGCACGGGCCACCTGAACAGGAGAAGCATCATGCTTGAACTCAGACCCTTCAACACCCTGGGCGGCGCAAACCACGGCTGGCTGGACGCTCACCATCACTTTTCGTTCGCCGAATACTACGATCCGACCCGGATGAACTGGGGCAACCTGCGGGTGTGGAACGACGATGTGATTGCCCCCGGCACAGGTTTCCCGAAACACCCCCACCGCGACATGGAGATCATCACCTATGTCCGCGAAGGCGCCATCAGCCATGAAGACAACCTGGGCAACAAAGGCCGGACTGAAGCCGGCGATGTGCAAGTCATGAGCGCAGGCACCGGGATTGCCCACAGCGAATACAACATGGAGTCGACGCCGAGCAAAATCTTCCAGATCTGGATCATTCCCAATCAGCAAGGTGACGCACCGGCCTGGGGCGCCAGACCCTTCCCCAAAGGCCGGCGCGAAGGTTTTGTAACCCTGGCCAGTGGCAAGGACGGCGATGACCAAAGCTTGCGCATCCGCGCCGATGCACGCCTGGTGGCGGCCAACCTGAAGGCCGGGGAAACAGCGGAGTATGCACTGGACAGCGGCCGCCGGGCGTATCTGGTGCCAGCCACCGGGATGATTGAAGTCAACGGCTTGCGCGCCGGCGCCCGGGATGGAGTGGCCGTGGTTGATGAGACCCGGTTGCGAGTCACGGCCATAGAAGACAGCGAGATCGTGCTGGTGGATATCGCCTGATTGATGACTTGAAAAAAGGCCGGCACCTTCACGGGTGTCCGGCCTTTTTCATAGCCTGCACGCTTGCGCCGGCCGTTCCGGCGACAGGCTTCAGCTCAGGGGATTGTCGATCTGGATGTAGAGAGAAAATGCACCCAGCACCAGCCAGAAACAGGCGAACAACCAAGGCGAGCGCACGGAAAACATCAAGGATTTTTTATAACCCTTGTGGGTGGACTCCATCTCGCAAAACAACGGTGATTCATCGTAGGCCATGCCCATGACCGGCTGACTGCTGAGCAGTTCGCTCTGTTTTAAGTGCCAGTGATCGATGATGTCGTAGGCCGCCCGGATCCCCGGCCACGCATTAAGTGAGATCAGTATCCCGAGCACCGCCAGCATGGGCGGTACTGTGAGGGTGAAAAACTTGCCCCACTCCGGGTTGAGGTTAGCCATGCAGGATGCAAAGGCGATCACCAGAAATGACTGGGCCGCCAGATACGCATCGGTGCGGTGGGACAGGATGCTGGTCTCGTACTGGATTTCACGCCGGTAGAAATCCAGCCGGTCCTTGGGCGAGCCGAACATTTTGGCATCGTGCTCGCTCTGAATCTGTAACTCACTGTGCGACGTAATTATTTTGTTCATCCGCAGCGCCCGGGCAATGTCTCGAACACTGTTGGATAGACCCGTCCATTACAAAGTTCAGCCTGTGACACAGCTCGCTGCAGGTGATTTGCGGCGCTGGATCAGATACCCCAACACAGCCAGGGGAGCCGTGGCCAACATCACCTCAACGGTGATCTGCAGGGGCTCGGTGATAAAACCCGACACCAGCAGGCTACCGAGAAAACACAGACCCAGTTGCAGGGTGTTTTGCAAAGCGGCGGCCTTGCCCGAGTTTTCCGAAAACGGCATCAGAGCATGGGCCACGACGATGGGGTAGCTCGCGCCGTTGACCAATGCCATCAAACAAAACGGGATCAGCAACGTGGTCAAGGTGGGCTCGGTCATTGTGGCAACGCAGTACAGGCCCACCATGCTGATGCAATACGCCAGCAACAGCCACGGCAACAGCGTGTGACCCTTGATCCGCTGCAAGGCACTGCGGCAGCTGTAACCGCCGATCATGAAGGCCAGGGTCGGAAACGCGTAGCTCAAGCCGATATCACTGGGGCTGTAGCCCATATCGCCAAGGATGAAAGGAGAAGCCGTCAACCAGGCAAAGAAACTGGCCGAGCAGGCGGCAAAGATCATCACGTTGCCGCTGAAACCGGGCGAGCGCAGCAGCTGCCAATAGCTCACTTTAGAGGTGACGATTGTTGCCGGGGCGCGGGCTTTTTCTTTGAGCAACAGGGTCGGCACTATCAACAGCACCGCCAAACCGAGCAACACACTGAAAATCGCCTGCCAGCCCAAATGGCTCAGCACCACAGCCCCCAACAGCGGTGCCAGCGCAGGCGACAAGGCCATCAACGGCATGATGCTGGCAAACACCCGATTGGCTTTATCGGCCGGGAAGCGATCGATTACCAATGCTTGCCAGGTCACAGCCGCCGCGCAGATGCCGATCGCCTGGATAAACCGCAGGCTCAGGAGCAACACACTGTTATCGACCCACAACATCCCCAGGCACCCCAGGGCAAACATCGACAGCCCCGCCAGCAGCACCGGCTTGCGACCCAGGCGGTCAGACAGCGGTCCCCAGAGCAATTGGCCAAAGGCAAAACCGGCCAGAAAGATGCTGAGACTGGCGCCAACCGCGCCGGAAGACAGCCCCAGCTCGCTGCGCAACGTGCCGAAGGCCGGCAAGTACATATCCATGGCCAGGTAGCCCAGCATGCTGAGCCCCGCGAGGTAACAGGTAAAACCAAAAGAGTTTTTCATGGGCTTCCAAAACTTGCCATCAAACAATTTGTTGACTGGCGTGCATTATCCAGCTGCACATTTGCTTGTGAAGCGATAATAATTGCCTAATGACATCAATTATTTTGAAGGCAAGCTATGTGGTCTGAATACTCGCTGGACGTAATCGATGCCGTCGCCCGCCACGGCAGCTTCAGCGGTGCCGCCCAGGAGCTGCACCGTGTGCCTTCGGCCATCAGCTACACAGTGCGCCAACTGGAGCAGTGGCTGGCCGTACCCCTGTTTGTGCGTCGCCATCGCGATGTCGAGCTGACCCCGGCCGGACAGGTGTTTGTCAAAGAAGCCCGTGATGTGATGAAGAAAATGCTCGGCACCCGGCGCCTGTGCCAACAGGTCGCCAATGGCTGGAGCGGCCAGTTGCGGGTGAGCGTGGACTCGATCATCAAACACCCGCGCTGCCGGCAAATGGTGATCGACTTTTATCGGCACTTTCCCGATGTGGAGCTGATTGTTCAGTACGAGGTATACAACGGAGTGTGGGATGCGCTGGTGGATGGGCGTACCGACCTGGTCATCGGCGCCACCAGGGCAGTGCCGGTGGCAGGCAGTTTTGCCTTTCGCGACATGGGCTTTCTGCACTGGCTGTGCGTGGTCAGCCCGCAGCATCCACTGGCCCGGGTTGACGGCTTGCTCGGCGATGAGCAACTGCGCCCCTACCCTTCACTGTGCATGGACGATACCTCGCGCAACCTGCCCAAACGTGACACCTGGACCCTGGATAACCAGCGCCGGATGATGGTGCCCGACTGGACTACGGGGCTGGCCTGCCTTAGCGATGGACTGTGCGTGGGCATGGTGCCTGCCCACCTGGCCCAGCCCCTGATCGAGCAAGGCCGATTGCAGGCACTGCATCTGCAACGCCCTTTCCCGGCCAGCCCCTCATGCTTAGCCTGGGTACAGAACAATCATTCTCCGGCGATGAACTGGTTGCTGGAATATTTGGGGGACACGCCCACCCTGAGCCAGGAATGGCTTAATGATGCGGGCGCTGAGGAGTCATGAACGAACAGGCCGGGGGCTGAGCCCGGGCCATCATCAGGGCCGTGCAGGCCGGATCTGAAATCGTCATAAATTGAGAATTAATTGCGTTTTGCCTACATGCTTTTCACGCCACTTTCACATCGACTGGCCTAGATTGGATCCACTCCTTTTGTGAATCCCATTTGGCCCGCTCCCCTCAGCGGGCCTTTTTTTGGCCCTGATTTAACAGGCCTCAATCATCCAGCTGTGCAGGAGCCTTGACCGGTTTTGCAGCCTTGCCCGGCTTGCCGGCCGGCGCTGTTTTATCCGGCGTCACCACCTCGGCCTGGGCCTGAATCTGGTTTTCGGCAGCGGGCAAGGCGTCTACGGTTTTGAACAACTCAGCGAGGTTTGCATCACCCTCGGTTTCGAGCTTCTTTTCGCCATCCTTGCCAATCAGAATCACTTTGGCCTTGTCGATAATCATCCCCGGCTTGAGTCCGCGAATCAGCGACATCGTGCTCTGGGGTTCAAGGTCTTTGCCATCACGTTTGCCGGTAATGCCAACAATCGTATAGAGCACCATGTTGCGCTCTTCGAAGCCCTTCTGATTGGCCGGATCGGCCAGCGCTTGCTTGAGTGTGGTCAGGGTTGGATCGACTTCTGTACGAGCGACGATGATCAATGGGCGAAATTTGCCGCGATCCTGTTCAAGGGGGCTTGGAACTTCAACAGCCTGCGCCATGCCAGTCACCAGCAGGCCGGTAAGGATCAATAAACGGATAAACATCCAGAACTCCTTTTATTAGCGGACCGGGTTCGTGGGTGTGCTGCCAATACCTTGAAACCCGTGGCGTTGAGCTTGTCATTCAAAGCGTAGGCCACGGGCTTGATCACGCAACCGGGTACCCGGACTTTGCCTTTCAAGCCTGTTTTTTGCAACAGCATCCGGATCTGTCGCCCATGGCGAAATGCTCATCACAAGCCATGCCCGGCAACCAGAAACCTGGCGCCCCAAGGCTCAAAGCGATTTGGCCGGCGACCGGTTTTTCGCCCTAAAGTGACGCACCAGGGCTACCACCACCATCAATACGATAACGCCCAGGGCAATCGGCAAACGATAGGGTTTGAGATCCCCCAGCAAGCCCTCGAGAAACTCTCCGGCCCAGTACCCGCCGCTGGCGAACAGCGTCGCCCATACCGCCGCGCCCACCAGGTTGATGCAGGTAAACTTGACCGGTGAAACCTGGCTTGCACCAATGACCATCGGCCCCACCAGACGCATGCCATACAGAAAGCGCACGGAGAAAATCGACGCCGTAGGGTACTTGTTGATCAACTGCGTCACCCGCTCGATGGCGGCTTGATGCTTGTGCAGTTTGGGCAACAGCCGGGCACCGAAGTAGCGACCGGTCCAGAACAGCAACTGGTCACCCAGCATCCCGGCCAGACTCGCATACATAATGACCGGCAACAGCTTGAGCACATGTTGATGGGCTGCCATGCCCCCCAGAATCAGGATGGTTTCACCTTCCAGCAAACAGCCGATAAAGATGGCCAGGTAACCATAGGTCGCCAGCAAGTAGTTGAAATCGATGTGTTCAAACATGTGCACTCTGTAGCTCCATTGGAAGAGAGTATTGCTGCATCCAGCCGGCGCAATCTAACACGCAGCCAGTCAGTGCCGGTGCCTGTGGTGAATATCCGGAAAGTGCGGATGGCTATGCCGAACTGGAGAATGCACATGCCCATGGCTGTGGGCGGCACCCGGCGGTACATCCTCGGCATGCTCATGCTGATGGTGCTCATCGTGGGTATGGCGATGGGTGTGCTGCAGCGGCTGGTGTTGATGCATATGCTCGTGCCGCTCGGTGAGGTGCAGCCAGACCCCGAACAGCATAAACGCGGCGGCCAGCCAGAACAGCAGCGAGACTGATTCCCCCAGCAGCACAATTGCAATCGCAGCGCCCAGAAAAGGCGCGGTCGAGAAGTACGCCCCCGTGCGCGCCGCGCCCAGTCCGCGCAAGGCCAGCACAAACAGCACCAGGCTCACGCCGTAGCCCAGAAAGCCGATCAATAAAGTGGGCGTCAGCGCCACCAGAGGCGGGATTTTGGCCCCCAGGGTCAATCCGATCGCGCAGTTGACCAGCCCGGCAAACAACCCTTTTACCCCGGCAATAAAGAGCGCATCGCAAGCCGATACCTTGCGCGTCAGATTGTTGTCCACCGCCCAGCACAAACAGGCAAACGCCACGGCCAAGGGCCCAAGCCAGGATTGCGCGACACCCGCTGCCTGGCCGGACGGCCACGACAAAACAATGCCCCCGGCAATAATTGCCAGCATCCCCACGACAATCCTGCGGTCTGCATTTTCCTTGAACACCACCCACGCCAGCACGGCGGTCAGCACGGGTTCCAGATTGAGCATCAATGACGCCGTGGCGGCACTGGTCAGAGTCAGCCCCACCATCAGTGCGACCGGGCCAAGAATCCCGCCGAACACAACCGCCCCGACCAGCCACGGCCACTCGCTGACACTCAGCCCGGACCTTTTCCAGCCCCGATCGCGAAGCAAACGCAGCAACACCAGGCCCGTGCCGCTGCCCAGATACAACAGCCCGGCCAACAGCACTGGCGGGATTTCTGTGCCCAGCAACTTGGCCAGCGGGGTACTGGCCCCGAACAGCGCCGCCGCCGCCAAGGCATAAATCACACTTGTATTCATCACATCCACTTCTGTTTCAGTCGTGCAAGCAGCCTAGACCAGCGCGCAGGCAAAGCGACCTGAATCAGCAGCAGCCAGCGGCAGCACTTGGCATTACCCCTTGGTACCCACGGCTTTCTGGCAATGGACGAGCCATATCCCCCCTCAAACCCCCACTGGTTACCTAGCCCTATGATTTTTCGACGGTTTTATTAAGCCAAGGAGCAAAAAAAACTCACTCAATCAGCACTAACCAACTTGCCTCATCGGTGCAGGCTCTATATATTCGTCCACCTGTCACGCAGGCTCTTGAGTACTTTGATCTCGAAGCACCTTCCTTCCTGACCCGCTTTATAGCGCTACCGCCCGAATGGCGAAATTGGTAGACGCATGGGACTTAAAATCCCCCGTTCGAAAGGACGTGCCGGTTCGATTCCGGCTTCGGGCACCAAACAAATCAAGGGCTTGCATGAGATTCTTCGTGCAGGCCCTTTGTTTTTGCACCGCAAAAATTCAAACCGCTGCGCAATTCCTTTTTTACCCCTCCCCTAGCGTCCTGCCGAATGAACACAAACCCGAAATAACTCATGTCCACTACAACGGATTTGCAATCCGAGCTGGAAGCCTTTTAAAGCCGTGGTCTGGAGCCTGGTTGGCGTTCCATTAGCACCGACATTGCGCAAATCTGGAGCAACAAGGATAATGCAAATCATTATCAATTGTTGCTATTGGTTTGTCCTCTCATGCCTGCTCCCGATTATTATGCCCTGCATCTAATGTACAGCGAACATAACGGCTGGCTCAAAAGCTGGTTGCGCGCCCGCATGGGCAACGCCGCCGATGCAGCAGACCTGGCCCAGGATACCTTTGTGCGTCTGCTGACCTCCCGCGACGTCGAACAGATTCGCGAACCGCGCACCTACCTGAGCGCTATCGCCCGGGCACTGATGATCGACAAATTCCGTCGCCGCGCCTTGGAGCAGGCTTACCTCGAAGTCCTGGCCCTGCGCTCGGAACCGCTGGATATCTCACCTGAAACACGCCTGATGATTCTCGAAACCTTGGTAGCCATCGACACCATGCTTGATGGCCTGGGCGAGCGTACGCGGCAGATATTCCTCGCCGTGCAATTGGAAGGCCTGAGTTATGTGGCCACTGGCGAACGCCTGGGCGTTTCGGTGACCACCGTCAAGAAACACGTGATCCGCGCAATGACCCATTGCCTGCTGCTTACGGAGGACTGATGGCTGCGCCCCTGGATCTGCTCACCCTCGAAGCCGCAGCCACCTGGTATGTGCGCCTTAACAGCATGCCGCCCACAGAGGCTGATCAACAGGCCTGGCGCCACTGGCTGGCCGCCAACCCACAGCACGCGCGAGCGTGGGCACGCGTAGAAAAACTGCAAAGCCAATGGGCTCGGTTGCCCGCAGACGTGTCACTGCCGACGCTGGCCGGGGTAAAGGCCCGCCGCCGCGCTGTGCTCAAGACCCTTGGACTGTTGCTCGCCGTGGGCGGCAGTGGCTGGCTGGCCACCGAGCATCTGCCCTACCTGGCGATGCTTGCCGATCAACGCACCGCCACCGGCCAGCGTCGGCACATGCGTCTGGACGACGGTAGCCAACTGGACCTCAATACCGACAGCGCCGTAGACATTGCCTTCAGCGCCGACTTGCGTCTGATCCGCCTGCACCGCGGCGAAATCCTGGTAGACACAGCCAGCGATAGTCGCCCGTTTATCGTCGAAGCCCCCCAAGGCTCGGTGCGTGCCCTGGGCACGCGTTTTGTCGTGCGTTGCGGGCCGACGTTCACCGATGTGTGCGTGCTGGATAAGGCGGTAGAGCTACGCCCTCTGAATCATCCTTCACGGGTTCAGCGCCTGAATGCCGGCCAGCAGGCCCACTTCGACCGCGACCAGATCAGCGCCGTGACCCCCTCCCCGGCAGGTGTCGGTGCCTGGAGCCAAGGCATGTTGACTGTCATCGAGTGGCGCCTGGGGGATTTTATCGCCGAGCTCAGCCGTTACCGTCGCGGCGTGCTGCGCTGTGCCCCGTCCGTTGCCAGCCTGCGGTTGAGTGGTGCATTCCGTATCGACGACACCGATACCATTCTGGAAAACCTCAGCCAATCCCTGCCGGTCAGCGTACGTTTCGTGACGCGTTACTGGGCCAGTGTCGAAGCGGCCTGAAGTTTTTTGCGAATTATTCCCATCCCGGGTTGCCGATTCCTATTTTCGTTCGGCCATGTACAGAAAGCAGCGTTTACGACTGCTTGCCTGCCCTGCCAACGGAAGGAAACCTGTATGTCACGATTCACCCTCAACGCCGCCCGGCCGCTTGCGCATGCCGTTCACCTGGCTGTGGCGCTTGGTGTATTTTCGGCCTTGAGCCTGGCGCCAACCCATGCGCTGGCGCAAAACCAGACCCACACTTACCAAATCAATGCGGGCTCGCTCGGCGCGGCGTTGAGCCTGTTCGCGACAGCGGCCAATGTCACGCTGTCGTTCAACGCCGAGCAGACCCACGGCATGACCACACCGGGATTGAGCGGCACTTATAGCACCGACGAAGGCCTGGCACGCTTGCTCGCGGGCAGTGGCTTGCAGGCTCAACGCCAGGCTAATGGTGCTTATGTGCTGGTGCCCGTGCCCAAGAGTGATGAGCTGCAATTGGGCGCTACAACCATCTCCGGCCAGGCCCTGGGCTCAATCAGCGAAAACACCGGTTCCTACACTACCAGCTCCATGAGTACCGCGACCAAACTGGCGGCCTCCATGCGCGAGACGCCGCAATCGGTCACGGTAATCACTCGCCAACGCATGGATGACCAGAACATGCAGTCTCTGGAGGACATTTCGACATACACCCCAGGCCTGACCATGCGCAAAACCGGTGGTGAGCGCCCTGAGTTCTATTCCCGCGGTTCTGCCATCGACAACATTATGATCGACGGACTGCCAGTCGCGTATGACAGCGACACCCTTGGCACCTCGACCCTGGCGATGTTCGACCGGGTTGAAGTTGTGCGCGGTGCGTCGGGCCTGATGCTCGGTGCCGGCAACCCGTCCGGCACCCTTAACCTGATCCGCAAACGGCCCACTGTCGAGCCGCAAGTTTCTGTCACCCTGGGTGCCGGTTCATGGGACAACTATCGCACCGAAATCGATGCCAGCAGTGCCCTCAATTCCAGCGGTTCGATCAGGGGCCGCGTAGTCGGTGCCTTCCAGGACAAAGACAGCTTTACCGATGGCTACAACAGCAAGCGCCAGTTGTTGTACGGCATCACCGAGTTTGACCTGAGTGAAGCCACTACCCTGACCCTCGGAGCGTATTACAACCGTGAGGACAACCCGGGGGCCGACTGGTCAGGCATTCCGACCCGTGCCGATGGCACGTTCCTGCCAATATCCCGTTCGACGCGCATGAGCCCGAACTGGACCTACTGGAACAAGAAAAACACCAGCGCATTTGCCGAAATTGAGCACCGCTTCGACAACGACTGGAAACTGCGCCTCAATACCACGTGGCTGCGAGGCGACCTGGACATGCTGGGCACCAGTTTCTATCGACTGGATCCCAGTGCAGATCAGTTGAACCTGAACGTGGGCCGCTACACCTACCAGCACACGCAAAAAAGCGTCGACGGCTACGTTTCCGGCCCCTTCACCCTGCTTGGTGCGACCCACGAATTGGTGCTCGGTGGCAGTTATCGAAATGATAAAACCGACGATGGCCCCGGCGGTGGTTTCCTCAACGACCCGAATATCGTGCTCGATCCATCAAACTTCGACTATCACGGCGTAGAGAAACCGGCTATCAACTACAACTGGTCACGCAAGGGCAAGGTCGATCAATACAGCACTTACGCCACCGTACGCTTCCATCTGCGCGACGACCTAAAACTGATCCTCGGTTCACGCCTGGACTGGTACGAATACGAACAGAACACTATTTCCGGCGATTACACATTCGGCGCCGACTACAAGGCGACGCGGGAATACACCCCCTACGCCGGCTTGATCTACGACATCAACGATACCTACTCGGTGTACACCAGCTGGACCAGAATCTTCCAGCCGCAAGCGAACGTGGACTTCCAGGGCAGCCTGCTGCCGCCGGTCACCGGCACCAACCGCGAAATCGGGATCAAGGGCGAGTACTTTGACGGTGCGTTGAACGCCAGCCTGGCCTACTTCCAACTGAACCAGGAGAACCTCGCCCAAGGGCTTGATGCCTGTGCCGAGGGTGTTGCTTCCTGCTCCGTGGCCTCCGGCGAAGTGGAAACCAAAGGCGTTGACCTTGAGCTGCAAGGCATGCTTGCCCTTGGCTGGCAGGCCTCGGCGGGCTACACCTATGCCGGCGCCAAGAACGTCAAGGGCGGCAGCGGTCGCTTCGACAGCGACACGCCATACAACCTGCTCAAGCTGTCCACCACCTATCAATTGCCGGGCGATCTCGAAAAATGGTCGATCGGCGGTTCATTCCGCAGCCAGAGCAGCACATACACAACCTACGGCGTATCTCAGGGCGGCTACAGCATCGTCGACCTGATGACCGGCTACAACGTGAACAAAAAACTCAAGGTGCAAGCCAACCTGAACAACGTGTTCGACAAGCATTACTACCAGAGCATCAGTAACCCGGCGGGCGCAAACATCTTCGGCGACCCGCGTAACGTGGCCGTGACCATGAAGTGGAGCATGTAAGCTACGCACTTCTGAGAATGACAACATCCTGCTTGGGCAGGTGTTGTCATCCGGACGCTGAACCGCCCCGTATTCTCTAGACACCTTGCAAGCTCATTGCGTAACGTGCTTGGTTACGGGCTGCCAGCCACTGCTCAAGGGCAAAGCGCTTGCCCTGCTCGCCCGGCACTAACGCGGCGTTGGCCAGATTTGTGCGCTCTGTTTGGAGGGCGGCGTCCTTGGCGGCCAGTCGCCGTTCATAAGCGTTGGCCTGCCATGCCCATGCGGCCCACGCGCTGCCAGCCATCAGGGCCAGGATGATCAACTGCACCCCGCCCCACTTCGCCGCATCGATCTTCACGCCAACACGTTGTGCGCCCGGGCGTACAGCGCCTGCCGATAGGCCGCGCCATCCTGGCCAACGTTGATGCGTTAATACCTGCTCAACAGCAGCCATTCCTGAAGGTGTGGGTTCGACCAAAATGGACGCTCAAGCGCTGGAGATGCGCAGGCGCATACATTCATGTATTGCCATCATATATGGAAATGCATATATTCGTTTATCCATATGTTTCGAGCTTTGAAGTAATGACTTCAAGGGCGGTGCTCTGCTGACCTTCCCGGTTTAGTTGATCAGCCTTTGTGCCCTGGCTCGGCGCCTCAGCCTCTGACGTCCGCCTGAAGCGGAAGGATAAACCCATGCGAATCCTGTTCATGTGCACGGCCAACAGTTGCCGCAGCATCCTTTCAGAAGCCCTGTTCAATCACCTGGCACCGCAGGGTTTCGAGGCAGTGAGCTCCGGGAGTTTGCCCAAGGGCCAAGTGCTGCCACGCAGCCTGTCTACCTTGCAGCAGGCCGGCATCTCGATCGACGGTTTGTACAGCAAAGGCAACGACGCCTTCGAAGGCCACCCGCCGGATATCGTGATCAGCGTCTGCGACAAAGCCGCAGGCGAAAGCTGCCCGGTGTATTTCGGCCCGGCACTGAAGTCCCATTGGGGTCTGGAGGATCCGTCCGAAGTGACGGGTGATGAATTTGCGATTGATGCTGCCTTCCGCGCCACGCTGGCGCATATCGAACGACGCTGCAAAGCCTTTCTCGAACTGCCCCTCAACCGCCTCAGCCGCGACGAGCTCAAAACCGAGCTCGATCGGATCGGCGTGCTTTAAGGAAAATGTATGTCTGAACATCTACCCAATCTGGACCTGACTCTGTTCGACGGCTCTCGGGCTTCTACGCCGGCATCGCACAAACCACGCATCTTGTTGCTCTACGGGTCGACCCGCGAACGCTCCTTCAGCCGCTTGCTCGTGGAGGAAGCCGCGCGCTTGCTTGAGCACTTTGGCGCTGAAACACGCATCTTCAACCCATCGGGGTTGCCGTTGCCTGATGACGCCCCGGTGGATCATCCCAAGGTGCAGGAATTGCGTGATCTGGTGTTGTGGTCGGAAGGCCAGGTTTGGTGTTCTCCGGAACGCCACGGCGCGATGTCGGCGGTGTTCAAGGCGCAGATCGACTGGGTTCCGCTGGAGCTCGGCGCAGTTCGCCCCACCCAGGGCAAAACCCTGGCGGTGATGCAAGTATGTGGAGGTTCGCAGTCGTTCAACGTGGTCAATCAACTGCGCGTATTGGGGCGCTGGATGCGTATGTTCACTATCCCCAATCAGTCCTCGGTACCTAAGGCCTACATGGAGTTCGACGAAGAGGGGCGGATGAAACCTTCGCCTTTTTATGACCGCGTTGTCGACGTGATGGAAGAGCTGGTGAAATTTACCGTGCTGCTTCGCGACCGACAGGAGTTTCTGGTGGATCGCTATTCAGAGCGTAAGGAATCGGCCGAACAGTTGATGGCCAGGGTCAACCAGCGCTCAATCTAAGAGGTCGGCCAGTTGCGGCCCTTCACGCAAGCCAGCGGCGAAAAACGCAAATTGGCCTACGCTACTTCTCAGTGCGTTTCTGACTCGATTGCTCTACTCGTAAGAATCATCATCGTTCGCCTTAAAGAGCCCCCTGATGACAACAAACAGACTGATTGGCTTTATTGCCCTACTTACTGCTTGCACCGCCCACGCTGATGACGGTGGCATCAGTTTCTGGCTACCGGGCCAATTCGGCACACTTGCGGCGGCGCCCACTGCCCCGGGCTGGAGCCTGCCACTGGTCTATTACCACGTTAACTCCAGCGATGGCGGCAGCAAGCCATTTCCAAGGGGCGGCCGAACCACACTTGGGCTGGATGCGAAAGCTGATTTGTTATTTGCCAGTCCCACCTACACATTCGCCGAGCCGTTGCTCGGGGCTCAGGCGGCGATCTCGATGGTAGCCGCCGTTGGAAGGTCCGAAGCCAGCGTTGATGCAACATTGAGCGGCCCCCGTGGCAAAAGTTTTTCCGGTGGCACGGACGACAGTTTAAAGGGTGCAAGCGACGTTTACTTGTTGGGTACCCTGAAGTGGAACCACGGCGTGCACAATCTCATGGCGTACAGCATGGGTAACCTGCCGGTCGGTGCCTATGACCCTGACCGCCTGGTGAACATCGGGCTCGGCCATGCCGCGCTGGACGCCGGCGGTGGTTACACCTACTTCGACAAAACCAACGAGTTTTCCGTTGTGGCGGGCATGACCTACAACTGGAAGAACCCGGACACCCATTATAAAAATGGCATCGACGCCCACCTGGATTGGAGTGCTTCGCACTTCATCACAAGCCAGACTCAGTTGGGCGTGGTTGGCTACTTCTTCAATCAGATCACAGGGGATAGCGGCAGCGGTGCCACCCTGGGCGACTTCAAATCAAAAGTCAGCGCCGTAGGGCCTCAGGCCGGGCATTTCTTCAAGGTTGGCAAAGACCTCTGGTACGTCAACCTCAAAGGCTACTACGAGTTTGATGCAAAGAACCGTCCGGAGGGCTGGAACACCTGGTTATCTTTGGCCATACCTTTGCCTGGTTAATCGTGTTGCGTAACTGTCTGCTTCGGGGCGGTTGGCTTGGCGATTCTGAGTAACTGGCGTCAGTGGGCCCATTGGAACCCACTGACGATTGATTTACTTGGCTGTGGTGAGCTTGGTATAGCTAGTGATCAGGTTTCTGTAGTCAGGAATGTGGTTTGAAAACAACGCCCCCAGTCCTTCCACATCATTGCGCCAGTCTCGGTGTAGTTCACAAGCCAGACCGAACCAGGTCATCAATTGGGCACCAGAGCTGGACATACGATCCCATGCCGAGTGCCGGGTGATTTCGTTGAATGTTCCGGAAGCATCTGTGACCACAAACACGTCAAAGCCTGCCTCCAGCGCAGAAAGTGCCGGGAACGCGACGCACACTTCGGTAACAACCCCAGCAATAATCAGCTGTTTTTTACCTGTAGCCTTGATTGCTTTTACAAAGTCTTCGTTATCCCAGGCATTTATCTGCCCTGGACGGGCGATGTAAGGCGCATCAGGGAAAATTGCCTTTAACTCAGGGACTAACGGGCCATTGGGTCCGTCTTCGAAACTGGTTGTCAGAATCGTAGGAAGGTTGAAGTACTTGGCAAGATCGGCCAATGCCAATACGTTGTTTTTGAACTTGTCGGGGTCAATATCACGCACCAGAGACAGCAGGCCTGTTTGATGATCGACTAACAATACGGCAGCTTGATCTTTGTCCAGACGTTTGTATTTGACAGACATTCGATTTCTCCTAGACCACTGTGAAAGCCAAGGCAGCCTCCACGGTAAAGTTAGTTTCCTGTGAGTACGTTAGTGTCTTGCGTACCCTTGGAGTCCAGCTCTTCGTGATGCCTGACCACCTCCCGAGCTCCGATGTAGCGCTCGGGCGGCAGCTGATAATGAGTTATCGCGCGTGTGAACCTTAGCCTACTCGCCAGCATCTGAACGATTGCAACCCATCGTGACTGGCTGCAGTCGGCCCGAAGCCTGCGTGCATGGGTTACAGCTCAAAACCTGGGCTATCTTTCTGCGACTCGCCTACAAAAGGTGATCCGGCAAGCAAGCATGCCTAATGAGTCAGTCGCCCCATCGCCTGAATCTTTTCGCACTGATATTGCCCGGTGCATGGGCAACCACAACTCTGCGGCTACTGCGCTGAACATGATGTGCTGCTGATGGGTGCCTGGAACAACAAACCGGATCGCGGGAGCAGTGCGATCATTTGATCAAAGGCCGCCACCGCATATCTTCCATCAAGGCTTTTCACGGTGGGCATTTGTGCAGGAAACCCGAATCGCACTCTGCCGGGGAGCACTTCATCCATAGCTGAGTACCAGCCAAGCAGAGCTTGCTGGAGGCGCAGGTGCAGCTCGAACTTGCTCCGGCGGCGGGAGGCGTCGGATCTGGCTCGCTCGCGTGCGAGCCAAGGATCTATGTGGCCGACAATGTAACAGTCAGCAAAGCCGATACGTCCTTGGGCGATCGTTTCTCTTGTGGCCTCCAGCTCTATTCGCCAGTCGTGTTCGCTCGCCTCGCCGATCTGCCAAAGAGTCCAAATGTAGTGGAGCTTGAGGGGGTCACTGTCACACACCGCCCATGAAGAAGCGGCCTCCATGGCCAGCGCCGTTTGCCAGCGATCCACGTTTCGCTCTGCCCAAAAAGCCGCTGCACCGGCTGGATCTTTTATCCGGTCCGGCTCGTTGTCAAAACGGCCGTTTTCAGGGATGACATGCTGCCCTCCATGCTGGGCGCACCAGGTGGTTTTCCCGCTGGCACTGATACCTTCAACAACCACAATCATCGTTATGCCTACTCCGTTAACTACGCCATCCCTGCATGCAAATAAACCTGTAAAAAACAGTGCAGATCATTGCAATCAAGCTTCAATCAGATATGAAGGTTGCCATAGAACAACCAGCGCCAACGACAGCCTGTCGCTAACTGCCCGATCCCTCACGGGAGGTCGCATCGGAGTGTAATCTGAATGTCGTCCGGCAGATCGCACTCCGATGCAGACCTGGAAGCCTGGCAAATTACCCAATTCCCCCACAGTTCAATGACCCCGGGTTTACGAGGCAGTCGTGGCTTTGTGCGGGTGGCCATGGTGCCGCATGCCGCGACCAACCTGTGGGAGCTGGCTTGCCAGCGATGGCGGTGAGTCAGTCAATACATCCGGCAATGACATTGCGCCATCGCGAGGCAAGCTCGCTCCTACAGTGGGGTGGGTGGGATGCAGATAAACCGGCTCCCACAAATGCCGCTACCAACCTGTGGGAGCTGGCTTGCCAGCGATGGCGGTGGGTCAGTCAATACATCCGGCAATGACATTGCGCCATCGCGAGCAAGCTCGCTCCTACGGTGGGGTGGGTGGGATGCAGATAAACCGGCTCCCACAAATGCCGCTATCACCCTGTGGGAGCTGGCTTGCCAGCGGTGGCGGTGGCGGTGGCGGTGGCGGTGGCGGTGGCGGTGGCGGTGGGTCAGCCAATACACCCGGCAATGACATTGCGCCATCGCGAGCAAGCTCGCTCCTACAAATGCTGCTATCGCCCCTCCTCTGTGGGAGCTGGCTTGCCAGCGATCGGTAGGTCAGTCAATACATCCGGCGCTGACATTGCGCCATCGCGAGGCAAGCTCGCTCCTACATATGCTGCTATCACCCCTCCTCTGTGGGAGCTGGCTTGCCAGCGATGGCAGTGGGTCAGTCAATACATCCGGCGCTGACATTGCGTCATCGCGAGGCAAGCTCGCTCCTACAAATGCTGCTATCGCCCCTCCTCTGTGGGAGCTGACTTGCCAGCGATGGCGGTGGGTCAGTCAATACATCCGGCGCTGACATTACGCCATCGCGAGGCAAGCTCGCTCCTACAAATGCTGCTATCGCCCCTCCTCTGTGGGAGCTGGCTTGCCAGCGATGGCGGTGGGTCAGTCAATACACCCGGCAATGACATTGCGTCATCGCGAGGCAAGCTCGCTCCTACAAATGCTGCTATCACCCCTCCTCTGTGGGAGCTGGCTTGCCAGCGATGGCGGTGGGTCAGTCAATACATCCGGCAATGACATTACGCCATCGCGAGGCAAGCTCGCTCCTACGGTGGGGTGGGTGCGATGCAGATAAACCGGCTCCCACAAATGCCGCTATCACCCTGTGGGAGCTGGCTTGCCAGCGATGGCGGTGGGTCAGTCAATACATCCGGCAATGACACTGCGCCATCGCGAGGCAAGCTCGCTCCTACAGTGGAGTGGGTGGTATGCCGGCGATGGCGGTGTGTCAGTCACCAGCCTCAATCGCCCAATGCTGTACCTTCGCGGCGGGGATCGGCACCGGCGGCCCAGCCGTTCTGATCACGAACGATGATCTGGGTCCCGCTGGTCATTTCGATGGCGGACACCTCATGCCCGCGATCTTTCAACTGCTGCATCAGTGCCGGGCTGACTCGTCCGGCCTCGACCTCGGTGACCACATTGCGACTGCCAAAGTTGGGCAGCCCGATGGCGTCCTGCGGGTTGAGCTTCCAGTCCACAAGCCCCACCACCGCCTTGTTCACGTATTCGATGATCTGCGAACCGCCAGGGGAACCAATGGTGGCAACCAGGGCGCCGGTGTTGCGATCAAACACCAGGGTCGGCGCCATCGAAGAACGTGGTCGCTTGCCCGGTTCGATACGGTTGGCAACCGGTTTGCCGTTTTCATCCGCAACAAAGGAAAAGTCAGTGAGCTGGTTGTTGAGAATGAAGCCGTTGCTCATGACATGTGAACCAAACGCCGATTCAACCGAGGTGGTCATCGAAATGGCGCCCCCCTGATCGTCGACAGCCGCTATTTGCGAAGTCGAAATGCGCAGCGGCGAGCGATCAGGCGCCAGCACGAGATTGATTCCCGGTGGTGTACCGGCTTGCGCACGGCCCATGCTCTTGTCACCGATCAGGGTCGCCCTGGCCTCCAGATAGGCTCTGTCGGTCAGGCCTTTAACGTTCACCGGAACGAAGTCGCTGTCCGCCAGGTACTGCGCACGGTCGGCATAGGCCAGACGCTCGGCCTCTGCCATCAGGTGCACTGCAGTGGCCGTTGGCTGCAGACCAACAGGAGGCATGGCGGCCAGGTCCAGGGCGGCAGATTTGCGTTGCAAGGCATCAAGAATGCCCAGTGTCTGCAACACGGCAACGCCACCGGAAGAAGGCGGCGGCATGCCGCACACACGCCACTGTTTGTAATCACCACATACCGGGTGACGCTCTTTGGCCCGGTAACCACTGATATCGGCTAACGACAACGAACCCGGGTTGGGATGGGCGTTGACCTGATCAACCATCCCTTGTGCAACGGCGCCCTGATAGAACGCATCCACGCCCCGATCGGCAATGGCCTGGAGGGTTAGTGCCAGTTCCGGATTCTTCAGCAACGTGCCCACCGGCAAGGGCTGACCCTGGGCCGTGAGCAGGTATTTGGCCAGTGCCGGCGACCGGGCGATGAACTTGTCAGAGGCGATTTGCGCGTGCAAACGGGGAGACACCGGAAAACCGTCTCTGGCCAGTTGGATCGCAGGCTGGAACAGCTCATTCCAGGGCAATTTGCCATGTTGGGCATGGGCCATTTCCAGCGCCCTCAGCACTCCAGGCACGCCCACCGACAGCCCACCGATCTGGGCGTCGGCAAAGGCCATCGGCTGGCCGGCCGGATTGAGGAACATGCGCCCGTCGGCGCCGGCCGGTGCCGTTTCCCGGCCATCGAAGGCTTGCACTTTGTGTCCGTCCCAATACATGATGAAAGCACCGCCGCCGATGCCGCTGGCCTGGGGTTCAACCAGGGTCAGTACCGCCTGCATGGCAATGGCCGCGTCGATCGCTGACCCGCCTTTGCGCAGCATCTGCTGACCCGCCGCGGTTGCCAGCGGGTTCGCTGCCGCAGCCATATGACGCGCCGCATGCACAGGAACCATATCGTTGCGATAACCAGAGGCAATCTCGGGGGCGGGCGGCAATCCGGAGGTTTTTTCAAGCCCCGGAGTCTCGCTGCGGCACCCCCCGATCAAGAGGGCCAGAGCCGACAAACCAATCACATAAAGATTATTTTTTTTAGCACACAGGGTAATGGTCAAAAGGGCTTCCTTCTTCCTTGCTTGGTAATGCGCGGCCCAACGGCCTGAACGCAAACCCTCAAAAGTCGCGACTTGAGAGGTACGGCTGGACGTGATCCTGCATCACATCGCCAGCCTGGCAAAGAAAAAATTATGGCCTGAGACTGCCTGCCCTCGATCCTTCAGCGCCGATGGGCCAGTGACCGCACCAGCCCGTCACCCAGGCTTTGCACGCTCTGTACCAGAATCACCAGCACCACCACCGTGGCCACCATCACCTGATTATTGAAGCGCTGATAGCCATAACGGATCGCCAGGTCACCCAGGCCGCCACCACCAATGACCCCGGCCATGGATGAAAAGCCGATCAGCATCACCAGGGTCAGGGTAATGCCCGCCAACAAGGCCGGCAGCGCTTCGGGCAATAGCACCTTGAAAATCACATGGCCAATGTGGCCGCCCATCGCCAGGATTGCTTCGATCCGGCCCTTGTCCACTTCATCCAGCGCGTTCTCGACAATCCGGGCAAAAAACGGAAAGGCCCCGATGGTGATCGGCACCACCGCAGCCGTGCTGCCCAGGGTGGTGCCCACCAGCAACCGGGTCAGCGGGATCAGGGCAATCAGCAGCACCACAAAGGGCAGCGAGCGCCCCAGGTTGATCACCGCCCCCAGCACCCGGTTAAGCCGTGGCAAGGGAAACAACCCGTCGCGACGGCTGATGAACAGCAGCACCCCCAGCGGCAGGCCGATCAGCACGGTGAAGAGTGCGGCCAGCAGCACCATGTACAGGGTTTCGCCAGTGGCGGTGAGCAACAGTTGAAGAATGTCATGCCAGTCCGTTTTCATCCTGCCCTCACCACTTGCAGACCCGGAGCCAGTAAACGCCCCAGTTTTGACGATGGGTCAGCCTGCAACTGCACCAGGCTGCCGCTCTCCACTATGCGTCCGGCGGCCAGGGACACTGCGCTGTCGCAAATGGCCTTGACCACCTCCAGTTCGTGGGTGATCAACACGATGGTCACCCCCAATTGCCGGTTGATATTGCGCAGCAATTGCAGAATCGAATCCGTGGTTTCCGGGTCCAGAGCGCTGGTGGCTTCATCCGACAGGATGTAAGCCGGGCGTCCAGCCAGGGCCCGGGCAATACCGACCCGCTGTTTTTGCCCGCCGGACAGCTGCGATGGAAACGCCTGTGCCTTGTCGCTCAGGCCCACCAGATCCAGCAACTCGCGGACCCGGCTGTGGCGCTGCTCTTTACTCACCCGGGCAATCTCCAGGGGCACGGCCACGTTGTCGAAGACATTGCGTGAGTGCAGCAGATTGAAACCCTGAAAAATCATGCCGATGCGCTGACGCTGGCGGCGCAGTTCAGCGTCAGACAGGGCCGTCAGGTCAGCACCATCCAGCAGAATGCGCCCGGAGCTGGGGCGTTCGAGCAGATTGAGACACCGCAGCAACGTCGACTTGCCCGCCCCGCTACGCCCGAGAATCCCGAAAATCGCGCCATCGGCAATGCTCAGCGACACCTGATCCAGCGCCGGCGGCTGCCCGGGCGCGTAGGTTTTGCTCAACTGCTCGACGACAATCATGGCTTGCTGTCCGGGACCGCGACCGCAAGCACCGAGCCCGAGAAAGTGTCGTTGATGTACTTGGCAACCTCCGGGGAAGTCAGGTCTTTGGCCAGTTGTCTGATTCGCGGGTCGTCCTGCAGTTTCGGGACGGTCACCAGAATATTGGCGTAGGGGTTACCCTCGGCTTTCTCCAGCCCCAGCGCATCCTTGGCCGGCACCAGGCCTGCTTCCAGCGCGTAGTTGCCGTTGATCACCGCCAGGTCCACATCATCCAGGGCGCGGGGAATCTGCGGCGATTCGATTTCCAGAATCTTCAGCTGTTTCGGGTTTTCGGCAATGTCCTTGAGCGTCGCCTGATCGGTGGCCGGGTCATTGAAACCGGACTTGAGCTTGATCAGCCCGTTGTCCTGCAACAGGTACAGTGAGCGACTGAGGTTGGTGACGTTGTTAGGCACGGCGACCGTACCTTGTTGCGGTACCTCGGCGAAGGTCTTGTGACGATGGGAATAAATCCCCAGTGGCTCGATATGCACCGTGGCGGCCACCACAAATTTTTGCCCGAGGGCCTGCTCCTGGGTTTTCAGATACGGCAGATGCTGAAAATAGTTGGCATCCACCTCACCATGGGCCAGCAGCTCATTGGAGTTCACCCCATTGGGGATCTCGATCACCTTCAGATTCAACTGCGGATCGATTTTTTGTACATACGCCAGGATTTGCGCATGGGGTACCGGGTCCACTGCCACCCGCAACGGTTCCTGGGCCAGGGCACCGAAGGAAGTCAGCAACGTGCCAAGCACAGCCAGGGTCAAGCCAGTTTTTTTGAACATGGTGCAGTCCTTAATCAAGCGCTCAGCGCGTTGGGAATCAGGGCGTCGGCGTAGTAGCGCCGGGCAACATCAGGGTGCGAGCGCAGGCGGCCCTTGAGATAGTTCCAGCCCACATCACGGAACAACGGGTTATCCGGATCGCTGACCGGTCCCCGCGCCTCACGCAGCAATACCGTGGGCAATGGATACAGCGGCACCACGGCATCCAGTTGCGCGCCGAGGAAGAATGCAATCGACAGCCGCTCACTGCCCACGGGCGGTGACACCACCCGGTGCACCGTGGCACGCAGATAGCCGTTGGTGGCCAGCTCCAGCAGCTCACCGATATTCACCACCAGGGTGTTGTCCAGCGGCAGTGCATCGATCCAGCGCCCCTCTTCAATCTCCACTTGCAGACCGCCCTGGCGGTCCTGCAGCAGAAAGCTGAGGAAGCCCGAATCCTTGTGCGCCCCCACCCCCTGATTGCTTTGCTCTGGCGCCTGTCCCGGATAGCGCATCAACTTGACATGCTCATTGGGCTTATCGCCGTACAGGCGGTCGAAAGCGTCCTGCGGCAGCGACAACGCCTCGGCAAAGGCCCGCAGCAACCGCAGTGACATGCCGGTCATGGCTTGCTGCCAGTCAAGCAGCAACGGTTTCAGTTCGGGCAGCGCCGCCGGCCACTGGTTAGGGCCTTGCAGGCGAGCCCACCAGGGGCTGTTGTCAGCGCTGGGCAGCACTGCTCTTTCGGCGCCCACATCGAACTGCTCACGCAGATCGGGCTGACCCCGGGTGATCTCGGAAGCGGCGCGGTTGTAGCCGCGAAAGTGCGGTGAATTGATCATGCCGACTGCGGTTTTTTCGCTCTCCGGCAAGGCAAAAAATTGCCGGGCGCTGGCCTGTACCTGCTGCAACAACCCGCTGTCGATGCCATGCCCGGTCAGATAGAAAAAACCGACATCACGCGCGGCGTGGCGCAGATCGTCAAGAAACCCCTGACGCTGGAGCGCACTACCGTCCAGCAAAGACAGATCCAGAATCGGCAAGGCGCTAATGTCCCGTGTATACGGCATGGCTTACTCCCCCAAGAATCAACAAAAAGACGTTTAGCGGTTTGTAACCGGCGATGACTTAAAGCTAAACGATCTTAAAAAGAGTCAGCCAATAACTTATTCGCATTACCTTAGGCATAAAAAAAGCCCCGGGCGGGGCTTTTCGAATTTATGATTTTTTGCCCTTCCAACCTGTAGGAGCGAGCTGTTTCAAGACCAGGAGCTCGCGAGCAAGCTCGCTCCTACAGAGTCATAGCAGCGCCGGCACGGTCAGTACGGCGGTGTAGTAGCCCATGAACTGCACACCGATGTTGAAGCCCAGAAAGCGCGAGAGGAACCCGCCCAGCAGCCCCACGGTGACGATCACCAGCAGCCCCAGCAAGCCACCTTCCCAAATGCCGATCACCAGTATCAGCCCCACAAAGGTGGCGATTACCGCCTCGTGGCTGATCTTGCGCGTGACCCAGGAAGCCGCACGGTAGGCGTAGTTCATGGTGAATGGATAGGCGATCAGAATCGCAACGACCACCGCCAGCATGCCGTAGCCGAAAAACTCCCAGGTGCTGAGCAGCGTGTGCAGGTTGTGCACCTCACCGGTGGCCGAGTCCACAGTAAAGCGTGGCGGTGCATTGAACAGCGGTGCTGCCGGGCCCGCCGCCACCGGGCTGAGGGGCAGTCCGAAGGCAATCAGCGGGATCAGCGCTTCGGCGATGTAGGTCGACTCCGTCACCCCGTTGCGCGCAGTGATCACCGTGGTCAGGCGATGGTAGACATGCTTGATTCTGGAACCGACCAGTTCCCCCAGAATCACGGTCATGGCCACCGGGCTGAAGACAAAGGTGGCGCTGGAAATTACCGCGGTGATGGCGGTCCAGCGGCTTTGCTGGCTGTCGAGCACCTTCAACGGATTGGGGAAGTAGCCACCGGCGCTTTTGACATCCGGTGACAGGGAGAAAGTGCGCACTTCGCTGCGACGCATGCTGCGGCGCTCGTCAGGTGCAAGCAAGGCGAACAGGGCCGCGATCAACGGGCCTATGGCAATGCCCAGAAAGTAACTGACGCTGAGCTTGACCCCGAATTGCCCGGTGAGGGCTTGCAAACCGAGGATGATCAGCACAAAGGGAATCAAGGCCAGTACGGCCGCCAGCCGGCCCTTGGAAAACCAGGCAATGGCGATCGCCGCCGCCAGGAAAATCCACGGTGCACTGCGCTTGATGGCATCGCCGAACGGCGCCAGCATCACCGCGAACAACACGGCCATCGGCACCGCGATCAAGGCGGCGATCACCGCCCCCGAGATCATCTTGCGCAAGGCGATATGCGGCACCCCGAGCTTGCGCAACAGGTTGGCTTCGCGCATCAGCGGTGTGGCCAGGGTGTCGCCGGGGATACCCAGCAGTGCAGTGGGCACGGCGTGGGTCATGTGTTTGGCCACGGCGCCGGCGAGAAAAAAGGTCAGCACGCCGGGGGCCGGAACTCCTAGCAACACCACCAGCAGGGTCAGGGGGGCCAGGGTCGTGGTTTCATCGCTGCCGGAGATCAGCCCGATACCGGCAAAAATCACTGCGCCCAAAATGCCCATGCCCAGGGCGATAACAATCTGCTCCAGCAAGGGCGCGATCATGACCGGCTCCCACTGACACTCAGGCCACTGGCCGCATCAGCGACCGGGGCTGCAGCCAGGTCCTTTTCATAGTTGGCGAACAGATCGTAGAGGTCCATTTCTCGAAGCTCGGCCACGGTTTCTGGCGGCAAGTCAGCGAGTCGCCCGAGGTCGCCGAACTCGTTCTGCAATTCCACCAGCACTTGCGCGCGCCATGCCGGGTCAGCCTGATGTTCCACCACATGGCGCTTGGGTTTAAACAGGGTGGCACTGATGGCCCCGCCTGCCAGACAGCCGAGGATGCCCACCAGCATGGCGTAGGCCCGTGCCATCTGCGCCGACTCCACCCACATCAGCAGAAAGTGCTGGGCGACGAAAAATGCGCTGAGGCTGACCACTGCGCCAATGCCAATGGCGTACACCAGGTGACGGGCATCGACCGTGTCGCCCCATACTTCGTAGAGTTCGGGTTTCAAAGAGTTCTCCCACTTTTATTGTTATGGAGATGAAGAGATGGCGCCTACCCCGGCAGGGGCCATCTTGTCTGTAGGAGCGAGCTTGCTCGCGAGTTTTTTCAACCCGGCGACCAAGAGCTGTTGTGGCTCAATATTTATGGACCATCATGTAGGAGTATCAACTTAAGGATTCATCATGGGATTTCGGGTCGTAACTGCCGAAGAAAAAGCCGAGGCCATTCGCTTGGTCGTGGAAATGAATTACTCCGTGCCAAAGGCGTGCGAACAAACCGGCGTGGGACCGACGGCTTTGCGGCGGTGGGTTTCCCGATGGCACAAGGAGCATGTAGGAGCCTCGCAAACCACCCGCCCGCAGAATCAAGATCTGATTGATTCGCTTCAGGCCAGATTAGCGCTGCTGGAGGCAGAGAATGACGTCTTAAAAAAGCAGTTGCCCTCTCATCTAAAGGTGCTTTTCAGCCGAATAAAATGATCGAGGGCACCAAAGGCGCGATGTCGGTACGACACCTGTGCTGTCTTTTCGGTGTCCCTCGCAGCAGCTATTACGCGCAACGTCATCCCAAGCGACCGCGCGGAGTTGAGCGTCAGTTGGAGAAGAAAATTCGCCAACTGCATAAAGAGCATCGTGGTGCTTTGGGTAGTAGGGGTTTTAGCAAAGCGCTGAAGAAACAGGGGATGAAAGTGGGGCGTCATCGAATGCGTGGCCTGATGAAAACCCTCGGGCTGGTCAGGCGGCGCGCACGTTACGCCCACTATCGGCGAATGACCAAGCCCTCCAACATCGCACCTAATATCCTGGCCCGTCGCTTTAATCCCGCGGCCCCGAACACTTTTTGGGCAGGAGATATTACTTACATCAGGGTCGGTGGGAGCTGGCTGTATTTGGCGGTTGTCATGGATCTTTTCTCGCGCAGGATTGTAGGCTGGGCGTTTTCGAGAACGGCGGATACGGAGCTTTCACTTAAGGCGTTGCAGCTGGCTGTGGGCATACGCCGTCCTACTTCTGAGCTGGTTTTCCACTCGGACCAGGGCTGCCAGTACACCGCTGAGCGTTTCGTAAAATATTTGGCTGAAAAGAACATTGTGCAGAGTATGAGCCGACGCGGTAATTGCTGGGATAATGCCGTCGTTGAGCGCTACTTCAGATCACAGAAGCACGATTGGTCACCGGAAAACGGCTACCAGAATCATTTCGAGGCAGAGCGGGACGTGATGGATTTTATTGCCCATTACAACCACCGGCGTTGTCACTCCGCCTCGAATAACCTGCCGCCAGTTACTTTTGAGGAAATGGCGGCTTAATACTCCTACGCAATGGTCCAAAAAAACTGGACCACTACAAGCTCGCTCCTACAGGGTTGGCGGGGCAGTCCTACAGCCCGCGCTTGTGTTTGAGCAAGGTGGCCGCATGGTCGGCACGCACATCACCGGCCTCGACCATTTGTGCCACCAGCCAGCTCACCTCTTCGCCACGAGCCCCCGCAGACAGGGCGATGTTGCGGGCGTGCAAGGCCATATGTCCACGTTGAATGCCTTCGGTAGACAGCGCCCGCAATGCGCCGAGGTTTTGCGCCAGGCCTACGGCCACGGCAATTTCGGCCAGTTCCTGGGCAGTCTTCACCCCCAGGATGCGCAACGATAGTTGGGCCAGCGGATGGGTTTTGGTGGCGCCGCCCACCAGGCCCACAGGCATGGGCATTTCCAGGGTGCCCACCAGATTGCCTGCGGTGTCTTTTTCCCAGGTGGTCAGGGAGCCGTAATGACCATTGCGACAGGCATAAGCGTGGGCACCCGCCTCCACCGCCCGCCAGTCATTGCCCGTGGCAACGATCAGCGGGTCGATCCCGTTCATGATGCCTTTGTTGTGGGTGGCGGCGCGGTAAGGGTCAACCACCGCAAAATTGTAGGCATCGAGAATGCCCTCAATCACGTCCTCGCCCTTGAACGAAGCCGTGGTCAGCAGCTGCGGTGCCACGCGGATCTGGGCCCGGGCCAGACGCAGGTCGGCGAGGTTGGAAAGAATCCGCAGCCGCACCTTGCCGCCGGTGATCTCTTCCATCAACGGAGCCACGGCCTCGGCCATGGTGTTCACGGTGTTGGCGCCCATGGCATCGCGTACATCGACGATCAAGTGGGCAACCAGCATCGGCCCGCGCGGGCTTTGGGCGAAGGTATGCACCTCGATATCGCGGCAACCGCCGCCGAGCCTGTTGAGCAACTGATCCTTGCGGTTGGCCAGCTCGATGATTTCGTCCTTGCGCCGCATCAGACTCAGGCGGGCGTTGTACGGGTCCGGAACCTCGACAATCTGTACCTGGGCCCGCATCAGCGGTAGCGAACTTGAAGTCTGAAAGCCCCCGGCCTCGCGCGCCAGTTTCGCCATGAAGGACGCCGCAGCCACCACCGAAGGTTCTTCCACCACCATCGGCACTATCACATCGCGGCCATTGATCTGGAAATTGCTGGCAACCGCGTAGGGCAGTTCAAAGGTCCCTATGACGTTTTCGATCATCCCGTCGGCGACTTCCAGCGCCAGTGCACCCGCATCGCTGAGCAGGGCAACGTCCTCGGCGCTCAGTTTGAGCACCTCTTGCAAGTGCCCCAGACGCG
The DNA here is from genome assembly GCF_904067025.1 of Pseudomonas paraversuta. NCBI lineage: Bacteria > Pseudomonadati > Pseudomonadota > Gammaproteobacteria > Pseudomonadales > Pseudomonadaceae > Pseudomonas > Pseudomonas paraversuta. Next base: position 2,788,058 of record NZ_CAJFDA010000001.1, read on the forward strand.
CGGACGGGGTCATGCTGCGGAACATCGGAAGGCGCGAATCAAGGCTCATAAACAAATCCTGTGGTCTTTATTGTTTGACCTGCACCCTAATTCGCCTTGGCTCCGGGTAAAAGGTACAGTTCGGACAAACAGTACCCAAGCTGTACCCTCCTCTGATTTCAGGGACTCCGGACCATGACGCGCCTGACACTCCCCCAGCAACTGGCTGCTTCGTTGTGCGAGCAAATCGGCAATGGAACCTATCGCGCAGGGGATCGGTTGCCGTCGCTGCGTGAATGCATGCGCCTGTTCGGCCATTCGAAAAACACGGTAATCAATGCCTACGAATCGCTGGCGTCCCAGGGGCTGGTCGAAGCCCGCCACGGGCAGGGATTTTTCGTGCGTCAGGGGGCGCTTGCCAGCCACGAAGCCGACGAACCCTTGCCCTACGCCAGGGCCATGGACACCGTCTGGCTGATGCGCCAGCAATTTGTCCGCGAGCCGGGGCATTCGCCCCTGGGTGAGGGCTTCCCGCCGGTGGAATGGCTGATGGATATGCGCCTGGACAAATTCACCCGACAGATCATGCGCACCGGCGTCAGCACGCTGTTTCGCTATGGCAACCGCCTGGGCAATGCCGGCTTGCGCCAGCATCTGGTGCAGAAACTGGCCAGCTATTCGATTAACGCCACACCCCGGCAAATCGTCACCACCCATGGCGCCAATCACGCACTGGACCTGATCATCCGGCGCTTCATTGCCCCCGGCGATACGGTGCTGGTGGAAGACCCCGGCTACTACCCGCTGTTCGGCAAGCTGCAACTGCAAGGTGCGCGCATGCTGTCGGTACCGCGGCGAGCCGAAGGGCCGGACATCGAAGTGCTGGAGCAGCATCTGCGCCTGCACAAGCCCAGGCTGTTCTTCATTCAATCGGTGGGTCACAACCCCACCGGCTCCGATATCTCGCCAGGCATCGCCCATCGTCTGGTGCAACTGGCCCAGGCGCACAACTTGATTCTGGTGGATGACGATGCACTGGCCGACTTCAAGCCGGCTTCGGCCATCAAGGTATCGGCACTGGATCAGCTCAGGCACTCGCTGTATGTGGGCAGCTTTTCGAAATCGGTCTCGGCGGCGCTAAGGGTCGGTTTCATCGCCGGCAGCAAGGAACTGATAGACGAACTGGGTGACCTGAAGATGCTGTTGCACACCAGCTCATCGGAGTTCTGCGAGCGCACGGTGGATGTGATTTTGACCGAGGGGCATTTCCTGCGGCATCTGATCCGCCTGCAGGAGCGGCTCAAGGCTGCGACGGCGGCCGGCCTGCAGATGCTCGACGAGATCGGCGCCGAAGTATTCTGCCGTCCGGAGCAGAGCCTCTACCTGTGGGCCAGGTTCAAGCACATCGACGATGCCCGGGAGCTGACCCGGCAGCTGCTGCCCAAGGGTTTCATGATCGCCCCGGGGCACATCTTTTCCCCCGAGCAGTCGCGGATCAACCCCTGGACCCGGCTCAATGTGGCGTACCTGAATGACCCCTTGCTGATGGCCGTATTCAAAGACACCTGAGCAACATCGCGGCCCCTGCAGGAGCGAGTTTGCCCGCGATGGCAACGATGGTGGCCCGGCGCCAATGCCCGGTAATCGAACACTATCGGCCGGCTGCCTTTGAACCCCTCAGGGCAACCACATACCCTGAGCGGATCCACAACAACAAGAAGTGAACAGCATGCCCATGCCGCTACGACCTGGCCTCTTATACCTTGCATTGATCAGCGCAATGATTGCCACCACCACCCAGGCCGCCGACCTGAGCTGGGTTGACCCGGCGGTTGCCTCGGTCAACCAGGACGTCATCGATCTGCGCCACACCATTCACCAGAACCCCGAACTGGGCAATATGGAGGTTAAAACCGCTGCGCTGGTGGCCGATCGGCTCAAGGCGCTGGGGATCGAAGTGCGGACCCAGGTCGGTAAAACAGGCGTGGTCGGTGTGCTCAAGGGCGGCCTCCCCGGGCCGGTGGTTGCACTGCGTGCCGATATGGACGCGCTGCCCGTCAAGGAAATGAACGACCTGCCCTATGCCAGTAAAGCCACCGGCATACGCCTGGGTAAAACCGTGCCGGTGATGCATGCCTGTGGTCATGACACCCATACCGCCATGCTGTTGGGTGCCGCCAGGGTACTGGCCGAGCATCGGGACCAGGTGGCCGGTACCGTGGTGTTCCTGTTCCAGCCGGCCGAAGAAGCTGCCGCCGATGTGGATGACTCGCAGACCGATACGCTGATCGGTGCCCAGGCCATGATCCGTGACGGCGCACTGGACGCGCCCAAGGTTGAAGCCATATTCGGGGTTCACGTTATGGCGGGCTACCCCACCGGGCACCTGTACTACAAGGCCGGCACGGTGCTTAACAGCAGCGATCAGTTCCGCATTACCCTGAACGGTCAACAAACCCATGGCTCGGCACCCTGGAGCGGAGCCGATCCGATTGTTGCCAGCAGCGCCGTCATTGGTGGTCTGCAGACCTTGGTGAGCCGCCGTGCGGATCTGAGCCAGGGCATGGCCGTGGTCAGTGTCGGAACCATCAATGGCGGCTCGGCCAGCAACATCATCCCGCAGTCAGTCGAGCTCACCGGGACCATTCGCAGCAACAGCCCGGCGATCCGCGACACCATCCTGAAAAAAATGCCGCCACTGGTTCAGGGCATTGCCAGTGCCTATGAGACCCGGGGCGATCTGTTGCTGCTCAACCATACCCCGGTAACCGTCAACAACCCGGGCCTGACCGAGGCCATGGTGCCGGCACTGGAGCTGGCAGCACCGGGCAAGGTTGAGCGGCTGCCCGCCTCGCTGTCGCCCAGCGAAGACTTCTCGTATTACGCGCAAAAGGTCCCGGGGCTGTTCGTGTTTCTGGGGGCCACTCCCGCAGACCAGGACATGGCCTCGGCCCCCAACAATCACAGCCCCTACTTCACCGCCGATGACGCGACCCTAGCCACAGGGGTAAAGGCGCACGTGCAGTTCGTGCTCAATTATCCGGGGCGAGCCAACAGCAAGTCGTGACCGCTGCAAAACCGCAGGTTACTGAACAGACTGCTCTTCAGTAACCTGCGGTATGCCGAGGATGTCGTTGACGATGGCGTTGTATTCCAGCCGGGACGTGTTCCTGAACTCGATGGTGACGATTTCCGTGTCATGCACCGGCCCCCGCTCAGTCACCAGATGCTTGATGTTATCGGCCCGGGCGCCCAATACCTCCTTGAGCCGGCTCATTGTCAGCGTAGCGGTCGGCGCCACCAGCCTGACCACATGCACCTTCAGGTAATCGCGGTACTTGCGCTCCAGCGGCCCGAGAATTGCCAGAATCACCAGGATCAAGGCTGCGGCCGCCACCGACAAGGTATACAGCCCGCCGCCCACCGCCAGGCCAATGGCGGCCACTGCCCACAAGCTGGCCGCGGTGTTCAGGCCCCTGATCACGGCACCACGCTGCAAAATTGAGCCCGCACCCAAAAAGCCGATGCCGGTCACCACCTGTGCCGCGATCCGTGAAGGGTCCAGCTGGGTACCGGGCATGGTCAGGGCCTGCTGGAAACCAAAGGCCGAGACCATCATGAACAGGCAGGCACCGGTACACACCAGCATGTGGGTACGCAACCCTGCGGACCAGAACAGATGCTCTCGTTGCAGCCCGATCAGACAGCCCAGCAAGGCCGCCAATAACAAACGTAAACACATCTCCGGATCTGAAATCATCGCCCGCGTCCCCCCGCAAACTTTCGAGCATAGCCAAGCTTTGGGGATCGGCCACAGATCATCGGCATCACGACACAATGAGACAGATCCGCGGCCAGGGGAGTGACTTTAGCCAGCGTCAAATCTAGTATCGCCCCGCCCTATTACCTCCCTAAAAATAAAGTATGGAAACGCTGATGATGCCCTTCACTCGCACCCTGCTCGCCCTCTCTCTGGGTATGGCTCTGCTGCAAAACCCGGCCTTCGCCGCCCCGCCCCTGACGATGACCGATGGTGTGGCACAGGTCAGTACCCAGGACAGCAATGCCTGGGTCGAAATCAACAAGGCTGCCTTTGAAAACAATATCCGGGTGCTGCAAGCCACTCTGGATGGCAAGTCGAAAATCTGCGCCGTGCTCAAGGCCGATGCCTACGGTCACGGTATCGGTCTGCTGATGCCGTCGGTGATTGCCATGGGCGTTCCCTGTGTCGGGGTTGCCAGCAACGAAGAAGCCCGTGTGGTGCGCGAGAGCGGCTTCAAGGGCCAGTTGATCCGCGTACGCACCGCCGCCCTCAGCGAGCTGGAAGCAGCGCTGCCGTACAACATGGAAGAACTGGTGGGCAACCTCGACTTCGCGGTCAGGGCCAGCCTGATTGCCGAGCAACACGGTCGCCCGCTGGTGGTCCATCTGGGGTTGAACTCCAGCGGCATGAGCCGTAACGGCGTGGAAATGACCACCGCCCAGGGGCGCCGTGACGCGGTGGCCATCACCAAAGTGCCGAACCTTGAAATACGGGCGATCATGACCCACTTCGCCGTCGAGGATGCCGATGACGTGCGCGCCGGGCTCAAGGCTTTCAACCAGCAGGCGCAGTGGCTGATGAACGTCGCCGGGCTCGATCGCAGCAAAATCACCCTGCACGCGGCCAACTCGTTCGCCACCCTGGAAGTGCCGGAGTCGCATCTGGACATGGTCCGCCCCGGCGGCGCGCTGTTCGGTGACACCGTACCGTCCCACACAGATTACAAACGGGTGATGCAATTCAAGTCCCACGTGGCCTCGGTCAATAGCTACCCCAAGGGCAATACCGTCGGTTACGACCGCACCTACACCCTGGGTCGTGACTCGAAACTGGCCAACATCACAGTCGGTTACTCCGACGGTTACCGTCGTGCGTTCACCAACAAAGGCATTGTGCTGATCAACGGCCACCGCGTGCCGGTGGTGGGCAAGGTATCGATGAACACCCTTATGGTTGACGTCACCGATGCCCCGGACGTGAAAAGCGGTGATGAAGTGGTGCTGTTCGGCCAACAGGGCAAGGCGCAAATCAGCCAGGCAGAGGTCGAAGACATCAACGGCGCGCTGCTGGCCGACCTGTACACCGTATGGGGCAACTCCAACCCGAAGATCCTGATCGACCAATAACAACCTGAACCCTGAACCTGTAGGAGCGAGCTTGCCTCGCGAGCTCTTGGCGATTTATGCGCCACGCGCAAAAAGCTCGCGAGGCAAGCTCGCTCCTACCGTTGGGTAGACCGCAGCATGATCGCCTCTCCGGTAAACGCGAATCGTAAAGATTGGTAAATGGCATTGATTGTTATTTGCGAGAATGTAAAAATTTGTAACCCATTCTCGTTTACGCAGTTCCATGCCCGGAGTATTCGCAGATCATGCGCAAAATGTTCACCCTGCCCACGTCAGCCCTCACCCTGATCGCCCTGGGCATTCTCAACAGTGCCGTTGCCGACACCCTGGACCTGCCCACCACGAGCATCACTGGCGACGGTGAAGACGCGCCGCAGGGTTATCAGGCCAGGCCGAATGCCAGCACCACCCGCCTGAACCTCAGCGCCGGGCAAACCCCTCAAGGCGTGACCAGCATCAAGCGCGAGCAACTGGATGACTTCAAACTCAACAGTATCCGCGACGTGCTGGGCAGCACCCCGGGGGTCAACGTGCAGAAGATCGAGACCGATCGTACTTACTTCACCGCCCGCGGCTTCGACATCACCAACTTTCAGTACGACGGCATGGGTATGCCGTTGAACGGCGGGTTGCTGGTGGGCGATATCGACATGGCGCCCTATGAGCAAGTGGACATTTTGCACGGCGCCAACGGCCTGATGACCGGCAGCGGCAACCCCTCGGCCACGGTCAACTTTGTGCGCAAGCGCCCCACCTATGACACCGAAGCCAAGGTCAGTGTCAGTGCCGGGTCCTGGGACAAGCGCCGCGTCGACCTCGATGTCTCAGGGCCGCTGACCGACTCGGGAAATGTCCGTGGACGGGTGATTTATGCCAACGAGACGGGCAATTCCTACCTCGACCGCTACTCCCGGGAGAAGAATATTTTCAGCGGCCTGCTGGCCTTCGACCTGAGCGATAGCGACACCCTGACCCTGGGCATCGAAGACCAGAAGAGCAATGCCAACGGCGCCAGCTGGGGCGCGCTGCCGCTGACCGATGCCAGCGGCAAGGCGCTGCACTACAGCAGCACCCGTTCCAGCATCGCCCAACCCTGGGTGTACTGGGACGTGCATACCACCCGCGCCTTTGCCGAGTGGCAACACAGCTTCGCCAATGACTGGAAGTCGACGCTGACCCTGACCGCCATGGAGCACCGCGAAGACACCGACATGTTCTACGTGTATGGCAACAGCGGCTCGGCCACCGGGTTCACCGGTCTTGCCTCCAACTACAAGGACAAGACCCGCGAGCTGGATGGCGACATTTCCTTCAGCGGGCCTTTTACCCTCGGCGGTCGTGAACACCAACTGACCTTCGGCGCCAACGTGGCCCGCTCGCGCACCCAGGAGACCTCGCTGTATGGCTCCTCGTCGTACGACACCGACGTCTCGCTGCAAGATGCCCTCAACGGGGTAATTCCCAAGCCCACCTACAACATCGCCAATGCCGCTGATACCTCGAACTACACCGACCGGCAGAAAAGTGTCTATGCCGGCACACGTTTGAGCCTGACCGACGATCTGCACCTGATCATCGGGGCGCGCATGCTCAGCGCCGACAGCGACGGCGAGAACTACGGCTCGGCCCGGGATGTGAGCATCCATGGCAAGGTCACGCCCTATGCGGGCGTGGTTTACGACCTGACCGAGCAATACTCGCTGTATGCCAGCTACACCGAGATATTCAATCCCCAGTACTACCTCAACACCCAGGGCAAAGTGATCGACCCGCTGCAAGGCAAGAGTTACGAAGCGGGCATCAAGGGCCATTTGCTGGATAACAAACTGGATGTCAGCGCGGCGGTATTCCACACCAGGCAGGACAACGTGGCCACCTATGCCGGCTTTAATCCGGCGCTGGGCGGGTATCTGTATGACGGCATGTCCTACAAGAGCGACGGGATAGAGCTTGAGGCGTCCGGGGAACTGGCGCCGGGCCTGCAAATCAGCGGCGGCTACACCTATGTGTACATCACCGATGCCGACAATGACCGCGGGCGCAAATTCATCCCGCGCAATGCCCTGACCTCATCCATGACCTACAAACTGCCGATGGCGCCGAAGGTCAAGGTAGGTGGCAGCCTGAAATGGCAAAGCAAAATCGAGAACGACGATGCCCCGGCGGCCAACCAGGCGGCCTACGCGCTGGTGGGCCTGATGGCCAGCTACGACATCGATGCGCACTGGAGCACCCAGCTCAACCTGGACAACCTCACCAACCGCAAGTACCTGCAAAGCGTGCGCTACGGCCAAAGCAACTATGGCGATCCGCGCAACGTGACGGCGTCGGTCAGCTGGAAGTTCTAGGGAAGGCCTGGCCGATCCCATCGCCGGCAAGCCGGCTCCCACACAAGCCAGTTCTCACTGCTGGAAGGCCCCCCTCCTCCTGTGGGAGCTGGTTGCCACTGATGGAAGGCATCCCTTCTCCTGTGGAAGCTGGCTTGCCACTGATGGAAGGCATCCCTCTCCTGTGGGAGCTGGCTTGCCAGCGATGGAAGGCATCCCTCTCCTGTGGGAGCTGGCTTGCCAGCGATGGAAGGCATCCCTCTTCCTGTGGGAGCTGGTTTGCCACTGGTGGAATGCATCCCTCTTCCTGTGGAAGCTGGCTTGCCAGCGATGGAAGGCATCCCTCTTCCTGTGGAAGCTGGCTTGCCACTGATGGAAGGTATCCCTCTTCCTGTGGGAGCTGGCTTGCCAGCGATGGAAGGTATCCCTCTTCCTGTGGAAGCTGGTTGCCACTGATGGAAGGTATCCCTTCTCCTGTGGAAGCTGGTTGCCACTGATGGAAGGCATCCCTCTCCTGTGGGAGCTGGCTTGCCACTGATGGAAGACATCCCTCTTCCTGTAGGAGCTGGCTTGCCAGCCATGGAAGGCATCCCTCTTCCTGTGAAAGCTGGCTTGCCAGCGATGGAAGATATCCCTCCTCCTGTGGAAGCTGGCTTGCCACTGATGGAAGGCATCCCTTCTCCTGTGGGAGCTGGCTTGCCAGCGATGGCATCAACCCCGGGCCGCTGCCGGGGTCATGCGAAAGGCCACACCGAAGCGGTTGAAGGCATTCATCAGGCCGATGGCATAGGTCAGGTCTGCCAGTTCCTGGTCGCTGAATTCGGCGGTTGCTAGTTCATAGTCCGCATCGCCAACGCCGGTTTGCTCGACCCGGGTGACGCTTTCAGCCCACCTCAATGCAACCCGTTCCCGTGCGCTGAACAACTCCCCCCCTTCCAGCCACACCGGCACCAGCACCAGTTTTTCCACGGCCATGCCGTGCTTGAGCAAATCCCGCGAGTGGAGATCGATGCAGTAGGCACAGCCGTTTATTTGTGAAACCCGCAGATACACCAGGTCGATCAGGGCTTTGGGCAGGCTGCTGTTTTGCACACAGGCATAGACATTGGCAAATGCCCGGTTGCCCTCCGGTGACGCCTTGGAGTAATCGATACGCTGACTCATGAACTGTCCTTGCAGTGGCACATTAGGTGGGGCCATAGTGCCGATTCTTGGCCCTGCCCAAAAGAGCCAAGAATCGTCTTTATCCATAGGCCATGATTCCTTCAGGCAGACCATGAAAACCACCGCGCCGCGCATTTCCCCCCTGGACCCGGGCTCCAGCGAACCCATCTACCGTCAACTTTATGAGCATTTGCGCGCGGCCATTGCCAGCGGCTCGCTTAAACCCGGTGAACGGGTACCCGCAGCACGGGCTCTGGCCAAAGAGTTGGGCCTGGCCAGAGGCACTGTGGACAGCGCGTATTCACTGCTGACCGGCGAAGGCTATCTGCAGGCGCGGGGTCAGGCAGGCACAGTCGTGACACCGGGGATCAGCCTCAATCCCGGACCGCTACCTGCCCTTGCCGCCGCCAGCCCGGCCCTGCCCCGGCTACCGGCAATCATGCCCTTTCAAATGGGCCTGCCGGCGCTGGACGTTTTCCCGCGAAAAACCTGGGCCCAGATCAGTGCTCGGTGCGTGCGCAGCGCCACCATCGAGGACATGGCCCTGCCTTCGGACCAGGGCCTGGAATCGTTGCGCACCGCCATTGCCGGTTACTTGCAGGTTGCCCGCGGGATTAGCTGCACGCCGTCCCAAGTGTTCATCACCTCGGGCTATCGGGACAGCCTGTCGCTGATCGCCCATGCCTTGCTCAAACCGGGGGAGCAGGTGCTGGTGGAAGACCCGGGGTATCCGCCCACCCGCCAGTTGCTCGAAGCCCTGGATATACAAGCGGTCCCCGCCGCTGTGGATCAGGACGGCATGGCCCTGCCCGACGACATGGGCCAGGGATACCGGGCGGCCATTGTCACGCCGGCCCATCAAAGCCCGCTGTGTGTATCCCTGGCACTGCCGCGCCGCCTGCAATTGCTGGCATGGGCCAGCCGGCAACAGGCCTGGATTGTCGAAGACGATTACGACGGCGAGTACCGCTACAGCAGTCGCCCGCTGCCGGCACTCAAAAGCCTGGACCGCGATGGCCGGGTGATTTACAGCGGCACCTTCAGCAAAGTGCTGTTCCCCGGGCTACGCCTGGCCTATCTGGTGGTACCCGAAGCGCAAATCCAGCGTTTCGAAAGCATCAGCCAGGTTTTTCGCAGCGGTTGCCCGCCACTGACCCAGGCCATCGTCGCGGCCTTTATGAGCCAGGGTCACTTTGCCCGGCATATCCAGCGCATGCGCAAACTCTATGGCGAACGCCGGGCCATGGCCGTGAGCGGGCTGAGCAAAGTGCTGGGCGAACACATCCGGATTGATGCCAACCCCGGAGGCATGCATCTGATCCTGCGCCTGGCAGATCCGCAACCAGACCGGTTACTGGTACAGCGCATGCGCCAGCACGGCCTGTTCGCCGAAGCACTGAGCGAATGGAGCCTGCAGAGCACACCTCAGTCGGCTCTTCTGCTCGGCTTTGCCAACATCCCGTCACAAGCCAGCGCCGAAGCTCTGGGCCAGCGCATTCTGGCACTTATGTAGCAGCGGCCAGGGCACTGAAAGAATTAAAGATAGTTAGCTAAACATTTGTTATTCTTGCCTCCCCCTACCGCTGGCGACTAACCACCGCCAGCGTCCCCCCCGCGCCATCACTTCGCTGATTGCGCAAGCTTCACTCCTATAACGAAAACCTGCCACGACAGGAAGTACCATGAATTGCCTGAATGAACTGAAGAAGCCTACGCGGCGCGTGCTGCTGCAAGGGCTCTTGACTGCTTATACCGCGTCCCTGATTCCCTTCGCCCTGGCCGAAACGGTCGACACGCCAGAACAGGGTGCCTTTGTGGCGCTGTCAGCGATCATCGCCGGGCGTCAAAGCCTCGATCCGGTGCTGGCCGGCATGCTGTACAAAGCCCTGGTTGAACAAGACCCCGGTTTTCCCCAGGCGGCCAAAGAGCTGCTGGCACTGATCAATCAACGCCAGATTGATCCCATGCAACTGCAAAAGACCCTGGACGACGAAAAATCCTCCCTGGCCAGCGTGCCGCGCAAAGTGGCCATGGCCTGGTTCATGGGCGTAGTCGGCAGCGGCGCCCAGGCCCGTTGCCTGGCGTACGAGCATGCCCTCAATGCGCAGATCGTGGCTGACGTGCTCAAGCCACCGACCTATGCCTATGGCGCTTATGGAAGCTGGGCTCGCAACCCGACAGTCGAATTGAAAAAAGAGGTGAACAATGTCTGATCAACTGTCCGCGGACATCGTCATCATCGGCTCGGGTATCTGCGGCGCCATGGCTGCCACTCACCTGCTCAAGCAAGGCGCTTCGGTACTGATTCTCGAAGCCGGCGGTCCTATCGATCGCGGGCGTGTGGTGGCCGCGTTCCGCAACTCGACACGTAAAAGTGACTGGATGTCGCCCTACACCTGTAGCGACATTGCCCCGCACCCGATCTACAAGCCCACCGACAACGGTTATCTGGTCCAGGGCGGCCCTTATCCGTACCCGGCCGAATACATCCGTGGCGTCGGCGGCACCACATGGCACTGGGCAGCGCAGGCATGGCGCCTGGTACCCGGCGACATGCGGATCAAGACCCTATACAACCTGGGCGTCGACTGGCCCATGAGCTACGAAGAACTCGACCCTTTCTATCAGCAAGCGGAAGAGATCTGGGGCGTGTCAGGCGCCGAAAACACCGGTTCACCCCGCAGCCAGCCGTTCCCGATGGAGCCCGTGACCGAACCCTACGCCATGCGCCGCATCCGCGAACGCCTGGCCCCGGCGTTCCCGGTAGTGGGTAACACCACGGCCCGTAACAGCCGCGCCTATGACGGTCGCCCGGCCTGCTGTGGCAACAACAGCTGCCAGCCGATCTGCCCGATTGACGCGCAATACCATGGCGGCATCGCGATCCAGACCGCAGTGGACGCAGGCGCCCAACTGCAGGTCAACGCCGTGGTTTACCGCATCGAACATGATGACAAGGGCCATATCGTGGCCGTGCACTACTTCGACGCGGACAAACAGTCGCACCGGGTCACCGGCAAGACTTTCATCCTCGCGGCCAACGGCATCGAAAGCCCGAAACTACTGCTGATGTCTGCCAGCGACAAGTACCCCAACGGCCTGGCCAACAGCTCGGGCATGGTGGGTCGCAACCTGATGGACCACCCGAGCACCTCGCTGACCTTCGATGCCGATGAAGAACTGTGGCTGGGTCGCGGCCCGCAAAGCCCGAGCTCGATCAATACCATGCGCGATGGCGAGTTCCGCTCTGAGCACGCCCCGTATCGCCTGGATTTCACCAATATTTCCCGGGTCAACAGCGCCACTGACGCGCTGATCACGGCCGGGGTCTACGGTGCCGAATTCGAGAAGCAGTTGCGTCACCGCGCCGCCTTTGAAATGAGCCTCAAGGACGTGCTGGAAGTACTGCCCAACCCTGAGAACCGCATCAGCCTGAGCGACCAGAAAGACAAGCTGGGGCTGCCAAAACCCAAGGTCAACTACGCCATCGACGAATACACCCGCAAGGGTGCAGCGCGGTCCCACAAAGACTTCGCCCGGATTGCCGAAATGATGGGCGGGACCAATCTGCGCTACAGCGCCGAAGGCAGCTTTGCCAACAACCAGCACATCACCGGCACCATGAGCATGGGCATCGACCCGAAGACTTCGGTCTGTGACAGCTATGGCCGTACCCACGACCACGACAACCTGTTCATTTGCAGCACCGGGGTGATGCCGACCTCCGCCACCATGAACTCGACCCTGACCGCTGCGGCACTGACCTTGCGCACTGCGCAACACATCCTGCCGAACCGGATCATTGCCACTGAACAGGGACGGGGTTGAGCCATGAACTGGAATCTTGTTTCCCTTAGCGCGCTGATGCTGCTGGCACTCAACGTCAATGCTGCCGATGACGCACAGATCAAACGTGGCCAGTACCTGTCCACCGCCGGTGACTGCGTCGCCTGCCACAGCGTGCCCGGTGGCAAACCCTTTGCCGGCGGTCTGGCGCTGCCTACGCCGATCGGCGAAATCATCGCCACCAACATCACCCCGTCGAAAACGGCGGGTATCGGCAACTACAGCCTGGAGCAGTTCAGCGATGCCCTGCGCAAGGGTGTGCGTGCCGACGGCCAGCATCTTTATCCCGCCATGCCTTACACCGCTTACGCCAAAGTCAGCGATGAAGACATCAAGGATATGTACGCCTACTTCATGAACGCCGTGGAGCCGGTGGACAGCCCGACCAAAGCCACCGAGCTGCCGTTTCCGTTCAACATTCGCCTGTCCATGGCGGCGTGGAACCTGTTGTTTCTCGACAACAGCACCTTCGTTGCCGATACCGGCCGCGACCCCGAGTGGAACCGTGGCGCCTACCTGGTTCAGGGCCTGACCCACTGCAGCACCTGCCACACCCCGCGCAACCTGCTGATGGCCGAAGTCTCGTCCAAAGAGCTGGCCGGTGGTGATGTAGGGACCTGGCACGCGCCGAACATCACCTCCGACCTCAACAGCGGTATCGGTGGCTGGGACAACGCGCAGCTGGTGGCGTACCTGAAAACCGGCGATGTCCGGGGCAAGGCACAAGCTGCCGGGCCGATGGCCGAAGCGGTGGATCACAGCCTGCAGTACATGAACGACAGCGACCTCAAGGCCATTGCCGTTTACCTCAAGGCCCTGCCTGCTCAGCACAACCCGGCTGACAGCAAACCGGTGTATGCCCTTGGGCAAGCCACCGACGAGCTGAACAGCATCCGTGGCGTAGAGTTGCCGGCTGATGGCGACAAAATGACCGGTGCGCAGATCTACGATGCCTACTGCAGTTCCTGTCACCAGGCCCAGGCCCAGGGCAGCTTTGAAGGCGCCCTGCCCTCGTTGCTGCACAACACGGCGGTCGGACGCAGTAATCCGGCCAACCTGGTCATGGTGATTCTGGAAGGCGTGAAACGTGGCGCTGACGGTCAGGACATCCGCATGCAAGGTTTCGCCAAGACCCTGAGTGACCAGCAGGTAGCGACACTGGCCACCTGGCTGACCGAGCATTACGGCAACCCGCAGGTCAAAGTCAGCGCCGCCCAGGTCAAGCAAACCCGCGCAGGCGGCCCCGTCTCGCACCTGGCCGCACTGGCCCAGGGCGCGATTGCCGCCGGCGTCATTGTTTTGATCCTGCTGCTGGTATGGCGAGCACGTCGCAAACGCCGGGGTTAAGCCCAAACTTGTTCGCGATGGCCTAACCGCCATCGCTGGCAAGCCAGCTCCCACAGATCACCCTTTGTGGGAGCCGGGCTTGCCCGCGATGGCAGCACCGCGGGCCGGCAGTCATGTCGATTTGTCTGCATCGCTGGCAAGCCAGCTCCCACAGGTACCGGGGAGCCGCACCACTCCACCCTTTGTGGGAGCCGGGCTTGCCCGCGATGGCAGCACCGCGATCCGGCAGTCATGTCGATTTGTCTGCATCGCTGGCAGCCAGCTCCCACAGGTACCGGGGAGCCGCACCACTCTACCCTTTGTGGGAGCCGGGCTTGCCCGCGATGGCAGCACCGCGGGCCGGCAGTCATGTCGAATTGTCTGCATCGCTGGCAAGCCAGCTCCCACAGGTACCGGGAAGCAGCACCACTCTACCCTTTGTGGGAGCCGGGCTTGCCCGCGATGGCAGCACCGCGGGCCGGCAGTCATGTCGAATTGTCTGCATCGCTGGCAAGCCAGCTCCCACAAAGCCCGGGCGTTGTATACAACCTGTAGGAGCGAGCTTGCTCGCGAGCTTTTCAACACCGCAACAAAGAGCTCGCGAGCAAGCTCGCTCCTACAGGTTACTGGCCGCTCCCTCAAAGCTCGCGCCTACGTTCAGAACAACGCTAGGCTATAGCTGAGAATCAATCGGGTCTGGTCCTGATCGGGGGCCGCCTGCGAACGCAATGTTGCATACCGCGCCCCGAGCCCCAGCCCTTTGAACGTCCCCTCCTGGATCACGTAATCGAGCAACAGATCGCGTTCCCATTCCTTGTGCTCATCCCCTGAAACGGTGCGGATCCCGTCGCCCTTGAGGTAGACCATCGACGCCCGTAAACCCGGGACACCAACAGTGGAAAAATCATAGGCGTACTGCCCGAACCAGGTGTTCTCACCGGCCCGGTTGAAACTGGTCAGCAAGCGATCGGTAAACAGGTACAGGCTCGCACCTCCCGCGCCCTTGTCGGGCAATGAGCCCTGATTGAGCTGCACGAAGTTGCTGGCATCCGAAACGCTTTGATAACCACCGGTCAACCCATGGCCACCCAGGTTCCAGGTGAACATCGCACTCCAGGTGCGGTTGTCGATTTCACCTCTGCCATCGCGGGTATAGCCCCCCACCCGATAGCCGTCAGAACGACCACCGCCGCTGCCGTTCGCCCCGCTCGACCCGGTGTCGAAGTAACGCAGGTCGGTCTTGATCGACTGCCCTTCACCCAGTGCCCAGGTATGCTGCAAGCCGAAAAACTGCTGGGTGTAGTAGTTCTCCAGGTTGGCCGCGTAGTACTGCAGGAGCAGATCGCGGCCGGCCTTGTAATCGGCGCCGGCAAACACAAAGTCATTGCTCTGGCGCGTTCCGCCCGCCACGGCCAGCCCGGTGCGGTCACTTGAACCGCGCCCGGTGGCCTGTTCAATACGCCCGGCCGTAAGGGTCAGGTTGTCGAGGTCATGGCTGGTGAGCTGTACACCTTCAAAGGTTTGCGGCAACAGACGGCCGTCGTTGGCCACCAGTACCGGCAATTTGGGCTGCAGAGTACCCACCCGGGCTTCGGTTTGCCCCAGCCGCACCTTGCCGGTCAGGCCCAGACGGCTCCAGTCACTGGCAACCCCCTGGCCATCGTCCGGGATCATGCTGCTGCCGCGATGCCTGCCTGCACCGCTGTCCAGGGTCAGGCCTTGCAGCACCAGGGCATCCACGCCAAACCCCAGGGTCCCCCGGGTAAACCCCGAGGTGAAATTGAGCATGAAACCCTGGGCCCACTCCTCGGTTTTAGCCTGCCCGGACGGTCCGCGCTGGTCGCGAAAGTCATGGCTGAAGTACAGATTGCGCAAGCCCAGGCTGGCATGACTGTCGCTGACAAAGTCGGCGTGTGCGGCCTGGCCGACCGCACAGCTCAAGGTCCCCAGAACCAGGCAGGACAGGGGTGAAGGTGTATTCATGGCAAAGTTTTCCCTTGGGCGGTTACACGCCCTGTTTTTATTTTAGGTTCGAGGGTATTGCGAAAAAATCACACGCGCTCGATCACCATCGCCACGCCTTGGCCGACACCTACGCACAGGCTGACCACCGCATAACGCTGTTGCTGACGCTGCAAGGTACGGCAGGCACTCAGTACCAGCCGCGCACCCGATGCGCCCAGCGGATGGCCCATGGCAATTGCCCCGCCGTTGGGGTTGACCCGAGGGTCGTCGAAACTCAGTTCCAGGGCCTTGAGGCACCCCAGCACCTGTGGCGCGAAGGCTTCATTGATTTCGATCAGATCGACTTGCTCCAGGCCGATACCGGCCCGCTGCAACGCCACCACTATCGCCTGGTGCGGACCAATCCCCATGATCCGTGGCTCTACCCCGACCACCGCCGAGGACAGAATCCGCGCCATCGGCGCCACGCCATGGGCAAGGCCAATCTCTCGGTTGCCCAGCACCAGAGCGGCCGCGCCGTCGTTGATTCCCGAAGCGTTGCCTGCAGTGACCACCCCGCCCTCAAACAGGGGCTTGAGCCGCGATAACGCAGAGAAGTCGGACTGGGCCCGTGGATGCTCGTCGACACTTACCTGACGGGACTCACCCTTGCGCGCAGAAGGCACGTCTACAGCCATGATTTCGTCGTCCAGCACCCCTGCCAGCAAAGCCGCCTGATAACGGGACTGGGAGCCGGCGGCGAAGCGGTCGGCCTCCTCGCGGCTGATGTCGTACAGCCGGGCAAGGTTGTCGCCGGTCTGCGGCATGCTGTCATTGCCATAACGCTGTACCAGCCGGGGGTTGGCGAAACGGGCACCGATGGTGCTGTCCGCGATCTCCTGGCTGCGACTGAACGCAGTCTCGGCTTTGGAAATAACCAGTGGCGCCCGAGACATGCTCTCTACCCCGCCCGCCAGATACCAGCGACCCTCACCACAGGTAATGGCCCGGGCGGCATCGATCACTGCCGACAGACCACTGGCGCACAGGCGGTTGACCGTCTGCCCCGGCACCGTCATGGGCAAGCCGGCACTGAGCAAAGCATTGCGCGCCAGGTTGCGGCTGTCCTCGCCGGCCTGGTTAGTGCAGCCCAGAATCACGTCTTCCAGTGCTTGCACGGGCAGGCCCGAGGTCTGCACCAGACGGGCCAGCAGCTCACCCACCAGATCATCCGGGCGCACCGCCGACAGGCTGCCGCCATGGCGGCCAAAAGGCGTTCGCAAACCGCTGTAAACATAAGCCTCAAGCATGATTTATCTCCTGCTGAACAAGGTGGGCTGCGGGCAGCGGGTTTTCCGTCTGGCACAGCGCGATTCCCAGTCGCGCCCGGCGCCGCAACCAGCCGCTGGGGCGATAACGCGGGTCGCCGGTCAAGGCATGCATGCGCTGCAAAATCTGCAGCACCCGCCCGACGCCCAGCAGGTCGCCCCAGGCCAGTGGCCCCTGCGGATAACCAAGACCCAGGCGCACCGCGCCATCAATGTCAGCCACCGAGGCAATGCCCTGCTGGGCGATGTCGCAACCCAGATTGACGATGCAAGCCAGGGTGCGCTGCAGGATAAAACCGCAGCTGTCACCGATTACCACCACCGTGGCGCCATCGGCACTGAACAGGGCGTGGGCGACGTGTTGCATATCGACCCGGGTCACCGGAGTGGGCATCAGGCATCGCAGGTTATCCAGTTCCAGCAAGGTGTCGACCGCCACCGTGCGCGCCGGATCGGTGCCATGGCGCAGGGCCGACTCGGTGCAGTCATCACCCAGGGGCGCCAGCAGGCACAGGGCCTCGGCAGATGGCTGCGGACCATGCTCGATCCTGGCCCCCAGTTGCTCGAGCAACCTCAGCAGCCGGATTTTGCCGGTTTCATCATCACCTGCCACCCACACGGGCGGGATCTGCTTGCAGTCCGGTACCGGCTGGGCAAAGCGTGGCGCACCCGCCTTGCCCTGGTAACGATAAAAGCCCTGCCCGCTCTTGCGCCCCAGGTGCCCGCCCGCCAGCATCTGGTGCAACAGCGGATGGGGCCGGTAGCGCGGTTCCTGATAAAACTGGCGATATACCGATTCCATCACCGGCAGGCTGACATCCAGGCCAATCAGGTCGAGCAATTCGAACGGCCCCATCGCGAACCCGGCGCCGACCCTCAGCACCGCATCAATCAGGCCCGGCGGCGCCACCCCTTCACTGAGAATACGCAGCGCTTCGGTACCGAATGCCCGTCCGGCGTGGTTAACGATAAAGCCCGGCGAGTCCTTGCAGATCGCCGGACAGTGGCCGACATGGCGCACCAGTGCCTGTAACTGATCAATCACCTGCGGCGCGGTGGCGATACCGCCAATCACTTCGACGATGCGCATCAGGGGCACCGGATTAAAGAAGTGCAGCCCAGCCACCCGCTGCGGATGCGCGCAGACCGAAGCAATTGCCGTGATCGACAGAGACGAGGTGTTGCTTGCCAGCAGTGTCGCCGGATCGAGCAGCGCATCCAGTTGCCGGAACAGCTGCTGCTTGGCTTCCAGGTCCTCGACTATGGCCTCGATTACCACCTGGCAATCGTCCAGTTCCTGCAGGCTGTTGACCACCTGTACCCGATCCAGCGCCGCGCTGGCCGCCTGGGGGGTGATCCGGCCTTTTTGCCGGAGCATGGCGAAGGTCGACGCCAGTTGTTCCCGGGCGTTGGTGGCAGCACCCGGGCGCGTATCGAACAGCGATACCTTCAACCCGGCTTGAGCCATGACCTGAGCAATGCCCTGGCCCATGGCGCCCGTGCCGACCAGACCGATGGGTTGTTGTAATTGCATGCGCAGGACTCCGGTATTGGTAAGGAATCAGCCGCGCACAATGCCCGCGGCATAAAGTTTTTCGATCATCTGCGCGTCCAGCCCCATGCCCTGCAACACCTGGCGGGTGTCCTGCCCCAGGGCCGGAGGCGCGCTGCGATAGGTGGCCGGGGTACGCGAGAGCTTCACTGGCGAACCAATGCCGCGATAGTCACCGATCTCCACCAGCAGACCGCGATGCAAGGTGTGCGGGTGCGCAACCACGGTGTCGATGGTGGCAATGGAGCCGCAGGGCACACCGAGCTGGATCAGCTGCGGCGCCAGCGTCGCCCCGTCGTGCCGGGCCAGGAGCTTTTCCAGCGCCTGTTTCAAGGCCTCGCGGTGCACCGAACGGGCGCCGTTGTCGATAAAACGCGGGTCTTGTGGCAAGTCCCCGGCGCCCAGTTGTTCGCACAGTCTGGCAAACTGCCGATCGTTGCCCACGGCCAGAAAAATCGGCTCGCTGGCGGTGCGGTAACTGTCATAGGGCGCGATATTGGGGTGGGCATTGCCGGTACGCTGCGGAACCTTGCCGGCCGCCAGATAGTTCGGCACATGGGGGTGCAGCAATGACACACCGCAGTCGTAAAGGGTGATGTCCAGCGACTGGCCCAAACCGCTGCGATGACGTTCATTGAGCGCCAGCAGCACCCCCGCCAGCGCATTGAGCCCGGTGACCATGTCGACGATAGGCAGGCCAATGCGCAACGGGCCGCCATCGGCTTCGCCGTTGACACTCATCAGCCCGGCCATGGCCTGGATCACTGCGTCGTAACCTGGCAGGCCGCCCAGCGGGCCGTCGCCGCCAAAACCGGAGATCGCGCAGTGGATCAGCCCGGGAAAGCGCTGGCTCAGGACATCGGCGTAATCAATTCCCCAGCGCTTGAGGGTACCGGGTTTGAAGTTCTCGATCAGGACATCGGCGTCCTCCAGCAATTGCATCAGCAACCCGATGCCTTCGGGGCGGGACAAGTCCACTGCAATCCCCTGCTTGTTGCGATTGACCCCGCGGAAATAGGACGCGTCGTCACCCTCGAACGGCGGGCCCCAGCCGCGGGTTTCATCGCCGCTCAAGGGTTCCAGCTTGATTACCTCGGCGCCATGGTCGGCCAGCGCCTGAGAACAATAAGGGCCGCCCAGTACGCGGCTGAGGTCGATCACTTTGAGGCCGTCGAGGGCCCCTTTGGGAGTGCTCATAGATACGCTCTGATGAATATCGAATTCAATCTGATTTCCTGTAGAAACGAGCTTTTGCGCGGTATTTCCAAATGCTCGCGAGCAAGCTCGCTCCTACAGGGTTTTGGGTAACAGCTGCAGGGCGTCGGCTTGCGTCAGCGGGCTTTCATTGGCCAGACGCGCCAGCAGGCCGGCCTCGATTTCCGGCTCCGGGCTCAGCGGGTCCCGTGGCAACAGCTTGTGTTGCAGCAACAGGTGCGCCAGAGCCAGACGCCGGTAATCACCCGCCTGCCGGCTGCTTTCCCAGGCCATGAATATCGCCGTGGCAATGTGATAGAGCGCGCTGCCCGCCAACCGCACCTGCTCGTCCCGTTGCTCATGGGCCACCTCGGCCACTCTGGCAACGGTGCGTTGCAGCACGCCCTCGAACAGACGCTGGCTGGCCGCAGGCAACTGCGCTTCGGCCAGCAGGTTGGCGAGAAACAGCTGCAAGGGTTCCAGCGCCTGCTCGCGGGTCACGGCACGGGCGATATCCAGCGCCACGATATTGCTGGTGCCTTCCCAGATCGAACCCAGGTGGGCGTCGCGTACCAGTCGGGCATCGCTCCATTCTTCGATGTAACCCACACCGCCACGCACTTCCATGGCATCGCCGGTGACCCGGCGGGCGTCGCGGCAAGCGCGGAATTTGATCAGCGGCGTGAGGATGCGCACGCATTTGCGGGCGGCCTCGTCGCCGGCATCGGCCTTGGGCAGCAGCGTGGCAATTTGCATGAACATCGAACGAGCCTGTTCGGTGGGCAGCATCATTTTCAGCAACTGGCGCTGCATCAAGGGCATTTCGATCAGGTGCCGGCCAAAAGCCCGGCGGTTACGGGCAATGTACAGCGACTCGTTGATACCCCGGCGCATCAGCCCGGCCGCACGTACGCCGTTGGACAGACGCGACATGTTGATCATGTCGGCCATCTGCTGGAACCCGCGCCCGACCTCCCCGATCAGATACGCCGTGGCGCCCTCAAGGGTGATTTCGCCACTGGCCATGGAGCGGCTGCCAAGTTTGTCCTTGAGCCGTTGAATCCGGTAGGCATTGCGCGAGCCGTCCGGGCGCAGCTTGGGCAGCAGAAACAGGCTGACCCCTTTCATGCCCGATGGCGCATCGTCGGGACGGGCCAGCACCATGGCCAGGTCAGCATCGGGGTTGGAGCAAAACCACTTTTCCCCGAACAACTGCCACTCGCCATCGATCTGCCGGGCCCGGGTTTCAGTGCGCGACACATCGGAGCCTGCAGCCTGCTCGGTCATGAACATGGCGCCCTGGAACAGACTGTCGAAATCCTGGGACACCAGCGACGGCAAGTAACGCGCCTGCAGTTGCGGGGAGCCGAACTTGCGCAGGGTGCGGGTCAGGGAATCGGTCATGCTCACCGGGCAGCACAGGCCGAACTCGGCCTGTACAAACAGGTAGGTCAGCGCGTATTTCGACAGCGCCAGTGTGCCGTCCTCACGGTGGCTCATGGCAGCCAGGCCCAGTTCGGCGTAGGCCACCCGCTCCAGCGCGACGAAGTCCGGGTGTTTTTGGATGCTTTGCAGGTCTTCACCACGGCGGGTGCGGGGCAACAGTTTCGGCGGATTTTTGTCGGCCGACAGCGCCAGCAGATCCAGTTCGCCACCGGCTCTGGCGCCCAGTTTGCGCCAGGTCGGCAGCCAGTGGTCATAGACCGCGGCTGGCAGATACACCTTGAGCAGCGCGGCCAGCCCGGCATCGCAATCGAACAGGTTAAGCCCCCGGCTGTCGGGGATATTCAAGGGGTCGTAGGCGCGGTCTGGCTGGGTATCCATGGCAGTTCTCCTGATTCTTGTGGTCCAAGAGTAGGGTCGCCATCGATAAGTATCTAATACAAAGTTAATCAACTACGATAACCAAAAATTATCGTAAGCCGAGGCCAATCCCCATGGATCTCAAGCAACTGCGTTACTTTGTAGCTGTGGCCGAAGAGCTGCATTTTGGCCGAGCCGCCGCCCGCCTGTTTATCTCCCAGCCAGCCCTGAGCTTCGACATCAAAAAGCTCGAAAGCCAGCTCGACATTCAGTTGCTCAACCGCAACAACAAGTCAGTGAGTCTGACCAATGCCGGTCAGGTGCTGCTCGACGAAGCCCGCTACCTGCTGCTGCGGGCCGAACAGGCCAGGCACCTGACCCGGCGCTCGGCCCAGGGTTTTGTCGGGCGCCTGAGTGTCGGCTTCGTCAACTCGATCCTGCATCGCGGCCTGCCACAGGCGGTCAGGATTTTCGAGCAGCAGCACCCCGACACCGAAATCGTATTGATGGAAATGAACAGTGCCGAGCAGGTCCAGGCCTTGCAGCGCGGGCAGATCGATATCGGCTTCGTGCACCGCAGCAAATTCCCCGAAAGCATCTGCTGCGAGCCGGTGCTGCGCGAGCCGTTCCTGTGCTGCCTCCCCGACTCGCACCGGCTGGCGGGTCAGGAGCGAATCGATCTGCAGGACCTTGCGGACGAAGATTTCATTCTGTTCCCGCGCAACGTGTCTCCCCACTATCACGACCTGATCATTGCCCACTGCGTGGCCGCCGGTTTCAGTCCGCGAATCCGCCATGAAACCCGGCTCTGGCAAACCGTGGTGTCTATGGTGGCCTACAACCTGGGCGTGGCGCTGGTACCCCAGACCCTGGCTGCAACCTGGAAACAGGGGGTGCACTATTGCCAAATCAACGGCAGCGGCGCGCACTCCGAAATTCATGCCATTCGCCAGGCCACGTTGCCCTCGGCGGCGGCACAAAGCCTGCTGGAGCTGTTCAAGGCCCAGCAACAGAACTGCCGCTAAAGCCTTTCGACGATACGAAATCACGTATCAAACAATAAAATTTAATCATTATTTTTTTCAATTCTGCCTGTATAGGCTCCAGCCATCAGACCTCCTCGCCCGCCTGGAGGCTGATGTGCCGTGCAAGCCTCTCCAGGTGTTCGGGAGAGGACATAGACCAATAATAATGAGCAGGAAAAAACTATGAATGCCACCCAGGAAGTTGCCGCCCACAAAAGAGCCCGCAAGGCCGGAGTGGCCTCGTTCATCGGTACGACCATCGAGTGGTATGACTTTTATGCCTACGGCATTGCCGCTGCTCTGGTGTTCGGCAAAGTGTTCTTTCCCGCCGACCTGAACCCCGGCACCGCCACCATGCTGTCGTTTCTTACTTTGTGGGCCGGGTTTATCGCGCGCCCCATAGGCGGCATTATCTTCGGTCACCTGGGTGACAAGATCGGGCGCAAGACCACCCTGGTCATCACCCTGGTGATGATGGGCGTGGCCACCACCTGCATCGGCCTGTTGCCCACCTATCTGCAAATTGGTATCTGGGCCCCGATCGCACTGGTGGTGCTGCGGGTCATTCAGGGAATCGCGGTGGGTGGCGAATGGGGCGGTGCCATTCTGATAGCCAGCGAGAATGCGCCCAAGGGCAAGGGCATCCTGTATGCCGCTTTCGCCCAGCAGGGGTCCCCCGCCGGCAACCTGCTGGCGACCATCGTGTTCTTCGCCCTCAGCGCCCTGCCGGTCTCGGACTTCATGCTCTGGGGCTGGCGCATTCCGTTCCTGCTCTCCGCAGCACTGGTGATCGTCGGCATGGTGATTCGTCTCAAGCTCGAAGAGTCGGATGACATGAAGCGCCTGATGGAACAAAAGAAGACCGTCAAACTGCCCGTTGTGGCCGTGCTGCGCGACCACTGGCGGATTGTGCTGCTGTGTGCCGGCGTCCTGCCGATCATCCATGTCACTTACTTCAAGAGTACCTTTGCCCTGTCCTGGGCCACCAAGGAACTGGGCTACGCCCAAAGCACCTTTCTCAGCGTGATCATCATTTCTCTGGTGGTGCAGTTCCTGGTCCAGCCGTTCGGCGCGGTGCTGGTGTCAAAGATCGACATGCGCAAGGCCGTGGCCTTTATGGTGATCCCGGAGCTGTTGCTGATGCCGGCGATGTTCCTCGCGGTGGAAACCAAAATCTACTGGATCGCCGTGCTCGGCATGTGCCTGGCGACCATTCCCCATTCGATGTTTTACGGTGCAGTGGGCGGCATCCTGGCCCGGGCCTTCCCGACCAAGGTGCGCTACAGCGGACTGTCGGTCTCCTATCAACTGTGCTCATTGCTGGTGGGCGGTGCGACCCCGGTGCTGGCCCAGGGCATTCTCAACTCCACCGGCAGCATCATAGGCGTGGCGATTGCCTCGGCCTGCTACGTCCTGGTTTCGCTGGTGTGCATGCTGATGCTGCTCAAGCGTATTGGCCATACGGCCTCAGAACTGTCGACGGCCGAGCAGGCCGATGCCGATGAACTGGCACTTGATAGCGGCCCGGCACCCCGGTCGCAGCCGCGTACGGCGACAGACACCGGGGCAAAAAATGTCCTGACACCCATCGCAGCCACCCATACACCGGGGATTTGAATGAACGCCAACTATCTGCTTGCAGTGCTCGCCACGCTGACCGTCAACGCCAGCGCCGATCCGGCCAAAGTCGACGCCCAGGTGGTCTATACCAATGCCAATGTACTGACCGTGGACAAGGACAACAGTACGGCCCGGGCCGTTGCGGTGCGCGACGGGAAAATCCTCGCGGTGGGCGAGTCCGACGCCCTCGCCCGCTACATCGGGCCCGACACCCGGGTGGTGGATCTGCACGGCAAGACCATGATCCCCGGGATCTATGATGCCCACAGTCATTTTGCCAGTTCGAAAATCACCGGGACCTTTGTCGCCGACCTCAACAGCCCGCCCATCGGCGATGTGCGCAACATCGAAGATATCGTCGCGCGCCTCAAGGCCCAGCAGGCCAAGGTCGGCCCCGGGGACTGGATCAGCGGCGCCGGCTATGACGACACCCTGCTGGCCGAAAAGCGCCACCCGACCCGTGCCGATCTCGACCGGGTGTCCAGCACCCGGCCGATTTACATCACCCATGTCTCGGGGCATCTCACGGTCGCCAACAGTGCCGCTCTGGCCCTGGCCGGCATCACCGCCAGTACCCCCAACCCGCCGGGCGGGGTGATCCGCAAGGATGCCGACGGCCAGCCCAATGGCGTGCTGGAAGAGTCGGCCCTGGCCCTGGTGGGCAAACTGCGCCCGGCCCTGACCGAGCCCCTGCAACGGGAAGGCATCCGTCTTGCCGGCCAGTGGTATGCCGCCCACGGCGTGACCACCGCCAATCACGGCGCCGGCACCACCCCGGCACTGCTGAAAATGCTTGAAGATGCGGTGCAGGCCAAAGAATTGCCTATCCGGGTGATGACCTGGAGCAGCCTGGAAACCATGGACGCGGTGGACCAAGTTGCGCTGCCCAGCGGCATGATCAAGGTCGGCGGAGTCAAGGAGTTTTCGGACGGTTCAATTCAAGGCTATACAGGCTACCTGAGCGAGCATTACCACACCCCGTTCAATAACGACCTGACCTACCGCGGCTTCCCCCGTTTCAGCCGTGAGGAGCTGGCAGCCCGGGTGCTGGCCGTGCACAAATCCGGGCGCCAGATGATGATCCATGCCAATGGCGATGCGGCGATCGACGATGTGCTTTATGCCTATCGCAAGGCCCAGGAAACCTACCCGAGGGAGGATGCTCGGCAAGTGATCATCCACTCGCAGATGATGCGCGAAGATCAGCTCGACGAGGTCAAGCGACTCAATATAATTCCTTCGTTCTTCGTGCTGCACACCTACTACTGGGGCGACCGCCATCGCGATATATTCATCGGCAAGGACCGCGCGGAGCGCATCAGCCCCGCCCGTTCCGCCCAGGACAGAGGCCTGCGCTACACCATCCATACCGATACCCCCATCGTGCCGATGGAGCCGATGCGCCTGATCTGGTCGGCGGTGAACCGGGTGACCACCGGCGGCAAGGTGCTGGGTGCCGCGCAGCGTGTACCGGTGGCCGATGCCCTGCGCGCCACCACAATCAACGCGGCCCGGCAGAACTTCGAAGAGCAGGAGCGCGGCTCGATTGAGGTCGGCAAATACGCAGACCTGGTGGTCCTGTCGGACGACATTGCGACAGTCGACCCGATGAACATCAAGGACATCAAAGTGCTGGAAACCATCGTCGAGGGTAAATCCGTGTACCAGGCTCACGACTGATATTACTGGCCGCTCCCACCAAGCCCGGGCGTTGCACACAACCTGGACTACCTCGCGGTGGCATCACTGCATCGCTGGCAAGCCAGCTCCCACAAAGCCTGGGCGTTGCACACAACCTGGATTACCCCGCGGTGGCCTCACCGCCATCGCTGGCAAGCCAGCTCCCACAGGTACCGGGGAGCTGCATCACTCCACCCTTTGTGGGAGCCGGGCTTGCCCACGATGGCAGCACCGCGGTCCGGCAGTCATGTCGAATTGTCTGCATCGCTGGCAAGCCAGCTCCCACAATGCCCGGGCGTTGCGCCCAACCTGGATTACCTCGCGATGGCCTAACCGCCATCGCTGGCAAGCCAGCTCCCACAGGTACCGGGGAGCCGCATCACTCCACCCTTTGTGGGAGCCGGGCTTGCCCACGATGGCAGCACCGCGGTCCGGCAGTCATGTCGAATTGTCTGCATCGCTGGCAAGCCAGCTCCCACAAAGCCCGGGCGTTGCACACAACCTGTAGGAGCGATCAAAAGCGCGGTTTGACTGCCTTCCACTCAGGCTTGTAACGCTGCATCTGCTTCACGTCATCGCGCTGGCGAATGCCGCAGCTGAGGAACTGGTCATGCAATCTGGCCAATTGCCCGTAGTCCAGTTCCAGCCCCAGACCCGGAGCCCGCGTGACTTTCACGCAACCGTCGACAATCGGCACTTTGCCACCCTTGATCACCTCTTCGTCCGGCTCCTGCCAGGGGTAATGGGTGTCGCAGGCATAGTCCAGGTTAGGCACCGAGGCCGCGACATGGGCCATGGCCATCAGGCTGATGCCCAAATGCGAGTTGGAGTGCATGGACACGCCCAGACCAAAGGTCTGGCACATTTTGGCCAGCACCTGGGTGTCACGCAGCCCGCCCCAGTAATGGTGGTCGGCCAGCACAATCTGTGTGCTGTTGAGGGCCACGCTGCGGCGGAACTCATCGAAGTCGGTGACCACCATGTTGGTTGCCAGTGGCAAGCCGGTGCGCCGGTGCAATTCGGCCATGCCCTCCAGACCCGGGGTCGGGTCTTCGTAATACTGCAGATCGTCACCCAGCAATTGCGCCATGCGAATGGCCGTTGGTAACGACCAGTTGCCATTCGGGTCGATGCGCAGCGGATAGCCGGGAAAAGCTTTTTTCAGCGCCTTGATGCACGCCACTTCCTGCTCCGGGGGCAGTGTCCCGGCCTTGAGCTTGATGCTTTTGAAGCCGTAGTCCTCAATCATGCGCCGGGCCTGGGCGACGATTTGTGCTTCGTTCAGTGCCTCGCCCCAAGCGTCGGCCTTGTAGGGTGAATCAATATGCTTGGCGTATTTGAAGAACAGGTAGGCACTGAAGGGAATCTCATCGCGCACCGCGCCGCCGAGCAGGTCCACCAGCGGCACCTTCAGGTAATGCGCCTGCAGGTCAAGAAACGCCACTTCAAAGGCCGAATAGGCGTTGCTCACCGCTTTGCTGGCATGGGAGCCGGGGGCCAGTTCCGCACCCGCCATGCTCCGCGGTTTATTGGCCGCCACTGTGGCCTGCACAATGGCCCGCAACTGATTGAGATTGAACGGATCGAGACCTATGAGTTGCTCCTGCAACTGCTGCTGGATGGCCAGTGCCGGAGCATCGCCGTAGCTCTCGCCCAGGCCAATGTAGCCATTGTCGCTCTCGATCTCGATGATCGAGCGCAGGGCAAAGGGTTCATGAATGCCGCTGGCATTGAGCAGCGGCGGATCCCGGAAAGCGATGGGGGTGACAGTGACGCGTTGGATTTTCAAGAAGCGGCTCCTGCTGGATCAGTTTTCAAAGGGTTATGCCGGGATGGGGTAATGGCTGCGCAGGCCTCGGGCTGGCTGGCAAGGGACTGATTGCGCGGGGTCATACGGACAAAAAAGATCACCGCTGCCGCCACCAGTGAGGTGGCCGCCAACCCGTACAGGCCGCCTTCGATAGAGCCGGTGCTCTGCTCCAGAAAACCGAACGCGGTGGGCGCCACAAACCCGCCCAGATTGCCGATGGAGTTGATCAGGGCAATTACCGCGGCAGCGATGCGCGCATCGAGGTAGCCCTGTGGAATCGGCCAGAACAAAGCCGAGGCGGCCTTGAAGCCAATGGCCGCAAAACAGATGGCAACGAAGGCGAATACCGGCCCGCCGATGGTGGACATGAACATGCCCAGCGCCGCGATTACCAGAGTCAGCGCCACCCAGGCCTGCTGGTGTTTCCATTTGCTGGCCAAAGCCGCGAAGCCGTACATCGCGACGATGGAAATCAGCCACGGAATCGAGTTGAACAGCCCGACTTGAAAGTCGCCGAAGCTGCCCATCTTTTTGATCATGCTCGGCAGCCAGAACGTCGCGCCATAGATGGTCAGGGCAATCGAGAAATAGATAAAACAGAACAGCGCGATCTGTTTGTCGGCCAGCAATTTGAACATCGACGGCCTGACCGTCTGCACGCTTTCCCGGGCCTGCTGCTCCAGTGCGATGGCCCCCAGCAATGCAGCCTTCTCTTCTTCGCTCAGCCATTTCGCCTGGCGCGGATGCGACTGCAGCCAGAACCAGACGAAGGCACAGAGCACGATCGAGGCAAAGCCTTCAATCAGGAACATCCATTGCCAGCCATGCAGGCTCATGCCGCTGACATTGAGCAGCGCCCCGGACACCGGCCCCGAGATCACCGAAGCAATGGCCGAGCCGCTGAGAAAGATCGCCATGGCCTTGCCGCGTTCGGTCGACGGCAGCCATTGGGTGAAGTAGTAAATGATCCCGGGAAAGAACCCCGCTTCAGCGGCGCCGAGAATAAAGCGCAATACATAGAAACTGGTTTCGCCGCGCACAAAGGCCATCGCCATTGCCGCTGCGCCCCAGGTAAACATGATGCGTGTCAGCCAGGCGCGGGCGCCATAGCGTTGCAGCAGCAGGTTGGAGGGCACTTCGAATATCGCGTAACCAATAAAGAACAGCCCGGCCCCCAGGCCATAGGCGGCAGCGCCAATGCCCAGGTCGGTTTCCAGGTGGCTGCGGACAAAACCGATATTGACCCGGTCGATGTAGTTGACGATGAACATCACCACAAACAGGGGCAGGACATGACGCTTGACCTTGGCCGCGGCGCGGGCAAGCACCGTGGGGTCTGGCAGACTCTGGAGGGTATTCAAGGGGGACTCCCGATCATTGTTTTTTTAGGGACAGGGCGATCATGGACGCGGACATTGTTCCCGGTCTAATCTAACTTGGCACTGGATTGATACCGGAATTAGATCAATGTTCGAACTGACCCAACTGCGTTGCTTCACCACGGTGGCCACCGAGCTCAACTTCCGGCGTGCCGCCGAGCGGCTGAATATGACCCAGCCGCCCCTCAGCCGACAGATTCAACTGCTGGAGCATCACCTGGGAGTCGAACTGTTCACCCGTACCACCCGCAGCGTCGCCCTGACCGCTGCCGGGCGGGCATTTTTCATCGAAGCCCAGAACTTGCTGGAACGCGCCCAACAAGTCGCGATCACCGCGCGGCGCTTCGCTGAAGGCGACATTGGCACGGTCAACATCAGTTTCGTCGGTAGCGCAGTGTATGAATTTTTGCCCAAGGTCATCGCCGAGGCCCGGCTCAAGCAGCCCCAGGTCAAAATTGATCTGTCAGAGATGAACACCTATCAGCAACATGAAGCGTTACGCGCGTGGCGCATCGACCTTGGCATCGCCCGCGCGCCCCTGCTGGAGCCCGGCTACGCCACTGAATGCCTGGTACGCGAGCCGTTCGTGCTGGCGGTGCCCGGCAGCCACCCACTGGCCAGCGCTGCAAGCGTGAATGTCAAAGACCTCGATTCACAGCCCTTCCTGATGTACTCCCATGCCGCCTACCCGCCCTTCAACGAACTGCTGACCGGCACCCTGCGCTCTGCCCGCGTGACCCCGCAGTACGTGCAGTGGCTGGGCTCGTCACTGACCATTCTGGCGCTGGTCAATGCGGCGATGGGCCTGGCCCTGGTGCCGCGTTGCGCCTCCAGCGTGGCGTTCAAGAATGTGGTGTTTCGCGATATCGATCTGGGCGAAGGGGTGCAGAGCGAACTGCATCTGATCTGGCGCGAAAACAATGACAACCCGGCATTCGCGATGTTGCTGGAAGGGATACGGCGGGCAGCACGGGACGGCTGGGGCCTGTAGGCATTGAGGGACAAGACGCTACCGGCGATGCACCCTGACGGGCACCGCAAGCACCCATAAACTGATTGACAGGACAATGATAGCCACCTAACAATCCAGCAAAGAGGTACGACAACATACAACAATAAGGAAGCCTTCTGATGCTGCGAGCTACACCCCTGAAAACCTTGACTGGCGCCGTGCTTATGAGCCTGACTCAGCTGAGCTGGGCCAGTACCTATGTCTACGTGGCCAACGCCACCGATGGCACCCTGAGCAGTTATACGTTGACTGCACAGGGTCAACTGCAGCCCCTGGCCACCACCGAAGCCGGCCCGGGGGTGATGCCCCTGGCCCTGAGCCCCGATCACAGCAAGCTCTATGCGTCCATTCGCGGCAAACCCTATGCCATGGCCACCTTCGCCATCGATCCTGAAAACGGGGCGCTCAAGCACCTGAAGAACTCGACCGTGGCCGACAGCCTGGCCTATATCTCAACCGACAAGAACGGCCACTACCTGTTTGGCGCCTCGTACGGCGAGGATCTGGTCAGCGTCAATTTGATCAATGCCGACGGCATCGTGACCGATGACGTGCAGCAGGTGATCAAGACCGGGCCTAACGCCCATTCGATCATTGTCGATGGCACCAACCGTTTCGTGTACGCCGCCAATCTGGGCGCCGATCGCCTGCTGGAGTTCAAATTCGATGCCGCCAGCGGCAAACTCACGCCCCTGGGTCAGGTTCAGTTGCCTGAAGGCAGCGGTCCGCGTCATCCAGTGATTTCGGCAGACAACCGTTTCCTCTATTTGCTTAACGAAATGGCCGGCAGCGTCACCACCTTTGCCATCGACCCGAAAACCGGACGCCTCACCGAGCTCGGCGATGTCAGTGCAATACCGGCGGACTCCGGCCTGGTACGCGGTGTCGCCCGCCCGATGATCAAACCCGGCCAGCCGACCCCGCCGCCACTGGCGTCCAATCTGATCTGGGCCGCCGATATCAAGCTGACCCCGGACGCACGCCACCTCTACACCTCCGAGCGCACTGGCAGCACGGTCAGCGTGTTTGCCATCGACAGCAAGACGGGGCTGCCCGGCTTTGTGCAGAACATTAAAGTCGAGCAACAACCACGGGGCATTGCGCTAGATCCCTCGGGACAATGGTTGCTGGTGAGCGGGGAGAAAAGCCCGCAGATCGGGGTGTACGCCATTAACCCTGAAGACGGCACCCTCTCGCGCCACGCCACTGCACCTTCGGGCAAGGGCGCGAACTGGGTGCAGGTGGTGAGCTACCCCTGATATTGCCCGGGCAGCGAGCCTTCAGATAAAGCTGCGGGGTTCACGCAACAAGGGTTCCAGTTCTCTTGCGGGTAACGGCCGGCAAAACAGGAACCCTTGCAGCTGGTCGCAACCGTTGTCGCTCAAAAACGCCAGCTGATCGCGGGTTTCCACGCCTTCGGCGATGACTTTCATATCAAGACTGCGGGCCAGTTCAATGATGGTGCGGGCAATCGCTGCATCCTGCGGGTTGCGGGTGATTTCGCGGATATAGGAGATGTCAATTTTCAGCTTGTCGATGGGAAAACGCACCAGCGAAGCCAGGCTCGAATAGCCCGTGCCAAAGTCATCGATGGAGATGTTGATCCCGATTTCCTTGAGTTTTAACAAGCTGGCGATGGTGCGCGGCGTATTCACCATCAGCGAGCTCTCGGTGAGCTCGACTTCCAGCCATTTGGCGTCAACCCGGTGCGCGCCGAGGGACTGCTGAATGTCATGGATCAGGTCGCCCTCGAGCAACTGCTGAGCCGATACGTTCACCGCCACCGGCACCACATCCAGACCGGCGCGCTGCCAGTTGGCAATTTGCCGGCAGACCGTGTCGATGACCCACTGCCCGACCTCTGAGATCAGCCCCAGGCTCTCAAGCACGGGAACAAAAACCCCCGGCGAGATAGTCACCAGCCCCGGTCGGTACCAGCGCAATAGCGCCTCCACCCCGCAAATCTGACCGTCAGCCAGACCGATTTTGGGTTGGTAAACCAAATCCAGAGCCTGCTTGCGCACCGCGTCGCGCAATGCCGCTTGCATCTGCTGCTGCTCGATATCCAGCGCTGTGAAATGCTCGATCGCACTGGTGCGGTTGATCTCGGTACTGGCCTTGTGGCTCAGACCGGACCCGGAGGAGTCTCGTTCAACATGCCGTTCCAGCACAGGGTCAACCCGAAAGTCGCCAAATGCCTTGAGCCTTAACTGGTTACGCACCCGCACCCACAGTTCGGTATTGGACACCGGCTTGCTGAGGAAGTCCTCGGCCCCGGCCTCCAGGCCAGAGATGCGGGCACTTTGATCCCCGGGCTCGGAGAGCATGATGATCGGGATATTGGCGGTCAAACTGTTGCTCTTGAGCTGGCGGGCAACTTCATAACCATCCATGCCCGGCATTTTGATATCCAGCAGGATCAGATCCGGTATGTGTTGTTGTGCGACAGTCAGCGCTTCTGCGCCGCAGCTGGAGGTAAGCGTGTAATAACCCTGATTGAGCAACAGGGTGTCGAGCAAGGTGCGCATCTGGACTTCATCGTCAACGATCAACAGTGTGGCGGGCACAGTGGACATGTAAAGCCCTCAAGGGAAGAGGCTGTTTCTACCTCGCGGACTGCCTTGTCCATCGTTGAGAATCGCCGGTTAGAGAATGAGTAAAGCACCCTTGAGGGCATTACTCCACGGGCTCATCTCAATGTTTTGATCCTCCCCTGGCGGCAGTCTCCAGCAGCTGCTGAAAGCTCGGGCACTCCACATGACTGGCCGCAGGGCAGACCGCTGCACGCCTCAGTTCATCCCGTGCGGCACTGAGCCGGACAATCACCTGCTCCAGCTCATCAGCCTTTGCCAACAGCTGCGCGCGATCAAGCGCCGGCCTGCCATCGGCGCTGACCATATGTGCGATGTCATCCAGTGAAAAAGTCAGTGACTGGGCAAGCGCGATCAATGACAGTTTTTCCAGCACATCCGCGCAAAACACCCGGCTCAAGCCCCGTCGTCCTATGGAGCGGATCAGCCCTTTCTCTTCGTAGTAGCGCAAAGTCGATGCCGCGACACCCGAACGCCTTACCACCTCTCCAATGACCAGCTCTTTCATGCTTGACCTCAAGTCGGCTTGAACTTGCACACTTGTCAATTCAAGCAATCAGAAGACACGACAGGCAAGGGATAATTGAAATGACCATGGTTGAAATCATTATTAACGCAGCCGCCCTGGGTATAGGCGCGACCCTGTTCATGGACCTTGTGGCCGCGATCAAAACCCGCGCCTTCAAGATCCCGTCCCTCGACTACCGGCTCGTCGGCCGCTGGCTGGGGCATATGCTGCAGGGGCAATTCCGTCACACCTCGATTGCAGCCGCCGCCCCAATGCGCAATGAACGCCTTGCTGGCTGGGTTTTTCACTACCTGACCGGCATCATTTTCGCCGCAGCACTGGTGGCCGTTGCCGGCAGCGCCTGGCTCCAACACCCGAGCCTGCTGCCCGCCCTGATTACCGGCGTCATCAGCGTCGCTGCGCCCTGGCTGATCATGCAACCCGCCTGGGGCATGGGCATTGCTGCTGCAAACACCCCCAAACCCTGGGTGGCGCGACAAAGAAGCCTGGTCACCCACCTGACCTTCGGCCTTGGGCTGTATATAACCGGCCTGGCCTTGGTCAAATACCTTTAAGACAGCAACCAACACCGATCACCTTTTGTGGGAGTCGGGCTTGCCCGCGATGGCTTCACCGCGGTCCGACAGGTATGCCGAGTTGCCTGCATCGCTGGCGAGCCAGCTCCCACAGATCACCCTTATGTGAGAGCCGGGCTTGCCCGCGATGGCTGCACCGCGGTCCGGCAGGCATGTTGAGTTGTCTGCATCGCTGGCGAGCCAGCTCCCACAGGTACCGGGGAGCCACACCATTCCACCCTTTGTGAGAGCCGGGCTTGCCCGCGATGGCTGCACCGCGGTCCGGCAGGGTATGCCGAGTTGTCTGCATCGCTGGCAAGCCAGCTCCCACAGGTACCGGGGAACCACACCATTCCACCCTTTGTGGGAGTCGGGCTTGCCCGCGATGGCTGCACTGCGGTCCGGCAGGTGTGTCGAGTTGTCTGCATCGCTGGCAAACCAGCTCCCACAGATACCGGGGAGCCGCACCACTCTACCCTTTGTGGGAGCCGGGCTTGCCCGCGATGGCTGCGCCGCGGTCCGGCAGGTATTTCGAGTTGTCTGCATCGCTGGCGAGCCAGCTCCAACAGATAGCGGGGAGCCGCACCTAGGACACCCGCCACAGCTGATCCAGTCGGGTGGTGTAGCCCTGACTCATCAACTCCCGGCGCATGCCCCAGGCTGGATTCACCGGCACGCTGGCAGCCCGTAGCGTGCCCCTGCCCCAACGCTGATTAATCGCATCCAGCACCGACATCACCCGGGTCGCCTCCGCCGGCTGATTAAGCGCAAACAAATCATCGGAGAACTCTCCCGGCTGGCGCAGGTCCAGCAACATCACTTCAGCCTTGCTGTACCTGAAACCCGGCTGAAACACGCTATCCACAGCATCAACCGCGGCCTTGGTCAGCAGCCGTACATCATCGGTCGGGTATGGCAATGTCACTACCACCCCCTTGGCATACTTGGCTTCGTCAGGGTTGAACATGCCCGTGCGAATACTTACCCGCACCTTGGTGCAATAGGAGTTCTGCGCACGGAGCTTTTCTGAAGCCCGCATCATATAAGTGGCCACCGCCTCTTTAATTGGCGCCACGCTGGTCAGACGCTTGCCAAACATGCGACTGCAGCAGATTTCCTGCCTGGGAGGATCAGGTTCGTCCAGCTCCAGGCACGGCGTGCCCGACAGCTCCCGGGCGGTTTTCTCGATTACCACACTGAACCTCTTGCGCAGCATCCACGGCTCAGCGCTGGCCAGGTCCATGGCCGTGCGAATCCCCATCCCCTGCAGATGAGCCGTCATCCGCCGCCCTACTCCCCACACCTCGCTCACCGCCGTATTACGCAATACCCAGTGCCGCTGATGCTCACCACACAGATTGACCACCCCGCCGGTTTGCTCCTGTAAGCGTTTGGCCGTGTGATTGGCCAGCTTGGCCAGGGTTTTGGTGTGCGCAATCCCGACCCCGACCGGGATCCCCGTGCACTGCAGGACACGGCTGCGCAACTGGCAACCCATGGCGCTGGCATCGGCAATACCGGTCAAATCGGCAAAACACTCATCGATGCTATAGACCTCCACCGCCGGCACCTGCGCCTCGATCAGGCTCATCACCCGCTCGCTCATGTCGCCATACAGCGCATAGTTCGACGAAAATGCCACGATACCCAGCTGCTCCAGCCGGTGCTTGATCTGAAAGTACGGCTCACCCATCTTGATGTGGGGTTTGGCGTCATAACTGCGGGCGATGACGCAGCCATCGTTATTGCTCAGCACCACAATCGGCACTTTCGCCAGATCCGGGCGAAACACCCGCTCGCAACTGGCATAAAAGCTGTTGCAATCGATCAGGGCGAACACCGGATCGCACTTAATGGCCATGGTTGCGCACGCTATAGGTGATCACGCCCCAGATCGAAAGGTCATCGCCTTCCATCACATAGCGATCCGGGTATCTGGGGTTCTCTGAACCCAGAATGACCCTCTTGCCCCGCAGGCACAGACGCTTGCAGACCGGATCATTATTGAGCAGCGCGACCACCACATGCCCGTGGGCAGGCTCGATGGAGCGGTCAACCACTGCCACATCCCCGGCAAAAATCCCGACGCCCTGCATGCTGTCGCCATCGATCGTCACCAGATAAACATGCGGAGCCCGCACGTTAAGCACTTCATCCAGCGAGATTTGCTTATCCATATGATCCGTCGCCGGTGACGGAAACCCGGCAGGAATCTTGAACGAGCACATCGGCAGGCGAATGCCACCTTCAGCAAGAGGACCCAAAACAGTGAAGCCCATGACACGCGCCCTTTAGTTAGCTGTATGTATATACAGTTAACTGTGTAGAGCGAATCCGGTCAATTGTTCAGGCCGAGATTTCGACGGATGGATCATGGCCACACCCCGGGCATCAGCCTTCAAGCAACGTAGTGGCCCGACTGAGATCGATTGCTGGGGGACCAACACAACACGGTTCCATGTACCGCAGACAGCAGTTGCGGGCTGTCATTTCCCCAAACGCAAAAATACCCGCGCAGACGGTCTATCCTCAGTAAGGAGCAAGGCGCAGGGGCCGTCGCAAGTTTGTAACTTTCGAGGGTTATACGGGTAGTACAGCAAAAGGAATCCAAAAATGATCTGGATCACCGTTATTTGCACTGTCGTCACCGTCACCCTCCTTGGCGCCCTGATAAATGCCTGGCGGATCCACCTCAATAAGAACGTGGAACTTCACTGACAGACGGGCACCCGTGAAAACTGCGACCGCAGTCATGCCGGCAGCCGAACTGTCTTTCGCTACACAGCAAAGCCTCAGCGCAAACCTGTTTTTCTCAAAACGGGCAATGACACCCAATAAATTCAAGAAAAAACAACTCGAATCCAGCCCCGGCTGTGGTTTTTGGATATTGCGCTGAACTCTTTATAATTTCTTGTGTCTCGAGAAATCACCCGCCGCTTTAATATGCGATTCACAATAATTTTAGGAGCTGTCCTGTATACAAAGGCGCTTCTTTATTGACGCTCATACTACGAAACGATTAATCTCCCTGCCCCCAGAACATGGAAGACTCTCGAATCCCGGCTTTACCGCGCGGGGTTCTGCATTTCCTGAAAATGAATTCCCCGGCGCATTCATTTGCGCGGCTCTGCATTGCGGTAAACATATTGAAGCCTCGATCCTCGCTCCAGATTCAAAAATCGGTGATCTTCGCCCTGGTGCTGCGCGAAGCCCGGGCACGTTTTGGCGTGCGACGCATGGGCGCCGTATGGACTCTCATCGAGCCCATATGCCACCTGCTTATCTTCAGTATTTTATTCGCGGTCATTCGTGGACGTACCGTCGCTGACGTTGAGTACCCGGTATTTGTCCTGGTCGCGATGGCTCCCTTCCTGCTCTACCGCAACACCGCCTTGCGCCTGATGGACAGCCTGCGGGAAAACCGCTCGCTGTTTGGCTACAAGCAAATCAAGCCTCTGGACACCTATGTCGCCCGGGTACTGGTGGAAACCTGCATCAGTGCCACGGTGTACGCGATTCTGGTATTTGCTTTCGCGTGGTACGGCTTCGACATGTCGGTGGCCAACCCGCTGATGTGGGTGACGACACTGGCCGTGGGCCTGTTGTTTGCGTTTAGCCTGGGCATGGTACTGGCATTGATCACCCATGCCCTGCCCAGCCTGAAGGTGGTCATTCGCATGGCCTTTTTCCCGCTGTATTTCATTTCCGGCGTATTGGTACCTGCTGCTTACCTGCCACAAGCGATGATGCCGGTGTTGCTGCTAAACCCTTTCCTGCACATTGTCGAGCTGATCCGCGCTGAGGTCTTGCCGCACTACACCCCTGTGGATGGCGTGTCGGAAGGTTACGTGATCTGCATCACGATAGTGCTGCTGTTTATTGCCATGGGTAGCTATCGCGCACGCCGCTTGCACCTGGTTTCCACGAAGAACGGATGAGTACAGGCCAACGTGTTCGAACTTAGAAACGTTACCAAATCCTACTTGACTCCGAAGGGACGTCGGTATGTGTTCCGCAACCTCTCGTTGTCGATTCCGCCAGGCAAGAATATCGGCCTTATCGGACGCAACGGTGCAGGCAAATCGACCCTGATGCGCCTGCTTGGCGGTGCCGATATCCCTGACTCCGGGTCCGTTGCTACAGACAGGAGTATTTCCTGGCCGGTAGGCTTGACGGGCGGTTTTCAAGGCAGCATGACCGGCCGGGAAAACATCAAGTTTGTCTGCCGCGTCTACGGCGCAATGGGCGACGACATGCGCGACAAGATCCGCTACGTTCAGGAATTTGCCGAAATCGGCGACTGGATCGACGAGCCCATCAAGACCTATTCCTCCGGAATGCGCTCTCGAGTGGCCTTTGGCCTGAGCATGGCCTTCGATTTTGATTACTACCTGATCGACGAAGTGATGTCCGTCGGCGATGCACAGTTCAAACGTAAATGTGCCGACGTATTCCAGGAAAAATTACAGCAGTCAAAAGTCGTGCTGGTGACCCACAACATGAATGAAGTTCAAAAAATCTGCGACATCGTACTGCTGGTTCGCAATGGCGAGATCCAGGTTTACGAAGACGTAGCCGAAGGCATCAAAGCCTACAACGCCTGACTTCATACTCTCTTTTATAAAGCAGAACCGTTCGACTTCAAGGATGCATCACATATGAGCAGCAAGGGTAAACTCAGACGCTGGCGCCTGGCTATCGGCCTGGTGATTTTGCCAATGGTACTGGCGGCCATTTACTACGGCATATTCGCCGCCGATCGCTATGTCAGCAGTGCACAGGTCGTCGTTCGTCAGGACGGTGGCAACCAGGCCGCCGCCATGCCTGGCCTGGCTACCCTGCTGACCGGAACCAACCCCGCGTCCAGGGAAGAGACGCTCTACCTGCGTGAATACATCGGGTCAATGGACATGATGTTGTTGCTCGAAGAGCGCCTGCACTGGATCGAGCAATATGCCGCCCAGCGCAGCGACATGTTCTTCTGGCTCAACAAGGACGCCTCGCGCGAAGACCTGCTCAGCTACTACCAGCGCATGGTAACCGCCCACTACGACGAAACCACCGGCCTGTTGCGGGTTGAAGTGCAAGCCTTTACCCCCGAGCTTTCGGAGCAAATGCTGCGCACCATACTTTCCGCCAGCGAGAACTTCGTAAACGAAGTCAGCCACAGCATTGCCCGCGAACAAATGACCTTCGCCAAAAGTGAGCTGGAAACCGCAAGGCTTCAATACGCCGATCGCAAAGCCGAACTGATCGACTTCCAGAACACCAACAAAGTGCTCGATGGCGCAAACACTGCACAAAGCCGTGCCACCATCATTTCCGACCTCGAAGCCCAGCACACCAAAGAACAGGCCGTGTTGACCGAGATGCAGTTCAAGTTGCGCGCCGATTCGCCGCAAGTGAAACAGCAGAAGCAAAGGGTTAGCGCCATCGCCCAGCAACTGGCCAAGGAAAAACGCCTGCTGGTGTCGTCAACGGACGGCTCCCAGCTGAACGTAGTCGCCTCAGCCTTCCAGCAACTGACACTGGATGCAGGCATCGCCGAAGCCAGCTACAAAACCGCAGTAGCTGCGCTCGACAATGCACGGATTGAAGCCAGCAAAAAGATCCGCACCCTGGTGACGGTCGTAAGCCCGAACACCCCGCAACAGGCACTGTACCCAGAGCGTCTGTATAACCTGGCAACTATCTTGCTCGGCCTACTGATGCTGTACGGCATTACTCGCTTCATCCTGGCTTCGATCGAGGATCACCGTGATTAAATCCCTTACTCTCTCCCACTCGTTCCACCTGAAACTGGCAACAGTGGCCCTGGCGATCCTCGGCCTCTCGGGCTGCAGTGGCGTGATATCCGGCGCTGGCCCTTACAAGGGTGCCATCGAGTCCGAGAACACGACCTACAATCTGGTGGAGATCAACGCCAACACCATCGCACCTTATATGCGTGGTGCCGTGCGCCCGATGCAAGCCAACATCGCAAAACCGCTCGCCCCCTCGGCGCGACTGATGCCCGGTGATGTCCTGAGCATCCTGATCACCGACAACGCACCGGAGGGCTCGGCGCTATTTGCCCCGCTGTCCACTGGCGGCACTCAGCTTAAAACACGCATCAACGACCAGGGCACGATTTCACTGCCCTATGTAGGCCAGCCTTTTGTGGCAGGCCTGACCCTCACCCAAGTTGAGGCATTGATCGTCAAGCAGCTCAAAGGCATGACCACCGACGTGCAAACCCACGTCGAACTGGTTGGCGACCTGTCAGGCTCGGTACTGGTTGCGGGCGCAGTCAAGTCCCCGGGGCGCTTCAGCACCCTGCAAGGGCCTTTGACCTTGCTCGATGCCGTCAACCAGGCGGGCGGACCGGTAATGGAACCGCATCTGGTCAACGTTACCGTGCGTACCGGTAGCCAGGTTCAACAGTTCAATTACGAAGACATTCTGGCCGGCAACAACATGGTGCTGCGCCCGAACTCGGAAGTCATACTCGAACGCGCCCGTCAGCGCTTCGTGGCCATGGGCGCCGTGGCTGAGCCAGGACTGAAAGATCTGCCAGCGCAAAATACCAGCTTGCTGGATGCCCTGAGCAGTGTCGGCGGATTGAAAGAAGGCAGTGCCAACCCTGAAGGCGTATTTATATTCCGCATGGGCGAAGGCAAACAGGCCAAACCTACCGTTCTGCGCCTCGACATGCGCGACCCGGCAGCGATCTTCTATGCTCGTCAGGTCGTGATCAAGCCGGATGACACCATCTATGTCACCAACTCGGCAGTGCATGAATGGCAAAAAATCATCAGCCCTGTTGTGCAGACGATGATGCTGGGCCGAGTAACAGGTATTCAGTAAACGGAAAAATACTGCCGTTAAACAAAAACGCCAAGACCCTAGGTCTTGGCGTTTTTGTTTGGAGAAATCCATTACAGCCCTGAAAAGGTATGGCGATGCCGTAACAATCAGGCCGCCAGCCTGGCCAGACGAGGTTCTATTTTCTCTGCATCCCCACCATGCTCAAGAGCTCCGAGCAAGTACTGCCTTGCCATCTGAAGATTCCCCTCTCTCGCATATATATCCGACAGCATCATCAACACAGTGTGAGCCGCTGGATTGCGTTTCAGATAGGCCATAAAGTGCACTTTCGCATACCCATGGCGCTTATTAAGCATCAATGCCCGGCCGAGACGATAACGCGCCCCCATGTAATGCGGTGCCGAGCCGACAGACATAAGCAATGGCGCCAGAGCCTCTTCTATCCGCTTGACCTCCAACAAACTTGTGCCCAGCAGATAGTTTGAGTATTCATGCCTTGGATCAAGCTTGAGCGCAACGGCTGCTTCGAGCTCAACTTTTGGCCAGTCCTTTTCCTGGAAGGCCAGAAACGTTTTATAGAGCGCCCTGACCAGAGGCCCGTTACTCACCGAGGCACCGGCCTCGATAATTTCCGGCAGCGGCTGATCGTCGGCCCACAGGGCAATAAACTCAGACAAACCATAATGTTCTTTAATAAAAGGCGCACCACCATGACCAACACCCGTCAAGGTAATGGTCTTAACTTGCTTCATGTCCTGAATATGCGCAGCTGAAAGCAAATCAAGAGAGTCACACTCGCCTGCAATTTGCAAAATTTCAACTTTCGAGGCCTCAATCAGCGGACGCAGATCGGGAAATGCAAGGGGAACATTTTTAGGCATTCGCTTCAGACTGCGACTGCCCTTAATCTTCAGCTTGGTATCGTAACCAAAGGCCAGCACTTTTGCATCCAGGGCAGCGCCATATAAAACCGCACCATAACCACCCATGCTGACGCCCACAAAAAACACCTCGTCAACTTGTAAGTATTGAACAAGGGACTTTAGCTTTTCTACGGTGCCTTCATGGCTGTCACCAAAACCGGGGATCCCTTGTTGGTACCATTCGTTTCGACCGTTATTAAAGAACAACAAGTGAGACGACTGGGCAT
The DNA here is from genome assembly GCF_904067025.1 of Pseudomonas paraversuta. Taxonomy (NCBI): domain Bacteria; kingdom Pseudomonadati; phylum Pseudomonadota; class Gammaproteobacteria; order Pseudomonadales; family Pseudomonadaceae; genus Pseudomonas; species Pseudomonas paraversuta. The sequence goes on from NZ_CAJFDA010000001.1 coordinate 2,829,847, forward strand.
TCGCAACGTGCCAAAAATCAAATTTCCCGTCGGTTTTATCTGTACCCGCCAAAAAAACCATGAGACGCCTGGAGCCTGCACGCTCAACGATCTTGAAATGCTTACCTTCCATCTCCGAAAACGTGTCCATACCAACAAACCTATTATTTAATAAAAGTCGAGACCTGGAATGCATCTCACATACGCACAAGCAGTTCACAGGCGTGTGAGCACCTGCCCTCACTCAACAAAGGAGACCTCCCCCCGAGAAGGTCTACCTTTTTACATCAAAACGGCAGGTTTCTCTACCGTCGTCACTTACCTTCAGGGGAACACTCAACCGTGTCATTACCTTCGACTGTGTTGCCTTGCGTGTTCTGGCCATCCGGTTTTTTTGTATATTTATAAGGTTCGAGCACAGGCTCTCGACTGGCGCCGCCAATACGATTCCTCAAGATTTTATTGTTGTCACCCTCAACGCGAACAGCCGTCTTGGTATGACAAAACACATTATCCTCAACAACATTATTATTGGCGTAATCCTTGTAGTATTTTCCACTCGGATCCACAGCTGGATCACCGCATCCCCACTTGCTCAAGTCCTTACCTTGACGCGAGGCAATCCAGACACCGACACGTTCATTGGTAAAGGTATTATTCCGGACGGTATTAAAATCACTTGACTGCCAACGAAGTGCAGACTTTCCGGACAGAAAGTTTTCCCCGCAGTTTTTGTACATAAGTACCCCGCCGCGCGTATTCCCTATGAACCGGTTCCCCTCAATCGTATTATGCGCCGAGGAGTCAACGGACAAGCCTTCACGCTTCCCCGCCTTACCATTGCCCTGAATGGTGTTGTTGACAATATTCAGGCGCTGCGTCCCCTGCTCCAGATAGACACCGACGTTACCTGAGTCTTGAATAGTGGAATTTTTTAGCGTGGAGTCCGTCGTATAGCTGTCAAAATACACACCACCACGACCGCTGTTTAACACAGTGACATTGTCGATCACAATATGACTGGGCGCCATGTCATAGTTCGCATTCCGGTCGGCAGAAAGGTCTTTGATACGAAAGCCGGAAGTAATACTGATGCCACGATTTTTGAAATTCTGAATACGGCAGTTTTCAACCGTTACATTCTCGATCTTCTTTTTACCCCCACCAATAACAATACCAATAGGGATATTATTCCCACCGTCCAGCGTGGCGCCCTTGCAGTTCAGATGCGTATTACTCGCAGGTAGACGCAGAGACTGGGTATAGGTACAAGAACCGTCCAGCTCGACCTGACCGCTCAACGCATTCTGCGCCGGCAGCCGGCAGGCCCCGCCTTCCCCGGCAAAGACTACAACCGGGCAAGTGACCAATAACGAAAAAAAACAGTTCAGACTTCGTTTCAATCCAGAACTTTTTTTCATTTTCATTGTCTCCGCTCAATGCCGCATAAGGAATTATTAGAATACACTCTGAAAAGCAGAGGCGTACCCCTTAAACATGGAAATTTGACTGCAACCCCTCCATTTTGCAATGAAGTCTCTGGTGACGACCACGAATCAAATAACACCGACCCTCTACGCGACCGATGCAAATCGAACGTATCCGGGACGTCGCGGAGATTGCAGTCAATTAGAATATTTGCATGAGAACCGATGAAGATTCCGGGAACTTTTCAGTTCGACACATGTCTCTCGAAGTAATACCGCGACATGCTTTAATAGAACCGAAATCGCCCCGCAATCAGCACCCTTATTGCCCAGAATGCTTTTGCCGACCAAGAAGCAACCCGCCAGACCTGATCAGAACGAACAAGCCCCCCCGCGCGCCCTCCAACCCGCCACCCGACGAGGCAACAGTACTGCCGCCCAGTCACAGAACAGGCAACAGGCAACGCACCTCCTGCGCTTTCTCCGCCTTAACTCTGGAATTTTTTCCGAAAATAAAATAACATCCACCGCTTTTGAATGCATTGAACAACAGTCATACAAGACTTAGTTGAAAACCAAAGCATCTCCAACCATAAGTCATCCGGAGTCAGACTTGAACAGTTCCAGATATAAAAGCAAAAACATAATTGGCCCCGGCTGCAGGATATCGGAAGAAGCTACCCTCGTTGCCCCCGTACGGCTATACGGCGTAGTTGTGGTAGACAAGACTTCGACAATTGGCAAGTACACCTACATCGGAACAGGCTCATACGTACAACACACCCATATCGGCAACTATTGCTCGATAGCTCGAGACATTGAGATTGGTGCTAAAGCCCACCCACTGACCATGTTGTCATCGCACTCATTCCAGTACAACAACAACCATTTCGCCAATCAACCCGAATATCAAATAACCAAAGTAAAACAACCTCGCAAGAGGGACCATGTGACAGAAATCGGTAGTGATGTCTGGATCGGAACAAAATCCGTAATACGCGGAGGCGTCAAGATCGGTCATGGCGCAGTGATTGGCTCAAGCTCCGTCGTTACAAAAGACGTTCGACCTTACGCCATTGTCGCTGGAGCCCCCGCAAAAGAAATACGAATGCGCTTTGATGAGGACACGGTTTCGCGCCTGCTGGAGTCGCGCTGGTGGGAACTTGACCCTACCGACATGAACGGAGTCGACTTTAATGACATTGATGCCGCGCTCAACGAGATAGAGTCCCGCCGAGCCTTTTACAAGAAATTAATAAGCCAGTCACTGCTCACCACCCTCAAAAATTCGTCCACCAGCAAAAATGGCGTCATTTGGTTTGATATCGAAAAGTCATATGCAGAGCCAGAAATCCTGCGGGACTTTGACAGCGTGAACATCATCGAGTCAGGCTTCGGATCAGGAAATTTCAAGATTGAAAAGGCCTGGCATAACCCGGAAAAAAATCATTTCGCACTGAAAATCAATGGAGTCCCAAAAACCATTCCAGCAGGGACCGTGACCTTCACCTTCAAAAAAACCCCCGATCCCCAAGCTAAAAACTAACCCCAACACCCACGAAATGCAGTCACGCTACGGACTGCAATGACAAGCACCTGCCAAGCGCCATAAGCCAGCCCCTTAAATCACCAACCATGTACCACACAACCAAAGGGGCGAGGCATCTACTGCAACAGGGTCATCACCTCATCGAGAGCGAGTTACCAGAGTCAGAGGCAAGCATGGAATCAAACTCGCTCAACACCTGAAGCAAAAAAAGATCCCCATCAACCAAGAGAGAGATCCCGCGCTCAAGAAAAGATGAATTTTATCGCGCGACTTGCAATCACACCCCGAAAAGAAACACCGTCCTTCATCAAGCGAAAGCGGTACCGCCCTTTAACCTCATCGAGAGCCATTTCGTCGATTTCGTACACCCCCGGAAGCACTTTGGCCACTCCCCCCATAAACTCACGCTCAGCAGAAACCTCCAGCACCCAGGCCTTCCTGGCCAATCGATAGGATTCGGCACACTCATCACTGACCCCTTCTGGCAGATAAATCCAGCCGACCTTACTTGACACCCTGTTCAGGAGAATTTCTCCTTCGGGTCCGGCATAACCTTGACGCCCGGTTTGCCCGCCCGCCAAGCCATCAAACAAATCAAGCCAAAGCTTAACGATCGCTTGAGACGCGAACCTTTGCGCACTGAGCTTGCCTTTACTACCCATGGACGAAACCAGAGCACTATTGCTGAGCAACAGATTGATTTTTTCAACAAACTCATCTTCGGTATCTACGATAAACCCGTCCTCTCCATCAGCCACAATCTCCTGTGGCCCATAGTTGGTTCGCGTAGAGACCAGCGGAGTGCCATACCCCAATGACTCAGCAAAGCTGATACCAAAGCCTTCAGTAACCGACATGCCCAAACTGACACTGGCTCGCCTGAAGATGCGGGATACACTGGTTGCAAACCCCATCACCTGAATGGAGTCCTGCATACCGAGCTTGAGAATCAATGCCTTTATCTCTTCCTCCTGATCTCCCGACCCCCAGATCTCCAGGCGCGCATCAGGGTTTATCGCTACAACTTTGGCGAACGCGCTGACCATCGACTTGATACGCTTGACACCGTGAAGCCGCGACACGATGACAGCTAGATTAGCCTCACGCAGAACCGGCTCTTCCTGCGATTCAAGCGTGATCAGGTTGCCGATCACTGAATATCGCCCTGACGGAAACTGCTGCTGCATGTCGTGAAGCTGTCCCTGGGTCAAAAGAACGAGCCGGTCACAGTTAGGAATCCCCCTGATAACACCGTGGTATTTCGGTGCAATAGCACCACCGACGCGGTACGGCTTAAGCAAATGATTACTGTGCATCATCAGCACCCTGTAAATATCATCACCCTCTATGCTGCACACCGCATCCGCAGCACCAATTGAATCGGCAACGATAAAACTGGGCAAACACTCGACCGACAGGCACTTCAACCAGTATGCGTGGGCCGAGTCGAGCGAATTGAACTTGAGCGGCCTTTTACCGGGCATGGAAATCAAAACCATCACGCCACCCGTCAAATGATTCTGGAATTCCTCTAAATATACATAGCCCTTGACCGTCATATATCGAACAACACTGATATTCGCGCCATCAATATGATCAATGCGCCTGACAACCTTAACTTGCAGATGTTCAATATTCGAATCATTACGCGCTGCAGCGCCTGCACTTATAACTTCTAGAGCCTTGCAGGCAAACCACTTATAAAAATTAACAACTTTAAGTGTTTCAGGAATACGGCCCTGCTCAACAAGGTTGCCGATGGTTGCGTCCAGCCGCTCATCAAAGTCAAGTACGGCTATCCGCGCACTCACTCCCGCCTCTGCCAGCGCAGCGGTTCTGCCCAGCGAAACACGCGTCACCCCCCCTCCCTGCTCCGCCAACTCATACAAGACAGATATTACTTGCCGCACAGCAACCCCCTTTTAACCAAAACCACCCAGACCATCCATATCTCTCTATGGCTAGAACTTTTCGCACCAAAAACACCCAGCACTTTATCAGGACGCACCAGAGGCGACCACTCTATCCACTTGGCACGATAGTACTCAAATGAAGTTAATGGACTGCCCCGCTCAACCCTATGTCGGGATGGAACAACTCTGATTAACACCTTCATATAACGCTACCTTGTATGCACCAACACAGCGCTCAACGACTGCAATTACAGTTGCACCAGGCACCACCCCATCTACCTCATACATATCTTGACACACGCAGGACACACCGATAAAATCCGCGGTTTGCCAACCCCACACCAAAACATCTTAGAAGCACCCAATGAATATCCCTGGATAATCATGTAGCGGCACTTAAACATCTAAATGATGGCATTGCAATATTACGGAGCGCGTGGATTTTGGAAAACACTTTGATATCGAAACTTGCCAATATTTCTCCGGAAGCCATTTTAATGGAGCCAGTGAAACTTTATGGCGCTGTCACTGTCAACGCGAAAGCTCTGATAGGCAAGTACACCTACATTGGCAACGGCGGCTATGTTGGCCGGGGCGTAACTATTGGTAATTTCTGCTCCATCGCACGCAATGCCGAAATCAGCCCCATCAACCACCCAACCGATTACCTGAGCTGCCACCCCTTCCAATACAACACCAATCACTTCACCGACTTTAAAGACTACTCGACTCATCAGCGAGTAAAGGGCCCCACTGCCAACCCGGCAGTGATTGGCCACGATGTCTGGATTGGTGCCGGAGTGATGATCTGCCAGGGCGTAACTGTCGGTACTGGCGCCGTCATTGCCGGCGGCGCAGTGGTCACAAAAGACGTACCACCTTATGCCATCGTGGGTGGCATTCCCGCTCAAGTCATCCGCTATCGCTTCGACGAAGCAACCATTGAACGGCTTCTGGCCAGCCAGTGGTGGGATCTTGAACCTAAAGACATGATTGACGTCGATTTCACTAACGTGTCAGAAGCACTCGACAAGATCAGCGCAATCAAGCTGCATATGGGTCTGAAAAACCGCAGCGTCCTCGCTGGCACAGTCTCCAACTCTGCAAGCGGTACAAGCTCTGGCATTGTCTGGCTCACCACGCCTACCGCCTATGCAGACATGAATGCCCTGGACCGCTTTACCTCGATTGAGGTGGTTTCGCACGAAGCCGGATCAGGCAGCGCCTCACCATTGGTTGCGCCAGGCGTTTATCAGATCCAGAACACATCATTCGATGCAAAGCGTGGCTGGTATCGTCTGACTTTCCTCGTGGATGGCAAGCCTTTCAAAGGAAAGCTGGCCCGCAAAAAATTCAGCTTTAAACTCGGCACGACTTATGCTCGTGGCAGCGCAGAATAAAACCCATATCCGAACCACAAGAGCCCCCGGTAGAATGGCGGGCTTTTGTAGATGCTGCATGCCGGACCTTTTAAAAAGTGAGTCGAGCGCAGGCGCCACAGAATCAACACCCGACACTGAAGATGCCTGCATCCTCGCTGAGAAACGACGATTCCAAAAAGCTGAGCTTTCAAGACCAAGGCCTACCCCCCCTTTCTACCCGCCCCATGCGACGCAACCGCTTACGCGATAAGGATATATATGAGAACTATCATCACCTTCGGTACCTTCGACGTGCTGCACATCGGTCACGTAAAAATCCTGCAGCGCGCTCGCGCCCAAGGTGACCGGCTTGTTGTGGGTATCTCTTCGGATGCGTTGAACTTCTCGAAAAAACAACGCAACCCGGTTTACCCTGAAGGCGAACGTCGCGACATCATCGCCTCGCTCGGATGTGTGGACGAGGTTTTCATTGAGGAGTCTCTTGAGCTCAAAGGCGAGTACATCAAAGAGTTTGGCGCTCACGCTCTGGTCATGGGCAATGACTGGGAAGGACGCTTCGATGAATTCAAATCCCTGTGCGAAGTTATCTACCTGCCGCGCACAGAAGGTATCTCCACTACCCAACTGATCGCAGAGATCAAAAAGTATGGGTAAGTCACCCAGAATTGGTTTCGTTGGGTGGAACCCGTTTCAATTTCTTCACATTCAGAAGCTGGCCAGCACCTTCCCTGGCGCATGCTTTGTGATTGAAAAGCGAATGGATTTCATCGCTGAATTCAGTGATGACATCCTGAAAAACCCCCACACCCCGATAATGGTGTGGGATCGCGCGCAAATGGCCACACTCGATGGAGTCTTCGACATCATCGTTTGCCAGACGCCTTTTTCACGCATCGAAGTGTTTGAAAAATCAAAAATAGCCATGATCCAGTATGGCTATGCCAAAGAGCCGCATAACTACGGCCCATGGCGTGCGTTCGCAGATCTGTGCCTGACTTACGGCCCTTATGCTTCAGAGCGTATCGATTATTTCAGCCCGACGGCTTCCGTTGGCAATCCTCGTTACGATGACTGGCATCTGGAGAGTTTTCATCAGGCCGCCAAATCAAAACACGCGGCGAAACTGAATCCGAACAAAAAAACAGTGCTGTATCTGCCAACCTGGGGCGATCTGTCCAGCGTTGACCAGTTCGTGACCTCTATTTACGACCTGGCGGATAACTACAATGTTTTGATGAAGATGCACCACAACACCGAACTGCTCGAAAGCGCGCGCAAAGACAAGATGGACATGGGTGCCATTTGCCATTTCGGGGCCAATGACGACCTGCTGGAGCTGCTTTCCATCTGCGATGTCGTCATATCCGATTACAGCGGCGCAATCTTTGACGCGATGTATTGCAAGAAACCCATCGCACTGCTGGATACCGACCTGTCCGACCAGATGGGCGGTAAAAAAATAGACGGCTACAGCCTGGAGTATTCGCGCCGGAGCGAGCTGGGCCTGACGATCAAAACACCCGAGGCGCTGGCAGCCGGCATCACAGAGCTGGCCGAAAACAGCGAACAATACGTCCAGCTGTATGAACCGCTGCGTAGCTCTCTCTTTACCGACACCAAGGACTCATTGAGCCTGGCCCGGGATGCGCTGATAAAACTGTGGAACGGCGAGTTCACACCTACTCAACCTCAATCCTACGTGCGCAAGGAATTGAAAGAGTTCTACAAAACCAAGCGAGAGCTGGCGATCGCCAAGAAAAAGAAGAGCGTGAAAAAATAATGATATCCATCCAGCGACACATCATTGTTAAGGCAATCTTCCTGCTTTCAAAAATGGGGGCTCATCGTGCCAGCCTGGCTTGCACAGACAGATTGCTCCGGCTGAATGTTTCCTTGAGTCAATTGCGCCAGGCGGTAGTCACGGCCAATCTGCATAACAACCAGGCATCGGCACTGCGCTACGCGAACAGCGCGATTGAAAAGTACCCGTCCAACTCGTTCGGCTACATTGAAAAAGCCAAGATTCTGGCCGGTCGCGGCGACGAAGAAGAAGCGGTCGAAACGCTGAAGCTAGCCCCCTCGTGCAGCCAGGTTTCCGAAATACTCGCGCTTTATCGCTCGCCCCTGTTTGCACAACAACCTAAAGAAACCTTTTCCAAACCCAAGCCACTGGTTTCCACCAGCGACCTGGAAAAGTCATTTCTGCTGGCCGGTAACGACGAATCGTGGCTCAACATCATTGCTACCCAGGCTCATCAGGCTATCAAGTCCGACCCACTGAACCTGACCAACTTCAGCATCCTGACGCGCGTATACAGCCAGCTGAATCAGCATGAAGCACTGATTGAAACGATCAACTCGTTTCCCGAACACGTGTCATCAACACTTAACTACCGCCTGATGCTTTCCAAAGCCTATCAAATGGCGCGCAATCAAGAAGCGGCGCTTGATGTGCTGCTGGCGGCGCAAGTCAATTACCCCTCCGAACGCAAACTGCTGATGCGGATCAGCGACATGTTGCGTGACGATGCTCAGGTCGCCCGCGCCTATTCCTATCTTTGTGCGGCCCAAGCCTGTTATCCGGCCTATGGATCAGTCAAGCGCCTGTCCTTCGAGATTGATCACGCGCTGTACGATGATGCGCGCAACACATTACTGGGCATTCTGAGCTTTCCTCGCGAAACGCTGATGAAGTTCATGCCCATGATTAACCGCGCGACACCTTTCTTTCCTGATTTGTACGAAAGAACCCAGGCTGCGCGAAATCTGGCCCAGTCACTGCTCTCAGCGGAAAAAGGCAAGAAAGGCATCAACCCGAATGAGCAGGTCAAGGTTGCAGTGAAGTGTCGCTGGCTCCACGAAGCACAGCAGATCATTGACCGGAACAAGAACGGCACCCAACCCGTTTCCGAGGAAAATCAGGCCTGGCTGGATGCCGTGATCCGGAATCTGGGTAAATCCCGAGTGCTTGCTGACATCGCCAATACCAACGAGGTGTCTCAGCATTTGTACGGTTGGAGCAATGGTTCGATCGTCGACATCGAACCCGACACCATGGATCTTTCGAAAGTCGTCGAAGTCTTTATTCCAACGGTCTTTTTCGCTGCCCCAAACGAAGAAAAACCAAGCTACGCGACTGTTCGCGAGTTCCTGTCAAACGTGTACGGATACCTTCTGGCTCGTAAAGACCTGATTCTGGTACCACGCCACCAATGGAACTGGAGGAACTGTGATCCTCGGATTCCAGGCGCACGTATTGTCAGCTACCACACCAATGCCCCGCTGAACGCCGATCACCTGCACATCCAGGAAGTTCCGCTGGCAGGTCGATGCAGCATGGACCACCAGGGATTTGCGGGCTACTCCTCACTCGCCACGATCCATGCTCCGATTGAGCAATCGACTGCCGGTGTCGCAACAGAGGTGCTGGCGGCGAATGAAGAAGGGTTACGCGAAGCTTATATCCATCACAACGTCTCCAAATATGCGCAGAGCGCGGAGCGCATCACGTACACAGATGATTATGTTTTCGTAGCCCTGCAGATACCCACCGATACCGTTGCCGCCCTTGCCGCAATCACAGGCGCAGAATTGGTGCGTACTGTCGCCGAGTACTATGCCGGCACGACAACAAAAGTGCGGGTCAAGCGCCACCCGTATTGCAACAGCATGACGGTTCAAAAAACACTCGAAGCCCTTTCAAGCAGTGGAGCCATCGAGATGTCAAACGCCTCGGTCCATGACCTCATATCGGGCGCGAAAGCCGTATTTACCGTCAACTCCGGCGTTGGTCTGGAAGCGCTGCTGCATCGTCGGCCCGTTGTTGTCACAGGCGAATGTGATTACTCCTACGCCGTTGCTGCATACCCGCGCAGCATTGACGAATTGAAGACTCGCCTCAACAGCGAGCTCGTTTATGACGCGCAGCGTACCCAAAATCTTCTTCATCACTACGTTAATGCGTATTCGATGGCAGCCAATGACGAAGCCGGCATTCACAACAATCTCGCCCGCTGGTTAAACGGCTAAGCGCGATTTATGCCAGACCCGGTAGAGTTTTTTCATACCCGCGACGGGTGTCAGACACACGTGTTGTGATCTGACATCCGTACATTGCTTGACCTTTTTCATAATTTTCAAAATGGACTTGTAACCATGATCAAAATCACCCCTGCAATCGAATGCTCCAACAATGCCCCTTTCGTACTGTTTGGCGGCATCAACGTTCTGGAATCCCGCGACCTGGCCATGCGCGCCTGTGAAGAATACGTGCGCGTGACCGACAAGCTGGGTATCCCGTATGTATTCAAGGCCAGCTTCGACAAGGCTAATCGCTCGTCCATTCACTCGTACCGTGGCCCGGGCATGGAAGAAGGCCTGCGTATTTTCCAGGACGTCAAAGCGGCATTCGGCGTACCGGTCATTACCGACGTCCACGAAATTTATCAGTGTGCACCTGTCGCCGAAGTGGCAGATGTACTGCAATTGCCTGCGTTTTTGGCCCGCCAGACCGATCTGGTTGTCGCGCTGGCCAAGACTGGCAAGCCGGTCAACATCAAAAAGCCTCAGTTCCTGAGCCCGTCGCAGATGCAGAACATCGTGCACAAGTTCAAGGAAGCCGGGAACGACCAACTGATCCTGTGCGACCGTGGCACCTGCCTGGGTTACGACAACCTGGTCGTCGACATGCTCGGTTTTGGCGTGATGAAGCGCACATGCGACAACCTGCCGATCATTTTCGACGTGACCCACGCCCTGCAACAGCGCGATCCATCGGGTGCAGCGTCCGGCGGTCGTCGTGAGCAAGTGGTTGAACTGGCACGTGCAGGCATGGGCGTCGGCCTGGCCGGCCTGTTCCTGGAAGCTCACCCGAACCCGGATCAAGCCAAGTGCGATGGCCCAAGCGCCCTGCCGCTGGACCAACTGGAGCCGTTCCTGGCTCAGATCAAAGCACTGGATGATCTGGTCAAGTCGTTCCCAGCACTGAACATTGGTTAAACCGGCTTTCTGAAGCAAGGATTCTGAGCATGGCACGTACAGAACAACGGGTCGCGATTGTTATTCCGGCCCGCTACGGCTCGACTCGTTTGCCGGGTAAACCGCTCGCGGATATCTGCGGTAAACCAATGGTGCAGCATGTGTACGAACGCGCGCTGCAAGTGGCACACGCTGACGTAGTTGTCGTGGCAACCGACGACGAGCGTGTGGCCCAAGCCGTAGAAGCGTTTGGCGGTCAATACATCATGACCTCTGCGGATCACCCGTCAGGCACCGACCGTCTGGCAGAAGTCATGGCGAAAGTTGACGCAGATATTTACATCAACCTGCAAGGCGACGAGCCGCTGGTTCGCCCGGCGGATATCGACGCCCTCGCTACAGGCATGCTGGCCGATGCACAGGTCAAGGTCGGTACGCTGTGCCATGTGATCGATGCTCACGAAGCCGCCAACCCCAACACCGTGAAAGTGGTGTTGGCCCACAACGGCAATGCACTCTACTTCAGCCGCTCGCCCATCCCGTACCCACGGGATGGCGAGGAAGCCAGTTACCTCAAGCATGTCGGCGTTTACGGTTATCGTCGCGACGTGTTGGCGGACTACACCGGCCTGCCGCAAGCGATGCTGGAAAACGCCGAAAAACTTGAGCAACTGCGGCTTTTGGCTGCCGGCGTGTGCATTCGGGCATATGTTGTCGAGCCAACCGGGCCGGGTGTTGATACGCCCGAGTGCCTGGAGCAGGTACGCGCACTGATGAGCGGAAAAACACCGGCACCTCGCACTACGCTGAACGACATTCGCCTGGTGATTACCGACGTGGACGGCGTGCTGACCGATGGCGGCATTTACTACGACGCCACTGGCGAATGCCTGAAGCGTTTCCATGTGCGGGATGGCATGGGCATGCGTCTGCTGGAAGAGAATGGCGTGCGCGTAGCGGTGTTGTCCGGCCGTGACTCGCCCACGCTGCGCAAGCGCGTTGCGGATCTGGGCATTACCCTGTGTCAGTTCGGGGTGAAGGATAAACTGACTGCATGCAATCAGTTGATGGCCGAAGCCGGTGTCAGCGCTGCGAACACAGCGTGCATTGGTGACGACTGCATCGACCTGCCGGCTTTCGCAGCGTGCGCGCTGTCGTTTGCGGTCGCCGATGCTCCGGTGTACGTAAAGGCAGCTGCTACTCACGTACTCACGGCAGCTGGTGGCACGGGCGCTTTCCGCGAAGTGGCAGACAGTATTTTGTTTGCCCAGGGCAAGGACGCGGTATTGGGTACTGCGGCAGGTTATGCGCAGGTCATGGCCAAGATGGCGCAATAAGCTACAGCTAGTGTCTGAACAAAAACGGGGCCCTGGCAGGCCCCGTTTTTTTATTCAACAGCGCCAGGCAGTTATCCATGCCTGACGCAGCTACACATCAATCAGTCGAAAATTTCAACCACACCCACGATCTCATTGGCGTGATTGGTCACGGCCAGGGCGCGGATTTTTTTGTCGATCATGTAGGCTTCCGCTTCGGACAGCTGCGACTCTTCCCTGATGGTGTGCGGGTTACGTGTCATGAACTGGTCAACCGTGCTGCCAGTGACACCCTGGTTCTGCAGCAGTGCACGACGCAGGTCGCCGTCAGTAACGATGCCCACCAGCACACCCTGGTCCAGAACCACGGTCAGCCCCATGCGGCTTTCGGTCATGACCAGCAGGCAGTCGTGAAAACTGGTGGCCGGGGACACGATAGGTGCCGGGGAGTGCATCACATCGCTGACGCGAGTCAGCAATTTACGGCCCAGGCTGCCGCCCGGATGGTAGCGGGCGAAGTCCATCGGCTTGAATTGAATGGCTTCGATGATGGCGACGGCCAGTGCATCGCCCATGGCCATGGTGGCCAGGGTTGAAGTGGTCGGAGCCAGGTTGTTAGGACACACTTCGCGTTCGACGGAAATGTCGAGCCAGATGTCTGCATGCTTGGCCAGGGTCGACTTGCCATTCCCGGTCATGGCAATGATTTTGTTGCCAAAGGATTTCAGGCTCGGAATCAGCTTGATCAGCTCTTCGGTCTCACCGCTGTAGCTGATCAAGATCAGCACATCAATCGGCTTGAGCATGCCCAAGTCGCCGTGGAAAGCTTCAGCCGGATGCAGGAAGAAACTCGGGGTGCCAGTGGAGGCGAAGGTCGCGACCATTTTTTGACCGATCAGGCCAGACTTGCCCATGCCGCAGACCACTGTACGTCCTTTACAGCCGAGAAGCAGTTCGACAGCGCTCTGAAATTCACCATTGAGACGGTCAGCCATTTGGGTAACAGCTTGCGCCTGGGCGATGAGGGCTTCTTTTGCGATAGCGAGGTGATTCATCTTTTTGACTTTCGTCCTTGAAATGATGGAATTGGAGGGGCGGAGAATTTTAAGGGTTTTGTAACAATTAGCAAACTCACGATACATACGCCCGTTTAGTTTTATTGATTGGAATTCTGTTCAGCCAAGAAAAATCGGCCTGACAAGTAAACTTTTCGTTGTACCTGAGTTCTCTATCACTCAGCATATTGCTACCAATACCGCAGTAAGTCGGACGTACGGCATTCGCCTAAGTTGAAACCATGAATTCGGATCTACACCCTCTGCAGGGTCGCAGAACACTTTACCGTTGGCAGCACGGTCAGTTGCAGGACCATTTACGTGCGCTATTGCCACAATGGCGAATACAGCCACTGACAATCGTTAGCCAGGATCTGGACTCCAATGCCTCTTTCGTCAACTACGTGCGCCACCATCAGATAACTGATCCCGGCACGGGTATGACCGTGGAACTGGTCGAAAAGTCCATTCGCAAGATGTTTTTTATTGGCAGCCAGGAAGCACGCTTTTATCGGCAGCGGGACATGCTCAATGCCAGCACGCAATTTCAATACCCGGCCTGCCTGGGAGTGATTGAAACGCCGTGGGAAAGCCTGATCTTTACTGAATTTGTGCGCGGCAAGCCGCCGCGCATGCCAAACATTGCACCGCAACTGGCCCTTGGCATTGCCGAACAGGAAGCACTGAGCCACGACTACCTGAGCCGCCAATCCGCACACAAGGCCCCCCTGCTCTGGAGCATGGACTTTTACCGCCCGTGGTTTCTGCTGCGTCCGCGGTTCAACTTTGCACGCTGCCTGCCCGAACTTGAGCGGCTCGGACAGAGCGATGAGCGCTTCAGCGGCCTGGCGGACAAATTCAAGCCCTTCACTCCGCTGCTGGCACGGCTGAGCAAGGCAGCGCGTCGTAGCCCCAAATGCATTAGCCACATGGATTACCTGCGAAAGAACCTGTTTGTCGACAAAGGCCAACTGCTGTTGATCGACTGGAGCGAGGTCAAGGTAGGACGCGTCGGTTTTGACGGCGGGGCCTACTTGAGTGCGCTGTTCCGACGAAAGGATATGCCGCTGTTCCTCAAAGCCCAGCAGCAGTTTATAGACACTTACCGCCAGGCACTGCCCGCGCATTTCAACCCCGATGATGCGCTACGCAACCTTCACTATATATTCCTGCTCAATGCTTTATTTCACTGCTTGCGCTCAGAAACCATCAGCGAGTACCAAGAGAAGAAACGCATGCCTTTGCTGCGACAAAAGTATGACTACCTGCTCGGACTACTGGATAAACAAGAGCAAATCGCCACCATACACCCTCTCTGATTCTAGGATTTTTCCTACATACAACTGATAAAAATCAGGCTACCCGACCTTGATTTGTATTAATATCCGCGCTTCATATTTTGTCGTCCAGCCCTGCTCGACGGCTTATCCCGCAAGATACTTCCAACGGATTTCTGTTTCACGCTTATGGATGAAGCTATTCCTCTACCGCGCTTGCTAGTCCTGTCCAAAGGTGCTCAGGGCATACCCACCCTACCCGCGCTGCTGCCCGATTACGTGCTGCGAAACGGCACTGTGGCCGACATTCGCAAAGCCGATTGCGTGATGGCCTGGGGACGCAAGCCGAGCGCAATCAAAGCCCTGGCAATAGCCTCGCGCGCCAATTTGCCGGTCGTTACCCTGGAAGACGGTTTTTTGCGCTCCATGGGGCTGGGCGCTGATGAGCCGCCGCTGTCGCTGATTGTTGATGACCTGGGTGTTTATTACGACGCCAGCGCGCCCTCGCGCCTGGAACAGTTGATCGCTACCCCGCTCAGCCCGGCCGAAGCCATACGCGCCAGAGCGCTGCAGCAGCTATGGCAACAACAGCGGGTGTCCAAATACAACGACGCACGCATCGAACACCCTGAACTGCCTGATGATTGCGTGCTGCTGGCGGATCAAACCTTTGGCGATGCATCACTGCAAGGTGCCGACCCGCAAGCGTTCAACGCAATGCTCGAGGCGGCGCTGGAGCGCTACCCCACCAGCACAGTGCTGCTCAAGGTTCACCCCGACGTGGTCGCGGGCCGCAAGCAAGGGCATTTTGATCTGGCGGCACTGGCAACCCACCCACGGGTGCAAGTACTGGCGAACCATGTTCATCCGGCCGAATTACTGCCGCGCATGCGGGCCGTATATGTGATGACTTCGCAACTGGGCTTCGATGCCCTGCTGTGGAATGTGCCCGTACATACCTGGGGCATGCCGTTTTATGCCGGCTGGGGACTGACACAGGATCGCTTGCCACCACCTTCACGCCGCCACCCGGTCAGCCTTGAGCAACTGGTGCATGCCAGCCTGGTGCGCTATGCACGCTACGTCAGCCCCGAAACCGGGCAGTCATGCACGCCTGAGGTGCTGATGCACTGGCTGGGTCTGCAGCGCCGCCATCGCAGTGTGTTGCCGGCCTCGGTGCAGATGCTGGGCTTCAGCCGCTGGAAAGAACCGCTG
The DNA here is from genome assembly GCF_904067025.1 of Pseudomonas paraversuta. Classification (NCBI taxonomy): domain Bacteria; kingdom Pseudomonadati; phylum Pseudomonadota; class Gammaproteobacteria; order Pseudomonadales; family Pseudomonadaceae; genus Pseudomonas; species Pseudomonas paraversuta. Next base: position 2,845,937 of record NZ_CAJFDA010000001.1, read on the forward strand.
GTCATGTTGTTTTTCAAGGGCTCGGCCATTCAGTTCGTCAAACCCGAGCTGCCCTTTGACCCGCTTCTGTCTACGGTGTCCTGGGGCTGTAAGCACGACACTGAACTCACGGAACACCCACACCCGGTGAGCCGGGTTGAGGACGGTTTTCTACGCTCGGTCGGACTCGGCGCGGGCAAGACCAGGCCTCTGTCCTGGGTCGTGGACGACCTGGGTATCTATTACGACGCTACTCGCCCGTCGCGCCTGGAACGCATCTTGCTTGACGATCCCTTTGAAGATTCGTTGCAGATGCGGGCACAGGCCCTGCGCGAGGCTATTTGCCGTACAGGGGTGACCAAATACAACTTGCCCGGCGAGCCCTGGGTGCGACCTGCCGAAGCCAAACGGGTGATTCTGGTCACAGGGCAAGTGGAAGACGATGCATCGATCCGCTTTGGCGCCAACCGCATCCGCAGCAACCTGCAATTGCTGCAGACGGTTCGCGAACGCAATCCCGATGCCTGGATTTTGTACAAGCCACACCCTGAAGTACTGGCCGGTACCCGTGCCCGTGGCAGTGACGAAGCGCAAACGGTGGACTGGTGTGACGAAGTAATCGGCAACACGCCGCTGCAGCACCTGTTTGAAATAGTGGATGAGGTGCATGTCCTGACCTCCCAGTCCGGCTTTGAAGCCTTGCTCCGCGGAGTGCCTGTAACCACCTATGGCCAGCCGTTCTATGCCGGCTGGGGCTTGACCCGAGACGAAGACCTGCATCCGGGTGTACAAGCACGACGCACACGGACCCTGAATCTGGATCAACTGGTGGCGGGTACATTGTTGCTGTACCCCACCTACGTCAGCCGCATTACCGATTGCTTTACCACCGCCGAGCAGACTCTTCACGAACTACAACACTGGCGCGCGTCACCGCAGCCTGGAGCAACTACCAAATGGCAGGATTTGATACAGCGCTTGAACAGTTTGTTGGGCAAAATGCGCCTGAGAAACTGAAGGCGCGCGTACCAAATCCTTTGGTTGGTCCTGATTCTCGCAGTTTTCTGTTTCTACAAGGCGTCAGCTCTCCGTTCTTTGCGCGTCTGAACAAAACGTTGCGCGATAATGGCCAACAGGTGCAATGCGTCAATTTCAATGTGGGCGACGTGCTGTACAGCCCTGGCGCCCGTACATTTTGTCTGGCCCATGCAGCGGAGCTGGAGTCGTTTTACAGGCAAACATTTCACAGTCTTGGCGTCACCGACCTGGTGCTGTTCGGTGACTGTCGCCCCGTGCATCTCCCCGCCATCGCACTGGCGCGCAGCGCGGGCATCAGGGTTCATGTGTTCGAGGAGGGTTATTTCCGCCCCTACTGGGTCACCCTGGAACGCGGCGGGGTCAACAACCACTCGCAACTGCCCAGCGACCCGGACTGGTACCGGGAAGTCGGCAAGTTCGTTCCGCGCTACGACAACGGTACTGCGTTCAAGCAGTCGTTTGCGGTCCGCGCCACCCACGACGTGCTGTATCACTGCGGCGGCGCGCTGAATAAATTGTTCTTTCCGAACTACCGTACCCACGCCCCCTTCACGGCTGCCACCGAGTACGCAGGGTATATACGCCGTGGCGCGCGCCTGCTGCTCGCCGGGTCCCGCGATGACGCCGTGGTGGAAGAAGTGGCCCGCGAGCGCAACCCGACGTTCCTGCTCCCCCTGCAACTGGACAGTGATACACAGATCAAGGATCACTCCCCTTTCAACAACATGTCCGAAGTGATCGACCATGTGCTGGCTTCGTTTGCCGCCCATGCGCCAGGGGATGCACGGTTGGTGGTCAAGGACCATCCGCTGACACCGGGGCTGGTGAACTATCAGCGCATCACCAAAACCCTAGCCAAACACTATGACGTGGCCGACCGGGTGGACTTTCTCGACAGCGGGCATATGCCCACGCTGTTGTCGCATATTGCCGGGCTGATCACGATCAACAGCACGGCCGGCGCTTCGGCACTGTTGCACCAGCGACCGACTTTCGTCCTGGCCAACCCGATTTACGCCCTGCCCGGCCTGACGCAACCCGGAAAACTTGAAGATTTCTGGACCCATCCGGTCAAGCCGGACATGACCCTGTTTCATCATTTCCGCAATACGGTGATCCACACCACGCAGATCAATGGCGGTTTTTACTCGCGCAGTGGTATCGACATGGCCGTAAACAAATGCCTGGACGTGCTGATGGCAAAAACATCGAGAATCGAAAACTTCCTATGACCCAACGTTCTACCCCCCGCTGTATTTTCATCACTGGCGCTACTGGCGGCATCGGCGGCGCACTGGCTCCGGCCTATGCCGCACCAGGGGTGACCCTGATCCTGCAAGGCCGTCGCCTGGACCGTCTCGAAGAAATGGCCGCTGAATGCCGCGCTCTCGGCGCCCGTGTATTGCTTGAGCCGATTGACGTGCGTGAACTCGATGAATTGCGCGCCATGGTTCGCCGCATCAGTGACGCAGAGCAACCCGATCTGGTGGTGGTCGGTGCCGGAATCAATATCGATATCGGTGCTCAGGGCCAAGGCGAGCAATGGGATGAAACCCGCGCCTTGCTGGAAATCAACGTGATGGCTGCTTTCGCCACGGTGGAAGCCGCCTTGCCCGCAATGCGCGCCCGTGGCCATGGGCAGATTGCGCTGTTCAGCTCCCTGGCCGGGTGGCGCGGCTTGCCGGTGACGCCCAGCTACAGCGCGAGCAAAGCTGCGATCCGCGTGTATGGCGAAGCCATTCGCGACTGGCTGGCTCCGGAGGGCGTGAAAATCAATGTGATAGTGCCCGGTTATGTCGAGTCGAAAATGTGTTTTGAAATGCCCGGGCCCAAGCCGTTTCTATGGAGCGCTGAAAAAGCGGCCAATCGTATCAAGCGCGGTCTGGCGGCAAATCAGGCGCGTATCAGCTTCCCCTTTCCGCTGAACCTTGGCACCTGGCTGCTGGGGGTGATTCCACAGCGCCTTTCTTCGTTTATCTTGCGCGGTCTGAATTACAGTGAGTGAGTTTTCCATCCTGCACATCAGTATTGTCGGCCTGCTGCTGACCATTGTTCTCGAACGCCTGCTGATTCCGCGACCCGCCCTGCGCCGCCCCTTGAGTTGCTGGTTACTGCACACCGGTGTCTGGTGCGTAAGCCTGGCGGTGCTATACGCTTTGACCGCGCGCCCGTTGTTCAGCGCAATCAATGTGGTACTGGGGTGGTTGTTGATCGTGATGGTCAGCAACGCCAAGTACCACTCGCTGCGCGAGCCATTCGTGTGTGCCGATTTCGAATACTTCAGCGACGCCGTACGCTTCCCGCGCCTGTACCTGCCATTTTTCGGCATAGGTAAAGCCGCGCTGCTGGCAACCGGTTTTATCGCCTACCTCTGGGCAGGGCTGACCTTCGAGCCGCAAGTGGCCGGGGGCCGGCTGGATGCGCTATGGCTGGGGCTGGGCGGATTGATCCTGCTGAAACTGGGCCATCGCTCCAGCGTACCGAGCTTTGATGCCAACGCCGATATTCAGCGCTGGGGGCTGGTAGCCTGCCTGTGGCGCTATTTTTGGGCCGCCCGTAAACCGGTTGATCCGGCAGCGCTGGCTTCACCGTTCAATCAGGGCGATATCGCAGCGCCTGCCGCGCCATTACCCGACCTGGTATCGGTGCAGAGCGAGTCTTTTTTTGATGTGCGTGAACTGTGGTCCGGCGTCAAGCCTCAGGTATTGACCGAGTACGATCGCCTCACGCAAGAAGCTCTGGCGCGGGGCAAGCTGCAGGTTGCCGCGTGGGGGGCCAATACCGTACGCACCGAGTTCGCTTACCTCACGGGTATACCCGGCGAACGCCTGGGGGTTCACCGCTTTAATCCATACCGTGTGCTGGCGCGCAAGGGCTTGCCGAGTCTGGCCAGCCACCTCAAGACACAGGGCTATCGCACGGTGTGCATTCACCCGTTCCATGGCAGCTTTTATGGACGCAACAAGGTGTTGCCCGCGCTGGGTTTCGACGAATTCATCGACATACAAAGCTTTGATGAGTCACAGAAAGCCGGGCCGTTCATTGGCGATTGCGCCGTGGCGGACAAGATCCGCGAACTGCTGCAAGACCCGACCCGCACACAACCCCTGTTCATCCACGCCGTGACCATGGAAAACCATGGGCCGCTGCACCTTGAACAGGTTGAAGCGGCGCAGTTGCCGACCTGGTTTGACCAGCCACTGCTGCAAGGCATGGACGATCTCGCCCCCTACTTGCGCCATATCGCCAATGCCGACCTGATGCTCGGCAAGCTGCGCACGACCCTCCTGGAACAACCCAACGAAGCACTGCTGTGTTTCTTTGGCGATCATGTGCCGATCCTCCCCGATGTCTATCAAGCCATTGGCGAACCCGTGGGCGACACCGACTACCTGATATGGTCCAACCGCCGCCCGCTCAACGTCACCCCAAGCCCGCTGCAGGTCGACAGGCTGGCCTGTCATTTACTGGCCTGCGCTGCTCAAACACCCTCCACCCGCGGAGCCGCGTGAGGCATGGTCCCCATCGTGCAGGGTTCGAGCCTGACGCCGGACCTGCTCACCGATCCCGGGCTGTCACGCCTGGTGACAGAAGGTCGGGGCTCCCTGGCCTTCATCATCGGTAATGCCGACTGCCGCCAACGCCTGCTTGGCGCCAGCATTCATTGGGACCGCATACTGCTGGCCTTTGAAGATGGACAAGCGGTGGGCTATGCCGCACTCAAGTATCAGATGCGCGGGCCGTTTGCGTTGCGCGTCAAACCTTTTGTTCGCGAATTTGGCTGGCTCAGCGGCACACTGCGGTTCGCCGCGTTCTGCCTGAGCGAGTGCCGCGAATGGCGCTACCCGTTCCTGCTGTATGGCTTGCGGGTCAGCAGGTCGGCACGCAATCACGGCATCGCCAGCGCGCTGCTGCAGGCGTGCAGCAAACATGCCGCGACCCAAGGGTTCAGGGCTGTTTATCTGGAAGTACCGCTGGCCAATGACCGCGCTCGCCACCTGTACCTGCAAAACGGCTTTAGCCTGCTGCCCAAGCGCTGGGTACCATGGCCGCCCGTGCGCACCATGCGCCGTTATGTGGAGACTCAGCCGTGAACGGTCTGGACACCCCCTTCATGCCTTTGCAACCGTTGGTTGAAGGGCCCGGCTGGATCGGCATCATGTCGCAATGGGTGGCGTGGAAGGTCCTGCATTTACCGCAATTTCTCGGCCCGGAAGGGGAGCCTTTCTGGCTCTGGCAGCGCGGGCAACGTGCGCCCAAAGGCCTGAAAGCTATCGCCGGCATCGGCTATAAACAATCATCGGCTCATGCGCGGGTGCTGTGCCAGCGCTGGGGCCTGACCTACATCGCACTGGAAGACGGCTTTCTGCGCTCTTCGTCACTGGGTATCGAAGGCGACACACCGATGTCGATGGTGGTCGACCCGGTGGGCATCCACTACCTGGCAGATCGCCCTTCCCTGCTGGAAAACATTCTTCAGTCCCCCGACAGCCTTCGCCCTGACGAACTGCAAAGCGCCCGCCAGTTGATCGAATTGATGCGTCGTACCGGCATCGGCAAATACAACAACGCACCCGACCTCGACCCCGCCGATCCGCTGGGTCGCGAGCGGCCATTGATATTGGTCGTGGATCAAACCGCCGGGGATTACTCGATCCCGGGCGGCGGTCTGTGCGAAGCCGATTATGTACGCATGCTTGACGTGGCCATTAGCGAAAACCCGGACGCCGAAGTCCGCGTACGCATTCACCCGGACTGTATTGGCGGGCAAAAGCCCAGTTGCCTGCTCGCCGCAGCAACCGCAAGGGGCGTAGCGCTGGAGAGTCGACCCGTGTCCTGGGCTTCGTTGGCACGGCGTGCGCGCCGGGTGTACATCGGCACCAGTCAGGCCGGGCTGGAAGCCTTGATTCAAGGCGTACCCGTGACCTGCTTCGGCCTGCCTTTTTATGCAGGCTGGGGCCTGACGGACGACCGCATGCCAATCCCGCGGCGTCGGGCACGACCAGATCTGGTGCAACTGGTGGCAGCCGCTTACATACGCTACAGCCGCTATGTCGATCCACTCACCAGCCTGCCGACCGATGCCCTGACCATTGCCCGTCAGCTGGCGCGGCAAAAAGCACAGGATGCCGAATTTGCCGGGAACATCACGGTGCTCGGGATCAAACGGCATAAACAGCACAACCTGCGGCGTTTTTTCAGTAGCCGCTGGGGTCAGTTGAAGTTCAGCGCAGACAGCCCGATGCTGCTGGCAGAAGTGGCCGCCCAGAGCGGCACCTTGCTGGTATGGGCGGCCCGCGAACCGGCCAGCCTCAAGGCCCGGGCGCAGGCCTCGAACGTACCGGTGTTGCGCATCGAAGATGGTTTTCTGCGTTCCAACGGGCTGGGTTCGCTCAACGCCCCGGCGCTGTCACTGGTACTCGACCGCAGCGGCATTCACTACGATGCCAGCGCGCCTTCCGACCTCGAAACCCTGCTCGAACAGGGTGCTTTTGACCCCGCTACGCTGGCTGAAGCCGCCCGTTTGCGCGAACGGATCGTGGCGCTGGGCGTCAGCAAGTTCAACCTTAAAAGCAACGCCGATCACCTGGTACGGGCACGTCCGGGCCAGCGCCGGATTCTGGTACCCGGCCAAGTGCAGGACGATGCCTCATTGCGCTGCAGTGTCACCCACCTGCACGACAACCTGGCGCTGCTCAGGCATGTGCGCAGCAACGCTCCGGATGCCTGGATCGTGTACAAGCCGCACCCGGATGTCGAAGCGGGCAAGCGTCAGGGCAGCCTGAGCGAAATGCTCTTGCACGAACTGGCGGATCAGGTGTTGCCCGGTGCCGACATCACTCAGCTTTATGCCCAGGTCGATGAAGTGCATACCATCAGTTCCACGGCCGGCTTCGAAGCCTTGCTGCGGCATTTGACCGTAGTGACCTACGGCACCCCGTTTTATGCCGGTTGGGGGCTGACCCAGGACTCGCAGCCCTTGACCCGCCGAACCCGGCGCCTGAGCCTGGATGAGTTGGTCGCCGGCGTCCTGTTGCGCTATGCGCGCTACGCCGACCCGCACACAGCTTTGCCCTGCGATGCGTGGCATGCCCTGGCATGCCTGTCGAACCCTTCCCCGCCACGCCTGAGACTTCAGCCGCGTGTTCGGGCACTGCTCAATTACACCCGGACCATGCTCGGATTCCCCCGTGCAGTGGTTCCGCTAAAGGATTAGTCCATGCCTGCTTCATTAAAGGATCTGGGCCGTTATGCAGCGCTGCCATGGCATTGCCTGCAACTGCTGACCCACGCTAAATCGTTCGAAAACAACCCGGTGTTGGGCAGCCCCCGACTCAATGCCATGGGCTTGCACGTGCAACGTCGCCAGATTGCCATGGCCATGGCGGCCATGCGCCGCCGGGCACTGGCATCGCGAATGAACCCGGCCGAACAGGCAAGCTTCGAGGAGCAGGGATTCTTCGTGCGCGAGAACGCCCTGCCCGCCGAGCAATTTTCGGCCTTGCGGGCCGAACTGGGTGACTTGCGCAGCACCGGCTGGGAAATGCGTCAGGGCAAGGCGGTGACCCGCCGAGTAAGCCTGGACCAGGACGTGCTGGCACAAAACCCGGCCACCGCAGCCTTTATCGCTGACCGCAGCGTGCGTGATCTGATTTCCTATGCTTCATCCAACACCGGTGGCATCACCTATCAACTGCAGTCGATCGTGATCGATGCGGTGAATCCCGAGGAAGACCCGCAAACCCGCCTGCACACCGACACTTTCCATCCGACTGCCAAGGCGTGGTTGTTTCTGGATGACGTGGCCGACGATCAGGGGCCGTTCAGCTATGTGCCGGGGTCCCATCGCCTGACGCCCGAGCGATTGGCCTGGGAGTATCGTCAGAGCCTGGGCGCAGCCTGTTCACCCGAGCAAATGCACCGCGAGGGCTCGTTCCGGATTTATGAGAATGAATTGGCCGGGCTGGGTTTGCCGCCACCGCGGCGTTTCGCGGTACCCGCCAATACTCTGGTAGTGGCTGACACATCGGGTTTCCACGCCCGCTGCCCGAGTCTGCGCCCGAGCCACCGGGTGGAAATCTACGCAAGCCTGCGCCGCAACCCCTTTATCCCGTGGCGCGGCGCCCACCTGTTCGCCCTGCCATGGATTGCCAACCACCATATGCGCTGGGACATTCGTCTCAAACGCATGATGGGGTTTGATAAACGCAGCCATTGGCGGTTCATCGAACAGCTCAATGCCTATGAGAAGCCCTTTATCTAGCCTTTTTTGCGCCGCCTGAACCACCAGCCAGGCGGCTTGCTGCACAGCGTTTCAAGGTGCTGCAAGCCGGCAGCTCAATCCAGCCGTGCCAGCTCTTCTGCCACGATGGCCACGGTACGGCTGATCTGCTCTTGCGTGTGCTCACAAGACACAAAGAAGCGCACCCGCGCGGTTTTCTCCGGCACCGCCGGATAGAGGATCGGCTGAGCGTTGATCCCCCGTTCAAACAGGGCGCTGGACAGTTGCCCCGCCTTGAGCGAGCTGCCGGTAATCACCGGTATCACGGCCAGCCCGGTGCTGGTTGCCGTATCCAGCCCGGCCTCCCTGGCCAGTCGCAAAAACTGCTCGCCACGGGCCTGAACGGCCTGTACTCGCTCATGGTCGTTGATCAGGCAGCGCAGCGCCGCCAGGGCCGACGCAGTGACGGACGGAGGCAGGCCCACACTGTAGAGAAAACCGGGCGCCAGAAACTTCAAATGCTCCACCAGCGCCGTATTACCCGCAATGTAGCCACCGCAGCTGGCGAGGGTCTTGCTCAGGGTTCCCATCCAGATGTCTACGTCATCTCCGGCCAGGCCGAAGTGTTCACGTATGCCCCTGCCTGTCGCGCCCATGACACCCAACGAATGAGCCTCATCGACCATCAGGAAGATTTTGTGCTTGCGTTTGAGCTCGACAAATCGCGGCAAGTCCGGATAGTCGCCGTCCATGCTGTAAATGCCTTCGACCACCACCAGCACCCGTTCAAAATGCTGACGTTGTTCACCCAGAATGCGGTCCAGCGCTTGCCAGTCGTTGTGAGCAAAGCTGAGGCGGCGGGCACCCGAAAGCTGAATGCCCTGCAACACGCTGTTATGCACCAACTCATCATGCAGCACTAAATCCCGCGGACCGAACAGATAGCCGATGGTGGTGACGTTAGTGGCATGACCGCTGACAAACACAACCGCGTCATCAACTTCATAAAAGCTGGCCAGCTCACGCTCCAGCTCGCGGTGCAACGGTCGATCACCGGACACCACGCGGCTGGCCGACACCGAAGTGCCGTAACGATCTATAGCGTCCTTCGCCGCCTGAACCACCACCGGATGCCCGGAGTAGCCCAGGTAGTTGTAACTGGCGAAGTTCACATAATCCTGGCCACCAATGCAGGTTTGGGCACCTGCCAGCCCGTCATGCAGACGGAAAAACGGGTTCCCCAAGCCCATGCGTGCTGCACTTTGTTGCAGGAACTGCATCTGCTGATAGCCGGGATACAGATCGAAACGGTAAAACGCCTCGGGAACTTTCAGTGCCGCCTGCTGCGCTTGCTCAAGGGTCGCGCCATTACTGTCTCCTGCGCCGTTGCGACGGCGCTCCAGTGCTTGCTGGATCAAACGCTGCTTGATACCCCCACTCAGACCCCCGGGTGTTTTTGCACTTATCTCACTCAAGCAGGTATCACTCACTGAATCAATCGGTTAGGTGTTGCAACACTTTCGGCCACTGCGGCCACTTGTTCGTGGGTCATGTGCGTGCCGTGACTGGCCAGCACACTTTCGGCCATGGCAGCAGGTGCCGACGACTCGTTGGCCGGGGCCTCACCGCGCAGCAGGCTCAAAATACGCACGCTGAGCTTGTCTATGCTGGAGCTTTCGCTGAGCTCCATGACCGGCAGGCGAACGCCAAAGCGCTCTTCCAGGGCCACGATCAGTTCGACACTCATCAATGAGTCCAGCCCCAGTTCCTGCAACGGCCGCTGTGTGTCCAGGCGCGCTGCGGGCAGGCGCAGAATTTCACAGACTTCGTGCTTGAGCAGTTCAGCAAAGCGCTCCAGCAGTTGGGCATCGTCCAGCTCCACAAGCATGCGCTGTATGTCTTCGGCGTCGTTATCGTCTTCCTGATCACCGCCGTGGGCGCGCACCAGTTCCAGGAAACGCGGGGACGCAGCGCTCGGCAGGAAACGCGACAAGGCTTTCCATTCCAGCTCCAGCACGCCAGTGCCGTCATCGCCGTTGAGCAACATCTGCTCCAGGTGCGACAACGCGACTTCGGCCCGCAGTGCAGCGCCGCCCATACGGCTTTGCAGCGCATCCTTGATCTGCTCGTTGCGGGCCAGAAAGCCGACATCGTCAATCGCGCCCCACAGCACGGCGGTGGCCGCCAGCCCTTGAGCACGGCGATAGCGGGCCAGCGCTTCAAGCCAATGGTTGGCAGCCACATAGTTGGCCTGTCCAGGGTTACCGAACAGAGTGGTGGCCGAGGAGAACATCACAAAGAAGTCCAGCTCCAGCTCACGGGTGAGTTGGTGCAGGTATTGCGCGCCCTTGGCCTTGGGTTCCAGCACGCGTTGCAATTGCTCGGCGTCGAGATTACGGATCAGGCTGTCATCGATGACGGTGGCCGCGTGCACCAGGCCCCGTAACGGATACGCACTGGTTGCGATGCGTTCAAAGACACTGCGCAGCTGAGCTTCATCGGTGATGTCGCACGCCACCGCCTGCACATCGATGCCTTGCGCATGCCACAGGGCCAGACTTGGCTGGACCTCGAGACTGGCCGCACCACGGCGGCCCAGCAGCACCAGATGCCGCGCCCCCTTGTCCACCAGCCACTGTGCGGTACGCAGACCAAAGCCACCGACCCCGCCCGTGATCAGGTAAGTCGCTTCGCCACTGAGTTGCAGTCCCTTTGCAGGCTGGGCACGGGTTTCCACCAAGTGCTCGATGGGGTTGCCATAGGTCACGACGATCTTGCCGATCTGACGGGCCTGCTGCATGTAGCGGAATGCTTCGACCACTTGATTGGCGTCGAACTCGCGGTACGGCAGCGGGTGCAGGATGCCTTGCTCGAACAACTGCATCATGTTCCCGAACAGGCGTCGGGTCAGGTCCGGACGCTCGCTCATCAGTTGGTCAGCGTCGATGCCGAAGTAGCTGATGTTGTTGCGGAACGGGCGCAAGCCGATACGGGTGTTCTGGTAGAAGTCGCGCTTGCCCAATTCCAGGAAGCGGCCGAACGGTTTAAGGATTCGCAGGTTACGGTTGATCGCCTCACCTGCCAACGAATTGAGCACGACGTCGACACCACGTCCGCCCGTCACTGCCAGCACCTCATCGGCATATGCCAGCGAGCGGGAATCGAAAATGTGCTCGACGCCCAGCAAGCGCAGGAAGTCGCGCTTTTCGTCACTGCCGGCGGTAGCATAAATCTCGGCACCGCACCATTTGGCGATTTGAATCGCGGCAATACCGACACCACCCGCAGCACCGTGGATGAGGATTTTTTCACCCGGTTCCAGACGTGCCAAGTAATGCAAGGCGTAGTACACGGTGAAGAACGTACTCGGAATAGTCGCAGCCGCTTCGAACGACATGCCAGCCGGGATTTTCGCCACCGCGTTGGCGTTGGTCACCAGACGGTTTGCAAAACTGCATGGACCAAAGCCTACGACCCGGTCGCCCGGAGCAAAATCGCCCAGGACTTCAGCGCCCTTGCCTTGCACCACACCGGAAAACTCAAAGCCCAGGGTCGGGCCGGAGAAACCATTTTCAATGGCTTCATCGGACAACAGCCCCAATGCAAACATTACGTCACGGAAGTTCAGACCGGTGGCGCGCACGGCGATATCCAGCTCGTCCACGGCCGGCACAGCTGGATCGCGTACTTCCCAACGCAGGTTGCGCAACTGACCCGGCAGGTCAAAGCCCAGGCTGATTCGAGTGTCCTTGCCGTCTACTGCCTGGGCCTTTTGCGTCAGAACCCGCAGACGCGGCACATAACGTTGACCGTCAGCCGTGATTGCCATCTCGGTTTCGCCATCGGCATGCAACAGCGCAGGGATCACGCTGAGCAAAGGCGCGTTGAGTGCCAGGTCCAGCAGGCGGATGCGGCAGCTTGCAGACTCATTGGCCAAGGTCCGGCCAAAGCCCCAGAAGGCCGCATCGGCAATGGCGTTCACATCCGATGCGGGTTCGGCACCGTACCAATGACCGGCCGCACCACGGCTGAGCAGCCAGCAAGTCGGGGCCATTGCCAACGACTCGCAAGCCTGAACCAGCGCGGCCGCCTGCATGCAGCGGGCACCTTGTGCGTCCAGACCCTGTGCCGCGTCAAGCCCGGCCAAGTGCACAACATGTTCAGGGGCCTGAGCCAGCGCAAGCAATTGCTGCGCCACGGCCCGGGCATCGCCCGGCACCAGCAGGTTCACCACCTGGCCTTGCTCACGCAAGGCCGCCAGCAGTTGTTCAACGCCCCCATGCTGCTGTTCCGCCAGCAGCGCCCAATGCTGCACAGCCACTTCAGGTACAACCTTGCCCGTGGCTTCGCCTTTGCCGGCGAGCAACAGATAGCTGCCGCAGGCATTGCCCGGCAACGCCTCAAGGGTGTGGCTCAGGGTCAGGCCGTGACGTTGCAGTTCAACTTGCCAGAATGACGGACGCTGCTGTCGCGACAACGCCTGCTCAGGACCTTCCAGCCACCAGTCACTGCGGGCACCGAACACAAAGTCAGCACAGCGCGTCGGGTGCTGCGCCAGCACCACCACTTCGCCATGGGGGTTGAGATGGCTTGCAGCCTGGCGCAGCGCCTCGCCCACGGCATCCAGAGGCGCCAGATCGCTGGGCACCAGCACCCAGTCAAAGTTGCTGGCATCACTGAGTTGAGCAAAGTCAATCAGGTTCAGCGCCGGGCAATCTGCCCGCAGCATCTGCGCCAGCTCAGGCTCTTGCACGCAGTAGCTATAGTCGACGCGATCAAAATCGATCCCGGCGTACAGTGACTCGGCAAACGACGGCCCGCCCAGGCCCAGCTCCAGCACCCGCAGACGCTGCCCGTCAGGCAACGCTGCCAGGCGTTGCGCGAGGGTATCGCGCACACCGGCCAACAAACGTTGTTGGCCAGCCGAACCCAGTACCTGTCGCAGCAGCATGGCACCACTGGTTTCGCGGGGCAGCAACTGCTCAAGGGTCTGTTGCCCGTCAAGCAATGCCCGCAAATGGCGACCGATGCGGCCCACCGAATGAATCAGTTGAAAATGCTCCGGATAGCTCTGGAACAGTTCCTGCCAAATAGCCTGGCTGGCAGGACGCTCACCGCTGTCGACGATGCTCACACCGCCGCCGGCATCGCGGCTCAGGCTGCCGTCTTCCAGGCCCTGACGCAGCAAGGTGCTCAGATAGTGGCTGGAAACGCCATCCTGTTGCGACCACAGGCTGATTTGCTCAGCGCTGAGTTGACCACCCGCCTGTTCGATCAGGTCCTGCACGAAACTGGCGCACAATACATCCAGCAATGGCTCGACTTCGTTCAGGTAGCGCAGCTGCGCTGGCTCATCACCCAGGGTCTGAAAATGCGTCAGTAACGGCGAGCTGTCGATGGCGACCCGCTGCACCGGCGTGACCTGGCCAGGAGCAGCCATGCCCACGTGGGCCATGTGCTTGATATCACCGTTGCGGTCACGCTGCAGACGCACACCGCGAAAGCGCGCGTCCTTTATCGACAACACGGCAGCGCCAGTGGCGTCGAACAGGGTGAAATCCACCAGTAACGAATGCTCAGTGCGTTTGAGCTGGCGCACCTCGGCCAGGCACGGCACGCCGCCCGCCTTGCTGTAGGCAATACGCCCCAGCTTCACTGGAATAAACGCCAACCCCTTGTTCGTGCCGGGCTGGCCCACCAGCAATTCGGTAATCAGCTGGAACGCGCCATCCAGCAATGCCGGGTGCACGAACAGGTCGTCCATTTCAGGACGGATAACCTCAGGCACGCTCAATTGCGCGAGGATGCGGGCCGGCTCGACCCACACTGCCGCGACGGTTTGATAAGCCGGGCCGTAGTTCAGGCCCACGGCACAGGTCAGCGCCAAATGCTGTGCACCGGTAAAGTCCGCCGGGCGTGACGGCAAGGCCGGTGCACGCCCGTCCAGCATCACGCCTCGGGCTTCACCGGGAAGACGCGCCACCACGTGCTGTACCCATTCTTCGTGCTGGGCATGGCCGCGGGAAGCAATGTGCAAGGTGCCATCAGCCGGTTCGATATTGATGCGGATTTTTTTGCTGGCGTCATGGCTGAGTAGCAGCGGGTTATGAATTTCCAGCTCTTCGATGTCGACGAACTCGCCCGGCTGGTGCTGCAAGGCCGCCGCCAGCGCCAACTCGCTAAAGCCTGCACCAGGAAACAATACGGCTTCACCGACCTTGTGATCGCCCAGGCTAGGGAACAACTGGGTATCGAGGCGGTTTTCCCACGTCAGCGCACGATCAGGCAGCAAGTGACCCAACAAAGGGTGCACACGCTTGCGTTGCAGTACCCCGAGCGACTCGGCGCTGACCGGCAGGTAGAAGTGTTCGCGCTGCCAGCTGTAGTTCGGCAGATTCACGTGGCGCCCGGTCACCGGGAAATGCGTTTGCCACTGCGGTTGCGCACCGGCAATCAGCAGTTTGGCAACGCTGCGTTCCAGCAGGAAAACGCTGTGATCCTTGCGCAACAATGTGCCAATCACCTGGCCTGAGCGCTCGGCGCCCGTCAGTGCATCAGCCACATAGGAGCGCAAAATCGGGTGCGGGCCCACCTCGACAAACAGGTTGAAGCCCTGCGCCACCAGTGCATCCATCGCGCCTTGGAACAACACCGGCATACGAATGTTCTGCCACCAGTAGTGGCTGTCCAGACTCTTACCGTCCAGCTCGCCGCCAATCACGGTGGAATAGAATGGAAGAGTGGTACTGCGCGGGCGAATGTGCGCCAGATCAGCAATCACTTGCTGCTCTATAGGGTTCATGCTCGGGGAGTGGAACGCGTAATCCAGATCCAGCAGGCGGATAAACACCTGACGCTCGCTCAGCACTTGCTCAAGCTGAGTCAAGGCTTCCAGCGGACCGGCCACCGTGGCGCCACGGCTGCTGTTTTCGCCCGCGATCACCAGTTGCTGGTCCAGCCCAAGTTCCACCAGCACTGCCGCAGTCGCTTCGGCGCACAGGCCGACAGCGGCCATACGGCCAGTACCACGGGTCAGCCCTTGCAGACGACTGCGATGGAAAATGACTTGAGTAGCGTCTTCCAGGCTCAGGGCACCACTGGCCCATGCGGCCGCTACTTCACCGACGCTGTGACCGATCACGGCGCACGGATGAAAACCTTGCGCCGCCAGCACGCGGGTGACTGCCACTTGCAAGGCAAACAGCGCAGGTTGAGCGATCTCGGTACGCACATAACGGTCGTCGCCGTTTTCACCCAGCAGCTCGGCCCGCAACGAATAACCGGCCAATGGCTGGAACAGTGCATCGACTTCGGCCACGGCCTGTTCAAACACAGGGTCGCCGAGCATCCCCCGGCCCATGCCTTGCCATTGCGAACCGTTACCCGAATAGATAAAGACCGGGCCCTCGGCGTTGTCCAGGGCCTGACCTGCCTCGACCACTGAGCTCAATTCGCTCAGGCTCGGATCCTGGGCGTAGTCGGCCAGAGCTTGCGCAGCCTGGGCACAATCGGAGCCAATCAACAGCAGGCGATGGGTGTGAGCATCACGGCGAAACAGGGTTTGATAGGCGACGTCGTAAAAATCGGCCTCAGGCCTGGACGCCAGATAATCAGCGTAATCCTGAGCCGTAGCACGCAAGCCTTCGGCGTCTTTGGCGCTCAGCATCAACGGCAGGCGGCGCACTGGCGTTGACTCGCGGGAGGCTGCGACAGGCTCGGCACTTTGCAAAATAACGTGAGCGTTGGCGCCGCCAAATCCGAAAGAGTTGATACCGACAGTCAGTTGCCCTGCAGCCTTGAGTGGCTGATTGGCGGTGACTACCTGCAGGTTCAGGTCGGCAAACGGAATCGTCGGGTTGAGTGCGTCGCCGCCGATGGTCGCGGGCACCATCCGCTCATTCAGGCAGTTGAGGGCCTTCATCAATCCCGCCACACCCGATGCTGCCTCCAGGTGCCCAAGATTGCTTTTAACAGACCCTATCGGCAGCGGGTTACCGGCGCCACGGGCCTGGCCCAGTGATTCGCCGATGGCCCGACTCTCAATGGGGTCACCGACTGCGGTTCCCGTGCCATGGGCTTCAAGGTAATCCAGCTGCGAAGGGTCGATGCCGGCCTTGGCGTAAACGCCTTTAAGCAACGCTGCCTGAGCATCGGCGCTGGGCAGCGTCAGACTCGACTTGCGGCCATCGGTATTCACAGCGCTGGCGCATGTGCAGGCTGATACCGCCGGTCACGGCCTGGTCGATATCACCACTGAGAATTGCCTGACACGCCTGGTGGAAGGCAACCAGTGAAGAAGAACATGCGGTGTCGATGGCCATGCTCGGGCCACGCAGGTCATAAAAGAAGGACAGACGATTGGCGGCAATACTCATGGTATTACCAGTGGCCGTTGCCGCGTCGATGGACGCCATGTCATCGACCACACGGTAAGCCTGCTCGACGCTGGCAATACCCAGGTAAACGCCACAATTGCTGCCCCGCAGGCTAGACGGTTTAACCCCTGCGTTTTCGAAGGTTTCCCAGCACATTTCGAGCAACATTCGCTGTTGCGGATCCATCATCATGGCTTCGCGTGGCGAAATGCTGAAAAAGCCCGCATCAAAAGCAGTGATATCGCCCAGAGAGCCCGAGGCGAAGGTATACGTGGAGGCCGGACTGGCTTTGTCAGGATGTAAAAACTCGGCATGTTCCCAGCGGGAAGCATCGACCTGGGTCACCAGATCGCGCCCCTCTATCAGGTTCTGCCAGAAACTGCTGGCCGTGGAACCGGGGAAACGGAAAGAATTACCAACAATTGCTACCTGCCTACGTTTTGTCAAAACCATTCCTTAAAAATACTCATGACCACCATCCCATCCTATCGATGGCTGCATGCCGAGCATGTTCATTGCCGGCAAGTTGTGGAGCGTCGCCTGGAGGTTGTCGATATATTCGCGACTGACTTGCTGCACACACGGGACGAATAAAATCTATTGTCGTACTACTTTTGGGATTATTCCTAGATACATTTTGAATAATACTCGATCCGTGGCATCAGGGAAAACGTCTTGAGCACTGCGCGATGACTTCCCGCCCAGTGACACGCAGCAGGCAGACGAAAGCCCCGGCGGCACTGGACAAGCCGGTGAAGCGTCGAACTCCCTGACTTTCCCGCGCCCATAAAAAACCCCGCAGACTTGAATCTGCAGGGTTTTGAAGGTGCAGGTCGAAGCCGCAATCGAACCGGCACCGGCGATTTTCGATCCACAGATATTATCTTGAAAATCAGCCAGTTATTGAAGAAATCCAGCCCATGAATGGAGCAGATTTACGAGCCGCTACGTCAGACTGATCGCTGCGGCCAGTCCAGAGGCAGGTGTTTGTGGACAGTCGGGGGGGCTTTTGATTGCCGGGGGGATTCACATGCCGGCCATGGCACTGCTGCCATCATTTTGCTCGAGTTTTTCACCGGGCTTGATTTCAGTAAACATGCCAACTCCTTTGAACACCGGTAAGTAAGTCACTTTAAAAAGTAGCATATAGCCATACTGCAAACTTATTTAGCTCAAGACGTTTTGACTTGCCTGCCATTGTAGCGAATGACAGGGATCAGGCATCTCCCGCCTCAACAATGGGGCGTTTTTTCGTAAGCTCGGGTTGTGATGAGTTCAGTGATCACCACAACCACTCAACTTGATCATCCGGGCGCATGGTGCCTCCAACTATTATTCAATACTGGTTTTCCAGTATGACCGCCCTCCCATTCACATCACCAAGGACGACCCATGCCCGCGATTATCCGCCTTGCTGTACCGGAAGATGCACAATGCCTGCCCGCCATTGAAATCTGCGCAGCTCAAGCATTTCGCATGATTGACGAGTTGAGCTGGCTGGCTGATTCGCCCCCGATGTCCATCGAGCGCCATAACCAACTCATAGCGCTATCGACATGCTGGGTTGCACTTGATGCAGAAAGTCGACCGCAAGGATTTCTCAGTGCTGAGCGCCACGGCAATGATCTTCACATCCATGAATTATCAGTGATGCAATCGATGCAAGGACAAGGCACAGGGCGGCATCTGATTGAGGCCGCGAAGGATTATGCACGGTCAAACCGACTGGGTTTCGTGACGCTCACGACGTTCACAAACGTGCCATGGAATGCACCATTTTACGCCCGCACAGGCTTTCGGACTAAAGCTGCCACAGATCTGGACCCGAGGCTGGCGGCGATATTGCGCGAGGAGTACAGGTACGGATTCGCCCCGCACAGCCGCTGCGCCATGGTCTGGCCAGTGACTTGAATACAACCCTTTGAGGCTTCCTGGAGGCGCGGGCAATGTGAACGGCACAGTTTGTTACTGGTAAATCAGCAAGTTATTGCCAATCAAATGCCGCAAAAGCTTTAGCTTGATGCGCCTGAACCCCGAGCCTGTAATGCAGTGATACGGCGATTATGGCGTTGGCGCCCAAAGAACTTGGACAACATCATGCTCCTACCGCAAATCTTGTAACAGTTGCCCAACAACGAGGGCTTCGACAGCGCCTTCACTGGTGCCAGTGCAAAAAACAGCGCAACAAGCCGATGAATCACCTTTGCAGGTACGGTACACAGCAATGACGCTACCAGGGCCGCAACCTGTATGTCCGCTGAGGGTAAAGCCCCCTTCGATCGAACCCAGCATCAACCCCAGGCCGTATCCCGGCGTCATCCATGGACGTCCCGGAATCGGGCCACCCAATGCTTTTGCTATCTGCATGTCCTGGAGCAAGCCCGAAGGGAGCAAATGCCCCGCGAGAAGCCGGTCGAGGAATAGTGCTGCTTGCGAAACAGAGCCGATCAGCAAGCCATGATAAACCCAGCCGGGGTCATAACTTGATGTGCTCCCAAGGCAGGAATCGGGTAAATCTGCCCGGGTTCTAGCGAAGCGAACGTTCGAGAGGCCCAGCGGCTTCAGTGTGTATCGACTCACTGCCTCTTCGAGCGACAGATCAGTCACCTGTTCAATAAGCCTGCCGATGAGCAGGTAGCCAACATTCGAGTAACGCCAACCGGCTCCGGGGCTATATCGAAGCCGGGCACCATCAAGGCGCTGCATCATCTCGTCGACTGTCCAGGCGGCCTCACCGTTGGCGACGGCGGCGTGATAATCCGCAAGCTCGGCATAATCGGCGAGCCCTGCTTCATGTCGAAGCAGTTGGCGCAACGTGAAAGGCTGATCAAGAATCGAAGCGTCCAGTGCGACCCGGCCATCACGCACCAATGACAAGGCGGTAGCGGCCAGGACGGTCTTCGTAAAGCTCCACCAGGGCACCGCCGGCTCTGATCGACCGGACATTGATTGCTGACCATTTGATACACGTGAGCTCAGCATTGACTTCCCTGAATTGTTGAGCAGATTGACAGCCCGACAAGATATCCCATTCACCTCCACGCGGGAGGGTGAAAAGTCAGGCTCCGGCTTTTGCAATGTTCTGAGTGACTGGATTGTTTGGGCCAACCCGACATGGACATCCATCAGGTGATTCAGCGATGACTCCCACGCCCCTCTTGCACCATTTGCCAGCAGACTGAAGACAGTAGACGTCACAGATACAGAGGCGCCAGCGGCGCGTGCCCCAAGACCAGATCGGCGCCCTTGTCGCCAATCACCACGGTCGTGGCATTGGTATTGCCGCAGATCAGATTGGGCATGACCGACGCATCGATTACCCGTAAACCCTGTACCCCGCGCACACGCAGATCAGGCGTGCAGACGGCCATCGGGTCATCGGCATGCCCCATACGGCAGGTGCCCACAGGGTGATAGGCAGTGGTGAGCAAAGGCTCCATCCAGTCCAGCCATTGTTTGTCGGTCTGCACCTGCGGGCCGGGTCGGACCTCAGTGTCGATCAATCCGGCCAGCGCCGGCTGTTTCGCCATGTCCCGTAACCAGCGCAATGACCAGATCAGCGCACGACGGTCACGCGCGTCGTGCAGATAGTTCATGGTGATCGCCGGGTGTTGATCCATGTCGCGGCTTTTGAGTCGTACATGGCCGCGTGAGAACGGCCGCCCCTGAAAGGGCCCCAGCGTCATGCCCTCGAAACGGTCCGGTTGCGCGGCCTTGTCGCTGTCGCCATCGCTCTGGCCGGTCATCGGCAGGCCGAATACCTGAATATCGTTATACGCCAGATCGGGATCGCTCTTGAGGTAGCAGCCGAATTCCGCGGGCGGGCTCGTCATCGGCCCGGTGCGGCTCGCCAGGTAACGCAGTACCGAGCCCGCCAGACCCACGCCACGGAACCGGCTGTTCATCCCGCACACGCCCGGTTTTAACCTCCAGCACAACGGCGCACTCACGTGGTCCTGCAGGTTTTCGCCCACCCCGGGCAAGTCCACCACAACCGGGATACCCAGAGCCTGTAACTGCGAAGCCGGCCCGACGCCCGAGACCATCAGCAACTGAGGCGACTGTACGGCCCCGGCGCACAGCAATATTTCGCGCCGGGCCTTGGCGAGGTGGCGGCTGCCATCAGGCAGGCTGTATTCCACGCCGGTTGCGCAGAGCCCTTCAAAAACAATCCGCTGCACCATCGCCCGCATCACCAGCTTGAAATTGGGTCGGCGCAGGGCCGGCTCGATCGCATTGCTGGCAATCGAGGAGCGCCGACCATCACGGAAATTGACCTGAAAGACTCCCGCACCCTTGGCCTGACCATCATTGAAATCGTCGACCCGTTCCAGGCCCGCCTGTACGGCGGCGTCAACCATCGCGTGCGTCAACGGGTGCACTGCCGGCAGGTCGCTCGCCGAAAGCGGACCGCCCCGGCCATGCCAGGCATTATGAATGCGCTGCTGATCTTCGGTTCGCACAAAGTGCGGCAACAGCTCCGGCCAACTCCAGCCCGTGGCGCCCGCCGCGACCCAATCGGCGTAATCTTGCTGGTGCCCGCGGATATAGATCATGCCGTTGATCGAGGACGAGCCGCCGACGAGCTTGCCCCTGGGCATCTTCATGCGGCGGCCGCCGGCATACTTTTCCGGCTCGGTCTTGTGCATCCAGGAAAATCTGGGGCTGTACGTCATTGCTCCCCAACCTGCGGGCATTCGGACTAAAAAATGCTTGTGACTGCCGCCGGCCTCCAGCACCAGCACCCGGTAGCGGCCGTCTTCGCTGAGACGCGCCGCCAAGGTGCCGCCCGCCGAGCCGGAGCCCACCACGATAAAGTCAAAGGCGTCCGTCAACATTGATCTCCTTGTCATACGTTTAAAAAGCACCCCTGCACTTCGCCGGATCGGCTCCTGCATGAACCCGGAGCCCGGGCCTTTCAATCCTTTCACAACCACCCCTGTCGGTACTTACCTCTTTCGGACTAACCGGGCTCAAGGGCACAGCGTGGGCCACCCTCCAGCGCGTAATGTTGTTCACGGAATATTGCCAACCCTCTGCGAAGGCTGAATAAAAGGCTTTACGCAGCTTGCCGCAAGAAACCGCAGCCGGTGTTCGAGGCCCTGGCTTCGCGGTACTCGACATGGTTAGTCCGGCCGGCGAACTGGATCAGGCCACGCTCACGATGCTTCTGACCGGCGCCATCAGTCCGGGGCGTATTGCCCAAGCGCCTTGCCTGGGAGCCGGTGCTGCGTGGTAATGGCATTGCTTATCTCCAGGCAAAAAAAAGCCTGCACTCGGCAGGCTTGATGTTTATAGACAACACTGGGGGGGCAAGATCACATAAGCAGCACCTACACCCGCACAACGGCCCTTAACTGAGCAGTTTGAACGTCAGCGACTTTAGTGGGATGACACCTTTATGCTGTCGCCCGCCATGAGCAATCTTAATGGCATACCTGAATGAACCAGGTTCATGAGTTATGCTATGAACTCGGTAGACCCCCGGCTCAAGCTTGGAGTACTGGTCGTTGAACACTTTTGTCCTGTCTATACGAACGATCTCTACCCGCCTAACGCAATCAAGCGGGCGTCCGGCAATTTCGCTGGCAGAGATAAAAATACTCCCGGAACCACTGGAGTTAGTATTTTCAAATACGGTTCTCTCGCCAAAATCATTGTTATAGCTTTCTCCGCCGCTCAAATTCTTGACAAGCCCCAACCACTTTTGGCCAACCAAATCTGGCGAATAACGGTTTGAACTTTCAATTCCGCCTTTTGCCAAATAATCAAACAGTGAATTATCCTGCGCCAACTTAACGATTTTTGCAGCACACTCCTGCTCGCTATTCACAAGAAAACCGTTTTCACCGTTTTGAATAATTTCTTTAGGCCCATAATTGGCGTCAAACGAAATAACAGGTGTCCCAACAGACATCGACTCTAGCAAACTGAGTCCAAAGCCCTCTGACAACGAACTTGACAGCGACGCACGAGCCCGCCTGAAAACGGTGTCAGGGTTCCGCGTGTACCCCTTCATGAAAACACTACCTGAAAGGCCCAGTTCCAGAATCAACGCTTTTAGTTCACCCTCTAACGAACCGCGCCCCCAAATCTCCAGCACCAGTTCCGGATCACTCTCGACGGCAAGTTTGAAAGACCGGATAACACGACCAATACTCTTTACTGCGTCAAGTCTTGCAACCACCACAAACAGCTTCGGCTTTCTTTTGACAACAAAATCGTCTTTAAATATAGTTGTAGAATTTGGTATTACCGATATTTTCTGACTGTCCCCAAACTGCCGCCCTATGTCTACTTTCTGGCTCTCCGTCAACAGCACCAGGGAGTCACAGACCTTGGCATTATCAATGATCAGCTGACTTCTAGGGATGCTCCGATCAACTTGTCGTGCAGCCGCGGCAAGTTGCAATTTTCCAGGCACCTACAGCGTCATTGGACGAAAAGTGACCGAAAAATCATGTACGGAGAGCTTTTTCGACCGGTTCTCCGTGTTAAACGCGAACCTCACCCATACCCATGAGCTGTTTTCGAACCCTCCACAGGTTTGCCAGGGCGAACAGCGTGGTCAACTGAGCCGTGTTTTTCATCAGCCCACGAAAACGTACTTTCACGTAACCAAACTGCCGCTTGATCACGCGAAACGGATGCTCGACCTTGGCCCGTGTCTGAGCCTTGCAGAACTCGATCTTGCGCTTGGCTTTGTACAGTACGCTGCGCTGGTTCAGCTTGGAATAGGTGCTGCGACGCGCTGCAATCTGCCAGATCACCCCCCGATTTTCATGCTCTTCGCGCCTTTCGACACCGGTGTAACCGGCATCTGCATACACGGCGTTTTCTTCGCCATGCAGCAGTTCAGCCACCTGCGTGACATCGGCCACATTGGCAGCGGTGCCATGGACGTGATGCACCAGGCCGGACTCGACATCGGCACCGATGTGCGCCTTCATCCCGAAGAAATACTGACCGCCTTTCTTGGTCTGGTGCATCTCGGGATCACGCTTGCCTTCTTTATTTTTGGTCGAGCTGGGGGCATGAATAATGGTGGCATCGACTATGGTGCCTTGGCGCAGCGACAGGCCTTTTTCCTGCAGATAACCATTGATGACCGCAAGGATTGCCGGTGCGAGCTGATGCTTCTCCAGCAAGTGCCGGAAGTTCATGATCGTGGTGTCTTCGGGGATTGGCGCGCTCAGCGTCAGGCGTGCGAACTGGCGCATGGGCGTGATTTCGTAGAGCGCTTCTTCCATGGCCGGGTCGCTCAGGGAGAACCAGTTCTGCAACAGATGGATGCGCAGCATGGTTTCCAGAGGATAGGGTTTTCTACCGCCGCCGGCCTTGGGGTAGAACGGTTCGATCAGCTCCAGCAGGCCTGCCCAGGGCACCACCTGATCCATTTCGGCGAGGAAGCGCTCTCGGCGGGTTTGCTTGCGCTTGCCGGCGTACTCAAAGTCGGAAAAGCTCATCTGGCTCATGGGCGGCTCGGATCAGGTGTTGCGGGGATTCTCGCATAACTGAAGGCTTGTTCGGAGATTCCCTAGGTTTAACAGAGCTGCCATACACATAAGGATCGGAAAAGTGATTGCCATGCAGCGTCAGGACCTTTGAGGCCTTTTTAGACTTAATATTTGTTACCACATCACTGGCTGTGGAGGCATCTGCAATAACTACTGTATGAGAGCCATTCTCAGAAAGTTCTTCGAGCCAGTGTGTACAAGCGTCTTCTCTTGCCTTGAATGTGTATGTCAGGGCAGGCGAAATATTCAATTGAAATGAAACCGAATTTCCGGCTTTGTCCAGTAGTTCACGAGCAAAGATTACCCCTGCACTATTGAAAAACTCAACGGACTGGAGTTCCGTCGCCCCAATGAACCTGGACCGGCGCACTGGAACTGAAAGCGCAGGCGTAACGGAGAGCTTGCTCAGCGGCGGTTTTTTCTTAAGCTTTGCGAGAGACTCAGACAAAGCGCCGTAATAGAAAAACATATTAAATACAAGAACGTCCGGGTCAAGCCTGCCATCTCGTCTCAGCACTTCGACTGAGTTGGCTAACCCCGAATCATAATCAATTGACACAACATATGAATTCAGCCCACTTCTTCCAAGCACCCCAGCTCTATTGAGCGCTGCTCGCGTCACGCCGCCAGCCGTAGCAGACAATCTATTAAGAACCGATATCACTTGAGTGCCAGTAAGATCCGACCCTTTCCTTCCCAGCAATGCACCAAACATCTGCCCGCGCCCCCCCTGATCCATAGGTAATCAATCATTATGCCATCACTCCAGCCTAGGGCACAGCCACCAAAGCTTAATCCCCTCGCCAGGCGTTGATGAGGTTGTCTGCGACTACCCAAAAAATGTCGCCAAAAATAATTTTGAGCAACAACTAATATGGGCAGTCAACCCTGAGACCACTCACTCAACTGCCCCCCATTACCACCACGTGCTTGATGCTCATCTATGCGACCCAAGACCAGTCGACCAACGAAGCTGTGGATCTCAAGAAGATCCTTAACGGCAATTCAAGGCAAGAGTCAGGTCATTTTCCGCTGGCGCCCCCAGATGACCGCCACCTCTTGCGGGGCCTAAGCACTACTAATTCCTCTTTTCCTGCAAATTTTGGCCTACGCCCCGCTCTGCGACTCAAGCTCAATGAAAACGGGCTGAGGGACATGCTGCGGGGCGGCGCCAAAGATAGGCCGGCGAAGGGTAAGTATCAGGATAAAAGCTTGAATTCGACAGAATATCTTGGAACAACACCCTTATATACATTAGCCCCCTGAGCAAACTTCAGCAGTACACGCCCATCGTCTTCAAATTGAAGATGATGAATATTATATACACCCGGCTCAATCAGGCACGCCGCACCGCCTACCTTTTTCGATCGATCAACCCTGACGACCAGAAGCCTCCGGTAAATCGACAACTCCTCCTTGGTATACGACGTAAGTATAATATTTCCACCGACACTTGAAGCGGCATTACGAATACTGACAGAACCACTTGCCGTTTTCGCCCTCCATTCAGGCGCGGTCAACTTATGTATTAAACTGACCCACTTATCCGCCACCTTTGAAGGACTATGTTCATCAGCCGTTTCCACCCCAGCTGAAGACATCGACGCATGATTGACATCGTCTGCAGCCAGGCCAAGAATTTTTTTAGCCATTTCCTGCTCATCGCCTACCAAATAACCATTCACGCCATTTTTAATTAACTCTACCGGGCCATAATTCGAAGACAGCGATATGACGGGACATCCAAATGCCATTGATTCAAGGATACTTAGGCCAAACCCTTCCGAAACCGAAGCGGATAGCGAAGCCCTGGCCTGAACAAAAACTTCAGACACCGGATTTGCATAACCTCGCAGGACGACCTGCTCACTCATGCCACTAGCGTCGATGAGAGCCTGGATATGCCCTCCCCTGCTTCCATGCCCCCATATATCCAGGCAAAGACTGTTATTTTTGGCCAACGCAATCTTGAATGCCCTGATAACCAATTCAATATTTTTAACGGATTCCAAGCGCGAAACAACGACAAATGTGTTGCCAGAGCGCGTCAACGGCGGCGGAGTATCCTTACTCACCGAGTTAGGTATCACTGCCAGATTATTTAGACTTGGGAACTGATTGACCAAATCCACCCTCTGGGCATCAGTTAAAACAACTAATGCGTCACAAAACCTGGCATTACTAATAATTTTCCCACTTAGACCTGTGACTTCACTGCCGAACACAAAGGGCCTGGCAAAATGATTGCCATGTAACGTCAGGACTGTTCTGGCATTGACTGCCGTTACCTTGGACACCGCATCAGATCGACTCGAGGCATCTGCTATAAAAATAGTGAACTCCCCGTAGCTCGATACCTCGTCAAGCCAATAGATATAAGCGTCATCCCTTGTCAAAAAATTGACTAGTTCTCTGCCCGGAATATCTAGCTGAATACTTACCACTTCACCGGTCGCATCCACTATTTCCCGTGCAAACACCCAGCCTTCCGAGTTCAAATACTCATTTGAGCGAAGTCCCGAAATCCCTACATACCTGGAACGCCTTGAAAACTCAGCCCCTTCCGGGTCAGCAAAATAGTCTGAAAGAGCCCCAGCCCCCACACCAGCCCTGGAGAGTTTTGCAAAGTAAATGAAAAAATTTAAAATTCCGACCGTACTACCCAGTCGCTCATCACTGCGCAGCGCTTTGATCGAATCAAGCAAGAGGGGATCATACTCTACCGTGGCTATTATCGAGCGAAAGCCGCGCTCAGCAAGTGATTTTGCCCTGGCCAAGGAAACTCGGGTTACTCCCCCCGACTGTGATGAAAGCTTATTTAAAACAGATATTATTTGAATATTATTTGGACGATCGAACAATAAACCGGACACTTAAGATCTTCCCTGAATGGTGTGATTTAGCATGCATTATGGCTAGATTGGGATCATAGGGGCAATAGCAGGCCGCCCATCATCCTTTTAACTCCTTGCTTTGTGGGGTTAAGCCTGTGGGTACCTGCTGAAGCTGACCACCCCAAAGGCGCAGAGCCGATTCGCCAACCCCGACTAATCGACCTGCTTCGATGAAGCTGTAGTTTTGCTTTAGTACGAGCTCCTCAACCTCGCGTTAAATTTCAGCTATAAAGACACGACGTAAATTGGTCATCTGACACCTCGATAGGGCGAGTATTGTCGTCTAAATGAGCGGCCGGAATCATCAGGCCACTATCCTTAAGCGTCTTCGTCAGACAAATTCAGGCAATAAAAAACCCGACACATGGGTCGGGCCCTTAAGGTAATCAATAGCGATTGGGTCAGGATATAGACGTATTCAAATCAAGGTAGTCATGACCTGACCAAGTCATCTGAATTAACCGAGCACCTTTGAATCCTTTGGACTCGCTGAGGTATCCAGCCTGCTTACACAAAGCCACGAGATAAAGGCACTCAGGCTCCTCCAGGGACTTACCGCTACCGCTAGCGGTCCACTTTTCCGCAAGATGATTAAACTCAATACCCTTATGATCAGCGTAAGCCTGCACCAGGGCCAAAAGATGCTTCACATGTTTCAAATTTCTTCTCATTCCAACTCCACTTACTTTTCCATCCGCAAAAATGCGGAAGCGCAGCATAACAGCACGGTATTAGCATGCACATAAAGTAAAAAATACAGCTTTCAGTTGGACCAAGATAAGTTCATAGCGCATAAATAACACGCATCAGCTAATTTACGAGGCAGTCAAGCGGTATCAATAAAAATTTCTTAGGCGTCAAATATCTCAGTGGCATGGATAACTGGACTACCCCAGTCTGGACACCTGACTTATCTATAGTGAATGGATATGCGCTCCCGCATGACTGGAAAAAGGGATTTTCCGCTTGGGATGATGTGAATCCATCGACCTCCACTTTGTTAAAAGCAACCCTACAAACTCCAACGGTTACCTCAAACCGCTCGCCAGACTACCTTTAACAGCCTTCAAGCCACCCTTGAAATCTAACGGCTGACGGCTAGTTTTTTCCTCAGCATCACCGTCCCACCCATACGTTTATCAACGATGCTCACCATGGAGAGGTTCAATTATGATTGCCCCTAAAAAAATCCCCACCCGCTCAAAAAAGGCTGGCGCGCACTTTGGGCCTGTTTGCCAATGTGTACCGGCACATAACCGGTGGAGCCCGGAAACCCAAAAGCAATTGGGATACCTGTCGAAGATGGGATTTAAAGCCGAGTTCGTAGAGGTGGTGCCAAAAGGCTTCATCATCGAGCCGAACGGCCGTCGTATCACGGGTCAACACGTCGAGGAGTTATGGCAAAACTACCAACAAAGTGAAGAGCATAAAAAAGGTCGGGCTTACATGGCGCCAGACCCTTGGTACATTGCCTCCCCCGCGGCAGTGAGCAACGTCAAAGTGTTTGTTAATGATATTTTCAATGCTGGATGGAAAGATTTTATCCAGGCGGCGCTAAACGAATGGAACAACCCCGACCTGGAGTCTTGTATCAATATTCAGTTTGTCGATACTCCCGATGAAGCCAACTGTCAGGCAAATATGTACTGGACAGAGGACGGCCAATTGGGATGGGCCGAATGGCCATGGGGCTACCAGGTCGGCGTGTCGGTCGATATTAATTACTTCTATTACGAGCAGTTCGGAGCTGAAATTTATTACAACACCATCGTTCATGAAATGGGGCACGCCATGGGCCTGACGCACTCAGGAGGCGAGGATAGCAGCTTCCCTGTTGGTTTCCCTGACCTGTTAGTGCCCGGTACCAGCCCCGAGCCGAACCCCAATGACGTGATGTACACCTCCGGCCACGAGTGGAAAGGCTTTTCTGCTGATGAAAGAAAGGCGATCAAGCATTTGTGGCCAGCCTCCGGTAAACGTTGACGAGTTTGAGGGGCATATCCAAACGTGTGATATGCCCCTCATGTCCACCCCTGACTTGCTGCCGCCTAAAATCTGTTACTTAGCTGTTTGGGCTTGCGGGCCAATATTAGCCTAGGGCTGCGTATTACCAACTACCGCAAGCGGACGCTTGTAGCCTTTGCCGTCGATGCCAGACATACGCCGCCAGCCAATCACTAACAGCCTTATTCATATTCCAGGTTGAACGTGGCAATGCCACTGAACGGCCCACGCTCAATAGTCTTGTTGGCAATTGCATCGGGTTCACCCTGCACATAGGCCTGAACCGTCACAGTGTTATTCCCGTTAACCAACCGGACGCCCTGGCCGGGCTTATTCAGCGGCAACTTCTGACCGGCCGGGGTTTCCATGCCGATGGCAATGCCTTTGGCCTGGCTGGCAGCGTCGATCGCCAGCAATCCGCTCAGATGCGGGTTTTCAGTACCCCTGAAGGTCACCTTGACCGTTCTGCCCAGACTCACATCGCACTTCGCCAGGCGTATATCAACTGGCTGGCCGTGGGTGCGCTGGTTGGTATACAGGTACTTGTCTATCACCGTGCCGAAGTCCAGTGCCACGCTCTCGCCCCCTGGCGCAATGACGCAGGGTTCTGCCACCAGGACGCCGTGTAACCGAACATTGTCAGCCTGCGCCGGCGGGTTTAGCAGCAACACTAGCGCCAGGACATATACATGCCTGGTGCGCCGGCTCATTGGTACACCGCCCGCAGGGTCGCAGTGGCCTCAAACGGCCCTTCTATCAGCGTTGCTCCTGCCCGTTTGATCGGCACGGCCGACAGAACCGGCGGGCTGGCCAGCCTGATGGGGATCGGCTTGTTCAATTCAAAGGGCACGCCGTTTTGCTGGATCTGGATCGCCAGGTCGGTCACGTTGCTGCTCACTGCCGCGGCATCGTAATCCGCGGGGGTACCCATGATTTCCAGGGTCATGTCCCGGGCACTCACACTGGGATCACATTTGATCTGGTAATTCATCACTTGCAGATAGTTAACGCCATCCACTTTTTTCACACCCACCCGGTTACCAAAATCAACATCCACCTGGCCGTCGTTATTGATGGTGCATGGTGGCGGCTCAATCAGAGTACCGGAGAATTTCATATTGTCCGCCGCCATGCCCGGCGCACTCAATGCGCTAATAGCGAGTAACAACAGCATGCCTGCATAAAGCTTCATCACGTCGCACCTGTTCACCGGTACTCCACCTTCATGACTGCCCCCGCTGAGAAAACACCACCACTCAGAGTGGCGCCTGGACGCTTGACCGGTACCGCTTCAATTTGCGGCCAGTCCGGGTAGGTGAAGCCCTTAGAGCTGTTGATCGGCAGGGCTGTCCCGTTACTTGATATCGCAATGCCGAAGTCGGTGATGTTGGTCGTCAATACGTCGTGGTTAAACGCCGCGCCCGTGCCTTCTATGCGGATATTCATCGCACTGGGTGCATCAGGCGGGCACTTCACCGTGTACGGCACCGGCATTTTTTTATAGTTACCGTCTACCAGCGTGGTCAGCACGTCATTGCCGAAGTTGACTTCCATAAGCATGTTGCTGTTGATCTCGCACGGCGCTGCCGTGAGGGTGACCGTGACGTTGATGGTGCTGGATGAGGCCGCCAGAGCCGGGTGAGCTGTCGCCCCCAATGCGAACAGAGCGGCGTACAGGGCAACGTAGAGGACACGCCAGGTATACGGGCATGATTTTTCACTGGCCATAGCGCTCCCGTTACTCATATCGCATGCTCAGTCGGGCTATACCGGCCCTCGCTTGCGCGACCCGGGTGGCGTCCATGCTTTGCGGCTGAACAGCCTGGTTTGCCATGCCCATCTCCAGTGTCCGGGAACTGTCTGTCAACGCACCATACCCACGCAACACGCCGGTACTGCCTTTAGTTTGCTGTTGCATGTCTGGCTCCTTCATCGGGTCATGACACCGTTACGCCGGTTAAAATTCTTTCTTGGCGGGCTCGGCCTTGCATTCAGTTCCGCTACAGGTGAACTGCAGTTGCGGGCGACCGCCGTAGTCATTGACGTAGGTGAGCACCGGGTTCAGGCCCAGCACGGAAACCCCCAGGTTCAGAATCTCTTTTCCCTGTGGCGCCACCATCACCGGCTCAAACCCCACGGCGCCGGCGGGGCCGGGTTTGCTGCCGGCGTCGACTATCGTCACGTAATACGGGGTCGGGTTATTCACCTGGTATTTTTCGCCCTGCTTGCTCAACGTCAGTTGTTCCTGCCAGGGCACCATCCCGATGGTTGCGCCCAGCGCCTTGGGCCGATAAAACAGCTTGATGCGCGTCTGCAGTGCCAGCTGCAGGGTGTTGGGCTTTTCGCTCTTGGGCGGGATTTCACGCAGGTTGAAATAGAACAGCGTCTCGCGGTCCTGCACTAACTGATGGGCGGCCGGTAAGGCCTGAATCTTGACCTGGCTTTGAGCCCCCGGCTCCAGACGCTGCAGCGGAGGGAGTACGGTCAATGGGCTGGTTATCTTGTTGCCTTGTGCATCTTCCACCCAACCTTGCGCCAGGTAAGGCAGGGTTTTGTTATCGTTGCTGATACTGAGGCTGATGGACTTTTCGCCACCGTTAAACACCGCCCGGGTACGGTCCAGCGCCACGGCCGCCTGCACCTGTTGCAGGCCCAGCAGGCCTAACAACAAGCCTCCAGTCACGCGAAAAAAAGAATTACTACACATGTTCATCTTTTATTACTCACTGTTTGTATCTCTGTAAAAACGTCAAAGGCAGGCCACTAAAGAGAAGGTTGCAATGGCCTGCCACAGGGCAACCGGTGTAATTATTGCAAGCAGTCAACCCGCTGCTTTCTCTGGCGAATCGCCAGCGGGTATCCGGGTGCACGGCAACACCAGTTCTGCCATGCTGCCCTCGGCAATCTGCGCAGGCATCTGCAGCGCACACCGCGCCTGGCCATTCCAGTGCACACTCATTTGCTCGCCAGGGTTGATGCCGCTGAGGTAGGCGTTGCCATCGTCACTGACGATGCCCACCTCCTGCTCCTTGTGGTTTTTCACCGTGGCCCCAAAGGGAGCGCTTGAACCATCGCCCAGCTGGATCACCACCATCGCTTTCTCACCGGACACCACCTCGAACCGTCGATAGCCAATAGCCCCTTCGGTCAAGGTGGCTTGCGTCACCGAGCGTCCTACTTCGGCGTTTTCCGGCAACTTGTTAACGTCAATGCTGAGCTGGTTGCGGTGATAACTGTTGACGTCGGTGACCACTGCTTTACCAAACCTGTTGGTACGGATGGCTGAGCCGTAGCCCGAGATCGGGATGTCCGCGACGCCGTCGGTATCGACCAGGATTCGAGTGCCGCCAACCATGTTCGAGCGGTGCAGCGCAGCGCCTTTCAAGGTGGCCGTTGCCCCGCCTTGCAGCGACATACCCACCGAGGCATAACCCCCCTCCTGGTAGCTGGTGTTGGCATTGACCCGCGCCAGGGTTCCGTCATGGGTGTAGAAACCACTGGCGGTGGTGCCGTTACTGTTTCTGCCGCCATTGAGCTGATAGCTGTCGCCATTTGCCAAACGGTCGTAATAGCCCACCTGATGACTGTTGGCATCGCGGTCATAGCTGCCGCTGTAGCTGACGGAACTGCTGCCGCCACCCAGTGGCATTGAGAACGAAACATACATGCCGTCATCATTGGCACCGCTGTACTTGTTGCGGTACGCCGTCATCGACAGGCTTATGCCCCTGAACTGACCGAAGCTGAGGCTCTTGGACAAGGTAAAGGTGTACCGGTCGTTGGCCTGGGTATCCCAATAAGTCTGATGGTCGTAGTTGAGGTAGGTACTCAACCCGCTGTCGCTGAAGTTCTGCCTGAAACTGACGTTGTAGAGCTCTTTGCTATTTTCATTACGGGTGCCGAAGTTACGGGCATCCAGATAATCGCTCATGGACATATAGTCTTTCTCCGAGAAGCGATACCCGGCAAAGGTCACCTGGCTGTCGTACTTGTCGAAGTTTTTCGAATAGCGCAGCCGGTAAGAAGCACCGCTCAGCGTGTCTTGCTCCGTTTGAGGCAGTCGGGCCCGCGATTGGGTAATGTCAAACGACAATGCCCCAAAGGCCATCAGGTCCCGCCCTACCCCCAGAGCCAAGGCTTTGTAATCACCGCCTTCGACACCGCCGCCGTAAATCGACCAGCCGTTGCTCACGCCCCAGGAAGCCTCACCGGTGATAAACATGGGCCCATCGGTACTGTGGCTGAAGTCCGAGGGGCGACCGCTGCTGACCTTGTAACGCACCGCCCCTGGCCGGGTCAGGTAGGGAACGCTGGCAGTATCGACGGTAAATGTCTGCACGCTGCCATCTTGCTCTTCTACCCGTACATCCAGTTGCCCGGAAACGGCATCGTTAATGTCTTGAATACGGAACGGCCCCGAGGCGACCTGGGTTTCATACAGCACCCGGCCCTGCTGGGTGATCACCACTTTGGCGTTGGTTCGTGCCACGCCTGCCACTTCGGGGGCATAACCACGCAGGTTAGGCGGCAGCATGCTGTCATCGGTGATCAGGCTGACGCCGGTAAAGCGAAAGCTGTCAAAGATGTCGGAATACAGGAAGTTTTCACCCAGGGAAAACTGCGCCCCAAGGGTCGGAATAGCCTTGTAGGCGTAGTAACGGCTCCAGTCCCAGCTATTGCCCGGGCCCTGACCATTGCTCCGATGATCCAGCCGCGTTTGCCAGTCGGCACGCAGCCGCCAGGCGCCCATGTTAGCCCCCACGGTGCCGTTACCGCTCAGGTTGTAAGAGGTACCACCGCCCTGCTCCTGGCGCTGGCTTTGGCCATTCATGTAATAGTCAACGAACAGCCCGGGTATGCCTTCGTCCCAACGCGACGGCGGATCCCAAGTGTCTACGGCATATTCGAGATAAGCCTGCGGTATGTTTACCATCAGGCTGGAAGTGCCCAATTCAGCACGGGCTGTTGCACCCGGCAGACTGTCCAGCGACAGGCATTGCCCCTGGTGCCACCACGTGAGTTTTTTGTTGATGTCCGGTTTTAAACCAAACTGCTCCACCAGCGTCGGACTGAGACAGGCCGCACTCTCATTTGCATCCTGTTCTGAGGGATAAAAAAACACAGACTGTTCAGGCAGTTCCTGCCTGTTGATACGTACGAGCATCGTGTAATCGCCCGGCATGATATAAGCGCCACGGGAAAACTGGCCCAAGTCCATATTTTCGCGATCTTTAACATCCAGAACGTCAATATTGAATTGCACTTCCTGTGCGCTGGCTTGATACCCGACGCAACTGAATGCACAGGTTATGGAAATGCCCAATATGCGCGGACGAAAAGGTGCAAGTGCCCAGTTCGGTGCACTCACGATTGAGGAGCCCATATCATTTATATTCACACCAAAAAGTACGCCAGCCACTGACGAGACATGACGCTCACTCAACCACCACCCACGAAAAAGCACAGGACTTGATTAAACGTCTCAGTTCGTGCTTTTTTGTTGATTACCGAGTCAATGCCGAGAGCCGCTCAAATACCGCGACTTGCGCCAAGCCCTGTAGTTGGTAAAGCTCATTATTCAGATCAAAGATGCATGTGGGATGCGCCCACATGCATAGCCAAACCGGGCCCGGGAGCCGGTTAGTTATAGGACAGCATGAAGTTGGCCACACTGCTGAACTCACCCGGAATGATGGTCGTAGCATCACCACCGTTACCTTTGAGGTAGGCACTGAAGGTCAGAGTGGCGTTGGAGGCCCCGATACTTACCAACTGACCAGCAGTGGCTGTACCCAAGGTGATCGCAGTACCGTTACCATCGGTCAACGCAATACCCGCACCACGAGCGTCACCGGTAATACCGAGCAAACCACCTTGGCCTGCTGCACCGTTAAAGGTTGTTTTGACCGTGGCTGCAGTATCCAGACTGCATTTTTCCAGGCGAATTTCAAAAGGCTTCGGGGCTGAGTTGCCACCATCAACCAGTACCACGTTAGAGACCGAACCCAGCTCGACCGTCTGATCAACAGAGTTCGGATCAATAGAGCAAGGCGCATCAATAATAGAACCGGTAAACCGGACTACGCCATTACCTTCGTCTGCAGCCTGTACCGTTGTGATAGTACCGAGTACCAGCGCGGCTGCCAGAGCGATTTTATTAAGTTTCATATTAAGGATTCCTTTATGACAATTATAAGTTTGCGACCAAGCCTCTAGCTACAATCCTTTAATAGAGACAGTGCCCCATCAAAGTGGCGCACAATGGCATGCGGTCAAAGCCCCCGATATATCGATATCGTTGAACTTCGACCAGTATAAGAGTCAGGCCCATCAAGGTAACTGAGACGCTTCTTGAGGCAGACCGGGAAATTTCTCGATCGGTATCGGCGCTTTTTATATAACCCTTTTAAACCAGGGTATCGCGAGGCGAAACAACAACCTGCTTTGATAAACTCATTCGCGCAAATTATAAAACACACCAGAGCCGGAGGCGGCTTGCAGAGCCCCAGAAGTGAAGCCTCACGGACTTTCGCCCTGCACCGTTTATTGAGCGCCCCGGCATGCCCGATAGACAAAGCGGGGACTGTTACAGGCGCAGTCTTAATGCCTCTACCCTTGCGCGCAGCCTGCACCGGGAAAAGATAGCGTCCCGGCACAAATCAGCTAGCGTCTACTGGACAGTTTCTTTTGTTGCGCTGACTCGTGCTGATGCATTCAAGGTGCCTGCGCGCCAGCCAGAAATATCTTGCTTGCAGGCAAGAATGCTCTCGCCGATCAGCAGCACAAAGCTTGGTGACCATCGGGGCGGCTCCTGCAATAATCCCCCATGTAACAAAATGTAATATTTTATATACCCGGAAAATTCGAAAATGCTCAGCCAAGTCTTGTTCAGACTGAGCGGGTTGAGCGGTTGCTGTAGCCAGCCATAGTTGTCCTCCCGATGCATGCCCACAGGTGAGTCAAGATTCATGAGTAAGACAGTATTGATCGTCGA
Source organism: Pseudomonas paraversuta (assembly GCF_904067025.1). Taxonomy (NCBI): domain Bacteria; kingdom Pseudomonadati; phylum Pseudomonadota; class Gammaproteobacteria; order Pseudomonadales; family Pseudomonadaceae; genus Pseudomonas; species Pseudomonas paraversuta. The sequence continues at coordinate 2,881,960 of NZ_CAJFDA010000001.1, forward strand.
TGATCATCCGGTTATTTGCATGGCCATCCGTAACGCTCTCGATGAGATCGGGTTCGAGACCGTTGGCGAGACGGCCGATGGGGTCGATGCCTTGCAAATGATCGATTCCCTTAAGCCAGACCTGGTAATTCTGGATATAAGTCTTGAAAAAATGGACGGGCTTACGGTGTTACAACGAATCGCCCGGGAAAAACTCGATACCCGGGTGCTCGTATTCACCTCACAGATGAAAGAGGCTTATGCCACTCGCTGCTTTCAAGCCGGAGCGAGCGGATTTGTGAGCAAACACGAACCTATTAGCCAACTGATCAAGGCGATCAATACCATCGCCGATGGCTATGTGTTATTTCCAAGGGATGCCATGCCGATCTACTCTGGCGGTGCTCAAACAGTTGCCGCGGGCGACCTGGGCAATCTTACGGATCGCGAGATGCAGATCCTGAAGTTGCTGGCCGAGGGCTACTCCAACCGTGACATCGCAGCCAAACTCAACCTTAGTAGCAAGACGGTCAGCGGCCACAAGGTCAACCTTCTGATGAAACTCAGCGTGACCTCAGTGGTCGAGTTGGCGAACATTGCCAAACAGCACAACCTTATTTGACCTTGACGTGAAATCGACAATATCCCGACTCGGCGCCTTCGTTCTACTCACTATTTTGTCCTGTATGCCGGTCAGGTCCGAAACGGGCGATCTACAGCCCACCGCGCGACAACAACTGGATAACATTAAAGTCCAGCCCGACGATGTTGAGCGGGCCTGGCTCGATCAAAAGCAAGCGCTGATAGTCGGCGTGACCAGTGATTCCTTGCCGCCGTACCGCATCTTTAGTGAACACAATAGCTTTGAAGGACTTACCGCGGATTACCTGGCTGCTTTGCAGAGCGAACTGGCGATCGAGATCAAGGTGCGCCCGTTCACCACGGCCAATGCCGCCTTTGACGCCCTGCGTCAGGGGCAGATAGATCTGGTGGCCACCGCCACCTCGCAGGAGGCCAGCCATTTTGGCGTGCAACTTACGCCACCTTACGGGCAGTCAGAGCTGGCCCTCTTCGCAGACGGGGGGGATCTTCACGAATACAGCATCAGTGACCCCAAATTGCGCATCGCTGTGGCCAACAGCGCTGCGCTCTCGATGTACAGGCGCAACGGCGGCCAGGGGGCTTTCATCATGTATGCCACCCCCCTTGCAGCGATGGCATCGGTACTGACCGGTGATAATGACGTCTACCTCGGTGACACGCTCTCGACCTACTACCTGTCCAGCCAGCTATTCAGTGTGCAGTTTGAAATCAACCAGAGCACGCGCCTGCCCAAGGTGGATCTTTCTTTTGCCCTTGCAGCCAACAATCCGGTACTGGCTGGCCTCCTGAACCGCGGGCTGGGAAGTATCACGCATCGCCAGATGAACAATGCCCAGTATTTCTGGGGCGACTTTGAGAGTGGTGATCTAAGTGATTTTCGCCTGCACCTCAGCAACGCGGAACGCACCTGGATCAGCAATGCCGGGGTAGTCAACATTGCGATCAGTGAAGATCTTGCCCCTTACGCTTTTTTCAACAGCAATGGTCGCTTGAATGGCATTGCTTCAGATTTATTGGGCATCATTCGGCGAAAGACCGATATTCACCTCAAGATTATCCGTGTCAGCTCGTTGAGCGAAGTCAACGCTTTGCTGAACACTGGCAAGGCAAGTCTTGGCATCTTGACAGAGCCCAGTGAGTCTTCACTGTCATATCTGCATACCCGAACTCTGGCTGTCGCGCCCTACCTGTTTGTGATGCGCCGCAATGATCAAGCTCAGCTGGAAGCACAAAGCACTGCACCCGTAGCAGTTGCAAAAGGCTATCTGCAAAATGCGCTGATTGCCCGGCAATATCCCCATGTACGGATAGTCAATACCGAAACCATGGGCGAGGCGTTCAATCTTGTCCGTGACGGTAAAGCTGATTTTGTCCTGGCACCTGCCAACGTAGCGCGCTACTACCTCTCCTACAAATACGAATCAAGCCTGAAAATCGGCGGCATCCTCAATGTTGAGGATGCAAAAATCGTGTTCGCCGCCCCTGGAAACCATCCGGAACTGATCTCGATCATCAACAAGGCCATGATTGAAATCCCTCCGCGCAAGAACCTGCAGATCATCGGACTCTGGCGCGCCAATTCAGCTACCGATGAAAAGTACTGGGAAGGAATCGCCTCTAGTATCTGGAGATCTTTCGAGGTATTGGGCGCCCTGCTGGTGGTAGCCGGCCTGCTGATTGTGGTTCAACGCCGTCGCATTCTGAGAAAACGTCACGACCTTGAGCAGCGACAATTACTGCTGGACGAACTGCAGGTCGCCAAGGAGTCCGCGGAAAAGGCCAGCCGAAGCAAATCAGTCTTCCTGGCCACCATGAGCCACGAAATCCGCACCCCCCTCAACGCTATCATCGGCATGCTGGAACTGGTGCTCACTCGCAAGGACAACGCCGAACTCAACACGCAGTCCGTACACATAGCCTACGAGTCAGCGAATCACCTGTTAGCCCTGATCGGCAGCATTCTGGACATATCGCGCATCGAATCAGGAAAGCTTAGCCTGTCGCCTGAACCCACCCGCATTAAGGAACTACTGGAATCGACAAGCAATGTATTTTCCGGCCTGGCCCGGCAGAAACGCTTGTACTTGCGCCTGGACATCGCCCCGCTGGCCACGGAGCTGGTTTGGGTGGACGCGCTGAAGGTCAAACAAATCATCTCCAACCTCCTGAGCAATGCGATCAAGTTCACCGAACAGGGTGGCATCGAAATTCGTTGCCAGGTCAGCCCCGCGAGCAAAACCTCTCTACAGGTTGTTATAAGCGTGAGCGACACCGGGGTTGGCATCCCGGCGGCGCAAATTGATCAGATATTCAACCCCTTCTTTATTACCCGGGATGCGATCAACGATCCCAATGCTGGCGCTGGCCTGGGCCTGGCAATCTGTAAAGAGCTAAGCAACTTTATGGGGGGGCATCTGGAGGTAGAAAGCGATACGAAGTTCGGCACTCAGATGACATTCAGCATAGTGCTTGAGTGCGTCAGTGCCGAGACCCATGTCACTTCCCCGGTGTCCGGGTCGACTGCGGACAAAAGCCTCGATGTAGCCTTGACCCTATTGATTGTCGAGGACCACCTGCCGAGCCAGTACCTGTTGTACCAGCAACTCTCCTACCTGGGTCATCGTGTGGTAACCGCCAGCAATGGCCTTGAAGGCCTGGCGATGTGGCAAGAAAATGAAATCGACATTGTGCTCACCGATGCCAACATGCCGCAGATGAGCGGTATCGAAATGACCCAAAGCATCCGCCGGCTGGAGCAATCCCGGGGCGTTCGCCCGTGCATCATCATTGGACTGACCGCCGATGCCCAACGCGAAGCGCTTGAGCGCTGCCTGGCCAGCGGTATGGATCATGCGCTGACCAAGCCAATCACCCTGGCCGACCTGAACCGCTGGATCCCCAAGCTCGACACAGACGAGCAACAACTCAAAAATTTGCCGTCGTCGACGAGCACTATCCACGCGGCCTTGGCCGAACAGGTGATCGAAAGCAACAACAGCGAACTCGAAGCCTTGCAACGTGCATTGGACAAGGAAGACCTGAAGGAAATGGAACGCGTTGCGCACAAGCTCAAAGGCACCGCGTACATGCTCAACCACTCAGGACTACTGGAACAATGCATTGAGGTCGAAGAACTGTGCGCTGATGGAATGATGTCCATTAATACACTTGAAGCTGTGACGACCCTGATGCAGTCACTGGAGGCAATCAACCAGGCACTGCGACCGAGCTGATGTTCCGGGCTGGCGCCGAGAGTTATCTGCGCGCAGTTCCAGAAAAATCTCGGCAAAAATACAGATTCGTCTTTCGTGTCGCTAGGGTGAGGTCGCTTAGGCTCAGAGGCATACCCATTCAGGCTGCCCCACCATGCAAAAAACCTCATTGCACGCGCTCGTTGCGAGCCACACCTACCAACCAAAGCAAGCTCTGCAAAACCGGCCGGACAGTTCAAGCGCTCCGAAAAAACCAGCCCGACTGCCCAGTGCCGGGGAGGTAAAACGTGGTCTTCTACGCAGAGAGTTCAATGCGTACCTACAACCCAAATTCGATTTGCACACTGGTCAGGTCGACTCGGTGGAAGTCCTGGCACGCTGGCATCACCCTCTGTATGGCGTACTCAATCCAGCAACCTTCATTGCACTGATGGCCCGTGAAAAATGGCTCGATACACTGCTATTCGAATTGTTGGAGCAGAGCCTGGCCTTTCAGCTAAAGCTACTGGAACAAGGCAGATTCATAGGCATGGCATTCAACCTGTCTCTTGATCAATTGATGAGTGATGCACTCATCGAACGCCTGGAGACCCGCTTGCGCCAGCACGCGCTGCCACTCTCGTCCCTCACCTTCGAAATCACCGAGGACGGGGCCGGCGAAGCTTGCGCTACCAGCGTTAAACAACTGATTCGCCTGCATCATTTAGGTGTACGGCTGTCAATTGATGACTTCGGAACGGGCTATTCGTCACTCTTGCGCCTTTGCCAGGTACCGTTCAGTGAAATCAAACTGGCTGAAGAATTCACCCGATTTATCGATGGTCCCGGCCGGTACATTGCAGCCATTCGCCACACTGTAGCGCTGGCCGCCGAAATGGGCATGCATCTGGTAGTGGAGGGTATTGAAACCGCAGCTCAGCACGATCAGCTGTATGGGATGGGAGTCCAGTTTGGTCAGGGGTTTTTGTGTGCTAAACCGATGCCGATCGCTGTATTCGAAAACTGGATACAAAACCCATACCCATGCTCCCGGTCAACCGCAAGAACCTGATTCAGGACAGCCCTGACTTTCGGGCAGGAGTCAGCAGGCACAGCGAAATTCTGCTGTGACAAGGCGCTATGTTGGTGAGCAGAATTTGGCGAATGATCTACTCGTGAAAGAGTGGCGCTTTCGCGCCTGGTTCTGCAGTGCCAGAACCCGGTTTTTTCAGACAGCCTCTGCAATGCTGATGTTTGAAGCACGATCGGTAGCTCCCTATGTCAATCAAGAAATACCTTGCCCTGTCTAAAGAATTGTCTCGGATCCTTGTGCTCACCTGACTCGTATAATTGGCAGCCGCCCCTTGCCGCTACGGAGCGACATGCAAGGTGAGCCGGACGTGATATCTCGACAACATATTGAGCGCGGTTTGATCAGCGCAGCGCAAACTGCTATTTGAAATTTGAACAACATTCCACTCGAAATTCGATAGGGCACCGAGAACTATTAAACAGGTACGCAACACTGATTATCGATTGCTTAAAAACCAAGGAAGCTCATGTATCTACCAATCCTGAATGCCGTATTAATCATGCTGCTGCTCGCCCCTCTACAGTCAACGGCAGCTATCATTCGGGTGTCTGAAACAGGGCCTGGGTGTGGAAAACCAATGAGAGCAGGTTTATGTACCGGAACCATCTTATCCATCGACATCATGAGTGGTGAGATCAGGGATATTAATAGTAACAATCCCGTGCCGGGTTATCAGTTCTTCAGACTTTCGCGCCCCTACGCTTTTTTTGAATGCAACACGGCTGGCACATCAGGTTGCCCTCGTCTTAATTTCATATGCCGTACTGAAGCAGAGGCAAGAGCCACACTTCAAAGCCTGGTGGGTGCTTCCATAAATCGGGTCAGTGCACCTGTGACAACTCGTGAGTCTCTCGACTTCCGTTGTTTGAAGCCCGGAAGCTATGGTTGGTTCCAGCTCTCATACGATATTGCGACGACCCCTCCCATCCCACCGCCAGTCACATGCTCAGCAACTGCGACCAGCATATATTTAAGGGGTACAACCACTGAAGTTAATGCAGGCGGGGCTTATACTTATATCGAGTGCAGCGAAAACACTACCGTCAGCCTGCAGATCCCCAATCAGGGAGAAGTAGATTTGACAGGCGCGGGTACAGTTGTACTGGGTATCGCCGACGGCGGTTCTTCTGCAACACTCGATGTTCGAGGTTCCAGCCCGGTATGGATAAAGGCTTCTTACAAGGGGCGTAAACCGCCTGGAACATATAGTGGATCGACAATACTTCAACTTAATGTTCTTTGATTCATTTAGTGAATTGGCGGACAAGTTCTTTCTGAGGGTTTTGCACAACGCGACACATAGCCTGCAGGTCGCCATTAATGCCATTAAGTATTTCCATCGAATGCAGTAAATACAGTGCCCGGCCGCCTGCAGGTCTTAGACGTGGTATTCGCAGGGTGGAAAAATGGCGATGTCGGCCTTTGGAAATCTCCAGGCAATAAAAACCCCGCTCGAGGCGGGGTTCAATCAAAGGGTCAGCGCTGGATCTACTGCCGTGCCTGCGAACGATTGCCCACAGGTTCAAGGGTCAGGAAACAGCTTCCAGCGCAGCTTTTTGCGCCTTGGCAATGGAGCGGCTGCGTAGCCAGTTGAAGCAAATAGCGAGAATCAGGGCGAAGCCGACATAGCCCAACAGTGGGTAGACAGTGCCTACCAGCTTGCTGAAGCCACCCAGGCTCAAGGCCAGGCCTATGCATACCGTGACTGCGCTAATCAACTTGAAGCGGCTGGTTTCAGGCTTGGCGAAGCGGGCGCTGAATGCAAAGAACATCCCCACCGCTGTGCTGTAGACCATGCAAACCAGTGCCACCGACATCACCACCGAAAGGATCGGCGAGATACGCCCTGCCAGTGCCAGGGAAGGCATTTCGATGCCTTCCAGCTGGTTGATGTTGGCAAACAGGCCGATGTTCAACAGCAGGATCAACGCACCCAGACCGAGACCACCGAGTACGCCACCCAGTGCGGCAGCCTTGGGTTGCTTGGTCATGCCACCAATGACAGCCAGCATCGGGAAGCCTACGGCGATGTTGAAAGACGCGTACAGCAAGGCGCCCACAAACCAATTGCCAGAAACTGTTTCGTTGTTCTCACGGGCAACCGCGTCGAGGGTCTCGATCGGGGCGTTGTAACTGAAGATCGAGTAAGTGGTGATGATAAGCACCATCGCCAACAGGAAAGGCATTACCGCGCTGATCAGGTCGATGATGCGCTTCACGTTCATGCACAACGTGGCGATCACCAATACCGTCATCAATACGCCACCGAACAAGGGCGGCAGATCGTACTGCTGGGCAAAGATCGAACCGCTGCCGGCCAGCATCACTACACCGACGCCGTACAGGAAGAAGGACAGCACCACATCGACGACCAGGCCGATGCGCGCACCGAACAGAATGTAGAGAACCTCCTTGTGCGAGCTCGCCTGCATCTTCGAGCTCATTCGAGCGATCTGCATGCCGAGGAAGGCAAACATCAGGCCGCTGACCAGAGTGCCGACAATACCTATAAGCCCATAGCCGGTGAAAAACTGGAGTACCTCCTGCCCGGAGGCAAAACCACCACCAATCACGACGGACATGTAAGCAAGGGCAATCTGGATCGATTGTTTATTCATTAAACTATTTCTCATTCTTAGACTTATTAGATGCATGGGAATAGAGATGCAGTGCCGGCCTCTTCTTTCCATGGAACGACTCGCTCTGGGCAGCAGCGCAAATCAGTGCGATTTGTTGTGCTGCCCGGGTGTACGGACGCCGCCCGCAGTATAAGAACTGTCAGGCAGCTTTTTTCACCATATAAGCCGATATATCCAGTGATAAACCTCGGTAAAAATCCGTTTGGCACTACTAATCTCTCAAACATGGCGATAATGACCGCACAACCACCTGAAACATTCAGAAACAAGTAGTGATTTATAAATCAAGGACTTAGCGCACGACCACAGAATGCGCGGCCAGAGACTTGGCGCCCGCAGGCGAAAGGGCCGGTCAGGCACCGCGTGTACCTGTTCTGGATCAGACCTTGAATACCGTTGTCGCAGGCGGGGTTAAGCATGCGATCGCTGCGGCTGCGCGAGTGCAACCCAGTAATGCCGACAAGCCCGGATCCGCTCCCCGCAGAGACGACTCGCCCATGCCGAGTGAGCGACTGGCTTGGGTGAAGCTGTAATTTTGCTTGAGTACGAGGTCAGCGGCAGAGGGCTGAAGATATCCAGGTGCTCTGGGCAGCGTTTCATGATTGGCCAGGGATGGAGGCTTTGGGTCGACTGGCCCTCCGGGACAGGCTGCCACCCAGTTATCGTGAGACACTCTCTATTTGCTCAACACAGGAGAAGGCAGCGTGCTGAACATTGGAATTCTGGGTGTTGGCGAACTGACGGAGAAGATCGTTATTGGTTTGCGCCGAAGCGGGTTTTCCGGGAGGGTTTTGCTTTCACCGCGCAATAATGATCGTGCCCGAGAGCTATGCAGGCTCTGGGCCTGTGAGATTGCGCAGAACAACCAGGGTGTGGTCGATGACAGCGACCTGTTATTTCTGGGCGTGCGACCCGATGCTGTTGAGCAACTTGCCAATGAGGTACGACTCAAGCCCGAACAGACGCTGGTTTCACTCGTAGCGGGTATGAGTATCAGCGAGCTGGAACAAAGCTTTCCCAAAGCTCGGCACGTACGGGCGATGCTGTCCTATGCCGCTCAGATCAACCAATCAACTGTTGTCTTGACCCCAGGCGGCCAGCCTCATGAGAGCTTGCTCGGCGCCCTTGGATCATTGGTCGTGATCGACCAGGAGGACGCATTTGAGCTCGCCACCGTTGCGGCGTGCATGAACGGCTGGTTTTATTTCTTCCTCGGTGATCTTCAGGAGTGGTTTACCGGGAAGGGCCTCTCCCATGAACAGGCAGCACAGTTGGTGATGGGCAATATGCAGGATTGTCTGTCCAGTGCACGGCACCAACCTGACGTCAGCCTGGAAGTTCTGGGCGGTAGTATCGCAACACCTGGTACCTACACTTACGCCGGGTTAGAAAAGCTTCGAAAGAATGGGGCAATGCTGGCTTGGAGGGAGGCATGTGATGAGGTGTTCGCGCGCCTGAAAAAGGACGCTTAGCATCAGCGTTCGCTGATGCCTGCTCATGGCCGATAGTGTTGAAAAAGTTGCACCGCTCAAACTGCCCGGAAATCGACCGGTGACAACTCCGTTTCTGCACGGGGCTACGAGAAATCTGAGGCTGAGAGCCTCAGCCAAAAGTAAGGACTTCAATCTCGGATTGCATACGCCTCTGCCGTGGAACCCAAGGCCGACTTTACAACAGGATCGGCCGAAAGCAGCCTGACCGGACTACAAGACAGGTCGACACCACCCTCCCCTTGTAACAGGACTCCTACTTGTCCAAACATTATGGTTATCCAGGATGACAGCATCGGGGATGACTAAAAGTTATCACTCAATCAGCAAGTGTCATTAGGCAGCAGCCTTTGGAAAAAATACAGTAACGCCCACGCGGTTTCTGAAGAACCGCCTGCAACAATCGGGCAAAGTTCGGTTACTTGGATGGCAAAGTTCGGGTTACTTGGATAGCGCTGCCACCCGAGACCAAATTCACCAGCAGAAAGTTGACGATCAGGCGGTCCGACCCACAACCCTAAGATTTTTTCAGTGGGGGGGTTAAAGGTGGTCGCACGAAGGCAGACAAGGCCGGCGATCGTTCGGAATGTTTCTACAAGGGCACCTGTCGCTTTGCGCGTAAAGGCAGGTGCAGTGGCACTCTCATGCTCTGTGCAACACCTTAAAAACAATAACCAATAGGTGCACCATGACTGCTGAAACCCTCTCGACCGCGCAATCGCGGGTCGAATTGCTGGACGATGTCCTATACCGCAAAGTGAACTGGCGGATCATACCGCTGTTTATTATTTGTTTCCTGTTTGCTTACCTGGATCGCGTCAATATCAGCTTCGCCAAATTACAGATGCAAAGTGATTTGGGATTCAGCGACACCGTTTATGGTCTTGGCGCGAGCCTGTTTTTTGTCGGCTACTTTCTGTTTGAAGTACCGAGCAATATTCTGCTTCACAAGATCGGTGCCCGGGTCTGGATTGCGAGGATCATGGTGAGTTGGGGCATTGCCTCGGCGTGCATGATGTTTGTGAGCGACGAGTTCTGGTTCTATACCCTGCGTTTTCTTATTGGTGTAATGGAAGCAGGGTTTGTGCCGGGCGTACTGTACTACTTTACCCAGTGGTATCCAGGTAATCGCCGGGGTCGGGTCAATGCCTATTTCAAGAGCTCGATCTGCCTGTGCGGAATCGTCGGAGGCCCCTTGGCGGGCTTCATTCTGGGGCATTTCGACGGGATGTATGGCATGGCAGGGTGGAAGTGGCTGTTCCTGCTTGAAGGTTTGCCTTCGATAGTACTGGGCGTTGTGGTGCTGTGGCTGTTGAGTGACAAGATCGAAGATGCGTCGTGGCTAACGGCAGACGAAAAGCGCGTGCTGCTTGCGCGTATGGCGAGCGAGCCCAAACCTGATTCCTCCAGCCGCTTTTCGGATATCTGGAAGCACCCGGTCACCTACGTGATGTCGGCCATTTACCTTTGCCTGGTCATGGCCTTGACCGGCTTATTGTTCTGGATGCCGCAATTGATCAAAAGCGCCGGGGTGGCGGATACCTTCGATATTGGCTTGTTGACTATGATCCCGTATCTGATCGCGGCGGTAGGAAACCTGCTGATTGGCAGCAGCTCGGACAAACGTGGCGAACGTCGCTGGCATATGGCCGGTTGCGCGTCATTGACTGCTGGGGGTTATTTACTCTGCGCTTGGTTTCCTGGTCAGCTGTTGCCCCTGATGGCTGGGATGAGCATGATTCTCACCGGGATCATTGCCTGGATGCCGATTTTCTGGACCATTCCACCGCGTTTTCTCACCGGGCTGGCGGCCGCAGCCGGGATCGCCTTGATCAACTCATTGGGCCAATTGGGCGGAATTATCGCCCCCTTCATGGTAGGGCGGATCAAAGACCTGACGGGTAGTGCAACGCCTGCCCTGTACATGCTCAGTGCCGTCTGTGTACTGGCCACTGTACTGGTGATCTGGGGGATCCCTGCCCGCTACTACCAAGTTAAGCAATGAGCCGTTCAATTGGGTTGGACCTGGAACCCCGCCTGCTGATTTGAGTCTCCAGTTTTCGGACCATGCACACAGAAGCCTTGTGCACTATTCCTGTGCCCCAGGCCGCAAACACAGGAAGGAACTAACCGGCCTCGGACTGACTCAGCACAGTGCCGGTTAGACCTTTTACGTAATTGCATGGACTTGACTCCCAGCTGCTTCTGAAAGGCCGCTGTAAATACATTTGCGGGCCAGCTATTGGCCGCTTGCTGACTACCATAACGCCGCCGGCGCCGGTGGTGGCTTGCACTCCTCCACTACCATTTGAGCCTATGGCGTCGAGCAGGACTGACAGCCGCAGGTCAGCAGTAACAAGGCGATCACGCAGGCGTGCCTGTTGGGTTTGTTCATCGGTCAGGGCTCGGTCAACTTCTTCAGCCCTCACTCGTACTGCGCAGTTTCGTGATATCAGGCCAAAGGCTGCGTCGGGAGTTGCAGATATTTCGGAGGCGAGCGCGCTTCTTGGGAACTCAAAAGAAGGGATTACGGAACGGGTTTACCGGCGTATCGGAGCAGTCGCCAAGCCCGCAAAGTGAAATAGTTATGCAACACTTCACTTTCCTGCGGCCAATAAAAAACCCCGCAGACCAAGATCTGCGAGGCTTTCAAATGTGGAGGCCGAAGCCGGAATCGAACCGGCGTGGGCGGATTTGCAATCCGCTGCATAACCATTTTGCTATTCGGCCAATTGTGCGTGACGCTTCATGAGAAACATCAAATACAAAGGTTGCTGCTGCGATTTTATCGCTACAAGCATTTGATTCTTCAGCGATTCAGGTTGTTGCCCCGAGCTGATGGCGCGCATTATGTACTAGAAGATCGAAGCTGGCAACCCCCTGAATTCTAATAATTTTTAGTTAATTGACCAGCCCTCGCCATGGCTCGCCCGACGCCTGCGCTCATATCACTACGTTACGGATAAAGCGCACAACCACGTCGCCTTCGTTTCTGTAGGAGTGCGGTTTGTTGCTGGCGTACATGTAGAACTCTCCAGCGCTGAAACATAATGCCTGTTCGCTTATGACCAGGGTCAAACACCCTTCGAATACGTACAACTGTTCACTCCAACCCTCGGCATCGGCTTGGGACTGGTATTCCTCGCCCGGTTCCAGCGTCCATTCCCACAGCTCTACTTCTCTTGAAGCTACAGCCTTGGCTAATAACACGGCCTTGCTTCCCGGGGCGGTACCTGTCCAGGCCACTTCATTGATGCGGCTCGGGTCGGCAGAGCCCGGCGCCTGGATCAAGTCGCTGAAAGCAACATTGAGCGCTTCGGCGACCCGGTCCAGGGTGCTGAGGCTGACGTTCTTTTCGCCCGCCTCTATAGCTACCAGCATCCGCCGACTTACTCCCGACAGCTCGGCCAGTGCACTTTGGCTGAGGTGTGCGACCAGCCTCAGGCGCCGGACGTTCTGGCTGACGTGTTGTAACACCGACGCACGTTGTGAATTTTCTTTGGGCACTATATTGCTCACCTTGTGGGACTGCGCAGTATACTGCTCAGCTTTGACGCATTGTGCGTCTCTCTTCCGGCAGCGTGCAAGGCTATGACAACGTTGAAACCTTCAAAATTGATGTCTTTGACCTCCCGTTTCAGCAAGGCCGAATGTGTGCTGGTGCTGATTACCATGGTTTGGGGCGTCACTTTTCTATTAGTGCAGCATGCACTGACGTCCAGCGGACCGATGTTTTTTGTGGGGCTGCGCTTTGCTGCCGCAGCGCTGATTGTTTCTCTGTTTTCAATTCGCAGTCTGCGCGGCATTACCCTGTTTGAACTCAAGGCCGGGGTGTTTATCGGGGTGTCTATCATGCTCGGTTATGGCTTGCAGACCATTGGCCTGCAGACTATTCCCAGTAGTCAGTCGGCTTTTATTACAGCGTTGTATGTACCTTTCGTACCGCTGCTGCAGTGGTTGGTGCTGGGACGCCGACCCGGGCTGATGCCAAGTCTGGGTATTGTCCTGGCGTTCACCGGGCTGATGCTGCTGTCAGGCCCGAGCGGTGCGTCCCTTGACTTCAGCCCTGGCGAGATCGCGACACTGATCAGCGCCATCGCCATAGCGGCAGAAATAATCCTGATCAGCGCCTATGCTGGCAAAGTCGATGTTCGACGGGTCACGGTGGTGCAACTCAGTACTGCGTCGATTCTGGCTTTCCTGATGACTATTCCTACCGGTGAGACCGCTCCCGATTTCTCATGGCTTTTGTTAGCCAGCGCCATAGGCTTGGGCGCTGCAAGTGCGGTAATTCAGGTAGCAATGAACTGGGCCCAGAAGAGCGTTTCCCCCACCCGCGCCACGCTCATTTATGCAGGTGAACCGGTGTGGGCCGGCATCGCCGGACGTCTGGCCGGGGAGCGTTTGCCGGGTATCGCCTTGTTGGGTGCGGTATTGATTGTTGCAGCGGTGATCGTCAGTGAGTTAAAAACAAAGGGTAAAGCGCCCGACCCGTTGGAAGACAAGCAAGGCAATGAAGCATGCGACTGAAGCGCACGCGCTGATACTGAAAGCAAAGACTCACACTCTGGAGTGTTCATACAGGGAAGATGCCGCGCCGCGCCACTTGCGTTTGCACACATTTTGTAGGATTCATCTACAGCTTCTTTGTTGGTGATATACAAGTCGCCACGTATGATCGCTCACAAACTCCTGCAGATTAGAAGCCTATGTCCCTGATAGTTCTACTGCTTCTGCCATTTATCGGCAGCTGTCTGGCGGCTGTTTTGCCGCACAACGCACGTAACAGTGCATCACTGCTGGCCGGTCTGATTGCTCTGATCGGTACCATTCAAGTAGCCCTGCTCTATCCGCAAATTGCCCATGGCGGGGTGATTCGCGAAGAGTTCATGTGGCTGCCCAGTCTCGGCCTGAATTTTGTGCTGCGGCTGGACGGTTTCGCCTGGCTGTTCTCGATTCTGGTGCTGGGCATCGGCACGCTGGTGTCGCTGTACGCCCGTTATTACATGTCACCCGAAGACCCGGTGCCGCGCTTCTTTGCTTTTTTCCTGGCGTTCATGGGCGCCATGCTCGGCCTGGTGGTGTCCGGCAACCTGATCCAGATGGTGTTTTTCTGGGAGCTCACCAGCCTCTTCTCTTTCTTGCTGATTGGATATTGGCACCACCGCTCAGATGCCCGACGCGGCGCCTATATGGCGCTGATGGTTACCGGTGCGGGCGGATTGTGCTTGCTGGCGGGGGTCATGCTGCTTGGCCATGTCGTCGGCAGCTACGATCTGGATGCAGTGCTGGTCGCCGGCGACAAGATTCGCGCCCACAGCCTGTATCCCGTTCTGCTCCCGCTTATCCTGATCGGCGCCCTGAGTAAAAGTGCGCAATTCCCGTTTCACTTCTGGCTGCCCCACGCGATGGCAGCACCCACTCCGGTTTCGGCTTATCTGCACTCGGCAACCATGGTCAAGGCCGGGGTGTTCCTGCTCGCCCGGCTCTGGCCCTCGCTGTCGGGCAGTGAAGAGTGGTTCTGGATTGTCAGCGGCGCCGGGGCCTGCACCCTGGTGCTGGGCGCCTACTGCGCGATGTTTCAAAACGACCTTAAAGGCTTGCTGGCCTATTCAACCATCAGCCACCTTGGCCTGATTACCCTGCTGCTGGGCCTCAACAGCCCACTGGCGGCGGTCGCTGCGGTGTTCCACATTCTCAACCATGCGACCTTCAAGGCGTCGCTGTTCATGGCGGCAGGCATCATCGACCACGAAAGTGGTACTCGGGATATTCGCAAGCTCAGCGGCCTGTTCAGACTCATGCCCTATACCGCGACCCTGGCCATGGTGGCCAGCGCCTCGATGGCAGGTGTACCACTGCTTAACGGGTTTCTGTCCAAAGAGATGTTCTTCGCCGAAACCGTGTTCATCAACTCCACGGCCTGGGTTGAGATTGCCCTGCCCGTAATCGCAACCATCGCCGGTACATTCAGCGTGGCCTATGCCCTGCGCTTTACCGTTGATGTGTTTTTCGGTCCGCCTCCCACCGACCTGCCCCTGACTCCCCACGAGCCGCCACGCTGGATGCGGGCCCCGGTGGAGCTGCTGGTGTTCACCTGTCTGATGGTCGGGATCTTCCCGGCACAAACCGTCGGCCCGTTGCTGGCGGCTGCCGCGCAACCGGTGGTGGGCGGCGAACTGCCTGAATACAGCCTGGCGATCTGGCACGGCCTGAATGCACCGATGATCATGAGCTTGATCGCAATGTCCTGCGGCATCCTGCTGTATGTGGTGCTGCGTAAACAGCTCAAACTCGGCCGTTATCCGCTGCCGCCGCTAATCACGTATTTCAATGGCAAGCGTTTCTTCGAGCGCTGCCTGGTGGTGATCATGCGCTGGGCGCGCCGCATTGAGCGACGCATCAGCACTCAGCGCCTGCAAACCCAGCTGTTCGTGTTGATTCTGGCTGCCGTGATCGCGGGCCTGATTCCGATGCTCTACAGCGGCCTGAGCTGGGGCGACCGGCCGAAAATACCGGGGTCGACTGTATTCGTGACCCTCTGGCTGCTGGCAATAGCCTGCGCCCTGGGCGCCGCCTGGCAAGCCAAATACCACCGTCTGGCAGCCCTGACCATGGTCAGCGTGTGCGGCCTGATGACCTGTGTGACCTTTGTCTGGTTCTCCGCACCTGACCTGGCGCTGACCCAGCTGGTTGTCGAAGTGGTCACCACGGTCCTTATCCTGCTCGGGTTGCGCTGGTTGCCGCGGCGGATAGAAGAAGTCTCGCCACTACCGGGGACATTGCGCAAAGCGCAGATCCGCCGTTTGCGTGACTTGCTGCTATCGGCCGCAGTCGGCGGCGGTATGGCCGTGCTGTCCTACGCCATGCTCACCCGCCAGACCCCGAACGACACGTCGTCTTTCTACCTGAGCCGGGCTTTGCCGGATGGCGGTGGAAGCAATGTGGTGAATGTGATGCTGGTGGATTTCCGGGGCTTCGACACCCTGGGTGAAATCACCGTGCTGGCAGCCGTGGCACTCACTGTTTTTGCCCTGCTGCGTCGCTTCCGCCCGCCCAAAGAGAGCATGCAGCTGCCTTCCCAGCAGCGTCTGCTGGCCAAGGACGTAATGACCGATCTGGTCAACCCGCGCAGTGCCAGCGACACCGCCCTGGGCTTCATGATGGTGCCCGCGGTGCTGGTGCGCCTGCTGTTGCCGATTGCCTTCGTGGTGTCGATGTATCTGTTCATGCGCGGCCACAATCAGCCGGGCGGCGGCTTTGTTGCCGGCCTGGTGATGTCCGTGGCGTTCATCTTGCAATACATGGTGGCTGGCACCCAGTGGGTCGAGGCGCAAATGAGCCTGCGGCCGCTGCGCTGGATGGGCACCGGCCTGTTGTGCGCCACCCTCACCGGGCTCGGCGCAATTCCTCTGGGCTATCCGTTCCTGACCACCCACACGGCACACTTCAGCTTGCCGCTGCTGGGTGACATCCATATCGCCAGCGCCCTGTTCTTTGATATCGGCGTTTATGCCGTCGTGGTCGGCGCCACGCTGCTGATCCTCACGGCACTGGCTCACCAGTCGGTCCGGGCCCATCGCCCGAGCAATCAGCCTGCCTCTCAACCCGCCACTCAACCCAGGACGGGAGCTGCCTGATGGAAGAAGTCATCGCTATCGCAATCGGCGTACTCGCCGCGTCCGGAACCTGGCTGGTGCTGCGCCCGCGGACCTTCCAGGTGGTCATGGGCCTGTGCCTGCTGTCGTACGGGGTCAACCTGTTCATTTTCAGCATGGGCAGCCTGTTTATCGGCAAGGAGCCGGTGATCAAGGACGGTGTGCCCCAGGACCTGCTCAACTACACAGACCCGTTGCCCCAGGCCCTGGTACTCACCGCAATCGTCATCAGCTTTGCCATGACCGCCCTGTTTCTGGTGGTCTTGCTGGCCTCCCGGGGCCTGACCGGTACCGACCACGTCGATGGCCGGGAGCCTAAAGAATGAATTTGATGCCGCATCTGATCGTCGCGCCCATTCTGTTACCGCTGCTCACCGCAGCCTGCATGCTGTTGCTGGGAGAAAAACGCCGCCCGCTCAAAGCCCGGATCAACCTGATCTCGACTTTTATGGGCCTGGGCATCTCCGTGCTGTTGTTGTTATGGACCCAGCAGCAACCGCTGCCGTCAGCGATTGGCGTGTACCTGCCCAGCAACTGGCAAGTACCGTTCGGGATCGCCCTGGTGGTTGATCGCCTGTCGGCGCTGATGCTGGTGTTGACCGGCATCATCGCCAGCTGCGCGCTGCTGTTCGCCATGGCCCGCTGGGACCGCGCCGGGGCCAGCTTTCACGCACTGTTCCAGATCCAGCTGATGGGCCTGTACGGTGCCTTCCTGACCGCCGACATCTTCAACCTGTTCGTGTTTTTCGAAGTATTGCTGGCCGCCTCCTACGGACTGATGCTCCACGGCTCCGGCAAGGCCCGGGTGTCTGCGGGCCTGCACTACATCTCGATCAACCTGCTGGCGTCATCCCTGTTCCTGATCGGTGCGGCATTGATTTATGGCGTCACCGGCACCCTGAACATGGCCGATCTGGCGCTGAAAATCCCGCTGGTGCCCGAGGCAGACCGCGGCTTGCTGCATGCCGGCGCCGCCATTCTGGCCATCGCCTTTCTGGCCAAGGCCGGCATGTGGCCGCTGAACTTCTGGCTGGTTCCGGCCTACTCGGCAGCCAGTGCCCCGGTCGCCGCCCTGTTCGCGATCATGACCAAAGTCGGCATTTACACGGTTCTGCGCTTGTGGACCCTGCTGTTTTCCGGTCAGGCCGGAGCGTCGGCCTACTTTGCCGGTGACTGGCTGATATACGGCGGCATGGCGACCATCGTCTGTGCTGCCATTGCCATACTGGCCGCCCAACGCCTTGAGCGGATGGCCAGCCTGAGCATTCTGGTGTCGGCGGGCATCCTGCTGTCGGCCGTGGGTTTCGCCCAACCCAACCTGACCGCTGCCGCGCTGTTCTATCTGGTCAGCTCCTCCCTTGCCTTGTGCGCCTTGTTCCTGCTGGCCGAGCTGATCGAACGCTCGCGCTCCTCCAACGAGATGCTGCTTGAGGACGATGCCGGGCAACTGCCCGCCCTGATGGAGTCGTTGAATCCGCCGCGGGGCACCAATCTGGATGACGAGCAAAAAGCCGTGGTCGGCCAAATCATTCCCTGGACCATGGCCTTCCTGGGCCTGAGCTTTATCGCCTGTGCCCTGTTGATTATCGGCATGCCGCCGCTGTCCGGGTTCATCGGCAAGCTCGGCCTGCTCAATGCCCTGCTTAACCCGGCGGGCCTGGGCAACACCGCTGACGCTCCAGTCTCGACCGCTGCCTGGGGCCTGTTTGCGCTGCTGATTTTCTCGGGTCTGGCCTCTTTGATTGCCTTCGCGCGCATGGGTATCCAGCGCTTCTGGACACCCATCGAGCGCCCGTCGCCGCTGCTGCGTCGCTTCGAATACCTGCCCATCGTGTTGTTGATCGGACTCTGTGTGGTCCTGACGTTCAAGGCCGAGCCCGTATTGCGTTATACCCATGATGCCGCTGACACCCTGAACAATCCCGAGCGCTATGTGATGGCCGTTATCGGCACCCGCCCGGTACCCGGCCCCGAAGCCAAAGCGGCGCTACAGGAGGTACAACCATGAAGCGCCTGTTTCCGGCTCCCTGGCTGTCACTTGCGCTGTGGCTGCTGTGGCTGGTGCTCAACCTGTCATTGAGCGCCGGCAATCTGCTGCTTGGTGCTGCGCTGGGCTTTCTGGCCCCGTTGATGTTCGCGCCCCTGCGGCCGCTGCCCATCCATATTCGCCGGCCCGGCGTGGTCATCAAGCTGTTCTTTGTGGTGGGCCGCGATGTGGTGGCATCCAATATCGCAGTCGCCCGGGGCGTGCTCATGGCCGGCAAGAAACCGCCCCGCTCACGCTTCATCAAGATCCCCCTGGATCTGCGCGATGCCAACGGCCTGGCCGCCTTGTCGATGATTACCACCGTGGTGCCCGGCACTATCTGGTCGGAGCTGGCGCTGGACCGCAGCGTACTGCTGCTGCATGTGTTCGACCTGGATGACGAAGCGCAGTTTATCCGGCATTTCAAAGACACCTACGAACGCCCCCTGATGGAGATCTTTGAATGAGTGCCCTGCTCTCCAATGCCATCCTCACCAGCCTGTTCCTGTTCAGCCTGGCGATGGTCCTGACCGTGATCCGGCTGTTCAAGGGGCCGTCGGCCCAGGACCGGGTTCTGGCGCTGGACTACCTGTATATCCTCGCCATGCTGGTGATGCTGGTACTGGGTATCCGTTATGCCAGTGACACCTACTTTGAGGGCGCACTGCTGATTGCCCTGTTCGGCTTTGTCGGCTCTTTTGCACTGGCCAAATTCCTGCTGCGTGGCGAGGTGATCGAATGAATTCAGTCAGCGAGTTATCGCTCTGGATCGAAATACCGGTGGCAGTGCTGCTGGTTCTGAGCAGCCTGTTTGCCTTGTGCGGTGCTATCGGGCTGCTGCGCCTGAAAGACTTTTTCCAGCGCATGCACCCGCCGGCACTGGCCTCGACCCTGGGTGCGTGGTGCGTGGCACTGGCGTCGATCCTGTACTTCTCGGCACTCAAATCGACACCAGTGCTGCACGCCTGGCTGATCCCGATTTTGCTGGCGATTACCGTACCGGTGACCACCTTGCTGCTGGCGCGCACCTCGCTGTTCCGCAAGCGCATAGCGGGCGAAGATGTACCGCCCGAAGTCAGCAGCGGCGGACGCAGCGAAGGCGGAAACTAACCCGGGCCTGGGGGAGCGAGCTTGTCTCGCGATGTTTTGGGCGTCGCGAAGAAGAGCTCGCGAGCAAGCTCGCTCCTACAGGTGAGCTCGCTTCTGCTTACATCCAGCCCAGCCAGCTCCAGTAGGTTGCGCCAAACAGCAGCATCAGCAAATAACCCACCGCCGTGACGATCAGCCCGACCTTGGCGAATTGTTTGGCGGTGAAGGTTTGCGTGCCCAGGCACACCATGTTTTGCGGAGCGTTGATCGGCAGGATAAACCCGTAGCTGACCACAAAGCCCAAAAGCATGGTCATGCCCAACCGGTTGAATTCACCCGGCAAGGTTTGCAGCACTGCAATCAGAATCGGCAGCAAGGCCGAGGTCAACGCAGTCGCACTGGCAAACCCCAGGTGAATCAAAATCAGGAACGCCCCCAGAATCGCAAAGATCCCCAGCGGTCCCACTTGATCCAGCCCGGTGTGGTTCACCACCTGCGCCCCCAGCCATTGCCCGGCCTGGGTGGTGAGCAAGGCGGTACCAAGACTGATCCCGACCCCGAATACAATCACCGTGCCCCAGGGGATTCGCGACTGCACGTCTTTCCAGGTCATCACTCCAAAACGCGGCAACAGCAAAAACACCAACCCGGCGTAGGTGGTCGAGGTGGTGTCGAAACTGTGCAGCTTGCCTTCGGTGGCCCAAGCCAGCAGCAAGGCCACAGAGACCGCCATCAGACGTTTCTGTGGCCCGGTCATCGGCCCCAGTTCGGCCAGGGACTTTTCGACCGCTTCTTTGCCGCCGGGAATGCTGTCGCTTTCGGGAGGCAGCAACTTGAGCACCACAAACAGCAACACCCCCGACATGATGATGGCCCAGGGCGCCCCGGCAATCAGCCAGTCGAGCCAGTTCACCCGCGCGCCCAGCATCTTGTCCATAAAACCCACGGTCAGCAGGTTCTGCGCTGCTGCGGTTTGAATCCCGACGTTCCAGATACTGGTGCCCTGGGCCACCACAATCATGATTCCTGCTGCGATATTCGAGCGCTTGTCCACGCCAAACGCCAAGATCACCCCCATCATGATCGGCACCACACAAGCGCTGCGGGCCGTGGCGCTGGGTACCACCAGGCTGAGCAGGATGGTGACCGCAATCGCCCCCAGCAGGATGCGTCGGGTGCTGGTACCGATACGTGACAGGGTGACCAGGGCAATACGCCGGTCCAGCCCGGTATGGGTCATGGCCGCCGCGATAAACAGCGCACCGGCCACCAGCGCCAGCGCGGCATTGGAGAAACCGGTCAGGGCCATGGTGATGCCGGCAGAAGTGCCGTAAAGCTGCGACGGGTCTTGCAGGGTGGGCGCCATGCCAATCAGAAACGCCATCAGCGACGTGATCATGATGGCGCTGGCTTCATAGGACACCGCCTCGGTGATCCACACCACCACGGCAAACGCCAGAATCGCCAGCATGCGGTGGCCGGCAACCGGTAGATCGGCAGGCAATGGCAGCAGCAAAATACCTATCATCACCAGGACCGCAATCACCAGGCCTATGGGCAGTTTTGCTTTCGCCGTTACAGGCTCCGGGGTGGTTGCAGGGGCATTCATGGCCAGTTCCTTATGCTTGAAGTCCTGTGCAGCATAGGCCCGTGGCGCAAGGGAGGTGTTGATGCTTGTCAGCTGTATCTATATGCAGGATGCAGGAGCGAGCTTTTGGGTCGTAACGACCAAGAGCTCGCTCCTACGGGGTTTGGGGGTGCGGGGTATTACTGCGCCAGTGCGCGCAATCTGGCCAGTTCTTCGGCAGCCATCGGGATCCCTTCGCCCACCGATTTGGCGCGCTCGATAAAGCGCCGGTCACCCGGCATACGCTCAAGACCCACGGCATGCATCTGGCGCACCAGTTCTGCGCTGCGCTGGGCGAAGCTGTTACCGCCGGACTTGGTCGGGTCGATGACGATCAACAGTTGTCCGGTCCAGGGGGTTTGCGCACCGGGGTGTTGCTTCCAGTCGAACTCGAACGAGAAGTTGCCACCGGTCAACGCTGCCGCCAGCAGTTCGACCATCATCGACAGCGCCGAACCTTTATGCCCGCCGAAGGGCAGCAAGGCACCTCCGTCCAGAATCTCTTTCGGGTTTTGCGTCGGCTCGCCATGCTTGTCCACCCCCATGCCGGCCGGCAGGCTGTGGTCCTTGCGCGCGGCAATTTGTACATCGCCGTGGGCAATGGCACTGGTGGCCAGGTCAAAGACGATCGGGTGGCCGCCGGCACAGGGGGCGGCGAAGGCAATGGGGTTGGTACCGAACAGCGGCTTTTGCGCACCATGGGGCACCACGCAGGTCATGCTGTTGACCACGCTCAATGCCACCAGGCCTTCTTCGGCAAACGGCTCGACATCGGGCCAGAGCGCCGCAAAGTGATGGGAGTTGCGGATCGCCAGCACTGCAATCCCGGCACTGCGGGCCTTTTCCACCAACAATTCACGCGCCGCTGCCAACGCCGGCTGGGCAAAGCCGTTGGCCGCATCGACGCGGATAAAGCCCGAGGCCACGTCTTCAACCTGCGGCACGGCCTGGCCGTCGACCCAGTTACTTGCCAGGGAAGCCAGGTAACCCGGGATACGGAACACCCCGTGGCTGTAGGAACCATCGCGCTGAGCCCGGGCGCAGTTGTCTGCCAATACCTGCGCCACGGCCCGGGAGGTGCCGTGACGCTCAAAGATCTGTTGCAGCAAGGCGGTCAGTTCACTGAGGTTCAGCGACTCCATAGCCTGGGACGAGGTAACGGGCTGGGACATTCTGGCGCTCCAATCTAGTTATTTTTATGCTCGGCCAACTATCCTGCGATGACAGTTATCTGTCAATTCTTGACTTAATGACAGAAAACATTCACTTTCTGCAACGCGCTGAAACAACAACAGGAAAGCAGCCGTGAGCCAGTCGATTAAACAACGCCTAGAAAGCAGTCTGTCAACCGCCGCCCCTTCGGGCCGGGCGATTGCCAGTTATATGCTGGCCAATCTTTACGAGCTGCCGTTTCAGACCGCTGCCGACATTGCCGCCAGGCTGGGTGTCAGCGAGTCCAGTGTCGGGCGCTTTTGCCGCGCGCTGGGCTACAGCCATTTCAAAGACCTGAAGAACGATCTCAAGGACGACCTGGGCGACGGCCCGTGGCTGGTGGGTGATCGTCTGCAGGAATTCCGCCAGCAATCGAGCCAGGGGCCCCAAGGGTTACCGCGCAGCTTTGAGCTGGAAGTCGGCGCCCTGGTCAAGGTTTACGAATACAGCCTCACCCCGCAATGGCAAGCCGTAAGCCAGCGCCTGGCCACCCGGCGCAAGGTGTTCGTGGCCGGGTTCCAGACCGAACGCGGGATCGCCGCGTCCATGGTGCATTTGCTGCAATACCTGCGCGATGGCGTGCAACTGGTGGACGGCGCCGCCGGGCATTACGCCGACGTGCTGCTGTGCCCACCCGAGGACTGCGCCCTGGTGGTATTCGAGGCCCGGCGCTATTCGCGCCACGCCCAACTGTTATGCCGCAAGGCGCGCGAGGCTGGCATTGCCGTCACCCTGGTGACCGACACTTTTTGCGACTGGGCCGAGCAGAACGCCGACGAAGTGTTTCGTGTACCGACCGAATTCAATCTGTTCTGGGAATCCACCGCAGCCATGCTGTCGCTGGTGCACCTGCTGATCAACGAAGTGTGCAAACAACTGGGGCCGGACGTGGAGAAGCGTCTTGAGGCTACCGCGGCCTTACACAATGAGTTCGTGGGCTACACATCCTCACCCGGATCAAAACAATAAAACGAGGTGCTAGATGAAACACGTCATTCGCTTTGCCAGTGCATGTGCAATGGTTGTCGCCTTCGCGTCCAACGCCCAGGCCGACAAACTGACAATCGCCACGGAAGGCGCCTACCCTCCGTTTAACTACGTTGACTCCGACAACAAGCTGCACGGCTTTGACGTCGATATCACCGAAGAAGTGTGCAAGCGCATGGGCGCCGAGTGCACCATCGTGGCCCAGGACTGGGACGGGATCATCGCCGGCCTGATGGCGAAGAAATACGACGCCATTGTCGCGTCCATGATCGTCAACGAAGAGCGCAAAAAGAAGATCGCGTTCACCAATCACTACTACCGCACTCCGCTGTCCATTGCCGTGCCCAAGGACTCTGACATCACCGATGCCCAGTCCGACTTCGCCGGTAAAACCGTAGGTGCCCAGAGCGCCGCCACCCAAAGCATCTATGCCGAAGAGCACTACAAAAAGGCTGATCTGAAGCTGTATCCAACCCTGGATGAAGCCAACAGCGAGCTGGAAAACGAACGGGTCGATGTGGTGATTGCCGACAAATTCCCGCTGCTGGAGTGGGTCAATAAAACCGGCAAGGACTGCTGCAAAATCATTGGTGACGTCAACGGCACCATGGCCGATGCCTCGATTGCGGTACGCAAGGAAGACAACGCCCTGCGTGAGCGCTTCAACAAGGCGCTGGACGAGATCGTTGCCGACGGCACCTATAAAAAGATCTCCAGCAAGTACTTCGACTTCGACATTTACTGAGTCGCCCGCCCTCGGTTGAGGGCCTCCCTGCCAATGACCCGGCCCTGCGCACCTGGCGTGCGCGGCGGCTGAATTTCGGCCCTTTTTTTGCCCGGGGATTCGAGCATGCTCGATCAACTCTCACTTCTTTCCTTCGCCAGTGGCGGCTGGGGCTCGGCGCTGCTTGCCGGCTCGCTGGTCACCATTGCCCTGGCCCTGAGCTGCCTGCCCATCGGTTTACCGCTGGGCCTGATCGTGGCCGTGGCGGCCCGTTCCAAAAATCGCTGGATGCGGGCCTGGGCAACAACCTTCTCTACGGTATTCCGTGGCCTGCCGGAACTGCTGACGCTGCTGATCATTTATTACGGCTGCCAGATCGCCGCGCAAAAGATCCTCGCCCTGATGGGCTACGACGCACAGTTCACGATCAATACCTTCGTCGCGGCGATGATTGCGTTCAGCCTGGTATTTGCCGCGTTTTCCAGCGAGATCTGGCTAGGGGCATTCAAGACCATTCCCAAGGGCCAATTCGAAGCGGCCTCGGCGCTGGGCCTGTCGAAGTTCACCACCTTTCGCAAAGTGGTGCTGCCACAACTGGCGCGCATCGCCCTGCCCGGCCTGTCGAACAACTGGCTGTCGCTGCTTAAGGACACGTCCCTGGTGTCGACCATCGCCCTGGTGGACCTGATGCGCCAGACCAACCTGGCGGTCAGCGTCACCAAGGACCCGATGCTGTTTTACACCGTGGCCTGCTTCATCTACCTGTTTTTCTCGGCGATTTCCGGGCGTCTGTTTGCCTTTCTTGAGCGCCACTTCAACCGCCATATACGGAGCGTGCAGCCATGAGCCTGGCGGAACTGCAAAACATGTTTCTCAGCCCCGAGCTGCTGGAACGCTACGGCCCGCGCTTTATCGACGGGCTGCTGGTGACCACCAAGCTTGTGGCGATTTCCTTCACCCTGGGCGCGGTGCTCGGCCTGCTGATTGCCCTGGGCCGCTTGTCCGGCAACCGCTTCCTGCGCAGTTTTACCGGCGCCTATGTGTACTTCTTTCGCGGTTCACCGCTGCTGGCACAGCTGTTCCTGCTGTATTACGGCCTGGGATCGTTCAAGGGTTTCTGGCAAGACGTCGGCCTGTGGTGGTTTTTCCGCGATGCCTGGTTCTGCACCCTGCTGGCCTTCACCCTGAACACAGCGGCCTATCAGGCCGAGATTCTGCGCGGCAGCATTCTGTCGGTAGCCCAGGGCCAGCGTGAAGCCAGCAAGGCATTGAACCTGTCGCGCTGGACCACCTTTCGCAAAATCATCCTGCCGCAATCGCTGCTGGTGGCCATCGGCCCGCTGGGCAATGAATTGATCCTGATGATCAAGGCCAGTGCCATCGCCTCGCTGGTCACCATTTACGACTTGATGGGGGTCACCAAGATGGTGTTCTCCCGCAGTTTCGACTTCCAGGTCTATCTCTGGGCCGCCGTGCTGTACCTGGTGATCGTGGAAATCGTGCGCCGCAGCCTGAAATTCATCGAAGGCCGTCTCGGACGGCATTTGCAGTAAACCCATTTTTCGGGCTGCAAATACGGCCCTCGTCTCAAGGATTTGTTTATGCATTGCGACACTATCGTTCTGGGGGCCGGCATCGTCGGCGTCAGTACCGCGTTGCAACTCCAGGCACGCGGGCGCAGCGTGGTGCTGCTCGACCGCGCCCAACCGGGTAGCGGCACCAGTCATGGCAACGCCGGGCTGATCGAGCGCGCCAGTGTTATCCCTTACTCGTTCCCGCGGGAAATCACCCGCCTGCTGCGCTATGGCCTCAATCAGCAATCGGACGTGCGCTACAGCCTCAGACACCTGCCCAAAGCCGGGCCGTGGCTGATGAAATACTGGCAGCAGTCGGGCAGCAAGGGGCTGGCCCATGCCACCCGGGCCATGCTGCCGCTGATTGAACAATGTGTCAGCGAACATGATCTGCTGGCCGAGCCGGCGGGCATGGGTCATCTGATCCAGGACAGCGGCTGGATCGAGGTTTACCGCACCGCGGACGACTTCGCCAAGGCCCAGCGTGATGCCGCCGATTTGAGCGAGTTCAAGCTCAACTATCGGGTACTGGACCAGCAACAGGTGCACGCGCTGGAACCCGGCCTGCATACCGATGTGATCGGTGGCATTCACTGGCTCGACCCCAAGACCGTCAGCGATCCGGGCGGCCTGACCCGGGGCTATGCCGAACTCTTTATCAAGCGCGGCGGCACCTTTGTGACCGGCGATGCCACCAGCCTGCGGCAAACGGCCGGGCAATGGCAGGTTGAGAGCCACAAAGGCCTGATCATCGGCAATGAAGTGGTGATTGCACTCGGACCGCAAGCCCGGGAAATTTTCCAGCCGTTGGGCTACCGGATTCCCCTGGCGATCAAGCGCGGCTACCACATGCATTACGCCGCCAAGGACGGTCATACCATGCAGCATCCGATTCTCGACTCGGTGGGCGGTTATGTCCTGGCCCCCATGGTGGGTGGTATTCGCCTGACCACAGGGATCGAATTTGCAGACAGTGATGACCCGATCAACGAAATCCAGCTACGCCGTTGCGAAGAGCGTGCCCAACGCCTGTATCCGCTGGGTCAGCGGGTGGACGCCGAACCCTGGCTCGGCCGCCGCCCCTGCCTGCCGGACATGTGCCCGGTGATTGGTCCCGGCAGCCGGCATAAAGGTTTGTGGTTCAACTTTGGCCATGCCCACCACGGCCTGACACTGGGCCCGGTCAGCGGCCGCCTGCTGGCAGAGATGATGACCGGCCAGACCCCGTTCACCGACCCGACGCCCTACAGCGCCGAGCGCTTTAACTGATCACTGGAGAGGCACCATGCACGCTCAACCTGCTTACGTTCATAATCCTGTGTCGCCAGTCACTGACACCCGCAAGGTGGTGGTGGATATCGCCGGTCTGAACAAGTACTACAGCGCCTTTCATGTACTCAAAGGCATCGACCTTAAAGTGCACGAAGGCGAGCGGATCGTACTGTGCGGGCCATCGGGTTCGGGCAAGTCGACCCTGATCCGCTGCATCAACCGTCTGGAGATCGCCGAGCAAGGGCGGATTCTGGTGAACAGCACCGACCTGTCCCAGGCCACGCGCGAAGCCGCCCAGGTGCGCAGCGAAATCGGCATGGTGTTCCAGCACTTCAACCTGTTCCCGCACATGAGTGTGCTGGACAACTGCATTCTGGCGCCGATGTCGGTGCGCGGCCTGTCGCGCAAGAAGGCGGTTGAACTGGCGCAGCACTTTCTGGAGAAGGTGGGCATTGCCATTCAGGCCAACAAATACCCGAGCCAGCTGTCGGGCGGCCAGCAGCAGCGCGTGGCGATTGCCCGGGCACTGTGCATGGAGCCGAAAATCATGTTGTTTGATGAACCGACTTCGGCGCTGGACCCGGAAATGGTCAGCGAAGTGCTGGATGTGATGGTCAAACTGGCGGGCAGCGGCATGACCATGCTCTGTGTCACCCACGAAATGGGCTTTGCCCGCCAGGTGGCCGAGCGGGTGCTGTTTCTGGATGGCGGCATGATCATCGAAGATTCACCGCCCGAAGACTTCTTCAACGCCCCGAAAAGCCCGCGGGCCAAAGCCTTTCTTGCACAGATAGTGCACTGACAGACAATTGCCTGTTCTTCTGTGGGAGCGAGCCCTGTGCGTTGCAACGCTCGCGAGCAAGCCAGCTGACAGCACATAAAGTGGGCCCGCTCCCGCTGTAGGAGCGAGCTTGCCTCGCGATACCGACGACCCGCTCATTCAGATGCACCGCAGCGATGTCATCGCGAGGCAAGCTCGCTCCTACCCTACAGCTGTGCGGCCAGACGCGAGCCCTGTGCGTTGCAACGCTCGCGAGCAAGCCAGCTGACAGCACATAAAGTGAACCCGCTCCTACCCTACAGCTGTGCGGCCAGACGCGAGCCCTGGTTGATGGCGCGCTTGGCATCCAGCTCGGCCGCGACGTCGGCACCACCAATCAAATGCACGTTCTGCCCGGCGGCAATCAGGCCGTCCTGCAGCTCGCGTAACGGGTCCTGACCGGCGCAGATGACGATGTTGTCCACCGGCAGCACTTGGGGCTCGCCTTCGCCAATCCGGATATGCAAACCGTCGTTGTCGATGCTCAGGTATTCAACGCTGTTGAGCATTTGCACCTGTTTGTTCTTCAGACCGGTGCGATGAATCCAGCCGGTGGTCTTGCCCAGACCATCGCCCACTTTGCTCGCCTTGCGTTGCAGCAGGAACACCTGACGCGCCGGGGCATGCACCTCGGGCTTGATCCCCGCAACGCCGCCCCGGGCCTCCAGCCGGGTATCGATGCCCCACTCTTTCCAGAACGCTTCGCGATCCAGACTGGTGGCAACCCCTTGTTGCACCAGGAACTCGGACACGTCAAAACCAATGCCACCGGCACCGATCACGGCAACCCTGGCGCCCACCGGCTTGCGCTGAAGAATCACATCCAGGTAGCTCAGTACCTTGGGGTTGTCGATGCCCGGTATGGCCGGGGTGCGCGGAGCAATCCCGGTAGCCAGTATGATTTCGTCAAAACCGCCTGCCAGTAATTGCGCTACGTCGACACGGGTGTTCAGGCAAACCTCAACCCCGGTGGTTTGCAGCTTGCGACCGAAGTAGCGCAGGGTTTCGAAGAATTCTTCCTTGCCCGGTACACGCTTGGCCACGTTGAACTGGCCACCAATCTCGCTGGCCGAATCGAACAGTGTCACTTGATGCCCGCGCTCGGCAGCCACGGTCGCTGCCGAAAGCCCCGCAGGCCCGGCACCGACCACGGCGATTTTCTTCACCGCAATGGTTGGCAGGTAGTTGAGCTCGGTTTCGTGACAGGCTCGGGGGTTGACCAGGCAGCTGGTGAGCTTGCCGCCAAAGGTGTGGTCCAGGCACGCCTGGTTGCAGCCGATGCAGGTGTTGATTTCATCGCTGCGGCCAGCAGCAGCCTTGTTGACGAACTCGGGGTCGGCGAGGAACGGTCGCGCCATGGACACGATGTCGGCGTCGCCGTCAGCCAGAATCTGTTCGGCAATTTCCGGCGTGTTGATGCGGTTGGTGGTAATCAGCGGCACGTTGACCGAGCCACGCAATTTGGCGGTCACTTTGCTGAAGGCACCACGGGGCACTTTGGTGGCAATGGTCGGAATGCGCGCTTCGTGCCAGCCAATTCCGGTGTTGATCAGGGTCGCACCGGCCTGTTCGACGGCCTTGGCCAGTTGCACGATCTCGGACCAGACACTGCCTTCAGCAACCAGATCGAGCATCGACAGGCGATAGATAATGATGAAGTTCGGCCCCACCGCTTCGCGCACCCGGCGCACGATTTCCACCGCCAAACGCATGCGGTTTTCATAGCAACCGCCCCAGCGGTCGGTGCGATGGTTGGTGTGCGCGGCGAGGAACTGGTTGATGAAGTAGCCTTCGGAACCCATGATTTCAACGCCGTCATAGTTGGCGCTTTGAGCCAGCCTGGCGCAGGTCACGAAGTCGCTGATCTGCTTCTCGATGCCTTGTTCATCCAGTTCTTTGGGGGTGAACGGGTTGATCGGCGCCTTGATTGCGCTCGGAGCCACCTGACGGGGGCTGTAGGCATAACGCCCGGCATGGAGGATCTGCAGGCAGATCTTGCCGCCCGCATCGTGCACCGCCCGGGTCACCACCAAATGCTTTTCTGCCTCTTCGGCGGTACTCAGCTTGGCCGCGCCACTGTACACGCCGCCTTCGTCGTTGGGGGCAATGCCGCCCGTGACCATCAAGCCGACCCCGCCTTTGGCACGCTCGGCAAAATAGGCCGCCATGCGCTCAAAGCCACCGGGTTTTTCTTCAAGACCAGTGTGCATGGAGCCCATCAGGCTGCGGTTGCGCAAGGTGGTAAACCCCAGATCCAGCGGGGCCATCAAATGCGGGTAGTGAGAGGCAGTCATCGGCGAGCTCCACAACAGGATAAATCACGGAACGCGGGATGCTCTGTGGCTCCCGTCGTTTATGCCAGCCACAGTAAAGATACCTGCGGGGTCACTCAATGACTCAAAGTGACAAATTGCTAACCTAAATGCGCAGCCCCCCTTGGCAAGCCGGGACCAGCACCCTACCCTAGTTGCCGAATCCCGCCCAAGGCTGTTGCTCTATTTCCAATGCGTAAATTATTTGCCTGCACCTTAATCGTCACCCTCATCGCCGCTACCGCCGGCTACTGGTTCTGGGCCCAGCAACGCGAGGTGGGCCACTACCTCTCGGACCTGCGCATCGAGCTGACCCTCAACGACGGCGTCAACCACGACCGTGGCAATCTGCTGGGTATCGAGCCGGACCTGTCACCCCGGGACTACCAAAGCCTGGATCTGGTGCGCCTCAAGCTTGCGGCGTATCTGGACAAAGCCCGGGATGCCGGACTGCTCAACGACAAGACCATCGTCGTGCTGCCGGAACACATCGGCACCTGGCTGGTGTTTCGCGGCGAAAAGAATGAGCTGTATCAGGCGGCCAATCTTGCGCAGGCCATGGACTGGCTGGTACGGAGCAACCCGCTGGCCTTCGCGAGTGCCTGGCTTCGCGCCGAGGGCGACAGCCGGGCCAACGATGCTCATCTGCGAATGAAAGCCAGGAGCATGGCCCGCGATTACCAGACCCTGTTTGGCGGGCTGGCCAAAGAATACGGGGTGACCCTGGTGGCCGGCAGCATCGCCTTGCCCGAGCCACGCATCGAGAACGGCAAACTGCTGCCCGGCTCAGGCCCGCTATACAACAGCAGCATTGTGTTTGGCCGGGACGGTATGCCTCTGGGTACGCCGCAACGCCAGTTACTCCCCACTTACGAAGAACAAAGCTATATCCAGCCAAGCCCTGAACACCAATTGAACGTGATCGACACACCGGCCGGTCGCCTGGGCATTCTGGTCGGCAGCGACAGCTGGTATCCCGAGAACTACCGCACATTGAACGAGCAAGGGGCGCAACTGATCGCTGTCCCCGCGTTCATGATTGGTAAAAACACCTGGGATCAACCCTGGGGCGGCTTTAAAAGTGTCACGAGCCCCAGTGAAATCAGCCTCAAGCCCGGAGAAGTCAGCGAAGGCGAAGCCTGGCACCGGCTGACGCTGATCAGCAGCGTCCCCAGCAGTACAGCCGAAGCCGGCATCACGGTGTTCTCCCGTGGCAAATTCTGGGACAAGCACAGCGTCGGCTGGGGGTTTGTCAGCCGTAACGGGCAAACCAGCCCGGACCAGCCCGGCAGCGGTGCCCGCTTGCTGAACCTGTGGCTGTAAACCTGTGAAACCGCTGCCGATGCGTCTGGGGGATCTTTCAGTCGGGTTTGTTGAATGCCTGGCCGACGCGGTGCGCAGTTATGGCCACGACCCTCTGCCTTTACTCGCTCAATACGGACTCGATCCGGCCCGCCTCGGGCAACCGCTGGCGCGACTGTCGATCCCGCGCTACATGCGCCTGGGGCACGCCGCGATTGCCTTGACCGGCGACCCGGCCCTGGGTTTGCGCATGGGTCAGATGAGCAGGCTGCCCCAGACCGGTCTGGCCGGTGTAACCGCAGCCCAGGCACCCACGGTACGGGAAGCGGCACGCACGCTGATTCGCTTTGAAGCCCTGTATGCCTCCAACTATCGCGGCCAGTCGAGCCTGCACGAAGACGCTCAGGGCGCCTGGCTGCGCTTTTATTCCATCAGCCCGTATAACGCCTACAACCGGTTTGTGGTGGACTCGATCATTGCTGGCTGGCTGCAGCAGCTGTCATCTGTTGCGGCCCGGCCTTTGCTGGGTGAGCACATCGATATCGAGTTCAGCGAGCCGGAGTATGCCGAGCGCTACGCCATCCTGAGCCATACCTCGGTGAGCTTTCGGGCCGAGACCAACCAGCTGCGGCTGAACCACGCCAGTCTGGATCTGCGTAACCCGCAGCACTGCCCCACGACCTGGGCATTCTTGCTGCAACTGTGCGAGCGCGAACTGGAGCAATTGACCCGAACCCGCAGCCTGCGCGAGCGGATTACGCAAATGCTGGGGCCTTTGCTCAATGGCGGGCGCGAACCCGACCTGGAGGAAGTGGCGGTACGTCTCAAGCTGCCAACCTGGACCTTACGCCGCAAGCTGGCAGAAGAAGGCACGCAGTTCCGGGCGATTCTCAACGATACGCGGCGTGACCTCGCCATGACCTATATCCGCGATACGGAACTGGCCTTTGGCGAGATTGCCTACTTGTTGGGGTTTGCCTCGGCAGAGGCCTTTCAGAGGGCGTTCAAGCGCTGGAACGCGCAGACTCCGGGAGAGTTCCGTCGTCGCCAGCGCAACACTGCATGAGGCGGTTCAGAGCCTAAAGCTCGGTTGCGTCGTCCGCAGGTTCCAGCGGGTCCAGCTCAAAAGCCTGATACTCAAGCAACTCTTCCTGATAGTCGTCCATTGCCACATCCCTTTTCGTTCTATTGGTTCAAGTCATGCCTGAGGGGCGCTGAAAGTGAGTTTAAAGCGCTCCCATGAAGGAAAAATGACACCTTGCGAGCACTCGACTTCACTGACTTTTTAAACGTAGCAGAGTTCATGGAAATTACTGCACGCTTATTGTGCCGGCAGCGCCTCTGGCACAACGGGTAGAGGGGTGATCGCCGGTTCCGGCGCAGGCACTGCGGGTGCGGCGGCTTTTTCAGGCGCCGAAGGTGTGGCCGGCGGTGTGGCTGGCGGTTCGACCGGCGCCGGAGCAGGCACGACTTCTGCCGGCAGCACCGGGGCGCTCTCCACTGGCGGTTGCAAGCTGGCAGGCTCGGCAGCCGCAGGCACCTCGACTGGCGCAGCCGGCTTGGGGGCCGCCTCGACCTTGGCCGGGACAACTTCAGGTACACCCAGATCGGTCTTGGGCTTTTCCGGAATATGCGCAGCCTTTTTCACTTCCTTGGGCAGGAACACTTCCACCAGCGCGAAAAAGCGATCATAGAACTGGGGCGAAGACACGGTTTCGCTGGCCACTTTCACCATCGAGTCATCGGAGGAGCCAATCGGCATCGACACCGAACCCAGCACCCCCACCCCGAGGCTGGCCGAGTTGTTGACCTTCTTCAGTGCGTAACGATCCTGCAGGGCGTTGGCAAACATGGTGGCGTGATGCTCCGAGCCGCCGTCGTCTGCGCAGACCACGTTAAAGCTGATCTCCAGATGGCTCTCGCCGGTTTGCTGGAAGCTCTTGTGGCCACTGATCATTTTTGCATCGTTACTGGTGATGATGTAGCCCTGGCTGAGCAAGGCGCGTCGTGCAGCTTCGCACGAGGCTTTATCGGTCACCGGATAATTACGCGAAAACGTTCCCGAATCATCGAAGTTCTCATGCTCGTAGATGGCTGTTTTCTTCGACGAGCAACCTGCGAGTCCGGCCAGCAAAAGGACGGCAACCAAAGCGCGCAAGGGGAATGACTTAAGCATTAAAGATCCTGAAGAGAACGGTGACGGGGCGTATTGTGCATCAGTTGGCATTTTTTGCGCGCAGTTTGATTCGATCACATTTGCGCAGCAAGGCTGAAACCGCCCAAACCTGTAGTCGCTGCCAAAGGCTGCGCCCAGAGCCGCAGGGCCTTCCCTTGTCATTCAGACATGCAAGGGGTCGCTTCACCGCCCTTCGCAGCCTTCGGCAGCGACTGCGGAGCACGCAAGGTCATGAAGAAATCCGGGCACAAAAAAAGCGACCCTAAGGTCGCTTTCTTTGTAGCTCCAGAGAGTTCAAGGGCTCTGGAGCAAATATGGCGCAGCGGACGGGACTCGAACCCGCGACCCCCGGCGTGACAGGCCGGTATTCTAACCGACTGAACTACCGCTGCGTATCGCTCGGACTTGCGTCCGTTTGAAACTTTTAAAACCTGTGACTGAAAAGCTTCGGTGCTTTTCAAGCCCAAGCCAGGAAAACCTGACCTGTACAAATATGGCGCAGCGGACGGGACTCGAACCCGCGACCCCCGGCGTGACAGGCCGGTATTCTAACCGACTGAACTACCGCTGCGCGTCGGTTGGTTGTTCTTTTCAGAACCACCTTTCTCTTTCGAGAAACTCAAGAAGTGGTGGGTGATGACGGGATCGAACCGCCGACCCTCTGCTTGTAAGGCAGATGCTCTCCCAGCTGAGCTAATCACCCTTTGCTTCGTTGAGGCCGCGAAATTTACGCAGGTATTGAACCTAAGTCAAGGACAAGGTTGAGTTTTTTTCAAAATAAGCAAAAAACCCGAACCTCGCTCCCGCGGACTGCTTTATTCCCCGTAAACCATTTTCTTGCTCATGCCGCCGTCGACCACAAACTCCTGCCCCGTCACAAATCCGGCATTGCGCGACAGCAGCCACGCAACCATGGACGCAACGTCTTCCACGGTGCCTGCACGCCCTGCCGGGTGCTGGGCGTGATCCGTATCGGTGAGCGGCTGCGCACGCCTCACAGAGGGGTCCCGGGCGTCAATCCAGCCCGGGCTGACCGCGTTGACCCTGATCTCCGGCCCGAGGCTGATGGCCAGCGCATGGGTCAATGCCAGCAAACCGCCCTTGCTCGCCACGTAAGCCTCGGTATCGGGCTCGGATTGACGGGCACGGGTGGAAGCCAGATTAACGATCGAGCCACAATGCGCACGCAAGTAAGGCGCGCAGTGTTTGGCCAGGAGCATGGGACCGGTGAGGTTGACCGCCAGTACACGGTTCCAGTGCTCCAGATCGAGGCTTTCCAGGGTCATGTTGTGCGGGTCGGCAATTGCCGCGTTGCTCACCAGCGCGTCCAGACGTCCAAACTGCCCCAATACCTGGGCCACGCAACCGATGACATCGGCCTCGACCGACACATCCATGGTCACGAACCAGGCATTTTCACCCAGCACCCGGGCCACTTTAGAGCCCCGTGCACGGTCGATGTCGGTCAGCACTACCTGCCAGCCTTCACTGACCAGCCACGCGGCGATCCCCAGGCCAATGCCCCGCGCAGCGCCGGTTACCAGCGCCACACGCCCATTACCGGCAACAGGTACCTCAAGGATCATATCGTTCACAGTGCGGCCAGGCCTCGCGCCAGATCTGCTTGCAGGTCGGTGACATCTTCCAGGCCCACGGCGATGCGGATCAGACTGTCCTGAATGCCGGCAGCTGCACGTTCCTGCGGCGCCAACCGGCCATGGGAGGTGGTGGACGGATGGGTGATGGTGGTCTTGCTGTCCCCCAGGTTGGCGGTGATTGAAATCAGGCGCGTGGCATCGATAAAGCGCCATGCGCCCTCTTTGCCGCCCCGGACTTCAAAACTCACCACCGCGCCAAAACCGCGCTGCTGACGCTGGGCCAAGGCATGCTGCGGGTGGCTTTTGAGACCGGCATAGTGGACCTTCTCAATCCCGTCCTGCTGCTCCAGCCACTCAGCCAGGGCCTGGGCACTGGCACAGTGGGCACGCATGCGCAGATTCAAGGTTTCCAGCCCCTTGAGGAAAATCCAGGCGTTGAACGGGCTCAGGGTCGGCCCTGCAGTACGCAGGAAGCCTACGACTTCTTTCATCTGCTCACTGCGACCGGCAACCACCCCGCCCATGCAACGACCCTGGCCGTCGATGAATTTGGTGGCCGAATGCACAACAATGTCGGCACCCAGCTTGAGCGGCTGCTGCAAGGCAGGCGTGCAGAAGCAGTTGTCGACCACCAGCATCGCGCCCTTGGCGTGGGCAATCTCTGCCAGAGCCGCAATATCCACCAGCTCGGCCAGCGGATTGGAAGGCGACTCAACAAACAGCAATCGGGTGTTGGGCTTGATCGCCGCGTCCCAGCCAGCCAGTTCAGCCAGCGGTACATAGTCGACCTGCACGCCGAAGCGTTTGAAGTATTTCTCGAACAGGCTGATGGTTGAGCCGAACACGCTGCGCGAGACCAGAATATGATCGCCGGCACTGCACAGACTCATGACCACTGACAGAATTGCCGCCATGCCGGTCGCTGTCGCCACGGCCTGCTCCGCCCCTTCGAGGGCCGCCATGCGCTCTTCGAATGCTCGCACCGTGGGGTTGGTGTAACGCGAATAGACGTTGCCCGCCACCTCGCCCGAGAACCTGGCTGCTGCATCTGCGGCGGTGCGGAACACGTAGCTGGAAGTCAGGAACATCGCATCACCGTGCTCGCCTTCCGGCGTACGGTGCTGGCCAGCACGCACAGCCAAGGTATCGAACGCTACGCCCTCGAGGTCGCTATCCAGCCGTCCCGCATCCCAATCCTGACTCATGCTGCCCACTCCTTGCTGTGTATTTGCTTTGTATTGGAGAAACGCAAACCGGCCCATCAGGGCCGGTTTGGTGAACACTTAGTTGTTGTACAAGCCTATCGTTGCACCGACACCTTGAGCAACCACCTTGGAAGCATCGTTGCGCGCACGCTCGATTCTTTCCAGATAGTTGTCATCGATATCGCCAGTGACGTACTTGCCGTCGAACACTGCGCAATCAAACTTGTCGATCTTGATTTTGCCACCACCCACCGCTTCGATCAGGTCAGGCAGGTCCTGATAGATCAGCCAGTCGGCGCCGATCAGCTCGGCCACTTCCTGGGTGCTGCGATTGTGCGCGATCAGTTCGTGAGCGCTTGGCATGTCGATGCCATACACGTTCGGGTAGCGCACAGCCGGAGCTGCCGAGCAGAAGTAAACATTTTTCGCGCCGGCTTCGCGGGCCATCTGAATGATCTGCTTGCAGGTGGTACCGCGCACGATCGAGTCATCCACCAGCATCACGTTCTTGCCGCGGAACTCAAGTTCGATGGCGTTGAGCTTCTGGCGCACGGACTTTTTACGCGCAGCCTGGCCCGGCATGATGAAGGTACGGCCGATGTAACGGTTCTTGACGAAACCTTCGCGGAACTTGACGCCCAGGTGGTTAGCCAGTTCCAGCGCAGCGCAGCGGCTGGTGTCCGGAATCGGGATGACCACATCGATATCGTGATCCGGGCGCTCGCGCAGGATCTTCTCGGCGAGCTTCTCGCCCATGCGCAGACGGGCCTTGTATACCGAAATGCCATCGATGATCGAATCGGGACGCGCCAGGTACACGTGCTCGAAGATGCACGGAGTCAGTTGCGGGTTAACAGCACACTGACGGGTGTGCAGCTGGCCGTCATTGGTGATGTAAACCGCTTCGCCCGGCGCCAGGTCACGGATCAGGGTGAAGCCCAGCACGTCCAGGGACACGCTTTCGGAAGCGATCATGTACTCGACGCCTTCGTCGGTATGACGCTGACCGAAGACGATAGGACGAATGGCATTCGGATCACGGAAACCGACGATACCGTAGCCGGTAATCATCGCAACCACGGCGTAACCACCGCGGCAGCGGTTGTGTACGTCTGTGACCGCTGCAAACACGTCTTCTTCGGTTGGCTGCAATTTGCCACGCTGAGCCAGCTCATGGGCAAATACGTTAAGCAGCACTTCCGAATCGGAATTGGTGTTGACGTGGCGCAGGTCAGATTCGTAAATCTCCTTGGCCAGTTGTTCAACGTTGGTCAGGTTGCCGTTATGCGCCAGGGTAATGCCGTATGGCGAGTTGACATAAAACGGCTGGGCTTCAGCTGAAGTCGAGCTGCCTGCAGTTGGATAGCGCACATGGCCAATGCCCATGTGCCCGACCAGACGCT
This sequence comes from Pseudomonas paraversuta, assembly GCF_904067025.1. Taxonomy (NCBI): domain Bacteria; kingdom Pseudomonadati; phylum Pseudomonadota; class Gammaproteobacteria; order Pseudomonadales; family Pseudomonadaceae; genus Pseudomonas; species Pseudomonas paraversuta. The sequence goes on from NZ_CAJFDA010000001.1 coordinate 2,919,940, forward strand.
GCATGTGTCGCTGATGAAATACATCGCGAACCAGCCCGTTGTCCTTGCGCAGGAATAACCGGCCTTCATGACTGGTCACAATACCGGCAGCATCCTGGCCGCGGTGCTGGAGGACGGTTAGCGCGTCATACAGCGCCTGATTGACGTTCGACTTACCGACGATACCGACGATGCCACACATGCGACGCAACCCCTACTTAATGGATCTGAACTGAACACCGCTTACCTGGCCAGATTGGCCGGCAAGAGATGCTCCTTGAACGGAATATCAGCAGGAACGCTGATACCGCTGGCCAACCACTGGCTACTCCACCCCAAAATGAGATTTTTCGACCAATCGGCAACCAATAGAAATTGTGGCACGAGCCTTGACCCCTGCCACCATGAGTCTTGCTGTACCGGCCCCAGGCTTAACAGCCCGACCGCCACAACCACCAGCAACGCGCCACGCGCAGCGCCGAAGGCCATGCCAAGAAAACGATCGGTCCCGGACAGTCCGGTGACGCGAATCAGTTCGCCGATAAGAAAATTGATCATTGCGCCTACCAGCAAGGTGGCGACAAACATGATGGTGCACCCAACGATAACGCGGGCGGAAGGTGTTTCGATATAACCGGTGAGGTATTGAGACAGTGAACCGCCGAACATCCAGGCGACGACCCCGGCAATGATCCAGGTGCACAGCGACAGGGCCTCTTTAACGAAGCCGCGCTTCAAGCTGATCAAAGCGGAGATGGCGATAATTGCAACGATCGCCCAGTCAACCCAGGTAAATGGCACAGTTCAGCCTACGGACAGATAAGGCGGCGCATTTTAGCAGAGCGCCGCCGCTCAGGTAAGGCGATTTATCAGTGCTTTGGCAATCAGGTGACACCTTTTTACCGACTCAGCCACGCTCAGGCTGAAAGCGCACCACAAAACCCTTGAGATTTTGCTGCTTGCCGAGCAGATCGCGCAGGCGATCGGCCTCTGCACGCTCAAGCAATGGACCGACAAAAACCCGATTCATCCCGCCCGAAGATCGGACATAAGCGTTATAACCTTGATTTCTAAGGGTTTTCTGTAGGTTATCAGCGCTTGCACGATTGGACAGACTGACCAGTTGCACCGACCAGCTAATGGGCAAGCCGTTAGGATCGAGACGTTTTTGCGTGGTATCGAGCTTGGCAGGTGCCTGCGCAACCGTTTGAGCCGGCGTGACAGCCGGTGGTTTTGGCGCCGCAACCACAGGTTTTGCCACCGCAGCTGCCGGTGCCTGCTGCGTGACGACTTCCTGCTTAGGCGGTGCAGGCTCTTCAGCGATTACCTGCGGCTCGGGCACCGCAACCGGCTCTACCTTGACCTCGGGCATGACCGGCATCTGGGGTGCAGTCGGTGCATCGACCTGAATCTGGCGCTGCTCATCTTCGCGCGAGAACAGCATCGGCAAGAAGATCACGGCCAGCGCCACCAGTACCAGGGCGCCCACCATCCGCTGCTTGTATACCTTATCCAGCAAAGCCATTTGCAGCCTCCTCCGTGGCACGCCGCTGCAACCACTCGAGCGCTTCAGCGACGCAATAAAATGATCCGAACAACAGAATTTCGTCTTGCCCGGTGGCCTGCTCGCACTGTGCCTCAAGTGCCGCCTCGACACTGGCGAAAACCGAGACCCGAGCCCCCAGATCCTGCAGCGAGCCCTGAAGCTCAGCCGCCGGCCGGGTCCGCCCGGTATTCAACGGTGCTACCGCCCAATGTGCGACCACTGGCGCGAGCTGTGACACTACGCCATCCAGGTCCTTGTCGGCCAGCAGGCCGAATACCGCCAGACGCCTGCCCGCTATCGGACGCTGCTGCAGACGCTTGACCAGATACTCCGCTGCATGGGGGTTATGGCCCACATCAAGCAGCATATTCAAGGTTTTTCCGTGCCAGTTGAACTGCCGACGATCCAGCCGACCGGTCACTTGCGTACCCTGTAACGCTTCAATAATTCGTTCAGGCTGCCACGGCAGACCTGTCAATGCATAAGCCTGCAACGCCAGTGCCGCGTTTTCCATCGGCAAATCCAGCAGCGGCAAGTCGCGCAACTCCACCACCTGCCCTGCCGCATCCCGGCCCTGCCAGTGCCAGACGCTGTCAGCAGTGCCCAGGTCAAAGTCACGACCACGTACAAACAGCGGGCAACCCAACTCTGCAGCCTTGTCGAGCAAGGGTTGAGGCGGGTTCAAGTCGCCACAAAGAGCAGGCCTGCCCGGGCGAAAAATGCCGGCTTTTTCGTAAGCCACGGATTCACGGGTATTACCAAGGTATTCCACGTGATCCACACCGATACTGGTGACCAGTGCCAGGTCGGCATCTACCAGATTGACCGCATCCAGTCGCCCGCCCAGACCGACTTCCAGCACCACGGCGTCAAGTTGCGCACGCTCGAACAGCCAGAAAGCCGCCAGCGTGCCCATCTCGAAATAGGTCAGTGAAGTCTGGCCCCGGCCAGCTTCCAAAGCGCTGAAGGCTTCGCAAAGCTGCTCGTCCGAGACCTCGGCGCCGTCGATCTGTACACGCTCGTTGTAGCGCAGCAGATGCGGAGAGTTATAAACCCCCACTTTCAGACCTTGCGCCCGCAGCAAGGACGCTACAAACGCACAGGTCGAACCCTTGCCGTTGGTGCCAGTAACCGTCACCACCCGAGGCGCGGGCTTTTGCAGGCCCATGCGGTTCGTTACCTCGCGCGCGCGATCCAGGCCCATGTCGATGGCAGATGGATGCAGCTGTTCAAGATAGGCGAGCCACTCGCCAAGGGTGCGCTCAGTCATATGTTTGCAGGTACCGGCGGAACAACGATTGCTTCAACAGGCGGCGCCACGAACACAGGCGTAGGCAGGCCCATCATTTGTGCCAGCAGGTTACCCAGACGCGGGCGCAGTTCCTGGCGGGCAATGATCAAGTCGATTGCACCGTGCTCCAGCAGGAACTCGCTGCGCTGGAAGCCTTCTGGAAGTTTTTCACGAACGGTCTGCTCGATTACACGCGGGCCGGCAAAGCCGATAAGGGCTTTAGGCTCAGCCACGATTACATCGCCGAGCATCGCCAGGCTGGCCGAAACGCCGCCATAGACCGGATCGGTCAAGACCGAGATAAACGGAATGCCTTCTTCGCGCAGACGCGCCAGTACCGCAGAGGTCTTGGCCATTTGCATCAGGGAGATCAGGGCTTCCTGCATCCGCGCACCACCGGAGGCTGCGAAGCAGACCATCGGGCAGCGGTTTTCCAGCGCATAGTTGGCGGCACGTACAAAACGCTCGCCAACGATGGCGCCCATCGAGCCGCCCATGAAGGAGAACTCAAACGCAGACACTACCACCGGCATGCCCAGCAAGGTGCCACTCACGGAGATCAGGGCATCTTTTTCGCCGGTCTGCTTTTGCGCACCGACCAGACGGTCCTTGTACTTCTTGCTGTCACGGAATTTCAGACGGTCTACAGGCTCCAGATCGGCGCCCAGTTCGTTACGACCATCGACATCCAGGAAGATATTGATGCGGGCACGTGCGCCGATGCGCATGTGGTGATTACATTTGGGGCAAACGTCCAGGGTCTTTTCCAGCTCCGGACGATAAAGCACAGCGTCGCAAGACGGGCATTTGTGCCACAGGCCTTCAGGTACCGAGCTCTTTTTGACCTCGGAACGCATGATCGAAGGAATCAGCTTGTCTACCAACCAGTTGCTCATGCTTTCTTTCTCCAGTACCGGTGGCCAGAACGCTTGGGTTCAGGCCCCGTGTATGCCCTTGAGCTAAATTCATTAGGTATGCGGCGATGATTACCGGGGAGAAGCGGTCAGCACATGGCAAACCAGCGTAACCCCCGGACCCTCAGCCTTCCCGACAACACGCCCCATAGCGGCCGCCAGTTTAATTTCTGCCCGTCGAACCACCGGGCCCGCCTGCTTTATACAGCGGTAATGATGGACGGTGGCAGACTGCCAACCGTCACATCGGGCATCAGTTTGTTGCCCGTACTGCCTGCATGAAGGCCCGAATCCTGTCGTGATCCTTGATGCCCTTGCTCTTTTCCACCCCGCCACTCACATCAACGGCATACGGCCGCACCTGAGTAATGGCCCGGGCCACGTTCTCGGCAGACAAGCCGCCTGCGAGGATAATCGGTTTGCTCAAATCCTGCGGTATCAATGACCAGTCAAAGGCCTGGCCGGTTCCCCCGGGCACCCCTTCAACGTAGGCATCCAGCAAAATACCGCTGGCACCGGCATACGCCTTGCAGGCGCCAGCGATGTCATCACCCGCCTTTACCCGCAACGCCTTGATATAGGGACGGTGGTAGCCCTCGCACTGCTCAGGGGTTTCATCGCCGTGAAACTGCAGCAAGTCCAGCGGTACGGCATCAAGTGTTTCGTTCAGCTCACAGGCCGTGGCATTGACGAACAACCCGACCGTGGTCACAAAAGGCGGCAAGGCGGCAATGATCGCGCGCGCCTGCTGCGCCGTTACTGACCGCGGACTTTTTGCGTAGAACACAAAGCCGATGGCGTCAGCCCCGGCACTAACAGCTGCCAGTGCATCATCTATGCAGGTAATACCGCAGATCTTGCTGCGAACGGCTGACATGTCGAATACACCTCAAGAAACGCGAAAGCCCCGGATGGTAACAAATGCTCATCCGGGCGTCAGCCGTCCAGTTCGGTAAAACCGGTCAAGAAATGTGGACCGATGTAACGTTGCGGCAATTGGAACTCATCGTGATATTCAACTTGCACCAGATACAGGCCATAGGGATGCGCTGTTACGCCACCGGAACGACGGACCCGGCTCTCCAGCACTTCCTTCATCCATTCCACCGGCCGCTCGCCAGTGCCGATAGTCATTAGCACCCCGGCGATGTTGCGCACCATGTGATGCAAAAAAGCACTGGCGCGAATATCCAGCACAATCATCTGTCCATGACGTGTCACGCGCAGGTGATGCATTTCCTTGACCGGCGATTTGGCCTGGCACTGACCCGCACGAAAAGCGCTGAAGTCGTGCACGCCCAACAGGTAGCGCGCGGCCTCGGCCATCCGCTCGACATCCAGCGGGCGATGGTTCCAGGTAATTTCCTGATTCAGGTGCGCAGGGCGAATCTGATCGTTGTAGATCACGTAGCGGTAACGCCGGGCGATGGCTTTGAAGCGTGCATGAAAATGCGCCGGCATGACCTTGGCCCAACTGACGCTGATGTCATGGGGCAAGTTGATGTTGGCGCCCATGACCCAGGCTTTCAGGGAGCGCTCGGCCATGGTGTCAAAGTGCACCACTTGCCCGCAGGCGTGTACACCCGCATCAGTGCGGCCCGCACAAAGCAATGAAACCGGAGATGCGGCGACTTTCGACAAGGCATTTTCCAGGGTTTCCTGGACCGTCAGCACACCACTGGCCTGACGTTGCCAGCCGCTATAGCGCGAGCCTTTGTATTCAACGCCCAGCGCGATTCGGGAAAAGCCTTCGGCGGCCATTTCGGCTGCCGGGTTATCTATATTTGCCAAGGTGCTACAGCCTGCTCGTAAACGCAAAGTCGGCCATTATAAGGCGCACCCGCAAAGACGCCACGAAACAAATCATGGCGGAGATAAATCAGCATCGGGTTAACAGATCAAGGGCCGGCAAGCCGGCCCCCACAGGTGACAGCAGATCAAGGCAAGCGCGACAACAGCTCCAGGGCTTCAGCCTGCTGCTCCGGGTTACCCTCCTCGACAACTTCGGTCAGGATATCCCGCGCACCCTCGTCATCACCCATATCGATATACGCCTGGGCCAGATCAAGCTTGGTCGCCGTTTCATCGGCGCCCGACAAGAAGTCAAACTCGGGTTCGTCGGCAAAGGACGGGACTATCGATGGCTGCTCAAGGCTTTCGGACAAGCGCTGCAACTCCGCATTGACCTTGTCCAGCTCAAGCGCAAAGCTGTCCGGCTCAGCGGCCGGCGCAACCGGTTCGTCAGCCAGGGACAAATCGAAATCAGGCGGCAGGTCCAGATCGAAGTCGGACATGTCGCTACCCGACGTCTCAGCCTGCTGCTTGAGCACATCTTCAAAGCTCTGCTCGTCACCGGATTTCTTCTCGGGCGGCAACTCGGCAGGCGACGCCGCTTCAAGGTCATCCAGACTCAGATCAAAGTCCTGATCGAACTCGTCAACGGCCGGCCTGGCCTGTGGCTCAGGCTCCACTTCGCGATCATCGCGCATCATCTCTGTGACAAACTGCGCCTGTAATTGCGCAGCAACCGCAGCCGTGGCGATACCGGCTGCCAGTGCCATAGCCGGATAGCGATGCTTGAGCTGTTCAACCTCAGAATGATTCTTGCCGTTGGCAATCAGCTGCCGCTCCTGGGCAATAAAGGCATCACGCTCGCCCAGTTCACCATAGACCTGCATCAACTTGAGTCGCAGATCACTGCGTTGCGGCTCTTGCTCGATTGCACCTGCCAGCAGTTGCTCGGCCTCTTTGAGCTGACGCTGCTCAATCAACTGTTCAGCCTGGACCAATGCATCGGCCTGCGGGCTGACCAGCGCCTGGGCAACCACCACTGGCGCAACCGGAGGTACCACCAGTGCTGCCGCAGCTGGTGCCGCAGCTGGCGCCGCTTCGAGCTTGACGCTCGGCGGTGGAACTTCAAGCCCTTCGAAGCTGCTTTGCGGCATGTCCAGATCAGATGGGAACTCGGCCTCTTCCTCAAGCTCACGGGCCATCCGCGCATGCCTTTGCGCCGCCTGCAGGGCTTTACGGCGACGCACCAGCAGCAGCGCAAGCAGCAACAACAAGACCGCCGCGCCACCGACCAGACCCAGCAGCCAAGGGCTGTGCAACAAGTCCTGGATGCTGCGCTCTGCACGCGGAGTGGCACTATCGTCCTGCGCCGGAGCTGGCGGCACCGCCGTCGCCGGCGCACCTTCATCTGCCGGCGCGATGTCAGCTTCCGGAGCGTCCACAGCCTGCCCCGGCAGCGGGACCGCTATCGCCGCTGCCGGATCGACTGGCGCCGAACTGTCAGCCTGCAGCTTGGCCAATTGATTGTTTTTCAACTCGATCAAGCGTTGCAGCTTGTCCAGCTGGCTTTGCAAATCCTGCATCCGGCTTTGCAGCTCGGCATTTTCACGCCGGGCCGAATCCAGACCTTCCTGAGTCGTCGCCAGCTTGTCGCTGATATTTTTGGCATCGCCAACTGCACCCTTGCCATCGGCAGCGCTCGCCGCAACCAGGCTCAGGCTGTCACTACCGCCAGCCTTGGCAGGACTGGTAGCCGCAACCGGCTGCCGACCGGTCGCATCCAGCTGCTGGGCCAATGGCGTGGTACGACGCCCATTACGCCAGTCGGCATTCTGGGAAGCGACTTCATTGATGGCCTTGCCTTGGGACAGCTGGACACTTTGCGCGGCATCCGGCATGCGCAATACCTGACCGGTCTTGAGCCGATTGATGTTGCCGTTGATAAAAGCATCAGGGTTGAGCGCCTGAATCGCCAGCATGGTCTGCTGGACCGAGCCGCCATTGCGCGCCTTGGCCGCGATTTCCCACAGGGTGTCACGGGACGTGGTGGTGTATTGACCTGCATTTGCAGGCGCGCCAGAGGCAGCCGCAGCGGTTTGAGGAGAGAACTTGGCCGGGTCCAGCAATACGCTGTAGTCCCGCAGCAAGCGGCCGCTTGGCCACATCACCTGCACCAGAAACTTTACGAAGGGCTCGGACAAAGGCTGGCTGGAAGTGACGCGCAGCACGCTTTTGCCGTTGGCATTGATTACCGGCGTAAAACGCAGATCATCCAGGAATGCCGGACGCGGCACCCCGGCCTTGGTGAATTCGTCAGGCGGTGCCAGGCTCGGCACCACTTCAGCAGCGGTCAGATCCTTGACGTCCAACAACTCGATTTCAGCCAGCAGAGGCTGGTTCTGAGTCGACTTCAGGGTCAGCTCTCCGAGCCCGAGCGCCTGCGCCATACCGGATGACAGCGCCGAAGCGGCGGCGATTGCTAACACTAATTTGCGAACCTGAAGCATAGCCTCTTCCTTATTGGTACAGGCCTCGTCCCCCGAGGCCTGTATAGCTTCTGGAACCCTGCTGGAAATTGACGCCAAGTATCTTTTACAGAATATCTTTAATCAACAACTCAGCCAGTTGCACGGCATTCAAAGCGGCGCCTTTTCTTACGTTATCTGACGTCATCCAGAAATTAAGTTCAGAAGTGTCGTCTACAGCATGGCGCACCCGGCCGACATAAACCACGTCTTGTCCTACCGCATCGCCCACCGCCGTAGGATAGTCGCCCGCCTCTACCAGCTCGATACTTTCAGCGGCTTCAAGCGCCGCATTCACCGCATCCAGATCCACCGGCCCGGCAAGTTGCACGGCAACACTGAAGCTATCGCCAAAAAATACCGGAGCTTGAATGCAGGTCACCGAAACTTTCAGCGCGGGCATAGCCAACACTTCACGCAATTCCGTTACCAGGCGTTTTTCCAGTGGTACATGACCTTGTGCATCAGGCTTGCCCACTTGCGCCAAGAGGTTAAACGCCATCTGGCGATCAAAAAAACTGGTCTCCAGCGGATGCAGATTCAGTAGTGCGGTGGTCTGACGCGCCAGCTCGGAAACCGCTTCACGACCTTGGGCAGAAACTGCCAGACATGCCGTCACGTTGACCCGCTGAATATCCAGCAAGCCGCGCAGGGGCGCCAACACTACGGCAAGAGCGGTTGCCGACGGGCTCGGGCTGCTGATTTGCAGCGGCTTTGGCAACCCGGCCAATACTTGGGCATTGGCCTCGGGCACCACTTGCGGGGCCTGGGCCGCGGGCAATGCGCCCGACAAATCAATAATCGCGCACCCGCCAGCGCGGGCCTTGGCAGCAAAGCTCAGGGTCACGGCGGGGCCGGCAGCGAAAAACACCAGCTGCACTTTGCTGAAGTCAAACTCATCGACTTCACGCACTCGGACGTTTTTGCCCCGAAAAGGCACCGAATGCCCGGCTGACTCGCTGCTGGCCAGCAAATGCAAATCAGCGACCGGAAAATTGCGCTCTTCGAGAATTTGCACAATGGTTTCGCCGACAGTGCCGGTGGCGCCGACGACGGCGATATCAAAGGACTGGTTCATGCATCTACCTCAGGCGAAACGTGGGGAGCGGCACTGTACCGGGCGCAACCTTTGCAGGCAACGGACAGTGCCCGCCAGCGCGGCAGTAAAAAGCGCCACTCATTAAAAAGCCCGCCTCTCTTGCGAGAGGCGGGCCTGGCTGCAACCAGGGCGGATTAACGCTCCAGCAGAATCCGCAGCATGCGGCGCAACGGCTCGGCCGCACCCCACAACAACTGGTCGCCCACGGTGAACGCACCGAGGAACTGCGAACCCATGTTCAGCTTGCGCAGACGGCCAACCGGCACATTCAGGGTACCGGTTACCCGGGTAGGGCTCAGTTCCTGGATGCTGTCTTCACGATGATTGGGCACCAGCTTGACCCAAGGGTTGTGCTGGCTGATCAGACCTTCGATGTCGGCAATTGGCATATCCTTGTTCAGCTTGATGGTCAAAGCCTGGCTGTGACAGCGCATTGCACCGATACGCACGCAGATACCATCCACCGGAACCGGGTTCTTGAAGCGACCCAGGATCTTGTTGGTTTCGGCCTGGGCCTTCCACTCTTCGCGGCTTTGACCGTTTGGCAGCTCTTTGTCGATCCACGGGATCAAGCTACCGGCCAATGGCACGCCGAAGTTCTCGGTCGGGTACGCGTCGCTGCGCATCGCTTCAGCGACACGACGGTCGATATCGAGGATGGCGCTGGCCGGATCGGCCAGTTGATCGGCCACAGCAGCGTGGGTCGAACCCATTTGCTTGATCAGCTCGCGCATGTTCTGCGCGCCGGCACCGGATGCCGCCTGATAAGTCATGGCGCTCATCCACTCCACCAGACCGGCCTCGAACAGGCCGCCCAGGCCCATCAGCATCAGGCTGACAGTGCAGTTGCCGCCGATGTAGTTCTTGGTGCCCGCATCCAGCTGCTGGTCAATCACCCGGCGGTTGACCGGGTCCAGAACGATCACTGCGTCATCCTGCATCCGCAGGCTCGACGCTGCATCGATCCAGTAACCTTGCCAGCCTGCCTCACGCAGCTTGGGGAACACCTCAGTGGTGTAGTCGCCGCCCTGGCAGGTCAGGATTACATCGAGGGTTTTCAACTCTTCAATGTTGTAAGCATCCTTGAGCGGGGCGATATCCTTGCCCACAGACGGACCCTGTCCACCGACATTGGAAGTAGTAAAAAACACCGGCTCAATAAGATCGAAATCCTGCTCTTCCAGCATCCGCTGCATGAGCACAGAACCAACCATACCGCGCCAACCGACCAGACCTACACGCTTCATCACAACGACACCTTTAACAAAAAGTGGGGTCGTTACTTCCACCAACAGGAAGTAACGGGCCAGAGAGATTACAGATTCTGTAGCGCCGCGACTACTGCATCGCCCATTTCCTGCGTTCCGACCCTGGTGCAACCCGCCGACCAGATGTCGCCGGTACGCAAGCCCTGGTCCAGAACCAGGCTCACGGCCTGTTCAATGGCATCGGCAGCGGCGGTCTGATTGAAGCTGTAACGCAGCATCATCGAAACCGACAAAATGGTTGCCAGCGGGTTGGCAATGCCCTGCCCCGCGATGTCCGGCGCCGAACCGTGGCATGGCTCGTACATGCCCTTGTTGTTGGCATCCAGGGAGGCCGACGGCAGCATGCCGATGGAACCGGTCAGCATCGACGCTTCGTCCGACAGGATATCGCCGAACAGGTTGTCGGTTACGATCACATCGAACTGCTTGGGCGCACGCACCAGCTGCATCGCGGCGTTGTCGACGTACATGTGGCTCAGCTCGACGTCCGGGTAGTCCTTGGCCACTTCCTCGACCACTTCGCGCCACAACTGGCTGGAAGCCAGCACGTTGGCCTTGTCCACCGAGCACAGCTTTTTACCGCGCACACGGGCCATGTCGAAGCCGACCCGGGCGATACGGCGAATTTCGCTTTCGCTGTAGGGCAGCGTGTCATAAGCCTGACGCTCGCCGTTTTCCAGCTCACGGGTGCCACGGGGGGCGCCGAAGTAAATGCCGCCGGTCAATTCACGAACGATCAGAATATCCAGCCCGGCAACGATTTCCGGCTTGAGGCTCGAGGCATCTGCCAGTTGCGGGTAAAGAATGGCCGGACGCAGGTTGCCGAACAGACCCAGTTGCGCACGGATTTTCAGCAGGCCGCGCTCAGGACGGATATCACGCTCGATCTTGTCCCATTTAGGGCCACCCACGGCACCCAGCAACACCGCGTCGGCGGCACGGGCGCGCTCCAGGGTCTCATCTGCCAGGGGTACGCCGTGCTTGTCGATGGCTGCGCCGCCGAGCACGTCATGGGTCAGTTCGAAGTCGAGCTGGAACTTGTCATTGGCCAGCTCCAGTACTTTTACTGCCTGGGCCATGATTTCCGGACCAATACCGTCACCTGGAAGAATCAGAATCTGCTTGCTCATGGGTCTCTCGCTACCTGTCAGTTGATCCCCCCTGAGGGGTATCCATAATTTTTATTGTCTGGTGCTTTTATTTTTCACACCAAAGAACCAATACGTCGGTACTAAACGAACCATCAGGTTCGATTTCAAAATAATCACGCACTTCAGTGCCCATGGATTGCTGCAACTCGCGAATGGCCACGCTCATGCTCACCGGTGTACGCATGCGCTCAATCCAGGAGCCGAACTCTAAACGCAAACGCTGACGCTGTGTGCTGCGGGTATGCAAACCGGCCTCACTGACCTGGCGCAGCCACTCGCCTGCAGAATAATCACGCACATGACTGGTATCGCGCAGCACCTCGACACTTTGCAGATAAGTATCGAACAGCGGGCTACCGGGCGACATCACGTCGATAAAAGCCGCCACGCCACCGGGTTTGAGCACCCGCCGCACTTCGCGCAAAGCCTGGCCCAGGTCGCTCCAGTGGTGAGCGGAATAACGGCTGAGCACGTAATCAAACTCGCCATCGGCAAACGGCAGACGCTCCGCCGCACCGCGCTGGGTGCTGATATTGCCCAGACCGCGATCCTGGGCGGCGGCGCTGACGACATCGAGCATTGGCTGCGACAGGTCGTAGGCCACCACCTCGTTAACCAGCGCCGCCACATGAAAGCTGACATGACCGGCACCGCAGCCCAGATCCAGTACCCGGGCATCCTGCTTGCCGGACAGCTCGGCCTGTAGCAGGCCGAACTCGGTGCCTTGCGCATGCACGGCACTGCTCAGATAGGCCGAGGCCTGTTCACCGAACTGCTTTTGTACAACCTGACTGTGACGGGCGCTGCTGCTCATGTTGAAGTCCCTTGTTTGATGGGCTGCCCTGATCGCTGCAGCAGCGATCAGGGCCGGCATTACGCGATTCCTGTAGGAGCGAGCTTGCTCGCGAGCTGATTCAAGCGTCGCGAAACAACCAGGGCTGGCTCGCACGGTGCTTGCTTTCAAAGGCGGCGATGGCCACATCGTCCTGCAAGGTCAGGCCGATATCGTCCAGGCCGTTAAGCAGGCAATGCTTGCGGAAGGCATCGATCTCGAATTTCAGCACCTTGCCATCCGGACGCGTCACGGTTTGCGCCTCAAGGTCGATACTGAGCTGATAACCCGGCTCGGCCTCGACCTGGGCAAACAGTTCATCGACCTCGGCGTCGCTCAAAATGATCGGCAACAGGCCATTTTTGAAGCTGTTATTGAAGAAGATATCGGCATAGCTCGGCGCGATGATGCTGCGAAAGCCGTATTCTTCCAGCGCCCAGGGCGCGTGCTCACGGCTGGAGCCGCAGCCGAAGTTCTCACGGGCCAGCAACACACTGGCACCCTGATAACGCTCGGCGTTGAGCACAAAGTCCTTGTTCAACGGGCGCCGGGAGTTGTCCTGGTACGGTTGCCCGACATCCAGGTAGCGCCACTCGTCAAACAGGTTCGGACCAAAGCCGGTGCGCTTGATGGATTTCAGAAACTGCTTGGGAATGATCTGGTCGGTATCCACGTTGGCCCGATCCAAGGGAGCGACAAGCCCGGTGTGCTGAGTAAAAGCTTTCATGCGCAGCTCCTTAAACCAATTCGCGGACGTCGATGAAACGACCGTTTACAGCGGCGGCGGCGGCCATCGCCGGGCTCACCAGGTGAGTACGACCACCGGCGCCCTGACGGCCTTCAAAGTTACGGTTGGAGGTCGAAGCGCAGTGCTCGCCCGACTCCAGGCGGTCCGGGTTCATGGCCAGGCACATCGAACAGCCCGGTTCGCGCCATTCAAAACCGGCCTCCAGGAAAATCTTGTCCAGACCTTCGGACTCGGCCTGGGCTTTAACCAGACCCGAGCCCGGCACCACGATCGCCTGCTTGATGGTGGAGGCCACTTTGCGGCCCTTGGCGACCACTGCCGCAGCGCGCAAGTCTTCGATCCGCGAGTTGGTGCACGAACCAATGAACACGCGATCCAGCTGGATATCGGTGATCGCCTGATTGGCGTTCAGGCCCATGTACTTCAAGGCACGTTCGATCGAACCACGCTTGACCAGGTCAGCTTCCTGCGCCGGATCGGGAACGTTCTGATCCACCGCCAGAACCATTTCAGGGGAGGTACCCCAGCTGACTTGCGGCTTGATCTGCGCCGCATCGAACTTGATCACGCTGTCGAAATGCGCGTCGGCATCGGAAACCAGATCCTTCCAGGCTTCCACGGCCAGATCCCACTCGGCGCCCTTCGGTGCAAACGGGCGACCCTTGACATAGGCCACGGTCTTTTCGTCCGCTGCAACCAGACCCACGCGGGCACCGGCTTCGATGGACATGTTGCAAATGGTCATGCGCCCTTCAACCGACAAATCGCGAATCGCACTGCCGGCAAACTCAATGGCATGACCATTGCCGCCTGCGGTACCGATTTTCCCGATCACTGCCAGCACGATGTCCTTGGCGGTCACGCCGAACGGCAATTGACCTTCAACCGAGACCAGCATGTTTTTCATTTTCTTGGCCACCAGACACTGGGTGGCGAGCACGTGCTCCACCTCGGAAGTGCCGATACCGTGGGCCAATGCGCCAAATGCACCATGGGTCGAGGTGTGCGAATCACCGCAAACCACGGTCATGCCCGGCAAGGTCGCGCCCTGCTCGGGGCCGATCACGTGAACGATGCCCTGGCGGATGTCGTTCATTTTGAATTCGGTGATGCCGTACTCGTCGCAATTGTCGTCGAGGGTTTGCACCTGCAAACGGGAAACCTGGTCGGTAATGGCCTCAATCCCGCCCTTGCGCTCCGGCGTGGTCGGTACGTTATGGTCCGGGGTCGCGATGTTGGCATCGATGCGCCAAGGCTTGCGCCCGGCCAGACGCAGACCTTCAAAGGCCTGCGGCGACGTCACTTCATGAATGATGTGACGATCGATGTAGATCAGCGCCGAGCCATCGTCGCGCTGCTTGACCAAATGCGAATCCCAGAGCTTGTCGTAGAGCGTTTTGCCGGCCATCAGACGGTTTCCTCATCAGCTACTTTTCTGTGCCAATAACCACTTGGCTTGTGAGGTCGATCCTATGGCGTTACAGTTAATAACTCAAATTCATAATTTTCATGCTTTGGATAACCAACAGGAATTCGAATAGATGGATCTCGCGAATCTCAATGCTTTTATCGCTATTGCTGAAACCGGGAGCTTCTCCGGGGCTGCCGAACGCCTGTTCCTGACCCAGCCGGCGATCAGCAAACGCATCGCCAGTATCGAGCAGCAACTCAAGCTCAGGCTGTTCGACCGGCTGGGCCGCGAAGTCAGCCTGACCGAGGCCGGGCGGGCCTTGCTGCCGCGGGCCTACCAGATCCTCAACGTCCTGGACGACACCCGCCGGGCGCTGAACAACCTCAACGGTGAGGTCAGTGGCCGCCTGACTCTGGCCACCAGCCATCATATTGGCCTGCACCGCCTGCCGCCCCTGCTGCGCGAGTTCACCCGCACCTACCCGAAGGTCGCGCTGGATATTCAGTTCCTGGATTCAGAAGTGGCCTACGAAGAAATTCTCCACGGCCGCGCCGAACTGGCGGTCATCACCCTGGCCCCGGAGCCCCATTCGCTGATTCGCGCCGTGCCGGTGTGGGATGATCCGCTGGACTTCGTAGTCGCCCCCGAACATACCCTCACCCGCCGTTCGAAGGTCAGTCTGGCCGACATTGCCCACCATCCGGCAGTGTTTCCGGGCGGTAATACCTTCACCCACCATATTGTCCAGCGCCTGTTTGAAGCCCAGGGCCTGACGCCCAATATCGCCATGAGCACCAACTACCTGGAAACCATCAAGATGATGGTCTCCATCGGCCTGGCGTGGAGCGTCCTGCCGCGCACCATGCTCGATGAGCAAGTGGCATCGATCGAGTTACCCGGCATTCAACTGACGCGCCAGCTAGGCTACATCGTGCACACAGAAAGAACCCTGTCCAATGCCGCACATGCCTTCATGAAACTACTGGATGCCCAGGTCGACAGGGGTCACAGTGAGCAACCCTGAGATCGCTCCAGCGGTTCAGAAGCAAAACCGTCTCAATGGATCGAGATCCAAGGATCGCAGTCAATGCCATACCAGAGATATACCAGCCTCCCCCTAGACGGTTTGACTGAGGTTGACCCGATATCGCTGGAACACGGCAGGCAAAACAACGGGTCAGCGCAGCCCTGGTACTGGGACATTGAAACGGGGCTCATCAACAATGCAAGCCATCGGCGCACACGCCAGCAAGCGCTCAACAACTCAGAACAGCGCTTCGCCACACTCTTTCATTTATCGCCCCACATGGTGCTGCTGGTGCGCATCGAAGACGGGTTGATCAGTGAGGCCAACCATTGGTTCGAGAGCCTGCTGGGCTGGCCGTTAAACCAGGCAATCGGGCGTACGACCATCGAACTGGGGATCTGGCCAGATCCCCGGCAGCGCAAACAATTCATCAAGAACATACGCAGCAAAAATGCCTCGGTGAGTATGGAAGTCTGCCTGCAGGGCCGTGATGGACAACTGCACGACGGCATCCTCAGCGCACAAAAAGTCGAACTGGAGGGCGAGGCCTATCTGGTCAGTAGCTTCATGGACACCCGCAAAAGCAAAGAAGTCGAGCAAGCCTTGATCGACAGTCAGGAGCGCCTGGACCTGGCGCTGGACTCGGCACAACTGGGTACCTGGGACTGGCATATCCCCAGCGACAGACTCTACGGCTCGGCCCGTGCCGCCCAACTGCACGGCCTGCCGGCAGAACCGTTCAACGAGTCATTCGAAGCGTTCTTCGACGGTGTGCCCGAAGCCGAGCGTGACAATATGCGCGACACCTATCGCACACTGCGCGAAGGCCCCGCCGGGAGTTATCAACTGACCTATCGGGTGCCCGGCGAGAACGACACTTCACGCTACATAGAAAGTCGTGCCCGGCTCTATCGCGACGCTGAAGGTCTGCCCCTGCGCATGGCCGGGACCTTGCTCGACATCACCGAGCAAGTGGAGCGCGAACAACGCCTGAGCGCCTCCGAAGACAAATTTGCCAAGGCATTCCACTCCAGCCCCGATGCCATCACCATCAGCGAACTTGCCACTGGCAACTATCTGGAAGTGAATGACGGCTTCAGCCGGCTGACCGGATACAGCAGCGCCGAGGTGATTGGCCGCAGCCCTTACGAACTGGGGATCTGGGGGCATAGCTCACAGCGTCAGGCATTACTCGACGAGATCAAGGAAAAGGGCCGTATCCGCAACCGGGAAATACTCGGGCGCTCCAGACGCGGCGCCCTGCTCAACCTTGAGATATCCATCGAACCGATCACCCTTAATGACACCCCCTGCCTGTTGCTTACTGCCCGCGACATCAGCCAGCTCAAAGCGGCCCAGGCCCAGGCCAGCCACCTGGCCTACCACGACCCGCTGACCAACCTGGCGAACCGCTCGTTGCTGCTGGAGCGCCTGAACCATCAGACCGAGCTGCTTGAACACCATGATCTGCGCGGGGCGCTGTTGTTTCTGGATCTGGATCACTTCAAACACATCAACGACTCGCTCGGGCATCCGGTGGGCGACTCGGTGCTGAAAATCATCACCGCCCGGCTCGAAGCCAGTGTCCGCAGCGAAGACACCGTGGCACGCCTGGGCGGTGACGAGTTTGTAGTACTGCTGACCGGTCTCAAGGGTTCGCTGCAAGCAGTCACGCTTAATGTTCTGCGTACTGCCGACACCTTGCGCGAGCTGCTGGCCGAACCCATGTTTCTCGATGGCCAGCGCCTGCAAGTAACCCCCAGCATCGGCATTGCCTTGCTGCCCGACCATGGGATCACCGCGACAGACCTGCTGAAACGGGCCGACATTGCCCTGTATCGGGCCAAGGATTGCGGGCGTAATACCAGCCAGCTATTCGATTTTTCCATGCAGGCTGCGGCCAGCGAACGCATGAACATGGAAAGCGCCCTGCGCACAGCGTTGGCACGCAACGAGTTCAGCCTGCACTTTCAGCCCCAGGTCGACGCCCGGGAAAACCGCATCGTCGGCGCTGAAGCACTGCTGCGCTGGCAGCACCCGCAACTGGGCGCACAATCCCCGGCCGATTTCATCAAGATCCTCGAAGACAGCGGCCTGATTCTGGAAGTGGGCGCCTGGATTCTCGATGAAGCCTGCCATTCGTTCGGCAAATTGTTGCGCGAAGGCCTTATCGACCCCCAGGCATTCAGCCTGTGCGTCAACATCAGCCCCCGGCAGTTTCGCCAAAGCGACTTCGTAGAACAGGTCAAGCGCAGCCTGTTGCACCATGACCTGCCCTGCTCGATGCTCAAGCTGGAAGTCACCGAAGGCATCGTGATTCAGAATCTGGAAGACACCATCGCCAAAATGCAGGCGCTCATCGCGTTGGGAGTGAGCTTTGCGATGGACGACTTCGGCACGGGCTACTCCTCGCTGACCCATCTCAAACGCCTGCCTGTGGACACCCTGAAAATCGACCAGTCGTTTGTGCGCGACGCCATTAACGCCCCCAACGATGCGGAAATCATCCGCGCCATTGTTGCCATGGCCCGCAGCCTGAAAATCAAGGTGGTGGCCGAAGGCGTCGAACAAGCGGCCCAGCTCCAGTTTCTGCAGAGTATTGGTTGCCATCTGTACCAGGGCTACCTGCACAGCCGGCCGGTGCCTCTGGCCCAGTTCCGCAAACTGCTGCAACACTGACCCCACCTGAAAACCCCGAAACCCCTGTAGGAGCGAGCTTGCTCGCGAGCTGTTCCAACCCGGCACGAAGGGCTATCGGGCACGTTCGCTCCTGCATCTCATGGCCCACATCCCATGAAGAGCGGATTTACCCTGCAAACGGACTACTCTGTGCCCCCTGGCCCCATGAAATAATCCAGTCTGTTACGAGTCAGAAAAATAATAAGGACCTACCATGCAAACCTCCGAGATTTTCATCCTGGGCGCCCGGCGCACCGCCATCGGCACCTTTGGCGGTGCACTCAAGGACGTTGCCCTGTGCGACCTGGCCACCACGGCAGTCAAGGCCGCCCTTATCGCTAGCCAGGTCGACCCGCAACGCATCGGCCACGTGGTGATGGGCAACGTGATTCCAACCGCCCCCCAGGACGCCTATCTGGCACGAGTGGCTGCAATCAACGCCGGCATCCCCAAGCAAACCCCCGCGTACAACGTTAATCGCCTCTGCGGCTCGGGCCTGCAGGCGATCATTTCTGCCGCCCATACCCTGATGCTCGGCGATGCTGATTTCGCCATCGGCGCCGGGGCCGAGTCCATGAGCCGCGGCCCGTACTTGCTGCCATCCGCCCGCTGGGGCGCGCGTATGGGCGATGCCCAGGTGCAGGATTATATGCTGGGCATTCTCCACGACCCGTTCCACGGTATTCACATGGGGATCACTGCCGAGAATATTGCGCAGCGCAACCATATCAGTCGCGAGGTACAGGACGCCCTGGCGCTGACAGACCAGCAGCGTGCCGCCCACGCCATCGCCCAGGGTTATTTCGACAGCCAGATCGCTGCCGTCGAGGTTAAAAGCCGCAAAGGCAGCGTCTTGTTCGACGTTGACGAACACCCGCGGGCTACCACCCTGGAACAGCTTGGGCAAATGAAGCCGGCGTTCAAAAAAGACGGCAGCGTGACGGCCGGTAACGCCTCGGGGCTCAACGACGGCGCCGCTGCGCTGGTGTTGGCCAGTGGTGCCGCGGTCAAGGCTGACAACCTCGCGCCTGTCGCACGCCTGGTGGCCTATGCCCACGCCGGGGTAGAACCTGAACTGATGGGGCTGGGCCCCATTCCGGCGACTCGTCTGGCGCTCAAGCGCGCAGGCTTGAAGATCGGCGACATGGACGTGATTGAAGCCAATATCGCCTTTGCGGCCCAGGCCTGTGCGGTGATGCAAGAACTGGAAATGGACCCGGCCCGGGTCAACCCCAATGGCTCCGGTATCGCTTTGGGCCATCCAGTGGGTGCCACCGGCGCGATTATCGCCACCAAGGCCATCCACGAACTGCACCGGATAAAAGGCCGCTATGCGCTGGCCACCATGTGTATCGGTGGCGGTCAGGGCATAGCGGTTATTTTCGAGCGAGTCTGAACCCGTAAATGACCGTAGTCGCTGCCGAAGGCTGCGATGGACTGCGTAAGACCTGCTGGTAACAGCGAAGGTCCTGCGGCCCTTGTCGCAGCCTGCGCCAGCGACTACGGCTGGCTTGTTACACCGGCATCCGGCCAAATTTCCCCGACTGGAAGTCGATGAAGGCCTGATGGATTTCAGCTTCGGTGTTCATCACAAACGGACCGTGCCCCACAATCGGTTCGTCGATGGGCTCACCGCTCAAGATCAACAGCACCGCATCGTTATTGGCCTCAAGACGAACCTGAGACCCGTCGCGGGCAAACAGCGCCATTTGTCCTTCGCGCACCACTTCCTGGCCATTGACCTCAACCGCACCGTGCAGCACCACCAACATGGTGTTGCGGCCCTGATGCAGATCGAGGGTGGTCGACTTGCCCGCGTTCAAGCGGATATCCCACACGTCGATCGGGGTGAAGGTACGGGCCGGGCCGCGCTGGCCGTCGAACTCGCCGGCGATCAAGCGCAGCCGGCCGGCACCGTCCTTGAGCGCCAGTTCAGGAATGTCCCGGTCGACGATACCCTGATAGCCAGCCTCGGCCATCTTGTCTTTGGCCGGCAGGTTGACCCACAGCTGCACCATTTCCAGGGTGCCGCCACTGCGGGCAAACGCCTCGGAATGGAACTCTTCATGCAGGATCCCCGACGCAGCGGTCATCCATTGCACATCACCGGGGCCGATAACCCCGCCGTTGCCGGTGGAGTCCCGATGCTCGACTTCACCTTTGTAGACGATGGTCACCGTCTCAAACCCACGATGGGGATGCTGGCCTACACCACGACGCTCGGTAGTGGGCGTGAATTCCGCAGGCCCGGCGTAATCAAGTAACAAGAACGGGCTGACGTGTTCACCCATGCTGTCGTAGGAAAATAACGTACGAACCGGAAAGCCATCACCGACCCAATGCGCACGTGGAGCCGTATAGACACCCAGAATGTTTTTCATGTTGCACCTCCTGTAAATCATGGCAACAAGGATAGATTCGTATCACCCATAAGACTAGACAGCATAAATAGCACTCAGCGTTCCATACATAGAACGACCCTGCCACCCATATCCCTGTATGGCTCCGACACAAATCCGGGCCCGCATCGCTGGCAAGCCAGCTCCCACAGAAGCTGTCCCCACGTAACCCTGCAGGAGCGAGCTTGCCTCGCGATGGCTCCGACACAAACCTGGAGCCCGCATCGCTGGCAAGCCAGCTCCCACAGAAGCTGTCCCCACATACCCCTGCAGGAGCGAGCGTGCCTCGCGATGGCTCCGATACAAATCCGGGGCCCGCATCGCTGGCAAGCCAGCTCCCACAGAAGCTGTCCCCACATAGCCCTGCAGGAGCGAGCTTGCCTCGCGATGGCTCCGATACAAATCCGGGCCCGCATCGCTGGCAAGCCAGCTCCCACAGAAGCTGTCCCCACATACCCCTGCAGGAGCGAGCTTGCCTCGCGATGGCTCCGACACAAACCCGGGGCCCGCATCGCTGGCAAGCCAGCTCCCACAGAAGCTGCCCCAACATAACCCTGTAGGAGCGAGCTTGCCTCGCGAGCTTTATATCGAGCCCGGATTGATTGCCGAGCGAATGCGGGAATCTTGAAAAGCTCGCGAGGCTAGCTCGCTCCTACAGGGTTTGGGGATTGCTCTGCAAAATCAAATCCAGCCAATTCAGTGGCTTGTTTCCGGTTTAACCCGCGTGCTGCGTCTTATAACTATTCGCATCAATCATTCCCCTCCCGGAGCCTCGGCACGCAATGCAACGATCCAATTTGAACCGTACCCTGTTAAGCAGCGCACTGCTGGCCTCGGCACTGCTGGGCACACCCATGGCTCTGGCCGCGCCGGTCGTGCTGAATATCCCGGCACAACCGCTGGCCAGCGCCCTGAACGAGTTCGGCAAGCAGACCAGTCTGCAAGTGCTCTACAGCCCGGATCAGGTACAGGGGATCAGTTCGCACTCCGTCTCGGGCTCACTGGAGCCGATCAAGGCTCTGGAAGCCCTGCTGCAGGGTAGCGGCATTTCATACCAGCTCAATGGCGACACGCTGATTCTCAATGTCGCCCAAGGCCAGGGCCTGGAGTTGGGTGCCACCACCATTTCCGGCCAGGGCCAGGGGGCGTTGCTGACCACAGAGGACACTGGGTCCTACACCACTGCCGCCAGCAACAGCTCGACCAAACTGCCGTTGTCGATCCGCGAAACCCCGCAGACCGTGACCGTAATTACCCGCCAGCTCATGGACGATCAGGCGGTCCAGAGCATCGGCGATGTGCTGCGTAACGCGCCGGGCATTTCGACCCAGGCCTACGACAGCGACCGCATGGAATATTCGGCCCGCGGCTACGCCATCACCAACTTCCAGTACGACGGCGTGAACGCCCGCTATGACGGGGTGTTCGATGAGGGCGCGACCAAGGTCGACATGGCCCTGTATGACCGGGTTGATATCGTCAAAGGCGCCACCGGCCTGCTGTCCGGCTCCGGCGAACCCTCGGCTACGGTCAACCTGATCCGCAAAAAACCGACCCGCGAATTCAAGGCGTCGGTGACTGCCAGCGCAGGCTCCTGGGACAACTACCGAACCGAAGGCGATATCTCCGGCCCGTTGAATGAAGACGCCAGCGTGCGCGGGCGCCTAGTCGGGGTGTATCAGGATGCCGATTCGTATCTGGATCACTACTCGAAAAAGAATGATGTGTTCTACGGCATCCTCGAAGCCGATATCACTCCCGATACCCTGCTGACCTTCGGCATGGACTATCAGAACATCAAGCCCCGCGGCTCGTCCTGGACCGGCAACCCCTACTACTTCTCCAACTACAGCAAGACCGACTTCAGTCGCTCGTTCAACCCGGCCACCGACTGGAGCCGTCGCGATGTAGTCGCGCAGACCACCTTCGCCTCCCTGGAACACCGCTTTGCCAATGAATGGAAAGTCAAAGGCAGCCTGACCCAGCAAACCAACGACCACGACACCCAACTGGGATCGGCCGGTGGCGGCATGCCGGACCCGGTCACCGGCGACGGCATGTTCTTCTACTGGGGCAAGTGGGAAGGTCACCGGGTGCAAAATACCTTCGACCTCAATGCCAGCGGCCCCTTCAGCCTGTTTGGCCGCGAACATGAACTGGTGGTCGGTGTTACTTCGCAGACCTCCCGCCAAACCGGGGCAACCTTTGATGCCAGTGAAATCGGCAAGGTCCCCGGCAGCATCTTTGACTGGAAGGGTGATTACCCGAAACCCTACTTCCCGAAAAACGGCAAATACCAGACCAACGAAAACCAGAACAGTGCTTACCTCGCTGCGCGCTTCAGGCCGACCGACGACCTGTCGCTGATTCTCGGCAGCCGCGTGAGCGACTTCCAGTACAACGACACGCGCACGTACTACGTGCAAACCCCCACCTTCAGCGACAACAAGACCACCTCCAAACAGCACGGCAAAGTCACGCCCTACGCTGGCGTGGTGTATGACCTGAACGACACCTACTCGGCGTACGCCAGCTACACCTCGATTTACAAACCGGTCACCGAGCGCAGCAAGTCCGGCACAACCCTGGCGCCCACCGAAGGCAACAGTTATGAAATCGGTTTGAAGGGTGAATACTTCGACGGCCGCCTGAATGCCAGTGCCGCGGTGTTCCGCACCGAGCAGAAAAACCTGGCCGTCTATGCAGGCATCGACGCTGCCAACCAGACTTACTATGAGTCCGTCGACGGAGCGACCACCAAAGGCATCGAATTCGAGCTGGCCGGTGAACTGATGCCGGACTGGAACCTGATGGCCGGTTACACCTACGCCCAGACCAAAACCGCAGATGGCGGTCGTCTGTACGGCTACCCGCTGGAAACCACCAAGCCTGAAAACGTGGCGCGGGTATTTACCACCTACCGCCTGCCGGGGGTGTTGAACAAAGTTATCGTGGGCGGTGGTGTCAACTGGCAGAGCCCGTTCTACGGCAAGATCTACAACGATGCCAAGGGTGACTACGACATCATCGAGCAGCACAGTTACGCGCTGGTCAACCTGATGACCCGCTACGAGTACAGCGATCACCTGAGCTTCAACCTCAACGCCAACAACCTGTTCGACAAGAAATACCTGTCGGGCCTGGGCAACTTCAGCACCACCTACTACGGCGAGCCGCGCAGCCTGATGCTGACCAGCAAATACATCTTCTAAAAGCCGGCCCCGCATCGCTGGCAAGCCAGCTCCCACAGGTATTGGGTGCAGCGCGGGCCGTAACCCTGTAGGAGCGAGCTTTTCAAGACAGGGTCAGGGCTGCCACTGGGGCTTTTGGTGGTCGAGCTTTCGGTCCAGAAAGCTCGCCGCGCTGATCAACGCCAAATGGGTCAAGGCTTGCGGGGTATTGCCCAAATGCCTGGCATAAAGGTCGAACTCTTCGGCATACAGCCCCAGCGGGTTGGCGTAACGCAATAACTGTTCAAATTCCAGATGCGCCTTTTCCACCTGTCCGGCCCTGGCCAGGCATTCCACGTACCAGAAGGAACAGGCGGCAAACGCACCTTCTGTGCCTTGCAGGCCATCCAGGCCACTGTCGTCATTGCGATAGCGATAAACCATGCCATCACGCACCAGACTCTTTTCAATGGCCGCAAGGGTCGCCAGCCAGGCCGGATCTTTCGCTGCGACAAAACGCACCAGCGGCATCAACAACATCGAACCATCCAGCGCCGTGCCGCCCTTGTACTGGACAAAATGGCCGAGCTCGGCATTCCAGAAGTTCTGCCAGATGTCAGTGTGAATCTCTTGCCGGGTCTCGTTCCAGCGGGAGAACGGCGCAGGCAACGAGCGCTTGGAGGCCAGGCGAATGGCACGGTCCAGCGCCACCCAGCACATCAGCCGGGAGTGCAAAAAGTGATGCTTCTCGCCGCGCATCTCCCAAATCCCCACATCCTCCTCCTGCCAGGTCACGCACACGTGATCGACAATCTGGGTCACATGCTGCCAACCCTCATGGCTGATGGCCTCGCCGTATTTGTTGGTCAGATACACCGCGTCCAGCAGCTCACCAAAAATATCCAGCTGCACCTGATCAAATGCGCCGTTGCCAATCCGCACCGGCCTGGCGCCGCCGTATCCGGACAAGTGGCTCAGCTCTACCTCGGGCAAATCATTGCGGCCGTCAATGCTGTACATGATGTTCAGCTTCAGGGGCTGGTCGCAGCACTCCCCTACCCGGCCACGCAGCCAGCGCATAAAGCCATTGGCCTCATCGACAAAGCCCAGGCGCATAAAGGCATAAACCGTGAAGGACGCATCGCGAATCCAGGTATAGCGGTAATCCCAGTTACGCTCGCCCCCCGGGGTTTCCGGCAAGCCAAAGGTGGCGGCCGCAATGATCGCGCCCTCCTTGCGCGAGGTCAGCAGCTTGAGGGTCAGGGCCGAGCGGTTGATCATTTCCCGCCAGCGTCCGCGATAGATCGACTGTGCGATCCACTGCCGCCAGAATTGCAGGGTGCGCTGTAATGCCAGGTCGCTGGCGTCCACTTTCACCCGCTCATCGTCAACTGCACCCAGTACAAACTCGGCCGTTTCACCCTCCGCCAGGGTGAACGTGCTACAGGCCGCTTGATCCGCAACCTTCAAGGGAACACTGGAGGCCAGTCGAAGACCGGGCTGCCCCTCGGCGTCGAAGCACACATCCTCACCATCGGCACGGGCTTTGGTGGCCGCGCGGGCGTAGTCATGGCGAACCGCGCAGCGCAGCAAAAAGGTGGCGCTGCCGCTGACCACGCGCACGCGGCGCATCAGGAGCGGCAGTTGATCATCGTGGTCACTGACCGGCAGCAAATCGGTAATTTCCACCACCGCTTGCGGCGCCAGCCAGCGGGTCTGCAAAACGTTGGTGTCGGGGAGGTAAATTTGCTCGCGGCGGGCATCGGCTATCTGCGGGGCCAGTTGAAAAATCCCTGCCTGGGGGGTGTCCAGCAGTGAGCAGAAGATGGCAGGACTGTCGAACTCGGGCCAACAGAAAAAATCCACACTGCCCTGGTCATTGACCAATGCCGCAGTGCGCATGTCGCCAATAATGCCGTGTGCCTCGATCGAGCTTTGCAATTCGTCCTGGATGTTAACCATTGTCACGGAACTCCGGATAAAGGCTCATGCCGCCATCGATAAACAAGGTAGTCCCTACTACATAATCCGAGGCATCGCTGGCCAGCCACACCACCGCGCTGGCCACATCCCCGGGCTCACCGACGCGACCATAGGGGATCAGTTTCAGCAGTTGCTTCTCGGCCGCGCCCTGGGTCACGTCGCGATTGATTGCCGTGCGAATGGCCCCGGGGGCAATGCCGTTGACCCGGATCTTTTGCTCGCTGACTTCCTGCGCGAGGCTGCGCATCAGCATTTCAACGCCGCCCTTGGAGGCTGCATAGTTCACATGCCCGGCCCAGGGAATCAGTTGGTGCACAGAGCTCATATGAATGATTTTGCCTGCTGCACAGGACACGCCTTCACGAACGCCCTGACGGTTGAAGATCTTCAGGGCTGAGCGCGCGCACAGGAACTGGCCGGTGAGATTGACACCGATGACGGTGTTCCATTGTTCCAGGGTCATGTCGGTGATTGCGGCGTCTCTCTGCAGCCCTGAATTAGCGACCAGAATGTCGAGATAGCCGAAAGCATCCAGGGTTTGTGCAAACAGGCGTTCAACTTCAGCCTCTTTCGATACATCGGCCCCCAGGGCAATGGCTTTGCCGCCTGCGGCGTTGATTTCGTCTGCCAGTGCCTGGGCGGGAGCTGCCTGGGAGTTGTAGTTGAGGACCACCGAGGCACCGGCAGCCGCCAGGGCCCGGGCGCTGGCAGCCCCCAGCCCGGAACTGGCCCCGGTGACCAGGGCGACCTGATGCGCGAGAGAAATCTGCATGGTTGTCTGCGCCTGCTTTATGAATGGGCATAACGGCTGACCCATGCAGGGCTACAGGAGTTCAAAGCGCAATATTGGCGTTACCTGCACAACCCGCAATCACCGCAGTCGCTGCCGAAGGCTGCGATCCACGGCGCAGCCTTGGCAGATCGGGGATCGCAGCCTCGTTTTTCGTCAGCGACTACAAGCCCTGACGCCCTTCAGGCGCCTATCACTTTTTTTAGCCCCACCGGTTGCAGGTTAAACCTGTCCGCCAGAAACGGCGTGACATCCAGCGGCAACGGTTGATCACGCACCAGCGCATCCAGCATGACCCCGGTGATCGCCGAGGTCAGGATGCCGGTACGGAAATGCCCGCAGGCGTTCAAGTACCCTTCAACCCCTGCCATCGGCCCCAAAATCGGCAGTTCATCCGGCGACCCCGGGCGCAACCCGGCCCAGGTGCGCTTGAGGTTGACGTCTTTGAGCTCTGGAATGCAACGCATCGCCCCCTGCACCAAACCGGCAATCTCCGGGAAGGTGGTGCTCACGTCGAACCCCTTGTCTTCGGTGGTACTGCCAATCAGGATTTCTCCATTGTCCTTTTGCGCCAGGTAACAGTCGCTGGTGGTCAGGCAGCCGTTAAGCAGCTTGGGCATGCGCTCGGTCAAGACGATCTGGCCCTTGACCGGCGCCACGGGGATGCTCAGGTCCGTGGCCATCACGCTGAGTTCTGCGGCCCAGGCGCCGGCAGCATTGATCAGGGTCTTGCAGTGAAATGCACCCTGGTTGTCAGTGCGTACCCCCACCACCTTGCTGCCCTGACGCAGCACCTCGGTGACGTTGCTGTTGAAGTACAGGTCGACGCCATTTTGCCGCGCACCTTCGGTGTAGGCATCGGTCAGCCGGAACGGGCTCACCTGGTGGTCACAGAGAAACTCCAGCGCCCCCAGGGCGTCATGGCTGACGCTCGGCTCGGACTCGCGCAAGGCAGCCTGGTCAAGCCAGCGCACCTCGTCGCTCAGGTGCGGGATGTTGGCAACGATATGCTCGGCGTAGAGACGGTCTTCATCGTCGTAAATCACGTACTTGAGCCCGGTACGCTCGAACTTGAAGTCCATGCCGTGCTTTTCGATCATTTCCTGATGCAGGCCCGGGTACAGCGCATTGGACTGCAGGGCGAAGTCAAAGAAACACTCCGGCAGGATATGCGGGGTGCTGGAGTCGACGATCACCGCCGTACCCTGGGCTTCACGCTTGCGCTCGGCAGACATCATGCGAAAAAAGATCACTCCGCAGCCAAGCCCGACAGACTCGCCGATGGCCCAAAGACCACCCGCCGACGCGCGGCTGGCATTGCCCGGGCGCTTGCAGTCGATCATCGCCACTTTCAGGTCTTTGCGACGGGACAGGTGGTAGGCACAGGAAGCACCGATAACGCCACCACCGGCGATTACAACGTCATATGTCTTGATCATGTCAGGCATCCTTGCAGGCATTGGTAAAAGCCGAAAACGGCACCGGTTCCAGCGGAAAACGCGGGCGCAACCAACCCACATCCTGGCGGCCGGTGGACTCGCGCAGGCGATCACTGCAGTAGCCGACGCACATCCGGCCCTGACAGTCGCCCATGCTGACCCGCGTGCGCATTTTCAGGCTGGCCATGTCCTGCACCCCCTGGCTAAGGGCCAGGTCGATGTCGGCTCGGGTGACGTTCTCGCAGCGGCAAACCACTGTGTCCGCCTGGGGCAATTCGATCTGGCGCGTACCCCGTTGGGTATAGCGATCGATGGCGCCACGAAAGCGCACGATGGTGTTGAGCCGTGAAAGATAAACCCGCCGCTGGGCCCGGGCCTGTTTCTCGCTCAGAACCCCGCGCTGGAGCAAAATCGATAACGCCGCGATCCGTCCGGTGAGCATCGCCGCTTCACCGCCGCGCATGCCGGTGACATCACCGGCCAGGTGGATGTGCGGCTGATTGCTGCGCTGCCAGGTATCGGCTTTGACAGCCAGGTAGCCGTCGACGTTGTAGGCGTGATCAAGACCCATTTGCTGAGTCAGTTGCGTACGGGGGATAAAGCCGTAGCCCACCGCCAGCGTACGGGCCATGACCGGTTGCGCCTTGCTCAGGTCCGGTTGCCAGGTGTCGGAGTACGGCGCCACTATGACTTCGCTCAGCTCGCCGTCACCCCGCGCCTGCACTACGCCCCAACCGTAACGCACGGTCACGCCGTGGCGCTTGAGGTACATCAGCATGCTCAAGCCGTCGAGAAACAGCTGGGGCTGGTTCAGCAGCGCCAGGCTTTCCTTGGCAATCCGGGTAAATTCACAGGCCTCATACACACCGGCCACTTCAACACCCGCCGCGTGCAACTGGCACGCCACCAGCATCAACAGCGGCCCGGTGCCGACGATCAGCGTCGGCCCACGGGGTTTGACCACGCCACTTTTGATCTGCAGTTGCAGACCGCCAAGCATGATCACCCCGGGAATGGTCCAGCCAGGAAACGGCACGCTGCGTTCATGGCACCCGGCGCCCAGCAACAGCTGGCCGAAGCCGACTTCCTGCAGACGTTCATCCGGGTCCAGCACTTGCAGGCTGTGTTCGCCCTGCCCGCCGACTACGCGGTGGTTGAGGCGCACATCTACCGAGTGGGCAATGTCGGCAAACTCTGCGTGCAGTTTGTGCAGTGCATCCTTGTAGCGCTCCCCCAGATAGTCGAGCTCGACACCTTCACGCAATGGCCCGCGATAAACCACGCCACCCAGTCTGGAGGCTTCTTCCAGCAAGGTGCTGCGCACTCCATGCTGCGCCAGCTCGATAGCTGCCGAAATAGCCGCCGGACCACCGCCGACAATCACCGGATCCGGGCTCATAACACAGCCTCTTGTGCAGTGACCCGGTTGGTCCCGGTTTCCACGCTCATCCCCGGCTGCACCAGGGTCTGGCAGGCCCGGCGTTTGTGCCGGCCATCGATCTTGACCAGGCAGCAATAGCACACCCCCATGCCGCAATAAGCACCATTCATTTCACCGTGATCGTTCGGTGACAACTGGCGCACCCCCACTGCATTCAACACGCTGAGCACGGTCTCTCCTTTAGCTGCATTTACCGCCTGCCCATTGATCAGGATCGACA
Organism: Pseudomonas paraversuta; assembly: GCF_904067025.1. Lineage (NCBI taxonomy): Bacteria > Pseudomonadati > Pseudomonadota > Gammaproteobacteria > Pseudomonadales > Pseudomonadaceae > Pseudomonas > Pseudomonas paraversuta. Next base: position 2,949,643 of record NZ_CAJFDA010000001.1, read on the forward strand.
TGTCAGCCTTTATCAAAGGTTGAATGTCGTACTGGCGGTTCAAGTCATCCATGTCTGGTATCCCTTTTTTGTGTGTGTTGCAGTTCGGCAAACCACTGGCACCCTGTGCCAGGGCAGGTGACGTTAGCTGAATATAAAAATCAGACATTGATGCAGGCCACTATAAGGTCGGTATTTATGTTTTTTGACCCGTTAGCCTTACACTGACGGCCCCTTGCAGACTGGCGCGATCATGGACCTCGACCTGGCCCGGACCTTTCTCGAAATTGTTCGCTGCGGCAGCCTCGCGAGTGCCGCCGAGAAACTTCATGTCACCCAGACAGCCGTCACGGCCCGGGTGCAAAAACTCGAAAGCCTGCTCGGCGTGACGCTGTTCATTCGCAACCGCGCAGGCGCCAGACTGACCTGCGACGGGGAAGCCTTCGTGGTCTACGCCAATCAGCTGCTGCAGACCTGGGAAGCCGCACGACGGGATCTGCCGCGCCCCGAAGGCTTGCACCAGATGCTGCATATCGGCGGTGAAGTCAGCCTGTGCAACCCGCTGATTCTGAGCTGGGCCAAAGCCCTGCGCGAACACCTGGACACCCACGCCTTGCGGGTGCAGATTCGTGACGGCGAGCAATTGTTGGAGCAGGTTGAAATGGGCCTGCTGGACGCGGCACTGGTCTATCAGCCGGTGTATTGGCCCGGGGTGCAGGTGGAGCAATTGCTGGAGGAAAAACTGATTCAGATCCGCCGCCCCGCCATGCCCGAACCCTATGTGTATGTGGACTGGGGCGAGGACTTCCGCCGCCAGCATGACGCAGCACTGCCGGACCGGGCGCGGGCCGCCATCAGCTTCAACCTGGGGCCGGTGGCATTGCACTACATTCTGGAAAACGGCGGCAGCGGCTACTTTCGCACCCGGGTGGTTCAGAGTTATCTGGACAGCGGCGCGCTGGAGCGCGTTCCCAAGGCCCCCGAGTTCAGTTACCCGACCTATCTGGTGTATTCCCGCGAACGCGACGGTAGCGCCTTGCAACAGGCTATCGAACTGCTGCGGGAGGTGGTCAAGCGCGACAGCGACTGGTCCCAGCGCTGGATCCCGGAGATTTGACCGGCCGTTGCCACGGCCTGTGGCAGCGGGCTTGTCCTTGCCGTAATGAAAGGTTTCAGCTTTCTACTTTGCAGCCAATCCCTTAGGCTGCGAGCGCCAGATAATCACAAGAACCGAACAGGTGGCCCATGACCGATCTCACCCGGACCAGCGACAGCTGGCTGACCTCCGCCCCCCATCAACAGTGGCTGCACGCCCAGGGCCAGACCCTGCTGGATTTCGCCAAGGCCGCCCGTGTTCCCTCCGGTTTCGCCGGCCTTGACCGCTTTGGCCAGCGCGCAGACGATGCCCCGGCAGACACGGTAACCACCGCCCGTATGGTTCACAGTTTCGCCCTGGCCCATATCCAGGGCCTGCCGGGTTGCGCACCATTGATCGACCACGGCCTGAAGGCACTGGCCGGGGCCTTGCGCGATGGCGTGCACGGCGGCTGGTTCGCCGCCCCCGACGCGCAGGATGGCAACACCCGCAAAGCCGCGTACCTGCATGCATTTGTCGCCCTGGCCGCCAGCTCCGCAGTGGTGGCCGGGCGCCCGGGCGCCAGTGCATTACTGGATGAAGCGGTAGCGGTGCTGGAAACACGGTTCTGGTGCGAAGACGAAGGTGCCCTGCTGGAGTCCTTCGCTAGTGACTGGAGCGACTGCGAAGCGTATCGCGGGGCCAACAGCAATATGCACGGCACCGAAACCTTTCTCGCCCTGGCCGACGTGCTCGACCAGGACCTGTGGCTGGAGCGCGCCCTGCGCATCAGCGAGCGGGTGATCCACCAGCACGCCGCGCAGTCCGCCTACCTGCCCGTCGAACACTTCGATGCCCGGTGGCAGCCGTTGCCGGAGTACAACCGGGACCATCCGTGCGATCCATTCCGCCCCTTCGGTAAAACCCCGGGTCACGCCTTTGAATGGGCGCGCCTGCTGCTGCACCTGGAAGCTGCGCGCAAGCAGCGCGGCCTGCCCGCGCCCGCCTGGTTGCTCGAAGACGCCCGCCAGCTGTTCCACAGTGCCAGCCTGCATGGCTGGAATGTCGATGGTGACACCGGCATTGTTTACACCCTGGACTGGGACAACCGGCCCGTGGTGCGCGAACGCCTGCACTGGACCCTGGCCGAAGCCTCGGCGGCAGCGGCGGCCTTGTTGCAACGCACCGGCGAGCAGGAATATGAAGTCTGGTATCAGTGCTTCTGGGACTACATCGACCTGCACCTGATCGATCGCCAGCACGGTAGCTGGCACCACGAACTGGGGCCTGACAATCAGCCTTCGGAAAAAATATGGCCCGGCAAGGGCGATCTGTACCACGCCTACCAGGCTACCTTGTTACCGCGCCTGCCGCTGGCCATCAGCCTGGCCAGCGCACTCAAACTGCGCCGTTGAAAGCCCATAAAGTCTGCGATTAGCGGTGCGCAAAACCGGGGGGCAGATCAATCCTGCCCACCAAACAAACCCGTAAAGCCCCGGTATCACCAGTCGTATTTAACTTCCAGCGCCGCAGTCCGTTGCTGGCCGTAGTAACAGCCAAAGCTGTAATTACACGACGAGACGTACTCGCGGTCGAACAGGTTTTGCACATTGAGGCTGGTACTCACCCCTTTGAACCCCGGGTCCAGCGCCGCCAGGTCATAGCTGAGGGTGGCGTCGTAGATCACGAATGACGGGGTTTTGAAGGTGTTGTCCGAGTCACCGTAATTCTTCCCGGTGTAACGCGCACCGCCGCCCAGGGTCACCCCCTGCAGCAGGTTGCCGGTGAAGTGGTAATCGGTCCACACACTCGCCGCCCATGGCGCCTGGGCTTCGCTGCGGTTGCCCTGGTTGCCATAGTTGGACTTGCTGTAGAACACATCCAGGTAGGACAACGAGGCAATCAGGTCAATATTGTTGAAGCTGCTTTTGCCTTCCAGTTCGATCCCCCGCGAGCTGACTTCACCTTCCTGAATCTGATACTCCTGGTACTGCAAGTCACCGGTCAGCACGTTCTGCTGCTTGATCTGAAACACCGACGCCGTGAGCAAGGTGCTGTCGTCAGGCTGATACTTGACCCCCACTTCATACTGCTTGCCCAATTGCGGGATGAACGCCTTGCCCCCACGCTCCGGAGCTGCGGTCCCCACTGACGGCAGGAACGATTCGGTGTAGCTGATATAGGGTGCCAGCCCGAATGAGGTGACGTAGGTCAGCCCCACGCGCCCGGTAAACTTGTTATCGTTTTGCATCTCCCGGGAATCGGCCAGCAGGTCATTGTTATCGACTTTGGCCCAGTCATGGCGCCCGCCAATGGTCAGGATGAAGTTGTCGAACTTGATCTGATCCTGCACATAGAAGCCGGTTTGCTTGACCCTGTTATCCCACTTGGTGGTCAGGGTCGGCACCCCCGTGGTGCGGTAGTTGGTGGGGTTGTAGAGGTCGATGATTTCACTGCCCGACAGGTTGTAACCCTGATACTTGCGGGTGAAATCCCGGTAGTCCAGGCCCACCAGCAGGGTGTGCTGCAGGGGGCCGGTGGTGAAGTCGCTTTGCAGGTGGTTGTCGAAACTGTAGGAACTGTTTTGCTGGCGCCAGTCGAGCTTGGTGCGACTGGCGTGGGTGTCACTGATGCCCTCGGGGGTGGTGACAAAACGGTTGAGGTAAAAGCCTTTGTAGCGGTCGTTGACGTCTATATAGCTCAGGCTCTGGCGATAGGTCATGGCCTCATTGAAAGCGTGGGAAAACTGATAGCCAAGCACGTATTGATCACGCTTGTAGTCGTTCCATTTCGAGTCGCCCAGAAACGTATCACGATCAATCCTGTTGCCCTGGGAGTTGCGATACAGGCTGCCCACCGCCGGCAAGGCCTGATAGTCGGCCAGGGCGTCATCGCGCTGGATTTGCGCATACAGCGTCAGCTCGGTGTCGTCGTCGGGCATCCAGCTGAAGCTGGGCGCCAGCAACTGGCGTGAATCCTCGGTGTGGTCCACCTGTTCGCTGCCGGTATTGCCGACCCCGATCAACCGGTAACTGAGGGTTTTGGCCTCGTCCAGTGGCCCCGTGAAGTCAAACGCCAGGTTGTAGCGATCGAAACTGCCGGTGCCGACCTTGATCTGGTGCGCGGCTTCGGTACTCGGCCGCTTGGACACCATATTGATCATGCCTCCGGGCTGATTCTGCCCGTAGAGCACCGAGGACGGCCCTTTAAGAACTTCGATGCGCTCCAGGGTATAGGGGTCGATCTGTGGCGCGCCGCCCAGACTCCCGGCCGAAGGCAAATAAGCGCCATCGAGATAAAGCAGGGTCGGGGCAAAGCCGCGGCTGGTGATTTCATCGGCGATGGTGTTGCGGTCGGTGTAGCCATTGGTGCTCAGGCCCGGGGTGTAACGCAGGGCCTGGGTCAGATCGCGGGCGCCCTGGACCTGCACCTGATCCGCCGTCACCACGTTGATGGTCTGCGGGATCTCCAGAATCGGTGTATCGGTTTTAGTGGCCGTGGCCGATCGGGTGGCAACAAAACCGTCAACCGCTCCGCGAGCGTCCTCGGCGGTACGCCCCGATACTGTGGTTGCTCCAAGATTCAAGGTGCCCGTTGCCGCCAGCGGGTAAACGCTCAGGGCACCGCTCTGGGTCACGTTCAAACCCAGACCGCTGCCTGCCAGGGCACGCTCGGCGGCCTGCTGCGGGGTGAACATGCCCCGTACCGGGGCCGAGGTTTTCCCCTGCAACAAGGCAGGAGCTACCGACAGGGTCAGCTGGCTGTCACGGGCAATCCGGCTCAGTGTCACACCCAGCGGCGCCGCCGGCAGGTCAAAGGCACGCAGGGCGCTCTGTTCATTGGCCAGCGGCCCGGCCACCGCAGCCAAAGGGCAGGCAATGCTCAGGGTAATGGTCAGCGCCAGCAGGCAGGGTCTCAACGGGGCGTACGACATGGGGCATCCTTTCTCGTTGCAAGGTAGGCAGTTGTAACCTTGACCAACGAGCAGAGTTTTCCCCTCAGCTTATTTGTAAATAATTCCCATTCGGTGGAATTTTTACCCGCGCACATCAATCAGGGTCAACCAGGGCCCATAGCGCGTGACCTTGATCGGCAAGGTTTGCGCCAGAGTGCTCAAGGTCTGCGGTGTGTCGTCCAACGAGAAAACCCCGAACACCCGGACCCTGGCGGCTTCGGGACTGATACGCAGAACTCCGGCCTGATAAGGCCGCAGCGCCTCTACCAGAGTCGACAACGGCTCGTCATGCAGCTCGACCCGGCCTTCGAGCCAATCGGCCTGACTGCGTGCGGTCGAGGTTTGCGGGTCAATCTGGCTGGCGCTGAACGACACCGCCTGACCGGCATTGATGCGTCGCTGCAGACCATTGAGCGTATCCAGCTGCACGCTGTGCTGCTGGACACTGGCCAGGCTTTCGTCCGGCCCCTGGCGCACCATGAACCGCGTGCCCAGGGCCTGGACCTGGCCTTGGGCGGTCGCAACCACAAAGGGCCGCAGCGGGTCGGCGGCAACATCGACCTGCAACTCGCCTGCGCGTAATTGCACCCGCCGCTGCCCGGCGCTGAACTGGATATCCACGGCGCTGCGGGCGTTGAGTGTCAGGCGGCTGCCATCCGCCAGCTGTATGGTTTTACGCTCGCCGGTGGCGGTATGTTGATCGGCCATCAAGCCCCTCAGCGGGGTGACCCGGTCGACCACACTCGCGGCGCCCAACCCCAGCAGTAACAGCAACAGGCCGCCTTGCAGGGCTTTTTTGCCTGGGACCGTTGAACTGGCCAGCAGCGCCTTGCTCGCGGCATGCAACTGCCCGGGGTTACGCCGTTCAACAGACTGCAAATCCGCCAGCGGGTTTTTCAAGACCCCGGCCACCCGCTGCCAGGCAGCCATGTGCTCGGGTTTTTCCGCCAGCCAGGCTTTGAACACCTGACGTTCCGAAGGGCAGGCCTGCCCGGACTCAAGCCGCAGCATCCAGTCCACGGCGGCACGGGTGGCGGGATCAACTCTGACCTGGCTCATGGGCACTCCCGGGTTTGCGCCAGGCAATGGAAAAAGGCCCGGCGCAAATCGCGCTCAACGGTGGCCAGTGAAACCCCCAGCAGAGTGGCGATGGCCTGCTGCGGCATGGCTTCGAGGCGATTGAGCAAAAACGCCCGCCGCACCCGCGACGGCAAGCCTTCCAGCGCCTGATCAATCGCTTCGATCGCCTCGCGTACCAGCGCAATGTCTTCGGCTGAAGGGGCATAATTCTGGGGCAGGTCTGCAAGCTGCTCGAGATAGGATTGCTCCAGCTTGCGTCGACGCCATAGCGAGCACAGCAGCCGCCGGGCAACGGTACTCAGATAGGCTCTGGGCTGTTCAATGCGCTCGAGTTGCTGCGCATCGAAAGCCCGCACGAAGGTGTCCTGAGTCAGATCGGCAGCATCCTGCGGGCAGCGCACCTGTCGCGACAGCCAGCCGCGCAGCCACGCATGATTGTCGTGATAAAGACTCGCCAGCAGGGCTTTGGGATCCACAGGACTAGACACGATAGATAACCAGACTCAAATAGCAATAAGTCGCATTATCGATAGATCCCAGGGAAAAGCAACATGCATATCCAGGTAATACCGCCAGCCTTGCCAGCGATGCCATCGCGGGCAAGCCCGGCGCCCACAGAGGCCGGGCCTGTTGTTGGGTATCTAACGGGCCTGGATCAACGCCCGCCGCACAAATCGATAAAGGTACCGGTGGCGTAGGAAGCCTTGTCGCTGAGCAGCCAGATAATGGCTTCGGCGACTTCCTCGGGGCGTCCGCCACGGCCCATCGGGATGCTCGACTCCAGCTTGCTGACCCGCCCCGGGTCGCCGCTCAAGGCGTGGAACTCGGTAAAGATCAGGCCCGGGCGCACCGCGTTGACCCGGATCCCCTCGCCCGCCAGTTCTTTGGACAAGCCCAGCGTAAAGGTGTCCAGTGCGCCTTTTGAAGCGGCATAGTCCACGTACTCATTGGGCGAGCCCAGGCGTGCAGCCCCCGACGACACGTTGACGATATTGCCGCCCTGGCCGCCGTAACGCGGAGACATGCGCAGTACCGCATACCTGGAACACAGGATCGGCCCCAGCACATTGGTTCTCAGGGTGTGCAAAATACGCGATTCGGACATTTCGTCGACCCGGGACTTGAGGCCCACGGTGCCGGCATTGTTGACCAGCGCGGTGATCGGCCCGAGCTCTTCGTCAACCCGGGTAAACAGGCTGATGATCTCTTCTTCATTGCTGACATCGGCTTGCACCGCAATCGCCTTTGCCCCCAGCGCATGCACCCGGGCCAGCACTTCATGGGCGGCGGCGGCATCCGTCAGGTAGTTGATGCAAATCCGGTAGCCCTGCTGTGCTGCCAGGATCGCAGTTGCAGCGCCAATGCCGCGACTGCCGCCGGTGATCAAGATGACTTTGTCCATAAAAACGCTCTCCAGTTCGACGGTGCAAATGTGACCGGCAGAATAACCGCGAAAGCTTTGGTTTGTCAGGACGCTGGCGATTGGCCTTAACGCGACAGTTCGGCGCGATGGATATCCAGCATGAATTGCTCGGCCGGTAGCGGTTGCCCCAGCAGAAAACCTTGCAGGGCATCACAGCCCAGAGTGGTCAGGAAGCTTTGCTGGGTGTCGGTTTCAACCCCTTCAGCCACAATCCGCAACCCCAGTGCCTGGCCCAGAGCCACAATCGCCGAGACAATCGCGGCATCGTCGCTGTCATGCTCCAGGTCGCGGACAAACCCGCGGTCGATTTTCAGTTCATTGGCCGGCAGGCGCTTGAGATACATCAGGCTCGAATAGCCGGTGCCGAAGTCATCGATGGACAAATCCACCCCCATCTGCGACAGCTTTTGCAGCACGGTCATGCTCGCGTCCGCATCGCTCATGGCCGTGGTTTCGGTGATTTCCAGGGTCAGGCTGTTGGCCGGCAACCCGTGCTGCTCCAGCGACGCAACCACACTGTCGACCAGCCCCGAATAGCAAAACTGCAACGCCGACAGATTGACTGCAATGCGCCAGTGGCTATACCCCTGATCGAACCACATACGCATCTGGCGGCAGGCTTCATTGAGCACCCACTCGCCGATGGGAATGATCAACCCGGTTTTTTCCGCCAGTTCGATAAAGTGCTCGGGCAGCAACAGCCCCTGCTGCGGATGCTCCCAGCGCAACAAGGCTTCGGCCCCCACCGGCTGGCCGCTGGTGGCGTCAAACTTGGGCTGGTAGTGCAAGCGGAACTGGTTTTGCTCCACCGCCTGGCGCAAGTCCTGGAGCAGTTGCAGTTGTTTGCGGGCATTGGTGTTCATCGAGACATCGAAGAAGCTGTAACCGTTTTTGCCGGCGCCCTTGGCGTGGTACATCGCCGCGTCGGCGTTCATCAGCAGCTCTTCGGCGGTCTGCCCGTTGCCTGGATACAGGGCAATGCCGACACTCGCGGAGATCTGCAAATCATGCTCATCAACCCGGAACCCCTTTGACAGCAGGCTGACCTGCCGCGCGGCGACCTGGGGCGCATCGTCCGGTTCGCTCAAGCGCACCAGCAACACAAATTCATCGCCACCGATGCGCGCCAGGGTGTCCTGGCTGCGCAACTGTTCACGCAAGCGCAACGCCACTTCGCGCAGCAAACGGTCACCCAAATGGTGACCAAAAGCATCGTTAACCGGTTTGAAGCCGTCCAGATCGATAAACATCAACGAGAAGCATCCGCCCTGCTCCGCCACTTTGGCCATGGCCTGGCTGATGCGGTCGGCCAGCAGGGTGCGATTGGGCAGGCCGGTCAGGGTGTCATGCAGGGCCAGTTGGGTCAGTTCTTCATTGGCCAGGGTCAGGGAGTTCGCCAGGGCCGCAGTACTTGCATCCAGCCGGGCGTCAAAAACTGAAGTCAACAAGGCAATGACCAACACCGCCAGGCTGGTCACCAGCACCAGATTATCCAGGCCCTTGCCACTCAAACCGTCCACGGCCGCGCCGCAAAAACTGCCGACCGGGAAATTCGCCGCAGCCATGCCGGTGTAGTGCATGCCGACAATTGCCACGCCCATGATGATCGAAGCCCCGGCCCGCACCAGATGCACATAGGGGGTGTGCTTGCGCAGGCGGAACGCTATGGACAAGGCAGCGGCCGAGGCCCCTACCGCAATCACCAGGGACAGTCCCACCAGCGCCGGGTCGTAATCGATTCCCGGCTGCATGCGCAACGCCGCCATACCGCTGTAGTGCATGGCGCTGATGCCTGCCCCCATGACCAATGCGCCGAACAATAATTGCAGGGCCGGCAAGCGCGGCTGGCTGACCAGCCACAATGCAAAACCTGACGACAGAATGGCCACCAGCAACGACCACACCGTCAGCCCCAGGTCATAACCCAGCTCCAGCGGCAACTGCAGGGCGAGCATCCCGATAAAATGCATCGACCACACGCCAAAGCCCATTGCCAGCGCCCCGCCGCTCATCCACAGATACACGGTTCGGCCACGGGCCGTGGCGATTCGTCCGGCCAGATCCAGGGCGGTATACGACGCGAGTATTGCGACGCACAGGGAAATAAAAACCAGCGAAGGGGAGTAACTAGCAGAAACCATGGGCTTTCTCGTAAGCAGGTGCCGAACAGCATCCATGCCTGGTAAAAAGTGCGCGATTGTACTGGGTCTACAGGTAAACGCACCTATACCAAGCAGATATTCAGAAAGACCGGGTTGTTAGTTGGCAGCCGGCGTGAAGGTACGAAAATCATGTTTCACTTTGGCGATATAACGGGCCACCACCGGGGACTTTTCAAACCGGCGGTGAATCAGGGACAACCATGACGTTGCCGCGCAGCCCTCGATCGGCCGGTAAATCACATTGGGCAAACTGATATGCCCGACCACCGACTCCGGCACCACCGCCACCCCTTGCCCCAGCGACACCAGAGCAATCACCGCCACCAGGCCACCGGGCTGGGCGCCGAGCCTGGGGGCGTAGCCACCCTGGGCCGCAACCTGCAAAGTGCCGCTGATTTGTTCGGGCAGGATAAAGGTCTCGTTTTGCAGGTGTTGCGCGCTGATGCCTTTAAGACGCGTGAGCCATGAATCATCCGTCAGGGCCAGTACAAAACCCTCGGCATTCAGGCCAATCGCCTCCAGCTCCGGAGGCAAGGCCATGGGTGAACGCACGTAACCCAGGTCGAAGCGGCCTTCCACCACACTCAGCGGCAGGTCGGCCATCGGCGCTTCTTGCACATTGAGACTGACTTCGCTGCAGTCCCGGGAAAAAGCCTGCACCTGGCGTTGCAACACGCCGGAGTAAACCGCCGACGCAACGTAGCCCAATTCGATATGCCCCACTTCACCGCGCCCGGCCCGCCGGGCATTGCGCTGCGCCAGTTCGAACTGGCGCACTGTGGCGTCAGCCTCGGGCAGCAAGGCCTGGCCTGCTTCGGTCAGGCTGACCTGACGTTGCTGGCGAATAAACAGACGCACCCCCAGTGCATGCTCGAGGTCCTGGATTTGCCGGCTTAGGGTAGGCGGCGCAATCCCCAGCACTTGCGCGGCGCGGGTGAAGTTGCGCTGTCGGGCGACAGCCAGAAAATAGCGGAAATGACGTATATCCATACCAGCATTAGCTCAAAGGTAATGAAGTCAGGGTTAGCAGCTAACAGACTCTGCCATGCAGCGCGATAGTCTGTGGCCATCCCACACTAGAGAGAAGGGAACCTGCCCGTCAAACCAATTACCTGCAAAGCAATGTTGAGACCCATCATCCAGGAACTGCGCCATGAAAACTGTCAGCCCACGCCTGACCCTGCTGACTGCCAGCGGGGTGTGTTCGTTAATCGTGCTCGATACCAATATCGTCGCGGTCACCCTGCCCAGCATCGCCCGCGACCTTGGGGCCAACTTTGTCGATATCGAATGGGTGGTCAGCGCCTACATGTTGGCATTTGCGGCCCTGCTGCTGCCTGCCGGGAGCATTGCCGACCGCTTTGGCCGCAAGAAAACCCTGCTCTGGGGTTTAAGCATTTTCATCCTTGCCTCCATCGGTTGCGGCGCTGCCCCCAACAGCCTGTTGCTGGAGATCGCCAGGGCCGTCAAAGGGGTCGGCGCGGCTCTGTTGCTGACTTCAGCATTGGCCTCCATTGGCCACGCCTTTCATGACGAGGTCGAACGTGCCAAGGCCTGGGCGTTCTGGGGGGCGTGCATGGGCGTGGCGATGACGGCTGCACCGACCCTTGGCGGCCTGATCACCGAATCCCTGGGCTGGCGCTGGATTTTCTACCTCAACCTGCCCGTGGGCTTGCTGCTGATGCTGCTGGTCAGGCATGCCATTGCCGAGTCCCGGGATCCCCAGGCAGCCCGTCTCGACCCCTGGGGCAGCCTGGCCTTCAGCGCCAGTCTGCTGTGCCTGATCTGGGGCCTGATCGAAGCCAACCGCATTGGCTGGGACAGCCCGATGACCTATGCCCGCCTGAGTGCCGGAGCGTTATTGCTGGGCTTGTTCGTATGGGTCGAGGCGGTGCAACGGCGGCCCATGATTGACTTGAAACTGTTCCGTCACCCGCGCTTTATCGGTGCCCTGCTCGGGATGTTTGCCTACGCCGGTTGCGCACAAGTGATGATGACGCTGCTGCCGTTCTACCTGCAAAACGGCTTGGGCTTCAGCGCCGTCGCGTCGGGCCTGGGCATGTTGCCGTTTGCCCTGGCCATGCTGATCTGCCCGCGTATTGGTGCCCGCCTGGCCTCGCACGTCAGCCCGGCCAGCCTGATGGCGGCAGGCCTGACCCTGGTTGGCTGTGGCAACCTGCTCAGTGCCTGGGCGGTGGACCATGGTGGCTACTTGAGCTTTGCCCTGACCACTGCAGTGACCGGTGCCGGAGCCGGTTTGCTCAATGGCGACACACAGAAAAACATCATGGCCTGCGTACCCCGGGACCGGGTGGGCATGGCGTCCGGCATGAGTACCACCATGCGCTTCAGCGCCATCGTGCTGGCCATCGGTGTATTCGGTGCCTTGCTTGGCAGTCACACCGAGCAAAACCTGCAGGCCAGCCTCAGGCAGCAAGCGCGGCCGTGGCTTGAACAGAGCCACTTTATTGCCACAAGGGTGGTGGCGGGAGACATGCCGGGGGCCCTGAGCCAACTGCCAGAGGCAGCCCGCACACGCATTGAACCGCTGGCAACCCGGGCTTTTGTTTCCGGCTTCGGGGTGGTGCTATGGGTGGCCGGGATCCTGGCCTTGCTGGGCGCACTGCTGGTGGGGACGCTGATGCGCAAACCGATACCGCAGATGGCAACCGCGCGGCCGGCCCTGCAGGAATGACCCGGTCTGCAGGCGCGAGCTTTTTCAAGATCAAAAGATCGCGGGCATGCTCGCCCCTGCGGGGCTAACCTTTCGAACATGAAGAAATATTCAGAAACGTTTCAGCTTTTTGTGGGCAAAATGTGCTCACTGCACAAAAGGCCCATCAGGTGACGGTATGACCCGGATTTTGACCATCGAAGACGATGCCGTAACGGCAAAAGAGATCGTGGCTGAGTTGAGCAGCCACGGCCTGGAAGTAGACTGGGTAGCCAATGGCCGCGAAGGTCTGGTGCGCGCCGTGAGCGGCGACTACGACCTGATCACCCTCGACCGCATGCTGCCCGAGCTCGACGGGCTGGCGATTGTCACCACCCTGCGCACCATTGGCGTCAGCACCCCGATCCTGATGATCAGCGCCCTCTCCGACGTCGACGAGCGGGTTCGCGGCCTGCGCGCAGGTGGCGATGACTACCTCACCAAACCCTTTGCCAGTGACGAAATGGCCGCCAGGGTTGAAGTCTTGCTGCGCCGCAAAAGCCCGGCCGACAAACACGAAACTTCGCTGCGGGTCGCCGACCTCGAACTCAACCTGATCACCCGCGAAGCCAGCCGCGCCGAGCAACAACTGAGCCTGCTGCCCACCGAATACAAGCTGCTGGAATTCCTGATGCGCAACACCGGGCAAATCCTCTCGCGCATGATGATCTTCGAGGAAGTCTGGGGTTATCACTTCGACCCGGGCACCAACCTGATCGACGTCCATATCGGGCGCCTGCGCAAAAAAATCGACCCCCAGGGCCAGGTGCCTCTTATCCGCACCGTTCGAGGCTCGGGTTATGTCATTGCCGAACCCCTCTAAGGGCTGGCGTTCTTCCAGTAGCCGTCTGCTGGCGCTGTACAGTTTTCTGTTCGTGGCCTGGAGCTGCATCCTCATGGGGGTGCTGTACTACGAGGTTTCGGATTACCTGGGCAACCTGGCCAAACACTCGTTGATGCAGCGCCAGCACCTGTTTGCCCGTTTTCAGGGCGAGCAACTGGACGAAGCGCTCGCCACCAGCATGACGTTCGATATGCGTGCAGTTGATGCTTATGGACTGTTCAATGCGCAGCACCAGCCCCTCAGCGGTCCGATACAAAGCATCCCCGAAGGTCTGCCACTGGATGGTCGGATCCATGAACTGAGTACCTGCATCGACTCCGATGATCCGAACCTGCCGCAAGACAGCTGTGATGCCGTAGCCACGCAGACCCGCGACGGCCGCTGGCTGATACTGGTGCGCGATAACGGTTCGCTGTTTGCCGTGACCCGGATCATTTTGCATGCCCTGCTCTGGGGGCTGTCGCTGACCATCATTCCGGGCATTGCCGGCTGGCACTTGCTGCGCCGACGCCCGCTGCAACGCATCAGGGCGATTCAGGCCAGTGCCGAAGCGATTGTCGCCGGCGATCTGACCTGCCGCTTGCCGCTGTCCAACCGCCGCGATGAGCTGGACATGCTGGCCGCCATTGTCAACGCCATGCTCGACCGCCTCGAGCGGCTGATGCATGAGGTCAAAGGGGTATGCGACAACATCGCCCACGACCTGCGCACCCCGCTCACCCGTTTGCGGGCGCAGCTGTACCGGATCCGGCAGCAAGCCGTCGAAGGCTCTGCCCAGGCCTTGCAAATGGATGAAGTGATTGGCGAAACCGACACCCTGATGGCGCGTTTTCGCGGGTTGTTGCGCATCTCCGAACTGGAAGACCACCAGCGTCGTTCGGGCTTTGTGCAACTCGACCCGCGGCCTTTACTCCAGGAGGTGTACGACTTTTACCTGCCCCTGGCGGAGGAAGGCCAGGTCACCCTGACCCTGGATATGCCCGAAACCCTGCCCGGGCTGACGGGCGACCGGGCGTTGCTGTTTGAGGCGCTGGCCAATCTGTTGAGTAACTCGATCAAATTCACCCCGCCCGGCGGTGAAGTGATCCTGCGGGCGGTGAACGATGAAGGCAGTCCGCGCATCGAAGTGCTCGATACCGGGCCCGGCATACCGCAAGCGGAACGGGTGGCGGTGTTCCAGCGTTTTTACCGCAGCGATGACAAACACGGCGGGTTTGGCCTGGGTCTGTCCATCGTCGCGGCCATCGTCAACCTGCACGGTTTCAGCCTCGATGTCGGCGACCGCGAGGGCGGCGGTGCGAAACTGACGCTGCACTGCCGGCAAAGCCTGATCAAAGTGGGCTGAGCCGCCCACCACCACCCCCTGTAGGAGCGAGCTTGCCTCGCGAGCTTTTAGCGATCCGCAATACAACGCAAAAAGCTCGCGAGGCAAGCTCGCTCCTACAAGGGCGCATATACCCAAAGAGAATAACCAAATAGTTTTATATTCTTTTTTAAACTCTAAATTTCCTGCAAGACTCTCGTCATAAGCATTCCAACTCATGATGAGAACGAAATGAAAAAACTCACTGCCCTCACCGCTCTGACCCTGGCTGTTTTGTCGGGGCTGGCCCACGCCGATCGTCTGGATGACATCAAAAAGTCTGGCGTGCTGCGCGTAGCTTCCTTTGACAGCAACCCGCCATTTGGTTTTGTCGATGCCAAAAGCAAGCAGATCGAAGGCCTGGACGTGGACTACGCCAAGGCCATCGCCGACAAACTCGGGGTAAAACTGCAGTTGCAGCCAACCAACCCGGCCAACCGCGTACCGCTGCTGGTCGCCAACAAGGTCGACCTGGTACTGGCCAACTTCACCATTACCCCGGAGCGCGCCGAACAGGTGAACTTCAGCATTCCCTACTTCGCCTCAGGCCAGCAGTTCATCGTCAAGAAAGGCACGCTCACATCCCCACAGGAGCTGAACCAGTGGCGCGTGGGCGTGGACAAGGGCACGGTCAACGAAGGTGTACTGCGCGAGAAATTCCCCGGCGCCAAGGTGGTGGCCTATGACGATACGCCGTTTGCCTTCACTGCCCTGCGCAACGGCAACGTGCAGGCCATTACCCAGGACGGTCCGAAGCTGATCGGGCTGCTGGCCAATGTGCCGGACAAAGACAAGTACGAAGTGCCGCCGTTCACCATATCCAATGACTTGATCGGTGTCGGTATTCCAAAAGGCGAAGAGCGCCTGACCGAAGTGGTCAACCAGACCCTCACCGACCTCGAAGCCCAGGGCAAGGCCCAGGGCATCTATGACACCTGGTTCGGTCCGACCACCAAGACTCCGCTGACCCGTCTGTACAAGATTGGCGACAAGAGCTGATCAGACTTCGCAGCGCCTTCAAGCCCGTCACGGTCAACCGGACGGGTTTTGTTCGTTTCTGGATGGACCCTGTTTATGTTTGGTGAACTGCTTGGCCCGAAATACCTGCACTGGTTGTTCGATGGTTTTGTACTGACCCTGATCCTCTCGCTCCTGACCTGCCTGGTCGCCACCGGGCTGGGTTTTCTGCTGTGCCTGGCACGCATCTCGCCGTCCCGTCTGTGGTCGTGGCCGGCACGGGCCTACCTGGCCCTGTTTCGCAATACACCGCTGCTGGTGCAGCTGTTTTTCTGGTACTTCGGGGTCACTGCGATGCTCCCCGAGGGGCTGGTGATATGGCTCAATCAGCCGCGCAGCCTGGCATTGGGCCTGTTTGACATTGAATGGCCGTCCTTTGAATTCATTGCCGGGTTCTGGGGCCTGATGCTCTACACCGCCGCCTTTATTGCAGAAGAGTTCCGCGCTGGCGTCAGCTCGGTGCGGCTCGAACAGCGGGCGGCCGGTCTGGCCCTGGGCTTCACCCCGGCCCAGGTGTGGCGCTATATCGTGTTTCCCCAGGCAGTACGCACGGCCTTGGGACCGCTGCTGGGGCAATACATGAATGCGCTGAAAAACTCTTCGCTGACCATGGCCATCGGCCTGGCCGAACTGTCCTACGCCTCACGCCAGGTCGAGACTGAGACCTTCAAGACGTTCCAGGCCTTTGGTTTCGCGACCCTGCTGTATGTGGCCAGCATTGCGCTGATCGAGGTGATCGGCCAAGGGCTGGCCCGCAGCAAGTGGTACAAACAGGGAGTGTTGTAGGCCATGGACTTTTCGGTAATTGGCGACAATCTGTCGTACTTTCTGCTCGGCGCCTACCCCGACGGCCCACTGGGCGGCGCGGCACTCACACTGCTATTGAGCCTGCTGTCGGGGCTGATCTCGGCGGTGCTGGGGCTGGTGTTGGGTATCGCCCTGGTATTGATTGACGGCAAGGTGCGCTGGCTGCTGCTCGGTGTGCTCGGGTTTTTGCGGGCGATCCCGGTGGTCATGCTGATTTTCTGGAGCTACTTCCTGCTGCCCATCCTGTTCAAGGTTGACGTGCCAGCCCTGGCCACCGTGGTGTGTGCCCTGTCGTTGATCGGCGGCGCTTATCTGGCGCATTCGGTACATGCCGGCATCAGCAGCCTGCCCCCCGGGCAATGGGCGGCGGGCAAAGCGCTGGGGCTGAGCACCTGGCAAGTCCTGCGCCTGATCATCCTGCCCCAGGCCTTGCCGATGATGCTGCCCTCTTTCCTCAACCAGTGGATCACCCTGATCAAGGACACGTCGCTGGCGTATGTAATCGGCGTGGGCGAGTTGTCGTTCGTCGCCACCCAGGTGAGCAATCGGGTGATGGTGCATCCCACAGAAATCTTCCTGTTTGTGGGGCTGCTGTACTTCGTGTTTTGCAGCAGTCTGGACCTGATTGCCAACCGCTGGGTCAAGCCCGGAGCCAAGACCCGCTAACCCTGTAGGAGCGAGCTTGCCTCGCGAGCTCTTCGTTGGCCGCTCAAAGGCTCGCGAGGCAAGCTCGCTCCTACCAGGGTCAGGTCAGGGTGCTGATCACTGCCCACACCGGGGCAAATCCCAGGGGTAACCACACCGCCAGCCGCGGCCGGTATGGCAACAGCATCAGCAACCCGAAACCACTCAACGAGAGCATGCCGAACCAGCCGACAGGCCCCATGGCCCAGCCCCAGGCTTGCGCGCAAAAGTACAGGCTCAGCCCCAGGCTCAACCAGCCGGCCCCACGCAAGCCATGGCGCAATCCGGCCGGGGGCAGTTTGTGCCACAGCTGCTTGTAGTGGCGTTCAAGGCCCTGACAGAGCGCGAGCATGCCCAGGTAGGCGAATGCCCATCCAGCAAAAAAATCAGCCAGCATTTCAATTCACCTCGGCCATGACTGCAGTCTTTTTACGCGGCACCCGCTCCACCACCGGTTGCGAAACTTTCCAGCACGCCCACAACAGCATCGCCCCCAGCGCCATGGCCGTCAGTTCGACCCCCATGCGGCTGGGCAACGCCCATGGCCGGTCTACCGTCAAGACACTCAATAACGGCAAGCCCAGGCACATCAACCCGGCCAGCCCCAACTGCTCGCGCCAGGCCTGCATGCGCGGTCTGAGCAAGGCATGCACCAGACTCAAGGCCCATACCCCGAAGAACACGTTCAGCTCTGCATCTGCCCGCTCCTTGAGCCCCACCGGCAACAGGTGATTACCCCACAGCAAGCTGACGCAGGCCAGGCTCAAACCGGCCATGACCGTGACGTTGATGGCCTCCACCAGGCGATAGAACACCTGCCCGGCCCGGCTTTCACTGGCGTATTTACGTCGCCGTTTGACGGTGAACAACACCAGGCCGCTGGCGATCATGGCGCTGCTGATGAGCCCGCAAATGAAGTACAGCCAGCGCATCGGGTAGCCGCCAAACTGGGCGAAATGCAGGCCGGAAATCACCCGATGGGTAAGCACCGTCGCACGCATTTCGGTCGGCCCGGACAGTTGCTCACCGGTGACGCCATCAAAGCGCATGCCCTGGCCCTTGGTCAGGGCAATCCGGTTACCCAGAATCGGCCGGATCTGGATCTGGGCATTGCTCTGCCCGGGGTTGCTGATGTTTACCCCGCTCAATGGGCCCATTACCTCACGGGCCTTGGCCAGCAATGGCCCGATTGCCACCAGCGGCGCTGGCCCGGCCACTTGTGGGCGCTGGATCTCAAGGGCCGCTGGCGCAGAGTCCTGAGCCTTGAAAAAAGCTTCACGGTTGCCATCGAACAGCGCGTCCATGGCCGCAGGCATGTAAATCACCAGGAAAATCGCCAGTCCGCTGTAGGTGATCATCAAGTGGAACGGCAACAGCAGTACGGCGCTGGCGTTGTGGGCGTCGAGCCACGAACGCTGGCCCTTGGCCGGGCGGAAGGTGAAGAACTCCTTGAAGAATTTTTTATGAATCACGATCCCGCTGACCAGCGCCGCCAGCATGCCCATCGCCAGAGCGCCCACCAGGTAGATGCCGAGCATGCGCGGCATATGCAACGTGAAGTGGAACAGGAAGAAAAAACGACCACCCACCGTTTCGCGCACCGGCAAGACCTCGCCGGTCACCGGATCAAGGGTCACCGAAACTCCGTCCCGGCGCCCGCCCGTGGAGGCCTGCAACTGTGCAGAACGTTCGTAGGGCAAGCTGATGCCCCACTGTTTGGCGTCGGGCTTGTGGGCGCGCAAGTAATTCAGTGCGGTGTCCACCGCCTGCTCATTGCTCAGGTGGTGGGCGGGTAATTCGGGGTGCATCCAGTTGTCGATTTCCTGATCGAACACCGCGAGGCTGCCGGTCAGGAAGATTACGAACAATAACCAGCCGACCACCAGGCCGCCCCAGGTGTGCAGCCAGGCCATGGATTGGGTCAGAGTCTGCTTCATCCCAGGCGCTCCAGCAGTTGTGGCCAGAAACCGATAGCGCCCAGAGGGACCGCCAGTACGGCGCCCATCCAGGCCGACCATTGCTGGCGGGCAGCAAACGCCCAGAGGATGGCAAAGGTGTAAATCACAAACGACAGCAGGCTGGCGACGACCATCGAGTCCACGTTATCCAGCGGCAACAGGCGCGCCAGTGCCGCAGTAAAGGCATAGGTAAAGACGTAGCCGCCGACCAGTGCCGCCAGCGTACGAGACAGGATCGGCACCCAGGCCGACGTTGTGATGTTCATGTTTTAATCCTTGATCGAACCCCGGGTTTTCACCGGCACCAGATGCGACAACGGCGCGGCACCCGCGTGGGTGTCGCGCCTGTTAATGCCTGCTCGTGCCGAACAGGCCCGGGTTGTTATCAGAACGAACTGGTCACCGAGGCGAAGTAGGCACGGCCTGCCTCGTTGTAGGTTTGTGCGCCGGCTTCGTCAGCGTTGCCCTTGCGGTACAACTGCTTGTCGAACAGGTTGTTGATGCCCACCCGCACGCTGAAGTTTTTGTTGAATTCATAGCCGCTGCTCAACCCCACCAGACCATAGGGATCAACCGGTTGCTGGACCGACTTGTCCAGTTGTTCGTTGGCCCGGTTGTTGCGCTTGGGCGCTTCCTGTTTGCCGTAGTAAGTACCGCTGACCTGGAACGACAGTGCTTCGGTGGCGTACCAGTCCAGTGTGGTGTTGAGCGTGTACTTGGGGATGATGCTCAGCGGGTCGCCGGTTTCCTTGTCCTTGCTTTCGATCATGTAGGTCAGGTTGGTGTTCCAGTCCAGATCCTCGCGCAAGTTGACGAACAGATTGCCTTCGACCCCCTGAACGATGGCCTTGCCACTGTTTTCCCATTGCAGCACGCGACGCCCGTTGGGCAGGCGGAACGCCGACTCGTTGCTGGCGTTGATCTTGTTCTGGTAGTCGTTACGGAAATAGGTCGCGCTGGTACGCCAGGTACCTTTGTCGAACGCCAGGCCGATTTCTTTGTTGATGCTGATTTCCGGCTTCAGGTCCGGGTTGCCCACCAGGTAGCAGCCACCGATGTTGGCCTCGACCACGCTGCAACCGTTACCCCGGCTGTACAGCAGGTAGTTGGGGTTGGACTGGTACAGGTTCGGGGTTTTGTAAGCCCGGGCGATACCGCCCTTGATGCTCAGCTCGTCAGTGATCTGGTGCGAGGCGTTCAGGCTCGGGCTCCAGTTGCCGCCAAACTCATTGTGGTGATCGAAACGTACGCCCGGGGTGACGATGGTTTTGGCGCCGACTTCAATGTTGTCCTCGACGTAGAACGCGTAGCTGTTGGCGGTGGTTTTGGTCTGGCTACGGTCCTGGCCGGGAATCGCAGCATCGCCGTTGGCACCCGGGTCCCAGCTTTGCGGACGCAACGAGCCCGGATCATTCAGTGACTCGTACAGGTATTCGCCACCCACCGTCAGGACCTGGGCGGTGCCCATGGTCAGCGGCAAGTTCACTTCGCCGGTGGCGCGGGTATTGCGCAGGCGCGATTCGAACCGGCCGGCGCTCTCTGAAGGAGCGCCTTCACCATAACCGGCCAGGCCTTCGTTAAGGCGCGCGTTACGGGTCAGGTCGTGGCTCAGCGAAGCGGTGGTTGAGCCCCAGTCAAACGAGCCATTGTGGGTCGCCGAAAAGGTACTGCGCTGCAGCACGCTGGTTTCTTTGCCGGTGAGGCTGTTAACGAAGTCGCCACCGCTGTTGAGCATGGTGTCACCGGCAAAAATATTGCCCTGACGGCTGTAGCTGGCTTCCAGGTCCAGGCTTTGTTCCGGAGTGAACTGCCAGCTGAGCAAGCCGTTGACGTCCTTGTTGCGCACACCTTCGCGCCCCGCTACCACGCTGTCAGGCGAGGCCTGCGCGGCCGTATTGATGCCCGGATCATCGGCGTCGGTCTTGTTCACGCCGCCGTATACGCGGAACACCAGATCATCGGTGATCGGGCCGCTGAGGTTGAAGTTGGTACGCTTGCTGATGCCTTCGGAGTCGTCTTCAGGTGACAGGTAGTAGGCCGTGAGTGAGCCGCTGAGCTTATCGGACGGGCGCTTGGTAATGATGTTGACCACCCCGCCCATGGCCCCGGAACCGTAGCGGGCAGCTGCCGGGCCACGCAGGATTTCAATGCGTTCGACTTCTTCGGCCGGTACCCAGTTGGTTTCGCCCCGGGTGTCACGGTCGCCGCTCCAGCCGTAGCGCTGGGCGTTGCGCGAAGAAGACGGCTTGCCGTCAATCAGGATCAGGGTGTTCTCCGGGCCCATGCCGCGCAGGTCGATCTGGCGGTTGTTGCCGCGACTGCCGCTGGAGCTGTTACCGGTGAGGTTGACCCCGGGCTCTCGGCGGATGATGTCGGAGAGGTCGTTGGCCGGAGGACGCTTTTTGATGTCCTCTGCGGTAATGATCGAGACGCCTGGCGCCTGCTTCAGCTCTTGTGCAGCGGTACCCAGTACCCGGGTTTCCTCCAGTTGCACTGCTTGCCGGGTGCCATCGACCGGCAGGTCGCTGGCTTGCACCGGGACCTCATCGCGATCACGCTCCAGCGCGTCGGCGAGCAAGGTTGGCGAAGCAAGTGCGGCGACTATAGCCAGAGAAAATTGACTGCGTTTGAATCGAGACGACATGTCCAGTTGATCCCTTAACAATGGAGTGTGCTCAGCAGGCCAAAGGCTGGGATCGCGTGTGAACGGTCCGGATGGACCCGTGCTCGATTAGCGCTCCCCGGCACTGCCAGGATCGCAATGATAAACAATCTCATTTAAGAGTAAAGCGCATTTGATAGTGATACTCGTTATAAAGTTCCCTTGGGCCTTTGTTTTAGAGCCTTTGGCGGACAAAAAATATTAAATCGATTGCCGGATCCGTACCCTCTACAGGGCCAACAGTGCTCATTGCAGCGCCAAGAACATCACGGGCAAGCTCGCTTGGGCAGGGTAAACTGTTGCCCCTCTTCACTTTTTGAGTCCCGCATCATGGCTGACGAACTAAAGATCAATGACCTGGTACTGGGCGATGGCAAAGCCGTGGTCAAGGGCGCCTTGATCACCACCCAGTACACTGGCTGGCTCGAAAATGGCACAGTGTTCGACTCATCGTTCGAACGCGGCAAACCGTTCCAGTGCGTGATTGGCACTGGACGGGTAATCAAAGGCTGGGACATCGGTCTGATGGGCATGCAGGTCGGCGGTACGCGTACCCTGCAGGTTCCGGCACACCTGGCCTATGGTGAAAGAAGCATGGGCGCACACATCACGCCGAACTCGAACCTCAGGTTCGAGATCCAGTTGCTGGAAGTTCTGACCCGGGACGATTAAGTACTTTGCGCCGGGCCATTTTTTGAGGAGTCAAACCCTGTTGAACCGAGTCTTCCTGCAGTTTTTGCTGCTTGCTCCATTAGCCGTGCTTGCCGGTTGCAGCAGCCAGGGCACTCAATCATTACCCGACCGGTCCCCGGAGCAGGTGCGGGCCAGGGTCGTGCAGTTGCTGCCGGCCAGCATTGCCGATCGCCAGGGCTGGGCCACTGATATCCAGGCCGCCTTTGCTGCGCAGGGCCTGGCCCCCAGTGATGAAAACCTGTGTTCGGTACTGGCCGTGGCCGAGCAGGAATCCAACTTCCAGGCCGACCCGCCGGTGCCGGGGCTGGCGAAAATCGCCCGCACTGAAATCAATCGCCGCGCCAGCAAATTGCATATCCCCGAATTTGTGGTGCGCAGCGCGCTGAACATCAGCTCGGCAAATGGCAAAACCTACAACCAGCGCCTCGACGCAGCCCGGACCGAGGGTCAACTGAGCGCCATTTTTGACGACTTCATCGGCATGGTGCCGCTGGGTAAAAGCCTGTTCGGCAATCTGAACCCGGTGCATACCGGCGGCCCGATGCAGGTCAGTATCGCCTTCGCACAAAAACAGGCGCGGGATTATCCGTACCCGGTTGCAGGCTCAATCCGCCAGGAAGTCTTCACCCGCCGCGGCGGTATGTATTTCGGTATTGCCCACTTGCTGGGTTATCCGGTGGACTACACGCAATCGCTGTACCGCTTTGCCGACTTTAATGCCGGCTGGTACGCCAGCCGCAATGCAGCCTTTCAAAATGCCGTGAGCCAGCTCTCCGGCATACCTCTGGCCCTGGACGGTGACCTGACCGTTCCCGGGTCCTATGCCCTGGGTTCTACCGAGCGGGCGGCGCGCGCACTGGGCAAGCAGCTCGACCTCAGTGACAACGCCATCAGAAACCAGCTGTTAAAAGGCGACCGCCTTGAATTTGACCAGACCGATCTGTACCGCAAGGTGTTCGCCATGGCCGACCGCCAACAGGGCAAACCCCTGCCCCGCGCCGTACTGCCGGGCATTACCCTGCAAAGTCCGAAAATTACCCGCACCCTGACGACTGCCTGGTTTGCCAAACGGGTGGACGAGCGGCGCCAGCGCTGCATGAACCGGGCAAGCGCCTTGAAATCCTGAAGGGCCACGGGAGCCTTGTCGCAGCCTGCAGCAGCAAGCCCCCAGACTTATTCGCTTGCGAACATAATGATTGAAAAAGTTCATATGCGGAGTAAGGTAAGTATGACCTTATCCTAGGAGAGCGCCATGGGTCTCGCCGCCAGAAACACCGAACCCGACATCACCACCGGTGATGCCGGCCGCGTCGCCCTGACCTTTTTCTTCAATCTCATGGAGCATTGGGGTTGCAGCAAAGAGCAGCAATGCACGTTGCTGGGGGCGATTGGCAACACCACCTATTTCAAATACAAAAAGCTGCCCAACGTGCGCTTGCCCCACGACACCCTGGAGCGTATTTCGTATCTCATGGGGGTGCACAAAGCGTTGCGCATCCTGTTCAGCAACCAGCCTGAGCGCGCCTACGAATGGGTGCACAAACCCAATGCCGCGGCGCCGTTCAATGGCCTCACGGCCCTGAGCTACATGCTCGGCGGTCAGGTTGTCGACCTGGCTGACGTACGCCGCTACCTCGACGGGGTGCGCGGCTGATGCCCGGGGTTTTGCCCGACTGGGACAAAGCCTGGCGCCTGATCAACAGTGCGTTCCCGCCGATCTCGGTGTTTGAAGACACCCTCGACCCGGCAGACCTCGAACTCGCCTATGCCCTGGAAGGGCTGACCAATGACCGCCTGCGCGATGAAGCCGGCCTGCTCGCCCGGGTCAGGCCTGAAGACCGGCTGTCTGGCCAGGGCTCAACCCCGGTGATGGCGGCCTTTACCCATATCGGCCGGGCCAGCCGTTTTACCGATGGCAGCTACGGGGTGTATTACTGCGCCAGCAGCCTTGAAGCGGCGATCGCCGAGACCTGCTTTCATCAGGAGCAATTCTGGCGAGCCACCCGGGAAGCCAGTATTGAAATCACCCTGCGCACCTATATCAACAAGGTGTGCCGGCCAATGCTCGACGTACGCGCAGAACCCTCCCTACATCAGCCCTCTCCCGCCACTTACGGCATCCCCCAGGCCTTTGCCCGGCCACTACGGGAAGAAGGGGCATGGGGCTTGCTGTACAACAGCGTGCGCCTCGAAGGCCACGAATGCGTGGCCGCGTTTCGCCCGCCGGCACTGACGTTGCCGGTGCAGGGGCCGCATTTTCGTTATGTGTGGGATGACAAGAAGCAGGCAATCGCCTGGGTATTGCAGGTCAGCGAGGTGGTGTTTTAAACCGCCGGGGGTGACATCCCCCCGGCGTATTCACTTACAAGCCATCGCCAGGCTTGAGGGTGCGCTCGGCAACAGCTTCGGCGCTCTTTTCCTGCCATACCGGCCAGTACTCGGCACGTTTTTTCTCAACGCTGGCCTTGACCCGCTCGTACCAGGCCAGGGACTTGGGCGAGTTGGTCACCAGGTCAGTGTCTTCAACCCAGTCCTTGAAGTTTTTCGACTTCAGACTGTGGGACGCATCCGGGTCGTTACTGACCGGCCACAGAGAGAAACGGGCTTTCCACAACCCCATACGCGGTGTTACCAGGGCGTAGTAGGTTTTGCCGGCCACCAGGTCAGCTTCCATAAAGTCAGCCGCCTCGGACACCACCATAAAGGTGTGCTTGCCCGCTGTGACCGGGTGCGCGATTTTCGTACCGTTGGCCATCACCCCAATAAATCGGGTCTTGCCATCCGTCACTTCATACAGCGACGAGGTAATCGCCTTACCGGTAAAGGCGTCGCGCATAAAGACCACTTGTGCCATGTCCGGGGCAGCGGCTGGCAGCGTCTGGTCGGCCACCGGGGTCATCGGGTTGCCGGCGCAGCCGGTCAACAACAGGGTGCCCAACAAGGCAAATACATATAACGCGCGCATCTACAGCTCCTTTGAGTCGCTATTTCCTTACCCGGCGTCTGCCAGGCCGGCGGCATTATCGGTACTCGTTGCCTTGAAGGGAACCTGTGAACTCTTCAGGCCGTCGCAACCCGGATCAACGGAGCCAGGGTTTAGGTGATCGCATTCAAATACTGCCCCGTATGCCACTGAAGCCTGCACCCACGGTCGGATTTGCTTTTTCATCCGAAACGTCCGAATAACTGAGCAGCCGCCTACTACGTCTATAGGAACCGTAGTTAATTGTGAACATAGCTATTCAAAAGACTTCCGCGTCTGGGACGAGGGGGTGGATACAGCAAAAAGCAGGTCGAGGAGCCGTTGAATAGAAAGCGCTTATCACTCGCGCTCACAAAACATCGACCCCTGCCATCTTAAACTTACCTGCGTGCAAACCAACGCTTCGACGGTGTCTTTCCGGGAACACACGCGACTTGCAGAACAGCGCCAACAAAAGCAATCCACCTGACTATAGAGTCACCCTCAAAGCAACCCTTGAAAGGCAAATACAATAAAATATAGCCATCGCGTGCCACACCAAGCTGGATGCCTCCCCAAAGTACGAGAAATATAAAGAAAAACCAAAACCTTCGAGGTGTAAGATTAGCACCCGAGAGGCTTCGTGAGATTGAGTAAAAGATCAGAAAGGCGCCCAGGGATAAAAGAAAATACACGACCACTGCAATGAATTGATTACTGGTCACGACTGCTGGCCTCCACAGACAGGGTGTTTATTGTTGTGGCGTTGGAAATAACTTCAAATGTGAGTGCCGCCTTACTTGAGTGTTCATATCCACGCACAAAATCGGCGCGTACATACCTGAACAAGCGCCATGCTTACAGACGGCCGAATAATCGCAGCGACTGGATTTAGAGGTACCCTTTAGTTGACCCATCTTTCACTCCCAACAACGGTACCCGGCGCTCCCTGTCTGACAACCTTATGGTATCGAACAGCAAAGTATTCCTGCAGATTGACGTCATTAGCCAAGAGTGCGTGACCTTAACCGTCGATCGTCATGTAACAGTCATTATCCATATGCACCACGTCTTTTAATCAGCGGAGCATTCTATGACACGCAACTCATTCAGACCGTAGGATACATCCGAAAAACAACCTGCATAGTTCGAGATCAATAACAGCATATTATTGAAAGACCTGACCCGGCATTTTGCGGGCAGGCTATAAAATTGAATACTCACTTTATGTTGCACTGTTGCCAAACCCAAAAGGTTTAAAAACGGCGTAAACGGTACCTCTAATACCAGAATACTGATTTTGCTGGTAATCAATCCCCTTGGATATCACTGGCGTTGTATACGACATTCAATGCCTGATTTTCTTGCTCGATGGCAACGCTGAAAGACACCAGGCGAGCACTGCAGACATGGAGCAGGCGGTGGACAGCAATGCCATTGCCGTCACCGATATCCGGAAGTGAATCCTTCACACAGTGTATTGCTTGAACAGCTCCTCCTTGATAATCAGCAACGCGTCTTCGTAGTAACGCTCGCCCCGGGCCTCGCTGAGCAATACTGAACGCACACTGCCTTCGCCTTCGCCAGGGGTGTGTTCGCAGGTCAGGTAGAACTCGGCCGTTTCGGGCCTGAATTCCAGGTAGTAAAACAACTCGCGGCCTTCGCGGTGCCAGTAGCCTATTTCTCTGCGCATGGGTGTCCCTGGTCGGAGTTTGCGGCTGATCGCGGCGATGCTATCGCGAGCACGCCCGCTCCTGGAGGTTTTTATCCAGGCCGATGATACCGGCGATGCGCTGCAGTGCCACTTTCAGGGTCAGGGCACTTTCGGCAGCCGTCAGGCTGATGCGCACGCCATTGATGGTGGTGGATTTCACCGCAAACACGTCCCCGGGCACTACATCCACACCGGCGCCGCGACAGGCCTCGGCGAGCGATACATCGCCCTGGGCAACGCTGAGCCAGATATGCGGCGACGGAGTGTCGGACTGGTACATGGCCGCCCCCAGCAGTTTTTTCGCCAGACGCCAGCGCCGGGTCACTTCAAGGGTTTGCCACTGCGCGCGCTCATGGGCCGTTCCATCGCTTATCCACTGGCAGGCAATGGCCACGCACAGCGGCGCAACCCCCCAGTGAGCGGACTGGGCATGGGGGTCAATGCGCTCCAGCAATGGCGCACTCGCCACGATCCAGCCCATGCGTACCCCCGCGGCGACAGTCTTGGACAAGCTGCTCACCAGCACCCCGAAATCCGGTAAATAGCGGTACAGCGGCGGACTGTCGGTCAGCGCCCCGTAGACATCATCTTCGACCACCCAGACCCCGTGGCGCCGGGCGATCCGGGCAATCTCCTGTTTGCGCTCGACACTCATCAGCGCTGAAGTCGGGTTTTGCAGGGTTGGCGTGAGCACTGCAATCCTGGCGCCCGTGGCGCGGATCATGCGGTCAAAATCCTCCGGCACGATACCTTGGCAATCCATCACCACGCCGTGCATCGGCAGGCGTAACTGCGCGCAGGCGGCCTTGATTCCCGGTGCGGTAAAGGCTTCGACCAGGACCGGTTCACCGGCCTGGCATAACGACAGCAACACCGTGAACAGGCCTTGCTGGGCACCGGTGCAGAGCATGATGTTATCTACTGCCAGTTCCAGGCCCCGGCCCTTGAACCATAGCGCTCCCTGCACCCGCGCCCGCAGCAGGTCCGCGGCACTCAGATAACCTTGCAAGCGGATTGCATGGCCGCTAGCCAGCAAGCCCGACAATGCCTGCGCATCGCTTTGGCCGATGTGATCAATGGCCGGGACATTGGTTCGCAGATCGATCCGGGCAGCCTGCTCGTCGACCTGCTGCAAACGAAACAGGGTCGCCTCCTGACTGCCCGCCAGCACATAGGTCCCGCGCCCGACTTCACCCGATACCAGATGCCGGCGCGCAGCCTCGCGGTAAGCCTGCATGGTGGTGCTGGGGTTCCAGCCCAGGGCCCAGGCCAGCCGCCGTTGCGGTGGCAGGCGCGCCCCCGGCTTGAGATCGCCACAGGCAATGGCCCGGGCAATGGCCTCCACCAGCGCCAGATAGCGCGGTTGCGGGGATTCGCCGAGGTCAGGTATCCACATTTATTGTTGGCCATGCAATATAAGGGTCGGCCCATACAATGCCGCGCGCCTAGAATCGAGTCAAACCCCTGGATGACGGTGCGCCATGTTTGATTTGAACTCCCTTCGCCTCGCCGCTACTGATGTGTACCGCAGCATGGCGCCTACCCCGCAACTGGCCTGGCCGCTGCTGGCCGATCGCCTGGGCTGCACGGTGTGGGTCAAGCACGAAAACCACACCCCCACCGGCGCCTTCAAAGTGCGCGGCGGCCTGTTGTATGTGCAGGGCCTGCTTGCGCGCGAGCCCGCTATCAAGGGGCTGGTTACCGCAACCCGTGGCAATCACGGGCAAAGCCTGGCACTGGCCGCCAGCCGCATGGGGCTGACAATCAGCATCGTGGTGCCCGAGGGCAATTCCCTGGAAAAAAACGCCGCCATGCGCGCCATGGGCGCCACCGTGATCGAGTGCGGCAAGGACTTCGATGAAGCCCGCAGCAAAGCCGCCGCCCTGGCCCAAAACCATGATTTGCATCTGGTTCCGGCCTTCCATCCCGACCTGATTCGCGGAGTGGCGACCTACGCTCTGGAATTATTCGAAGCCGTAAGTGAACTGGATACGGTGTATGTACCCATCGGCATGGGCTCGGGAATTTGCGGGCTGATCCGCACCCGTGATCTGCTGGGGCTCAAGACCAGGATCGTCGGCGTGGTGTCGAGCCATGCCGATGCCTTTGCGCAAAGTTTTGAACAGGGCCGGGTCATCTGCACCGATACCGCGCACACCTTTGCCGATGGTCTCGCCTGCCGCCAGCCATTGCCCGAGTCGCTGGCAATCATCGCCAAGGGCGCGGCACGGGTTATTCGGGTGTCGGACCGGGAAATAGCCAACGCCATGCGCCTGTGCCATGAAACCACCCACAACACCGCCGAAGGCGCAGGTGCCGCCGCGCTGGCCGGCTTGATCCAGGAACAGGCGCAGCAGCAAGGCCGGCGGGTGGCGGTGATTCTGAGCGGAGCCAATATTGACCGCCAGCTGTATGCCGGGATTCTGGACGAAGGTTTTGACGCATAAGCCTCTGATAGCGCTGCGTCTGGACGCCTGAACCGCAGCGCGACTATGCTGGGCCGATGACTCCTTCCCCGGCCGTGCGCTCTCCCTGCCCTCCCGGCGCCTGCAATTGCGAGCGGGAACAGCTGTTGGCGACGCCTGAGACCGACCTGCGCATCCTCAGCCTGACCCGCCAGGCTGAGAAAGTCCTGCTGCAACGACTGGAGAACATTCAAAGCCTCAGCGACCTCGAACATATGCAGCGCCGGATGCACGAGCAGTTGGGCATCCGGGTGGCCATCGAGCCCGGCTTCAATGAGGTGCGGACCATGCGCGGGATCGACATCCGGGTGCTGGAGCAACCCGGCCTGTGCCGCAAAACCCGCCAGGAGATCCCAGCAGCCATCCGCCGTGCACTGCAAAAACACCCCGAAATTGCCTACAAGCTGCTGGACAGTCACGACCTGCTGCGCGACACCTGAGTCGCACCGCCCATGGGCTGTTTGATGGCAAAAAGGCCTTATTTGGTAACAGCACACTGAATTAGCTTGCCATCATCGGCGTAGCACCCTATAAGCGCGTCTTTCAAACCAATTAGAGTCTTAACATGAGCTCCGGATTCACCGAGGACGAAATGCGCAGAGCGCTCGGCCTTGACACTCCTGCCACCCCCGTTGCGCCCCCTGTCGTTGTGAAACCCGAGCCTGTCCCGGTCAAGCCTGCGCTGCTGTCGCCCAAGACACCGACCAAGGAGCCGGTCAAGCGCCGCGGCCCGATGCTGCGCGTCACCCTGCAGGTGAGCAAAGAGTACGACGGAGAAGAAACCCGGTTCGTGCATGATGCCAAGACCTTGAGCCGGTTCGATGCGGAACAGGCCGCCAAAAAAGCCCTGGCCAAAGCCGGGTTTAAATACTTTGTGGTCGAGTCTATTGTTCAGGTTGATTGACTTGCAGACCCCATAGGCAATTGGCTCTGGATTAAAGTCGCGGCAGAAGGCATTCTCCGCGACTTTTTAACGCTCAGCCCTGCGTCCCCAAGATGCGCAACCGGTCAAGGAACCTGCCCATGCAAACTCAACCGCTGAACGACGCCGATTTCGAAATCCTCGACGACATCCTGCTCAAACATGGCGACGACCACTCCGTGCTCAACACCTGCGAGCTGGATGGTTTCTTCACCGCGCTGGTCTCCGGCCCGGCACAGGTCGACATCGCTGACTGGTTCCCGGCTATCTGGGGCGGCCAGAACCCGAACTGGGAAAACACCGGTGAAGCCAAGCAGTTCATCGAGCTGAGTGTGCGCCACATGAACACGCTGGCCCGCCAACTGGCCAATGGCAGCGAAGTATTCGCCCCCCGCTTCGAACAAACCGAGCATAACGGCCAGCCCGTTACCCTTGCCGAAGAATGGTGCTTTGGCTACTTGCGCGGTGTCGCCGTGGCCAACTGGACACCCTTGCCTGTGATTCAGGCGCAGCTGCTGCAGGGCATTTCCGAATGTGCCGAACAGGACAACTTCGAGCTGCCGCAGGATCTGGACGTGGCCGCCCATCAGCAACAGGTTGCTGAAATCGAGCCGGCAGCACGTGGCCTGCATGACTTCTGGTTGAGCCAGCGCTAAACCCGCCTGCGCAGTAGCAGCAAGCTTGCTCGCGAGTTGTTGAAGAGCTCGCGAGCAAGCTCGCTCCTGCAGATATATTGCGGCACCCGGAGACAATGATTCATGACCACCCTCACCCACTTCGACACCCCCTGCCCCGAGTCCGTCAACGGCCAGATCCTGCAACTGGTGGTCGACCACCTGACCGACATCAGTGCCATGGAGATTGCCCCGAGCAATCTGCTGTACAGCATCTATCAATATGCAATCGGCTTTGAAGTCCATCTGTACCTGGAAGCACTCGGCGGTGGCAAAGGGATAGCCGTTGAGCTGATAGTCGCCACCGATGACCAGGACCCGGAAAAAGTCACCGGTTTCGTGCTGTACCTGCCGGTCAAGGATGACCCGCAAGCCTGCGGCATCGCTTACATGGCAGAGCTGGCCAGTCATCGACACCTGGGAGTGACTCAGGCAATGGTCCGGGAAGTGGTGCGCCGCTACCCCCATTGCGAATTGACCTGCAGCGTGAGCAAGGTCGCGGCTTTTGAACAATCGGGGTTTCAGGTGCTGGGCACCCGCGGCCCGCAAGTACTGATGAACACCCGCGACCACAGCACTGATGGCCTGATGGGTGTGCTCGACGTGGCCGCCGTCTATAACTCGACCGAAGTGCGGCAGATCCATACCTATCTGCTACAACGCAACGGCAAAAAAGCCATGCTCGATGCCGAGAAAAAGCGCGACCGCCAGATCGATCAACTGAGCGCCAGGGCCAGGGCTTTTGTGGCGCAGGTAAAAGGCTGATAAAGCGATTGCCCCTGCCGGGGTGAAATAACGCATCATGGGCGCACTCCGGACAGAGGAAACCTTTATGCGTGTTCATTTCACCCTGACCCGTTTTGCCGCCCTGGCCCTGGGGCTGGTATTGAGCGGCACGGCTGCAGCCAGCGAAGAGTCGCAACTGGTGGACGCGATCAACGCCTACCGTAGCCAGATCCAGCCCTGTGCAGGCCAGGCCTCGCAAGAGCTGCCGCCATTGGCCGCGGATACCCGCCTGATACTGCCGCCCACCCGCTTTGGTGATCTGCAGGAAGCCCTCGGGCGGGCGGCCTACCCCATGGTTAACGTGCAGGCGATCAATCTCTCCGGGCCACGTGATGCCCAGGCCGCCATGCAGGCCGTCCAGGAAAGCTTCTGCAAAGTGGTACTGGACCCGCAATTTGTCGATATCGGCGTCAGCCATAACGAGCGCGACTGGCGCATCGTGCTGGCGCGCCCCTTGTTGACCGGGCGCCTGGGCGACGCGCAAGCCGAAGGCCAGAAGGTGCTTGAGCTGATCAACAGCGCCCGTACCCAGCCCCGCCAGTGCGGCACCCAGGCCTTCAGTCCCACGACACCCGTCACCTGGAACGCGACACTGGCCACAGCTGCCCAAACCCATACCCGGGACATGGCCAATAACAACTACTTCGATCACAAGGACCGCACCGGTGGCACGCCGGGGGATCGCGCCGAGATGGCGGGCTATATAGGTCAGCAAATCGGCGAGAATATTGCCGCTGGCCTGGACACACCGCGCAAGGTGGTCGATGGCTGGCTGGCCAGTCCCGGACATTGTGCCAATGTGATGAATCCGCAGTTCCGCGAATTGGGTGCCGCTTACGCGGTAGACCCGAAAAGTGACGCAGGGATTTACTGGACCGCGTTGTTCGGTACGCAGTGAGCTGAGCGAGGGGGATGTTGCGAGGGGGTGATACGAAGAAAACAGCCCCGCCCGACCTGCGTCGGGCGGGGCTGATTTTTTACAGCGCCATGTCGGCCGCTGGATTGCTCGGCGCAGGCTTGGCCTGTGCGTCAGCAGGAGTTGCAGTGTGCGTTGCAGCCGGGATTGCCGGCGGCGGAGTCAGTTGCAGGACTTCGGCGGTGTAGGCCCATTCCTTGGCAACGCGATCCGGATCGCCATTGAGCTTGGTGCCATAGCTCGGCACGATCTGGTGCAGCTTGGCTTGCCACTCAGGGCTCGCAACCTTGTCCTTGAACACGGTTTCAAGCACGGTCAGCATGATTGGCGCGGCGGTCGATGCACCAGGCGAAGCGCCCAGCAGACCGGCGATGCTGCCATCTTTGGCGCTGACAATTTCGGTACCCAGTTTCAGCACGCCGCCCTTCTCTTCATCACGCTTGATGATCTGAACGCGCTGGCCGGCCTGCCACAGGCGCCAGTCTTCAGACTTGGCATCCGGGAAGTACTCTTTCAACGCATTGAAGCGGTCTTCGTCCGACAGCATCAGCTGACCGGCCAGGTATTCAACCAGCGGGTACTGTTCGATACCGACTTTGGTCATTGGCCAGATGTTGTGGGTGGTGGTGCTGGTCAGCAGGTCCAGGTACGAACCTTCTTTGAGGAACTTGGTGGAGAAGGTAGCGAACGGGCCAAACAGGATGACGCGCTTGCCATCCAGCACGCGGGTGTCCAGGTGCGGAACCGACATCGGTGGCGCGCCTACCGAAGCCTTACCGTAAGCCTTGGCCAAATGCTGCTGGGCAACAGTCGGGTTATCGGTCACCAGGAACGAGCCGCCAACCGGGAAGCCTGCGTATTCCTGGGCTTCAGGAATGCCGGACTTCTGCAGCAGGTGCAGTGCACCGCCGCCTGCGCCGATAAATACAAACTTGGCGTCGGTGGCAGTTTCAGAACCGTCTTTCAGATTTTTGTAAACCACATGCCAGGTGCCATCAGCGTTGCGAGTGATGTCCTTGACTTCACTCGACAGCTTCAGCGAGAAGTTGGGCTTGGTTTGCAGGTAAGCCGCGAACTGACGCGTGATTTCGCCGAAGTTGACGTCGGTACCCAGTGGAGACCAGGTGGCCGCGATTTTCTGGTTCGGGTCACGCCCTTCCATCATCAGCGGAACCCACTTCTTGATCTGAACCGGGTCTTCGGAGTACTGCATGCCGGCGAACAGAGGGCTCGCCTGCAGTGCTTCGTAGCGCTTCTTCAAGAACTTGATGTTGTCATCGCCCCACACAAAGCTCATGTGCGGAGTGGAGTTGATGAACGAACGCGGATCTTTCAGTACGCCGTTCTTGACCTGCCAGGACCAGAACTGACGCGATACCTGGAAGGCTTCATTGATTTCAATGGCCTTCGGGATTTCGACGTTACCGTTCTTGTCTTCCGGGGTGTAGTTCAGCTCGGCCAAAGCCGAGTGACCGGTACCCGCGTTGTTCCAGCCATTGGAGCTTTCAAGGGCAACGCCATCGAGACGTTCAACCATCTCCATGGACATGCCGGGTTCCAGCTCATTGAGCCAGACACCCAGAGTTGCGCTCATGATGCCGCCGCCGATCAGCAGAACATCCACCTGTTTGGTCTCGGCAGCCTGCACGGACGTAAGTCCCATGGTCAGCGCCAGGCCCAGTAGCCCCTTATTCATTTTTTTAAACATTTTTGGTACCTAAGATAAAACGCCATCTACCCGGCACGCGGTTCATGACAGAGCTCGACCCGGTGCAGGCATGTGGCCTGCAATCGAACCGGTCTTCAAGCCTTGAACGGGTAGAGTTATAAGGCCTATGTACACTATAGACCTCACTTTTATGTACCTTGGGCGCTGATCTCTTATTGATTTTGGCTTCAGCTACTTGGGTGACATTCATGCTTGCAACTTATGCGATCCCTTTGCTCTGCGACCTGCCCGCAGCTCCTTCCGGGGAGCCTGCGTGGACCTTGTAGCCCGGGGCGGCCAGTCTGAAGCCGCGACATTCTACCTCAGGTGGCACTTTGGACGAAAACCGATATTTCAGCGCTGCGCCAGTACCCGGATCGCCGGCAAGCCGGCTCCCACAACAAATGCATCAAACCTGTGGGAGCGGGCTTGCCCGCGATGATTTCAGCGCTGCGCCAATGCCCCCATCGCGGGCAAGCCGGCTCCCACAACAACTGCCGCAAACCTGTGGCAGCGGGCTTGCCCGCGATGATTTCAGCGCTGCGCCAGTGCCTCCATCGCCGGCAAGCCGGCTCCCACAACAAATGCATCAAACCTGTGGCAGCGGGCTTGCTCGCGATGATTTCAACGCTGCACCAGCGCCCCCATCGCCGGCAAGCCGGCTCCCACAACAACTGCCGCAAACCTGTGGGAGCGGGCTTGCCCGCGATGATTTCAGCGCTGCGCCAATGCCCGAATCGCCGGCAAGCCGGCTCCCACAACAACTGCCGCAAACCTGTGGCAGCGGGCTTGCCCGCGATGATTTCAGCGCTGCGCCAGTGCCCCCATCGCCGGCAAGCCGGCTCCCACAACAACTGCGTCAAACCTGTGGGAGCGGGCTTGCCCGCGATGATTCCAGCGCTGCGCCAATGCCCGAATCGCCGGCAAGCCGGCTCCCACAACAGCTGCCGCAAACCTGTGGGAGCGGGCTTGCCCGCGATGATTTCAACGCTGCGCCAATGCCCGAATCGCCGGCAAGCCGGCTCCCACAACATCTGCCTCAACCAGACCCAAAACTCCAAACTCACGTATGATTGGCCCTTTGCCCCGCCCGCCAACAGGATTCACCCATGTCTTTAAGCAAAGCCAACCAGGCCAAAATTGAACGCCGCCTGGTTAAAGCCCTGACCATTGCCTGTGAAAAGGCGAAAAATGAAATCCCGGGGTTTGTCTGGCTGACCCACACCGTCAACTATGAGGCCTTCCCTGCCAGCCTGAAGATAGTCTGGGTGTTCGATACCAAGGACAGCAAAGACTTTGCCCTGGCCGATGGCGAGGCGCACTTCATGGTCGAGTTGACCGACAAGGCCCTGGCTGACGCCGATGTGCGGGTGCGCAACGCCGCCACCCACGTGTATTACGATTCCGAAGAAGAATGCCAGCGGGCCTGTGGCGGCAATTGGCCAAAACGCCTGTCGAACAAAGGCTGAGGCCGGTTACGACAGGTACTTGCCAAACCAGTCCAGGGTTCTGCTCCACGCCAGCGTAGCGGCTGCTTCATCGTAGCGAGGCGTGGAGTCATTATGAAAACCGTGGTTTACATTCGGGTAGATAAACGCCTCGTAGACTTTCCCGTTGGCCTTCAAAGCCTGTTCATAGGCCGGCCAGCCCTCGTTGATGCGCGTATCCAGCCCGGCGTAATGCAGCATGACGGGAGCCTTGATCCGGCTCACTTCATTGGCGCCAGGCTGACGCCCGTAAAAGGACACCGCTGCCCCCAGCTCCGGATACGCCACCGCCGCCGCATTGGCCACCCCGCCCCCATAACAGAATCCTGTGATCCCGACTTTTCCGGTACCGGCATCGTGCTGCATCAACCATTCAATGGCGGCGAAAAAGTCATTCATCAGCTTTTCCGGGTCCACCGTCTGCTGCAGCGCCAGACCTTTTTCGTCGTTGCCGGGATAGCCCCCCACCGACGACAGGCCGTCTGGAGCCAGGGCGATAAAACCCTGCTTGGCCAGCCGCCGCGCAACATCCTCGATATAGGGGTTGAGCCCGCGATTTTCGTGAACCACTACCACCGCGGGCAACTTGCCCTGCGCCTTGGCTGGACGTACCAGATAACCGCGCACCTGCCCGTGCCCCTTGGGCGAGGGATACGTGATGTACTCGGCCAGGATGTCCGGATCGGTGAAAGCCACCTGCTCGGCAAGGGCATAATCGGGGCTGAGTGCGTTCAGTATCGAGAGTGCTGACACGCCTGCGCAAATGACCGCCGCCCGATCCAGAAACTGGCGCCGGTTGATTTTACCGTGGGCGTAATAGTCATAGAGTTCAAGCAATTCAGGAGCAAAGTCTTTAGCAGTGAGACGGGGCATCTGTGCGCTTCCTTTTGAACCTGGTTGAACGTGCATGAGCAAGCGCATCAACCCTGCGCCGGCAGTTATTTTTTTCTGATGGCCTTGAGCAAAATACGGGAAACCTGATCCGCCGAATACGGCTTGGCTAAAAACTCAACGCCCTCGCAAGCACTGCGGGCCAACTCATCACTGTAGCCCGAGGCCAGAATCACAGGCAGTTCGGCGCGCCGCAGACGCAGCTCCCGGGCCAGCGCCACCCCGCTCATGCCGGGCATGACCACGTCCGAAAAAATGGCATCGAACGCCATTGCGTCCGGTCCCACCATCAACAATGCCTCTTGCCCATTGGCCGCCCATGCGGTTTCGTAGCCCAGATCCTGGAGGATCTGATTGGCAAAACGCCCCACTTCAAGATTGTCTTCTACGATCAGCACCCGGTATTTACCCTCCTCTGCGGATGGCTCGCCCCACTGCTGGCCATCGGCAGGCAGCTCATCGACCCCGCTCCCGTCGACCTGGGGCAGATACAGGGTGAACCGCGCGCCCTGGCCGGCAATACTGGACACATCAACGTTGCCGCCTGACTGCTTGGCAAAACCGAAAACCTGGGACAGCCCCAGCCCGGTACCCTTGCCCACCTCCTTGGTGGTAAAAAACGGCTCGAAAATATGCTCCAGCACCCGGGCGTCAATCCCGCCACCGGTGTCCTGCAAGGAAATGGCGGCGAAGCTGCCCCGGGATCCGGCATGGCCACGGATTGGCGGCAACGCAACATTGTGGTCCAGACGAAGTATCAGGCTGCCCTGGCCTTCCATCGCATCGCGGGCGTTCAAGGCAATGTTGATCAGCGCGGTTTCAAACTGGCTGGAGTCGGCACGGATGTAATACGCCTGCTCGGGCAACTGGACATTCACTTGAATACGCGCCCCCGTGAGCGTATTCAGCATGTCGCCAATATCCTGGATCCGCTGCCCGACATTGAACACCTGCGGGTTCAGCGGCTGGCGCCGGGCGAAAGCCAGCAGCTGGCTGGTGAGCTTGCTGGCACGCTCGACGGTGTCGGAGACCGCACTCATGTAACGCTCCCGGCGTTCGTCCGAGAGGTTGGGCATGCGCAGAAAGTCCACCGAGGAACGAATAATGGTCAGCAAGTTGTTGAAGTCATGGGCCACACCGCCGGTGAGCTGGCCGATGGCTTCGAGCTTTTGCGACTGACGCAGGGCCGCTTCGGCAACCAGCAGACGCGCGCTGCGCTCCTGTACCCGCTCCTCCAGGGTCAGGTTCAAGTGCTCCAGTGCGGCCAGCCCCTCACGCACAGCAGCATCGGCCCGGGCACGCTCAATATGGGCCCAGGAACGCTCGGCCACCTCACCCAGCAAAGCCAGCTCGTAAGGTGACCAGGTACGTGGCGCCTTGTCGTGAATGGCCATCAGGGCCGTCAGCTTGCCGCCCTTGATCAGCGGCAGGCACAGGGCGGAGACAATCCCGAACGCACGGAAAGTGGCTGCAACCCCGGGGGCCAGATCACTTGCAATATCATTGATCACCAGCGGCTGGCCGGCGCGAAGGCTGGCCAGCGGCCCCTCCCCGAAATCACCCAGGCGGTATTGACCGAACAGGCTGGTAGCGTCTTCGACGAGCCAGTTGTCACGAATGAAAAAGCCGTCTTCATCGTCCTCCATGTCCGCATAGGCGCAATGGGTGACCTTCAGATACCCGGCCAGTGTGTCCATGGTGGCCTGCATGATTTCCCGGGGGTCGCTGGTCTCGGTCACGGCACTGCCGATGGCATCCAGCACCGCCAGGCGCTGGGTCATAAGAACCGTGGCTGTGGTTTCAGTCACCGTGTTGAGCATCCCCACCACCTGGCCGAACTGATCGCGGATCGGGCTGTAGCAGAAGGTGAAGTACGCCAGCTCGGGCCGGACGCTGCGCTGAATCACCAGGGGAAAGTTTTCGATATAGGTGGCCTGCCCGGCAAATGCGTCATCGGCGATGCCACTGATTTCGCTCCAGGCCTCTTTCCAGACATCACTGAAGGGCCGCCCCAAGGCTTCAGGCTTGGTCCCGAGAATGGGCACAAACCCATCGTTGTAGAGGGTGATTAAATCCTCTCCCCAGACAATCGACTGCGGAAAGTGCGAGGCCAGCACCAGTGCCACGGTGGTTTTCAATACATCCGGCCACCCATCGAGGGGGCCAAGAGAGGTACTGGCCCAGTCATGATTTCTGATCTTTTGGGCCATTACACCGTCGTGCTGGAGCCAGTCAGCCATTGCGCTCTAATCCTGTTTACCACTGGTTGCCGGAAAGGCACCGCCAATTATGGGGCAGGCCATCAGGCCAGTAGACATATTTTGAAAATACTTGGTTCCACCCTGCACACCTAATGAATGCGCCGCGTCCCTGCCTGTCCGGCTCCGGGTGAACGGGCGCCATGACTTTACCGCTGTCACCGCACCGGCCGCACAGCTACCATCCCCGCCGCGCAGGTCTGATGAGGCGCGAACACACAACCTGAATCAGGAGGGAGTAAACGGTGAAAATTGCACTTGTACTGCTGTTGAGCGCGCTGTCCATGCCGGCTTTTGCCGCCAACATCGGTGATCACCTGACACCCTGGACTCTGCAAGACCAGCATGATCAACCCTATACCCTGGATGCCCAGACCCGCGTGCTCCTGGTGGCGCGCAACATGGACGGTTCCAAGCTGGTGAAAGCCGCGCTGGAAAACCAGCCAAAGGGCTACCTGCAAGCCCGCGATGTTGCCTTCCTTGCAGATGTACAACGCATGCCATCGTTGATCGGCAAATTCATCGCCATCCCGGCCATGCGTGACTACAACTACCGCGTGATACTGGATCGCGATGGCAGTATTGCCGCCAACTACCCTGGCGCCGAAGACAAGGTGCTCTGGATGCAACTGGACAACGGCACCCTGGTCGCACAGCAGGAGTTTGCCGATGCCGATGCGCTGCGCGCAGCCCTGGAACAACTGCCGGCCCGTTGAAGGGGCTAATCGGCCCCCGGGCGATAGGCGTCGACGCTGAGCCCGAAGCGCTTGATCTTGTTGTACAGGCCTGCGCGGGACACCTGTAACTGCTGCGCGGCCAGGCGGATATTGCCTTTTGTATCTCGCAGCGCCGCGCAGATCGCATTCGCTTCCACGGCCCCCAAACCCGGCCCGGCGCCAGGCTCGGGCACATCTTCCAGCGCGGCCCGCGGTTGCCCCTGAACGATGTCCAGTGGCAGGTCGCCCACCTCGATCTGCGCGGTTGCGGCCAGATTGGTGGCGCGTTCGATCACGTTTTCCAGCTCCCGGACATTTCCCGGCCAGCTATGGGCCGTCAACATGGCCAGAGCCTGCGGGGATATGCCCAGCACCGCCTTGCGCAGTGAACGGGCGCAACGGCCGAGGAAATGCCGGGCCAGCAGCGCAATGTCTTCACGGCGCATGCGCAATGGCGGAACCGTCAGGTTGAGCACATTCAGGCGGTAATACAGATCCTCGCGAAAAGCTCCATCAGCCACGGCCTGACTCAGGTTGCGGTGGGTGGCGGCAATAATCCGCACATCCACCCGTTGCGACTTCTTGGCCCCCACCCGCGTCACTTCACCCTCCTGCAGCACCCGCAACAGGCTGACCTGGGCATCGAAGGACATATCGCCGATTTCATCCAGAAAAATGGTGCCGCCATCGGCCAGTTCGAACTTCCCCGCCGAGCCTCCACGCGCCGAGCCGGTAAAGGCCCCTTCGACATGACCGAAGAGTTCGCTTTGCACCAGATCACGGGGGATGGCGCCGCAATTGACCGCCACGAAGGCGCCACTGGCCCGCTCGCTGGCATTGTGGATAGCCTGGGCGAAGAGTTCTTTGCCGGTGCCGCTTTCGCCCAGAATCAGCGTGGTTGAATCGCTGCGGCTGGCAATCCGCCCCAGATGCAAAGCATCTTCAATAGCCCGGGACTGCCCCTCAATGGTGTCAAAGGTATAGGTCGCCTGGGTGCCGATGATGCGCCGGGTGATTTCACGAATTCGTCGGTGCTCGCGCAGCGACACAATGCGTCCGCCCTGCTCCAGGGAACACACCGAGACCAGACAGGCCAGGTGGCTGCGATCAGGCAGTACAAAGGTGCAATCCAGATCGCGCAGGCTTTCCCCTGAGTGGAGCAAAATCTCATCCGTCAGCTCGCTTTGCCCCAGCTTGCGGAACGGGCAACCCAGCACATCCAGCCCGACGCGGAACAATTGCCGGCCATAGCGGTTGATGGCCTTGATCCGACCTTGACCGTCCAGCACCACCAGCCCCTCGTTGAGTACCTCGAGCACCGCCTGTTGCTGCTCCAGCAGTTCCTGCAGCGCCAACTGCCGCGATACCGCCTCGGCCGCCGCCTGCACCGTGCCCAGGGTGTGAAAGTGGAACCACCCCGGCTCGGCCGTCAGGGTCAGCATGCCCTGGGTCTTGCCCTGGGCATCGCGGATCGGTGCCGCAGCGCAGTGCATGCGGCGCTGGCGCAAAGCCGTGGCAAAATTTTCTTCAGCCAGTACATACACCGGACGGTCCTCGGCGATGGCCAGCCCGGTGCAGTTGGTGCCCTGCACCGTCTCCAGCAGGCGACTGCCGACCGGCGTCAGGTCCAGGCCACAAAAGTGCAAGGTCACGCCCTCGGCATCGGTGAGATTGATGTGCCCGCGGGGGTTGTAGGCCAGCAACCCGGTCATGACCTGTGCTGCGCCGGCAATCAGATGGCGATTGA
Organism: Pseudomonas paraversuta; assembly: GCF_904067025.1. Taxonomy (NCBI): domain Bacteria; kingdom Pseudomonadati; phylum Pseudomonadota; class Gammaproteobacteria; order Pseudomonadales; family Pseudomonadaceae; genus Pseudomonas; species Pseudomonas paraversuta. Next base: position 2,991,304 of record NZ_CAJFDA010000001.1, read on the forward strand.
TTTCCAGCCTGGCGGCCAGCACCTGCGGGTCGACAAAACGGTAGGCGCAATCCTGCGGATCTATCCCGCAAGTCAGGCTGCGCTGCCACGAGTCCCAAATCACCTGCCTTACCCCGGCCGGCCGCGCTGCACTGCCACTGAGGCAATCCTGCCAGGCCTGCTGCACCTCAACGATGGGCCCCTCCCCCAGTGAGGCAGGCCCCAGGGCGGTAATGTAATTGAGGTCTTCGGAACTAAACGCCATCAGTTGATCAACCGTCATGTGTGGTCGCTTCCATGTCCATGTTTTAGACATGTCAGCATAGACATGTCTTAAATATGGACATGACTGCTTAAGCATTTAATTTTAAATCGTTATTTTTCAATGACTTGAACATTGGCACAGGCTTTGCTCCTGGGTCTGGTGAGCACCTGCGCTTCCAGCTGCTCAGCCAACCGCGAACAACAATAAAAGGAGTCATTACATGAGCACGCTTAAAACTATCCGCCTGGGCCTCATCGGTGCCGGGCGCATGGGCAGTTTTCATGGTCAGACGGCTGCCCTGCATATTCCGGGCGCACGTCTGGTTGCCATCGCCGACCCGACCCCGGGCCAGGCTGCGCGACTGGCCGAGACACTGGGGGTACAACGGGTCTACAGCGATCCGCAGCAACTGCTGGATGATCCACAAGTCGACGCCATCCTGATTGCCGCCCCCGCCCGCAGCCACGCCGAACTGGTGATCAGCGCCGCCGAGGCCGGCAAAAGCATTTTTTGCGAAAAACCCATGGCCATCACCTTGGAGGAAGCCGACCGTGCCATCGCTGCTGCCGCCAGGGCCAACGTGACCTTGCAGGTGGGTTTCAACCGCCGTTTTGTCCGGGGCTTTCGTGATGCCCACCTGGATGTACTCGCCGGCCGCATCGGCACTGTGCAATTGCTGCGTTCGCTGACCCGGGACCCCGGCCTGAGCAACCCGGCCGGGGTGCCCCAGTGGACGATATTCCTGGAAACCCTGATTCATGACTTCGACACCCTGCGCTACTTGAACCCCGGTGCCGAAGCGGTCGAAGTCTTCGTGATGGCCGACGCGCTGGTCGCGCCCGCCTACAAAAGCAAGGGCCTGCTGGACACCGCAGTGGTGACGATCCGCTTCGACAACGGTGCGATCGCCACCGCCGAGGCCAACTTCCAGGCCGTGTATGGTTATGACGTGCGCGGCGAGGTCTTCGGCAGTGGCGGCATGCTGACCATGGGCAGCATCGCCCGATCGGACAAGGTCGGCTACCTGGGCGACGGGATCCAGATAGAGACCCGGCGCCTCGACACTGAGCTGTTGCGCGATGCCTATATTGCCGAGCTCAATCATTTCGTCGACTGCGTTCGCACGGGCAGCAAACCACTGGCCAGCGGCGAAGACGCCCGCGCCGCGCTGGCCATTGCCCGCGCCTGTATCGAGTCAGTGCAACAGGCCGGACCTGTCCGCCTTTAAGGAGCAACAGCATGGGTTTTATTCCGTTCAAACTGGCGGTGAGTGCCGAAATGGTGTTTCTCGACCTGCCGTTCACCGAACGCGTCAAACGTATTCATGCCCAGGGCTTCAGCGTTGAAATCTGGGACTGGACCAACAAGGACATCGCCGCCCTGATTGCCACCGGCGCCGACTTCACCTCCATGACCGGCTACATCTCGGGCACCCTGACTGAACCCGAAGGCATTCGCCAGTTGCTCGACAGCGCCCGGGAATCACTGGCCGTGGCCGCGCAGCTGAACTGCCCGAGCCTCAACCTGCACGGCACCGGCCTGGGCGACCAGGGCTTGCCGGTCAAGCCGGTCAGCCATACCACTGGCCGCATGTGGCTGAGTGCCTGCAAGACCCTGGAGCAAATTGCCAGGCTGGGGGAAGCGGCCGGCAAGGTGTTCTTGCTGGAAAACCTCAACACACAGGTGGACCACCCCGGCACCCCGTTCGCCCGCGCCGAGGACACCCTGGCGTTGATCGAAGCCGTTGCCAGCCCGCACCTGAAACTGAATCTGGACCTTTACCATGCACAGATCGGCGAAGGAAACCTCATCGAGCTGATCCAGCGCGCGGGGCCGGCCATTGGCGAAATCCAGGTGGCGGATGTTCCGGGGCGCAAGGAACCCGGAACCGGCGAGATCCATTACCCGGCCATCGCCAGAGCCTTGCACGGCATCGGCTACAGCGGCGTGGTGGGACTGGAAGGCTGGGCCTCGGGCGACAGTGAGCTGGCCCTTGAGCGCTTCCGGCAAGCGTTCACCCTGCCCCGCCCGTAGTCGCTGACGAGGAACGAGGCTGCGAGCCGTTGCAATCGATGGATTCAATTACGGCTGCGGCGCCCCCGATCGCAGCCTCACGACTCGTCAACGATTACAGGTTTCAACGTAAAGGCCTGTTCATAACAACAAAAGGAAAACCCCCATGCGCTGCCGCTCTCTTTTTCTTGCCCCGCTGCTATTGCTCGCCAGCTCACTGGCGCTTGCCGATTACCGTATCGGCGTGAGCATCGCCAAGGTCGACGATAACTTCATGACCTATATCCGCAGCGGCCTGCAAGACGCCGCCAGGCGGGAAAACATCCAGATCCAGTTCGTCGACGCCCAGGGCGATGTGGTACGCCAGCTCAATCAGGTGCAGGACTTTCTCAGTCAGCAGGTGGATGCGGTGATAGTGCTGCCGGCCGACACCGGCGGTACCGCACGCATGACCCGGGCGGCCGTCGAAGCGAAGATTCCACTGGTGTATGTCAACCGCCACCCCGACACCAGGGAGCTGCCCGCAGGCGTGGTCACAGTGGCCTCCAATGACATCGAGGCCGGCCAGCTACAGATGCGTTTTCTGGCCGAGAAGCTCGGCGGCAAAGGCAATGTGGTCATCATCAAGGGCGATCTGGCGCAGAACGCCACCCATGATCGTACCGAAGGGGTCAAGCAGGTGCTCAAGGATTATCCCGGGATCAGGATTGTCGAGGAACAAAGTGGCGAATGGACCCGCAACAAAGGGATGGATCTGACCAGTAACTGGTTGCTGGCGGGCATCCCGTTCGATGCCATCATCGCCAACAATGACGAAATGGCCATTGGCGCCGCCATGGCGTTGCAGCAGGCCGGCAAGACCAAGGGCGAGATCCCGGTGGTCGGCATCGACGGGCTGCCCGACGGCCTCGCGGCGATCAAGCGCGGCCAGCTCGCAGCCTCGGTATTCCAGGACCCCAAAGCCCAGTCAAGCAAGGCCGTGGATGTCGCCCTGAAGCTGATCAAGGGCGAGCCCGTCGAGCCTGAAATCTGGGTGCCCTTCAAGCTGATCACCCCGGATCAGGTGGCGCTGTTTGAACAGAACTTCAACTAGGGGGCGCTCTCAATTGTCCGGAAACGGCAGGCTTTGCAGCCATTCACTGAAGGCAATCAGTGACGGCAGGTTCTGGTACCGGTTGGCATAGGCCAGGTAGTAGCTCCTGCCGCTTTCCAGGGGCTCGAACAGTGTCACCAGGGTGCCCGCCCTGATTTCGTCCTGCACCAGCACCCTTGGCACCAGGCCAATACCGATGCCTGCCACTACCGCCTGAATCAGATGCCCCGTCAGCTCGAAACCCGGCCCCGGACGCATCGCCCGATGATCCAGGCCGTGGCGCTCAAACCAGTCCGACCAGGCGTTGGGCCGTGACACCACACTGAGCAGCGAATGACTGGCAGCAAGGTCTGCCGGACTCATCCCGGCGTATTCAGGCAGCGCGGCAGGACTGGCCACCACCACCAGTGTTTCAGTCAGCAGCTTGTGCGAGATAAAGCCCGGCCATGGCCCTGCGCCCGCCACGATGATCGCGTTCATCTCGCCCGCAGCGCTGGCCAGGTCGGCGTGCATGATGCGCGAATGGATATGCACCACGATCTCGGGGTGCCGGGTGTAGAAGTCATTCATGCGCGGCAGCAACCACTTCGAACCGAACGTGGGCAGAACCGCCAGGTGCAGTGTCCCGCCCCGGGAGCTGAAGGCAATGGTCTGCAGCGTCGCGCTACGAATTCGCCCCAGCGCCGCTGCCAGCTCATGTTGATACAGGGCTCCGGCAGCCGTCAGCTCGATACGCCGCCCTTCGCGATGGAACAGCTCGACCCCGAGCAAAGCCTCCAGTGCCTGCACCTGGCGGCTGACAGCACTTTGGGTCAGTGACAGTTCATCCGCTGCCTTGGTGAAACTGCAATGCCTGGCCGCTGCTTCGAAAGCCACCAGTACCGACATCGAGGGGGTGAGGCGCCTCGGATTCATTCATAAACCTCATGCAAATGCTGCGTGTTTTACGTTTGTCTGCCCAAGTCGTAGCCCTGACAATGGGGTTATACCCAATTTCGCTCTAAGCCCGACTGACAAACGAGCATACGTTAAGCGAATACAGAAACGAATTCACTCAGCAGGAAACGCCGTCAATGATCGCCCGCCTCGCCCCCACGAACAGCCCGCAAGACATCTACCAGGCTTTTGTGCAGCAACTGAAAAACGAAGGGTTCGAAGGCGAGATCGCCAGCGATCATGGTTCACGCACGGTGCTGGCCACCGACAATTCAATCTATCAACGTCTGCCCCGGGCCGCCGTGTTTCCAAAGCATGACGCTGACGTCGGGCGAGTGGCCAGACTCGCAGCTCAGCCCCGGTTCCGCTCGGTGGTACTGACGGCCCGCGGAGGCGGTACCGGCACCAATGGCCAGTCCCTCACCGACGGCGTGATTGTCGACCTCTCAAGGCACATGAACCGGATTCTCGAGATCAACGTTGAGGAGCGCTGGGTGCGGGTACAAAGCGGCGTGGTCAAAGATCAGCTGAACGCTGCGCTCAAGCCCCACGGCCTGTTCTTTGCCCCCGAGCTGTCCACCTCGAACCGGGCCACCATTGGCGGAATGATCAATACCGATGCCAGCGGCCAGGGCAGCTGCACCTATGGCAAAACCCGCGACCACGTATTGGCGCTGTCCACCATCCTGCTGGGCGGCAACAGGCTCGACAGCCAGGCCGTGGAGGCCGGCCATGCCCGGCAGCAAGCCAGCCGCCAGGACATGATCGGCGAGGTCTATCGCTGCACCCAGGAGATTGCCGACAACCAGCAACAGCTGATCCAGGACATCTTCCCCAAGCTCAATCGCTGCCTCACCGGCTACGACCTGGCCCACCTGCGCGAACCCGATGGCCGCTTCAATCTCAACAGCGTGCTGTGCGGTTCCGAGGGCAGCCTGGGGTTCATTGTCGAGGCCCGGCTCAATGTGCTGCCGATCCCCCGCCATAGCATTCTGGTCAACGTGGGCTACGCCGGTTTCATGGACGCGTTGCGCGATGCCAAGGCACTGATGGCGCTCAAGCCGCTGTCGATCGAGACCGTGGATTCAAAAGTACTGATGCTCGCGATGCAGGACATCGTCTGGCACGGCGTGGCTGAATATTTCCCCCAGGACCCCGCCCGCCCCACCCTGGGCATCAACCTGATCGAATTCAGCGACGATGACCTGCAGCGCCTGGAGCAGCGCGTGCATGACTTCACCCGGCACCTGAAGTCCGACACCAGCGTCAGCCGTCTGGGGCATACCCTGGCCGTCGGCAGCGAGGCGGTGAAGCGTGTCTACAGCATGCGCAAACGCTCAGTGGGGCTACTGGGCAATGTCCAGGGCGAAGCCAGGCCCCAGCCATTTGTCGAAGACACCGCCGTGCCACCGGAGAATCTGGCGGACTACATCGCCGAGTTTCGCGACCTGCTCGATAGCCACGGCCTCGAATACGGGATGTTCGGTCATGTGGATGCCGGCGTCCTGCACGTCAGGCCGATCCTTGATATGAAAGACCCGCAGCAGGCGGCACTGATCCGCCCGCTTTCGGACGCCGTCGCGGCACTGACGAAAAAGTACGGTGGCCTGCTGTGGGGCGAACACGGCAAAGGCCTGCGCTCTGAATATGTGCCTGAGTTTTTTGCCGGGCTTTACCCCTCGCTCCAGGCCATCAAGGCAGTATTTGACCCGTTCAACCAGTTGAACCCGGGGAAAATTGCCACACCGGCGACGCTGGCTGCAGCCGCATTGACCCGGGTCGACGAAGTCCCGTTGCGCGGCGACCTCGATCGCCAGATAGATCAACGGGTGTGGCAAAGCTATCAGACCGCCGTTCAGTGCAATGGCAATGGCGCCTGCTACAACTTCGATCCCGATGACGCCATGTGCCCATCCTGGAAAGCCACCCGCAACCGCATCCACTCACCCAAGGGCCGCGCCTCCCTGATACGCGAATGGTTGCGCCTGCAAGGGGCCCAGGGCGTGGACGTACTGGGCAATCAAGCGCCAGCTTCGGCCCTCGGGCACTGGCTTGGCAAAGCCCGCAACACCCTCGCCCGACAGTTGGGGCAAAAGGATTTCTCCCACGAAGTCTACGAGGCCATGAGCGGTTGCCTGGCCTGTAAATCCTGCGCCGGACAGTGCCCGGTCAAGGTCAATGTCCCGGACTTCAGGGCGCGCTTTCTTGAGCTTTATCACAGTCGTTACCTGCGCCCGCTCAAGGATTACGTGGTCGGCTCACTGGAGTTCAGCATTCCCGTTATTGCCCGCTTCCCGAGGCTGTACAACGCCCTGCTGGGCGCCAGGCCGGTCAAGTGGATGCTTGAACATGGGGTCGGCATGGTCGATAGCCCGCTGCTGAGCCTGATGAACTTCGAGCAGCTGTGCGCCACATGGAAGGTGCAGACGGCGACAGTCAAAACCCTGTCCCGACTGACCCCGCAGCAGCGCAAGCGCAGCGTCATCCTGGTGCAGGATGCATTCACCCGCTACTTCGAGACGCCGCTGGCCGCACAGTGGATAGAGCTGATCGCGCGGCTTGGCTATCAGGTCTACCTCGCGCCGTTCTCGGCCAATGGCAAACCCCTTCAGGTGCAAGGCTTGCTGGGCGCCTTCAAGAAAGCCGCAACCCACAATGCCCGGGGCCTGCTGGCCCTGCAAAACTGCGGCGTGCCGCTGGTGGGACTGGACCCGGCGATGACCCTGGTCTACCGCCAGGAATATGCCAAGACCCTGGATCACGGCACGGTGCCCCAGGTTGCCCTGGCGCAGGAGTGGCTGGTGAGCGCCATGCCGATCCAGCCACCGGCCGCCCCGCAAAAGGTCTTTCACTTCTTGCCCCATTGCACAGAGCGCACCAATGAGCCCGCGAGCATTGATCTGTGGCAAAAGGTATTCGCAGGATGGGGGCTGAGCCTCAAGGTTTTGCCCAGCGGTTGCTGTGGCATGTCCGGCACTTACGGCCATGAAACACGCAACGTCAAAACTTCGCAGATCATCTACTCGCAATCGTGGCAGCCACTGGTAGAACAGCATCACGGCGACGGTACGCTACTGGCGGACGGGTATTCCTGCAGAAGCCAGGTCAAGCGCCAGGACGGCAAAGAATTGCTGCATCCCCTGCAGGCGCTGCTTGGGCATTTGCGTGAGGGCGATCACCCCCCCCGGTAATCGCCGGCCGGCGATGATCGACGATAAAACCCGTGACTGCTGTTGGACGCGGCGTTTTTCAGATCATCGCCAGGCAGGCCCGCTTCGACCCGGGCCCGGGCAAAAAATCACGGGCAAAAAAAAGCCGCTATCGCTAGCGGCTTTTTTACTATCTGGCTCCACGACCTGGACTCGAACCAGGGACCCAATGATTAACAGTCATTTGCTCTACCAACTGAGCTATCGCGGAATGGCGTCTATCTTACTGATATAAAAAGAGAAGTCAACACTTTCGATGACTTCTCAGGGATTATTCAGATGACCTGAACAATCGCATCGGTAACCGCTTCAATGTTGCGCTGATTCAAAGAAGCGACGCAGATACGGCCGGTGTCGAGGGCATAGATACCGAACTCGGTACGCAGACGCGCCACTTGCTCAACGGTCAGGCCGGAGTACGAGAACATGCCACGCTGACGCGCAACAAAGCTGAAATCGCGCCCCGGAGCCTTCTTCGACAGCAGCTCTACCATTTGCAGACGCATGCCGCGAATGCGCAGGCGCATTTCAGCCAGCTCTTCTTCCCACATTGCACGCAGCTCAGGGCTGTTGAGCACCGCTGCGGCGATGGTTGCACCGTGGGTCGGCGGGTTGGAGTAGTTGGTGCGGATCACACGCTTGACCTGGGACAGAACCCGGGCGCTCTCATCCTTCGACTGGGTGATGACCGACAATGCACCCACGCGCTCGCCGTACAGCGAGAACGACTTGGAGAACGAGCTGGAAACGAAGAAGCTCAGGCCCGACTCGGCGAACAGGCGCACTGCGGCGGCGTCTTCGTCAATGCCGTCGCCAAAACCCTGGTAGGCCATGTCCAGGAACGGGATCAGGCCTTTGGCCTTGACCACGTCCAGCACGTTCTGCCAGTCGGCCGCCGTCAGATCGACGCCGGTCGGGTTGTGGCAGCACGCGTGCAGCACAACCACGGAGCCAGTCGGCAAGGCGTTGAGGTCTTCGAGCATGCCGGCACGGTTTACGTCATGGCTGGCAGCGTCGTAGTAGCGATAGTTCTGCACCGGGAAACCGGCAGCTTCGAACAATGCGCGATGGTTTTCCCAGCTTGGATCGCTGATGGCGACCACAGCACCCGGCTGCAGCTGCTTGATGAAGTCGGCACCGATCTTCAGTGCACCGGTGCCACCCACGGCCTGGGTGGTGATCACACGGCCAGCGGCCAGCAGCGGCGATTCGGCACCGAACAGCAGCTTTTGCACGGCTTGGTCGTAGGCGGCGATGCCATCGATCGGCAGGTAGCCACGGGATGCATGCTGAGCAACCCGGATCGTTTCGGCTTCGACAACGGCACGCAAGAGTGGAATTCGTCCCTCCTCGTTGCAGTAAACACCGACCCCCAGATTCACTTTGCTGGTACGAGTATCGGCGTTAAATGCTTCGTTGAGGCCCAGGATAGGATCGCGTGGTGCCATTTCGACAGCGGAGAACAGGCTCATTATTACGGCGGCTCTGAATGGGGAATGGAGGGGGTGACAACGCTCCAGCCGATTGCACTAGAGCGGTGCACAAACGGGGAGCAAGTATAAAGGCGATAGCGATTCGGGCAACAGGGGATTCCCGGTTTTGGCCAAGTATTTGCCTTTATTTTCGAGCCACTGGTCCAATTGCATGCTTTGCTCCGATGTCCATGTCAGAACGGCGCCTTGAAACAGTCAGTCACGACCTCCATATTTAGCCGTATCCTGTTTTCTCCTGCGGCTTGCGTCGCATGCAGTCTTTCTCGATCTACCAAGGTCCAAGCCTTTGATAGATGCGACCCAGAGGTCCGTTATGCCCGATTTCCAGCTAGTTACCCGCTTCGAGCCCGCAGGCGATCAACCCGAAGCCATTCGCCAGATGATCGAAGGCATCGAGGCCGGGCTGTCGCACCAGACCCTGCTCGGGGTAACGGGTTCGGGCAAGACCTTCAGCATCGCCAACGTGATCGCCCATGTGAATCGCCCGACCCTGGTGCTGGCCCCCAACAAAACCCTCGCGGCGCAGCTGTATGGCGAGTTCAAGTCGTTCTTCCCGAACAACGCGGTGGAATACTTCGTCTCGTACTACGACTACTACCAGCCCGAAGCCTACGTGCCCTCCTCCGATACCTTTATCGAGAAGGACGCCTCGATCAACGACCACATCGAGCAAATGCGCCTGTCTGCAACCAAGGCGTTGCTGGAGCGCAAGGACGCAATCATCGTCACCACGGTGTCGTGCATCTACGGCCTGGGCAGCCCGGAAACCTATTTGAAGATGGTCTTGCACGTCGATCGTGGCGACAAACTCGACCAGCGTGAACTGCTGCGCCGCCTGGCTGACCTGCAGTACACCCGCAACGACATGGACTTCGCCCGCTCGACGTTTCGGGTACGCGGCGATGTGATCGACATCTACCCGGCCGAATCCGACCTCGAAGCCGTGCGCATCGAACTGTTCGATGACGAAGTCGAAAGCATCAGCGCCTTTGACCCGCTGACCGGCGAAGTCATCCGCAAGATGCCGCGCTTTACCTTCTATCCGAAAAGCCACTACGTGACGCCCCGGGAAACCCTGCTGGACGCAGTCGAAGGGATCAAGGAAGAACTCAAGGAACGCCTGGAGTACCTGCGCGCCAACAATAAACTGGTGGAAGCCCAGCGTCTTGAACAACGCACCCGCTTCGATCTGGAAATGATCATGGAGCTGGGCTACTGCAACGGTATCGAAAACTACTCGCGCTACCTCTCCGGTCGCGAGTCCGGAGCGCCGCCGCCGACCCTGTTCGACTACCTGCCGGCCGACGCCTTGCTGGTGATCGACGAGTCCCACGTCAGCGTGCCGCAGGTGGGCGCCATGTACAAAGGCGACCGCTCACGTAAAGAAACCCTGGTGGAGTACGGCTTTCGTTTGCCGTCGGCCCTGGATAACCGGCCGATGCGTTTTGACGAATGGGAACGCATCAGCCCGCAGACCATTTTCGTCTCGGCCACCCCCGGCAACTATGAGGCCGAGCATTCGGGCCGGGTCGTGGAACAGGTGGTGCGTCCGACCGGCCTGGTGGACCCGCAAATCGAAATCCGCCCGGCACTGACCCAGGTCGACGACCTGCTGTCCGAAATAGCCAAGCGCGTGGCGCTGGAAGAGCGGGTGCTGGTCACCACCCTGACCAAGCGCATGTCCGAAGACCTCACCGACTACCTGGCCGACCACGGCGTGCGCGTTCGCTACCTGCACTCGGACATCGACACCGTGGAGCGGGTCGAGATCATCCGCGACTTGCGCCTCGGGGTATTCGATGTGCTGGTGGGGATCAACTTGCTGCGTGAAGGCCTGGACATGCCCGAAGTGTCGCTGGTGGCGATTCTCGATGCCGACAAGGAAGGCTTCCTGCGTTCCGAGCGTTCATTGATCCAGACCATTGGCCGTGCCGCCCGTAACCTCAATGGCCGGGCGATCCTGTACGCCGATCGCATCACCGGTTCGATGGAACGGGCGATTGGCGAAACCGAGCGCCGTCGCGACAAACAGATCGCCTTTAACCTGGCCAACGGAATTACGCCCAAAGGCGTGTTCAAGGATGTCGCCGACATCATGGAAGGCGCAGTGGTGCCCGGCTCGCGCAGCAAGAAGCGCAAAGGCATGGCCAAGGCGGCCGAGGAAAACGCCAAGTACGAAAACGAACTGCGTTCGCCGAGCGAAATCAGCAAACGCATCCGCCAGCTGGAAGAAAAAATGTACGCCCTGGCCCGCGACCTGGAGTTCGAGGCCGCGGCACAAATGCGCGACGAAATCGGCAAGCTCAGGGAGCGGTTGCTGCAGGTTTGAGCCCCGCCCAACCCTGACCCTGACCTGTAGGAGCGAGCTTGCCTCGCGAGCTTTTGATCTTGAAAGAGCTCGCCAGACAAGCTCGCTCCTACAGGTTGTGGTGTTTGCGGTGCCTCAGTCAGCCACCGCCGCCACCGCTTCTACCTCAAACAGCATCGCCTCCAGCGCCAGGCGCGGCACCGGAATCAAGGTGCAGGCCGGCGCCGGTAGCGCTCCCCAGACCCGCGCAATTTCCGCCCCCAGAATATGCAAGCGCTCCTGACTGTGATCAACGATCAGTACCGTCAGCTTGGCCACATCCTTGATCTGCGCATCGGCAGCGGCCAGGGCAATCTGCAGGTTGGCGAACGCCTGTCGTACCTGCCCGGCAAAATCCGCCGCAAGCACACTGTCGGCGTTCTCTCCCCCCTGACCCGCGGTGTAGACCAACCGCACATTCGGCGCCAGGCGGGCCACATGGGAATAGCCATTGCCCGAAGGGTCATACAGACCGGCAGGGTTCAGCAGTTGCACGGCGGGGTGAAGATTCTTGTCCATAAAAGTCGCACCTTGGGCAGTTGAATTTGCAAGCGCGCCATTCAACCACTGCCGCCCGTGCCTGTACCAGTGCCCTCGCGGCACAGGTCGCAAATATGTCAGGATGATGCGCAGCTGCGCGACACAGACCCGACACCCAAGGATGAACATGACCGCCATCAACACTCAGACGCCTTTTGTTCCAGGGCGCCTCGAACAAATGTCGACCCGCATCGCCTTTTTTATCGCCGGTTTCGGACTGGCCGCATGGGCGCCACTGGTGCCCTACGCCAAGGCCCGGGCCGGGCTCGATGAAGCCACCCTTGGCCTGTTGCTGCTGTGCCTCGGTGCGGGCTCGATTCTGGCAATGCCCATCGCCGGCCTGCTGGCCACGCGCTTTGGCTGTCGCCGGGTGACGATTGGCGGCACCCTGCTGATTTGCCTGGCGCTGCCGCTCCTGGCCACCGCCAGCTCCATACCGCTGCTGATCGCCACATTGTTTGTATTCGGCGCAGGCCTGGGGGTCGTTGATTCCACCATCAACCTGCAAGCGGTGATCGTCGAGCGCGCCAGCGGCCGCAACATGATGTCGGGCTTCCACGGTCTGTTCAGTGTCGGCGGGATTGCCGGTGCGGCCGGTGTCAGCGCCCTTCTGGCGCTGGGGATGACGCCGCTGTGGGCAATTATGGTGGTGATTGTGCTGACCCTCGCCGCCTTGCTCAAGGCCGCGCCGCACCTGCTGTCTTACGGCAGTGAGAGCACCGGCCCGGCGTTTGCAGTGCCCCACGGCGTGGTGCTGTTTATCGGGCTGCTGTGTTTTACCGTGTTCCTGGCCGAAGGCGCGATGCTCGACTGGAGCGCGGTGTTCTTGACCACCGAGAAACAGATCGGCGAAGCCTATGCCGGGCTTGGCTATGCCGCCTTTGCCGTGACCATGACCGCTGGCCGCTTGACCGGCGACAGCATCGTCAGACATCTGGGGGCGCGCCGGGTGATAGTCCTGGGCGGTCTGTTCGCCGCAGCCGGGCTGGCGCTGGCAACCCTGGCGCCGGGCTGGGAACTGGCCCTGGCCGGCTATGCCCTGGTGGGTATCGGTTGTTCCAATATCGTGCCGGTGCTGTACACCGCGGTCGGCAAACAAACCGTAATGCCCGAAAACATTGCCGTACCGGCCATCACCACCCTGGGCTATGCGGGGATACTGGCGGGCCCGGCGGCCATCGGCTTTGTCGCCCATGCCAGCAGCCTGAGCATTGCCTTCCTGTTGATCGCCGCCATGCTGGTGGCCGTAGCCATCAGCGGACGGATCCTGAAGGTCTAAAAATAACCCCGCCCTCTGCAGGAGCGAGCTTGCCTCGCGAGCTTTTCAAGATCAAAAGCTCGCGAGGCAAGCTCGCTCCTACAGGGGAAATACCCGTGCATTGGCTGAAGGTCCAAAAATGGCCCCGCCCAGGTTGCCGGCTGGGCGGCCAGTGTCACTGCTGTCGTGGTGATGAAAATCAGGCTTGTCGACCTGAAACATCCACCACGATTTTCCCCAAATGGTTGCCTTGAGCAAGGGCCTTCAGCGCCTCTGTGGCCTGCTCAAAGCCAAAGACGCTGTCAATTATCGGATGAAGCCTGGCTATGCCTGCAAAGGCATTGAGTGCTTCGAACATCTCTCTGGAGCCCACCATCATCCCGCGCAAAATCGCGCTCGTTTGTAAAAGGCTCAGGGCATTGATCGTTTCACCGGGAGGCACTCCAAGCAGAATGACAATACACCCTGCGCGGGCACTTGCAATTGATTGAACGAGGCTTCCCGGCGCCCCCGTCTCAACAACATAGTCAGCGCCCATGCCGCCTGTAAGTCGCAGAACTTCCTTGCTCCACTGCGGCGTCGTACTCGTATTGATAGTCTCTATCGCACCTAACTTGCGAACTTGAACGAGTTTTGCTTCTTTCGACGATGTAGTGATAACCCGGGCACCTGCGGCAAGGGCTATCTGGGCCGCAAAGATTGAGACTCCACCAGTACCCAGGGTCAGTACCGTCTGGCCGGGTTGTAGCGCTTTGAGGCCATACAGCGCGTTCCACGCCGTCACACCTGCTACCGGCAAGGTTGATGCCTCGCGATATGACATGTGCTCAGGGATCGCCACTACGCCTTGTTGATCGAGAACGACGATCTCCGCCAGCATTCCATCGAGCGAGCCGCTGAGCATGTTGTCAAAGGCATCGTCTGGTTGTCGTCCGCCAAACCAGTTCTGTACAAAGATTCCAGCCACACGGTCGCCGACTTCCCAGCGCGTTACACCTTCTCCGATTGCGATGATTTCACCCGCGCCGTCAGAAGCCGCTATAGCCTGAGGGCTATGGACAGGGAATCCGTAGCCCTTGCTTGCCAGCAGCACATCGCGAAAATTGAGTGACACCGCGTGTACTCGAATCGCAACCTGTCCACGACCAGGCTCGGGATCAGGACGCTCTACCAGCTTCCAGGTATCAAGACCGCTTTGATCGCCAATTTCATAAGCTCGCATTTTTGAATCTCCTAACAATCAATCATTAATCGAAGGAGAGTCTACCCGCCCCGGGGTAGAATTTATGGCTCAACACATTTGATCCAATGGTGAGGAAAATTCAACATGAAAGCGAAGATGAGCGAGCTGTCTGCTTTCGTTGCTGTCGCCACACACCTCAGCTTTCAAAAGGCAGCAATTGAGCGCGGAGTCACACGTTCGGCGATAAGCCATGCAGTCAAAACCCTGGAGCAACATCTAGGCGTCAGACTGCTCAACCGCAACACCAAAGCTGTGACCTTGACCGAACCGGGTGAGGAATTACTGCAACGCCTCAAGCCTGCTTTCGATGAGGTTGCCAGTGCACTGGACGATCTTAATAAATTTCGGGGTACGCCCTCTGGCACGGTCAAGCTAACGGTGCCCCGGGCCGTAGCGCACCTGATTCTTGGTGGGGTCCTGGCCAAGCTCTTGCGTGAGAACCCCGGCCTTTGTGTTGATGTATCGTGCGACGACAGTCTGGTTGACATCGTGGCAGGAGGTTTTGACGCGGGCATCCGATTTGGCAGGAGCTTGAGGCCTGACATGATCGCCATACCCTTGAAGCAAACCCTCGAATTTGTGGTTGTTGGCTCGCCGGAATATTTTCAAGGACATGACGTACCGAAAACGCCGGAAGACCTCTTGGCTCACAGTTGCATTCGCTACCGCCTCGCCAGTGGTGTGGTTTTTCCGTGGGAGTTTGCCAAGGGAAAAGAACAGCTAAGCGTCGAAACCAACGGCAGGCTGACGCTGGACGACCAGCGAATGATGATCGAGTCTGCCCTGGCGGGATCAGGATTGGCCCTGGTTTTTTCAGACCTTGTAAAAGCTGAAATTGAGAGCGGCCAGCTTGTCCGATGCTTGAAAGGGTGGACATGCTCAATTGGTGATCTTTACGTTTATTACAGCAATCGACGTCACGTCCCCGCAGCGTTGAGGGCACTGATCAACGCCCTGAAGCAATAGTAAGCATGGGGCATAAATAGCCCCGCATTCCGTAGGAGCGAGCTTGCCTCGCGAGCTTTTCAAGATCAAAAGATCGCGAGACAAGCTCGCTCCTACAGGGGTAAATCCCGTGCCCTGCCCGAAGATCCAAAAATAGCCCCGCATTCTGTAGGAGCGAGCTTGCCTCGCGAGCTTTTCAAGATCAAAAGATCGCGAGCAAGCTCGCTCCTACAGGGGTAAATCCCGTGCCCTGCCCGAAGATCCAAAAATAGCCCCGCATTCTGTAGGAGCGAGCTTGCTCGCGAGCCTTTCAAGATCAAAAGCTCGCGAGACAAGCTCGCTCCTACAGAGACGGGCGGGTTTCAGAAGCCCACGCTTGCCTGGACGAAGAAGGTGCGGGGTTCTCCGAGGTAGATCCCGGAGTTGTTGTCGCTGGAACGGGTGAAGTACTGCTGGTTGAACAGGTTCTTGATCCCCGCGCCCACTTTCAGGTTCGAAGCCTCAGGCCCGAAGTCGTAGCCCACACGGGTGCTCCAGGTCGCATACCCCGGAATGTCTCCGTATTGACCGTCCGCGGTCGGGTCGGTGATGTAGGTGCCGCCGGTACCCGGCGCATGCTGTTTGGACTGGGCAAAGATGTCGAGGTTGTAGGTCCAGCGGTTGACCGCATAACGCGCCCCCAGGTTGGCCACCTGACGCGAATACAGCGGCAGGTCGCGGCCCTTGAAGTTCATGATGTCACCCTCGGCCACCGCCTTGGTGTAGGTGAACCCCGCATTGACCGACAGCCCGTCGAGACGGGCATCCAGCGCCGCCATGTCGTAGTGGATCGAGGTCTCGATACCCTGGTGCCTGGTGGCTCCGAGGTTGGTCCAGCCCACATCGTTGCTGATGTATTGCAGCTCATCGGCAAAGTCGATGTAAAACAGTGTCACTTCACCGCCCCACACCCCATTGTCATAGCGCGTCCCCAGTTCATAGGTCTTGGCTTTTTCCGGACGCAAACCTGCCGCCGTCTGGTCCCCCGTGCCACCCTGCCCCAACTGGAAGTACTGCAGGCTGCCAAACGAAGTCTCGTAGTTGGCAAACAGCTTCCACGCGTCCGAGAGGTGGTACATCACGCTCAGGGCCGGCAGCGCTTCGCTACTGTCGATGCTGCGGTTTTTCTCCGGCACCGGCACACCCTTGCCATCCAGCACCGGGCGGTCGTGCCAGTTGGTGCTGATGCGCTCGAAACGGATCCCCGGAGTGACCGTCCAGTTACCGACATCGATCTTGTCATCGATATAGAAGGCGTTGGCCTCCGTGCCCCCGGTTCGGTCCTGATACACATGACCGTCGCCTTTGGGCCCCGGTACCGGCACGTTATCCACCAGTTCCAGCATGCTCGCCTGCTCGTGCATCGCTTCCTTGAGGTAGCGATAACCGACCCCGACCTCCTGGGTCACCGGCCCCAGCGTGAAGACATGGGACACCCGCGGCTCGATGCCGAAGGTGTGATAGTTACGCGGGTAGGCCGACAGGGTTTGCAGGTTGCGCGCGGCAATATTGCTGCCACGGAAACTGTCGGTGTAATAGGTCAGGACTTCAAACTGGGTCTGGTCGTCGATCTGGCGCAGGTACTTGAAGGACACGTCCTTGCGCCGTCCGCTGAAGTTGTCGTAGTCGCGCACCGACTGGTACGGATCGGCGTCGAACTGCGCCTGGGTCAGGCCCCCGGGCATGTCCGCCGTGGCGTCGTAATAATGGAAGTTGAGGCTGAAATCATCCTGATCGGTGGGCGCCCAGTGGGTCTTGAGCAACACGTCAGTGATGTCGTTGTCATTGTTGCGTGCCCGATAGCCATCACCCTTGACCCCGGAGTACAGCAGCGCCGCACCGATACCATTGTCGGCGGTACCGCCCAAAAAGGCCGACTCCATGTGCTTCCAGCCACCACGCTCGGAGGTCTCCAGGGTGGTGCCGACTTCACCGGCAAAGGTTTCGGGAATCGCCCGGGTCACAAAGTTGATCACCCCGCCCACGTTCTGTGGTCCGTAACGCACCGAGCCGGCACCGCGCACCACGTCGATGCTGTCCAGGTTGCCCGAGGAAATCGGCGCCATTGCCAACTGTGGCTGGCCATAAGGGGCGAAGGCCGCGGGCACTCCGTCAATCAACACCGTGGAGCGCGGCGACAGGCGCGAGGTCAGGCCACGCACCCCCACGTTCAGGGAAATATCACTGCCACCGGTACCATTGGGCGCCTGTACCTGGACCCCGGGGATCTTCTTCAGCACGTCGCTGACATTCATCGCGCCCTGCTCGACCATCGCTTCGCGGCGCACCACGGTACGGGCGCCGGGATGGTTCTGCACCACCGCCGCATTGGCATCACCCAGCCAGTCGCCCACCACTTTCACATCCACCGGGCCCAGTTCCAGCGGGCCGGAAGCCGCTGAAGCACTGACCGCAGGTGCTGCCTGCAGGATCACCGCATCGCCGTTCAATTCGTAGCTCAGGCCGCTGCCCTGGAGCAATGCGTGCAATGCCTGCTCCGGCGACAAGTTGCCATCGACCGCCGGGGCCTGTTTGCCGGCCACCAGCTGCGGGCTGAAGAACACCTGCAATGAAGTCTGGCGGGCCAGCTGGCTCAGCGCTGCGCCCAAAGGTTGGGCCTGAATATGGATGGTACTGGAGGCAGGCTCACCGGCAAACGCAGCCGGCAACCCCGCACTGACGGCCAGGGCCAGGGCCAGCGGCAACCAGCGGCCTGGTTTAATCGAAAAAGAGCAGCTCAAAGGTGTTTCAAGCGCAGAAAGTCGCCCACGGAGATTGTTATTTTTCACGTCGAGTCTTGCCCTGTAGATCGCACTTGAGTGCGACTGTTAATGCAAACCAGTTGCAGTTGATCTAGAAGACGAAGAACTCGGAAAAAACCTGAATCCAGCAGCCAATTATTATCGGGCCACTATTTCCTGACTGCCGTCCGCACGGGTGTTAATGGCCACCGGCAAGATTCGCGGCAAGGCCTTGAGCAAGGCATCGGTGTCAGCGGTTTTGAACACGCTGGTCAGCCGGAGCCGGGCCACGGCCGGATCGGTCACGTGCAACGGCTGCTGACGATAGCGCGAGACCTCGGCGGCCACTTGCGCCAGGCTTGCATCATTGAACTGCAGTTGCCCCGTGCGCCACGCCGTCAGCGCCCGGGTATCCACCGCCAGCGGTGCGTCTACCTGCCCCTGTGCATCGACCCGGGTGCCAAGGCCCGCGGTCAGGCTGACCGCGCCCGAGGCATCGCTACCCTGCACCCGGACATGCCCCGACTCCACCGCAACCCGGGCCTGATCACCGTCGCGACGGACATCAAAGCGGGTGCCGGTAACCGTCACCTGCCCGGCACCGGCGCGCACCACAAAGGGTCGGGACGTATCATGGGCAACGCTGAACATCACCTCGCCCTGCTCAAGCTCGACCCTGCGCTGCTGCCCCTCGAAGCTGACCTTGACCCGGCTGCGACTGTTGAGCTCGATCGATGAGCCGTCGGGCAACTGCACTTCACGGTATTCACCCGCCAGTGTGGAAAATTCGCCGTGATAAGCACCCGGCTCCTGCCATTGCAGGCTTAAACCGGCCCCCAGCGCCAGCAACAGGCTGGCGGCCAGCCCCCAGGCCATGACCGAACGGCGTTTGGGCGCTCTGTCCGGCAGTTCACACAGCGCCTGCAAGCGGGCTTTTGGCAGCAGATCGGTGGCCGACCACAGGCTTGCCAGCCATTGGTACTCAGCCTCATGGCTGGCATCCCGGGCGCGCCAGGCCTCGAATTCGGCCTGCTCGGCAGGGCTCAGGGACTGTGCCTGCACCCGCGCAAACCAGGTCGCGGCGGCATCGCGCACGCTCGCGCTGTCACCCGTACAGTCACGGCTATCCATCATCCTGTCCTTATCTGATGTCGTCACGGCGCCTCCACCCGCTCACGCAGATGGCGCAGCGTGCGGATCATATACTTTTCCACCATGTTCCTGGACAGCCCCAGGCGCTCGGCAATCTCGGCCTGGGTCAGGCCTTCGATCTTTTGCCAGACAAACACCTTGCGGCAATTGAGCGGCAGTTCCTGCAAGGCTCTTTCAACCGCCTCGGCCAACTGGTAAGCGCGCATGTACTGCTCCGGATCGCCCGTTTCGCACGAGCTTGGGGGAACGGCAGCCTGCTCCTTGGCATCGCGTAACTCTTCCCGGCGAAAACCGTCGACCGCGATATTGCGCGCGGTCTGATGCAAATAGGCACGGGGCTGCTCGACCGCATCCGGGCCGGATTCGAACACCCGGACAAAAGTGTCATGAGCCAGATCCTGCGCCTGCTGACGATTGCGCAGACGGCGGGTCCAGGTCCCGATCAACTCATCGTAATATTCAAGAAAACCCGCCCGGCGGGGCGCTTTACGAGTCATCGCTCTGGACTACAAAGGTGGGGGTGCGAATAGTAATGCTTCCTATTAATGCAGGCAATGACTTGCCCATGGCGCTGCCGCCCCCGCCTGCCCGACAACCGTCACCGGCAGCGGTTTGCGCCATACAATCTTTGATAATGGTTCTTATTTGCTCTAGATTAGGCTCCTTTTGCCCCAGGACCCTCCCATGTTCGAGTTGCAGGCCGTCTCTTTCGACATTCCCGAGCGCACCCTCCTGTACCCGCTGGACCTGACCCTGCCCCATGGCCAGATCATCGGCCTGATCGGGCATAACGGCTCGGGGAAATCGACCCTCATCAAGTTGCTGGCCCGCCAGCAAGTCGCGAGCCAGGGCACAGTGAAACTCGATGGCGTGCCGTTGCCGGCCTGGAAAAACCGCGAATTCGCCCGCCAGGTGGCCTACTTGCCGCAACAACTGCCGGCCGCCGACGGCCTCACCGTGCGCGAACTGGTGCGCTTTGGCCGCTATCCCTGGCATGGCGCCCTGGGACGCATGAGCGAGGAGGATCACGCCCAGGTCGAACAGGCCATGGCACTGACCCACACCGGCGCCTATGCCGAGCGCCTGGTGGACAACCTCTCCGGCGGCGAACGCCAGCGGGTCTGGCTGGCCATGTTGCTGGCACAGAACAGCCGCTACCTGCTGCTCGACGAACCGACCTCGGCGCTGGACATCGCACATCAGGTAGAAGTGCTGGGGCTGATTCGCGAACTGAGCCACAAACTGGATCTGGGGGTGGTGGTGGTGCTGCATGAAATCAACATGGCGGCGCGCTACTGTGACCACCTTGTGGCGTTGCACAGCGGCCGTTTACTGATCCAGGGGCCACCGGCAGAGCTGATGAACAGTGCCGTGCTGGAATCCATCTACGGCATCCGTATGGGCGTCATGCCCCACCCCCACGACGGCTCGGCAATCAGTTTTCATTACTGAACCGGTGGCGGATTTTTATCCCGCCCGCACGCAAGCCGGCTTGCCGGACGGCTTGACCTTCAACGGGCAGTTGCCGCACAGCTCGAGTTCCGGCAGCAGGTAGCGCACGCAACAGACCTTGCGCTCGCGGCGCATGGTCGGCTGGCCCTGTTCGTCGGTGACCGGCAGGTACTGCACCGGCTGGAACAGCGGGTTGCGGCTGCCATCGGGGCGGACCCGGGTTTCCAGCAGCGCACGCCCCGCAGCCAGGCGTTCGGCAGGCATGCCGGCCCTGGCCATCAGGTTGAGCAGATTTTCGAAGTAGTTGCCGGCATTGCTCCACAGCACCTTGGGTGAAACCTTGACCTGGCTG
The DNA here is from genome assembly GCF_904067025.1 of Pseudomonas paraversuta. Lineage (NCBI taxonomy): Bacteria > Pseudomonadati > Pseudomonadota > Gammaproteobacteria > Pseudomonadales > Pseudomonadaceae > Pseudomonas > Pseudomonas paraversuta. Next base: position 3,012,361 of record NZ_CAJFDA010000001.1, read on the forward strand.
GCGATGGCCTGGAACAGCGGCTGCAAATGGTCGTCCAGCAAGCCCGCGAACAGCTCGAACGGATCACTCACCTGGGGCGCGAACGGCTCGCCCTTGCCCGACAGGCGAAAGCCCTGGGGCAGATACCCCTCGTCCAGCAGCACGGCGGTGTCGGCGAGAGCCAGCGGCAGGCGCCAGCGCAGCAATAATGTGGCGCCCATCACCGGCGGCAACAGCTTGACGATGTAGTGCTTGGCCCACAAAGACGCCAGGGCCCGCCGGTCGTCGCCGTTATAGCGCTGAGCAAAACCGCCCAGCACGTCGCTGAAGGCCGCAGGCGCCAGGAGCGCGTCACAGGGAATGGCCGGACGAGGATCGTCGGCCAGCACCAGCACCTCCCGGTAGGCTTCAAAATCACCGCGAAACAGCGGTGCAAGCACGTCGATCATCAGCCCCTGGCACCCTGTACAAAAAGGTAAATGAGAAACAGCATCATTCACCCAGCATACCCGAACCGCCGCCGGGATTCAGCCATCAGGCCGAAACGCTGTGCAGGGCCCGTGCTTCCTGGCCCGCATGGGGCTGGCGAATGCCATCCAGACGTTGCTCCAGGGCGGCGGCAATTTCCCCCGAACGGGCCGGCAGCACGGACAACAGGGTGTCGCTCAGGCCATGGGAATGCTGGCTGAAACCCTGGATAAACACCGGGGTTTCCAGTTCCGGGCTTGCCAGCAGTTGATAGTCGCGATCGACCCGAAAATCGTCCAGATAGTCCTTGAGCGGAGCCAGCAGCTCGCGATGGGAGCGACGTTCGTAGCCGGTCGCCAGGATCACCGCATCGTAACGCCGCGCCTCGCTGCTGCCGGTGGCCAGATCCCGCAGTTGCAACTGCACGCGGCCATCCACATCAATGGCGCTTTCGATCATGCGCCGGCAGAGGAAGGCGTGGCGCTCGCTGCCGCTGACTTTCTGGCGATAGAGAATGGCGTAGATGCGCTCGATCAGGTCCAGGTCCACCACCGAATAGTTGGTGTTGTGGTATTCGCGGATCAGCCGCTCGCGCTCGGTTTCCGGCTGATTGAACACCAGGTCGGTGTAATCGGGGCCGAAGATCTCGTTGACGAACGGGCTGTCGTCGGCGGGCTTGAGCACGGCCGCGCGCAGGATCATGTCGACCTGCACGTTCGGGTAGTTGTCACTGAGGTCGATAAAGGCCTCTGCGGCGCTCTGCCCGGCACCCACCACGGCAATCCGCATTGACTCGCCACGGTTGCACGCCTGGGTGGCCATGGCCGACAGGTAGCGCGCATGGTGAAACACCCGGGGGTCGTCCTTGAACCCGGCAAAGGCCGGGGGAATCTTCGGCGTACCGCCGGTGCTGACGATCACCGAGCGGGTCTGGCGACTCACTTCACGGCCTTGCTGGTTCTGGCTGATCACATTCAGCCGCTGCACCCGGCCGTCCGCTTCCACCACCGGCTCGACACGCAGCACTTGCTCGCCATAGCGGCTCTGCCCGGCGAACTGCACGGCGACCCAGCGCAGATAGTCGTTGTACTCCATGCGGCACGGATAAAAGGTGCCCAGGTTGATGAAGTCCACCAGTCGGCCATGGGCCTTGAGGTAGTTGACGAACGAGAAGCGGCTCGACGGGTTGCGCAGGGTCACCAGGTCCTTGAGGAACGAAATCTGCAGTTCGCTCTGGGCCACCAGGGTATTGCCATGCCAGTTGTAGTCGGGCTGGCGCTCCAGGAACAGCGCGTCGAATGCCTTGCCGCCCTGCTCCGCGCGCTCTTGCAGGGCAATGGCCAGGGCCAGGTTGGAAGGGCCGAAGCCGATGCCGATCAGGTCGTGGGTGGCCGTCGGGTTGAAGTGCTGGGTCATGGGACCGATTCCTTCCTGTAGAGAGTGAGAGAGCGGTGGCCGGACCCGGGTCCGGCCGCTGGAGAATGTGTCTTTAGAAGACGCTTGCGGCCTCGGCGAATTTAACCCCCTCTGCCTGGCCATTGAGTTCAAGAGCCGCCAGAGCCCGGGCAAAATCGGCCATGAAGACCGGGTGACGGATGATGTCCAGATGGTGCGCATCGGCCACACAGCTGTGCTCGATCACCTCCACCAGCGCGCTCCAGTCCCGCAGGCGCTCGCTGCGGGTCAGGGAATCGGCGGCCTGCCAGACATGGGCCGCCACCGGCAACGGCACGTGCACATGGCGGGCGGCTTTCAAGCGTTTGTCGAGCAAGGCCCATTGTTCGAATTCCCGGGACAGCAAGTCCGGTCCGTCGCTGGGCAATTGCCCGTCGTGGGCCAGCACATGCTCGGTCAGGGCATCACGCTCGCGCTGGTCCATCAGCGCGAACAATTGCCGCCACTGTCTGGCCATGGCCGAGCGTGCCAGCCAGCTTTCCAGCAACGGTTGTGCCCGGGCATGTGCGCCCTCGTCGAGGGCCTGGCGCGGGTGAAACGGCACCGACTCAAATACATCCACCAGGCCAAGGAACTCGACCTGCGCCCGTCCTTGCAGCAGGCGCGCGGTTTCCAGCGCCAGCTCGCCCCCGGACGACCAGCCGAGCAAGGCGCAGCGCCCGCCCTTGACCGTGCGCGCGATGTAGTCGGCGTACTCCCGGGCCAGCGCGGGCAGATCATAGCCACGCCAGCGTTGCTCGGTGTAGACGTGACTGACGAATCCATACACCGGCCGTGAGCCGCCCAGGGCATCCACCAGCGGCTTGAATTCACTGCTGTTGACGATCAGCCCCGGCAGGCAGAACAGCGGCACTCCGCGCCCCGAACGCGACAGGAACACCACCTGCGGGTCGTTCACCGGCGGTGGCGCCAGACGTTCGGCCAGCGCCGCCAGGCTCGGGGCATTGAGCAAGTCGGCCAGGGTCAGCTTGCGCTCACCCTGCAGGCCCTGCTTGCGGATGCGCGCCAGTAACTTGAGGCTCAGCAGCGAATCGCCCCCCAGTTCGGTAAAGGAGGCGTCGCGGCAAATAACCGCCTGCCCCAGCAAGTCGCTCCACAGCTGCGCCAGCGCCTCTTCCACCGCACCGCGCGGGCCCTCGCCCAGGGGCCGGACCGTTTGCGCCAGGGTCAGGGCGTGCCGGTCAAGCTTGCCGTTGGCAGTCAGCGGCAGCTGCTCCAGCACTGTCCAATGGGACGGCACCAGGGCGTCCGGCAATTGCCTGGCCAGGGACTCGCGCAGGGCTTGCACAGCGATGCCCGGCTCCAGCACCAGACAGGCATGCAGTTGATCGCCGCCCTCTTCCCCGGGCATGGCGATCACGGCCGCATCCCGCACCCCGGCCAGACGCCGCAGCGCGGCACTGACTTCGCCGGGCTCGACCCGATAACCACGGATTTTCACCTGGTCATCGCTGCGGCCCAGGTATTCCAGGCTGCCGTCATCCAGCCGGCGTACCCGGTCACCACTGCGATACAGGCGTGTACCGGGTGCGCCGAACGGGTCCGGCACATAGCGCTCGGCAGTCAGCCCCGGGCGGCCCGCGTAGCCCTGGGTAACACCCGGGCCGCCCAGGTACAGTTCACCGCTCACCCCTCGCCCCACCGGGTTCAGATAAGCATCCAGTACCCGGGCCACAACGGCGGCCAGCGGAGTGCCGACGGGCAAGGTGCGGGCGCGCAGCGGGTCGGCAGCGGCGGCGTCCTGGCACAGCGCCCCCACAGTCGTCTCGGTGGGGCCGTAGTGGTTGAACACCCGCAACTGCGGGGCCAGCTGGCGAATCTGCTGCAGCAACCCCCAGGACGTGGCTTCGCCGCCGAGGATCAAGCTGTGCCGCGGCAGCACCCGGGCCGGATCGCGGGCGTTGAGCAAGGCCTGCAAATGACTGGGGGTAATTTTCAGCACGTCGGCTCCCTGTTCGCTTTGCCAGTGGGCAAAGGCATCGGGGTCGAAGGCCTGATCATCGTCGGCCAGGTGCAGCAGCCCGCCCTGGCTCAGGGCGCTGAACAGCACCGTGTGCCCGAGGTCGGCGGCCACCGTCGAGACCATGGCGAAGCTGCTGCGGGCCGGCAATTGCAAGCGCTGGCTGAGCCCCGCGACATAGGCGGCCAGGTTGCCGCGACTGGCGACCACGGCCTTGGGCGTGCCACTGGAGCCTGAGGTGTAGATCAGGTACGCGGGCAACTGCGGCACCCGGGCTGGCCAGGCCCTCAGCACCGCGGGCAGGGTCGAATCCGTCTCCAGCGCCAGCCAGTCCAGACCCGGCACCCCGGGATCGGCACCCAGCACCAGACACGCCCCGCTGTCGGCCAGGACTGCCGAGCGGCGTTCGGCCGGCCAGCGCGGGTCCACGGGCACATAGGCGGCGCCACACTTGAGGGTGGCCAGAATGCCGGTCACCAGCCCCGCTGTACGTCCGGTCAACAAGGCCACCCGGTCACCGGGACCGACGCCCCGGGCCAGCAGCTGTTGGCCAAGGGCCTCGGCGGCGCGGTCAATATGCCCGCGGCTGAAAGTCAGACCGTTGCAGGTCACGGCTGCGGCGTCAGGGCTGAGCAGATGCTGGCGCTGCCAGGCATCAAGCACATCCTCAGTGGCGATTGCCGGTGCTTCGGGGTGGTATTCAGGCTTGACGGCAAGTTCCAGCAAGGGTTGCTCCGGCGCCAGACTCACGGCTTCGGCCAGCACCCGCAGCTCATCCGCCAGGGCTTCGATGCGCCCGGCATCGAACAGGTCGCAGGCATAGGCGATCAGCACTTCGATGCCATCGGCGCGGTCTGTGAAGTCCACACTCAGGTCGAAATGCACTTCCCCCGCCACCAGCCCGTCCAGTCCCATGGACAGATCGGCGAAGCGCTGCGGGCGGCTGGCCGACTGCTCGGTGCACTTGACCTGGAACAGCGGGTGAGTGCCCGCCTCGCGGGGTGGCGCCAGCGCTTGCAAGAGCTGGTCGAACGGCAGTTGGGAATGTTCCTGGGCCTGGAGCAAGGTGCCGCGCACCTGATGCAGCAGCGCAGTAAAACTGCAGCGCTCATCGACCCGGTTGCTCAACACGCTGAGGGTGGTGAAGTAGCCCACCACCCGCTGGGTTTCAGCCCGCGAGCGGTTGGCCAGCGGCGAACCGATGCGCACGCTGTCGGCGCCGCTGTGGCGGGCGAGCAACAGGTTGAGCAGCGCCAGCATGGCCATGAAGGTGGTGGCGCCGCCGGCCTTGGCCAGGTTGCGCAAGCGTTGGCTGGTATCACCGGGCAATTGCAGGCGCACACTGGCACCGCGTGACTCGCGAACAGCGCTGCGGGGGCGGTCCAGCGCCAGCGCCAGGGGCGTGTGATCGTCCCCCAGTTGTTTGCGCCAATAATCCAGTTGCCGGGTTTGCTCCCCCGCATCCAGCCAGCGTTGTTGCCAGCCGGCGTAATCGGCGTATTGCACAGTCAGCGCCGGCCATTGCGCGGCCTGCCCCTGACAGCGCGCGGCATAGGCCGTGGCCAGATCTTCGATGATCAGGCCGATGGACCAGCCATCGGCAAGGATGTGATGCAGCACGATCACCAGCCGGTGCTGCCGGGTATCAAGGCGATGCAGTTCCAGTCGCAGCGCCGGTTCGGCCAGCAGGTCAAACGCCTGGCACGTCAGCGCCTGGGCCCTTTGCCGCGATGCGCCCTCGTCCAGTTCCAGGCAGACCAGTGGCTGGAACTGCTGCGGGTTGACCCGTTGCTGCGGTTCGCCGTCGACGTCCTGGGTAAAGGAGGTACGCAGCGCTTCGTGACGGGCGCGCAAGTCGTTGCAAGCCTGCTCCAGGGCCTCGACATTCAGCAGCCCCCCCAGACGCAGGCTCCCCGCCAGGTTATAGGCTGGGCTGTCCGGCTCGCGCTGCCAGGCAATCCACAGGCCGCGCTGGGCGGCGGACAGAGGTGAGGCATCCGGCCGGGGCAGCGCGACCATCGGCAGGTCGGTAAAGCGGATGCCGTTTTCCTCGAGCCTGGCGAGAAAAGCCTGGCGCCGCTCGGGGGACAGTTCGGCGAAACGCCGGGCGATTTGGTGCGGATCAATACTCATCTCAAACCTCGATTTCATCCAGCCAGCGGGCCATGTCATCCAGGCGCTCGCGATGCTCGACCGCCGCAGCGAACAAATCGCCCGGCAGTTGTAGGGCCAACTTCTGCACGGTGACGTGATCGAAGAAGGCGTTGATCGGCAGGTGACAACCGTGGCGCTGCTGCAGTTGGGCACGCACTTGCATGACGCTCAGGGAGTGCCCGCCCAGTTCGAAGAAACTGTCGGTGACGCCGATCTGCTCCAGCCCCAGTACTTCGAGCCAGATGGCCACCAGCGCCCGTTCGGCATCGCTGCCCGGCGCTACATGGCCGCTGCTCGCGCCCTGCCCTTCGGGTTGCGGCAACTGCTTGCGATCCAGCTTGCCGTTGGCCGACAGCGGCATCGCCGGCAATTGCAGCAGGCGCCACGGCACCATGTATTCAGGAACGTGCTGACCCAGATGAAATTTAAGTGCCGCTTCGTCGATCTCAGTGCCGACCCAGTAACCGAGCAGTTGATTGTCCCGGGCTATCACCACGCATTCGTGCACCGCGGCATGGGCCAGCAACACTGCTTCGATCTCTCCCAGCTCGATTCGCTGGCCGCGCAACTTGACCTGATGATCCAGACGGCCCAGGTAGTCGATGGCACCGTCGGCGCGCCAGCGCGCCAGGTCGCCACTGCGGTACATGCGCTCGCCGGGAGCACCGTAGGGATTGGCGACAAAGCGTTCCCCGGTCAACCCGGGACGACCCAGATAACCCCGGGCCAGATTGACCCCGGCGATGTACAACTCGCCGGCCACCCCCACCGGCACAGGATTGAGATCGGCATCGAGAATATGGATTTGCGTATTGGCGATCGGGCGCCCGATCGGCACGCTGTTGCCGTCCTCGCGGCAGGCCCATGACGTGACGTCGATGGCCGCTTCGGTCGGGCCATAGAGGTTGTGCAACTGGCTGGCAGTTTGCCCCAACACCTGACGCTGCAACTCGGCCGGCAAGGCTTCACCGCTGCAAATAATCCGCTTCAGTGAGGTGCAAAGGGGCAGTTCGCCGGCAGACACAAAGGCCTGCAACATCGACGGCACGAAGTGCAGCGTGGTGATGCCGTGCTCGACGATCAATTCGCGCAATATCTGCGGATCACGGTGGGCACCGGGGGGGGCCATCACCAGGGCCGCGCCGCTGAGCAGCGGCCAGAAGAACTCCCAGACCGAGACGTCGAAGCTGTAAGGGGTTTTTTGCAGCACCCGGTCGCCGGGGTTCAGGCCGTATTCGGCCTGCATCCATTGCAAACGATTGAGCAGCCCGGCATGACGATTGCCGACGGCCTTGGGCTTGCCGGTGGAACCCGAGGTATACAGGCAGTACACCAGGTTTTCCGGGCCGATATCGACCTTGGGTGCAGTCTGCGGCTGAGTCGCCAGCGCCAGGTTTTCCAGTGCATGCATCGGTACCCCGGCAGCGCCGGACCAACTGTCCAGCAGGTGCGCCTGGGTCAGCAACAACGGGCTGCCACTGTCGGCCAGCATCCCTTGCAACCGCTCCCGCGGGTGGTCCGGGTCCAGCGGCAGATACGCGCCACCGGCCTTGATCACCCCCAGCAGTGCCACCACCAGCTCCACGGAGCGTTCGGCACACACCGCCACCGGCACATCCGGGCCAACGCCCTGAGTTTGCAGCCAGTGGGCCAGTTGATTGGCCCGGGCATCCAGTTCGCCATAGCTCAGTTGCATGTCTCCATACACCAGTGCCAAGGCATCGGGGGTGGCGCGCACCTGTTCGCCAATCATCGCCGCCAGGTGCGGATGCTCGGGGTAGCGGTTGGCGGTGGCATTCCACGTCTGAATCTGGCGGGTCTCGGCCGGGCTCAGCAATGTCAGGCTGGCCAGGGGCCGGGTGCTGTCTTCGAACTGTTGCAGCAAACCGCCAAGGTGCTCGCTGAAGCGCACCACGTCGGCTTCGGCAAAGGCGTCCCGGCGATAGCTGAATTCGATCTGCAACTGCGCACCGGCATGGATCACCAGGGTCAGCGGGTAGTGCGTGGTTTCGTGGCGCTGCAGCGGCGAGAAAGCCAGACCGCTGGCTTCGCCAAGGGCCTGTTCCACCGGATAGTTTTCGAACACCAGCAAGGTGTCGAACAGGGCCTGCCCGCCCTGCCCGGCCCAGCCCTGAATCTCGAACAGGGGCGTGTGTTCATGCTCGCGCAACGCGCTGTTGAAGGCCTGCAACTGGCGCAGCCAATCCCCGAGGGGCTGTTGCGCCGGCGGCGTCTGGATCACCGGCAAGGTGTTGATGAACAGCCCCAGGGTACGTTCGGCATCCACCAGTTGCGCCGGTCGCCCGGCCACCGTGGCGCCAAACGCCACCGTGGCCTGGCCGCTGTAGCGTTGCAGCAACAGGCTCCAGGCACCTTGCACCAGTGTGTTGAGGGTCACCCGCTCGCGACGGGCGATGGCCACCAGCCGCGCGGTCTGCTGCGCATCGCACTGCCAGTGGTGCTGGCGGTGACCACTGCCCACGGCTGCACCCTCGACGCTATTGGCCAGCAGGGTCGGCGCGTCCAGCCCGGCCAGACGCTCACGCCAGAAGGCCTGACGCTGGGCCGGGTGACGCTGTTGCAGCCACTGCAGGTAATCGACGAAACGCCCCGCCACTTCGGCGGGCGGTGTGCCCCGGTAGTGCTGCAAGACCTCGGCGATCAGCCGCGACGAGCTCCAGCCATCGAGCAACAGGTGATGACTGCTGAGGATCAATTGGTAGCGCTCATCCTCCAGGCGCACCAGCAACACCCGCAGCAAGGGCGCCCGGGCGAGGTCGAAACCGTCCTCGCGCTCTTCCCGGGCCAGATCCTCCACCGCCGTGACCCGGTCGCTGCGCTCGCGCCAGTCGAGCAGGCGCACCGGCGACGGCACGCTGCGGCGCACGGCCTGCAATGGCTGGTCCAGTCCTTCCCAGAGGAACCCGGTACGCAATACGTCATGCCGGGCCACGGTGCTGTCCCAGGCCTGGGCGAAGCGCGTGGCGTCGAGGCCGTCGATGGCCAGGCTCAACTGGTTGAGATAATGACTTTCGCCGGGGGCCTGCAAGGCATGGAACAACATGCCCTGCTGCAAGGGCGACAGCGGATAGAGCAACTCGGTATCGGCGGGCAGTTGCAGGCGCTCCAGGGCCTCCTGATCCAGCGCCGCCAGCGGGAAGTCCGACGGCGTGAAGCGTTGCGCGTCGGGGTTCAGGCAATGTTCGATCAAGCCTTGCAACTCATCCCGGCAAGCAGCGGCCAGCCCCTCGACCCAGGCCCTGGACAGCCGCGCGCCGCTGTATTGCCAGTTCATCTGCAATTCACCCTGGCGCACCTGGGCATTGATGATCAATTCGTTGCCCAACGGTGCATCGGCCGCCTGATCGTCACCGCCGCGCTCGGCAGCGATGCTGAACAAGGCCTGGTGATCCAGGCCGCGATCGGTCTGGCCCAGGTAGTTGAAGGTGATCGACGGTTGCGCGGCATCAGCCAGCTCGGCGCGCACCCCGGGCTCGCCGAGATAGCGCAGCAAGCCGTAGCCCATGCCCTGGTCGGGCACCTGGCGCAGTTGTTCCTTGATCCCGCGAATCGCCACCCCCGCAGCCACGCCCGGGTCGGTTTGCAGACGCACCGGATACAGGCTGGTGAACCAGCCCACGCTGCGGCTCAGGTCCACATCGCTACAGCCCGCCGGCACTTCGCGGCCATGGCCCTCGAGGCCGACCAGCAGGCTTTCGCCACCGGTTTCGCGCAGCACCACCCGGGTCAGAGCGGTGAGCAGCAGTTCATCGACGCGACTGCGATAGGCCAGCGGTGCGCGGGTCAGCAACTGCCGGGTCAACGACTGGTCAAGCCGCACCTGGCACTCGCGCACCTGATCGCGGCGGCGACTGCCCGCCGGGTCCAGCAAGGGCAGACTGACCGCCCCCGGGGCCAGGGTGGCGCGCCAGAAGTCCATCTCGGCCAGACGTGCTGGCACCTCGGCCTGCAGCACTTCGCCCCAGCGCTGGAAAGCACTGCTTTTGTTACCAAGATCCAGCGCCTGGCCGGCCTGCAACTGGCCATAAGCGCGCTGCAAGTCTTCCAGCAGAATGCGCCAGGACACGCCGTCCACCACCAGGTGATGGGCGGCCAGCAACAGCCGCTGGCCATCCCCGGTGTCCAGTAACAGACCGCGCAACAGCGGCCCCTCACTCAGGTTCAAGCCGGCCTGAACGATGCTGCAAACGCTGGCCAGTTGCGCCGGGGCGCTGACCCGTACCTGTTCAAGGGGTACCGCCGCCGTGTCGGCGTGACTTTGCTGCCACACCCCCTGGGCGTCCTGGGTAAAGCGCAGGCGCAAGGCATCGTGCTGGGCCAGCAGCGCTTGCAGGGCGCGCTCCAGCAGCAGCGGGTCGAGGTTTTCCCGCGGTTGCAGCAATACCGACTGGTTCCAGTGCTGGCGAACCGTGATCGGGCTGTCGAAGAACCAGGCCTGGATCGGCGTCAGGGCCGCCGGCCCGGTCACCGGGCCCTGGACCCGGGCCACACTTGGCGCAACCCTGGCCACCTGGGCCAGAGCACGAATGGTCTGTTGCTCGAAAACATCCTTGGGGGTCAACAGCACCCCGGCCTGACGGGCACGCCCCACCAGTTGCAGGGAAACAATGGAGTCGCCGCCCAATTCAAAAAAGTTGTCGCTGGCGCCGACCCGCGCCGTACCCAGCAACTGCTGCCAGATCCCGGCCAGCACGGTTTCCACTTCGCCCAGGGGGGCGACGAATTCGCCGTCCTGCACCTGCCAGTCCGGGGTCGGCAAGGCCGACCGGTCGAGCTTGCCGTTCGGCGTCACCGGCAACTGCTCCAGCCAGATCAGCCGGGCCGGAATCATGTAGTCCGGCAAATGCCCGACCAGGGCCTGCTTGACCCGCGCTTCCAGGCCCGGCTCGGCGGCCGGGCTGCTGGCCACGCCGTAGGCGACCAGTCGCGGGCCGGTGGGTGAAGGCAAGGCCAGCACCACGCACGTCTGCACCTGCGGGTGTTGCTGGATATGCGCCTCGACCTCCCCGGGTTCGATGCGATAACCACGGATCTTGATTTGCTGATCGATGCGGCCGACGTATTCGATCACCCCGTCGACGCCCCACAACACCCGGTCACCGGTGCGGTACATGCGCGCCCCCGGTGCGCCGAACGGGTCAGGCACGAAGCGCTCGGCGCTCATGGCCGGGTGGCGGTGATATTCCCGGGCCAGACCGCTGCCTCCCAGGTACAGCTCGCCACTGACCCCGGCCGGCACCGGCTGCAGGCGCGCGTCGAGAATGTAGGCACGCCGGTCGCCGACAGGACGGCCGATGGGTGCGTAGGCCGACAGGCAGGCCTGACTGGCCGGCACCTTCCACACTAGGGGGGTGACCACGGTTTCGGTGGGGCCATAGCCATTGATCAGGGTGCGCGGCGCCAGGGTCTGGCGGATCAGCTCGAAATTGGCCTGGGGCATGGCTTCACCGCCGAAGGAGTACAGATCCAGCGCCGGGGCACGGCCCCGGGCCCGGGCTTCGGCGGCCAGTTGGGTCAGATACACCGGCGGGAAGCCGGCGTTGGTGACCTGCTGCTCTTCCAGGGTCTGCAGGGTGCGCGCCGCAGACCACAGTTCTTCGTCGCGCAGCACCAGGCTGGCACCGCAGGTCAGTGCAGTCAGCCAGCGCTCATGGGCACCGTCGAAAGCAAAGGAGATAAAGTGGAACTCCCGGGATTCGGCGCTCATGTCGTACAGCGGCGCAGTGGCATCACAGTGCATGGCCAACGGGCCATGGGCCACGGCCACGCCTTTGGGCGTGCCGCTGGAGCCGGAGGTGTAGATCAGGTACGCGAGATTCTGGGCATGCACCTGAACCCCGGGCACCTGATCGCTGTAGTTGTCCAGATCCAGCCGGTCGAGGTCGAGCATGGCCAGACCCGGGGTTTGCGGCAGGCGATCCAGGGCCATCCCCTCGGTGAGCAACAGGCTCATGCCGCTGTCGGCCAGGACGAAGCCCAGACGTTCGCGCGGGTAATCCAGAGCCAGGGGGACGAAAGCCGCACCGGCCTTGGCCACTGCCAGCAACGCCACCAGCAGGCGGTTGGAACGCTGCAAAGCGACCCCGACCCGAACCTCGGGTCCGATACCACGGGCGATCAAGGCATGGGCCAGGCGGTTGGCCTGTGCCTCCAGTTCGCCACGGCTCAACTGCTGCCCCTCGCAAATCAGCGCAATGCGTTGCGGATCGGCCGCGGCATGGGCAGCAATACGCTGCTGGACACTGGTGAAGGCCGGGGCCGCGTAGTCCGAGCGGCTCCAGGCCATGAGTTGAGCCTGTTCGCCCGCGCTCAGCGGGCTGAGTGCGGCCAACGGCTGCAGCGCATCGGCACACAGGCCAAGCAACAGCTGCTGCAGGTGTCCGGCCAGGGCCTCGACCCGCTCCGGGGCGAACGCATCACGGCGGTAGCCAAAGGTGATGTCCAGGGTCTCGCCGGCGAAGATCGCCAGGGACAACGGATAGTGGGTGGCTTCAAGGGTGCTGGAGGCTTCGATACGCACGCCGCTGCGCTGGCGCATGGCGTGATCGACCGGGTAGTTCTCGAACACCAGCAGGCTGTCGAACAGGCTTTGGCCGCTGAGCCCCGCCCAGCGCTGGATATCGGCCAGCGGAGTGTGCTCGAACTCGCCGGCATCGGCACTGCTGGCCTGCAGCTCGCGCAACCAGTCGCCCACCGGCTGTGCCGGAGCACCGCCAGCGATCACCGGCACGGTATTGATAAACAGGCCGACCACCGCTTCGGCATCATCCAGGGCCGCAGGACGGCCCGAGACCGTGGTGCCGAACACCACCCGGGACTGGCCGGTGTAGGTTTGCAGCAGCAGAATCCATGCGCCCTGCACCAGGGTATTGAGGGTCACCCGCTGGCGCCGGGCAAACTGGCGCAGGCGCTGGCTGTCTGCCGCCGACAGACCGCCACGGATCACCCCGTGACCGAGGGCCTGAGCAAGGTCCCGGGTGTCCCGGGGCGGCAGGCTCTGGGCCAGCAAAGTCGGGCCATCCAGGGTTGCCAGACGCCCTTGCCACCAGGCCTCGGCCGCCTGTTCATCCTGGGCGCCGAGCCAGGCGATGTAGTCGCGATACTGGCTGCGGGGTGCTCGCGGCCGTTCACCGGCGTAATGTTGCAGCACTTCGCCGATCAGTCGCGCGCTGCTCCAGCCGTCCAGCAGGATGTGGTGGAAGGTCCAGATCATCCGGCAGCGAGTGGCGTCCAGACGTAGCAACTGCACCCGTTGCAGCGGCAAGCGGTCCAGCTCGAAACCTTCGGCGCGTTCGCGGCGGGCCCAATCATCCAGCTCTTGCTGGCTGAGCCCACGGGCGTCGTGCAATTGCGCTACGGCCGGGCCACGGCGCAATACAGCTTGCAACGGCGTATCGAGCCCGCTTTCCCAGAGGAACAGGCTGCGCAAGGTCGCGTGTTGCTCAACCGTGGTTTCCCAGGCCTGCAGGAAGCGTTGCAGGTCGAGGCCTTCGAGCACCACGTCGATCTGGTTGACGTAGGCCGACCGGGCATCCCCTTGCAGGCTGTGGAACAGCAGCCCCTGTTGCAGCGGCGACAGCGGGTACAGGTCCTCGACATCGCGGGCCGCCAGGGGCAAAGCGTCGAGCCGGGCCTGGCTCAAGCCCGCCAGCGGCACATCGGCCGGGGTCAGCGCGGCGTTTTCCGGGATCAGGCAATAGGCGCCAAGCAAGCTCAGCTCGGCGCGCAGGTCGTCCAGCAGGGCTTCCAGCTGCGCAGCGCTGTAGTGCCGGGCATCGGCGCGGCCGTCGAATTGCAACTGGCCTTCCACCAGGCGGGCGTTGAGGGTCAAGGTATGGCTCAGCGGTGCAGCATCGTCGCGCTGGCGGCCCTGGGGTTCGCCGGCCAGGGCAAACAGGCGCTGGCCATCGAGGCTGGTGTCGTACTGCCCCAGGTAGTTGAACATCACCTGTGGCCGTGGCTGTGCCTCAAGCAATGCCCGGGCAGACGCCGGGCCGAGATAGCGTAACGCGCCGTAGCCGATGCCCTTGTTCGGCACCTGACGCAGTTGTTCCTTGATCGCCTTGATCGCCGAGCCCAGATCCCCCGGGCCCGGGCTCAGACGCACCGGGTACAGGCTGGTGAACCAGCCGACGCTGCGCTCGATATCCAGGCCTTCGCCGAAAGGTGCGGGCAACGCATCGCGGCCATGGCCTTCGAGCTCGACGCTCAGGCCGTCCTGTGCGCTCTGGCGGCACAGGACCCGGGCCAGGGCCACCAGCAACAATTCATCCAGACGCGTGCGATAGGCCGCCGGCGCCTCTTTTTGCAAACGCCGGGTCAGTTCCGCCGGCAGGCGCAGGCGGCGCTCCACGGCCTGGCCTTCACAGCCCAAAGCCATTAGCGGCTGCCCTGCGGTCTGCGCGCACCAGTAGTGCAGTTCATCGAGCAGCGCCGGGCTGGCGGCGAATGCCTGCAAACGCTGGCCCCACTGGGCGAAGCTGGCGCCCACCGGTGCCAGGGTCACGCTCTGGCCGGCCGTCAGCTGGCGATAGGCCTGCTGCAAATCTTCCACCAGGACACGCCAGGACACGCCGTCCACCACCAGGTGATGAACCACGATCAGCAGGCGCTGGCTGCCATCCCCCAGGGTCAGCAAGGCGGCCCGCAGCAGAGGGCCGCGGCCCAGATCCAGGCTGGTCTGCAAGCGCTCGGCCTCGCGCAGGAACACCTCGGCGTCCGGGGCATCCACTTCCACCAGCCAGTCCTCGGCGCAGTGCTCGCTGTAGCCTTGTTGCCAGACGCCCATGGCGTCCTGTTCGTAGCGCAGGCGCAGGCTGGCATGCTGTTGGGCCAGGGCCGCCAGGCTGGCGCGCAGGGGTTCGACCTGCAGCGCCTGCAACGGGCGCAATAACGCCGACTGGTTCCAGTGCTGACGCTGCGGGATATCCTGGCCGAAAAAATACTGCTGGATCGGTGTCAGTGGCGCCGGGCCGACCGTTACCGCCTGCTGCAGCTCGCCACCCTGGGTCACGCAGCGCGCCGCCCGGGCCAGGGCCGCCAGTGTCGGGTGCAGGAACAGGTCCCGGGGGCTCAGTTGCCAGCCGGCCTGACGCACCCGGCTGATCACTTGCAGGGACAGGATGGAGTCGCCGCCCAGTTCGAAGAAGTTGTCGCCAAGCCCTACCTGATCCTGGCCCAGCACCTCGGCCCAGATGGTCGCCAGGGTCTGTTCGATTTCGCTGGCGGGTGCCACATAGTCTTCGGTCACCTGCCCCTGGGGTTGCGGCAACTGCTTGCGATCCAGCTTACCGTTGGCCGACAGCGGCATCGCCGGCAATTGCAGCAGGCGCCACGGCACCATATATTCAGGGAGGTGGCGGGCCAGATGGGCCTTGAGGACATCCTCCTCGATGGCAGCGCCCACCCAGTAGCCGATCAGCTTGTCGTCCCGGGCTATGACCACGCTTTCCTGAACATTGGCGTGGCTCAGCAACAGCGCTTCAATCTCCCCCAGTTCGATACGCAGACCACGCAATTTCACCTGATGATCGAGACGGCCCAGATAGTCGATGGCGCCATCGGCGCGCCAGCGCGCCAGATCGCCACTGCGGTACATGCGCTCCCCGGGAGCGCCGTAGGGATTGGCGACAAAGCGTTCGGCGGTCAGCGCAGGACGCCCCTGATAACCCCGGGCCAGATTGACCCCGGCGATGTACAACTCCCCTGCCACGCCCACCGGCAGCGGATTCAGATCGGGATCAAGAATATGGATTTGTGTATTGGCGATCGGGCGGCCAATGGGCACGCTGTTGCCGTCTTCGCGACAGGCCCAGGAGGTGACGTCGATGGCCGCTTCGGTCGGACCGTAGAGGTTGTGCAACTCGCTGGCGGTTTGCCCCAGCACCTGACGTTGCAACTCGGCCGGCAAGGCTTCACCGCTGCAAATGATCCGCTTCAGCGAAGTGCAAAGGGGCAGTTCACCCGCCGATACAAAGGCCTGCAACATCGACGGCACGAAGTGCAGCGTGGTGATGCGGTGCGCGACAATCAGTTCACGCAAGGCCTGTGGATCACGGTGGGCACCCGGTGGCGCCATCACCAGTGCCGCGCCGCTGAGCAGCGGCCAGAAGAACTCCCAGACCGAGACGTCGAAGCTGTAGGGGGTTTTTTGCAGCACCCGGTCGCTGGCGTTCAGGCCGTATTCGGCCTGCATCCATTGCAGGCGATTGAGCAACCCGGCGTGGCGGTTGCCCACCGCCTTGGGCTTACCGGTGGAGCCCGAGGTGTACAGGCAGTACACCAGGTTTTCCGGGTTGATATCGACCTTGGGTGCAGTCTGCGGCTGGGTCGCCAGCGCCAGGTTTTCCAGTGCATGCACCGCTACATCGGCAGCGCCGGACCACTTCTCCAGTAAGTGATTCTGGGTCAGCAACAACGGGCTGCCACTGTCGGCCAGCATCCCTTGCAGACGCTCAAGGGGCAGATCCGGGTCCAGTGGCAGGTACGCGCCACCGGCCTTGATCACCCCCAGCAGCGCCACCACCAATTCCACCGAGCGCTCGGCGCACACCGCCACCGGTACGTCCGGACCAATGCCCTGGCCTTGCAGCCAGTGGGCCAGTTGATTGGCCCGAGCATCCAGCTCGCCATAGCTCAGTTGCGTGTCGCCATACACCAGCGCCAGGGCATCGGGGGTGGTAAGCACCTGTTCGGCGATCAGGGCTGGCAGGCTCGGGTACTGCGGATAGTCTTCGCGGGTGGCATTCCAGCCTGTCAGTTGCTGTTGCTCCGCCGCTGTCAGCGGCTGCAGTTCATGCAGCGCGCGTTGCGGCTGCTCCAGCAATTGCTCGAGCAGGTACAGAAAATGCGTGTGCCAGGCGTGCACGGTGGACGCTTCGAACAGGTCGGTGGCGTAACTGAAGGTGGCCGTAATCTGACCCTGAGGGTTTTCCTCGGTGGTCAGGGCCAGGTCCAGCTGAGCGGTTTCGGCAGCCTGCTCCAGGCGCTCGAACACCAGCCCGCCCGCCTGCAACTGGCTGTCGCCGCGCTGCAAGTGGTTGTACAGCACCTGGAACAGCGGGTTGCGGCCAAGGCTGCGCTGGGGTTGCAGCGCTTCGACCAATTGTTCGAAAGGCAGGTCCTGATGGGCCTGGGCCTGCAACGCTTGCTCACGCACAGCCTTGAGCTGATCGATAAAGGATTGGCGGCGCGAGATCTGCAGCGGCCAGACCTGAGTGTTGACGAAGCAACCGATCAAACCCTGGGTCGCTTGCGCCTGACGATTGGCCACCGGGATCCCGACCCGCAATTGCCCCTGGCCGCACAGGCGGCTGAGCCACACACCGTAGGCGGCCAGCAGAACCATGAACGGCGTGGCCTGTTGCTCCCGGGCGAACTGGCGCAAGCGCCTGCTGGTGGCATCGGGCAAGGTCTTGCCGACCCGCGCCCCGCGGTAGCTGGGCAAGCCGGGACGCAGGTGGTCCACCGGCAACTCCAGCACCGGTTCCTCACTACCCAGGCGCTCGCGCCAATAGGCCAGTTGCTGCTCGCTCTCGCCGGACTCCAGCCACAGCCGCTGCCAGCGCGCATAGTCGCTGTATTGCACATCGAGGTCGGGCAAAGGGCTGGCGTCGCCCCCCAGGTGACGGGCATAACCGCTGGCCATTTCCTGGACAAACAGCTCCATCGACACACCGTCGGCAACGATGTGATGCAGGGTCACCAGCAAGGCGTGACGCTGCTCGGCGCAACGCACCAGACACAGGCGCAGCAAAGGCCCCAGGGTCAGGTCGAAGGGTTGCCGCGCCTGATCCTGGGCCAGGCGCATCAAGGCCGCGTCCCGGGCCCGGGTCGACAATTCGCTGAGGTCTTCGCGAGCGAATACCAGCCCGCACTCAGCGGCGTCATGTACCCGCACCCGGGGCTCGCCGCCCTCTTCGGGAAAGTCGCTGCGCAGTACTGCGTGGCGGGCGACGATATCGGCCAGGGCAGCGTCCAGCGCCGCCTCGTTGAGTTCCCCGGTGAGTTGCAGCCCGCCGGTAATGTGATAAGCGCTTGAGGTCGGTTCCAGTTGCCACAGCAGCCACAGCCGGTGCTGGCTGTAGGACAGCGCACCCGCAGCCCCGGCAGGTGCCGGGACTATTGGCAGACGCCGGGCATCGATGCCTTTTTCCCGCAGCTGTTGCAGGAACAGCCGCTGCTTTTCCCCTGGAAGAGCATTGAGCCGTTCGGCCAGCGGGCGCAACGGATCGTCACGGTGGCTGGGGCCTCGGGCTTGGCTCAGGTCATTCATTCAATGCGCTCCAGTTCATTCAGCAATTGGGTCATGGCGTCCACCTCATCTTCGGGGGCGTGCGCCGGAATGTGCTCCAGGTGCCGAGCAAGCGCCTCGACCGTCGGTGTTTCGAACACCGCGCCGAGGTGAATCTGTACGCCTAACTGGTGGCGAATCTGCGAGGCCAGGCGGGTCGCCAGCAGCGAGTGCCCGCCCAGCTCGAAAAAGTCATCCGTCACACCGACCCGCTCCACACCCAGCACCTCGGACCAGATTCTGGCCAGGGCGCGCTCGGCGTCATTGCGGGGCTCGACATAGCCAGTGGCAGCGGCTTGCGCCTCGACCTGCGGCAACTGCTTGCGATCCAGCTTGCCGTTGGCCGAGAGCGGCATCGCCGGCAATTGCAGCAGTCGCCACGGCACCATGTATTCAGGAACGTGCTGACCCAGATGAAATTTAAGCGCGGCTTCGTCGGCGTCGGTGCCGACCCAGTAGCCGAGCAGCTGATTGTCCCGGGCTATCACCACGCATTCGTGCACCGCGGCATGGGCCAGCAACACTGCCTCGATTTCGCCCAGCTCGATTCGCTGGCCGCGCAACTTGACCTGATGATCGAGACGACCCAGGTAGTCGATGGCACCGTCGGCGCGCCAGCGTGCCAGGTCGCCACTGCGGTACATGCGCTCGCCGGGAGCACCGTAGGGGTTGGCGACAAAGCGTTCGGCAGTCAGTGCCGGACGGCCCTGATAGCCCCGGGCCAGATTGACCCCGGCGATGTACAGCTCGCCCGCCACCCCCACCGGCACAGGATTGAGATCGGCATCGAGGATATGGATTTGCGTGTTGGCGATCGGGCGCCCGATCGGCACGCTGTTGCCGTCCTCGCGGCAGGCCCAGGAGGTGACGTCGATGGCCGCTTCGGTCGGGCCGTAAAGGTTGTGCAACTGGCTGGCGGTTTGTCCCAACACCTGACGCTGCAACTCGGCCGGCAAGGCTTCTCCGCTGCAAATGATCCGTTTCAGCGAAGTGCAAAGGGGTAGTTCGCCGGCAGACACAAAGGCCTGCAACATCGACGGCACGAAGTGCAGCGTGGTGATGCCGTGCTCCACAATCAGTTCGCGCAAGGCCCGTGGATCACGGTGGGCACCGGGTGGTGCCATCACCAGTGCCGCGCCGCTGAGCAGCGGCCAGAAGAACTCCCAGACCGAGACGTCGAAGCTGTAAGGAGTTTTTTGCAGCACCCGGTCGCCGGGGTTCAGGCCGTATTCGGCCTGCATCCATTGCAAACGATTGAGCAGCCCGGCATGACGATTACCGACGGCCTTGGGCTTGCCGGTGGAACCCGAGGTATACAGGCAGTACACCAGGTTTTCCGGGCCGATATCGACCTTGGGTGCAGTCTGCGGCTGAGTCGCCAGCGCCAGGTTTTCCAGTGCATGCATCGGTACCCCGGCAGCACCGGACCAGCTGTCCAGCAGGTGCGCCTGGGTCAGCAACAACGGGCTGCCACTGTCGGTCAGCATCCCTTGCAACCGCTCCCGCGGGTGGTCCGGGTCCAGCGGCAGATACGCGCCACCGGCCTTGATCACCCCCAGCAGTGCCACCACCAGCTCCACCGAGCGTTCGGCACACACCGCCACCGGTACATCCGGGCCAACGCCCTGAGTTTGCAGCCAGTGGGCCAGTTGATTGGCCCGGGCATCCAGTTCGCCATAGCTCAGTTGCGTGTCGCCATACACCAGCGCCAGGGCATCGGGGGTGGCGCGCACCTGTTCGGCAATCAAGGCTGGCAGGCTCGGGTACTGCGCATAGTTGAACCGGGTCGCGTTCCACTGCGAGAGCCGCTGCTGTTCTGCGTTATCGAGCATCTGCAACTGGCCAAGGCGCACCTTTGACGGCCCCTGCGCCTCGGCCGCCATGGCCAGCAGCAGGTTCTGCAAATGCTCACCGAGGCGCGCCACGCTGGCAGGGTCGAAGGCACTCAACAGGTAACTCAATTGCAGGTCCAGGGTGTCACCCGCGTGGATCACCACAGTCAAGGGGTAATGGGTGGTTTCCCGCGAAATCACCTGGCCGAATTGAACGCCGCTGCCGCTGCGCAGGGCGCTGTCCACCGGGTAGTTCTCGAACACCAGCACAGTGTCGAACAGCGCCCGGCCACCCTGCCCGGCCCAACGCTGGATATCGAACAGCGGCGTATGTTCATGCTCACGTACCGCCAGGTTCAGCGATTGCAAATCCCGCAGCCAGTCCCCCAGCAAGCGCTGCGGCCCGGGCGCCTGAATGATCGGCAAGGTATTGATAAACAGCCCCAGCACGCGCTCCGCATCGGCCAGGGCGGTCGGGCGACCGGCCACAGTGGCGCCGAAAGCCACGCTGCGCTGCCCGCTGTAGCGCTGCAACAACAGGCTCCAGGCACCTTGCAGCAAGGTGTTGAGGGTCACCCGCTCGCGTCGGGCAAACACCCCCAGCGCCGAGGTCACGTCCGGGGCCAGTTGCAGGCGCAGGTCACCATGCCCGCTGCGGGCCGGCACCGCCGGCAAGGCATCGGCCAGCAGGGTCGGTTGCTCCAGCTCGCACAGTTGCTGGCTCCAGAATTGCTGGCTCGACGCGCCATCCTGACGGCCCAGCCAGGCCAGGTAATCGCGGTAGCGGCTGGCCCCCGCCGCGGGCGTCTGACCGCGGTAATGCAACAGCACTTCTTCGATCAGGCGCGCCGTGGCCCAGCCATCGAGCAGGATGTGATGGCGGGTCCAGATCAATTGGTAGGCGCTTTCGCCCAGACGCACCAGCAACACCCGTTGCAGCGGTGGCCGGCGCAGGTCGAAGCCCTGATCGCGCTCGGCATCGGCCAGTTCGGCCAGTTCCAGGCGCGCCTGTTCGGCGCCGCGTTCGCGCCAGTCAAGATGGCGCACCGGCGAAGGTAACTGGCGGTGGATCCATTGCAGGGGCTGGGGCAAGTCGCCTTCCCAGGCGAAACCGGCCCGCAGGATCCCGTGCTCATGGCTGACCCGCTCCCAGGCTGCGGCGAAGCGCAGGCCATCGACATCGCTCAGCGGCACGCAGACCTGATTGACATAGGCACTGCCCGCGGCGCCTTGCAGGGCATGAAACAGCATGCCCTGTTGCAGCGGTGACAAGGGGTAAAGGTCTTCGAGGTCGGCGGCGGCCACCGGCAGTGCGTCCAGTTGCGCCTGACTGATGCTCGCCAGCGGGAAGTCCGAGGGTGTGACCCCGGCAGCGCCGGGGCTCAGGCAATGGTCGATCAGCGTGCCCAGGCTCGCCAGGTAGTCCTCGGCCAGACCTTGCACCAGCTCGCTGTCGAAACGCTCGCAGCCATAGCGCCAGCTCAGTTGCAGGCAGCCGTCGCGCACTTGACCGGTGATCACCCATTCGCTGTCGGCATCGGCACTCGGGTCCAGGGACGCACCCAGGTGTTCCCCGGCCAGGTCGAACAGGCCGTCGGCCAGGCGGCCCGGGTCGAACTGCCCCAGATAGTTGAAGGTGATTTGCGGCGCCGTGCGGGACGCCAGCCGGCGGGCCAGATCGTCCTCGCCCAGATAGCGCAACACGCCGTAGCCCAGGCCCTGGCCGGGCACCTGGCGCACTTGTTCCTTGATCGCCTTGATCGCTTCACCGGGTGCGCGGCTGCCGGGGGCCAGGCGCAACGGGTACAGGGCGGTGAACCAGCCGACGCTGCGGCTCAGGTCCAGTCGGGCCGGGGCATCGGGCCCCGGTGTGCGGCCGTGACTTTCCAGGAGGATGTCCAGTGCCGGCTGACCACTCCATTGGCACAGGGTACGGGCCAGCGCGGCCAGCAGCAGTTCATCGATCCGCGTGCGATAGGCCGCGTGGGCCGCCCCCAGCAAGGCGCGGGTCCGCGCCGGGTCGAGCTGCACCTGCACCCGGGCCGTCGCGCCGAGGGCACGGCTGCCTTGGGGCCGCGGCACCCGCAACGGGGTTGCCGTGGTCTCGGCATACGCCTGCCAGTAGGCCAGCTCGCTGTCGCCCAGCCCTTGGCGCTGCCAGCTTGCCAGGTGCTCGCCCCAGGCCTTGAAGCTGCTGGTACGCGCAGCCAGATGCAGCGCTGAACCGGCCAGCGCCTGGGTATAAAGCTGTGCCAGATCTTCGAGCAGGATGCGCCAGGACACGCCATCCACCACCAGGTGATGGGCCACCAGCAACAGCCGTTGCTGGCCATCGCCCAGTTGCATCAGCACTGCCTTGAACAAAGGCCCCTGACCCAATTGAAAACCGCGCTGGGCCGCTTCGCATACGGCGCTGATCGCCTCGGGCCGGCTCAGAGTCAAGCACTCCAGCAACCCGGGGGCGTCGGTGCCATGACTGGCGCTCCACTGCCCGTCCAGCTGCCGGAATTGCAGGCGCAAAGCATCGTGGTGGGCGAACAGCGCGGTCAGTGCCTCATCCAGAGCAGCGGGCTCCAGGCTGTGCAGCGGGCGCAGCAATAATGCCTGGTTCCAGTGGCCCGCAACCGGCACCGCCTGGGCGAAAAAATGCGCCTGAATCGGGGTGACCGGGGCCGCGCCCTGAACCGGACCGCTGTCAGCGCTGGCCTGCTCCAGAGGCACAGCGACACGGGCCAGGGCAGCGATGGTTTGATGCTCGAACAGGTCCCGCGGATTGAGCTGCCAACCGGCGCGGCGCATCCGGCTGATCACTTGCAGGGACAGAATGGAATCGCCCCCCAGCTCGAAGAAATTGTCGCTGATCCCGACCTGTTCCTGACCCAGCACCTCGCCCCAGATGGTCGCCAGGGCCTGCTGGATTTCGCTGGCGGGTGCCACATAGTCTTCGGTCACCTGCCCCTGGGGTTGCGGCAACTGCTTGCGATCCAGCTTGCCGTTGGCCGACAGCGGCAGCGCCGGCAATTGCAGCAGGCGCCACGGCACCATGTATTCAGGAAGGTGGCGGGCCAGATGGGCCTTGAGTGCTTCTTCCTCGATGGCAGCGCCCACCCAGTAGCCGATCAGCTTGTCGTCCCGGGCTATGACCACGCTTTCCTGAACATTGGCGTGGCTCAGCAACAGCGCTTCAATCTCCCCCAGTTCGATACGCAGGCCGCGCAATTTCACCTGATGATCGAGACGGCCCAGGTAATCGATGGCACCGTCGGCGCGCCAGCGTGCCAGGTCGCCACTGCGGTACATGCGCTCCCCGGGAGCGCCGTAGGGATTGGCGACAAAGCGTTCGGCGGTCAGCGCAGGACGCCCCTGATAACCCCGGGCCAGATTGACCCCGGCGATGTACAGCTCGCCAGCCACGCCCACCGGCAGCGGATTGAGATCGGGATCAAGAATATGGATTTGCGTATTGGCGATCGGGCGGCCAATGGGCACGCTGTTGCCGTCTTCGCGGCAGGCCCAAAAAGTGACGTCGATGGCCGCTTCGGTCGGGCCGTAGAGGTTGTGCAACTGGCTGGCGGTTTGTCCCAGCACCTGACGCTGCAACTCGGCCGGCAAGGCTTCACCGCTGCATATGATCCGCTTCAGTGAGGTGCAAAGGGGCAGTTCGCCGGCAGACACAAAGGCCTGCAACATCGACGGCACGAAGTGCAGCGTGGTGATGCCGTGCTCCACAATCAGTTCGCGCAAGGCCTGTGGATCGCGATGGGCACCCGGCGGCGCCATCACCAGTGCCGCGCCGCTGAGCAGCGGCCAGAAGAACTCCCAGACCGAGACGTCGAAGCTGTAAGGGGTTTTTTGCAGCACCCGATCGCTGGCATTTAATCCGTATTCGGCCTGCATCCATTGCAGGCGATTGAGCAACCCGGCATGGCGATTACCGACGGCCTTGGGCTTGCCGGTGGAGCCCGAGGTGTACAGGCAGTACACCAGGTTTTCCGGGGCGATATCGACCTGGGGCGCGGTCTGCGGCTGGGTCGCCAGCGCCAGGTTTTCCAGTGCATGTACCGGTACTTCGGCAGCGCCGGACCACTTCTCCAGTAAGTGTTTCTGGGTCAGCAACAACGGGCTGCCACTGTCGGCCAGCATCCCTTGCAGACGCTCAAGGGGCAGATCCGGGTCCAGTGGCAGGTACGCGCCACCGGCCTTGATCACCCCCAATAACGCGACTACCAGTTCCACGGAACGCTCGGCACACACCGCCACCGGTACATCCGGACCAACGCCCTGAGTTTGCAGCCAATGGGCCAGCTGATTGGCCCGGGCATCCAGCTCGCCATAGCTCAGTTGCGTGTGGCCATACACCAGTGCCAGGGCATCGGGGGTGGCACGCACCTGTTGCGCAATCAGGGCAGGAAGGTTCGGGTACTCGGGGTAGCGACTCGCTGTCGCGTTCCATGTAGTGAGCTGCGCCTGCTCGTCCGCGTCCAGCAACGGCAGGCTGAACACCGGACGGTCGGGCGCTGCGAGCATGCCCTGCAGCAGCTGGCACAGGTGCTGGCCGAGGCGCTCAATGGTCGGGGCGTCGTAGAGCTCAGTCACATACTCCAGACGACAATCGATGGCGTCGGGGCCGGCGATAACATCCAGGGTCAGGTCGAAACGCGCGCTTTCCAGCTCGACATCCAGCACCTCCACCTCCAGCCCCGGCAACTGCAAGGGCTGGGCGTCCCGTGAGTGGCGGAAGTTGAACAGCACCTGGAACAGCGCCGTGTGGCGCAGGTCGCGGGTCAGGTTGAGACCGTCCAGCACGCACTCGAAGGGAAAGTCCGAGTGTTCCAGGGCAATCCGGCTTTCATCCCGCAGGCGGCTGCACAGCTCGCGGGTGGTCAGTTGCGGATCGAGCCGGGCGCGATAGACCTGGGTGTTGACGAAGAACCCGACAATCTCCTGGACCTGGGCATGGCTGCGTGCGGCGTTGGGCACACCGACCGCGAAATCGCGCTGGCCGCTGTAGCGCGCCAGCAGTACTTGCCAGGCCCCCAGCAGTAGCACGAAGGGCGAGCAATGTTGCGCCCGGCACCATTCACGCAGCGCCCGGGCCACAGCGTCCGGCAGCCGGAGATCATGGCGCGCGGCCTGCAGCCGTGGCGCTGCGCTGCGCGGGCGGTCGCTGGGCAATTCCAGCACCGGCACCTCCTGGCCCAGGTACTGGCGCCAGTAGCCCTGGCCTGCAGCAGCGCCCTGGCCTGCAAAGTGCTGGCGCTGCCAGGTCGCGTAGTCGGCGTACTCCAGGGGCAAACCCGGCAACGGCCGGTCATTGCCGTCCAGAGCCGCGGCATAGGCCCGGCCCAGGTCGGCGATCAGCAACGGGTTGGACCAGGCATCGGCGACGATGTGGTGCAAGCACAACAGCAACACCGCCCCCTCGCCGTCGCACAACAGGCTGGCCCGCAGCAACGGTGCGCAACCGAGGTCAAACGGCACGGCAACCCGCTGGCGCAGTTCGGCTTGCAGGTCGGCGCCGGCCGCCAGGGTCACGCATTCAAGATGAAAATCCACAGCGGGTTCGATGACCTGCAGCGGCTGCTCATCCACCAGCACGAAGCGGGTGCGCAGGCTGGCATGGCGCTCGATCAGGCGGCGCAAGGCGGCCTCCAGGGCCCCGACATCCGGCCGGCCCTGAATCCGCAGCGCCCGGGCCGAGTTATAGGCCGGGCTCTGTACTTCGTACTGCTGGAGAAACCACAAGCGGCGCTGGGCGAATGACAGCGGCGCCGGCCCCGGCTCGGTGCGCCGGCCCGGCCCGACGGGTGCGGCTGGCGCGTCATCATCAAGTAACAGGGCAAGCAATAGGTCGCGGTCGATATCGGTCATGGTCAATCCAGTGCGGAATAAAAAAAGCCGGCCTCAGCCGGCCTGTTTTCAGTGGGTCGTCAGGCCCCGGGCGGCGCGGGCCTGGGCCAGTAGCTCGGCGCGTTGTTGATCGCTGAGACTGTCGAGCTCGCGGCGCAGGCGAGCGATCTTTTCCAGACGCAGGGGCTCTGCAAGTTCACCGAGGGCCTCGGCCAGACCGGCGGCACTGGGATGATCGAACACCAGCCCGGGGGCGACTTCTAGCTTGAACATCGTGCGCAGGCGTGCCACCAGCTTGATCACCAGCAGTGAGTGGCCACCGGCCTCAAAGAAGTCGTGGTCCACCCCCAAAGCGTCCGGCGGACACTCCAGCAATTCGGCCATGGCATCGCGCAGGCAGGCTTGCAGTTCGCTGGTGGGGGCCCGTACCGGTTGCCGGGGTACCTGCTGGCCCGGATCGGGCAAGGCTGAGCGATCGACCTTGCCGTTGGCCAGACGGGGCAGGCTCGGCATGGCCAGCAAGCGCGCCGGGCACAGGGCTTCAGGCAGGCGCGCGGCCAGAGCCCGGGGCAACTGTTCCAGGGCACCCTCAGCGGCATCCTCGTTGAGCACCACATAGGCGATCAGGCTGGCCGCGCCATCGCCGGGCGACCATAGCCGGGCCACAGCCTGTTCGACCCCGGGCAAGGCCAGCAGCGCCGCCTCGATTTCACCCAGCTCGATGCGCTGGCCGCGCAACTTGACCTGCTGGTCCTGACGGCCAACCAGTTGCAGGCCGCCTTCGGCCCGATAGCGGCCCAGGTCGCCGGAGCGATACAGACGCTGCCCCGCCAGGAACGGATCCTCGATAAAGCACTCGGCACTGGCTTGCCCCAGGTAGCCACGGCATAGCTGGGCTCCGCCGATGTACAGCTCACCCAGGGCACCGGTGGGTACCAGTCGCAGGCGCTGGTCCAGCAGGTACACGCGATTGCCGTCAAGGACACGGCTCAGGGGCACCCGCTCATCGCGGTCCGGGGCGTCGGCCCGCAGGGGGTGAAACATCACCCCGACCGTGGTTTCGGTGGGGCCGTAGTGGTTGAACAGGCGCAAGCCCGGCGCCCGCTTGAACAGTTGCTCCACCAGACGTTGCGGCGTGGCTTCGCCCCCCAGGATCAGGGTTTCGGGCAACGGCGGGGTATGTCCTTCGAGCAAGGCCGCCAGGTGCGAAGGCACGAATTTCGCCACGTCCGGTCGTTCCCGAAGCAAAAAGCGGCTGAATGCCGCGCCATCCACAAGATCCTCCGCGGCGGCGATGACCAGCCCGGCGCCGACCTGCCAGGCGCCGAACAGCAAGGTGTGGCCCAGGTCGACGCTTAGCGGACTGGTGAGTGCCAGGCGCATGCCGGCTTGCAGACCGAGGGCTGCGCTGGCCGAGCGGGCGTAGTTGCCCAGCGCGCCGTGCTCCACAAGCACGCCCTTGGGTGCCCCGGTCGAGCCGGACGTAAATAGCAGGTACGCCAGGTGCCGGTCAGTCAGTTGCGGTGCCTGGAACGGCAATTCGGCATCCCTGCCCGCCTGCTCCAGACTGGCGCTCGGCCAGGGGCCGTGAGCACTGCTGGACGCCGGATCGCACAGCACCAGTGCCGGTTCGGCGCGGGTCAACAGATCGTGACGGCGCTCCGCCGGCCAGGCCGGTTCCAGCGGCAAGTAGTAAGCCCCGGCCACCAGCACCGCAAGGATATGCAGCACCCCTTGCAACGAGCGCTCGGTCTCGATGGCCACGCATTGCCCCACGCCGACACCCTGCCCTTGCAACCAGCCGGCCATGCGTGTGACGGTCTGCTGCAAGCCGGCATAATCCAGCTGCTGCCGGCCATCGCTGAGGGCCATGGCCTGCGGGGTTTGCCGGGCATGCCGGGCCAGACACTGCGCCAGCCCCTCATTGCTCTGCACCGGCTGCTGCGGGGCCAGGCCCGACAGCCGCTGGCGCTCCCGGGCGCCCACCGGCTCCAGGTCGTCGAGGGTCACGGCGCCATCACCCGGCAGCTGTTGCAGCAGGGTGCGGTACTGTTCCAGCAGCACCTCGATACTGGCGGCGCTGTAGGCCGCGCCATTGGCCTGGATATTCAGGAACAGGGTCTGGCCCCGGACCCGGGCACTCAACAACAATTCGAAGGCCCCCCGGTGCGGATAGGCAAGCACCTGGCGTGGATCGATGTGCGCCTGTTCAAAGACAAACCCCGCCAGCAGCGGCGCGGCGCTGGTGGGCGCCTCGATCGGGCAGTACTCCTGCCAGCCCAGATGATCCCCCAGGCGTTCTTCGGCCTGTTGCAACCATTCGCCGAGATGGCGCGCCGGGTCCAGCTCGACCCGCAACGGCAGGATTTTTTCGAACACCCCCAGGGTGTTCTCGAAGTGGTCGTAGTCGCTGCGGCAATCATGCAACCAGCCAGCGACAAAACCGCGCTGACCGCTCAGGCGCCCCAGCAGCACCCACCACAAGCCTTGCAGCACCAAGTCCAGAGGCTGGCCGAGGAAGTCGGCCAGGGCCAGGGCGCCACCCAGATCCGACAGCGGCACTTCCAGCTGCAGGGTCTGACGCAGCGCCCCTGAGGGCTGCGGGTTGCCGCGCAGGCCCAGATGCAGGGCGTCACCCCGGGCCGGATCAACCCCGGCGTGTTGCCAATAGGCACGGCCCTGGGCAGCGTCTGCATCGGCGGCCATGTCCTGGCGCCATTGCACATAGTGTTCGTAGCCCACTTCGTTGAAGGTCGGCGCCTCACCATTGGCCAGCGCCAATACCTCAGCCACCAGTTGCTCCAGGCTCGGTGGGTCCAGGGCCAGGGCAGCGGCAACGAATTCCAGCTCGACCCCGCCGTTGGCCAGGGTACGCTGGCTGACCGCCAGCACCTCGTCCGGGGCCAGGTTCAAGGCCGCTGCCTGGGTGTCCAGCCCGACCCAGCGTATTGCCCCACCCTGATTGGGCAAGGCCTGACGCCAACCACGCAACCCCGGTACTTGCAGCCAGCAGGCGGCGAGAATCGGCTGGCTCGCCGAATAGCCTTGCAGGGCCGCCTGGATGTCCGCCGGCACCTGTGCCGCAGTCAGCGCCAGGCGCAGTCGATGGCTGCCGGCGTCAGCCCGGGCCGGATCATGGCCGAGCAGGCAGGCACGCTGCTCGGGGCTCAGGGCCAGGGTCTGTGGTGCGGTCAAATCAAGACTCAAATCATTCATCACAGTGTCCTTAAACAGGCAGCCCGGCCGATTGGCCCGAGCGCTCTTCGTTGTCTTGGGCAGCGTCATCGAACACGCTACGGTCGGTCATTTCGCCCATGGCCACGACGATCCGCCGCGGGCCTTCGAACGGGTCCCGGGCGTGGGCCACCAGCATGTTGTCGAGCATCACCACATCCCCGCGCTGCCAGTCGAAGCGCACCGCGCAGGCTTCGTAGAGCTGGCCCAGTTGTTCCATGACCAGGTCATCGATGGGCGTGCCATCACCGAAATACACCTGCCGCGGCATGTACCCGGCACCGACTATGCCCAGCAGGTCGCGGCGCACGTCGGCTTGCAGGCAATAGTCGTGGTGCAGCTGGACCTGGTTGAAAAAGGACTTTTCCCCGGTGTAGGGGTGGCGGATCACTGCCGGGCAAGGGGTGCGGGTCTGCAGGCCGCCATTGGCCAGCCATTCGAACGCCACGCCCTGCTCGCGGCAGGTGGCCTCGACCACGGCACGCTGCTCGGTTTTGTAGAAGTCGCGCCAGTCCACATCGAAGCCCGGGGTGAAGGTGCGCACATACAACAGTCCCTTGCGTTCGAAGGTCTCGGCCAGCGCGGCCGGCAAGGCGCGGTACATCGCCCGGCAGTCGACGATAGGTGTGGCACCGCCCACCGGCGATGGCTGCTCGCAGAAGAACCACTGCTTGCGCGGCCAGCGTCGCAGGTGCGCGCTTTCGTTGTGGAACAGGATCATCTGCCGCTCGGGGTATGGCGTGGAGCGGTAGGTATTGCGCCCGCCCTCTTTCTTCGGCAAGTCGCCATAGGCGCCATACAGGCCCGGCTGGATGGCCTCGGCGAAGGCTTCGAAGTCTTGCGCGGTGCTCAGGCCGAAGCCACGGAACAGCAGGCCGGCATGCCGGCGCAGGCTGGTTTCAATGAACTCTCGGTTGAGGCTGGCCCACACGCAGGGGTCGAGATCGGCACTGACTGGCTCGATTACCAGCGGCAACTCGCAGCCGGCATTCAGCGGCGTGCAGCGCACGGCAGCCTCCGCCACCGACGGCGTGCTCGGACGGGCAAAGGACTTCAACTTGTCGCGCCTGGCCTCCAGCCGCGAGCGCCCGCTGACCGGCGCTGCAACCGCGGGCTGCAAGGCGCCGAGGGTCAGGCTGTCGAGGGAACGCTCGGGGTCGGCGAGGATTTGACCCAGCAGGTCGACCCAGGCCTCGACCCAGCAGCGCACCCGCGCCTCATCGAGGATCGCCGTGGCGAATACCCACTCGCCGCCCAGCCCCCGGGCGTTGGGCGTCAGGAACAGGGCCATGTCGAACTTCGAGGTCTGGGCGGGCGCGGCCAGCAGTTCGGCGCTCAGCCCCGGCACCGCGAACTGACCCCGGGGCATGCTGTGCAGCACGAACAGCGCCTGCACCAGCGGGTTGCGCTGACGGGGCACGGCGCTGGCATCGACGATCTGTTCGAAGGGCAAGTCCGCCTGTTCGAACAGGTTCAATGAATCCTCGCTGACCCGGGCCAGCCATTGGTTGAACGATTGCTGCGGGCGCACCCTGGCGCGCAGCGGCACGATGTTGACGAAGAAGCCGATGAGCTGTTCCAGCTCGGTTCGCGGTCGACCGGCGATATCGGTGCCATAGATCAAATCGTCCTGGCCGGTGAGGCGATGCAGCAGCCAGTCGAAAGTCCCCCGCAGGACCATGAACAGGCTGGCGCCGTGGGCACGGCCCAGGGCTTCGAGACGCCCGACCTGTTCGGCGTCGAGCTGGAAGGCCACGCTGGCCCCACCAGTGTGCGGGGCCGAGGGACGCGCACGGTCAGTGGGCAAGGCCAGTTGCTGCGGGGCGCCTTGCAGATAGTCGGCCCAGAAATCGCGTTCGCGCTGGCGCTCGGCACTGCCGGCCCGGGCGTTCTGCCAGGCCGCATAGTCGCTGTACTGAATACTCAACGGCGCCAGCGCCGACTGGCTGCCGGCCAGTTGCGCCTGATACCCCGCGCCCAGTTCCTGGACCAGCACGCCGAACGACCAGCCATCGCCGATCAGGTGATGCATGCTCAACAGCAAGCGATATTCCTGAGCGCCCAGGCGCAGCAGGGTGGCGCGTAACAGCGGCGCGCGCTGCAGGTCGAACGGCTGCCCCGCCGCTTCGGCCTCGGCCACCGCCAGGGCGGTGGTTTGTTCGCCATCGCGCAGACCACTGAGGTCAAGCACCGGCAAGGCCAGTTCCACCTGACCCGCACAGTGCACCAGGGCCACGCCATCCGGGCCCGGCACAAAGGCACTGCGCAAACTCGCCTGGCGTTGCAGCACACCGGCCAATGCCGCTTGCAGGGCGTCCACCCGCAGCTCGCCACACAGACGCAACTGGGCAACCATGTTGTAGGCCGCCCCGGCCTGCTCCCCGCCCAGCTGCTGGGCCAGCCACAGGCTGCGTTGCACCGGCGACATGGCCTGCGGGCCGCTGACATGCAGCGCCTGCAAGGGTACGCCGGCGGCCAGACGTGGTGCAGCGTCAACCATGGCCGCCAGCCGGGCCAGGGGGCTGGCGGCAAACAGCGCGCTCAGGGGCAATTCGACGTTGAACTCGGTGCGCACCCGCGCCAGGACTTGCACGGCGGCGAGGGAATGCCCGCCTACGGCGAGAAAGATGTCGTCGCGGCTGATCTCGGCGCCTTCCAGCACCTCGGACCAGATCGCCGCCAGACGCTGTTCGGTGTGGCCCAGGGGCGCGGCACCTGCCGGCGCGGCCCCACTGCGGCTCAATACGGGCCGGCGATAGACGTGATACGCGCCCAGTTCACCGGTCTCCAGACGCTGGCGGCAGGCCGAGCGTTGCAGCTTGCCGCTGGTGGTCTTGGGCAAGGCCGCCGGCTCGAGCAGGGCAATGACGCTGGCCGGTTCCTGCTGGGTTTCACTGACCACCCGGTCGATGGCTTCGATCAATACTTGAGGGTCGAATTTCTTTTGCACACTGCGCCCGATCTCGGCGGCGATGCCAATGCACTCGCGCCCGTCGACCTGCACCGGAAACGCTGCGACACGGCCCTTGCGCACCGCTTCGACGCCCTGCTCCACGGCTTTTTCGATGTCTTGCGGGTAACGGTTCTGGCCGCGAATGATGATCACATCCTTGGCCCGCGAGGTGATGAACAGACCGCCCTGGTGCAGGAACGCCAGGTCGCCGCTACGCAGCCAGCGGCCGTCGGGCAGGTCGAGGAAGGTACGGGCGGTGGCTTCGGGGTTGCGCCAGTAGCCACGGGCCACACTGGGCCCGCGCACCCAGATTTCACCCACGCTGTTTTCAGCCACCGGTTGCAGGGTCTGCGGGTCCATCAGGCGCACCTGATCATCGAACAGCAAACCACCGCTGCTGACCATTTCGCTGCCGTGCGGGTCAGGGACCACCCGGCCCAGCGCCAATTGCTCATGGTCCACATGCAGGGTGTAGTACGGGCCGCCACGGGTGTTGCTGGTGACCATCAGGGTCGCTTCAGCCAGGCCGTAGCATGGATGTACGGTGGTTGCCGCCAGCCCTGCCGGCGAGAAGCGCTCAACGAAGTCGGCCAGGGTGTCGGCCCGCACCGGTTCGGAACCGCAAAACGCAACCCGCCACTGGCTCAGGTCGAGCTCGGCAAGCAGGCTGTCGCGCACGCTCTCGGTACACAGGCGGAAGGCAAAGTCAGGGCCGCCGCTGAGGGTGCCGCCGTAGCGGTGGATCGCTTCCAGCCAGCGCGCCGGCCGGGCGAGGAAGTGCTGGGTGGTCAGCAACACCAGCGGCACCCCGGCATAGATAGGTTGCAGCATGCCGCCGATCAGGCCCATGTCGTGGTACAGCGGCAGCCAGCTGACAAAGACATCCCCCGGGCGGGTGCCAAAGCCCATTTGCAACAGGCGCTGATTGTCCAGCAGGTTGGCGTGGGTGACTTCGACGCCCTTGGGTTCGGAGGTGGAGCCGGAGGTGTATTGCAGCATGGCGATGGCATCGCCCGGCACGGCACGGGGTTGCCAGGCCCGGGGCGCTTGCGCTTCAAGATCCTGGACGCTGGCCAGGGCCGGCAAGGACGCCAGGGTCAGGCCGTCACGCAGCAACCGGGAAGCGTCGAGGGCAGCATGCTCGCAGAGAATCAACGAGGGCTCGGCATCCATGGCCATGCCTTGCAGGCGTTCGGTGTGGAACTGGCGATTGCGCTCCGGCGGATAGGCCGGTACCGCGATCAGCCCGGCATACAGGCATGCGAAAAAGGCCACTATGTAGTCCGGGCCGTTGGTCAGCAGCAGGAGCACCCGGTCGCCCTCCCCGGCGTGCTGCCCGAGGCAGGCGGCCAGGTGCCGGACCCGGGCATCCAGCTGGGCGTAGGTGTACAGCTCGGTGGTCTGGTTACCGTCACCGAGAAAGCGCAGGGCCAGTTGATCGCCTTGCTGCTCGGCGCGCTGCGCCAGCATCTCGATCAGGGATTGGGGTTGAGGCTGATGTGGGATGGCCATGGGGCGTCCTCCTGCAATCGCAAAAAGTCAGAAAAAAATCGGGGGGTACTCAGCGCACGTCGGCGCCGTGGGGTTCGGCCATGGCCACCACCACTTTGCGTGGCCCCTGAAACGGTGCGCGACCGTGGGCGGTGAGCATGTTGTCGAGCATCAGCACGTCATTGTCCTGCCAGGAAAATTCGACCTGTTCCTGTTGCATCACGCCGCGAATGTCCTCCAGCAGGCTTTCTTCCAGCGGGCTGCCGTCGCCGTAATAGACGTTGCGCGGCAAGTCCTCTTCCTCCACCAGATCGAGCAGGGTTTCGCGCACCTCCTCGGGCAAGTTGGAAACGTGGAACAGGTGCGCCTGGTTGAACCACACCGCGTCGCCGGTGCGCGGATGGGTGGCCACCGCCTGGCAAACCTGGCGCGTGCGCAGGCCGCCGTCGTCTTTCCACTCCAGGCTGATGCCGTGGGCCTCGCAGTAGGCGTGCACGACAGCGCGGTCCTGGGTGTTGAATACCTGCTCCCAGGACACGTCCAGGCCGTTGCCGTAGTTGCGGGTGTACATCAGGCCTTTGCTGGCGAAGCGCTGGCGAATCTGTTCACCGACCCGGCGATAAATTGCCCGGCTGTCACCAATCGGCGTGGCACCGCCTACGGGAGATGCCTGCTGGCAGAAGAACCAGATTTTCATTGGCCAGTCCCGGGTGTAGGCCTGTTCGTTATGCAGCGGGATGTGCTGGTGCGGCGGATATTCGGTAGAGGTGTAGATGCCGGCGGTGACGTTGCTGCGCGGCGTGGAACCGAACTCGTAGGTCAGCAGGTCCGAACCGAAGCCGGTGGCGAAAGAGCGAAAGCGCTCGGCGGTCTGCACCTCGAAGCCGCGCAGCAATACGCCGCCGGCGACCAGCAGTTGCTGCTCGATCAGCGCCCGCAGCGCGGGCAGGCAGACCGCCAGTTCAAGACCGGGCTCGCGGGCTTCAATCAGCAGCGGCAAGGGGGTATCGGCATGGCGCAGGGGCCGGATATCGAAGCGTGAATCAAGCATGGAAGACTCCGCGAAAAAAGGACGGCGGTACGACCCGGATCAACCCAGGGCGCGCAATGAAGGGAGCGAGAGACGCGATGCCTGCCGGCGTAGATCCAGGCACAGCGCGAGCAGGCGCTGGAGGAAGTCGGCGCGCTGGCGATGCAGGAAAAAGTGCCCGCCGTCGCAGATCTGCAAATGGAACGGCCCGCTGCATTCGGCTTCCCAGGCCGCCAGGGCACTGACGGCGACACTGTCGTCACGCCCGCCGAACACATGCAGGGCGCAAGGCAAAGGCCCACGGCGCGGCGGCTGATAGCGGTCACCGAGGAGGAAATCCGCGCGCAGCACCGGCAGCACCATGGCCAGCAATTGCGGATCGTCGAGTACTGCCCGGGGTGTACCGTCGAGGCGAAGCAACTCGGCGATCAGTTCGGCATCGGTCATGGGTTGCGCATCGGGATTACCGTCGCGCTGCCCGGGGGCGGTACTGGCCACGGCGATCAGGGCTTCGGGCGGTTCGAGCCCCAGAGCGACCAGGGCGTGGGCCACCTCCAGGGCCACCACGCCGCCGACGCTATGGCCGAGCATCAGGTAAGGGCCGTTGATCATCGGCGCCAGTTCGGCCGCCAGGCTGGCGGCGAGGACCTGCATATCCACCTGCAACGGTTCATCGCCACGGCCCCCGTGGCCGGGCAGTTCGACCGGCTGCACATCGAGCCATGCCGGCAATACAGCCCGCCACGGGGCGAAGGCCATGGCACTCGCGCCGGAACAGGCGAAGCAGAACAGGCGGATGCGATCGGGGGCGACGGACACTGCGGATCTCCTTAAAAGCAGTCGACAAGCCGGGCCGGCCTTGCCTGGAACACTGCTAATAAGAACGAAAGAAATACCTGGGGAATTAACTGTCTTTGATAAATATTGTTATTTGCAGGGCACCAGACCTGGCCTGGTCTGTAGTTGCTGGCGAGCTGTGCGAGGCGGCGATCGGGCAAAGCCCGCAACCCCTCAAACCGCGGTATTCCAGTTGCTTGAACTAGGTACATATCCGTTCATTGCGCAACGGCGATTTACGGGTTTCGCCCTTACGGCGAGGCACTTTTGGCAAACGCCGAAGTGCCTACAAGGTCGTTTTTGATCTGCTTTTGATTTTGATCTTCAAGCCCCTTCGGGAGGCCGAGCGGAGGTTCTGCGTAGTGGTCCTCCCGGCATGGATGCCGGGAGAGCCGTGTTGGGCCATGGATGGCCCGTCACGGCGTGGCCACGGAGCAGGACCGGAGCGAGGGGACCTGAGCGCAGCGAAGGCCGTACGCTGGGGCAGGCCTTTTTGGTTCCTTTTGTGGCTGTTTGACAAAAGGGACTCGCTGTAAGAGCGAAACCGATATTTCAGTTAAACGCCTGTAACGGATATGTACGCGGTACCGCAGTTAGAACTGAGCGTACATATCCATTCTATGTATCACGGCTTTTTACGGGTTTCGCCCTTACGGCGAGTCCCTTTTGGCAAACGCCCCAAAAGGAACCAAAAGGTCTGCGCCCTACCATACGGCCGAGCTCGCCTAGGCTCGCCCGGTTCCCTCACTCAGGCACTGTTGTGGGGGCACGCCGTGACGGGCCATCCATGGCCCGGCACGGCTGGCTCGGCGTCCTGCCTCGCCACCCCCCACAACAGCACCTGCGTTCGGCCTTCTGTGATGGGCATCCGCGTCGTTTCGACTATCGAGTGGCGGCAGGGACATCGTTTTTAAAAGCAAAAATCAAAACAGCGCCTACAAGGTCGTTTTTGATCTGCTTTTGATCTGCTTTTGATCTGCTTTTGATCTGCTTTTGATCTTGATCTTCAAGCCCCTTCGGGAGGCCGAGCGGAGGTTCTGCGTAGTGGTCCTCCCGGCATGGATGCCGGGAGAGCCGTGTTGGGCCATGGATGGCCCGTCACGGCGTGGCCACGGAGCAGGACCGGAGCGAGGGAACCTGAGCGCAGCGAAGGCCGTACGCTGGGGCAAGGCCTTTTTGGTTCTTTTTGTGGTGGTCCGACACTCGGCTGTTTGACAAAAGGGACTCGCCGTAAGGGCGAAACCCGTAAAAAGCCGTGATACATCAAATGGATATGTACGCTCAGTTTTAACTGCAGTACCGCGTACATATCCGTTACAGGCGTTTAACTGAAATATCGGTTTCGCTCTTACAGCGAGTCCCTTTTGGCAAACGCCCCAAAAGGAACCAAAAAGTCTGCGCCCTACCATACGGCCGAGCTCGCCTAGGCTCGCCCGGTGCCCTCACTCCGGCGCTGTTGTGGGGGCACGCCGTGACGGGCCATCCATGGCCCGGCACGGCTGGCTCGGCGTCCTGCCTCGCCACCCCCACAACAGCACCTGCGTTCGGCCTTCTGTGATGGGCATCCGCGTCGTTTCGACTATCGAGTGGCGGCAGGGACATCGTTTTTAAAAGCAAAAAGCAAAAATCAAAACAGCGCCTACAAGGTCGTTTTTGATCTGCTTTTGATCTGCTTTTGATCTTGATCTTCAAGCCCCTTCGGGAGGCCGAGCGGAGGTTCTGCGTAGTGGTCCTCCCGGCATGGATGCCGGGAGAGCCGTGTTGGGCCATGGATGGCCCGTACGGCGTGGCCACGGAGCAGGACCGGAGCGAGGGAACCTGAGCGCAGCGAAGGCCGTACGCTGGGGCAAGGCCTTTTTGCTTATTTTTGTGGTGGTCCGACACTCGGCTGTTTGACAAAAGTGAGCCGCCGTAAGGGCGGAACCCGTAGAAAGCCCTGATACATCAAACGGATATGTATGCGGTATTCCAGTTGCTTGAACTAGGTACATATCCGTTCAATGCGCAACGGCGATTTACGGGTTTCGAGTGGCCGCAGAGGCATCGTGTTTAAAAGCAAAAATCAAAAAGAAAACCAGCGACTACCGGACTCTTCGGGAACATTGTGCAGTCGTTGACGAGCCCTACGAAGCTGCGATCGGGCAACGCCCGTAACCCCCTCACCCGCGGTGTACCTGACACACCTCAGGACTCGACTGGCGACTACTGGAGCTGACAATCTGCCCACGCTCAAGCTTGATCAACTGATCGGCCAGATGGAAATAACGGTCATCGTGGGAGATGACCAGCAACGTCTTACCCTGGGCCCGCAACTCAGGCAGCAGTTCGCAATAGAACACTTCACGGAACGCCGGGTCCTGGTCTGCCGCCCATTCGTCAAAGATGATCACCGGCCGCCCTTCGAGACAGGCAACGATCAACGCCAGGCGCTTGCGCTGGCCCTGGGACAGTTCTCGGGTGGAAAACGAACCATTGCTGACGCTGACTTTGTGCTCCAGGTGCAGCTTGGCCAGCCAATCAGATGCCTGGCTGTCGAGGCTGGAATCCGGCGCTTCGAGCAGGGTGTCGAACAGGTGGAAGTCCGAGAATACCGCCGAAAACAGCTGGCGATAATCGTCCCGCCCGTCCGCCGCCACAGGTCGGCCATCGACCCGCACTTCGCCACTTTCCGGCACGTACAGGCCGGCAATCAGCTTGGCCAGGGTGGTCTTGCCGCTGCCGTTGCCTCCGACCAGGAAGGTAATCTCGCCAGGCTTGAGGGTCAGCGTGACCGGGCCAAGGGTAAAAACCTCATCCTCGCGCTCACTGAAATAACCATGGGTCAGACCATCCAGCTCCAGGGTAACGCCCTTGGCCTGCACCGCAGGCGCCGGCGTTTGCGAGCGAGCTTCGGCTTCCAGTTGCGCAAGGGTCGCTTCAATCCGTGCGCTGGCAACTCGTGCCTGACTCATCTGCGGCAGGTTCAGCAGCACGCCTTCCAGAGGGCCCATCATGTACAGGAAAACCATCACGTAGCCGGTGATCACCGCCGTGTCGGAAGGCACCCACAGGCGCAGAAACAGCACCACACCAATCAGCACCAGAAACAGCAAACGCCCCCAGCCACCGGTAATGGCGAACAGCATCAGGCCCTTGGCCCGGTTGCGGCGCACTTGCTCGACAGCGCTGACCAGTACTTCATCGAGAAAACGCCGGGCCTTGGAGCGGTTGAGTTTGAGTTCCTTGGCCCCCGAGACCATGGCGTCGAAATGACCGAAGAGTTCGTCCTGGCTGGCACCGGCCTTGCGGAAGTACTGCAGCATGTGGGAATGGCACAGGTGGTAGCCCAGGGAGCCAAGGCCGATGGCCAACACCGAAACCAGAAAGATCACCCACGACAGGTATGCCAGGTAGCCCAGGCAACCGAGCACCACCACGGCACTGGTCACCAGCATCGGGAAGCCGGTAAAGAAGTTCGACAAGGTGGTGGTGTCGTCGGCCAGGGCCGCCTGGATACGTCCACGTCCGGCCTTTTCCAGCCCGCGCAGAGGCGCCGCAAC
Source organism: Pseudomonas paraversuta (assembly GCF_904067025.1). Taxonomy (NCBI): domain Bacteria; kingdom Pseudomonadati; phylum Pseudomonadota; class Gammaproteobacteria; order Pseudomonadales; family Pseudomonadaceae; genus Pseudomonas; species Pseudomonas paraversuta. Next base: position 3,051,456 of record NZ_CAJFDA010000001.1, read on the forward strand.
CACGTGCCGTGAAATGTGCATGCGCAGGGTGGCCAGGCCTTGTTGACTGAGGTAGGCGAACAACGCCCTGGACAGCACCTGGCTGCCCATCACCAGGGCTATCACCAGCACGAAGGGCAGCGCATAGCTGGCCAGGCCGTCCAGTGGAGCATTCAGGGCCTGGTTGATCAGCGCCACCAGCAACACGTTGGCCAGACCGCAGACCAGGCTCGCGCCAATGGCCACGGCCAGCCGTGTGTGCGAGGTGCGAACCAGCATACCGAACAATGACATGGTGTCTCCTTGGGGGTCGGCTGGCGCAGGCCGTCACGCCGCCGCCATCGATAAATTGGGTTCCCGGAATAGACGAAGCCTGTGGCGGATTCTTTAGGACGCAGCATTATTGCAGGTATTGGGAATTAGGTGCTGTTGCTATAGACTCTCATTCTCGCCTGAGGGCGACCTGTCTGCTTCGGAGTCTGTTGCAATGCCCATTACCCGCCGTCGGGCCCTGACCGGCCTCGCATTGTTGCCGGTCGCGCTGTGCGGCTTGCCTGTGGTCCGCGCTGGCGATCCGACACTGCCGAAAGTCGATATTGTCAGTTTCGAGCCTGCCCTTACCGAAAGCCTGCTCGGCCTCGGCGTGGCGCCCCGGGCGGTGGTCAACGCCGGGTATTATCGCGAGTTCGTCGCCAGCCCGGAATTGCCCGACGATGTGCTGGATCTGGGCCCGAGCATCGAGCCCAATCTGGAGTACCTGCAACGCCTGGCGCCGGAGCTGATCATCGGCACCTCCTGGCAGCTGGAAGGCACCTTGCTCTCGCGTATCGCGCCGTTGCGCAGCTTCGATATCTATAGCGCGAACGCCCAGCCCTATCGCAATGCCGGCCAGGTAGTGCTGGAGCTCGGCGCTCTGGTGAACCGGCGCGCCGAGGCACAGGCATTGCTGGAACAGACCGACCGCCTGCTCGAGCAGTTGCGCGTCAGGCTGGCACCGGTCAGCCAGCGCCCGGTGTACATCGCGCGCCTCAACCCGGACGGTCGCCACCTGTTGCTGTTCGGTGCCAAGGGCATGTATCAGGCCGTACTCGAGCGCCTGGGTCTGCGCAATGCCTATCAGGGCCGCACCAATGCCTGGGGCGGCAGCCCCGCGGTGGGCATCGAGACACTGCTTGAGCAACCCGACGCATCGCTGCTGTATTACACCAACCCCCGCGAAGCTCTGGCCGCCCAGCGCCGGCTGGACAACAGTCCGATCTGGCGCGCTTTGCCGATGATCCACGAAGGCCGCGCCCTGGGGCTGCCACGGTTCTACCCCAGTGGCGGGTTGCTGACCGCGCAGCGCCTGGCCCTGTCCATCACCGAACAACTGCTCGCCATGGAATCCAACCGTGCCTGAACCCACTTCACCCCTGCGCCGGCAACCGGTCTGGCTGGCCCTCGGCCTGCTATTGATCGCTCTGGCCCTGAGCGTCCACCAGGGCAATTCGCTGTTGGCCCATGTTTCATGGAGCACTGCCATCGGCCCGGCGTCACCCGAGGATCTGCCCGCCCTGCTGGTGCGCTACAGCTTTTTGCCACGGCTGGTGATCAGCCTGCTGGTGGGCGCGGCCCTGGCCCTGGCCGGGGTGATATTCCAGCAAGTGCTGCGCAACCCCATTGCCGAACCGACCACCCTGGGCGTGGCTTCCGGTGCCTACCTGGCCCTTTCCGCCTGCGCAATCTATGCCCCGGGCCTGCTGGACGGCGGCCAGGAAGGCGTGGCCCTGGCCGGCGCCGCCCTGGGCATGCTCGCGGTGCTGGGCCTGGCCTGGAGCCGGCGCCTGTCGCCGGTGGCGCTGATTCTCTCGGGGCTGATCATCAACCTGTATTGCGGGACCCTGAGCACCTTGCTGGTGCTGGCCAACCATGAAGTCTTGAGCAATCTGTTCATCTGGCAATCGGGCTCGCTGAACCAGAACAGCTGGCAGGATGTGTATCATCTGGCGCCACGCCTTGGGGTGGCTGCACTGCTCGCCGCACTGCTGGCCCGGCCGCTGCAACTGCTGGGCCTCAACGATGCAGCGGCCGGCAGCCTGGGCCTGTCGCCCAACCGCCTGCGCCTGATGGCCCTGGCCGTGGCCGTGGCCTTGAGTGCCAGCGCCATCGCCAGTGTCGGGGTGATAGGTTTTGTCGGCCTGGCCGCTCCCGCCCTGGCCCGCCTGGCCGGCGCCCGCACCCTGCGCCAGCGTTTGCTCTGGGCACCCTTGTTCGGGGCCTTGCTGCTGCTATTGGCCGACCAGGTGGTTCAGGCGTTGGCGCCGCTGCTGGGGGGCGAGATCCCCACCGGCATCCTCACTGCGTTCCTTGGTGCGCCGCTGCTGCTGGTGCTGCTGAGCCGCCTGCATGAAACCCGCCTCAACCCGCCAGCCGCCCGCGCAACCGCTCAGGTCGCCCGACTCAAACGCACCAGCTGGATATTGCTCGCAGTGCTGGCCATTGCCCTGTTCCTTGCGCTGACCTGGGGCCGCGGGCCAGATGGCTGGTATTTCAGCAGCGGCGCCGAGTTCGACGCCCTGCTGCCATGGCGCGCGCCCCGGGTTGCCGCGGCCTTTGGCGCCGGCATCCTGCTGGCCCTGGCCGGGACCTTGATGCAACGCATGACCGGTAACCCCATGGCCAGTCCGGAGATGCTCGGGGTGAGTTCCGGCGCCGCACTGGGCGGCATTTTTGCCCTGCTGCTGGTGCCCGGCTTCAGCCCTTTGCTGTTGTTGCTGGCGGCCACCTTTGGCGCCCTGCTCGCCTTGCTGGCCATCGTCGCCCTGAGCTGGCGCAGCGCCTTCGCCCCCGACCGCATGCTGCTCACCGGCGTGGCCCTGAGCACATTGCTCAACGCCTTTGCCGCACTGTTCATGGTCAGCGGCGATTCCCGGGTACTGCTGATGCTCAGCTGGATGACCGGCTCAACCTATCGCATAGACGCCAGCCAGGCAGTGATCATCTGCGCCCTGGCCGCGCTGTTCCTGCTGGTCACGCCGTTGTGCAACCGCTGGCTGGCGATCATGCCGCTGGGCGCCGAACGCACCCGGGCGCTGGGGATTTCCCTGGGCGGCAGCCGTCTGCTGTTGTTGCTGCTGACCGCGGTGATGACCGCGGCGGCCACCCTGGTGGTCGGGCCGCTGAGTTTCGTCGGCCTGATCGCGCCGCACATGGCGCGCCTGCTGGGCGCACAACGGCCGGTCGCACAATTGCTGCTTTCGGCCCTGCTGGGCGGCACGCTGCTGGTGCTGGCCGACTGGCTGGGGCGCAACCTGGTGTTCCCGTGGCAGATCCCCGCCGGGATGTTCGCCACTTTCATCGGCGGCCCGTATTTCATGTGGTTGCTGGCGCGCAAGCGCTGATCCGGAGCAGGACAGAATCCGTCAAGAAATAAAATCTAAATAGTTCTGATTCCCATTCGTTACAGTTTTACCTAAGCTTCGCCTGCACCAACTGCGCCGGCCACTGCCGGTCAGTTGTTTTCGGGCCGGCATACGCGAGAAAACATTAACGGAGAAGCATCATGACCACGCCTAACTTCACCCTTCTTCTGGCTGACGGCCGCAGCGTGATCGCCCGGGTGGCGGACGATGGTAACGCCAGCCTGACCATCGAGGGTGTTGCCCCGGTGTATTTCCGCCGCCAGGATGCCCATGTGCAACTGGAAAGCCTGCCCGAAGCGTTCCCGGTCAGTGGTCTGCTGGCACTGCTGGGTCAGGTCTTCTGCAATTCGTCCCGCGTCCCGTTGCTGGAAGTCAGTGCCCCGCTCTCCCTCGACCGCGCACGGGATGCCATACGCCAGGGGGTGTTCGACACCCTGCTCGGTCATGATGGCCATACCGCACGCCTGGCCTGCTCGCGCAGCAGTTTCTGGCAACACCCGCTGCCCTGGCTTACTACCAGTTCCGCCGCCGGCATGCCGCTGCGCTACACCTTCAGCGGGGAAAAGCGCCATCCGCAGCGGCCACCCATTCCCCACGGCGAGGTCTATCGCCGCGAACTGCCCGGCCTGAACACCACCTTCAGCTTGCGCACCGTGGACATCGGTCTGGACCTGGAGCGTTTCAACCGCTGGATGAACCTGGAGCAGGTCGCGTTCTTCTGGGAGCAGACCGGCAGCCTGGATGAACATGCCGCGTACCTGCAACAGATGCTGGATGACCCGCGGGTGCTGCCACTGATCGGCAGCTACAACGACGAGCCGTTTGCCTATTTCGAGATCTACTGGTGCAAGGAAGACCGCATCGCCCCCTATTACGATGCACAGGACCACGACCGTGGCTGGCACGTGGTGGTCGGCGAGAGCAAGCACCAGAGCGCCGGCAAGCTCAAGGGCTGGTTCCGCTCGCTGATGCACTACATGTTCATCGACGAGCCGCGCACCCAGCGCATCCTCGGCGAACCGCGGATCGACCATACCCGGCAGATCGGTTTCCTTGAGTCCCAGGGTTTCGGCAGGCTCAAGACCATCACCCTGCCCCACAAGAAAGCCGCCCTGCTGCGCCTTGAACGCGAGACGTTCTTCGACGACTACCACCCCTGATCCATCGTATTTGGCCGCACGCTGCCTGATGGGGATCGGGTAGCGCGCGGCCTGCCCTTAATCCACTAAAAAAATAATCACTTCTCACTCCGGAACCTCCATGCACGCAAAAAACCTCTTCGCCTACCATCCCTTGGCGCTGGCCCTGTGTCTCAGTGGCCTGCCACTGAGCACCGCCTTCGCCGCCGAGCAACCCGCTACCGCAGCGCCCGGGGGCGCGCTGATGCTGGAAGAAACCAGCATCAATGCCAAAGCCGTCGAGAACCCCACCGGCCATGTCAGCGGCCCGGTGGCGATGCGCAGCACCAGCGCCAGCAAAACCGACGCGGCGATCAAGGAAATCCCGCAGTCGGTGTCGATCATCACCCGCGATGAAATGGACCAACGCAAGGCCGATACCCTGGCCGAAGTCCTGAGCTTCACCCCGGGGGTGATTACCCAGCCGGGGGGGTTCAGCCGCGTGGGCGATGACTTCGTGATCCGTGGCTTCAACGTGGGCTCGGGCACCGGCGGTATTCTGCGCGACGGCATGAAACTGCAAGGCAGCGTGTATGACGGCGGCATCGAACCCTACGGCCTGGAGCGCGTGGAAGTGGTCAAGGGCGCGTCTTCAGTGCTGTACGGCCAACTGTCGCCGGGCGGCCTGATCAACACCATCACCAAGCGCCCGACCGATGTCCCGCTGCATGAAGTCAACGTCGAATACGGCAGCCATGCGCGCAAGCAGTACAGCTTCGACCTGGGCGGCCCCCTGGACGACCAGGGGCAGTTTTCCTACCGCCTCACGGGCCTGTGGCGCGACAGTGACACCCAGACCGTCGACGCTCCCGATGACCGTCGCTACATCGCGCCGGCCTTCACCTGGCGTCCGGACGAGGACACCTCGCTGACCTTCCTCGCCAGCTACCAGGAAACCCGCACCAGCTTCGCGCCGCCGCTGGACTACGACCTGACGACGTCATCCAGCACCCTTTACCCCAAGGTCGACCGCGATTTGTTCACCGGCGAGCGCGGCTTCGATCACTACAACAACTACTCGACCACCATCGGCTACCTGTTCGAACACAGCTTCACCCCTGACCTGAAAGTCCTGCATTCGCTGCGCCACTTCGATGCAAACCTGAGCTGGGACTACATGCAAATTGCCGATACCGGCAGCGCCGCCTTGCGCAATCAGGGACTGCTGGCCCGCAGGGCGAGCATCCGCCGTGAGCACTCCGAAGGCTGGACCAGCGACAATAACGTGCAATGGACCCTCAACAGCGGCCGCTGGCAGCACACTCTGCTGGCCGGGGTGGATTACTACCACAAGACCTACGACTCGCATCGCTATGCTGGCGCCACTTCGCTGTTCAACCCGGACGCACCGGTGTACGACGCACCGACCACCATTACCTCGGCCGATAGCGGATCGGATCTGCACAGTTCGCAGACCGGTCTTTACCTCCAGGATCAGATCAAGTTCGACGACAAGTGGATTCTGGTCCTGGGCGGTCGCCAGGACTGGGCCGAGAGCCGAACCTATGCCAATGCCACCGGCAAGCGCACGCCACGGGAAGACAAGAAAGCCACTGGCCGCATAGGCCTGGTGTATGAAGCAGACAATGGCCTGGCGCCCTACATCAGCTGGAGCCAGTCGTTCTTGCCGGCCAACGTGTTCAACGCCAACGCCGACACCTCGTTCGAGCCAACCGAAGGCGAACAGTACGAAATGGGTGTGCGCTACACCCCGCCAGGCATGAATGCGCTGTTGACCGCCGCGGTGTACGACCTCAAGCAGAAAAACTCCCTGAGCACCGATCTCACCGGCAACACCGTGCAGTTCGGTGAGACCCGCTCCCGGGGTGTCGAGCTGGAGGCAAAAGCCGAGATCACCGCCAACCTCAGCACCACCGCCTCCTATACCTACACCGACGCCAAGATTACCGAAGACTCCGTGGCCAGCCGGGTCGGTACCCGCATCGACGGCGTGCCTTACCACATGGCCAGCCTGTGGGCCGACTATCGCTTGAGCGCCCTGGGTCTGCCCAAGGTCGTGCTCGGCGGCGGCGCCCGCTACATGGGCACCAGCCGCACCTCCAGCTCGGACCTGGACGAGAAGGTTGACGCCTACACCCTGTTCGACGCGAAAGTCAGCTACGAAGTCGACGACAACTGGACCGTGGCCATGAAGGCGCAAAACCTGTCCAATGAGAAGTACCTGTTCTGCAACGTTTCTTGCCGATATGGCGACGAGCGCACGTTGATCGGCTCGGTCAATTACCGCTGGTAAACGAGGTACCGCATTCTGTAGGAGCGAGCTTGCTCGCGAGCTGTGTGCGTATGGCAAAGCTCGCGAGACAAGCTCGCTCCTACAGGGGGGGCCGGGTGTTGAATATGTAAAAAACGCCGTGGCCCGTTTCGGGGGGCTGCGGCGTTGTTCTTTGCTGAAAAGCTCGCGAGACAAGCTCGCTCCTACAGGGGGGGGGCCGGGTGTTGGATATGCAAAAACGCCGCGGTCCGTTTCGGGGGGCTGCGGCGTTGTTCTTTGTTTAAAGGCTCGCGAGCAAGCTCGCTCCTACAGGAGGATCGGGTGTTGGATGTGCAAAAACGCCGCGGTCCGTTTCGGGTCAGCGGCGTTGTTATTTGTAGGAGCGAGCTTGCTCGCGAGCTGTGTCGGTCCAGCGTCAGGCCTGCATCGCCTCGCGCAGGCTGGCCGGGCGCATGTCGGTCCAGTTGGCTTCGATGTATGCCAGGCACTCGGCCCTGGAGGCCGCGATGCCTACCGCTGACCAGCCTTGCGGCACGGCCTTGAACTCGGGCCAGATCGAGTACTGTTGCTCCCCATTGATCACCACCAGAAACTGCGTGTCTTCACGGTCAAATGCCATCGGTTGTCTCCTGCAGATAGTTGGGCAGACCGGTGTCACAAACACAGGCCTGCCCATGGAAGACGCTCGACACAGCCCTGAAATTAGTCCCGCCCCCATTCGCCCCGTTACATTTCAGCCTTGGCCACCAGGCGCCGCTCAACCAGATTGTCACGGTTGAGGCCATAACGACGGGCCGTCAATACCCCGACCAGGCCCATCATCGCGCAGAACATCACGCACACCCAGGCACTCCACGGCATCAGCGCAATCAGCAGCAACGGCGTGGTACTGGCCCACAATGCGTAGGCAATGTTGTAGGTGAAGGAAATCCCCGAGACGCGGATCGGCGCCGGAAACAGGCCGACCATGACCGAAGGCACCACCCCGACAATTCCGCAGGTCAGACCGGCGAAGGCGTATGCCAGGCCGGGCAAGGCCCATTGACCCACCAGACTGGCGTACAGCAGGCCAATGCCCAGCGGCAGCAGCACGCTGTAGAGCACGATGCTGCGCCATACGCCAATGCGGTCGACGATCAGCCCGGCCAATACACAACCGATATTCAAAAACACGATGCCCAGACTGCTCAGGGCAAAGGTATGGCTGGCCGTCATGCCAAAGCGCTGCTGCATCACGGTCGGGGTGATCACCACAAACACCACCACGGCACTGGTCAGCACGCAGGTGAGCAATGCCGCCGGCAGTAACGACGCCCGGTGATCGCGCAATACGGTGCGCAGCGGGAACTCTGCCCGGCCCTCTTTGCGTTCGCGCAAAGCCAGAAATACCGGAGTTTCACTGAGCCAGCGGCGCAACCACACGCCAATCACACCAAACACGCCGCCGAGCAGGAACGGGAAACGCCAGGCGTAGTCGAGAATTTCTGCCGGGGTAAAGAGTTGTGCCAGCAGTGTCGCGGTCAAGGCGCCGATCAGATAACCGAAGGTCAACCCGGCCTGCAAAAAGCCCAGGGCAAAGCCCCGGCGCCCGGCCGGCGCGTGTTCGGCGACAAACACCCAGGCGCTGGGCACCTCGCCGCCGACTGCCGCCCCCTGCAGGATGCGCAGGGCCAACAGGATCAGCGGCGCGAAATAACCGATATCGGCATAAGTGGGCATGATGCCGATCAGCAGACACGGCAGTGCCATCATCAGAATACTGAGGCTGAACACCCGCTTGCGCCCCAGATGGTCGGCAAAGTGCGCCATCAGGATTCCGCCCAGCGGACGTGCCAGATAGCCGGTCACGAAAATGCCGAAGCTTTGCAGCAAGCGCAGCCATTCAGGCATGTCCGGCGGGAAAAACAGTTGACTGAGGGTCAGGGCAAAGAACACGAAAATGATGAAATCGTAGATCTCCAGCGCCCCGCCCAGAGCTGCCAGCCCCAGGGTTCGGTAGTCGGAACGGGAAAAACGCACCGTTGTGGCTTGGGTATCGGCAGACATAATTACGCTCAATGTGAACTGGACGCGCCTATGTTGGCGCTTGAAGTCGAGGGCGCGAGCATAGCAAATCTGCCCCTGTTCTGTGGCAGCCGGCTTGCCGGTGCTGCTTCAGACAAACCCGGGCGACTGCATCGCTGGCAAGCCAGCTCCCACAACTGCACACAAGCGCTGCGCCAATGCCCCCAATATGCCCATGTGGGAGCCGGCTTGCCGGTGCTGCTTCAGACAAACCTGGGTGCCTGCATCGCTGGCAAGCCAGCTCCCACAACTGCACACAAGCCCTTGGCCAATGCACCAATATGCCCATGTGGGAGCCGGCTTGCCGGCGATGCTTCAGACAAACCCGGGCGCCTGCATCGCTGGCAAGCCAGCTCCCACAAGTGCACACAAGCCCTGCGCCAATGCCCCCAATATGCCCATGTGGGAGCCGGCTTGCCGGCGATGCTTCAGACATACCGGGGCGACTGCATCGCTGGCAAGCCAGCTCCCACAAGTGCACACAAGCCATGGGCCAATGCACCAATATGCCCATGTGGGAGCCGGCTTGCCGGTGCTGCTTCAGACAAACCCGGGTGCCTGCATCGCTGGCAAGCCAGCTCCCACAACTGCACACAAGCCCTGCGCCAATGCCCCCAATATGCCCATGTGGGAACCGGCTTGCCGGTGCTGCTTCAGACACACCGCAGCGCCTGCATCGCTGGCAAACCAGCTCCCACAAGTGCACACAAACCATGGGCCAATGCACCAATATGCCCATGTGGGAGCCGGCTTGCCGGCGATGCTTCAGACAAACCCGGGTGCCTGCATCGCTGGCAAGCCAGCTCCCACAAGTGCACACAAGCCCTGCGCCAATGCCCCCAATATGCCCATGTGGGAGCCGGCTTGCCGGCGATGCTTCAGACATACCGGGGCGCCTGCATCGCTGGCAAGCCAGCTCCCACAAGTGCACACAAGCCATGGGCCAATGCACCAATATGCCCATGTGGGAGCCGGCTTGACGGCGATGCTTCAGACACACCGCAGCGCCTGCATCGCTGGCAAGCCAGCTCCCACAAGTGCACACAAACCATGGGGCAATGCACCTATATGCCCCTGTGGGAGCCGGCTTGCCGGCGATGGCTGCCCCGGCTGCATGCTATCCCTGCCAGCCTCCGCCCAGCGCGGCGTATACGTCCACCAATGACAACGACACCTGGGCCGTGCTCTCGACCAGCGCGGCCTGGTTGGCCAGCAATGCATTTTGTACGGTCAATACGTTCAGAAAATCCACCGTGCCCTGGGCGTACTGTTGATGAACACTGTCCAGTGCATGCTGGCTATGCTCCACCGCCTGTGTGAGGCTGTCGCGCCGGCGCTGACCGGCCTGATAGGCAACCATCGCGTCGTCCACTTCGTGCCAGGCCCGCAACACGGTTTTGCGGTAGGCAATGGCCGCTTCTTGCTGGCGTCCTTCCTGCAATTGCAACGCCCCTTGCAAACGTCCGCCCTCGAACAGCGGTACGCTCAAGCCCGGCCCAAAGGCAAAACTGCGCGAACCCCAACTGCCCAGATCCGACAGTTGCAGCGCCTGGAACCCGAGGCTGCCGGACAAGGTGATACGCGGATAAAAATCCGCCCGGGCCATCCCGATCGAGGCTGTAGCCCCATGCAGACGGGCCTCGGCACGGCGGATATCAGGACGCCGCTGCGCCAGCTCACTGGGCAGACCGACCGGTACATCAGCCCCAAAGGCCGGAACCGCCTTGGGTTCGCTCAGTTGCTGTGCCATCGCCCGCGGCTCTCGGGCCAGCAGCAAGCTGAGGGCGTTGATCAACTGCGCGCTGTGCTGTTGCAAAGGCGCCGTTCGCGCTTCGATTTCTGCCACCTGGGCCGCCGCTTCGGACACTTCCAGGTCGGTGGCCACCCCCTCTTTTACCTGCAACCGGGTCAACTCCAGGCTGCGCCGGGCAATCTGCAGGTTCTGCTGTACCACGGCCAGTGCCTGCTGGGTGGCACGCAACTGGATATAGTGCTGTGCGGTCTGCACGATCACCAGTAACTGCACGCCATGGCGGTCTTCTTCGGCCATCTGCACAGAAGCATCGGCCGCTTCCACAGAGCGTTTGACCCGGCCCCACAAGTCGGCTTCCCAACTGAGCCCCAACCCGCCATTCCACAGGTTGAACGCCTGTTTGCCACTATGGCCCGAGGGGTCGTTCAAACCCTGCTGACTGTTGCGGCTACGGCTGTAAGCCAGGGACCCGTCAACCGCAGGCAGGCTGTCAGCCGCGATTTGCCGGCGAATGGCCCGGCTCTGCTCAAGCCGGCTGGCAGCCAGTTGCACATCGAAGTTGCTCTGCTGTGCTTCTTGCACCAGGGCCGATAATTGCGCATCGCCAAAACTGTCCCACCAGCGCGGGTCTACCGCCGACTCGACAGTGCGGCTATGACCCTGCTCACTTGCCACCGGAGCCCAACGCTCAGCCAGTTGCGGCACGGGGGCCTGAAAATCCGGCCCCAGTACACAACCACTCAAAGCCAGCGCGCTGTAACAGGCCACAGCGCAGACCAGAAAACCAGGCTTCATCGCACACTGACCTGTTCATTGGCAGTGGCTGTGGTGTCGATGGACGCATCCACCGACATTCCCAGACGCAGCCGCCCGGCTGACAACTGTCCCTGGTCCAGAGTGACTTTCACCGCAATGCGCTGCGCCACCTTGGTGAAGTTGCCCGTGGCGTTGTCCGGGGCAATGGCCGAAAACGTTACCCCTGTGGCCGGCGCAATACTGTCGACGACACCGAGCAGGGTTTCGCCGGGAAAGCTGTCGACCTTGATCGTGACCCGTTGCCCCGGGCTGACGTGGGTCAGTTGGCGCTCCAGAAAGTTGGCGACCACATACGCCTGGGCCAATGGCACCACCGCCAGCACTGAGTCACCCGGTTTTACATAGGCACCCAGGCGCACGCTGCGCCGGCCCACTACGCCATCGAAGGGCGCCACCAGGCGGGTGTGGGACAAGTCCAGCTCGGCCCGGGCCTGCAAGGCTTCGGCATGCTGTACCGAAGCCCGGGCAGCAGTGGTTTGCGCCACCAGCACCCGGGTTTGCTGGCGGGCAGCCTCCAGCGCAGCACGGTGTTGAGCCAGTTCGGCACGGGCGATCTGTGAGCGGTTTTTTGCCTGCTGCGAGTTTTGCAGCGTGCCCGCGCCCTGCCCGGCCAGATGTTCATAGCGCTTCAATTCATGCCGGGCAAACTCAACCTGGGCCAGATCAGCGTCAACCGTGGCACTGGCCTGCTCGATCAGCGAACGCTGACGCTCGAGCATGGCCAGCGCGTTGGCCAGTTGTGCCTGGGCCGTCGCCACATTGGCCCGGGTTGCTTGCAGATTGGTCTGGTAGTCCTGGGGATCAATGCGTACCAGCAACTGACCTGCCTTGACCGGCTGGTTGTCTTGCACCAGCACCTCATCGATAAAGCCTGCGACTTTTGGCGCGATCAAGGTGTAGTCGGCACTGACAAAGGCATCATTGGTGCTTTGTACTGTGCTGGTGGCAAAGATCAGTTGCCATAGCCCGTACAGCACGACTATCGCCACCAGGCCCGCACTGCCCAGTACCCAGGGCTTGCGCCCGATTGTTGTGGTCATTTCACGGCTCCAACAGCTGTGCCCGGCGGATAGATCCGCGTCGGGCCAAAAGGAATTAATACAATTAACAACAGCGCCAGACCGGCCATGTACAGATAGAGGTCTGAAGAGGTCAGGACCACCGCCTGCTGGTGTATCCGGTGTGCCAGATCTGTACTGCCAGCCACCAGCGGCGAGTTACCCAGGCGATCGATCAGCATCGTCGAGTGGAAGTGCTCGCGGTTGAGCGTCAACACCCCAAGAAGGCTGCCCGCGGCCGTTGCCGAAAAGCCTTTGACGGTATTGAACCAGGCCGAGGCAAACGGCCCGTCGGCCGGGTTCAGGCCACCGGTGGCCAACATCAACAAAGGAATCACTGCCATCGGCTGGGCGATGATTTGAATCGCCTGCAACGGGTAGAAGTTCTCCCGGCTCCACGCCGCCGTCACTTGTGAACCGATGCCACAGGCCAGTGCCAACAACCCGAGACCTATGGCCAGAACCCAGCGGCAATCAACCCGGCGCAGGTTGCACAGGGCAACCACCAGCGGCAGCGCAAGCAATTGCGGCAGCGCCACCAGCAACATCACCGGAGCGGTTTCCAGCGGGCGATAGCCCTGGATCTGGGCCAGATAGCTGGAGGGAATCTTGATCACTGCCAGCAATACAAACAGCACCCCGCCCAGGGTCAGCAAGGCGTGGGCCAGATTGCGGATTTTCAGCAATTGCAACTTGAAGAACGGCAGTGGATGAAACCATTCGTTGATAAAGAACAGCACCAGCAGCGTGCCGCCGCCGAAGATGAAAAACCGGATCATCGGCGACTCCAACCAGTTCAGGCGCTGGCCCAGTTCCAGCGCCAGAACCAGCATGATCAGGCCCGGCAACCCCAGGAGCAGGCCGCGCCAGTCAAACTGTTTGAAGCGCTCAAGGCGCAGCGGGTCCTGCGGCAGACCCCAGGCCACACAGCCCATTGCCAGCAGGCTTAGCGGCACAATCTGCCAGAACGCCCATTGCCAGCCGGCATATTCCACCCACCATGCGGACAGCGGCGTACCGAAGCTGGGGCCGAAGGTTGCGGTCAGCGCATAGCTGCCCAGGCCGTATAGGCGAATGCCCGGCGGTAAAAACCGTAGCGCCACCGACATCAGCATGGGCGGCAACGCGCCACCGGCAAACCCCTGCAAAGTGCGCAGCACCATCAGTACATCAACGTTAGGGGCAAACGGACAGAGGATGCCCAGCAGCAAAAAGGCACCTATGGCACACAGGGTGAAACGGCGCAGGGAGAATGTCGCAGCACACCAGGGTGCAAACGCCATGGCGCTGATCGACGTGGCGCTGTACACCGCCAGCAACCAGGTGCCCTCGTCATAGCCAATGCCCATGGCGCCACGGATATCGGGCATTGCCACCTTGGTCACGTTCTCGTTGAACCCCGAGACCAGCACCGCCAGCAATACCCCTACCAGCCCGGTAAAAATCCGCAGGCCAAAAGCAGCATTGGCTGGGGGGGATTTGGCTGACATCGCGGCAATCGTGGAACCGGCGGTCAGCGAGGTCATGCCCCGCCCTCCGGCGCCAGATGACGCCCACGTTTAAAACGCCAATACATGGCTGACTCCGTCTTTTAGATGACGAAAAGTTTAACCAGCAGGCAATGCTATAAAAATTGATAAATAGCTAACTATGGAGTGCGTCGGACGCAATCCACAGCCAGATCGAGAGCAAGCGTGTGCCTGAAGCGAGGATCTCTCAGGCCACGGCGTTATCGCAGAACGTCTTGAGGGTGCGGCGCAGCCAGCGGTGGGCATGGTCGTTGTCCAGACGCGGGTGCCAGGCTTGAAAGATTTCAACCGGTTGCAGGGGGATCGGCAATTCAAAAGGACGCAGTTTCAAACCCATTGGGGCCAGGGTTTTGAGCAAGACCTGGGGCATCAGCGGCAAGATCAAATCCGCGCCGGCCAGGGCAAAAATCGCCGAGTAAAAAGTGGGCGTGGTAAAGGACACCCGGCGCTCCAGCCCCTGCTCGGCCAGCACCGTATCAATCGGCCCGCGAGCCCGGCCCCGGCGCGAAACACTGATGTGGTCAAAGGCGATAAAGCGTTGCGCGGTGATGGGCTGATCGAAGATCGGATGACCTTCCCGCGCCAACCCCACAAAGGGGCAGGTAAACAGCCGCTGGACCTTGATGTCTGAACTGAATTTGTTGGTGGCACAGATGGCCAGGTCAATGCGCCCTTCGCTCAAGGCTTCATCATCGGTGAAGCCTTCAGGTACTACCCGCAGCGACGCCTTGGGCATCTCCAGGGCCATTTGCTGACGCAAGGCACCCCCGTACACACCGAAAAACACGTCATTGGCGCGAATGCTGAAGGTGCGCTCCAGCAGGCGCAGATCACTGTCCTGGCTCTGGGTGAAGACACCGTGGGCCAACTCCACCACGCCCCGCACCTGCTCGCGCAATTCCAGTGCCCGGGGGGTGGGCACCAGGCCACGTCCCGAACGCACCAGAATCGGGTCGTTCAAGGCATCGCGAATGCGGGTCAAGGTGCGGCTCATGGCCGGAGCACTCAGGTTCATGCGCCGGGCGGCGCCCACTACCGAGCCCTCTTCGAGCAAGACATTCAGGGCAACCAGCAGATTCAAGTCAGGTATTTGCATGGGGCCAAAGGGTAGCGTTTAACGCGCCGGATCGCTAGACGGGCAATTCTGCATTGTTGCATGACAGGTAAAACTGTATCGCCACTTGTTAGGTAGCTAACTAAGTTAAGGATTGGTACATTGTTTCCCGTCAGGCCGAGGCCTGACGCTCTCTTTGGTTGAGATTTTTGGCCATTACCGGATCCCCATGATGGTAATGGCCTTTTTTATTTCTTGAGCCACGCCACAACGCTTCCCCCGCCCCCCCCTCTTTATCGCGCCATGGCAACCCCGTTGCCGGTGGTGGCCTGACTGTTCCTGAACTACGCTCCGTGCGCATTCCATTACAGGGTTTGGGGGCTTTATGCAGCTAGGCAATAAAATTTCGAAACTGGAGCGGCTGCTCTGTAAATACAGCCGCTGGATTCATGCCGCGCGAATCAGCCTCGCCTTTCTGACCACCTTCGTTGCCATCCGCTATTTCAAACTCGACGGCGCGTCTTACGCCCTGATCACCATGCTGATCGTGATGGGGCCCCAGCCTTACTGGGGCAATGTGTCTTCCCGTGCCGTACAGCGCACCTTCGGCACCGTCATTGGTGCGCTGTCCGGGCTGGCGGGGCTGTATATGGAGCTCTACTCGTTTCCCGCGATGCTGGCGTGGAGCGCGGTCACGATGTTTATCGCCGGTTACCTGACCCTGGGTAAACACCCCTATATGGCCCTGTTGATCGGCGCCACCCTGGCGGTGGTCAGTTGCGCACCGCCCAACGACATGGAGTCGGCAATCACCCGCAGTCTTTATGTACTGGCAGGTTCGGTACTGGCCATGCTCTTCACCAGTATTTATCCGCAACGGGCGTATACCGACATGCGAATCAAATTCAGCGAAAGCCTGGGCAAACTCAGCGAGTTGTATGAAGCGTACTTCTCCCCGCTGGTGCTGGAGCGGCCCAATCTGGATGACAAGTTGAAAGACGAGCTGGACACAGTGGTCAAGCTACGCAATTACGTGTCGGCGGCCAGCAACGAAAGCAATTTGAAGCCCGAAGTTTTCAACTCCATGCAGACCCTGCACCGCAATTTGTTCACCACCATGAGCCTGATGATTGATGCCTACTGGGCGTCCCATGAAGGGCATAAGCTGATTGAGAGCGAGCCCGCCCTGCGCGACCTTAATCGCTTGATCCCGCAGGCCCTCGAGTCGCTGCAGGACAAGCTGTGCAACGGTGTTTCGGATAACCAGATCAGCGGTGAACTGCGCCAGAAAGCCAACGACTTGAAAGAGCTGGTGCTCAAGTGCATCGATGGCAAGGTCAACGAAACCCAGTTTTATGCCTTTGTCTGGCTGAGTCTGCAAATGCTCCGGCAACTGACCGATCTCAACGACCAGCTGCATGCTGCGTTTTACCAAAAAGGCCATCGGCATCTGTTGCTGAAAAATCCCCTACAAGCCCATAAATAGCGCCAGGCACTCTGGGTGGGCAATCGTCTATCTGGAGGCTAACAGGCGATCCGCCCGCTATTTTTCAGCAACCCATCACTCATTTAAATGACATATCGCACTAAAGATTAATAATTCTTCACTCAAAACAATGGGTTATCGGGTACCAAAGGCACTTGAAATCTCGCCAATACCTTCGTAACCCTATGTTTTTTAAATAGTTATAAGAAGTCAACAAGACTTTTATCAATATCTCCCCCCCCCTCCTCCAGCTTCTGGCCAGTCGGAAATTATGGTCTAGGTGTAGTGGTCAACTCATCCCGGACACGGTTTTGAGTTTTTCTTCCGTTTTCGCTGGGGCCAATCCATCGTTAAATTGATGAGGTCGGATCCAGTTGTAGTGATGCATCAGGTACTGGCTAATATCTCTCTGAGCCTGGTGGCCGGTCATGTAGCCAGTGGTTGGTATCCACTCTGTTTTCAAGCTGCGAAAAACCCGCTCCATCGGCGCATTATCCCAGCAGTTTCCTCGGCGGCTCATACTCTGACGCATGCGATAACGCCACAGCCGCTGGCGAAAGTTGCGGCTGCCATATTGGGATCCCTGGTCTGAGTGAAATAGCAGGCCTTGCGGCTTGCCACGCTGCTCGTAAGCCACATCCAACGCCTTGATCACCAAGTCTGCATCCGGCTTTTCTGATAACGCCCAGCCCACCACTCGGCGAGCGTAAAGATCCATGACAACCGCAAGGTAGTGCCATTTCCCCTGTGCCCAGATGTAGGTGATGTCGCCGCACCAGACCTGGTTGGGCGCTTCGACATCAAATTCTCGGTTCAATATATTTGGGATATCCGGCCGCTCGACTGTGGCCTTTTTATAGGCGTGTGATCCTGGCTGCTTGCTGACCAACTCCAGCTCACGCATCAGCCTGCGTACCTTAAACCGTCCAATTTGCTCACCTTCTTCTTGCATCATCAACGTGATGCTTCGACTGCCGGGAGCACTTCGGCCCTGGGTGAACAACTCGCTCACTCGGCTACGCAGCCTGAGCCGCTCAACATCTGGTGTTCGCCGCCTTAGACGATGCGCGTAGTACCCCGAACGAGCGACCTCAAACGCCTCGCACAAGCAGTCAACAGGCTCATGGACGCTTAGCTGATTGATCAGCGCGTACGCTCGAGATCTTCCGACATCAAGAGCGCGGTAGCCTTTTTTAATATTGATTTCTCGCGCTCGAGGCGAGCAATCCGAGCTTCCAACTCCTGGATTTTTTGCTGCTCTGGTGTCAGGGCCTTGCTCTGGGGCGTGACGCCGGTGCGCTCTTGCTGAAGCTGGTCGACCCAGCGGCGCAGCGCCGACTCACCAACACTCAGTGAACGACTGGCTTCGATGAAGCTGTAGTTTTGCTTGAGCACGAGGTCGGCAGCCTCGCGTTTGAATTCAGCGGAAAAGGTACGGCGTTGTTTGGTCATCTGACACCTCGATCTGGCGAGCATTCTCGCCTAAAAGGGTGTCCGGTTTCATTAGACCACTACAAGGCTCTGTTCGCGCCCGTCTGACAAGGATTTGAACGGTTGAGCCCCATGAAAACAAATCTCGCATTCGCCACCCCGCCACACCTTTTACCCACCTTCGCAAGCGTTCAACGTGCGCAGCGTTTTTGCCTGCACCTCTGCCCGACCGGCACTCCAGAACTTAAATTTTTTACCGCACTGTAGATAGGAGGGCTTATGCAGCTCACCCCGAGAGAAATCGACAAACTGATGATTTACACCTTGTCGGACGTGGCATTGCGACGCAAGGCTCGTGGCTTGAAGTTGAACTATCCGGAAGCAGTTTCGATTATCACCGTGACCGCACTGGAAGGCGCACGGGACGGAAAGTCGGTTGAAGACGTAATGAATGAAGCCAGCAAGGTGTTGACCAAAGACGATGTCATGGAAGGCGTCAGTGACCTAATTCCCAACGTTCAGGTTGAAGCGATTTTCACCGATGGCAGCCGCCTGGTTACGGTCCACGACCCGATCAAGTAAAGGCGCCCGCGACATCCGGCTAACGCAAGACAGACCCGTTTTGAGGAATCAGTCATGAGCAGCAAAAAACCCGCGACTCCCGCCAGTGCAGCAAGCCCGCACCAGGATACCCATCCGGATCACAAGATCCCCCATGCCAAAAACCCTGGCGGTGTGCATCAGGGTAATGAACAGGACGTGCCGCTGGGTGGCTGCATCTACGCCAGCAGCCCGATCGTGTTCAACGAAGATCGCCCGGTAACCAAGGTCAAGGTGCGTAACACCGGTGACCGGCCGATTCAGATCGGCTCGCACTTTCATTTTTTCGAAGTTAACCGTGCACTTGAATTCGATCGCGCAGAGGCCTTTGGCAAACGGTTGAATATTTCCTCAACCACTGCGATCCGCTTCGAGCCGGGTGACGAGATTGAAGTGTCGCTGGTGCCTTACGGTGGCAAGCAAACCCTGTACGGCTTCAACAACCTGGTGGATGGCTGGGCGCCGGACAAACTGACCAGCAACCATGAACGCCCGGAAAAACTGCAAGCGATCCAGCGCGCGCGCGATCACGGCTTCAAGTTTTCCAAGCCCGCCAAGTAATCAACGCATTCCCATACTTTGCACTCGCGCCGTTGAGTTATTGACGCCCGTGCGGCATTAGAAAGGAGCCACCGATGCCTACCATTTCACGCAAAGAATACGCCGGCCTGTTCGGCCCGACCACGGGCGACAAGATCCGCCTGGGTGATACCAACCTGTTTGTCGAAATTGAAAAGGATTTACGCGGTTACGGCGACGAGTCCGTATACGGCGGCGGTAAATCCCTGCGTGACGGCATGGGCGCCGACAACACCCTGACCCGCGATAACGGCGTACTGGACCTGGTGATCACCAACGTCACCATCATCGACCCGATCCAGGGCGTGATCAAAGCCGACGTCGGCATCCGCGACGGCAAGATTGCCGGGATTGGTAAAAGCGGTAACCCGGGCACCATGAATGGCGTAACCCCGGGCCTGGTGGTGGGTGTGAGCACCGACGCCATCTCCGGCGAACATCTGATTCTGACCGCTGCCGGGATCGACACCCACGTTCACCTGATCTCGCCTCAACAGGCTTATCACGCGCTGTCCAACGGTGTGACCACCTTCTTTGGCGGCGGCATCGGCCCGACTGACGGCACCAATGGCACCACAGTGACCCCCGGGCCCTGGAACATCCGCCAGATGCTGCGCTCACTCGAAGGCTTGCCGATCAACGTCGGCATGCTGGGCAAAGGCAACTCCTATGGTCGCGACCCGCTGGTCGAACAAGTGATCGCCGGGGTTGCCGGGTTCAAGGTTCACGAGGACTGGGGCGCAACTTCAAACGCCCTGCGTCACGCGCTGCGTACTGCCGATGAACTGGACGTCCAGATCTCGGTGCACACCGACAGCCTCAACGAATGCGGTTACGTCGAAGACACCATCGACGCTTTCGAAGGTCGCACCATTCACACCTTCCACACCGAAGGTGCGGGTGGCGGTCACGCCCCGGACATCATCAAGGTCGCCAGCCAGACCAACGTGCTGCCGAGCTCCACCAACCCGACCCTGCCCTATGGCATCAACAGCCAGGCCGAGTTGTTCGACATGATCATGGTCTGTCACAACCTCAACCCGAACGTACCGGCCGACGTGTCGTTTGCCGAAAGCCGGGTGCGTCCGGAAACCATCGCCGCCGAAAACGTGCTGCAGGACATGGGCGTGATTTCGATGTTTTCCAGCGATTCCCAGGCCATGGGCCGGGTCGGTGAAAACTGGTTGCGGGTGATGCAGACCGCCCACGCGATGAAAGCCTCCCGCGGCAAGCTGCCGGAAGACAGCGCCGACAACGACAACTTCCGGGTGCTGCGTTACGTGGCCAAAATCACCATCAACCCGGCTCTCGCCCAGGGCATCAGCCACGTGCTGGGCTCGGTGGAAGTCGGCAAAATGGCCGACCTGGTGCTGTGGGACCCGCGCTTCTTCGGGGCCAAACCGAAGCTGGTGATCAAGGGTGGCATGATCAACTGGGCCGCCATGGGCGATCCGAACGCCTCGCTGCCAACCCCGCAGCCTGTGTACTACCGCCCGATGTTTGGCGCCCAGGGCAAAACCCTGCAAGACACCTGCGTGACCTTTGTCTCCCAGGCAGCGGTGGATGACGGCGTCAAGGAAAAAGCCGGGCTGGAGCGTCAGGTGATGGCGGTGCGCGGTTGCCGGACCGTCTCCAAAAGGGATCTGGTGCGCAACGATAAAACCCCGCATATCGAGGTCGATCCGGAAACCTTCGCCGTGAAGGTCGATGGCGTGCACGCCACGTGCAAACCCATAGATACGGCCGCGATGAACCAGCGTTATTTCTTTGGCTGAGACTGTGGGAGCCGGCCCGGCGATGCAGACCACGCAGTTGCGTCTGTGTCGCCAGGCCCGGCACCCGCAGGGTGTGGTCCGTAACAATCAAGGAAGGAGTTTGCAACGTGATTTTGATTGAACACATTCTGGGCAATGCCAAGAAAGACCCGGTCTGGAAACAGAAACTGGAAGGCGCCAACGTCGACCTGCTGGTGCTTGATCAGCGTGAAGCGCAAAAAAGCCGCTGCCGGCGCACCAGTATCGGCGGGCTCGATCTGGGGATTTCGCTGGAACGCAACGTAGTGTTGTCCGATGGCGATGTACTGATGTGGGATGAACCATCGCGCACCGCCGTGGTGGTGCAGTTGAACCTGCGCGACGTGATGGTGATTGACCTCAAGGAGCTGAAAAAACAGCCCCTGGACGTACTGATCAAAACCAGCTTCGAGCTGGGCCACGCCCTGGGTAACCAGCACTGGAAAGCGGTGACCAAGAACAACGAGGTGTACATCCCGCTCACGGTCGAAACCAAAATGATGGATTCGGTGATGCGCACCCACGGCTTCCAGCATCTGCCGTACGCCTTTATTGGCGGCGCCGAGATCCTGCCCAAGCTCACCACCTCCGAAGCACGCCTGCTGTTTGGTGGCGCCGAAGAAACCGACACCCACGTTCACGTTGCCAGCCCGCAAGACAAGCTCGATGCTGCCGCCCTCAAGATCCAGGGCCTGCACAGCCATGGCGACGGTATCAGCCACAGTCACGGGCATGACCACGGCCACTCGCACCACGATCACGACCATAAGCATTAAATCCGGCAAGAAGGCGCCTAGATGAACGCATCTGATCTAATTCGCATCATGCAGTTTGGCGATTCCGTATTGCCAGTGGGTGCCTTTTCGTTCTCGAACGGCGTTGAATCCGCCATTCAGAAAGGCATCGTCCACGATGTCGCGACCCTCAAAGGCTTTGTCCTCACCGCCCTCAAACAAGCGGCCAGTTGTGATGGCATGGGCGTGGTCGCCGCCCACCGCGCGGCCAGCAATGATGATCGTGACGGAATTTTGCGCGCCGACTGGGCCGTAAATAACCGCAAGCTCAACGAAGAAAGCCGGTTGATGGCCACGCGCATGGGCAAAAAACTGGCAGAAATGTCGATCCATGTCGTCGAGAAACCGCTGGTGCGCTGGTGGCTGGAGCAGATCAAGGCCGGTAATGCAGCGGGCACCTACCCCGTCACCCAGGCGGTAGTGATGTCGACCCAGGGCATTGGCGCCCGCGAGGTGGTGGTGATGCACCAGTACGGTGTGGCCATGACCATTCTCAGCGCCGCGATGCGCTTGATGCGGGTCACGCACCTGGACACCCAGCACATCCTGTTCGAACTCAACCACGACATTGAAGCGTTCTGCGACATCGCCGAAATCGGTGATATCGAGCAAATGTCGTCCTATGTGCCGATTGTCGACGTGCTGGCTGCCGTCCACGTCAAAGCCCACGTGCGGCTATTTATGAACTGATGCTGCAAGCGAATCCGGATCAACAGCGCTGACCTGAGTCGACGCTGAATCAGCTTCAATTTTTTGTTAAGGAATTTATCGTGAAAAAGATTACTCGCATTGGTATTGGCGGCCCGGTCGGCTCTGGTAAAACCGCGATCATCGAAGTGATCACTCCGATCCTGATCAACCGTGGCTACAAGCCGCTGATCATCACCAACGACATCGTGACCACCGAAGACGCCAAACAGGTCAAGCGCACGCTCAAAGGCATCCTCGACGAAGACAAGATTCTGGGGGTCGAAACCGGTGCCTGCCCGCATACCGCAGTGCGTGAAGATCCGAGCATGAACATTGCCGCAGTCGAGGAAATGGAAGAGAAGTTTCCGGACAGCGACCTGATCATGATCGAAAGCGGTGGCGACAACCTGACCCTGACCTTCAGCCCGGCCCTGGCCGACTTCTACATCTACGTGATTGACGTGGCCGAAGGCGAAAAAATCCCCCGCAAGAACGGCCCGGGACTGGTGCAGGCGGACATTCTGATCATCAACAAAATCGACCTGGCACCCTACGTCGGCGCCAGCCTCGATGTGATGGAAAGCGACACCAAGGTGGTGCGTGGCAACCGCCCTTATATCCTCACCAACTGCAAGACCGGCCAGGGCATCGAAGAGCTGGTGGACATGATCGAACACATGTTCCTGTTCGCCCAGAAACCGGCGGCCAAGAGTGAGGTCACTGCATGACAGCCCAATGCCAGATCGTGAACAACCCTTCAAGGCTTCGCGCTCACTCATTGGGTAACGATGCGCCGGAGCTTGCGCAGTATCAGGACGAGCCGCCGCAAATGAGCAGCGGCGCCGTCGGCAAAAGTGGTTACTTGCGCCTTGGTTTTGAAAAACGCGGTAACCGCAGCGTGCTGGCGGACATGGAGCGGCGGGTTCCGTCGCTGGTGCAGCGGGCACTGTATTGGGACGAAATAATGCCCGAACTGCCCTGCGTGACCATGATTTCGACCTCGGGCTGCATCCTGCAGGGCGATCGCCTGGCCACTGATGTCAATGTCGGGGTGGGTGCCTGCGGGCACGTCACCACCCAGTCGGCGACCAAAGTGCACTCGATGAACGCCAACTACGCCTCGCAAATCCAGAATTTTCGGGTTGAAGAAGATGGCTACCTGGAGTTCATGCCCGATCCCTTGATCCCCCATCGCAATGCGCGGTTTATCACCGAAACCAGAATCAGTATCCACCCTACGGCTACGGCGATTTACTGCGAAATCCTGATGTCGGGACGCAAGTATCACCATGTCGACGAGCGTTTCGGCTTTGACGTGTATTCCTCACGGGTCACGGCCGAAAACCTTGAAGGCAAGGAACTGTTTGTCGAGAAGTACATTCTGCAACCGAAAGAGGAAAGCCTGGACGCCATCGGCGTCATGCAAACCTTCGATGTGTTCGGCAACGTCGTGTTGCTGACCCCCAAGGAGCATCACGACCGGATAGTCGAGCGCGTCCCTGCGATCTTCGACATGGAGGCAGGAATTGCCAGCGGTGTCACCCGCTTGCCAAACAACTGCGGGCTGATTTTCAAAGTGCTGGGCAATGACAGCGGTGAAGTCAAAGCGCAGGTGCGCGAGTTCTGGAAAGTCGCCCGTGAAGAGATTCTGGGCCTGACGTTGCAACCGCAATTTTTGTGGCGATAGGAAATACCAAATGGATCCTGTGGGGGCCGGCTTGCCCGCGATAAAGGCAAAGCGGTTTGACTGACACTGCGCAGTGATGCTTTCGCTGGCAAGCCGGCTCCCCTTGCGATGGATCTGGCCAAGTGCACAATCGGGAGAGTCAATATGGATGCTGCATCAGCCCCTACGTCCAAGTGGTCACAGCTGACCCAAGGTAACGTCTTTCTGGAGTTCATAGACGTTACCCTGCGCGGTTGTGCCCAGGTCATGTTCCAGAACAATCCGCTGACCGGACTGCTGTTTTTTGCCGCGATTTTTGTCGGTGCCTATGGTGAGGGCAACCCCGCGGTGGCCTATGGCGCGGTACTGGGTACTGTGGTTGCTACCCTTACCGGCTTGAACCTCAAGGACCGTAAATCCTGGAAAGCCGGTTTGTATGGCTATAACGGCTGCCTGGTGGGGGCAGCCTTGCCAACATTTCTGGATGTCACACCGGCGCTCTGGTTGTGCATCATCCTCGGCAGCATGGTCTCGGTGATCGTCATGATTTGCATCGCCGACATTCTCAAGACGTGGAAAGTCGCCGCCCTTACCGCCCCTTTCGTGCTGGTGACCTGGATCATGTTACTGGCCAGCTATGCCTTTGGCGGCCTGAACAGCAGCGTCTTGCCGGTACCCAACCTGCCCCATGAGCTGGTCGCGGTGAACAGCAGCCTGTTCGACGGCATCCATTTGGTCGATGGCACCTTCTACGGCATTTCCGAAGTGTTCCTGTTCAGCAGTGTCATTGGCAGCGTGCTGCTGCTGGCGGGGCTGGCGGTGTCCTCGGTATGGGCCGCAGTGTTTGGATTGTGCGGTTCGCTGCTGGCGATTCTGGTGGCCACGGTGCTGCAGGCCGAACACACCAGCGTCAATAACGGGATGTATGCATTCAGTGCCGTACTGACGGCCATCGCCCTGGGTTCGACCTTCAACAAGCCCAGCCGGCGCGTGCTGATCTATACCCTGATCGGGGTGATTTTCACTGTATTTGTACAGGGCGCCTTGAATACGCTACTGGCACCCGTTGGCATCCCGACCCTGACCATGCCGTTTGTTCTGGCGTCATGGCTATTCCTGGTCCCGAACAAGGATGTGATGCCGCATCACCGTCAATAACGCCCGACTTTTACAGGGAATTTTTCAATGACAGCTATCGCCCGGTTAGCGCCCGCTATCGAGTCGTCCAGCACGACGCGGCGCGCCATCTATTTATTGATCGGCCTGATCGCTGCCAACCTGCTTGCCTGGGCCTGGGCTTTTATCGAGTTCGGCGCCAACCCGGTATTGATGGGCACCGCGTTACTGGCTTACAGCTTCGGCCTGCGGCATGCCGTGGATGCAGACCACATTGCCGCCATCGACAACGTCACCCGCAAGCTGATGCAACAAGGCAAAAAACCCATTGCCGTGGGTACCTGGTTCTCCCTGGGACATTCCACCATCGTGGTGCTGGCATCCTTCGCCATTGCAGCCACAGCCATGGCATTCAAGGACGACATGGCCTGGTTCCATGAAACCGGCGGCCTGATTGGCACCCTGGTTTCTTCCGCCTTCCTGCTGCTGTTTGGCCTGCTCAATCTGGTGATCCTGCTGTCGGTGTACAAGAAGTTCAAACAGGTCAAGGCCGGCCAGCAACTGGCCCCCGAAGAACTCGACCTGCTGGTCGCCAACAAGGGTGGATTGATGGCGCGGATCTTTGGCCGGCTGTTCAATCTGGTGGATAAAAGCTGGCACATGTACCCGGTTGGTTTTTTGTTCGGCCTGGGCTTCGACACTGCCACCGAGATCGGCCTGCTGGGTATCAGTGCCACCAGCGCCTCACACGGCATCAGCCTGTGGTCGATCATGGTGTTCCCGGTGCTGTTTGCGGTGGGCATGGCCCTGATCGATTCACTGGACAACTTCGTGATGATCGGCGCCTACGGCTGGGCCTTCTCCAAACCGGTGCGCAAGCTTTACTACAACATCACCATCACCGCCGCTTCGGTGGTGGTGGCCCTGTTTATCGGCGGGATCGAAGCATTGGGCCTGATCGCCGACAAGCTTGAATTAACCGGCGGGATCTGGACCCCGATCAATGCCATCAACGAAAACTTCGGCCAAATTGGCTACTGGATCATCGGCATGTTTGTGCTGTGCTGGCTGATCTCGGGCCTTAACTACTATCTGCGCGGTTACGACCAACTGGGAGCCAATACCTGATGAAATTTGTCACAGTGCGGGCCTGCTGCGGGCAGCCTGCGAAACCTGGCCTAAAATCCATCCACCTCTCAACAGACGCGTCGTAGGTACTATGACTTTATTACAGGACGTAAAAAATCGGCTTTCCTTTGCCTACGGGGTCGCCTTGCTGGTGGCCATCAATGGCTTTCTCTTGTTCTTGCCGGTGCTGCAACGGGGGGTTGCGCACTCCAATGAGGCTGGTGGCTCATTTGACACTTGGAAGGAGGCGCTAAGCTTTTTGGCCTTGCTGGAAATACCCGGGTTCGTGGTGGGCTTTGTTCTGGTGCTGATGTCATTGGGGCTGCTGATCAAGTCCCGCATCAGTTGGTTCTTCGCCCTGTTGCTGCTGGTGGCTACGGTTTGCGTTGATTTTTTCATTCTGAAAAAGCCCGGCGGCATCACCTTCTTCTCGATCTTCACCATTGCGGTACTGGCCTTTTATTGGCGCCGGTTTGACCACTACAGCCTGGCCACCGGCAGCTTCTTTGCAGTGGTCAGCATCGCCTCGCTGATTGTCTACAGCACCCTGGGCACGCTTTACCTGGGCGAAGAGTTCGCACCGGCGGTGACAGATCTGCCGTCGGCGTTTTACTTCGCCATTGTGGTGATGTCCACCGTAGGCTTTGGCGACATAGTGCCGCACACCACCGATGCGCGTTTTTTCACCCTGACGGTGATCATTCTGGGCATCACCATCTTCGCGATCTCGGTGGCGTCCATTGCCGGCCCGCTGATCAGCAACAACATCCAACGAATCGTTAAAGGCAGGATTACCCATATGGCCCGTAAAAATCACTACATCCTTGTCGGCGTCGGCTCATTGGCCCAGAACATTTACAAGGGCCTGAGCGATCGTGGTGAGCATGTCACCGTTGTGTGCGCCACCGGCAGCCAGCACGAGCTACCGGAAAAGGCCGACATCATTGAAGGTGATCCATCGTCGGTAGCCACCCTCAAACTGGCCGGGGCTGCGGATGCCAAGTACATCGTGACCCTGTGCGACAGTGACGCCGAAAACGTCTTCACAATTCTGGCGGCCAAGGAAATAGCCGGTGACGACACCCAGATCATCGCGCTGGTCAATGAAACGCGGAACATGCCCAAGGTCAAACGCGTCAACCCGACCATGGTGCTGTCGTTGCCGCTGCTGGGCAGTGAGTTGCTGGTACGCACCCTTGAGGGGGATGAAATCAACAAGGACCTGATCACCGAAATGTTCTTTGGCAAACGTACTTCCCTGGCCTGACCCGGGCTGAAACTGCAGGAGCGAGCTTTTCAGGATCAAAAGATCGCGAACAAGCCCGCTCCTGCAGGGTCAGGGCTTTAATCTGTCGCTGGCAATGGTTTAACCCTGGCTCCGGCGAACAGGCCCAGTTCAACCGCGGCAAAACCTACCACCAGGCTGGCCACCAGATAGCAGATGGATAGCAGCACCCCGCCCGGATCTTTCATCATCTCCACCGCACCGAATACAAAACTGGAAAAAGTAGAAAGCCCGCCCATGATCCCGGTGCCGATCATTACGTGTACGTATTGATTGATCCGGTTGCTCTTGAACAGCGAAGTGGCGACGCCCAACAGGAATGCCGCGACGATATTGGCGACAAAAATATCCATGGGAAAACCGTCGGCCAGGCGTGGTATCGACAGCATTACAAACTCGCGGCACATGGCACCGAATGCCCCACCGACGAAAATCAGAATAATCAGATTCAGCATATTCCCTGCTCCTTGTCAGCGCGCCAGCCAGGCGCCAAATGCGGCAGCGGCCAGACCCACCAGTACCGAAATGATCAGATAGCCGCCAGCCAGTGCACGGTCCCTGGCGTTGGCCAGTTTGGAGGCGTCCAGTTGCATGCTGCTGAACGTGGTATAGCCACCGAGAATGCCGGTGAGCACGGCAGCATTCATTACATCGCCATAACGGTCGCGCCAGTCCACGGCAAACAGAATGCTCAGGTAGCCGATAACAAAGGCACCGCTGACGTTGATCAGAAACGTGCCCAACGGAAATTTGCCTTTATAAAACTGCCCGACCCGCAGCCCGATCCACCAGCGCAGCAGCGAGCCCAGGCCACCTCCCAGCCCCACCCAAAAAACGTCCAGCGCAGTCATGTAGATCCCTCTCGTGTCTGTTGGTTTGGGGGGAACTCTAGTTCATAAGGTCAGTGGTCGCTGACGAGTCACGAAGCTGCGATGGACTGCGCAGCAGACCTTGACGCGACTACGCAACTGCAGGGCGCGAAGAAAAGGAGTAACCTGCCGTCCGGCTTTAATTCCCGCCCCATGGAACCCCTATGTTTCCCAACGCTGAACGCTACAACCACTCCACCGAATACGCCAACAAGCTGGTGGACCGCATTGGCCAGACTCCGGCCTGGATCGCCCAGCGCATCGGCGTGACGGAAAAGCGCATGCGCTACATCCTTGCCGGTTCGCGCACCATCAAGGGTGATACCACCGAGATCATCATGAGTTACGCCGAACAGTTTTGCCTGGAGTGCCTGGCCGCCGAAGCCAAGGCCGCCAAAGACCGCGCCAAGTCCAAGGCAACCCCGGCCAGCGACGCTTAAAACAAGCCCAGCTGCCCGCCCACCAGTGCGCTGAAATCATCGTCGACAAACGCCAGAATCGCGTCCGCCACCGGTTGTAGCTGGCGCGTCAGGTAGTGATCGTAATCCAGCCCGGCCGTGCGGTTCTCCAACGGCTGGGGGCCGGCCAGGGTGATCACGTAGCTGATGGTGCCGCCGTTCTGGTATTGCCGGGGGCGCCCCTGCCGGTCGTTGTACTCGTCCGCCAGCCGCGCGGCCCGCACATGGGGCGGCACGTTGCGCTCGTAGTCACTCAGCTGCCGGCGCAAGCGCTTGCGGTAGATCAGCAGCTCGTCATGCTCCCCGGCCAGGGTACTGCGCACAAAGTCACGCACGTAGTCCTGATACGGCTGGCGATTAAAGATGCGCAGGTACAACGCCTGCTGAAACTGCTGGGCCAGCGGCGACCAGTCACTGCGTACGGTTTCAAGCCCTTTGTAGACCATCTCCCGGCGCCCGTCCGCGTGCGCAACCAGCCCCGCATAGCGTTTTTTACTGCCCTCTTCGGCCCCGCGAATGGTCGGCATCAAAAATCGGCTGTAGTGGGTTTCGAACTGCAACTCCAGCGCACTGCTGAGCCCGTACTCGTCACGCACATGGGCCTGCCACCATTGGTTGACGTGCTGCACCAGTTCGCGTCCGATACGGGCCGCATCGGCCTCACTGTGCTCACTGCGCAGCCAGACGAAGGTGGAATCGGTATCGCCATAAATCACGCTGTAGCCCTGGGCTTCGATCAAAGCCCGGGTCTTGAGCATGATTTCGTGCCCGCGCAAGGTAATGGACGACGCCAGCCGGGTGTCGAAGAAGCGGCAGCCGCTGGAGCCCAGCACCCCGTAGAACGCATTCATGATGATTTTCAGCGCCTGGGACAAGGGGGCGTTCTTCTCCCGCTTGGCGACCTCGCGACCATTGGCTACCCGCTCGATAATGGCCGGCAAACAGTGCCGGGTCCGGGAAAACCTTGCCCCGCGAAAGCCCGGCACCGAGGTCTCGTTACCGGGTTCACGCAACCCTTCCACCAGCCCCAGCGGGTCAATCAGGAAGGTGCGGATAATCGACGGGTACAGACTTTTGTAATCCAGCACCAGCACCGATTCGTACAGGCCCGGCCGGGACTCCATCACAAAGCCACCGGGGCTGGCCTGGGGCGGGTTGTCTCCGACATTGGGGGCAACGAAACCCTGTCGGTGCATCAGCGGCATGTACAAATGATAAAACGCCGCCACCGAGCCGCCGCTGCGATCCGCCTCCAGCCCCGTCACCGAGGCCCGCTCCAGTAAAAAGGTCAGCAGCTGGGTTTTTTCGAAAATCCGCGTCACCAGCTCGCAGTCCTTGAGGTTGTAACGCGCCAGCGCGGGCTTGTCCTCAGCGAACATGCGGTTGATTTCGTCCATGCGCTGGTACGGCGTACTGATGTCCTTGCCTTCACCCAGCAGGGTCTGGGCAACGTTTTCCAGGCTGAAGGACGGGAACGACCAGGTCGCCGAGCGCAACGACTCAATGCCATCGATAATCAGCCGGCCCGCGGCACTGGCGAAGAAGTGGTTGTTGCGGGTGCCGTGCTCGCGCCACTGCATCTCGCTGGCGCCGCGGCCCAACAGCAAGGGAATACCCAGACGCCGGGCATGCTCGTGCAACACCCGCATGTCGAACTGGACCACGTTCCAGCCAATGATCGCGTCAGGGTCGTGCAGGGCCATCCACTGGTTCAAACGTTGCAGCAACTCGCCACGGGTGGCGCAGAACTCCAGGTCGAAATCCACCGCCGCATCGGCCTCGGTGGCCTTGCCCAGCATATACACCTGACGCTGGCCGCAGCCCTGCAGCGCAATCGAGTACAGATCGCCATGGGCACTGGTTTCGATGTCCAGGGACACCAGTTGCAAATGCGGCCGGTAGTCGGGATGGGGCTTCATCCGGGTATTGCGCAGCGGCCCGTCAGCCGCACAGGTGCCGCCGAAGCTCACCGGTGCGGTGATAAAGCGCTCCATCAAAAAGCGCTCCGGGGGGCGGATATCGGCCTCGAACACCTCGACCCCGGCACGCCGCAGGCGCTGGGCGCTATCGATCAGGCGGGCGTGCTGCTGGCAATAAATACCGAGCACCGGGCGTGACTGAAAATCCTGTAGCGCCAGTTCACGAAACTCAATGCCGGGCTCATCCTGCAGCAACGCCTGCGCCTGAGAACGCTGGGCTGCCGGGATAAACATGACTGCAGTCTGATAAGGCAGGCGCACGTGCTGCGGCCCGTCATCGGTGGCCAGCCAGAATTCGACCTCAATGCCCGACGGCGTGTCGTGCCAATGCCGGGTGAGGACAAAGCCCTGTCTCAGGTCCATCCGTTACAGCCGGGTTACAGACATGTCGCCAGCATCGCCATACGGCGCATGGCTGCGCTGTCGTCCGGCTGTTTGGCGTAATAACTGACTGCCGTGCCCGTGCCCTGCGGCACCAGATCGGCAAAGGAACTGGCGTCACGGGTGTAAACCGTCAGTTCGCCGGACTTGCCGGACTTGCCGGAGTTGATATAAGCGCTGGCATCCACCCCGAACACCCCTTCGTTCTGCCACGAGAACTTGATGCACTCAGCCACCAGCGGGGTCGGTTTGGCCGAAGCCAGTACCCGGGTCGGGCTTTTGCTGCGGGCATCATTCATTGCAGGTGAAACGCAGCCGGCCAGCATCGCCACGCCCAAGGCACCGATCAGTAATCGCATTGCAAATCCCCTCGAAAAGTTGAGCACGATAACACGCTGCCTGACTGGCTTAGCGCCCGGATCCATACCCTGGCAAAAAGCGCCCATCACAGTGACACCCGGGTAAAGAGCCAAAACGTGATGCAGATCATGAAAGCGGCGGATTTATGCCCCGCAACTGGCGAAACAGCAAGTTACTGCTAGCTTCATCCCGTGTTCCGCGCACAACACGAAAGTTAGAACAATTACTCTAAAACCGCTTATCAGATCCGCGCATTCACCCTGCCCGGCGCATAACCAGCACTGGTGCCATTCGGGTGCCGGTCGACAAAACGCCATAGAGCGGTGAAGGAGCAATGCAATGGGGTTAACCACCGCCCGCAAGGCCAGCTACACCGCGTGGACACTGGCCCTGGTGCCGATACTGGGTTACACCGATAACGCCCGCGACTGGCAAAACCTGCCGACCGATTTGAACATGCTGTTCGGCTATTACAGCCGCATTGACACCAACACCCCCATTGACACCTCTCTGCCCATCGACGGCCTGTCCCTTAATGCTGACGTCTACATCATGCGTTACGCCCGCTCCTTTGCGGTGGACGGTCGCAACAGTGCGATCCAGATTCTGCAGCCCTATGCCGATATTTCGGCATCGTTCGATGATGCGCGCTTCTTTAGCGGCACCAAGCACAACGGCGGCATGGGCGACACCCAGGTGGTGCTGGTGCACAACATCTTCGGCGGCCCGGCCCTGAGCAAGGAAGAATTTGCCAGGTGGAAGCCCGAGACCTTCCTCACCGGCGCACTGTGGATCACCACACCAACCGGTGATTACGATAAAAACAAGGTGATCAACATCGGCGCCAATCGGTGGGTGTTCAAACCGGAAATCGGCTTTGGCACCCCTTTCGGTCCGACCTGGCTGGAGGTCAATACCTGGGTCTCGCTGTACGGCGACAACGACGAATACCAGGGCAACGGCAAGCTCGAGCAGAAGCCGCTGTATGCCGTCGAGGGGCACTACAGCTACACCATCAACCCTGCCCTCTGGGCTTCTCTGGACGCCACCTACAGTGCCGGCGGCGAAACCAGAATCGACGGCGACTGGCAGGACAACAAGCAGGCAAACACCCTGGTCGGCGCCAGCATGGGCTTTATGTTGTCGCCGCAATTCGGCGGTTTGCTGGCTTACACCGATACCGTCTCGGAGCGCACCGGCTCGCCGGATGTCGCGACCTGGACTGTGCGCCTGCAGTACGTCTGGTAGAGATATCGAATATGCCTATTGTGCGTAACACCCTGCTGGGCCTGCTCCTGGTGTTTAGCGGCCAGATCTGCGCCACGCAGCCTGCGTCCATTGAACCCGCAGCCGTAAAGGCGCTGCAACGGATGGGCAGTTACTTGCGCAGCCTCAAACAATTTGCGGTTGAGGCCCGCAGTCAGACCGACCAGGTGCTGGATAACGGCCAGACCGTCGAGTTTCGCCATACCACCCGCTTGCTGGCCGAACAGCCCGACAAGCTGCAGATTTCGATCGACAACCAGGACCTGCAGCGCAGTCTGTTTTACAACGGCAAGACCTTCACCCTTTACCAGAGCCCCGGCACTTACTATGCCCGGGCACCGGCGCCCGCCAATATCGATGCGCTGATCGACCAGTTGCACGAGCGCTACGCAATCGAGTTGCCCCTGGCGGACCTGTTTCGCTGGAATGCCGACACCGCCAGGCAGGCCGGTCTGCGCTCGGCTCTGTTGATTGGCAGCGACACCCTCGACGGTCAGCGCTGTGACCATTACGCACTGCGCCAGGACGATATCGACTGGCAGTTGTGGCTGCGCCAGGGCGAACAACCCTTGCCTTGCCGCCTGATCATCAGCCGCCGTGACATCCCCGAACAGCCGCGCCACAGCGTGGACTTCAGCTGGCAGCTGAACCCGCCGCTCAACGCTAAAAGTTTCGAGTTCGTGCCGCCCGCCGGTGCTCAAGAAGTACCGCTGCAATGGGCACCCGCTCAATCCGGCGCGGAGCAACAGCCATGAAAAACACCCATTGGCTGCTCTGTGGCCTGCTCAGCCTCAGCCTGCTGCACACCTCCCTCGCCCAGGCCTGGCAGATGCGTAGCGGTGGCGGCGCCCGGACCTTCGTCGTGCCCCACAACTTCCCCCAGGGCGGCGGTCACCCGCAGCCGGCTCCGCGCCCCATGCCGCCGGGCCCGCACCCCCAACCGCATCCGCATCCGCCACAGCCGGGGCCCCATCCGCAGCCCCATCCCGAACCGGGACCCCATCCTTATCCGCAACCCGGCCCGGGGCCGCACCCTTACCCGCCGCCAGGGCCGCATCCTTATCCACCGCCGGGACCCCATTACGGGCCTGGCCCCTATCCACCGGGACCGCATCCCGATGGCTGGTACAACCCGTGGGCAACCGCCGCCGTCATTGGCGCAGCCACGGCAACAGCCATAGCCATTGGCACCTATGTGTCCAGCGTGCCTGCCGATTGCGTTTCGGTGGTGGCCAACAACGTGGCGTATCAGCATTGCGGGCCCAATTGGTATCAGCCGCGCTACGTGGGCGGCAATGTGCAGTTTGTGGTGGTCCCCGCGCCCTGGTAATGGTGCTCAGGCAAGGAATGTCATATGACAGTGCTCAACGATTTGAATGCTCTGCAAGCCAGCGTTGGCGAAGCGGTACTGGGTCAGGATGAAGTGATTCGCCAGATCGTCGTGGGCCTGCTGGCCAACGGTCACCTGCTGCTCGAAAGCCTGCCGGGGCTGGCTAAAACCCGTACGGTCAAGGCGCTGGCCAAGCACCTGGACGCAAAGATGAGCCGTATCCAGTTCACCCCCGACCTGCTGCCCTCGGACATCACCGGCGCCGAGGTGCTGCATCAGGCCAACGGACAAAACCAGATCATGTTTCAGCCGGGACCGCTGTTCGGCAACCTGATCCTGGCGGACGAGATCAACCGCGCACCGGCCAAGGTCCAGGCCGCCCTGCTTGAAGCCATGGAAGAGCGCCAGATCACCGTGGCCGGCAACAGCCATGCCCTGCCGGAACTGTTTATCGTACTGGCCACGCAAAACCCCATCGAACAGGAAGGCACCTACCCGCTGCCGGAAGCGCAGATGGACCGCTTTCTGATGAAGCTGGTGCTCGACTACCCCATGCCCGCGGATGAATCCCGGGTGCTGCGCATGCTGCGCGGTGAAGAACAGGCCCAGGGCACGACCCGCGAAGCCGCAGCCGGCTTCGCCCTGGGCCAGGACGTCATTTTCGCTGCCCGCCGTGAGGTCAGCGCAGTGGCCGTGTCCCCGGCCATTGATAGCTACCTGATCGACCTGATCAATGCCACCCGCCACCCCGCCGATTACGACGCTGATCTGGCCCGCTGGATCAGCATCGGTGCCAGCCCTCGCGGTGGTATCGGCCTGGACCGCTGCGCCCGTGCTGATGCCTGGCTGCGCGGCCAGGCATTTGTCTCGCCGGACAACGTGCGCGCCGTGGTCCATCCGGTGCTGCGCCACCGCCTGCAACTGAGCTACGACGCGGTGGCCGATGGCGTCAGCGCCGATCAGGTGCTGGACCGGATTCTCGCTAAAGTCGCGATCCCCGCCTGAGGAGCAAACCGATGCAGGCTCTACAACAGGATGTCGACGGGCTTGTGTATGTCTCGCTGGGGCAATTAATGGCGCTGGAGCACAAGGCCCGGGCGTTGAGTTTTGTCGCCCGCCAGCCCCAGGGCAGCATCCTCTCGGGCAGCCATGCCTCGCGCTTGCGCGGGCGCGGCCTGGATTTCGATGAGTTGCGCCGCTACCAGCCCGGCGATGATCTGCGCCACCTCGACTGGCGCGCCTCGCTGCGCACCGGCAAACCGGTGGTACGCACCTTTACCGAGGAACGGGACCGCCCGGCGTTGATCCTGGTCGACCAGCGCATGTCGATGTTTTTTGGCTCCAGCCGCAGCTTCAAATCCGCCATCGCCGCCGAGCTGGGGGCATTGGCGGCATGGATGGTATTCAACGCCGGTGACCGGGTCGGCGGTCTGGTCTTCAACGACCAGGGGATCGACAGCATCGCCCCGCTGCGCAGCCGCAAACGGGTCGAAATGCTGTGCAGCAAAATCGCCCTGCAGAACCAGCAGCTCAATAGCGCCCTGCCCGACTGCGAAGACGCCGACCAGCTGGACAAGGTGCTGCAACGCTGCCTCGCAGTGGCCGGGCACGATCATCTGATTTGCCTGATCAGCGACTTCGCCGGTGCCGGGCCGCGCACCCTGCAGTTGCTGCGCCAGCTGGCCGTGCATAACGATGTCATCGCAATGCAGGTCTATGATCCACTGGCGCTCAACCTGCCGGACAACGCTCGCCTGCTGGTGACCCAGGGCCAGTTGCAAATGGAACTGGCGGTGCAGCATCAACATGTACGCCAGCCCCTGGGCGACTTTTTCAGCGGCCGCTTTAAAGAGGTCGCCAGCCTGCTGCGACGCAGCCAGGTGCCACTGATGATGTTCAGCACCGCACAGGATGCCCGGAGCCAATTGCGCACTGAACTGGGCAAGCTCGGCGGACCCCATCGATGAACCCCCACATCCCCGCCATCGACCAGCTTCAGGAGCTGGGCCTGCCCGCGCCGATCAGCTATATGCCGCAAACCTGGGGCTGGTGGGTGGTGTTCGGGCTTCTGCTGGCCGGCCTGCTGGTCTGGGCGGCACGGGGGTATTGGCACTGGCGGCGCAACCGCTACCGGCGCGAAGCCTTGCAACGCCTGGCCCAATTGCGTGCCAGCGACGAGCCGCTGACAGCCCTGCGTGAACTGCCCACCCTGCTCAAGCGCGTGGCTATTTCCATGCCCGTACCACAAGCCGCCGGCCCCCTCAAAGGTGATGCCTGGCAGGGGTTTCTGGTGAGTCACTGCGCACAGCCCTTGCCTGAAGATTTCAGCCAGCAACTGGCAATGCTGGCCTATGCCCCGGACGAGCAACTGCTGGCGCTGCCCGACACCCAACGCCAGCAGCTGTTCGATACCTGCGCACTCTGGGTGGAGCAGCATCATGTGGCAGTTTGACTACCCCTGGCTGCTGCTGTTGCTGCCACTTCCCTGGCTGGGCTATCGCTATTTACCTGAATACCGCGAAGCCCGCAGCGCGGTTCGGGTTCCGTTCTTCAATGCCATGAGCCGGGCCATCGATCAGGCTCCGCAAACCTCGGGTGCGCGGCACAACCCCTGGCAACTGCTGCTCAATGTGCTGGTGTGGGCATTGCTGGTGGTGGCTGTCGCCCGCCCGGTGTGGATCGAAAAGCCCATCGAGCGTCAGCAGCCGGTACGCGACCTGATGCTGGCCATCGATATATCGCAATCGATGCAAACCACCGATTTTACCGATGCCGGCGGACAGAAAATCAACCGGCTGGCAGCCGTCAAACAGGTGGTTCAAGACTTTATCCAGCGGCGCAAGGACGACCGCATCGGCCTGATCGTGTTCGGCAGCGGCGCCTACCCGCAAGCGCCGCTGACCCTGGATCACGCCAGCCTGTCACTGCTGCTGGAGGACACCGGCATCGGCATGGCGGGGCCCAACACGGCCATCGGTGATGCGATCGGCCTCAGCCTGAAATTGCTCGATCAGGCCCACGAGCAAGAAAAGGTACTGATTCTGCTCACCGACGGCAATGACACTAACAGTGCGATCCCCCCGGCCCGGGCCGCCGCCATGGCTGCCGCCAAGGGCGTGCTGATTCACACCATCGGCATTGGCAATCCGAGTGCCGATGGCGAAGCCAAGGTCGATCTCGGCGCGCTGCAAAAAATCGCCAGGGCCACGGGTGGCCAGTACTTTCGCGCCGAAGACCGCGACAGCCTGAATCAGGTGTACGCCACCCTCGACCGGATCACCCCGCATCAGGTCAAGACCCTCAGCCATCAACCCAGGCGCGATCTGTTCTGGTTGCCGCTGGCCACCGCCATCAGCCTGCTGGCGCTCTATCATCTGCTGGCACTGCTGGCTGCGCGCCTCGGCCAGCGTGCGCAACACGAGGAGGCTTGAAATGGAGATCAACCTCAATGACTTGCACTTTCTGCGCCCGGCCTGGTTGCTGCTGATTGTGTTCGGCGCACTGCTGCCGTGGCTATGGCGCCGCAGCCATGACCAGCAACGCCGGTTGCGGGCGATCATTGCCCCGCACCTGCTGGCGCACTTGCTGATTACCCCGCAGGACAAGCATCGCCTGCGCCCGGTGCATCTGACCGCCGCCCTGCTGATCCTCGGCGCCATCGCGGCGGCGGGCCCGACCTGGGAACAGGACCGCCCGGGGTTTGTGCAAAACCGTGCCCCGCTGATCATCGCCCTCGACCTGTCGCCCTCCATGGATGCCACCGATATCCAGCCCTCGCGCCTCGAAGCCGGCAAGCACAAACTCCACGAGTTGATCGCCCGCCGCAGTGGCGCCCGCAGCGCATTGATCGCCTACGCCGGCAGCGCCCATCTGGTATTGCCCGCCACCGATGACCCGGGGTTGCTGGACAGTTTTATCCAGGCCCTGGCCACCGACCTGATTGCCAGTCCGGGTAAAAACGTGGCCGCGGTCATCGAACAGGCCAAACGCTTGTTGCAGGCAGAAAACACCCCCGGCACCTTGCTGCTGGTCACCGACGGCGCCGATACCACCCGCCTCGACGGCCTCAAACAGCAGTTGCAGGGCAGTAACCTGCAAGTGCTGGTACTCGCTGCAGGCAGTACCAATGGCGGCATTATTCGCAATGCCGACGGCCAGCCGCGCACCGACAGCAATGGCCGCCCCGAACTGGGCAGTTTCGATCAGGCGGCCCTCAAGCAACTGGCCGCTGCCACTGACGCACCGCTGGGCAGCCTGACCATCAATGATGACGATCTGGACTGGATCGAAGGCCACGCCCGGCAACACTTCCAGGCGGCCAGTGATGAACAGCGTGAACTGCACTGGAAAGACGCCGGTTACTGGCTGTGCATCCCGCTGCTGATCCTGGCTTTTTTCTCGGTGCGACGGGGCTGGAGCCTGAACTGGAACGCCGCCCTGATACTCGGGGTTGGCCTGGCCCTGCAGCCCGCCCCGGCTCAGGCCAATGCCTTGAGCGATGCCTTTTTCACCCGTGACCAGCAAGGGCGCCGGGCCTTTGAACAGCAGCATTTCCCGGCAGCGGCCAGCCTGTTCGAAGACCCGTACTGGAAAGGTATCGCCGCCTACAAGGCCGCCGACTTTGATCTGGCCCTGGCCAGCTTCGCCCGACTGGACACCCCCCAGGCGTACTTCTACCTGGGCAATATTTATGTGCGGCGCTTCAAGTTCGATCAAGCCATTGCCGCCTACACCCGGGCCCTGGCCCTGCAACCACAATTCCCCGAAGCCAGTAACAACCTGGCGCTGGCCCGGGCCCTGCTCAAAGACACCGACAGCGCCGAACAGAACACCCCCGAGGTCAAGCCCGACCAGATCAAGTTCGACCTGCAACCGGGCAAGGGCCAGAGCAAAGCGCTGCAAACCCCCCAGGCCGCCAGTGATCAACAGTGGCTGGAAAACCTCACCACTTCGCCGGCCAATTTCCTGCGCCAGAAGTTCAGCCTGCAGGACCAGAGCGCACCAAGTCAGAAGGTGGCGCCATGAGCCGTTACTGTCTGGCACTGATGCTGTGCAGCGGGCTGGTGCATGCCGATGTACCGCTGTTAAACGTACAGACCCGGCTGCTGCCCGGGGATTCGGTGGTGGTGGGCCAGCCCTTGCAGTTGCAGGTCGACGTGCTGACCAACAGCTGGTTCACCAGCGCCGCCACGCTGCCGGAGCTGAGCATCGCCGGCACCGATGTCATGCCCCCCGGTGGCGAGGCGCAGCACCTCAGCCAACAACTTCAGGGCCAGACCTTTACCGGCCTGCGCTACACCTACCGCATCACCCCGAATCTGGCGCAAGGCTTCACCATTGCGCCCCTCACTATTCGCGCCACCCCGGCGCAGGCCAGCGTCGAACTGTCGGCGCAAACCCCGGTAATGCACTTCACTGCCAGCCTGCCCGATGGCTTCGAGCCCGGCGAGCCGGTGCTGGTTGCCAGCAGACTGCGCTTTAGCCAACACATCAGCCCCGAGGGCGGCACGCTAAAAGTTGGCGACAGCCTTACCCGCACCCTGACCTTGCAAGCTGACGATGCCCAGGGCCTGTCACTGCCCGCCCCGCAACCGGGCACTGTAGCGGGGCTTGGCGCTTACCCGAAAACCCCGCGGATCACCAACCTGGATGACGGCCGGGGCAACTTCAGCGGCGGGCAACGCATCGACAGCGTGAGCTACCGCATCGAGCGCAGCGGTGATTTCCAGCTGCCGGCGATCAGCGTCAAGTGGTGGGACAGCGTCAACCGCAAGGCACAACTGAGCCAGGTCCCTGCAGTCAACTTCAAGGCCAGCGCCGACAGCAGCTACAGCCCGGTGTTCTCCATCGTTCAGGACCTCAGGCAACTGGGCCAGCCAACCCGGTTGCGGTTGCCAGAACCGCTGCTCATCCTCGCTTTCATCCTGCTGTTGGCGGCCGCCGCTTTGCTCAGCCGGCGCTGGTGGCTTCAGGGTCTGCGCCGCGCCAGGCACTGGTTGCGTAGTCGTCCTGCGCGCAAAACCTACGGCTTGCGCCCACTTAACCCCGGTCACGACAAGGACTTCCCATGATCAATAAAACCATGCACCAACCTGTACTCGCTGACGCGCAACCAGGCAGCGATCCAGTGCACAGCCATCGCCAACCAGACACCGGCGCCAAGTTTTCAACAGTGCTGGCTCTGCTGCTGGCCCTGCCCTTGTTCGCCCAGGCCGCAGAACCGCTGCCCTCCTGGAACGACGGCCCGTCGAAAAAAAGCATCATCGAGTTCGTGCAGACGGTGACCCGACCCGACAGCAAAGGCTTTGTAAAACCCGAAGAGCGGATCGCCGTGTTCGATAACGACGGCACCCTGTGGAGCGAACAACCGGGGTATTTCGAGGAGCTGTTCGCTTTCGACGAGATCAGGCGCATGGCCCCGCAGCACCCGGAATGGAAAGACCAGCAACCCTTCAAGGCGGTGCTGGAAAACGACCACAAGGCCCTGGCAGAAGGCGGCATGGAAGGCCTGCTGAAGATCTTCATGGCCAGCCATGCCGGGCTCACCACCGATCAGTTTCGCAACAACGTGCAGGCCTGGGTCAGCAAGGCCCGCCACCCGACCACCGGCAAACCCTACACCGAGATGGTCTACCAGCCGATGCTCGAAGTACTCCAGTACCTGCGCGAACAAGGCTTCAAGACTTATATCGTGTCAGGCGGCGATACCGGTTTCATGCGCGTGTTCGCCGAAGAGGTGTACGGCATCCCGCCGGAACAGGTGATCGGCTCGACCTTTGTCACCGAGTACCAGAACCAGGACGGCAAGCCGTCAATCCTGCGCACCGCAAAAATCGCCCATAACGATGACGGCCCGGGCAAGCCGCAAAGCATCGACAGCGTGATCGGACGCCGGCCGATCCTGGCATTCGGCAACTCCGACGGCGACCGGCAAATGCTCGAATGGACCGCCGCCGGCGCAGGCCCGCGCCTGATGGGACTGGTGCATCACACCGACGCCAAACGCGAATGGGCATATGACAAGGACTCAAAAATCGGACGCCTGGACAAGGCGCTTGAAGAAGCAAAACAGCAAGGCTGGACTATCGTCGATATGGCGTCTGAATGGCGCCGGATTTATCCCTTCGAAGCCGCCGCCCCTGTGAATCAGCAGTAAGAAGTATCCGTAAGGACTGCATAAAAGCGGTCGCCACAAGCGACTAAAGCCAACAAGGAGCATGTATGACTCGATTAACCAAGTGGTGGCCCCCTCTGGCACTGGTGGCAGCTTCGGTAATGGCTTTCTCGGCCACTGTCGCAGCTGCCGAAAAACCCAACATTCTGGTGATCTTCGGTGATGACATCGGCCAGACCAACATCAGCGCCTACTCCATGGGTGTAGTGGGCTATAAAACCCCCAACATCGACCGGATTGCCAAAGAAGGCATGATGTTCACCGACTACTACGCCGAGAACAGCTGCACCGCCGGGCGCTCGTCCTTTATTACCGGGCAGACGCCGCTGCGTACCGGCTTGTCCAAAGTCGGGGTGCCGGGCGCACCGGTGGGCCTGCAAAAGCGTGACATCACCATTGCCCAGGCCCTCAAGTCCCAAGGCTACGCCACCGGGCAATTCGGTAAAAACCACCTGGGTGACCGCGACGAATACTTGCCCACCAACCATGGTTTTGACGAGTTCTTCGGCAACCTGTACCACCTCAATGCCGAAGAAGAACCCGAGCGTCCGTACTGGCCCAAAGACGACGCCGATTTCGTCAAGAGCGCTTCGCCCCGTGGCGTGATCCACAGTTTTGCCGACGGCAAGATTGAAGATACCGGCGCCTTGACTGCCAAGCGCATGGAAACCATCGACGACGAAACCACTGCCGCGGCACAGGCGTTTATCGAGAAGCAAGCCCAGGCCGACAAGCCTTTTTTCGTGTGGATGAACACCACGCGCATGCACTTGTTTACCCACGTCCGCGATTCGATGAAGGGCCAGAGTGGTATGCCCGGCAACGAATACGCCGATGGCATGCTTGAGCATGACGGCGACGTCGGCAAACTGCTGAAAACCCTCGACGACCTGAAAATCGCCGATAACACCATCGTGGTCTACACCACCGATAACGGGCCTAACCAGTTCTCCTGGCCCGACGCAGCCACCACGCCCTTCCGTAACGAGAAAAACTCCAACTGGGAAGGCGCCTATCGCGTGCCTGCCATCGTGCGCTGGCCGGGGAAAATCAAGGCCGGGGAAGTCAGCAACGAGATGTTCTCGGGCATGGACTGGTTCCCTACCCTGCTGGCCGTCGCCGGCGATACGGAGGTAAAAGACAAGCTGCTCAAAGGCTGGGCACCCGTGGCCGGCGGCACCAACTTCAAGGTGCACCTGGACGGCTACAACCAACTGCCCTACCTGACCGGGCAAGCCCCCAAAGGCGCACGTAACGAGTTCTACTACTTCAACGATGACGGCATGCTGGTGTCGATGCGTTTTGACAACTGGAAGGCGGTGTTCTGCGAACAGCGGGCACCGGGCGGCTTCAAAGTCTGGAGCGAACCGTTCGTGTGCCTGCGGGTGCCGAAAATCTTCAACCTGCGCATGGACCCCTACGAACGTGCAGACGTGGTTTCCGATCAGTATTACGACTGGGCCACTAAAAACGTTTACTTGTCCGGCGTGGCAACCATGAAAGCGGCGAAGTTCCTCGAAACCTTCGTTGACTACCCGCCTAGCCAGAAACCGGCCAGTTTCAGCGTCGATCAAGTGCGCGCAGAAGTAGACGCCAAGATCGCCGAGAAAATGAAAAACCAACCGGCGCAGTAAAGGTTGCACCTCACTCCCAAGGCCACTGGCTTGCCAGCGGCCACGGATTGAGTTCATCTCTGATTACCCCCGAACTCTTTCTGCACAAGGCCCTGCGCAATGCCGTCTCCCCGAGCTTGTACCGCGACTGTTTGCACCCCTCTGAGTCGCACGGCATTGTTAATGCCTGCCTTGTTGCTGTTTATCTCCGGCGCTGCAGCACTGGTCTACCAGGTGCTGTGGATCAAGCAACTGTCCCTGGTGATCGGCGTCGAGGTATATGCCATCACCACCGGCATCAGCGCTTTTTTCGCTGGCCTGGCCCTGGGCGGCCTGCTGTTCGGCCGCTTCGCCGATCGCCTGGGCAAACCCCTGTTGCTGTATGCCGGGCTTGAGATCGGCGTGGCCGTGCTCGGCATCGGCGCCACCCTGGGCCTGAGCATGGCCGCAGCTCCCTTCGCCTGGCTTGAACAACAGGTCGGCCTGCTGGCCTGGCTGTTGCCTCTGCTGCTGGTGGGCGTGCCGGCGCTACTGATGGGCGGCACGCTGCCGGTGCTGGTACGGGCGCTGGCGGCCGATCCGCAACACCTGGGCCAGGCCGGGGCACGGCTGTATGCCGCCAACACGGCCGGGGCGATTGTCGGCACCCTGCTCAGCGCCTTTGTCTTGATCGCCACCCTTGGCGTGCGCGGCAGCGCCTTTGCCGCGGCCTTGCTGAACCTGGTCGCGGCGGTTGGCGCATTACTGGTGCAGCGCCGTTATTCGACGCCCCTGGCCACGCCTGAAGCCGACGATCCGCCACCGGCGCGCCTGGCCATGGTGCTGTATGCCATTGCCGGCGGCGTGGCGCTGGGCTACGAAGTGGTCTGGTCGCAATCCATCGTGCAATTCATGAGTACCCGCACCTATGCCTTTGCCGTGGTGCTGGCCACCTATCTGGCCGGGCTGTTTATCGGCAGCAGCCTGATGGCCCGCCGGGTTGATCGCCTGCGCGATCCCTGGGGCGTGTTCGGCTTGCTGATCGCCGCTGCCGGGCTGGTTGCACTGCTGGAAATCGCCCTGCTCGGGCGCTGGCTGATCCTGCTGCAGACCCAGGCCGAAAGCCTGGCCCTGGCCATGGGCGGCAGTGTCCTGCTGGGCATGAGTGCACGTTTCGCGATGGCCGCGCTGAGCATCGTGTTTATCCCCACACTGCTGCTGGGCGCCGCCTTTCCGGTAGCGCTGCGCCTGTGTGTCGGCCCGCACCGGGTGGGACGGGATGTCGGCGCGGTCGTGGCCTTCAATACCCTGGGCGGGATTGTCGGGGTGGCCTTGTGCGGTTTCGTATTGATCCCGCTGTTGGGTCTGGTACGCACCCTGGGCCTGCTGGCAATCATTGCCGCAGCGGTGGGCTGGGTCGCCACACGCCAGGGCCAGCGGGTCAGCAAGGGCCATCGTCAGGCGGTGATTGGCGTGGGGCTGGCGGCGCTGGCCGTGGCTGGCCTGACCCCGGTGGACCGCCTTGCCAGCCTGCTCCCTGGGGCGCGTAACGGCGAGCTGGGGTTCTATGAAGAAGGCCGTGGCGGCACCGTGGCCGTGGTCACCCAAGGCAAAGGCGAGCGCCGCTTTCACCGTTTGTACATTCAGGGCGTGTCGAATACCGGCGATGCCATGCCGTCGCTGCGCTATATGCGGATTCAGGCCCTGCTGCCGCTGCTGATCCATACCGGTGAACCACGCTCGGCGCTGGTGATCGGCTTTGGCACCGGGATTACAGCCGGCGCCCTGCTCAGTTATCCGGCCCTGCAACAGCGGGTTGTCGCCGAGCTGCTGCCGGCAGTGGTCAATGCATCATCGTTGTTCAAGGGCAACTTCAATGCGGCGCACGATC
Source organism: Pseudomonas paraversuta (assembly GCF_904067025.1). NCBI lineage: Bacteria > Pseudomonadati > Pseudomonadota > Gammaproteobacteria > Pseudomonadales > Pseudomonadaceae > Pseudomonas > Pseudomonas paraversuta. The sequence goes on from NZ_CAJFDA010000001.1 coordinate 3,096,389, forward strand.
CCGGCATCCAGGTACGCTTGCGCGATGGTCGTCAGGAACTGCTGCGCAGCGAGCAGCGCTACGACCTGATCACCCTCGAGCCGCCACCGCCCTCGGCAGCCGGCGTGGTCAACCTGTACTCCCGGGACTTCTACCAGCTGGCTGCGCAACGCCTGCAAGCCAAGGGGCTGGTGGCCCAGTGGCTGCCGTTGCCGACACAAAACATCGACGACTCGCGCTCACTGGTACGCAGCTTTCTCGATGTATTCCCCTATGCCACGTTGTGGACCAGCGAGTTCCACGAAATGCTCCTGGTAGGCTCGATGCAACCCATTGAACTGGACGCTGCGCGCATCAGTGCCCGCTTCGAGCAGCCCGGAGTACGCAATGCCCTGCAGGATGTGGGCGTGGCATCCGGCGCTGCATTGCTGGCCACCTATGTAACCGACCGCGCAGGGCTGGAACGCTTTGCCGGCGATGCGCCAGCGGTGACTGACGATCAGCCGCGCATCGAGTACGCGCCGTGGGTGCGGGCCAAGGAGATCAGCCGCGTGCTCCCGGCGCTGCTGGACCTGCACACTGCCCCTGACTTGCTCAATGCCGAACCGGCTTTTGTCGATCGACTGAACGTACACCGGCAACGCCTCATGCAGTTTTACCGCTCCAGCCTGCACGCCTATGATGGCGACCGCGAAGCATGGGCCCGCGACATCCGCGAAGTGATCAATGGCGATGGCGCCAACCCCTATTACCGCTGGTTTGTCGGCCAATAAACATCGGAAGTTGTAATGCCTAAAACTAAAAATAAAGTTGCCCCTGAGCAACCTGATTCGCGTTCCAGCCTGATGAGCCGTTACCTGCTTGCTGTGATCGCCGCGCTGTTGCTGGTGGTGATCGCAGGGCTATGGTTTTTTCTCGACCGCCCGCAATCCGTCACGCCAGTGGTGTTCGAGCCCAAGGTCGTAGCGCCGGCACCGGTGGCCAGACCGCCGGCACAGATGGTTGACGAGCAACAGTGCCAGGGCTGCCACGACTCACAGGTCAAGGACTGGCAAGGCTCCCATCACCAGCTTGCGATGCAGGTCGCGGACCCGCAGACCGTGCTGGCCGACTTCAACAATGTCAGCTTTGTAAGCCAGGGTGAAAGCAGCCGCTTCTTTCGTCAGAGTGACGGGTTCTGGGTCAATACCCCGGGGGCAGATGGCAAGCCCGCCGACTTCAAGGTCGCCTACACCTTCGGCATTGCACCGCTGCAGCAGTATTTGATCGAGGTCGGTGACGGCAAGCTGCAAGCCCTGGGCGTAGCGTGGGATACCGAGAAAAACCGCTGGTTTCACCTGTATCCGGGCCAGGGGGTGAATTTCAAGAACCCGCTGCACTGGAGCAAGCCCAGCCAGAACGCCAACTTTATGTGCGTCGAATGCCATACCACCGGCTACAAGCGCAACTTCGATGCCGCCAGCAACAGCTTCAACAGCCAGTGGAACAGCCTGGGCGTCGGCTGCCAGGCCTGCCATGGCCCGGCTTCAAACCACCTGTTGTCAGTGGCCAACAAAGGCGATTTCGAGCACGCCGGCTTCGACGTCGATCTCAAGGACAAGGACGCCACCGTCGAGATCGAAACCTGCGCCCGCTGCCATGCCCGGCGCGCCCCGCTGGGCGACGGCTTTACCGTCGGCAAAGCCTTGATGGACGACTACCTGCCCAGCGTTTTGACCCGTGAGCTGTATGCCCTGGACGGCAAGATCAAGGATGAAGTGTTCGAACACGGCTCATTCCTGCAAAGTAAAATGTTCGACAAGGGGGTGCGCTGCAGCAACTGCCACAACCCCCACAGCACCGAATTGAAAGCAGCGGGCAATGCAGTGTGTCTGCAATGCCACAACCCCGCAGGCAAAGCGGCTATCCCCGGCGTCGACGGCAAAGGGCTGCAGGCGAAGAACTACGACTCTGCCGAGCACCATCGCCACACCGAAGGCCAGCCGGGTTCGCAGTGTGTGGATTGCCACATGCCCGGCAAGTTCTATATGGGCAATGATTTTCGCCATGACCACAGCTTCAGCATTCCTGACCCGGTACGGGCGAAAATCCTCGGCACCCCGGATGCCTGTCTGAGCTGTCACCAGGGCAAGGCCGGCGACAAAGTGAGCGAGCAATTCAAGCGGTGGACCGCCCATGATGCGCCACGGGCCGCCCGTTACGACGAAAGCCTGTGGTTGATCCGTGGCGGCCGACCCGGTGCAGCGCAGGCGCTGTACGAGCAATTGCGGCGCAGCAATCTGCCGGCGATTCAGCGCGCGACATTGCTTGGCGAACTGGCGAACTACCCCAGCGAGTCCGCGTTGAAACTGGCCAGCAAAGACCTGAACGACCCCGCCCCCCAAGTGCGTGAGAGCGCAGTGCGGGCCGTCAGTGCCTTCCTGCCGCCGGCGGAACGTATCCCGTTGTTGAGCCCGCTATTGAATGACAAGGTACGCGCCGTACGCATCATCGCCGCGCGCAATCTGCTGGGCGCCGCGCGCAATGGCCTGGGTGCGGCCCAGCAGGCCTGGGAAAACGCCATCGCTGAATACGAAACGGTGCAATTGAGCCTGACCGAACGGGCCGAAGCCAACCTCAACCTGGCCATGCTGTATCAGGCCAGCGGACGCACCGATGAGGTAGAACCCAAACTGCGGGCTGCCCTGCTGCGCGATCCAGACTTCTTTCCGGCGCTGGTGACCCTGGCCCAATGGCTGGAGGCCGGGGGTCGCAGCACCGAGGCCGCAGCGCTGCTGGACACGGCGCTCAAGGAGCACCCGCAAGTGGCCTTGCTGCAACACACCCAGGGCCTGGCGCTGATCCGCGCGGGTCAGCCGAAAGCAGCCATGGCAGCCTTGCAAAAGGCCGTCAACCTGGAGCCGGACAACCCCCAGTACCGCTATGTACTGGCCGTGGCGCTGCACCAGAGTGGCCAGGTCGAAAAAGCCTGTGCCCAACTCGAAGAACTGCTCAAGCGCCAGCCTTCGTTTCGCGATGCGCGGTTATCGTTGATCCAGTTCTATCTCGACAACGGCGAGGAACCCAAGGCCCAGGCCGTGCTGCAGGGGTGGAAGAAAATCAACCCGCAGGATGTGGCGCTGAAGTAGTCGCTGGATCACAGCGTCATCCGTTCCAGGCTGTTGCTCAGGTGCAGCAGCATGGCCGCACGCGCCGCATCAGGGTCCTGGCGGCGGATGGCGCGCAGGATGGCTTCATGCTCAAGCACGGCCATTTGCCCCAACTGCTGTAAATCGGCATCACCGCGCTCGTCAGCATTGATCCGGGTCCGCGGTATGACCGTACGGCCAAGCTGACAGATGATGTCGGTGAAGTAGGTATTGCCTGTGGCCTGGGCAATCAGCTTGTGAAAGCGCAGGTCGTGCTCGACGCTACCATCGTTATTGGCCAGGGCGTTCTGATAGTCATCCAGCGCCTGACGCATCTGCAGCAATTGTTCTTCTGTGCGCCGCCCCGCAGCCAGGGCCGCGGCCTGCGTCTCCAGCCCCATGCGCAACTCAAGAATGCTGCGCACGCTGGCGGCGGTGGCACTGGTCAGGTGTATGCCCTGGGGCTCTTCGCGTTCAAGAACAAAGGTACCAATCCCGTGCCGGGTCTCAACGAAGCCCGATGCCTGCAATCGGGAAATCGCTTCGCGTACTACCGTACGGCTCACCCCCTGCTCGCGGACGATGACCGACTCGGAGGGCAGCTTGTGCCCCGGAGCCAGTTGCCCCAACAGAATCTGCCGGGTCAGTTCGGCCACGATGTCGTGGGCCAGACCCGGCGTGCGCTTGCGTATCGGTTGATCTTGCATGGCTATTCCCTTCACCTGAGGCGGCTTAATACTATCACCTGGTTCGAGCCTGAGAGGCCTCAACTCGTATGACAACCCTGTTAAAACTCAACAAAATTTTAAAAACCCCGGATCCACTCCGCTCTCCCCAACTTCACACCGTCGCTAAAACCCTGCCTAACCCCCTGTAAATACACTTAAAAGTATTACAAACGGGGCATTTATAACTTATTGGTTTGTTTCCGGGCATTGCGAGGCGAAAACTCAACTCGTATGATGTCCGTCAACCGGTCGGCCAAGCCACCGGTCAGCCACACCCGCATAAAAATAATCAGTGGGGTCAGATTTGTGAACATTTCCAGCAACGTGTCTGCTGCGCCCGCCAACGATCCTGTTCTGGCGCGCGCGATCCAGAAAGTGAAGAGGCATGTACTGCCGCTCTTCGTCATCATGTTCATCGTCAATTACATAGACCGCGTCAACATCGGCTTTGTACGCTCACATATGGAGCATGACCTGGGCATTGGTGCCGCCGCCTACGGCTTTGGCGCCGGGCTGTTTTTCATTGGCTATGCACTGTTCGAAGTGCCCTCCAACATGCTGCTGCAAAAAGTCGGGGCCCGCATCTGGCTGACCCGGATCATGTTCACCTGGGGCATCACCGCCACCCTGATGGCCTTTATCCAGAACGAAACCCACTTCTATATCCTGCGTTTTTTGCTGGGCGTCGCCGAAGCCGGCTTCTTCCCGGGGGTTATCTACTATTTCACCCGCTGGTTGCCTGGCGCCGAGCGCGGCAAGGCGATTGCGATCTTCCTCAGCGGTTCCGCGCTGGCATCCCTGATTTCCGGTCCGCTCAGCGGCCTGCTCCTGCAAATTACCGGCATGGGCCTGCATGGCTGGCAGTGGATGTACATCATTGAAGGCATGGCCTCGGTGCTGCTGTGCTTCTTTGTCTGGTTCTGGCTGGACTCCAAACCCCATGACGCCAAATGGCTCAGCCGCCAGGAACAGGATGCGCTGGTCAACGAAATTGACCGCGAACAACGCGAGCGGGATGCCGTCAACACCGTCAAGCCAACCCTGGGCAAACTGCTCAAGGACCGCCAGATCATGTTGTTCTGTGCCATCTACTTCTGCATCCAGCTGACCATTTACGCGGCCACGTTCTGGCTGCCGAGCATCATCAAAAAAATGGGCGACCTGAGCGATATCCAGGTGGGCTTTTTCAACTCCATCCCGTGGCTGATCTCGATCATTGCCATGTATGCATTCGCGGCCCTGGCCAGCCGGTTCAAGTACCAGCAGGCCTGGATTGCAGCTGCCTTGCTGATTGCCGCGCTGGGCATGTTCCTTTCGACCACCGGCGGTCCGATCTTCGCGTTCATTGCCATCTGCTTTGCGGCCATCGGCTTCAAATCGGCGTCGTCGCTGTTCTGGCCGATCCCCCAGGGTTATCTGGATGCGCGCATCGCGGCAGCGGTGATTGCACTGATCAACTCCATCGGCAACCTCGGCGGCTTCGTTGCGCCCACCACCTTCGGCTTCCTGGAACAAACCACAGGTTCGATTCAGGGCGGGCTTTACGGCCTGGCCGGTACCTCGATCATTGCGGCCATCATCGTGTTCTTTGCCAAGACCAAACCCAAGCCCGCGGCTGTGATGCCTGCAGCTCTGCAACCCGCCTAGGCCCCTGACTCTTTTTAAGGAACACGACATGAATAACGAACACCAGCACCACGCGGCAAAAGCCCCGATTGTCACCAGCCTGCAGGTGATTCCGGTGGCCGGGCATGACAGCATGCTGCTCAACCTCAGCGGTGCCCACGGCCCTTTTTTCACCCGCAACATCGTGATTCTCAAGGACAGCAGCGGCAATACCGGGGTCGGCGAAGTACCGGGCGGCGAACGTATCCGCGAAACCCTGGAAGATGCCCGCAGCCTGGTGGTTGGCCAACCGATCGGTAACTACCAGAGCATTCTCAATGCCATGCGCACCACCTTTGCCGCCCGCGACTCGGCCGGCCGGGGCCTGCAAACCTTTGACCTGCGCATCACCATCCATGCGGTAACGGCAATGGAAGCCGCCCTGCTCGACCTGCTGGGCCAGTTTCTGCAAGTACCGGTCGCAGCCCTGCTCGGTGAAGGCCAGCAGCGCGACGCGGTAAAGATGCTCGGCTACCTGTTCTACATTGGTGACCGCCAGCAGACCGATCTGGCCTATCGCAGTGAAGCCGATGCCGATGACTGGTTCCGCCTGCGTCATGAACAGGCAATGACCCCGCAAACCATCGTCCGCCTGGCCGAAGCGGCCCAGGCCAAATACGGTTTCAACGACTTCAAGCTCAAGGGCGGGGTATTGCGCGGCGCGGAAGAGATCGAAGCCGTCACCGCCCTGGCCGAACGCTTCCCCGATGCACGCATTACCCTTGACCCCAATGGCGCCTGGTCACTCAAGGAAGCCATCGGCCTGTGCCGCGATCAACACCATGTGCTGGCCTACGCCGAAGACCCCTGCGGCGCCGAAAACGGTTACTCGGGGCGCGAGGTGATGGCAGAGTTCAGACGCGCCACCGGCCTGCCTACAGCCACCAACATGATCGCCACCGACTGGCGCGAAATGGGCCATGCGATCCAGTCCCAGGCGGTCGATATCCCTCTGGCCGATCCGCACTTCTGGACCATGCAGGGTTCGGTGCGGGTCGCCCAGATGTGCCACGAGTGGGGCCTGACCTGGGGCTCGCACTCCAACAATCACTTTGATATTTCCCTGGCCATGTTCACCCAGGTGGCGGCCGCCGCACCGGGCGAAATCACTGCCATCGATACCCACTGGATCTGGCAGGACGGTCAGCGCCTGACCCGCGAACCGCTGCAAATTGTCGAGGGTCACATCAAGGTTCCGGCCAGACCCGGTCTGGGCGTGGACATCGACATGGACGCAGTGGCCAAAGCCCACGAACTGTATAAAGGCATGGGCCTTGGTGCACGGGACGACAGCGTCGCCATGCAGTACATTGTTCCGGGCTGGAAATACGACAACAAAAAACCCTGTCTTGTGCGCTGAGTTCCATAGCGCGTCTAAAGCCTATCTAGCGAGGATTGAACCGATGTCTACCGTAACAGGCCAAAACTTTATCGGCGGCAGCCGTAGCGCTGCCGGCACAGTCACCCTTGAAAGCCTCGATGCCAGTACCGGCGTTGCCCTGCCCTTTCGCTTTCATCAGGCCACGCCCGAGGAAGTAGACCGCGCCGCCAATGCCGCCGATCAGGCCTTTATCGAATTCCGCCAGCTCAGCCCTGAACGCCGCGCCGAATTTCTCGATGCCATTGCTGACGAAATCGACCAGTTGGGCGACGACTTTGTGGCGCTGGTCTGCCGTGAAACCGCACTGCCCGCCGGGCGTATCCAGGGCGAACGCGGTCGTACCAGCGGCCAGATGCGCCTGTTCGCCAAAGTGCTGCGTCGCGGCGACTTTTTAGGCGCCCGTATCGACCTGGCCATGCCGGACCGCAAACCGCTGCCACGGGTGGACTTGCGTCAATACCGCATCGGCGTTGGTCCGGTGGCAGTGTTTGGCGCCAGTAACTTCCCGCTGGCCTTTTCCACTGCCGGTGGCGACACTGCCGCTGCTTTTGCTGCTGGCTGCCCGGTGGTGTTCAAGGCCCACAGCGGTCACATGGCAACGGCTGACCAGGTCGGTTGCGCAATCATTCGCGCAGCAGAAAAAACCGGCATGCCCAAGGGCGTGTTCAACATGATCTTCGGCGCCGGCGTCGGCGAGCCGCTGATCAAACACCCGGCCATTCAGGCAGTGGGCTTTACCGGGTCGCTGCACGGTGGCAACGCGCTGAGCAAAATGGCTGCCGAGCGCGAGCAACCGATTCCGGTATTCGCCGAGATGTCGAGCATCAACCCGGTGATCCTGCTGCCCCAGGCCCTGGCCGCACGGGGTGGCAAGGTGGCAGGGGAACTGGCCGCATCCGTGACCATGGGCGGTGGCCAGTTCTGCACCAACCCCGGGCTGGTGATCGGTCTGCGCTCCCCCGAGCTGTCGGCGTTCGTCGAACAACTCACGCAACAGATGGCCGAACAGGCGCCACACACCCTGCTCAATGCGGGCGGTCTGCGCAACTACGCCAAGGGCGTCGAGCACCTGCTCAGCCATAAAGGCATCACTCACCTGGCCGGCCACAGCCAGTCCGGCGCACAGGCCCAGCCACAGCTGTTCAAGGCCGATGTCAGCCTGCTGCTGAACAAGGATCCTTTGCTGCAGGAAGAAGTGTTCGGTCCGGCGACGATCATCATCGAAGTGGAAAATGACGCCCAGCTCAAAGCAGCGCTGCTGGCCCTGCGCGGGCAACTGACCGCCACCCTGATTGGCGAACCGGCCGACCTTGAGCACTACCAGTGGCTGATGCCGATTCTTGAGCAAAAAGTAGGGCGCATCCTGGTCAATGGCTACCCGACCGGGGTCGAAGTCTGTGATGCCATGGTTCACGGCGGCCCTTACCCGGCCACCTCGGATGCACGCGGCACCTCGGTTGGCTCACTGGCCATCGACCGGTTCTTGCGTCCGGTGTGCTACCAGAACTATCCCGACGCCTTGCTGCCGGCAGCGTTGCAAAATCGCAACCCGCTGGGCCTGCAACGTCTGGTTAACGGCGAGTGGAGTTCGAAAGCGATTGCTTAAGGCTTTATGACTGGACGACGGCGCCTGCAACGGGCGCCGTTTTTGTTTCTGCGCTTGTAGAAATTGGATCCGATATCAAATTTCAGGCAAAAAAAAGCCCAAGTAGCTGATGGAAACTTGGGGCTTAAAAATGCATAAACCGTGGTAGGTGAACGCAGGGCGATCTTACCCCAGTGTCACAATAAGTAACAAGTTATTTTGCACAATTTATTTCAAAGCAATACTGACCTAAGTCATTAAATAGTCACATGTTTTCCAACCCGGACTGATTCTGGATGGCCACCATTTGCGGGTTTTTCGTTTTATTTCAAGGGTCTAGCTTGCCAATATCGACTTTATGAGCTTATGAGCAATATGCCACTACTGCTGCCCTGGTGAAAACTGCAGCAGAGTGTCAGAAGCCGATGCATCGACTGCCCCACCGCCATCGCTGGCAAGCCAGCCCCCATTGGATACAGGCTCCTGCAGAATTGGGCTGTCAGCCCGGGAAATTGGCGCGCAGCGCTGTCAGGCCGACCTGGTAGACACCCGTGAACAGTTCCTGTGCCTCGCCTTCAGTGACACCGACCGCCGTGAAATGACCGGACCATCTCACTCGCGCGCCGTCACCCAGGGCTTCAACGCTCAAGGTCGCCAGATAGTCCTGCACCGGAAAAGGGGACTCGGTCAGGGAGTAGCTGTAGGTTTTAGCGGCGTTGTCGAAGGTTTGCAGACGCTCGACAATCACCGTGCCATCCTCGGTGCGCAGGTTGCGCAAGCGCCCGCCTTCACTGAGTTCGCTTCGGGTGACGATCGGCAACCAGTCGGGCAGGCTATTGAAGCCACCGATCAATTGCCAGACCTGGTCGGCCGAAGCCGGGATGTCGATTACCGCTGATGCCGTTGCCATGTGATCTGTGCCTCCGGGTAACTGAAAAGGAAATGAAGCGCCATGCTGTCGACCCTACCACCGCAGCCCCGCAAGACCACGATTACATTGACAAGATCAAACTCGATACTGACCGATCTGCAGTCAAAACCCGAATAAGACTTTAGCCGCCTGCACCTGCAGCGACTGCAGCAATGGCGCCGGGCATTGCAGGGCCTGCAACTGCTCAATCACCCGGGCATAGTCAATAGTGTGTTCATGCTGGGTATGCGGCCAGTCACTGCCCCACACCAATCGGTCCGGGCCAAAGTTCTGCACCAGTAAGGGCAATGCCGCCCGGGCAAACTCGAGGTTTTGCCGCTCGCTGCCACCCAGACGATAGATGCCAGAGACTTTCACCCATACCCGACCGCTGCGCCCCAGTTCGAGCATTTGCGCAAAACCGGGTTGATCCAGACCCAGACGTGCGTCCGGGCGGCCAAAATGATCAATCACCACTTTGACCCCGGACGCCAGTAGCTGGCGTGCAAGATCCGGCAGGTCCTCGATCTGACGGTGCAACTCGACATGCCAGCCCAGCCCGGCAATGCGGCCCAGAAAGTCTTTCCAGACTGGCTCGGCCAGGTCCGGCAAGGCCTTGCCCATCAAGTTCAGGCGTACCCCGACCACGCCCTGGCGGGCCATGTCGTGCAGCACCCCGGGCTTGACCCCGGGTTCCAGCACCACCACCCCGCGCAGTTGCCGGGGCGCCTGTTCCAGCGCTGCCAGCAGGTAGCTGTTATCGGTGCCCAGAAAGCTGGGCTGCACCAGCACGCCGTGACTCAGACCGTGGTCGCCCAGGTATTTCAAGTACTGCACCAGGGTCGCGTCATAGTCCGGGGTGTAACGCCGGGCCGCGCTCAGGCTCAGCTCGCGACTGAATACATGGGCATGGCTATCGATGCCGGTCAGGGTTGTGGAACGGGGATCAGACATGGATTTCATCTACAAAAGTAAGCGGCTTCAGGCACGGGCGCCCTCTTTGCCAAGGGTGTCGTCCGGGATCACGGACGTGGATTTTTCAAGGCTGCGGCCACGGGTTTCCGGCAAGCAAAGGGCGGCGAGAACGGCTACGCCATAGGCGATGCCGGCGTCGATGCCAATCGCCGAGCCCAGGGACATGGACTCGCTCATATGCCCGACCAGGAACGGGAACACCGCCGACAGCACCCGGCCAAAGTTGTAGCAAAAACCCACACCGGCACCGCGCACGTCCGCCGGGTACAGTTCGTTAAACAGGGCCCCAAGGCTTGCGGGAATACCGGCGGCGAAGAAGCCCAGCGGGAAGCCGAGAAACAGCATCTGGGTATTGCTCAGCGGCAGGAACACGTAGCACTGCACCGTGACCACACAGCACAACGCGAACAGCACAATGTTCTTGCGACGCCCGATACGGTCGATCAACAAACCGCTGACCACGCAGCCGCACCAGAAGGCAAAGATAATCACCGCCAGATAACCGCCGGAGTTGAGTACCGACAGGTTGCGCTCGGTTTTAAGGAAGGTCGGCAGCCAGGTCATGACCGCGTGGTAACCACCGTGGGCGCCCAGCCCCAGCAGCCCCCCGAACAGGGTCACGCGGATCAGTTCCGGGCGGAAGATGCCCGCCAGGGATTTGAAGAAGCTTTGGGGGATGACACGTTCCTTTTGCATGCGCTGGAAGCTGTCGGGCTCCTCGACATTGCGCCGCACCCAGATGATCAGGAACGAAGGCAGCAACCCGACCACGAACATCACGCGCCAGGCCATGTCCTGCGGTACCAGCGAATAGATCAGGGCGAACACCCCGACCGCCAGACCCCAACCGACCGCCCAGGCGCTTTGCACGGTGCCCATGACCTTGCCGCGATATTTCGGGTTGATGGTCTCGGCCATCAGTACTGCGCCGGCCGCCCATTCGCCACCGATGCCAAACCCCTGCAGCGCCTTGACGATCAACAGTTGATGGAAGCCGGTGACGAAGGCTGACAGAAAGGTGAAGAACGAGAACCAGAGAATCATCCACTGCAGCGTGCGCACCCGACCATAGCGGTCAGACAGCGTGCCGCCGACCCAGCCACCGATCGCCGACGTCACCAGGGTGACAGCGCTGATCAATCCTGCATCGCCCTTGGTCAAGGCGAAGGCGGCAATCAGCGCCGGAATCGCCAGACCGAACATTTGTACTTCCAGCGCGTCGAGGGACCATCCGCCGAAGCAGGCCCAAAACGTTTTTCGCTCCCGGGGAGTGACCTGCCGATACCAACTGAACATGATTCTTATCCTTATGGGGTGGAACCTGAGGCAGCCGAACGCGAACCGCGCCGCTATCGGGCCAGTCATGACAAACACAACGATGAACCCCCTGCCGGCCAACGGGCCCACAGGGTGGGGGGGTTAACGGATATCCACGCTGTAACGGAAATGCTCGGCATGCCCGCGCGAGCGTCGCCACTCCAGCGGCGTACCGGCGTAATCCCGGGCCAGCCGCTCGATCACCACCACCGGGCTGTTGACCTCGACCTGCAGCAGCCGGGCATGCACTTCATTGACCGATTCGGCGGTCAGGGTTTCTTCGGCATAGGCCACAACCTGGCCGCACATCTCTTCGTAGATGGGATACAGCAACGGCCCCTGCTCACTCAGATCGATCTTGAGCAGCGGTTCGAAACGGCTGCGGGGCAGCCAGATTTCTTCGGCAAGCAGCGGCTGAACTTCCAGCAGGCGAATACGCACAATCCGGATCACTGCTGCATCGACAGCCAGCCCCAGCGCCTGGGCCACTGCCGAGGGCGCAGCCACGGGCTCGACGCTGAGGATGCGACTTTGCGGCACCCGGCGTTCGCCGGAGGCAGTCTGAAAGCGGAAAAACCGGAACAGCGAAGATTGAAACTGGGGACGGCGGACAAAGGTACCGCGACCCTGTTGACGTTCCAGGACGCCATCACTGACCAGCATGTCTATGGCTTTGCGCACGGTGCCGGTGGACAGGTGATATTGCGCAGACAGCGCAGCCTCGGTAGGAATCGCCTCCCCCGGGCGCCAGCGGTTCCTGGCGATCTGCTCAGCCAGATGGTCACGCAGGCGTTGGTAATGCGGCAGGCGGGTATCACTGGAAAGAGCATTCATAGACTTTATGCGCCAAGTTATATAGTCATATATATGAATATTGGCGACGAGTATTTCCTCATCGCCAATGACTGTCAATATGGATCGGAATATTCACCCTGGTAATCCGTAGTCGCTGCCCGGTTACTGGAACACCGGACGCAGGAAGCTGCGCTCGTAACTGACAATGCAGCGGTTGTCCTCTGCCAGCTTGAACGCCGCGATGCACTCAGGGTCGGTTTTAGAGCGCTCGCGGTAGTCTTCATAGGCTGCCAGGGAGGGGAACGAAAACATGGCCAGCGCTATGTTGTTGGCGCCTTCCGATGGCAGGAAGTAGCCGTGGTGGATGCCACCGAATTTCTCTACCAGCGGGATCCACAACCGCCCGTACGCTTCGAATTCGGCCAGTTTGTAAGGGTCAATCACATAGCGCAGATGGCAGGTAATCATGTCTTCAGTCCATGGCGTAAAAGGAGGCCGAGACTAAGCTGCGGCCTCCTCTGAGGTCAATATGCCATCACTGCGCCCCACCCGCCTTCCCCTGCAGGAGCGAGCCTTTGCAACCTGACAACAAAGAGCTTGCGAGCACGCTCGCTCCTACAGGGGGCGGTATGCGTCAAACAGCGTGCAGGCGGTCATCCTCGGCATAAATCGCCGTGTGCATACCACCCTCCGCATCCCGCCAGGCGCGGTACATGCCGGGGGTGTTGAAGCTCAGAACGGTCTCGCCCGAAGGGGATACCGCCACTACGCCGCCGCTGCCTCCCAGTTCCTTGAGCTCGCCCTGCACCACCGCCTCACAGGCCTGGTCCAGGCTCGATCCCACCAGGCGGATACGCGACGCGATGTTATGGGCGACCACGGTGCGGATAAAGAATTCGCCGTGCCCGGTGGCCGAGATGGCGGCACTGCGGTCATCGGCCCAGGTACCGGAGCCGATCAGCGGCGAGTCGCCTACCCGACCGTAGCGCTTGTTGGTAATGCCACCGGTGGAGGTGGCTGCTGCCACATGCCCGTTGCAGTCCAGGGCCACAGCGCCCACGGTGCCGAATTTCTTTTCAATGCCCCCCGGCTCCAGCATCAGGGTCTCGGGTTGCTGTTGCTGGGCGGCCCACTGCCGACGGCGCAAGGGCGTGTCATACCAATCGTTGCTGACATGCTCCAGCCCCGCTTGCTCGGACAGGAACAGATCGGCGCCGGTACCGGCCAGCAACACATGTTCACTGTGCTCAAGCACCGCCCGCGCTCCGCAAATCGGGTTGCGCACATGGTGCACGCCCGCCACTGCACCGGCCTCCAGGTTGGCGCCGTTCATGATCGCGGCGTCCAGTTCATGATCGCCGCAGTGGGTAAAGACAGCGCCTTTTCCGGCATTGAACCAGGGGCACTCCTCCAGCTCGACCACGCTGGCCTGCACCGCATCCAGGCTGCTACCGCCGCGCTCCAGCACTGCAACCCCGGCCTTGAGCGCCTGCAACAACGCCTGGTGGATCGCCTGTTCGTCGTCTTCAGTCAGCATGCCGGGCATCAGTACGCCGGCGCCACCGTGCAAGGCCATGGCAATAGAAGGGGTCATTGTGCATGCACTCCGTGGTTGATGATCTGGCTCAAAAAACGTTGGGTTCGCGGGGATTCAGGGGCCGAGAAAAATCGCTCGGGCGGGGCCTCTTCAACAATTTCGCCCTGATCCATAAATACAATCCGGTCCGCGACCTTGCGCGCGAAACCCATCTCGTGGGTCACACAGATCATGGTCATGCCTTCATGGGCCAGACTGGTCATCACCTCCAGGACCTCGGCAATCATTTCCGGGTCCAGGGCCGAGGTTGGCTCATCAAACAACATGACTTTGGGCTGCATGCACAACGCCCGGGCAATCGCGATACGTTGCTGCTGGCCGCCGGACAACTGGGACGGAAACTTGTTGGCATGGTCGCGCATCTTGACCTTGTCCAACAGGCTCAGGGCGCGCTCGATGGCCTGGTCCTGGGGCACGCCAAGGTTGGAGGTTTGCGCCAGGGTGCAGTTTTTCAGCACGGTGAGATGGGGGAACAGATTGAAGTGCTGAAAGCACATGCCGACCTGACGACGAATGCGCTCCAGCCCCTTGACGCTGCCATTGAGCTCCTCCCCCAGGACCTCGACTGTGCCTTGCTGGTGTTGTTCGAGCTGGTTGATGCAGCGGATCAGGGTCGACTTGCCCGAACCCGAAGGCCCGCAAATCACCACCTTCTCCCCCGCTTCAACGTTCAGGGAAATATTTTTCAGTACGTGGGCATTACCGAACCATTTGTTCAATTGCTCGATGCGCACCATCAGGGCTGGATCGGACTTGGCTTTGCTGATCATGAGCGGCTCTGCTCCATACGTTGTTCAAGGTGTCGGGCGTAGCGCGACAGTGCAAAACAGATGACAAAGAAATAAATCGCCAGGAACACATAGATTTCGTGGCCGTACTCGACCCACTCAGGGGTGACGGCGGTGCTCATGGCAATGCCCACGATGTCCAGTACGCCGACAATCATCACCAGCGTGGTCTCTTTGAACAGGCCGATAAACTGCGTCAGCAACGGCGCAATGGATTGCTTGAGCACCTGCGGCAGGATGATCTGGCCCATGGTTTTCCAGTAGCCGAAGCCCAGTGCCTGGGCTGCTTCGTACTGGCCCCTGGGCAGATTCTGCAAGCCGCCACGCAGGGTCTCGGCCATATAGGCTGCGGTGAACAGGATCAACACCAGCTGCACCCGCAGCAGGATGTCAAAAGCCGAACCCGGCGGCAGGAACAGTTGAATCATCAGCGACGCCATGAACAGCAGCGAGATCACCGGCACCGAACGCACCAGCTCGATGTACAGCACGCACAGCAGGCGGACCACCGGCAGTTTGGAGCGTCTGCCCAGGGCCAGCAGAATTCCCAGCGGCAAGGCGAAAATCATCCCGGCCGTGCCGAGGAACACCGTTACCAGCATCCCGGCGAACCTGGTCGAAGACACCTCCGGCAAACCGGCGCCGCCCTTGAGCAGCCACCACATCACGATGGGCAGCAACGCCAGGTAAGCCAGGAGCAGGCGACGGTCCAGGCGCTTGAAAAACAGCAGCCCGAACGCCGAACCCGCCAGCACAAATGACAGGGTCACCCGCCACTGTTCGGCCTGGGGATAGAAGCCATAGACAAACAGGTTCCAGCGCTGGGTTATCGGCAACCAGCAAGCCCCGGCAGGGTTGCAATCCCTGGCATGTTCGCCAACGAAGGTGGCATCAAAAACCAGCCAGTTGAGGGCCGCGGGCACGCACCAGCACAGCAGTGCAATCACCCCGAGGGTCAGCAAACTGTGGCCCGCGCTGGGGAACAGCTGGCTGCGGGTCCAGGTCAGCGCGCGCCGGGTCCAGGGCAGTCGTGGCGGCGCCAACGGCAGCGTCAGTGCTTGATTCATTGCAGTCATGTTCAGTGCCCCCTCTGGCCGATACGGTGGTTGTAGATGTTCATCCCCAGGGAGATCACCAGGCTGATTGCACAGTAAGTGCCCATCACCAGGGCGATGCACTCAATGGCCTGGCCGGTCTGGTTCAGGGTGGTGCCGCCTGTGGACGACACCAGCTCCATGAAACCGATGACTACCCCCAGCGAGGAGTTCTTGACGATGTTGAGGTAGGTGTTGGTGATCTGCGGAATCATCGGGTAGATCGCTTGCGGCACGATCAGCTGGCGCATGGTTGAGCCGGACTTGAAGCCCAGTGCCCTGGCTGCTTCGTACTGGCCGCGATGAACCGACTCGATGGCGCCGCGCACGATTTCGGCGATGTAACTGGCGCTGTAGAACGACAGGGCCAGACACAGGGCGAGCATTTCCGGTACCAGGGTGATCCCGCCCTTGAAGCCGAAGCCACGCTGCACCGGCACCTCCCACTGCACCTGGGCCCCGCTCAAGGCGTATACCAGCAACGGCAGCAACAGAGCCCCGGCCAACAGTGCCGGCCAGCGCCGGGAAGCAAACCCGCGCCACGGCGCACGGGCATCCTTGACTCGACAAAACCCATAGCCCAGCAAGGTACCCAGGGCCATCAAGGTCAGGCCCCAACCCACCAGGCTGCCTTGCTCAAGCCAAGGCAGGGTGAGGCCGTTGTTGTTCAAAAACACCACGCCGGCCAGTGAAGCCGAGTGTTTGACCCCGGGCAAGGCCAGGACCAGCCCGTACCACCACACCAGATGCACCACCAGCGGCACATTGCGCAGAAACTCGACGCAGGTGCCGCTCAGGCGCTTGATCAGCCAGTTGTCCGAGACCCTGGCCAGGCCCAGTGCGCCACCCAGCAGGGTCGCCAGCACAATACTCAGCACCGATACCAGCAAGGTGTTGAGCAGGCCCACCAGATAAGCCCGGGCGTAGGTCGCGTCCGGGGTGTAGTCAATCAGCGAGAAACTGATGTCGTAACCGGCACGCTGAGATAAAAAACCGAATCCCGAGGCGATATTCAGGTGCTTGAGGTTCAACGCGGCGTTACTGGCGAGCAAATAAAAGACTGCCGCAACCAGGGCCAGTACCAGCCCCTGCTGCAACACACTGGACAGACGCAGATTGGGCGAACGATGGGTCGACATAAGCGTAATTCCCTTAACGAATCGGCGGTGCATACATCAAGCCATGGTCTTTCCAGCTGCGGTTCAACCCGCGGGGAATGTTCAGGGCTGTCTGCTGGCCGAGGTTACGGTCGTAGATCTGCGCGTAATTGCCCACTTGCTTGAGGGCGCGGTATGCCCAGTCATTGTCCAGGCCAAAGGATTGACCGATGGTGCCTTCAGTCCCCAGCAAACGGGCGATATCGGTTGATGCCGTTTTACTGGTGCGTAACTGGTCGACGTTGTCCGAGGTCACGCCCAGCTCTTCACCGGTCATCAGCGCGTAGGCGGTCCAGGTCACGATGTTGCGCCAGGTGGTGTCACCCTGGGCGACGAAAGCGCCCAGAGGCTCCTTGGAGATCACTTCGGGCAGCAGCGCGTAGTCCTGGGGGTTGTTCATCAGCGCCAGGCGTGCGGCCAGGCCCGAGGAGTCGTTGGAGATGGCATTGCAGCGCCCGCGCTGGAAGGCCGCGTACAGCTCGGGGCTTTTCTCGATGACCACGGTTTTATAGGTCAGGCCACGGCGGCCGAAATAGTCCTCCAGATTCTGCTCGGAGGTGGTGCCCGGTGACAGGCAAAAGGTTGCGCCGTCCAGATCGGTGAGTTTTTCGATGCCGTCGGCGGCGTGGGTCATAAAGCCCTGGCCGTCATAAAACCAGACGGTGGTGAAATCCACCCCCAGGTTGGCTATCCGCTCGG
The DNA here is from genome assembly GCF_904067025.1 of Pseudomonas paraversuta. NCBI lineage: Bacteria > Pseudomonadati > Pseudomonadota > Gammaproteobacteria > Pseudomonadales > Pseudomonadaceae > Pseudomonas > Pseudomonas paraversuta. Next base: position 3,114,187 of record NZ_CAJFDA010000001.1, read on the forward strand.
CCGTCCAGGACGCGGCGCGGGACAGAATGTCGATTTCCCCGGACGCCAGGGCGGTAAAGCGGTTTTTGGCGGTGGTGGTCAGGTACTCGACCTTGTCCGCATCGCCCAGCACCGCGGCAGCCACTGCCCGGCAGAGATCCACGTCCATGCCGGTCCAGCGCCCCTTGTCATCGATCAGGGAAAAGCCCGGTTTGTCGCCGGCTACCCCACAGCGCACAGAGCCATGGGCTTTGACTTTATCCAGCACACCTGCCTGGGCGGTTTGGACACAGGTGGCGAGCAGTGCCAGTACGGGCGCGCCAAGTAAAAGCTTCACCCTATTCAATTTGTGCATATCATTGCCCCTTTAAAAATTCTTCTTGTTATGCCTGACAACCACAGTTCAACGGCAGGTGGCGTGTTATGGGCACAATAAAGACAGAGCCACGGGCCGGATAGCGACTCTTGATCCACAATGCTGGACGCCCTATCGAATATTGGAATAACTCTATGAATATCGACTGGTATGAAGACTTTCTCGCCCTGGCCGATACCGGCAAGTTCACCGCGGCTGCCAGCATGCGTGGCTCGTCGCAATCGGCGTTGAGCCGGCGCATTCAGTTACTTGAAGGCCACCTGGGAGCGACCCTGGTGGACCGCGACCGCAACCCGGTGCGCCTGACGGCTGCCGGCGAAGCCCTGCTGCCGAATGCCGTGGAACTGGTGCGCATGGCCCGGGACTGCGAGCAGAGCGTAAGAGTGCTGAACCGGCCGCTGACATTCGCCTCGTTGCACACCCTGGCCTGCAACTTTTTCCCGGGCTGGATCAGCCGGCTCAACAGCCCTGAGGCGCCCCTGTTTACCCGGATCGATACCGGTTATCGCAGCACCGATGATTACTACATGGCGCTGATGTCGGGACGTTGCGATTTCATCCTGTTCTACCGCGACGCCAAGACTGCGCCCTACTCCCGTCAGAGCGAGTTCGAGGTCAAGTCCCTGGGCCAGGACGAACTGTACTGGGTCGCCACCCCGGCCCTGGCCGCGCACTGTGCGCAGACCGATGCGCCGATCCCGCTGTTGAGTTACTCGCGCAGTGCGCAACTGCATGAACTGTCGCGCACCCAGATCAACCGCCATCCACAACCACAGCGCCTGCTGCAGGTGTTCGAAGCGACCGTATCCGAAGCCCTGAAACCCATGGTCGCCAGCGGCCAGGGCGTGGCGTGCATGCCCCACAGCATGGTCGCGCCCCTGATCGAGCGCCAGGAACTGGTGCGCTTGTATCCGGACATGGAATCGGACCATCTGGAAGTGATTCTGGTGCGCTGGCGGGATAACCGTAATCCCCAGGCCGATGCGTTTTGGCAGAGGTTGTAGCCAGGTCTACCGGCGCCACAGCCTTCAATATGGGCCCGGCAAAAAGCTCGCGAGACAAGCTCGCTCCTACATGGGGCTGGAACGGGCAGGGTTTATCATCACATCGCTGGCTGAGCAGGTACGACTTTAGATAAGCTCTGCGTCCCCCATCAGCAACCAGCGGTAAGCGCATGTTTGAAGTCACCGAGGTCCCCATCGCCCAACTGCGCGCCGCGCTCGAGTCCAGACAGGTAACGGCGGTTGAGCTGGTGCAGGCTTATCTTGCCCGCATCGATGCCTATGACACGCCCGATACAGCCACTGCCCTCAATGCCGTGGTGGTGCGCAACCCTGAGGCGCTGGCCGAAGCGCAGGCCAGCGATGCACGGCGGGCCAAGGGCCAGACCCTGGGACCTCTGGACGGCATCCCCTACACCGCCAAGGACAGCTATCTGGTGAAAGGGCTGACCGCAGCGTCGGGCAGCCCCGCCTTCAAGGACCTGGTGGCCCATCGCGATGCGTTTACCATCGAACGCCTGCGTGGTGCCGGGGCCATTTGCCTGGGCAAGACCAATATGCCGCCCATGGCCAACGGTGGCATGCAGCGCGGGGTATATGGCCGTGCCGAGAGCCCGTATAACGCCGACTACCTCACCGCGCCCTTTGCCTCGGGCTCATCCAACGGTGCAGGCACGGCAACCGCAGCCAGTTTTTCGGCATTTGGTCTGGCGGAAGAAACCTGGTCCAGCGGACGAGGCCCGGCCTCGAACAATGGTTTGTGCGCCTATACCCCATCGCGCGGGGTGATTTCGGTGCGCGGCAACTGGCCGCTGACCCCGACCATGGACGTGGTGGTGCCGTTTGCCAGAACCATGGCCGACCTGCTTGAAGTACTGGACGTGGTCGTGGCCGAAGACCCGGACACCCGCGGTGATCTGTGGCGCCTGCAGCCCTGGGTACCGATACCCGCAGTGGCCTCGGTGCGCCCTGCCTCTTACGCAGAGCTCAATGCCGGCGCTGACGCACTGGCAGGCAAGCGCTTTGGCATACCGCGCATGTACATCAATGCCGACCCCGAAGCGGGCACGGCCGAAGCACCGGGTATTGGCGGCCCGACCGGCCAGCGGATCATTACCCGGGCCTCGGTGATCGAGCTCTGGCAAGCCGCGCGTCAGGCCATTGAAGCCCGGGGTGGTGAAGTGATCGAAGTCGACTTCCCGCTGGTATCCAATTGCGAGGGTGACCGCCCCGGAGCACCCACCGTGTTTACCCGCGGTCTGGTGTCCAAAGAGTTTTTGCATGATGAGTTGTGGGAGCTGTCGGCCTGGGCGTTTGACGACTTCCTGCGGGCCAATGGTGATCCGAAACTTGGCTGTCTGGCAGACGTTGACGGTGCACTGATCTTCCCCCACGACCCGGGAACCTTGCCCAATCGCGAAGATGAACTGGCGGCGGGCATGGATGAATATGTGCGCATGGCCGAGCGCGGCATTACCCCGTGGGACCGGATCAGTACCGTGCCGGATGGCCTGCGCGGTCTGGAGCAGACCCGCAGGATTGACCTGGAGGACTGGATGGATGGTCTGGGTCTGGATGCAGTGCTGTTCCCGACGGTTGCCGATGTAGGGCCGGCGGATGCGGATGTGAATCCGGTATCTGCGGATATTGCGTGGAGCAATGGGGTTTGGGTTGCCAACGGTAACCTGGCGATCCGGCATCTGGGTGTGCCGACGGTGACGGTGCCTATGGGTGTGATGGCGGATATTGGCATGCCGGTGGGGCTGACCTTTGCCGGTAGGGCCTATGATGATTCGGCGTTGTTGCGGTTTGCTGCGGCGTTTGAAGCCACCGGCAGCAAACGCCTGATCCCGCCGAGGACGCCGCCATTGGCATAAGTTCTGGTTTTGGTTTGGGCTTGGGCTTGGGCTTGGGCTTGGGCTTTTAAAGACGATGCTCCTGCCGCCACTCGATAGTCGAAACGACGCGGATGCCCATCACAGGAGGCCGAACGCAGGGGCTGTTGTGGGGGTGGCGAGGCAGGACGCCGAGCCAGCCGTGCCGGGCCATGGATGGCCCGTCACGGCGTGCCCCCACAACAGCGCCGGAGTGAGGGCACCGGGCGAGCCTAGGCGAGCTCGGCCGTATGGTAGGGCACAGACCTTTTGGTTCCTTTTGGGGCGTTTGCCAAAAGGGACTCGCCGTAAGGGCGAAACCCGTAAATCGCCGTTGCGCATTGAACGGATATGTACCTAGTTCAAGCAGCTGGAATACCGCGTACATATCCGTTTGATGTATCACAGCTTTCTACGGGTTCCGCCCTTACGGCGGCTCACTTTTGTCAAACAGCCACAAAAGTAAGCAAAAAGGCCTTGCCCCAGCGTACGGCCTTCGCTGCGCTCAGGTTCCCTCGCTCCGGTCCCGCTCCGTGGCCACGCCGTGACGGGCCATCCATGGCCCAACACGGCTCTCCCGGCATCCATGCCGGGAGGACCACTACGCAGAACCTCCTCTCGGCCTCCCGAAGGGGCCAGTAGATCAAGATCAAAAACAAATCAAAAGCAGATCAAAAGCAGATCAAAAGCAGATCAAAAACGCCCCTGAAGGCGCTGTTTAGCTTTTTGCTTTTTGCTTTTAAAAACGATGCCCCTGCCGCCACTCGATAGCCGAAACGACGCAGACGCCCATCACAGGAGGCCGAACGCAGGTGCTGTTGTGGGGGTGGCGAGGCAGGACGCCGAGCCAGCCGTGCCGGGCCATGGATGGCCCGTCACGGCGTGCCCCCACAACAGTGCCGGAGTGAGGGAACCGGGCGAGCCTAGGCGAGCTCGGCCGTATGGTAGGGCGCAGACCTTTTGGTTCTTTTTGGGATGGTCCGACACTCGGCGTTTGCCAAAAGGGACTCGCCGTAAGGGCGAAACCCGTAAAAAGCCGTGATACATAGAACGGATATGTACGCTCAGTTTTAACTGCGGTACCGCGTACATATCCGTTTATGCACCCCAAAGACGCCAGCAACACCCCTTAGCGGGTTTGCGCAACTATCTGCGATGCCGCAAGCATCGCCTTGAGCAACACCGCACATCCCGCCGCCAGATCCCCGGGATCGGCATTCTCGATCTCGTTGTGACTGATCCCCCCCTCACAGGGCACAAAAATCATCCCCGCCGGACCCAGCTCGGCCAGGAAGATCGCGTCATGCCCTGCCCCGCTGACGATGTCCATGTTGGATAACCCCAACTCATTGGCCGCGTCGCGCACCGCATCCACACAATCCGGGTTGAAGTACAACGGCGGGAAGTCCGCAGTCGGGGTCAGTTCAAAACTCAGGCCATGCTGCTTGCAGGTGGCTTCGATCACTCCACGCACTTGCTCGATCATCGAGTCCAGTCGCTCCGGCAACAGGTGACGGAAATCCAGAGTCATGCGCACTTCGCCCGGGATTACGTTGCGTGACCCCGGATAGGCTTGCAGGCAACCCACGGTGCCACAGGCATGGGGCTGATGGCTCAAGGCGGCCTGGTTGACCGCGGCCACCACGGCCGCAGCGCCGACCAGGGCGTCTTTGCGCAGGTGCATGGGCGTCGGTCCCGCGTGGGCTTCTACGCCGCGCAGGTTGAGGTCGAACCATTTTTGCCCCAGAGCGCCAAGCACCACGCCTATGGTTTTGCGTTCGTCTTCAAGGATCGGCCCTTGCTCGATATGGGCTTCGAAGTAAGCACCCACCGGGTGGCCACTGACTTTGCGGCTGCCGGCATAACCAATGGCATTCAGGGCCTCGGCAACCGTTACGCCCTGGGCGTCGGTCTTGGCCAGGGTCTCTTCAAGGGTGAATTTTTCCGCAAATACCCCGGAGCCCATCATGCACGGCGCAAACCGCGAGCCTTCTTCATTGGTCCACACCACCACTTCCAGCGGGGCTTGTGTCTCGATGTTGAGGTCATTGAGCGTGCGCAGTACTTCGACACCCGCCAGCACTCCGTAGCAACCGTCAAACTTGCCGCCGGTGGGCTGGGTATCGATATGGCTGCCGGTCATTACTGGCGGCAAGTCCGGGTTGAGCCCGGGACGACGGGCGAAAATATTGCCCACCGCGTCGACACTGACCGTGCAGCCCGCTTCTTCACACCAGCGTACGAAGATGTCCCGGGCCTGACGGTCGAGGTCGGTCAGGGCCAGGCGACAGACCCCGCCTTTGACTGTGGCTCCCAGTTGCGCCAGCTCCATCAGCGAGGCCCAGAGGCGCTCTCCATTGATGGACTGCGGGCGTTGCTGCTGAAGGTCTTGTACAGCGTTCATGGCGTTTTCCTCAGGCAGTTCTTATAAGAATTGATGGGGGGGGGGATTTCAAATTGCACCTTTGACCACGGTCACCTGCGGGCGGCTCAGGCGGCACAATCCGTAGTAAATCGCAGCTCCCAGTAACGACCCGGTAAACCAGCCGTAGTCGTAAAACCAGCTGAAGGCGCTGCTGCCCAGTGACAACAGGGTCAGCGCAACCGGCACGCCGAAGGCAATGAAACCGTTCCAGTTCCAGGCCGGGTACACACCATCGAGGTAGAGCCCCTCAAGGTCGAGTTTTTGCTGACGGATGATGAAATAGTCCACCACCATGATCCCGGCAATCGGCCCCAGCAGGCTGGAATAGCCCAGCAGCCAGTTGGAGTACACGGTTTCAAGGCTCACGTCAGAGACCAGCAGGCCGAGTTTTTTCAGCAGTTCATGGGCCATCAAGGCCAGTCCCACCAGACCGGTCAACATCACGGCCTTGGTGCGGTTGATCAGTTTTGGCGCGATGTTCTGGAAGTCGTTGGTGGGCGAGACAATGTTGGCGGCCGTGTTGGTGGACAGCGTGGCGATGATGATCAGGGCCATGGCCAGGGCCACCCAGCCAGGACTCTGGATGTGGCCAATGAGGCTCACCGGATCGGACACCGTGACGCCCACCAGTTTTTCCGAGGCAGCGGTCAGCACTACCCCCAGCGCGGCGAACAGAAACATGGTCAGGGGCAAACCGAATATCTGGCCCAGAATCTGGTCTTTCTGGCTTTTGGCGTAGCGGCTGAAGTCCGGGATATTCAGGGACAGGGTCGCCCAGAAACCGACCATGGCGGTCAGGCCGGCAAAGAAGTATCCGTACACGCTGGCACCCTCGGGGCGCTTGGGCGGCTGGGCCAGCAACTCGGTCATTGACACGTTTGGTAACGCCCAAACCAGCAAGCCGATACCGACCAGTACCAGCAGCGGGGCCGACAGGGTTTCAAGCCATTTGATCGACTCGGCACCGCGTAATACCACCCACAGATTGAGGGCCCAGAACACCATGAAGCCGATCACTTCTCCGGTGCCGCCGAGGCTTTTCCAGCCTTCAAATACCGACCCCAGGAACAGGTGAATGGCCAGGCCGCCGAACAGGGTTTGAATGCCGAACCAGCCGCAGGCCACCAGGGCGCGGATCAGGCACGGAACGTTGGAGCCAAGGATGCCGAACGAGGATCGCAGCAATACCGGAAAGGGAATGCCGTACTTGGTGCCCGCAAATGCATTGAGGGTCAACGGAATCAGGACCACGATATTGGCCAGAAAAATCGCCAGCAGCGCCTCACCCACACTGAGCCCGAAGTAGGCGGTCAATACGCCGCCCAGGGTGTAGGTCGGCACACAGATGGACATGCCGATCCACAGCGCCGTGATGTGCCATTTGTTCCAGGTGCGCTCGTGAACTTTGGTGGGCGCCATGTCGTGGTTATATCGGGGACTGTCGAGAACGTCAGTCCCGGCCTCCAGTTCGAACAACCCGTTACGTTCGGTGACTTGTGATCTGCTTGGCTGCATGCTCGTTCACTCTCTTGTTTTGGTGTTCTGGTAACAGGCGCTGCGCAATAACACAGTGCGAATCACTTGCCTGGTCCGGTGAATCCGGTTCTGGCAGCGACAATCAAGAACTGTGCCGTGTTAGTTGCCTCCCCCTGTCTATCGGCTTTCGGTACTTGCAACTGGCTGGTTTAAAAGGTTTTAACCATCAAGGCAAATGACACTCATTCCCGTTAAAGACCCCTCTTTTAACTCGTTCCTCTTTTTTCATATAACAAAACGAAACAACTCGGTGCACGCTTATTTATTTTCCGCTTTAAGCTCCCGTTCGCTCAGGGCCTCAAGCGCCTGATTTAGCATAAGAAACTTCGCCTATATTTGAATCCTGTCAAGTGCGTCAAAATGGTGATGCCGTGCACTATTTTGGTGATTTAAATTAAAAATCTATATAAATCAGTTGGTTATATAAATATAAGTGCTTTAAAAATAAAGTTTGATCATTTAGCAACAACACTCTAGATTTCATTCCTGACACCAGTGACAGGAACCGATCCTGTACAGCGGTCGTAATAACAACACTTAGAACCGGTTATAGCCGGTCTGCCTGCGAGGAACTCGGTATGTCACTGTTAATCCGTGGCGCTACGCTTGTGACCCATGATGAAAGTTATTGTGCTGATGTTTATTGCGCTGACGGTCTAGTCCGCGCAATTGGAACTGATCTTGATGTTCCGGCCGGCTGCGAAGTGCTCGATGGCAGCGGTCAATATTTACTTCCCGGCGGTATCGATCCGCACACCCATATGCAATTACCCTTTATGGGAACTGTGTCCAGCGAAGACTTTTTCAGTGGTACTGCTGCCGGTCTGGCCGGTGGCACAACTTCAATTATCGACTTTGTGATTCCCAACCCTCAGCAGTCCTTGCTGGAGGCCTTTCATCAATGGCGCGGCTGGGCTGAAAAATCGGCTTCGGATTACGGCTTCCACGTGGCGATTACCTGGTGGAGCGAGCAGGTGCGCGAAGAAATGGCCGAGCTGGTCAGCCACCACGGGATCAACAGCTTCAAACATTTCATGGCTTACAAAAACGCGATCATGGCCACCGACGACACCCTGGTCGCCAGCTTCGAGCGCTGCCTGGAACTGGGTGCGGTGCCCACCGTGCATGCCGAAAATGGCGAGCTGGTGTATCACTTGCAACGCAAGCTCATGGCCCAGGGCATGACCGGGCCCGAGGCCCATCCGCTGTCGCGCCCCTCCCAGGTGGAGGGCGAAGCAGCCAGCCGGGCGATCCGCATCGCGCAGACCATCGGTACGCCGCTGTACATGGTGCATGTCTCGACCCGTGAAGCGCTGGATGAAATCACCTACGCCCGCAGTCAGGGCCAGCCGGTGTATGGCGAAGTATTGGCTGGCCATTTGCTGCTGGATGAAAGCGTGTACCAGAACCCCGACTGGCAGACCGCGGCCGGCTACGTGATGAGCCCGCCCTTCCGTCCTCGCGGGCATCAGGAGGCGCTTTGGCATGGCTTGCAGTCCGGCAATCTGCACACCACGGCCACCGATCACTGTTGCTTCTGCGCCGAGCAAAAAGCCGCCGGACGTGATGATTTCAGCCTGATTCCCAACGGCACGGCCGGCATCGAAGACCGCATGGCGGTGCTCTGGGATGAAGGCGTGAACACCGGGCGCCTTTCCATGCAGGAGTTCGTCGCACTGACCTCCACCAACACCGCGAAGATTTTCAATCTGTACCCGCGCAAAGGCACGATCCGGGTCGGCGCCGACGCCGATCTGGTGCTGTGGGACCCCCAGGGCACGCGCACCATTTCCGCCAAAACCCACCATCAAAAAGTCGACTTCAACATCTTTGAAGGCAAGACCGTGCGCGGTGTCCCCAGCCATACCATCAGCCAGGGCCGCCTGGTATGGGCCAATGGCGATCTGCGGGCGGTGCGCGGCGCCGGTCGCTATATCGAACGTGCGGCCTACCCCGCGGTGTTCGACCTGCTGAAAAAACGCGCGGAGCAGCACATGCCCGTTGCCGTAAAGCGCTGACTATAAAAACCACTGCCCGACAGAGGCAGACGATCCCCACAACCGTGAGGCAACCAACGTGATCAAGTCCCTGAACCATTTGCCGCATTCCCACCAGGATGCGGTGGCGCTGGCCAGTCATTTCACTGATCTGGCACCGCCCCTGAACGCCCGACAGGCCGTGCTGGAAAGCTCGCGCTGCCTGTATTGCTATGACGCCCCGTGTGTCAATGCGTGCCCCAGCGATATCGATATCCCGTCGTTCATTCGCAATATCCAGCAGGAGAATGTCCAGGGCGCCGCGCACAAGATCCTCTCGGCCAACATCCTGGGCGGCAGTTGCGCCCGGGTCTGTCCGACCGAGGTGCTGTGCCAGCAGGCCTGCGTGCGTAATAACGACCAGGAATGCGCCCCGGTCTTGATCGGCTTGCTCCAGCGGTATGCGGTGGACAATGCGCAGTTCAGCGAATACCCGTTCACCCGGGCAGCGCCCACCGGCAAGCGTATCGCCGTAGTCGGGGCGGGCCCCGCCGGCCTGGCCTGTGCCCATCGCCTGGCCCTGCTCGGGCATGAAGTGGTGATCTTCGAAGCCAGCGAGAAAGCCGGCGGCCTCAATGAATACGGAATCGCCAAATACAAGCTGGTGGACGACTTTGCCCAGCGCGAGGTGGATTTCGTGCTGCAAATCGGTGGCATCGAGGTGCGCCATGGCCAGCGACTGGGCAGCAATCTCAGTCTGAGCGAGCTGCATCTGCAGTTCGATTCGGTGTTTCTGGCCATCGGCCTGGCAGCCAGTCGCCAGTTGGGCCTGCCCGACGAAGACGCGCCCGGCCTGCTGGCCGCCACCGACTACATCCGTGAACTGCGCCAGAGCGACGACCTGACGCAACTGCCCCTGGCCGATCGCTGCATCGTGCTGGGCGCGGGCAATACGGCCATCGATATGGCGGTGCAAATGGCCCGTCTTGGTGCTCGCGAGGTCAATCTGGTGTACCGCCGAGGCCTTGAGGACATGGGCGCCACCGGGCACGAGCAAGACATTGCCAAGGCCAATCAGGTGCGGCTGATGACCTGGGCCCAGCCACAGGAATTGCTGCTGGATGAACAAGGCCGCGTGCGCGGCATGCGCTTTGCCCGTACCCGCCTTGAAGGCGGGCGCCCGGTGAGCACCGGTGAAAGCTTTGAGCTGGCGGCAGATGCGGTGTTCAAGGCCATCGGCCAGACGTTCGATGAAAGCGCGCTGAACGATCCGCTGGCCCAGGCGTTGAAGCGTGCGGGTGACCGGATTGAGGTGGATGAGCAACTGCGCACCAGCGTACCCGGGGTCTATGCCGGGGGCGATTGCACCTCCCTGGGCCAGGATCTGACCGTACAGGCGGTACAACACGGCAAGCTGGCCGCAGAAGCCATTCATGCCCATCTCATGCTTAACCAGGAGGCAGCGTAAATGGCCGATCTCTCGATTGTTTTCGCCGGTATCAAGGCACCCAACCCGTTCTGGCTGGCCTCTGCGCCCCCCACCGACAAAGCCTATAACGTGGTCCGCGCCTATGAAGCGGGCTGGGGCGGCGTGGTCTGGAAAACCCTGGGTGAAGACCCGGCGGCGGTCAATGTGTCGTCCCGCTATTCAGCCCACTTCGGGCCTAACCGCGAAGTCATGGGTATCAACAATATCGAGTTGATTACCGATCGCTCTCTGGAGATCAATCTACGGGAAATTACCCAGGTCAAAAAAGACTGGCCGGACCGGGCGTTGATCGTGTCATTGATGGTGCCGTGCGAGGAGCAGGCGTGGAAATACATCCTGCCGCTGGTTGAGGCCACCGGCGCCGATGGTATCGAGCTGAATTTCGGCTGCCCCCACGGCATGCCTGAGCGGGGAATGGGGGCGGCGGTGGGCCAGGTGCCCGAGTACGTGGAGATGGTGACCCGCTGGTGCAAGACCTATTGCTCGCTGCCGGTGATCGTCAAGCTGACGCCCAACATCACCGATGTGCGACTCAGCGCCCGGGCCGCCCACCGCGGCGGTGCGGATGCAGTGTCGTTGATCAATACCATCAACTCCATCACCAGTGTCGACCTGGAGCGCATGGTGGCGCTGCCAATGGTCGGCAGCCAGAGCACCCACGGCGGCTATTGCGGCTCGGCGGTCAAGCCGATAGCCCTGAATATGGTGGCCGAAATTGCCCGTGATCCACAAACCCGGGGCTTGCCGATCTGCGGCATTGGCGGCATCGGCAGCTGGCGTGATGCGGCGGAATTCATCGCCCTGGGCTGTGGCGCGGTGCAGGTGTGTACCGCAGCGATGCTCCACGGGTTCCGGATTGTGGACGAGATGAAGGATGGCTTGTCGCGCTGGATGGACAGCCAGGGCTACACCAGCCTGGAGGATTTCTCCGGGCGCGCTGTGGGCAACACCACCGACTGGAAGTACCTGGATATCAATTACCAGGTGATCGCCAAAATCGACCAGGATGCCTGTATCGGTTGCGGGCGCTGCCACATTGCCTGTGAGGACACGTCGCACCAGGCCATTTCCAGCGTCAAGCTGGCCGACGGTACCCGTCGTTATGAGGTTATCGAGGACGAGTGCGTGGGTTGCAATCTGTGTCAGATCACCTGCCCGGTGGAGTCATGTATCGAGATGGTGCCACACGACAATGGCTTGCCGTTCCTGGACTGGAACCATGATCCACGCAATCCGTATCACGTGGCATCCTGAAGCACGGGGCCAGCGGATAACCCCGTCGCGAGCAAGCTCGCTCCTGCAGGTCTGAGCCTGTGGGAGCCGGCTACCGCTCAGGGCTCCAGGCCGATCCCGCGCAGGATCACGCTGGTGACCGTCTGTACCGCCCGTTCGAACTGGATGTCCGACAGCGGCTGGTGATCGTTGAGGATGTTTACCTGATGGTCGAAGTCGGCGTAATGCTGGGTTGAGGCCCAGATCATGTACAGCACGCTGGCGGGCTCCACCGGCAGAATCCGCTTGTCCACCACCCATTGCCGGATCTTGGCTTCTTTCATCTTGGCCCAGTCATAGAGGCTGGCATCCAGCGCCAGGCCCAGCGAAGGAGCGCCGTGGATGATTTCGTTGGCCCAGACTTTCGAGCCGTAAGGCCGGGTGCGCGAATGGTTCATTTTGGCCCGGATATAACTGCTGAGTACCAGCCGCGGGTCGTCGTAGGTCTCGAAACACAGCGCATCCTGTTTCCACACGTCGAGCAGGCCCAGCAGCACTGCACTATAGAGCTCGGTTTTGGTGCTGAAGTAATAATGCAGGTTGGAGCGTGGCAGCTGAACTTCAGCGGCGATGTCCGCCATTGCCGCGCCCGCAAAGCCTTTTTCTGCAAAAATCTTCTCGGCGCCGAGAAGGATTTTTTCTACGTTCGCCCGGCGAATTTCAATTTTGTGATTGCTCATTGCTTATCGCCCTTGTCCTTGTGCTTCATCGATGAGCACCCTGACAATTCAGGCCCCCCCGCAGACGCAAAATATTCTCGCCCGAGGCGTCGCATAGCGCCTGTTAAGGCTACGCTTACGCTGCTACGCGACACTGCGGCAGTTTAATTCGCGGCGGGTAATTCAATCACGTCCGTTTCAATGCCATCGAGTTTGGGCTTGAGTTTCATTTTTTCCTGCGCCTCATGAGCCTGGGCTTCAGTGGCGAATGGTCCGACCAGGAAGTGCTTCACGCCCTCACGCTCATAAATATAAGGAGTGAAACCATTGTCAAGAAGCCTTCCCGTGGTATCGGTGATAGTTGCGCGCTGGCCCTCGGTGATCTCCAGCGCCCAACGGGCAACCGGGGCCTGGACCGCCGTAGCTTCAGAAGCTGCTTTAGCCCGCTGGATTTTATCGTTAGACTCCTGACCGCAAGCCGTCAAGGCCAATATTGCTGTCATCACGATGACTTTACGCACTGCGTTTCCCCTGTCTGTTTGTGTGAATCGATTTTATCACTGGGGCACCAACCATTGCTCACCTTGAACAAATCCGATTCGCCCCAATTTAAGGCTCATACGCGAGAACTTTTCCCCTGTGGGGAATTAAGTCCCTGGCGCTGACGTCTGTAATGAGCGGCGCATTTATACGCACTAAGCAGTATTCTGTAGTCATGAACGAAGCCGCACCGTCTCAGAGACGTGCCTTACAAAGCCCTCAAGGAGAAAAAAATGCTGATTCTCACCCGTAAAGTTGGTGAAAGCATAAACATTGGTGATGATATTACGATCACTATTTTAGGAGTCAGCGGGCAACAGGTCAGAATCGGCATCAACGCGCCGAAAGATGTCGCTGTTCACCGTGAAGAAATTTATCAACGCATCCAGGCAGGTCTGTCTGCCTCTGACAAAAACGATCAACCGTAAACCTCCGAGGTATCAGCCCTTGGAATGAGTGTCAGGGCTGCCCGGCCAGCCCTCCTCAATCCACGACCTCAGAGGCAACCCGTCACGCCCTCCCCCTCGCTTGTTCAAGCCTGCTTCAGTACTGGATTATTCCTGCCTACTTGACCGTTCCAAGGTTTGCGACCACGCTCAGTCCGCGTAGAAAGCTGATACAGACTGAGTCACTGCACTGATGAAGGTCTGAAAGCGCCTCCTAATGTCAGCCCGGCAAAGGGCTGGACCTGTACCGTCAAGGAATGAAAGACATGTCCGATTTAATCGTAGTGGGATTTTCAGATACCGAAGTAGCAGATCGCGCCCTCACCAAAATGGTTTCGCTCAGCAAAGAGCACCTGGTAGAGCTGGAAGATGCGGTCATTGTGGTTCGTAACGCCGACGGCAAAATCCATATCAAGCAAAGCGTCAACCTTACCGCTCTCGGGGCTACTTCTGGCCTGGTCACCGGCGGCCTTTGGGGGGCACTGGTGGGCCTGCTGTTCCTCAACCCGCTGGCCGGTTTTGCCATTGGCGGCGCTCTGGGCGCAGGCACCGGCGCCCTTTCGGGTTCGTTGAGCGACTACGGGATTGATGACCAGTTCATCAAGTCCCTGAGCGAAACCATCCCCAACGATTCCTCGGCCCTGTTTTTGCTGCTGCGCAAATTCCAGCCGGAAAAAGTGCTGCAAGAGCTTGAAGACTCAAACTTCAAAGGCAAGGTCCTGCGCACCTCGCTGTCCCCTGAACAAGAGCAGAAGCTGCAGGACGCCCTGTCCAAAACCGCGGCAGTGGGTACTACAACCGTCTAAGCCCTTATTCGGGTTGCATCGGCCATTCGGCAGCCTTGATGGCTGCCGGATTCTAGCCCAGGCGCACTGCCGTGCCGGTGGCAAACACCACCAGCATCCCGCCACGCCCTGAAGGCATGCTGATTTCGAAGTTCAGCCCGACAATGGCATCTGCCCGCAAGCCTTGCGCCCTGTCGCGAATTTCATCCGTGACCTCGGCACGCGCTTCTTTCAGTGCCCGCTCCAGGGTCTGAGAGCGCCCGCCAAAGAAATCCCGCACCCCGGTAAAAAAATCCCGCACTACGTTGATGCCGTGTACCGACTCGGCACTGACCACTCCCAGGTACTCGGTGATCTGGCGGCCTTCTATTCGGTTGGTGGTGGTGATGATCATGGCGGTTCCTCAAATATTCGCGAGCGGGATGGTGATCCCTGATTGTGCAAAAGATTAACTCAAACCCCCGCACCTTTGCCGCGCCCACTGCTCTAAACAGGGCTGCGCTGGCCTTATCCGCCTGCAGTGGTACTGTTGTCAAAGCTGTGACAGGCCCCACCCGGGGCTACTATGCTTAAAGCGAATAAATCTAAAGACGTAAGAGTTGGGACCTCTCGCTCGGCAGATGCAGATGGCTGATATGAACTCAATAGCTGCGCCAAGCCACTTTTCGATCCCGCTTACAGGAAGCCCATAATGGTTCAAAGACAAGTCATCAATGCCTCGGTCAGCCCGAAAGGCAGTCTGGAAACACTCTCGCAACGTGAAGTTCAGCAATTGAGCGAAGTCGGCTCAGGCAGCAGTTACACCCTGTTCCGACAGTGCGTGCTGGCGATCCTCAATACCGGCGCCCAGGTCGACAACGCTAAAACCATCCTTGAGGCCTATCAGGATTTCGAGGTGCGGATTCACCAGCAGGACCGTGGCGTTCGCCTTGAACTGCTCAATGCGCCGGCTGATGCATTCGTTGATGGCGAAATGATCGCCAGCACCCGCGAGATGCTGTTCAGCGCCCTGCGCGACATTGTCTACACCCAAAGCGGCCTGGACAGCCCGCGCATCGACCTGAGCACCTCAGCAGGCATCACCGACTATGTGTTCCACCTGCTGCGCAACGCCCGCACCCTGCGCCCGGGCGTAGAACCCAAGATCGTCGTGTGCTGGGGTGGTCACTCGATCAATACCGAAGAGTACAAGTACACCAAGAAGGTCGGCCACGAACTGGGCCTGCGCAGCCTGGACATCTGCACCGGCTGCGGCCCGGGCGTGATGAAGGGGCCAATGAAAGGGGCCACGATTTCCCACGCCAAACAGCGTTTGACCGGTGGCCGTTATCTGGGCCTGACCGAACCGGGCATCATCGCCGCCGAAGCGCCGAACCCCATCGTCAACGAACTGGTGATTCTGCCGGACATCGAAAAACGCCTTGAAGCCTTCGTCCGGGTTGGCCACGGGGTGATCATCTTCCCGGGCGGCGCCGGGACTGCCGAAGAGTTCCTGTATCTGCTCGGTATCCTGATGCACCCGGAAAACAGCGATGTGCCGTTCCCGGTCATCCTGACCGGGCCAAAGGAAGCAGCGCCGTATTTGCAGCAGCTGCATGAATTTGTCGGCGCCACCCTCGGCGAGGCGGCACAGACCCATTACCAGATCATCATCGACAACCCGGCCGAAGTGGCCCGGCAAATGACCTCGGGGCTCAAGGCGGTGAAAATGTTCCGCCGCGAGCGCAATGACGCGTTCCACTTCAACTGGTTATTGAAAATCGATGAGGGCTTCCAGCGTCCGTTCGAGCCCACCCACGCCAATATGGCCAGCCTGCAATTGCGCAGCGACATGCCGGCCCATGAACTGGCGATCAACCTGCGCCAGGCTTTTTCCGGGATTGTGTCGGGCAACGTGAAGGAGAAAGGCATTCACTTGATCGAGCAGCATGGCCCGTACGAGATTCATGGTGACCCGGCAATCATGAAACCGCTGGATAAACTACTCCATGCATTCGTTGCCCAGCACCGCATGAAACTGCCGGGTGGCGCGGAGTACGTACCCTGCTATCGCGTCGTAAGCTGAGCCTGTCCTGAGGGGCATGCCGGGCGGGCAAAAGCGCATTGCGCCCGGCTTGCCCGGCAAAGGATTACTTCAACGGTGCAAATTTTTTGACCGTTTCCAGCCAGGCCGGATCCAGCCGGGTCTGTTCGGTATCGATACCGAGCGCCTCCAGCCGTGCCTTATGCAGATCAATCTCGTGAACCATCTGGCTCAGCGCACTGGAATTGGCGTCCAGCTGGTACATCTGGGTAATCCCCAGGTGATAGAAGCGCAGCAGCTTCATGGCCGTCACATCGCCAGCCATCACCCCCGCCGTCACATGGTGCATGACGTTGGTGACTTTCATCAGACTGCGTTTGAGCTGCCAGCCATACACCGCCGGTGCCATCCAGGGCTGCGACCAGAAGTTGAACCGCACCAGGGCAATGGTGATGAGCAAAGCCACAATCACGCCCGCCAGGTTCAAACGGAAATTATCACCACCCTCGACTCCCAGCAGCATCACTGCCAACCCGGATACCAGTAGCGCCAATGCAGCAAAGGTCAGCGCGATGTACAGGGTGCTGCGCCGGGTCTTCTGGCGATAGATCTCGGGGCTGAGCGGTTTTATTTCAAACATCACTGTCACAAAACTCCTGGCTGATTATGAAAGTCCAAGGCGCATTATGCCCGTCCACAAGCCAAGGGGATTGAATCAATCAGCGTAACGCGTGGGGTGCGCTGATTGGCAGTCAAGGTTGCATCGGAATGAGGCGATTGGGCTTGACCGCCTTGAACGAGAAACTTGAATAAATTTCCTTTACCGCGGGCAAGGTCTGCAGCACCTCCCGGGCAAATTCACCGAAGGACTCCAGGTCTTTGGCCACCACTTCGAGCAAGAAGTCATAACGGCCCGAGATGTTATGGCAGGCAATAATTTCAGGGATGTCCAGCAAGCGCTGCTCAAAATCCCTTGCGGTTTCCCTGGAATGCGAAGCCATCATCAGACTCACAAAAGCTGTCACCCCGTAGCCCAGCTCCCTGGGTGAGAGAATCGCTTGATAGCCACAAATAAGGCCGCTTTCCTCCAGGGCTTTTACCCTTCGCCAACAGGGCGAAGTGGTCAACGAAACTTTCTCGGCCAGCTCGGCAATGGTCAGGCGCGCATTGCCTTGCAGCGCGCTAAGCAGGGCCTTATCGGTTCTATCCAGAGCAATTGGCATAATTTGCCTCCAAGTTTCAGCATGACCGGCTTTTATGCCAATAAACCTGTATTTGGCTGGCCAATATGGAATTTTTATTGTTGGTTTTAAGCATAGCATCGGAGGAAATATCGGAGAGTCCGCCATGACTGACAAGAACAATGACTTCGGTTTTTCTACCCGCGCGATTCATCACGGCTACGATCCACTGCAGAATAACGGCGCGCTGATACCACCGATTTATCTCACCTCAACCTTTGCCTTTCCCACCGTCGAATATGGCGCAGGGTGTTTTGCCGGTGAGCAAAGCGGGCATTTTTACACCCGCATTTCCAACCCGACCCTGGCCCTGCTGGAGTCGCGCATGGCGGCACTGGAAAACGGCGAAGCGGGTGTGGCATTCAGCTCCGGCATGGGTGCGATTGCCGCCACCTTCTGGACCCTGCTCAGACCCGGCGATGAAATCATCGTCAACCGCACGCTATACGGCTGTACCTTTGCCCTCCTGCACCACGGCATCGGCGAATTCGGGGTCAAGGTCAAGCATGTCGACATGTCCGACCTGATCGAACTCGAAGCCGCGATCAGCCCGGCAACGCGCATGATCTACTTCGAATCACCGGCCAACCCCAACATGAAGCTGGTGGATATAGCCGCCGTTTCAGACATTGCCCACAAGCACCAGGACATTGTCGTCGCCATCGACAACACCTACTGCACCCCGTACCTGCAACGCCCGCTGGAACTGGGTGCCGACCTGGTCGTGCATTCGGCCACCAAATACCTCAGCGGTCACAGTGACATTACGGCGGGCATCGTCGTGACCAGTCAGGCCCTGGCAGACCGGATCCGCCTGCAAGGCCTCAAGGACCTCACGGGTGCAGTAATGTCGCCCCAGGATGCCTATCTATTGATGCGCGGCCTCAAGACCCTGGCCTTGCGCATGGACCGCCATTGCAGCAACGCTCAAGTCATCGCCGCTTGTTTGCAGGAGCACCCCGCGGTGGAATGGGTCGCCTACCCCGGCCTGCCCTCTTTTCCCCAGCACGCACTGGCATCCCGGCAAATGAAACTGCCGGGGGGCATGATCGCCTTTGAACTCAAGGGTGGCCTTGCCGCGGGCCAGCGGTTCATGAACGCCCTGCAACTGTTCAGCCGTGCAGTCAGCCTCGGCGGAGCAGAGTCGCTGGCGCAGCATCCCGCGAGCATGACCCACTCCACCTACACCCTGGAAGAACGGGAGCGGCATGATATTTCCGAGGGGCTGGTGAGACTGGCGGTAGGTCTGGAAGACATTGCCGATTTGTTGGCGGATATCGAGCAGGCACTGCAAGCCTGAACCGCATCTGGGCAGCGACTACAGAAAATGCGGTTGTTTGGTAAGCATGTGCACAGGTGTGAACCGATGCCGGCTCAACCCGGCGGGATCGTCGCCAAAATGCCGATGCCGATGGTCAACGCCAAAAAACCACCTAAAAACCATGCCATCTTGCCCATAACAATTGCCCTCAAACGTTCGTAATAAAACAGGCGCAGAACACCTGCCAGCACCATGGGAGTGATGCCCGGGGCTCACGCCCTTGCCTGTCTCGAAAGGTTGGGGGCAATTCTGCGCCGCGAACTGCACACATAACAGTCGCAGATAATGCGAATAAAAGCGGATCAGTTGTGCGGCAACACAAAGTGGGCCGGTGACACGCTGCGCTGATACTCGGCCACAACGGCCTGGCTCAGGTTAACCACCGCCTCGTTCAACTCCAGGCCGGCACCGGCGCGCCAACTGGCATACACCGAAAAACCCGGAGCGGCCTCGATCGGCAAGGCGATCATCGCCCCGCTCTGCAATTCACGGCTGACCAATACCGGAGGCAAGGCGCCGATGCCGAAACCGTCGGCTACCAGTTTGATAATGGCCGCCACCGAGTTGATACAGCTGACCCTCGGCGCCGCAATGGCGTGCTGATGCAGAAAGTTGAGCATGTCCTGATGGGGCCGGGAATGCCGGGAGAACGTCAGCAACCGTTCCTGACACAGATCCGCCAGGCTAGCGTAACTGCGATCCTGCGCGCCAGCACGGGCCACGACCCAGCTCAGCGGGTAACTGGCCAGTTGCACGTTGCGTACCCCGTCTGCCCGGAGCAGATCGGTCTGGAACACCAGATCCAGCTGCCCCTTGAGCAATTGCTCACTCAGGTTCAGCGCGGTATCGGCCGTCAGTTCGACTTCGACCTGCGGATAATCGCGGCTCAAGGCACTGATCAACTCGCTCAGCCAACTGTGAATCACGGTGTCCATCACCCCGATCCGCAAGCGCCCGGCAAAGCTGTCGGCCAGGCCCAGGGACTGCTGCAGGCGTTGCTGGGTGGCCAGCATTTCTTCGGCGTAACCCAGCACCTTGTGCCCCTCGCGCGTCAGGCTCACCCCACGCGAGTCACGCAGGAACAACTGCACACCCAGCTCGGTTTCGAGGACCGATATGCGACTGGATATCGCCGCCTGGGTGGTTGAAAGTTTCTCTGCGGTCAGGCGGAAACTGCCAAGACGCGCCACCCAGACGAACGTAAGAAGAAAACGCATGTTCATTAAGGGGGTTTTCTCCGGACCGGAACAAGTGCGTCACTCTAAACCTTTGCCGTGAACTCAATCCAGTCGGCTTAAGTCGGTGATTGGCAAAACTTTTTTGTTCGGGGGTGACAACTTTTTTTGACTGGACGCGTAGCTCAAAGCCACCAACCATATCGGCCAATGATGCTCCCTCATCGGGCGTCAAAAATAAAAAAACACGCTGAGTCCGGCAGCGTACCGATTTTGCGAAAGTGTGCCTGACCGCTTTCGCCTTGCCCGCACCAGCCTGCCCTGGTGTTGCGGCATTCAGCTAAGGGATTTCCCCCTCATGCAAACCGTCGTAAACCTGTGGCCCCTGATTGGCGTGTTCGTCATCATTGCGGGCTTTATACTGCGCTTCAATCCACTGCTGGTGGTGAGCGCGGCGGCTATCGTCACCGGCCTTGCAGCCCACTTCCCCCTGGAAAAAATCATTACCCTGATGGGCGAAGGCTTTCTCCAGACCCGCGCCCTGCAACTCATTCTGTTATTACCCCTGGCGGTGATCGGCCTGCTGGAGCGCCACGGTTTGCGCCTGCATGCACAAAACTGGATCGCCAGCTTTCAGCGGGCAACCGTCGGCCGGCTGCTGATCATGTACCTGTTCCTGCGTGAAGCCACCGCCGCGGTGGGCCTGACCAGCCTGGGCGGTCATCCGCAAATGGTGCGCCCGTTGCTGGCCCCCATGGCCGAGGGTGCGGCCGAGAACAAATACGGAAAGCTGCCGGACAAGGTGCGACACAAGGTGCTGGCCATGTGCGCCGCCACCGATAACATCGGCCTGTTCTTTGGCGAAGATATTTTTGTCGCCTTTGGTGCCATCGCCCTGATGCATACCTTCCTGCTGGGCTCGGGGCTGGATGTCGAGCCGCTGCACATTGCCTTCTGGGGCATCCCCACCGCCATCTGCGCCTTTATCATCCATGCATTACGCCTGTATCGCTTCGATCTGATGCTGTCGCGCAGCATGGCCGAAGTCGCTCAAGACGATGCTGACGCGGCGAAGGAGCTGGCACGATGATTATCTCTATCGAGTATTTCTACTGGCTGGCCGGCGCGCTGCTGCTGATCACCGCGGGCATGATCGCAACTGACCGCACCCACCCCAAGCGCTGGACCAGCAGCCTGTTCTGGGCACTGTTCGCGATGGTATTTCTGATTGGTGACCGGCTTTCGCCGTTCGTGGTCGGGGTTGGCGTGCTGGTGATGGCCGTTATTGCCGGCATCGGTGGCGTCGGTCGCGGCGCCCATGCCGAGTTGCACGTCAAAGCTGCACGGGCCAGCGCCGGCCGCCTGGGCCACAAGCTGTTTATCCCGGCGCTGTCGATTCCACTGGTAACGGTGATTGGCTCGGTGCTGCTCAAAAACGTCCAGATCGGCGGCGTACCGCTGCTCGACCCGAAGAACACTACCTTCGTATCGCTGGGCATCGGCTGCATGGTGGCACTGGTACTGGCTTGCATTCTGACCCGCGACACACCGCTGCAGGGCTTGCGCGAGTCCCGGCGTCTGACCGAAGCCCTGGGCTGGACCATGGTATTGCCGCAAATGCTGGCCATGCTCGGCCTGCTGTTCAATGACGCCGGAGTCGGCGCGGCAGTCGCCCACGTCACCACCGCCTACATCAACATGGACTACCGTCTGGTAGCAGTGATGGTCTACGTGCTGGGCATGGCCCTGTTTACCGTGATCATGGGTAACGGCTTTGCTGCATTCCCGGTGATGACCGGCGGTGTCGGGGTGCCAATACTGGTGGGGGTCTACGATGCCAACCCGGCAGTGATGGCGGCGATCGGCATGTTTTCCGGCTATTGCGGCACCCTGATGACGCCAATGGCAGCCAACTTCAACATCGTGCCCGTCGCCCTGCTGGAGCTGCCGGACAAATACGCCGTGATCAAGGCCCAGATGCCAACGGCGCTGCTGATGCTGGTGGTCAATATCGTCCTGCTTTATCTGTTGATGTGAGGCCCGCCATGCGCACTGTGCTGCTGACCGGTTTTGAACCGTTCGACCAAGATACGATCAACCCGTCCTGGGAGGCCGTGCGCCTTCTGGACGGCGTTTTGCTCAGCGATGATGTGCGCATCGTCGCCCGCCTGTTGCCCTGCGCCTTCGCCGAGGCGCCAGCCCGGCTTGCCGAGTTTCTGGCGCAACTGGCACCCGAGATGGTGATTGCCGTAGGCCTGGCAAGCGGCCGTGCAGACTTGTCGGTCGAACGGGTGGCAATCAACCTCAATGACGCGCGGATCCCCGACAACCAGGGCCTGCAACCGATCGACACGCCGGTGGTGGCGCAAGGGCCTGCAGCGTATTTCAGCACCTTGCCGATCAAGGCCATGGTGCGGGCAATCAAGGCTGCCGGCATTGACGCCTCGGTATCCCATACAGCCGGCACCTTTGTCTGCAATCAGGTGTTCTATAGCTTGCAGCATGCTCTCGCCGGCTCGGGAGTACGCAGTGGCTTTATCCATATCCCCACGCTGCCGCAACTGGCCCTGGAGTCCGGGGTGCCGTCCATGGCACTGGAGACTGTGGTTCAAGGGCTGCGGATTGCCCTGATCAGCGCGCTGAACACCGAACAGGATGTGCTTGAAACCGGCGGTCAGGTGAGCTGATCGCTGAATCCCGGCCCTTGGCGTCATGGGTGGCAGCCAGCCAGGGGCCTTGATGACAGCCCCCTGCGAGGGCAATTTCACCCGCCCTTGATTGAGCCCCCACGCTCGGCGCCCTCTTGCAGCAGGGCCATACCGCACCTCGCGCTCTAGAATCCTACGCAACCATTCATTATGAGATTTGTTTTCTATTTATAGGCATATTTATAGAATAACTTTTACCAAAAATCTGATAACAGGCAAAAACATTCAATATTTTTCGCTCCATTAGTCGGTACCATTTTCCTCACACTTTGCAGGAAGGTACCGCTGTAATGCATGACGCCATGACTCGCTACATACACGCCGGAAGAACCCCGCAGGCCTTCGGCGGGCTGGTCAACACCCCGGTCTTTCGCGGTTCGACCGTCCTGGCGGACAGCTTCGCCAGCTGGGAGGCGAGCAAAAAAAACGGCAATCCCTACTCCAACTATGGACGCTTCGGCACACCCACCACCCGCTCGTTCGAGCAGGCCATGGCCGAGCTTGAAGGCGGCCATGGCTGCCTGGTTTTCCCTTCGGGCCTGGCAGCCTGCACCCACGCCCTGCTGGCTTTTGTCAGTGCCGGCGATCATGTGCTGATGACTGACAACATCTACGGGCCCACACGTACGTTTGCCAGCAATGTACTGAGCCGCCTGGGGGTTGAAGTCGAGTATTTTTCACCGCTGATTGGCGCCGGTATTGCTGCCCTCATGCGCCCCAACACCCGGGTAGTCTTCGCCGAATCACCGGGCTCGCTCACGTTCGAGGTGGCCGACCTGCCTGCAATCTGCGCTGCCGCCCACGAGGCAGGCGCCTTTGTGCTGCTGGACAATACCTGGGCATCCCCCCTGTACTTCAAGCCGTTTGAACATGGGGTTGATGTGTCCATCCAGGCGGCCACCAAATACATCGTCGGCCACTCGGACGCCCTGCTGGGCACGGCCACGGCCAACCAGAAGGCCTGGGAGATCCTTAAAGCCGGGGCCCATGATTTCGGGCAGACCGCCAGCCCGGACGACTTGTTTCTGGCACTGCGTGGCTTGCGCACCCTGCCGATCCGCCTGCAACAACACTGGCGTAGCGGCGTGGCACTGGCGCAAAGCCTGAGCGAGCACCCGGCCATCAGCCAAGTGCTGCACCCGGCCCTGGCCAATGACCCCGGGCATGACCTCTGGAAGCGGGATTTTCTGGGCGCCAGCGGCCTGTTCTCGATACGGGTCAAAACCCGGGACACAGCCGTGCTGGGGCGGCTGTTCGATAATTTGCAACTGTTCGGGATCGGGCTGTCCTGGGGCGGCTTCGAAAGCCTGGTGGTCCCGGTCGGCCAGCCTGTGCGCAGCTGCACCCGCCAGCCCGACGAAGGTTATCTGATTCGGGTACATGCCGGGCTGGAACACATCGACGACCTGGTCGAAGACTTCCATCGGGCTCTGGATATAGCGTTTAAACAATGCAGGGTTGCGGTGGCCTGAACCCATCGCGAGCAAGCTCGCTTCTACAAGTCTGCGCTGTGGCGACTACACACCTTATGGCGCATAGCGCAGAGGCAGCCGCGTGGAATACTTGATTTGCTCCATGGAAAAACTCGAGCTGATGTCGGCCAGACCCGGGATGCAAATCAACTGTTTGTAAACCCCGTCATAGGCCGCGACATCCGGCACTGCCACCCGCAACAGGTAATCCGTGTCACCCGCCATCCGATAGACCTCAACCACCTCATCCACTGCCGAGACCGCGGCGTGAAACTGCGCCAGCCAGTGCGCATTGTGTTGCGTGGTTTTGATCGACACGAACACCACCACCCCTACATTGAGTTTGTGGCCGTCCAGCAAGGCGACCCGGGCACGGATGATTCCGGACTCTTCCAGCTTCTGAATCCGCCGCCAGCACGCCGTGCTGCCCAAGCCAATCTGGTCGGCAATTTCGGCCACCGGCCGCGTGCAATCGGTTTGCAGAATTTGCAGGATGGCCCGGTCAAGCTTGTCCATGGAGGTCTTTACCTTGCTGGAAAAATGGAACGGCTCAGCCCTTGGCTGCCATTGCGGTCACTTCCACACGCATGCCTTCGACTGCCAATGCGGCTACACCCACGGCGGCGCGAACCGGCCATGGTCTGGCAAAGAAACGCTTGTACACCTCGTTGAATGCCGCGCGGTCAGCCATGTCCGTGAGGTAAATGGTCAGATGCAAGACCCGGTCCATGGAGCTGCCTGCGCGTTCCAGCGCGACCTTGAGCGCTTGCAGCGTGCATTCGCTCTGCTCGGTGATACCCCCCAGTTCCAGGCTGCCATCGGCACGGGTGGGAATCTGGGTGGAAACCAGCAGGCCGGCAAAACCGGCCACGTCGGACGAGATCGATTGGGTGTCTGGATCAGGGGTGAAGGTGATGTCTTGGTTGGCCATGTAAATCTCTTTTTGTTGGGGAACTGTCACGCTTGAAGCGCCACAGTTTACAGCCTCAGCGTCGGAACGTTGTTGATCGAGTCTTAAATAACCGCAACCCGGACCGCCACTGTGGCGACTTGTGCGGCAATCGCGCCAGTCAAACAAGCGCTCATCCGCACTTGCCGGGGTGACTTTTTGTCATGACATCCTCTACAGCTGCTGCTCATTGTCAGCCTCAAGCCAGCGCTCCTATTTTGCTATTTCGTTCCAGCCAAGGAGTAGCAAACATGCATCACTCATCTGAGCACACCCCCGACATCCAGTCCGCCGCCAGCCTGCTCAACAGCGGCGATGTGTATTCCGGCGCCTACAACTTTATGAGCAGCATCAGTGCCGGGGTCGATCCGCGCACCGGTGCGTTCTCGGCCTCGATCAGCCTGCCCACCGGCGCCGCCAATGATTTACGCGGGCCCATCGGCCAGTTGCATCTGAGCCATAGCCCGCTGATGACAGCCGACCAGGGCTTTGGTCTGGGCTGGATGCTCGGCACCACCTCCTGGGACGGTGTCAGCCAACAACTGCAGCTCAATTCCGGCGAGCGCTTTCGCGGTGAGATTGTCGGCCAGAGCATGCGTTTCCCCGATGTGCGCTTGCCGGTGGTAACGGTCACGGTGCAGCGCCAGGAAATGTGGATCCGGCATAACGACGGCAGCTGTGAACGCCTTATCCCCTTACCCGGACATCCAAGCCTGTGGGTGGTCAGCACCCTGGTGGGTGCCGATGGCAGCGCTCTGAGGTTTGACTGGCGTTCGGTTGGCAACGCGGCCTACCTGCAAAAAATCAGCGATGCCCAGGGCCGCACGGTGCTGGCACTGACCTACGAGGGCGTGCTGACCCATCTGACGTTGCAACCGGATACCCCCTCACAGGTGGTGATGTCTTTTCACCGGGTCTCCGGGCAGTTGCGCCGAGTGACGGTAGACGGCCTGCCCGATAATGGCTGGCAGTTTGAATACACCCGCAGTGATTCAGGCCTGTTGCTGCTGAGCAAATGTACCCAGCCCACCGGCAGCACCGAGGAAGTGACCTATAGCGAGGCAAACGGTCTGGCGTTGCCGCCGGGGGCGCCGTTCCCACGGATGCCGGTGGTCAGTCAGACCCGCAAGGACCCGGGGGACGGCCAGCCGGTGCAGCTGGTTCGCTATGACTACGGCCTGTACGGCAGCAACAACTATTTTGGCTGGCCGGCAGTGCGCCAGTGGCGCAACCGCGAAGACAATCTCTATCACCTGACCGGGGGCGGCGATTTTCTCTACGGCTCCACCGAAACCCTGATGGATGCCCGGGGCACCCCCCTGCAAACCATCAGCCGCACCTTTAACCGTTTCCACCTGCTGACCCGCGAACGCACCTTGCAGGGCCAGACCCTGCAGGAAACCGAGACCACCTATTACGACGAGCCCTGGCTGCCCATTGCCCGGCAACTGCCGTATTTCCAGTTCCCGCATAAAGTCATTACCCGCAAGGCGCAGCTGGATGGCCAACGGGTGCTGCGAGAACTTGTTACCGAGGAAGAAACCCGCTACGACGAGCTGGGTAACCCGGTGTGGCACCGCAATGCATTGGGGGCCGTTGAAGAGTCCGAGTACTATCCGGTAACCGGTGAGAGCGACGACTGCCCGGCCGACCCACTGGGCCGCATCGCCCGTCTGAAAAGTCGTACGGTCAGTCCGCCACCCGGTACCGAAGGCCCGGTCAAGCAGACCCGCTACCGTTATCAGGCGCTACCGGTGCGTGGGGATGCCCCGGGGTTTGCATTGCCGACTTTTATCCAGAGCAGCGAAGAGCGGTTGCTGCTGGTTGAAGGCGATAAACCCACTGAATTGGGCCGTTCCAGCCAGACCTTTATCAATGCTCCGGCCTCACCCCATCACGGCCGTATGCTCAGCGAAACCCAAAGGGTACAGGGCAAAAGCACCACCCGGACCTACAGCTACACCCTGACCCAAGCGCCAGACGCCCGCTCTCTTCAACGTGCCGTGTTGCAGGAAAATGTGACAGTCACCGGGCACGATGGGCACTCAACTGTTGCCCAATCCTCACAAGATCTGTACTCGGGGCTAATGGTCACCGAGCAGACCGACGAGCAGTTGCGCATGGCCTTTGCCCACGATGCCCTGGGGCGTGTGACTCAGGAAGTCGCAGCCCCGGATTCGGCGTTCGAGGCTGAGGTCAACTGGGCCTATTCGTTGTCGGCCAGCGAGCGCTGCCAGACCCGAATCGGCGCTTCCGGGCGTAAGGAAACTGTCTGGCTCGATGGTATGGCCCGGGAAATCCGCCGTGAAAAACAAACCGACAGCGGTGAGACCTATACCGCCTGGACCGCCGAATATGACGTGCTGGGCCGGGTGTTCCGTGAAACGACTTACGATCCCGGTAACGAAGACGTTCCGGCCTTGAGCCTGACCACCGAACGCACCTTTGATGACTGGGGCAATGTGTTGACTGAAACCAGCGCAGACGGTATCACCCAGCACACTCTGGCCGACCCGGTGGCCCTGACCGGCAGCAGCTGGCAGACCGATGCCAAGGGCGTGCCCGGGGCCAGAACCGTGACCACCCATACCCTGGATGGCAAGCCGCTGACCGAGCAATTATTTTGCGCCAAAGGGGAGTTGCAACACACCTTGCGCTGGAGCTATGACGGCCTTGGCCGTTGCGTCAGCCAGTTCGATGCCATGGGCCGGGAGACCCGCCAAGAATGGGATGCGCGGGACCGGCTGGTATCCACCACCCTGCCCGACGGCAGTGTCATCAAGCGCACCTATGCCGAAGGCCATGACAGTGAATTGCCGGCTACGGTATCGATTAGCCACCCTTCATTGGGCAGTAATGAAGTCCTGCTGGGCGAGCGCAAATATGACGGCCTGGGCCGACTGGTGTGGGAAAAGGTCGGGCAGAGTGTCTCCAAATGGGAATATGCAGAAGGAGAAATCCACGCCCATACCCAAATCCTGCCCGACGGTACCCGGGTGCAGAGTGAGCGCCAACCGGAACTGGGCGACGCATTGCTGTCGCTGCAAGCGCCCGGGATCAGTGTGTTCAATAAATACGATCCGCTAAGCGGCCGTTTGCTGGAATCCCGGGGCAATCTGGGGCTGCAAAAAGATCACTGGTCTCCGTCCGGCCAACTGAGCAAAGCCGACTACGCCTGGCACGGCGACCAGCCGCGCTCGCAACAGCAAAGCACTACACCGGCGGGCACAGTGACGCGCCTGACCGATGCCGACGGTGCCGAACAGCGCTGCCAGTACGACGAATTGGGTCGCTTGATTCAACAGCAAGGCCCTGACGTCACGGTCACCCTCTCCTACGATGCGGCCTCGCGGATTCACCAGCAGCGCACCCAATCAAACGATGGCTCGCGGGATATGACCGTAACCCTGGGCTACGACAGCCTGGGCCGCCCGGCCCGCCGAGAAACGGCTACCCGTACGCCCACCCGACAGTCCCTTGAAATCCAGACCCAGCAATGGCGTAAAGACGGCAAGCTTGCGCAGCGTGAACTGACCCGTGACGGTGTTCTGGTGCGTAGTGAAAGCTTCGACTACGACCTGCGCGGAAGGGTGATTGCGCACCGTCTGCACGGTGAGGATTTACCGCAGGATGCCCACGGCCACCCTTACCGCGAGCAACACTTCCAGTACGACGCCCTCGACAATATTCATCGACTGGAAACGGTCTTTGCCGACGCCAGCGCCAACAATGTCAGCGTATTCGGCTACAACCCTGCCGACCTTACCCAACTGCTTAGCGTCAGTCACAGCCGCGCCGATTACCCGGCACCGGTAACCCTGGAGTACGACGCTCTCGGCAATTTACTGAAAGATGAACGGGGCAATCCGCTGCACTACGATGCCCTGGGCCGACTCATTGGCGTCACCCTGCCTACAGGCGAACGCCGCTGGCACTACGGCCCGGCGGGCAACATCATCAAGACCGAGGACACTAATGGCCCGCGCTGGCGTTACCACACCGGCGGCCAGCTCAGTTGCGAGGTGGGTGAAAACACCCAGACCCGCTGGGTGCGGGCCGGTGACGTTCCGGTGGCTGAAAGCCGTCTTGCATCGGCAGTGCGCGAAGTGATGCTGCTGGGCACCGACGCCCAGGGTTCGATAACCACTGAGGCCAACGACAGCCTGAACACCCCGGTCTACGGCGCCTACGGCCAGAGCCAGCCCGGCACCAGCCGACTGGGCTACGCCGGCGCCTTGCGCGAACAGGACAGCGGCTGGTACTTCCTGGGCGATTACCGCATCTATAACCCGGTGCTGATGCGCTTCCACAGCCGCGACAGCCTCAGCCCCTTCGGCGAAGGCGGGCTCAATGGCTATGCCTATTGCGCCGGCGACCCGGTCAACCGCATCGACCCGTCGGGCCATTCATGGCTGGACTGGCTGTTGCCGGCGGCCGGTCTCGCGCTGGCACTGGTCGGCACCGTGGCTTCCCTGGGTGCGTTGGCGGCGCCCACGGCGGCACTGACCGCCAGCTATGTAACGGCAGTCACCACCGCGACCTTGAGCGTGGTGTCGCTGGCAGCGGATGTGGCCTCGATAGCCTTGCTGGCCACCGGCAATGAAAACGCCGGGCGGATTCTGGGCTGGGTGGGCATGGCAACCGGGCTGG
Source organism: Pseudomonas paraversuta (assembly GCF_904067025.1). Classification (NCBI taxonomy): domain Bacteria; kingdom Pseudomonadati; phylum Pseudomonadota; class Gammaproteobacteria; order Pseudomonadales; family Pseudomonadaceae; genus Pseudomonas; species Pseudomonas paraversuta. The sequence goes on from NZ_CAJFDA010000001.1 coordinate 3,144,084, forward strand.
CCTCGGCGGCCCCGTCTATGGCCGGGGCTGCGGCCAAGGGAGTGAAGAGTGCAGGCAAGTTCGTAGGCAGCTGGCAGCACAAACTGCAACATGCAGGGGGGGCTACGAGAGGCCGCCGTGCATTACCCGGGGGAACCCAGCGAGTGACACCCATGCGCGACATGGATCTGTCCTATTTGCTGGAACAAACACCGATCCGGAATAGCTTTTTGCCGCACTTGTCCCGTAGTGATTTGCAAAGTTTAGGGCAAACCAATTCGGCTAACAGGCGCGCCGTTTATAGCAGGCCCCTGGAACTTCCGTCTGCAGCTCCCGTGAGCGTAATCTCTGACGGGAACCTCTATCTGGCTAACGGAGGGTTTCTAGATCACAACCCGGCCTACATCAGAGAAGTCAGACAAATCGTATCCGGCACTCATCCCCACTATTACCCCTGGCAGCTGGGGGAAGCCGGAATCAGCAACCCAAGTGCCTTGAGGATCGTCAGCAGAAGGGAATTAGACCGCTATACGGACCATATAGCCCGACATGGTCGACCAAGGCTGATGAGCCCACTGCAGGAATTGGCCGAAGCTGATTATCAATGGCTTCATTCTCGCACGGCGCAGCGGCCTGCCTCGCCTCCCCAGGAGGCCACGATAAGGCAGAGAACCCAGAGGTGCCGGATTCTGTAGTGCTGTACCTGAGTTAACTCCAGCAGAGTGACTCAGGTCTGTTTCGGCTCTATCTCGACTGCCATTGCGAAACGTTTATGGCACCGCTGATGGGCTGCTAATTAAACCGCCGGGGCCAGGATCAAACCTGGTTCCGGCGTTTAGCCACTCACCTGAAGTCTTGTTCGAAGCAGCACTTCAATAACCCCTGCCAGTAACCGGTCGGCCTCCTCCTGGCGCTGATCATCCGACAGCGCCTGCGGGCTATTGTGTAGCGCTCAGTAACACCCCTGCCCTTTTACTGTGCGCCCATGCCTGGCCCATTCCTCCCGCCCCCCTGCCCGGCAAGGTCCGGCTCCCCGTGGCGTAATTCGTGCATTCAAATTCGACCCTTCTTGCCTGAATCCGCCATGCGCCCCAAGGAACTGAAACTCTGGACCACCGGTGTCGCCCATCTGCTGGCCTTGCCTGCCGGGCACGGGCGACTGGCGGGCTTGAGCCACTGGCTAAGGCAGGTCTGCCCGATCGATCACTTTGTTTTGTTCGTCTACGAAGGCAATCACCGGCCGCTGGCCCTGTTCGATACCTTCTCGGCGGACAAGCGTGCGGTGTATGTCGATGACTATCAGTGCGGGCCTTACTTGCTGGACCCTTTCTACCTGGCCTGCACCCGCGCGCAACCACCGGGGCTATGGCGCCTGCGCCAGTTTGCACCCGACCATTTCTATCTCGGCGAGTACTACCTGACCTACTACCAGCAAACCGGACTGGCCGAGGAAGTGGCCTTTTTCGTCGACCTGGGCGCAGGCGCCATGGCCGTGCTGTCACTGATGCGCAGCACCGCCAGTTGCGCCTTCAGTCGCGATGAAATGCAGTTGATCGAGTGCGCACAAGCGGTGGTCGAGCAGGTGATCAATGAAGCCTGGCGCTTGCGCCAGACCGAGCAGCCGCGCCCGGCCCAGGATCTGGACTTCAAGATCCGCGAGGTCTTCGATCACTTTGGCGCCCACATCCTCACCGTGCGCGAGCAGGAAATCGTGCAACTGCTGCTGCGCGGCCATTCCAGCGCCTCGGTGGCCGAGCAACTGGGCATCAGCCCCGGCACGGTGAAGATTCACCGCAAGAACATCTACGCCAAACTGGGCATAGGCAGCCAGTCGGAATTGCTCGGGCTGTTTATCCGCGACCTCACCGGCCAGGAGCTGGTTGTCGAGCCCTGACACCTGATAACGACTCTATCCCCCAAGGGATATATACAGCGCAAAACCCCGATTGCTAGTTTGGCCCCCGACGCGCTGATTCATCACTGCAAGGGAGCCGGACCGTGAACGACAACCCGCCAAGCGACATCGAATTCTGCAATGTGGTCAAACGCTACGGCGAGGTATCAGCCGTTAACGGGCTGAACTTCGCCGTGCGCCGTGGCTCATTTCATTCTTTCCTCGGCGGCTCCGGCTGCGGCAAAACCACCACCCTGCGCATGATCGCCGGCTTCGAACAACCCAGCAGCGGCGAAGTGTTGCTGGCGGGCAAAAACGTGGCCGGCGTGCCTGCATTCGAACGACCGGTGAATATGGTGTTTCAGCATTACGCACTGTTCCCGCATTTGACCGTGGCGCAAAACATCGCCTACGGCCTGCGCTACCGCAACCCGCGGCCGGACAAAAAAACCCAGCTGCGCATGGCCGACGAGGCCCTGGAAATGGTGCGCCTGAGCGGCTTCGGCCAGCGCAAGCCCAGCGAGCTGTCCGGCGGCCAGCAACAGCGCGTGGCCCTGGCCCGGGCGCTGGTCAACAAACCCACGGTATTGCTGCTGGATGAGCCGCTGGCAGCCCTGGATCGCAAGTTGCGCAAGGAGATGCAGTCCGAGTTGCTGCGCCTGCAACGGGAGGTCGGCATCACCTTCGTACTGGTCACCCATGACCAGGAAGAAGCCTTGTCGATGAGTGACAGCATCAGCGTGATGCACAACGGCTCGATCATTCAGACCGCCACCCCGGAGCAACTCTACGAAGCCCCGGCCAGCCGCTACGTGGCCGATTTCATTGGCGAGTCCAACCTGTTCAACGGCACGGTGCGCCAGCTGCAGGGCAACTCGGTGGTGCTGCGCACCGAGCAGGGGCTGGAGCTTGAAAGCCCGCTGACCCCCACCGGCAAAACCTTGAGCGCCGATGCCCCGGGATGCATCGCCGTGCGCCCGGAGCTGATCAGCATTGCCGGCGCCAACGCCGACATGCTTCGCGAAGTGAAGCTGCCAGGCCGCGTGGAAGACCGCATCTATCTGGGCAACTGCACCGAATATCGCGTGCGCACCCAGGCCTTCGGGGTGATTTGCGTGCGTGTCCCACGCCAGCAGGATCACCCGGCCAATGCCTTCGAACACGGCGCAGCCGTGAGTGTCGGCTGGGATCACGCCAACGGCCTGGCCATGGCGTTGTAAATCAACGATTCGTTTCAACAACCGAATGTGGAGCGCGTTATGGACCAGAAGACATTTATCAAAAACCTGCGCAGCTGGCAGAACGGCTCGATCAGCCGTCGCGACTTCCTGGGACGCACCGGCCTGGGGGTTGCCGCAGCCGTGGTCGCCAGCAACATGCCCGGCCTGCTGATGTCCAGCGCCCAGGCGGGCGAGCAAAAACTGTCGAGCGATCGCCTGGCACTGGCCACCTGGCCGAATTATCACAGCCAGGAAAATCTTGACGACTTCGGCAAAACCAGCGGCGCACGGGTGTCCATGAGCGTGTTCGGTTCCAACGAAGAAATGCTCGCCAAGCTGCAAGCCGGCGGCAGTGGCTGGGACGTACTGGTGCCCACCAACTACACCATCAGCACCTACGTCGGCCTGGGCCTGATCGAACCTCTGGACCTGGCGCGCCTGCCCAATTTCGATGCCTCGGCCTTCCAGCAAAAGTTCATGGCCCAGGGCACGGTGGACGGCAAGATTTACGCGGTGCCGAAAAACTGGGGCACCACCGGGATGCTCTACGACAGTGAAAAACTCAAGGACGGCCCCGCCAGCTGGAAAGCGTTCTGGGCCGCCGCCCAGGGTCCCGCCAGCGGCCGCACCATGGTCCACGACTACCAACTGACCGCCATTGGCAACGCCCTCAAAAGCTTCGGCTACAGCTTCAACTCTCTGGACCCGAAAGAGCTGGCAGATGCCGAGAAACTGCTGATCGAAGTCAAGCCGCACCTGTTTGCCATCAACTCCGATATCCAGCCATCGATGCGCAGCGGCGATGCCTGGCTGGCGATGTCCTGGACCGGTGACGCCTCGCAGCTGCACCGCGATCTGCCGCAGATGCAATACGAGCTGGGCAAGGAAGGAGGCGAACTGTGGAGCGACTTCTTCGCGATCCCCAAAAGCTCCGAGCACAAGGACGCTGCCTACGCCTTTATCAACTACCTGCTCGACCCTCAGCACAACAAGCTCGAAGTCTTGAGCCACGGCTACCCCAGTGGTGACAAGCGGGTCGACGCCCTGCTGCCGGTCGCCTTGCTTGAAGACCCGATCATGTACCCGGCCGCCGAAGCCCTGAGCCCGCTGGAGTTCGGTGCCGCCGCCACACTCACCAGTCCGGCACGGGCTGAACTGATGGCCCGTTTCAAGTCCGCCTGATGCTTTGCCATGGCCATTGAGGAGCCCCCCATGAACGCCGCCGCCCACCCGCAATCGGTACAGCCGGGCACAGCCCTGTCAGTCGGGGCACGCCAGCGGCGCAGCCTCGGCCGGCGGATGACGCTGCTCATGCTGTTGCCATCGACCCTGTGGTTCCTGCTGTTGCTGCTGATGCCGCTGCTGATCATTCTGGTCTACAGCTTCGGCGAACGCAGTGCCGTGGGCGGCTATGCCGCCGGCTTCACCCTGGACAACTACCTGAACCTCGGTTCGCGGGCCGCCGCGTTCAGCAACACCTTGATCCTGGCGCCACTGGGCACTCTGGTGTGCCTGGTGGCGGCCTACCCGCTGGCGTACTTTCTGGCGCTAAAGGTGAGCAAGAACCGTTCGCTGCTGCTGACCCTGGTGATAGTGCCGTTCTGGACCAGTTTCCTGATCCGCACCTATGCCTGGATCTTCCTCCTCAGCGGCAAAGGCATTCCGGCGCTGCTGGCCAGTTTCGGCCTGGAAGACGTACGCCTGATCAACACCCCGTGGGCAGTGCTGATCGGCATCGTTTACGGCTACTTGCCGCTCATGGTGTTTCCGATCTATGTCAGCCTGGAAAAACTCGACAAGCGCCTGCTGGAAGCCTCCGCCGACCTGGGTGCCAGTGCCTTTGAAAGCTTTCGGCGCATCACCCTGCCACTGAGCGCACCGGGGGTGATTACCGGGGTGATGCTGGTGTTTATCCTGCTGATGGGCGAGTTCCTGATCCCGGCCATTCTCGGCGGCGGCAAAGTGTTCTTTCTCGGCAACGCGCTGGTCGACCTGTTCCTGCAATCGCGTAACTGGCCATTTGGCAGTGCGCTGGCAATGACCCTGGTGGCGATGATGCTGGTGATCATCGGTGTGTATCTGAAACTGGTGGCGCGCTATGGCGGCCGTCCTGTCGACTCGGGGGTGTGACATGTGGCTGCGCAGCTATTCGACATCGTTGTATCTGTTTCTCTACGCGCCGATTGCCCTGATCGTACTGTTCAGCTTTAACGCCGGGCGCAGCGGCCTGGCATTCGAATGCTGCTCGGTGCAATGGTTCGGTCGCGCCTTCGGCAACCCGTTCATCATGGAGGCGCTGGCCCATAGCGCATTCATTGCCTTGACCAGCGCGGTAATAGCCACCCTGTTCGGTACCCTGGCGGTATTCGGCCTGCAACGGGCCGGGCCCAGGGTGCGGCTGATGTTCGATGCCCTGACCTATTGCGCGATCATCGTTCCCGGGATCGTCATCGGCATCTCGACCCTGATTGCCTTCATCAGCCTGTTCGATTTCATCAACCCGTTGCTGGCCAGCTGGATACCTGCCGCGCCGCGCCTGAACATGGGCTTTGCCACGGTCATTGCGGCGCACTCATTGTTCACCATGGCGCTGGTCATGGTGATTGTGCGCAGTCGCGTCGACTCCCTGGACAAAGCCTTGCTGGAGGCCTCGGCCGACCTGTATGCGCCGCCGATGCAGACGTTCTGGCGGGTCACGCTGCCGCAGATCAGCCCGGCGATCATGGCCGGGTTCCTGCTGGCATTCACCTTCAGCTTTGACGATTTCATCATCGCCTTCTTTGTCGCCGGCTCCGAAACCACCTTGCCGATTTACATCTTTTCCTCCATTCGCCGCGGCGTGACGCCGGAGATCAACGCTGTCTCGACCGTCATTATTTGCCTGTCACTGTTGCTGCTGTTCACTTCCCGTCATCTGCAAAGCCGCCGTACCAACAGCCAGGAGTCTCAGCATGCGTGATCAGCTTTATATCAACGGCGAATGGGTGGGTGCGGACCTGGGGGGCTTGCTCGACGTCATCGATCCGGCCACCGGCCAGGTTTTTCACCGGGTCGCGGCCGGCACTGAAGAAGACATTGATCATGCCGTGCGCGCAGCCCGCCGCGCGTTCGACAGTGACTGGGGCAAAACCAGCGGCGCCGAGCGCGGGCAATGGCTCGACGCCCTGGCCGATGAACTGCAGCACCACCAGCAGGGACTTGCCGAGCTGGAAGTGCGCGATAACGGCAAGCCGCTGCCCGAAGCCCAGTGGGATGTTGGCGATGCGATTGGCTGCTTTCGCTATTACGCGGGGCTGGCCCGGGAACTGGATCAGCAACAGGATCAACCGCTGCCATTGCCCGACCCGCGTTTTCGCTGCCGGATCCGCCATGAACCGATTGGCGTGGCCGGGCAAATCATCCCGTGGAACTACCCGTTGCTGATGGCGGCATGGAAGGTGGCCCCGGCATTGGCCGCCGGCGCCACCCTGGTGCTCAAGCCCTCGGAACTGACTCCGCTCACGGCCCTTGAACTGGCCGCTGCCGCAGACCGTATCGGCCTGCCGGCCGGGGTCCTGAACATCGTGACCGGGCTTGGCACTGACGCCGGCAGCCCCCTCACCGAGCACCCGGCAGTGGACAAACTGGCCTTCACCGGCAGCGTGCCCACCGGCTCGAAAATCATGACGGCGGCGGCCCGCAGCATCAAGAACATCAGCCTCGAGCTCGGCGGTAAATCGGCCTTTATTGTGTTCGACGATGCCGATATCGATGCCGCCGTGGAATGGATTCTGTTCGGCATTTTCTGGAATCAGGGTCAGGTGTGCAGCGCCACCTCACGTCTGCTGGTGCAGGAAAGCATCGCTGCGCGGTTAATCGAGCGGCTGGTGGAGGAAACCCGAAAAATCACCATCGGCCCCGGTCTGCAACCCGGGGTGTTGCTCGGCCCCCTGGTGAGTCAGGGCCAATACGACAAGGTCTTGGGCTACATCGATCAGGGGCTCGCCAGCGGCGCTCGTCTGCTCACTGGCGGTCAGCGCCCCGGGCATCTGCAAGAGGGCTATTTCATCCAGCCGGCAATCTTCGACGAACCGGGGCATAACAGTATTCTGTGGCGTGAAGAAGTGTTCGGGCCGGTGTTATGTATCAAGCGCTTCAAGACCGAAGAGCAAGCCGTGCAAATGGCCAATGCCAGCCGCTTCGGCCTCGCCGCTGCCGTGATGAGTGCCGACCTGCACCGCACCAGCCGGGTGGCCAACCAGTTGCGGGCGGGCATAGTCTGGGTCAACTGCTCGCAACCGACCTTTGTCGAAGCGCCGTGGGGCGGCATGAAACACAGCGGCATTGGCCGCGAACTCGGCCAGTGGGGGCTGAACAATTATCTGGAAACCAAGCAGGTGACCGAGTACATCGATGACCGGCCGTGGGGCTGGTATCTGAAATAACCGCCATGGGCGCCCTGCCTGTTACAGGCAGGGTGCCCACGGCTCACTCGATCAGGCCCAATGCCGATCCCGCCAGTTTCGCCACTTGCATCACGCCACCCGGATCTTCATGGTCTTCAAGCATCCAGCTCGCGGACAGCCCTGCCCAGGCAAGGACCCAGCGCAACAATCTGCAGCGATCAATACCGCTGGCGGCTGCCACGATTTCCAGACGCCGGGCAAAGCAGCCTGGGGCCAGCGCACTGTGGTGATCGGGGTTGCAGAAAATGTTGGCGTAATCGAATCCGCGTTCTCCGTAGAGCCCCTTGGGGTCGATGGCCAGCCAGCCGGCCGCGCCGAAATCGAGCACGTTGCCATGGTGGACATCGCCGTGCAGCACCCCGACGTCCCGGGGACTGGCCAGCAGTTCACGGGCACTGGCGGCGCAAAGCTGCAGAATGCCGCCGTGGGCCGCCGCTGCGCCCCATAGCGACTCGAAACGCTGTTGCAGCGGGACCAGAGCCGGAAGCGGCTTTGGCGACGGTTTATGCAAACGGCCGATAACCCTGCACAGAATGTGCGTGGCCTGATCATCGGCGCCGTCTGCGACCATTCCCACAAGCGTGGCGCGGCCCTGGGCACGCTGCAACAGCAACGCCTCATGGTCATGGGCCAGCACCGGTGCCGCTCCCTCCCCCGCCCACCAGGCCATCAGCTGAGCACCGGCCTGCTCTTCGGGCTCTTGCGAGACTTTAAGCATGGCCGGCTGCCCGCCCTGGCTGACAGGTAACAAACAACCATTGCGCGAAGCAAAGGCCTCACCCTCGATGGTCAGTTGCCATTGCTCCAGCCAGGGCGTGAACAGGTCGTGATTCAATTCTGGATTATTCACCCGGGCTCCTGATTCTCAGCGCAATGGCGGCAAACCATAGGCGGCCAGATCAACATCCGCCAGCTTGCGCAAAATCTGGTCGGCGTGCTGGTATTTGCTGTCGGCCATGGCTTCGTCGGGCACCGCAATAGCGGCCATGTTGGCGGCCTTGGCGGCGGTCACGCCAAAGGGCGAATCCTCGAACACCAGGCAATCCTCGGGTGCCACGCCCAGACGCCGGGCAGCCGTCAGAAAGATGTCGGGCGCAGGTTTGGCGGCGCCGACTTCAGGGTCGTCAGCGGTAACAATGGTGTCGAACAAGTCAAACCATTCGCGGTGCAAGGTCGTCTTGTGCGCAAGGGAATGGCGCGACGAACTGGTGCCCACGGCAATCGGGATGTTATGCGCCTGCAAGTGCCGCACCAGCGCTTCGGCCCCCGGCATGCCCAGGGCCTTGGGGAAACGCTCGCTCAACAGCGGTTCGCGCACGAGCAGAAACTCGTCCACCGTGAGCGGCAACTCCAGGGCCTTGACCAGAATGGCCGCCAGGTCCCGGGCACCGCGACCGATGATTTGCTGCTTGATCTCCCAGCCATAGGTGCGCCCGTAGCGCGCGGCGATAATCTGTGTCACTTCGCTGTAGATACCCTCTGTATCCAGCAACAAACCGTCCATATCAAAAATTACGGCCTTGATCGGGCCCACAGTAGTACGCGGTGCGTTCATCACAACAGATCCATGCAAGGGACTAAAAGGATTCAGCACAATAACGGTCCGGCTTGCCTGAATGCCAGCGGCAACAGAAATAAGTAGCGGCTTCCATCGCTGGCAAGCCAGCTCCCACAAGGACTGGCTGCTCCACCGAACCTAATTCCCCGGCTACAGTCAGATAGTGCATGCATCTACAGTCAACCGGGGCGCATTTCATGGACACCTTCAAGCACTTGCTCAACAACTGGGAAGCAAAAGCCAGACAGACCGGCGAACGGGTGGAATACACCCTGACCCTGGATAAACATGACCTGATCAAAATCAAGGCGCTGGCCCAGGCCTATGGCCTGGATGAAGCGACCATCACTGAGGGGCTACTGCACTCAGCAGTCATGGAAGCAGAGAAATCCATGCCCTATGTACAGGGCTCGGAAGTGATCCGGGTTGAAGACGGTGAAGAGGTCTATGCCGATGCCGGCAAGACGCCGGCATTCGTGGCAGCGGAACAGACATTATCCAAAAGCATGGGCAGTAGCTGATAACAGCAGCACTGCAAAGGGCAGTTGATTGCGACTGCCTGCCGGGCAACACGGCTCAAACCCTCATTTAGTCATGCCAGGCTGTACTGTTCTGCAGCAGACCAGAGTGCGAGACGGCCTGGTACGCATTTCTGTTGGTGTGGAAGGCGTCCCTCACTCGCCGATAAAGTTGGCTTTACGCTTTTCCAGAAAGGCGTGGGCGCCCTCTTTTTGATCCTTTGAATCAAACAACAGCTGGAACGCCTTGCGCTCCAGGATCAATGCGCTGTCCAGCGACATATCAGCGCCCGCCAGCATCACTTCCTTGATCTGCGCCACCGCCAGTGGCGGCAATGCGGCGATTTCTGCGGCCAGTTCAAGGGCCCGGGGCACTGTTTGAGCGTCGCTCACCACCTCGCTGACCATGCCTATGGCAAGCGCTTGCGGCGCAGGCACCAGGCAGCCCGTGAGCGCGATGCGCATGGCCTGTACCTTGCCGACCGCACGGATCAGGCGCTGGGTACCACCGGCACCCGGCATCAGGCCCAGCTTGACCTCTGGCTGACCGAAGCGCGCCGACTCACCGGCCACGATGATGTCGCAATGCATCGCCAGTTCACAACCACCGCCCAGGGCAAAACCGTTGACGGCAGCGATGATCGGCTTCGGACAACGACTGATGGCCTCCCAAAGGTATTCGGTGTGCCTGAGGTAGATCTCGATGGCGCTGGCGTGGGCGAACTCGCGGATGTCGGCCCCGGCAACAAAGCACTGCTCACCACCGGTCAGGACGATGGCGCGCACCCGCACATCGCTGGCCAGCGCACGAAAATGCACGGCCAATTGCTCGCGCACAGCACTGTTGAGAGCGTTCTTCGCTTCAGGACGGGAGATCTGCACCACTGCCACGCCATCATTGCGGACTTCCAGGGTCACGACCGGTTCTTGTCGGGAGTTCATTATTGTTTTCCTCTCGATGCTGTTGCGTTATACGAAACTGGATACCAAAAAAGTCGCTCATCATAAGTAAGCTCTCAAACCGCTGTAAACCAACAGGTGGGCCGCCGGCCAGGCGAGTGTGTGTGCCCTGGCCAACAGGCATGGCCATGGGTGCATGTTTTCTGTGGCAGCCTTTGCGCAGTGCCGAAAATCGCCTGTGGGAGCCTGGCTTGCCAGCGTCGGGGTGGTGGCGCGATTGTCTTCGACGATGGGCCTGTACCTGGCAGCGGATTACAACACCAACACCCTGGAGGGTGTCGGTGGTAACGCAGGGGTTTGCCTGAGCTGGTAAAGGGCAGAACAGGGTTCAGGGTTCTGCGAGATGCTGAACAGAGTCAGGGACTTGTGAGGTGATCAGTCCTCTAGCGCGCGAACCCGCTCCTGACGCTGCTGCTCCTGGGGCTGAGCAGAGGACTGCAGGGTGAAATCGAATTCGATTTCGGCAAACTTGCCGCTCACTCCATGTTCGGCTGCGCGCTGCTGGTCATCGCTGAAGCTGATTTTGGCGATCAGCTCATCGCGTGTGGCGTAGGCAAAGTCGTCATGCAGGTACTGGTCGCCATCGAGGTTGATCTGGGTCGTGAGGTGACGATGATCCGCAGCAGAAATAAAGAAGTGGATATGCGCCGGGCGCTGCCCGTGACGGCCCAGTTGATCGAGCAGTTGCTGGGTCGGACCGTCCGGCGGGCAGCCATAGCCTGACGGCACGATGCTGCGAAAACGGTAGCGGCCTTCGGCATCGGTGACGATTCGCCGACGCAGGTTGAACTCCGACTGACTGGCATCGAAATAGGAATAGGTGCCGCCCGTGTTGGCATGCCACACATCGACCACCGCACCGGCAAGGGGCTCGCCAGCGGTGTTTTTCACCTGGCCCTGCATGAACAGCTGAACACCCGGGTCGACGCCGTCATCCAGTCGCGCCTCGAAGTTGGACAGTGGCGCGCCCGCTACATACAGCGGGCCTTCGATGGTGCGCGGGGTGCCGCCGGACTTGCCGGCCTGCTCGTCTTCGGCGTCCATCAACAGGTCCAGGTAATGCTCCAGCCCCAGGCCTGCCACCAACAGCCCGGCTTCCTGACGCGAGCCCAGGACGTTCAGGTAGTTCACGGCTTTCCAGAACTCTTCCGGGGTCACGGCGAGGTCTTCGATGATGTTCACTGAGTCACGCAGGATGCGGCTGATCAGGGCTTTGACCCGCGGCTCGCCCCCATCGTTGTGCAGACCGCTGGCCTCGTCGAGAAATTTACGGGCGCTGGCAGTATGGGAAATCTTGGCGTTCATGGTGGTTCCTCATCTTGTAATTATTGGCGTAACTGACCGGGTTCCCAGGACTCAGCGGTCGTCCTCACGGATGGACGAAGGATGGCGACACATTGCAGTGACTTCGATAGCCATGTACGGGTACAGCGGCAACTGCATCAGCAGGTCGTGCAACTCCTGGACGCTGTCGACATCGAACACGCTGTAGTTGGCATAGAGCCCGGCAATGCGCCACAGGTGACGCCACTTGCCCTGATCTTGCAGGCGCTGGGCCAGAGCCTTCTCGTCCGCCTTGAGCCGGGCAGCCACCTCGGGGTTGATGTCGAGCGGCAGGTTCACGGTCATTTTTACGTGGAACAACATAAGGCTCTCCTTAGACTTGAGAAACGGCGGTGGCGGTTTTGTCGCGACGGAAAAACGCCAGGCGCTCTTCATCGAGGGTCAGGCCCAGGCCCGGGTTTTGCGGAACGTGAAGCTCAAAGTCGCGATACAGCAGCGGCTCACTGAGAATATCTTCGGTCAGCAACAACGGCCCGAACAGTTCGGTGTCCCAGGCCAGCTTGTTGAGGGTAATAAAGGCATGGGCCGAGGCCAGGGTGCCGATGCCGCCTTCCAGCATGGTGCCACCGTACAGGCTGATCCCCGCCGCCTCGGCAATGCTTGCGGTGCGCAGGACGGCACGGGGGCCGCCGTTCTTGGCGATTTTCAGGGCGAAAATCGAAGCAGCACCTTCCCGCGCCAGGTTGAACGCATCTTCCACGCTTTCGATGGATTCATCGGCCATGATCGGCGCCGGGCTCATGCTGTTAAGGCGCACCATACCCGAGCGGTTGTTGCGCGAGATGGGCTGCTCGATCAGGTCGATGCCATTGCTCCCCAGAATTGTGCAGGCGCGCAACGCCACAGATTCGTCCCAGGCCTGATTGACATCGACTCGCACACTGGCGCGATCGCCCAGGGCCTGTTTGATGGCAATCACGTGGGCCAGATCGCGGTTGACTTCACCGGCGCCGATTTTCAGTTTGAAGATGCGGTGGCGCCGCAGGTCGAGCATTTTTTCGGCTTCGGCAATATCTTTGCCGGTGTCGCCGCTGGCCAGGGTCCATGCCACCGGCAGTGAATTGCGCACCCGTCCGCCCAGCAGTTCGCTGACCGGCAGGCCCAGACGTTTGCCCTGGGCATCGAGCAGTGCAGTTTCAATACCTGATTTGGCAAAGGTGTTGCCGCGTATGCTGCGTTCCAGCCTCAGCATGGCGGCATTGATGTTGCTGCTGTCCTGACCCAGCAGCAACGGCGTGAAATGCCGGTCGATGTTGGTTTTGATGCTGTCCGGGCTTTCGTTGCCGTAGGCCAGGCCACCGATGGTGGTGGACTCGCCAATGCCCTCGATGCCATCGGCGCAGCGCACACGAATCAGCACCAGAGTCTGGTTCTGCATGGTGTGCATCGCCAGTTTGTGCGGGCGTATGGTCGGCAAATCGACAATTACCGTCTCGATCGATTCAATGGCTGTTGCAAGCATGTCTATACCCGTCAGATTCTTGAAATTCCGGGACTGATTCTGGTACGGCTTTTTTCCCGATACCAATATAGAATTGGTCTGACTTGATACCTTTAAGGTATGGGACCTGCTCTGGAGTTTCTATGGAACTGCGTCATCTGCGGTATTTCCAGGTACTGGCTCAAACGCTCAACTTCACCCGCGCCGCCGAGCTGCTGCATATTGCCCAGCCGCCCCTGAGCCGGCAGATCCAGCAGCTGGAAGAAGAGTTGGGGGTGTTATTGCTGGAGCGTGGCCGACCGCTGAAGCTGACCGCTGCCGGGCGTTTTTTTTACGAGCATAGCTCGGCCCTGCTGGAACAGTTGAGCAAGGTCTGTGACAACACTCAACGCATCGGCTCCGGGGAAAAAACCTGGCTGGGCATCGGCTTTGCGCCATCGACCCTGTATGGCGTGCTACCGGAACTGATTCGGCGCCTGCGCGGCGGCAAGTCGGTGGAGCTCGAACTGGGGCTTTCGGAAATGACCACCCTGCAGCAGGTACAGGCACTCAAGGCCGGCCGGATAGACATCGGCTTCGGACGTATCCACATCGAGGATCCGGCCATCGTCCAGAGCATACTCACCGAAGACCGCCTGGTGGCTGCCCTCCCCGCCGGGCACAGATTGCTGGCAGGGCCCATCAGTCTGCGTCAGCTGGCAGCCGAGCCGTTTGTGCTGTACCCGGTCAATCCGCGGCCAAGCTACGCCGACCACGTGATTGCCCTCTTCGATTCCTACGGCGTGAACATCCATGTCGCGCAATGGACCAACGAACTGCAAACCGCCATCGGGCTGGTGGGCGCGGGAATCGGCGTAACCCTGGTACCGGCCTCGGTGCAATTGTTGCACCGCGACGATATTGGTTTTACCCCGCTGCTGGAGGCCAACGCGACTTCACCGATCATCCTCAGCCGGCGCGTGGGCGACGTATCCCCCGGGCTCAATCATTGTTTGCAGGTGATTGAGGAACTGCTGCCGCAGCCTTGATCGGGCTGCCGGTTGCCCCTGTCACTTGCGACTAATGCCAAAGCACGAATTGTGCCGAGGCCCGGTAACGGGTATTGAATCCACAGTGGCAAACGATCAGGGATTATCAGCGGACAAGGGCTTGTCCAGTGCCAGGCAGCGGTTCATTGCCTGGGGCCTGATCCCGGAACCAACACCCAAGGACGCGTCATGGACAAGACAAGGATTGTACGAACAGATCTGTTCGAAGCCAGAAGCAGTACCGGCCGTATATACGAGATAGAGGAACTGACCACCCAAACCATGACCACCGGCGCGGATGGCGCAAACTCCGGGTGGACGCAGAGCAGCAGGCATTACCAGGTCAGCAGTGGCGGCCACGCCCACAAACTCAGCCATACCGAGTTTCATATTCTGGCGTCAGGGGAAGAGGCTGTACGCATTTGAGTCGTGCTGGCCAACTTCGCGCAACCGGGCGCTACCCGACACCGCCCCTCCCCCGGCTGTATCGCCAGCCCCCGGTCACCCTGGTGTCATTTACCAGCGGTACACAGATCCCCGGTTGCCCGAATCAGTGCCAGTTCATGCAATTGATCCTTGGCCAGGCCTTTGCGCGCCTGAGCAACCCAGCGGCTGCAGTCCGGGGCATTGCGATACGCGGAGAAGGCACTGTAGTGCTGCAACAGCCGGGTTTGCAGTTGATCCAGCTGTGCCCGGATCTGCGTCGAGAGATCAGCCCGCGGGACGTCCGGAGCCTTGCCGGCAGCTTGCCATTCGGCCAGCAACCCATACTGCACCAGCTTGTTGCCTTCGATCTGGGCAGCCAGCAGCTCGGCCACAGCATCCGGGTCCAATTGCCTGGCCGTGGCCAGTACCCGGGCGTTACCAATGACTTGCGCTTCGCGCGCACCGTCCTGCACCGGCTTGCCACTGTCCCACTTACTGAGGGCAACCTGGTCTGCGATGTTCAATCGCTCATTCATGGTTGCCAGCAACAACGGCAACGACTCGGGAGGCGCTGAAACCGTGCTGGCCTGGGCGCTACCGATAAACAGACTGAGGGCAGTAATGCCGAGCAGATGAAAAAAACCTGGGCGGTTAGACATGCAACTGATCCTTTTCGCTGAATAGTCAAAACTGCAGAACAATACCTCGCCACGCCAGAACATGCTGTGTTGTTGATTTAAACCCTGGGCCGTCAGCAGACACCATCGTCCAGGGTATGGTCAGATTGGGTGATGGCGGTATGATGGCCAGCGAATACTCTGTCTGATGAAAAAAACAACCAACACCGCACTTTGGGCCGGGTGATCTGGCGCGGCGCAACCATTAGCTTTTTACTTTTTTTGTGAAGATGGAAGTTCAATGAACCTGACTAAACTCTCGCTTGCCCTGTCCTGCTGCGTAGCCATTTCGATGCTGGGCGGCTGCGCTGCCACTGTAAAAAGCAGCGGCACTGACACATTGGCAATCCGCGAAGCAGCCAAGCGCAACATCATCCTCGAGCTCCAGGGCAACACCAGGGTTGAGCAAAACAAGGACTGGCCGCGGTTGAAGGAAGAATGGAGCCAGGCCCTGCACGTTGAAGCGACCCAGGCCGGCTATGGCCTTGCCGAACCCCAGCCAATGAACCCTGTGGAAAAAGACGGTATCGGGCTCAGGATCAACGTGACCAACTTTCGCTACCTGACACCCGGTGCGCGTTATAGCGCCGGCGTCATGGTCGGTAATGCCTGGATCAACTCATCGGCAGACTTTACAGACTTGAAGTCAGGCCAGTTGATCGGGTCCCGGACCTACGACACTTCATCTTCAGCCTGGGAAGGCGTCATGTCGGCCATGACCGAAGAGCAGGTTGAATCGCCCCTAGTTTCGTAGACACCTCCAAGCCTTAAAATGAGGCCCATTAGGAGGTGCCATGAGCAACCAGCGATATCCCGAAGAATTCAAAATCCAGGCGGTCAAACAAGTGACCGAAAAGAAGCTTCCTGTCTCGGAGGTGGCTGCACGATTGGGTGTGTCCGTGCACAGCCTCTATGCCTGGGTTAAGCGCTACACCAAGCCCCAGGAACAGCGCGTTGAGGAGGATGATCAGAGCGCTGAGGTTCGTCGTCTACGGGCCGAGCTGAAACGGGTGACGGAGGAGCGAGACATCTTAAAAAAGGCCGCCGCGTACTTTGCCAAGGAGTGCGGCTGAAGTACGCCTTTATTAAGCAGCAAGCGGGTCATTACGCGATTCGACGGCTTTGCCTGACGCTCAAGGTTCATCCCAGCGGCTACTACGCGTGGCTATCAGAACCAAAATCTGCGCGAGCCAAGGACGATCAGCGACTGCTTGGACTGATCAAACACTCCTGGTTGGAAAGCGGTGGTGTTTATGGCTATCGCAAGATCCATGATGACCTGCGAGAGGTTGGTGAGAGCTGTGGCCGTCACCGGGTAGCTAGGTTGATGCGCCTTGAAGGTTTACGTTCTCAGACTGGGTATCGACGGAGGCCGGGAAAATATGGCGGTAAACCAGCCGTTGCCTCACCGAACTTACTGAAGCGCCAATTCGATGTCAGAGAACCCAACAAAGTCTGGGTCACAGACATTACCTACATCCGAACATATGAAGGCTGGCTGTATTTGGCCGTGGTGCTCGATCTGTTTTCACGCCAGATCATTGGTTGGTCAATGAAGTCGCAGATGACCAGCGACGTAGCCATTGATGCACTGCTGATGGCGGTTTGGAGACGTAAGCCGAAGCAAGAGGTGATGATCCACTCGGATCAAGGCAGTCAGTACAGCAGCTCAGACTGGCGAAGCTTCTTGAAAGCTAACAACCTGGTAGCCAGCATGAGTCGTCGAGGTAACTGCCACGACAACGCTGTGGCGGAGAGCTTTTTCCAGCTGCTAAAGCGGGAGCGGATCAAGCGTAAAATCTACACTACACGCCAGGATGCTCGGGATGATGTGTTCGATTACATCGAGATGTTTTACAACCCAAAACGACGCCACAGTTTCAACAATCAGCTGTCACCGGTAGAGTTTGAAAAGCGTTACGCAGCGAGCCTGGAGAGTGTCTAGGAAACCTGGGGCGATTCAGAAAGCTGACGCAAGTAGCCACACAGCCTGATACCCACCCCTGTGTAGATGCCAGTCCTAAAATTTGTGGGGGGTCTGAGAAAAAGTAATATTAGTAATATTCCATCCAAAAAATGGCTACACCCCTTGCAGATCAAGGCTTTCAGCGCTTTAAGAAAAAAGCGATATTTGCGCGATAGGAAGGCGATAGTATTACCTTTCTATAAAGCTATATATCTATTCCTTAAAGCCCAATGAAACCGGGGGTTTGGCAGAAATATTACTTTTCATATCGCTTCATATTACCTTCCCTTGTAATACCGAGAACCCAGTAAAACAGGGGCCTCCAGACCCATTATCAGCGCTGTATAGCTGATATCGCTTTTTTTGAAACGACCACCCTCCCCCCTAAGAATCAATCTCAATAAAACGACTTTTTTCATCGTGCCTGGATCCATTGCAATGAGGGAAAACTGATCCTCGATCTTGTTCAGCCATATGCAATCAACCAAACACACCACAACCCCTACCAGACGTGACCTGCAGGGAATTCAGCCTCTCACCGGATCAGGCCAGTTCCGCGCCCAGAGAGATCGTGCGCGCTTTTGAAAATCCACTGAAAACCACGCTTTCAAATTTTACGCCCAATGGAATCGGGCACTCCATCAATACCCCGTCCTTGACCGCCCCTCGCGCCGCTGTGCAAGCGCACTTCATTCCCCTACAAAACTTTGCATTCTGTGCAATTGCCGATCCCCTGCAGAACCCCACGGCCCGCCTGGGCTGCAGGTTCGTTTGCACTACACTCGGATTTTCACAAAAAAATGACGCAAGGCTCGTCGGCGGGAGGGGGATAAGTGCTTTTTAGGATGATTTATTCTTCACTTCTTATTTTTAGATGGCATCATGATGGCACATGACAGAATTGTATAATGCTCAACCTAAAAGGGATTTTTCTCAGTGAAATTATTCAAGTATGTCCCTCCCCAGCGGACTGACATTTTAGAAAACAACATGATATGTTTCTCTACACCACATCAACTGAATGACCCATTCGAATTAAAGCCCCATATAAAAGATATCGCATCTCAAGAAACTTATAATTCAGCCATCAAAGAAGAAGTTGAAAAACTTAGAGGGGAATATTCAAAACTCCCAAGAAATTCGCGACGACAGCTTACCTTTGAGGAATTTTCCAGGCAGGTATCCAACTCCACACACAAAGGGCTTACTAGCAAAATCAAGCTAGACATGGCAACAAAAGCACAAGAAATAATTGACAAAGAACTTAGTGGGAAAATAGGGATTCTTTCACTCACAGAGCGCCCTGACAACTTACTGATGTGGGCGCATTATGCTGACTCTCATCAAGGCTTTATAATTGAATTCGATTCTGAGTCTTCATTTTTCACCCAACGAAGAAGTGATGAAGACGAGTTTGGATACCTAAGAAAAGTTAAATACAGCGAAGCTCGCCCATCTCTAATCCTTGAGGAAATTGAAGATTTTTCTCCATATTTAACCAAGGGCAATGTATGGGAATCAGAATGTGAATGGCGAATCATGTTACCTATCTATAAGCGCGACAAAGAACTTCCCTGCGGCCATAATTTATTTTCCTTTCCTGCACTCGCAATAAAAAGCATTATTTTTGGATGTCGCGCAACTGACTTCACGACAAATAAAGTCAAAGAAATAATCAGAAAAAACCCCGACTTATCACACATAAAATTGATGACCACCAATATCGACCAAGAACACTACAGGGTTTGCATAAATTGACTATCTCAACACCAGGCAATTTAGATAGTTACCGCACACTATGGCACTCCGAATGCATAAAAAACACACTTAACAGTAATTCAGAGCTAATGAGTATGGATTTTAACAACACTCTAATAAACATAGGTTCATTCTTTGCAAAAGCATTAACCAGTGAGACATTCGTGGCAGCATTGATCACAGGGGCCGCGGCATTATTGGGCGCAGGAATTGCTGGGTACTTTAGTTTTTTGGCAACAGAAAAAGCACACCAAAACAATATGGAAAAAGCAGAGCGCGAAGAAAAAAAAATCACTAGCAATACGTTAGCCCTGATAATGATTGAGATCAAAACAGCTTGGGAGGTTTATAATACCGAATACGCCGATGAGCTAAGACACCTAGAAGACGGCAAGCCCTATGTTGTCATGTTTCCAGTTGGCGCTAACACATTTTCTCTATATGATTCATCGCCATCATGCTTAGCAAATTTACCAATTGAAGTAGCAGAAAAAATCGTCCTGTTATACATGAGAATGAAAGGAATGATTGCAATGATCGAGTTGAACAACAGCGATGCAAGGCAGGCGTATTATTCTGCAGAAAACACCATGCAGAAACTTCGTGATGGAATGACCACTAACGGCTGGAAACTTAGCCCCGAGAAGCTAGATGATATCTACAAGAACCACGTAAATCATGAGGCCGTTAAACTCGGAATGGGGAGCACCGCTGACGGAATGAAACTATTAGGTGCAGAGATTGAAGATTTATACATTTCATTGCTAGGGATCGAACAACGCTACCAAAAATCTCAGAACCAATAGAATCAACCACTTTCAAAATAAAAACAAAAAAGCTCTCAAGCCTCACCCCCCTAGGCTGACCTTAAATACAAGCTGCAATTAGGTCAAGCGAATGAAGGGGGGGCAACTTAACGTTCCGTGATCGCCTCAAGCTTCTGCATTAGTAATGATGAGCCCATAGCCCTCGAAGTAAAAAAATCCTGATTTTCCGGAACTTGCCTTGAGCCATGCTGATGAATAGCTATCTCAGCATTCATATCCATAACAATATTTATTAAATTACAAATAACTTGTAAGGCATTAACCTCCTCTGAACCAAGCCAAGTTTTAGGGGATTTGAAGTTCTGACTCACACCAGACATACACTTTCTAAGGCCCTCGATCCGCTCCTGCATATCGCCACCGACGGTGGCGTTGAACTTATCCCCAACCACCAGATTCAGGTCGCGGCCAGTGGCCTGGTGCAAGTCATCCACAGCCGCCACGCTCATTGATCCGCCTGATAGCAGCTTTACGGCGCCCAGCGCTTCAATGGTTTTGACCCCGCCGACTGTCTCTTTTGAGTGGTCGTCCACGGTTTGGCTGTGGCTTTGATAGTGCTCCTGGTTGTCCAGGGCCTGGACTTCGCGGTCAGCTGAAAAGTCCTGTATGCGGCCATCGGTCTGCCGCGACCAGTTACCGTCGGCGTCCACGCGCTGCTGGGCGGTTTCGCTGTGCTGCCAGACTTGATCCCCTTTGGGCACCTTCGGCAGGCTCAGGCCGTGGGGCAAGATGGTTTGAATGAACGGCTTGCTGGGCATGCCGTAGGCGAAGTTGACCACCACCATGGTGCCTTCTGCCGGGAAGGCGAAAAAACCCATCTCATCACCGCCCACGGGCACGGGCAGCGGTACACCGGCAAGGATTGGCAGGTTGGGGTCGGGTTCGCCGTCCTCGGCCAGTACCTGCAGGTCTACCGCGTACCGGGGCCGGAAGTTGTCGCAGATCCCGGACTGGGCCGGGGCATCGGCCACGCCTTGCACCAAGGCGAATCTGGGCAGGTGGTAGCCGCCGCTCAGCTCGGGGAATTGACGTTCTACGGCGCGTTTTATTGCTTCTTCCACTTCAAACCCATTTGATTCGCGGCCAGCGACACCGAAACGATGCGTTGTGCCTGGTTAAAGGTTGCACCAGGGCGAATACCTGGCATGGCGGCGACCATGGCGCTTTCGTTGCCCTGGTAGCTGTCGAACAGTTCGATTGGCAGCTGCAGCGGCTCCCGGGCACCAAAAAAGCTGTCGGCCCAACTGCCCACAAAGACTTCGCCGTCGCCCTGCTGCTGCCAGATCGGGTCGGGGATGCTGAAAACCCGGGCCAAGCTGTCCATGGCTTGTATGCCGGTGGCCAGGTTGTAAAAGAACGGGGCTTTCACCTTTGCATAAGGCTGGTCAGGTACGCGGAATGTCAGCCCGGTCTTGTTGCTGATAGCGGTTAGGACGGCCCGTAGATCCACATGGCGCAGGTTCAGCGGCAGCGGCTGGCTCAGGATTGCAGCCAGTTCGCGGCAGAACAGCACCTGCTCGACGGCGTTCACGCTGGTACTGCGCTCGACGTAGCCAATGAAAAACCGCTGTAGCGGCTTGTTGTTGTAACCAATGTCCAGCGTCACCAATCCTTTTAACGGGCTTTGGCTTGCACCGTGAACGAGGCTCGCCCCGGGGTTCGCAGCTCCAGCCGGACATCGTCTTTGACCAGCGGGTATACGGTGCCGCCGATGGTCAGCACTTTGTGCAGTTTCATGGCAGTCAGCCCATCCAGTTATCAATTTTTTTCAGCACGGCTTCAAAGCCGGTCAGCTCTTGCCCGGGCTTTTCCGGATCACTACCGCTCTCACCGGCAACGCCTTGCCCGGGCGCCGACTGACTGGCCACGCTGTTACCGGTGCGACAACCTTCTACCCGCTCGGGGTTGCTCAGCTTTTCGGTCAGCGTGAACTGGATCAGCCAAGCCTGCAGCGTGTCGTGTTCCCGGGAGCTAACCCCGTCGCTGAATTGCACCTGGCGCATGCCGAACGCGGCGGCCGTGTCGTGAACGATGCGATAGGTTTTGAGTTGGCCACCGCTCTCTGTTGCCTCGGCCAGGCGCATCAGCGTGCGCAACCAGTCCGCATCGGCATGCCGGATAAGCCCGGAAAAGGTCAGGGTTTTGGGCTTGAAGCCGGTGTGGGCCGTGTCGCTGTTACTGGTCTGGCCCGACATATCCCCGCTTTCAATGCGCAGGTTTGCCGTGGCTTTCATGTTTTTGCAACGCACTTGTTCGCCATCGAGTAGCAGCGTCATAGGCCGATCATCTCCTGTACAAAGCTCAGCCCTTTGCGCGATCCCACCAGCACCATGCCAGCGCAGATCCCCCATTCGTGGCCCGGGGCTTGGCCATCCAGTAGTTGGGCGCTCAGCTCGGCGCCGTTCCCCGGGCCGATGAGGCGGCATTGCATGGTGGTTTCAGCGTCGTTCCCGGTCAGCAGCTGCTGCAGCTCGGCCAGCTTGCGGTCGTGGGCTTGGGCCTGAGTGGCCTTGCGTGCAGCCAGTGCCGCCAAATCGGCCATGGGTGAACTGTCTGCGGCGTAGCCTTCCAGCGCGGCCAACTGGCTGGACAGCGCCTGGCTTGCGGCTTTGGTCACGGTGCAGCGCTCCAGGGGCATCTGCCCCCAGCGCGGCAATGCACCGGCAGACGGCAATTCCCACTTTTCCGCCTCCAGCTTGCACAGCTGTTGGGCACGGCGCTGGGCGCGCTCCAGATCCGGGAACGGCAGCAAGGCGTTGAAACGCGCCAGGGTGGCGGCGAACTGGTCGTACCGCGTGCCCAGGAACAGGATCACCAGGGCGTATTGCTGGCCGGTGGGCAGCCCGGTGTCGTGGCTGTCTTTGAGTTTGGCGCTCAGCAGCTGCAGCAGGTTCGGCGCGGCCAGCGCACGCAGTAAGCCGGTGCCCTGATGAGCGCAGACCATGGCTTGATGTTGTGCCGATGATCTCGCTCCTGGATGAGAAGACGAACTGCCGCAAGCCCTACCCACTTTCTTGGGAAGAGCAGTCGATCTTGTTCGCAGAACTGCCGCCACACCTGCAGACCATAGCCATGTTCAAGGTCAATACGGGGTGTCGGGAGCAGGAGGTTTGCAAGCTTCAATGGGATTGGGAAATCGCGGTACCGGAGCTGGATACCACGGTGTTTTTGATTCCTGCCGGGTTCGGCGGACGAAGCGCAAGGTCTGGCGTAAAGAACCGGGACGAGCGCCTGGTGATTCTCAACACGGTGGCCAAGTCGGTCATTGAGAAGCAGCGAGGCCAGCACAAGCTGTACGTCTTCCCTTTCGGCAAGCCAGACGGCGACGGGGACGAAACGATGGTTCACCGCATGAATGACTCAGCCTGGAAGAAGGCCAGGGTCAGGGCGGCGAAGAAATGGCAGGAGAAGTATTTGCGGCCGGCACATGATGGCTTTGCCAGAATCCGCATTCACGACCTGAAGCACACCTTTGGGAGAAGGCTGCGTGCAGCAGGCGTGACTGAGGAAGATCGCAAAGCATTGCTCGGCCATAAGAATGGCAGCATCACCAGTCACTACTCGGCGGCAGAGCTGGACCAACTGATTGAGGCTGCAAACAAGGTTTCAGTAACCGACTCACGCGCACCAGCGCTGACGATCCTGAAGAGGAGGCAGGGATAGCAAAAACCCAAGGTCACTCGAAAAGTCACTAGGGTAGAAATGAAAAAGCCACCCATAAGGTGGCTAAGTCATTGAATAATATGGTCGGGACGGAGTGATTCGAACACTCGACCCCTAGCACCCCATGTTCGATCTCAAAAAATCATAAGCCATTGAAAAAAAAAGGGAAAATTAATTTTTTATTGATACAAAAATCAAGTATTAACCATGCGTTAGCAAACAGTGAACCGTGGCCTGCAGGGTAGGTTTTGCGCAAATTTTAGCGGGCCGTCAGGCTAGAAATAGCCCAATCACAGCTGCCCCCTGAGTAATGAGTTAGGAAGCTTGATTCGACGGTCCTTTCAACGCCGGAAACTTATCTGAATCCCGACAGAAGGAAATGCCAACTAGGATTGCGTGTTATATATGTTCCATTGCGATCCTTCTCAACCGCCGCAACCGCCTGTCCGTTGCTAAAGAGGGTTTGGACTCGACAATTTGATTAAGCAAACTATCAAACTGATGAGGAGGTATAGAATGATCTGCCAGTATTTTGTCCAACAACACAAGCATCGCATCGGGATACTGAGTAACCATGGAGCTATCTGGCTCTCTTCTAAAGCGATAAAAAAGCGTATCGCATCTTTTTACTGTAGTTAGAAATGGAAGAATCAACTTAACCACACTTGGAAAACTCTGAGGCACCTTTTCAGCCAAATAAAGAAAACTATTTGTCGTTGCATGACTTAGATAACGCAACTCTCTTGGCCACACTTCAACAAGAAAAATCTTGCCATACTTTTGCCACGCACTCCTCGAGGTAATTAATATCGGCAGATACCTTAAAGCTTCAGCTCTCCCAGCATCATCAGTGTTTTGTAAAGCCCGCCTAACCTCTTCAAAACTTAGATATCGGTCATCTTTAATTCCATAGCGGAATGCTAAAATAAGATGCTGATGCAAAATACGCGATAACCCGCGCTCCCATTGCCAGCTTTGGGGTCGGTCAAATAAATTAATAAAGCCAGCTTTAAGTTCAACGAACAATTCAGGCCGAAAATGAGTGGTATTAATAAGCCTCCCCTTCCATGCGGCCTCAGCTATCTCATTAGCACCATGAAATAGGGGTAAAATATTTTCCTTAACCCACACAGGTTCAAACCAAAACAACCAGTCTAACCTTATTGCAATCTTATTTATAGCATAAATAAAATACGTCGACTTTATGGAAAGTAGTAGTTCCAACCTAGTTTTAAACTCAGCAGGCAGACCATCTTCAGGCTTAGGATTTTGCCGAGTGTATGTAGTGGTCTAATGAAACCGGACACCCTTTTAGGCGAGAATGCTCGCCAGATCGAGGTGTCAGATGACCAAACAACGCCGTACCTTTTCCGCTGAATTCAAACGCGAGGCTGCCGACCTCGTGCTCAAGCAAAACTACAGCTTCATCGAAGCCAGTCGTTCACTGAGTGTTGGTGAGTCGGCGCTGCGCCGCTGGGTCGACCAGCTTCAGCAAGAGCGCACCGGCGTCACGCCCCAGAGCAAGGCCCTGACACCAGAGCAGCAAAAAATCCAGGAGTTGGAAGCTCGGATTGCTCGCCTCGAGCGCGAGAAATCAATATTAAAAAAGGCTACCGCGCTCTTGATGTCGGAAGATCTCGAGCGTACGCGCTGATCAATCAGCTAAGCGTCCATGAGCCTGTTGACTGCTTGTGCGAGGCGTTTGAGGTCGCTCGTTCGGGGTACTACGCGCATCGTCTAAGGCGGCGAACACCAGATGTTGAGCGGCTCAGGCTGCGTAGCCGAGTGAGCGAGTTGTTCACCCAGGGCCGAAGTGCTCCCGGCAGTCGAAGCATCACGTTGATGATGCAAGAAGAAGGTGAGCAAATTGGACGGTTTAAGGTACGCAGGCTGATGCGTGAGCTGGAGTTGGTCAGCAAGCAGCCAGGATCACACGCCTATAAAAAGGCCACAGTCGAGCGGCCGGATATCCCAAATATATTGAACCGAGAATTTGATGTCGAAGCGCCCAACCAGGTCTGGTGCGGCGACATCACCTACATCTGGGCACAGGGGAAATGGCACTACCTTGCGGTTGTCATGGATCTTTACGCTCGCCGAGTGGTGGGCTGGGCGTTATCAGAAAAGCCGGATGCAGACTTGGTGATCAAGGCGTTGGATGTGGCTTACGAGCAGCGTGGCAAGCCGCAAGGCCTGCTATTTCACTCAGACCAGGGATCCCAATATGGCAGCCGCAACTTTCGCCAGCGGCTGTGGCGTTATCGCATGCGTCAGAGTATGAGCCGCCGAGGAAACTGCTGGGATAATGCGCCGATGGAGCGGGTTTTTCGCAGCTTGAAAACAGAGTGGATACCAACCACTGGCTACATGACCGGCCACCAGGCTCAGAGAGATATTAGCCAGTACCTGATGCATCACTACAACTGGATCCGACCTCATCAATTTAACGATGGATTGGCCCCAGCGAAAACGGAAGAAAAACTCAAAACCGTGTCCGGGATGAGTTGACCACTACAGTATACTTCGAAGAGAGCTTCTGTCATTTTTCCTAGAGGCGAGCTACTAGCACTATCACGCAAAGGAGTTGAATTGAAAAGTAATTTTCCTCCTCTATGTATAGAAACAATTGAGCTTTTTAATGCTTCATCCCCAATAACTTGGAAACGAACCATGGTTTCATCCCAAAAAAACAAAGCAAAATCAGGAAGCGAGTCATAAATAATTAAAAAATTATCGAGCATCCACTGCGAATATGCATATGAAAGCTTAGCAATGCTATCCATAGGAAGGAGCATTAATCGCCTGGCAACCTGGATGGTCAAGCGCAGAGATGTCTTGGGCCAGTCTGTCAATAATTGCAGCCAAAGGCTTATAGGGTAGACTTCTTTTTTGGAATCAAGGACTAAACTTTTTAATGCTCTAAGAGGAGCCACTTTGATCAAACCAGAAAAAGGTCGCTCCTCAACAAAAATAGAGAAATCACGCTCTATTTTCAACTGAGCAATGGTTGTAATTTCATTCATTGAGCACGTAATAAGGCTATTAGCGTTATTATCTATCGTGACCCATCCTGATTTACCTATACTTTTTCTGAACGCTCCGCTTTCTATCCTTGTGCTGCCCTTATCGCTTCGCCGAAAAGCCTCAAGTAACTCAAGGGATTTCTTTGATAAGACCGCACCTTGCTGGTCAAGACCACCAAGTAGCTCCACAATAGAAAATATACGATAGCGCTCACTTTTCCTTATAGAATTTTCATGCCCAGCTGGAGGACCGCTAATTATTAGCTGCTCAATTTCCAACCTTTGCAACTCTGAAAAACCACTCCAATTGACTACCAATAACTCAAGTATTTTTCGCCTATAAGACTCACTCCAAAACTCTTCACTGCTTGCTTTATGTACATTCAAGAAAACCTCATCAGAGCTAAACAAGCCTGGACAAAGCAATGCAAATATTTTAAGCAACGAAAACAATAAAGGTTCATCTTCAGGCCAACTATCGTATTCTTTTTTTGCTTTTTCCGGACAGACCAACGCCAACCGCGCAAACAGCTTAGAGTAATACTTTACAAAGTCGTTAGCAGCTTCGTCTAGGTGAGTGAACTCATCGCAAAATATGTCTACTGCTGGAAAATAAGGTAGATCAGGAGCAAGCTGCACCATTTTAATTATGGCATTTCGCCAAACAAATAAAACTTCAGCTAGAATTTTATCTGGCACATCAACTTCGTCCTCGCGCAAAGAAATCAAGGCCAACTCAACTTCTGTCACGACGAGTTCACCCTCTGCAATCTGGCGGGGCTGTGCAAAACGACGTTTAATCGTTAATTGCGGCTGAATAACCCGCTCCAAATACCGCAGTATCAAAGAGTTCCATCCGAGCTTACTTATTTTACCTCTGAGCTTGTACCATTGAACATCCATATCCAAATTCAATTTTAAATTGTATTCATTAATTAATATACACCAATGACGAACCACTTGATCAGGTAGCTGATCAGCAACTTCCCATAATTTATACTCAAGAACATTTAGTAAGTGAGCATTCAACCCTGTTTTTCCGGCAGCCCACCAAAGCACCCAAGGATCATCCAGATTTTTAGTCAGCCAAGCAGCAAGAAACTTCATTCGTGCAGGAAGACTTCCTGTAATATCACTAATTAACCCCTGCCCTTGTTTAGCTTTGCCGCCCCCATCACTCGGCAGCAAAGAAAGAAAGTCAACGCCATAATATTGGGACTCCTTACTATCAAGATTGATTAATGGGTCGCTTTCCAATCCGTAGCATTCTTGGGGGTTATATTCATAACTAAGCGACTCCTCAAAAATCCTGACAGTTTCAGGCTTCCCATTTCTTACATACGGATCAAAAACGCAAAGCCATTCCGCGCTTGGTGTCGGCACGGAGTTATAGAAAGATTCAGCTCCTGAAGCCGAGCTAACAAGGTGTGCTACTTGCTCCCGCTGAAAAGCTGAGAGGGTTCGAGGATTTTTAGCTGCCAATTCAATCGCATTTGCTTTCCAAACATCTGGCCTCTCCGAGAAGTCAGCCCAAGCGCCTAGAGAGCCCCAAAGATCATCAAACTGATTAAATGCTATTCCGTTAACACCCTTATGGCGCCAATTCTGGTCCACACGCTCTTGGGCTCCACGATCAAATGCGTAGATAGATCCTGCAACACTTCCGTTTTTTGAGTGCATTCCTTCAAGTAAATATCTCACCGGAGGATCTTCGGCACTATAACCAAGAAGAACTATCACATATTGCTGTGCAAGCTCCTTAATAAAGCGATTTGCCCAACCGTCAGCAAGATACGCTCGACCAAAATCAGCACTGCTAATAATCAGCCCAGACTTATTTACCGAGTTGCTTTTCCCATTCAGGCGACCATGTAGATAGATAACTCCCTCTGGGGGTAGTCCAGATGTAAGATCTGGCAATGCTGGCTGGACATGTGTTCGAACACCTTTCTGAGCCTGTTCAAATAGCAAATCAAAATTCGTTGTAACAATTTGCGGCTTATGATTTGCATTCTTAGATAATCGCAAAATCACTTTATGGTTATCTGTTAATGAACTTTTTGTAGCCCTAAGCGCCGAACTTACTTCCTGCTCAACAGCCAGCTGCCCGTATTCTTGCTGGAGCAAATAAAATGCCTGATCGAAAGAAAATGGTAGCGCGTAGTCCTTTGGGCACTCTTTGCTACACGCAGTTTCAATCATACTTCTATATGCGGATATAGGGTTCTCGGATAGTCTAGGCACACCCAGACTTCTCATTACATCCAGCGTTAATTTCAAAAAGCTGGGAAACCCAGCAGGAATAGATACTCCAGCCCCACAAAAAAAGACCACTCGCCCTTCTTCACGAGCTGAAATCAGCGACTCTGGAATATTTGGGCCATTTTCAAAAAAACGCATGCTCGTCAGTTCCTCTGAAGAGTGGATGTGATTGAAGAGTATCCTTTAAAAGCTCTTAAGCCTGCTGCTCCCGGCCTGAAGCTGTCGTTAAAACATGCTCAGAATCTAAGTGCAACCCAGTTAGCTCATGGCAGACTCAAGTAAAACGCTATGCAATGTAGGGCTCCCTCTCAGAAAAAAAGATCAGGCTCTTCTTCGCAAGATTCTTTCTTGCGATCATATGTAATTGCAGCTTCATTAATTGTCAGAGCCGGCCCAAGATAAAGCTGTATCATACTCATCCTGAGTATTTTGAACTCAAAGGAAGCGAGATCAACTTCAAGCTCTTCCGTGAAACATTTTTCATAAGTTTTTGCGTCATATCCTTTAAACTCTATTCCCAAGGACTTGAGCGCCTTAAAAACTTTAACTACACCAGATATAAAAACAGGCATGATATCTAGATAAACTTGTTTTCCTGGATACCGCTCAGCCTGAGCCTCTGCCAATACCTTTTTAAATCCAAGACCTTCTTCAATGAGATTGAATCGCTTTTGGATATCAGATTTTTTACCGAGCCCCAGAAGTTCTAGCGAATTCTTGCTGGGGTCTAGGCGCGAATATATATCTTCCAGTTTTACGAAATGATGCATGCGTGATCTTTCGCCACTTGCGGATTTATGACCCACCAGCAAAAATGCCGCACCCTCTAAATGTTCAGGGGCTTCGCAGAGCCACAATTCAGGAAGCAAACTGGAAAACAACGAGTGATCTCGATGATGCAAGGCATTACGCAAAGCAAT
The DNA here is from genome assembly GCF_904067025.1 of Pseudomonas paraversuta. Lineage (NCBI taxonomy): Bacteria > Pseudomonadati > Pseudomonadota > Gammaproteobacteria > Pseudomonadales > Pseudomonadaceae > Pseudomonas > Pseudomonas paraversuta. The sequence continues at coordinate 3,173,993 of NZ_CAJFDA010000001.1, forward strand.
CAGTAAAGATGTATCAGGTTGTGCAAAGTAATCGAACTCATTACGAGAGACATCGTATAACGTGTGAAAAGCTTCTAACGTCGCTTCCCATGCTCTATCCAAATTTTCGATGGCTTCTTCTTTGTCAATCGCCACCAATGCCTTGTAACGAAGATGTTCCTCTCCGTATATACGCATCGTATTGGCAAGTCGACTGACTGCCCTCTGTACAATTTCCTTTTCCATAAGTCATCCCAGGAGTTATTTATGAGCTTATTACGTTAGTACCGTAGAATCGTAACTGTAATGCAATGGCTTCGCCATAACCCTATACAACCAAAAGGTGAAGCCTACACTAGTTACGTGCCTTCAACGAATGGATATTCCTGGTCGAAGTCAGGCTGCCCGAACACCACCATATCAATCTGAACCCTACCTACTAGACACCTGCCAAAGCTGCTGCAGCTGAGTTGTATAGCTCTGACTTATCATCTCCCGCCTCATACCCCAATCAGGATTGCTCGGCACACTTGCGGCACGTAGCGTCCCCCTTCCCCAGCGACCATTGATTTCATCAAGTACAGCCATCACGCGGGATGCTTCTGCGGGCTGGTTAACTGCAAACAGATCGTCCGAAAATTCACCAGGCTGCCGAAGGTCCAGCAGCAAGACCTCTGCCTTGCTGTACTTAAATCCGGGCTGAAATACATGATCGAGAGCATCCACTGCAGCCCTTGTGAGCAGCCGTACATCGTCAGTGGGGTAAGGAAGCGTTACCACTACTCCCTTGGCGTATTTGGCCTCATCAGGATTGAACATACCGGTGCGTATACTGACCCGAACCTTTTTGCAGTATGACTTCTGGGCGCGCAGCTTTTCCGAGGCGCGCATCATGTAGGTGGCCACCGCCTCTTTTATGGGTGCAAGTTCAGTCAGTCGTTTGCCGAACATGCGGCTGCAACAGATTTCCTGCTTTGGCGGATCCGGCTCGTCCAGTTCAAGACAAGGCGTTCCGGCCAGCTCGCGAGCAGTCTTCTCAATAACGATGCTGAATTTCTTACGCAGCGTCCACGGGTCAGCCTTGGCCAGGTCCATGGCAGTACGAATACCCATTGCTTCAAGGTGAGCGGTCATTTTCCGCCCTACTCCCCACACCTCAGACACGTCTGTATTGCGCAGCACCCAGTCGCGTTCGAAGTCCCCGCAAAGGTTTACGACCCCGCCGGTTTGGGCCTGCAATCGCTTCGCTGTATGGTTGGCGAGCTTGGCCAGGGTTTTGGTATGAGCGATCCCTACACCGACAGGGATACCAGTGCATTGAAATATGCGGCTGCGCATTTTCCGGCCCATGGATGAAACATCAGCTATGCCGGTCAGGTCAGCGAACGACTCATCAATGCTGTAGACCTCCACCGCCGGGACCATCGCTTCGATCAAGCTCATGACCCGCTCGCTCATGTCGCCATACAGCGCATAGTTCGATGAGAAGGCCACAATGCCCAACTTCTCCAGGCGATGCTTTATCTGGAAGTACGGCTCCCCCATTTTCACGTGGGGCTTGGCGTCATAGCTGCGAGCAATCACGCAACCGTCATTGTTGCTCAGTACCACGATGGGCACTTTGGCCAGATCAGGACGAAACACACGCTCACAGCTGGCATAGAAGCTGTTGCAATCGATGAGCGCGAAAACTGGATCTGGCTTAATTGCCATGGCTGCGCACTGTGTAAGTGATCACGCCCCAAATGGAAAGATCGTCGCCTTCCAACACGTGCCGGTCGGGGTATTTCGAGTTTTCAGACTGAAGAATGACGCTCTTTTCTCGCAAGCAAAGACGTTTGCAGATCGGATCGTTATTGAGCAGCGCGACAACCACATCGCCGTGGACTGGTTCAAGTGAGCGGTCGACAACGGCCACATCCCCGGAATAGATCCCGGCGCCCTGCATGCTATCGCCATCAATAGATACCAGGTAAACGTTCGGAGCTCGGATATTCAGCAGTTGGTCTAACGAGATTTCCTTCTCGAGATGGTCTGCAGCTGGCGACGGAAATCCGGCTGGGACCTTGAAAGAACCAAGAGGCAGGCGAATGCCTCCTTCAGCAATTGGACCCAGAGAAGTGAAGCTCATGACGCACGCCTTAAGTTGACTGTATGTACATACAGTTAGCTGCGGCGCGTGATTTTGGTCAATTTGTCTGTAAGGATTTTCGACGAGAGGAACATCCCGAGCACTTGGAGCTACGCTCTGCGAAGGTTCTCTTTGCGAGAGGTCACCACCATGTGCGGACGATTTGTACAGCATCAGGGCATTTCTGATTATCTGGAGGTGTTGGCACCTGACCGGATCGTCGTGAGCGGGTACGACAATCAGCCCATAGGTCGTTACAACGTCGCTCCTGGCACGCGCGTCAGTATTCTTCACAGCGTAGGATTCGTTTCAAGGTGACTGACGAGCTGCAGACCTCATAACCCGCTGCCAGGACAATATCGCTTCCCCATTCCTGATTCATCGCAAGCCGCAACGACTGCTGCAGAAACAGGCGCAGACTAAAGAGCACTGGACGAAGGTTGAGGATCGCTTTCTAACGCGCTCTTTTAAAGAGGCGCGGGAACTTGCTGGCTGTTATGCGGAATGGAAAGAAGAGGAGATGCCGGGCTTTCACGAAGTGCGGGCGCTGTCGCTGCACCTGTACAAAAGAGCCGGTAAAGATGGCCAGGCTATCGCGGGCCATGCCAGCGAGACCATGACCAAGAACTACCAGAAAGACCACGCCGATGTGATCTGGTCGGATGCGATTCCAGACCTGAATATCAGTGAAATCACCGGATAGTTTTGCGCCCATATTGCGCCAGTTTTGCGCAGGCCAGAAACGAGAAAGGGGATCAAGCACCTAAATACTTGATCCCCTTACAGAATATGGTCGGGACGGAGTGATTCGAACACTCGACCCCTAGCACCCCATGCTAGTGCGCTACCGGACTGCGCTACGCCCCGACTAGGCGTTACAACTTGATGGAACGTCGAGGAATATACCTTAAGCTTTTGAAATACGAAAGTATTTTAAAGCCAGATTTATTTACGAAGAACCTGCAGAACGTCCTCCAGTTCGGAGATCGTCTGGCGGATCAATTGTTTGTATTGGGTGGTGTCATCTTTGGCCTCATCCCCGGAAAGTCGCAGCCGCGCGCCTCCGATGGTGAACCCTTGATCATAAAGCAGTGCACGAATTTGCCGGATCATCAGCACATCCTGTCGCTGATAATACCGGCGGTTTCCGCGACGTTTGACAGGGTTGAGTTGAGGAAACTCTTGCTCCCAGTAGCGCAGCACGTGCGGCTTGACCGCACATAGCTCGCTGACTTCGCCTATGGCGAAGTAGCGTTTGCCCGGAATCGGCGGGAGCTCGTCGTTATGACTTGGTTCCAGCATAAGCCTCTACTCGGGCCTTCAACTTCTGCCCTGGACGAAAGGTGACCACACGGCGAGCCGTGATCGGGATTTCTTCTCCCGTTTTCGGATTGCGGCCAGGCCGCTGTCGCTTGTCACGCAGATCAAAGTTGCCAAAACCTGACAATTTGACCTGTTCATTGTCTTCAAGAGCGTGCCTGATTTCTTCGAAAAACAGCTCGACCAATTCTTTGGCTTCGCGTTTATTCAGGCCCAGCTCTTCATAAAGACGTTCCGCCATTTCAGCTTTCGTCAGAGCCCCCATACGTCACTTCCTTAACGTGGCGTTCAACCTTTTTTCGAGCGAGGTGAGGATGTTTTGTGTCGTGGTGTTCACCTCATCGTCATTAAGAGTGCGCGATGGATGCTGCCAGGTCAAGCCAACTGCAAGGCTTTTTCTATGAGGATCAATGCCTTTACCCTGGTAGACGTCAAATAACCTGAGGTCTGTGAGCCATTCACCTGCATTTTCACGTATTACTTCCAGTACTGCACTGGCAGCAACATCACGATCAGCCAGCAGCGCCAAGTCACGACGCACTTCAGGAAAGCGCGACAACTCCTGGAATTTAGGCATTTTGCCCAACGCTACTTCAGCCAGCACCAGCTCAAAAACGAATACTGGACGATCAAGACCCAGATTTTTTGACAGCTCAGGGTGGATGGCACCGATATAGCCAACTTCGCGACCATCACGTTCGATACGTGCAGTCTGCCCCGGGTGCAATGCCGGGTGCTTGCCCGCTACGAAGGTGAACGAGTCCAGAGCACCCGCGAAACCCAACACGGCTTCTACATCCGCTTTGACATCGAAGAAGTCAACTACGTCGCGCCCTTGCGCCCAACCCTCAGGAAGACGGCTGCCACAAACCACACCCGACAGCATCGGCTCTTGCTTGAGACCTTCCAGCTGACCGACAAAGCGCAGGCCGCTTTCAAACAAGCGAACGCGATCTTGCTGACGATTCAGGTTGTGCTGCAACGATTTGACCAGGCCCGGCCACAAAGAGGCACGCATAGCAGCCATGTCGTTCGAAATAGGGTTGGCCAACAACAGAGGCTCAACACCCGGGCTGAACAGCTCGAACTGTTTCGGATCAATAAAGCTATAAGTGATCGCTTCCTGATAACCACGAGCTACCAGCAAACGACGCAATTCAGGCAAATCGCTACGTGCTTCAGCCTTGGCCTGCGGAGCCAGGCGGGCTTGCGGATAACGCACTGGCAGACGGTTGTAACCGTAAAGACGAGCCAGTTCTTCGATCAGATCAACTTCAAGGCTGATATCGAAGCGATGGCTAGGCACCTCTACACGCCACTGCCCTGCACCATCAGCCGAAATTGTCAGCCCCAAACCACTGAGCAGACGCTCGACTTCAGCGGAGTCCATTTCCATACCCAGCATCTGGCTGATACGCGCAGCACGCAAGGTAATCGGCGCGATTGACGGCAGATACTGTTCGTTAACGGTCTCAATGATCGGACCGGCTTCACCGCCAGTGATTTCCAGCAGCAGGCCAGTAGCGCGCTCCATGGCTTCACGGGCCAGTTTCCAGTCCACACCACGCTCATAGCGATGCGAAGCGTCAGTGTGCAGACCATAAGAGCGGGCCTTGCCAGCCACAGCAATCTGGTCGAAGAAAGCACTTTCGAGAAACACATCCCGGGTCGAAGCAGAAACGCCGCTGTGCTCGCCGCCCATCACACCGGCAATGGCCAGCGCACGGGTATGGTCAGCAATCACCAGCGTATCGCTACGCAAAGTGACTTCCTGCCCATCAAGCAATACCAGCTTCTCACCCTCTTCAGCCATGCGCACACGAATGCCACCGTTGATCTCGGCGAGATCAAAAGCGTGCAACGGCTGGCCCAGTTCAAGCATCACGTAGTTGGTGATGTCGACTGCGGCATCGATGCTACGCACATCAGCGCGACGCAGACGCTCAACCATCCATAGCGGAGCAGGCTTCGACAGGTCGACATTGCGAATCACACGCCCCAGGTAACGAGGGCACGCTGCAGGTGCAAGCACTTCTACAGAGCGCACTTCGTCATGCACTGGCGCAACGGTCGCCACTACCGGACGTGTAACCGGGGCCGCATACAACGCACCTACTTCACGGGCCAGACCAGCCAGGGACAAGCAGTCACCCCGGTTAGGGGTCAGGTCGACCTCAATGCTGGCATCTTCGAGATCCAGATAAACGCGAATATCTTCGCCTACCGGTGCATCTGCCGGCAGTTCCATCAAGCCATCATTGCCTTCACCCACTTGCAACTCTGCTTGCGAGCAGAGCATGCCGTTGGACTCAACGCCACGCAGCTTGGCTTTTTTGATTTTGAAGTCGCCTGGCAGTTCGGCACCGATCATGGCGAACGGGATCTTCAGACCCGGGCGCACGTTTGGCGCACCGCATACGACCTGAAAAGTCTCCGAGCCATTGCTGACCTGGCAAACACGCAGCTTGTCAGCATCCGGGTGCTGCTCTGTGCTGAGCACCTCACCGACCACAACGCCACTGAATACACCGGCGGCCGGCGTAACGCTATCGACCTCAAGACCGGCCATCGACAGACGAGCAACCAGCTCATCGCGACCTACCTGCGGGTTAACCCAACCACGCAGCCATTGTTCACTGAATTTCATCCTGCTCTCCTAAGAATTCGTTACGACTAGCGAAATTGCGCGAGGAACCGCAAGTCGTTGTCGAAGAACAGACGCAAGTCGTTCACGCCGTAACGCAGCATGGCCAGACGCTCTACACCCATGCCGAAGGCAAAGCCAGAGAACTCTTCCGGGTCAATCCCGGACATACGCAGCACGTTCGGATGAACCATGCCGCAGCCCATAACTTCCAGCCAGCCAGTCTGTTTGCAGACCCGGCAACCTTTGCCGCTGCACATCACGCATTCCATATCCACTTCCGCGGATGGCTCAGTGAACGGGAAGTACGACGGACGGAAACGGACGGCCAGTTCTTTTTCGAAGAACACTCGCAGAAACTCTTCAATAGTTCCTTTAAGGTCGGCGAAATTGATATCGCGATCTACCAGCAGGCCTTCTACCTGATGGAACATCGGCGAGTGGGTGATATCGGAGTCGCTGCGGTACACACGGCCTGGGCAGACAATGCGGATCGGCGGCTGCTGCGATTCCATGGTGCGGACCTGTACCGGTGAGGTATGGGTGCGCAACAGCATGTTCGCATTGAAATAGAAAGTGTCATGCATCGAACGCGCCGGGTGATGGCCCGGGATGTTGAGCGCCTCGAAGTTGTGATAGTCGTCTTCAACCTCTGGGCCTTCGGCAATGCCATAGCCAATGTGGGTGAAGAACTGCTCGATACGCTCCAGAGTCCGGGTAACCGGATGCAGACCGCCGGAGGTCTGACCACGGCCAGGCAGGGTCACATCAATGGATTCGGCAGACAGTTTGGCGACCAGTTCGGCCTCTTCAAACAGTGCCTTGCGCGCATTGAGAACCTCTGTGACACGCTCCTTGGCAACGTTGATCAGGGCGCCGACCTGCGGCCGCTCTTCAGCCGGCAAATTCCCCAGGGTCTTCATCACCTGAGTCAATTCACCTTTTTTACCAAGGTATAGAACCCGGATTTGCTCCAGGGCATTGATATCTTCAGCGCTTTGCACAGCCTCTAGTGCTTGAGAGACCAGCGCATCCAGGTTTTCCATGTACAGACTCCAGATACAAAATAGGGGAAGAGCTTGAAGGCTCTTCCCCTATTTAAGACGTTTAGCACCTGGGCTCACATAGGTGAGCCCAGGTAACTGTCGGGGGTACTTAAGCCAAGGTGGCTTTAGCTTTCTCGACAATCGCAGCAAACGCCGCTTTTTCGTTCACTGCCAGATCAGACAGAACCTTACGGTCGATCTCGATGGAAGCTTTTTTCAGGCCGGCGATGAAACGGCTGTAGGACAGACCGTTGATACGTGCACCAGCGTTGATACGAGCGATCCACAGAGCGCGGAACTGACGTTTTTTCTGACGACGGTCACGGTAGGCGTATTGGCCTGCCTTGATTACCGCTTGCTTGGCAACACGGAATACGCGTGAGCGTGCGCCGTAGTAGCCTTTAGCCAGTTTCAGAATTTTTTTGTGACGTTTACGGGCGACAACGCCACGCTTTACACGAGCCATGAGTTACTTCCTCTATTCTTGACCGAAATTAGCAAAGGCGCAGCATGCGCTTCACTTTTGCCACGTCAGACGGATGCAGCAAGCTGCTACCGCGCAATTGACGCTTACGCTTAGTCGACATTTTGGTCAGGATGTGGCTCTTGAAAGCGTGCTTGTGCTTGATGCCGTTAGCAGTTTTCAGAAACCGCTTAGCAGCACCACTCTTAGTTTTCATCTTTGGCATGTTCGGTACTCCGCATTCAGTTGATAAACATAATCAAAAGGCCTGCCGTGCCCTAGTGATTACTTCTTCTTTTTCGGGGCGATGACCATAATCAGCTGGCGTCCTTCCATCTTAGGATGCTGTTCGACGGTCCCGTATTCAAGCAGGTCACCTTCAACCCGCTTCAACAGTTCCATACCCAGCTCCTGGTGGGCCATCTCACGACCACGGAATCTCAACGATACCTTGGCCCTGTCCCCATCACTCAGGAAACGTACCAGGTTGCGCAGTTTTACCTGGTAATCCCCTTCCTCCGTCCCTGGACGAAACTTGATTTCTTTAACCTGGATCTGTTTCTGGTTTTTCTTTGCAGCGGCAACCTGTTTCTTCTTTTCGAAGATAGATTTGCCGTAGTCCATCAGCTTACAAACTGGGGGTACTGCATCAGCGGAAATTTCCACCAAATCCAGTTTGGCCTCTTCAGCTTTAAGAAGCGCGTCTTCAATTGACACAATCCCAAGCTGCTCGCCTTCAGCCCCAATTAACCGAACCTCGCGTGCCGAGATATTCTCGTTGATCGGGGCCTTCGGTGCAGCTCGTTTATCTTGTCTCATTTCACGCTTAATAATAATTACTCCGAATCATGGCGACCACGCCGGGAAACCGCTTGTGCGAGGAATTCAGCGAATTGCGCGACGGGCATCGAGCCCAGGTCAGCACCTTCACGTGTACGCACAGCGACAGTCTGCATCTCGACTTCCCTATCTCCAATAACCAAGAGGTAAGGAACCTTGAGCAAAGTATGCTCACGGATTTTAAAGCCGATCTTTTCATTTCTCAAGTCAGACTTGGCACGAAATCCGCTCTGATTGAGAGTTTTTTCAACTTCGAGGGCAAAATCTGCCTGTTTATCAGTGATATTCAGGATCACTGCCTGGGTTGGCGCAAGCCACGCAGGGAAGGCACCTTCGTAATGCTCGATCAAAATACCGACAAAGCGCTCGAACGATCCAAGGATCGCGCGGTGCAGCATAACAGGATGCTTACGACTGTTGTCTTCGGACACATATTCTGCGCCAAGACGGATCGGCAGGTTGAAATCGAGCTGTAAGGTACCACATTGCCAGACACGACCCAGACAATCTTTCAGAGAAAATTCGATCTTGGGACCGTAGAAAGCACCTTCACCCGGCTGCAAATCGTACGCCAGGCCAGCACTGTCAAGGGCTGAAGCCAAGGCGCTTTCAGCGCGATCCCACAACTCATCAGAACCAACGCGCTTTTCAGGACGGGTCGAAAGCTTGAGTTCAATGTCCTTGAAACCGAAATCTGCATACACATCGAGTGTCAGCTTGATGAACGCTGCCGACTCGGCCTGCATCTGCTCTTCAGTACAGAAAATGTGTGCGTCGTCCTGAGTAAACGCACGAACACGCATGATGCCATGCAGTGCGCCCGATGGCTCATTACGGTGGCATGCGCCAAATTCGGCCAGACGCAGCGGCAATTCACGGTAGCTTTTCAGCCCCTGATTGAATACCTGCACGTGACAAGGACAGTTCATCGGCTTGATCGCGTAATCGCGGTTTTCCGACTCGGTGGTGAACATGTTTTCAGCGTAGTTAGCCCAGTGACCGGACTTTTCCCACAAGCTGCGATCAACTACCTGAGGAGTTTTAATCTCCAGATAGCCGTTTTCGCGCTGAATCTTGCGCATGTACTGCTCAAGTACCTGGTAAAGCGTCCAGCCATTCGGGTGCCAGAACACCATCCCCGGCGCTTCTTCCTGGGTGTGGAACAACCCCAGGCGCTTGCCGATTTTACGGTGATCACGCTTTTCAGCTTCTTCAATACGCAGGACATAGGCTGCGAGCTGCTTCTTGTCAGCCCATGCAGTGCCATAGATACGCTGCAATTGCTCGTTTTTGGCATCGCCGCGCCAGTAGGCACCGGACAGCTTGGTGAGCTTGAACGACTTCAAGAAGCGCGTATTCGGAACGTGAGGTCCGCGGCACATGTCGACGTATTCTTCATGGAAGTACAGACCCATGGCCTGCTCGTTCGGCATGTCTTCAATCAGGCGCAGCTTGTAGTCTTCACCACGCTGGGCAAAAAGCTCGATCACTTCAGCACGCGGCGTCACTTTCTTGATGACGTCGTAGTCTTTTTCGATCAATTGCTGCATACGCGCTTCAATAGCGGCCATGTCATCCGGAGTAAACGGACGCTCATAGGCGATATCGTAATAAAAACCTTCGTCGATAACAGGTCCGATTACCATTTTGGCTGTCGGATACAGCTGCTTGACTGCATGCCCCACCAAGTGAGCGCAAGAGTGACGAATGATCTCCAGCCCCTCTTCATCCTTGGGAGTGATGATTTGCAAGGTGGCGTCATTTTCGATCACATCACAGGCATCAACCAGCTTGCCGTCGACTTTGCCGGCTACGGTGGCCTTGGCCAGGCCTGCGCCAATCGAAGCAGCTACTTCGGCTACAGATACTGGATGATCAAATGTACGTTGACTGCCGTCGGGAAGAGTAATAGTTGGCATGGCGCCTCCTCTCCTAGTGGTGACCCCTACCAAAGGTCACGTGGGTTGGGATGAGCCAGTACGCGATTCGGAGGTATGCCTGCCTCACAGTGGCAGGAGCCTTGCGGCCAACCGTAAACCGAACCAGAGTGACTGGAGTTCAAATAAAATAGGTTAATGGCTCTGCTTCGCGGCTCGGGAGCACACAACAACAGAAAAACGCCAAGGGCGGCATGCTAGCACAGAAGAATGAACGCCGCCCTCTCCACCGCTGTTCACTGAAAGCAATAAGGCGGTTTTTGCAAAATGGTGAACTTGAGCTGCACTATCCCCTCAGATACTCAGTGAAACAAATACAGCTTTAACGCCTATAAGGAGAATCACATGCGCTTGACTCACCTGCTTGCCCTCGTTGCACCACTGGCATTCCTCTTACCCCTCAGTGCCCAGGCCGATAATTGGCCCGCCGGTGCAAAAGAGGCATACATGAAGGATTGCACTGCAGCAGCCAGCCAAAGTGTCGATCAGAAAACCGCCCAGCAACATTGCGCATGCGGTGCAGAAAAAATTTCCGAGAAGTTTTCGACTGCCGAGATCAAAGAGTTGATGAGCAAGACAAAAATGCCGAGCGTAGAGCTGCGGACCAAGGCTCTGGATGCTATTCAGGCCTGCCGGGCAACAAAATAGAGCCTGTTCAGGGGCTGATTTAAGCCTTGAGCAGAGCAAAAACGACCATAAAACGTCTTTTTGCTAAAAAAAATGCATCCTTTACTGCTTTTTTTCGAAGCTGCTTTAGCCATGAAACCCCCATAAAACGGGGACTTAAGGCATTTCAAGCGCCAGACAAATGCTAACAATGATGCAAACTGCCACTCAGGGGGGCTCCCAAACCGCACATTTCGACTATGATAGCTCGGTGTGCCCAGTTGGCCTGAGCAGCACAGTACTACTGAAAATATAAGTTTCTTGGAGATACACCATGTCTAATCGCCAAACCGGCACCGTAAAATGGTTCAACGATGAAAAAGGCTTCGGCTTCATCACTCCTCAAGGTGGCGGTGACGACCTGTTCGTACACTTCAAAGCTATCGAAAGCGACGGTTTCAAAAGCCTGAAAGAAGGCCAGACTGTTTCCTTCGTGGCTGAGAAAGGCCAAAAGGGTATGCAAGCTGCGCAGGTTCGTCCGGAGTAAATCTCCTTCGAACAAAAAAACCCCGTCCATGTGACGGGGTTTTTTATGCCTGCTCCAACGCTAAACGGGCTTAACCGCAGTTGACGCGGGTAATGATCGCGTTGTCATCTGCATTAAGATTCAAGCGGTCAGAGCGGTACTCAAGCGTCATGATGTCGTGTGGCAACAAGATCCGTGCATTCTGCGCGCCGGCCTTGACACGAGCCTGCTCCAGCAGCCCTGGCGACGCTTTCTGGCCGATCACAAATGCAGCTGCCTTAGCATCGCAACGACCACTGTTCGCCTCGGCGACAGGCTCTTTTGCTGTGCCTGGCGTGCTACAGCCAGACAGCGCTACAACCGCCAACAACGAACCCAATGTCACTAGCTTCCAAGACATGAAGCCTCCTTAAGATAAATAGTCGAAACCTTTGCGACAGTAATTCCGCAGATAGGTTGCACAGAGTCTCACGGTAAAAAACATTAACCGCAGGGCACAAGATATTGCCCGAGCGAAAAACAAGTGCACAGACCTAATAGTGACGGAATGTGTACACCCGCTAGTAAACATCAATGTAATCAAAAGGGGGGCGCGGCCAGTTGTCCTTCAGGGCGTTGTGGATCTGCATCACCCAGACCTCATCGCTTGCAGCTATCTTCCCGACATACCCCGATCCCGCGGCCCAGGTTTCAAGCCTGAAAAGTAGCTCGTCGATATCTGTGCCACCTACGACACTTGACGAAATATAGGCAATGCCTGCCTTAGTCACGCGTAACTGAGTATGTACATCGTCACTGGCCGAGGCCAACAACCTGCGGACCGCATCAACCGTCAGCGCCTCAGGGTCGTTCAAATCAATTTGCATGTGCAGGTTCCGCCCTCAAAATCCCGAGTGTGGCACGCACACCGATCACATGCGAAAGTTGAAGCGCCAAAAGCTGCGGATCATGCTTAACTTTGAGCCCCAGATAGCATCAGCATGGCTTTTTGCTAAAATCGCGTTTCCCACCCCCCTCTTGAGATACCCATGACAACAGTCACCATCGATGCAGACATCAAAGCCAAATGGCCTCAAGGACAGTGTTCCTATAGCCCTGGAAGCCCGGAAGAGCTGGCCATCATCGGTATCGACCTGTTAGTTAAAGAGCTCGGCACCGAGTCGGCCAAAGCCTTTGTCAGCCAAATTTTCGAAAAGTACAAAGACCCCGACTTTACGAAAGTGACATAAGCCGACACAGGCTCAAGTCAGTTCAGCCGCCCCAGGCGCGCGGTCAGCAAATCAAAAAAGCCTTGGGCGTCGCCGTTCTCAACCCAAAAAGCGTTTTTTGGCTGTTTTAACGTGTCATACCAGTCTGCAATTGTTTGACCGAAGGTTGGGCCTTCGCGGGTATCGACGACCAAATTAACCTCTCGCCCGGAAAACAGCTCGGGCTTGAGCAGATAGGCAATCACACTGGCATCGTGTACCGGACCTCCTGGCAGTCCGTAATGCGCCATATCGTTCTTCACGTACTCATTCAAAATATCGCCAACCAATTTGCCGGCCGTATTGCCCAGCGAAGCAATTTGTTTCAGGCGTTGGTCGCTGGTCAGGATCTTGTGCGTCACATCAAGCGGGACATAAACCAGCTTGACGCCACTTTTCAGCACCACGTCTGCAGCATGGGGATCGGCGTAGATATTGAACTCGGCTACAGGAGTGATATTGCCGCCGTTGAAATGAGCACCGCCCATGACCACGACCTCCTTGATGCCCTTGGTGATATCAGGCGCCTGAATCAAGGCCAGCGCCAGGTTGGTTTGTGGCCCGAGCATGGCAATAGTGACACTGCCAGGCCTGGCTGCGCGTAACGTATCGATCAGGTAGTTGACTGCATTGGCCTGCTCAAGCCCTTTCGCAGGCTCGTGCACCTGAACACCCGTAACACCTTCCTGACCATGAATGTTCTCGGCGTAGATAGGTGTGCGCACCAGGGGTTTTGGAGCCCCGGCATAGACGGGAACCTCTTCACGACCAGCCCACTCCCGGGCAAGACGTGCATTGCGCGAAGTTTTGTCCAGGCGAACGTTACCCGCCACAGTGGTAATCCCCAGCACATTGAGCTGCTCGGGCGAGGCCAGCGCCAACAGCAATGCAACGACGTCATCAGCTCCGGGGTCGGTGTCGATGATCAGATCAATTTTGTCGGCAGCTTGAACACTAGAAATACTGAGAACGGACAAAAACAAGACACTCCTGATCAGATGATGAAAAATTTGCATAAAACGCGACATGACTAACTCCTTGTATGATTTTTTAAAAAGTAACCCCTGCGATCAAAGCGATGTTGCTGTAAGGACGGCACTCTCCCGTACGAACAATCACTTTTGCTTGCTGGCATAACTCCTTGAACTCACTGTGAGCGAGCAAATTCCTGCCCCCCAAATCGCCCCGACTGTTGTGCAGATCGATGCCTGACAATGCCGGGCAAGGCGCTAGCAGCAGCTCGTGCGCCAGCACATGACTTTGCACCTGCATCTCACTGAGCACCGTGCTCAGCGTACTGCAAAAATCCGGCACCCCCTGCGTCAGCGCCAGATCAATCAGATCAACGCCCTTGGGCACTGGCAAACCGGCGTCAGCAATAATGACGATGTCACCATGCCCCAGCGAGGCAATAGCCCGGGAGAGCGCGATGTTGAGCAAAGGTGTTTTCTTCATGACGAGGCAAAGTCCTTTATATCCTGCAACCCGGGAATAGAGGGCTGCGCACCTGCACGGGTCACTGACAAGGCGGCCGCGGTCTGGGCAAAGCGGATCGCATCGTCCTCCCCTTTGCCTGCGGCCAGCGCGGCCGAAAAGGCACCTACAAAGGTGTCACCGGCGGCAGTTGCATCAACAGCTTCTACCTTGGGGGCTGCAAAGTGCACGACCCGCTGCGCACTGACCAGCAATGCACCTTGCGACCCCAGCGTCACAATGATGTTGCTCGCCCCTAGTGCCATCAGGCTGCGCGCAGCCAATTCTGCGGACTCAAGGGAGTCGACTGGCACCCCGCTGAGTGCCAGGGCCTCACTTTCATTCGGGATCAAGTAATCAACCAGTGCATACCATTGCACCGGTAACGGCCCGCTGGCGGGAGCTGGATTGAGGACGACAATTTTATCCAGTTCACGCCCGCGCTTGAGGACATGACCGACCGTATCCATCGGCACCTCAAGCTGGCAAATAATGACCTTCGCCCCTTGCAGCATGCCGTCAACCGTCATGATGTCTTGAGCGTCGAGACAGCCATTGGCACCCGGCACCACCACTATGGTGTTCTGACTGTCGGTATCCACCACGATCAGCGCGACACCACTCGCACCCTGCGCCACAGCACGCACCGCCTGACAGTCGATGCCCTCGGCCTCCAGCCCCTCACGCAGTTGCACGCCGTACGCATCGGTGCCTACGCACCCGACCATTGCCACGCTTGCACCCAGACGCGCTGCCGCCACCGCCTGGTTCGCGCCCTTGCCGCCATGGACGGTGCCAAAGGCCTGCCCGAAAACTGTTTCACCCGGACGCGGCAGGCGCTCTGCACGGGTGACCAGGTCCATATTGAGGCTGCCAACCACCACTACATTTGCTTGCATGTATCGACACTCATCCATTGGATTTGCAGGAGGGTTGCACCGGCGCCCCGACATAGGCTGCTGTCGACTCTCGCAACACGATACTTGGCGTCACAATTCGCTGCTCCACCGCCCGCCCGGGCGATGCAATACGACGCAACAATAACTGCGCTGCCATTTCACCCAGTTGCAAAATCGACTGGCCGACAGTCGTCAGCGCCGGGTAGACATAGCGACTCATCTGAACATCATCAAAGCCTATGACTGACAGCTGGTCCGGTACTCGAATATTTCGCTCGGCAGCAGCCCGCAAAACGCCGATGCCCATCATGTCGTTGCAGGCGAAAATAGCCGAAGGCCGGTCGTTTTCCAGCAGCCTGACAGCCGCCTGATAACCCCCGACACTGCTGAAATCACTCTCGATCATCCAGGACCCGGGCGCTGAAATTCCGGCTTCTGCCAACGCCCGCAGATAACCGGCAGTTCGAAGCTGCGCCACACGGGTGATTGCAGGGCCACCAATACAGGCAATGGCCCTGTGCCCCAGATCGAGTAAATGACGGGTGGCCAGATAGGCCCCCAGCTCGTGATCGATCCGCACCAGATCGGCATCGATACCTTCGAGATTGCGATCGACGATGACCATGGGCGTTCGTACACCGACCAGACCGCTCGCCAGCCCGAGGTCTCCACCGGCCGAGGCCACAACCAGCCCATCCACGCGCTTCTCAAGCAATACCCGCAGATAATTGCGCTGTTTGTCAGGATCATCGTCGCAGTTGCACAAAATGACGCAGTAATTGTTGCGCTCGCAATAGTCTTCGATACCTCGCGCCAACTCGGCGAAGTACGGGTTCAGGCTGTTGGCCACCAGCAACCCGATAGTCGCAGTGGTCTTGGCCTTCAAGGAGCGCGCGACAGCACTGGGCACATAATCAAGACGCGCAATGGCCTCCTCCACCTTCAAACGCACCGGCTCACTCACCGGGCGCGTTTTGTTCAGGACATGTGAAACCGTGGTGTAAGAAATGCCGGCCATAGCAGCGACATCTTTAATGGTTGCCATTATTCAGTTCCGTCGCCGTGCACGTTGACTGCGGTAAGTATCCAGGACCACTGCCATCACTATGACAGCACCGGTAATAATACGCTTTGTCGGCTCGGTTGCGCCGATTTGAGCCAGCCCCGCGGCCAATACCGAAATGATCAGCACCCCAAAAAAAGTGCTGATGACGGAGCCGCGCCCGCCCATCAAACTCGTTCCCCCAATCACCACCGCAGCAATAACCTGCAACTCAAGCCCCGATCCCGCATTGGGGTCTGCGGCTTCCAGGCGCGATATCTGAAACAACGCAGCTACGCCTGCAAGCAATCCCATCAAGCTGAAGACCAGGATCTTGTACGGTTTGGGATTGATACCGGACAGGCGAACGGCTTCCTCGTTAGTGCCGATCCCGATCAGATAACGGCCAAACACCGTACGCGTCAGCACCGCCTGAGCCACGACAATGATCAGCAACGCAATGATGAAAGAAGGCGAAATGCCAAATGCAATCGGGTTCGACAACCAGGCGAAAGCATCGCCTATGTAGGCCGTACGTGAGCCCGTCATTTGATAGGCCGCGCCCCGGGCCATTTCCAGAACGCCCAATGAAACAATAAAGGAAGGAATTCGCCAGGCGACACTGATCGACCCCGTGATCGTACCTGCCAGCGCAGCACAAGCCATGCCCAGCAAAGCCGCAGGCAAAATGCCCCAGCCCCACCCCAGAATTGCCACACTGACCGCTGACGCCGCCAATGCCAGTACCGACCCTACCGACAGGTCGATTCCACCAATGATCAATACAAACGTCATCCCGACAGACAGCACCATCAAGTCCGGAATCTGATTGGCCAGCGTGCTCAACGTGTCGTAGGAAAAGAAGTGATCGCTAAGACTTGAGAACAGCACAATCATGGCCAGCAAGGCGCCAGCCAGCCCCAGATAAGTGCCGGTTCCGTAATAGTTGCGTGCACTTTTTTGCACAGCCGCGGTGGACTTCATGAGGCTTCCTTTGGCGTTGCTTCTGCGAGCAACGCATCTCGTGTTTGATAACCTGCAAAAGCGGCTGCCAGCAGCTGCTCCTGACTCCAGTTGTTACGCTCGAACGTTTCTATCAGGCGCCCTGCTGACAGCACGCCGATACGATCACAGATCAACATCAGTTCACGCAGGTCACTCGATACCACCACCAGCGCCCTGCCCTGACGGGTCAGTTCACCAAGCAGACGGTAGATATCAAACTTGGCACCGATATCGATGCCACGAGTGGGCTCATCAAACAGCAAAACCGTACAGTCGCGTTCCAGCCAGCGGCCGATGACCACCTTCTGCTGGTTACCTCCGGAAAGTTGCGACACCACTTGCCCGGGCCCTGAACTGCGGATGCCCATCGCGTCGATCTGGCGTTGCGCCAGCGCAGCCTCCTGCACACCGCTCACCAGCCCCAGACTGGAAACCCGGTGCATATTGCCCAAGCCTATGTTGGCACTGATCGACTGGGTCAATAGCAGGCCCTCACCTTTGCGGTCTTCGGTAATCAGGGCGATCCCTTGTTTGACGGCCTGCGCCGGCGAACGGATCTTGACCACCTGCAGCGGGGACCCGACTGCAACGGTGCCGCTATCTGCCAGATCAGCACCGTAGATCAACCGCAAGAGCTCGGTCCGCCCGGCTCCGATCAAACCTGAAATGCCAAATATTTCGCCCTTTCTGACTTCAAATGAGACATCCCGCACCTTGTCTGACCGACCCAGCGCCGAGACCCTGAGCGCCGTCTCACCCAACTGGCGCGTCCCGAGCTCCAATGCATCGCCCAGTTCGCGCCCTACCATCAGATGGACCAATTGTTCGCTGCTGTAGTTGGCTATCGGCTCAACACACACCAGGCTGCCATCACGCAGCACAGCAATGCGCTGCGCCACCCGCGCCAGCTCTTCCAGCCGATGGGAGATGTAAATAATTGCCACGCCGCGAGCCTGAAGCCGCTCGATCTGAACAAACAGCATCTCGACTTCACGGGCCGTCAGCATGGCCGTCGGCTCATCCAGGATCAGCACATGGCAATCGCCAATCAAATTACGGGCGATTTCCACCATTTGCTGGTGACCAATGCCAAGATCGCCGACCAATGTGTCAGGGTCTATGGACTCCAGGCCTACCTGGGCCATTGCTTCAATGGCGGACTTGCGCAATTGCCTGCGATTGATCCAGCCCAGGTGGCCGGGCAGATTATCCAGAAACAGGTTCTCGGCCACGGTCAGGGTGGGGAGCAGATTGAGCTCCTGCATGACCATACGCACCCCCTGTCGCTCAGCTTCTGAACGACTGCCTGGCGTGTAGGCATGGCCATTGAATTGCATCTGCCCCTGGGTCGGTAACTCCAGACCGGCGATGACTTTTGACAGCGTGCTTTTTCCGGCGCCATTTTCGCCCGTCAAGGCCAGCACTTCACCGCGATACAACGCCAGATCGATGCCCGTCAAAACGGGTTGCGTATAGGTTTTGCCGATCCCGCTGACTGACAGGACCACGCTGGCATTGGGAGCAGACATAAAACTTCTCCGGGCACCTGCCCGACCGGGCAGGTGTCTGTGACAGCGAATGGGACTATTTTTTGGTTATCAGCTCGACCGGAGTATCAATCACGCCATCCTTGAGGTTCTCCACCGGCTCGTTCTTGAGCAGCTTGAGCGCGGTCTGGATGCCATACACGGCCTGTTCGGCAGCCGCCTGATCAGCCGTGGCAAGCACACGGCCGTCCTCCAGCATCGGCTTGATCGCATCAATGTTGTCATAGCCCACGACTTGCACCTTGCCTGCTTTACCCGCCGCACGGATTGCCGACACTGCCCCTACGGCCATGTTGTCATTGCCCGCCAGCAGCGCCTTCAGGTTCGGATATTCACTGAGCATGGCCGCAGCTTTTTTGTTGCCGCCGTCGATTTCCCAGTCGCCCGATTGCGTCGACACAATTTTCATCCCTGCGGCGTCCATTGCATCCTTGAAGCCTGCGGTACGCATTTGCGCATTGGTGGTGGTCGATACACCTTCAATGATGCCCACCTCATCGCCCGGCTTCAGCTGCTTCGCCAGATAGTCCCCGACTTCACGCGCGCCCTTTCTGTTATTCGGGCCCACGAACGGTACTTCGATACCTTTGCTTTTCAGCACTTCGGGGTCGAGCTGGTTATCGATATTGACCACTACGATTCCGCGATCCCGGGCTTTCTTGATCGCCGAAACCAGTGCTTTGGAGTCTGCAGGAGCAATTACCAGCGCATCGACTTTGGCGATGATCATCTGATTGATTATGTCAATTTGACCGGCTGTGTCGGTTTCATTCTTGATTCCGTTGGAGACCAGATCGAAATCCGCAGAATGAGCCTTTTGATAGGCCTTGCCACCGTCCTGCATCGTGACAAAGAACTCGTTGGCCAACGACTTCATCACCAAACCCACCTTGGGTTTTTGAGCAGTATCGGCGTGAGCAACAGAGAGGGTCAGGGAGGCTGCGGCCAACATGGCGACAGCGAGAAGGCGTCCAGCAAAGGGCAGCTTCATGGCAGTAACTCCGATCTTATGATTATTGTGAGCAACGTCCGGCCCGGATAAAGCCTGAAAAAATACAGGGTCAGAGCCCAGAGAATACGGCTCTAAAAGCACCGCGCAAACGTTTGCTTGAACCTCACTATGTAAAGCGGTTGGTTTTTTGTCAACGTGAAAAACAGACTGTAACGAGCCGACAAGCGGTCGAGTCTCCGAACAAATAACCGCCCGCTGTTCGGAAATCCGTCCAGAACTGCCCAATGTAAAAAACAAACAATAATTTATTCATATAAATCAAATAGTTAGACGCATCAAAAATACACTTTGCAGTGGCACAGTTAGTGCTTTGTTAGGCAACGCGTGCGCAAGAGAAGGCACGTGCGGTGCTCGATGTCGGTACATCAGCAAGCCCACCAATAAGAGAGAAAATAATGAAACCTGCTGTGTTAAAAACCATTGTTCCGGCCGCCCTGGCCTTTCTGTTGGCCATGCCTGCCGTTCAGGCACAAGAGACCACCAAACCTAACGTTGTCATCCTGGCAACCGGCGGCACTATTGCCGGCGCAGGTGCCAGCGCAGCCAACAGCGCGACCTACACCGCCGCCAAAGTGGGTATCGACCAACTGATTGCCGGTGTTCCCGAACTGAGCCAATTGGCAAACGTACGCGGCGAGCAAGTCATGCAAATCGCGTCCGAAAGCATCACCAACGACAATTTGCTGCAATTGGGCCGCCGCGTCGCCGAACTGGCTGACAGCGAGGATGTCGATGGCATCGTCATCACTCACGGCACCGATACCCTCGAAGAAACTGCCTACTTCCTCAACCTGGTCGAAAAAACCGACAAGCCGATCATCGTCGTCGGCTCCATGCGCCCGGGCACTGCCATGTCCGCAGACGGCATGCTCAACCTGTACAACGCCGTGGCGGTAGCCGGCAGCAAAGAAGCACGGGGCAAAGGTGTACTGGTCACCATGAACGACGAGATCCAGTCGGGCCGTGATGTCACCAAATCAATGAACATCAAGACCGAAGCATTCAAGAGCCCTTGGGGCCCGCTCGGCATGGTGGTTGAAGGTAAATCTTACTGGTTCCGCTTGCCGGCCAAGCGTCACACCATGGATTCCGAGTTCGACATCAAAAACATCAAGTCCCTGCCAAACGTAGGCATCGCCTACTCCTATGGCAACGTCGACGACACTGCCTACAAAGCCTTTGCACAGGCCGGCGCCAAAGCCATCATCCACGTTGGCACAGGCAACGGTTCCGTGTCCTCGCGTGTAGTGCCTACCCTGCAGGCCCTGCGCAAAGACGGCATCCAAATCATCCGTTCTTCCCACGTTAATAACGGCGGATTCGTACTGCGTAACGCAGAACAACCTGACGACAAATACGACTGGGTTGTCGCCCACGACCTGAACCCGCAAAAAGCCCGCATCCTGGCCATGGTCGCCCTGACCAAAACCCAAGACAGCAAAGAACTGCAGCGGATGTTCTGGGAGTATTGATCTGATCCACGCCGGACACTGCCCAGTGCCCGGCGTTGAAACCACTCAACCTCCCCGGTGAGTGGTCCAATTAATTGATTTTTCTCCCCTTCTCGCACTAAACCGAAAAAACGCAGTCCGATCCGCAGCCAAATGAATTCAAACAGTTGCCAAATCCCATACAGTTAAATACTGTATGCCCATACAGCAACCAAGGATCGCATCATGGCTAAAAAACCGGTCAAAGCGCCACCCCTTCCAAGCCCCTACGAAATTTTCGGAACCCGCATACAAAAAATCATCAGCTCGCCTAAAGCTCAAAAAGACAAAATGGCGGTGCTTGAACGACTGGAGGGCGACAATCCCGAATTCTGGGAGCGCCTGTTAGAAGAGATCTCCGAAAACGACAATGTCACAATCGCCCATCGCGATGATGGCGGGGTCAATGTTTTCTGGACCGTACCAGAGGAAGATTGAGTCAATGAGGGTTCGTATACTGGCATTAGCCAGCCTCTTTACCGCTATAAGTGCCCATGCTGCGGCTCCGCAGACCTTCAGCGAAGCCAAGAAAGTCGCCTGGAAACTCTATGCACCACAGTCCACCGAGTTCTATTGTGGCTGTAAATACACCGGCAATCGGGTGGATCTCAAAGCCTGCGGGTATGTACCCAGGAAGAACGCCAATCGTGCAGCCCGTATCGAGTGGGAACACATAGTTCCCGCCTGGCAAATTGGCCACCAGCGCCAATGCTGGCAAAGCGGCGGTCGAAAAAACTGCACCCGCCACGACCCGGTCTACAAAGTGGCAGAGGCCGACCTGCACAACCTGGTGCCCAGCATCGGCGAGGTCAACGGAGACCGAAGCAACTTCAGTTTTGGCTGGCTCCCCGCGCAGGCGGGCCAATACGGTTCATGCCTGACCCAGGTCGACTTCAAGGCCAAGAAGGTCATGCCCCGGCCGTCAATTCGCGGCATGATTGCACGCACCTACTTCTACATGAGCAAACGCTACGACCTGCGCCTGTCCAAGCAAGATCGGCAACTGTATGAAGCGTGGAACAAGACCTATCCGGTCCAGGCCTGGGAGCGTCAACGGAATCAGGCCGTAGCCTGCGTCATGGGCCGTGGTAACGAGTTCGTCGGCCCGGTCAACCTCAAAGCCTGCGGCTGAGAGCATTGCCTGCGCCACGCCTTGAACCCTGAACACCGGCAGGATTCAAGGCAGCTTGCACTCCCGTAACCGACCCCTTTCACCCGCTCATTTGTTGCTGAACCGGCATTGCTCAACTATTACTCAGGGAATGATAAAGCACCCACGATTTGACCAGAGACAACAGGTAGTCAACGAGCTCGTCCAGCGTATCGAAAGCGGTCTATTGGCAGACGGCCATCCCCTCCCCGGCGAAGAGCAACTAGCCTTGGAACTGCGGGTTAGCACCGGCACGCTACGCGAAGCGCTGGCCGAGCTGGAAAGGCGCAGATACATCGCCATGCAGGCCGAAGGCAGCGCCATCGTCACCTACGACGGCATTACCCTCGACCAGAATAACGGCTGGACTCAGGCCCTGGCCAACACAGGCGCCAGGATCTGCACTGAGCTTCTGCAACTCCAGACCCTGGAGCGCCCGGAGCTGGCACCTCAATTTGGCTTGAGCCGATTCGTCATTCTGGTTCGCCGCCGCCGTGACAATGACACCGCCATTTCCCTGGAGCGCTCGCTCATGCCCGCCACCGGCGGCCTCGAAGGCCTGCCACGAACCGGACTGATAGATGACTCGCTGACTATCACTTTGGCCGCCTACGGCTTTGTAGCCGAGAGCGGTGATCAATGGATCAGCGCGGCCCCCCTCGGTGCAGAAGACGCGTTGCTCCTGGGACGAACCGCAGGAACCGTTTTCCTCAAGGCCCTGCGCACAACTTTCGACCGGCACGGGCGCTTTATGGAACAGGTAGAAAGCTGGCTGGATCCTCAGCACTTCCGGATGTACCAATCTCTGGGCGCCAAAGGCATTGATCACACCTGATGATGCCGTGACCCGGTGTACTGCCTGCAAAAAACCCATCCGCAATCCGACCAAAGACTGCAAGTGAATCTCTACAAAAACTTCATGAAACGCTGGAAAAAGCCCAAAGTGCTGTTTTAACCTTACACTTTGGCTCCCCTCCAGAGACACCAGCGCCCGATACCTCCTGCAAGAGGTCGGGCTACTTGCGTGCATGCAGGGGAGCGCTCTCCTGACTTGTGACGATACTTTTGAAACTCATCATTATTGCTGTTTACGTTTTGTCCATTGCGCATGTGCACCTGCGGGGCAAAGTTCGCCATAAACTGGGGCGCCAGCTGAGCGATCACTCGACCTTCCTGGCGCCCATCAACTGCTTCCTGTATTTGTTCTCCAAAGTTCCCAGCCAGCCTTATTTGAAACCGGCAGATTTCCCGCAGTTACAACCCTTGCAGGATCACTGGATGGAGATCCGCGACGAAGCGCGCAACTTGATGCAGGCAGGCGAAATCAAACGATCTGAGCAACCGAATGATGTCGGTTTCAACTCGTTCTTCAAGAGTGGCTGGAAGCGCTTTTATCTCAAGTGGTATGGCGACAATCATCCGTCGGCAGTTGAAATGTGCCCACGCACCATTGAGCTGCTCAACGGTATCGGCATCATCAAGGCGGCCATGTTTGCCGAGTTGCCACCCGGTTCAAAGCTGGTACGTCATCGCGACCCCTATGCGGGCTCGTTGCGCTTTCACCTGGGCCTGGACACCCCGAATGATCCGGGCTGCTATATCAACGTCGACGGGCAGAACTACTCCTGGCGTGACGGCGAAGCCGTGATGTTTGACGAAACCTTCATCCATTACGCCGAAAACACCACCGCTGAGAATCGCATCATCCTGTTCTGCGATGTGGAGCGCCCCATGCAATATCGCTGGGCAGCAGCCTTCAATCAGTGGTTCAGCCGCACGGTCATGGCGTCGGCCAGCGCCCCCAACGATACCGGCGATAAAACCGGAGCCCTGAACCGCGCGTTTACCAGGCTGTACAAAATCCGCCTGCGCGGCAAGGAACTGAAAAAACGCAATCGCACGCGCTACTACCTGGAAAAATGGGCGATTTTCGGCGGCTTGATGGCGTTGTTTCTGGTCATCTAGCCCCCCTGCCTCGCGATGCGCTTGAGGCTATCGCGAGGCAGGCTCGCTCCTACCGAGCAGATGCCACCGCCACAAGGTGGCCAGCAACCCCGCCACGCACACTATGAGCAGGTACTCACCTGACAATCAGCGGTGGCAAGGTCCCCAGTAGTGAAACAGCAGCCACGGCCATCAAGCCAAATAACCACTCAAGCGCCACACTGTTGCGCAAGACAGCAAAGTGGCCAGCGCGGCTCATCAGCAGATTGAACAACGCCAGCAACAGCATCACGCCAACCAGGGCCACTTTAATCAGCAGGATCAGTGCGAAACCTTCGAACAGCGGCGTAGGCCAAAGTGCACCTGTCAGAACCCGGGTATTGATAAGACCGGTCACAATGATCCCGGCCACCAGCACAAACCCCAGATTGCTGAAGCGCCGCAGCACCCGATCCACACTTTGCCCGGCAGGACGAGTGAGCAGCAGCAACAACCCCGACAAGCCGCCAACCCAGGCCCCGACACACATCAGGTGAATGAACTGGTTGAGCATCAGCAGTTGACCGCGCCAGCCATCCAGCATCGCGCCATGCCCCACTGGCGCCAGGGTGGCCAGCAACAGCACGCTGAAGATCCACGCGGCCTTAAAACCGGAATTTGCATAAAGCGCAACGAGCAACAACACATTGAACAGCAGGTGCCCGGCCCAGACCTGACCAAAAAAAGTGCTGCCCAACACCAGCCAGAGAGTGTCGGGGTCCAGGGTCTCAGGCCAGCTGCCGGCCATCGAATGGGTGGTCAGCAGTAACCAGGCCAGGCCGCTGACCAACGCCAGCCAGGCCAGAGCGCAGCAAAATCTGTGCAACAGACCATCAATCGCAGGTGACGGCTTGATCGCCAGCAGCAAGGGCCTGAATGCGCTGACGCCAAAAATCAGCAGCACAGCGCAGAAATGCACAAATCGGCATACAACCATGTCGCTGACCATCAACTCAGTTGCCCACCGTGAAGCCGTACTGACCAGCGCTGTTATGGGTGTCAACCGACACGGCCTTCCAGTCCACGCTGTACTTGCCTGCTGGCAACGCTTGAGCCGGGGTCACAATCAGCACCTTCTTGTTACCGGGTTCTGTCTTGATGCTGCTTACAGCAACCGGCGCGCCGTCGTGGCTGAGGGTCACCTTGGTGAACTTTTCTTCAACCCCCTCGCTGAAGGTCAGGCGCACTTCATTGGCAGTGGCGACCGTGCTGTCGGCCGCAGGTGTCGACTGTTGCAGATGGGCATGGGCAGAGGCCGAGCCGGCACCGGCCAGCAGTGTCAGCAACGCAGCGGTATTAAGGATTTTTTTCAAGAGGACAGCAGACATGGCGAAGTACCTTGAGATAGAAATGCGCAGTGATAATACTCGCCTAATCTCAATTGAGGGGCACCCGCCCCCTGCAAATGCGAGCAACACAGGTGCCGCCTGTTACTGCAACGCATTACCCGCAAGGACTTCATCATGCCCATCCGCCTGAGTTTTATCTGTCATGCCCGCACTGAAGCCCAGCGTCTGGGCCGCTTTGCTCTGGATGAACCGGCTGACCCCAAGGGATTGCTGCAAGCGCAGGAAATGGCTGCGGCCTTGAAGAAGCCTGTGCGAATTCTTTGCGCCCCCGAAACCCGAACCTTGCAAACTGCCCAGGCGCTGGGTGACGACATCGAGATCGTGCCGGCGCTGGAGGATTACGACTTCGGCGAGTGGCGAGGCTTGCGCCTGGTCGACCTGCAGCAAAGTATTCCCCAGGTACTCGCCGACTGGACCAACAACCCCGGGTCGGCGCCCCATGCTGGCGAGTCGGTAGAAGCCCTGTGCCTGCGGGTCGGCGCCTGGCTCGATGAGTTTCGCGAGGAAGGCCATTTTGCGGTCGTGACCCACCCCTTCGTCATCCGCGCCGCCATCCTGCATGCGCTGGCCGCAAGCAGCGCATCCTTCAACCTGATTGATGTAGAACCACTGTCCAGGGTCGAGTTGCGTTTTAACGAACGCTGGCGGCTGCGGGTCTGAATCACTCCTCCAGCGTCAGCCCACCCGGCGGCAACGGCAGCGCCGTTTTGTAGCGCACCTGTTTCAGGGCGAAGCTGGACCGGATGTTCGCAACCCCGGGCACTTTGGTCAAAAAGTCCATCATGAAGCGTTCCAGCGCCTGAATGCTCGGCACCAGCACCCGGATCAGATAATCCGGGTCGCCGGCCATCAAATAGCACTCCATGACTTCGTGACGATCCGAGATCGCCGCCTCAAATTTTTGCAAGGCTTCTTCAACCTGTTTCTCCAGACTGACATGGATGAACACATTCACGTGCAGGCCCAGCATGTCGGCGTCCAGCAAGGTGACTTGCTCACGAATCAGCCCGCGTTCTTCCATGGCCTTTACCCGATTGAAACAGGGTGTGGGGGACAAGTTGACCGAACGTGCAAGGTCCGCATTGGTGATGCGCGCATTCTGCTGAAGGCTGTTGAGAATCCCGATATCCGTTCGATCTAGCTTGCGCATGAGACAAAAGCACCTGTTTTTTGTGTTTATAAAGAATTCTTATCCTTAATCGCTGCAAAGCACAACGAACTACAGAGAAATATTCTTCACTGTCAGGAATATGATTGTTGTAGGACAAAATCCGGCTTGATCACCCGCCGGATTTTCGACGCAAAAACTAGCTCCCGCGCCTAATAAACACGACAAGATCGAGCGTAGAGAAAGCCATGACTGAATATGCACCGCTGCGCCTGCACGTTCCCGAACCCTCCGGCCGTCCAGGCTGCAAGACCGATTTCAGCTACCTTCGCCTGACCGATGCCGGTCTGGTGCGCAAACCCCCTGTCGATGTAGAGCCTGCCGATACCGCCGATCTGGCCAAAGGCCTGATTCGCGTGCTCGACGATCAGGGCCAGGCACTCGGCCCCTGGGCAGAAGGCGTCTCGACCGAGATCCTGCGGGCGGGCATGCGCGCCATGCTCAAAACGCGGATTTTCGACACCCGGATGGTGGTTGCCCAGCGTCAGAAAAAAATGTCGTTCTATATGCAAAGCCTTGGCGAAGAAGCCATTGGCAGCGCCCAGGCCCTGGCCTTGAACATCGACGACATGTGCTTCCCGACCTACCGCCAGCAGAGCATTTTGATGGCCCGCGACGTGCCTCTGGTGGATCTGATCTGCCAGTTGCTGTCCAACGAACGCGATCCACTTAAAGGCCGTCAGTTGCCGATCATGTATTCGGTCCGGGACTACGGCTTTTTCAGTATTTCCGGGAACCTCGCGACCCAATTCATGCAGGCGGTCGGCTGGGGCATGGCATCGGCGATCAAGGGCGACACCAAAATCGCCTCCGCCTGGATCGGTGATGGCGCCACCGCCGAATCGGACTTTCACACCGCCCTGACCTTTGCCCACGTCTACCGCGCGCCGGTGATCCTTAACGTGGTGAATAACCAGTGGGCCATTTCGACCTTCCAGGCGATTGCCGGTGGCGAAGCCACCACCTTCGCCGGACGTGGCGTGGGCTGCGGCATTGCCTCGCTGCGCGTCGACGGTAACGACTTCATCGCGGTGTACGCCGCCTCGGTCTGGGCCGCGGAGCGCGCACGACGCAATCTGGGGCCGACACTGATTGAGTGGGTCACGTATCGCGCCGGCCCGCACTCCACTTCTGACGACCCTTCCAAGTACCGTCCTGCCGATGACTGGAGCCACTTCCCGCTGGGCGATCCGATCATTCGCCTCAAACAGCACCTGATTGCCACTGGCAACTGGTCCGAGGAAGAACACGCAGCCGTCAGCGCCGAACTCGAAGCCGAAATCATTGGTGCACAGAAAGAAGCCGAGCGATTTGGCACCCTGGCCGGCGGCCAGATGCCAAGCGCGGCGACGATCTTTGAGGACGTGTACAAGGACATGCCCGAGCACTTGCGTCGGCAACGTCAGGAATTGGGGTTATAACCAGATGAACGACAACAATAAAATTCTGATGGAGAACGCCGTGAGCACCAGCACCATGACGATGATCCAGGCCCTGCGCTCGGCCATGGATGTGATGCTTGAGCGCGACGACAATGTGGTGATATTTGGCCAGGACGTGGGCTACTTCGGCGGCGTATTTCGTTGCACCGAAGGCCTGCAGGCCAAATACGGCAGCTCGCGGGTGTTCGACGCCCCGATCTCGGAAAGCGGCATCGTCGGCGCCGCCGTCGGTATGGGCGCCTATGGCCTGCGCCCGGTTGCCGAAATCCAGTTTGCCGACTACTTCTACCCGGCATCCGACCAGATCGTTTCCGAAGCGGCCCGCTTGCGCTACCGCTCGGCCGGTGAGTTTATCGCCCCCATGACCCTGCGCATGCCCTGCGGCGGCGGCATCTATGGCGGCCAGACCCACAGCCAGAGCCCGGAAGCCATGTTCACCCAGGTATGCGGCCTGCGCACCGTCATGCCGTCCAACCCCTACGACGCCAAAGGCCTGCTGATTGCCGCCATCGAAAACGATGACCCGGTGATCTTCCTGGAACCAAAACGCCTGTACAACGGCCCCTTTGACGGCCACCACGAACGCCCGGTGACCCCGTGGTCCAAGCACCCGGCCAGTGCCGTACCCGATGGCTATTACACTGTGCCGCTGGATTGCGCCGCGATCGTGCGCCCCGGCACTGAAGTCACCATCCTGACCTACGGCACCACCGTCTATGTGGCCCAGGTCGCTGCCGAAGAAACCGGCATCGACGCTGAAGTCATCGATCTGCGCAGCCTGTGGCCGCTGGATCTGGACGCCATTGTCACCTCCGTGAAAAAAACCCGCCGTTGCGTCGTCGTGCACGAAGCCACCCGCACCTGCGGTTTTGGCGCCGAGCTGATTGCGCTGGTTCAAGAGCACTGCTTCCACTATCTGGAAGCACCTATTGAACGCGTCACAGGCTGGGATACGCCTTATCCGCATGCTCAGGAATGGGCTTACTTCCCGGGCCCTGCACGGGTCGGTGCGGCTTTGCAACGGGTTATGGAGGTCTGAATGGGTACGCACGTTATCAAGATGCCGGACATTGGCGAAGGCATTGCGCAAGTAGAACTGGTGGAATGGTTTGTCAAAGTCGGTGACATGGTCAGCGAAGACCAGGTGGTCGCCGATGTGATGACCGACAAGGCCACCGTGGACATTCCCTCCCCGGTAGCGGGCAGAGTCCTGGCTCTGGGCGGCCAGCCCGGCGAGGTAATGGCCGTAGGCAGCGAGCTGATTCGTATCGAAGTCGAAGGCGCGGGTAACCTGCGCGAAAGTGCTCAGCCGGCCGCTGCTGCAGAACCGCTGGCCGCCGCCCCGAAAGCTGCGCCACAGGCCCGGGTCGAAGTGGCGCTGGTCACGGCCCCGGCAATCAAGCCTGCTGCGGCCCAACGGCCTGCGCCTGTAGCCCGCGAAGCCAATGAACGTCCGCTGGCCTCCCCCGCCGTGCGAAAACGCGCCTGGGATGCCGGCATCGAATTGCGCTTTGTCATCGGCAGCGGCCCGGCAGGACGTGTGCTGCACGACGACCTTGAGGCTTATCTGGCGCAAGACAACACCTGCGTCGCGGCACCGGCCAGCGGTTATGCCAAACGCAACGATGAACAACAGATCCCGGTGATCGGCCTGCGCCGCAAAATCGCCCAGCGCATGCAGGAGGCCAAGCGCCGCGCCGCACACTTCAGTTATGTCGAAGAAGTCGACGTCACTGCCCTTGAAGAACTGCGCGCGCAGCTCAATCAAAAATGGGGCGAAAGCCGGGGCAAGCTGACCCTGTTGCCGTTTCTGGTACGGGCGATGGTGGTGGCCTTGCGCGACTTTCCGCAAATCAACGTTCGGTATGACGATGAAGCGCAAATCATCACCCGCTTTGGCGCCGCCCACATCGGAGTTGCCGCGCAAAGCGACGGCGGCTTGATGGTGCCGGTGGTCCGACACGCCGAAACCCTGACCCTGTGGGGCGCGGCCAATGAAATCACGCGCCTGGCCAACGCCGTGCGCGCCGGCAAGGCGACCCGTGAAGAACTCAGCGGCTCGACCATTACCCTGACCAGCCTTGGCGCACTGGGCGGAATCGTCAGTACCCCGGTGGTCAACCTGCCCGAAGTCGCGATTGTCGGGGTCAATCGCATCGTCGAACGGCCAGTGGTAGTCAAAGGCCAGATCGTGATCCGCAAAATGATGAACCTCTCCAGCTCCTTCGACCATCGGGTAGTGGACGGCATGGACGCAGCGCAATTTATCCAGGCCATGCGTGGCTTGCTCGAACAACCAGCCACCCTGTTTCTGGAGTGAACATGCAGCCAACCCAACACACCACGCTGCTGATTATCGGTGGCGGCCCTGGCGGCTACGTGGCTGCCATCCGCGCCGGCCAGCTGGGAATTGCAACAGTCCTGATCGAAGGTCAGGCGCTGGGCGGTACCTGCCTGAACGTCGGTTGCATCCCGTCCAAGGCGCTGATCCATGTGGCCGAGCAATTTCACACCACCCAAGGCTACAGCAATAACAGTTCGCCACTGGGGATCAAGACCCAGGCCCCGACCCTCGACATTGGCCAGAGCGTTCAGTGGAAAAACGGCATCGTTGATCGCCTGACCAGCGGCGTCGGTGCGTTGCTGAAAAAGAACGGCGTCAAGGTCATCCACGGCTGGGCCAAAATCCTCGATGGCAAGGCGGTTGAAGTCGACGGCCAGCGGATCGAGTGCGAACACCTGTTGCTGGCCACCGGCTCGAAAAGTGTCGACCTGCCGATTCTGCCCATTGGTGGCGCGATTATTTCCTCCACCGAAGCCCTGACCCCCACCAACATACCAAGGCGTCTGACCGTGGTCGGCGCGGGTTATATCGGACTGGAGCTGGGCATTGCCTATCGCAAGCTGGGCGCGGAAGTCACGGTGGTCGAGGCCCGCGACCGGATCCTGCCGACCTACGATAAAGATCTGACCCTGCCCGTTGCCGAGTCCCTCAAGGCATTGGGCATCACTCTGTATCTGGAACATAGCGTCGAAGGCTTCCAGGCCAGCAGCAAAACCCTGTCGATGCGCAATGCCCTGGGCGAAAGCCAGACTCTGGAAACCGACCAGGTCCTGGTCGCAGTGGGACGTCGCCCGCACACCCGGGGCTTCAACCTTGAGACCCTGGCGTTGGCCATGAACGGCCCGGCGCTACGGGTCGACAATCGCTGTCAGACCAGCATGCGCAATGTATGGGCGATTGGCGACCTGACCGGTGAGCCGATGCTGGCTCACCGGGCCATGGCCCAGGGCGAGATGGTCGCCGAGATCATTGCCGGCAAACAGCGCGAATTCTGCCCGACAGCCATTGCCGCGGTGTGCTTTACCGATCCGGAAATTGTCGTGGTCGGTAAATCCCCCGCCGAAGCCGAAGCGGCGGGCCTGGACTACATAAGCGCAAGCTTCCCGTTCAGCGCCAATGGTCGCGCCATGACCCTGGAATCAAAAAGCGGATTCGTGCGGGTTGTTGCGCGGCGTGACAACCACCTGATTCTCGGTTGGCAAGCAGTGGGCGCCGGTGTTTCGGAGCTGTCCACGGCCTTCGGCCAGTCGCTGGAAATGGGGGCTTGCCTGGAAGACATCGCCGGCACCATCCACGCTCACCCGACCCTGGGCGAAGCCGTGCAAGAAGCCGCGCTGCGTGCGCTGGGGCATGCACTACATCTCTAACCCGTAGGAGCGAGCTTGCTCGCGAGCTTTTAACGCTACAACCATAAGCTCGCGAGCAAGCTCGCTCCTACAGATAAGTCGCTGCTGCAGTGCGGCACAGCTTCTGAACAGGCTCCACAAGAACGCCAACATCTCAAAAACGCAGTAAACCCCGTAGGAGCGAGCTTGCTCGCGAGCTTTTTCAACGCTGCAACCATGAGCTCGCGAGCAAGCTCGCTCCTACAGACAAGTCGCTGCTGCAGTGCGGCTCAGCTTCTGAACAAGCTCCACAAGAACGTCAACATCTCAAAAGCGCAGTAAAACCTGTAGGAGCGAGCTTGCTCGCGAGCTTTTTCAACGCTGCAACCATAAGCTCGCGAGCAAGCTCGCTCCTACAGACAAGTCGCTGCTGCAGTGCGGGTCAGCTTCTGAACAAGCTCCACAAGAACGCCAGCAAGCCGCCTAAGGTCGCAATCCCCGCCAGCCAGCCAATTGCCGACAAACCCTGACACACTGGCCCCGCTGCCGCTATTTGCGGACCAAATGCGATCAGCAGCGCGCTGATCAGCAACGCCAGCGACAATCGGGTCGAGGCCAGTCGCAATGAGCGCTCCAACCGTTCCAGCCCCGGCATGTCCACCTTGAGATCCAGCACCCCGTGCTTGAGACGGTGCACCATCAGGCGCGTGAGCTTGGGCAGGTCGCTCAGCACCCCGCGCCCCAGTTCCAGACCGTCGATGCCCAACCCCCTGGCCACTTTCCAGCTGAATTGCTCACGCAGCATTTTCTCGACTGCCGGCTTCGCCGTGGCGATCAAATCCAGATCAGGATCAAGTTGCGTCAATACCCCGTCAGCCGTGATCAGCGCCTTGAACAACACCAGTAAATCCGGCGGCAGCAACAAACGATATTCACGGATCAAACCGAGAAAATCGGTGATCAACGCGCTGATTTTCAATTGCCCCCCTGTGTGGCGCGCCATATATTCGCGGGCGGCCTGTTCGATCAGGGACAGGTCTTGCACGCGCTCCCCGCTCCAGTCAATCAGCACAGCCACAAGGAGCTCGGTACTGCCCTCGGTCAACGCGCGCATGAAATTCATGACCTCAAGGCGCCGTCGCTCATCCAGTCGACCCACCATGCCAAAGTCGATGAAGCCTACGCGGTTATCACTCATTGCCCGCAGGTTGCCCGGGTGCGGGTCGCCATGGAACAACCCGTCCTCCAGCAGCATTTTGATAAAGGCGCGTGCCCCGCGCCTGGCCAGCAAGCCGGGATCAAGCCCTTGTTCGATCAGTGCATCCCGCGCCAAGGGGGTAAAGCTGGGCAAGAATTCCTGCACCAATAACCGCTGGCTACTGAAAGCCCAATAGATACGCGGGATGACGATATGCGGCGTCTGCGCAAAGTTCTGCGCGATGCTGTCGCCGTTCTGCCCCTCCTGAGTGAAGTCCAGCTCCTCCAGCATCGCCCGGGCCAGCTGCCTGACCATCTGGCGCGGCTGATACACCGCCAGCGCGGCATTCTGCTCAACCAGCTGGGCCAGGCTTTCGAGCAACTGCAAGTCGGCGGTCATGGTGTGCCGCAAGCCGGGCCGTTGCACCTTGACCACCACCGCCTCGCCACTCAGTAAACGTGCAAGGTACACCTGGGCCATGGAGGCCGCGGCAAGGGGCTGAGTGTCGAACTCGGCAAATACCTGATCGAGACCGCAGCCCAAATCCTCCAGCACCTGTGCCTCCAGCTCGGCCCATGGCAGGGTTGAGGCCTGACTGTGCAAGGCCTGCAGTTCATTGACCCACTCCGGCCCCAGGATGTCGCGGCGGCTGGCCAGGATCTGCCCGCACTTGATAAACGTTGGCCCCAGCGCTTCCAGGGCCATGCGCACCCGCTGCGGCGTACTGGCCGGCAGCGATTCACCGGGCTCGGCATTGACGTCCACCAGCAAACGGCCCAGGCCCAGACGCAGCAGTACGTCCTGGGCACCGAAGCGCACCAGGGTGGCGACAATCTGATGAAGCCTGCGGTGGTGTTTCAAAGCCGTCCACGAGGAATCAAGCATGGTTACGTGTCCTGTTTAAAGTAGTGCCGGGGCCCGGTCAGACCAAGATTCGGACCTTCAGAGTCGCTGAACATTCGATTAATTAAAGTTCGCCTACGCTTGCAGGCAAGCAAACGCTGTGCGTGATGGCCCAAGACCAGTAGAATCGCGCTCTTTTTTCCAGGGCACTCGCCATGACCTCTCCCAAAACACCGCATGAAGCCGAGTCCCAGACCAGCGATCTGGTCTTTGGTCTCGAAGCCCGTCCCAAGCCATGGATCGCTTTCCTGGCAGCGCTGCAACATCTGCTGGCGATCATTGTTCCTATCGTCACCCCCGGCCTGCTGATTTGCCAGGCGCTGGGCGTCTCGACCCGCGACACCAACATGATTGTGTCCATGTCCCTGGTGATCTCCGGGATTGCCACCTTTGTTCAATGCAAGCGCTTCGGGCCTTTCGGCGCCGGGCTGTTGATCGTGCAAGGCACCAGCTTCAACTTTGTCGGTCCGCTGATCGCGGGCGGCGCGTTGATGGTGAAACAAGGCACCCCGGTTGAAGGGGTGATGGCTGCCATTTTTGGCGTGGTGATTGCCGGTTCCTTTGTCGAAATGGGCATTTCCCGGGTACTGCCGTTTGTAAAACGCATGATCACCCCGCTGGTGACCGGCATCGTCGTACTGATGATTGGCCTGACCCTGATTAAAGTCGGCCTGATCAGCATGGGTGGCGGCTTCACCGCAATGGGCAACGGCACCTTCGCCAATGGCGAAAACCTGATGCTGTCAGGCGTGGTGCTGGCGATTATCGTGATCCTCAACCGCATCCCGCTGGTCTGGATGCGCAGCTGCGCCATCGTCATCGCGCTGGCCGTGGGCTACGCCCTGGCGGGCTACCTCGGACGTCTGGACTTCACCGGCATGCACCAGGCCGAAGTATTCCAGGTACCGGTACCGCTGCACTTTGGCCTGGGCTTCTCGTGGGCCTTGTTCATTCCGATGCTGGTGATTTATCTGGTGACCTCGCTGGAAGCCATTGGTGATGTGACCGCCACCAGCAAGGTCTCGCGCGAACCCGTTGAAGGCCCGGTGTGGATGCAGCGCATCAAGGGCGGCGTGCTGGTCAACGGCGCCAACTCGCTGCTGGCAGGTATTTTCAACACCTTCCCGAGCTCGATCTTTGCCCAGAACAACGGGGTGATTCAGCTGACCGGCATCGCCAGTCGCCATATTGGCGTGTGGATTGCCGGCATGCTGGTGCTGCTGGGGCTGTTTCCCAGCGTTGCTGGTGCCATTCAGGCAGTGCCTGAGCCGGTACTCGGTGGTGCGGCCATGGTGATGTTCGGGGCTGTTGCAGCCTCCGGGATCAATATTCTGGCCAGCACTACACTGGACCGTCGTGCCCTGTTGATCATTGCGGTGTCGCTGGCGCTGGGTCTTGGTGTGTCGCAAGTCCCTGAGTTCCTGGCCCACATGCCCGCCGCCCTGCGCAATGTGCTGGAGTCCGGTGTGGCCACAGGGGGGATTTGCGCCTTGTTACTGAACTGGTT
Source organism: Pseudomonas paraversuta (assembly GCF_904067025.1). Lineage (NCBI taxonomy): Bacteria > Pseudomonadati > Pseudomonadota > Gammaproteobacteria > Pseudomonadales > Pseudomonadaceae > Pseudomonas > Pseudomonas paraversuta. Next base: position 3,209,569 of record NZ_CAJFDA010000001.1, read on the forward strand.
CCTGCCGGAAGCAGAAAAGAAATAACCCGCAATACGACCATCAACGGCAGGATTGCCTTGAGCCATCCTGCCTGGCCTTGAACCGGGCCTGTACCCTGTACCGACCGTCCCTTTGCAACCAGGAGTCTGGCGTGACTGAACCCGGAATCAACCATCAGCAAGCCCTTGATCGCTTTCTCGGCGAGCACCCCGAACTGGCAGCCGAGCTTGAGAAGTTAAACCCCTTGGCCGCCCGTGCGGTGGGCCAATCGATGAAGGAATATCGCCAGGAACGTTTAAACGAAGCCTTCGAGGCCGAGGCTGAACGCCTGGGCTTTTTTGCCTGGGAACTGACGCTGCAATTGACCAGTGCCAGCACCGAGGAGTTTGAGGCCAAACGTCTTGAGGTACACCGCGAGGTGGCACAAATGGCAGGTATGGACTGGGACGAGTATTGCGAGCTGCATGGCCTGTAGGAGCGAGCTTGCCTCGCGATGCCAGCACACAGCTTGCGCGGATCAGCCGTCCCGCTGTGGCATCCAGATACTGGAACAGACTTTCTCCAGCAGCGCCTTGTTATGGCTGAACACAATCAGCCCCAGTTCACGGCGCTTGACCTCCTCCAGCAACACTCGCCATACCTGGGCCTGAATGTGAGGGTCAAGTTGCGCCGTCACCTCATCGGCAATCAGATAGCGCGTGCGCGGGTCCAGCGCCCTTAGCAAGGCGATACGCGCCAGTTCGCCGCCCGATAGTTCATCCGGCCGGCGCGTCAGCCAGGCAGGATTCACCGCCATGCGTTCAAGCCATGGGGCATCCGGGGACCAGGCATCACGCAGGCTCTCACCCGTGGTGCGATAGGGATTGAAGGTCAGTTCGGGGTGTTGTGGCACTAGCTGAACCGGGCAGTAGCCCTTCTTCGACAGCGGTTTACCGCCCACTGTGACACTGCCCGAAGTTGCCGTTTGCCACTGCGCCAGCACCCGGCCCAGGGTGGTTTTCCCAAAACCGCTGGGGGCGGAGATGCCTTGACACTCCCCCAGCCCCACCTGAAAAGACACCGAATCCCAGAGTCGATGACCGTCTTGCACAATGCTGAGTTCGCGCACTTCAAGCATAAGAATCAGCCCCGACTTCCGGTACCCGCCGCGCCAGAAACTGTTGCTCGGGCAAGGCCGCCCAAAGCGACTGTAGCCACGGACTGCCTGCGCTTTCACGCAACTCTTTCGCGCTCAGGGTTTCGTGCAGTTCACCTTGATGCAACACCGCGATCTTGTCGGCAAAACGCGCCGCCAACGCCAGGTCATGGGTGACCCACAGAATGCCCCGCCCCTGCTGGCAAAAACCCTTGAGATGGGTCAGCAGCTGACAAGCATGCTCGTCATCCAGCCACGAGGTGATCTCGTCCGCCAGAATGTAGCGCGCGTGGGTCAGTGCCGCGCAGCTGGCCAGAACCCGCTTGGCCATGCCCCCGGACAACTTGCGCGGATATTCGTCCACCAGCCCGGGTTGCAGGTTGTATTGCTGCAGTTGCCGCGCCACAGCCCCCGGCTCCAGCGTGACCCCGCTCAACTGCGCCGCCCTGTTCAACTGCGGGCCGACTTTGATCAGCGGGTTCAGGGCACTCACGCCCTGGGGCACATAGCACAGGCTTTTGCCGCGCTGGTCGACCTTGCCCGCAGCGCTCAGCACCTGCCCATCGAGCACGATATCGCCATGACAGCGCATGTTGTCCGGCAGCAAACCCAGGGCGCTCTGTAGCAACAGGCTTTTGCCCTCCCCGCTGGAGCCCACAAGTGCCACCAGCTCACCGGGGTTAATCTCCAGGGAGATATTGCTCAGCAGCGGATGCCAGGTTTTATGGCCCAGCCAGTGATAGTGGGCGATATCAATCGCAAACCGGTCGAATTTCAGCATCAGGTAATCCTTATCCAGAGCTGTTGCAGCGCTCGTGCAAAATGGTCGAATACCAGTACCAGACCCACCAGAATCAAACCCGGGAAGAACGCCATCCACCAGGCACCCGTACTCAAGTACCGTAGCGCATCCGCCAGCAACAAGCCCAGTGACGGATCATGGGGCGCCAGACCAAAGCCCAGAAAGCTCAGCGCCGCCGAATGCAACACTGCATGGGGGAACATCAGCAAGGTGCCGATGATCCACTGCGGCAGCAACAACGGCAGCAAGTGATGGCGCCAGCGATAGAAGCTGCTGTTGCCCAGGCGATGGGAGAGCATGACAAAATCGGTCTCGCGTATGCGCAGGATTTCGGCTCGCAGGATCAGGGCCAGTCGCGGCCAGTGGGTCAGGGCCACGGCCAGGATCACTCCCTGTTTGCCGCCGCCCAGGGTGAAGCAAATCAACACCAGCAACAGCAGATGCGGCAACGCCAGCATGCTGTCGATCAGCCCGCGAATCAGGTAGTCCAGGGTTTTGTTCAGTGCACACAGGCTGGCGGCAAACATGGCCAGAAAACCGCTGCTAAAGGCGGCGGTCAAACCGATTTGCAGGCTGGTGGTCATCCCCTGGAAGCACCGCAGCCACAGGTCCCGTCCCAGGCTGTCGGTGCCGAACCAATACTCGGAAGAAGGTGGCAGGCGCCGCGCCAGCAAATCCATCGGAACATCAACGCTGACTATCGACAGGCCATACGCGATCAAAAGCAGCAGCATCAGCAGCGAGAGGCAAAGCCTGAACAAGGCACGATTGGGGTCGTAAGTCATGACTGGCGCGCCGCCCCGCGGTTGAGGCGCAGTAACAGCGCGTTGGCAATGCTGTTGCCGGTAAACACCAGCACCGCACAAAACATCACAATCCCCATCAGTAACGGGATATCACCACGCAAGCCGGCATCGATAGTGGCCTGGCCGAGGCCCGGATAAGCGAAGACTTTTTCCGCCAGCAGCGAACCGCCAATCAACTCCCCCACCGAAGCAAATTGCAGGCACAACGCGGGGGTTACCGCGTGACGCAAAATATGAAAGTTGATCAGCGGCCAGCCTTTATCGCCCTGGGCCTGGGCATAGCGAATGAACTCACTGTTCATCACCTCTGCCACCCGTGAGCGGGTGTGCAGCGCAATATTGCCGACCCCCAGAACCCCGAGGGCCAGCATGGGCAAAATCAGGTGCCTGAGCTTGTCGCCCCAGGTGGCTGTTTCGGCGCTGCTGCCCGGGGTCCAGGCACAGCAGATCGGCGCCCAGTTGAGGGTGACGGCAAACAGTGACAGCAACAACAGGCCAATCCAGAAGGTCGGCAGGGACGCCAGTACATAGGACAGGGTCGAGATCAACCGGTCCGGCCAGCGATTCAAGTAACGTCCGGCCGTAAGGCCCATGGCCAGACCGACAATCCCGGAAAACAGCCACGCTGACAATAGCAGCGCGAATGAGGTGGCAAAGCGCTCACCAATCACTTGCGACACCGGCGCGTTGTAGAGCATCGAGTAGCCGAAGTCGCCTTGCAGGATCTGGCTGAACCAGTGCAAAAAGCGCTCCCACAAGGGCTGATCCAGCCCCCAGCGCGCAGCAATCAGCGGGTATTGCTCGGGCGGCACGTGCAACAGGTCGTTGCCGATATAAGCCCGGATCGGGTCAACCGGAGAAAAGCTGAGCAAGGTAAACGTGCCTGCTGCCGTCACCAGCAGCAGGCACATCAAGCGCACAACATAAAGCGAGAATCCACGAATCACTTGCAGGTCCACTTCCAGCCATCAAGGCTATTGAGCAGCGACCAGGAACCGTGGATTTCCGGAGCGCCTTTGCCCAGGTCGATACACTCATCAGCCAAATACGTGTGCTGTACGTTCAGCAACCACGCCCAGGCTGCATCGCCCTTGACCCCGGCGCCGGTCTTGCCGTCCCACTCCACTTGCTGCCAGAACGGTACCGCCTGCTGCCAGGTCGGAGCATCCAGCGCCTGCTGCAAATGCTGATCGACTACAGGATTCTTGTAATAACCGGGGTTGTAGTACTCAACCCCGGCCGCCTTGCTGCTGTAGTGATGATAAAGCTCCATCGGGTCGAGGCTGCCCCAGCCAAACAGGGTCGGGTTGGCGTGCATGTTGCGTTCAACGGTTTCCCAACTGCCTGACTTCAAGTCCACCTCGATCCCGACCGGCTTGAGCATGGAGCGCACGGCCTGGGCCAGGTCACGTCGGGTCGCATCGCCACTGGCGTACCACAGGGTGAGTTTGGCCGGCACACCCTCTTTGGCACGAATGCCACTGGCGGTTTCAACCCAGCCGGCTTCATCCAGGATCTGTTTGGCCCTGGCGATATCGCCATCCTTGAAGGCCGCCTGCGGGTTATCCCAGGGCAAACCCTGGACCCCGGTGTAGGCAGGTATCGCATGCCCTTCGAGAATCTGGTCCGCCAGCAATTGGCGATTGATTGCGTAGTTGATGGCCTTGCGGATCGCCACATCGGCGGTCACATCGTTACCAACGGGGTAGCCATGGGCATCCTTTTTGCCTGCCCTGGTGGTGGGCAGCACAATGCCGCGATTCTCGACACTGGGGCGTACCCACAGCTTCATGCCCGGTGTCGGCGTCACCGCCAGCGACGGAACGATTCGTACGATACCCAGCTGCTTGCTCTGGGCCGCGGCAAACGAGCTGTCCTCATCGAGGAATACAAACACCAGCTTGTCGAAATCGTTTTTCTGCCCCGCGTAATACGGATTGGCTTCAACAATCAACTGCTGCCCCGGCTGGTAGCTGACCAACCGGTAAGGCCCGGCACCAACAGGCTTTTGCGCATAGGTTTTAGCGTCGTACTTGTCGGCCGAGACAATGCCCAGCGAACCCAGCACATTGACGAAGGTACTTTGCGGCGCCTTCAACTCAATGCGCACGGTGAGCGGATCTACCGCTTCGGCCTTGAGGAAGTTGCCCATATCGACCTTGCCGCCACTGGCCGCCGCATTGTTGTAGGTGTAGGCCACATCCCTGGCAGTCAGGGCCGAGCCATCGGAGAATTTCAAGTCGGGCTTGAGCTTCAAAGTCCAGGTTTTGCCATCGTCACTGGTCTGATAATCAGTGAGCAGGAAACTGCTCCAGGACAAGTCCTCGTTTTGCTTGAGCAACGGGCTGTGCAACAGCAGATAACTGCCGTGACTCCAGCCCAGCATGGGGTCAAAGCCTTCAGTGGGTTCATCGCCAATGGCCAGTTGCAGAGTTCGTGCCTGCGCTGAGTAAACCGGCGCAGCGAGCACACTCAACAAGGCAGCGGCCACCAGGGTATTGCGCATCCATGCAGGCTTTGACATCTATCCTCCTGAAATAAATAGCTTCGTCGGCAAATCCCGGAAAAACCATGCGCCAATTCTCGCGCCCAACAGTAATAGCACCCCAGTATCAAATATCCAGCAGTCATATGATTTTTTAGGGAAATCTTCATACCGGCGCATTATCTTGTAACAACATAAGAATCCCCAGCGACCGGGATCTCAACTTCCAGGCAACCTCTGAGAGGTTCAAGGACGCGGCTGTGCTATACCAAATGGGTACGATTGTTCAGACATGGCATGCAGATTCCACATACAGAGGTTCACATGTTCAAAGGATTAGCCGGTCACCTCAAAGACAAAAACATCCACTCGATCAACGCCCTGCCATCGAACAATATCGAACTGTTCGACTGCTACACCGGGCTGATCCTGGGCCACCTGTATCGCAATTTCCCGCTGCCCCTCACCCTCACCGCCGAGCGCTTTATCGATTACAAAACCCTGGGCGCCAGCAACCGCGACACTCTGGAAAAAGAAGAGGCCCTGTTCCTGGCCACCGTCAAATGGCTGGCCGACGTCGGCTACATCCACTTTGACGGACTGTCAGGGGTTTCATTTTTCGAAGTAGTGCTGACCAATAGCGGACTGCTGATTTTGCGCGCGTTCCCTGAAGGCAAAGACAACGCCCCTACCATTGGCGAGAAGTTGTCGCACTGCACCAGGGACGAAAATAATGGCGAACTACGGGCCCTGGTGTCAGAAGCACTGGGCCTGGGAAGCCGGATGATCAGCCCGATGACGCGCTCGGGGATTTGAGCCAGTCGCATTGATCCGCATGCCACTGCAACGTTTCAACTCTGGCCTTCGCTGAAGCCGATGTTGGCGTAGCCAGTGGCATGCCTGGGTAGTGGTTGCAAGGTAGCCATTGGTATACCCCCCTCTTGATGCCTGTACCTGCCATGCAGAAAGTGCAAGCCCGTCCCCAGCCACTAAGTACAGGCTTCAACCACCCACTTCACTTTCGCCAGCGCCCCGCACAATGCCCCCATGTCCACCGATCCCAGGGCCAGTCTGATGGCGTGGGGTACGTGGGTCGAAACAGCAAATGGCTGGGCGGTGGAGACCGATATCTGTTCGCGCAGCAATGCCGTGACGACCTGATCTGCTCTGGCATCCTCGGCCAGGGGCAGCCATACAAAGTAGGAAAAGGGATGGCGCACACGGTGCAGCCCGGCCAATTGTTCGTCAGCAATGATCTGGCGGGCCTGTCCGTCCTGGCGCTTTTGCACTTCAAGTCGGCTCACCGTGCCGTCGTCGAGCCAGGCACTGGCGATCGAGGTCATTATCCCCGGGGTATTCCAGGCTGTGACCCGGATCATGCGCTCCAGTGCGGCAATGGTTTGAGGCGGCGCCGCGACGAAACCGACGCGTAAACCCGCAGCAACATTTTTCGACAGTCCGGATACATACACCGTCCTTTCCGGTGCCAGTTCAGCCAGGGGTGGCGGCGGATTTTCCACAAGAAAAGCGTAGGCCGCGTCTTCGATGATATGCAGATCATGCTTGCGCGCGATTGCCACAAGCTGCTGACGCTGCTCGAGGCTCATCACCCAACCCAGCGGATTGTGCAGGGTCGGCATGCTGTAAATTGCTCGCACCGAGCGACTGCGACAGAGTTGTTCCAGGGCATCAAGGTCCGGGCCACTTTCTGTAACCGGAATCGGCAACACCTCAAGATGCAGCGCCAGGGCCAAAGCCTTGAAGCCCGGATAGGTCAACCCATCGACCGCAATCACATCGCCGGGCTGGAGCAGCGACATCAAGGCCACAGTCAAACCGTGCTGGGCACCATTGACGATCAAGACCTGCTCGGCAGGTATGTTCAGGCCGCGAGTCTGCAAATGCCGGGCAAACGAAGCCCGCTCGTGCAGGCGTCCGCCATGGGGCTGATAGCGCAGCAGCGACTCCAGGTCGCCGGACAACGCGAGCTGGCGCAAGGCGCTGCGCAACAGTTCGGCCTGGCCGGGCACAGAGGGGTAGTTGTAATTGAGGTCCAGCATCCCTGCCGTCACGTCGGGCTGGTCGATGCCGTGGCCGGGGGGCAACGACGTCTCTCTGACGAAAGTCCCGCGCCCCGCCTCTCCACTGACCAGGCCCATGGCCTCAAGCTCGGCGTAAACCCGACTGGCCGTGACCAGGGCCAGCCCTTCTGATGCGGCCAATTGCCGGTGGGTGGGCAAGCGGGTACCGGGTGGCAAGCGTGCACTGCGGATATCAGCGGCAAAGGCGTCGACCAGCGACTTATAGCGAGAGCGCGGCATCGGGACTTGTATCCATGACAATATTTTGATTGTCATCAATATTCGACCCTAGGATGCACTTTATGCAATCCCGCGATCAGCCTTGAGTGTGAAACTCGATGGAACGAACCTCCAACCTGCAAAATCCGGCAACCTCGCAAAACCTGAGCGGCTGGCTCAACGGGTTTATCGGCGTGGTTATTTTCAGCGGCTCGTTACCGGCAACCAAGGTGGCGGTGCTGGAATTTGATCCGGTTTTTCTGACCCTGGCCCGCGCCACCATCGCCGGGGTCATTGCCCTGTGCATGCTGCTGTTGTTGAAGGCAAAGCGCCCTCAGCGAAGCCAGCTTTTGTCCTTGCTGATCGTGGCCATCGGGGTTGTGGTGGGCTTTCCACTGCTGACCGCCCTGGCGCTGCAGCATGTCACTTCTGCTCACTCGATTGTGTTTCTCGGCCTGTTGCCCCTGGCGACTGCAGCCTTCGGCGTGTTGCGCGGCGGCGAACGTCCACGGCCGGCGTTCTGGCTGTTTTCAATCCTGGGCAGCGCGCTGGTGGTGACGTTTGCCCTGTCACAGGGTCTGACCGCCTCGGCCACAGGCGACATTCTGATGTTCCTGGCCGTGATCATTTGCGGCCTGGGCTATGCAGAAGGTGCAAAGCTGTCCAGAACCCTGGGCGGCTGGCAGGTGATTTGCTGGGCGCTGGTGCTGTCGCTGCCGGTGATGGCAAGCCTGGCGGTTTACTGTGCACCCTCTTCGTTCGCCAACATCAACCCGCCAGCCTGGCTGGGCCTGGCTTACGTCTCGTTGTTCAGCATGCTGATCGGCTTCGTATTCTGGTACCGCGGACTGGCCCAGGGAGGCATTGCGGCCGTGGGCCAGCTTCAGCTGTTGCAGCCTTTTTTTGGCTTGGCCCTGGCCGCTACCCTACTGCATGAGACCGTCAGCATCGGCATGTTCGCCGTGACCGGCGCGGTGATCCTGTGTGTGATTGCGGCGAAAAAATTCGCTAGATAAGGCCCCGTTGTTCAGGCAGTTTTCAGCGTAAAGCGCGAAGCCGGGCGGTTCAGGCCGTAGTGATCGCGCAAGGTACTGCCAGCGTATTCGGAGCGGAACAGGCCGCGCTGGCGCAGGATCGGCAGCACTTCATCAAGGAACACCTCAAACCCGTCCGGGAACGCCGGAGGCATCACGTTGAAACCGTCGGCGGCGCCACTGCGAAACCACTGTTCGATCAGGTCAGCAATCTGCACCGGCGTGCCTACCGGTACCCAGTGCCCTCGCGCACCGGCCAGGCGATTGATCAACTGGCGCAGTGTCAGGTGCTCGCGATCAACAATGTCGATGATCAGCTTGAAGCGACTGGACTGACTTTCACGGCTGTCGAAGTTGATCAGGTGCCGCGGAAACGGCGCGTCCAGGTCATGCCCGGACAGGTCGACCCCCAGCATGCGGCGCAACTGACCCAGAGAGATATGCGGCAGGACCAGCTCATTGAGCTCATCGAATTTGCGCTGGGCTTCAGCTTCGCTGCTGGCTATGTACGGGCTGATGCCCGGCAGGATTTTCAGCTGCCGCGGGTCGCGCCCCACCGCCCTGGCCCGGGCACGGATGTCGTTGGCGAACTCGGTCGCACTGTGCAGCGTCTGGTGCGCGGTGAAAATCGCTTCGGCATGGCGAGAAGCAAAGTCGCGGCCGTCCTCGGAAGAGCCCGCCTGCACCTGCACCGGCCGGCCCTGTGGCGAGCGCGGCGAGTTGAAGGGACCCTTGACCTTGTAATGGGCGCCCACATGGTTGATCGCATGCACCTTGCTGGTATCGGCAAACACCCCGGCCGTCTTGTCCAGCACCAGCGCGTCGTCTTCCCAGCTGTCCCACAAGTCGGCCGTCACCTGCACGAACTCTTCGGCCTGGGCGTAGCGATCATGGGCCGATGGATGCTGGTCAAGGCCGAAATTGGCGGCAGCGTCGGCCATGGAAGTGGTCACGATGTTCCAGCCGGCGCGGCCGTTGCTGATGTGGTCCAGGGCGCTGAACGCTCGGGCCAGATTGTAGGGTTCGCTGTAGGTGGTACTGGCCGTGGCAATCAGGCCGATGCGCCGGGTGACTGCGGCAATGGCCGCCAGCCAGGTGATGGGCTCGAACCGGATACGCAGGCCCTCCCGCCCGCTTTCGGAAAGTGAGGGTGAATCGGCAAAGAAAATCGCATCGAGCTTTTCCCGTTCAGCGCGTAACGCCAGCTGCTGGTAATAGCCGATATCCATCGAGTGTTCCGGCACCGATTGCGGGTGGCGCCAGGCGGCTTCGTGATGGCCATTGGGGTAGATAAACAGATTGAGGCTGAGCTGGCGTTCGGACATTTTCCGCTCCCTGAAGAGAATAAACCTGACAAACATGGGCCCGCGCGCGGCGTCAGGCAGCAACCCGCGGCGCAGTAAAAAGATCAGTGCAGTTCAGCGAAATCACTCAGTACATCGTCGCGCAGGGCAATGAAACGGCTGTCGCTGCGGTTGCGCGGGCGTGGCAGGTCGACATCGAGAATACGGCGGATGCGGCCCGGGTTCGGTTGCATCACCACAACCCGATCCCCCAGGAAAACCGCCTCATCCACATCGTGGGTTACCAGGATCATGGTGATTTTTTCCTTGGCCCAAATGTTTTGCAGCTCGCCCTGCAGACGCGCGCGGGTCAAGGCATCCAGGGCTCCCAGTGGTTCATCAAGCAGCAACACGCTGGGGCGATTGACCAGCCCGCGGGCAATCGCCACCCGTTGCGCCATGCCTCCGGAGATCTGATGCGGGTAAGCGTCGATAAAATCCTGCAGGCCCACCAGTTCGATGTGCTCACGCACGGTGTCGCGTTTTTCAGCGCTGCTCAGCACCGAGTTCTTCAGCCCTACCGCGACGTTCTGCTCCACGTTGAGCCACGGGAACAGGCGGTGATCCTGAAACACGATGCCGCGCTCCAGCCCCGTGCCGGCGATGGGCTTGCCATTGATCAGGATCCGCCCGTCATATTCCTCATCGAGCCCCAGAATCAGGCGCAACAACGTGGACTTGCCGCAGCCGCTGGCGCCGACAATGCTGATGAATTCGCCGGGGGCGATGTCGAGCTGAATGTTGTCCAGTACTTGCAGCTGGGTCGTGCTGCCCGGGCGGGAGGCAAAACGCTTGCTGATGTTTTCCAGGGTCAGGCCGTTGTTGAGCATGCTGCAGTCCTTCTGAAAGTGTTAATCAACGGGGGGCGATGCCATACAGACGCTGCATGCGCCGCTCACATACCCGTGCCAGTGCATTGAGGCTCCAGCCCACCAGGCCAATCACCACCATGGCGAACAACACCAGGTCCATCATGAAATGCTCGCTGCCATCAATCAGCGTATTGCCGATCCCCTCCCCCGAAACCAGCAGGTATTCGGCACCGATGGTGGCCAGCCAGGAGTACACCAGCGCCAGGTACAGCCCGGTAAAGATCGACGGCAATGCGGCCGGCAACATGACCCCGATGATGGTTTGCCAGCGGCTAAAGCCGTATACCCGCGCCACCTCCAGCAAATTAGGCGGCACGCTGCGCAAACCATCGCAGGTATTGACCACCACCGGCACCAGCGCTGCCAGTGACAGAAAGGCCACTTTCGCCACATCACCCAGGCCGAACCACACCGAGATCAGCGGGATCCAGGCGAACAGCGAAATCTGTTTGAAGGTGTTGAAACTGGGCCCGACCAAACGCTCGAAATGCCGTGACAGCCCCAGCAGGCATCCCAGCACCAGACCCAGGCTGGTGCCGATAAAAAAGCCACTGAGATTACGCGTCAGGCTGGCGCATATGGCGCGCCAGAATTTGTCCGAGGTGATTTGCTCCCAGGCCGTGACTGCGACTTTCTCCGGTGACACCAACAGCCCCGACTGGCTCCAGCCCTGATGGGATGCCAGCCACCAGATTGCGATGGCGGCAATCGGTAACACCCAGCCACGATAGCGACGACTGCCCGGACTCACTGCAATCACGGCGCTCATGACAGTGCCCCCGCTGTCCCGGGGCGACCGCGATTGAGGCGGCGCTCCACATAATCAAACCCGCGATCGATCAACAGGCCGACTGCCCCCACGACCACCACGGCCGCCATTACCAGATCCAGTTGAAACAACTGACGGCCATATACGATCAGGTAACCCAAGCCCTCACTGGAGGCAACCAGCTCCACTACCACCAGCGACAACCAGGCCTTGGTGAAGCCCAGACGCAACCCGGTGAACAGCGTCGGGACCGCCGCCGGCAAGACAATCCCGACCACGCTTTGCCAGCGACTGAAACCATAGGCCCGGCCAACTTCCAGCAGCCCCTTGGGCGCCTGATGAAACGCTTGCAAGGTGCACAGGGTGATCGGCACTGTCGCCGCCTTGGCAATCAGCACGTACTTAAGGGGTTCGCCGATACCGAACACCAACAAGGCAAATGGCAGCCAGGCCAACACCGGGATCTGAACCAGCGCATTGAAGGTAGGCAGCAGGTAATCCTCGACGGTGCGCGAGAGACCCATGGCCGCCCCCAATACCACACCGATCAAGGCACCCAATGCGAACCCCAGGACTACTCGTTGCATGCTGGCCAGGGCATTGATCCACAGATCACCGGAAGTGATCAGGTCCGACAGGGTTTGATACACGTAGGCCGGGGGCGGCAGCACCTGCTCCGATAGCCAGCCGCGCTCGACGCCCAAATACCACAGGCCCAGCAAGACCAGCGGCAACAGCCAGGGCTCGGTGTAACGACGCAGCCTGGCGAACCCCTGAGAAGTACGCGGTATCTCGACCTTGCGCACGGGCCGAATCGGCGCCGGCGGCAAGCGCTTGACGTTGTCCCTGGGTAACGCCGGAGCCGAGTACGGCTCCGGTCTGGCGGTCTGTGCCCTGGCCATGTGCTAGCTCCCTTGCTTGCTGGTCGCGACCGCTACCGCATCAGCGGCGGGCTGCTTGCCATCCGGGCCGTAGGGGGTCCAGTAGTGTTCAAGGCCCCTGCTTTTGAGAGCCGCCTGCAAATAACCGGGGGCGAACCAGCCCTCAACAATCACCGGACGACGGATCAATTTTTCTGCCTTGGCTTGATCAGCCACGGCCTGATAGCGGCCTATCAGGAAGTTGTCCACCAGAGGCGAGACTTTGTCCCGCAGGCTGCTTCCGGCAAAGTCGGCACGCAATGACTCCACCGGGTCATTGCTCTTGGCCCACTCGGCGAAGACCTGCTCGGCATGCCCCTCGTCCGAACTCCATTTCGCCGCATCCACCAGGGTGTCGACGACTTTCTGCACGTTCTGCGGGTGTTCCTTTTCATAATCGCTACGCACCACCAGCGCCGTCTGGCGGGTGTAGCGCACATCCTGCGAAGGGTTGTCATAGATGATGTCGATCAGGCCTTTATCCCGCAGCTTGAACAACTCGCGTCCGCCAAAGGCCGCGTCCACGCCATTGGAAACCAGGGCCGCCTGGGTGCTGCCAGTGTCGAGGTTGATCACCTTGATGTCGCGCTCGGTCAGGCCACGCTCGGCCAGCAGGTTGATCGACACCAGGTGCCCGTTGGTACCGCGAAACACCGCTACTTTTTTGCCTTTGAGGTCATCGATGCTTTTGATGTCAGAGCCCTTGGGCACCGCCAGGTAAATGTTCGAGCGCACCCCCAGTGCCGCCAGCAATCTGGTGTCCAGCCCGTTGGAGCGGCCTACGACTGCAGGCAGGTCGCCCTGGTAGGCGAAATCCAGCTGCTGGTTGGACAGGGCTTCATTGACTGCCGGCCCTGCCCCTTTAAAGAAGAACCACTGCACCTCGGTGCCGCTGCCGGCGAAGGCTTTTTCCAGAAGTTGCTGATTGCGCACAATGCCCAGGGACGAACCACTGAACGTAACCGGGTCACCACCACCGGCGGCGGCGACGCCAATGCGCAACACATCGGCCTCGGCCAATGGCGCAACCAGCAGCACCGCCAGCGCGGCCGCAATACGCCCTTTGCGAAACACTTTAAATGTAGCCATGTGGAGGTCTTCCTTGGATCGATGAGGATTGGTCTGTCAGGCGGCGAGGTGTTTTTTGTCGGCTTCGGTTTGCGGCGAGCGGGTTTCGGGGGTGGGTTTGAGTGCCTGGCTCAAGCGTCCGTCGACGCCAAACGGCACATCACCGTCAATGGTGGTACGGCGCACAATGCGCTGCGCATCGCCGTAATCGTTGATCGCAATATGCTGGGTGGCGCGGTTGTCCCAGATCACCACATCACCTTCCTGCCAGCGCCAGCGGACGGTGTTGTCGACATGGGTAATACGGTCGTGAAACAGACGGATCAGCTGTTTTGAATCATTGCTGCTGACCCCTTGAATCTGCTTAACGAAGTGCCCCAACAACAAACTTCTCTCGCCCGACTCCGGGTGTACGCGAACCAGAGGATGTTCAGTCTCGTAAACTTCGGCGGTGAACTGTTCGCGATAACGCTTGAGCCCCGATTCATCGGTATTACGCGGTGCGGCGTAGTCATAAAGATTGGTGTGCAAGGCGCGCAAACCATCGGCCAGCAGTTTTAAAGGATCCGGCAGATCGGCATAGGCCGTTGCCGTATTGGCCCATACGGTGTCGCCGCCATAAGGCGGGATGACCACACCGCGCAGGATGGAAATCTTCGGGTAATTGGCCACGAACGTCACATCGGTGTGCCAGGAGTTGGCCCGGGTTTCCTTGGCATCCAGGTGCAGGATGGCAGTGCTTTGCTCGGCCGAACGCACGGTCGGGTGCGGTACTTGATTACCAAAACGTCGGGAAAATGCTTCGTGCCCGGCATCATCGAGATGCTGATCGCGAAAGAACAACACTTTGTATTTCAACAGTGCTTCATTAATAAACTCGAACGCTTGCTCACTGATATCACCGCCCAGTTTTATGCCGTCCAGTTGTGCACCAATTCGACCTGCGACGGGTTTTATTTGAATAGTCATCAAACCACTCCTGCCTTATGAACCGTTGTTGGCCAGATCATAAAGGCATAAAAGCAGCACTGACTAATCACAATTTAATATAAAGATATGCGAATCATCCGCTAGAACCAGGACGCTATAAAGCTTGATAAATCGTTATATAAGTCTGGTTGTAAGCTCATAACTTTTTCACTGGACCCTGGATAAACAGGTGGGGCCGGGTCTGGAAAATTCACCGTCGCCACCACAGCTGCCCCCGGATTTACCTGAGTACCGCCGATTTTTAACCAAACAGGAGACGGCCACAGGGAAATAACGAGTGCCAGCTTTGACCCACATCATTCACCAAGCCACAGAGACAAGTTGATTGTCGGACAATACAACATTCTATATATCCACTCGTCAGATTAGACACTTAAAAAAACCGAAAACTTTGCTCTGTAAAATATATGTGCTTCTCTAGAGACGCTAACCCGACCCATCGTCTTCAAAGGATGAAGTGATGAATGCCTTATATAAAACCTCGACCAGTCCGTTATCAAAAACAGAGCAAGATTCAATCAATGAGGTCACTCAGAAAATCACCCAACACAGTAACGAACTGCGTAAAAAATACCCCCTGCTCGGGTATCAAAATGTTATAGGCGCTAGCGTGATGACACTGTCTATCGCTGGCATGATCCTCTCTGGCACGCTGTACATCAAAGGCATAATACCCGCATGGCTGTGTATTGTGATCAATGCTTTATTAACCTCCTTCATACATGAACTTGAACACGACTTGATTCATCGCTTGTATTTCAGAAAGCAGCCCATTGCACACAACTTGATGATGTTGCTGTGCTGGATAACCCGCCCGGGAATGCCGAGCCCCTGGTTAAGGCGAGAGCTGCACTTTCACCACCATAAAGAGTCGGGCACAGACACCGATGTTGAAGCATGGATTACCACCAGCGGCAGCAAGTGGGGCGCCAAGCGGCTCCTGAAACTCATCGATGGATTTGTCTTTGGCATTGTAAATGCCCTGTTTGCGCCTACCTGGCGGGAAAAGGTCAGATTGACCGTCAAGGTGCTGCGCTTGAATGCCCCCATGGGACTGTTGTACTGGGGCTGCTGGTATGTGTTCCTGGGGTATCACTTCTATACATGGACAAGCTCATTAATGGGTTTTGCCTATCAGCCATCGCCCACCACATCGATACTGATGAGCGTGATCAACAGCGCCGTGGTTATCATCGTCGCGCCAAATATAATACGTCAGTTCTGTCTATTCTTTGTCAGTTCAAATATCCATTATTACGGCGATGTGATGCCGCGCAATCCCTTGCAGCAAACTCAAGTCATGAATCATTGGTGGCTATGGCCATTCCAGTTGTTCTGCTTCAACTTCGGCAGCACTCACTGCATTCATCACTTCGTGGTTAAAGACCCCTTCTATATCCGTCAAATGACAGCACCCTTCGCCCACAAGGTATTAGCGCAAGCCGGTGTTCGCTTCAATGACTTCGGCACTTACAAACGCTCAAACCGTTACAACCTGACTCAACCGGACGCTTGAACCTGTGCACGGCCCTTTTAGAACAAGGGTATTTACGATTTAAACGATGGCACAACTTTAAACAAATGGAGTGTTAAGCATGGAAGCTGAAGGGATATGTGCGAATCAATTTGAAAGCGTCAAGCATGCTTTTGAAAATATCTTTAATGATCCGCAGGAACGAGGGGGAGGACTCTGCGTAAAAATTGGCAATGAAACGGTCGTGGATTTATGGGCAGGTTCATCAGATCGTGAAGGTAATAAACCTTGGCTTAAAGATACGTTGATAAATACATTTTGCACGGTCAAACCATTCGCTGCAGTGGCGGCATTGATGCTGGTCGAAAAAGGTAAACTGGAATTAGATATCCCGGTGACTCATTACTGGCCTGAATTTGCCCAGGGCGGTAAAGATAAAATCACCTTGCGCCATGTGATGAGTCATACCTCCGGGATTCCAGCGTTAAGGCTCCCCAACCGCAACCCGACGATGTATGACTGGGAGCATATGGTGAATGTTCTGGCTGCCGAGCCTATATGGTGGCAACCAGGTACCGAGCTGGGATATGGAACCACAACCTATGGCTGGATCATCGGCGAGCTGATCCGGCGAACTGACGGCCGCAACCCCTGCACCTTTATCCATGAAGAAATCACCCAGCCCCATGGCCTGGAGGTTCATCTGGGCGTGGAGCAACAAGATTATTACCGCATTGGCCATTATGACGCGGCCAAGGGACGCATAGGTGACCCTTACTCGAAGAACTTGCGAACAGTAGTTACCACTCATTCGGAAGACATTTCGACCCTTGCCTTTACCAATCCGGGAATATCTCCCAAGCGTTCATCTGATCCAAAATGGTGGGCCTTCAAGCAGCCCGGTGCGTGCTCACATAGTACGGCAGCTGGTTTGGCCGGTTTTTACAGTGCATTACTGGCCGGGCAATTCATCGGCACAGACATGCTGAACGAATTCACCAAAGAGCAAAGCAACGGCATGGATCGCATCTGGAAGCGGCCAATGCGCTATGGCCTGGGTTGCATGATGGAACAAACGGCCGATCCGGATGCATCACACTGCATGGGGCCCAACACCTTTGGCCATATAGGGCTTGGCGGTCCAATTGCCTTCGCAGATGCTGATCGCGAGATCAGTTTCAGCTTTGTGACAACGACTTCAGGTGGGCACATGATGATTGATCCACGCGCACAGAACCTTGCAGCCCTTGCCTACGCGGCAATCTAAACACCCGAGGATCAACCTGGTACACAGAGAGGCCAGCCCCGCAGGCAACTGCACAAAACCGCGACAAGCGAAGCCGACTCGATAGCAAGTCACCCCGCTGCACCCGGTGTAGTGTGTTGTATTACACATCACTACACCGGGACCCCATGCCTACTATGTCTGCGCGCATGCATGGCCAAATGACACACGCCCTCACCCATCTCGCCGAAGCCACTGGCCGCAGTAAATCCTTTATGGCCATCAACGCCCTGCTCGGTTGCTTACACACATATAAAGAAAAGGTCCTTCCTGGCAGCAAGAAAATGCGGCAAAAAAGAGAGTCTGCGCAGAGGTTTCCCAAACCCCAGAAACGACAAAGCCCACCAATGGCGGGCTCTGCGGTGTAGCAATATGGCGGAGGCGATGGGATTCGAACTCATGGACCTGTTACAGTCGACGGTTTTCAAGACCGTTGCCTTAAACCACTCGGCCACACCTCCTAACGTTGTTGCGGGCGCCATAATACCTGAATGAAACACGTTGTCAAACTCTCTTGATCCCTTGTTTCAGAGCCTCTGCTATGATCTTTGCAACTTAACATTTCCGGACACAGGAGTATCGCCATGCGCGAACAGGATTACCCAGTTAATAGCAACGTGCAGGCCGAACAGCTAGAGGTTAGCCGTGTCCTGCGCAACACTTACGGTTTACTGGCCCTGACACTGGCTTTCAGCGGTGTAATGGCCTACGTATCTCAGCAGATGCGTGTCGGTTACCCAAACATTTTCGTGGTCCTGATCGGCTTTTACGGCCTGTTTTTCTTGACCAACAAGCTGCGTGACTCGGCATGGGGCCTCGTGTCTGCTTTTGCCCTGACCGGCTTTATGGGCTTCCTGCTGGGCCCGATTCTCAACCGCTACCTGGGCATGCAGGGCGGCGCTGAGGTCGTTAGCTCCGCATTCGCCATGACGGCTCTGGTTTTCGGCGGTCTGTCGGCCTATGTGCTGATTACTCGCAAGGACATGAGCTTCCTGGGTGGTTTCATCACTGCAGGCTTCTTTGTTCTGCTGGGCGCAACGCTGGCGAGCTTCTTCTTCCAGATCAGCGGCCTGCAACTGGCTATCAGCGCCGGTTTCGTGCTGTTTTCTTCGGTCTGCATTCTGTTCCAGACCAGCGCCATCATTCAGGGCGGCGAGCGTAACTACATCATGGCGACCATTAGCCTGTATGTATCGATCTACAACCTGTTCATCAGCCTGCTGCAAATCTTCGGCATCATGAGCCGCGACGACTGATTGACGACCGCTGTACAAAAGCCCGCTTCGGCGGGCTTTTTATTGCCTGTAGCAAGCATCTTTAGGCGTCTGGCTTTATCATTGCGTCAGATTTGCCGACAGAGCCCACCATGAAATTTGCCATTGCCCTTTATTCAGCAGCCCATGCGCCCTCCTCTCGCCGAGCCCTGCGCTTTGCCGAGGCGGCATTGGCGGGCGGCCACGAGATTGTCCGGTTGTTTTTCTATCAGGACGGCGTCCACAGCGCTTCGAGCAATATCGTGACACCTCAAGATGAACAAGACCTCGCACAGCAATGGTCAACCTTCGTCAGCAACAATCAACTCGATGGCGTGGTGTGTATTGCAGCAGCCTTGCGCCGCGGTGTGCTGAATAACGACGAAGCTGCGCGATATCAACGCCCGGCGGTCAATTTGCAAGCGCCGTGGGAATTGTCTGGTCTGGGACAGTTGCATGATGCAATTCAATCGGCCGATCGACTGATCTGCTTCGGAGGGCCTTGAGATGCCTAAGTCGCTTTTGATTATTAGCCGTCAGTCTCCCTGGTCCGGCATCAACGCGAAAGAAGCGCTGGATATCGTGCTGGCAGGCGGTGCGTTCGATTTGCCGATCGGTCTGCTGTTTATGGATGACGGTGTATTTCAGCTTGTACCCGAGCAGAAAGCCGCCGCCGTCCAGCAAAAAAACCTGACGGCCAATCTGCAAGCTTTGTCCCTGTTCGGCGTTGAGGACCTGTTCGCTTGCGGCCACAGTTTGTCCGTACGCGGCATCTCGCCTGCCGGGCTTGCAGTCGATGACGTCGAGCCGCTGTCGGCAGAAGACATACGCACACTTATTGACCGTTATGACCAAGTGATAACTCTCTGATGTCGACCTTACACGTTCTGAGTCACTCGCCCTTTTCAGACACGCGCCTGGATAGCTGCTTACGCATTCTGGGGCGCGGTGATGCCTTGCTACTCTGTGGCGATGCGGTCTATGCCCTGCAGCAGAGCAGCACACTTGAAGACAAGACTGTCTTTGCCCTCGAAGAGGATCTGCAGGCACGCAATATCGAGTGCCCGCAGTGGGCGGTAGCGATTGACTACCCGGCCTTCGTCGATCTGTCTATTCAGTATGACAAGGTCAACAGCTGGCTATGAATGTGCTCACCCTCGATGGTAAAAACATCCCGCTGGATAAAGACGGTTATCTGCTCGACCTCAACGATTGGTCGGCAGACGTCGCTCAGGCACTGGCCGCACAGGCGGGTATTGAGCTCAGCCCCGAGCACTGGGAAATTCTTCAACTGCTGCGCGACTTTTATCAGGAGTTCCAGCTGTCTCCCGCTACCCGGCCGCTGATCAAATACACCGCACTCAAGCTGGGGACAGATAAAGGCAACAGCCTGCATCTCAATCGCCTGTTCAATGGCACTCCTGCCAAACTCGCCGCCAAGCTGGCGGGCCTGCCAAAGCCGACCAATTGTCTATGAACATCCCTGCACCGCTGACCCTGGAAACACCCGCCGAGCACCCTTTTGCACAATTTGTCCGGATTCTGGGTAAAGGCAAGCGCGGCGCCCGCAACCTGACCCGCGAAGAAGCCCGCGAAGCGATGGGCATGCTGCTGGATGAGAAGGCCGAGGACACGCAACTGGGCGCCTTCCTGATGTTGCTGCGGCACAAGGAAGAAAGCCCTGAAGAACTGGCCGGTTTCACCGAAGCGGTGCGCGAGCGCCTGACAGCCCCCGGGATCCACGTCGATCTTGACTGGCCAACGTATGCGGGCAAGAAACGCCATTTACCCTGGTATTTGCTGGCAGCCAAATGCCTGTCGCAAAACGGCATACGCATCTTTATGCATGGCGGCGGCGCCCATACTGCAGGCCGTCTATACAGCGAACAGCTGCTGGATGAACTGGCCATACCACTGTGTCGCAACTGGCAAAGCGTTGAAGTCGCCCTGGACCAGGGCAATCTGGCATTTATGCCGCTGCAGGACTGGGCGCCACAGTTGCAACGCATGATCGATCTGCGCAATACCCTGGGCTTGCGCTCGCCAATTCACTCGCTGGCACGCATTCTCAACCCCCTGGGTGCACGTTGCGGCCTGCAGAGCATTTTCCATCCGGGCTATCAAAGTGTGCATCGCGACGCCAGCGGCTTGCTGGGAGACACCAGCATCGTGGTCAAGGGCGATGGCGGCGAAATCGAAGTCAACCCTGACAGCCTGAGCCATCTGTACGGCACCACCCAAGGTGTGAGCTGGGACGAAGAATGGCCGGCGTTGTCTGCGCAGCGCCACGTCAAACCGGCAACCCTGGAGCCACAACACCTCAAGGCGTTATGGCGTGGAGAGGTCGAGGACAGCTATCCGCAGCTGGCGTTGCTATCGACCATGGCCCTGGCCTTGCGCGGGCTGGGTACGCCCCGCGAGCAAGCCTTCGAACTGGCTCAGCGCTACTGGGACAACCGCAACAAATCGATTTAATCGATACTTGGCGCCCATGTTTTGCGCTTTTTGTTCGAACTCAGCCCTTTAGACTGAACTCCAATGCAAAATAGCCAAGGAGCCTCACATGGGCCTGTTGATCGAAGGGCACTGGCATGACCAGTGGTACGAAAGCAGCAAGGACGGGGCGTTTCAGCGCGAGCAGGCCCAGCGCCGCAACTGGGTGACCCGGGACGGCTCGCCTGGCCCGACGGGCAACGGTGGCTTTGCGGCCCAGGCGGGCCGCTACCACCTGTATGTCTCTCTGGCCTGCCCCTGGGCCCACCGCACCCTGATCACCCGCCAACTCAAAGGCCTGGAGTCGCTGATAGACGTGTCAGTGGTCAGCTGGTTGATGCTGGAAAACGGCTGGACCTTTGACAAGGCATTTGGCTCCAGCGGTGACCCTCTCGACCACCTGGATTTTTTGTATCAGCGCTACATTCTGGACACACCCGATTACACCGGCCGCGTCACCGTCCCCTTGCTCTGGGACAAACAGCAACAATGTATCGTCAGCAACGAATCGGCCGACATCATTCGCATGTTTAACACTGCATTTGACGACCTGACGGGCAACCCTCTGGACTTATATCCGCCGTCGCTGGCCACCCAGGTCGATAACTGGAATGAAAGGATTTACCCGGCCATAAACAACGGCGTATACCGGGCCGGATTCGCCACTTCCCAATCGGCTTACGAACAGGCATTCGATGAGATTTTCCGCGAGCTCGAACACCTGGAAACCCATCTGACAGACCATCGCTATCTAGCCGGTGAGTATTTAACTGAGGCAGACGTACGCCTGTTTACCTCACTGATTCGATTTGATGCGGTGTACTACAGCCACTTCAAGTGCAATGAACGACGTATTGCCGATTATCCAAACTTGTCCAACTGGCTGCGTGAGCTATACCAGTGGCCTGGCATTGCGCAAACCGTGGATTTCACCCACATCAAGGGACACTATTACGCCAGTCACCGCACAATCAATCCCACAGGTATTATCCCGAAAGGCCCGGCGCTGGACTTCACCCGCCCCCATGACCCAACCGCCTTACAGGCAAGGGCATCCAGCAACGCTAATACCTGCAAATATGCTGGCCGCACAGGCTTGCGGCCAGTAGCATCGCGCGCACTGTTTACGAGACTGCCTTATGCTTATTCCATACGACCAGCTTGAACCTGACACCCTCACCCGCCTGATTGAAGACTTCGTCAGCCGTGAAGGAACCGACAACGGTGATGACACGCCGCAGGAAACACGTGTGCTGCGAGTCCGCCATGCCCTGAGCAAAGGCCAGGCCGTTATCTTCTTTGACCTTGAGAGCCAGCAGTGTCAGCTGATGCCCAAGCATGCCGTGCCAAAAGAGTTCTTTGATTAAGCACAACTGCCCCCCTGATCAAGGACTGGAGAAGCGCGGCCCCAACAAAATAATGGTCGCGCCTATTACACACAGCCCTAGCCCCAGCCAGTCTGAACCCAGCGGCCGAATGCGCTCCACCACTGCCAGCCAGGCAATGGACGTCACGATGTAGATCCCGCCATAGGCCGCATAGGCCCGCCCGGCATAGACCGCCTCGACCTTGGTCAAGAGCAGGGCAAACACCACCAGGCTCAGGACTGCCGGCACCACCCACCAGGCACTCTTGCCCTGGCGCAACCACATCCAGAACCCATAGCAGCCAGCAATCTCAAACAAGGCCGCGAAAAAAAACCAAACGTAGTTAAGCATGCGAGAACTCTCCAAATGCGCAGCGCGCAACCCTACGCGTCAGCCCGTGGCCGATCAAGGCTGGAGGGGTTTGGGTGGGGATTAATAAAAGTTGAATTTTCCGCCGGCATCACCAGTCGGACTTTATAAGCACTGCCTATCCTCGTTCGTCAAACAGTGCCCTGAAGAACCTGCAAATTGGCAGAAAACATCAATAAGGAAATGATCATGACCACAATTCTACTCATCATCCTGATTCTGCTGTTAGTAGGCGGATTGCCTGTATTCCCGCACTCGAAAAGCTGGGGCTACGGGCCGTCAGGCATCATCGGCGTGGTTCTGGTTGTACTGTTGATTTTGCTGTTACTCGGCAAGATCTAGAACACACCCAGAGCACAACCCGCGCGCAATAAAAAAGAGGCCCTGAGGCCTCTTTTTTATTGCGCGGTTACTTACTTCGGATCTTCTACACCCGCAGTGTTATCCATCAAACTTTTGGTGGCTGTTTGCAGGAAGGATTCGAGTTTCTTTTTAAGCTCGGCCTCATCCGGCGAATCGGTAACCACCTTGGCTTCAGGATTGGCGCCCAGCTTGTACTGCCAAACCTTGGCCAGCATATCCTTGGGCTGAACCAGCAAGTGGTCGCCGCTGATGACTGCCACTGTCTGGTCACTGCCGGACGGCTTGATCACGCCTGTACCCTTGTCGCCTTCAGGCAGGGTGAGCAGGTCACGGCCCCAGCATTGCTGACGGAACTCGCCACCCAGACGCCCCATGATGGTCGGCACGATATCAACCTGTGTCCCCACGGTGTCATTGCGCGCGCCAAATTTTTCCTGGATACCAGGCCCGATCAACAGCAATGGAACGTTAAAGCGTCCCAGGTCCATCTCGGAAATTTGCTGCTCGTTACCGAAGCCGTGGTCACCCACCACCACAAACAGGGTTTCCTTGAAATACGGTTCTTTACGCGCTTTTTCGAAGAACTGACCCAATGCCCAGTCCGAGTAACGCATGGCCGTCAAATGCTCATTGAGCGATCCACGGTCAGTGACCGGTTCAACCGGCAACGGGGTCGGCAGTGCATACGGCGTGTGGTTGGACAGGGTCTGCAGCAAGGCATAGAACGGTTCTTTGCCTTCGCGCTTCTTCAGCTCTTCCAGACCACGGTTGAACATGTCCTGATCGGACACGCCCCACGTAGGATCGGAGAACACCGGATCAACGTAATCGTTACGACCAACGAAAGTGGTCATCCCCTGATTACTGAAGAAACCCGACTGGTTGTCCCAGGCAAAATCACCGTTGTAGACATAGACGTCGTCAAACTTGCGTGCACTGAGCAGTTCCGGCAGACCGGACAGCTTGTGGCTGCCTTCCGGGGTTTGCATCAGGTATTCAAAACCCGGCAGGTTCGGGAAACAGGCCATGGTTGCGAACATACCCTGGTGGGTATGGGTACCGTTGGAGAAGAAGCGCTCAAACAACAGGCCTTCTTTCGACAGGTTGTCAAAATACGGCGTGACATTGCCCGGACGACCCAGCGCACCCACCGAGTGACCGGCGAAGCTTTCCATCAGGATCACGACAACGTTCTTGATCGGCAGGGTTTTTTCCGCAGGTGGCGTGGTATCGCGGCGTACAGGCGCAGTGTCCGGATCGACCAGCTTGTCGTTCTCGGTCAGCAGCATATCGCGCACTGTCTGTTGGGCTACCGGATCTTCCAGGGTGGCCTTCCAGATATTGCTGCGCTCGTCGGAAAAGCGGCTTTTGGCAGCGGCAATCAGCGACAGGGAGCCGTTAAGACCCAGCTGGTTAGCGAAGTTGGAGTCTGTTGTGTAGGCATCGCCCCAACGTAGAGGAGGACCCTGGCGCAAGGTGCCGCGAGCAGCAACCACACACACCAGCAGTACCACCACAAACACCGCGACACGGCCATACCACGGCGCCACGGCGCGGGCGGTGCCGGCAACGGCTGCGGTGGTCCGCGAACGGGTCAGGCGATCGGCGCCACGAAATGCGAAGTACAGAATCAGCGTACCAACGGCCCAGGCCAACAAGTAGCGCACCACCGGGAAACCGTACCAGAGCATGCTCATGACGGTTTTAGGGTCTTCCTTGACGTACTGGAAAACCAGACCGTTAAGGCGCTGGTGGAACTCGCGGTAGAAGTCCATCTCCATCAGGCCCAAAAACAGCGCCAGGCTGCAAGCAGCTGTCAGCCACAAGCGCATCACTGCGCGCATGGTCATGGCTTTGACACTGAGAATCGCCAACAGTAGAGGAATGCTGAGATACACCACAATTCGCAGGTCAAATCGCAGACCGTTGGCGAATGCTTCGAGGAAGGTCGAAGCCGGGGTATCGAGGATCATTTCCCGGTTATAAACCAGCAGAGCAACCCGTAGCAGGGTGAACATCAGCATCATGATCAAGGCACACAGCAGCGTAAACGCCAGATGCGATTTGACCGTCGGTTGCAACACACGCGTAGCAGCGTGCTGTTGTTTTGGGGCGTCCGGGTTTGCCATGTCGTTTAAGAACCCATTTGTTCAAGTTGAAAAAGTAGTCAAGCCGAAATTTTGCTGGCGGATTGTCTTGAATAGATCGTGAAAATTCCGTGTAGAGCACATTTTGAAACATAAGAAAGGGCCTTTCGGCCCCTCTCGCTCAAGGTTCTGCTGGCATTGCAGTGTGCTAGCGATGCAGCCCACAACCAAACATCAACAGATCCCGGAAGATACCCGATCGTTACCCGGCGTGTTCACTGCCTGTAAAACATAGGCGGCAAAACGAAAGCTCATACATGGACTTCAGGCATGCCTGAAAGAAGTTTTCGCAGAACATCAGGTCACCCGGACCGAGAAGATCGGTGAAGCCCGGAATGATCGCATCGGATTTTGCTTTGGTTTTGGGCAACAGACGGCCGCCCGCCCATGATCGACAGACAAACCCAGCGGCGCTATTGCTGCACACCCGTTCAACTGCCCAACAAAGACGCGCATTCTACTTCGGGGAGGGTGTCAGGTCGAACCCTGACGCA
Source organism: Pseudomonas paraversuta (assembly GCF_904067025.1). Lineage (NCBI taxonomy): Bacteria > Pseudomonadati > Pseudomonadota > Gammaproteobacteria > Pseudomonadales > Pseudomonadaceae > Pseudomonas > Pseudomonas paraversuta. The sequence continues at coordinate 3,235,318 of NZ_CAJFDA010000001.1, forward strand.
GACAAACTCAGCGGACCGCCACGACAAACCCGTCGCAGCCCGCTGATCATGGCTCAAACTCGGACATTGCCCCGTGGCCCGGCGATGGCCCAAATGATCAGGCCCAGCACCGGCAGGAAGATAATCAGCAATACCCAGATGATTTTCGCCCCGGTTCCTGCACCGCTTTTGATCACATTGATGATGGCCCAAATATCCAGAGCCAGAATAATCAGGCCAATCAGACCGTTGAACGTGGACCCCATGATGACGCTCCTGAGTGAGTAACTGTTCACATAGGATAGTCAGCTGTGGCCAGGGTTCCGGTTTTTATTGCATGGACCGGGCCTGTCAGACGTGAACCGCTACTTTCAAGGCTTCCAGCGAAGGTGCAGCACTGATCCCGGCTTCGGCACACAGCTCCAGAACACGAGGCACGTCATTGCCGAAAACCAGCACCACCTGAATCTCGTCATCCAGCGGCTGGCTCAGGTTCATCAGCACGTATCCGCCCTTCTCCGGATTCATGCTCCCCATCTGGATCTGAATGCGGTTGAGGGCCGTCAGCGCCTCTGTTTTAGCCAGTTGCTTGGGTTTGATGTTGAATGCGACACCCGGACCAAACGACGCCACGATCTGTGCAAACAGCTCCATATAGGTATCGGCCTGAAACAGGACGGTGTCTGGCAGGCTCCCGATCACGACCCACTCACCCAGGGCAATCGGGAAGCTGTCGTCGTAGTTGATATCCGGGTTGGCTGCCAGAAATGCCACCGGGTCTGCGTAAGCCTGGGCGGCTTCTGTGGCGATGGTGGCGATATCGTCGTCGTCCATGCACCCGGAGCTGATTTTACTGATGAGTTCAACGAGAGTGGTTTTCATGGGCGAGGCCTGTCACGAGGAAAATTGAGGGCGCGCAGGATATATCAAATGCGCCCCCCGGGGTCCGAAATCAGCCCGCCAGTTTCTCGAGCTGAGCCACGGCATCTGTGGCGCCCATGGTTTTGGCGGCATCCAGTGCAGTAATGCCATTGGCATCCTTGGCCTGCGGATCAGCCCCTTTGCTGATCAGGTAGTCGATGATAGCGACGCGATTGAACATCGCAGCCATCATCAGCGCAGTACGGCCATCGAACGAAGCGCCTTCAACCTGAGCGCCCCCCTCCACCAGCGCTTTGACCATCTCCAGGTCGCCTTTGAATGCTGCGCCTGCAATCGGGCTCTGACCGTTATCGTTGCGAATCTCGGGATCGGCTTTATGCTCGAGCAGAACCTTCACCGCTTCAACGTGCCCGTGATAGCTGGCGAGCATCAACAGGGTATCGCCCTTGTGATTGCGCAGATTGGGCGGCAAGCCCTTGCTCAGCAAGGCCGCCAGCATCGCCGCATCACCTTCGCGCGCCTTGTTGAACACCTGCTCGGCAAACTCCGCAGCCTCTTCCGGGGTCATCTGCCGATTCTGATCTGCTGGCTTGTCGTCTGACATATGAAGCTCCACGTTCGTTACAAAGAAATCCAGTTTCCTGAGACCGGCCCTGCGTGTCATCCCTTTTTTGCTCAAGTGCGCCATAGCGACAATCAATCGACTGGAATAATTCCATCCAACGGGAAAATAACCCGGACAAAATGGGCAAAATGCAGGATGCACGATGGCCAGTCATGCAGATTGCACGACGGCCAGCTCAGCCTGAAATTACAAGCCATTGATTTATAAGGATATTTTAAAAAATAAATAGTGGCACAATCACTGCAATACCTACTCCATGCAAGCCAGTCATGAGCCAATGGAGCTGAATCACATGAGCCTGATCCAAGAAAAATTCGCATCGTTGTTCTCTAACCACAGCGTTACTGTCAAACCCCGCCCGGATGGCGGCGTGTTGTTGACCCTGTGCGACAGCGATGGCAAACAGACACAACGCTCAATTTCCTATGCGCAATTGCACACCGCAGAACAACTGACCTGGGTGATCAGCGCGATTCGCCGCGACCTGGCCGGCACAGCCAGTGAACTGCCGACGATTTCGATGCTGCAAAGCCAGCACCGTTTTGCCCTGCCGACCTACCACTCCCGGTAATAACGCGGCATAAACCCGAAATACTAAAAAGCCAGCAGCCGCTATCAACGCGGCTGCTGGCTTTTGTCCATCTGGGTCGACTTTGCCCAAGCTCCTTGGGCAGCGCGCCCTTAGTCTTCGAAACCAGGGAAGCGGCCGGCAATGTCCTGCCCGGTGTAACTCATCACCAGGGCTTCAGGATTGCTGAACAGGCGGATGGCAACAAAATGCGGATGCTCGCCCATGTCAAACCAGTGGGCAGTGCCCGCAGGGACTGAGATCAGGTCATTTTTCTCGCACAGTACCGCGTAGACATAATCCCCCATATGCAAGCTGAACAGCCCGCGCCCTGCCACCAGGAAACGCACTTCATCTTCCCCGTAGTGATGCTCGTCCAGAAACCTGGCGCGCAACTCGGCTTTTTGCGGGTGGTCACGATCGAGGCTGATCACATCAACCGCGATATAACCGCCCTCGGTCATCAAGTGGTCAATCTGCTCACGGTTGGCATCGATTACTTCTTCCTGGCTGGCACCCGGCCGGATCGGCGCGCACGCCTGCCAGCGATCAAAATGCACACCCTGCTCGGCCAGAGTCGCAGCGATGTCTTCAAGGTGGGTCAGCACCTTGTTCGGCATTTCGGGGCTTGATACGTGATAAACGGACAGACTGCTCATTGGACGTGGTTCCTCGGCATAGGCATGCCCTTACGGCTATTACAGGCCGCTCAGGCATCCTTTCAAATCAGGCTGCAAATTTACGGCGAAGTCAGGGTTGTGCCCTGTCCTCTTGCAGTCGAGTGGCAATGATAACGGCTGCCGCCAGCGCTGCGACGCTTGCCATACTAAAGGTGATAGTCGGGCCCAGCGTGTTCCAGCTGTACCCGGCGTACAACGCACCGACCGCGCCGCCAATGCCGGCCAGGGTGGCATACAGCGCCTGCCCTTGCCCCTGCTGGCCCGGACCGAAGCTGCGCTGCACGAACGTCATGGCAGAGGCATGAAAACTGCCGAAGGTGGCGGCGTGCAGCAATTGCGCCAGCAGCAACAGCCACAGGTACTCGGCAACAGACCCCAACAGCAGCCAGCGCAATGCAGCCAACAGAAAGCTGAACATTAATACCCGGCGCACCGAAAATCTTTGCAGGATGCGGCGCATGGCCAAAAACATCAGCACTTCTGCCACCACCCCCAACGCCCACAGCAAGCCGATCACACCCCGGCTATAGCCGAGGGCTTCAAGGTGCAGGGTGAGAAAGGTGTAGTACGGTCCGTGGCTCATCTGCATCAACGCGACACAGACGTAAAACGCGATCACCCCGGGGCTGCACAGCTGCTGCAAAAAGCCCCCTTCCAGCGGCTCTCGCCCCTGATATGAGGGCTGGGCGTTTGGCACCCACAGACTGAACAGGACAATCCCGGCCATGACCAGGATCAGCGCAGCCGGATAGATGTCCAGGCTCAACCATTCAAACAAACGCCCCAGAAGAACGACGGCGAGGATAAAACCAATGGATCCCCACAACCGGATCTGGCTGTAGCGCTCCGGCTGCTCGCGCAAATGGGCGAAGGTGATGACTTCAAACTGTGGCAGCACGGCGTGCCAGAAGAACGCGTGCAATGCCATGACCAGCGCCAGCCAGGCGTAACTCTTGCCGAAGAAGATCAAGCTGAAGCTGAGCAGCGTACAGAGCGCCCCCAGTCGCACGATCAACAGGCGCTTGCCGGTGTAATCCCCCAGCCAGCCCCACAGATTGGGGGCTATGCAGCGCATCAGCATCGGAATGGCCACCAGCTCGCCTATTCGCGCGCTGGAGAACCCGAGATGATGAAAGTACAGCGCCAGAAAAGGCGCTGTTGCACCGAGCAAAGCGAAGTAAAAAAGATAGAACCCCGACAATCGCCAGTAAGGAAGTGGCGCCACCGTCGTCAGACCATGGCGCTCAACAGTCCTTGCATTACAACTGGCCCAGCACAGGCGTGCTGACACTCACATCGGCATTCTGCCCGCGATGGCGCAGCAGGTGGTCCATCAACACGATTGCCATCATCGCCTCGGCAATCGGCGTGGCACGGATGCCCACGCACGGGTCATGGCGGCCCTTGGTGATGACGTCCACCGGGTTACCGTCAACATCAATCGAGCGACCCGGGGTGGTGATGCTGGATGTCGGCTTGAGCGCCAGATGCGCAACAATCGGCTGACCGCTGGAAATACCGCCCAGAATGCCGCCCGCGTTGTTGCTGAGGAAACCTTGGGGCGTCATCTCGTCGCGATGCTCGGTGCCGCGCTGGGCAACACTGGCAAAACCCGCACCGATTTCAATGCCCTTGACTGCGTTGATGCTCATCAGCGCATGGGCCAGTTCTGCATCCAGACGGTCGAAAATCGGTTCGCCCAGGCCCGGAATGACCCCTTCGGCCACGACGGTAATTTTCGCCCCGACGGAATCCTGATCGCGACGCAGCTGGTCCATGTAGGCCTCGAGCTCGGGCACTTTGTCCGGGTCGGGGCTGAAGAATGCGTTTTCTTCGACCGAATCCCAGGTCTTGAACGGGATTTCAATCGGGCCCAGCTGGCTCATGTAGCCACGGATCACAATGCCCTGGGTCGCCAGGTACTTTTTGGCAATCGCACCCGCCGCCACGCGCATGGCGGTTTCACGGGCCGAGCTGCGGCCGCCGCCGCGGTAATCACGTTCACCGTATTTGTGGTGATAGGTGTAGTCCGCGTGGGACGGGCGGAACAGATCCTTGATCGCCGAGTAGTCCTTGGACTTCTGGTCGGTATTGCGGATCAGCAGGCCGATGGCGCAACCGGTAGTGCGGCCTTCAAAAACACCAGAGAGAATTTCGACTTCGTCGGCCTCCTGGCGCTGGGTGGTATGACGGCTGGTGCCAGGCTTGCGTCGATCCAGATCGTGCTGCAAGTCTTCAATGGACAGCTCGAGCCCGGGCGGGCAGCCATCAACAATGGCGACCAACGCCGGGCCATGGCTTTCGCCAGCGGTGGTGACAGTGAACAGCTTGCCGAAGGTATTGCCGGACATGCAGGGCGCTCCGCGAAAATCAGCCGATTGAATTCAGCCTCGATAACTATGCGCGCCAGTATACGCAGGCTGCCCTTGTAGTTCATCCTCGAACCTTACTCATCCGGGTTTGTCCAACCGGCACATTAGACAATGATGGCGTGATGATGCTGCGAATACTTTTTTTAGCCCTGACCCTGTTTGGCACCCAGGCCCTGGCGGCCCCCCCTTCTAATGTGTTGCTGCGGCCCATCGAGCTGGACACCGGCTCCGGCACGCTTTATGGCTCGCTGGTGCTGCCAAAGAGCGATAAACCCGTGCCCGTGGTACTGATCATTGCCGGCTCCGGCCCCACCGACCGCGATGGCAACAACACCATTGGCGGACGCAACGACAGCCTGAAAAAGCTGGCATGGCGCCTTGCCCAGAGCAATATCGCCAGCGTGCGTTTCGACAAGCGCGGGATTGCCCAAAGCCAGCCCGCCGGGCCTGACGAAAGCAAACTGAGCCTGGACCAATACGTTACCGATGCCGTGGCCTGGGGCGAGAAGCTCAAAAGTGACCCGCGCTTCGGCAAGGTGTTTGTCCTGGGCCATAGCGAAGGTGCGCTGATCGCCAGCCTGGCCGCGCCGCGCATAGGCGCCGCCGGGGTAATTTCGATTGCCGGCACGGGACGCCCGGTCGGCCAGTTGTTGCGCGAGCAGCTACAGCGCAATCACCTGCCACCGGCCATGCTCAAGCGCAGCTTCGAGCTGATCAGCACCCTCGAAGCCGGGCGCACCGATGACAATGTGCCCGCCGACCTTGAAGTGATTTTCCGTCCAAGTGTGCAGCCGTACATGATCAGCCTGCTGCGCTATAACCCGGCTACCGCTTTTGCCGCACTGAAGATGCCGGCCCTGATTATCCAGGGCACCCACGACATCCAGGTCGAGGTCAAGGATGCACGCCTGCTCAAGGCGGCCAAGCCGGATGCCGTGCTGACCCTGATCAACGGCATGAACCACGTGATGCGCATAGTGCCGATGGACATGAAACGCCAGATCCAGTCCTACAACGACCCCAATCAGCGGGTGGCGGGAGAACTTGGTGATCGAACTGTGCGCTTCATCACTAAAGTGAATGCCGCCCAGCCCTCCAGTCCTGGCACTAACGGCCGATAAGCCAGTGTCGACCGCCCAAATCAGGTCGACATACCGGGCTTGCACAGGACTCTGCCGTTATGAGCGACACCCCATCACAACCCGCCGGCCCTGAAGAGTCGGCAACGCCCGAGACGCCTGTGCGGCCTTGGGCAGATGTGCACCCCGAGCATTTCAAAATGCTGCGCCTGGCCCCCCTGCAGACTGACCGCAGCACCGGCGCGCGGCCTTTGCGCTTTGTGCAGTTCGGCTATGCCGAGCGCAACAACAAAGACCTCAGCCTGTTGCGGCTGGAGATCCTGCTGCCCGGGCAAAAGGTACGCAAAGAACAGAACCAGCTTGAGGTGTGGGTCGACCATGCCACCCAGCGGGTGAGCATCAGCCCCGAGCGCGGTGTGCTGGTTGAGCCCATGAATCGCGGCATCGGTCGTTTCCTGATGGCCCAGGGGATTGAGTGGGTACAGAAGAAATGGGCGCGTTACCATTTTGACAGCATCGACTTGCCCAGCCGCGATGCCCTCAACGAAGACACCCGCCTGCGCCGCGACCACTGCCTGCGCACCCAGGGCTTTGATGTGATCTATGAGGACGCACTGCAGCGTAAGGCGCGGATCGAAAAAGTGCAGGCCGGCGAGCTGTACAACACCTGGAACAGCGAAAAAATCCAGTTCGTGGAGATTCTCGAGGCCGCACAAATGCTTCAGCAAGCAGAACAAAATCTGCAGGCACAAGAACTGAAACTGCGGGAAAAAGAAGAACGGATCAGCAAATACCAGCGCGAAGATACCGGTTTGCGCTTCACCATCACCTGCCTGGTTGCCTTTGCAGTGTTCCAGGCAGCGCTACTGATCTGGATTGCGACTCACCGCTAAAAAACGGCAGGAGCCTGGCTTGCCAGGCGCCTGCCGATCCAGGGCTTAAACCCGCGAAGCAAACAGCGCTTGATGCTCACGGCATTGCTCGGCCGTAAGCATGAATACGCCATGCCCGCCGCGCTCAAACTCGAGCCAGGCAAAGTCGACTTCCGGATACAACGACTCGACGTGAACCTGGCTATTGCCCACCTCAACGATCAACAAACCCTTGTCGGTCAGATGATCGCCTGCCTCGGCCAGCATCCGGCGAACCAGATTCAGCCCGTCATCGCCGCACGCCAGGCCCAGCTCGGGTTCGTGCTGATACTCCGCCGGCATGTCAGCAAAATCTTCAGCGTCGACATAGGGCGGGTTTGACACGATCAAATCGAAGCGCTGCCCCGGCAGACCATCAAAGCCATCGCCCTGAACCGTGTATACCCGCTCATCAACGCCATGGCGTTCAATGTTCTGGTTGGCCACTTCGAGTGCTTCGTAGGACAGGTCGGCCAGCACCACTTCGGCATTCTGGAACTCATACGCACAGGCGATGCCGATGCAGCCCGAGCCGGTGCACAGATCGAGGATCCGCGCCGGTTCTGCACCCAGCCACGGCTCGAAACGCTTTTCGATCAGCTCACCAATCGGCGAGCGCGGAATCAACACGCGCTCATCAACGATAAACGACATGCCGCAGAACCATGCCTCGCCCAGCAGGTAAGCCGTCGGCACGCGCTCTTCAATCCGGCGCTTGAGCAGATGCTGCAGATTAACCAGCTCATCGTCCTCGAGGCGGCAGTCGAGATAGCTGTCAGCGATTTCCCAGGGCAGGTTCAATGCCCCCAACACCAACTGTCGGGCTTCGTCCCAAGCGTTGTCGGTACCATGACCAAAGAACAGCTCTTCCCCATGAAAGTGGCTGACGGCCCAGCGAATATGGTCGCGCAGAGTGCGCAGGCGGGAAGTGATCACGGTCTTACTCCTCAAAATCGACCGATGATTCTAACAGCCAAATCCCGACAGGGTTAAGGTTGTGCCCTACGGTCAGGCAAAATGCCAAGCCGGGCGCACATAACAGCTGCGCAAAAACCCAAAATCACTCCATTTCGTACACTTGGGCACTCCGGCGCTCACCTCTGGCTGCGCTGTAGGCCAAGAACCACGTGGCTTACACGACTAGCCATTCACATAAGCGCCCGGCCAGTGGAGAATGTCGCAAAAGCCCCACTCAAAGGAGCCCCTCGAATGCCCGCTTTAAAGACGATGTTTCAACTCACTGGACGTGGTTATGCCGCTGCCAGCCTGAGCAACGCCAGCCTGCTGATCATCGATGCGCAAAATGAATACCTGAGCGGGCCTCTGGCCTTGTCCGGAATGGAAGCCGCCACCGCCAATATCGCCCTTCTGCTCGACGCGGCCCGCAAGGCCAAGCGCCCCGTGGTTCATATCCGCCATCTGGGCACGGTGGGTGGCATGTTCGACCCTCAAGGCGAACGCGGCGCGTTCATCAAGGGCCTGGAGCCTCAAGGTGATGAGTTGATCATCGAAAAACGCATGCCCAACGCCTTCAATGACACCGGCCTGCAAAAAGCCCTGGAAAACCTGGGCTCCCTGGATGTGATTGTCTGCGGCTTCATGAGCCACTCCAGCGTCAGCACCACGGTTCGCGCCGCCAAAGACTATGGCTTGCGCTGCACCCTGGTCGAAGATGCCTGCGCCACACGCGACCTGCCTACTCCGGATGGCATTATCAGCGCCGCGCAGGTACAGAAAACCGAGATGGCAATCATGAATGACAACTTCGCCACCTTGACCCTGACCAAAAACCTGATTTGATCCCGTCCGCTCCTGATAGGCGGGCTGCTCAAGCCGCCTATCGAGACATTCCATTGCCAGCACGCTCCCCTTTTCAGCGCATCTCAGGAACAACCTGTCCATGTTCCTGTCGAAGGGCCGATACCCTTTAAGGAAAGATCGGAATGAAGATCGCCGATGGTTTTGACGCGCGACGTTTGCGTCCCAAGGCACACAGCAACTGGCGTTCGCGTCTGGTGCTGCTTTTTGCCGCCCTGCTGACGCTGTGCGGCGTGCTATTGCTACTGGCCGGCGCCAGTAGCCTGATTGGCCATCCAGAGGCGTTGGGCGAGCTCAACGCCAGCCCTGCCGGGGCGATCGTAGTGCTGGTATTCGGAATACTGATCAGCTGGCTGGGTGTCTGGCTTTGGCGCCGCCGCCGTCGCCGGATGCGCCAGCCGTTTGGGCTGAGCATGGCTGCGCACCTGATGAAAAAGCGCGACTGAGGCATATCCGCCGCCCGATTGTCGTCGACTTGGGTAAACTAGCCGCCCTTCGCGGAGGCTGACATGCAAGACGACGACTTTTCCCTGTTCAAAAACGAGACTCGCGGTGTAAAGCCGATCAAGCATGATCGTGCCGATACCGGCAAACCCAAATCCGACCGGGCACAACTGGCCAAACTGCGCCAGAACGCGACCGTGCGCACCAATGCCACGATCATCGACGGCCTGTCGGACCAGTTTGTGATTGATGTCGGCCCCGAAGACCAATTGAACTGGTCACGGGACGGCGTGCAAGAAAGCCAGATGCGCAAGCTCAAACTCGGCCAGATCAGCTTCGAAGGCAGTCTTGACCTGCACGGCATGACCGTCGAAAAGGCCCGCGAAACCCTGTGGGAGTTTCTGGGCGAAGCCTCCCGCCTTGAAGTGCGCTGTGTCCGCGTCACCCACGGCAAAGCCGTGCGCCTGGACGGCAAGCGACCAATGATCAAAAGTCACGTCAACACATGGTTGCGCCAACACTCGCAAGTGCTGGGGTTCTGCTCCTGCCAGGCCAGGCATGGGGGCGCCGGCGCGGTTTACGTCATGCTCAAGCGCACCATGATGGACGGTCGCGACGAGTAACACCCTATCACCACACTTGCAGCGCCGTGCCAGCCCCCGTACCCTTACTCTTTGCGAAAAATCCCACAGGTAGATTAATGTCCCTGGAACAAAACTACACCGCGATCCTCGGTCAACTCGGCGAAGACGTTTCCCGTGAAGGCCTGCTGGATACGCCAAAGCGTGCCGCCAAAGCCATGCAGTACCTTTGCCGCGGCTATGAGCAAACCCTGGAAGAAGTCACCAACGGTGCCTTGTTCAGCTCTGACAACAGCGAAATGGTACTGGTCAAGGACATCGAGCTTTATTCGTTGTGCGAACACCATTTGTTGCCGTTTATCGGCAAAGCCCACGTCGCTTACATTCCGAGCGGCAAAGTGCTGGGCCTGTCGAAAGTGGCACGGATAGTCGACATGTACGCCCGTCGCCTGCAGATTCAGGAAAACCTGAGCCGGCAGATTGCCGATGCAGTGATGCAGGTTACCGGTGCGCTGGGCGTGGCCGTAGTGATTGAAGCCAAGCACATGTGCATGATGATGCGCGGTGTCGAGAAACAGAACTCGTCGATGATCACCTCGGTGATGCTGGGTGAGTTCCGCGAAAACGCGGCCACCCGCAGCGAGTTTCTCAGCTTGATCAAGTAATATCCCCAGTCAGAAAGACCGGCGTTGATCGCCGGTTTTTTTTCGCCTGCCGATTTCAGGTAAGCTGCGCCCCTTCTTTCTCGCCCATGAGGCTTTTACTGTGTTTATCAAAGCGCTTCGCGTAGGCCTGGGTCAGCTGATCATCGCTGGCGATTTCATAACCCGTCCCGGCAAAAAGCAACGCCCGGCAGCGGCTCAGGCCCAGGTTGACGAGGCCGCCAAAAGCCTGACCCTGTACCAGTTCCATGCCTGCCCGTTCTGTGTAAAAACCCGCCGCACCCTGCGCCGCCTGAACGTACCGGTGGCACTGCGCGACGCCAAGAACAACGAACAGGACCGCCAGACGCTGCTGGAGCAAGGGGGCAAGATCAAAGTCCCGTGCCTGCGGATCGAAGAAGACGGCAAGACCACCTGGATGTACGACTCCAAAGTCATCATCGATTACCTGAACCAGCGTTTTGCCAACGTTTAACCTCCTGTGACCCGTACTCGCTGACGGGGAACCAAGGCTGCGAGCTCAGGTTTTGCGGGCTCTGCCCGATCGCAGCCCTGGTATATCTTCAGCGACTGCGGGTTGCTTCTGGTTCAGTCAGCGTCATCACCGTCCAACCTTGTGCAGATAATCCCCATGCGAAAATTACTTGCCCTGAGCCTGATCCTGTTGGGCGGCTGCAGTCATGAGCCGCAAACGTCCGGCATCAACGGACTATGGATCAACCAGGCGGCCATCGATTCAGCCGCCCAGGGCAGGCCCTTGCTGCAGGCCATTGATGCCCACGGCATGAACCTGGAATGGAACATCGACACCCGTAACGGCAAAGTACAATTTCGCAATGCATTCGAGCTGAACGAAGGCCAATTGCTGCCCAAGGCTCCCGGCACCTGGGCCATTTACCACGACGGGCATTTCATCAACGAACTGCAACTCAATGGCAAACAACTGATCCAGCAACCCACAAAAACTTACGCAGCCCAGGTTTTCTCACGTCCGGCCCGGTCCGTCGCCGGCGCCAGGACGGACACGAATTTCCGGCAGGCATTGAACGCAGCCTATATGGGTGGTCAGTGGAGGATCGTTGAAGGCCCGGGTACCGGCAACACCGTTGCGTTCAAAGATGATGGCGGTGTGACAGGGCTGGGACAAAATGACCGGTATCAGTTGTGCCTGGGAGGCGATTGCGCCAATCAAGGTGCCGGCAATGACACCCTCTACCTGGGCAAGGGTGATATCGGGGAAGGATGGATTTTCGTCCGTCATGGCAAGCAGTTGGAGATTTTCAAGGCGATCAACCTGTCACTGCCCGACGAAATCCCCCAGCTCACTCCAGGTCCACGCCAATGGCTGCTGGAAAAACAGTGACGCAAAAAAGGAGCCCTTGGGCTCCTTACTGCTCATTCAAGGCCTGACACCCTACCTGTGGCGAGCGGAGGACTGCACAGCAGTCCAATTTACAGGGCCGGTTTTCAACCTGTTCTGTATCTCAATCAAGCATCCCCACATGCCGCGGATGGCTGGCCACCCGTTGCAGCCAGGCTTGAATGCCCGGATAGCCGCTCAGGTCAAATCCGCCCTGATCTGCCACGTGGGTGTAGGCATACAGCGTCACGTCCGCAATCGAATAGTGATCGCCCACCAGATACGGAGTGCGGGCCAGCTGCTGTTCCATCACGTCCAGCGCCTTGTAACCGCGCTTTTGCAGTTTGCGGTATTCCTCAAGACGTTCCTCGGGCAACCCCAGGTACAACTGGATAAACCGCGCCACTGCAATGTAAGGCTCATGGCTGTATTGCTCGAAAAACTGCCACTGCAACACTTGCGTACGCAGCCGGGGCTCACCGGGCAAGAACTCGCTGCCGTCGGCCAGGTAGTTGAGAATCGCGTTGGACTCCCAAAGGCAGGTGCCGTCTTCGAGCTCCAGCACCGGCACTTTGCCGTTGGGGTTTTTCGCCAGAAATTCCGGGGTTTCAGTTTCGCCCTTGAGAATGTCCACCGCGAACCACTGATACTCAAGCCCCAGCAAATGCAACATCAGCTTGATCTTGTAGCAGTTGCCCGAGTTGTAATCGCCATAGACCTTGAGCATCGCAACTTCCTTCAGGCCGCCTGGGCGGCCTGTGCTTGACGAATCACGTTAGCCAGACGCTTGAGACCTTCGTGCAGGCGCTCAGGGTCGATATGGCTGAAGTTCAGACGCAGGCTGCCGACATTCTGATCCGGATTGGCAAAGAACGGTTCGCCCGGCATGAAGGCGACATTTTGCTCCAGCGCCGGCTTGAGCAAGGTACGGGTGTCAAACGGCTGCTTGAGGGTCAGCCAGAAGAACAGCCCGCCCTGCGGCACATGCCAGTCAGCCAGGTCCGAGAAATGCTCTTGCAGCGCCAGCTGAAAGCCATCGCGACGCACGCGATAGAAGTCCCGCAGCTCAGCCAGGTGGTTGCTCATTTTCTCGGTGCCGATCCACTGCAAGGCCTGCCACTGACCGACACGGTTGGTGTGCAAGTCCGCCGACTGCTTGAGGCGCAACAGATGCGGGAACAGGTCGGGGCTGGAAATCAGGAAGCCCACCCGCAGCCCCGGCAACAGGGTTTTGGACACGGTGCCGGTGTAGATCCAGCTGGCTTTTTTCAGGCGGCTGACAATCGGCGTGGCGCTGCCGCCATCGAAATTCAGTTCGCGGTACGGCTCGTCTTCGATCAGGGTCACACCGAACTCGTCCAGCAATGCCGCTACCGCGTCACGCTTGGTTTCGCTGTAACGCACGGCAGACGGGTTCTGGAAGGTCGGGATCAGGTAGATGAACGCCGGGCGATGTTGCTCCAGCTGCACCCGCAGCGCCGCCAGATCAGGGCCATCGGCTTGCAACGGGAAGCTCAGGCACTCGGCGCCGAACAATTGAAAAATTTGCAGCGCCGCCAGGTAGGTCGGCGCTTCGAGCATGATTTCGGTGCCCTTGTCGATGTACAGCTTGGCCGCCAGGTCGAGGGCCTGTTGCGAACCGCTGAGAACCATCACCTGGCTCGCATCACAATCAACCCCCAGGGCGCGGGCTTCTGCGGCCAGTACTTCACGCAGGGCCGGCTCGCCTTCGCTCATGCCATATTGGCCCATCGAGGCCGGCATGTCGGTCCAGTCGACCTTGGGCAGCATGGCCTCGGCCGGTAGTCCGCCGGCGAAAGACATGACTTCCGGACGTTGGGCCGCAGCCAGAATTTCGCGAATCAAAGAGCTTTTCAGGCGGGAAACACGTTCGGAGAAGGCCATACAGATCACCGGTAGCGGAAGTAATTGGAAATAAGTCAAACTGATTGACCGAAATTACGCCGCGCAGCCTAGATACGTCAATATGCCTGACCTTAAAAATCCAACCACTCAGCGCGCCGCCATGGAAGCCTTCTTCTTTGGCTATCAAGCATTTACCGCCAAAGCCGATGAAATGCTGGCCCGCCGCGGGCTGAGTCGGGTGCATCAGCGCATCGTTTTTTTTATCGCCCACTACCCCGGGGTGAGCGTCAAGGAGCTGCTGGTATTGCTGGGGGTCAGCAAGCAGGCATTGAATACGCCATTACGCCAGTTGATCGAGATGAACCTGGTACGCAGCGTTGCCCCCGAGACCGACAAGCGCAAGCGGCTACTGGAACTCACGGCTGACGGCGTCAGTTTCGAAAAAGCCCTGCGCCGCGAGCAAGTCAAATTGCTGCAACGGGTATTTGCCCAGGCGGGTGAAGACGCGGTCAATGGCTGGCTGGCGATCAATCAGGCTTTAGGCCAAAGCCGCCAGGCCTGACAGCTGCCTATCTGCCTATCTGTAGGAGCGAGCTTGCTCGCGAGCTTTTCAATGCAATAAAGCAGAGCTCGCAAGCAAGCTCGCTCCAACAGAGCCTATATTTCGATCACAATCCGAAAAACATTATTTGCTTTTTTTGTATACAAAAGCATAATCCTCGTCACACACAGATTTCTGACTCAAAGGTCAGGAAAAGCATCGCCCGCCTCAAACAGCGCCCTTACAAAAATAAAAGCCTGAGGACATTACCGTGGACAGCCAAAAGTCAGAAGCACCCGCCCTGGATCTTTCACCGCCCGCCTCCCGAGGCTGGCTGGAGCGCCTGTTCAAACTGTCGCTGCATGGCACTACGGTCAAAACCGAGCTGATTGCCGGGTTGACCACCTTTATCACCATGGCCTACATCATCTTCGTCAACCCCAACATCATGGCCGATGCCGGGATTGACCATGGCGCAGCCTTTGTCGCGACCTGCATCGCCGCTGCGCTGGGCAGCATGCTGATGGGTCTTTATGCCAACTGGCCGGTAGGCCTGGCGCCAGGCATGGGCCTCAACGCGTTCTTTACCTACACCGTGGTCGGCACCATGGGCTATAGCTGGGAAACCGCCCTTGGCGCAGTGTTTATCTCCGGCGTGCTGTTTTTGATTCTGACCCTGTCACGGGTCCGAGAATGGTTACTCAACAGCATCCCCGCCAGCCTGCGCTACGCCATGGGCGCCGGCGTCGGCCTGTTTCTGGGAATCATCGGCCTGAAAACCTCGGGCATCATCGTCGACAGCCCGGCCACCCTGATCAAGCTCGGCTCACTGCGCGACCCCGCTCCGCTGCTGGCCGCCGTGTGCTTTCTGATGATCGCGATTCTCAGCTATCACAGGGTGTTCGGCGCAATCCTGATCAGCATCATCGCCGTCACTCTGGCGGGCTGGGGCCTGGATCTGGTGCACTACAACGGCATCATGTCCGCCCCGCCCAGCCTGGCACCGACCTGGATGGCGATGGACCTCAAGGGCGTGTTCAACGTCAGCATGATCAGCGTGGTCCTGGCCTTCCTGTTTGTGCACATGTTCGACACCGCCGGCACCTTGATGGGGGTGGCCCAGCGCGCCGGACTGGTGAAAGCGGATGGCAAGATCGAAAACCTGTCCCGCGCCCTCAAGGCTGACAGTGCGTCCAGCGTATTTGGGGCAGTGGTCGGTGTACCGCCCGTCACCAGCTACGTCGAAAGTGCCGCAGGCGTTGCGGCCGGCGGACGTACCGGGCTCACCGCCGTGACCGTGGGCGTACTGTTTGTCGCCGCGATGTTCTTTGCCCCGCTGGCTGGCATGATTCCCGCCTATGCCACTGCCGGAGCGCTGATCTACGTGGCCATGCTGATGATGGGCGGCATGGAGCACATCAACTGGAGCGAACCTACCGATTGCATCCCGGCGATTGTGACCATGATCATGATGCCCCTGACCTTCTCGGTGGCTGACGGTATAGCCCTTGGCTTTATCAGCTACGTTGCACTCAAGGCCGGCACGGGCAGGTACCGCGAGATATCCGTGAGCCTGTGGGTGCTCTGCGCCATTTTCATTGCCAAGTTTATTTACCTGTAAACAGGGCAATATCGACCTGCCCCGCCCGGTGCGGGGCGTTTGCTTTTTTAGAAGAGGGAGAGCACGTAATGAGTCTGGAAACCTGGCTGCTGTTCAGCAGCGCGGCACTGGTGGTGATCCTTATCCCGGGGCCGTTGTCGTTACTGATGATCAGCAACAGTTTGAACTACGGCCTGCGCCGCTCGTACCCCGCCTTTCTGGGTGGCGTGATTGCCTCGATTTGCCTGCTCAGCGCTTCGGCACTGGGGCTGGGGGCCCTGCTGCTGGCCTCGGAACAGTTGTTCAGCGCGCTCAAGATCGTCGGTGCGCTGTACCTGTTCTACCTCGCCTGGCAAAGCTGGAAGCAATCGCGGCAACCGGCCACCGCCGTCAACGTACCGGCCGCCGCACCAAAACCGCGCTTCAGTGCCCTGTTTGGACGCGCGTTCGTACTGGGCGCCAGCAATCCGAAAGACATTCTGTTCTTTGCCGCATTTTTGCCGCAGTTTCTTGATCCCGATCAGCCTTTCCTGGCGCAGTTACTGGTGATGATTGCCACCTGGACCGTGCTGGACCTGCTCTGCAAGCTGGCCTACGGCCTGGGCGCACACGGCGCGGCGGGCTATCTGCGCAGCGGCAAGGGCCAGAGCTGGTTCAACCGTATCAGTGCCGGCCTGTTCGGCGTGGCGGGCACCGCGTCTTTGCTGAGCCGCTAAAGCCGGCAATAACACCTGTAGGAGCGAGCTTTTTAACAGCCCGCTCCTACAGGCTTGGCGCACATTGCGGGCAAAAAAAAGCCCGCAGTGCGAGCGGGCAAATAACCACATGCGCAGATCGAAAAACCTAGCTGCCGCGATACGTCGAATAGCTGTACGGCGAAATCAGTAGCGGCACATGGTAGTGATCCTGCTCGGCACTGATACCGAATCTGAGCACCACCACATCCAGAAATGCCGGCTCCGGCAACTGCACACCCCGTGCGCGGTAGTAGTCACCGGCACTGAACTGCAACTGATAAACCCCTGAACGGTAAGTGTCACCCTCCAGCAACGGTGCGTCGCAACGGCCATCGCTATTGGTCTGCGCCGTGGCGACCAGTTGCAGCTGCGAACCTTCCACCCGATACAGCTCGACCTTGATCGAACTGCCCGGACAACCGTGTGCGGCATCCAAAACGTGCGTAGTCAAACGTCCCATTGCGTGTGCGACCTCCCCGAACCGGTAAATAAAACTGGCGCTGCACCCTTTTGACCCGTCAAAAGATCCGGCGCAGCCAGGATTAAGACATTTATTAAAAAAATTGTACACAATTAAAAACGCAAATTAACCCAGGCCACAGCGCATAAGGCCTGGACCCCGTATTCCTTGAACACCGCTGCAGCCAAAGACTTTATATTCATAAGCTGACCAATCAGGCAAGTTTTTTGCAGGTACCTTTCCCGCACAAAGCATGGTAAAAATGCGCAAAAGCAGGGTTACAAACGTATTACAAAGTTGTATACAATCAGACCATCACAGTGACGCCAGGTCTGGCCAATCGACTGTTAACTAAACAATAAGGAAGATTGAGTGAGCGCTGACTACCCACGCGACCTGATTGGTTACGGTCCCAACCCTCCGCATCCGCATTGGCCGGACAACGCCCGCATCGCCCTGTCTTTCGTACTCAACTACGAAGAAGGCGGCGAGCGCAACATCCTCCACGGCGACAAAGAATCAGAAGCCTTCCTCTCGGAAATGGTTTCGGCGCAGCCGCTGCAGGGCGAGCGCAACATGAGCATGGAGTCCCTGTACGAATACGGCAGCCGTGCCGGCGTATGGCGCGTGCTCAAGCTGTTTCGCGAATTCGATATCCCGCTCACGGTGTTCGCCGTGGCCATGGCGGCCCAACGTCACCCTGACGTAATCCGGGCCATGGTTGCCGCCGGACATGAGATTTGCAGCCACGGTTATCGCTGGATCGACTACCAGTACATGGATGAAGCCCTCGAGCGCGAACACATGCTCGAAGCCATCCGCATCCTCACCGAAATCAGCGGCGAGCGTCCGCTGGGCTGGTACACCGGCCGCACCGGCCCCAATACCCGGCGGCTGGTGATGGAAGAAGGCGGCTTTCTGTATGACTCTGACACCTACGACGATGACCTGCCCTACTGGGAACCCAACAACCCCACCGGCAAGCCGCATCTGGTGATCCCTTACACCCTGGACACCAATGACATGCGCTTCACCCAGGTGCAGGGTTTCAACACCGGCGAGCAATTTTTCCAGTACCTCAAGGATGCTTTCGATGTGCTGTACGCCGAAGGCGCAGAGTCGCCGAAAATGCTATCGATCGGCCTGCATTGCCGCCTCATTGGCCGCCCTGCGCGTCTCGCCGCCCTCAAGCGCTTCCTTGAATACGCCAGGGGCCACGAACAGGTCTGGTTCACCCGCCGCGTGGACATCGCCCGGCACTGGCACGCCACCCACCCTTTTGTTGCAGAGACCGGCCAATGAGCACCTTCAAAACTCTCAAGCCTTCAACCCTGAGTCGTGAAGCGTTCGTGGCAGCCTTTGCCGATATTTACGAACACTCGCCCTGGGTCGCCGAAAAGGCTTACGACCTGGGTCTGGACAGCAGCGTCGACCAGATCGAAACCCTGCACCAGCGCATGAGTGACATTTTGTTGAGCGCCGATCACGCCAGTCAGCTGGCACTGATCAATGCTCACCCGGACCTGGCGGGCAAAGCTGCCGTACAGGGCCAACTGACCGAAGCCAGCACCCATGAACAGGCTGGCGCCGGTATTCACCAATGCACGGAAGAAGAGTTTCAGCGCTTCACCGAGCTGAACGAGGCCTATAAAGCCAAGTTCAAGTTTCCCTTCATCATGGCGGTAAAAGGCAGCGACCGGCACCAGATCCTCGCCGCGTTCGAGACCCGCATCCACAACCCGGCAGACGTCGAGTTCAAATGTGCGTTGGCGCAAATCAACAAAATAGCCCTGTTCCGATTACTCCAGCTCTAAGCCGAGCCGGCACCTGCCGGTCACGCATCTCCAGCCACTTATTTAAAGGCAGACCAGAAGAATGAAAGCTTACGCCGTACCTTTCGAGAAGTTCGTCAACCTGGCCGATGCCCGTCTAGGCACCAAGATTATCTCGGTGACCGATGACTGGTTCGCTGACGCCAACCGCATGTTCCAGCCGACCCCGGCCGTATGGAAGGAGGGCGTTTTCGATGACAACGGCAAGTGGATGGACGGCTGGGAGTCCCGCCGCAAGCGCTTCGAAGGCTATGACAGCGCGGTGATCCGCCTGGGCGTACCCGGCTCGATCAAAGGCGTGGACATCGACACTTCATTCTTCACCGGCAACTTCCCGCCGTCTGCTTCCCTTGAAGCCTGCTTTCTGGCCCAGGGCGAGCCCAACGAAAACACCCAGTGGGTTGAAGTGCTGTCCGCGGTCGAACTGCAAGGCAACAGCCACCACTACCACGAAATCAGCAATGACCAGGCCTTCAGCCACTTGCGTTTCAACATCTACCCGGACGGCGGCGTAGCCCGTCTTCGCGTGTACGGCGTGCCGTTCCGTGACTGGTCGGCAGTGGGCGACAACGAACAGGTCGACCTTGCCGCAGCCCTGAACGGTGGCCGTGCCCTGGCCTGCTCCGACGAACACTTCGGCCGCATGAGCAACATCCTCAACCCGGGCCGCGGCATCAATATGGGCGACGGCTGGGAAACCGCACGCCGCCGTACCCCGGGTAACGACTGGGTGATCGTGGCGCTGGGGCATGCCGGCGAGATCGAAAAAATCATCGTCGATACCCTGCACTTCAAGGGCAACTACCCGGACACCTGCTCGATTCAGGGCGCGTTCGTCAAAGGCGGCACTGACAGCCAGATCGAAACCCAATCGCTGTTCTGGCGTGAACTGCTGCCTGCACAGAAGATGGAAATGCACGCCGAGCACAGCTTCAGCGAGCAGATCAAAGCCCTGGGCCCGATCACTCACATTCGCCTCAACCTGTTCCCGGACGGTGGTGTAAGCCGCCTGCGTATCCTGGGCAAGGTCGCTAAATAAGGAATAACCCCGTCGCCGGTCAACCGGCTCCCACTGGCATATGCCAATGCGGGAGCCGGCTTGCCAGCGACAACAACAGATCCAACACCACAGAATCCGGAAAAGAAGACAGACCATGCGCACATTGCAGATTGAACCGCTGACCAAAGAAGCCTTCGCCCCCTTCGGTGACGTTATTGAAACCGACGGCAGCGACCACTTCATGATCAACAACGGTTCGACCATGCGCTTTCATCGTCTGGCCGAAGTCGAAACCGCGCAGCCGGAAGACAAGGCCATCATCAGCATTTTCCGCGCCGATGCGCAGGACATGCCGCTGACCGTGTGCATGCTGGAGCGCCATCCGTTGGGCAGTCAGGCTTTCATCCCGCTGCTCGGCAACCCCTTTCTGATCGTGGTCGCGCCACTTGGCGATGAACCTGTATCAGGCTTGGTCCGCGCCTTTGTCAGTAATGGCAGGCAGGGCATTAATTACCATCGCGGCGTTTGGCACCATCCGGTGCTGACGATCGAAAAGCGGGATGACTTCCTGGTGGTTGATCGCAGTGGCACAGGCAATAACTGCGATGAGCATTTCTTCAAAGAGGATGAGCGATTGATCCTCGCCCCCCACCAATAAGAGAAGGTCTGATCACTCACGCAAGAGTGACAGGCAAGAGGTAGAGACTGTGGAAGCACATCTGATGGAATGGCTGAATCTGAGCGTACGCTGGATTCATATGATTACCGGTGTGGCCTGGATCGGCGCGTCGTTTTATTTTGTCTGGCTGGAAAACAACCTCAACCGCAACAACCCAAAAGAGGGGCTGGCCGGCGACTTGTGGGCCATCCACGGCGGCGGCATTTACCACCTCGAAAAATACAAGCTGGCCCCCCCTACCATGCCGGACAACCTGCACTGGTTTAAATGGGAGGCCTATTTCACCTGGATGTCGGGCATCGCCCTGCTGTGCCTGGTGTTCTACTTCAACCCGGCACTTTACCTGATCGCTCCCGGCAGCAGCCTGAGCGGCCCGCAAGCGGTGGCCATCGGCATTGGTTCATTAGTTGCCGGCTGGTTCATTTACGACTTTCTGTGCGATTCGGCCCTGGGCAAGCGCCCGGCGCTGCTCGGCCTGATCCTGTTCGTACTGCTGGTAGCTGCCGCATTCGGCCTGAGCAAGGTGTTCAGCGGCCGAGGCGCCTATCTGCATGTGGGCGCCATTATCGGCACCATCATGGTCGGTAACGTGTTTCGCATCATCATGCCGGCCCAGCGGGCTCTGGTGGCCGCGATCAAGGAAGGCCGTACGCCCGATCCGGCCCTGCCGGCCAAAGGCCTGCTGCGTTCGCGTCACAACAACTACTTCACCTTGCCGGTGCTGTTCATCATGATCAGCAACCACTTCCCCAGCACCTACGGCAGTGCCTACAACTGGTTGATCCTGGCCGGGATTGCGGTGCTGGCAGTATTGGTACGCCATTACTTCAACACCCGCCATAACAGCCACAAATTTGCCTGGACCTTGCCGGTCGCGGCCCTGGGCATGATCTGCCTGGCATACGTCACCGGCCCCAAGCCTGCACCAACCGCCCCCGAAGTGGCCAAGGTGATCAAGTATCAGCCCATCCCTGAAACCGCAGTCAGTGGCGCCAAACCCGCTACCGCGCCGGCGCCTGTCACTGCACCTGCTGCAGCGCCAGCACCGGTGGCCAGCGTCGATTTCGACAAGGTGCACGCTGTGATTCAGGAGCGCTGCGCGGTCTGTCATTCGGCCACACCCACCAGCCCGCTGTTCAGCGCGGCCCCCGGGGGCGTGATGCTCGACACCGCACAACAAATCCAGTTGATGGCACCGCGGATTCAGGCCCAGGCCGTCGCCAGCCAGATCATGCCGCTGGGCAACATCACCCAGATGACCCAACAGGAACGTGACCTTCTGGGCGCCTGGATCAACACCGGAGCCCGCACCAACTGACGCACACCTTCTGTGACCGCAGCCATGGCGCGGTCACAGAAACACACCACAAGCTCACAACAATAAAAATGAACGAGGTGTTGCATGTCCGAATTAACCGAACCACGCATACCCGCCATAACCGCTCCGCCTCCCCTGGCGCGGTTGCCGTTGTTGCAATTGATTCTGGTCGGCTTGCAGCATGTGCTGCTGATGTATGGCGGCGCCGTTGCCGTACCGCTGATTATCGGCCAGGCCGCGGGCCTTAGCCGCGAAGAGATCGCTTTCCTGATCAACGCCGACCTGCTGGTGGCCGGGATCGCAACCATCGTCCAGTCGATGGGCATCGGCCCCATGGGCATTCGCATGCCCGTGATGATGGGCGCCAGTTTCGCTGCAGTCGGCAGCATGGTGGCCATGGCCGGAATGCCGGGTATCGGCATGACCGGGATTTTCGGCGCAACCATTGCTGCCGGTTTTTTTGGGATGATCATCGCGCCCTTCATGTCCAGGGTGGTGCGCTTCTTCCCGCCGCTGGTGACCGGCACCGTGATCACCTCCATTGGCCTGTCACTGTTCCCCGTGGCAGTGAACTGGGCCGGTGGCGGCAGTGCCGCGGCACAGTTCGGCTCACCGATGTACCTGGCCATCGCCGCACTGGTGCTGGCCACCATCCTGCTGATCAACCGTTTCATGCGTGGCTTCTGGGTCAACATTTCGGTGCTGATCGGGATGGCCCTGGGTTATATATTGTCCGGCGCACTGGGCATGGTCGACCTCAACGGCATCGGTCTGGCGCCGTGGTTCCAGGTGGTCACCCCGCTGCACTTCGGCATGCCTGAATTCCATCTGGCACCGATCCTGTCCATGTGTCTGGTGGTGGTGATCATTTTTGTCGAGTCCACCGGGATGTTTCTGGCCCTGGGCAAAATTACCGGCCAGGAGGTAACCCCGCGCATGCTGCGCCGCGGCTTGCTGTGCGATGCCGGGGCTTCGTTCCTGGCCGGCTTCTTCAACACCTTTACCCACTCCTCCTTCGCCCAGAATATCGGTCTGGTGCAAATGACCGGCGTGCGTTGCCGCTCGGTAACCATCATGGCCGGGGTATTCCTGATTACCCTCAGCCTGCTGCCCAAGGCAGCCTATCTGGTGGCCTCGATTCCGCCAGCCGTACTGGGCGGCGCAGCCATCGCCATGTTCGGCATGGTGGCAGCCACGGGGATCAAGATCCTTCAGGAAGCGGACATTGCCGACCGACGCAATCAATTGCTGGTGGCGGTAAGTATCGGCATGGGCCTGATTCCGGTGGTACGGCCGGAGTTCTTCGCCCACCTGCCACTGTGGATGGGCCCCATCACCCACAGCGGCATTGCCATGGCCGCCGTCAGCGCGGTCAGCCTGAACCTGTTGTTCAATGTGCTGGGCGGCGCCGGTCGCGCCGCCATGAGCGGGCACGTGCATCAGCACTGATGCCCCATCTGCCTGTCTGTAGGAGCGAGCTTTTAACGCAGCAACGAAAAGCTCGCTCCTACAGTGCATCGGCGCATCGGTATTAAAAATAATAAAAAAGGGAATTACCCATGAACTGCAAACACTGGGGCATCACGCTCGCGGGTGGGTTTCTGGCTGCCGGTCAGGCCATGGCCGGTGATCTGTTTGTATGGCAAACCAACAGCCTGACGTATCTGTACGGCAAGAATTTCGCGATCAACCCTTCGATCCAGCAAACCCTCACCTTTGAACATGCCGATAAATGGAAATACGGCGACAACTTCCTGTTTGTCGACCGGATTTTCTACAACGGCAAAGCCGACCCCAACAAAGGTCCGCACACTTATTACGGCGAGTTCAGCCCGCGGCTTTCGTTCGGCAAGATATTCGAGCGGAAACTGGAGTTCGGTCCGGTCAAGGATGTATTGCTGGCCATGACTTACGAGTACGGCGAAGGCGACAGCGAGGCCTACCTGATCGGCCCGGGCTTTGACCTGGCGGTACCCGGGTTCAATTATTTCACCCTCAACTTCTATCGCCGTCACACCGAAGGGCCGCGTCCCGGCACCGGAACCTGGCAGATCACTCCGTCGTTTTCCTACACCCTGCCCTTGGGCCGCTCCAACCTGCTGATCGATGGCTACATGGACTGGGTGGTGGACAACGACCGCAACTCACGGGGCACTTACCACGCCAACCTGCACTTCAATCCGCAGATCAAGTACGACCTGGGCAAAGCCCTCAATCTGGGTGTAAAACAATTGTATGTCGGCATCGAATACAGTTACTGGAAGGACAAGTACGGCATCGATAGCAGCAGCCGTCTGGACACCAATCAGAACACTGCCAGCGCCCTGGTGAAAGTGCACTTCTAGATCAAGCCTCTGCGATGCCCTGTGATTGCCCGACATGCGCAATGACAGGGCACTTGAGTACCGGCCCCGGAGCCCGTATCCTGCGCGCCCGCTCACGGGTGAGCGTTGTTCAAAGCTGACTTCAAAGCCAACTTAATACAGTTAAACCAAGGGTTTACGGCCGCCTTAGCGCTCTATCCACTCAACTGTCAGACGACAGCCGAGGGATTTACGTTGGCCGCCAAACCGCCGTGGCCCGGCACTTGCTACAGGTATTAAAGTTGACCGAAAGGGCAAGTTTTAAACAGAGGAATCAAGGCGCCGGAACAGAGCGTTACGTTCTTATCAATGCAGAATTTTTAATTTTTGGAGCAACCGAATGAAGCGCATTCTGACCAGCCTGATGCTTGCGGGGAGCATGCTTGGCGGGGCACCGGCAGTTGCCGGCGACCTGCTGCAATGGCAAACCAACAGCCTGACTTACTTGTACGGCAAGGACTTCCAGGTCAACCCGAAAATTCAACAGACCCTGACCTTCGAGCACGCTGACAGCTGGAAGTACGGTGACAACTTTCTCTTCGTCGACCGTATTTTTTACAACGGTAAAAAAGATGGCAACGTAGGCCCGAACACTTACTACGGCGAGTTCACCCCGCGTTTGTCGATGGGCAAGATCTTCGACCAGAAGTTTGAGTTCGGTCCGATCAAAGACGTGCTGCTGGCCATGACTTACGAGTTCGGCGAAGGCGACACCGATGCCTACCTGATCGGTCCGGGTTTCGACCTGAACGTACCGGGCTTCGACTACTTCCAGCTGAACTTCTACCAGCGCTTCCCTGAAGGCAACCGTGCCGGCCGTGGCGTGTGGCAGATCACCCCGGTGTGGTCCTACACCCTGCCCCTGGGCAATTCCGATGTGCTGATCGACGGCTACATGGACTGGGTGGTCGACAACGACCAGAACTCGCGCGGCACCTACCACGCCAACCTGCACTTCAACCCGCAGATCAAATATGACCTGGGCAAGGCATTGAGCTGGGGCGCCAAGCAGCTGTACGTCGGTATTGAATACGACTACTGGAAAAACAAATACGGCATCGAAGACAGCGGCGCGTTCAAAACCAATCAGGACACTGCGAGCCTGCTGGTCAAGTACCACTTCTGATACCCGGGCCCCGGGCGCTTCACTGCGCCTGGGGCGCCAGCAGCAACCCGCGCAGCATCAGGTCCAGGCTGTCCAGAGACGCCGCCAGACGCTGTGGCGGGTTGTCGGCCCCGGCAATCCAGAACGACAGGTCCATCAAGCCACCCTGAATCAACCGTGCCAGGGCTTCGGGATCGGTGGCCTGAATCACCCGGGTGTCCATCAAGCCTTGCAGCATCGCCGCCATTGAAGCGCTGCAGTCCGACTGGCTGCTCTGCAGGTACTGCGACCCCAGCACCGACGGCGCATCGCGCAGCATGATCCGCTGCACCTCCACCTGCAGTGCCATTTCCAGAAACATCCGACAACGCCCTTTAAAACCGTCCCACGGGCTCGCCGCCCGCGCAAAGGCCTCTGCCAGCTGTACATCCAGCTCGGCATCGACTTGCTGCACCACGGCCTGCAACAACCCCTTCTTGTCGCCAAAATGGTGATACAGCGCACCCCGGGTCAGCCCCACCGAAGCAGTGAGTTCATCCATCGACGTCTGCGCATAACCGATCGAGCCAAACGCCTGACGCGCTGCATCGAGCAGCTTGCCACGGGTTTGTTCAATCATTTGTGACCGCACTTTGGGCGCCATGCCTGTCCCCCTAATTTCAGATACGTCGCGTATGTTAATTGACATACGCAGCGTATGCGTATATTTCTGCATACGCCGCGTATGTGACGCGGTCAGATGACTGCTCCGGAGCTTGTATGGCCAACCCTTATCGCGAGATTTTCAGCGCCCCCGGCACCAAGGCTTTCAGCGGTGCGGGCCTGCTCGCCCGCATGCCGATTTCCATGGTCGGGATCGGCATCATTACCATGCTGGCGCAACTGCGCGACTCCTACTGGCTGGCTGGTGCCGTGGCAGCAACCTTTGCCTTGTCCATGGCATTGCTGGCACCGCAGATCTCGCGCTGGGTCGATCAATACGGCCAGGGCCGCGTGCTGCCCGGCATTAGCGCCATCGGCGTGGGGGCGTTGCTGGCATTGCTGCTGTGCAGTCATTTCGCGGCGCCGGACTGGACTCTCTTCGTCTTCGCCGCGCTGGCCGGCTGCATTCCCAGCATGTCGGCGATGGTCCGCGCACGCTGGACCGAGTTGTTTCGCGGCTCGCCCAAACTGCATACCGCGTTCTCGTTCGAATCGGTACTCGATGAGGTGAGTTTTATTATTGGCCCGCCGATTTCCGTAGGGCTGAGCGTGGCGCTGTTTCCCCAGGCCGGCCCTCTGGCGGCCGCCATTTTCCTCGCGATCGGGGTCACTGCATTTGTACTGCAACGCAAAACCGAGCCACCCGTGCACCCGCGCAGCGCCGACAACAACGGCACCGTTCTGAGTCAGGGTGCAGTGATGATATTGCTCCTGGCATTGCTGGGGCTGGGGACGATTGTCGGCACCGTGGATGTGGTCAGTGTTGCCTTCGCCCAACAGCAAGGCCAACCCGCCGCCGCGAGTATTGTGCTGTCGGTGTACGCATTGGGATCGTGCATCGTCGGACTGGTGTTCGGCACGCTCAAGCTGAACATGCCGTTGCCCAAACTGTTCCTGCTGGGTGCGCTGGCCACCGCATTGACCATGGTGCCGCTGATGTGGGCCGACAGCATCGCCACCCTGGCCGGCGCCATGTTTGTCGCCGGGCTGTTCTTCGCCCCGACCCTGATTACCGCCATGGGCCTGGTGGAAAACATAGTGCCGCCGGCCAAGCTCACCGAAGGCCTGACCTGGATGATCACCGGCCTGGGCATGGGGGTTGCCCTGGGCGCCGTGCTTGGCGGCTGGGTCATTGATGCTTACGGTGCCCAGGCCGGGTTTGGCGTATCGCTGGCGGCGGGGAGCGTGATGCTGCTGGTTGCCGTACTGGGTTATCGCTTGTTGCAACGCAGCACCACGGTTCGTCCTAGCCTTTGATGGCGCGCCAGACCTTGCTCACGCCCGCCACCACGGCCAGCACCACCGCGCCGGCAACAATGCCGGCCACTGCATTGAGCAGGGTCGGGACTATGGCCGAGACCACACCCAGCCACTGGGCGCTGCTTGCAGCCAAGCCTTCGATCCAGTGATGGGCCGCAGGTACGCCGTGGGTGAGGATGCCGCCACCGACCATAAACATGGCCGCGGTGCCGATCACCGACAGGCTTTTCATCATGTACGGCGCGGTACTCAACAAACCGCGGCCGAAACTGCGCTGGAAACCTGACCACACACCATCACCGGTTTTCTGGCTCAGGTACAGGCCGGCGTCATCCAGTTTGACGATGCCGCCCACCAGGCCATAAACCCCCACCGTCATCACGATGGCGATACCGCTGAGCACGACGACCTGCTGCAGCAACGGCGATTCGGACACGATCCCCAGGGTGATGGCGATAATTTCGGCCGACAGAATGAAGTCGGTGCGTATGGCCCCCTTGACCTTGTCTTTCTCGAAAGCCACCAGATCGACTTCTGCATCGGCCACCGCCTGTTGCAACGCCTGGTGCTTGCCCTGATCTTCGGCCTTGCTGTGCATAAACGGATGGGCGAGTTTTTCAAAACCCTCAAAACACAGGTAAGCACCGCCCAGCATCAACAGCGGCGTCACGGCCCACGGCGCAAACGCACTGATGGCCAGCGCCGCGGGCACCAGAATCAGCTTGTTGCGAAACGAACCTTTGGCTACCGCCCACACCACCGGCAACTCCCGGTCAGCCCTTACGCCAGAGACCTGCTGCGCGTTGAGTGCAAGGTCATCCCCCAGTACCCCGGCGGTCTTTTTGGCGGCCACTTTGGTCATCAGCGCGACGTCATCAAGGACTGCGGCGATATCGTCGAGCAACACCAGTAAACTACTGCCTGCCATGGGCAAACTTCCCTTCCAGATTGAATGGTGCCAAGCATAGCGCGTGCCAGCCCTCAGGCTGCAATCTTGAGCAGCCCGCAAGCCCGGTGCTACCATGCCCGACCGCCCAACCAGGCAAGGAAATATCGGGTTTATGAGCAGTATCCGCGAGCGTAATAAAGAACTGATTTTGCGTGCCGCCAGCGAAGAGTTCGCTGACAAGGGTTTCGCCGCCAGCAAAACCAGCGACATCGCCGCCAAGGCAGGCTTGCCCAAGCCCAATGTCTACTACTACTTCAAATCCAAGGAGAACCTCTATCGCGAGGTCCTCGAAAGCATTATCGACCCTATTCTGCGCGCATCGACCCCGTTCAATGCCGACGGCGAACCCAATGCCGTACTGAGCAATTACATCCGTTCCAAAATCATGATTTCCCGCGACCTGCCCTTTGCGTCAAAAGTGTTCGCCAGCGAAATCATGCATGGCGCCCCGCACCTGAGCGAGCAGCAGGTGCAATTGTTGAACGTCCAGGCCAAACACAACATTGACTGCATCCAGACCTGGATCGACCGTGGCCAGATTGCGCCGATCGACCCCCATCACCTGATGTTCAGTATCTGGGCAGCGACCCAGACCTATGCCGACTTCGACTGGCAGATCTCGGCCATCACCGGCAAAGCCAAACTGCAAGACAGCGACTACGAAGCCGCGGCCCAGACCATCATCCGCCTGGTGCTCAAGGGATGTGCACCGGACTGACCATCCCCTGCCCCTGCCCCTGCCCCTGTAGGAGCGAGCTTGCCTCGCGAGCTTTTAAAACAGACGCGAGGCACAGGACTGCCCACCCCCTGCCCTCTGTAGGAACGAGCTGCCTCGCGAGCCTTTAAAACAGATCGCGAGACAAGCTCGCTCCTACAACAAGCGGCGAGCCAATAGCGGACTACACCGCCACCCCCGCATCCGCCCGCAAGCCCTGGGCTTCTATCGCACTGATGGCGCATTGCTCGTCAATATCCGAGGTATCGCCGCTGATACCCATGGCGCCTATCACCTGCCCCTGAGCATCGCGAATCAGTACCCCGCCCGGCGCAGGCACCACGTCACTCTGGCCCATGCCGTTCAGCGCGGCGAAAAACGCCGGGCGCTGCTGTGCATCCAGCGCCAGCAAACGCGAGCCCTTACCCAGTGCAATCGCGCCCCAAGCCTTGCCAATGGCAATGCTGGGCCGTAGCAGGCTGGCGCCATCTTCGCGCTGCAGCGCCAGCAAATGCCCGCCGCTGTCCAGCACCGCCACGGTCAATGGGGCGGCGCTTATCCGGCGCCCTGTGTTCAAGGCCTGTGCGGTCAGGTCTAAAGCGACTTTCAAGGTTAAAGCACTCATGGTTGCCGTCCTTATTTTGTTATTGGAAAGCCTTTCGCGCGCCTCTATGGGCGAACTCAATACAACCAATAGAACACAATAAATAATTTATTTGTATACAATTTTTAAATGAAAAACCCTAAATCACTAGGCCTTGTGCCCTATTACAAAGGGGATCGGCTATTACAAACTGATTCTACAAAACCCATTGACCTGCGCACCGGAGCATGAATACACTCGCCAAACAGCCACTTGTATACAATTATAAAACGTAAGAGGCACAAAACGATGAGCAAAATGAGAGCAATCGAAGCCGCCGTTCTGGTGATGCGTCGCGAAGGTGTCGATACCGCATTCGGTATCCCGGGCGCCGCGATCAACCCGCTGTACTCTGCCCTGCAAAAGGTCGGTGGCATCGATCACGTCCTTGCTCGCCACGTCGAAGGCGCCTCGCATATGGCCGAGGGTTATACCCGCACCAAAGCCGGCAACATCGGCGTGTGCATCGGCACCTCCGGCCCCGCCGGGACCGACATGGTGACCGGCCTGTACAGCGCCTCTGCCGACTCGATCCCGATTCTGTGCATCACCGGCCAGGCCCCGCGTGCGCGGATGCATAAAGAAGACTTCCAGGCCGTGGACATCACCAGCATCGTCAAGCCCGTGACCAAGTGGGCAACCACGGTCATGGAGCCGGGCCAGGTGCCTTATGCCTTCCAGAAGGCCTTTTACGAAATGCGCTCCGGGCGTCCCGGCCCGGTGCTGATCGACCTGCCGTTTGATGTGCAAATGGCAGAAATCGAATTCGATATCGACGCCTACGAACCGATGCCGCTGTCCAGGCCGACGGCGACCCGGATCCAGGCCGAGAAAGCCTTGCACCTGCTCAACCAGGCCGAGCGCCCGCTGCTGGTCAGTGGCGGTGGTGTGATCAACGCTGACGCCAGTGAACTGCTGGTGGAGTTTGCCGAGCTGACCGGGATCCCGGTCATTCCAACCCTGATGGGCTGGGGCACCATTGCCGACGATCACCCGCTGATGGTGGGCATGGTCGGCCTGCAAACCTCCCATCGCTACGGCAACGCCACCCTGCTCAAATCCGACCTGGTGCTGGGCATCGGCAACCGCTGGGCCAACCGCCACACCGGCTCGATCGATGTCTACACCGAAGGCCGCAAATTCATCCACGTCGACATTGAACCGACCCAGATTGGCCGGGTATTTACTCCCGACCTGGGCATCGTTTCCGACGCCGGCTCGGCGCTCAGGATGTTCCTTGAAGTAGCCCGGGAATGGAAAGCCGCCGGCATCCTGAAAAACCGCAGCGCCTGGCTACAAGACTGCCAGCAGCGCAAAGCCACCCTGCACCGCAAGACCCACTTCGACAACGTGCCGGTCAAACCGCAACGGGTGTACGAAGAGATGAACCAGGTGTTCGGCAAAGACACCTGCTACGTCAGCACCATCGGTTTGTCGCAGATTGCCGGTGCGCAATTCCTGCACGTGTACAAACCGCGCCACTGGATCAACTGCGGTCAGGCCGGCCCGCTGGGCTGGACCATTCCGGCAGCCCTGGGGGTGGTCAAGGCCGATCCGCAGCGCAATGTCGTGGCCCTGTCCGGCGACTACGACTTCCAGTTCATGATCGAAGAGCTGGCCGTCGGCGCACAGTTCAACTTGCCGTACATCCATGTGGTGGTGAACAACTCCTACCTGGGCTTGATTCGCCAGGCACAGCGCGGGTTTGAAATGGACTACTGCGTGCAGCTGTCTTTCGATAACCTCAATGCTCCGGAGCTCAACGGCTATGGCGTCGACCACGTAGCCGTCGCCCAGGGCCTGGGCTGCAAGGCACTGCGGGTCTTCGAACCGAACGACATCCAGCCGGCACTGCGCAAGGCTCAAGAGCTGATCAAGGAATTCCGCGTACCGGTGGTGGTGGAAATCATTCTGGAGCGTGTGACCAACATTTCGATGGGCACTGAAATCAACGCAGTCAATGAATTTGAAGACCTGGCGCTGGTAGGCAACGACGCGCCGACCGCCATTTCGATGCTTGACTGACTGACTGCGCCCCTCTCACTTCGGGGAGGGGCATCCCCTTTTCACAGGAGTTCACCATGCCGCGTTTTGCCGCCAACCTGTCCATGCTGTTCACCGAACAGGATTTCCTTGTCCGTTTTCAAGCGGCTGCCAATGCTGGTTTCCACGGCGTTGAATACCTGTTTCCTTACGACTACAGCTCCGCCGAGATCAAGGCCCAGCTCGACGCCAACAAACTGACCCAGGTGCTGTTCAACCTGCCGGCCGGTGACTGGGCCAAGGGCGAGCGCGGCATTGCCTGCCACCCGGACCGGGTTGAAGAATTTCGCGCGGGGGTCGATCTGGCCCTCGCCTATGCACAAGTCCTGGGCAACGACCAGATCAACTGCCTGGCCGGAATTCGCCCCCAGGGCGTGGCCGAGGCCGAGGTCGAAAAAACCCTGGTCAGCAACCTCAAGTACGCCGCCGACAAGCTGCAGGCGGCGGGGATCAGGCTGGTGATGGAATCGATCAACACCCTCGACATTCCGGGCTTCTACCTGAACAACACCAAGCAGGCACTGGCCATTCAGGACAAGGTCGGCAGTGCCAACCTGTTCCTGCAATACGACATCTACCACATGCAAATCATGGAAGGAGATCTGGCCCGCACGATGCAGGCGCACCTGCCGCAGATCAACCACATCCAACTGGCCGACAACCCGGGGCGCCACGAACCCGGCACCGGCGAGATCAATTATCGCTTCCTGTTCGAGCACCTTGACCGTATTGGCTATCAAGGCTGGGTCGGCTGCGAATACAAGCCGCTGACCAGCACCGAAGCCGGTCTTGCGTGGCTCAAAACCCACAACGCGGTTTAAGCGCGACTACGGGTCTTTTGTGGGAGCCGGCTTGCCAGCGACTGGATCACCCGGCGAAAACGGAAACACCGCATCGCTGGCAAGCCAGCTCCCACGGACCTGCATCAGCTGCAAATAAAAACAAGAGGATTTGTCATGGCTAAAATCGGATTTATCGGCACCGGCATCATGGGCTCACCCATGGCCAGCAACCTGCAAAAGGCCGGGCACAGCCTGTTCCTGTCCACCCACCACGGTGCAGCTCCTGCCGATCTGGTGGCCGCTGGCGCGGTCGCCCTGGCCAGCCCGCAAGAAGTCGCCCAGGAGGCCGAGTTCATCATCGTCATGGTCCCGGACACCCCCCAGGTCGAGGACGTGCTGTTCCGCGAGGACGGCATCGCTGCCGGCCTGAGCCCGAACAAAGTGGTGATCGACATGAGCTCGATCTCCCCCACTGCAACCAAAGCCTTCGCCGCAAAGATCAATGCCAAAGGCGCGCAATACCTGGACGCACCGGTCTCCGGTGGTGAAGTCGGGGCCAAGGCAGGCACCTTGAGCATCATGGTCGGCGGCGACGAAAAGACCTTCGCCCGCGCCCTGTCCCTGCTCCAGAGCATGGGCAAAAACATCACCCTGGTCGGCGGCAACGGCGACGGTCAGACCGCCAAAGTGGCGAACCAGATCATCGTCGCCCTGAACATTCAGGCGGTGGCTGAAGCCTTGGTGTTTGCCGCCAAAAACGGCGCTGACCCGGCCAAGGTTCGCGAGGCCCTGATGGGCGGTTTTGCCTCTTCGAAAATCCTCGAAGTGCATGGCGAGCGCATGATCAAAGGCACTTTCGATCCGGGCTTCCGCATCAGCCTGCACCAGAAAGACCTCAACCTGGCGCTGGCCGGTGCCCGCGAGCTGGGGATCAACCTGCCCAACACCGCCAACGCACAACAAGTGTTCAGCACCTGCGCCGCCCTGGGTGGCAGCAACTGGGATCACTCGGCACTGATCAAGGGCCTGGAGCACATGGCCAACTTCTCGATCCGCGACAAATAAACCTGACGCTGACGAGGCACGAAGACAGCGATGCGGGCCGCAGGACCGCGCTTGGCGGTTAGCAGTTAACCGCTAACCGCCAAGCGCTGACCACCAAGAGCTCGCAGCCTTCGTGCCTCGGCAGCGACTACCCCCTCCGCGTGCCACGGAACTCATCATGGGCTCAAACCAACTCAGTCCTGCATGCCCTGACTGGGCCACCGCTCTGTGCGCGGGGTTCAGTCAGATCTTCCTCCAGCGCCAGCCGCTGTGCGGGGTTTTGTGCTTGCTGGCAATTCTGGTCAGTGCCCCGGGCCTGCTCAGTGGCGCCTTGCTGGGAGGGATTGCCGGGCTCTTGACTGCGCAACGCCGTGACTATCCCAAGGCCGAACGCCAGGCAGGCCTCTATAGCTACAACGGCATTCTGTTGGGCATGTTGCTGAGCCACCAACTGCAATGGTCGGCCCTGTTGCCGCTGCTGATCATCGCCAGTGCCGGCCTGAGTACCATGCTGATTCACCAGTGGCTCAAACGCGCGGCAGACGGGCAAAGCCTTCTGGCCTATACCGCGCCCTTTGTCGGGCTGGGCTGGATCCTGCTGCACCTGCACAACCCGCCGGCCCAACCCCTGAATCACGACCTGCCACTCAATGGCCTGACCCTGGGTCTGGCCGTGCT
Organism: Pseudomonas paraversuta; assembly: GCF_904067025.1. Taxonomy (NCBI): domain Bacteria; kingdom Pseudomonadati; phylum Pseudomonadota; class Gammaproteobacteria; order Pseudomonadales; family Pseudomonadaceae; genus Pseudomonas; species Pseudomonas paraversuta. The sequence continues at coordinate 3,269,596 of NZ_CAJFDA010000001.1, forward strand.
CAAAGGCATTGGCCAGGTCATGTTGCTGCAACACCCCGTGGCCGGGTTGCTGATTGCGCTCGGGCTGTGGCTGAGCAGTTGGCGGGCCGCAGGCTGGGCATTGGCGGGATCGCTGGCAGGTCTTTTATTCAGTCTGTATCAACAGGACACCAGTGCCGCGCTCAGCGGGCTCGGCGGCTACAACCCGGTGCTGGCCGCCCTGGCCCTGAGCCAGCAGCGACGTCGACCCTGGCTGCCATTGATCGGTATCGTCGTGACCCTGATCCTGACCCCCGGATTCATTGCCCTGGGGCTGCCCCTTTTAACCGCTCCATTTATTCTCGCCTGCTGGCTGGTGCATTCCAGTGTGCGGGTACTCAGACCCGCCGCGGCGAAATCCGAAGAGCAATGCAGGTTGCGCATTGAGCGTTAATCCTTGAACCTTCTGTCATTTAAGGCTCGAGCAACCTACATGAATAACAAGGATTGGCGTCAACGCCTGTACGTCATGGTCTTTCAGGCTGACACGCCTGCCGGGCGGCGCTTTGACACCACGCTGTTACTGATCATTCTGTGCAGCCTGGTGGTGGTGGTGCTCGACAGCATCAACAGCATTCACCGCGACTACGCCGATCTGCTGGCTTACATCGAGTGGGGTTTCACCTTTGTCTTTGCCGTGGAGTACGGCCTGCGCCTGTATTGCTCACCCAGGCCCCTGCGCTATGCCTTCAGCTTTTACGGGCTGGTGGACCTGCTGGCGATCGTACCCGGCATTCTGGCGATTTATTACAGTGACGCGCAGTACCTGCTGATCATCCGCATCATCCGCATGCTGCGCATCTTTCGGGTGCTCAAGCTGGTGCCGTACCTCAGCCAGGCCAACTACCTGCTCTCGGCCCTGCGGGGCAGCAAACAGAAAATCATCGTTTTCCTGGTCGGTGTATCGACCCTGGTGACCGTGTTCGGCACCTTGATGTATGTGGTTGAAGGCCCGGAGAACGGCTTTACCAGCATTCCTGTGAGCATCTATTGGGCCATCGTGACCCTGACCACTGTGGGTTACGGTGACATCGTGCCGCAAACCGTCCTCGGGCGAGTCATCTCGGCCATGGTCATGATCACGGGCTACTCGATTATCGCCGTGCCAACCGGTATTTTTACCGCCGAACTGGCCAACGCCATGCGCGGCGAGCAACTGCAGCACGACTGCCCGGCGTGCAAGAAACAACGTCACGAACAGTCCGCCTCATTCTGTTCACGCTGCGGCAATGCTCTATATGCTAAAAATGCATAACCAAAGTGCTTTTTAATCTTTTAAGACCTATGCGGCAGCGACTATAGTCGCTGGCAATTTGCCCCTATTGCTCCCTATAACAAGGAATGCGCAGTGAAAAAACTTTTTAGTGCCTCAATCCTGGCCGCTGGCCTGGCCCTCGGCAGCATTGCCCATGCAGCCACCCCGCCGCCATTGCTAAACGTGTCCTACGATGTGATGCGCGATTTCTACAAGGACTACAATGCCGCGTTCCAGAAACACTGGGAAGCCGAGCATGGCACCAAGCTCAATGTGCAAATGTCCTTTGGCGGTTCGAGCAAACAGGCCCGATCAGTGATTGATGGCCTGCCGGCTGACGTGATCACCATGAACATGGCCACCGACATCAATGCCCTGGCTGATAATGGCCAGCTGGTTCCGCAAAATTGGGTGACCCGCCTGCCGGACAACAGCGCGCCTTTCACTTCGGCCACCGTGTTTATTGTGCGCAAAGGCAACCCCAAAGCCCTGAAAGACTGGCCGGATCTGCTCAAGGATGGCGTGCAAGTGATAGTGCCAAACCCGAAAACCTCGGGTAACGGCCGCTACACCTTCCTTTCGGCATGGGGCTATGTTCTGAAGAACGGCGGCGATGAAACCAAGGCCAAGGAGTTCGTCGGCAAACTGTTCAAGCAGGCTCCTGTACTGGACACCGGCGGCCGTGCAGCCACCACCACCTTTATGACCAACCAGATCGGCGACGTGCTGGTGACCTTCGAAAACGAAGCGGAAATGATCGCCCGCGAGTTCGGTCGCGACCAGTTCGAAGTGATCTACCCGAGCGTATCGGCCGAAGCCGAGCCGCCAGTGACCGTAGTCGACAAGGTGGTGGACAAAAAAGGCACCCGCGCAACGGCCGAAGAATATCTGAAGTACCTGTGGTCCCCTGAAGGTCAGGAAATCGCCGCCAAAAACTACCTGCGTCCACGGGACCAGGCAATCCTGGCCAAGTACAACGACCGCTTCTCGAAAGTCGATTTCCTGTCGGTTGAGAAAACCTTCGGCGACTGGCGCGACGTGCAGAAAAAGTACTTCAACGACGGTGGCGTGTTCGACCAGATCTACAACGGTCAATAACCCCCACCCACGAGCTGGTCTGTAGGAGCTAGCTTGTCTGTAGGAGCGAGCTTGTCTGTAGGAGCGAGCTTGCTCGCGAGCTTTTTCAACGCCACAACGAAGAGCTCGCTCCTGCAGGTTGGTTGGCAACCACCTCAAGGCTGTACAAAAACACAGTAAAAACAGTTGCCCTTCAGCCATTCTCTGCCATGCTGTGCACCTTCTGTGCGGCATGATGAATGAGTGGAGCTATGCGGCTGTTTCTGTGCGAAAAACCTTCCCAGGCCAAAGATATTGCGGCCGTGCTCGGTGCCAGCCGACGCGGTGATGGCTGCTGGGTGGGCCCCGCTGTCACCGTCACCTGGTGCATCGGTCACTTGCTCGAAACCGCCCCGCCCGATGCCTACGACGAGCGCTACAAGCGCTGGGTGCTGGCCGATCTGCCGATCATTCCCGAAAAGTGGAAAATGCGCGTCAAGCCCAAGACCGCCAGCCAGTTCAAGGCCGTCAAACGCCTGCTCGGCGAAGCCAGCGAACTGGTGATCGCCACCGACGCCGATCGCGAAGGTGAAATGATCGCCCGTGAACTGGTCGAGCACTGCCGCTATCGCGGGCCGATCCAGCGCCTGTGGCTGTCAGCCCTGGATGACGCGTCTATTCGCAAGGCCCTGGCCGCCCTCAAGCCGGGCAGCGAAACCTTTAACCTCTACCACTCGGCCCTGGGCCGCTCGCGGGCCGACTGGCTGATCGGGATGAACATGAGCCGCCTGTTCACCCTCCTCGGGCGCCAGTCCGGCTATCAGGGCGTACTGCCGGTGGGCCGGGTACAAACCCCCACCCTGCGACTGGTGGTCGACCGCGATCGCAGCATCAGCGACTTCGTACCCGTGGCTTACTGGGCCATCGACGTGCAGCTCAAACACGACGGGCAGTTGTTCACCGCTCAGTGGCGGGCCGATCCCGACACCTGCGACGAACAGGATCGCTGCCTCAATCAGGCCCATGCCCAGCAGGCGGCCGACGCCATCAACAGCGCCAGCAGTGCCCGGGTGAGCAAATTGCGCACCGAACGCATGCGGGAAGTCGCGCCACTGCCATTCGACCTCGGCACCCTGCAAGAAGTGTGTTCGAAAAAGCTCGGCCTCGGCGCCCAGGAAACCCTCGACATCGCCCAGGCGCTGTACGAAACCTACAAGGTGGTCACCTACCCACGCAGTGACTGCGGTTACCTGCCGCAAAGCCAGCACAGCGAAGCAGCATCGATTCTGGCCGCCCTGCAGCAAGCCGACCCGAGCCTGGCACCGCTGGCCGGACACCTCGACCCGCAACGCCGCTCCCGGGCCTGGAACGACGCCAAAGTCAGTGCTCACCACGGCATCATTCCTACGGCAGCGGCGAAAAACCTGGAACGCCTGACGGGCAAACACCGTGCGGTGTATACCCTGATTCGCGCACGCTATCTGGCGCAATTCCTGCCCAACCACGAATACGATCGCACCCAGGCCGACTTCGATTGCGCCGGCCAGGCCCTGCGCGCCGTGGGCAAACAAATTGTCGAAGCCGGCTGGAAACGCGCCCTGCCCGAGGCCCTGGCTCCGGCCAGGGGTCGCGAAGCTGCGGCCCCGCAACCATTGCCGATTTTGCGCGAGGGTCTGGACTGCGCCATTGCCAACGTCCACCTCAAAGACCTGTGGACCCAGCCACCCAAGCCTTTCACCGAAGGCGACCTGATCAAGGCAATGAAAAACGTCGCCAAACTGGTGCAGGACCCGCTGTTAAAACAAAAGCTCAAGGACACCACCGGCATCGGCACCGAGGCCACCCGCGCCGGGATCATTCAGGGGCTGCTGGATCGTGGCTACCTGATCAAAAACGGCAAGGCCCTGGCCGCCACTGCGCCGGCCTTCAGCCTGATCGATGCGGTGCCCCGCGCCATCGCCGACCCCGGCACCACTGCCATCTGGGAACAAGCGCTGGACATGGTGCAAAGCGGTGAAATGACCCTGGAGACCTTCGTCGCCAAACAGGCGGCGTGGATGAGCAAACACATCGCCCGCTGCAGTGGCATGACCATGACCATCAGCGGCCCGGCCAGCCCGGCCAGCCCGGCGGGCATGGCGCCGGCGTGGAAGAAAAAACGTAAGGCAGCGCCCGCCAGGGCAAAGCCAAAGCGGGCGGTGAAAGCTAAAAGCACTTGAGCCGGCGGCTGCCGGTCAAAGCGTCAGCGAGCCGTTGATGCAGGTCACTGCGGCACCGCCGACCCAGATATCGGCGCCGACTTTCTCAATCGATACCCGCCCTTCCCGGCCCATGGCCGTGCCCTGGCTGGCCACATAGCGCGACGGAGCAATACCCGCGCCAATCAACCATTGCGCCAGCCCGGCATTCAGGCTGCCGGTCACCGGATCTTCCGACATGCCGTCACCGGCAACGAAGGCACGGACTTCAAATTGCGCTTCAGTGCCGTCGCGCTCGGGGTTCCACGGGGCGACTACGCCGACCACCCGATTATGCAACTGTGAAAAGTCCGGCTTCAGCGCCAGCACCTGTTCGCGATCGCGCAGCAGCAACCCCAGCCAGCCGGGACCATTGTCGATCCAGCGGGCCTGCACCACCGCCCGGGTGTCGATCCCCAGGCCACGGCAGATGCGCTGCAGCAGGTCGTCATCCAGGGCTTCGTCGCGCAGCAGAGGCGGTGCAGTGAAAGCCAGCTGTCCATTCTGGCGACGAACCCGGATCAGGCCCACGGCGCATTCCTGGATGATTTCTTCACCCCGCGGCTTGCCACCTGCTTCCAGCCAGGCATGGCAACTGCCCAACGTCGGGTGCCCGGCAAAGGGCAGCTCCCTGAGGGTGGTGAAAATCCGCAGGCGGTAATCTGCTTCCGGGTTTTGCGGTTTGAGGACGAAAGTGGTTTCACTGAGGTTGGTCCAGCGCGCAAAGTCGGCCATTTGCTGATCGGTCAGACTGTCCGCGTTCAACACCACCGCCACCGGGTTGCCTTTGAGGGCAACCGTGCTGAAAACATCCACTTGTTTGAATTCAAATTGGCTCACTGCGACCTCCTGTTTTCGAATAAATCGCAGCCTACCATGGCCCCCCGCACTGTAGGAGCGGGCTTGCCCGCGAGCTTTTTGTTGCTGCGTTGAAAAAGCTCGCGAGCAAGCTCGCTCCTACAGGGTCAATGGCAAACCGGTATCATCGCTGCAGATTTAACTCAGGAGCACAGCATGACTGCACGTACCTTCCTCATCACTGGTGCCAGCAAAGGTATCGGTCGCGCCCTGGCAACCTGGCTGGCGCAAGCCGGGCATACCGTGGTGGGCATCGCCCGCAATGCCGATGACCCGAGCTTTCCCGGCACGCTGGTGGCGCTGGATCTGGCCGACCGCGAACGTAGCGCCCAGGTGCTAGGGGAACTCAGCGAACGCTTTGCGTTTGACGGGCTGGTGAATAACGTAGGGCTGGTTCGCCCTCAAGCACTGGGTGAAATCGATCTGGATGCGTTTGATGACGTAATGCGGGTCAACCTGCACTCGGCGCTGCAAGCCACCCAGGCTTTGCTGCCGGGGATGCAGTCACGGGGCTGGGGCCGGATTGTCAATATTTCCAGCCTGACGGTGCTGGGCATCGCTCAACGCACCGCCTATGCCGCGGCCAAAGCCGCACTGGTCAGCTTCACCCGTTCGTGGGCACTGGAGCTGGCGCAAAGCGGGATCACCGTGAACGCCGTGGCCCCGGGCCCTACCGAAACCGAACTGTTCCGTGCCAATAACCCGCCGGGTTCGGCAGGCGAAGCCCGCTATCTGGCCGGAGTGCCGATGGCACGTCTGGGACAACCCGAGGAAATTGCCTCGGCAATTGCCTTCCTGCTCTCGGAGAACAGCGGCTTCATCACCGGCCAGACCCTGTTTGTCGACGGCGGTGCCTCGGTAGGCAAGGCCGCGTTTTAATGCGCATGCGGGCAAGCGCACGGCACTTGCCCGCACCACGGAACGATTTACACCAGGTCGGTGCCGTCACGTCTGGCCTTGCGCATATCGCGGTACACGCTGACGCACAGGGTGATCATCACGCCCGCCGCTATCACCGGCCAGATCATTACATAAAGGGTTAACGCGTAGCTGGACATGGGGAATCTCCTTGTTCAATTGCAGGTTTATCCGAGGTTTCGGGCACAGGGTTGTAGTGGAAGGCCACCACACGCTCATTGATGCAGTCGAAATCAAAGTTTTCGTTGGACAGCAAACTCACCAGTACACAGACCACGGTACTGATGCCGTAGGCAGTGAGTGAACTGAGCAAAACCGGGTAGTCGCGCAAGAAGCCAAAGGCAAAGGGTGCAAGCACCAGAAACGCCAAGCCGCCCAAGGTGAATCCGACCTTGCGTCCGAAGAAACCAAAGGCCATCAAACCTATGACTACCCCGCCACCGACCGATGCAAAGAGTTCGAAGAACAGGGCCACCACTCCCTGCAGTTCCAGCAGTTCGAAGCGCGCCACCAGAAACATGACAAAACCGGCAATGGCCGCACTGGTGAAGGCGGCATTGGTGATGCGCCCCCAGTACAGGCTGGCGATTACCGGGAACACGATGGCTCCCCACAGTGCGCCGACAAAAATCAGCATGGTCAGGATGTCCAGCTTGAGACTGGCGAAAACCACCGCGAGCATCGTCGCCACCACCATGGTCATGCGCCCGACGAACAACATGGTTTTAGGATTGGGTTTGCCCTTGGCCATATTTTTGCCATAGACGTCGGTCATCACCAGTGCCGACAACGCCGACAGATCCGAATCGGCAGTGGACGACAGCGAGCCAATCACCATGATGAAAAACAGCCCGACCGCAAAAGGTGGCAAGTAGGTCGAGGCCATCTGCGGGATCAGGTTGTTAAGGTCGCCGTCCACCGGTTGCACACCGGCCAGCAATGCCAGAAAACCCAGCATGCCAAGGCCGATCACGATCGAGGCATAGCCGATGGTAGCCGTGACAAAGGTCGATTTCATCAGGTCTTCACGCACCGCGAACAGCCGCTGGGCGATGGTCTGATTACCAATGGCATACGCCAGCACCGCGACAAAATAGGGGGCGCCCTGTTCCAGAATCGCGGTTTTCGAGTAAAAACTCGCTTGTTCGGCAGAAATATTCGGCATGCCCCGGGCAAATAATTCCGGGCCGCCGAGCTGGAAGAAAATAATCGGAATAATCACCACGGCCGCGAAGATCATGGCGATCAACTGACCGAAATCCGTCAGCACCGAAGAGCGAAAACCCGACCAGATGGTGTAGCCCAGAATCCCGAAGCCTGCGATCAAGACCCCGTGGATAAAGCTCAAGGGCGAGAGTACCGCCACCAGCGCCCCGGCGGCGGTGAAGTTGACCATCAGGCTGATCATGCTCCCGACAATATTGGAGCCCGCCAGAATCATCTGGCTGGAGCGCCCGTGCCGGGCATGCATGATTTCCGCCAGGGTATGGGCCTTGGGTGCCAGCTCGCGAAAACGCCGGCCGAAGGGGTAGATAAACAGAATCATCAGCGCGCCCCAGAAGCCGTAATGCAGCGCCCCCGAAAGACCGAACTTGTAGCCTGAGCTGGCAGCGGCATAGAACGAGGCCGCCCAGATCCAGGTGGCGGTCATGCTGGCAGCCGCCATGCCGAAACCAATGGAATTATTGGAGACCATATAACCGTCGACGTTTTCGTCCTTGCGCCCGACGCGCAACGACACCAGAAAGGTCAGGCCATAGAAACAGAACAGAAGCAGCAACACGGTGGGGGTGGAAAGTTGAAACATTCCTTTCTCCTTTTTATGTGCGCCACAGTCGTCACAGTCGCAACGAAAGGCCGATAAAGGCAGGCGCAAAACAACCCGGGTTTCCTGACAGGCAGGCAGCGACGGACAGTGGTCCGCTGGGTTGTTTTCATGAAGGCTGACAAGGGACGGGACGCAAAGGGCGACCCAGGTCCAAAGGTAAAGCGTGCGCCAGCACGTTGAACCCTGTGCTTGCAGCAATGGCCGGCAAGAGCCGGAAGATGAGTCGGTATCCAAGGCACAAGGCCTGACACCGACAGCCGGGAATTATAACAGGCTTGGGGCGGGGATTGCCGGTTGCAGTCCCATAAACAAAAACGGCGACCCGAGGGCCGCCGTTACTACATCACTTGAACTGCCGGCTCAACCCCGGCGGAACACCGCTGGTGTCGGTCTCTTCCCACGGGCCATTGGGGCTGACTGCCCGGCTCCAGCCATTGTCCCAACGGTAGTAGGCACGCTGGCGATAGAAGATGTTGGTCTGGTCATCCAGCACATAGACCCCCATGCGCGCATCCCAATGGCTCGGGCCACCGGGTGGCGGCGCGAAGGTGGCCGAAGTCCGCGGCAGCGGCTTGGGCGGCTTGGGGATGGGCATGTCCGGCAACGGCTGACCCGAAGGCTGCGGCGCGGGTTGCGGAGCGGGCGTCGATGGCGCCGAGGGTTCATAGGGCTGATGAACCGCACAGGCACTGAGGCCTAAAACCAGACTGAGCACAGTGATGCGTACAAGGACGGCCATGGATAATTCTCTTGTCATTGATTGCCCTGCAGGAGCGAGCTTTTCGTTGCCGCTTTGAAAAAGCTCGCTCCTGGGGGTTCCCGGTTATTTGTCCGGACTGTCGATGGTCAGCTGTTGCAGCTGCGTGGTGCTGCTGGACAGCGGTTTGCCCCGCCCTATCCACTCGCCGGCTGTTGGCTGGCCGGCGCGGGAGATGCGTGCCATGAGTTGGACTTCAGGAAAGTTGGACAGTTTCAATTGCGGCATCATTGCGTCGACATCACCCAGTTCAACGGTGATCGGCAGGTCGGCCACGGTCACGCGCTTGACCGCCAGGGGTGCCGGCGGGCCTGAGACTGCACGGGCGAAGATGAAGACGCTGTCACCCGGCAGGACCTGGGCCTTGACTGCATCAGCCAGATCGACACTGACCTTGATCGAAGCCCGGGCCTTGGCCGCAGGGGCCTCTTCGACTTTGCCACCACTGGCCAGCAACTGCTGACGAGCACGTTCGATGCCGCCTTCCAGCGCTTCACGGGACTTGTCACCCTGGGGCAGTTCGTTGAGCAGACGCTGCCAATAGGTGATGGCTTCCTGATAACGCTTGCCTTCAAAGGCGGCGATACCCAGCAGACCGAGGCTGGTGACTTCTTTCGGATCGGCCTTCAGGGCTTCATCGGTCAGCGCCTGGGTCTTGTCGCTCCACTGTTTGTCATCGGCAAAGTACTGCGCCTGGGCCCACTGACCCAACAACTCCGGCTGACGGCCGGCCAGGGCCACGGTGCGCTCAAACACTTTGGCGGCGTCGGCCGGGCGGTTTTGCGCCATATAGGCACGCCCCAGGAAATACAGGCCTTCGGCCGAGTCCGGCTGCGCTGCCGCAGCACGCTCCAGGCGCGCGACCATCTCTTCAAGGGATTGCGGCGGTTGCGAGAATTCGCGGGTCAGCTCGACTTTATCGCTGGAGCCATAGTGCAGGTACAGGCCCAGACCCAATACCGGAACCATGATCGCTGCCAGCAGTGGCAAGGCTTTGCCCAGGCTGGAAACCCGCGCCGGGGCCACGCCTTCAGTGTCTGCCAGCAATTCCCGGGCGGCTTCGGCACGCCCGGCTTCCAGCTGCCCGGCGTTCAATACGCCCTCTTCAAGCTGCTGCTGCAATTCAGCCAGACGCTCCTGATACAACGCCACGTTGAGCGCGGTACGGTCTTCTTCACGCTGGGCACGACGCCCGCGCAGTACCGGAATCAATAAAAAACTGAGGGCAATGAGTAGCAGCAAGCCTGCTGCGAGCCAGAAATCAATCATCTTTGGTTTTATCCAGCAAAGTGTCGAGGCGCTGACGCTCTTCGACAGAAAGTGTGTCCGAGCCTGCAGCCTGCGGGGCTCGACGACGGCGACCGACAATCACCCCGATCAGCACCAGGCCACCGAGCAGCAAGGCGAACGGGCCAAACCAGAGCACTGCGGTCTTGCTGGTCAGGGCCGGCTTGTAGAGCACGAAATCGCCGTAGCGCGCGACCATGAAGTCGAGGATTTGCTGGTTGTCCTTGCCCTCGCCCAGCATGCGGTAGATCTCGCGCCGCAGGTCGGTGGCGATCGGTGCATTGGAGTCGGCAATGTCCTGATTCTGACACTTGGGGCAACGCAGTTCCTGGGTCAGCTCACGAAAACGCGCGCGTTCGGCATCATTGGCAAACTCATAGGTGTCGATGGCCCCCTGGGCCACGCCGCTCAGGGCCAGGCCCAGGGCTGCTGCCGCTAACCAGCGCTTCATGGCTTGGCCTCGTCAACCAGCGCCTGATAGCGGCTGGCCAGTTGTTCGCGCCAAACGGTTTCATCGATCACACCGACAAACTTGTGGCGAATGATGCCCTTGCTGTCGATCAGGAAGGTCTCGGGCGCACCGTACACCCCGAGGTTCAGGCCCAGGGAGCCGTCTGCATCGTTGATGTCCAGCTGGTAGGGATTGTGAAAGTCCTTGAGCCATTTTTTGGCGTCGGCATTCACGTCCTTATAGTTGACGCCGTAAATCACCACACCCTGCTCGGCCAGTTTGGTCAGCACCGGGTGCTCGACCCGGCACGAAATGCACCAGGTGGCCCACACGTTGACCAGCGCCGGCTTGCCCTTGAGGTCGGCCTCGGTCAGGGTCTTGTCACCCTCGACCGCTGGCAGGCTGAAGGCCGGGAACGGTTTGTCGATCATTGCCGAGGGCAATTCGGTGGGGTCCAGGTACAGGCCTCTGTAGAGAAACCACGCCATGCCCAGAAATACGGCCAGCGGAACCAGCATCAACCAGCGCTTCATACGGTGGCTCCTGTCATGCCCAATGCTTCACGCACGCGGCTTTTAACCTTGACCCGATAACGCCGGTCCATCGCTGCCAGCAAACCGCCAAAGCCTGTGAGCAGGCCGCCGAACCAGATCCAGCGCACGAACGGTTTGACATGCACCCGTACGGCCCAGGCACCGTTATCCAGCGGTTCACCCAGTGCTACATAGAGGTCACGGGTAAAGCCGGCATCGATCCCGGCTTCGGTCATCATCGAGTTCTGCACCGTGTACAAACGTTTTTCCGGGTGCAGCACGCTGACTTCCTTGCCGTTACGGATCACCCGTACCGTGCCTTTGTCCGATGTGAAGTTGGGGCCCTGGTAATGCTTGGCACCTTCAAAAATGAAGTGATAACCACCCAGTTCCATGGACTCGCCCGGCGCCAGACGCAAGTCGCGCTCGGCACTGTTCTGGCTCGACAACACCACGCCCAGCGCGCAGACCGCAATCCCCAGGTGGGCGATCTGCATGCCCCAGTAGCTGCGGGTCAGGCTGCGCATGCCTTTGATCAGGCCTTTGTGACGGGTTTTGTCGCCAATGTCGCGCACCCCGGCCAGCAACACCCAGGCCGCCAGCATAAAGGTGGTGATCACCGCCCAGTTGAAGTCGCCATAGGCTACGCCGGCAATCGCCGCCAGCGCCGCACTGCCCAGCAGCACCGGGGTCAGCATGCTCAGCAGCCATTTGACCGGAGTGTCTTTCCAGCGCACCAGCATGCCGACGGCCATTACCACCATCAGCAAGCCCATCAGTGGAATGAACATGGCGTTGAAATACGGCGGGCCGACCGACATCTTGGCGCCACTGATGGCATCCAGAATCAGCGGATACAAGGTGCCCAGCAGAATCATCGAAGCGGCCACCACCAGCACCAGGTTATTGCCCAGCAGCAAGGTTTCGCGGGACCACAGCTTGAAGCTGACGTGGCTCTTGACCACCGGTGCACGCAACGCAAACAGGGTCAGCGAACCGCCTACGACAAACAGCAGGAAAATCAGGATGAACACCCCGCGCTCGGGGTCGGAGGCAAAAGCGTGGACCGACGTCAGCACGCCGGAACGCACCAGGAAGGTCCCCAGCAGGCTCAACGAAAAGGCGGCAATCGCCAGCAACACGGTCCAGCTTTTGAACACTCCGCGTTTTTCGGTCACGGCCAGCGAGTGAATCAGCGCAGTGCCCACCAGCCATGGCATGAACGAGGCATTTTCTACCGGGTCCCAGAACCACCAGCCGCCCCAGCCAAGCTCGTAATACGCCCACCACGAACCCAGGGTGATACCGATACCGAGAAAGGCCCAGGCAACGATGGTCCACGGACGCGACCAGCGGGCCCAGGCAGCATCCAGCCGACCGCCGAGCAAGGCGGCAATGGCGAAGGCAAAGGCCACCGAGAAACCGACATAGCCCATGTACAGCATCGGCGGGTGAACGATAAGACCGATGTCCTGCAGCAGCGGGTTAAGGTCATTGCCGTTTGCAGGAATTTGCGGAAGCAGACGTACGAACGGATTCGAAGTCATGATCAGAAACAGCAGGAAGCCGATACTGATCATGCCCATGATCGCCAGCACCCGGGCCAGCATCACTTGCGGCAACTGGCGCGAGAAGATCGACACGGCGAAGGTCCAGCCCCCCAGAATCATCGCCCACAACAGCAGCGAACCTTCGTGGGCGCCCCACACGGCGCTGAACTTGTAGTACCAGGGCAGCGCGCTGTTGGAGTTGCTCGCCACGTACGCCACCGAGAAATCATCACTCATAAAGGCGTAGGTCAGGCAACCGAACGAAAACAGCAGGAAGGCAAACTGGCCCCAGGCGGCAGGTTGCGCCAGGCTCATCCACAACTTGTCGCCGCGCCAGGCACCCAGCAGCGGCACGATGGCCTGCACGATGGCAAAGCACAGGGCCAGAATCATGGCCAGCTGGCCCAATTCAGGAACAAACAGTCCAAACGTCATTACTTAACCCTCTTTAGCCGGTACAGGCGCGGACTGGCCACTTTCATTCAACGCTTTGGTCACTTCGGGCGGCATGTATTTTTCGTCGTGCTTGGCCAGCACTTCATCAGCCACCACCACACCCTGGGCGTTGAGCTTGCCCAGGGCGACGATGCCCTGCCCCTCACGGAACAGATCCGGGAGGATGCCGCGATAAGCGATGGTTACGGACTTGTTGAAATCGGTGACCACGAACTGCACGTCCAGCGAGTCGCCAGAGCGTTTCAGCGAACCGGCTTGCACCATGCCGCCGGCACGAATGCGGGTGTCCAGCGGGGCTTCGCCATTGGCGATCTGGGTCGGGGTGTAGAACAGGTTGATGTTCTGCTGCAGGGCACTCAAGGCCAGGGCAACGGCAATGCCTACCCCCACCAGAATTGCCAGGATGATGATCAAACGTTTTTTGCGCAGCGGATTCACTTCGAGTTCTCCCGGCGCAAACGACGCGCCTCTTGTTGCAGATAACGCCGGCGCGCCACAATCGGCAGCGCTACGTTCAACCCCAGCACTGCCAGGCAAATGCCATAGGCCGACCAGACATATACCGCGTGATGGCCCATGGCGATAAAGTCGCCGAAAGACGCAAAGCTCATCGTCCACCCTCCAGCGCTTTCAATACCAGGGCCTTGACCCAGCTACTGCGGGCCTCGCGTTTGAGTACTTCGAGGCGCATGCGCAACAACAGCACGGCGCCAAAGAAGCAATAAAAACCCAGCACCGTCAGCAGCAATGGCAACCACATTTCCATCGGCATGGCCGGTTTTTCGGTCAGGGTGAAGGTCGCGCCCTGGTGCAGGGTGTTCCACCACTCGACCGAGTATTTGATGATCGGGATATTGATCACGCCGACAATCGCCAATACCGCGCAGGCCTTGGCCGCGCTGTCGCGATTGGTGATGGCATTGCCCAGGGCAATGAGGCCGAAGTACAGAAACAGCAGGATCAGCATCGAGGTCAGGCGAGCATCCCACACCCACCACGAGCCCCACGTCGGCTTGCCCCAGATCGCACCGGTGAGCAGCGCCACGGCGGTCATCCAGGCACCGATGGGCGCTGCGCACTGCAAGGCCACGTCGGCGATTTTCATCTTCCAGACCAGGCCAACCACGCCGCACACCGCCAGCATCACATAACAGGACTGGGCCAGCATCGCCGCCGGCACATGGATATAAATGATCCGGAAGCTATTGCCCTGCTGGTAGTCGGGCGGCGCAAATGCCAGGCCCCAGACTACCCCGCAGGTAATCAGCAACGCTGCCGCAATGCTTAACCAGGGCAGCAGACGCCCGCTGATGGCATAGAACCATTTGGGCGAGCCGAGTTTGTGAAACCAAGTCCAGTTCATCACGCTGTTTCCATCACGGTGCTTTGCCACGCCCGAGGGTCGTTGACAAAGCCAGGGTCTTTACTGGCCCCATGGGGCCAGACCTCATTATTCGCCGACGCTGATTTTCAGGCCGGCGGCTATAGCAAAAGGTGTCAGGGTTACTGCCAGGGCGGTCAGGCTTGCAAGCCAAAGCAGATAACCCGTTGCAGGCATGCCTTGCAAGGCCGCCTGCAACGCGCCGCTGCCAAGAATCAGCACCGGGATATATAAAGGCAGAATCAGCAGGGCCAGCAGCAGGCCACCCCGTTTGAGGCCCACGGTCAGCGCCGCGCCAACAGCGCCGAGCAGGCTCAAGACCGGCGTACCCAGCAACAACGACAGCAGCAAGACCGGCAGGCAGGCCACCGGCAACCCCAGCATCAAGGCCAGCAGCGGCGACAGGATGACCAGGGCCAGACCGGAAAACGCCCAGTGTGCCAGCACTTTGGCCAATACCAGTAGAGGCAGGGGGTGCGACGAAAGGACCCACTGCTCCAGTGATCCGTCCTCGAAATCACTGCGGAAAAGCCCGTCCAGCGAGAGCAAAACCGATAACAGGGCAGCTACCCAGAGCAGCCCCGGAGACAAGGTTTGTAACAACTGAGTCTCGGGTCCGACAGCCAACGGGAACATGGCGATCACAATTGCGAAGAACACCAGAGGGTTGGCCAGTTCCGCCGGACGGCGAAACAGCAAACGCGCTTCACGTGCCACCAAGGTTGCGAACACACTCATACAGCCCAATGCCCCAGGTCGATATCGCGGTAACCGGCCGGCATCCGGGTCAGGTTGTGGTGAGTGGTCAGTACCACCATGCCACCGCGTTCGCAGTGACTCGCCAGGTGCTCTTCGAGCTGGGCCACACCCTGTTTATCAAGCGCGGTAAACGGCTCATCGAGAATCCACAACGGCGGGCTGTCCAGATGCAGCCGCGCCAGAGCCACACGCCGCTGCTGACCTGCGGACAAGGTGTGGCACGGTACATCTTCAAAACCCTTGAGCCCCACTGCAGCCAGCGCTGCCCAGATAGCGTCACGGGAGGCCGGGCGATGCAGGGCGCAGAGCCAGGCCAGGTTCTCTTCCGCGGTGAGCAAATCCTTGATACCGGCAGCATGGCCGATCCAGAGCAGATTACCGGCCAATTGCGTTCGCTGACTGCTCAACGGCAGGCCATTGAGCCGGACTTCACCCGCCGTCGGCTGCATCAGGCCCGCCAACAAACGCAACAGGCTGGTCTTGCCGCTGCCGTTGGGCCCGCTGATTTGTAACATGTCGCCGCTGGCGAGTCGCAATTCGAGATTCTCGAACAGCATCCGCCAGTCGCGCTCACAGGCGAGTGCTACGGCTTCTAAAAGAGGGCTGGTCACGTAATTGAGGCCTTCACGGTTCAAGTCGGCTGAGGCGCGGCCGTTAAAATGATGCAGGATAAATGCTTTGGCGACCTGTTTCAGAGAGCTGGGTCAAACAATAGCGATGTTTTCACCCGCTCTGAACGACGGGGCAGCATTATACATGCCATGCCCTACTCTAAATGAGCCAATTTCGACAGGCTGTTACGATGAAAGGCGACATGACAATTCCACCCGTCCTGCCCGCTGCGCCGACCGCCGTACGTCCTGGCATTACGGGCGGTGAAACGCTCAAATTGCTGCAGCCTCTCCCGGGCCTGATCGGCCCCGGCCAAAGTGCACAGGCACAAGTGTTATCACTTAAACAGGGGGATGCGGCCTTCCAGCTGCTGCTCCGATTGACCCTCGATAGCGGGCGCCAGACCAATGTGCAAGTCAGCAGCCTCCAACCCCTGCCCCTGGGCACCCTGCTCGCCGTGAGCCAGCCCGGCCCCGGCAGTCTGGCCATCAGCCTGCAGCAAGCCCTGAGCTTCGGCGTGGCCAGCCTCACCCGGCTTGACCCGCAACAATTGCCGGCGGGCAGCCTGCTGCAGGGCAAAGTGCTGACCACCCAGCTGCTGGCCCAGAGCGCTGGTCAGCCTGCGGTCTATCGCTCAATGGTCACACTGCTCAACAGCGCCCTGAACGGCAGCACCCTGACTGTGGACAGCCCCCAACCCTTGCGCGTGGGCAGCTTGCTGAGTGCACAGGTGCAGGATGCACAGACCCTGAATTTTGTCCCGCTGAGCGGTCGTCAGGATCAACTGGCGGTGGCGCAACAACTGGCCATGCAGCAAGGTCGCCAGGCTTCACTGGAAGGCCTGCTCAGCGCCCTGCAAAAACTCCCGGCCAGCAACAACATGCCCGACGCGTTGCGCGCCTCCATCGACAAGCTGTTGGCAGGCTTGCCTACGCCAGCAGAGTTGAGTAACCCCAAAACATTAGGAGCAGCCCTACTCAATAGCGGCGCTTTTCTGGAGGCCAGACTGCTGAACGGCCAAACCCAGGCCCTGGCTCCAGACATGAAAGCCACATTGCTGCGCCTGATTGCGCAGATCTTGCCGGGCGTACCTGCAAACTCCGCTTTCACCCCCGCCATGGCCGCCAGCAGCCAGGCCCAGGCCATGCCGACCTTTGTCCGCAATGCCCTGGGGATGCTCGGCCAGGTCAGCGCCAAACCCCAGCCTGGCGGCTTTCCGCTGCCCAAGCGTGGACTGCCCGGTGGCGAAGACGAAGACAGCCTGGAACATTTGCTGAAACTCGCAGCGGCGGCCATTTCGCGCCTGCAAAGCCATCAACTGTCCAGCCTGGAGCAAAGCGGACGAACCGCTGATGGCAACCTGCTGACCACCTGGCAACTGGAAATACCGATGCGCAACGCCCACGACGTAGTTGCGCTGCAGATCAAGTTTCAGCGTGAAGATCCGGGTGAGAAACAAGCCCAAGACACGGCCGAAAGCCGTGAAGTCAAAGATCAGCTGTGGCGGGTGGAACTGGCCTTCGACCTGAGCCCGCTGGGCCCCTTGCATGTACAGGCGCAATTGCTTCGCGGCAACCTGTCGGGCCAGCTCTGGGCGCAACGGGCCAGTACCGCAGAACTGATCGCCAGCCAGCTGGGCACGTTACGCCAGCGTCTCAACGATGCCGGGCTGAGCGTGACCGATCTCGATTGCCACCAGGGCATCCCGCCGCAAGGTGGCCACACCCCACTGGAACAACGCTGGGTCGACGAAACCGCATGAGCACAGAGCCCGAAACGCGTCAGGCGATTGCCCTCAAATACGACGGCAAACAAGCGCCCACCCTCACCGCCAAGGGTGACGATGAACTGGCCGAAGCCATTCTCAAACTGGCCCGCGAGTACGAAGTGCCAATTTATGAAAATGCCGAGCTGGTGAAATTACTGGCGCGCATGGAACTGGGGGACAGCATCCCGCAGGAGTTGTACCGCACCCTGGCGGAGATCATTGCCTTTGCCTGGCAGCTTAAAGGCAAATTCCCGGAGGGATTCGATCCCGATGCCGGGCCGGTGGAACGGGATATAACCCCGCCGAAATAAGCCAGATCACAAGGCACCTGTAGGAGCGAGCTTGTCTCGCGAGCTTTTCAACCAAACCCCAAGAGCTCGCGAGCAAGCTCGCTCCTACAGGGGTTGTGCTGTGCTGAAATGCGGCAGACAAGGCAGGTCGCAGACTTCACCGTCCAGGCCGGAAGGCACCCCATGCAGGAGGCTGCAATTGCACCTGTAGGAGCGAGCTTGTAGTGGTCCAGTTTTTTTGGACCATTGCGTAGGAGTATTAAGCCGCCATTTCCTCAAAAGTAACTGGCGGCAGGTTATTCGAGGCGGAGTGACAACGCCGGTGGTTGTAATGGGCAATAAAATCCATCACGTCCCGCTCTGCCTCGAAATGATTCTGGTAGCCGTTTTCCGGTGACCAATCGTGCTTCTGTGATCTGAAGTAGCGCTCAACGACGGCATTATCCCAGCAATTACCGCGTCGGCTCATACTCTGCACAATGTTCTTTTCAGCCAAATATTTTACGAAACGCTCAGCGGTGTACTGGCAGCCCTGGTCCGAGTGGAAAACCAGCTCAGAAGTAGGACGGCGTATGCCCACAGCCAGCTGCAACGCCTTAAGTGAAAGCTCCGTATCCGCCGTTCTCGAAAACGCCCAGCCTACAATCCTGCGCGAGAAAAGATCCATGACAACCGCCAAATACAGCCAGCTCCCACCGACCCTGATGTAAGTAATATCTCCTGCCCAAAAAGTGTTCGGGGCCGCGGGATTAAAGCGACGGGCCAGGATATTAGGTGCGATGTTGGAGGGCTTGGTCATTCGCCGATAGTGGGCGTAACGTGCGCGCCGCCTGACCAGCCCGAGGGTTTTCATCAGGCCACGCATTCGATGACGCCCCACTTTCATCCCCTGTTTCTTCAGCGCTTTGCTAAAACCCCTACTACCCAAAGCACCACGATGCTCTTTATGCAGTTGGCGAATTTTCTTCTCCAACTGACGCTCAACTCCGCGCGGTCGCTTGGGATGACGTTGCGCGTAATAGCTGCTGCGAGGGACACCGAAAAGACAGCACAGGTGTCGTACCGACATCGCGCCTTTGGTGCCCTCGATCATTTTATTCGGCTGAAAAGCACCTTTAGATGAGAGGGCAACTGCTTTTTTAAGACGTCATTCTCTGCCTCCAGCAGCGCTAATCTGGCCTGAAGCGAATCAATCAGATCTTGATCCTGCGGGCGGGTGGTTTGCGAGGCTCCTACATGCTCCTTGTGCCATCGGGAAACCCACCGCCGCAAAGCCGTCGGTCCCACGCCGGTTTGTTCGCACGCCTTTGGCACGGAGTAATTCATTTCCACGACCAAGCGAATGGCCTCGGCTTTTTCTTCGGCAGTTACGACCCGAAATCCCATGATGAATCCTTAAGTTGATACTCCTACATGATGGTCCATAAATATTGAGCCACAACAGCTTGCTCGCGAGCTTTTCAGCCAAACCGCAAAGAGCTCGCGAGACAAGCTCGCTCCTACAGGGGTTGTGCTGTGCAGAAATGCGGCAGATCGCAGACTTCACCGTCCAGGCCGGCAGGCACCCCATGCAGGAAGCTGCTACCGCATCTGTAGGAGCGAGCTTGCTCGCGAGCTTTTCAACCAAGCCGCAAAGAGCTCGCGAGACAAGCTCGCTCCTACAGGTTTGGCGGTTCAGCCTTTATGCATCTTGCTCATCAACTCGGCCTCGGCCTGGGTCAGGCCGCAGGACTGGGTCAGTTCGTCAACGCTGGCACCCATGCCCACCAGACGCGCTGCCTGGTTGAACGACAGGCTGGTGGGGTCGCGCTGTTCCAGCTGGGTCAGCTTCTCGGGCAGCGGCGCTACCACGGCGCGCAGTTCGTGCAGGTCTTCGCCCATCTGCACGCTGCCGTTCTGGTAGGTGTCCAGCCGCCGGGTCAGTTCCTTGAGGCGCCGGTCACGCAGTTCGTCCGCCCCCGCCTGCTGTGCGGCACTCACGCGCTGGCGGCGGATATAGGTCACCAGCACCCACAGTGTCGCCACCCAGAGCAGGCCCAGGACGATTACCGCCGCCTCAAGGATCAATCAGATGTTCTCCAGGTCCGACCACTCTTCTTCGGTCATCATCTTGTCCAGCTCAACCAGAATCAGCAGTTCGCCGTTCTTGTTGCACACACCCTGGATAAATTTTGCCGACTCGTCATTGCCCACATTGGGCGCCGTTTCGATTTCAGACTGACGCAGGTAAACCACTTCCGCCACGCTGTCGACCAGAATCCCCACCACTTGCTTGTCGGCTTCGATGATGACGATCCGCGAGTTGTCAGTAATCTCGGTACCCTGCAAGCCAAAACGCTGACGCGTGTCTATCACGGTCACCACATTGCCGCGCAGGTTAATGATGCCCAGCACGTAAGACGGCGCACCAGGAACCGGGGCGATTTCGGTATAACGCAGTACTTCCTGCACTTGCATGACGTTGATGCCGTAGGTCTCGTTGTCCAGCTTGAAGGTGACCCACTGCAGGATCGGATCTTCGCTGCTCTGTTGTGCCGCTGCCTTGCTCATACCCAAACCCCTGAAGAAATACCGTCGATGCGGTGTGTACTGTCTGACCGCGGCCAAAGGCCCGGTGGTTTATTTGTCGGTTGCCCCGGCGGCGGCACTGGCCATGTGCTTGACCGCGCCACTGCTGATCAACTCTGCCAGCTGCGCCACGTCCAGCAGCGCACACATGTGTTCAATCACAGTGCCCGCCAGCCACGGTCGCTGCCCGCGCCGGGTCCGCCATTTGATCTGTTCGGGGTCCAGGCGCAGTGAGCGGCTGACTTGATGCACGGCCAGCCCCCAGTCATAACCCTGGACCGAAATAACGTATTGCAGGCCCTCGCGAAAATCATCGCGATAGCGGTCGGGCATCACCCAGCGCGCGGTGTCCAGCACATTGAGGTTGCCACTGTGGCTCGGCAGAATGCCCAGGAACCACTCCGGCTGACCGAACAGGGGAGTCAATTCCCGCCCCTGCAGTGAATAAATCGAGCCCAGGCACACCAGCGGCACCGCCAGCGTCAGCCCGGCCACGTCAAACAGCAGACATTCGAAAGGCTCGTCGGCCCAGGCCGGGCGGCCGTCGGTCTGCGCCGGCAATGGAGCCGCCGCGGCGCGCGGCCGGTGCACCTGCACCAGAGGGTGGGCGAACGCTTCGGTGGCCACCCCCACGTCTGCCAGCTCCAGCGGCATGGCAACCGCCGGTTCTTCAGCCTGCACCTGCCCGTCAAGGGCAACTGCGGACAGCTCGTCCGGCTGTGGTTCAACCTGCTGCAACCCTTCTGTCGCATCGAACAGCAAGTCGTCGAGATAGGACTGCAAAGCCAATTGCGGGCCGTGGGAAAGCGCTGTCGCCTGTTTCATAAAGTGCCCCACTCAACTGCCTCGCGACTGAGGCCTTGAGACGTTATCGGCCGCACCCGGCGGCTACTTGAATGCACGCGCACCTCAGACCGCCTGCGGCGCGAGCTGGCGGGTCAATACATGCTTGAGCAAGGCGCGATAGGCGATCACCCCACGGCTTTTTTCATCGAACTGCGAGGGCGTCTGCCCTGCCCGGCTGGCATCACGCAAACGCGTGTCTACCGGGACAAAGCCCTGCCACAGGGTGTCGGGGTACACATCGCGCAAAACCCGCAAGGTGCTCATCGAGGCCTGGGTACGGCGGTCGAACAAGGTCGGCACGATGCAGAACGGCAGTTCCTGCTGGCGCGAGCGGTTGATCATGCGCAGGGTGTGAACCATGCGTTCCAGGCCCTTGAGGGCCAGATGCTCGGTTTGCACCGGGATGATCAACTGCTGGCTGGCCGCCAATGCATTGACCATCAGCACCCCCAGGATCGGCGGGCTGTCGATGATGGCGTAGTCATAATCCTGCCACAGCTGCGCCAGACTGCGGGCGATGACCAGACCCAGGCCGCTCTGCCCCGGCGCCTGACGCTCCAGGGTTGCCAGCGCAGTGGTGGCTGGCAACAAGGCAATGTTCGGATGGCTGGTGGACAGCAGTAA
This sequence comes from Pseudomonas paraversuta, assembly GCF_904067025.1. NCBI lineage: Bacteria > Pseudomonadati > Pseudomonadota > Gammaproteobacteria > Pseudomonadales > Pseudomonadaceae > Pseudomonas > Pseudomonas paraversuta. The sequence goes on from NZ_CAJFDA010000001.1 coordinate 3,291,648, forward strand.
TTGCGCAGCCAGGCCTTGCGGCACCTGGCCCTGGTGCAAAAACAAGTCGTAAACGCTGTGCTCGAGGGCGTCCGGGTCGTAACCGAAATAGCTGGTCATGGAACCGTGCGGGTCGAGGTCGACCACCACCACGCGCTTGCCCGCCTCAGCCAGCAAACCGGCCAGAGCGATGGATGTGGTGGTCTTACCGACTCCACCTTTTTGATTGGCTACTGCCCAGACTCTCATTTTGTTGTTCCTCCCGGCTGCGGACGTGCCGGCCGAGAATTGACATGCACTTATAGGAGCGGTGACGGGGAATTGACGGCATTCCCACGAACCGGCGGCTTTGTTGGAGGCGGTGCAGTTTGTGTGCCAGCCCGCTTCAGGGCGGCATCCGGTGTTGCGTGAGCGGTGCCCACGCCGGTCAGGCTGCGCCTTACTTCCAGATTGCGCGACACCACCAGTACCACCCGGCGATTGAGGGCGCGCCCCTCAGGCGTGGCGTTATTGGCCACCGGTTGAAACTCGCCGTAGCCCACCGACGCCATGCGCCCGGGGTTGACCCCCTGCATCGCCAGCATGCGCACGATGCTGGCCGAGCGTGCCGACGACAGCTCCCAGTTGGTCGGGTACTGCGCGGTACGTATCGGCAAATCGTCGGTAAAGCCCTCGACGTGAATCGGGTTGTCGAAGGGTTTGAGGATCGCCGCCACCTTGTCGATGATACTGAACGCCATATTGCTGGGCATGGCGTCGCCGCTGCCGAACAACAGGCTGGAATTGAGTTCGATTTCGACCCATAACTCGTTACCGCGCACCGTCAACTGTCTGGACGCGATCAAGTCACCGAAGGCGGTGGTGATGTCATCGGCAATGGTTTTAAGCGGATCATCAGGAGACTGCCCCAGACCGGCGTCGGTGTATTCGCTGTCTTTGATCAACGGCTCTGCCGGGGTAGTCGTCAGCGGGCGCTCATCGCCGACGGGGATTGGCTTGACGCTGCGCTCGCTGTCATTGAAAACCCCGACCAGGGCCTGGGAAATCACCTTGTACTTGCCTTCGTTGATCGACGAAATCGAGTACATGACCACAAAAAAGGCAAACAGCAGCGTAATGAAATCCGCGTAGGACACCAGCCAGCGTTCATGATTGACGTGCTCATCGGCGGAGCGGCGACGGCGACTCATAGTTAACCCACAAAGCCCTGGAGCTTGAGTTCGATGGAGCGCGGGTTTTCGCCTTCGGCAATCGACAGGATGCCTTCGAGCATCATCTCGCGGTACAGCGACTGGCGCAGGGCAATCGCCTTGAGTTTGCTGGCAATGGGCAACAGCAACAGGTTGGCACTGGCCACCCCGTAAATGGTCGCCACAAACGCCACGGCAATGCCGCTGCCCAGTTGCGCCGGGTCGGCCAGATTGCCCATCACGTGGATCAGGCCCATCACTGCACCGATGATGCCGATGGTCGGCGCATAGCCGCCCATGCTTTCAAAGACTTTGGCGGCCTCGATATCGCGACTTTCCCGGGTCATGTAATCGACCTCCAGCACACTGCGGATGGCTTCGGGCTCAGCGCCGTCCACCAGCAATTGCAGGCCTTTGCGCGAATAGCTGTCGGGCTCGGCATCGGCCACGCTTTCAAGGCCCAGCAGGCCCTCCTTGCGCGCGGTAAGGCTCCAGTTGACGACCTGGTCGATGCCGGCAGCCATATCGATGCGCGGCGGAAAGATAATCCAGACCAGGGTTTGCATCGCCCGCTTGAACGCACTCACGGGCGACTGCAGCAACGCCGCGCCCACTGTACCGCCCACCACAATCAAGGCCGCCGGGCCATTGACCAGGGCGCCCAGATGGCCCCCTTCCAGGTAGTTGCCGCCGATAATCGCGACAAAGGCCATGATGATGCCGATCAGACTGAGCACATCCATCAGTGACAGGCCTCCACCAGGTACCGGCCGACATCATCGAGGCTGTACACCGCATCCGCCAGGTTGGCTTTGACGATGGCCATGGGCATGCCGTAAATCACACAGCTGGCCTCGTCCTGGGCCCACACCGTACTGCCGCTCTGCTTGAGCAAACGTGCACCTTCACGGCCATCCGCGCCCATGCCGGTCAATACCACCGCCAAAACTTTGTCGCCGTAGGACTTGGCAGCTGAACCGAAGGTGATATCCACGCACGGTTTGTAGTTCAGACGTTCATCGCCTGGCAGGATTCTTACCGCGCCACGCCCGTCAATCATCATCTGCTTGCCGCCCGGAGCCAGCAACGCCAGGCCGGGGCGCAAGATATCGCCGTCTTCGGCTTCCTTGACGCTGATCCGGCACAGCTTGTCCAGACGCTCGGCAAAGGCTTTGGTAAAAGCCGCTGGCATATGCTGGACCAGTACGATCGGCGCCGGGAAATTACCCGGCAACTGGGTCAGGACCCGTTGCAAGGCCACCGGGCCGCCAGTTGAGGTGCCGATGGCCACCAGTTTGTAGGCTTTGCGCTTTGGCCCGGGGGACGTCGCTGGCGCGGCCGTACGACTGGCAATCGGCGTGGTGCGTGCCGGAGCCGGGATGGCTGCAGGCGGCGCAAAACCGCCCGCTGCCGGCCGGCTGACAACAGGCGCCGGTATGCCGGGGGCTGGTGCGCTGTAGCCGGACAAGCGACGGTTGCTGCGAGAGATGCTGTGCACCTTTTCGCACAGCAATTGTTTGACCTTGTCCGGATTACGCGAGATGTCTTCAAAGTTTTTCGGCAGGAAATCCACCGCCCCGGCGTCCAGCGCATCCAGGGTGACCCGGGCGCCTTCGTGGGTCAGCGAAGAGAACATCAGTACCGGAGTCGGACAGCGCTGCATGATATGGCGCACCGCCGTAATGCCATCCATCAACGGCATCTCGTAGTCCATGGTGATCACATCGGGCTTGAGCGCCAGCGTCTGATCAATCGCCTCCTTGCCGTTGGTGGCGGTACCGATCACTTGAATTGTTGGATCAGCCGACAGAATTTCCGAGACGCGGCGGCGGAAAAAACCGGAATCATCCACCACCAGGACCTTGACTACCATAAACACTCCGTTAGGCGGTATGAGGTGCAACCGCCGGTGCCACCAGAATCAAATACGCCGCGAAGCGTAGTGCTTGAGCATGCTCGGAACATCCAGGATCAGGGCAATACGGCCGTCACCGGTGATGGTGGCGCCCGACATGCCTGGCGTGCCCTGGAGCATTTTGCCCAACGGCTTGATCACCACTTCTTCCTGGCCCACCAGTTGATCGACCACAAAGCCGATGCGCTGGGTGCCCACCGAAAGAATCACCACATGCCCTTCGCGCTGCTCTTCATGGGCCGCCGAGGCCACCAGCCAGCGCTTGAGGTAGAACAATGGCAACGCCTTGTCCCGCACGATCACCACTTCCTGGCCGTCGACCACATTGGTGCGCGACAGGTCGAGGTGGAAAATTTCGTTGACGTTGACCAGCGGGAACGCAAACGCCTGATTGCCCAGCATCACCATCAGGGTCGGCATGATGGCCAGGGTCAGCGGCACCTTGATCACGATTTTCGAACCGCGACCCAGGGTCGACTCAATGCTCAGCGAGCCATTGAGCTGGGCGATCTTGGTTTTCACCACATCCATGCCCACGCCACGCCCGGACACATCGGAAATCTCGGTTTTGGTGGAGAAGCCCGGGGCAAAAATCAGGTTGTAGCAATCGTTTTCGCTCAGGCGATCGGCTGCATCCTTGTCCATCAGCCCTTTTTTCACTGCAATGGCGCGCAGCACATTGGCGTCCATGCCTTTGCCGTCATCGGAGATCGACAGCAGGATATGGTCGCCTTCCTGCTCGGCCGACAGAATTACCCTGCCGCAGCGCGGTTTACCGGCTGCTTCGCGCTCTTCGGGGGTTTCACACCCGTGGTCAACCGCGTTGCGCACCAAGTGCACCAGCGGATCGGCCAGTGCCTCGACCAGATTCTTGTCGAGGTCGGTTTCTTCGCCCACCAGCTCCAGGCTGATTTCTTTTTTCAACTGGCGCGCCAGATCGCGCACCAGACGCGGAAAACGGCCGAAGACTTTTTTGATCGGCTGCATCCGGGTCTTCATGACCGCGGTCTGCAGGTCGGCGGTCACCACGTCGAGGTTGGACAATGCCTTGGCCATCGCTTCGTCGTGGCTGTTGAGGCCCAGGCGCACCAGACGGTTACGCACCAGCACCAACTCGCCGACCATGTTCATGATGTCGTCCAGCCGCGCAGTATCAACCCGCACCGTGGTCTCGGCTTCAGAAGCCTGGGGCTTGTCGGCGCTGGCAGCCGGGGCCCGGGGGGCCACTGCACGGGCGGCCTCGGGCGCACTGGCTACCGGAGCTGGAGCCGGGGCCGCAACAACGGCTGCAACCGCAGGGCTCTGGACAGAAAACTGGCCCTTGCCGTGCAGCTCATCAAGCAGTGCTTCAAATTCGTGATCGCTGATGTGATCCGGGCTGACAGGCTCGCCAGCCTGGTCTGCCGGCACAACCGGGGCTGTGCCCAGCGCATCGGTATTGAATGAACCTTTGCCATGCAACTGATCAAGCAAGGCTTCGAATTCGTCGTCGGTGATTTCATTGCTCACCGCCTCTGTCATCACAGGTGCCGACTCTGGCGCCACGCTGGAGGCCGTGTCGGGGCGAAACTGCCCCTTGCCGTGCAACTGGTCGAGCAGCGACTCGAATTCGGCATCGCTGATTTCATCACTGCCTGCAGGCGCTGCAACTGCCTGCACGGGCTCGGCAGCAGCAGCCTTGACTGCATTCAGGGAGTCCAGCAGCAGTTCAAATTCGTCATCGGTGATATCGCTGCTGTCGCCGGCCACAGGTTCGGCGACCGCCACCGCAGCGGCGACTGTCGGCACCGAAGCTGGCTCGGCCAGACGTGCCAGCGCCGCCAGCAGCTGCGGGGTTGCCGGCGTAACCGGGCGGCGCTCGCGCACCTGGGTAAACATGGCGTTGACCGCGTCCAGGGCCTCAAGAACCACGTCCATCAATTCCGAGTCGACGCCACGCTCACCCTTGCGCAGGATGTCGAAAACGTTCTCGGCGATGTGGCAGCACTCCACCAGCTCGTGGAGCTGGAGGAAGCCGGCGCCCCCTTTTACAGTGTGAAAACCGCGAAAAATTGCATTGAGCAAGTCCGCATCATCCGGTCGGCTTTCAAGCTCGACCAGCTGTTCGGACAGCAGCTCTAGAATCTCGCCGGCTTCAACCAGGAAATCCTGAAGGATTTCTTCATCGGCGCCGAAGCTCATGTACGTGCTCCTTGAAGTAGGACCTTTCGACGCCGGGACGGGTAACCCTTACCGCGCGCCTACTCAGTACCTAGAAACCTAAACTGGAAAGCAAATCGTCTACATCATCCTGGCCGGACACGACATCATCACGTTTATCGGCATGAATCTGCGGACCTTCACCCTTAGTCAGGTTTTTTTGCGAATTATTTTCTGCGAGCAGTGCCGCACGGTCGTGTTCGATCCCGGCAAAGCGATCGACCTGACTGGCCATCAGCACCAGCTTGAGCAAATTGCTTTCCACATCGGTCACCAACTGGGTGACACGCTTGATCACCTGACCGGTGAGGTCCTGGTAATCCTGGGCGAGCAATATGTCAGTGAGGTTGGCGGACACCACATGGTTGTCGGCTTCGCTGCGCGTCAAAAAACTGTCAACCCGCCGCGCCAGTTCGCGAAACTCCTCGGCGCCTACTTCGCGCCGCATAAAGCGGCCCCAGTCTGCGCTCAGGGCTTTAGCCTCGCTGCCCAGGCCATTGACCAGCGGCGTGCTGTTTTCTACCAGATCCATGGTTCGATTCGCCGCAGCTTCCGTGAGCTTCACAACATAAGCCAAACGCTCGGCTGCATCGGTGATCTGCGACACTTCTTCAGCGCGCGGCATGTTCGGATCGATGTGAAAGTTGACAATCGAGCTGTGCAACTCACGGGTCAGCTTGCCGACTTCCTGGTACAGGCCGCGATCGCGAGTCTGGTTCAGTTCATGAATCAGTTGCACGGCGTCGCCAAACTTGCCTTTCTCAAGGCTGTCGACCAATTCGCGGGCATGTTTTTTCAGGGTCGACTCAAACTCGCCCTGTGTCGCTTCTTGATGCTCCATAGCGCCCCCCGGGAAACCGTTCAACCGATGCGATCAAAGATTTTTTCGATCTTGTCTTTGAGTGCAAGGGCCGTGAACGGCTTGACCACATAGCCGTTGACCCCGGCCTGGGCCGCCTCGATGATTTGTTCGCGCTTGGCTTCAGCGGTCACCATCAGCACGGGCAGGTGCTTGAGTTTTTCGTCGGCACGCACATGGCGCAACAACTCGATACCGGTCATGCCCGGCATGTTCCAGTCCGTCACCAGAAAGTCGATGTGCCCCTGGTTGAGGATCGGCAACGCCGTGGTGCCGTCGTCCGCCTCCACCGTGTTGGTGAACCCGAGGTCACGCAACAGATTTTTAATGATCCGTCGCATCGTTGAGAAATCATCAACGATGAGGATCTTCATGTTCTTGTCCAATTCGACCTCCAAGCAGTCTTAAACGCGTTCAGTCTCTGGACGCGCCATTCAATCAATTCGATTTCGCACACGCCATAAATCAACTGTGGGAGCGGGCCTGACGCGATGCAGGCAACGCCGGTTAACTGATCCACCGCGTCGCGCCCATCGCGGGCAAGCCCGCTCCCACAATGAATCAGCGATTGCCCGCTGTTTTCAGTTCGCCCGCCACTGCCCCAGGCGTGCCCGCAGTCGGGCGGCGCACTGGCTGTGCAGCTGGCTGACACGGGATTCGCTGACCCCCAGCACCTCGCCGATTTCCTTGAGGTTCAGTTCTTCGTCGTAATACAGCGCCAGGACCAGTCGCTCACGCTCCGGCAACAGGCTGATCGCGTCGGCCAGTGCTGTCTGGAAGCGTTCATCTTCCAGGTCCCGCGAGGGTTCCGGGTGAGCACTGGCACCATCCTCATGCAACCCTTCGTGCTCGCCGTCCTGCAACAGGTCGTCGAAACTGAACAGGCGGCTGCCCAGGGTGTCATTCAAAATGGCGTAATAATCATCAAGGCTTAACTGGAGTTCGGCCGCAACCTCGTGATCTTTAGCGTCACAACCGGTTTTTGCTTCAATTACCCGAATTGCGTCACTGACCATGCGGGTATTGCGGTGCACCGAGCGCGGTGCCCAGTCGCCCTTGCGCACTTCATCGAGCATCGCACCACGAATGCGGATACCGGCGTAGGTCTCGAAACTCGCGCCCTTGGTCGCGTCGTATTTGGTCGACACTTCGAGCAGGCCGATCATCCCGGCCTGGATCAGGTCGTCCACCTGCACGCTGGCGGGCAAACGCGCCAACAGGTGATAGGCGATACGCTTGACCAACGGTGCGTAGCGTTCGATCAGCTCATACTGGCTGTCACGCGACGCTTTGCTGTACATGCGATAGCCGCTGGCGGTCATCAGGGGCGCCCTCCGCCTGCCTGTTGCACCAGGCGCTCGACAAAGAACTCCAGATGCCCCCGGGGATTGGCCGGCAGCGGCCAGGTGTCAACTTTCTGGGCGATGGCCTTGAACGCCAGGGAGCACTTGGAACGCGGAAATGCCTCGTACACGGCGCGCTGTTTTTGCACCGCCTTGCGCACACTCTCGTCGTAGGGCACGGCGCCCACGTATTGCAGGGCGACATCCAGAAAACGGTCGGTAACCTTGGTCAGTTTGGCGAACAGATTGCGCCCTTCCTGCGGGCTCTGGGCCATGTTGGCCAGCACCCGGAACCGGTTCATCCCGAAATCGCGGTTCAGCAGCTTGATCAGCGCGTAGGCATCGGTGATCGAAGTCGGTTCGTCACACACCACCAGCAGGACTTCCTGGGCGGCGCGCACAAAACTCACCACTGAGTCGCCGATCCCGGCTGCGGTATCGATCACCAGCACGTCGAGGTTATCGCCCAGGTCACTGAAGGCCTGGATCAGACCGGCATGCTGGGCCGGGCTCAGGTTGACCATGCTCTGGGTGCCCGACGCCGCCGGTACGATCCTGATCCCGCCAGGGCCCTGGAGCAGTACGTCGCGCAGCTCGCAACGACCCTCGACCACATCGGCCAGGGTGTACTTGGGGGTCAGCCCGAGCAGCACATCGACGTTTGCCAGGCCCAGGTCGGCATCCATCAACATGACGCGTCTGCCCATTTCGGCAAGCGCGATAGACAAGTTGACTGACACGTTAGTTTTACCGACGCCACCCTTGCCGCCGGTCACTGCGATCACCTGTACGGGATGCATGCTGCCCATGATCATTTTTTACCTTGTCTTTCTTAGACGCGGCTACAAAGGTTGGCTGCACGTGCCCCACTGGCACAACACCTTGCAGACCATCGATGTAGGTACATTGCTACGTAACCTTGAGTACCTCAGCCGACCTGTTTGGGAGGGCTTTGATAGATATCAGCGAACATGTCGGCCATGGCCTCTTCACTGGGTTCTTCCTGCATTTGCACACTCACGGCCCGGCTCACCAACTGGTGACGACGGGGCAAGTGAAGATCATCGGGGATCCGCGGACCATCCGTGAGGTAAGCCACCGGCAGCCCGTGCTGGATCGCCAGGCTCAGCACCTCCCCCAGACTCGCGGTTTCATCCAGCTTGGTCAGAATGCAACCGGCCAGCCCGCATCGTTTGTAACTGAGGTAAGCCGCCGTCAACACCTGTTTCTGACTGGTGGTCGCCAGTACCAGATAGTTGCGAGCCTTGATCCCGCGCCCCGCAAGACTTTCAAGCTGCAGGCGCAGTGCCGGATCGCTGGCCTGCAGGCCGGCGGTATCAACCAGCACCACGCGCTTGCGTACCAGCGGCTCAAGGGTCTGGCCCAACGACTGGCCAGGCGCAACGTGGGTCACGGGTACATTGAGAATTCGGCCCAGGGTCTTCAGTTGTTCCTGGGCGCCGATACGAAAGCTGTCCATGCTCACCAGGGCAATATTTTGCGCGCCGTACTTGAGGACGTAACGCGCTGCCAGCTTGGCCAGGGTAGTGGTTTTGCCCATGCCCGCAGGCCCCACCATGGCAATCACACCGCCCTCTTCCAGCGGTTCAAGCTCCGGGGTCGCGATCATTCGCGCCAGGTGGGCCAGCAACATCCGCCACGCCTGACGCGGTTCTTCAATTCCAGCCACTTGCGCCAGCAGATCCCGCGACAGCGGCCCGGACAAGCCAATGCGCTGTAAACGGCGCCACAAATTGGCTTGTGCAGGCTTGGCAGCCTGCAACTGGTTCCAGGCCAGCGAGCCCAACTGCACTTCGAGCAGTTCGCGCAGCACATTGAGTTCCGAGCGCATGTTGTCAAAGGCGCGCTGGTCCATCGAGGGCGCGGCCACAGGAGCAGGACGCGCCGGTTCCTGCGGCGCCGGCTCGGTCAACGGCTCGGCGGCGGTCAGCGGCAGACCGGCAAACAACTGGCGGCTGACATCGGCATCGCCATCCCCGCGCAAACTCAGTTCGGCCCGGGCCGAAACAATGCTGGACTGGGTTTTGCGCAGCTCTTCTTCCAGTTCCATATTCGGTACCCGCGGTGCCAGCGCCGACAGTTTGTAGTCCAGGGCGGCAGTCAACTCCACCCCACCGGCGATCCGGCGGTTACCGATAATGGCGGCGTCGGCCCCCAATTCATCACGAATCAGCTTCATGGCCTGACGCATGTCGGCGGCGAAAAATCGCTTCACTTGCATAAATCAAACCCTCAGCCGTTAGGGCCTACTGTCGCAACAATCGTGACTTGCTTGTTATCAGGAATTTCCTGGTACGAGAGCACATGCAGGTTAGGCACCGCCAGGCGTCCAAACCGCGAAAGCATTGCACGTACCGGGCCTGCCACCAGCAAGATCACCGGGTTGCCTTGCATCTCCTGACGCTGGGCGGCGTCGATCAGCGAGCGCTGGAGTTTTTCCGCCATGCTTGGCTCCAGCAACACGCCCTCTTCCTGGCCTTGTCCGGCCTTTTGCAAACTATTGAGCAATATTTGTTCCAACCTTGGTTCCAAGGTGATCACAGGCAGCTCGGAGTCAACGCCTACAATGCTTTGCACGATTGCGCGGGACAGTCCGACCCGGACCGCAGCAACCAGCGCGGCAGTATCTTGACTCTTATGGGCATTGTTCGCGACGGCTTCGGCAATGCTTCGAATGTCGCGTACCGGTACCTGTTCTGCCAACAAGGCCTGCAACACCTTGAGCAACTGCGACAGGCTCAACACCCCCGGCACCAGCTCTTCGGCCAATTTTGGCGAGGCCTTGGCCAGCAGCTGCATCAACTGCTGCACTTCTTCATGACCGATCAGTTCATGGGAGTGCTTGTACAGAATCTGGTTCAAGTGGGTCGCAACTACAGTGCTGGCATCCACTACGGTATAGCCCAGCGATTGCGCCTGACTGCGCTGACTGATCTCGATCCACACGGCTTCCAGACCGAAGGCCGGATCTTTGGTGGTAATACCGTTAAGTGTGCCGAACACCTGCCCCGGGTTGATCGCCAGTTCGCGATCGGGGTAGATCTCGGCCTCGGCCAGAATCACCCCCATCAAGGTCAGGCGATAGGCGCTGGGGGCCAGATCGAGGTTGTCGCGGATATGCACGGTGGGCATCAGAAAGCCCAGGTCCTGGGACAGTTTTTTGCGCACGCCCTTGATCCGTGCCAGCAGCTGGCCGCCCTGATTGCGGTCCACCAGCGGGATCAGGCGATAGCCGACTTCCAGCCCGATCATGTCGATGGGCGTTACGTCATCCCAGCCCAGCTCTTTGCTCTCCTGGGCCCGGGCCGGCGATGGCAGCAACTCTTGCTGACGCTGCACCTCTTGCAGGGCCTGGACCTTGACCACATTCTGCTTTTTCCACATCAGATAGGCCACGCCACCCGCAACGGCGGCCAGACTCAGGAAGGAGAAGTGCGGCATGCCCGGCACGATCCCCATGACCGCCATCAAACCGGCCGACACCGCCAGCGCCTTGGGCGAGGCAAACATCTGGCGATTGATCTGCTTGCCCATGTCTTCGGAGCCGGACGCGCGGGTCACCATGATCGCGGCAGCGGTGGACAGCAACAGCGATGGCAGCTGCGCCACCAAACCGTCACCAATGGTGAGCAAGGCGTAGACCTTGCCGGCCTCGCCGAACGTCATGCCGTGCTGGAAAATACCGACGGCCATGCCACCGATCAGGTTGATGAACAGAATCAGCAAGCCGGCGATGGCGTCACCGCGCACGAACTTGCTGGCGCCGTCCATCGAGCCGTAGAACTCTGCCTCCTGGGCAACTTCCTGACGGCGCTGCTTGGCCTGGGGCTGATCGATAAGACCGGCATTGAGATCGGCGTCAATTGCCATTTGCTTGCCGGGCATGGCGTCGAGGGTGAAACGGGCGCTCACTTCGGAAATACGTCCGGCACCCTTGGTCACCACCACGAAGTTGATGATCATCAAAATCGCGAACACCACGATACCGACTACGTAGTTACCGCCGATCACCACTTCACCGAAGGCCTGAATCACCTTGCCGGCGGCCCCGTGGCCTTCCTGGCCGTGAAGCATGACCACCCGGGTCGAAGCCACGTTGAGCGCCAGACGCATTAACGTGGCGACCAGCAAAATGGTGGGGAACACGGCAAAATCCAGCGGCCGCAGGGCATAGACACAGACCAGCAACACCACAATCGACAGCGCGATATTGAAGGTGAAAAACACGTCCAGCAGAAAGGCCGGGATTGGCAGCATCATCATTGCCAGCATCACCAGCAATAACAACGGCACGCCCAACTGTCCATGCCCCAAACCGGCCAGACCGTTGCGTGCGGTGTTGATTAACTGAGAGCGATCCAATGACATTGCGACAAACCTTTAGCAAACTTTTGACGCCATATGCGCCGTAAAGCCTGCCTGTGCAAGAAGCCTTCCAACTTTGGCAAATGGCCATGTCTATATTTCAGAGCTGCCGGGCGGCAGCCATATATACATAACCCTGCAGGAGCGAGCTTGCCCGCGAGCTGTTTGTCTGCAGATTGAAAAGCTCGCTCCTACGGTCAAACGGGGCGCCGGTACTCAGTTCCAGCGCCACTCCCCAAGGTCGATCACCAGACACGCGCTGCTGCTGGAGCGGAACACCACATCCAGCTTGCGATTGGGCTCGTAGCGCTCAGATCCGCGACCACCGATCAAAATCGCACCACAGCGCCCATCGCCGATGTGCGGGCGCTCTTCCCACACCGGCACGCTGTCCAGCTGCAACTGGCGTATCAGCTTGTAGAGGATGAAACTGCGCACGCAGCGGCCATTGATGCCTTCGAAACTCAACGACTTGCGCAGAAAAGACATGATGGAGTCCCGCTCTTTGTAGCAGCGCTCCATGATCCCGGCGTAGTACTGCTCCCGGCCCAGGCCGTGGGGCACGGTGGGCAACGAGATCACCGCCAGCAAGTTCGAGCCCTCGGTACTGAAGCCGACAATATGCCGCCCCTGCAATTGTTCCAGCCAGAAAATGGCAAAGGTGCCGTCCAGAGCAGGGAATTTCGGAAACAACCCTTCGAGATCGACGTGAGCAATGTCACTCGAATCACTTAGCGCATAGGTTCTGATCGAACCTTCAGGAATAAGGGTTAACTCAATCGGCATAGCACTCTCCATTGCCTGCGCGCGAACTAAAAAGACATCGCATTCCAAGTTAAGCAGGTTTGGGGCAAGCCTCTACTGATCACGCCGTAAATCCGCCGGAATCGGCAAATCCTTGAGCGGATCCGGGCGCTTGCCCCGGCCCGCCTGATACTGGCGTATCTGGTACACATAGGCCAGAACCTGGGCCACGGCCAGATACAACCCGGCAGGAATCTCCTGATCCAGCTCCGTGGAGTGGTAGATCGAGCGCGCCAGGGCCGGAGACTCCAGCAGCAAAATATTATGCCTGGCACCAATCTCGCGAATCTTGAGTGCCAGAAAATCGCTGCCCTTGGCCAGCAGCATGGGCGCCGCGCCCTTCTCCGGATCGTATTTCAACGCCACGGCGTAGTGCGTCGGGTTGGTGATAATCACGTCGGCGTCGGGAATGGCACTCATCATGCGCCGCTGGCTCATTTCCCGTTGCAGTTGGCGAATCCGCTGTTTGACCTCGGGCCGACCTTCCTGATCCTTGTGCTCATCACGCACTTCCTGCTTGGTCATGAGCAGTTTTTTGTGGCTTTCCCACAGCTGCACCGGAACGTCCACCGCCGCAATCAGGATCAACCCGCAGGCCATCCACAGCGCACTCCAGGCAACCACTTGCACACTGTGGATTACCGCCAGTTCCAAAGGCTCATGGGCGATTCGCAGCAGGTCGTCGATGTCGGACTGCAACACCAGCAAGGCCACGATCAGGATGATGAAGAATTTGGCCAGCGCCTTCAGCAGTTCCACCAGCGCCTTGGCCGAGAACATGCGCTTGATCCCGGCAGCGGGGTTCATGCGGCTGAACTTGGGCGCCAGGCTGCCGGCAGCGAACAGCCAGCCCCCCAGGGCAATGGGCCCGACCAGGGCAGCAATCAGCAAGGTCACCAGAACCGGCTGCACGGCAATCAGCGCAACCTTGCCCGAGTGCAGCAAAAAAAGGCCCATGGAATCGGGATTGAGCAGGGTTTCGCGACTGATGCTGAAGTTGTAGCGCATCAGATCCATCATGTCCCGCGCCAGCGCGCCGCCAAAAATCAGCAGTCCGATAGAACCCGCCAGCATGATGGCCAGGGTATTCAGCTCTTTGGAGCGTGCGATCTCGCCCTTTTCCCTGGAGTCCTTTTTTCGCTTCTCCGTGGGGTCTTCTGTTTTATCGGCACCGCTCTCGCTTTCTGCCATGGCTATCGCGCCTGTGCCAGCTCACGTAAAAACTGCAAGGCCTCGGAGGCCAGCGGTTGATACTGATTGAGAATATCCGCCAGGCCGATCCACAGGATCACCATGCCCAGCACCAGAGTCAGCGGAAAACCGATCGAAAAGATATTGAGTTGCGGCGCCGCCCGGGTCATCACACCAAAGGCGATGTTGACCACCAGCAATGCAGTAATGGCCGGCAGCACCAGCAACAATGCGGCACCCAGCACCCAGCCCAGCTTGTTGGCGATTTCCCAGTAGTGATTGGTCAACAAGCCACCGCCCACCGGCAAGGTAGTGAAGCTCTCGGTGAGCACCTCGAAGACCACCAGATGGCCGTTCATGGACAGAAACAACAAAGTCACGAGCATGGTGAAGAACTGCCCGATGACCGCCACGTTGACCCCGTTGGCCGGGTCGACCATGGACGCGAAGCCCATGCCCATCTGGATCGCGACAATTTGCCCGGCCACCACGAACGCCTGGAAAAACAGTTGCAGCGAGAAGCCCAGCAATGCGCCGATGATGATTTGCTCGGCAATCAGCATCAGGCCACTGAGGTCCAGCGGGTTGACGGCCGGCAGCGGCGGCAGGCTGGGCAGGATTGCCAGGGTGATGGCCAGCGACAGAAACAGCTTGATGCGCTTGGGCACCAGGGTCGTGCCGATGATCGGCATGGTGGTCAGCAACGCGCCCACCCGGAACAGCGGCAGCATGAAGCTGGCGACCCAGGTGCTGATCTGCGCGTCCGTCAAAGCGAGCAGCGACATTTAGCCGATCAACTGCGGAATGCTGCCGTACAACTGCAGGATGTATTCCATAAAGGTCTGCACCAGCCAGGGCCCGGCAACGATCAGGGTGACCAGCATCACCAGCAACCGCGGAAGGAAGCTCAGGGTCTGCTCGTTGATCTGGGTAGCCGCCTGAAACATGGCCACCAACAGCCCGACCAGCAAACTGGGCACGACCAGCACCGCGACCATCACCGTGGTCAGCCACAGCGCGCTGCGAAACAGGTCAACCGCGACTTCTGGGGTCATTGCGCATTACTCCCGCTCATGGGGTCAAACTCCGCCGAAACTGCTGGCCAGGGTGCCGATAATCAACGCCCAGCCATCCACCAGCACGAACAGCATGATTTTGAACGGCAACGAAATGATCAGCGGTGAGAGCATCATCATGCCCATGGCCATCAGCACACTGGCCACCACCAGGTCGATGATCAAAAACGGGATGAAGATCATGAAGCCGATCTGGAATGCGGTTTTCAGCTCCGAGGTGACGAAGGCCGGCACCAGAATGGTCAGGGGCGCGGCATCCGGAGTGGCGATGTCGGTGCGCTTGGACAGGCGCATGAACAGTTCAAGGTCGCTGGTGCGGGTTTGCGCCAGCATGAAGTCCTTGAGCGGCACTTGCGCCTTGAGAATGGCGTCCTGGGCCGAGAGTTTTTCTGCCAGGTAAGGCTGCAAGGCGTCCTGGTTCACCTTGTCGAATACCGGCGCCATGATGAACATGGTGAGGAACAGCGCCATGCCGGTGAGAATCTGGTTCGACGGCGTTTGCTGCAGCCCCAGGGCCTGGCGCAGGATCGAAAACACAATGATGATCCGCGTGAAGCTGGTCATCAGCATGACGAACGCCGGAATAAAGCTCAGCGCGGTCATGATCAGCAAAATTTGCAGGCTGACCGAGTACTCTTGCTGGCCGTTGGCCCCGGTGCCCAGGGTGATCGCCGGAATCGACAGCGGATCGGCCCCGAACGCTACTGGTGCGAGCAACGTCAACAACAGCGCGACGACTAAACGCATTACGGCTTGTCCTTTTGCTGACCCAATACTTCCATCAATCGTTTGGCAAACTCGGGGGTCGCCGACTGCGTGGTACCCGGCACCTGCACCGGCTCCTTGAGCACGTGCAAGGGGGTGATACGCCCGGGCGTCAGGCCAAGCAGAATCTGCTCCTCGCCCACTTGCACCAGCACCAGCCGGTCGCGGGCACCCAGGGCACGTGAACTGATCAACTCAATCACCTGCCCCTGTCGCGACCCGGTTTGCTGTACCCGGCGCAGCAGCCAGGCCAGGGCAAAGATCAGCCCCAGCACCAGCAACAAACCCAGCACCAGCTGTGTCAGCTGCCCGCCGATGCCACTGCCGATCACAGGTGCAGCAACAGGGGTGGCGCTGGCCAGCGGCTCGGCCGCCAGCACGCTCAGGGGTAAAGCCAGTAAACCGCCGAGAAGCCGCTTCACTTAACGCAGCTTCTTGATGCGTTCGCTTGGACTGATCACGTCAGTCAGGCGGATGCCGAACTTTTCGTTGACCACCACCACTTCACCATGGGCAATCAGGGTGCCGTTGACCAGCACGTCCAGCGGCTCGCCGGCCAGACGATCAAGCTCGATGACCGAACCCTGATTGAGTTGCAACAGGTTGCGGATGTTGATGTCGGTGCTGCCCACTTCCATGGAGATGGAAACCGGAATATCCAGAATCACATCCAGGTTGGGGCCATCCAGGGTGACCGGTTCGTTATTGCGCGGCACGCTGCCGAACTCTTCCATTGGCAAGCGGCTGGAGGCCGGCTTGGTGGCTGCATCGGCCGCCAGCAAGGCGTCGATATCCGCCTGCCCGACGTCGCCGGTTTCTTCCAGGGCCGCAGCCCATTCATCAGCCAGGGCCTGGTCTGCAGCACTTGTATCGTGTTCGGTAGCCATCGGGGAGTCCTCGGCGAGCAGTCAATCATTAACACAGCAATTTGGGGTGGACCGACGCCTAGCGCCGTCCGATGGGCTCGATCACTTGCAAGGCCAGATTGCCTTTGTGCGAACCCAGTTTGACCTTGAACGCAGGCACGCCGTTGGCGCGCATCACCAGTTCGTCTTGTAGTTCGACGGGAATCACATCACCCGGCTGCATGTGCAAAATGTCACGCAGACGCAATTGCCGGCGGGCCACGGTGGCGCTCAGTGGCACGCTGACATCCAGCACGTCCTCGCGCAAAGCCTTGCTCCAGCGTTCGTCCTGATCGTCGAGGTCGGACTGAAAACCGGCATCGAGCATCTCGCGTACCGGCTCGATCATCGAGTACGGCATGGTGACGTGCAGGTCTCCGCCACCGCCATCGAGCTCGATGTGAAAGGTTGACACCACGATCGCTTCGCTGGGGCCGACGATATTGGCCATTGCCGGGTTCACTTCCGAGTTGATGTACTCGAAATTGACTTCCATGATCGCCTGCCAGGCCTCCTTCAAATCGATGAAGGCCTGCTCCAGCACCATGCGCA
The DNA here is from genome assembly GCF_904067025.1 of Pseudomonas paraversuta. NCBI lineage: Bacteria > Pseudomonadati > Pseudomonadota > Gammaproteobacteria > Pseudomonadales > Pseudomonadaceae > Pseudomonas > Pseudomonas paraversuta. The sequence goes on from NZ_CAJFDA010000001.1 coordinate 3,308,812, forward strand.
CCACCCGCAGTTCGGTGGGGGTGAATTCACGGCCTTCGATCTTGGCGTGACGGCCGTCACCGCCGAAGAAGTTGTCCACCAGCTTGAACACCAGCTTGGCATCGAGGATAAACAGCGCAGTGCCGCGCAACGGCTTGATCTTGACCAGGTTGAGACTGGTGGGCACGTACAGCGAGTGCACGTATTCACCGAATTTCATGACCTGTACCCCGCCCACTGCGACGTCCGCAGAGCGGCGCAGCATGTTGAACATGCTGATGCGGGTGTAACGGGCGAAACGCTCGTTGATCATTTCCAGGGTCGGCATGCGGCCCCGGACAATCCGGTCCTGACTGGTCAGGTCGTAACTTTTGACACTGCCGGGTTCGGCAGCTGCTTCGGCCTGTACCAGGCCATCATCGACACCATGCAACAGCGCGTCGATTTCATCCTGGGACAGCAGGTCTTGCACGGCCATGTCGTGATCCTACTGCAATACAAAGTTAGTAAAGAGCACCTGATCGACAACCACTTTTCCGAGTTCTTTTTGCGCCACTTCCTGAACGCTGGCAGTAGCTTTCTGACGAAGTATTTCCTGCCCCACCGGCGTCGCCAGGTCATCGAAGGTTTGCCCGGAGAACAGCATCACCAGATTGTTGCGGATCACTGGCATATGCACCTTGAGGGCGTTGAGGTCATTCTGGTCGCGCGCCTGCAAGGTCATGCTCACTTGCATATAGCGCTGGCGGCCATTGGCGTTGAAATTGACCACGAAGGCCGGCGCCATGGGTTCATAAATCGCCGGGAGCTTGATGTTTGCGTCAACCACAGGTGCGGACTCGCTCCTGGGGCCGCTCAGGAAATACCAGGTGGCACCCACAGACAGGCCGATCGCCAGCAACACTGCCACTGCGACCAGGATGATCAGCTTCAATTTGCCTTTCTCGGCAGGGTCCTTCACTACGTCGCTCGTCGCCATGCCAATAATCCGTCGCTTTTCGGTTTTCACAGATGCTTGGGTAGGCAGAGCAAGTGTTATGCCAGAAGTGTCGGGATGTGGCAGAACACTGTAAGAGCACACCTGTGCAGGCGTGAGCCTGCTCGCCTGCACATTGAAAAAACCCGCGAGCAAGCTCGCGCCTAGAGGGGGGGCGAGGCTGTGGCTCAGGCGTAGTAATCCACCGCGCTGGAGCCGATAACCACGCTTGGCGCTACGCTGCCGGTGGTCGCGATTGCCGGCTCATCTTCGCCGGCACCTTCAAGCCGGTGACCACCAGAGGGGTTCTGCGCCTGCTGCTCCTGGCCCTGCCCCTGCCAGTTGCGCGACTGGTCCGAGACGTTGACGTCGACCTGCCCCATGCCCTGCTGGGCGAACATTTCACGCAAGCGGTGCATCTGGTTGTCCAGCGCCTCGCGCACCCCGGCGTGGGCACTGACGAAGTTGACCTGCGCGCTCTGGTCGGGGGCGATGTTGACCCGGATATCCAGCCGCCCCAACTCCGCCGGCTGCAACTGGATATCTGCCGATTTCAGGTTGGCGCTGGACAGGTACATCACACGATTGACCACCTCTTCGGTCCAGCCGCTCTGATGCATGGCCAAAGGCTGGTTGACCGGCAATGCATTGGCGGTTTTGGGTACCGCCGCCTGGGTGAGTGCAGCCAAGCGACTGGCGAAGTCATCCACCCGGGTATCGCTGGATGCGCTCTTCAGGTCTTTGAGACCATCATCGAGCAGCCCCTTGAATGCCTCCTCCCCCCCCTCGCCGGACGCTGAACCGTCGGCTTTCGGGTCGATCAGCATGGCAACCGCAGCGGTTTGCCCCTGAACAGTGGCCGGGGAATTCTCCAGTGCCGCATTTTTCCCCGGCGTCTGGCTACCGGCCGAGACATGCCCGCCCTGCTCCATGGCCAGGCGCACCGCAGGCATATCGTCCAGGGGATCGGCCTCAGGATCGAAACTGTCATCCTCCACCGGTAGCGGCTGCAGCTGTGCTTGCGCCGCAGCGGCCAGTTGCGCGGCTTGCACCTCGGGCTGCGCCGGCTCTACCGGCACTGCAGCTTCAGCCGCAGGCGGCGCTACCACTGCCTGCACCGGCACAGTCGCCTCGCCGCGTACCCCGTCAGCGGCATCTTGCTGACTTGCGCTGCCGGTGTCTTTGGTCTTGCCAGCAGGCAAGGTCTTGCCGCTATCGGCAACCGCCGGCGGTCTTTCAGACGCCTGGTCGCTGCCCTGATTACGCTTGGCGAGCGCTCCCGCAGAGGGTTCCCGCACATGACTCAAGGGCTTGGTTTCAGACGCTTTCGCATACACCCTGGAAAAGGGTTCAGCTCCGGATTTAGCGGGCTCGGTGCCAGACAGGGGAGTTTTGACCGCAGGCGTTTTGGACGCAGCAGTACCGGAGGTCTGAAGAAAGGGATTGGCGGCAAGGGGCATTAACAGGTCTCCACTGTACGGCTGGCATAGGTACAGGTGGATGAGTCAGAGCAAGGTTCGGGCCAGCTTTGGCCGAATCAGCCGGAGGCAAAGTTCGACGGATTGAAACGCTGGCGCTCGGCACGATAAAGACGACGCACCATCTGGTATTCATCGTCGATTTTGACGACCAGCTCCTTGATGCCGGCCAGCGGCTTCTTTTGCGCCCGTTCTTCAAGCAGGCCGCACAGATGCGCCAAACGAATGGCACCCATGTTGCTGCTACTGCCTTTGAAGCTGTGGGCGACCAGACTCAGGTCGTGGGCTTCGTGTGTGCTGCGCAGTTGATCCAGGCGCTCTTCGGAATCAGAAAGAAAGGTGTCGAGCAAATCCTCAAACCCGCCTTCCATTACGTCCCGCAACGCACTGACTACCTTTGGATCCATATGAATGTCGGACACTTGTTCACTCCTTGATCAAGAATGATCGGATTATGCCAGAGCCTCCCATGAAAACTCTACGGTCGCACTGCGACCATCGGCGGACCATTGCGCTGCAGGGCACAGTTGGCGTACCAAACTCACCCCACGCCCCGACAGACGGTTCAGGTCCAGCGGTCTGGACAGCACTGTTGCAACATCAAAACCCTCACCACTGTCGTCTACCTGCAGCAATAAGCGCCCGCCCCGTGGCACAGGTTCGACCTGCACCCGCACCCGCACAAACCCGCTTCGCAGCGCTGCCAGACGTTCATTACGCAACTGGTAATAGCGGGCAAACCCCCGGGCATCTCGCTTGAGCCGTGAATCAAGACCCAGAACGCCGTGCTCCAGAGCATTGCTGTAAAGCTCGGACAGTACCGCATGAATCACTGCACCCCGGGCCCGCAAGCCGTGAACCTCCATCAGCAGTTGCAACAGATAGGGCAGCGGATTGAACCGTTGCAGCGTGGCCCCGCGGAATTCAAAGCTGGCCGACCAGTCCAGCGGGCTGCACTGGTCACTGTCGGAATAAGGCATGACCGGCACATCCAGAGGCTGCGGCAACTGTGACGTGATCTGCACCATGCTCACATCATCACGGGAATGGCCCTGGAAATCGTGCAGGGCCTGTTCGACCTCGGCAATCAGCATGTGCGGCTGGCGATTGGCATCCAGTACCTGCTGCAAGCGCTCAACTCCGAACAGCTGCTCATCCGGGCCGCTGGTGTCGATCACACCATCGGTCAGTAAAAACAGTTGGTCACCGGGCAGCATTGGCCATACACGGGTGGAGTGATCGAAGGCTTCGGCACGCAATATGCCCAACGGCAGGTGCTGCGAGGTCAATGCCCTGCGCTGCCCCGTGGCCCGGGCTTGCAGATAGCCATCGGGCATGCCGCCGTTCCAGACTTCGACACTGCGCCGCTGGGCACTGACGCACAGCACCGTGGCGCAGCAAAACATGTCGACGGGCAGGATTCCCTGGAGCTTGGCGTTCATTTCCCGGAGCATTTCGGCCAGCCCGTAGCCTTTGGCCGTCATGCTGTAAAACACTTCTGCCAAAGGCATGGCACCAATCGCAGCCGGCAGGCCGTGCCCGGTAAAGTCGGCCAAAAGAAGATGGGTATCTCCGGTCGGGGTGTAGGCCGCCAGCAATAAATCACCATTGAACAAGGCATAGGGCGATTGCAGGTAACTGATATTCGGCGCACTCAGACAGCCCGCGTGTGCCACCCGGTCAAACACGGCCTTGGCCACCCGCTGCTCGTTGAGCAAGTAATCGTTATGCCGGGCGATCTGGTCGCGCTGTTGCAGCACGGTTTCCTGCAGACGCCGCATCCGGTCCATCACGGTGATTTTCGCCGCCAGCAGCATGGGGTTGTAAGGCTTGCTCAGCACGTCGTCGCCGCCAACCTCCAGACTGCGGGCCAGGGCATCGGCCTGATTCAGGGACGTGAGAAAAATGATCGGCACCAGCACCTCGCCCGCCAATGCTTTGATCTGGCGCGCGGCCTCGAATCCGTCCATCACTGGCATTACAGCATCCATCAGCACCAGCTGTGGACGCTCCCGGGCAAACAGCGCTATGGCTTCAGCACCATTGGCTGCCAGCAGCACGTTATGCCCCTGAAGCTGCACAATGCTCGACAACAGCAGGCGGTCAGTGCTGCTGTCCTCGGCAATCAACACGGTCAGGGTGGTGTTCACGTGATATCGAACAGTTTGTCGAAGTTGGAAATATTGAAAATCTTGAGCACATCCGGGTTGCTGTTGATCACCCTGATTTCTGCGTTGTCGCCGCCGGCATGGTCGCGCAGCAACAACAGCATGCCCAGTGCCGAACTGTCGACGTAGGTCGCTTCCTTCAGATCCACCACGCATTCGGTATCAGAGTCGAGCTTTTCGTAAGCCTCACGAAATTGCTGATGCTTGGCAAAGTCGAACCGGCCTTTGATCGCGATCGTCAGCTTGCGGCCATCTGCGGAGATTTCAGACGTCACTGCCATGGGGGAGCTCCCGTGTCGGGTTTCGGGTTGACCCGCAAACTATAGACGCTCTGAAACCCAGGGAGTGACGCCGCACAAACTCTGTAGGAGCGAGCCTGCTCGCTCCTACAGGAGAGGGGGGACTTCAGTAAGGATTGTTACGCGGTAAACGCTGGGACAGCTCGTCCATCAGTTTTTGCTCGCGCTTGTCTTCCAGCTGGCGGGCTTCTTCGGCGTAACGCTGGACCAGTTTGCGCAGCCCTTCCACCCGGGCATAGGCCTGTTGCCAGGTTTCGCGGGCCTTGTTGAGGTTGTTCTCATGCCAGACCAGGCTTTGGCGCTGCTGCCCGACGGCGGTTTCAAGCTGGTTGAGGAAGTATTGATAGTTGCGCAACCATTGCCCGGTGACGCCCTGGCTGCCGCGCTCAATCCATTGCGACTGGTATTCCCCGCGGAAGTTTTCCAGGTCGCCGAGTTTGCTGTTGGCCAGATTGACCTGGCCCTGGAAATGCCCCAGCCGCTGCGCTGCGGCCTTCTCGGTTTTTTCGGCCATGTCCACCACCGGCGCCAGACGCGCTGCCCTTCCATCACTGGCCATGGTCGATTAACCGCCCGCGGCCGGAGCGAAGATTGTCCCCAGATGACCAGCACTTTCACCCAGGCCGATATTGTCGTTCAGCCCCTGGCGCAGGTACGCCACCATCGCTGGCTGCAAGGCAATCGCGGTATCGGTTTCGCGATCGCCGCCGGGCACGTATGCCCCCACGCTGATCAAGTCCCGGGCCTGCTGGAAGCGCGACCACAACTGCTTGAACTGCTGGGCACGACGCATGTGTTCCGGGGTAACCACTGACGGCATCACCCGGCTGATGGACGCTTCAATGTCGATCGCCGGGTAATGACCCTCTTCGGCCAGACGCCGGGACAGCACAATGTGCCCGTCAAGCACGCCCCGCGCCGAGTCAGCGATGGGGTCCTGCTGGTCATCGCCTTCGGACAGCACGGTGTAAAACGCAGTGATCGAGCCGCCCCCGGCTTCGGCGTTACCGGCCCGCTCCACCAGCTTGGGCAATTTGGCAAATACCGACGGCGGATAGCCCTTGGTGGCCGGAGGCTCGCCAATGGCCAGGGCAATTTCACGCTGGGCCTGGGCAAATCGGGTGAGCGAGTCCATCAACAGCAACACGTTCTTGCCCTTGTCACGAAAGTATTCGGCAATACGCGTGCAGTACATGGCCGCGCGCAGACGCATCAGCGGCGCATCGTCAGCCGGGGATGCCACCACCACTGAACGCTTGAGGCCCTCCTCGCCGAGGATGTGCTCGATGAATTCCTTCACCTCGCGACCCCGTTCGCCGATCAGCCCGACCACGATGATGTCGGCCTCGGTAAAGCGGGTCATCATGCCCAGCAACACACTCTTGCCCACGCCGGTACCGGCAAACAGGCCCAGACGCTGTCCACGGCCGACCGTCAATAAACCGTTGATGCTGCGAATGCCCACGTCCAGCGGCACGCTGATGGGATCACGCTTGAGCGGGTTGATGGCCGGGCCATCCATCGGCACCCAGTCTTCGGCCTTCATCCCGCCCTTGCCGTCCAGCGGCCGCCCCGCACCATCGAGTACACGACCGAGCATGCTCATGCCCATTGGCAAGCGACCGTTATCGGCCAGGGGCACCACCCGGGCACCCGGGGCGATTCCGGCGACACTGCCAACGGGCATCAAAAAAATCTTGCTGCCCGAAAACCCCATCACCTCGGCTTCGACTTGCACCGGGTGAAAACTGTCATCGTTGATCACCAGACAGCGACTGCCCATGGCCGCGCGCAGGCCTTCGGCTTCCAGGGTCAGGCCGACCATGCGCAACAGGCGGCCTTCGACTACCGGCTGCGCGGGCAATGCGACCACCGGGGCATAGGCGCCCAGGCGCCTGGCGAAGCTGGTGCGCTTAAGGTGCATCGGGCTGGTCCAGATCGACGTCGATGTCCGGCGCGGCCGGGTGCAATGCCTGCTCGTGAAGCTGATCGAACAGCTGACTCATTGCCTGTTTGATCCGGGTTTCGATACTGGCATCGATACGGCTGTGTTCGGTTTCGATACGGCAGCCGCCCGCTTGCAGGCTGTCGTCTTCGACGATTTTCCAGCGTTCGTCGTGACGCTCGCGCAAGGCCTTGATCTGATCGAAGTCTTGGGGATTGATAAACAGGCGAATGTTATCGGCACCCATGGGCAACAGCTTCAGGCCCTCGCGCAATACCTGTTCGATCTGCCTGGAATCGGTTTTAAGTTCGCGCTGGATCACTTGGCGGGTCATGTGCTCGACCAGACCGACCATGGCTTTTTCCAGCTGCTGGTCCTGCTCGGCCAGCGGCGCCATCAGGCTGCTCATCAAGCGTTCAAGGCTGGCCACCCTGGCCGCCAGAGCGACCTCGGCTTCCTGGCGCACCTTGAGCTGAGTGCTGTGAAAGCCTTCCTTTTCACCCGTGGCAAAGCCTTCGTTGTAGGCTTCCTGGCGGATGCTTTCGAGCTCCTCAAGGGTCAGCGGCTGGACTTCATCCAGCGGCACCTCCTGCATCTCGACCGGCGGCTCCTCGACCACCTCGGGCTCAACCTCGAGCGGCTCGCGCCACGGGTCAAAGCTGGGCAGGCCCCATACGTCGAAGGCCCCCACATCCTTGGCGCGAATCACATCTCCGGGCGACTCACCATTGCTCACTTAGATCATCTCTTCGCCGCCCTTCCCGCCGAGAACGATTTCTCCGGCTTCGGCCATTCGGCGGGCGATGGTGAGGATTTCTTTCTGTGCGGTTTCGACATCGCTGACCCGTACCGGGCCTTTGGCTTCCAGGTCGTCGCGCAGCAATTCGGCGGCCCGCTTGGACATGTTCTTGAAGATTTTTTCCTGCACGTTCTCGTCGGAGCCCTTGAGAGCCAGTACCAGCACGTCCGAGGACACTTCGCGCAGCAGCGCCTGAATGCCACGGTCGTCGACATCCGCCAGGTTGTTGAAGACAAACATGAGGTCTTCGATCTGCCCGGAGAGGTCTTCGTCGATGTCGCGAATCGAGTCCATCAGTTGAGATTCCATCGAGCTGTCGAGGAAGTTCATGATGTCGGCCGCCCGCTTGATGCCACCCAAAGAGGTGCGCGCAGCGTTGGAGTTGCCGGAGAACTGCTTTTCGAGGATCTGGTTCAGCTCTTTAAGTGCCGCCGGCTGCACGGTGTTGAGCGAGGAAACGCGCAGGATGATGTCCAGCCGCGCCTTTTGATCAAAGTGGCCGAGCACTTCGCCCGCCTGATCGGGGTCGAGATAGGCCACCACAATAGCCTGAATCTGCGGGTGTTCGAAACGGATCACGTCCGCCACGGCACGGGGTTCCATCCACTTCAGGCTGTCGAGGCCGCTGGTGTTGCCACCCAGCAGGATGCGATCGATCAGGCCGTTGGCTTTGTCTTCGCCCAGGGCCGAGGTGAGCATTTTGCGAATGTAACTGTCGGAGCCGACCCCCAGGCTGGTCTGGTCACCGACGATCTCGACGAACTCGCTCATCACCTGTTCAACCTGCTCGCGGTGCACGTTGCGCATTTGCGCCATCGCCACACCCACCCGCTGGACTTCTTTGGGCCCCATATGGCGCAGTACCTGGGCCGCATCAGACTCGCCGAGGGACAGCAGTAAAATGGCTGCCTTGTCGACCCGGGTCAGCTTGGCGTTGGCAGCAGCTCGGTTATCACTCATCAGCGTTGATCCACTCTTTTACCACCTGAGCCACACGGCCCGGGTCTTCAGCCACCAGACTCTTGATGGCGTTCAACTGCGCGTCATAGCCTTCGCTCGGGCTCGGCAGCATGATGCTCTGCGGGCCCCCAAGGCTGACGCGATCGTTGGCCAGTTCGCCATCCAGGCTGCCCATCTCGGCATCACTGCCAATACCCGCCACCTGCTTGTTGCGGCCATGGCCGGTGATGTTGTTCAGCACCGGACGCAACACCCCGAACACCAGCACCAGAATGAACAGCACACCCAGCACTTGCTTGAGCACATCCCAGAACCAGGGCTGGGAATAGAACGGAATATCGGCAACCACTTCCGCGCGTTCGGTGGAGAACGGCACGTTGATCACGCTGACACTGTCGCCACGACTGGCATCAAAACCCACCGCGTCCTGCACCAGCCGGGTAAAACGTGCCAGTTGATCGCTGGTCCATGGCACCTGGGTAACTTCACCGTTGGCCGGGTTGATGTTGACCTTGTCGTCGATCACCACCGCCACGGACAGGCGATTGACCCGACCCTGCTGCTGCTTGGTGTGGCTGATGGAGCGGTCCAGTTCAAAGTTGCGGGTCGATTGCGAGCGCTTGTCTGCCGGGTACGGGGCCAACATCGGCTGGCCGGTCGCCGGGTCCATGATTTGTTGACCATTGGCATCCAGCAGCGGTTGGCCGGGCTGAATCATGCCCGCGCCTGCTGCACCGCCCTGGGCGGTTTGTTGCGGCGCCGACGCCGGGCTCGGGGGCTGATTGCTCAGTGCCCCGGGAACGCCCTGGGGGCCATTGCTGGCGGTGCGCTGCTCGCTGGTGGATTGCTCGCTGCGCAGGGCCGGCTGATCCGGGTTGAACTGCTCGGAGGTGGACTCGACTGCGCTGAAATCAACATCGGCAGACACTTCCGCCTTGTAGCGGTCATTGCCCAGCACCGGCTGCAGGATGTTGTGCACCCGCTGGGTCAGCATGCTTTCCATGCGTCGGCTGTAGTCGAACTGCTTGCCGGCCATGGTCAGCTCGGAGTTTTGCGCCTGATCGGACAACAGGTTGCCTTTCTGGTCGACAACCGTGATCTGCGACTTGTTCAGCTCCGGAACGCTGGTGGCCACCAGATTGATGATCGCCTGCACCTGGCCCGGCTCCAGCGAACGGCCGCCGTACAGCTCGACCAGCACCGAGGCGCTGGGCTTGCGCTCATCGCGCACGAACACCGAGCTCTTGGGGATCGCCAGGTGCACCCGGGCGCCCTTGACGTTGTTGAGGCTGGAAATGGTGCGCGCCAGTTCGCCTTCCAGGCCACGGCGATAGCGGGTGGCTTCCATGAACTGGCTAGTGCCCAGGCCCTGGTCTTTATCCAGGATTTCAAAGCCGATATTGCTGTCGGTAGGCGTGACGCCGGCGGCGGCAAGTTTTAGCCGGGCACGGGAGACGTCATCGGCCTTGACCAGCAAGGCGCCAGAGTTGGGCTCAACGGTGTAGGCAATGTCGGCGGCGGCCAGGGTTTCCATGACCTGCTTGGCATCCATACCGGCCAGGCTGCCGTACAGCGGCCGGTAATCGGGTTGTTGCGACCACAGCACCACGGCAAAGCCAATCGCCACGCTCGCAGCCAGACCGACCATAAGGCCGACCTGACGCAACATGGTCATTTCGGCCAAGTTGTCCAGAAAAGACAACCCGAACAGCGGCGCTTTGCCGCCGGCCGGGCCTGGATTGGCCGGAACGTTATCCGGGAGTGCATCAGCCATGACTTAATATCGTCCTTAAACCGGCATCTGCATGATGTCTTGGTACGCCTGAACCAGCTTGTTACGCACTTGGGTCAATGCCTGAAAGGAGACGCTGGCTTTTTGCGACGCAATCATCACGTCAGTCAGATCAACGCCGGTTTTGCCGATTTCGAACGCGTTCGACAACTGACTCGACGCCTGCTGCGTCTCACTGACCTTGTTGATCGCATTGCCGAGCATGTCGGAGAAGCTGCTGGCACCCGCTTCGGGAACGGCCTGCACAGCCGATTTCGGTTGGGCCATGGCGTCCATTTGCATGGCCCGCATGTCCAACATCAATCGATTAAATTCAATACCTTGGCTCATGGACGACTGCCTCCGACGACCCGCAATTTTTTGACACTTTCACAACGCATCCTGGGGTGTAGCAACAAGGGTGCCAGCTCTTTGTCGTTTTCGAAGAATTAACGTTACCAATCGTCGCAGGCAGAAACCCCGTTGTCGCTGAAGAGGTACGAGGCTGCGACAGGATGCGCAGCGGCCGCGAAGCCAGCACAACGCCATCGCAGCCTCGTCAGCGCCTACAGCCACGGCCCCGGTTACGTCGCGGCAAACAGGCAGGCCTCGACATCCATCCCGGCATCGCGCATTTGCGCCAGCTTGTAGCGCAATGTGCGCGGGCTGATGCCCAGGCGCTCGGCGGCCTCTTTGCGACGGCCGCGCTCGGCGCGCAAGGTCTCGATGATCATCTCGAACTCGCGGCGACGCAGATCATCACCCAGCGCTCCCGACGACTCGGCCGTATCAAGCGGCAAGGATTCGACCAAAACCGGCAATGGCGCGCACGCCACCGGACCTGCCAGGCAGAAGTCCGGCGCTTCAATCAAACCGCCCTGCTGCAGGATCAGCGCCCGCTGAATCGCGTTGTCCAGCTCCCGTACATTGCCCGGCCACGCATAGGTGGTCAGACAGGCTCTGGCCTGGGGCGAAAAGCGCACCGCGGTGTGCTTCATTTTGCTGATGTACTTGGCCAACAAGCGCTCGGCCAACGGCAGGATGTCCGCGGTGCGCTCGCGTAACGGGCGCCAGGCCAGAGGAAAGACCGAAAGCCGGTAGTACAGGTCCTCGCGAAAACGCCCCGCTGCCACCTCCCCCGCCAGATCACGGTTGGTGGTGGCGACTACGCGGATATCCAGCGCAATCGGCTTGCGCCCGCCGACCCGCTCGACTTCGCGCTCTTGCAGCACCCGCAACAATTTGGCCTGCAACCCCAAGGGCATTTCGCTGATTTCGTCGAGCAGCAAGGTGCCGCCGTCCGCCTGTTCGAACTTGCCCGCCTGCGCCGCAATGGCCCCGGTAAACGAGCCTTTTTCATGGCCGAACAAGGTGGCTTCGAGCATGTTGTCGGGGATTGCCGCGCAGTTGATTGCCACAAACGGCTGACTGCTGCGGTGCGAATGCTGGTGGATGTAGCGCGCGAGCACTTCTTTGCCGGTGCCCGACTCGCCCGAGATCAGCACCGTGGAGTCGCTGCGGGCCACTCGCGCCGCCAGATCGAGCAATTGCAGGCTGGCCGGCTCAACCGCCACCGGTCCCTGGCTATCTGCCGCCCCAAGGCTACCCAGCGCATGCCGGGCGACCAGATCCAGCAGCGCCCGGGGCTCAAACGGCTTCACCAGATAGTCCGCCGCACCCTGGCGCATGGCATCCACGGCGCGCTCGACGGCGCCATGGGCGGTCATCAGCAACACCGGCAATTGCGGCTGGCTGACACGCAACCGGCCAAGCAATTGGTGCCCGTCCATACCAGGCATATTGACGTCGCTGATCACCAGGCTGAATGACTCGCCAGCAACTGCCTCCAGCGCTTCTTCGGCCGATGCCACCGCGCGAAAACCGTGCCCGGCCAGCAACAGGGTGTCCGCTAGGGCTTCACGCAGAGCGCGATCGTCTTCGACCAGTAAAACCTTGATTGCCATCGCCATCAGTTTTCCTGCGCCTCGCCTGGAATCAGCGGCAAGCTGAGCAAGGCACAAGTGCCGCGCCCCGGCCGCGAGTGTAAAAGCAGCTGACCCTGATGGGCCCGGGCCACTGCATTGACCACCGCCAGGCCCAGCCCGGTACCGGTGGCCCTGGTGGTGAAAAACGGCTCGCCCAGACGCTCCAGCACCTTGGGCTCGATGCCGCTGCCGCTGTCACTGACGCACAGGCGCAAGGTGTTGTCACGGGCGTACAGATGAACCTTGAGCCGCACCTGAGGTGTACCGGCTTGCAGGGCATTTTCGATCAGGTTGAGCAATGCACCGACCAGGGTGTCGCGGTTACACAACACAAGACCGCCATAAGCGTCGCACTGCCAGCGCATCGACACGCCCTGAACATGGGTCTGGGCTGCGGCTTGCAGGGCCTGCATCAAGGCCTTGGGAGCAACTTTATCGGTCAGCGGCAGCTCGCCACGGGCAAACACCAGCATGTCGCGCACCTGGTGCTCCAGCTCATGCAGACGTTCCTTGAGACGCCCGGCAAAACGCTGCTGGGTTTCGACGGGAAGCACCTGTTCAGTCAGATGGCTGGCGTAGATCAGTGCCGCCGACAGCGGCGTGCGGATCTGATGGGCGAGCGAAGCGACCATGCGCCCCAACGAAGACAAACGCTCATGGCGGGCGAGTTGATCTTGCAGGCGCCGGGTTTCTGTCAGGTCGTTGAGCAATACCAGTTGCCCGGGCTCAGCATCCAGCGATCGGGTGGCAATCGACAGGCGCCGCCCGTCTTTGAGCGATACCTCGTGCCCGTCATCTTCACGGGGGGCAAAGCAGCGGGCGATCACGTGGCGCCACAGCTCGCCCTCCAGGGGCAAGCCAAGCAGCTCGCTGGCCGCAGGATTGGCCTCGCGCACAAGGCCGCGGTCATCAATCACGATGACCCCGCCCGGTAATAGATCGAGGAGGTTTTGCAGGCGGTTGGCCAGCCGTTCTTTCTCCGCAAGTTCCGCCATGCGTTGGGCGCTGACAAATGCCAGTTCGCCTTTAAGCTCGGTGACCCGGGCTTCGAGCAGACTGTAGGAATCGGTCAACTGGGTCGACATTTGATTGAACAGCGAGAACGCGTGCTCCAGTTGCGCCGGAGTAGACGGCGTAGCCCCCAGCGACATGGCTTGCCCTGCGAGATCAGGGCCAGAGGACTGTTGGGCTATGTGCGGCATGGGGCGTTCTCGCTTGGCTGACCGTCATAAAACGGTTCGTTGACCCAAGCGGTGCAATACCCGTGCCTAAAGAAGCGGCTTGAAACTGTACCGGCGCAAGCCCGCGGGTGATGGCGGCTTCCGGGCATCCTGGAGCAACAGGCTCGCGAGCTGGCTCGCTGCTACAGAGTCAAAAGCAGTAGCAGGCGTCAATCCTCCGCCGGCTCTTCCCCGTCGCGACGGCTCATGCCGTATTTGCGCATTTTCTCGACCAGGGTGGTACGGCGAATGCGCAGGCGCTCGGCGGCGCGGGCGACAATGCCATTGGCGTCATCCAGCGCTTGCTGGATCAACCCTTGCTCCAGACCACCGAGGTAGTCCTTGAGGTCCAGGCCTTCAGGGGGCAGCATCGCCGTGGCGCTGAAGTCCTGGGTGCTGTTGTTGATCGCCACCCGCTCTTCCATGTCGCTGAACAGGGTGTCGACCAGGTTCTCGTCTTCGTCGTCCACGTAGCGAAATTTCTTCGGCAGTTCGGCGACGCCAATCACCCCGTACGGATGCATGATCGCCATGCGCTCAACCATATTGGCCAGCTCGCGGACATTGCCCGGCCATGCATGACGGCAGAGCGACATGATGGCGCCGGAGTTGAAGCGGATGGAGCCGCGTTTTTCGTGCTCCATGCGCGAAATCAGCTCGTTCATCAGCAACGGGATATCTTCGACCCGCTCGCGCAGGGGCGCCATTTCGATCGGGAAGACGTTGAGGCGGTAGTACAGGTCTTCGCGAAAAGCGCCGACTTCAATCATGCTTTCGAGGTTTTTATGGGTGGCGGCGATGATCCGCACATCAGCGCTTTGGGTCTTGTTGCTGCCCACACGCTCAAAGGTTCTTTCCTGCAGGACGCGTAGCAGTTTGACCTGCATCGGCAACGGCATATCGCCGATTTCATCGAGGAAGAGCGTGCCGCCATTGGCCAGCTCAAAACGCCCGGCGCGGCTGGTGATTGCGCCGGTGAAGGCGCCCTTCTCATGGCCGAACAACTCGCTTTCAAGCAACTCTGCGGGAATCGCCCCGCAGTTAACCGGCACAAATGGCGCGTCGCGGCGTTTGGAGTGGTAATGCAGATTGCGTGCGACCACTTCCTTGCCGGTTCCGGACTCGCCGAGGATCAACACGCTGGCGTCGGTATCGGCCACTTGCTGCATCATTTGCCGCACATGCTGAATCGCCCGGCTGGTGCCCACCAGGCTGCGGAACAAGTTGGGTTCGCGATGACGGCCGCGCTCGCGGGCCTGGTCATACATCTCGCGATAGACCTGGGCACGGTGCAGGGAATCGAGGAGTTTGCTGTAGCTGGGGGGCATTTCGAGGCTGGATAAAACGCGGCGGCGCTGGTCTTCCGGCAGGTCGACCGCAGAAATTTCACCTAAAAGCATGATCGGCAGGAACTCATCCCACCCGGCCAGTGTCTTAAGCAAGCTGGAAACACCGCCAGCGATGCTGACAGTACCTACCAGCACGCAGAGCACTTCGCGACTGGACGACAAACAGCTGACAGCCTGCTCCCACTCAAGGCTGGAGCTGGCCAAATTTTCTTCACCCAGAAAATTCAGAATCACCGCTAAATCGCGGCGGCGGACGCTATCGTCATCGATCAGCAGAATTTTGGTTTCACGCCACATGCAATAGCAACTTCCCTAGTCAACTCAATGCCCCGAAACGCAGGGCATATTTAGTCGCCCCAACCTGTTGGATATCTAAGACGACTGAAAAAGAATACAGCACTAGTTAAGTCAAAAGACATACATAGTCAAATTTATGGCGCGCATGTGTCAATTAACCACATATTCCTTATGCCTTAACGGAACAGATGGTAAACCTTTGATGCGCTTTTTGCTTGATTGATCTGTGACATTTGCTCGACCAGCAGTTGGCGCTCGTCGGTGGCCGCCTCCAGCAGCATGCGATAGACCACCAGCAACCCTTCCAGATTCTCGCGCAACACCGCCTCATCCACAGGCGCCTCATCCAGCACACTCTCGACACACACCCGGCAGGCTGAATCCAGCTGGCCGATGGCATCCCAGTTGCGTTCAGCCAGGGCATCGATCAGTGCTTCACGGGTTTCTTGAATTCGTTGCAGTTGGCTCATGACGCACTCCTCGGGCCTTCAATTTTATTGTGGTGCAATCTCGTCCCAACCACTTTTGACCGTGATCAGCAGGCGGGCCACTTCGTCGATGATTTCGGGATCGTTCTGCGCATTGGCCTGGGTCAAACGGATGGTCATGTACTCGTACAGGCTGTCCTGGCGCTGGAAGGCGACCTTGTCTTCAGCCTTTGATTCATCCATGCCCTGGCGCAAACCAGTGATGATGTCGATAGCCTTGGTGATCAACACCACCTTCTGCGGGATATCACCACGGCTCATCGCGCCCTTGGCCTGGGCCATGCGATCCAGACCGCCTTCCATCAGCATTTGAATCAGGCGATGGGGGCTGGCCTCAGAGATCTGGGCGTGGGAATTGACCTTCTGATACTGACGAAGGGCGCGCATCGGGTTCATGTTGCTACCTCATTACGGTGACAGGCAAAAATGGCCAGGACTTGATCTTTATGTCGACTGTCACGGCTAAAACTTTAGTGATCCGGCTGCGGGAAATCAGCTGGATTTAGGATTATTCAGCGAGTTCAGAGTGGTCATGATGCTGGAGCTGCTGGCGTTGATCTGGGCGATAAGGGTGTCCATCGCGGTGTACTTGGACGTCAGGGAAGTCTTCATGCTCTCCATCCGTCGATCCAGATCCGCCTGCTGCGTTGTCAGATCCGTCAGCTTGGTATTCAAGTCAGTGACTCGACTCGCCAGCAGCCCGGTGGTACCGACATAGCTGTCTGTGGCCTTGGTCATACGCGCAACCAGACCGGTGTCACCGGTAAACACCTTGCTGATTTCCAGCGCACCATTGGGGGTTGCCACTGCGGCATCCCACTTCTTGTCATCCAGGGTCAGAAGCCCGGTTTTCTGATCGGTACTGATACCCATCTGGGACAGACTGCCCATGCTCGACGAACTGCTGTTCTGCAGCAGCTCGTTACGAATACCGTTAACCAGTTGCCGCATCGAGGCATCACCGGTAAGGGCGCCCGAGGTGGTGGTTGCGGCATCACCGGTGGCGGTGACTTTGGTTTGCGTGTTGATACTGGTCAGCAGCGCGTTGTAAGCACTGACAAAGGACTGGACCGAGGTTTTCAGGGTTGCCGTATTGGAGGCCACGGTAATGGTCGACGCCTTGGTATCAATCAACTCCAGCGTCACGCCGCTGATGGCCGAAGTGATCTTGTTGCTCGACGACTCCATGGCGATGCCATCAATGGTGTAAATGGCATTCTCTGGAGCTTTACCGGCGTCATAGCCGGTCGACAACTCTGAGTCACCACTGATGGTGATGTCAGTACCCTTGCCCGTGGTTTGCGAACCGATGACCAGGCGCGACCCGTTGGCATCGGTCAAAACGTTGGCACTGATGCCCTTGGATTGCAGCTGGGTGTTAATCGCTTCACGGGTTTGCTGCAGGGTAGCGCCAGCCGGGACCGATACATTGTAATCATTGCCGGACTGCGAAATGGTAAGGGTCGTGGGCTCGGTACCCGAGTTGACCACTGACGAGGTCCCCCCCTCAAATACCTTGCTGGTAACTTTCGAGGCGGTCGCCAGCTTGGTCACATCCAGCGCGTAGGTACCGCTGGAGGCCTTGTCATCAATGGTGACCTTGGAAATTTTTTCGTCTGACGAGGTAGCCGCCAGGCCGTTGAAGCTGGAGACACTATTGAGTTTGGCAATGGCTGCGCGATAGGTTTCAAGCGCGCCTTTTACCGTGCCCACAGCGGACAACTGAATCGTGGTGTCTTTTTGTTGCGCAGTAATCTGGGTTTGCTTGGGCGCTTTTTCAGCATCCACCAACGCTTTAACAATACCGATGGTATCGAAACCCGAACCAACACCCGTAATCGTAGAACTTGCCATCTGTATTCTCCTTATCCGGGCTGCCGCTTTATGGGCTTACGCTTTTTTGACGAGCAAGGCCGAGGAAGCAGACAGCATCACAATTCATGCCACCTTCAGGCTTTGCCCTGAAAAAGCAGGCTGTGGGGATCAGCCAGGTTTTGCGCCAGCTTGAGGGCCATCTCTGAAGGTAACTGGCGAATCACCTCTCCGCTGTCGGAGGCAATCACCTTGACCACCATCACGCCGGTGGTGTCATCAATCGAAAAGTCCAGCTTGCGCTGGTTCGACTGTGCGAATGCTTGTATGTCACTAACAGCCTTTTCCAGCTCTGCACGCTCAGGCGGCTTGCCTGTCACCGGGGTAGAAACCGCTCCTGCCTGAGTGGTTGCGACCGGTGCCGGCGCGGGGTTCGGCACCGCTGCAGGGCTCGGGTAAGCGGTGTTCAGCTTGATGCTCATGTCCATGCCATCACCTCAAAACTGAAAAAAACGAAAGGGCACGTAAACGCGCCCTTCCGTTGTCAACCGAGGGCTGAAATTACTGAAGCAGTTTCATCACAGCGGACGGCAGCTGGTTCGCCTGGGACAGGATCGCGGTAGCGGCCTGTTGCAGGGTTTGTTGCTTGGTCAGCTCTGCGGCTTCGGATGCGAAGTCGGTGTCCTGAACGCGACCACGGGCAGCAGTCGAGTTCTCGGAGATGCTTTGCAGGTTGGACACAGTGCTGTCGAAACGGTTTTGCACGGCACCCAGCTCGGAACGCTGAGTATCGATCTGCTGGATTGCGCCAGTCAGGGCCTGGATCGATTGTTGAGCGCCTTCGGCGGACAAAATGCTCAGGCTGGCTACGCTGGTTTCAACAGTGTTGGAACTTGTGGTTTTCGCAGTCAGACCCAGGGAGTCCAAGCCAGTACCGGCGCTACCGTCACCAACAGTGATGTCCTTGGTGGAGAACAGCTTCAGCGTGTTATCAGCATTTTTGCTGGCGGTTACGCCAGTGCTTGCACTGTTGATCGAAGAAACGATGGAGTCCATCGAGTCGCCTTTTTTGAACTTCACTTCAACGCCGTTCATGGTGACTGAAGTATCAGCTGTCAGCTTAGCCTCGGTCTTGCCTGCGGCCAGACCCAACTGCGCCAAAGCACCTTTACCTTCAGGCGTATCTGCCTGGTCGGTCAGGCTCACAGCCTTGCCGTCCTGGGAGGTCAACACCAAACGACCATCCTGAGCGCTTGCCGTAACACCCGTTTTACCGGCGGCAGTCGTCTGCGCGTTGATTGCCTCAATGACTCCGCCAGCGCCCTCAAGCTTCATGCCGGCAGTCAGAGAAATTTTCGTACCGTTAACGTTGATATCAGCGTCTTTGGCCAACCCGGTAACAGGTGTACCAGCAGTCGAAGTAGCAGCAGCAGTTTTGAAGTTACCGCCATCCGCAGCAACGCTACTGGCAACTGTGAAGGATGCAGTGGAGCTCAGTTCCAGCTTGCCCGCATTATCTTTTGCAGTAACGCCCGTGGTACCTGACGACAGGTTGATTTTATCGGCAGCCTTCGCTGCGGAATCTTCAGCAGCAGTAAGGGTTACGGTGCCAGTACCAGCGCCGCCAAAGGTAAGAACTTCGGTGGCAGCAGGCGCAGCATAGGCCGCAGCAGTGGCAAGTGTATTCGGGGTTGTTGTAGCGCTCAGATCAATCGCGCCACCAGTAACTTTGGCAGCCAGTTGCGTGATCCCACCAGTAGCATTCGCCTCACCGAAAGAACCTTTCAAACCGGTAGCACTGATATCGGTCATGCCGAACGAGATGGTCTGGTTGGCATCGGCACCGACCTGGAAGGACTGGTTCTGGAACGAACCGTCCAGCAGGTTGCGGCCACCGAAGGTGGTGGTCGACGAAATACGGGTCAGCTCACCGACTTTGGCGGTGAATTCTTGCTGCAGGGATGCACGGTCATCAGCGCTTTTATCACCGTTCGCGGACTGCAGGGCCAGTTCACGCAGACGTTGCAGAATGTTGGTCGATTCTTGCATCGCGCCTTCAGCTGTCTGGGCAATCGACGAGCCGTTGTTGGCGTTGGCGATGGCGACAGTCATGCCTTTAACCTGGGAGGTCAGACGGTTGGCGATCTGCATGCCGGCAGCGTCATCTTTGGCGCTGTTGATTTTCAGGCCGGAAGACAGACGGGTCATCGAGGTGCTCAACGAGTCGCCGGCTTTGTTCAGGTTCTTCTGAACGGTCTGGGACGTGACGTTAGTGTTTACTGATAAAGCCATGACGAAATCCTCATTGGATGAATACTGCGGCTTCCGGCCCTGGCAACCGCCGGGTGTGGCCTAGAGAACCTTCGTAATAGTTATCGTCGTGAATGCAGGTTGCTTGAGGGGTTTTTTAATTTTTTTTACTGGCAGGGGGCCAGCCCTTGTGTTTCAAGGGGTTACACAGACCCGGAGCTGATCTGTTTGCCGCTGGGAGCTGGCTTGCCAGCTCCTGCAGTGGGGACGCCACAACGCAAAACGCCCATGGCTTCTGGCCATGGGCGTTTTGTGGTTCAAGCCTCAGCTCAAGGGCGATAGATGATCGCCGAGCCCCATGACAGGCCTACGCCGAAGCCGCTCAGGGCCACGCGCTTCCAGTCAGGGGTGTCCATCACGTGCTTTTCCAGCAGCAACGGAATGCTCGAGGACACGGTGTTGCCGGTCTCGACCATGTCCTTGATGAACTTCTCCGGCTCGCCTTCGAAGCGCCGAGCGACCGCATCAACGATCGCCGCGCTGCCCTGGTGGATGCAGAAGGCGTCGATGTCCTGGGAGGTCAGTTGCGACTCGTCCATCAACTCGTGCAAGTGTGCAGGCACTTTAAGCAACGCGAAGTTGAATACCTGGCGGCCATTCATAAAGAACACGCCGTCGCTGACTTTCAAGTGCGGGGCACCCGAACCGTCGGTGCCGAACTTGGCCTTGCCCAGCTGCCAGGGTGCGTCTTCGCCCATCCAGGTGGCGGTAGCGGCGTCGCCGAAGAGCATGGTGGTGTTGCGGTCTTCGGGGTCGACGATTTTCGAATACGGGTCGGCGGTGATCAGCAGGCCGTTTTTCAGGCCCGTGGCTTCCATGAAGCCTTTCATCGCGTAGATGCCGTAGACATAGCCCGAGCACCCCAGGGAAATATCAAAGGCGGCCACGTGGGTCGGCAGGCCCAGTTTGTCCTGGACGATGGCAGCGGTGTGGGGCAAACCTTCTGCGTCACCGTTTTGGGTCACGACGATCAGCGCGTCGATGGATTCGCGCTTGAGCTGCGGATTGTTGGCAAACAGTGCGTTGACGGCCTCGACACACAGGTCCGAGGTTTCCTGGTCAGCATCTTTGCGCGGCAGAAACGCCGAGCCAATCTTGCCCAGAATGAAGTCTTCGTCCTTGGAGAACTTCGCGCCCTGGGCATAGTTGTCTACACCGTTTGCAGGCACGTAACTGGCGATGCTTTTAATGCCAATCATTGTGGCTTCCCAATACTAATAGCTGGAGATCACCCGCTCGAACAATCAAGGGGCGCTGACAATAAAAGGGCTTAGTCGCGCAAAAAGCGGCGAATATGGGTGCATGAAAATAGACAAAACAGCCTGGAAAAGGCCCGGCACCCGCCCGTACGTTTCACACGATACAGTGAAGATGCGCGTTATGACTCATAGGTCACTCGATTTGGTGCGGTTTTTTACAAAACGTTTCGGGTAAACCGAGGATCAAGTGGGAGTCGTCTTGCCGGCGATAGCATCACCCTGCCCCTTCAGACAGGCCGGTTTTGCCGGTATCGCTGGCACGCCAGCTCCCACAGGTGTGCTGCAAATTCTGCATTACAGCTGATTGAACAGGCTCAGCTGGGAGATCTTGACGAAGGCCAGTTGCGAGGCTTCAAGCATGGCTTTCTGGAATGCCAGGTCGATCGAAGCACCGGCCATGTCTGTGTTGCCAATGGCGGCAGTGGTGGAATCGTTGGCCAGGCCCATGCTGATGTTTTCGTCGGTCTGGATATCCACCGCCTTCAAGCGCGCACCAATCGAACCCCGGGCACTGTCGACCCCGGCACTGGCGTTTTTCAGATTGCCTATGGCCGAGTTGATGGCGTCTTTCTGGATCTGCTGGGCCGCCGGATCTTTGTCGCTGGGGATCACCAGCGCTTTACGCAGCTGGCTGATGGTGTCCAGCGCACTTTGACTCTGGTGGTTGTTGCTGTTGACCACAAACTGGTCGCCAGCCGCGCGCGCGCCGGTGAAATCGAAGGTAACCCCCATGGCGCTGAGCGTGTCGCCGGTCATGCTGCCGGTGGCAATCGACTTGCTGCTGGCAGTCACTGGCTGGGCGTAGATTTCGTATTCGGTGTCACTGGTGAATTTGATCACCGCACCATTGCCCGGAAAGCTGTCGCTGTAGGCCTTGGCATCCGCCACGCCAGTCCCGGTGATCTGTGCCGTCGAGGTATTGCTCGGGGTACGGGAGGTATTGAAGGTGTCGGGTTTGGCCTCGAGGGTGAAAGAGTGCCCCGCCACCGCCGCATCCTGATCGGCTGCCGGGATGTCCTTGAGATTCAGGTTAATGTCGAACGATACGCCGCGCAGGCTGATGCTGTGAGCACCCTCCTTGGTGGAATCGAAGACACCATTGCCTGGCACTTCAGAGGTCACGTCCTTGCCCTGGGCGTCAGTCAGCTTGTACTGAGTGCTGCTGGTGAATTCCAGGGTGTAGGGCTGACCCTCGGCAAAGCCTTTATTGAACACCGGGCTTGAGGTGATCAAACCGGCGGACAGCGAAACCTTGCCATTGTCCGGGATAACCGCACCGGTTGCGTCTACCACCGGCAGTGCAGTGACCTGTGTACGCCCGGTATTGACCGAGTTTTCCATAAAGCTTTTGGCCGTGTCGCTGCCGGCCAGGCTCAGGGTGTCCGAGACCTTGAGATTGAGCTGGGTATCGTCGCCCTGATAGCTGTAAGTGCCATCGTTGTTGCGGGTATAGGGCGGCGTATCGGTCTTGGAGCCCGAGAACATATAGTTGCCCGCGGCATCCTTGCTGTTGAGCAGGCTGAACACCTGGTCTTCGATACTCCCCAGTTCGCTGGCAATCGTCGCGCGATCGGCATCGCTTTTCCCGCTGCCAGCCCCCAGAGCCAGCTCACTGGCCTTTTGCAGGGCGGTGTTGATGCTGTCGAGGATGGTTTCCTGACTGCCCAGCGACGCCTTGATACCGTTCATGTTGGTGGTGTACTGACCCAACATGTCTTTTTGCTGCTGCAATTGCAGCAGGCGCGCGGCACCCACCGGATCATCGCCAGCGGTCTGAATGCGCACGCCGGAGTCGATCTGGCTCTGGGTCTTGATCACCGACGAGAAGTTGTTCTGGTAGGTGGCACTGGTCGACTCAAAAAACTGGGAAGTAGAGATACGCATCGTCGAGGACTCCTTTAAAGACTGTTGATCAGCGTGCTGAAGGTTTCTTGCGCCGCTTTAATGATCTGCGACGATGCGGTGTAGTACTGCTGAAACTTGACCAGGTTGGAGGCCTCTTCATCCAGGTTGACCTGGGACACCGAGCTGCGGGTCTGCGTGGCATACGCCAGCGCGGCGGTGTTGGCCGTGCCGTCGACGGCGGCCTGACTGGCCTGGCCACCGACTTTCGCCACCAACTGGCTGTAGGAAGAACCCATGCTGACGCCGCCGGTGCCGTCCTTGCCGACGCCGACCGTGGCTTTGGTTTGCAGGCCCAGCAACAGGTTGGCGTTGGTGTTGTCCGCCTTGCCGTCCTTGTTGAACTTGATGTCGAAGCTGTCGCCCTTGGCCGGCGACCCGCTGATGGTGGTGTCAAAGCCAATGGTTTTCGGCGTGCCGTCGGCGTTTGTGACCGGCAAGCCCGCAGCGTCCAGCACCGGCAGGTTGATCGTGACCTTGTTGTCCTGGCCCGGCACTAGGGTGCCTTTACCGATTTCCTCGCCTTTTTCGTTCAGCACGCGGTAGCCCTGGGCGCCGTTTGCAGCTTCGTCAAAAGCAATCCGTACCGGCATTGCGCCTTCAATCTGCGACTGCGCCAGGCCGAGGTCCGCACCCGCGTAAATATCCAGCGCCGAGGACAGGCTCGGCGTGCTCAAGGCCCCCGTACCGCTGTTGGAGCCGCCCTTGCCTGCCACCAAAGGGCCGGCGAACGCCAATTTACTGGCATCGCTCATCTGTACGCCGATGTTGCTGGCGCCGTTGCGGGTCGGGCTGACCTGGAATTGATCACCTTTGCTCAACGCACCACCGTTAAGGTCCATGGTGAAGCCGTCGATGACCGCAGCAGGCTTTTGATCCAGATTGAAGGCCCCCATGCTGGTGCCGTCCGAGCGTCTGACCGTGTAGTCCTTGTCGCTGGTGAACGTCACCTGATAGTCGTAGGCAGTCAATGCACCACTGTCGGTGATGCTGACGTTCAGGTTGCCCGAACCCGGGCTGTTACCGGTCGCGGCAAGGCTGCGCTGGCTGTTGGCCTGCGCGCTGTTGATGCTGTTGAACATCGACGAGCCAAACTCGCCATTGGCATCCAGGCCCTGCCCCAACTGCTTGTTGATCGCGTCGGCGACCACAATCGCAGTGCGCCCCAGATCGTTCATGGCTGGTGCCAGCACGTCATCGCGATAGCGCAACAGGCCGCCGATCTTGCCGCCGGAGATGACCGAGGTCACGTCGGAGCTGGACTGCGGGTAGTTGATCTGAATGCTGAACTGGCTTTTATCGACCTTGCCCGGCACCGCCGACAGGGTATTGGAGGTATTGCCCTGCACCAGCGCCTGCCCCGTCCCCAGGGTCACGTCATAGACGTTGTCGTGTTCCTGGACCGTTACTCCGACCAGTTCATTCAGGGTACGCACGGCCTCGTTGCGGGCATCCAGCAAGTTGTTCGGCGTATTGCCGGCGGTGGTGGCCTGGGCGATCTGCTTGTTCAGCGAGGCAATGGTGGCCGTGTGCTGGTTGACCATCGAGGTCAGGGTGTCCAGCTGGCTGTTGATGCCTTCGTTTTGCTGGTTGAGCTGGGTCGAGATCGAGTTGAAGCGGTTGCTCAAGGCTTGTGCATTGGTCAGCAGCAACTGGCGGGCGGACGCGTCGCCGGGGGCGCCGGCCGCCGTTTGCAAGGACGAGAAGAAGCTGTTGAGTACGGCCGAGACACCGGTACTTTTATCTGACAGCAGCTTGTCCACCGAACCTATCTGGTCGAGGTAAGCCTGGGCATCGCCGTTCAATGAAGTGGTGGTTTGCAACTGCGCATCGAGGTAGGAGTTGTACACCCGGCGTACGTCAGCCAGGGTGGTGCCGGTGCCGATAAACACCCCGCCCACTTGCTGCGAGCCGGCACTGCCCTGCACGATCTGCTGGCGCGAGTAGCCCGAGGTGTTGGCGTTGGCAATGTTATTGCCGACCGTGGCCAAAGCCCCCTGGCTGGCGTTCAGCCCCGACATCCCGATGTTGATCAAACTCGCCATGGTTCAAACCTTATAAATGCGTGAAAGAACCCGTCGAGACGTAGCTCTGGTAGGTCTTCATTTGCTTGGCAATCTGCGAAATCTTGCTCGCGTACTCAGGGTCGGTTGCATAACCGGCCTTCTG
Source organism: Pseudomonas paraversuta (assembly GCF_904067025.1). Classification (NCBI taxonomy): domain Bacteria; kingdom Pseudomonadati; phylum Pseudomonadota; class Gammaproteobacteria; order Pseudomonadales; family Pseudomonadaceae; genus Pseudomonas; species Pseudomonas paraversuta. The sequence continues at coordinate 3,333,978 of NZ_CAJFDA010000001.1, forward strand.
CAACTCGCGAACAAACTGCTCTGGTTTATCGGCTGCGTTCAGCACTTCTTTATAACGATTGTTGCTCTGCAACAGCGTGACCAAATCGTGGAAGCTGTCCTGATAGGAGTCATAGGAACGGAAGTCCGCCGTCTCCTTGACCATCTGCCCGCCCTTGAACTCGCTGGTAATTGCCCGAGCCTGCGGCCCCTGCCAACTGCCAGTGGCCTTGATGCCGAACAGGTTGTGACTGCTGCTGCCGTCCTGCTGGCGCATCACCGACTTGCCCCAGCCGGTTTCCAGTGCCGCTTGCGCCACCAGATACAGCGGATCGACACCGATACGGTCGGCGGCCTGCTGCGCCATCGGCAACATGGTGGCCACAAAAGCGTCCGGCGACTCGAATGCCTGTTTGGCCGGAGCCAATGGCGGTTGCGCCACGGCACGCCCGTAAATCTGCATCCGCCCTTGCACACCGCCGGCGCTGAGCATGGGGTGACGGCTGCCTTTGATCACCGCATCCAGCGACGGGCTGGTGCGCCCGGGCACCGTACCGGTATTGAGGGTTGAGCGGGCCGCATCGGCCGAAGGCACGATCCCGGCCAGCAAGCGATCGGTCAGCTTGCTCGGCAAGGCCAGACGGCGCTGATTGAGCATCGCCACATCGTTTTTATGGCCGCTTTCCACGGCGCTGGTGGCCACCCGCGAAGCCCACAGCGGACGCTGGCCGCTGGAGCGCACAAACGGGCTGTCGATCGCAGGGGCGACCGGGGCAGGTGTTTTCACCTCAGGGTTCAAGGCAACCGTTGCGGCCTCCCCCGGCACTGCGGACTTGTTCTTCGACATCTGGCGCATCAGCACATCGGCCAGACCGATACCGCCGCCCTGACGGGACAAGGTCACCGACAGTTGCTGGTCGTACATCTCCTGATACTGCTTGGCCGCCGGGGTGTTGAGCGGGTTGTCCTTGCCCAGCACTTCGTTCGCCGAGCGCATGGACTTGAGCATCTCGTTGAGGAACAGCGACTCGAATTCCTGCGCCACCTTGCGCATGTTGCTGTCGCTTTCGCGGTCGCCGACCTTCAGCTTGTTCAGACGATTGAGGTCGGTAAAGGCGCCCGAATCGCTGCCACTGACCGCACCGCTCTTACGCATATCCATGATGACGGCCTCAGATCACTATCAGATCGGCTTGCAGGGCGCCGGCCTGTTTCAACGCTTCGAGAATCGCCATCAAGTCCCCAGGCGCCGCGCCAACCTGATTCACCGCCCGGACAATTTCGTCCAGCGTGGTGCCCGGGCCAAATTTGAACATCGGCTTGGCTTCCTGCTGTGCATTGAGCCGCGAACGCGGCACGACAGCGGTCTGGCCGTTGGACAACGGGCCCGGCTGGCTGACGATCGGGTCTTCGGTGATGGTGACGGTCAGGCTGCCGTGGGTCACGGCCGCAGGCGAAACCTTGACGTTCTGGCCGATCACTATGGTGCCGGTGCGCGAGTTGATGATGACTTTGGCCACTGCCTGCCCCGGGTCGACTTCGAGGTTTTCCAGGATCGACAGGTAATCGACCCGCTGGCTCGGGTCCAGTGGCGCAGTGACACGCACCGAGCCGCCATCAATCGCCTGGGCGACACCGGGGCCGAGCAAGTCGTTGATCTTGTCGACCACGCGCTTGGCCGTGGTGAAGTCCGAACGATTGAGGTTCAGGGTCAGGCTGTTGCCCTGGTTGAAACCGCTCGGCACCGCACGCTCTACCGAAGCTCCGCCGGGAATGCGCCCGGCCGAAGGCACGTTGACGGTGATTTTCGAACCGTCGCGACCTTCGGCATCAAAACCGCCCACCACCAGATTGCCCTGGGCGACCGCATAGACATTGCCATCGATACCCTTGAGCGGTGTGAGCAACAGCGTGCCGCCGCGCAGGCTTTTGGAGTTGCCGATGGAGGAAACGGTGATATCGATCACCTGCCCCGGCTTGGCGAACGCCGGTAAATCGGCACTGATGGACACCGCGGCGACGTTTTTCAGCTGCACGTTACCCGAGCCAGGCGGCACCTTGATCCCGAACTGCGAGAGCATATTGTTGAACGTCTGCAGGGTGAACGGGGTTTGTGTGGTCTGGTCGCCCGTACCGTTAAGTCCGACCACCAGGCCATAACCAATCAATTGGTTGGAGCGCACGCCAGAAATGCTGGCGATGTCCTTCAACCGCTCGGCGTGAACGCCCAGGGCGGTCGACATCAGCAGTACGGCTGCCAGCAAGTGCTTGAGATGGGCGGTCATCACTAAATGGACTCTTTATTAGAAAGGAAACAGCGGGCTAAGGAAGAAGCGGTCAAACCAGCCCGGCTGACTGGCATCGGCAAACGAGCCGGTGCCCGAGTAGGTAATGCGCGCATCAGCCACCCGGGTCGAGGACACGGTGTTATCGGTGCTGATGTCATCGGCGCGGACCAGGCCGGCAATCCGTACCAGTTCGTCACCGGTGTTCAGCGTCATCCACTTCTCGCCACGTACCGCGATGATGCCGTTGGGCAATACATCGGCCACGGTCACGGTGATCGAACCGGTGAGGCTGTTGCCCTGCCCGGCCTTGCTGTCACCCTTGGTCGCGCGGCTGCCGCTGTAGCCGGCATCTAGGCTCAGATCGCCACCGCCCAGCGGGTTGTTGGTGGTCAGGCCGCCGCCAAACAACGAGGTCAGGCCGATGCTGGTATTGCTGTTTTTACCGATCGCCGAGTTGGCGTTTTTGCTCGCCTGAGTTTTCTCGTTCAGGGTGATGGTGATGATGTCACCAATGCGAAACGCCTTGCGGTCGCTGTACAGGTTCTGTTCAAAGCCAGCCTGGTAAATCGAGCCGTTATTGGCCGCTGCCGGCAGCGGTGTACGCGGCAGGACAGGTGCGTAATAGGGGTCGTTGGGCCGTGGTGGCGGGCTGACGCACCCCGCCAGAAAGGTGACGCCGGCCAAGGCCAGAACAGAACAAAAAGGTTTCATGACGGCTCCTGCGTACTTACAGATTTTGCGTGACAAACGACAGCATCTGGTCGGCGGTGGAAATCACTTTGGAGTTCATCTCGTAAGCGCGCTGGGTGGTGATCATGTTGACCATTTCTTCCACGGTGCTGACGTTCGAGGTTTCCAGGGTGCTTTGCATCGTGGTGCCAAAACCGTTGAGGCCCGGGGTACCGATCTGCGGTGCGCCGCTGGACGCGGTTTCCAGGAACAGGTTACCGCCCTGGGACTGCAAACCGGCCGGGTTGATGAAGTCGGCGGTCTGCACGTTACCTATCACTTGTGCGGCCGGGTTGCCGGCAATCGTTACTGACACGGTGCCATCCTGCCCGACCGTAAAAGTCTGGGCATCGGCCGGCACCACAATTGCCGGTTCCAGGGCAAAACCGCTGGCGGTGACGATCTGGCCGTTGGAATCCAGGTGAAAGGTACCGTCGCGGCTGTAGGCCGTGGTGCCGTCCGGCTGCATGATCTGGAAAAAGCCGCGGCCATTGATCGCCATGTCCAGCGGCTGGTCGGTGGTTTGCAAGCTGCCGGCCGAGAAGTTCTTTTGCGTGCCGACAATGCGCACCCCGGTGCCGACCTGCAGGCCCGACGGCAGTTCGCTGTCCTGGGTCGACTGGGCGCCGGGCTGGCGTTTGATCTGGTACAGCAAGTCCTGAAACTCGGCACGATCACGCTTGAAACCGGTGGTCGAGACGTTGGCCAGGTTGTTGGAAATGGTGGTCAGGTTGGTGTCTTGTGCAGCCAAACCTGTTTTTGCAACCCACAGTGCCGGAAGCATGGTGCTCTCCTCGCGCGCCGGTCAGGGCGACACGTTTAAGTAATAGGCCGAGTTAGCTCATCGCCAGGACGCGAGTCATGGCCTGGTCGTCTTCTTTGGCGGTGTTCATCATTTTGATATGCAGTTCGAACTGCTTGGACAGCGCCAGCACCGAGGTCATCTCGTCGACGGCATTGACGTTGCTCGCCTCCAGAAACCCCGAGACCACGCGCACGTTGGCGTCGGCCTGGGCCGGCTGGCCGTCGTTGGTGTGGATCATGCCGTCCAGCCCCTTGCTCATGGTTTTCAGGTCCGGCTGAACCAGCTTGATACGGTCCACTTGCGCCATCACCCGCGGGCCTTCGCCCATGGCGCGGATGGAGATGGTGCCGTCTTCACCGACTTCGATTTTTTGCTCGGGCGGCACGGCAATCGGCCCGCCGTTGCCCATCACCGGCATACCATTGCCAGCACGCAGAATGCCCAGGGCATCCACATTCATGCTCGCGGTACGCACATAGGCTTCACTGCCGTCGGGAGACTGCACGGCCATCCAGCCATCACCGGCCACGGCCACATCCAGATCGCGCCCGGTTTCAATCATGGCCCCGGGGGTGAAGTCAGTGGCCGGGCGCTCGGTCAAGGCAAAGGCACGTGCTGGAAAGCTGTCACCGAACACCGGCATCGAGCGGGCCTGTTCCAGGTCTCGCTGAAAGCCGTTGGTCGAGATGTTCGCCAGATTGTTGGCATGAGCCTTTTGCGCCAGTGCGTTCTGGCTGGCGCCGGTCATTGCCACATAAAGGTACTTGTCCACAGTCTTTCCTCTGTCTGACGGACGCTTGCCGCCCACCGCTGTACTGCAGAGCATCTAGCAATTTGCGCACCAACTTTTTTTTGACGGTGCCAATGGCCGCGCTGCGGGGCCTGAAGACGGGTCGGGGGAGGTGCAAGCACAGGTTGAAGACGTAAAAACGGCGCTATTGTGCCGGTAGCGGCAAGGCATGGCCTGTGCCGTCGGACGCGGCAATCAAGAGCTCGCGCCTGCAGGGAGAGTGAAATACACACTCACCCTGCGGCAGCCGGCTTGCCGGCGATTGGGCCTAGGCCGGCTTGATAATGTCGTGCTCACGCAGCTTGTTGGCGATGGTGGTGTGGGAAACCCCCAGGCGCTTGCCCAGCAACCTGCTGCTTGGATACTCGGAATACAGCTGCTCCAGCACGGACTTCTCGAAACGTCCGACAATCTGTTCCAGCCCGCCTTCCAGGGAAAACTCCCCCAACGGCTGGCGCACGCCGTAGTCCGGCAGGCGGATATGCTCGGCCTTGACCATGCCGCCATCGCACAACGAAACCGCCTGAAACAGCACGTTTTCCAGCTGCCGGACGTTACCCGGCCAGTGGTAGTGGCTCAACCGCGCCATGGCCGCAGGTGCCAGGCGCGGCAACGGGCAACCGATTTGCCGGCTGGCCTGATCCAGGAAATGCTCGACCAAAGGCTCCAGACCGTCCAGACAATCACGCAACGGGGGGATATGCAGCGACAACACATTGAGCCGGTGATAAAGGTCCTGGCGGAACTCGCCCCGGGCACACAGCTCGGACAAGTCGACCTGGGTGGCGCACATCACCCGCACATCGAGGTACACCTCTTCATCACTGCCGACACGCCGAAAGCAGCCATCCTGCAAGAAACGCAGTAATTTGACCTGCAGACGCGGGCTCATTTCCCCTACGCCATCGAGAAACAACGTACCGCCCGAGGTCAGTTCCAGCAGACCGAGCTTGCCTTCCGCCCGCGCGCCTTCAAAGGCCCCGGGGCCGTAACCGAACAATTCGGTTTCGGCCATCGATTCGGGCAGACCGGCACAGTTGAGTGCCATCAGCGGCGACTGTCCCCGCGGGCTGGCCAGGTGACAGGCACGGGCCAGCAGCTCCTTGCCGGTGCCGGTTTCACCTTCTATTAATAGAGGAGCGTCGAGGGGTGCCATGCGCCGGGCCTCGCGGACTACCGCAGCCATGACTTTCGAGCTTTGGAAGATGCTGTCGAAGCCACGCAGCTCCTGTTTGCGCACGTTGTAGATCTGCTCGCCCACCCGGTCCGCGCGATGCAGGGTCAGAACCGCCCCGGCCATGGCCTCGCTTTCATCATGCTCCAGTTGCAACGGGGCGATGTCGGCCAGAAACACGTCGCCCTTGATCTTGACCCGCAGGCCGTTGATCCGCGACTTGTTGGCGCGTACCAGTTCGGGCAAGTCAAAGTCTTCGGCATAGCGCGACAGGGCAATCCCCGGGACTTCATCCACCCGAACCCCGAGCAACTGCGCGGCGGCACGGTTGGCCGCCACAATGCAGCCCCCCATGTCGATGGACAGCACCGGAAACTCCAGGGCCCCGAGCAAGGCGTTGAGTTCCATGTGCCGGCGCTCGCTGGGCATCAAACCCACCCGCTTGACCCCAAAGACCCCGGCAATGGTCTCAAACTTCGGACGCAGGGCCTGGAACTGCAGATTGATCAAGTTCGGACAGTACAAATAGATCGCGTTGCCCTGATCGCCACCGACCTCCCCGCGCTTGACGTTAATGCCGTAGGCAACCAGCAGGTTAAGAATGTCGCGAAGGATGCCAATCCGGTTTTGGCAGTGGACTTTGATACGCATGGGGCAGGCTCGGGAAAAATAGCGTGGCTGGGACAATAAACAAGGGGGGGAGCCGATAACCCGGCTGCCACAGGTGCAGAAATTTGAAAATCGGGCATTTCAGCGTCACGATTATTTGACAGTTTAGCCGTCACACACTCAAGAGTGACGGCCCAACCATACAAGCGTAACGAAAACTTTACGAATAAGCCGCATCATCCCAGTAATACTGGCTCAAGGCTAGGGGCATGACGCACTCAATTGGGGTATCACTAAGGCATCGCAACAACCCGAATAATAAAAACGATTTCATTGCGGAGAGCCCCATGAAGCAAACGAAATACGTCGCCCGCGAGCCGGATGCCAACGGCTTTATCGACTACACACCCGAAGAACACGGGGTGTGGAATACCTTGATTACCCGCCAGCTGAAACTGCTGGAAGGCCGCGCCTGCCCCGAATACATGGAAGGCATCGAAAAACTCGGCCTGCCCCACGATCGCATCCCGCAATTAAGCGAAATCAATCAGGTATTGGGCGCCACCACTGGCTGGCAAGTTGCCCGCGTTCCCGCGCTGATTCCGTTCCAGACCTTCTTTGAATTGCTCGCCAACAAGCAATTCCCGGTAGCGACCTTTATTCGCACCCCGGAAGAGCTGGATTACCTGCAAGAACCCGATATTTTCCACGAGATTTTTGGTCACTGCCCGCTGCTGACCAACCCCTGGTTCGCCGAATTCACCCACACCTACGGCAAACTCGGCCTGCAGGCATCCAAGGAGCAGCGCGTGTATCTGGCCCGCCTGTACTGGATGACCATCGAGTTCGGGCTGGTCGACACCCCACAAGGCAAGCGCATTTACGGCGGCGGGATTCTCTCGTCACCCAAAGAAACGGTTTACAGCCTGTCGGCAGAGCCTGAACATCAGGCCTTCGACCCGCTGGAAGCCATGCGCACGCCGTATCGCATCGACATTCTGCAGCCGCTGTATTTTGTCCTGCCGGACTTGAAGCGGCTGTTTGATCTGGCCCACGAGGACATCATGGGCATGGTCGAAAAAGGCATGACCATGGGCCTGCACGCGCCCAAGTTCGCGCCCAAGCCGAAAGCGGCTTGACCGGTCTTTTTGAACATTTTTTTCCACAAGAAGAACAACTGACTTCAGGAATACACCATGAACACACTGAACCAAGCCCACTGCGAAGCCTGCCGCGCCGATGCTCCACAGGTCAGCGATGAAGAGTTGCCGATCCTGATCAAACAGATCCCGGACTGGAACATCGAAGTTCGCGACGGCGTCATGCAACTGGAAAAGGTTTTCCTGTTCAAAAACTTCAAGTTCGCCCTGGCCTTTACCAATGCCGTCGGCGAAATCTCCGAAGCTGAAGGCCATCACCCGGGCCTGCTCACCGAGTGGGGCAAAGTGACCGTGACCTGGTGGAGCCACTCGATCAAAGGCCTGCACCGCAACGACTTCATCATGGCCGCACGCACCGACGAAGTGGCGAAAACCGCTGAGGGTCGCAAGTAATGCACTTCGCAGCCATTGGACGGGTCCCTGGCGACCCGATTCTCGGGTTGATGGACGCTTACAACCAGGACCCCAACCCGAACAAGTTCGACCTGGGTGTGGGGGTCTATAAAGACGCCAATGGCCTGACGCCGATCTTGCAGTCGGTGAAGAAGGCGGAACAGCGCCTGGTGGATCAGCAGCAGACCAAAACCTATATCGGCGGCCACGGTGACAGCCGTTTTGGCCAATTGATCAGTGAGCTGGTGCTGGGTGCCGACTCCTCCTTGCTGGCAGCCAGCCGTGCCGGTGCAACCCAGACCCCGGGTGGCACCGGTGCCCTGCGCCTGAGCGCAGACTTTATCGCGCAGTGCCTGCCGGGCCGCGGAATCTGGCTGAGCGATCCGACCTGGCCGATTCACGAAACCATCTTCGCCGCCGCGGGCCTGAAAATCAGCCACTACCCCTATGTGGGCAGTGACAACACACTCGATGTTGGCGCCATGCTTGCCGCTCTTGAGCAGGCGCCCAAGGGCGACGTGGTGCTGCTGCACGCCTGCTGCCACAACCCGACCGGTTTTGACCTGTCCCGGGCTGACTGGCTGCAAGTGCTGGAGGTCGTGCGCCGCCGCGAACTGCTGCCACTGATCGACTTTGCCTATCAGGGCTTCGGCGACGGACTGGAAGAGGATGCATGGTCCACCCGCCTGTTCGCCCGGGAGCTGCCGGAAGTGCTGATCACCAGCTCCTGCTCGAAGAACTTCGGCCTGTATCGCGAACGGGTAGGTGCCTTGATCGTATGCGCCAACGACGCCGAAAAGCTGACTGACATCCGCAGCCAGCTGGCTTACCTGGCGCGTAATCTTTGGTCCAACCCGCCGGATCATGGCGCGGCCGTAGTCGCGACCATTCTCGGTGATTCCCAGCTCAAACAAGAGTGGGCCGGGGAAGTTGAGGCCATGCGCAGCCGTATCGCGCAGTTGCGCAGCGGGCTGGTTGAGGCGTTGACACCGTTCGGGCTGGCCGAGCACTTTGCCCATATCAACCAGCAACGCGGGATGTTCTCTTACACCGGCCTGACTGCCGGGCAAGTGCAGTTGCTGCGTGAAAAGCACAGCGTGTACATGGTCGGCTCCGGGCGGGCCAATATGGCCGGGGTCGATGGCACACGCCTGAGCCTGCTGGCCAAGGCCATCGCGCAGGTGTGTACCCGCTAGTCCCACCACAACCTGCAGGAGCAAGCTCGCTCCTGCAGGCTCTGGTTACGACAACGAAAACATGAAAAGTTCGACATAATCCCCGCCAGACCCAAGAAAAAGACAAATTGTCACACTCCCTCCTGTATCCTTAGCAAGCTACTTAAAACACACCTTGCGAGGAGCGCGACGATGCACGAAATCCCAAACCTCCCCTTCCCAAGCCTGCAAGAAGCTCAGCAGCCAATCCCGGAACACACCAGTGGCGAAAACCCCGCACTGGAAGAGGCCCCTGAAAGCCTCATGGCCGACAGCGAAGACTGACGGCTTCATCAGGCGGTGTGAAAAAGCATTGGTTTTTTCACAGCGCCTGACACAATCGCTTCACCCCCCTCCCAGGATTACAGCGTGACCGATACCTTCAGCGAAACCCAAGCCAGCGTTTTGATCGGCACCGCCGAGAAAATGATCGTCCTTTGGGAGCGCCTCACACCAGAGAAGCAAGCCACCTTGCTCAAACGTTTTGGCACCAAGGAAAACGCCCTGGCCGCCCTGATCGCGACACAACTGGTTGCGCCGCTATAATCAATCTGCACCCAACCGCACCCCGCAGGACCCCTACCCCATGCCTGAAACACAGCGTCCAATGGCGATCACGCTACAAGTGGTTTCCATCGTTCTGTTTACCTTTATCGGCTATATGAATATCGGCATTCCGCTGGCTGTATTGCCCGGATACGTACACAACCACCTGGGCTACGGCACAGTCATCGCCGGACTGGTGATCAGCGTGCAATATCTGGCCACGCTGCTGAGCCGTCCTTATGCCAGCCGCATCATCGATAATCGCGGCAGTAAACGCGCCGTCATGTATGGCCTGGCCGGCTGCGGCCTGAGCGGTGTATTGATGCTGGCGTCCACGTGGACGGCGGCCATGCCGGCCCTGAGCCTGACCTGCCTGCTGATCGGCCGGCTGGTGCTGGGCAGTGCTGAAAGCCTGGTCGGCTCAGGGGCCATCGGCTGGGGCATTGGCCGGGTCGGCGCACAAAACACGGCCAAGGTGATTTCCTGGAATGGCATCGCCAGTTATGGCGCCATTGCCATAGGTGCACCGCTGGGCGTGCTGATGGTCAGCCATTGGGGTATGTGGAGCATGGGCGCGAGCATTATTGCCCTGGCCATGGTTGGCCTGCTGCTGGCCTGGCCGAAACGCGCCGCGCCCATTGTCAGCGGCGTGCGCCTGCCGTTCCTGCATGTCCTGGGCCGGGTACTGCCCCACGGCGCAGGCCTGGCGCTGGGTTCGATAGGATTCGGCACCATCGCCACCTTTATCACCCTGTACTACGCCACCAACCAGTGGGACAACGCCGTACTGTGCCTGAGTCTGTTCGGGGCCAGCTTTATCGGCGCCCGACTGCTGTTCGGCAACCTGATCAACCGTATCGGCGGCTTTCGGGTGGCAATTGCCTGCTTGAGCGTCGAAACCCTGGGCCTATTGCTGCTGTGGCTGGCACCCAGCCCCGAGCTGGCACTGGCCGGCGCGGCACTCAGCGGTTTCGGCTTCTCGCTGGTATTCCCGGCACTGGGGGTTGAAGCCGTGAATCTGGTGCCAGCCTCCAGCCGCGGGGCGGCGGTGGGTGCTTACTCACTGTTTATTGACCTGTCACTGGGCATTACCGGGCCACTGGTCGGCGCTGTAGCCGCAGGCTTTGGCTTTGCCTCGATCTTTCTGTTCGCGGCAATGGCGGCGTTTGGCGGGCTGTTACTGAGTGTTTACTTGTACCGTCAGGCCAAGCGCTTAAGGCCTGCGTAAAAGTTGCAGCAGCTCACGAGATAGAAGTGACGGGGTCAGAAATCCACCTTGCCCCGCCCGGCCTTGATGCTGCCACGCTTGGTCTTGGACTCCAGCCGCCGCTTTTTCGAGCCTAAGGTCGGCTTGGTCGGGCGGCGTTTTTTCTCGACCTTGGTGGCGCTGATGATCAATTCTGCCAAGCGCTCCAGGGCATCCGCCCGGTTCTGTTCCTGAGTGCGATATTGCTGTGCCTTGAGGATCAGCACGCCATCGCTGGTAATGCGGCTGTCACGCAGCGCCAGCAGCCGTTCTTTATAAAACGGCGGCAAGGACGAGTTGGCTATGTCGAAGCGCAAGTGCATCGCGCTTGAGACTTTATTGACGTTCTGCCCGCCTGCGCCTTGAGCACGAATGGCTGTCAGCTCGATCTCGTTATCGGGAATATGAACGTTGTTGGAAATCACCAGCATCAAAAATGGGTCCGTCTTCAGGGCTTGCAGGATACCCCACAAACCAAAAACCCGGCGCAATGGCCGGGTTTGGGTTTATCGCTCAGCTTACTTGGCAGCCGGGCTGCAAGCTGCTGCCGATGCCTGCAGCGCGCGCTTGTTCTTGATCAGGTAACACAGCCACATGAAGGCTACCCACACCGGAATCGCATACACCGACACGCGAATGCCAGGGATCAGCAACATGATCACCAGAATGAACGCCACGAATGCCAGGCAGATGTAGTTGCCGTATGGATACCACAGCGCCTTGAACAGCGGCGTTTGCGCGGTATTGTCCATGTGCTGGCGGAACTTGAAGTGCGAGAAGCTGATCATCGCCCAGTTGATCACCAGCGTGGCCACTACCAGCGACATCAGCAGTTCCAGCGCATCGTGGGGCATCAGGTAGTTGAGCAGAACCGCAATTACCGTCACCGCTGCCGAAGCCAGAATCGAGTTGACCGGCACGCCGCGCTTGTCGATTTTTGACAGCACTTTAGGTGCATCACCCTGCTGCGCCATACCCAGCAACATCCGGCTGTTGCAGTAGGTGCCGCTGTTGTACACCGACAATGCAGCGGTCAGGACCACGAAGTTGAGGATGTGTGCAGCGGTGTTGCTGCCCAGCATCGAGAACACCTGCACGAACGGGCTGCTGCTGTAGCTGTCGCCACCGGCATTCAGGGTTTCCAGCAACGAATCCCACGGGGTCAGGGACAACAGAACCACCAGAGCACCGATGTAGAAAATCAGGATGCGGTAGATCACCTGATTGATCGCCTTGGGGATTACGGTACGCGGCTTGTCGGCTTCTGCTGCGGTAAAGCCGAGCATTTCCAGGCCGCCGAAGGAGAACATGATAAAGGCCATGGCCATTACCAGACCGGTGATGCCATGGGGGAAGAACCCGCCGTGCTCCCACAGGTTGTTCACCGATGCCTGGGGGCCACCGCTGCCGCTGACCAGCAAATAGCTGCCCAGGGCGATCATGCCGACAATGGCCACCACCTTGATGATTGCGAACCAGAACTCGGCCTCGCCAAATACTTTGACGTTGGTCAGGTTGATCGCGTTGATCAGGACAAAGAAGGCTGCTGCCGAAGCCCAGGTCGGGATCTCGGGCCACCAGTAGTGCACGTATTTACCGACAGCTGTCAGCTCCGACATGCCCACCAGGATATACAGCACCCAGCAGTTCCAGCCCGACATGAAGCCGGCAAAGCCGCCCCAGTATTTATGGGCAAAGTGGCTGAAAGAGCCGGCTACCGGTTCTTCGACGATCATTTCGCCCAGCTGGCGCATGATCATAAAGGCAATAAAGCCGCAGATCGCATAACCCAGAATCATTGACGGGCCGGCCGATTTCAGTACCCCGGCAGAACCGAGAAACAGGCCGGTACCAATCGCGCCACCAAGGGCAATCAGCTGGATATGACGATTTTTCAGGCCGCGTTTAAGCTCGCCCGAATGCGAGGTTTGTCCACTCATTGAAAGGGTCCCACACAAGGTTTGATGTGATTCAGTGCGTTGTAACTTGAGCACCAGAGGCAGTGATCGAAAGGTCTACAACACAAATCAAACCCCAGCGCAGACGCCAGGAATCCAAGGTTGTTTCACGAGTCATGCGTCACCTGTTTGTTTTTATCTGTGACGGAATCGAACCCGCAACGCTTGTGGCATTGCGGAGTTAACAAGGCGGGTTAGCCTCGAAGTTTTGGCCCATCGGCATATCGTCGATGTGGCGCAAAATGCGCGGGTACGCAATTGGGTCACAGTTAAAACGCGGCGCATTGTACACCCGCACGTAGGCAAGATCCCATCACACCGCTGTTGGCAACACTAAACAAGCCGGTTTTTTGCCGAAAATGCGGCGAACGGTGCTTTTTACGGAAAATTTTCGTTACACCAAGCCATTTTCAGAAGTAATTCGCCCATAAGCCATTGATTTCGTAGCATTCACTTTACGACCCGTAACGAAATCTTTCCATTTTAAAACCATTATCTGCAGGAGCATCCTGCCTCGCGATTGCAAAAATCAAAAGATTGCGAGACAAGCTCGCTGCTGCTGCATCCACGGTTAATTGCAGGCATAAAAAAACGCCAACCCCGAAGGATTGGCGTTTTTTGTACCGCGTTACAGGTTAACGCTTATTGCGGCTTGCGGCGACCGAAGCCCGGGCGCTGACCCGAACCTGCCGGTGCGCCACGGCGCTTGCCCGACGGTGCATCGTCGACCAGCTTGGGGCCCGAACGGGTTGGCTTGGGCGAACGCTTGTTCACTTCGCTCGGACGCTCTGCAACCGGCGCGCCGCGACCCGCAGGTACACGATCGGTACGACCGGCCGGCTTACGGGCCGGACGGGCTGCTTCATCACGGGCCGGACGCGCCGGGCGCTCGCCTTCGATGTGCGGCTGGCGTGCTGGACGCGGAGCCAGTGGCGCACCTTCGGCCGGACGCAGGGTACGGGCAACGCGATCGGTACGGGCCACAGGGCGCGACGATTTACGCTGCATACGCTCAAGCTTGTCTTTGCTCTTGGCGTTCATCTGCGGCATGGCAACCGGCGTGAGGCCGACTTCAGCACTGAGGATATCAACCTCGAACTGGCTCATTTCGCGCCAGCGACCCATCGGCAGGTCGGAGTTGAGGAACACCGGACCGAAACGCACGCGCTTCAGGCGGCTGACCACCAGCCCCTGGGATTCCCACAGACGACGCACTTCACGGTTACGACCTTCCATCACTACGCAGTGGTACCAATGGTTGAAGCCTTCGCCGCCCGGAGCCTGCTTGATGTCGGTGAAACGCGCCGGGCCGTCTTCCAGCACAACGCCGGCCTTGAGGCGCTCGATCATCTCGTCATCCACTTCGCCACGTACACGTACCGCGTATTCACGGTCCATCTCGTAGGAAGGGTGCATCAGGCGGTTAGCCAGCTCACCGTCGGTGGTGAACATCAGCAAGCCGGTGGTGTTGATGTCCAGTCGACCGATGTTGATCCAGCGGCCTTCTTTTGGACGCGGCAGTTTGTCAAACACGGTCGGACGGCCTTCAGGGTCGTCACGGGTGCAGATTTCGCCGTCGGGTTTGTTGTACATGATCACGCGGCGAACCGATTCGGCTGCCTCTTCACGCTTGATCACTTTGCCATCAATGGAAATGGCGTCATGCAGGTCTACGCGCAGACCCAGGGTTGCATCCTTGCCATTGACCTTGATCCGGCCCTGGCTGATCCAACTCTCTACGTCGCGACGCGAACCCACGCCAATACGGGCGAGAACTTTTTGCAGTTTTTCGCCTGCTGGGCCAATTTCCTGGCTGTCTTTAGGGTCTAGATCACTCATCTGGGCACCTCCCGGTGTGTCAACTCAGGCAATAGCTGAGGTGTTGAAAATGGGGCCTCTCAGCTCGAGCGAGCGTTTGAGGGTCGCGAATCATACGCTGATGTGGCGCATAACGCATCAAAGCCTAGTCATGAACTGCAAGACTTACTTCTTTTTCCGCCGACCGGTGGCGTCCAGGGCCAGCAATCGCAAGGCCGACTCGGCCAGCACGATGCGCTTGTCTTCCTTGTCGAGCTTCTTCCAGGCCCGGATTTCACGCTTGGTGCGACCGCAGCCGATACAGATATCGTCGTTGAACTTACAAATATCGATGCAGGGGTCTTTGGTTGAACTCATGCAAAGTCCTCGTGATTGGCCCTGCAAGAGCGAGCTTGCCTCGCGATCTTTTAAAAGCTCGAAAGATCGCGAGGCAAGTTCGCTCCTGCAGCGGGGGCGTCAGTCTTCCTGTTCGCGGCGTTCTTGTTCGATGGCTTCGGCCAAGGCCCGGGCCTCGAGCTCTTCCTCGCTCAGGGTTGACCGCGCTTCCAGTGCCGCCACGGCAGCGCGCAACCGTTCACGCGCCAACTCGGCGGCGCTAAGTCTTGGCTCTGGCTCTGGCTCTGGCTCTGGCTCTGGCTCTGGCTCTGGCTCCGGACTTGATTCAAGCACTTCAACTGCAACCAGAGCTTCTTCGACAGGAGCGCCATCGCGAAGCAGGTCATCAAAGTCGGTTTTAAGACCCTCCTCCATGGTGTCCAGTTCCACCAGCAAGGTACGGAAGCTGGTCTCATCCTTGGGCTCTTCGGGCTCGGCACTTTCATCGGCCAGGGCCTGCAGGTGGGCCGGCACCGGGGCGTCATCGAAGTCGAGGATCGGGTCCGGTTCCAGCTCGCGCAACTCGGCCAGGGGCGGCAAGTCGTCGAGGTTGCGCAGGTTAAAGTGATCGAGAAAGCCTTTGGTGGTGGCGAACATGGCAGGTTTACCCGGCACGTCCCGGTAGCCCACTACACGGATCCATTCACGCTCAAGCAAGGTTTTGACGATATGGCTGTTAACCGCCACGCCACGCACATCTTCGATTTCGCCGCGGGTGATCGGCTGACGATAGGCAATCAGCGCCATGGTTTCGAGCATGGCCCGCGAATAGCGCTGCGGACGCTCTTCCCACAGGCGCCCGACCCAGGGTGAAAACTTCTCGCGTATCTGCAGGCGGTAGCCCGACGCTACTTCCTTGAGTTCAAAAGCCCGTCCGTCGCAGGACTTGCGCAACAATTCCAGGGCTTTTTTGAACACGGGCGGCTCGGGACGCTCACCCTCTTCAAACAGTTCAAACAACCGCTCAAGGCTTTGCGGTTTTCCCGAGGCCAACAAAAAGGCCTCGAGCAAGGGCGCCAGCTCGCGGGGTTCAGTCAAATTCATGGTTTCAGCTCTTTATTCGGCTCTCGCCCGCACATGGATTGCCGCAAAGGGTTCATTCTGTACCAACTCGACCAGCGACTCTTTGACCAGTTCAAGAATGGCCATAAAGGTTACAACCACACCCAGACGGCCCTCTTCGGCGGTGAAGAGTTCGACAAACGGTACAAAGCCGCCGCCCTTGAGGCGTTCCAACACATCGCTCATCCGCTCCCGGGTCGACAGGGCTTCGCGGCTGACCTGGTGATTTTCAAACATGTCAGTACGGCGCAAGACTTCGGCCATCGACATCAGCAACTCTTCAAGCGCTACATCGGGCACCAGCTTGCGCGCCCGGGCTTCGGGCGCATCGAGCCTGGGCACAATCACATCGCGCCCTACCCGACTCAAGCCATCCAGCCCCTCAGCCGCCGCCTTGAACCGCTCGTACTGCTGCAAACGACGGATCAATTCGGCCCGGGGATCGCCCTCGTCCTCCTCGATCTCGGCCGAGCGCGGCAGGAGCATGCGCGACTTGATCTCGGCCAGCATGGCAGCCATGACCAGGTATTCGGCAGCCAGCTCCAGGCGCACGGCTTTCATCAGCTCGACATAGCCCATGTACTGACGGGTAATTTCCGCCACAGGGATATCGAGAATGTTGATGTTCTGCTTGCGGATCAGGTACAGCAGCAAGTCGAGAGGGCCTTCAAAGGCGTCGAGAAACACCTCCAGGGCATCCGGCGGAATGTACAGGTCCAGCGGCATTTCGATGACGGCCTGGCCATATACCATGGCAAACGGCAATTCCTGCTGGGCACCGGCCTGGGCATCAACGCCTTCTATGGTTTCGACGTCAGACATCAGGCCTCGACCATAAACGGCGTCGGATCGCCGCAACCCACGCGTACCACTTCAGGTTCGAGGTCGATCAGGCTGATCACGGTCGAGGCTTTATTGCCGCCGAATCCGCCATCGATGATCAGGTCGACCTGTTTCTCCAGGGCATCGCGAATTTCGTACGGATCTTCCATCGGCTCTTTTTCACCCGGCAGGATCAGGGTCACGCTCATTAGCGGCTCCCGCAGCTCCTCAAGCAGCGCCAGGGCAATCGGATGACTGGGCACCCGCACGCCAATAGTCCGGCGCTTGGGGTGCAGCAGCAGCCGCGGAACGTCACGGGTCGCGTTCAGAATAAAGGTGTAGGGCCCCGGTGTATGGGCCTTGAGCAGCCGAAACACACCGGTTTCAACCTTGGCAAACAAACCCAGTTGCGACAGATCGCAGCACATCAGGGTGAAGTTGTGTTTGTCGTCCAGATTACGCAGGCGCTTGATGCGCTCGATGGCGTGCTTGTCGCCCATCTGACAGCCCAGGGCATAGGATGAATCGGTGGGATAAATCACCACCCCGCCCTTTTTGATAATCTCGACGGCCTGTTTGATCAGCCGCGGTTGCGGGTTTTCCGGATGAATCTGGAAAAATTGGCTCACAGAGTTTCCCTGTTCAGACGTTGGCAGCGGGCTGGTCATATTTGAATCGACGCCAAAGTGGCGGCAAATCTTCGGGGATCGGGCGATATTCGCCGATCTCGGACCAACCTCCAGGGCCATGAAAATCACTGCCGGCACTGACCAGCAGACCGAACTCACGCGCCAGGATCGCCAGGCTGCCGACCTGCTCGGCCGGCTGATGCCCGTTGACCACTTCAATCGCGTGACCCCCGGCTTGAATATAGTCGCCAATCAGCCGGCGGCGCTTGCTGCGGGTGAAATCGTAATGCGAAGGATGCGCCAGGCTGACCCAGGCCCCGGCGGCGCGCAAGGTGGCGACCGTGTCTTCAAGGGTCGGCCAGTGCAGTTTGACGTCACCCAGCTTGCCGGCCCCCAGCCATTTGCGAAACGCCTCGGCGCGATCCTTGACGAAGCCGGCCTGAACCAGGAAATCGGCAAAGTGCGGGCGGGCCGGAGCATTGCCGCTGTCGCCCAGGGTCTGCTGTATAGCTCGCGCACCTTCAAGCGCTCCGGGCATGCCTTTGAGCTCAAGCTTGCGGCTGATCTCCTGCGCCCGAAGCCAGCGCCCATCGTGGAGCCTGGCTATGGCCTCAACCAGCGCCGGAGCATTGACATCGAAGCCGTAGCCCAGCACATGAATCGTCGCTCCACCCCAGGTGCACGACAATTCAACGCCATTGATCAACGTCATGTTCAACGCCAGCGCCGCTTCGCGGGCTTCGTCGAGGCCTTCAAGTGTATCGTGATCGGTCAGGGCCAGGACTCGCACACCTTTCTCGAACGCACGCGCAACCAGTACCGCCGGCGCCAGGGCGCCATCAGAAGCTGTGCTATGGCAATGCAAGTCAATTTCCACGGGAATTTAATAACCTCTAGCTGACGCTTTCGCTGTCATTGATGTTTGTTATTATGCCGCCACATCCTGCTTCTGGCTGCCACTGTGAAACAATTCATCGACTTCATCCCGCTGTTACTGTTTTTCATCGTCTATAAAATCGAACCTCGCATCGTCGAAATCGCCGGGCACAGCTTGTCTGTGGGCGGTATCTACAGCGCTACGGCAATGCTGATCATCAGTTCACTGGTGGTTTACGGCATTTTGTTCATCAAGCAGCGCAAGCTCGAAAAGAGCCAATGGCTGACCCTGATTGCCTGCCTGGTGTTCGGTAGCCTGACCCTGGCTTTCCACAGCGAAACCTTCCTCAAGTGGAAAGCGCCAGTCGTAAACTGGCTGTTTGCACTGGCATTTGCCGGTAGCCACTTTATCGGCGACAAACTGTTGATCAAACGCATCATGGGCCATGCACTGACCCTTCCCGATGCGGTGTGGACCCGCCTGAACCTGGCCTGGATCGTATTCTTCCTGTTCTGTGGCGCTGCCAACCTGTTCGTTGCCTTCACCTATCAAAGCATCTGGGTCGACTTCAAGGTGTTCGGCAGCCTGGGCATGACCGTGCTGTTCCTGATAGCCCAGGGTGTTTATCTGTCGCGTCACCTGCATGACACCGAACCTGCACCGACCAACTCAAAAACCGAGGACTGACATGCTCTACGCAATTATTGCTACCGACGTCGCCAACTCGCTCGATGCCCGCCTGGCTGCACGCCCGGCCCACCTTGAACGCCTGAATCAACTCAAGGATGCAGGCCGCATCGTGCTGGCAGGTCCGCACCCGGCCATCGACAACAATGACCCTGGCGCAGCCGGCTTCAGCGGCAGCCTGGTCGTGGCCCAGTTCGACTCCCTGAGCGCTGCCCAGGCCTGGGCCGACGCGGATCCTTACGTCGCAGCCGGCGTATATGCCAATGTGATCGTCAAGCCGTTCAAGCAAGTACTGCCGTAACCCCTACGGCACAGTGTGATTGCAGTATCTTTGCCAGTGACCGACCTGTACCCCGTAGGCACTGGCTAAATCGAGTAAGCCATGAGCGACCTGTTACTGATAGATGATGACCAGGAGCTGTGCGAGCTTCTGAGCAGCTGGTTGAGCCAGGAAGGCTTTCAGGTACGCGCTTGCCACGACGGTCAGAGTGCCCGCAAGGCGTTGAGCGAATCCAGCCCCGATGCCGTGGTGCTGGATGTGATGCTGCCTGACGGCAGCGGTCTGGAACTGCTCAAGCAACTACGCCAGGATCACCCCGAATTGCCGGTGCTGATGCTGTCAGCCCGCGGTGAACCCCTGGACCGTATTCTCGGGCTCGAACTAGGCGCCGATGACTATCTGGCCAAACCCTGCGACCCCCGCGAACTGACCGCCCGTCTGCGGGCTGTATTGCGCCGCAGCCACCCGACCGCGGTATCCAGCCAGATAGAACTGGGAGACCTGTGCTTCAGTCCGATGCGCGGCGTGGCCACTATCGACCAGCACGACATCACCCTGACCGTTTCCGAAAGCCGTCTGCTCGAGGCCTTGCTGCGCCAGCCGGGAGAGCCGCTGGACAAGCAGGAGCTGGCACAGATCGCCCTGGGCCGCAAATTGACCCTGTACGACCGCAGCCTGGACATGCATGTCAGTAACCTGCGCAGAAAGATTGGCCCCCACCCCGATGGCCGCCCGCGCATCGTCGCATTGCGCAGCCGGGGTTACTTCTATAGCGCCTGAAGCACCACGTTTCTCTGTGGGAGCCAGCTCCCACATAAGCCTGTTATGTAAATCCGCAGCAATACCCTCTTTACCCAAGCTTTACCCTCGCCTGACAGCGGTTGACCTTGATCTCCCTACACTGAGCACATCCGGATTCACCGGAACTGTCATGAAGGAGACACACCATGCGTAAGACTCTAATTGCTTTGATGTTTGCTGCTGCCCTGCCAACCGTCGCAATGGCCATGCCTGGTGGCGACGGCCCGATGGGTCCACGACACGGCGGTGAGCACGGTCGCGGCGACGCCCCTTACAGCCAACTGGACCTGAGCCGCGAACAGCGCCAGCAAATCGGCAAATTGATGGGCCAGCAAATGCATGATCGCAAGCAACTGGTCGAAAAATATCTGGAAAAACTGCCGGCTGCCGACCAGCAAGCCTTGAAAGACGAGATCAAGGCCAAGCAGGACAAGACCCAAAGCGAGATCCGGGCCGTGCTCAAGCCTGATCAGCAGAAGACCTTCGACGAGATGCAAAAGAAACGTGCCGAGCGTCAGGCAGAGTGGAAACAGTTCAAAGAGTGGAAAGCACAACAGGCTCCAAAAGCGCAATAATTCGCGCAACCCTCAAGCCCAACGACCCCTGGCCGTTGGGCTTTACGCGTTCTGATCAATTAACTGCGAGGAAATACCGTGCGATCACTGTTTTGGCGCATTCTCGCCAGCTTCTGGCTGGCGATTGCCCTGGTCGCAGGGCTGTCGCTCCTGCTGGGGCACATGCTCAATCAGGACGCCTGGATCCTCAGCCGGCATCCCGGTATCGCCAATCTGGCGCAGCAGTGGACTGAACGCTACGAAACCCAGGGCGCCGATGCCGCGCAAGAATTCCTCGAGAAGCGTAAACGCCGTTATCACATTGACGTACAGGTCCTTAACGAAAGTGGCGACCCTGTGGTACGCGGTACGTTTCCACGTCGGGCTGCCGCATGGGAGGCACGCCAGCATCCCGGTGAAGAGCAACTGCCGTGGCGCCGCCTGACCGTCGAGTACACCAGCCCGAAAACCGCTGAAACCTATTTGCTGATTTATCGCATCCCGCACCCGGAACTGGATGCCTGGCATCGCCAAAGCCTGATCTGGCCGCTCAGCGCGCTGGGAATTGCACTGGTGGTGCTGACCCTGTTCAGCTTGCTGGTCACCCTGTCGATCACCCGCCCGCTGAGTCGCCTGCGCGTAGCTGTACATGACCTGGGCCAAACCACCTACCAGCAAAACAGCCTGGCGCGACTGGCTTCACGGCGCGATGAGTTCGGGGTGCTGGCCACCGACTTCAACCGCATGGGCGCACGCCTGCAAAGCCTGATTGGCAGCCAGCGCCAATTGCTGCGTGATGTGTCCCATGAACTGCGCTCGCCACTGGCCCGGCTGCGTATCGCCCTGGCACTGGCAGAACGCGCCGGGCCCGAAGAGCGCGAGAAACTCTGGCCGCGCCTGACCCGCGAGTGCGACCGCCTGGAGTCATTGATCAGCGAAATTCTGGCCCTGGCACGGGTTGATGCCGACCAGGCCAGTGCCGAGCCCATTGAGCTCAACGGGCTGCTCCAGGCGGTACAAAAAGATGCCTCGCTGGCGGCTCCCGAGCAATCGGTACAACTCACGGCAGAACCTGGCTTGAGCCTTGGCGGGTGGCCGACAATGATCGAGCGCGCGGTGGATAATCTGCTGCGCAATGCGCAACGTTTCAGCCCGCCCGGACGCCCGATTGAATTAAAGGCCTGCCGTGAAGGCGAGCGCATCAGCATCAGCGTGCGGGATTACGGGCCCGGAGTGCCCGGGGAATATCTGGCGCAATTGGGCGAGCCGTTCTTCCGTGCGCCCGGCCAGACGGCGGCCGGACATGGCCTGGGACTGGCCATAGCCCGTCGCGCGGCAGAACGCCATGGCGGCAGACTGGTGCTGAACAATCATCCGGACGGAGGATTTGTTGCCACGCTGGAGTTGCCACTGGAGCCGAACGGCACTCTTTAGACCCGCGAATCAATAAACCCTTGAAGCGTGCTTGCTCGCGATTGCATCACCTTGGTGTCTCAGAAAAACCGAAGTGCCTGCAGCGCGAGACAAGCTCACTCCTGCAAGGAATTCACGCCGACCACTGCTGCACAAACTCAGCCGTATCCACCTTCGGCGCGGCACGCAGTTCATTCTGCGCAGTTCCCAGGTACAGAAACGCAACCACCTGCTCGCCCTCTGTCAGCCCCAGCCCTTTGGCCACTTGCGGTGCATATGACAGCTCACCCGTGCGCCATACCGCACCAATGCCCTGGGCGTAGGCCGCCAGTTCAATGGCGTGAGCCGCGCAACCTGCGGTGATCAACTGCTCGGCCCTGGGCACTTTGAAGTGGTCCTGCAGGCGGGCCACCACCACAACCACCAATGGCGCGCGCAACGGCATGGCCCGGGCTTTGTCCAATGCTGCCGGGGTCACCTCACCGCCCTGGGCCTGTACGGCTCCGGCGAGGATTTCACCCAGCCGATGACGCGCATCGCCTTCCACCGTCAAAAACCGGTAAGGGCGCAACTGGCCGTGGTCCGGCGCACGCAAAGCAGCCGCAAACAGTACTTCACGTTGCTCAGCCGTTGGCGCCGGATCGAGCAGGCGCGGGGCAGAAACACGGTTGAGCAAAGCGTCGAGAGCCTCCATTGGCCACCTCCTGAAGAAAATGTGCGGCTATTCTAACGGTATCTAGCCAAGGGCTGGCGGTTTACATACCCCGCCCCACAGGTAGAATGGCGCCCCTCTTTCATCCCGAGCTGACTTCATGGCGTTGCCGACCTTACGCATCATCGGTTTCATTATCGGCATCTTCCTGATTACGCTCGCGATCAGCATGGCCGTACCTATGCTGACACTGGTGATTTTTGACCACATGGGCGATCTGCCGTCCTTTCTGTGGGCCAGCCTGATCACCTTTCTGGCCGGATTGGCACTGGTCATTCCCGGACGCCCCGAGCAAGTACACCTGCGCCCCCGGGACATGTATCTGCTGACCGTCTCCAGCTGGGTAGTGGTGTGTGTATTTGCCGCCCTGCCGTTTTTGCTGACACAGCACATCAGCTACACCGACTCGTTTTTCGAAAGCATGTCCGGCATCACCGCTACCGGCTCAACGGTACTCAGCGGTCTGGACACCATGTCGCCCGGCATCTTGATGTGGCGCTCGATGCTGCACTGGCTCGGCGGTATCGGCTTTATCGGCATGGCGGTAGCGATTTTGCCGCTGTTGCGAATCGGCGGCATGCGCCTGTTCCAGACCGAGTCGTCAGACCGTTCCGAAAAAGTCATGCCGCGCTCGCATATGGTGGCCCGCCTGATTGTGGCCACTTATGTCGGCATCACCATTCTTGGCAGCCTGGCCTTCTGGTGGGCCGGAATGAGCGTGTTTGATGCGATCAACCATGCCATGTCGGCAATTTCCACCGGCGGCTTTTCAACCTCGGACAAGTCCCTGGCCAAGTGGTCACAGCCTGCGGTGCACTGGGTCGCTATCGTAGTCATGATCATGGGCAGCCTGCCCTTTACCCTGTACGTCGCCACCCTGCGCGGCCATCGCAAGGCGCTGATCAAGGATCAGCAGGTACAAGGCTTGCTCGGCCTGTTGCTGGTCACCTGGCTAGTGCTCAGCGCCTGGCTCTGGTGGACCACCAACATGCCGTGGGGGGACGCCTTTCGCCATGTGGCGCTGAACGTAACTTCGGTGGTGACGACGACAGGCTTTGCACTGGGCGACTACAGCTTGTGGGGCAATTTCTCGCTGATGCTGTTTTTCTACCTCGGTTTTATTGGTGGCTGCTCGGGCTCCACCGCAGGCGGGATCAAGATTTTCCGCTTTCAGGTTGCCTACATTCTGCTCAAGGCCAACCTCAACCAACTGATTCACCCGCGGGCAGTGATCAAGCAGAAGTACAATGGCCACCGCCTCGACGAAGAAATCGTGCGCTCGATCCTGACCTTTTCGTTCTTCTTTGCCATCACCATTTGCGTGATTGCCCTGGCCCTGTCGTTGTTGGGGCTGGACTGGATGACCGCCCTCACCGGCGCTGCCAGCACGGTGTCCGGTGTAGGCCCCGGGCTGGGCGAAACCATCGGGCCTTCCGGCAACTTCGCCAGCCTGCCGGACGCGGCCAAGTGGATCCTGTCACTGGGCATGTTGCTCGGGCGCCTGGAGATCATTACCGTGTTTGTACTGTGCATCCCGGCGTTCTGGCGGCACTAAAAGCTGAATCGGCATACCCTGCAGGAGCGAGCTGTTCTGATAAAGGCTCGCTCCTGCAGACCACTTACAGAGACCAGATCACCATGGGCCAGATCCTGTCACTGCGTAATTACCGCCAAGAGGTGATCGCCCATAGCCATGAGCACCCGCAGGTGGTGATCAGCCTCTCAGGCAAGCTCGATTTCGAGGTGGATGGCCGCGCCAGCAGACTGCATCGGCAACATCTGATGGTGGTTCCGGCAGGCGCCCATCACACCTGCGAAAGCGAACAAGGCAGCCAATGCCTGGTACTCGATGTACCCGGCGAAGAAGACTGGCTAGGCCAATCGCTGGGCCAGCACGCCGACGCCAGCCGCCGGTTGCTCGACAGCGCCGCACAGCTGTCTCTGGACCCCATGCAGCATCAATTGGTCAACTGGCTGGCCAGCAGTGCGGTCAGCGACCCGCTGATCTCCCGTCAGGGGGCAATCCTGTTGCTGGCCAGTTTAAACACGCTCGCCCCTGCCGCGCCGCCCCCCAAACGCCTGCCCCTGGCAGCTCTGGATGCCTACATCGACCAAAACGCCGCCTACCCGCTGCAGGTGGCTGATCTGGCACGTATCGCAGGGTTATCCAGCACGCGCCTGCACAGCCGCTTTATCAGTGAATGCGGGCAAACGCCGATGGATTACATTCGCCAACGCCGCCTGCACAGTGCCCTAAGCCTGCTGCGCCGTAGCATGCTGCCCATAGGGGAAGTCGCCTGCCGCGTCGGCTATACCTCGCAAAGCGCCTTTGCTGCCGCCATGCTCCGCGAGTTCGGGGCCTCGCCTTCGGCACTGCGGCGCGAGTCTGGCGACAACTGACGCGAGTCTGGCGACAGACGGGCCTGCCCCCCGCACCTTAGACTGCAGGCCTTGCCCGTATTGATTCAAGGACTGCAATGACTCCGCGTACTGCCCTGGGCGCCCTGCATATTGGCGCATTGATGTTCGGCCTGACCGGCGTGTTCGGCAAACTGGCCGCCGCATCGGCCTCGATTATCGTGTTCGGCCGGGCAGGTTTTGCAGTGCTTGCCCTCGCCTGCTTTGCCGGGCTGGCCAGACACACGGTGTGGTGCAAGCCGACATTGCGCGACGTGCGCGGTCTGCTGCTCAGCGGCTTGCTGCTGGCCGGGCACTGGGTGAGTTTTTTCATCTCGGTAAAGATTGCCGGGGTGGCCATTGCAACCCTGGGCTTTGCCAGCTTTCCGGCGTTTACCGTGATCCTTGAAGGGCTGATTTTTCGCGAACGGATCCGGCTCAACGAAATCATCCTGGTGATACTGGTCAGCGTCGGGCTGATCCTGGTCACCCCGACCTTTGATCTGGCCAGCCAGGCCACCGAAGGCTTGCTCTGGGCGATTGCCTCGGGCCTGCTGTTTTCGTTGCTGTCCCTCAATAACCGGGCCTGCTCGGGACGGCTGCCTGCGGTGCAGGCGGCGATGTGGCAGAACGCCGTGGTTGCCCTGTGCCTGCTACCCTTCGCCGCGCCTGGCCTGGGTCAAGTGCGGCCATTGGACTGGCTGTGGATCGGCCTGTTGGGGGTGTTCTGCACGGGCGTGGCCCATAGTTTGTTTGTCGCCAGCCTGGCGGTGATCAAAGCCCGCACCGCCGCCGTAGTCTTCGCCCTGGAGCCGGTGTACGGCATCACCCTGGCCTGGCTGTTGTTTCACGAGACGCCGACCTTGCCCATGCTGCTGGGCGGGGTGCTGATCATCGTCGCGATTGTCGTGTCGAGCCGCATGACCAGCGGACCTGCACCGGGCAAGCCCGTATTGGCGACCAACCCTCACTGAACCCGGTCGTTGTGCCCCAGATCACGTTGCGGATCAATTTGGTCGCGCACCCGTTGCTTGAGCACTTTAGCTTCGGGAAAGCCGCCATCCGCCTTGCGCTCCCAGATCTGCGCGCCATCGCAGGTAATACGAAACACCCCGCCGGTGCCCGGCTGCAACGCCACCTGCGCCAGGTCATCGGAAAATGTGCTGAGCAACTCCTGGGCCAGCCATGCCGCACGGAGTAACCACTGACACTGCGTGCAATAGGTGATAACAATTTCCGGTTTGCTGACTGCCATGTTTCTCGGGCTCCTGAAGTGAAAGGCGCCGCTATAATAGCCACCTTTGTCGCTTGCCCAGAGATTCATGATGCGCCGCCTGCTGATTTGCCTGCTTTTGTGTTTATCCCCGCTGGTACTGTTTGCCGCCGAAAATCCACATCCCAAGATCGGCCTGGTGCTTTCCGGTGGCGCGGCCCGTGGCCTGGCCCACGTCGGCGTGCTCAAGGCACTTGAAGAACAGGGCATTCACGTCGATGCCATCGCTGGCACCAGCATGGGCGCAGTGATCGGCGGCCTGTATGCCTCGGGCTACAAGATCGACGAACTGGAAAAGCTCGCACTGGGGATCGACTGGCAAGAAGCCCTGTCCGATGCTCCGGCCCGGGCAGACATCCCGTTCAGGCGCAAGCAGGATGACCGCGACTTCCTGGTCAAACAGAAACTCAGCTTTCGCGACGATGGCAGCCTTGGGCTGCCATTGGGAGTGATTCAGGGGCAAAACCTGTCGCTGCTGCTCGAAAGCCTGCTGGCCCACAGCAGCGACATCCGTGATTTCGACAAACTGCCGATCCCCTTCCGGGCTGTGGCTACCGACATCGTCAATGGCGAGAAAGTGGTATTTCGTAAAGGCCACTTGCCTCAGGTGATCCGCGCCAGCATGTCGATTCCGGCGGTGTTTGCCCCCGTAGAAATCAACGGTCAACTGCTGGTCGACGGCGGCATGGTCGACAACATCCCGGTGGACGTAGCCCGCGAAATGGGGGTGGACCTGGTCATTGTGGTGGATATCGGCACACCGTTGCGCGGGCGCAAACAGCTCAACACCGTGTTCGACATCCTCAACCAGTCCATCACATTGATGACCCGCAGCAACTCCGAGGTGCAGCTTGCGTCCCTGAAGCCGGAAGACATACTGATCCAGCCTGCGCTGGCCAGTTTTGGGGTCACCGATTTTGGTCGTTCGCAAGACATTATCAACGCTGGCTATCGCGCCACCCAGGCCCTCGAAAAACGCCTGATCAGCCTGCGCCAGCCCGGGGACAAGCAACTCGATGCCGCCCGCTCACCTGAGGAGCGCACCCCGGTAATCACCGCGGTCAAGATCGAGAATGATTCGAAAATAGACGACTCGGTGATCCGCTATTACATTCGCCAGCCGGTGGGTGAACCGCTGGACCTGGGCCGTCTGCATCGGGATATGGGCACGCTGTACGGGCTGGACTATTTCGAACAGGTGCAATACCGCGTGGTGCACAAAGGTCAGGACCGCACCCTGGTGATCAGCGCCCGGGGCAAGCGCAGCGGCACTGACTACCTGCGGCTGGGGCTCAACCTTTCAGACGATATGCGCGGCGACAGCGCGCTCAACATCGGTGCCAGCTATCGGGTCAACGGCATCAACCGGCTGGGTGCCGAGTGGCTGACGCGGGTACAAATCGGCGATCAGCAAGAGTTGTACAGCGAGTTCTATCAGCCACTGGATGCCGGCTCGCGGTATTTTGTTGCGCCCTATATCAACGCCCATTCGCAGAACGTGGAGTCGATCCTCGATAACGATCCAATCGCCGAATACCGCCTGGAACGCTATGGTTTTGGCTTGAATTTTGGGCGTCAGATCGGCAACAGCGGTGAAATCCGCCTTGGGGTTGGCGAGGCCTGGGGCGAAGCCAATGTGCGAATTGGCGAACGCGACTTGCCGAGCACCAGCTTCAATGAAGGCTTTTATGACCTGAAATACTCGTTCGATTCGCTGGATAACGTGTACTTCCCCCATGAGGGTGAGGACATCAGCCTGAGCGTGCGCCAATTTGAGCCGGGGATTGGCTCTGATGAGCGTTATCGCCAGTGGGAGTTTCATCTGGACAAGGCGTTGAGTTACGGGCCGAACACCTGGATTCTGGGCGGGCGCTACGGGCGCACGCTGGACAAGGCCAACGTGGTGACATCGAGCTTCTTGCTGGGTGGTGCACGACAATTGTCGGGCTTCAGGGAAGATGCGATTTCCGGGCAAAACGTCAGTTTGATGCGCGCGGTTTACTACCGCCGCCTCACTCCACGCTCGTACTTGCCGTTTGATTTCCCGCTGTATGCCGGCGCGTCACTGGAGCGCGGGCGGGCCTGGAACAACGACAATGAATTCGACAGCGGCTACATCAATGCCGCGAGCATTTTCATCGGCTTCGACACACCCCTGGGCCCGCTCAACTTCAGCTATGGCTTTAACGATGATGATCAAACAGCGCTGTACCTGAATCTGGGCCAGACGTTCTAAGGAGTACTAACCCTGCAGGAGCGAACTTGCTCGCGAGCCTCTAGAGCTCGCGAGCAAGCTCGCTCCTGCAGGGTTGTGATCAGTGTTTTTCGAGGTTATCCAGGATGCGCTGGTGAACGCGCATGCAGATGCGCTGCTCTTCTTCGTCTACGCCCACAAACAGTTCCTGGCGCAACGCAGTGGCAATGGCTTCGATCTGGGCGATCAATGGCCGGGCGGTATCGCTCAATACAATTTTCTTGGCGCGCCGGTCTTCGGCCACAGCATGACGCTGCACCAGCCCCTGGGCTTCAAGACTGTCAAGCAAGCGGGCCAGGGTCGGCCCTTCAACCCCGACACTCTGGGCCAGTTCGCGCTGGGTAGGCACATTTTCAAAACGTGCCAGGTGCAACAGCACCAGCCAACGTGCTTGCGACAAACCAAGGCCAGCAAGACGACGATCCAGCTCGGCACGCCAGCCACGGGACATTTGGGCCAACTGCATGCCAAAGCGGTGTTGATCGGTTAAAGGCATAAAAAACTCAATGGTTAGACTGAAAAAGAGTGAACCTAATTGTTAGCCAGCTAAGCATGGAGCTTGCACATAGGCAAGACCTATAAGTCAATCAATTCGTTACATATCAATAACCAGCACTACATTTCGAACTCGGCCTGCAGTGCCGCACGCACGCAATACAGCACGCCTTCAGGTACCCGGCCTTTGAACTGCTCGGCAATGCTGGCCACACTTGGCAGCTCGCCCTCACCATCCAGGAACGCGTCCTGCACTTCGCCCATCAGCTCCTCGGGCAAGTCCAAAGCCTGCTCAAGGGACAATTCCTGACGGCCGATTGCTTCAGCCAGCATCGTATAAACGTTCTTTTCAGAACATTGCAGCTGCCCGGAAATCTGCAATGGCGTCATGCCGGCGCGGGCCAGGCTGATCAGCTCGTGACGGATGTCGGCCACCACTTTCGGGGTTTCGGCCTGCCCGCCCAGAACCTCGAGGAAGGCCTCGCCGTAGCGCTCCAGCTTGCGTGCACCTACGCCGCTGACTGCTGCCATCTCGGACAACGAGGTGGGCTGGCTGCGCAACATTTCCAGCAGGGTCGAGTCGGGGAAGATGACGTAAGGCGGCACCCCGTGCTCTTCGGCCAGTTTGCGCCGCAAGGCCCGCAGGGCCTCCCACTGCTCGCGCTCTTCGCCACGCACCAGTTGGCTGGCCGGGCTGGCGGAACTACTCTTGACCGTGGTTTGCGGCTTGAGCTCGCGGCGCAGTTCCAAAGTCACTTCGCCACGCAACAACGGCCGGCAGCTGTCGCTTAATCGCAAACCGCCGTAGCCTTCGATATCAATATCGGCCAGACCACGGGCCACCAATTGCCGGAACAGTGTGCGCCACTCGCCTTCAGCACGGGCTTTGCCGACACCGAATACCGACAAATGCTGATGACCCATGCTGCGGATTTTTTCGTTTTCGCGGCCCAGCAACACATCGATCAAATGACCTGTGCCATAGCGCTGACCCGTGCGATAAATCGCCGACAGCGCCTGGCGCGCAGGCTCGGTGGCATCCCAGGTTTGCACGCCATCCACACAGTTGTCGCAGTGCCCACAGGGTTGCGGCATGTCTTCGTCGAAATAGGCGAGCAAGGTCTGCCGGCGGCAGCGGGTTTCTTCACACAAAGACAGCATGGCATCGAGCTTGTGATGCTCCAGACGCTTGTGCCGCTCATCTCCCTCGGAGTTTTGCAGCATTTGCTTGAGCATCACCACGTCTTGCAGGCCGTAGGCCATCCAGGCGTCGGCAGGCAAGCCATCGCGCCCGGCCCGGCCGGTTTCCTGGTAATACGCCTCAAGGGACTTGGGCAAATCCAGATGCGCGACAAAGCGCACGTTGGATTTGTCGATCCCCATACCGAACGCAATGGTCGCCACCATGATCAGCCCCTCCTCATTGAGAAAGCGCTTCTGGTTGGCCGCACGCGTCTCGCTGGGCAGGCCGGCGTGATACGGCAGTGCCGGGAAACCCTGATCACACAGGAACTGCGCCACTTCATCGACTTTTTTGCGCGACAGGCAATAGACGATGCCCGCATCGCTGCGGCGTTCGGAAAGGAAGGCCAGCAACTGCTTGCGCGGCTGCTCTTTAGGCACGATGCGGTAAAAAATGTTGGGGCGGTCGAAACTCGACAAAAACCGCTCGGCGTTCTGCAAGTGCAGACGGGTAACGATTTCTTCGCGGGTGCGCTTGTCCGCCGTGGCAGTCAGGGCAATCCGCGGCACATTGGGAAACACTTCGGCCAGTTGGCCCAGCTGCAGGTATTCGGGACGGAAGTCGTGGCCCCACTGGGACACGCAATGCGCTTCGTCGATGGCAAACAGGGCGATGTCCAGGCTCTGCAAAAACGCCATCATGCGCGGCTGTACCAGGCGTTCAGGTGCCAGGTAGAGCATTTTTATTTCACCGCGCTTGATCCGGTTCGCCAGGTCACGCTGTTGCTCGGCATTCAGCGTCGAGTTCAAGGCCGCTGCCGCCACCCCGAGCTCTTCAAGGGTTGCCACCTGATCGTCCATCAATGCGATCAATGGCGACACCACCACCGCCAGGCCATCGCGCAGGAGCGCCGGAACCTGGAAACACAAGGATTTGCCGCCGCCGGTAGGCATCAGCACCAAAGCGTCGCCACCACTGGCCACGCGCTCAATAATGTCACCCTGACGGCCACGGAAACTGTCGTAGCCGAAGATGTCCTTGAGTACGCGTTGAGCCTGTTCGAGCATAAAAACTCCAGAAATCGCCGAAACACCCCTGCACAAGCGGCATCCGGCGCGGCCTCAAGCTGATTCGACAGCTCGGGCGCAGGGCGCGGGATCCGCTGCATTCACTGCAGGGCATCACAAAACGCGGCAGTATACCCGAGCACTCCCCCCCGCAGGGCGCTGTGATTGCACTACCGATCACCGGGAAGTGAGGCCAAATGTGCCCTGCGACTGGCCTGTACGCTCAAGAAAGCCTAGAATTCGTTATTGTTTATTTTCTAGGTAGTCCTTCAATGTCCTTCGCTGAGCAACTAACCCGCCTGCAAGTCTTCCTCGACGCCGACGAGCTGCATGACGAGGCGCTGGACTACGTGGCCACCCACGGTTTTCTGACAGCCCTTTCCATCTGCTCCGAAGCAGTACCTGAGCGCGAATGGATTGACGCCATCTTCTCTGAAGAAGCGCCGCACTACAAAGACGACGCCCAGCGTGCCGAGATCGAAGCCACCCTGATTCAACTCAAGGCCCACATCGCGCGCCAGCTGGCTTCCGACGAAGAATTCGAACTGCCTTGCGATCTGGATCTGGGCGACGAGCCTGATGATTCCGACCTGCGCGGCTGGTGCATCGGCTTTATGGAAGGCGTGTTTACCCGTGAAGCGGCCTGGTTCGAAACCGCCGAAGAAGAAGTCAGCGAAATGCTGCTGCCAATCATGGTGGGTTCCGGCCTGTTCGATGATCAGCCGGAGTTTGCAGACATCGCCCAGGATGCCAACCTGATGGACGACATGATCGTGCAGATTCCCGAAGCGCTGACTGCTTTGTACCTGCTGTGCAATGCACCAGACGAAAAACCGGCGATCCTCAAGCCTCGCCACCACTGATTCAGTGATTCAGCCCCCTGTCGGCAACCGTTCGCGGTTGCTGCGCTACGCACTGTTTGCCATCGGCTGGCTGAGCGTAGCGCTGGGGGTTATCGGTATCTTCCTGCCGGTATTACCCACCACCCCCTTCCTGCTGTTGGCTGCTGCCTGTTTCGCCCGCAGTTCGCCGCGCTTTTATCAATGGCTGGTCGAGCACCCACGGCTCGGGCCATGGATCCGCGACTATCTTGATGGCAACGGCATCCCACTCAAGGGCAAGGTCTACGCCATTGGCCTGATGTGGCTGAGTATTGGCTTGTCCTGCTATCTGGTGCCTTTACCCTGGGCCCGGGGCTTTATGCTGACCAGTGCCGTGCTGGTGAGCATTTACATCCTGCGCCAGAAAACCCTCGAAAAACCCTGATGCACATCCAACACCTGTAGGAGCGAGCTATTGCCGTTTTGACAGAACAGATCGCGCCTACGGTTTTTATACGGTTTTATCGCCATGGTTACGCTGATAGGTGTCCGCGCCCATCGCCTCGATCTGGCCCTCAATCAGCGCTTCAAACGGGCGCAATAAAGGCGCAAACGAGGTCGGCGCCTCCAGGATCTCCAGCGCCTGCACTATCGCTTCCAGGGTCGACAACGCCCCCGGCCCGGGAGCCTTGCGCAATCGGTAGCGCGATACCGCGCCTTCAGGCAGCGTGACCCTGGGCAGTTGCGCCAGCAACGGGTTCAGATGCAGCAGCTTGCGCGCCTTGCGCCACGTACCGTCCGGAACCACCAGCAGCCATGGCAGGCTTGCATCAGACGGCCTGGCAGTGCCGATCAGTTGCGCATCTTCTCCCGGGAACAACAACCGCGCCTGATATCCCGGAGGATTGAGCAAAGTGGCCAGATCCTCAAAGACCTCCCCTACCCGCAGCTCAGCGTTAAGCAGACCAAGATCCGCCAAGCGCGCCGTATTGAGCGCATGGCCGACCTCGCTCGGATGCTGTAACAGCAGCACCCGGGTACGGCTGTCCAGCTGCGGGATCAAGGCGCACAGGCAATGGGTTTGCGGGCGCAAGCAGCGAGGGCATTGGGCTCGGGACATGACAATAAAATCTCGTTCAGGGTTGATTAAGCTGCGCTTTGAGCAGGTCGCGGAATGTTTGAATCAACGGCTCGCGGCTGCGACCACGGCGCACGATCATCGAAAACGGAGCCTGATAACCAAAGGTCGCCGGCAACAACACACGCAAATCCCCCTTCTCCACCCAGGGCTCGGCGTAGTGTTCCGGCAAATAGCCGATATAGGCGCCCGACAACACCAGAATCAGCTGCGCTTCCATGCTGTCGACTGTCGCCGCGCTGTGCTTGAAGCCGTGGCGCGCCAACTCGGCCTGACTCCAGTAACCGCGACCGACCATGCGTTGCTGAGTAATGACCGGCTCAGGAATACGTCGCTCAGCGAACAAAGGATGCCGCGTGCTGCAATACAGCCAGTGCTGCTCGCGATACAACGGCTGATAGACCAGACCGCTCATGCGCGTCGAGAACGCCCCGATGGCCAGATCCAGGCGGTTGTCCTGTACCCCGAGCTGTAATTCATACGGGCTCATCACTGACAGGTGCAGGTGCACCGCCGGGTGCTCCTGGCTGTAGTCGCCAATGGCCTGGGCAAAAGGCAGCGCTTTATCGCTGACCGTGGAGTCGATCACCCCCAGATTCAGGGTGCCGCGCAACTCACCCTTGAGCGCTGCGGCATATTGCTCAAACCCCTCCAGCTCGCCCAGCAGGCGCAATGTTTCCTGATGGAACAACTCGCCCTTGCTGGTGAGGCTGAACCCGCCGCGGCCGCGATGACACAGCACCAGCCCCAGATTGGATTCGAGCTGGCTCATGTAGGTACTGATGGCCGAGGTAGACAGGTTGAGTGCCTGCTGGGCATTGGCAAACCCCTGGTGTCTGACCACGCTGGTAAAGATTCGCAATAGTTTTAGATCAGGTAAAGCGTTGGCCATGAAAAACTCACATGATTAGGCGGAACAAAAATCGCACTCAACCTGCAACAACCGGCTTGCCGGCGACAGCATTACCTCACACCTCTAAAAACCGGTTGTCTGCATCGCCGGCAAGCCGGCTCCCACATCAGTCCCCCATGTTTGACGAAGCAAATTCTACCCCGAGCCCCGGCATTAGTTTAGAAAAACATGAACTAAGTATTTGCCCATAGGGATTCTTCCCGCCTGCCTCCTTTCGCAGAATCCCTCGCCATACCCATAACAAACAACGAGGCCTCTGCCGTGGACAAAATTCTTCATCAACCATTGGGCGGCAACGACATGCCGCGCTTTGGCGGCATAGCCACCATGTTGCGCCTGCCCCACCTGCAATCGGCCAAAGGCCTGGACGTCGCATTTATCGGCGTCCCCCTGGACATCGGTACCTCGCTGCGCCCCGGCACCCGTTTCGGACCTCGCGAAATCCGTGCCGAATCGGTGATGATCCGCCCTTACAACATGGCCACCGGCGCCGCACCGTTCGACTCGCTATCGGTGGCCGATATCGGTGACGTGGCAATCAACACCTTCAATCTGCTGGATTCGGTGCGCATCATCGAAGAAGCCTACGACGAGATTCTTGAACACGACGTCATCCCGCTGACCATGGGCGGAGATCACACCATCACCCTGCCCATTCTGCGGGCGATTCATAAAAAGCACGGCAAGGTCGGACTGGTCCACATCGATGCCCACGCCGATGTTAACGACCACATGTTCGGCGAGAAAATCGCCCACGGCACCACCTTCCGCCGCGCCGTGGAAGAAGGCCTGCTGGACTGTGACCGTGTGGTGCAGATCGGTCTGCGCGCCCAGGGTTACACCGCAGAAGACTTCAACTGGTGCCGCACCCAGGGCTTTCGTGTGGTACAGGCCGAAGAGTGCTGGCACAAATCCCTGGCACCACTGATGGCCGAAGTCCGCGAAAAAGTCGGCAACGGTCCGGTGTACCTGAGCTTTGACATCGACGGTATCGATCCTGCCTGGGCACCCGGCACCGGCACCCCGGAAATCGGCGGCCTGACCACCATTCAGGCGATGGAGATCATTCGTGGTTGCCAGGGTCTCGACCTGGTGGGCGGAGATCTGGTAGAAGTCTCGCCGCCTTACGATACAACCGGTAACACCTCATTGCTGGGGGCTAACCTGCTCTACGAAATGCTCTGCGTAATGCCCGGCGTCGTGCACCGCTGAGGGTTGACCATGAGCCAACGCGATGAGGTTTTGCGTGCCGCAGCCGACCTGGTTTCGGCTTTTGCGCGCAATGATCGCGAAGCCTATTTCGGCGCGTTCAGCGCCGATGCCAGCTTCGTTTTTTATACCCTGGCCCAACCACTTCTGAGTCGCGATGCCTATCAGGCGTTGTGGGACAGCTGGCGCCTGGAGGAAGGATTCGAGGTGCTTTCATGCATCTCGAGCAATGCCTTTGTCAGCCTGCAAGGTGACGTGGCGGTCTTTGTGCATGACGTGGCCACCGAGCTGCGCATGCAAGGGGAGCAATTTTTTAGCCAGGAACGCGAGACCATTGTCTTCAAGAGGCAAGGATCCCGCACACAAGAACAACAAGGCCTGTGGCTGGCCTGTCACGAACATTTATCCGCTATGCCGGAAGGGCTGCCGCCCCCTTAGCCAATGTGACCGGAGCTGATCATGAATAATAAAAACAAGCAAAATAATGTGCGTCAAATAGAAACCCACGGCGTCGAGCAGATTCCGGACCATGAACGCAGCGCCAGACCCGGCGATTTGTTTCGCCTGATCTTCGGCGGCGCCAACACCTTTGCCACCGCCGTACTGGGCAGTTTTCCCGTACTGTTCGGCTTGTCGTTTCAGGCCGGGGCCTGGGCGATTGTGCTCGGCGTGTTGCTGGGCTCGCTGATTCTGGCCCCCATGGGCTTGTTCGGCCCGCTCAATGGCACCAGCAACGCCGTGTCTTCCGGTGCGCATTTCGGTGTGCACGGGCGGATTGTCGGCTCGTTCCTGTCGCTGCTGACCGCCATCGCCTTCTTCTCATTGTCAGTCTGGAGCTCCGGCGATGCGTTGATCGGCGGCGCCAAGCGCATGATCGGGGTTCCGGAAACCGACCTCAGCCTGGGCCTGGCCTACGGCGTGTTCGCGATTCTGGTGCTGACGGTTTGCATCTACGGCTTCCGCTTCATGTTGTGGGTCAACCGCATTGCAGTGTGGGCCGCCAGCCTGTTGTTCCTGCTGGGGATCTTCGCTTTTGCCCCGGCATTCGACAGCCAGTTCGCCGGCAGCGTCGCACTCGGTCAGACCGGGTTCTGGGCGGCCTTTATCGGCGCTGCGCTGGTGGCAATGAGCAATCCGATTTCCTTTGGCGCATTCCTCGGCGACTGGTCGCGCTACATCCCCCGCGCCACCCCCAAACGCCGGATCATGCTGGCGGTGATTGCCGCTCAGATTGCAACCCTGATCCCGTTTCTGTTCGGCCTGGCCACTGCAACCATAGTGGCGAGCAAAGCACCGGACTATATCGCGGCCAACAACTATGTCGGCGGCCTGCTGGCCGTTTCCCCGAGCTGGTTTTTCCTGCCGGTGTGCCTGATTGCGCTGATCGGCGGCATGTCCACCGGGACTACTTCGCTGTATGGCACCGGCCTGGACCTGTCCAGCGTGTTCCCACGCGTGTTGTCACGGGTAAAGGCGACATTGCTGATAGGGGTCATGTCGATCGCCTTCATCTTTATCGGACGTTTCGCGGCAAATCTGGTGCAAAGCGTCTCGACCTTCGCCGTCCTCATCATCACCTGTACCACCCCGTGGATGGTGATCATGATCATTGGCCTGATCAAACGTCGCGGTTTCTATTGCCCGGATGACTTGCAAGTGTTCACCCGTGGCGAAAGCGGCGGCCGCTACTGGTTCACCCGCGGCTGGAACTGGCGCGGTCTGGGTGCCTGGATTCCCAGTGCGCTGGTGGGCTTGTGCTTCGTCAACCTGCCGGGCCAGTTCGTGGGGCCGCTGGGCAATCTTGCCGAAGGCATTGATATCAGCCTGCCGGTCACCCTGGGACTTGCGTCGCTGGTGTATCTGGCCCTGCTCAGCCTGTTCCCGGAGCCGGCTTCAGTGTTCGGCCCCCTCGACCCACGCAGCAAGCCCAAGACCGCAGCCGTTAACACCGCATTACCTCAAACCGCCTGACCGCCCCATAAAAAAAATAATTGGAGACTCGCCATCATGGCTTTAGATCTACTGGTCGTCCTGATCTACGCAGCAGCAATGCTGGTGCTGGGTTACTACGGCATGCGCAAGGCAAAAACCCACGAAGATTACCTGGTGGCCGGCCGTAACCTGGGCCCGACCCTGTATATGGGCACCATGGCTGCAACCGTACTCGGCGGTGCCTCCACCGTCGGCACCGTGCGCCTGGGCTATGTACACGGCATTTCCGGTTTCTGGCTGTGCGCCGCACTGGGCTGCGGGATCATCGCGCTCAACCTGTTCCTGGCCAAGCCGCTGCTCAAGCTGAAAATCTTCACCGTGACCCAGGTGCTGGAAAAGCGTTACAACCCCATGGCCCGCCAGGCCAGCGCAGTGATCATGCTGGCCTACGCGCTCATGATTGGTGTGACCTCGATTCTGGCCATAGGCACCGTTCTTGAAGTGCTGTTCGACCTGCCGTTCTGGATTTCAGTGCTGCTGGGCGGTGGCGTGGTGGTGGTGTACTCCACCATTGGCGGCATGTGGTCGTTGACCCTGACCGATATCGTGCAATTTGTGATCAAGACCGTCGGCCTGATGTTCGTCCTGCTACCGATCTGCCTGTACCGTGTCGGCGGCTGGGATGAACTGGTGAGCAAATTGCCTGCCTCGAACTTCAGCTTTACCAGCATCGGCTGGGACACGATCATCACTTACTTCATGATTTACTTTTTCGGCATCCTGATCGGCCAGGACATCTGGCAACGGGTTTTTACCGCCAAAACCGCCAAGGTGGCCAAGTATGCCGGTACGTTCGCGGGCTTCTATTGCATCCTTTACGGCCTGACTTGCGCCCTGATCGGCATGGCCGCCCATGTACTGATCCCGGACCTGGACAACGTCAACAACGCTTTCGCGGCCATCGTTAAGGTTTCGCTGCCGGACGGCATTCGCGGACTGGTGATTGCAGCGGCACTGGCGGCCATGATGTCGACCGCCAGCGCGGGCCTGCTGGCCGCCTCGACCGTACTGACCGAGGACCTGCTGCCCAAGCTGCGCGGTGGCAAGCAATCGAGCCTCAACATCAATCGTCTGTTCACTCTGTTGACCGGGTTTGCGGTGCTGGCCATCGCCCTGGTGGTAAACGATGTGATCAGCGCCCTGACCCTTGCCTACAACCTGCTGGTTGGCGGCATGCTGGTGCCATTGATCGGGGCAATTTTCTGGAAACGCGCCACCACTGCCGGGGCAATCTCCAGCATGAGCCTGGGTTTTGTCACCGCACTGGTGTTTATGTTCAAGGATGGTCTGGAAGCCAACACGCCAATTTACTACAGTCTGGCTGTAGCCCTGGTCAGCTTTGTGCTGGTAAGCCTGCTGGATAGACGCCCTGCCACATTGGCCAGCGCTATCTGATTGAGGTTTTATTGAAGGGGGTACGCGGGTCGTACCCCTTTTTTCGCAACAGCACCCTGGCCGCCTTGCAGCCAAGGATCAGTACAACGCATGAACGCCTGCGCAAACGCGTAATCGCAGCCTTAGCGACGACGCTGTGGCCGGCGACGCGGATCCTCGACAGGGATCGGTACGGGTTGCAGTGGCGGCTCGATCAGACCCAGCGCAACACCGACGTCATGAAGCCATGTTTGCAGTTTGTCTTTCATATATCCCCCTTGGGGTCACTCTGGCGACTGGAATTCTGTTGTCGCTTCATACAGATAATAGTCCTAACTCCTACAAGATGCTTGCTTAAGACCCATGAACTTTAGGCTAATCGAGCACATTTCTGATTTAAGCCGACCCCTTTAACTTCGTCGAAATAACATCGTTCGGCGGCCTCTGTGCCTGTTGCAGCGCGATCCACGCATTCAGGTTGGCGCCGGTCATGCCTTTTCGCCACATCAACCATGTTGTGGTACTGGCAAAAGGTTGTTTCAAGGGGTGTACGCCGACATTTTCATGCCCCGGCAAGCTGGCCAGCATCGATGCCGGCATCAAGGCCACTCCCGAGCCCGCCACTACGCACGCCAACATCCCCTGATAGGATTCGATTTCCATCACTCGCCCCATGGCCGCACGGTCGCTTGCGTACCAGGCCTCAAGCCGGGCCCGATAAGAACAACCCTGGCGAAAGGTAAAGACTTCGCGCCCCTGTACATCCCGGGCCCGGGTAACAGGCGGATGATCCAGATCGCTGATCAACACCAGACTCTCATCGCAAAATTCGATACCGTCCAGCCCGGCCAGCTCCAGCGGGCCGTCCACCAGCGCTGCATCCAGGCGCCCGGTCAATAACCCTTCCAGCAATTCGCCACTGGGAGCCGACTGCACGTGCAGGTTCACTGCCGGGTAGGTACGGTGATAATGCGCCAGCATGCGCGGCAAATGAGTTGCCGCCGTGCTGTACATCGTCCCCAGGGTAAATTTGCCGCAGGGCACCCCGCCCTGTACCGCACTCAAGGCTTCATCGTGCAAGGCAAACAGGCGCGCAGCGTAATCGAGCAGCACCTTGCCCGCCGGGGACAACTGCAGGCGCTGGCGCTCGCGCATAAACAATTCGACCCCCATCTGCTCTTCCAGTTGCTTGAGTCGCGTCGACAGATTGGAGGGCACACGGTGCAGACGCTCAGCCGCACGGGTGATGGAACCTTCTTCGGCCACGGCCTGAAAAATCCGTAATTGACTGAACTCCACGCCATTCTCCAAAACAGAACAAGTAGGTCACTATTATTCATTTTTAAGGAAAGTCAATCTCCTCTAGCCTGACGGTCAATGCCTTCTCTTGAGGAAACAGCTGCATGTCGCCCTTCATTCGCCTGCTCGCCAGCTTTATCGCGCTCATCATGGCCATGGGTATTGGCCGCTTTTCTCTGACCCCACAACTGCCGCACCTGATCAGCGAGGGCCAGATTGACCTGACCGGCGCCGGCCTGATCGCGGCCGCCAACTATCTGGGGTATTTGCTCGGGGCACTGGACGCCATCCGCGCCAAACGTCCGGACCAGGTGCAAGGCCGCCTGCATGCCGGGCTATGGCTGTGCGTAGTGCTGACCCTGATTTCAGTCCTGGCCCAGGGCTTCTGGCCGCATCTGCTGTTGCGCTTCGGCACAGGGATTGCCAGCGCCTGGGTCATGGTGATGATCACATCCCTCAGCCAGCACCTGGCCGTGACCGCCATTCGCCCACGCCTGGGGGCACTGGTCTTTGCTGGCCCCGGGGTGGGCGTCCTGCTCACAGGCTTGCTGGCTCTGGTTGCAAATCTTTGGGGACAAAATTCGGCCACGCTCTGGCTGATTTACGCCGCTGCGGCACTGATCATGGTGCTGGCGATCCTGCCGATACTGCCGCAACCGGCCACCCTGCCGGCTGCAACGCACATCTCGCAGCCAGACACCCGCCAGCCCGGGATTGGCCGCCTGGGAGCGATTTATGGGCTGTATGGCCTGGGCTATATCATCCCGGCGACATTCCTGTCACAGATGGCCAGTGCCCAATTTCACGGGCAATGGCAAGCAGACTTGTTCTGGCCCGCCTTCGGATTGTGCGCAGCCATTGGTGTCGTGCTGATCAGTTTGCGCCGCCCCACACCCGGTACCACGGGCTACTGGTTGATGGGCGGGCTATGGATACAAGCACTGGGGGTGCTGGCGTGCCTGCTGCCGAGCAGTACCGGCCTGGCGCTGGGGGTAATCCTGTGCGGGACGCCGTTTTTAGCCTGCATGCCGCTGGTCATGCAACGCTCCAGGGAGCTCGCCCCTCACGCAACGCAGCGTAATGCAGCCTTGCTGACGGCCTGCTTTGCCGTGGGACAACTAGCCGGGCCATTGCTGGCCGCGCTCAGCAGCCATTTCAGTGGAACCCTGCACCCGGCGCTACTCATCGCTGCCAGCGGACTGATGCTGGCCGCAATGCTGGCCTGGCGCTCGGTCAGTGTCCCAGCAGTGCCCGCAGCCTGCGACGCATCCACTGCTCCGCGCTGACAAAGGTGATGCCGAGCAGCACCAGCACTGCGCCCACCACGAAATTGAAGCTCAAGGGCTCGCCCAGAATCAGCACCCCGAACGTGACTCCGAACAAGGGCGTCATAAACGAGAACACAGCCAGATTGGAGGCCATGTAGCGCTTGAGCAGCCAGAACCACACCAGGTAGCTGAAGAACGACACCACCAGCCCCTGGAACAGAACGCTGGCCACCGCCACGCCGGTAAGGCTGACATGGCTGATCTGTCCGCTGGCGGCGGCAATCACCAGCAGCCCCACAAAGCCGACAATCAGCTGGTAGAACAGGGTCAGCGTGACCGGCGCCTCGGATAACCGGGAGCCACGCACCACTACCGTGGTCGCGCCCCAGGCCATGCCCGCCAAAATGCCGTAGGCGTCGCCCAGCAACATGTTGCGATCCATGTCGGCAAATGAAATCCCGCCGGCAAAGGAAAAAGCGATGCCCAGAAACGCGAGGAAAATACCCAGCCACTGCAGCGGCCGCAAACGCTCGCTTGGCAATAACCAGTTAATTCCCAGCGCAGTGAAGATGGGCGCGGTATAGAGAAACACCGACATATGTGCGGCGCTGGTCAGTTGCAGGCCTTCGGCAATAAAGAAGAACTCGAGCCCGAACAGGCTGCCTGCCAGTAATCCGCCGCGCCAGGTGGATGGAACCTGGTCCCACCCGCCCTTCCAGCAGATCAGCAGGCCCACCAGCAGCGCCGCAATGCCGGAACGTGCCGCGGCCTGCATCACGGGCGCGATGTCAGGTGCTGCCGTTTTGATCACGACCTGTTGTACACCCCAGATTAGGCACAGGCCCAACATGACTTGCAGTGCGAAAGCATCCGTTGCTCGCCGCGTAACACTCATAGCACCACCTGAAAAAACCACGCCCGGGAAAGATCAAAAAACTCATTGTTCAGGTTTTACCGACCAGGCTCAGGTCGCCAGCTTGCGGGCCACCCAATAACCCGACAGCGAAGCAAGACAGGTCAGTAACCCGCCCCATGCCATGTCCATCAAGGCCAGTTGCGCAGACCAGCCCTGCAGGGTCGCCCAGTTGCTCATGTCATAGGTGCCATAAGCCACCAGGCCGAAGAAGGCACCGCTCAGCGCGGCCCTGAGCGCACTGCCCCGGCCCAGGGCCGGCAGCACGACAAAGAACACCAGGCCCGCCACGTACAGCAGGTAGAACGCAACAGCAGGCCCCCACTTCGGCTGCGCCAGCATCAGCGGGCCCAAAAGCTCCTTATAGGTAGAGCTCATGAGCACGCCCAGCCAAAGGCCGTCGAGCACCAGAAAAGCCAATAACGCACCGGCATACGCCCATACAACTCTCCTCATGTCGCGGCCCCTTGTGCTGGATCAGATCAGTTCGATGCGGTCCGGGTGAATCGCAATTTTGCCTTCCTTGTACAACGCGCCAATGGCTTTTTTGAAGTTGCCCTTGCTGACGCCAAACAGGTTGCTGATCGCTTCCGGTGCACTCTTGTCGCTGACCGGCAACACACCGTTGTTATCGCGCAACTTGCTGAGGATCTTCGAGTTAAGGCTGCTGGCAGCTTCTTGCCCGACCGGCTGCAGGCTCAGGCTGATCTTGCCGTCAGCCCGAATTTCCTTGATGTAGCCTTTTTCTTGCTTGCCGGCCCGCATGAACTTGAAGATTTCGTTCTTGTGGATCAAGCCCCAGTGCTTGTTGTTGATCACGGCTTTGAAGCCCATGTCCGTGGCTTCGGCCACCAACAGATCAACTTCCTGCCCCACCTGATAGTTCGGCGGGGTTTTGTCCAGGTAGCGGTCCAGACGCGCAGTGGCAGTGATACGGCGCGTGTGCTTGTCGAGGTAGACGTGTACCACGACGTATTCGCCAGCGGTCATCTGGCGTTTTTCTTCGGAATACGGCAACAGCAAATCTTTCGGCAGACCCCAATCGAGGAAAACACCGATGCTGTTAACTTCAACCACTTTAAGACTGGCAAACTCGCCAACCTGAACTTTTGGTTTTTCCGTGGTGGCAATTAACTTGTCAGCACTGTCCAAATAAACAAAGACGTTGAGCCAGTCTTCGTCTTCACTTGGAATATCTTTGGGAATATAACGGTTGGGCAACAGGATTTCGCCGTCCGCCCCGCCGTCCAGATACAAACCAAAGTTGGTGTGTTTAACCACTTGCAAACTGTTGTAGCGACCGATTAAAGCCATGTTCAATACCCTCATTACGTGGGCGGCATTCTACCCGAGTTTAGGTGTGCGAATTGGAGCGCCGCGGCCCGGCAGGCAAAAAATCTGTGACAGGCATGATTTATCAGGTTTTTTTTCCTCTGCGGGGGTGCCACTCGTCAGCCTGTAGGCGGCTGCCCCGCGCGCGCCCTGCGCCCCGCTCAGTTTCTAAAACCCTGATGTAGTGAATTAAAACAGCGAGTTAGGGAACTATTAGAGCTTCAATCAGATTGATCAATACCACCGCTTATTATTTTAGGAAGATATTTAACAAGCAATTGTCAAGCATTTCAGGTACTATCGCTGGCCAAGTTATTTTCTACAGGTCAATAGCCGCCATGCGTGTAAAAGCATCCGCCAGCAAAGCAAAGCCAGCTCCCGCTGTTGAAACCAGTGATTCAATCAATGCGCAAATTGAAGCATTCTTGAAATCCGGCGGCGAGATTC
The DNA here is from genome assembly GCF_904067025.1 of Pseudomonas paraversuta. Taxonomy (NCBI): domain Bacteria; kingdom Pseudomonadati; phylum Pseudomonadota; class Gammaproteobacteria; order Pseudomonadales; family Pseudomonadaceae; genus Pseudomonas; species Pseudomonas paraversuta. The sequence goes on from NZ_CAJFDA010000001.1 coordinate 3,378,273, forward strand.
AGCAAATCAACAAAGGCGTCAGCGGCCAGACTTTTGGCCCGTCCAAGCAAATCACGCTCGGCAAAAAGTAATACCCCTCGCGTCATCTGGTCCTCAGGCGCTTTGCCTTCCAAAGCGCTAGGACTATCGAAACAACCCCCGCTGCAGCCGCCTGATCCAGAACCCCCAGCAAAAATAGACGAACGGCAATCAATCGCCGGCATTCATCCGTATCCTCTAAAGCCTCTAGATCAAGCCTTCCAGCCATCAGGGAGTGAACCATGCTGACACAGGCGTTACTGCTGGCCGGCACATTACTGGTCAGCACCATGGCCAATGCACAGGTATTTTCCCGGGAGCTGGGCGACTTTGACCTCAAGCTGGCCACCCAGCCAAGTCGCACCATGGCCCAGGGCCTGGTCAAGCCCACCAGCTCCGGCTCGACCTTCCATGGCGGCCTGGACCTGAGCCATGACAGCGGCTGGTATGCAGGGCAATGGGCACCGACCATGGGCATCAAGCCTGGCAGCAACCTCGAAGTTGATTCCTACCTGGGCTACAAACATCCTTTCGACCAGACCCTGAGCTACGAGCTGGGGATGATTCACTACAGCTACCCCAAACTCAACGAGCTCGACAGCCAGCAGATTTTTGCCGGCCTCACGATTCTGGGCACCCGTTTTGGCGCAGCGTTCAGTAACGATCCGGACCGCAAGGACAGCACCCTGTTTGCCGACCTCGGCGTCAACCAGCCTTTTGGCATCGGCATCAGCTTGAAATACACCACCCACCAACTGGGCACACCGGTATCCATTGCCGATGGCAGCAGTATCCACGCCTTCAATGACTGGTCAGTGAAGTTCTCGCGCCCCTGGATGGGCATCGACCTGAACCTGATCTATAGCGACTCTAGTCTCGATGGCGGCGAATGCTCGGCATACTCCGGGCAAAACAGCCAGTGCGACGGGTTGCTGACGTTCAAGGCCGAACGGACATTTTACTGATACTGGCTGGCACAACGCCGAATCAAGCAATTTGAACCTTGGCTGCCACGCCATCAAAGGTGTCCGGATCCAGCGCATCTTCTTGCTCGTCCAGTACCTGCAGCGGATGGCTGTTGCCCGGGATACTGCTGTCGATCAGGCTTAGCAGGCTGGCGCCTCGCGGGGTCAGGATGAAGTTCTCGCCATTGCCACCCTCATCTTCCGGACGCGTTTCGATAAAGCCGCGCTTTAGCAGCAAGGCTTCATAATCGGCAGCTTGCATCTTCAGATCATCCAGATTGCCAATCGGTTGCCCGGCGGCAGCTTGAGCAGCCGCGAGTTGTTCGGCATAGGCACGCGGCGCAAAATTTTCACCGGCGCTATTTTGCACTTCATGCAGCAGACGTTCGATCAGTGGCCAGTTGTAGGTAGTCATCAGCTTTTCGCTCCGTACGGTTCGATGAAATGAGCCCTCATCTGTAGTGACCGGCGCAGCGAGTGGACGTTCAGCTTTATGGCCGACCGGTGACCGGGCACTGACGAAACAGCATAAAGATGCCATCGCGAGCAAACCTTGCACCTGCCAGCACAAAAAAACCCGGCCTGGGCCGGGTTTTTTTGAGGTTACGCCTGGGCTTTATTCAGCGGCCGGGGCTTCTGGCTTGCGACGCTTGAGCGGTGCCATACCGTCCTTGCTGACCAGCGACAGGGCGTCGGTCTTGGGGCGGTTAGCGATTTTACGCTTGGTCGGCGCCTTGGCTCCGGTCTTCTTCTTGACGCCTTTGGCGTCGGTCTTTTTCTTCTTCACGCCAACGGCTTTGCCCGAGGCCTTGACGTTTTTCGGTCCGCCGTAGGTGCCTTTGACTTCCTTGATGGTGCGGCGCTCGAAGCTTTGCTTCAGGTAACGCTCAACGCTGGACATCAGGTTCCAGTCGCCGTGGCAGATCAGCGAGATCGCCAGACCATCATTGCCCGCACGGCCGGTACGGCCAATACGGTGGACGTATTCGTCGCCGCTGCGTGGCATGTCGAAGTTGATCACCATGTCCAGGCCGTCAACGTCCAGACCACGGGCCGCCACATCGGTGGCCACCAGAATCTTGACCCCGCCCTGCTTCAGGCGATCGATCGCCAGCTTGCGATCCTTCTGGTCTTTCTCACCGTGCAAGACGAACGCCTTGTAATCCTGAGCCACCAGGCGACCGTAGATACGGTCAGCCATGGCACGGGTATTGGTGAAGATAATGGCTTTTTGGTAAGTCTCGTTGGCCAGCAGCCAGTTAACGATTTGTTCTTTGTGCTGGTTGTGATCAGCGGTAATGACTTGCTGACGCGTAGTGGCGTTCAGCTGGCTGACCTGGTTGAGCTGCAAATGCTCGGCATTGTTCAGAACCTTGCCAATCATCTCGCGCAGACCGGAACCACCGGTGGTGGCCGAGAACAGCATGGTTTGCTGACGGTTCGGGCACTCATCCACCAGACGCTGAACGTCTTCGGAGAAGCCCATGTCGAGCATGCGGTCGGCTTCGTCGAGTACCAGCACTTCAACTTCTTTCAAGTCGAGGTTGCCGGCATTCAATTGCTCGAGCAGGCGACCCGGAGTACCGATCAGGATGTCCGGCACCTTGCGCAGCATGGCAGCCTGCACCTTGAAGTCTTCACCACCGGTTATCAGACCGGACTTGATGAACGTGAACTGGGAAAAGCGCTCAACTTCTTTCAGCGTTTGCTGTGCCAGCTCGCGGGTCGGCAGCAAAATCAGCGCTTTGATGCTCACGCGGATTTTCGCTGGACCAATCAGGCGATTAAGGATCGGCAGAACGAAAGCAGCGGTTTTGCCACTCCCGGTTTGAGCTGTAACCCGCAGGTCACGCCCTTCGAGCGCGAGCGGGATAGCCGCTGCTTGCACAGGCGTAGGCTCGACAAATTTAAGCTCGGCCACAGCTTTAAGCAGGCGTTCGTGCAGGGCGAAATCGGAAAACACGGGTGCTACCTCGAAGAAATACAAAAAATCAGCGGCATAGATTAACCGTTTCGAGCGCCAAGGCCGAGTTTCTTTGTACAAACGGCATGAAACAAATGATTTTTTAGGGTCTTTAGTCCAACGAGAGCCCTTAAATCGCTCTGAAGTGCTCTAATCCCAGGGATATTTCTTCTTGGGGTAACGCTTTAACTTATGGAAACTCAAACACTCTGGACCCAAATTCAGGATCTTTACGCCAACCTGGACCAACATCCCTGGGTATCGACCATCCTCGGCCTGATCGTGCTGGTTAGTATCGCCCTGCTGGCCGGGCACGTTGCACGCATCATTATTCTGCGCATCACCAAGATCCTTGGCCGCCAGCCTGCCCTGCACTGGATCAGCGACCTGCGCCAGCACAAGGTGTTCCACCGCGTGGCGCAACTGACGCCCTCGCTGATGGTGCAGTTCGGCCGCAACCTGATACCGGAGATGAGCGAAACCGGTCGCCACTTCCTCGGCAACCTGGCGCTGGCCATCACCATCTTTGTGCTGACCCGTGTCATCAGCGCGCTGCTGGATGCCCTGCTCGATATCTATTCGCGTACCAACTACGCCAAGACCCGCCCGATCAAGGGCTACATCCAGCTGACTAAAATGCTGCTGTATGTGTTTTCCGCCATCATCATTGTCGCAACCCTGATCGACCGTTCGCCGATGCTGCTGCTTTCGGGCCTGGGCGCGATGTCTGCGGTCATCTTGCTGGTCTACAAGGACACCCTGTTGTCTTTCGTGGCCAGTGTGCAATTGACCAGCAACGACTTGCTGCGGGTCGGTGACTGGATCGAAATGCCCCAGGTCGGCGCCGATGGCGACGTGATCGACATCACCCTGCACACCGTCAAAGTGCAGAACTTCGACAAGACTATCGTCTCGATTCCAACCTGGCGCCTGATGTCCGAGTCGTTCAAGAACTGGCGCGGCATGCAGCAGTCCGGCGGACGCCGAATCAAGCGAAGTCTGTTTATCGATGCCGGCAATATCGGTTTTCTGACTGACGAACAGGAACAACGTCTGGAGCAGGTACGCCTGCTGAGCGACTACCTGCATCGCAAGCAGGCCGAACTCAAAAGCTGGAACGAAGCACAGGGCAATGTGGCCGCTCTGTCAGCCAACCGTCGACGCATGACCAATATCGGGACCTTCCGCGCCTATGCGCTGGCTTATCTCAAAAGCCATCCCGAAATCCAGCCAAACATGACCTGCATGGTGCGTCAGTTGCAGCCCACGGCCCAGGGCGTACCGCTGGAGGTGTACTGCTTTACCCGCACGACGGTGTGGAGCGACTATGAACAAATCCAGGGCGATATCTTTGACTATCTGCTGTCAGTCATGCCCGAATTCGGCCTGAGCATCTATCAGCAACCGAGCGGCAATGATCTGCGCAACGGGCTGATGCCCGCCCTGACCAAAGAAGCCTGATCAACCGGCGCGACTCCAGGAGTCGCGCTTCCCTGAAAAAGAATGAATAGTGTCTCGGTCATTAACACTGACGTCTTCAAGTGCACAACGCTAAACCGGCATAATCCAGGTGCACGCGGCCAGGCTTAAGTGACACAAGGAACAAAACAGGTGAAACAAACAGACGCTGAATCAGCGCAACGCGGGATGGAGCCTGCTTGCTTGTATGATCCAGAGTTGATGCAACTCACCAGGGACGAAAAAACCGTACAGTTAGGCAGTAACGAAAGCGACTTTTTGCTCGCACTGATAGATGGCATATCAGATAAGGAATTACTTATCAGCCGGGTGTGGGGCGAGCGCGGTCTCGTGGTCTCGGATGGCAGTTATTACAAGACCCTGCATACATTACGGACGCACTTCTCGGCCATCGGATTGCCCCGCCACGCCATAAAAACCCTGCCCAGAAGAGGGGTGCTTCTGCTGTGCTCTGTCACCCTGAGCAGTCAACGCGAACCCCATGACGACAGTGTGCAGATCGAACCCGTTACTGAAAACACCCCCGTTCAACACCCCGCGCAATCAAGCGCACCGACTTTACTGAAGGCGCCCGAGCCCTCAAACGCTCAGACTCTTGTGATCCCGGCACCCGTTCCACAACCCCGTAACTTCTTCAGAATCATTGCGGGCTATGCCGTCGTGCTTGGCGGGCTGTTGATGCCAGTGGTTTATGCCTGGCTAGTGCTCAGCGGCCCTCCGGAACTTGAAGGCTGGAAAGCCATCTGGAGCGAGAACGGCCATACGCTGTATGTCGAGTCCAGCGAGACAATATCCAGAGATGACATTGCAGAACACATGAAACCTTTTGACCCCGGCCTGCTGTTTTCAGGCACCAGTTATTACATCAGAAAGCCATTGTCACAGTTGGTGATCAGTTGCGAAAAGCCTGAAAGTAAAGGAGAGGCCATATGCACCAATTACCAGAACGTTGGCAAAAAACCCTAGTCGGTGCAGGCCTGTTATCCCTGCTGGGTTTTGGCTGCCTGAGTGCGCGCCATGCCTGGATTATTTACAAGGACATTCCCAGAGCGCCGTGTTACGCCTCTGTTTATTTCAACAACGTGGAGTACAGCACTGGCAGATGGTCCGGCGCAGGCGATATCACCATTTCGCCCAAGGAAGATGCCATCTATGTGTACTACAAAATCAAAAGCCCGGATGACATCACCTACATTTACAACCGGAAATTTGAAGTTTCGACTAAAAAACTCGACACCTCGAGATTCCTCTTTGAAACCACCAATGTGGTGACTTTCGATAACGACACGGCTGGCAAGAACACACCCTTCATGTCCAGGGGAATGCATGGCGGCCTGATGACGTTCAATTATTTTTCCGATAACGAGTACTACTACAACATTAACAATTTTCTGACCGGCGTATGCCATGTACCCCGGTAGGTGCCATGCAAGTGTCGGCCGCAAAACACCCGGGCCAGGTCTGCGGGTGTTTTGCCAGTCCTTTGAGGTAGAGCGGTTACCCGCCAAGGTGGGATGAACAAGATAGAGACAAACGCACAACCGGGTACACACCGACGACCACACTATTGTTAATTGCAAAAAACCCGGCATTTCCCGCGCTCAAAGCGGCCGCACCAAACCCGTCAAACTTCAGTCGCCCTCGATTGAACCATTGTGTTTTCTGACTGGAAATCGACCCGCATTATGGTTGCGTAAGGTTAATTAAGACTGCGCACAAGCCCCCCCTTCCCCCCTGCGCTACCGTGCTTCCCTTAAGTCAGCCCCATGAGCTTATCGAATGACACGCCCGCACTTACACCGGTTGCTCCGGCACTGCCAGAGCCTGTGCCTGTTTTGCACAGCCACGTGCCAGAGACATTTTCAGCCCGCCGCTACTCGCCCAGCCACAGACCCGGACGCTGATAAATGAACGCCCCCTGCAACACCCCCTACTCATTGCCACAGCCGTCCAATACAGCACCCGCCCCATAACATGGAGATATATTCCGTGGCCCGCCCTATACGCTGGATAAAACCCACCTGCAAAAGAACACGTCACTTACCCGTCTGGAAGCGTTCATTAGCACTGACAGCGGACGGCACTCTATTTATGGCTGCGGCCATGGGAGGTTCGGAAAAAGAAGTCAGCTTTGCATCATTACACGAGAAAGTACCGAGCCTTATTTGTTTTGATCATGTGTATGTGCCTGCTGACTGGCTGCAACAGAGCTTTGGCGCAGCTAACCCCTGGTGCGATTCATTGATTAAAGCCGCACACCCTCATGTCTTGGATCAGGAGGGTTAATGCGGCTTGTAACATCATTGGGATTTAAATTGCGGATCGCCGGTGAGTTTGAATAAGAGCCCGATACCTTGCGGCCATATACCGTAACCGGTATCACCATTGATATGCCCCGCCTTTTGCAACCATACAAGTTCGCTGCCCCAGGCATCGCTGAAGGCACTTGCCCGGGCGCTGGAGACATAGGGGTCGTCCGTGCTGGCAACGGTAATCGAGGGGAAAGGCAGGCGATTGAGCGGCATGGGGGTAAAACCCGAGGTGCCCGGCGGGTAACTGTCGGCTTCGGTATCGCTGGGCGCTACCAGTAACGCGCCGCGCACACGTTCCGCCGCTTGCGGGTGCTGCTGTGCCCAGCGCGCAATCAGCGTACAGGCCAGGCTATGGCCCACCAGGACTACAGGGCGCTGGCTGCCTGCGACTTTCTCTTGCAGGCGCTGCACCCAATCCGTGCAGGTCGGGGTTTCCCAGTCCTGCTGTTTAACCCGGTGCAGCCCGCTGTAACGCTGCTCCCACTGCGATTGCCAATGCTCTGCCCCTGAATTGAACAGGCCCGGCAAGATCAACACCCTGACTGTCATCTCTGGTCTCCATTAGGTGGATGGGTTGCCGAAAACCTTAGACCGTCGCAGCCCTGCGGTCTAGCCGGCTGAGCCAGACGGCAAACAGAATCACCAGCCCCCCCAGCAACAGCCGGCCCAGAGGCTCGTGCTGGTTCCAGATCAGCAGGTTGAGCAATAAACCCACCGGCACATGCAAGTTGTTCATCACCGCCAGGGTGCCACCGGTGACCAGACAGGCCCCCTTGTTCCACCAGTACATGCCCAGGGCCGTGGAGACCAGCCCCAGGAACACCAGCACGGCCCATTGCAAAGGCGCGTCGGGTAAAAAGTCGGCTTTGCCGAATGCCAGGAAGGCCGGCAATACCACCGCCAAAGCGCCGAGGTAAAAGAAACCGAAACGCCGGTAATGCGGCAGCTCGCTCGGATAACGCGCCACCAGACGCCTGTACAGCACCTGACCGGCGGCATAGGTGAAGTTGGCCAGTTGTAACAACAGGAAGCCTTTAAAGAAGTCCCCGCTGATGCTGTCAAAGCGAATCACGGCCGCCCCCGATACAGCCACCAGCGCCGCCACCAGTGCCCATGGGTTGAAGCGCCGGTTAAGGGCATCTTCGATCAGGGTCACGTGCAACGGCGTGAGGATGGTGAACAACAGGACTTCGGGCACCGTGAGCACGCGAAAGCTCAGGTACAGACAGACGTAGGTAATGCCGAATTGCAAGGCGCCGATCAGCAGCATGCCGCGCATGAAACCGGGTTCCACCTGGCGCCAGCGGGTCAGCGGAATAAACACCAGCCCGGCCAGTACCACGCGCACCAGTACTGCAAAGTAGCTGTCGACGTGTCCAGCCAGATACTCACCGATCAAGCTGAAGGAAAACGCCTGAATCAGCGTCACAATTAACAGATAACCCATGAATGTCTCGCCCGGAATGTCGTGATTGCCTGACAGCAGATACGGCCGCCGGCTTGTTTCGCAGGGCGCGACATTAGCGGTTTTGCGCCGCTGGCGAAATGCCTGTCAAAAAAAACCCGGTCCAGCGTTAAAGCTGACCGGGTGTGAGCACTCAGGAGAGAAGTGCAAAGGGAGGTTCGATGCGCGAACCGCATGCTTGAAGGAGCAATGAAACGATTTAGCCAGCCGCCGATTATCTGTCGATTAACAGCCTATGCGACTTCAGAAACCCGGGCCTTGGCCTGGTTCAAACCTTTTTCCTGAAAATCACCGCCCAGGTTCATCCCTTCGGCATGGATAAAGGTCAGGTCATGAATGCCGATAAATGCCATCACCTGACGCAGGTAGGGTTCCTGATGGTCCGCCGGGCTGCCGGCATAGATCCCGCCACGCGCCGTCAGCACGTAGGCTTTCTTGCCGGTCAGCAGCCCCTGGGGCCCGGTGTCTGTGTATTTGAAAGTGGTGCCGGCCCGCAGAACATGGTCAAGCCAGGCTTTGAGAGTGCTGGGAATCGCAAAGTTGTACATCGGCGCCGCCATCAACAGCACATCAGCCGCCAGCAGCTCATCGGTGAGCTCGTTGGAGCGCTGCAGAGAGGCTTTCTCGGCTGCAGAACGTTGTTCTTCGGGCTTCATCCAGCCACCCAGCAGGTCAGCGTCCAGGTGCGGTACCGGGTTCAACGCCAGGTCGCGAACGGTGATCTGATCATCAGGATGGAGCGATTGCCATTGACTGATGAACTGCCGGGTCAGCTGGCGGGAAAATGAATCCTGCTGACGGGCACTGCTTTCAATGATCAGAACTCGTGACATGCTGGCTAGACTCCATCGGTAAATGCTGTAAGACGATGGAGCGAAGATTAGAGTGCATAGGTTCGATGAAAAAGCGCAAAAAATTGCTACAACCTATCTATAATCCTGTTTATATAGCGAAAACCTGTAGCCATTGCTGCAGCTCGCAATAACACAGACTCCGGCAAAGGAATTCATCGTGAAGGCGCCCCGTGTAACCCTTGATCAATGGCGCACCCTGCAAGCGGTGGTCGACCACGGCGGCTTCGCTCAAGCCGCCGAAGTTCTGCATCGCTCGCAATCATCGGTCAGCTACACCGTAGCCCGCATGCAGGATCAACTCGGCGTGCCGTTGTTACGGATCGACGGGCGCAAGGCAGTACTCACCGAAGCCGGTGGCGTATTGCTGCGCCGTTCTAGGCAACTGGTCAAACAGGCCAGCCAGCTCGAAGACCTGGCCCACCACATGGAGCAAGGCTGGGAAGCCGAAGTGCGGCTAGTGGTCGATGCGGCCTACCCCAATGCACGGCTGGTACGCGCCCTGACCGCGTTCATGCCGCAAAGCCGCGGTTGCCGTGTGCGCTTGCGCGAAGAAGTGCTGTCGGGCGTTGAAGAAGTGTTGCTGGAAGGCGTGGCTGACCTGGCCATCAGCAGCTTCAACATCCCCGGCTATCTGGGCGCCGAGCTCAGTGCCGTGGAGTTTGTTGCCGTAGCTCACCCTGATCACCCGCTGCATCGCCTGCAGCGCGAGCTGCATTTCCAGGACCTCGAAAGCCAGCTGCAGGTGGTGATCCGCGACTCGGGACGCCAGCAACCGCGCGACATGGGCTGGCTGGGAGCGGAACAGCGCTGGACCGTCGGCAGCCTGGCCACCGCTGCAGCCTTTGTGGGCAGCGGCCTGGGATTTGCCTGGTTGCCGCGACACATGATTGAACGCGAGCTCAAGGAAGGCGTGCTCAAACAGTTGCCTCTGGATCAGGGCGGCAGCCGTCACCCGCTGTTCTTCCTGTACTCCAACAAAGACAAACCCCTGGGCCCGGCCACACAAATACTTGTCGAACTATTGCGCACCTTCGATACCGCGCCCCTGGACGCGCCTTTTGCTGCCCCTCTGCAAGGCTGATCAAGCTTGCTCGGGCATGACAACGGTGGGCAGGAACAATGATCGCGAATATCCTGTCCAAGGTCGGCGGCCAGTCTGAACTCACTGGCGCCGTCATCACCCTATTCCATCGCGCGTGAGTTACCTCGCGCAGTTGCTCTCACTGTCCAGGATCCTGAACCCATGCTGAAAAAAATCGCCCTCGCCGCCGGTGCCCTGCTGTTCGCTGCCAACCTGATGGCGGCCACCACCGCACCGACCAAAGCGCCCCATGTTGTGCTGGACACCAGTTTCGGCCAGATCGAAATTGAACTGGACCCGGTCAAGGCTCCGATCAGCAGCAAAAACTTTCTGGAGTACGTCGACAGCGGCTTCTACAACAACACCATTTTCCACCGTGTGATTCCTGGCTTTATGGTGCAAGGCGGCGGCTTTACCGAACAAATGACCCAAAAGCCGACCCGCGACCCGATCAGGAACGAAGCCAGCAACGGCCTGCACAACGTGCGCGGCACCCTGTCGATGGCCCGTACGTCCAACCCGAACTCCGCCACCAGCCAGTTCTTTATCAACGTGGCTGACAACGCGTTTCTGGATCCGGGCCGTGACGCCGGTTATGCGGTATTCGCCAAGGTGGTGAATGGCATGGACGTGGTTGACCAGATCGTCAACTCGCAGACCACCACCAAGCAAGGCATGCAGAATGTCCCGATCGATCCCGTATTGATCAAGTCCGCCAAGCGCGTTGACTGAGGCAATGGTTCACACAAGGACTTTGACCGAACACTGAACCAGCAAGAGCGAGCTTTCGGGTCAATTTCTGGAAGCTCGCTCCTGCAGGAGGGTGCGGGGTCATACCACTAAAGGAGAGCCCGCACTGCGGGCGTCAGTGCCAATGCTTTATCGCTATTTTGAAAAGCTGATCGATATTTTCCGCGAAGCACCCACGCCCGCTCCTCCCAGTACCGTCTGGGCGTTTTATTACTACTACCTGCGCCAGGTGTGGCCGATCTTTGCCGCCCTGCTGGTGGTCGGGCTGATTGCCGCCTTGATCGAGGTCTCACTGTTCAGCTACCTGAGCACACTGATTGACCTGACCCAGGGCACACCCAACACCGACTTCTTCAAGATCCACAGCAACGAACTGATCTGGATGGCAGTCGTCGCACTGATCATCCGCCCGATTTTCTTCGGCCTGCATGACCTGCTGGTGCACCAGACCCTGAGCCCGAGCATGACCAGCATGATCCGCTGGCAAAACCACAGCTACGTGCTCAAACAAAGCCTCAACTTCTTTCAAAACGACTTCGCCGGCCGGATCGCCCAGCGCATCATGCAAACCGGCAACTCGCTGCGTGACTCGGCGGTGCAGGCGGTCGATGCCCTGTGGCATGTATTGATCTATGCCATCAGCTCGCTGGTGCTGTTTGCCGAAGCTGACTGGCGTCTGATGATCCCGCTGCTGACCTGGATCGCCTGCTATATCGGCGCCCTGTACTACTTCGTGCCCCGGGTCAAAGAACGCTCGGTGGTGTCCTCCGATGCCCGCTCCAAACTGATGGGCCGGATCGTTGACGGCTATACCAATATCACCACCCTCAAACTCTTTGCCCATACCAACTTCGAGCAGCAATACGCCCGCGAAGCAATCATCGAGCAGACCGAAAAAACCCAGCTGGCGAGCCGCGTAGTGACCAGCATGGATGTCACCATCACCACCCTCAACGGCCTGTTGATCGTCACCACCAGCGGTCTGGCATTGTGGCTGTGGAGCCAGTCGCTGATCAGCGTGGGGGCCATTGCCCTGGCCACAGGCCTGGTGATTCGCATCGTCAACATGTCCGGCTGGATCATGTGGGTAGTCAACGGCATCTTTGAAAACATCGGTATGGTCCAGGACGGCTTGCAGACCATTGCCCAGCCTGTGGCCGTGACTGATCGCGAACAGGCTCCGCGCCTGAATGTAGAGCGCGGCGAAGTGCGCTTTGAGCACGTGGACTTCCACTACGGCAAACGCAGCGGCATCATCAGCGACCTCAATCTGGTGATCAAACCCGGCGAGAAAATCGGCTTGATCGGTCCTTCCGGCGCGGGCAAGTCAACGCTGGTCAACCTGCTGTTGCGCCTGTACGACTTGCAAGGCGGAAAAATCCTGATCGACGGTCAGAATATCGCCCAAGTGACCCAGGAAAGCCTGCGCGAACAAATAGGCATGATTACCCAGGACACCTCGCTGCTGCATCGTTCGATCCGCGACAATCTGCTGTACGGCAAACCGGATGCCACCGATGAAGAGCTCTGGGAGGCCGTACGCAAGGCCCGCGCCGACGAGTTCATCCCGAACCTGTCGGATGCCCAGGGCCGTAGCGGCTTCGACGCCCACGTGGGCGAGCGCGGGGTCAAGCTCTCGGGGGGCCAGCGCCAGCGCATCGCCATTGCCCGGGTACTGCTCAAGAACGCGCCAATCCTGATCATGGACGAGGCCACCTCGGCGCTGGACTCCGAAGTTGAAGCCGCCATTCAGGAAAGCCTCGAAACCCTGATGCAAGGCAAAACCGTGATTGCCATCGCTCACCGGCTGTCCACCATCGCCCGCATGGACCGCCTGGTGGTCCTGGAAAAAGGCCATATTGCAGAGTCCGGAACCCATGCCGAACTGCTCGCCCATGGCGGTTTGTATGCGCGCCTGTGGCAGCACCAGACAGGCGGTTTTGTCGGTCTGGACTGAGTTAAAAAAGCAGCTCTGCAACGCCATTGATAGACAGCGCCAGCGCCCGGTTTTTAAGGGCTCTGGGGTTTTTCAGGGCGTTTGCCAATCCTTGGCGCCCTGGTGTATTTCAATAATCTCGGGGCGGATGTGCGAAATGCTGATGACGGCGATGTTGATCATCCCGGCGAGGATCAGGCTTGCCGGTAAGGCAGAGCCGACCTCGCCTCTTCGGCATACGCCAGCACCCCCACTCGCTCACGCGCCAGAAAATCACTCACTGCCGCTTTCAATCCCTGATGGCGCAAGTAATGCCAGGAGTGAGTGATGACCGGCTCAAAGCCGCGTATCAGCTTGTGCTCACCCTGGGCACCGGCGTCAAAGCGCTGAATACCGCCTGCGATGGCGTAGTCCATGCCCTGATAGAAACAGGTCTCGAAGTGCAATCGGTCGAACTCGCCCAGGCACCCCCAGTAGCGACCATACAGGCTGTCGCCGCCCACCAGGCTGAAGGCCATTGCCACCGGGCTTGAGCCCTGTCTGGCCAGCACCACACGAATGGACTCGGGCATGCGCTCGGCCAACAGGCTGAAAAATTCACGGGTCAGATACGGGGTTTGTCGACGCACGGCGTAGGTGTTGGCGTAGCAGGCATACACGAAATCCCATTGCGCCTCGCTCACCTGCTGACCTTCGAGCCATTCAAACTCGAATCCCTGCCCCGCCACTTGCTCGCGCTCTTTGCGCATTTGCTTGCGTTTGCGCGAGCTCAAACCATCGAGAAAGTCCTGAAAGTCACGGTACCCGCGATTTTGCCAATGAAACTGGCAGCCCAGCCGCTGCAGCCAGCCGGGCTGCTGTGACAAGGCCGTATCGGCCAGCGCATCGGTGAAATTGATATGGGCGCTGGAGAGCCCTTCTATCTCCAGGTAACCGGGCAAAGCAGCCAGCAGTTCAAGCCCGTCGGCGCTACTGGCCGCCAGCAATCGCGGGCCGCTGACCGGGCTGAACGGCACCGCCGTCAGCAGCTTGGGGTAGTACTCGATACCCGCCCGCTCGCAGGCATTGGCCCATTCATGATCGAACACGTATTCGCCGTAGGAGTGCCATTTGCGATAACTGGGAAGCGCTGCCAGCAACTGACCATTTTCATAATGCAGCAGGTGCTCGGGCTGCCAGCCGGAATGGGGGCCCAGGCTGGCACTGTCTTCCAGTGCACTCAGAAAAGCATGGCGCAGGAACGGTTGCGCCACTGGCACCAATGCATCCCATTCGTGGGCCGAGATGGCGGACAGGCTGTCCAGGCGGTGTAACGGCATTGGTTGTCCCCGGAGTGCGACGTAGAGCGGCGATGGTAGCACCTGATGCCCGGTGGGAGCTGTTGGCTGGCGAAACCGCTGTCACAGATTCGATATCACTTTGCCACTTTTCTGTCATGTCCAGCCGCGATACTGGCGCCGCTTCTTAGAACGCAGGGTTATGAGCGGTTTGTTTGCAACAGGCTCAAGCCTCATTAACGCGAGCCCATCAAGGGCCGATTTTTCCTGAGATGGCCAGGGCCATCTCAACACTGGGAGTTTCATATGCGTCTTGTATCTACACGGGTTGCGGCGGGACTGTGTGGCGGACTGGTACTGGCCATGAGCGTCCCGGCCAGTGCCGGAGTCGATGCCAAACTGCTCGAAATGCTTAAAGCCAACGGCTCCATTTCACCGGCCCAATATGCCGAGCTGCAAACCGAACTCACCAGCGAAAAACAGGCCCAACAAGAAGCAGCCGCCAATCAGGTGAAAAAATCGGACCTCAGCGCCTTTGAACAAAAAGTGGCCTGGGCGGCCAAGACCGAATTCAAGGGCGACGTCAGGGTTCGCCAGGAAACGGTCAAGATCGATGGTGAGTCCGATGGTAAAAACAAGGATCGCCAACGAATTCGTGCTCGTCTGGGCGCCTACACCGAAATCAACCCGCAAGTGAATACCGGTATCCGTATCGCCACCGGCGGAGGCGACGATGCCCGCTCCACCAACCAGGATCTGGACAACTACTTCGACAAGAAACAACTGTGGCTCGATCAGGCCTACATCGATTATCACCCGACAGCCGTCAAGGACCTGCACCTGATTGGCGGCAAAATGCCCCAGCCGTGGGTCAGCATGGGTGACGTGATCTGGGATAGCGATATCAACCCGGAAGGTCTGGCCGCCACTTACAAGCACAACCTGGGTAACAGCGGCGTCGAGATGTTCGGTAGCGCCGGCTACTACACCCTCAAAGACAACGTCGACGGCGAAGGCGTGCAGTTTCGCAACGACTTGAGCCTGTATGCCGGTCAGCTGGGCGCCCGTTTCGCACCCACCGACAGCCTGAAAGTGACCCTGGGCGGCAGTGTTTACAGTTACAACAATGACAAGGACAGCGCCTGCCCTACTACCGGCACCAAGACCACGCCATGTGCGCTGGCAGTCAACGGCAACAGCACCGACGAGTTCCGCCTGTACGAAGGCTTCGGCCAGGTCGATATCGCCAACCTGCCGGTGCCGCTGTCGCTGTACGGTCAATACGTACATAACGCAGCCACCGACAGCGATCAGGACAATGCCTGGCTGGTGGGTTTCAAAAGCAAGCTGAACGCCTTCAGCCTGGACTACAACTACCGCGATATTCAGCGTAACGCGGTGGTGGGGGCATTCACTGACTCTGACTTTGCCAACGGCACTACCGGTTCACGGGGGCACAAGATCAAACTGGGCTACGAGATCGACAAGAACTTTGGTCTGGGCGTGACGTACTTCCTGACCAAGGCTGACTACGCAACCTCCACGCAGAAGGATGCCAATGCCAACACGCTGCAACTGGACGTAGAAGCCAAGTTCTAAGAGCAACCTGTTGAGCGCAGGTCGCGTCGATCCCCTCTTATCCGTCGACGATGCCTGCGCCCAACGCTTTATTGCCCGCCTGACTGCTCGCGCATCATCCGCTTGACCGTCATCTCAAGATCGACCGGTGGTGGTTCCGGCAATGTTTTAAGCGCGGCTCCCATCAACCGCATTTGCCGGGTAAAACGCCTGCAATTGGGGCAAAACAGCACATGATGGCGCATCTGCAGGCGCTGACGAAATGTCAGCTGACCATCCAGGTAGTCGCTCGATCGGGCAACATATTGTTTGCAGGTCAACATTCCCCGGTTTCCTCGAAATGCTCCACGGTGGCGAAAACTTTAAGTCGGGCACGATGCACCAGCACCCTGGCATTGGAGAGCGATATCTGCAAAAGATTACAAATCTCCTCCAGCTCAAGCCCCTGACGATCGCGCAGCACCAGCACACTGCTTTGCAACTGCGGCAGACTGAGCAGCGTTTGCTCCAGGCATTCGCGCAACTCATGCTCTGTGAGCAGGGCTTCGGGGGTGTCCTGATGCCAGGCCAGGGGCGCCAGCAGCCAGTGCCCGTCAGAAGAGAACCGATCATCGTCGATCGTACCGTGGGGCGAAGGTAAATCGTCGAGCAGCACTTCCCGACGATTTTGCTTGTAGCGGTTTTTGGCAGCGTTGGCGGTGATGGTCAGCAGCCAGGTTTTAAGGCTTGAACGGGATTCAAAGCTGACAAGATTGCGTACCACCGCCAGCCAGGCATCCTGAACCGCTTCGTCGGCATGCCGATTGCCCACAATGGCATAAGCCACGGCACGCATGGCCCCCTGATAGGTGCTGACCAGCTCCCGAAAGGCCTGCTGTTCACCGGCCAGCAGACGTTTGAGCAACTCAGTGTCGTCAGCAGCCATTGAGACCTCGTCTGTTGTGAATCTGCAGGAGCCAGCTTGCTCGCGAGCGCTTTAAAAGCTCGCGAGCAACCTCGCTCCTGCAGGATCCGGGATCAGCGTTTACGCAGAATTATGCTGCCAATCGAATAGCCCGCACCGAACGAACTGAGCACCGCCAGCGAACCGCCTGGCAGATCGTCCTGATACTTGTGAAAGGCGATTACCGAGCCTGCCGAACTGGTATTGGCGTAGGTGTCGAGAATCACCGGTGCTTCTTCGACCGCGGCTTCGCGACCCAGCAGACGTTTGACGATCAGGTGGTTCATGCTCAGGTTGGCCTGGTGCAGCCAGAAGCGCTTCACATCGGCCACGTCGAGCTGGTTCTCTTGCAGATGCTGGGCAATCAGCTCGGCCACCATCGGGCACACATCGCGGAATACCTTGCGGCCTTCCTGGACGAACAGCTTGTCGGGGCTGTCTGGCGATTCGTCAGAAGCACGATTGAGGAAACCGAAGTTGTTGCGGATGTTGTTGGAGAAGGTGGTCAGAAGTTTGCTGCCGACGATATCGAACTGGTGCCGGGAAGTGGCCAGATCGGCACGCTCGACCAACACCGCAGTCGCCGCATCACCAAAGATGAAGTGACTGTCGCGGTCGCGGAAGTTCAGATGGCCGGTGCACACTTCGGGGCTGATCAACAGCACCGCGCGGGCCTGCCCCAGCTGGACGCTGTTGCTGGCGGTCTGAATGCCGAAGGTCGCCGAAGAACAGGCCACGTTCATGTCAAAGCCAAAACCTTGAATGCCCAGCGCCTGTTGCACTTCAATGGCAATGGCCGGGTACGGGCGCTGCAGGTTGGAGCAGGCAACGATGACCCCGTCGATGTCGGCAGCGGTTTTGCCCGCTCGCTCAAGCGCCTGCTTCGCGGCGCCAACGGCCATTTCACAGAGCACCGACATTTCATCGTTGGAGCGTACAGGCAACCGTGGACGCATGCGCTGCGGGTCAAGGATGCCGTCCTTATCCATCACAAAACGGCTTTTGATGCCTGAGGCCTTTTCGATAAAGGCGGCACTGGACTCGGCCAGAGGCTCGATTTCTCCGGCCTCGATGGCGGCGCTGTTATCCGCATTGAACTGCTGCACATAGGCATTGAAAGACTGCACCAGCTCTTCGTTGGAGATGCTGTTGGCCGGGGTGTACAGGCCGGTGCCGCTAATGACGACGTTATGCACGGTCGTTCCTCTTATTCTGTTCAAACAGAAGATATTGAATTCATTTCAGGCAGTGATAGCAGCGAAGTTTGCCATAAACGCCAACATTTGGCGTTACTTCACGATCGTCCATCTGTGCAGGAGCGCGCTTTCAAGCCGCCAGACAGCTCGCGAGCACGCTCGCTCCTGCAGGGTATTCAGGCGTCCACCTGGCTCCATTGTTTGCTCAGGCGTTTGTCCGAAATCGGCACTTTGGTCCCCAACTGCTGGCCGAACAGCGACACGCGATATTCCTCCAGCCACCAGCGATACAGCTCCAGCTGCGGGTCGCGCTTGCCTTCCTGGGCATGCTTGGTGGCCCGGGCCTGGTACTGCGCCCACAAACCGCTCAGCTCGCCACTCCAGACCCGGTCTTTCTGGACCTGGCCGGGGAGTTTCTCCAGGCGCATTTCAATGGCCTTGAGGTAGCGCGGCAGTTCCTTGAGCCAGACTGCCGGGGTTTCCCGGACAAAACCCGGATACACCAGATTGCCGAGCTGCTGCTTGATGTCATTCAGGGCAACCGCTTGAGCCAGATCGATCTTGCCCTTGAAGCGCTTTTGCAGCCCGTGCCACAGCTTGAGAATATCCAGCGTCAGCCTGGCCAGCTTTTCGGCGTGCTCGGTCCAGGCCCCGCGCTTGCGCTCGGCAAGTGCAGCCAGGCCCGCACCATCGCGCGGCAGCACGGCTTCGCCTTCAAGGATGCAGCTGTCGAGGCTGGCCAGCAGAATGTCTTCCACCAGACTCTCGACCCTGCCCAGCTCGCGGTACAACAGGCCCAGTTCGGTCAGCCCCGGCAGCTTGGCGCGCAAGAATTTGGCCGGCTCGGCCAGTTGCTGCATCAACAACCGCTGGAGCGCCCGACGATGCTGATACTCAGCCTCGGCCGGGGTCGAGAAACGTCCTTCCTTGACGCTGTTGCCCTCTTCTACCAATGCCGGATAAACCGTCATCGACAACCCGGCAATCTTCTGCTGGGTTTTTTCAGCCACCGGGGCAAACACCTTGGCCTCTACCGGCTGCTGGTTTTTCGCTGTTTGCGGCACCGCCAACGCGGCCTGACTGGCCTGGGCAAAGCGTGCTGTCAGCTCGGCCAGATCGCGGCCTTCGCCGAGAAACTTGCCCTCGCCATCAACAATTTCGAGATTCATTTTCAGGTGGTTTTCCACCTGCTGCGCAGCTTCGGCCCAGGCTTCGTCACTCACCCGCGCCCCGGTCATGCGCAACAGCTCGCGACCCAGTGCCTGGGGCAACGACCCTTCGCCGTAGGCCATACGCTGCAAGGCGGCCTTGACGAAGTCCGGCACCGGCACAAAGTTTTTCCGTAGTGCCTTGGGCAGGCAGCGCACCAGAGCAATGCACTTGGCCTCGATCATGCCCGGCACCAGCCATTCCAGACGCTCGGGCGGCAACACCGAAAGCAGCGGCGCAGGTACTTTGAGGGTCACCCCGTCCCGGGGATGGTTGGGCTCGAAGTGATAACTCAGCTCCAGGGTCAAATCCCCCAGATGCAGGGTGTCCGGGAAATGCTGGGCGGTGATTTCAGTGGCTTCACGGGCCAGCACGTCTTCTTCACGCATGATCAACAGCTGCGGATCTTTCTGGCTGTTGATGCGATACCAGCTGTCGAAGGTGGCAGTCTGATGAATTTCAGCAGGCAGGCGCGCGTCGTAGAACCCGTACAGGGTTTCTTCGTCGGCCAGAATATCGCGGCGCCGGGCCTTGGCCTCCAGCTCGTCAAGTTGTTCCAGCAGTTGGGCATTGGCCGTCAGGCACTTGGCCCGCGACTGGATTTCGCCCCGCACCAGACCTTCGCGGATAAACAGCTCGCGGGACATCACAGGGTCAATCGGCCCGTAATGCACGGCACGCCGACCGACCACGATCAGGCCGAACAAGGTGATCTGCTCAAAGGCCACCACTTGTCCGCGCTTCTTCTCCCAGTGCGGCTCAAAGTAGTTCTTTTTGATCAGGTGCCCGGCCAGCGGCTCGATCCAGTCCGGCTCGATCTTGGCCACCATTCGCGCATAGAGCTTGGTGGTCTCCACCAGTTCGGCGGTCATCAGCCATTGCGGGCGTTTTTTACCCAGGCCGGAAGAAGGATGAATCCAGAACCGGCGCTGACGTGCGCCGAGGTAATCCCCCTCTTCAGTCTTTTGCCCGATCTGGCTGAGCAAGCCGGACAACACCGCCTTGTGCAGCTTGGGGTAGTCGGCCGGTTCTTTATTGACCGTCAACTGCATGTCGCGGCAGATCAGACTCAATTGGCGGTGTGAATCGCGCCATTCGCGCAGCCGCAGGTAATTGAGGAAGTTCTTGCGACACCAGCTGCGCAACGGACTGGCGGTCAAGGCCTGGCGCTGCTCTTCAAAGCCGCGCCAGACATTGATCAGCCCGGCGAAATCGGAGTCCACGTCTTTCCATTGGGCGTGGGCCTGATCCGCCGCTTGCTGGCGCTCGGGCGGACGCTCACGGGGGTCCTGTACCGACATCGCACTGGCCACAATCAACACTTCCTGCAAACTGCCGAGCCTGGCTGCTTCCAGCAGCATGCGACCCATGCGCGGGTCCACCGGCAAGCGCGCCAGTTGACGCCCCAGCGGCGTGAGCTGGTTCTCGCGGTTTACTGCCGACAGTTCTTGCAACAGGTTGAAACCGTCAGTGATGGCCTTGCCATCCGGCGGTTCGATAAACGGGAACGCAGTAATCTCGCCCAGACGCAGATGCAACATCTGCAAGATGACGGCGGCAAGGTTGGTGCGCAGAATTTCCGGATCAGTAAATTCCGGGCGCCCGTTGAAGTCTTCTTCGGCGTACAAACGCACACAGATACCCGGCTCAACCCGACCGCAACGGCCTTTACGCTGATTGGCGCTGGCCTGGGAAATCGCTTCGATGGGCAGGCGCTGAACCTTGGCCCGATAGCTATAGCGGCTGATACGGGCGGTGCCGCTGTCGATCACATAGCGAATGCCCGGCACCGTCAGCGAGGTTTCAGCCACGTTGGTTGCCAGCACCACGCGGCGCCCCGGGTGCGACTGGAAAATGCGCTGCTGCTCGGCAGGTGACAATCGCGCATACAGAGGCAGAATTTCGGTGTGCTTGAGTTGCGCCTTGCGCAGCATCTCGGCGGCGTCGCGAATTTCCCGCTCACCGGGCAAGAACACCAGCACGTCGCCGGGGCTTTTGCGTTCACTGCGCTCAAAGGCGGCAATTTCATCAAGGGTGGCAATGATCGCCTGGTCGACGCTCAAATCTTCCTCGACACTGTTGCCCTCTTCATCCTGCTCCGAGGTCAGCGGTCGATACCAGGTCTCGACCGGGAAGGTACGGCCCGACACCTCGACAATCGGCGCATCGTTGAAGTGCTTGGAGAAGCGCTCCAGATCGATGGTGGCCGAAGTGATGATAACTTTCAGGTCCGGACGACGAGGCAGCAGGATTTTCAGGTAGCCCAGCAAAAAATCGATGTTCAGGCTGCGTTCGTGGGCTTCGTCGACGATGATCGTGTCGTAGCGTTCCAGATAACGGTCGTGCTGGGTTTCGGCCAGCAGGATACCGTCAGTCATCAGTTTGACCAGGGTGTTGGAATCGCTTTGATCCTCAAACCGCACCTGGTACCCCACCAGCGCGCCCAACGGCGTGGCCAGTTCTTCGGCCACCCGGCTGGCTACGCTGCGCGCCGCAATTCGACGGGGCTGGGTATGGCCGATCAAACCGTGTTGACCGCGACCGATTTCCAGACAGATTTTCGGCAACTGGGTGGTTTTACCCGAGCCGGTTTCACCGGCCAGAATCAGCACCTGATGCTTGAGCAACGCGGCCTTGATCTCATCGCGCTTGGCGGCGATCGGCAGGTTTTCGTCATAACGAATCAGCGGCACACTGGCCGCCCGCGCTTTCACCTGCGCGCACGACGCCTGCACCCGCTCGGCCCACGCGGCCAATTTGGCCACGTCGTCAGGCTTTTTGCGCAGCTCATGCAATTGCCGACGCAGTTTATGGCGGTCGGCAATCATGGCTTGATCAAGGTTTTTCAACAGTTGGTCGATAGCAGGCGATTCGTCAGTCATCAGGCGCGCAAAAGTCTTCGTAAATGCAGGGGGCGGATTGTCGCAGATTTGGCCCCACCCCGTGAACGGGATCTACAGCTGGATATGGCATCCATGCCAAAGGCGCCGTTACTCGGAGGCGGGCAGCTGCCGGCCGGTGGCCTGAGGTTTTCCCGCCACCGCCACCGCCAGTTCCAGAACAGCCAGGGCCACCAGCCCCCAGATAAACCAGGTCTTGCCGGCAGTCACCAGTAGCCAGCCCCCCCGGCCTCGAGCGTTGTCCGTGCACAGGGATATTGCGCCCGGGCAGCCATTGCCTTGCGCGCTGTATCCCCTAAACTGCCCGGCTCAAACCTTGTAAGGAATCACCGTGAGACTTGTCGATATTGCACGGATGCTGTCACTGGCAGGCATTTGGGGCGCCAGCTTTCTGTTTATGCGGATTATTGCGCCGGTGATCGGGACCATTCCTACCGCGTTTTTTCGAGTATCCATAGCCGCTACCGGCCTGGTGGTGATTCTGGCGCTGATGCGCGTGAGCTGGAATTTCGGCGGAAAGCTCAAGGTGATTTTGATACTGGGGGTAATCAACTCGGGCATTCCGGCCACGTTGTATTCGGTGGCGGCCCAGGTATTGCCTGCTGGTTATTCATCAATATTCAACGCGACCACACCGCTGATGGGCGTGCTGATTGGCGGGTTGTTCTTTAGCGAAAAACTCACTGCGACCAAAATGGCCGGTGTGTTTTTAGGCTTGTTCGGTGTCGGCATCCTGACGCGTGCCGGGCCAGTGGCATTTGATATGGATCTGCTGATGGGCGCCCTCGCCTGTCTGCTGGCCACCACCTGTTATGGCTTTGCCGGTTTCCTGGCGCGCCGCTGGCTGGATCAGCAAGGCGGGCTAGACCCCCGTCTTTCGGCACTGGGCAGCATGCTCGGGGCCACGCTGTTTCTGTTGCCACTGTTTGCCCTGAGCGCCATCAACCAGCCGCCGGCCAGTTGGGGCGGAGCAAGCGTGTGGCTTTCCCTTTTGGGCCTTGGACTGGTCTGTACGGCGTTTGCCTACATTCTGTACTTCCGCTTACTGACCAGCATTGGTCCGGTCAAATCCATGACCGTGACCTTTATGATTCCGCCATTTGGCGTGCTGTGGGGCGCGTTGTTTCTGGATGAGCCGCTGTCAATGGCACATATCTACGGCGGGTTGCTGATCGCTGTAGCGGTATGGCTGGTGCTCAAGCCTGCTGCAGTGGCAAAAGCTGTAAACCCGTGAGTCCACGGATCTGCAGGAGCGAGCTGTATCGCGGGACAAGTACAGCTCGCTCCTGCAGGTCAGGGTGTCAGGCCGTTTTACGGAACACGAACACCAGCCCGATGATGATCAGCGCCATGCCCAGCAAGCTCAAAGCCGCCAGTTTGTTGCCGAAAATCAGATAGTCCATCACCGCGGTCACCGCCGGCACCAGATAAAACAGGCTGGTGACGTTGACCAGATTGCCTTTGGCGATCATCCGGTACAGCAGCAAGGTCGCCAGTACTGAAACCACCAGCCCCATCCACAACACCGGCACCACAAACCCGGCACTGTGTTCGAAGTGAAATGGCTGAAACGGTACAAACACCGCACATACCAGCAACCCTGCAAGGTATTGCAGCGGCAGCGTACCCAGCGGGTTTTGGGTAATGCGCTTTTGCATCAAGGTGCCCGCCGTCATGCTGGCCAGTGCCAGCAAGGCATACAGCATGCCGGTCCAGGACAAACCTGCCAGACCGATGCCCTGGTAGACCACCAGGATCAAACCGCCCAGCCCCAGCAGCAACCCCAGAGACCGACTGAAGGAATGCCGCCGCTCCATGATCACGGCGGTCAGGATCGGTTGCACCCCCATCACGGTGGCCATCACCCCCGGGGTTACTTTCAGATCCAGCGCCAGCAGGTAAAAAATCTGATAGGCGCCTAACAGCACTACACCGGTGGCCAGCGCATAGCTGATCCCCTTGACGCCACGGGGCAGTTGAAACTTCATCAACGGGATTATCAGCACCAGCGCCAGCAAGGCGATGGCAAAACGGATCAACAAAAAGGCAAAGGGCGATGCATGGGCCAGCCCCCACTTGGAGAAGATGGCACCACTGCTCCACAGCAGAACGAACAGGCTCGTGGAAACAGCCGCCAGCGCGGACTCTTTAGAAATCGAAAACATGGGTAACACCTGTCATCAGGCAAAAAAGCCAACTCAGCCAAAGCTGAAGTTCAGAGGTTTTTCAGGCGGGTACGGGCAGCTGAAAGATCAGTTCAGCCCGCGACAACAACACCTGGTGGCGACGCCACAGTGCGGCTGACAGGAGGGGGATAGTGACTGATCTGCGCAGGCTGCTGGTTTGCGCACGGCACCACGCCAGCAGAGACTGCTGAAACGACAACGCTGTGGGAGAGGCAAACCGGCATGGGCTGATCTTTTTTGGAGAGAAGATGCGGAGCGCTTGGGCTCATCGAGCGCTGACTATAACCAGCGCCCGATACAAATTGCAATGCTTTAACCGAACAACCAGCGCCACAACAACAGCAGCACGATCACGGCCAATATTGGACGGGCCACGCGGTAAAGTTTGGGGTTACGGCGCTTCCATTGTTTGACCACACCACTGAAACGGTCGCTGAACGTCTTGCTCCAGGCATAGGCCTTGTTGATGCCGCCTACGCGCTCGTCATCGGTGTTCTGTGGAGCGGTGGCTTTGCCCAGCTGAGCACTGACCCAGCGGTTGATGCGCGTCATCAGGGGGCTGGTGAGCGGCCGTTCGATGTCACAAAAGAGGATGACGCGGGTGATGTCGGTTTCATTCTTGACCCAGTGCACGTAGGTCTCGTCGAACATCACGTCCTCGCCGTCGCGCCAGGAATACTCTTCGCCATCAACGAAAATCCGGCAAGCATCCGAGTTGGGTGTCGACAGGCCCAGGTGATAACGCAACGAACCTGCGAACGGGTCACGGTGCGGGTTGAGGTGGCTGCCCCCCGGCAACAGCGCAAACATCGCGCCTTTGACATTGGGGATGCTGTTGACCAGCTCGACGGTCTTGGGGCACAGCAGTTCGGCTGATGGCAGCGCTTTGTCGTACCACTTGAGGTAAAAACGCTTCCAGCCTTTTTTGAAGAACGACCCAAAACCGGCATCGTTGTTCTTTTCGGCGGCGCGGATATAGCCCTCATCGAACAGGTGCATGGCTTCTTCGCGAATCACTTGCCAGTTGTCTTTAAGAACATCCAGCTCGGGAAACTTGCTGCGGTCCAGGTAGGGCCGGGACGGGACGCCGGAGAACAGATACATCAAGGCGTTATAGGGCGCAAAGAACGCGGAGTGGTTGACGAACTGGCGCAACACCGGCAGGCGCGCCTTGCCGCGCAAATGCACGTAAAGGATGCTGCCGACAAACAGCAGTATCAACCCTGCCTTGATGGCGAAGGATAAGGTCATGCAACAACTCCTCGAAAATAGGCAACCTGCCCCGGTCTGTCATGCAACGTGGCAGCCGGCCATGATAAACACTCCCGGCCCCGGGCAAAACCCGCCTGATCCAACATTCAGCGTTAAGGAAGACGTAATAACGAGTCAATAGTGCATAAGTCGCAGCTCTGAGCGCTTGATTTGGGTCAGTTGCATCCGCCTGGCGGGGGCCGGCTTGCCTGCGACAGCACCACGATGCCTGAATCGCTGGCAAGCCTGCACCCTGGGAAACGGGCTTACTGCTGTAATTCCTGCTCGCTGAACATATCGCTGAACAGGTAGCTCGACAGGTAGCGCTCACCCGAGTCGGGGAGGATCACAACGATAGTCTTGCCCTGCATTTCCGGGGTTTCAGCCAAACGTACTGCCACAGCCATTGCCGCGCCGCATGAGATCCCGCACAAGATGCCTTCTTCGTGCATCAGACGCAGGGCCATGGCCTTGGATTCGTCATCACTGACCAGTTCGACTTTATCGAGAATCGACAAATCGAGATTTTTCGGTACAAAACCGGCACCGATGCCCTGGATCTTGTGGGGCGACGGTTTGATCTCTTCACCGGCCAGCGCCTGGGTGATGACCGGCGAGGTGATGGGTTCTACCGCAACCGACAGAATCGGCTTGCCCTGGGTGTGTTTGATATAGCGGGAAATTCCGGTGATGGTGCCACCGGTTCCCACTCCAGCCACCAGCACGTCAATGCCGCCGTCAGTATCGTTCCAGATTTCCGGCCCGGTGGTTTTCTCATGGATTGCCGGGTTGGCCGGGTTTTCGAACTGCTGGGGCATGAAGTACTGCTCAGGATCGCTGTTGCAGATCTGCGCAGCCTTGTCGATGGCCCCTTTCATGCCCTTGGTCGGCTCGGTCAGTACCAGTTCGGCGCCCAGCGCCTTGAGCACCTTGCGCCGCTCGATACTCATGGAGGACGGCATGGTCAGCATCAATTTGTAACCGCGGGCAGCCGCGACAAAGGCCAGACCGATACCGGTATTGCCCGACGTCGGTTCAATGATGGTCATGCCGGGTTTGAGCACACCACGGCTTTCGGCGTCCCAGATCATATTGGCGCCGATCCGGCACTTCACCGAATAGCCCGGGTTACGGCCCTCGATCTTGGCCAGAATAGTCACGCCACGGGGCGCAATACTGTTGATTTGTACCAGAGGCGTGTTACCGATGGAGTGCGCGTTATCTACAAAAATGCGGCTCATGGCGGGGTCCTTATTCACCTTTTGGGAAGGCCTCAAGGGTAGGCCTCGTGTTCCCGGGCGTCCAGTCATGGCGTGACGCGCCATTCAGAGACTGAATGGCGCGTCTGCGTTCACCTCGGACGGGCGTCGCGTTATAGTCGGACATACTTTTTTGTTCTCCCGCCCTGCCCCTTGCAGGGCCCGGGTCCTGGTTTGAGGAATTGCAGATGAAGTTTGAAGGCACCCGCGCCTACGTGGCCACCGATGACCTGAAACTGGCGGTCAACGCGGCCATCACCCTGGAGCGCCCGCTGCTGGTCAAAGGTGAACCCGGCACCGGCAAGACCATGCTCGCCGAGCAACTGGCCGAATCTTTCGGCTGCAAGCTGATCACCTGGCACATCAAGTCCACCACCAAGGCCCATCAGGGCCTGTACGAGTATGACGCGGTCAGCCGTCTGCGTGATTCGCAGCTGGGGGTCGATAAAGTCCACGATGTGCGCAATTACCTGAAAAAGGGCAAGTTGTGGGAAGCCTTCGAAGCTGAAGAGCGGGTCATTTTGCTGATCGACGAAATCGACAAGGCCGACATCGAGTTCCCGAACGACCTGCTGCAAGAACTCGACAAGATGGAGTTCTACGTTTACGAGACCGACGAAACCATCAAGGCCAAAGTGCGCCCGATCATCATCATTACCTCCAACAACGAAAAAGAACTGCCGGATGCCTTCCTGCGCCGTTGCTTCTTCCACTACATCAGCTTCCCGGACCGCAGCACCCTGCAAAAGATCGTCGACGTACACTTCCCCGACATCAAGAAAGAACTGGTCAGTGAAGCGCTGGACGTGTTTTTCGACGTACGCAAAGTGCCCGGCCTGAAGAAAAAGCCTTCGACCTCCGAGCTGGTGGACTGGCTGAAACTGCTGATGGCCGACAATATTGGCGAGGCCGTGCTGCGCGAGCGCGATCCGACCAAAGCCATCCCGCCACTGGCCGGCGCTCTGGTGAAGAACGAACAGGACGTGCAATTGCTGGAGCGTCTGGCGTTCATGAGCCGTCGCGCTAATCGCTGATTTTTCCAGAAGGCGATAAGCATGCTGCTTAATCTGTTCAATGAAATGCGGGCGGCCAAGGTGCCGGTTTCTGTGCGCGAGTTGCTGGACTTGATCAACGCGCTGAAGCACCACGTGACCTTCGCCGACATGGACGAATTTTATTATTTGGCGCGCACCATCCTGGTCAAGGACGAGCGTCATTTCGACAAGTTCGATCGCGCATTCGGCGCCTACTTCAATGGCCTGCAGAACCTCAACGAGCACCTTGAGGCCCTGATTCCCGAAGACTGGTTGCGCAAGGAATTCGAGCGCTCGCTGAGCGACGAAGACCGGGCGCAGTTGCAATCGCTGGGGGGCCTGGACAAGCTGATTGAAGCGTTCAAACAGCGTCTTGAAGAGCAAAAGGAACGCCATGCCGGTGGCAACAAATGGATCGGCACCGGTGGCACCAGCCCGTTCGGCTCTGGGGGCTATCACCCTGAAGGCATCCGGGTGGGCGACGCCGGCGCGCGCCAGGGCTAGGCCGCCAAGGTCTGGGAGCAGCGCGAGTACAAGAACCTCGACGATCAGGTCGAACTGGGCACGCGCAATATCAAGGTGGCTCTGCGGCGCCTGCGCAAGTTTGCCCGCCAGGGTGCGGCAGAAGAGCTGGATATCGATGGCACCATCGACCACACCGCCCGCGATGCCGGCCTGCTGAACATTCAGATGCGCCCTGAACGGCGCAACAACATCAAACTGCTGTTGCTGTTTGATATTGGCGGCTCGATGGATTCACACGTGAAGATCTGCGAGGAGTTGTTCTCGGCCTGTAAAACCGAGTTCAAGCATCTGGAGTACTTCTACTTCCATAACTTCATTTATGAGTCGGTATGGAAGAACAACCAGCGTCGTCAGGTCGAACGTATTTCCACCCAGGATCTGCTGAACAAATACGGCGCCGACTACAAGGTGATCTTTATTGGCGACGCGGCCATGGGCCCCTATGAAATCACCCACGCGGGGGGCAGTGTCGAACACTGGAATGAAGAGCCGGGTTACAAGTGGATGCAACGCTTCATGGAGAAATACAAAAAGCTGATCTGGATTAATCCTTACCCGAAAGACACGTGGAACTACACCGCTTCGACCGGGATCGTACGCGACCTTATCGAAGACCGGATGTACCCCTTGACGCCGGACGGTCTGGAACAAGGGATGCGGTTTCTGGCCAAGTAATGATGCCCCCTGCAGGAGCGAACACCCTCGCTCCTGCAGGCTGGGTTGTTATTCGGCAAACCGCTGCATGAACGCCACCTGCTGGCGCTGCGCCGCATCCTGGGTGGTCGGACGCATGTACACCACTTCCCCCGGCAAACACTGGGCCAGACGTGCCAGCGCCAGCGGGGTCAAGGCGCCGAGACGCGGGTAGCCGCCAATGGTCTGACGGTCATTGAGCAATACAATCGGCTGGCCATCCGGCGGGACCTGAATCGCCCCCTGCGGGATACCTTCGGAAATCATCGGCGCGCCCTGATAGACCAGTGCCGGCCCCAGCAGGCGGATGCCCATGCGGTCGGCGCGACTGTCGAGGGTCCATGGATTATTGAAGGCGTCAAAGGTGCTTTGACCGCTGAAAGCACCCATTTGGGCACCCAGCACCACATCCAGCAACGGCTTGGGACTGAACTCGGGCAGGTACCGGGACGGCAGTTCACGCAACGGCTGCGCAGCCCCGCCATAACTCAGCTCATCGCCTGCCGCCAGCGCCCGGCCAAAGCCATCGGGGCCGCCGAGCTGCTCACGAACCACAGTGGAGCAACTGCCCAGCACTTGAGGGGCGCCAAAACCTGCCGGTGCGGCCAGATAGGTGCGGGCACCGCTCATCGGCTGAGTGAAGGTCAGGGTCTGGCCTTTTCTCAGAGAGAAACTGCGCCAGGGCTTCAAGGCTTGTCCGTCTACCGTTGCTGCCAGATCTGCGCCGGCCAGAGCCAGCGTGCAATCGTCCCGGGCGATAACAGATAAGCCGCCGAGGGTGATTTCGATGACCGCCGCGTCTGGCGAGTTGCCCAGCAGCCAGTTGGCCCAGGCCATGGACATCCAGTCCGCAGCCCCGCCCTGGGTCACGCCCAGGTGCCGTACGCCGAAACGACCGGCGTCCTGCAGCAGGCAAAACGGATTACTGGCCTGAATCAGTAAACGGCTCATGCCAAGACCTCCTGGGGCGTGTCATCACCGCCTAGACGGATAAACTCAGCACGGCTGACAGGGGCGAATTGCACCCTGTCGCCTGGCTGCATGAGGCTGTAACCCTCGCGCTCGCGATCAAACAATGCGCTCGGGGTACGGCCGATAAGGTTCCAGCCGCCGGGCGACTGCGCGGGATAGGCCGCGGTCTGGCGCTCGGCAATCCCCACGCTGCCGGTGGCGACACGTTTGCGCGGGGTGGCCAGACGCGGTGCGGCCAGGGCTTCTTCGACCAACCCCATAAAGGCAAAACCCGGGGCAAAGCCCAGGGCGAAGACCTGATATTGATGCTCACTGTGACGACGGATGACTTCGCTCACCGACCAGCCGGTGCGCTTGGCCAGCAAGGCAAGTTCCGGCCCCACACTCAGGTCGTACCACACTGGCAGTACGTGACACTGGCCAAGGTTTTGGGTTTCCGGGCGCAGGTCAGTCAAAGCCTGGGCGATTCGCTCCCGGGCCTGGGCCGGCGTCAGTGCCAGGCCGTCGTAGTGCACCATCAAGGTGGTGTAGGACGGCACCAGATCGGTCAGATACTCGGCGAAGCAAATGCGCAGGCGCTCGCTGGCAGCCAGCATCCACGGCATGTTGGTTTCTGCAATTTCATCGAACAGACGCAGCATCAGGCAGTCGATGGCCACCACTTCAATGCGCGGCTTCATCCCTGCGCCTGCTGGCTCAGGGCCTGGCGAATCCGTTGCACGGCGGCGACCGAGCCGGCGTTGTCGCCATGCACGCACAGCGTGTTGGCGTGCAGGTGCAAGGCACTGCCGTCATTGGCCACCAGAGGCTGGCCAGCCGCAATGGTCAGGGCCTGTTGCACGATAATCTCGGCGTCGTGATGCACCGCCCCCGGCAGTTGCCGCGAAACCAGGCGCCCGGCGCTGTCGTAAGCGCGGTCGGCAAAGGCCTCGAACCACAGAGTCACGCCGAACTCATCACCAATGGCTTGCGCCGCGCTGTTGTCGCGGGTGGCCATCAGCATCAGCGGCAAGCCCGGGTCGTAAGCGGCCACGGCCTGCACCACCGCCCGCAACTGTGCGGGGCTGGCCATCATGTCGTTGTACATGGCGCCGTGGGGTTTGACGTAGCTGACTCGCGTGCCCTGGGCGCGGCAGATGCCGTCCAGAGCGCCGATCTGATAGTGCAGCAGGTCTTGCAGCTCTTGTGCCGAGTAGGCCATGGAGCGTCGACCAAAGCCGGCGAGGTCTTGATACGCGGGGTGGGCGCCGATTTTCACATCATGGGCCAACGCCAGACCTACGGTTTTGCGCATGATGCCCGGGTCGCCTGCGTGAAAACCGCAGGCAATGTTGGCGCAATCAATAAACGGCATGACCTCGGCATCCAGGCCCATGGTCCAGCTGCCAAAACTCTCACCAATATCGCAATTCAATAACAGGCGGCTCACGGCGATGCTCCTGTGGTCTTTTTATAGTTTAGGTGCAGGCATTTTTGGACAGCAGCACGCCGTTCGTCCAACTAATAAAAGCCGGACTCAGGGATAAGAAAAAGTTGATTGCTTAAATTTTTGCCGGGCCAACCGCTGTTCTGCAGGCGCAGGTCAGGATTAGCTGTTGCGTGCTCGGCGGGCAATTCGCTCGCGCTGGCGTTTACCGCCCAGGACGACCCAGTCCACCAGGCGCAGGAAGCCTTCGATGATGAAGGAAAACAACAGGGCTCCGGCCATCGCCCAGCCAATGGCGGTCGGGGACAGCAGCACCTGATAGCTGTAGGTGTCGATGGTTTCCTGACGAATTGCCGGATCGGCCGCGTAGGCCACTTGCAGTGCACGCATGTACCACGGCCCCTGCATGGCCTGGAACTGATCGTCGAGCAGACGCTGGCGGCTGAGCAATGTGCCCAGGCTGTTGGCATCGCTGCGAAATACCGGGTCGTCACTGGCCCGGTAATGCGCAACCAGCGCTTGCAGATCGCCTTTGAAAAACTGGTTGGCGGTGTTCTGGAAACCCGCCAGCCCGGTTTGCGCTTCGATCAGGTGAGCTTCGACGCGGTTGGCGTAATCATTGATAAACCCCGGCACTTGCACGCCGATCAACAGGCCCAACGTAAACAACACCAACCGCAGATAGCTCAGAAACATGCAGGCGCATCCTTATTCGGTTGTGCCCTGGCTGACGCATTCACCGCGTCGCCACAAGCTCCATTGACCCGGTTCGTAACGCGTCCAGGTTTCGTTTTCTGTCAGCGGTTCGGTGGCAATCACGGTGACTACATCGTTCGGGGTTGTTTCTGACTGAAAATCCACAATCACGTCGACATCTTTCAAACGTGCCGGGCCAAAGGGCGCACGACGCGTGATCTGTGCCAGCTTGGTCGAGCAGTAGCAGAACAGCCAGTCACCGTCGCTGAGCAGGCAGTTGAACACCCCTTTGCTGCGAAATTCGGCGCAAGCGGCGACCAGCACCGGCAGGATAGTTTCGACGTCGACCGGTTCGGGGAAGGCCTGGCGAACCCGGTTCAGCACATCGCAGAACGCGGCTTCACTGTCGGTATCACCGATCGGACGGTAAAAGCTGGTACTCGGGGAGAAGTCGGCCAGCTGGCCGTTGTGCGCGAAGCACCAGTTACGGCCCCAGAGTTCACGGACAAACGGGTGGGTATTGGACAGGCAGACTTTGCCGACGTTGGCCTGACGGATATGGCCAATGACCACTTCGCTTTTGATCGGGTAGCGCTGCACCAGCAACGCGACCTCGGAGTCGCAGCTGGCAGCCGGGTCCTGAAACAGACGCAGGCCACGGCCTTCATAGAAGGCAATGCCCCAGCCATCGCGATGCGGGCCGGTACGCCCGCCACGCTGCATCAGGCCGGTAAAGCTGAACACAATATCGGTCGGGACGTTGGCGCTCATGCCCAATAATTCACACACGCTCGCACTCTCGCATTCAAGCTCAACGGAAAAGGATTACAACCGCGGCTCAACCCGCGACGGGCCCGCAGCACGGGGTGCTGCCGGGCGGACAAAACGGTCATCGCCAGCAGGGCCGAAAGGCTGGTCGTCTTCAGGGTCGCTGTGGTGCGCCTGCTGGTTGGCGGCGGCTTGCGCCTGACGCGCCTTGCGGGCACGCTCAATGGGCCAGCGAATCAGCACAAAAACCGCATACAGGCACAGTGCAAAGATGGCGTACATCAACAGGTCCGACACCGCGCGCCAGGCGTTATTGCCCACCTTGAACGCAAGGTCCAGGGCAGTGATGGCCACTGCAGGAGCAAATTTTTCTTTTACCGGGTCGATAATGGTCGGGCTCAACAGCAACACCGCCATTAACACGCGTAAAGGCTCACGCAACCAGCGCCACATAAAGCGGGTCAGGCGCCACCATACGAGCAGGCAGCCCAAAGCGGCAAAGGCATAAAGGCCCCAGGCGATCAGATAGTCGTTCTCGGTCATGGTATCCATGGTCGGCAGGCAATGAGGCGCTATGATAACGGCTTTTAGGCAATGCGGCTGCACCGCCGTCAGCGTCACTTCTTTTCATGCAGGTTTCAGAGAACGCTCAATGACCGAATCAGCCTACGCAAACAGCGCCCCTGTCGCACATAAGGTCCAGGGCTCAGACCCCTATTCGTGGTTACAAAATCGCGACAGCGAAGAAGTTTTAGACTACCTGAAAGCCGAAAACGCCTATCAGGAAGCGCAGCTGGCCGACCAGGCGCAACTGCGTGAGGCACTGTTTCAAGAGATCAAGGGCCGGATTCGCGAGACTGATCTGTCACTCCCCTCCCCCTGGGGTCCGTATCTGTATTACACGCGCACCATCGCCGGCGACGAGTACGCCCGTCACTACCGCTGCCCGCGCCCGGCTGACGGCAGCCAGCAGGTAGACGAAAACGCCGAACAGTTACTGCTGGACCCGAACGCCCTCGCCGATGGCGGCTTTATTTCCCTGGGCGCCTTCAGCATCAGCCCCGATCAACAGCGTCTGGCCTACAGCCTGGATACCAGCGGCGAAGAAACCTACCGCCTGTTCGTCAAGGAGCTGAGCAGCGGCGCAGTCAGCGAGCTGCCGTTCACCGACTGCGATGGCAGCATGACCTG
Source organism: Pseudomonas paraversuta (assembly GCF_904067025.1). Lineage (NCBI taxonomy): Bacteria > Pseudomonadati > Pseudomonadota > Gammaproteobacteria > Pseudomonadales > Pseudomonadaceae > Pseudomonas > Pseudomonas paraversuta. The sequence goes on from NZ_CAJFDA010000001.1 coordinate 3,412,200, forward strand.
GGCCAACGACAGCCAGACCCTGTTTTTCGCAGAACTGGACGAGACCCATCGTCCGCACAAACTGTGGCGCCATACCTTGGGCGAAACCGCTGCACATGAAGTGTTTCATGAGCCGGACGGGCGTTTTTTCCTGCATTGCTATCGTTCGAGCTCCGAGCGCCAGCTGATCCTGCTGCTTAACAGCAAAACCACCAGCGAAAGCTGGGTGCTGGATGCCGATCACCCGCAACAGGCTTTCAACTGCCTGGCACCCCGGATCGAAGGCCACGACTACAGCGTTGACCATGGGCTGTACCAAGGGCAATGGGCCTGGTTTGTGCGTACCAACCAGGACGGGATCAACTTTGCCCTGTATTACGCGTTTGGCGATGTACCAACGCGCAACGAATGGCAATTGCTGATCGCCCATGACGACAGTGTGATGCTGGAAGGCTTGAGCCTGAACGCCCATGCTTTGTGCCTGAGCCTGCGCGAAGGCGGTCTGCCGATCATCGAAGTCCGTCCCGATGGCTTGCCGGCCTATCGCGTGCAATTACCGGACGCGGCCTACGGCCTGTATGTGCAAGACAGCCTGGAATTTGACAGTCAGCATATGCGCCTGCGCTATGAGTCACTGAATCGCCCGGCACAAGTGCGCCAGCTCACCCTGGCCACCGGCGAGCAAAGCGTTCTCAAGGAAACCCCGGTTCTGGGACCGTTCAATGCCGATGACTATGTAAGCCAGCGCTTGTGGGCCACGGCACCGGACGGTACGCAAGTGCCGATCAGCCTGGTGGTCAAACGTAGTGCGCTGGGCAAACCTGTGCCGCTTTATCTATATGGCTATGGCGCCTATGGCGAAAGTCTCGACCCATGGTTTTCCCATGCCCGCCTGAGCTTGCTCGAGCGCGGGGTCGCTTTTGCCATTGCCCACGTGCGCGGCGGCGGGGAACTGGGCGAAGCCTGGTATCGCGCCGGCAAACAGGAATACAAGCACAACACCTTCAGCGACTTTATCGCCTGTGCCGAACACCTGATCGACAAAGGCCTGACCCGCTCGGACCAGTTGGTGATCAGCGGCGGCAGCGCTGGCGGTCTGCTGATTGGCGCAGTGCTCAACCAGCGACCGGAACTGTTCAAGGCAGCCATAGCCGAAGTCCCGTTTGTCGATGTTCTCAACACCATGCTCGACCCTGAACTGCCGTTGACTGTCACTGAGTACGACGAATGGGGAAACCCGCAGGACCCCGAGGTGTATGCCCGCATCAAGGCCTATGCGCCCTATGAAAACGTCGCACCGCAGGCGTACCCGGCGATGCTGGTGATTGCCGGCTACAACGACAGCCGTGTGCAGTACTGGGAAGCGGCCAAATGGGTGGCCAAGCTGCGCGCCACCAGGACCGACGACAATCTGCTGCTGCTCAAGACCGAGCTGGATGCCGGCCATGGCGGCATGAGCGGGCGCTATCAAGGCCTGCGCGACGTGGCACTGGAGTACGCGTTTGTGTTCAAGGTGCTGGGGATTTAACAGACACAGTGAGCGCTGGTTTGCCAGTGCTCACAGGCAATCTGTGATCAGTCGGCCGGGGCTTTGGATTTCGGGTCTTTAGGCTCCAGCCCCGGCAGCGGCTGGTCTTTGGGCGGCGGCTGCGGCAGCTCGATCGGAGGCAGTGCAATCAGGCTGCCACTCCCGCTGACAGGCTTGGGCACGGCACGTGGCGTGATTTGCGGATAGGGCGTTGGCGTAGCAGTACCCGGTGAACCCGGTGTAGGCGTCACTGGCGCACTCGGAACGATGGTCGGTTCAACTGCATGGGCCGCACTTATCGAGAGCGCGCTCCACACAATGACCGTTAGAATAGTGCGTTTCATCAATCACTCCGTTGCCAGACCGGCTTGTCTGCCTTCAGGCTACTCGTAACCAGTTGTTTTTGTCCCCTTCTATGAGACTTCCATGAAACGTTTTGTTCTGCTCGACACCACCCCGATCCCTGAAAACGGCGGTGCCTTGTGCCTGTTCGAGTACGGCGAAGACTTCGTGATCAAAATTCAGGGCGGTGACGGCGGCCAGTTGATGAACACCCGCATGCACGGCTCCGAAGATGCACTGGCCGAAATCCCTTGCCGTAAAGTCGCCGGGCGCCCGCAATCGCGGGTGTTGATCGGTGGCCTGGGCATGGGTTTCACCCTGGCCTCGGCCCTCAAGCATTTGGGCAAGACCGCCGAAGTGGTGGTGGCCGAGCTGGTGCCTGGCGTCGTGGAATGGAACCGCGGCCCCCTGGGCGAGAAATCGGGCAACCCGCTGCAGGACCCGCGCACCGTTATCCGCATGGAAGACGTGGCCAAGGTGCTGCAAGCCGAGCCCAACGGCTTTGATGCGATCATGCTCGACGTCGACAACGGCCCCGAAGGCCTGACCCAAAAAGCCAACAGCTGGCTGTACTCGGCGGGTGGCTTGAGTGCCTGCGCCAAGGCCCTGCGGCCAAAAGGCGTGCTGGCGGTATGGTCAGCCAGTGCTGACAAACAGTTCTCGGACAAGCTGCGCAAAGCCGGCTTCAAAGCCGAAGAAGTCCAGGTATTCGCCCATGGCAACAAGGGCACCCGGCACACGATCTGGATTGCTGAAAAAATCAAAGGCTGATCAACAGCTAAACTTCACGACATAACCGTCATTCGTCCTAAAAGGTGAACCCATGAGTTCGGCCAACCCACCGTCCCACACTGCCAAGCTGGATCGCATCCTGGCCGATGCCCAGCGTGACCGCGAAATGGGCTATCGCGACAAAGCCCTGAAAATGTATCCCCACGTGTGTGGCCGCTGCGCCCGTGAGTTTGCCGGCAAGCGCCTGAGCGAACTGACTGTCCACCACCGCGATCACAACCACGACAACAACCCGCAAGACGGTTCCAACTGGGAGCTGTTGTGCCTGTACTGCCACGACAACGAACACTCGCGTTACACCGATCAACAGTACTTTTCGGAAAGCTCCACCAGCAGCCCGAAAATCGCCAAGGCGACCCACAACCCGTTTGCCGCGCTGGCCGGGCTGATGAAAAAAGACGAGTAGTGCCTGTGCGGGAGCTGGCTTGCCAGCGATGGCTGCGCCCCGGGATGACAGTCAAAACCGAGGGCTTGCAGCACTGGCAAGCCGGCTCCCGCAACAGACCACGTGCCCCCCGATCCACAGACAATGCCGGTATACTCGCGTCTTTTTTCTGAAGGGCAACGGCACGTGGCAAACAAACGGTACAGCTGCATTGGTTTGTATAACCCCAAATCACCGGAAAACGTCGGCTCGGTGATGCGTGCGGCTGGTTGCTACAACGTGGCGTCGGTGTTCTACACCGGAAAACGCTATGAACGCGCCCGCGACTTCGTCACCGACACCAAGAAAATCCATCAGGACATCCCCCTGATCGGTATCGACGACCTGAAAAAGATCATCCCGCTGGGCTGCATTCCCGTCGCTGTCGAAATGGTAGAGGGCGCCCGCTCCTTGCCGGAGTACACCCACCCGGACCGGGCGATCTATATTTTCGGCCCGGAAGACGGGTCGCTGGGTAAAGACGTGCTGGAGTGGTGCGAAGACGTTATTTACATCCCGACCACTGGCTGCATGAACCTTGCAGCCACGGTCAATGTGGTGCTTTACGACCGTTTGGCCAAGGGCAATAACACCCGCTCCGGGCCAAAGTTCGGCTAAGTCAGACCTTGCCCTTGTTCTGCTGGCTGGCACTCCAGTCCAGCAGCAGGCTGTAGGCGATAGCCAGCAAGGTAGGACCGATAAACAGACCGATAAAGCCGAATGCTATCAACCCGCCAAACACCCCGAGCAGGACGATCACCAGCGGCAGGTTGCCGCCCCGGCTGATCAGGTACGGCTTGAGTACGTTATCGACACCACTGATAACCAGCGTGCCCCAGATCCCGAGGAAAATCGCCATCCCGTAGTCACCCTTCCAGGCCAGCCAGGCGGTGGCCGGGATCCAGATCAGCGGTGGCCCCATGGGAATCAGACTGAGCAGAAAGGTTGCCAGGCCCAGCACCAGCGCACCCGGAACCCCGGCGATCAAAAAGCCTATGAGCGCCAGCAGCGCCTGAGCGGCCGCGGTGCCAATCACACCGTTGACTACACGCTGGACCGTGCCCGCCACCAATTCCTGGTAGTAGTCGGCACGGTCGCCGATCAGTCGTTCCAGCAGACGATGCACGAAGCTTGCCAGGCGCGGGCCGTCACGATAGAAAAAGAACACGAACACAATGCTCAATGTCAGTTCCAGGATGCCGCCGCCAATCTGCGCGCTGCGGGCCAATAGCCAGTTACCCACCTGCCCCAGATACGGTTTTACCGCCATGAGCATGGCTGCGCCCTGCTCATCGATGGTGTTCCAGAGCCCCACCAGGCGTTCGCCGACCAGCGGAATGCCGGCGAGCCAGGTCGGGGCCTCCGGCAAGCCTTCGAGCTGAACATCCTTGATCAAGGTGGTAGCGTCGCGCACATGGTCTGCCAGGTTGAACCCCAGCCATACCAGCGGCACTGCCACCAGCAGCATCCAGCCCAGGGTCAGGATGCCCGCAGCCAGCGACTCACGGCCCTTGAGCGCCCGTGTCAGCAGGCGCATCAGGGGCCAGCTGGCAAACGCCAGCACCGCGCCCCAGAACAAGGCCGACCAGAAAGGAGCCATCACCCACAGACTGGCACCGAACAACACCAGAAGCAGAATCTGCACCAGCAGGCGATCGTTATTGAGCATGTGTGTTCCGCAGAGAATTGAGATGAAAAGAGGGACGGCGATTACCTGGAGTGTAACCGCCGCTTACAAATTGTTAACGCAGTAATTCCACATGCAGCCCCTGGGTCTGGCTGTCGCCAAGCTCAATGCGCGCCGCCCGCACCCCGCTCTTGATCAGGGCATCACGCCAGGCCGCGGCCTGGTTTCCGGTCAAACTGACCCGGGAGGTAGTATCGAGATTCAATGCCCGGGATATCAACGTAAGCCACGGTGCATCGGGCTCACCGGTGAGGGTGGGCAAATCCAGCCTGCCGGTGCTTTTGAGCTGGCGCTGCAAGGTGGCCGAAGTGGGCAACAACTCGCCCAGATCGGCACTCGATTCAAGCTGCTCGACATGCAGGTAGGCTTTGCGCGACCCGCGATTGATGCTGTACAGCGCCACAAGCTGGTTCTGATCCGGAGCCGCACGGCGCAGCAACAGATAGGACTGTTGCTCGTCGGAGCCTACCAGCTTGGAGTTGCCAAATACTTCATTGGCCCAAAGGCTGCTTTCACCACAATCGCGCGCCTGACACCAGAACAGCAACTCGGCGCCCTTGGCCTGCAAGGCTTCACGGGCAGCAGTGAAGGCTTCATTGGCCGAGTGTTCAGCGGGCAGCTCATAGGTGATGGCGGTCGTCTGCCCACGGGCATTGACCTGGCCTTCAAATCGGAGACGGCCACTGATTTTGCGGATCGAACCCAGCGGATAGATGCGCTCGATATCAGGTTGCACGGTGTAATCGACAATTTGCGCATCTGCCAGCCTTGGCACATCTTGCAAATCATGACTGCCGGGCACATCGGCAGCCCACAGTAGCGGGCTCAGGCAGCTCAGGCCCACAGCCAGGAACAAACGATTGGGTAGCTTCATCGGCGTACTTCGCACAGACGCAGGGTGTGGTTCAGCATCCTCACGATAGAGACCGGATGGCCTTTCGGGGTCGCAGCGGTGTAGAGATCTATCATGGTTGTCTCCCTTTCATCCCGCCAAGCCTCGGCAGTTGACCGCCGCAAGTCAAGGAACGGAGAAGAACCGATTGAAACAGTCTGCAACAAGGACTGCCCCCGACTCGTCATTCAGGTGCAAATGATGGCCACCGGGTAACCGTTCCAGGTTGAAAGGTAGTTGATCCAGCAGCCCGGCATGACTGGCCAGCATGCCCTGTTCTGCCACCACCAGGGTCCCAGGACAATTCACCCGCCGGATGAAGGACATGGCCTGTTCATCGGTCAGACGCAATGGCGACGGCAAGGTCAGGCGACTGTCGCTACGCCAGCTATAACCACCGGGGACGGGCATCAGACCGCGCTGAGCGAGTAGTTCTGCCGCCTCGCGGCTAACCGCCACCATGCCCTTCATCCGCGCCTCAATGGCTCGTTCGAGCGTCGGATGCACCGACTTGCGCTTGTGCTGCAGATCAAGCTGCGCTTGCAGGGCCTGGCCCATGCGCTCAGCCGTACCCTCTACCGGGCCGTTGCGCAACATGATCCCGTCAATCAAGGCCAGGTGCGTGACGCGCTCGGGAAACGAACCCGCAATCACCACCGAAACTATCGCCCCCAACGAGTGCCCCAACAGGGCGAACCGTTCCCAACCCAGCTGCTCGGCCACGCACAGCACATCAAAGGCGTAATCGGCCAAGCTATAGCCCGCCCCGCGCGGGCGGTGATCTGAATGACCATGGCCGGCAAAGTCCAGTGCCGCGATGCGCAAGCCCGGCAGTTTTGGCGCCAGCCGGGCGAAGCTGTTGGCGTTGTCCAGCCAGCCGTGCAGGGCAATTACCGGCAGACCGTCCGGCGGGCCAGACATGTGCGCAGCCAGTTCAATATGCGGCAGGCTCAGACGTACTTCTTCAACCACAGGACTCATGGGACATGCTCTTCAAAGACTTGAGGTTAAGGGCGATGCGACGCCGTTGCGGCCATGAGCCGGACACTACGAAACTGCAACAGTCCCGGGCTCCCAGCGGGCAAAAATCTGTTTGAGCAGTACAGCGGTGTCTTGGGGCTGCTCCAGCGGGAACATGTGCCCGCCCGGTACGCTCAGTGACTCACCGTTGGGCATGCGCGCCACGGCCTTGGCATGATGGCTCATGACTACCCGGCTGTCGCGCCCACGCACGACCGTCAGCGGCACTTGCAACTGAAAGGCGCGCCCGGGGCTGGTGTGGGGGACGCCCCGGTAAATATTAATCTCGGTCGCCGGGTCGAAGCTCAGGCGCAAGCGATCGTCGACGGCCTGCAAACCGTGCTCCAGGTACGCTTCGAAACAGTCAGGATCAAAACTGCGAAACAGCGACTTGCCCGCAAAGTAGGCACGGGCGGTCTCGCGATCGGCGAACTCTTCACGCCGCCCCAAAGTACGTCCAGCCGGAGTCAGGCGATCAATCAAGCCAAAACGCTTGGCGGCGCGAATCACCCACCGGTCGGTAAGCGTCAGCACCGGCGAATCAAGCATGACCACGCCTTTGTATAAATGCGGACAACGGATTGCCGCATGCAGGTGCAACATCCCGCCCAAAGAGTGGCCAACGCCCAGTACCGGTCCGGCTTGCTGCTGCAGGTGGAAGATCAGCTCATCGACCAGGTTGTGCCAGTTGTCATCCACCGGAAAACGCGGGTCATGCCCGTGCTGTGGCAGGCATGCCACGTTGAAGTCCGGGGTCAGAGCATCGAACAACTTGCCATAGGTAGCAGAAGGGAAGCCGTTGGCATGGGCGAAAAAAATCTGCCTAGACATACAAGGCGTCCATAAGTAGAGAGTCCAGCTTATTGTCTGCAGGAAAAATACTCATATCAATGACCGTATGCGCCATGAGTGACGCCACTACGGCCATTATCTGAGCATTTGATCAGCGCACGGGCGGCGCTTCACCCAAGGGCACTACCGCGATGGTCAGGCGGGAAATGCAGCTGAACTTGCCGCTGTCGTCCGTCAGGCGGATATCCCACACATGGGTGGTACGGCCCATATGAACCGGGCGAGCCACCGCAGTCACACGCCCGCTGCGTACACCACGCAAGTGGTTGGCGTTGACCTCAAGACCGACGCAATAAAACTTTGAGGTGTCGACACACAAGAAACTGGCCATTGACCCCACCGTCTCGGCCAGCACTACCGAGGCGCCACCATGCAACAAGCCGAAAGGTTGATGGGTACGGTGATCCACCGCCATGCTGGCCGTGATCGACTCATCGTCGAAGGCGTCGAACGTAATGTCCAGCACGTCGCAAATAGTGTTTTTGCGCAGAGAGTTGAGCTTTGCAAGGTCCGGCGTGGTGGTCCACGAGATCATGGTTCATTCCTTGGGTCAGAGAGCATGGCTGGCCGGCTTGCCACAGCGCAGCCCCATGCAGGTTTTTTGTTTTGTACTCAGGGATGCCACAGGTTGCACAACGTCATGCTGCCCGCCAGCGGCCACTCACCCTCAAGTTCCGCCAGGCTGGCCGTATGCATTGGCTGCGGCTGGCGCATATGGCCATGCATTAACAGGCTGATCAGGTCACCCACAAAAGGCTGATGGGTAACCAGCAGCACATTGCCGCTATCGGGAAGCTGGCTCAGGGCCTGCCGTGGATCACTATCGGGAGTCAGCCACGGCACGCTGATGAGTTGCGGGGCGAAACCCAGGGCATTGCGTACCAGCTCAGCGGTTTGCTGAGCCCGAACGTACGGGCTTGCCAAAATGCTGTCCAGTGGCTGATCAAGCAACCGGGCAGCACTGTGCAAAACCTGTTCACGCCCTTTTACGGTCAGCTCGCGCTCGGCATCACGTCTTGCGTGGGGCTGGGCCTCACCATGGCGCAAGATCCAGATTTTCATGGCTTGGTCTCTGCGCCGCCAGTGGGCGCCACGTACGGAACCTCGCCTTCTGGCGCACGCGGGGCGGGCCAATCGGCAAACGGCCAGGGCTTTTGCTCGGTGTGAAAGCTGCCGAAGCGCCCGATTTGTGCGAGGTAAAGGCTCAGGCTATCGCCAAAGTTCATCAGCCCGGCGTTAGGTGCACCGTAAACCAGACGGTAAATCAGTTGCACCAGCACCAGCGCGCCAAGCACCAGTTGCGCGACCTGCCAGACCAGAAGAAAGACCAGCATCCAGAACACGCGCAACACAATGGACTCGTACTTGGGTGCATTTTTTGTATCGTTCATATGCTGCTCCTGTCGGGCTCAGTTGAAACCACTGGTGGAGATAAAGTCGACATCGGTTTTAGGCTCGGCGCGCATCAGCAGCTCAATTACCTGATTGAGGGTGCGGCCCTCAAACAGGATTGCATGCAAGCCTGCGACCAATGGCATATAAACATTCAACTCCTGCGCCTTGACCTTGAGCACCTTGAGCGTATTCACGCCTTCTGCCACTTCGCCCAGGCGGGTAACGGCCTCTTCCAGACTCAAACCCTGGCCCAGGGCAAACCCGACCTGATAGTTGCGGCTTTTGGGCGATGAGCAAGTGACGATCAAATCACCTACCCCGGCCAGTCCGAGAAAAGTCATGGGGTTGGCGCCCTGACTGACTGCAAAACGGGTCATTTCTGCCAGGGCACGGGTAATCAGCATGCTCTTGGTGTTTTCACCCATTTCCAGTGCCACGGCCATGCCGGCAATGATTGCGTACACGTTTTTCAACGCCCCGCCCAACTCCACGCCGAACCGGTCAGCACTGGCATAGACCCGAAATGTGCGGCCGTGCAAAGCCGCTTGTACCCGAGCGCAGAGCTCTTCGTCGGCACTGGCGACCACTGTGGCCGTCAATGCATGTTCGGCAACTTCACGGGCCAGATTGGGGCCGGACAGCACGCCGATTCTGGCTTGCGGAGCGATTTCCTCAAGAATCTCGCTCATCAGCTTGAAACTGTGAGCTTCAATGCCTTTGGTCAGGCTGACCAGCATTTTGCCGCTCAGGCGTTCGGCATGCTCTGCCAACACATTGCGCAAGGCGCTGGAGGGCAATGCCACAAAGCACAGTTCACAGGCTTCAAGCGTTGCCTGCAGGTCGGTGACCGGCTCAACCAGGGGGTGAATCTTGATGCCTTTAAGGTAGCGAGGGTTCTCGCGATTCAGGCGAATCGCCTCGGCTTGCTCCGGATCCCGCATCCACTGGCGCACTGGATGACCGTTTTCTGCCAGCAAGTTGGCCACGGCGGTGCCAAAACTCCCGCCTCCCAAGACCGCAATAGCGTGCTGTTCAGTCATATGCAATCCCGTCATCTATATAGCAGTGGCAATACCGGCATTATACGGAGCACATCCCTCAAGGCGAGACCTTGAACGATTGATTGCATGGAAAAGAGTCGGCGGCGACTGGAAAAGCGAAACAGCTCAGTTACCATGCCGCCTTGCGGTTCACACTCCAAGGCAACATTGCTGCGCACAAGAATGGCGACCTCAAGTCAGGGATGGCAGTACACATGGGCTATACCTCCAGTACCAAGGGCAAGACTGATGGAGCACCGCCCCCATGAGCGTTCGCAGTCGCTGGAACATACATACCCGCACGCAAATGATGAGCCTGGGCCCAGCGTTGCTCCTGACGTTGCTGTTAATCAGTCTTTTTACCTTTATTCGCATCCAGGACTTGCGCCAGGAGCTGAATCACACCGGCCAGTTGATTGCCAACCAGCTGGCGCCCGCCTCGGAGTACGGGATTTTATCCGGCAATACCGAGATGCTGAACAGCCAGGCAAAGGTCTCGCTGAACACGCCACATGTGCAATTTGTACAAGTGCAGGACCCTGCCAACAACATGCTGTTTCATGCCGAGCAACCGGCTTCCGGTGCGGAACGGGAATCACATGCCGAGATATTCCAGGCACCGGTTCGCATGCAGGGAAACGGCTCCGGTGATTACCTGGTCACCCACGACCTCCAGGCAACGCTGCCGAGGGAAGGCTATCCGGGCCGGGTACTGGTCGGTATTTCCAATGAGGCATTCGACAAGCGCCAGCAAGAAATCCTGCTCAAGGCATTGATCCTGGCGCTGTTTGCACTGGGTTTTACCTACCTGCTGGCCCGTCGCCTTGCAACCAACCTGTCCAGACCCATCATCGATATGAGCAATGCCGTCAAAGCCATTCAGCAAGGCGATTACAAAATGCATTTGCCTGTGGTCGACGACAGCGAACTGGGCAGTCTGGCCCGGCATATCAATAACCTTGCCGATGGCCTTGAAAAAGCCAGTCGCGAGCAGGAAGCAACCATCGCGCAACTGATTCAGACACGTGAAGAGGCTGAACGGGCCAACCGCGCAAAAACAGATTTCCTGGCGATGATGAGCCACGAGCTACGCACCCCGATGAATGGCGTACTGGGGATGCTGCAATTACTGGAAACCACTGAGATGACGCCCGAGCAGATCGAGTATGCGGCTCTGGCCTCGGAGTCTACCGAGCACTTGCTCAAGGTGATCAACGACATCCTCGACTTCTCGAGAATTGAGCGCTCGATTCTTGACCTCGAACGCATCCCCTTCAATCTGGCCGAACTGGTCAGCAACTGCGCCCAGGCTTTTCAGCACAATGCCGGACAGCGCGGGTTGCTGTTGCAGCTGTCGATCCCTGATGGCTTGCAGGACTTGCACGTACTCGGCGATCCGACCCGCATCCGGCAGATTCTGGTCAACTTGATTGGCAACGCCTTGAAGTTTACCGAGTATGGGCAAGTCAGCATCGAGCCGCTCTGGCAGCCCCTGGACCATGAACTTATCTGGTTCACCTGCACCGTACGCGACAGCGGTATCGGGATCAGCAGCGACAAGCTGGACTCGATGTTTAATGCCTTCCAGCAAGCCGACAGCTCGATTTCACGTCGTTATGGCGGCACCGGACTGGGGTTGCCCATTGCCCGCACGCTGGCTGAACGCATGGGCGGCACGCTGCATGCCAAGAGCGAAGAATCCCTCGGCTCGGTATTTACCCTGGAGATCCCGCTGGAACTGCACCATCCCGTTCCCCAGCAGCACCAACCGGAGTTGGCGACTGAACCGATGCGTACCAAGGGCCGAAAAATCCTGCTGGTGGAAGATAACCGGGTCAATCAGACGGTCATTGAGGCCGTGTTGAGGAACCTGGGGTATGAGGTGAGCGTAGTCAGTGACGGTGCACAGGCGATTCACCATGCCAACACCGAGAACTACGCGGCCATTTTGATGGACTGCCGGCTACCGATCATTGACGGCTATGAAGCTACCCGGCAAATCCGCCAGTTATCAGGCTGCACCACGGTGCCCATCATTGCCCTGACAGCCAACGCCCTGCAGGGGGACAGGGAAAATTGTCTGCAAGCGGGAATGAACGATTACCTCGCCAAACCATTCAAACGCACTGACCTGGAGCAAATTCTGCAGCGCTGGGTGCAGTAACCTGTAATCAGGGGCTGTTCCGGTTTCCCGGGGACGGCGCTGCCCGCAGCCCCTGCGCAGTGACCAAAGCACTCTGGCCGCGGCAACATCCCGGCCCGACGAAACCTGAACAGGGCTTGTAGAACCACCTGCGACTGGCGTTAAAGGCAAAAGTGCGGCAGTCTTAGACACCCGAATGGGCCCCTGAACCGGCCTGATTTAAATTTTCAGTGCACAAGTGTACATTCTTGCCCTTTGCGCTGTGACTTTCACTACAACGCAATAGTCTATGTGTAGGCTGGCGAACTGGAACGCGAACGTTCCGGTTGGTCGGGAAGATTTGCCCCACCCTGCCGCATGGGATTATTGAGGAGCTCGCATGACCAAACAAAACGCCTTTACTCGGGAAGATTTGCTGCGCTGTAGCCGCGGCGAGCTATTCGGCCCAGGTAACGCGCAACTGCCCGCCCCGAACATGCTGATGGTGGATCGCATCACCCATATCAGCGAAGAGGGTGGCAAGTACGGCAAAGGTGAATTGGTCGCCGAGCTGGATATCACCCCTGACCTGTGGTTCTTTGCCTGTCACTTCGAAGGTGATCCGGTGATGCCGGGCTGCCTGGGCCTCGACGCCATGTGGCAGCTGGTTGGCTTTTTCCTGGGCTGGCAAGGCTTGCCGGGCCGCGGCCGTGCCCTGGGTTCGGGCGAAGTGAAGTTCTTCGGTCAGGTATTGCCGACCGCCAAGAAGATCACTTACAACATTCAGATCAAACGTGTCCTTCGCGGCAAGCTGAACCTGGCAATTGCCGATGGTTCCGTCAGCGTCGACGGTCGCGAGATTTACACCGCCGAAGGCCTTCGGGTCGGCGTTTTTACTTCCACTGAAAACTTCTAAGGGTTATCCGCATGCGCCGCGTCGTTATCACTGGTCTGGGCATCGTTTCGTGCTTGGGCAATGACAAAGAGACCGTCTCCGCTAACCTGCGTGCAAGTCGCCCTGGCATCCGATTCAACCCGGAATATGCCGAAATGGGTCTGCGTAGCCAGGTTTCCGGCTCCATCGACCTGCCTCTTGAAGAGCTGATCGATCGCAAGATCTATCGCTTCGTCGGCCACGCGGCGGCTTACGCCTACCTGGCCATGAAAGACGCCATCACCGATTCCGGTCTGACCGAGGAGCAAGTCTCCAACCCGCGTACCGGCCTGATCGCCGGCTCCGGCGGCGCGTCGACCTTGAACCAGATGGAAGCGCTGGACATCCTGCGCGAAAAAGGCGTCAAGCGTGTAGGTCCTTACCGCGTTACGCGGACCATGGGCAGCACCGTTTCCGCCTGCCTGGCGACCCCGTTCAAGATCAAGGGCGTGAACTACTCGATCTCCTCTGCCTGCGCCACCAGTGCCCACTGCATCGGTACCGCAGTAGAGCAGATCCAGCTGGGCAAGCAGGACATCGTATTTGCTGGCGGCGGTGAAGAAGAACATTGGAGCCAGTCGTTCCTGTTCGACGCCATGGGCGCCTTGTCCACTCAATACAACGACACGCCAGAGAAAGCATCTCGCGCCTACGACAAGAACCGTGACGGTTTTGTCATTGCAGGCGGCGGCGGCATGGTTGTGGTTGAAGAGCTGGAACACGCCCTGGCCCGTGGCGCCAAGATCTACGCCGAAATCGTCGGCTACGGCGCGACCTCCGACGGCTATGACATGGTTGCCCCAAGCGGCGAAGGCGCCATCCGCTGCATGCAGATGGCAATGGCTACCGTTGACGGCCCAATCGACTACCTCAACACCCATGGCACCTCTACTCCGGTAGGCGACGCCAAGGAAATGGAAGGTGTTCGTGCGGTGTTCGGCGACAAGGCTCCAGCCATCAGCTCCACCAAAAGCCTGTCGGGTCACTCCCTGGGCGCCGCAGGCGTTCACGAAGCGATCTACTGCCTGCTGATGATGGAAGGCAACTTCATTGCCGGCTCTGCCAACATCGAAGAGCTGGACCCGGTTGTCGCCGACATGCCGATCCTGACCAAGACCCGCGAAGACGTCACGCTGAACAACGTGATGAGCAACAGCTTCGGCTTCGGTGGCACTAACGCCACTCTGGTTCTGAAGCGCTGGACTGGCAAATAAGCCTTCCGCTCGCGAAATGAAAAATGCCCCGACCGGTTCGGGGCATTTTTTTGTCCGGAATAATCTGGCGAAAGTTGCTCCGGCGACACTGACTTACAAGCAAACGCCAGCAGTCCCTAGCGCTTTTTCGGCAACACCGACAGGAAATTATCCCTGGCCACCTTGCGCGCAACGCTTTCAGGCAAGGCATCCAGAAACGGATCAAAACTGCGTAACTCTTGCCCCACTTTGTCGAAACGCCCCACCACATCGGATCCCAGCATAAAACGCTCCGGGAAGCGTTCTACAATCGCGACCCACTCAGGCCTGGCCTTGCCCTGCTCATCCAGCAGATACGGCGTGAGCATGCTCCAGGACAGGTCCACGTAGAGATTGCGATGCTGGGCCAGAAGTCGTGTCAGTTCGGGTAACAGAAAGGGCATCCGGGTCTGGTGCCTATGGATTTCGACGCTGCTGCCTGCATGGGCCCAGATAAACCGGGTATCCGGGAACTGCGCCAGCGGCTCTTCAATTTCGGCCAGATACAGCGGGTTCCTTTCCCGTTTCGAAGTGATGTTGGAGTGCAACAGAACTGGCAGATCCTGCTCCCCTGCCAATTTGTAGACCTTGGACATGGCCTCGTTATTGGCCCGCGGTGTGTCCCCGGAGATGAGCGCCGTCAGGTCGTCATGGCGGGTGAAAACCTCGCCAATGCCTTGCCACAAACCGGGGTTGAGGTCGAGCATGCGCTGAATGTGCTCGGCAGAATTTTTGTCATTGGGATTAAAACCGGACAGGAACGGATGAAAGTGCTCACGCTGTGCTGCTGTCAGCTTGTTGACGGCTGCAGCCACCCACACATCGGTCGCGCTATACCAATAGGCATCAGCGTCATCGCCAGCGTAGTAACGCGGGCGCTTGGGTTCGTCTTCATGCCATTTTTTGGCCACGGGGATTCCGGAAATCATCACGTGGTCGATTCGATTGCTGGCCATTTCCTGAAGCAATGCGTCCATTCCGGCGGTTTCCTGGAAGAAATCGACGTAATGTAAATGTGCATCGCTGTAGGCATAGTCGCGGGCCTGCACCCACATGCTGGTCGTCGCAAGGGCCCAGGCCACAACGTAGTGTCTTATTCGCAACCTGAATCTCCTCTCTGTTGACTCCAATAGACCCGCCAGCCTGTTCAAGGGTTCAGCCTGTGATCAAAGTGAACGCATAACGCCCGGCATGTTCTATAAAGATCAGGACCTTTATCACTGCCAATCTGAGGTTTGCCATGACTGTTACCGTTAATACCGAGTCCCACGAAGGCTTTCGTCACAGCATTAAAATCGACGATCACGAAGTGTTCACCGATTTGCCCAAAGCAATGGGCGGCGAAAGTTCAGCGCCCTCGCCCCATGATTATTTCGATGCCGCCCTCGGTGCCTGCAAGGCGCTGACGCTCAAGCTCTATGCGCAAAAGAAAGATATTCCGCTGACTGGCGTCACGGTCGAGATCAAACACGACGCCAGCGAAGAGCAGCTCGGCAAATACGCACTGCACGTCAAACTGACGCTCAAGGGCGTACTCACCGACGCCCAGCGCCAGGAGCTGCACCGGGTGGCCGACAAGTGCCCGATCCACAAGCTGATGACCACTGCAGACGTCACCATCGAGACTCACTTGTCTGAAGGTGCTTTCAGCCAGTAACGTCTCGGGAGTACGGGGGCACATGACAGCGTTGGGTTATGCTCAACGCTTCTCCATTGCCGGGACCGCACCATGCATGAACTGACCGTGATTCGCCCCCGCGCCGAGGATGTCGAAGGGCAACCCATCCTGCGCCCCCTGCCGTCAGCGAAATGTCGCAGTGTCGGCCCTTTCGTGTTCTTCGATCACATGCTGCGTACCGACTATCCGCCCGGCCACGGGATGGATATCAGGCAGCATCCGCACATTGGTCTGTCTACCCTGACCTATCTGTTCGAAGGACAGTTGCAGCACAAGGACAGCCTGGGCTCTGACCAGCAGGTAGGCCCCGGTGAAGTCAGCTGGATGACCGCCGGCGCAGCCATTGCCCACATCGAACGCACGCCTGCCCCGCTGCTCGCCCGGGGATCAACCCTGCATGGCCTGCAAGTGTGGCTGGCATCCCCCAAAACCCGGGAGCAAGGTCCGGGGCACTACAGCCATCACCTGGCGGACAGCTTGCCAGTCAGCGATAGCCTCGGGGTAAGGATTCGCATGCTGGCAGGTACCGGGTTCTGTCTGGCCTCACCGGTGCCCGTGCTGTCACCGACCCTGTATGCCGAAATACATATGCAAACAGCCACCACGCTGCTTATCCCGGCAGAACACCAGGAGCGCGCGCTGTATGTGCTGGAAGGGCAAGCGCAGCTACAAGGCCAGGCCATTGAGCCACGCAGCCTGGTGCTGTTGCCCGCCGCAGAGGAACTGACCTTGTGCGCCGACAGCGACTGCCACGCAGTGTTGATAGGTGGCGCGCCGCTGGATGGCCCTCGGCGCATGAACTGGAATTTTGTTGCCAGTGATCCAGTGCTTATCGAGCAGGCCCGAGCGCGCTGGGCTGCCGGAGACTGGCCGACCGTTGCCGGAGAAAGCGGTCGTATCGAATTGCCCTGAACAGCCGCCGTGCCCTTACAACACCATTGCTGCAACCCAGCCAAACGCCAGCAATGGCAGGTTGTAATGCAGGAAGGTGGGCACCACGGTGTCCCAGATATGGTGATGCTGGCCGTCCACGTTCAAACCGGAAGTCGGACCCAGGGTTGAGTCCGAAGCCGGCGAACCGGCATCACCCAGGGCTCCGGCGGTACCGACGATGCAAACGATGGCCATCGGACTGAAACCCAGCTGCACACACAACGGCACAAAAATCGCCGCCAGAATCGGTACTGTCGAAAACGACGAGCCAATGCCCATGGTCACCAGCAACCCGACCAGCAACATCAGCAATGCCCCGACACCCTTACTGTGGTTGATCATGCCTGCAGACGCCTCAACCAGGGATTTCACTTCGCCGGTGGCTTTCATCACCTCGGCAAAACCCGATGCGGCAATCAGGATGAAGCCAATCATGGCCATCATTTTCATGCCTTCGGTGAACAGGTCATCGGTCTCACGCCAGCGCACAATCCCCGACGCCGAGAAAATCAGAAAGCCTGCCAGCGCTCCGATGATCATGGAGCCCAGCCACAGCTGAATGATAAACGCGGCAGCGATAGCAACTCCGGCCACCAGCAGGGTTCGCGGGTTGTAGCTGATAGCCACTTGCTCGACCTGCTCAATCTTGGCCAAATCATATTCACGCTTTTTGCGGTAACTGATGAATACAGCCACCAATAACCCGAACAACATGCCTAGCGCCGGGATCGCCATTGCGTGGGTGACATTGACCTGGCTGACATCCACCCCGCTCTTGCTGACGTTGGCGAGCAAAATCTGGTTGAGAAAGATGTTGCCGAAGCCCACCGGTAAAAATATGTATGGCGTAATCAAGCCAAAGGTCATGACACAGGCGATCAGGCGCCGGTCAATTTTCAACTTGGTGAGCACGTACAACAGGGGCGGAACCAGCAAGGGAATGAAGGCGATATGAATCGGCAGGATGTTCTGCGAAGAGATTGCGACCACCAGCAACAAACCGATCAGTAGCCACTTGAGGCGATTGCCGCCGACAGCCTGTTGTCTATTGACCATGATCAGGGCCTTGTCGGCCAGTGCATGGGCCAGGCCGGACTTGGCGATCGCCACCGCGAAGGCACCCAGCATTGCATAGGACAAGGCGACCTGCGCGCCGCCACCCAAGCCGCTGTTGAACGCATCGAGCGTTGCTTCGATGCCCAGCCCGCCCACAAGGCCGCCGACGACGGCACCCGTGATCAGGGCGATCACCACATGCACACGGGACAGACTGAGCACCAACATGATGCCGACCGCGGCAATTACTGCATTCATCATTACAACCTCTTAGCGCGCACTACGATAAAACACCGTAAAGCGGAAAATTTCGGGCAAAAGGCTGCTGTTCCAGTCGCCGGTCTGAAAGGGAGTGCTTATTTGGGGGCGCACACTTTGCAGCAGCATTGACGCCTTGTCAAAGCACACGCCAAAGGCCTGCGGGGATCATCGCCTGAACGGGGATACCCTTAATTCTGACAGGGTTTAATCTTTTTAAAATTTGAAAACGTAACCTCTAAATACAGATTTCCCCATAAAGAAAACTATCGGCTGGCCGCTAACAGACAAAGCCTCTATTCAGGATGTCTCCATGTCGCTCAGACAGCTTTCCATCCAATGGAAAATCACCCTCCTCGCCGGACTCTGCCTGCTGGGTATCGTCGCTCTTCTGGTGGGACTTTCCCTCTACCGCATGGATTACACGGCCGATCTGGTGGAGGCCTCAAGCACGCAGATGCTCAATGAGTCCGCACAGGCCCGTATTGAGGCCCAGGGCGAAGCTCAGGCGTTGGCCATCAGTCGCCAATTTATGGACGCCTATCAATACGGCAACGGGTTTGCACGACAAGTCCTGTTTTTACGTGAGCAATCGGAAAAGCGCTTTCTGGATGCTTTCGATCTGCGTGAAGATCTGACCCGACAGGTGAAAGCGGCCCTGCAGGCCAATCCCGACTTGCTTGGTTTGTCCCTGGTGTTTGAAGCCAATGCGCTGGACGGCAAGGACCAGCTGTTCGACCATCAATCAGAGCTGGGCAGCAACGACAAGGGTCGTTTTGCCCTTTACTGGTCGCAACCGACGCCGGGCAAGCTGACGTCGATGGCACTGCCTGAAACCGACATGACCGATACCAGTACCGGGCCCAGCGGCCAGGCGAATAATTCATGGTTTACCTGCCCGCGTACGACGCTCCAGCCGTGCATTATCGAACCTTACTTTTACGCGATCGATGGGCAAAACGTTTTATTGACCAGCATCGTTTTTCCGCTGATGGTCAAGGGCAAGGTCATCGCCTCGCTCTCGGTTGATATCAACCTCAACAGCCTGCAAACCATGAGCCAGCTTGCCAGCCAGAAGCTTTACGACGGGCAGACCAGCGTCAGCATTGTCAGCTCGGCAGGCATATTGGCCGGCTTTAGCAGCGACGCGAGCAAGCTTGGCCAACGTCTGGATAAGATTGACGCCGACGATGGTGCCCGGTTGAGTCAACTGATGGCCAGCGGCGGTGAGCCCCAGAGCATTCATGGTCACCAGCGGTTGAAAATCCTGACCCCGTTCCTGCCGATCCCGGGCAGCAAGCCGTGGGGGGTGTTACTCGATGTGCCGGAAAAGGTACTGGTCGGGCCGGCCCAGGCGCTGCAAGCAGAACTGGACGAGCGCAATAAGGCAGGCACCCTGATTGAGCTGTGCCTGGGCTCTCTGGCAGCAATCATCGGCCTGCTGCTGGTATGGCTGATGGCCCGCAGTGTGACGCGACCGATTCTGGGGGTAGCGCGCATGCTTGAGGACATTGCCAGCGGCGAAGGCGATCTGACCCGACGCCTGGCCTACGACAAGCAGGACGAACTGGGCCAGCTGGCAGGCTGGTTCAACCGCTTCCTCGACAAGCTGCAGCCGATCATCGCCGAGGTGAAACATTCGGTTCAGGATGCCCGCAATACGGCCGATCAATCGGCGGCCATTGCCACCCAGACCAGTGCCGGCATGGAGCAGCAGTACCGCCAGGTCGATCAGGCTGCCACTGCCTCCCATGAAATGAGCGCTACGGCGCAAGATGTCGCACGCAGTGCGGCGCAGGCTGCTCAGGCAGCGCGCGATGCCGACCAGGCGACACGCCAGGGGCTGACCATCATTGACCGTACAACGTCCAGCATCGACCACCTGGCTGCCGACATGAGCGTAGCCATGACCCAGGTCGAAGGGTTGGCGGCCAATAGCGAAAAAATCGGTTCTGTACTGGAAGTGATTCGCGCGATTGCCGAGCAGACTAATTTACTCGCCCTCAATGCTGCGATCGAGGCGGCCCGAGCAGGCGAAGCCGGGCGCGGTTTTGCCGTGGTGGCTGACGAAGTGCGCAATTTGGCGCGACGAACCCAGGAGTCGGTGGAAGAAACCCGACAGGTGATTGAACAACTGCAAATCGGCACCAAGGATGTAGTGACGTCCATGGGCAACAGCCATCGCCAGGCCCAGGGCAGTGTCGAGCAGGTCGGTCAGGCAGTAACGGCATTGCAGCAAATCGGTGATGCCGTGAGCGTGATTACCGACATGAACTTGCAGATTGCCAGTGCCGCCGAAGAGCAGAGTGCAGTGGCTGAAGAGATCAACAGCAATGTGGCCACCATCCGCGATGTCACGGAATCATTGTCCGGACAGGCCAATGAGTCGGCACGGGTCAGCCAGTCGCTGAACTCACTGGCCAACCAGCAGCAAAAGTTGATGGATCAGTTCCGCGTCTGACCTGAAGTGGCATGATTGACGGCGGCCCCGGGGCCGCCGTCATTTTCAGCTCCTGCGGGCGGGTAGCCTGATCATCACCGACAAGCCGCCCAGCGCCCCCGTTTCAAGCTGCATTTCCCCACCCCAGACATCCACGATATCTCGCACAATGCCCAGGCCCAATCCATGGCCACTGGTTTGCTCGTCCAGCCGTGTTCCACGGCTGATGACCTGGTCGCGCTCTGTCTCGGGTATGCCCGGCCCATCGTCCTGGACTTCAATCTCATACCCGCCCGCGGTCTGGCGGATGTTCAGTTCTACTTGCGAATCCGCCCATTTGCAGGCGTTGTCCAATAGATTGCCGAGCAATTCGAGCATGTCTTCACGGTCCCAAGGCATGTGCAGTCCTGGACTGGTGTTTAGCCTTAACTCCAAATGCCCGCCGTGAATCATGCCAAGGGTCGCCATCAACCCCGGCATTTCGGCGTCGACATCGAATTGAGCGCCCGGCAAGGCATCGCCTGCCAGACGGGCACGATTAAGCTCCCGACTCATACGTTGCTGGATCTGTTCTAACTGATCGTGCAGGGTTTTCTGTATCTGGGGATAAGCATCCAGCCGGCTGTCCTTGGCCAGGCTGATTAATACTGCCAACGGAGTTTTTAACGCGTGTCCCAGGTTGCCCAAGGCATTACGTGAACGCTTCAGATTGTCTTCAGTGTGGGCCAACAGGTGGTTTATCTGAGTGACTAAAGGCTCAAGCTCAAGGGGCACCTGGGCGTCGAGTTTCGAACGTTGTCCGGCCTGTAACTGTGCGATCTGCTTGCGGGCCGTTTCAAGGGGACGCAAAGCCCGATTAACCGTGAGCCGTTGCAACAGCAAAATAACGATCAGGGCGAACACGCCAATGGCCAACCCTATGCGCTGAACCTGCATGAAGCTTTCGCGTATGGGTGTGTAGTCCTGGGCCACACTGATGGAAACCGCGTGGCCAAAACGCTGATAGTCACTGCGCAAGACCAGCAACATCTGCCCTTCGGGCCCCTCTTGCAACTTGCTGTCTAGGCCCGGATGACTGGGTCGCGGCAATTGAGCATCCCAGAGTGAGCGCGAGCGCCAATGGATGTCACCAAACTGGATGCTGAAGTAATGCCCGGAGAAAGGTCGATGGTAAGCCGGGGATAATCTGCGCTCATCCAGCTGCAAACCCTGGGGGCCCCGGCTCAAGGCAAGCAACAGGTTCTCGCTCTCGTTCTGTAGCCCCGACTCCAGATAGCGCTGAAGACCATTTTCAAATAGCCAGAGACTGACCTGACCGACCACCAGACCGGCAATCAACAGGACACTGATCAGACCCAGGCTCAAACGCCGCTGAATGGACTTCACTGGATGCCGGTACCAAAGATGTAGCCCTGCCCGCGACGAGTTTCGATCACTGTACGGCCCAGTTTTCGGCGCAGATGGTTCACATGAACCTCCAGCACATTGGAGTCGCGCTCGGTCTCGCCATCATAGAGGTGCTCAGCCAGGTGGCTTTTGGACAGAATCTGTTGAGGATGCAGCATGAAGTATCGCAAAAGACGAAACTCGGCGGCGGTGAGCTGTATTTCAGCCCCCTCATTGATGACACATTGGCGCGACTCATCGAGTTGCAGCCCCGCGGATTTCAATAGCGGTTGATTCGACTGGCCATGGGATCGCCGTAATAACGCCTGCACCCGCAGTTGCAGCTCTTCTGGATGAAAAGGCTTGGTTACATAATCATCGGCACCGGCCTTCAGGCCATCAATGCGCTCCGACCAGGAACTGCGGGCGGTCAAAATCAGTACCGGTGTTGTCAGCCCTGTGGCACGCCATTGTTTAAGCACATCCAGACCTGGTAGCCCAGGTAGACCCAGATCGAGAATGATCAGGTCATATGGCTCGCTCTGCCCCTGATGCAAGGCATCACGACCGTCGGCCAGCCAATCGACCGCATAACCCTGGCGAGTCAAGGAGGCCATCAGTTCATCGGCCAAAGGAACGTGATCTTCAACCAGCAACAAACGCATTAATCATCGACCTTATCTTTGAGCAATTGGCCATTACTGGCATTGAGCTTGATCTCTCGCACGACGCCACTTGGCGTTAACAATTCGACCTCATAAATATAAATGCCGTCATCCTCTTCCAGCTCTACCTCCAGCAGCTTTGCCCCTGGATGGCGCTGGAGAGCGCTTTGCAGGAGCTGCTCCAGAGGCAGTATTTCACCTTGCTCACGTAAACGTAATGCTTCGTCCTGCCCCAAGTCCCGCGCCAGGGTCAAAGAACAAAACGCACCAAGCATCAACGCTACAACCGTGCCCACTCGCACATGTACTCTCATCGCTAGCCTCAACGGCCTCTCCGGTGTATGTGTGTTTTCCCGCTACAAATGCGTAAACCATAGCGTTGCAGGCTTAACTGAAGCTGAATTGCTCACTCCGCTGGATAGGTGGCAGAGCGCTATACTCGCTCATGTCGAGTTAACTGTTAAACTGGCGACCTGCATTCATCGCCCAGGCGATAGCCACCTTTTCAAGAGCTATAAACACTGTGGAAATTTTCAAAGAGTTTACCTTCGAATCTGCGCACCGCCTGCCTTTCGTTCCGCAAGGGCATAAATGCGGTCGTTTACATGGCCACTCGTTCAAGGTTGCAATTCACTTGAGCGGTGACATTGACCCCGCAACAGGCTGGATTCGCGATTTCTCGGAAATCAAGGCTATTTTCAAGCCGCTTTATGAGCAACTTGATCATAACTATTTGAATGATATTCCCGGGCTGGAAAACCCGACCAGTGAAGTATTAGCCAAATGGATCTGGCAACAGCTGAAACCTTTGCTTCCTGAACTGTCAGCGATTCGAATCCATGAAACCTGCACCAGTGGCTGTATTTATTACGGTGACTAAAAAGTTCGCATAAAAAAACCACCTTTATTGGTGGTTTTTTATATTTGAAATTTGGCGGACTGCACTGACCCGGGAAAAATTCCTGTAGCACTGTCGAAACAGGCTTTTCTCGGCACAAAAACAAACCCCCTGTCTGCGTGAGCAGACAGGGGGTTTGGAATTTAATCTTGACGATGACCTACTCTCACATGGGGAAACCCCACACTACCATCGGCGATGCATCGTTTCACTTCTGAGTTCGGGATGGGATCAGGTGGTTCCAATGCTCTATGGTCGTCAAGAAATTCGGTAGCCAGCGCGTTTACCTTACGGTTAACGTTCCAGCGAATGGGTATGTAATAGATTTGTGTGTTGTGCAAACTTTCGGTTTGTATCGTCTTCACACACCGCAACTTGTCTGTTCTTGTCACCAAGAACGCAAATTGCTTGGGTGTTATATGGTCAAGCCTCACGGGCAATTAGTATTGGTTAGCTCAACGCCTCACAGCGCTTACACACCCAACCTATCAACGTCGTAGTCTTCGACGGCCCTTTAGGGAACTCAAGGTTCCAGTGAGATCTCATCTTGAGGCAAGTTTCCCGCTTAGATGCTTTCAGCGGTTATCTTTCCCGAACATAGCTACCCGGCAATGCCACTGGCGTGACAACCGGAACACCAGAGGTTCGTCCACTCCGGTCCTCTCGTACTAGGAGCAGCCCCTCTCAAATCTCAAACGTCCACGGCAGATAGGGACCGAACTGTCTCACGACGTTCTAAACCCAGCTCGCGTACCACTTTAAATGGCGAACAGCCATACCCTTGGGACCGGCTTCAGCCCCAGGATGTGATGAGCCGACATCGAGGTGCCAAACACCGCCGTCGATATGAACTCTTGGGCGGTATCAGCCTGTTATCCCCGGAGTACCTTTTATCCGTTGAGCGATGGCCCTTCCATACAGAACCACCGGATCACTAAGACCTACTTTCGTACCTGCTCGACGTGTCTGTCTCGCAGTCAAGCGCGCTTTTGCCTTTATACTCTACGACCGATTTCCGACCGGTCTGAGCGCACCTTCGTACTCCTCCGTTACTCTTTAGGAGGAGACCGCCCCAGTCAAACTACCCACCATACACTGTCCTCGATCCGGATAACGGACCTGAGTTAGAACCTCAAAGTTGCCAGGGTGGTATTTCAAGGTTGGCTCCATGCAGACTGGCGTCCACACTTCAAAGCCTCCCACCTATCCTACACAAGCAAATTCAAAGTCCAGTGCAAAGCTATAGTAAAGGTTCACGGGGTCTTTCCGTCTAGCCGCGGATACACTGCATCTTCACAGCGATTTCAATTTCACTGAGTCTCGGGTGGAGACAGCGCCGCCATCGTTACGCCATTCGTGCAGGTCGGAACTTACCCGACAAGGAATTTCGCTACCTTAGGACCGTTATAGTTACGGCCGCCGTTTACCGGGGCTTCGATCAAGAGCTTCGCGTTAGCTAACCCCATCAATTAACCTTCCGGCACCGGGCAGGCGTCACACCCTATACGTCCACTTTCGTGTTTGCAGAGTGCTGTGTTTTTAATAAACAGTCGCAGCGGCCTGGTATCTTCGACCGGCGTGGGCTTACGCAGTAAATGCTTCACCCTCACCGGCGCACCTTCTCCCGAAGTTACGGTGCCATTTTGCCTAGTTCCTTCACCCGAGTTCTCTCAAGCGCCTTGGTATTCTCTACCCAACCACCTGTGTCGGTTTGGGGTACGGTTCCTGGTTACCTGAAGCTTAGAAGCTTTTCTTGGAAGCATGGCATCAACCACTTCGTTAACTAAAAGTTAACTCGTCATCAGCTCTCGGCCTTAGAATCCCGGATTTACCTAAGATTCCAGCCTACCACCTTAAACTTGGACAACCAACGCCAAGCTGGCCTAGCCTTCTCCGTCCCTCCATCGCAATAACCAGAAGTACAGGAATATTAACCTGTTTTCCATCGACTACGCTTTTCAGCCTCGCCTTAGGGACCGACTAACCCTGCGTCGATTAACGTTGCGCAGGAAACCTTGGTCTTTCGGCGTGGGTGTTTTTCACACCCATTATCGTTACTCATGTCAGCATTCGCACTTCTGATACCTCCAGCAAGCTTCTCAACTCACCTTCACAGGCTTACAGAACGCTCCTCTACCGCATCATCCTAAGATGATACCCGTAGCTTCGGTGTATGGTTTGAGCCCCGTTAAATCTTCCGCGCAGGCCGACTCGACTAGTGAGCTATTACGCTTTCTTTAAAGGGTGGCTGCTTCTAAGCCAACCTCCTAGCTGTCTAAGCCTTCCCACATCGTTTCCCACTTAACCATAACTTTGGGACCTTAGCTGACGGTCTGGGTTGTTTCCCTTTTCACGACGGACGTTAGCACCCGCCGTGTGTCTCCCATGCTCGGCACTTGTAGGTATTCGGAGTTTGCATCGGTTTGGTAAGTCGGGATGACCCCCTAGCCGAAACAGTGCTCTACCCCCTACAGTGATACATGAGGCGCTACCTAAATAGCTTTCGAGGAGAACCAGCTATCTCCGAGCTTGATTAGCCTTTCACTCCGATCCACAGGTCATCCGCTAACTTTTCAACGGTAGTCGGTTCGGTCCTCCAGTTAGTGTTACCCAACCTTCAACCTGCCCATGGATAGATCGCCCGGTTTCGGGTCTATTCCCAGCGACTAGACGCCCTATTAAGACTCGCTTTCGCTACGCCTCCCCTATTCGGTTAAGCTTGCCACTGAAAATAAGTCGCTGACCCATTATACAAAAGGTACGCAGTCACCCAACAAAGTGGGCTCCCACTGCTTGTACGCATACGGTTTCAGGATCTATTTCACTCCCCTCTCCGGGGTTCTTTTCGCCTTTCCCTCACGGTACTAGTTCACTATCGGTCAGTCAGTAGTATTTAGCCTTGGAGGATGGTCCCCCCATATTCAGACAAAGTTTCTCGTGCTCCGTCCTACTCGATTTCACTGCAAAGATGTTTTCGCGTACAGGGCTATCACCCACTATGGCCGCACTTTCCAGAGCGTTCCGCTAACATCAATACAGCTTAAGGGCTGGTCCCCGTTCGCTCGCCACTACTAAGGGAATCTCGGTTGATTTCTTTTCCTCAGGGTACTTAGATGTTTCAGTTCCCCTGGTTCGCTTCTTAAGCCTATGTATTCAGCTTAAGATACCTAACTTATGTTAGGTGGGTTCCCCCATTCAGACATCTCCGGATCAAAGTCTGTTTGCCGACTCCCCGAAGCTTTTCGCAGGCTACCACGTCTTTCATCGCCTCTGACTGCCAAGGCATCCACCGTATGCGCTTCTTCACTTGACCATATAACCCCAAGCAATCTGGTTATACTATGAAGACGACATTCGCCGAAAATTCGCATGTTCAATTAAGAACGTTCACAAATTTTACCTTAGCCTGAATAAACACCAGTGAAAGTGTTATCCAGTCTAACTTTCTATTACATACCCAAATTTTTAAAGAACGATCTAATCAAAAGATCAGAAATCAACATTCACCACCATCTGATGGAATGTTCATTTCTAAGCTTTACGATAGAGAAGCCACGATTTAACGTTGCTTCTACCGTCTTCTTCAATGAATCAAGCAATTCGTGTGGGAACTTATGGAGCAGCTGATGTCGTCGATTAAGGAGGTGATCCAGCCGCAGGTTCCCCTACGGCTACCTTGTTACGACTTCACCCCAGTCATGAATCACACCGTGGTAACCGTCCTCCCGAGGGTTAGACTAGCTACTTCTGGTGCAACCCACTCCCATGGTGTGACGGGCGGTGTGTACAAGGCCCGGGAACGTATTCACCGTGACATTCTGATTCACGATTACTAGCGATTCCGACTTCACGCAGTCGAGTTGCAGACTGCGATCCGGACTACGATCGGTTTTATGGGATTAGCTCCACCTCGCGGCTTGGCAACCCTTTGTACCGACCATTGTAGCACGTGTGTAGCCCAGGCCGTAAGGGCCATGATGACTTGACGTCATCCCCACCTTCCTCCGGTTTGTCACCGGCAGTCTCCTTAGAGTGCCCACCATTACGTGCTGGTAACTAAGGACAAGGGTTGCGCTCGTTACGGGACTTAACCCAACATCTCACGACACGAGCTGACGACAGCCATGCAGCACCTGTCTCAATGTTCCCGAAGGCACCAATCTATCTCTAGAAAGTTCATTGGATGTCAAGGCCTGGTAAGGTTCTTCGCGTTGCTTCGAATTAAACCACATGCTCCACCGCTTGTGCGGGCCCCCGTCAATTCATTTGAGTTTTAACCTTGCGGCCGTACTCCCCAGGCGGTCAACTTAATGCGTTAGCTGCGCCACTAAGAGTTCAAGACTCCCAACGGCTAGTTGACATCGTTTACGGCGTGGACTACCAGGGTATCTAATCCTGTTTGCTCCCCACGCTTTCGCACCTCAGTGTCAGTATCAGTCCAGGTAGTCGCCTTCGCCACTGGTGTTCCTTCCTATATCTACGCATTTCACCGCTACACAGGAAATTCCACTACCCTCTACCATACTCTAGCTTGCCAGTTTTGGATGCAGTTCCCAGGTTGAGCCCGGGGATTTCACATTCAACTTAACAAACCACCTACGCGCGCTTTACGCCCAGTAATTCCGATTAACGCTTGCACCCTCTGTATTACCGCGGCTGCTGGCACAGAGTTAGCCGGTGCTTATTCTGTCGGTAACGTCAAAACACTAACGTATTAGGTTAATGCCCTTCCTCCCAACTTAAAGTGCTTTACAATCCGAAGACCTTCTTCACACACGCGGCATGGCTGGATCAGGCTTTCGCCCATTGTCCAATATTCCCCACTGCTGCCTCCCGTAGGAGTCTGGACCGTGTCTCAGTTCCAGTGTGACTGATCATCCTCTCAGACCAGTTACGGATCGTAGCCTTGGTGAGCCATTACCTCACCAACTAGCTAATCCGACCTAGGCTCATCTGATAGCGCAAGGCCCGAAGGTCCCCTGCTTTCTCCCGTAGGACGTATGCGGTATTAGCGTCCGTTTCCGAACGTTATCCCCCACTACCAGGCAGATTCCTAGGTATTACTCACCCGTCCGCCGCTCTCAAGAGGTGCAAGCACCTCTCTACCGCTCGACTTGCATGTGTTAGGCCTGCCGCCAGCGTTCAATCTGAGCCATGATCAAACTCTTCAGTTCAAACATCTTTGGGTTTTTAAGAAACCCTAAACTTGGCTCAGCAATCGTTGGTTACATCTTTGATTTCTCGCGGAGTAACTTGTGATGCTGATAATCTTGTTGACTATCAGTCTGACTCCACAAGCACCCACACGAATTGCTTGATTCAGTTGTTAAAGAGCGGTTGGTTAAGCTTTCGCTCAACCGAGGCGCGCATTCTACAGCAGCCTCTGTTGCTGTCAAGTGGTTATTTTCAGATGTTTTCAAAGTTTCCTTTGTAACATCAACCACTTGCGCTTTCGATCTCTCGTTAGCGGGAGGCGAATTCTACAGCGTTACACGCTGCTGTCAACACCTCATTTCCTGCTTCGATGACTTGAAGCTGACACTGCCGAAGAACCATCCAACTCATTGAAACTCAAGGAGTTTTCCGTTTCGACTGCGCCGGAAGTGGGCGAATTATAGGCCGTTGGAATTCTGAGTCAAGCATTCGTTGCGACTATTTAACAAAGCACCTTAATAGACAATGAAAAGCCCTCATTTGCGCACTATATTGCACATCGAGCCTTATTTGAGCATGATGCGCTGCTTCTGACACCTATAGCCCGGGCCCACCACGTAATGACCAAGCTCACCCAAAGCCTTGCATCGACACTATTCCCCGTCGGCTTGCTGCTTATTGCCATGGCCTCGATACAATCGGGTGCTTCGCTGGCTAAAAGCATGTTCCCCATAATAGGCGCCCAAGGCACTACAACCCTGCGATTGCTGTTCGCCAGCATTATCATGCTGTTGATCCTGCGCCCCTGGAGAGCCAAGCTCACCGCCAGATCCTTAAAAACCGTGATCGTTTACGGGATAGCGCTGGGGGGCATGAACTTCCTCTTCTATATGTCACTGCGTACGGTTCCACTGGGGATTGCGGTGGCGCTCGAGTTCACAGGACCACTGGCTGTCGCTATTTATTCCTCGCGCAGGCCCATCGACTTTGCCTGGATTGGTCTGGCGATCATCGGACTTCTACTGCTTATCCCCACCGGCGAAAGCACTCAGGGCCTCGACCCCGTCGGCACCGGCTATGCACTGGGCGCCGGAGTCTGCTGGGCGCTGTACATTCTATACGGGCAAAAGGCCGGCGCTGACAACGGTGTGCAAACAGCAGCTTTAGGCGTAATGATCGCGGCGCTGTTCATTGCCCCCATCGGGATTGTCCATGCCGGTGCCGCCTTGCTGACCCCAAGCTTGATCCCCATCGCCATTGGCGTCGCAATATTGTCCACCGCCCTCCCCTACACTCTTGAGATGATTGCTTTGACACGCATGCCCACGCGTACATTTGGCACTCTTATGAGTATTGAACCCGCCTTCGGTGCACTGTCAGGCCTGTTGTTTCTGAATGAGGTCCTGTCCTTTAGCCAATGGATGGCAATCTCTTGCATTATCATGGCTTCGATCGGAGCCACCTTGACGATGCGCAACCACTCGAAACCGGTATTGACTGACAATTAGTCGTCTATTTGACAGAAGTCTGGTAATTGACTCTCATTTAAGGGATGTTTGTTCGTTATGAATGTTGCTTGGCGCGGATAAGGACTTCCTCAAACGCCAACGATAGAGGATTGATCCACACCCGCACTCCGTGAACCCGACGCAAACGCTTAAGGACAGGAATGAAACGAATTTTGGCCGTTTTAGCCGTGCTTGCTGTTGCCGGCTGCGCCGCAACCTCCCAGCCAGCTGTAAAACATGGCAAACGAGGCCTGCATATCAACTGCTCCGGCTTATCCTCTTCGTGGGACAAGTGCTACGCCCAAGCCGTCAAATCTTGCGGGGACAAGGGCTACAGAGTGATTGCCAAATCTGGAGATACCGCACAGGAGCCAGGGGATTATCCTTTCGGCTTGAATCCTGCCGGATACACCAGCCGAAGCATGATTGTGCTCTGCAAGTGACAGCCTTGAACATTCTGAAGCGCAGCTGAGCAAGCTGGCCGCGCTTCAGAACTGCCTCAGGCAACTTTCGAAAGAGGCACCGTTCGCGCCAGCAGCCACTCCAGCGCAGCCCCTTCAAGCAGCGGGCTCAAGCGTTCACGCACCTGTGCATGATAAGCATCGAACCACTCCAGCTCTTCACGGGTGAGCAGGCCGGGTTCCAGGCAACGGCTATCGATCGGACACAGGGTCAATGTTTCAAACTTGAGAAACGAACCGAACTCCGAGGCGCCCGCCTCGCGATTCAATACCAGGTTTTCAATGCGCACACCCCAGCGCCCCGGACGATATGTCCCGGGTTCAATGGAGGTAATCATTCCCGGCTGCATTGCTGTATGGGGTGCCGGCGCGGCCTGATAGGCAATGACCTGAGGACCCTCATGCACATTCAGGAAGTAGCCCACGCCATGCCCGGTTCCGTGTCCGTAATCCACGCTTTCAGCCCAAATCGGAGCTCTGGCAATCGAGTCCAGCAAGGGCGACAAGATACCTTTTGGAAACTGGGCCCTGGACAAGGCAATCACGCCTTTAAGGACACGGGTGCAATCGCGCTTTTGCTCCGCGCTCAAGGTGCCAATCGGTACCATCCGGGTAATGTCAGTGGTTCCGCCCAGGTATTGACCGCCAGAATCTATTAACAGCAGGCCATCCCCTTCAATCACGGCATGTTCTTGCTCAGTCGCGTGATAGTGCGGCATTGCGCCATTGGCATTAAAGGCAGCGATAGTGTTGAAGCTCAGCGACACGTACCCCGGGCGACGCGCACGGGCAGCGGTCAACTGCTCATCAATGGTCAATTCGGTGATGCGCTCACGCCCCAGAGCAGTTTCCAGCCAGGCAAAAAACTCACAAAGAGCAGCACCATCCTGCTCCATGGCCTGACGGATATGAAACGCGTCGTCCAGACTCTTCTGCGACTTGGCCAGGGTAGTCGGGTTCAGCCCTTCCACCAGCGTCACGTCAGGGTGCAGATGGCTGAGCAAGCCGCAGGTCACCCGCGCCGGATCCACCAGTAGCCGGGTCGATGCTGACAATGCTGCCAGCGCGTCATTGATTTCAACGTACTCGCGCAGCTCAATACCATCACGCCCAAGTGTCTCTTGCAGGGCGGGACTGACCTTGTTCAGGTCCACAAACAAGGTGGCTTGCGCCGAGTCGATCAATGCAAACGAAACAAATACCGGGTTGAAAGAAACATCCGAGCCACGCAGGTTAAACAACCATGCAATGTCATCGAGGGTTGCTATGAAATGCGCATCGGCCTTGCGCTGCACCAGTGAGTTACGCAACTGTGCCAGTTTGTCCACGCGACTGACTGTTGCTTGTGGCGGTAGATGCTCATACACCGCCTGGACCGGCAGCGCAGGACGATCCTCCCAGACCAGCCCCAGCAGATCGATATCTGTGCGTAAAACGGCACCGCGCTCTTTGAGTTTGCTTTCCAGTGTTCGTGCAGAGGCCAGTGCCAGCACCGCCCCATCAACCGCTACCACAGCACCTTCAGGTGCCTGCTCGGCCAGCCACTCCAGTGGCCCCGGTTGACCTGGCATCAGCTTGACCAGTTCGATGGTACTACCGGCAAGCTCTTTGGCCGCCTGCTCCCAGTAACGGCTGTCAGCCCAAAGACCGGCAAAGGTCGGGGTCACAATCAAAGTGCCGACTGAACCGTGAAAACCCGACAACCATTGCCGGCCCTGCCAATAGGCGGGCAAGTATTCTGAAAGATGGGGGTCGGCCGAGGGTACCAACAGTGCCTGTATTCCGTTCTGGCTCATCAAGGCTCTGGCGCGCGCCAAACGCTGCACTACCAATCCCGGATTCAACGACTGAGTACTCATTCCGCCTCCTGCTAGTCACTACTAATATTATTCCCTCCGGATAATGAATCAGCGGCTAAGACTGGGCAACCGCCCAGAAAGGTGCAGGCGCGGTAACGGCTGCTTTAATCGCATTTACTGCAACATCAATATCCTGCTCGCGGGTAAAGCGCCCGAGACTCAATCGAATGGTTCGACCGGCTTTTTCAGCATCATGGCCCAGCGCGAGCAACACATGGGACGGGGTTTTACTGGCCGAGTTACATGCCGAAGTAGCCGAATACGCCAGCACAGCGCTCAATGCCGAACTGTTGAAATGCCCTTCGCTGAAGGTCAGGCTCAAGGTATGGGGAATTCGTTGCGTTGGACAGCCATTGCATTGCACCCCCGGCACATCGGCCAACTGCTCCAGCAACCGCTGACGCAGAGCGCCGATATGCGCCAGCTCCTGGGCAAATGATTCGCTGACCAGGGCAAAAGCAGCCCCCATGCCGGCTATCTGGTGAGTGGCCAGGGTTCCGGAGCGCAGCCCCGACTCATGACCGCCACCATGGATCTGGGCCTGCAAACGATCCTGTGCCCGTGGCCCCACATACAGGGCGCCAATCCCCTTGGGCCCGTAAACCTTGTGCCCCGAAAACGACATCAGATCCACGGCCCACGCCTCCAGGTCGATGGCTACCTTGCCAGCGCCCTGGGCGGCATCAACATGAAACAACGCACCGTGTTCGCGAACCCGTAAACCAATACCCGGGATGTCATTCACTGTCCCGAGCTCATTGTTCACCAGCATCAGCGACACCAGCAGAGTGTCCTCTCGCAACGCATCGCTGACTTGCTGCGCGCTCACAAGCCCATGGCTGTCGGGCGCCAGATACGTCACATCAAATCCTGACTCCTCGAGGAACCTGGCCGTGTCCAGCACCGCCTTGTGTTCAATCTGACTGGTGATGATGTGCCCGCGCGCCTTGCCGCTGGCCAGTGCCACACCCTTCAACGCAAGGTTATTGGACTCGGTAGCACCCGAGGTCCAGATAATGTGCTCGGCCCTGGCATTGATCAGCTGTGCAACCTGTTCGCGAGCCAGCTCCACCGAGCCTCGGGCCTGCTGACCGAAAACATGTGAGCCCGAGGCCGGGTTGCCAAAGTTTCCTTCAAAGCCAAGACAATCGACCATCACCTGAATGACACGAGCGTCCACGGGTGTGGTGGCAGCGTAATCGAAATAAAGAGGTCTTTTGTTCATTGTGCAAACCTACTGAGCGTTCCGGAATCAGGCAGTGCTTGATATCAGAAGAGTGAAGCCACCTTGAAAACGTGGCCATTAGAAATACCCGATTAACCTGGGTGACAAAAGAAGCCGCTTCAACAAATGTCGTAGGAGCCTTCCAAAATTCACGAGATCAAAAAACCATAGCCCTATAAAGCGCTAAAAGTACCTGTCTGCGCAAGTCTGATATGCCATAAGGATATATAAATATGGAATTACGTTAGTTTACGGAATAACAAAAGCTCTTTATAAAGCAGCCTTCGGCTTTCCTTTTGTGGGTATAGCCCTCCCCCGATAAAAGGAGCTGTACATGCAGCTTTTAACACTGCCTGCCACTCCGGCACTCGCGACCTCCATACGGGCCACAGCCCAGGTTTTTGCAGACCCTGCCTCCAAGGCGTTGCTCGCGCATCTACAACAAATAGCCCCCAGTGATGCCAGTGTGTTGATCATCGGAGAAACCGGCACCGGCAAAGAGATTGTCGCCCGCCATATTCACCAGCTCAGCCACCGCCATCAACAACCGTTTGTGGCGGTAAACTGCGGAGCCTTCTCCGAATCTCTGGTCGAAGCCGAGCTGTTCGGCCATGAGAAAGGGGCATTCACCGGTGCACTCGGGGCTAAGGCCGGCTGGTTTGAAGAGGCTAACGGCGGCACGTTGTTTCTGGACGAAATCGGCGATTTACCATTGCCCATTCAAGTGAAACTGTTACGTGTGCTGCAAGAGCAAGAGGTGGTGCGGCTTGGGTCGCGCAAAAGCACGCCGATCAATGTTCGCGTGCTGGCGGCAACCAATGTGAATCTGGAGCAGGCTATCGATGCCGGTCACTTTCGCGAAGATCTGTATTACCGGCTGAACGTGGTCAGCCTTGTTCTGCAGCCCTTGCGCGAGCGCCAGGGCGACATCCTGCCGCTGGCAAGGCATTTCCTTCAAACCTATCGGCAACGACTGCAACACGGCCCTACAGCATTAAGTACATGCGCTGAACAGGTGCTTATGGATCACCCCTGGCAGGGCAATATTCGCGAGCTTGAAAACGTCGTGCACCACAGCTTGCTCCTGTGCAGCAATCAGACCATCACCGCCCGGGACTTGCGCCTGTCGCAGTCACGCAGCAAACGCCTGGAGCCTGCTGCGCCACAACCATCCACCACCACTGACCACTTGTTACAGCGTGCATTTCAAAAGCTGTTCGAAGAAGAACCTGGCGCCCTGCACGAAACCGTAGAGGACAGCCTGTTGCGCGCGGCTTACGAGTTCTGCCATCACAACCAGGTACATACTGCCAAACTGCTGGGCTTGAGCCGCAATGTCACCCGTACTCGTCTGATCAAACTCGGGGCTCTGGCCGTAAACACACGAAGGCTTGATGCACAAACGGCGTTGTGAGTGGACACCTCGGCAGCAACCCGGCATTGCTGCCGGGCTTTCCCTCAAGCCGGGGTTAATTCCTCGAGCCGGCGCGCTTCCAGCTCTCTTACCAGAGGCAGCACCCGACGTCCGAAATACTCCACCTCTTCCTGAAAATGCAGAAACCCCGCCAGCACCAGATCCACGCCCAAGGCCTTGAGCGCCACGATCCGCTGTGCGATCTGCAGCGGTGTGCCAATCAAATTGGTTTTAAAACCATCGTTGTACTGCACCAGATCCTCAAAGGTTGACTTGGCCCAGTTACCTTCCCCCTCAACTGAAGACTTGCCCGCCTGTTTCGCTGCGTCACCAAAGGCATGGACCGCCTCAACGTCGGCATTTTCGATGATTTCCTGCAACACCGCCCGCGCCTCTTGCTCCGTGTCACGGGCAATGACAAAAGCATTCACCCCGACCTTCACCGAGCGCTGGTTGGCAGCCGCCTTGACACGAATGTCGTCGATCTGTGCCTTGATCCCTTCCGGGGTGTTGCCATTGGTGAAGTACCAGTCCGATACGCTGGCTGCCATATCCCGCGCAGCACGCGAACTGCCACCCTGAAATATTTCCGGATGCGGCAAACCCAGCGGCTTGGGCTTGAGGGTGTAATTGTTGACCCGGTAGAAATCCCCTTTGAAGGTGAAGTTATCCTGGGTCCAGATCCCCTTGAGGACACGAATGAACTCCTCCGAGCGGCGGTAGCGCTCGTCATGCTCCAGCCAGTGCTCACCGATGGCATTGAATTCACCCTTGAACCAGCCACTGACAATATTGACCGCAATCCGGCCCTCCGTCAGCTGATCAATGGTGGCCAGTTGCTTGGCTGCCAGCGCAGGCTTCCAGGGCCCCGGCAGGATCGCAGCGATGACTTTCAAGTGGGTGGTAGCAGCCAATAGCGCGTGGCTGAACGCTACCGACTCGTGCTGGAATTCTGCGCCGTAACCCGCAGTGAAACGGATCTGGGTCAGGGCATATTCAAAACCTGCCGCCTCCGCCAGGCGCGCCAGCTTGCGGTTGTAATCGATCCCCCAATCGGTACGTTGCTCAATCTTGCTGACCACCAGACCACCGCTGACGTTAGGCACCCAGTAGGCAAATTTTATGGCTTGCTGACTCATTGGCATGATCTCGGCGTTAGGAAATGTCCTAACCACAGAGCAGCATCTATGCCAACAGGTCTAAACCGCTCTTACCGCCACAGGAAACCGGCGCGAGCTGTCTGTCTGGCGCTTATTTGTTGAATGACTGTTGGCCCGACAACACTTTTCGAGCGCAAAAGGTCTATCGCCGCTGTCGACCGTTATCGGTAAGATGACGCCCTTCCCGCGCTTGTGCGCCGTACGCCCCGCCGAATTAAGTCGATCCCATGCCTTTTGAACTCAGCGTAGATTTGACCACCCTCGCCATTCTGGCCGCAGTGGCCTTTGTGGCCGGCTTTATCGATGCCATTGCCGGTGGCGGTGGCCTGCTCACCACCCCGGCCTTGCTCACTGCCGGCTTGCCCCCGCACCTGGTGCTGGGCACTAACAAACTCAGTTCGACGTTCGGCTCGGCCACTGCCAGCTTTACGTTCTATCGACGCAAACTATTCCATCCCAGAGAGTGGAAGCTGGCTATTTTCGGGACTTTGGCAGGCGCACTGATCGGTGCCATCGTGGCCCATTACATGCCCGCCGAGTGGCTGAACAAGATGCTGCCGGTGATTGTTTTTGGCTGTGGCCTGTATCTGTTGTTCGGTGGCACACCCAAAACCCCGATCGACAACGATGCACCGATCAAAAAGAAATGGCAGCTGCCACAAGGCCTGGGTCTGGGCTTCTATGACGGCGTAGCCGGCCCCGGAACAGGCGCCTTCTGGACCGTCAGCAGCATGCTGATGTATCCCATCGACCTGGTGAAGGCCAGCGGCGTGGCCCGCAGCATGAACTTCGTCAGCAACATTGCGGCGCTGTCGGTATTTGTTTTTTCGGGGCATGTGGACTGGGTGATCGGCCTGACCATGGGCTTTGCCGTAATGGTCGGTGCTTTCTTTGGCGCCCGCAGCGCGATCAGCGGCGGGGCCAAATTCATTCGCCCGGTGTTTATCACCGTGGTCCTGGGACTGACTGTACGCCTAGCCTGGCAACACTGGTTCGGCCAGGCCTAAGCGCCGCGCCACATACAGGTCGATGAGATAGCGCGCAATCGAGCGCGATGCTGGCAGCGGCGGTAAATGATGCACATTGAACCACTGTGCATCTTCTATCTCGTCCGCTTGGGGTACGATATCGCCCCCTGCATATTCCGCATGAAAACCCAGCATCATCGAATGCGGAAATGGCCAGCACTGACTGCCCATGTACTGGATATTCGTAACCTCCAGCTGCACTTCTTCACGCACCTCGCGAATCAGGCAATCTTCCGCCGACTCCCCCGGCTCGGCGAATCCCGCCAGCGTGCTATATACCCCCGGCACAAAGCGCGGCGAACGCGCCAGCAGCACCTCATCGCCCCGGGTAATCAATACAATCATGCTCGGCGAAATACGCGGATAACTGCGCAGGTTACAGGGCGCGCAGTACATCGC
The DNA here is from genome assembly GCF_904067025.1 of Pseudomonas paraversuta. Taxonomy (NCBI): domain Bacteria; kingdom Pseudomonadati; phylum Pseudomonadota; class Gammaproteobacteria; order Pseudomonadales; family Pseudomonadaceae; genus Pseudomonas; species Pseudomonas paraversuta. The sequence goes on from NZ_CAJFDA010000001.1 coordinate 3,449,961, forward strand.
ACGTTCCCCGGGTACCTGCGTCATGGCCCGCCCGCAACTGCCACAGAAACGATGCTCTGTGGCCCAGGTGCCTATTTGCGCGGCGTAGCCCAGGACCTTGTAAAGGGTGTGATCGCCCTCCAGCATAAAAGCCCGCAAGCCCTGCCAGCGGCAGCCTTCAACCTGCGCCGGACGCTCCAGCTCCAGCAGATATACCGGCTCGCCGTCCAGATGCCCGATACCATGCTCGGCCAGCAGCGGCAGGTCCTGACGCTTGAGCCATTCACGGGGGAACAGCGGGCCATTATCGTCAAGCAGAAATCCGTCGGGGCCGCGCACCACAGCCAGGCCGCCAGGTAGGTCTGCATCCAGTACTGCCGTGGTCCAACGCGGTGTCATGAAACGATCCTTGGTCAGGTTAAAAAGTGTCAGTCGAGAAATTCAGGCTTTTGCTTGGTCATATGTGCGGTCATCGCCAACCGCAAGTCGCTTGACTGGAGCATGGCCGCGTTCCATGTCGCGACATACTCCAGACCGTCATCTACACGGTGATCACGCATATAACCGATCATCTGCTTGGTCCCGCCAATGGCAATCGGCGACTTGCCGGAGATCTCTTGCGCGATCGCCATAACGCCTTCGAGCAACGCCTGATGATCACTGTAGACCCGATTGACCAGGCCGATCGTACGCGCCTCGTCAGCGAGCACCATGCGCCCGGTGTAGGCCATTTCACGCAGCATGCCATCGCCGATGATGCGGGGCAGACGTTGCAGTGTGCCGACATCGGCAGCCATGCCCATGTCGATTTCCTTGATCGAGAACTGCGCATCTGCTGCTGCATAGCGCATGTCGCAGGCGGCGATCAGGTCAATGGCACCCCCCAGGCAATAACCCTGAATGGCTGCCAGAACTGGCTTGCGGCACCCATCGACTGCATTGAACGAGGCCTGCATCTGCAGAATTTTACGCCGCAGTAAACGCGCGTTACGCCCTACATCCTTGCCCAGTTCATTGGCCACAGAGGCCAGCAACATCAGATCAATACCGGCCGAAAAGTGCTTGCCCGCCCCACTGAGTACCACTACGCGGACGGCATCGGTTTCATCGATCCATTGAAAGATTTCGACGATTTCGCTCCAGAACGCCGCATTCATCGCATTGACCTTCTCAGGTCGATTGATCTGCACGTGGGCGATGCTGCCCTGTAACTCAACCTTGAAAGCCTGGTAGTCGGACATAAGCTCAATCCTTTGTGGGGCGCAGTGCCGGTCAATAAGTCGCGGACTATAACAAGCACTGCGGGCCTCAGGCAGGCCGTTATTACGCCAAAAACCGGGCTACAGAATAAAACGCTCGATCGCCTGGGCGACACCGTCTTCAAGGTTGCTGCCCGTCACGTACATCGCCTGCTTGCGTATTTCTTCCGGGGCCTGGCCCATGGCAATCGAAATCCCTGCCCGATGAAACATCGCCGGATCATTGCCGCCATCGCCGATGGCCGCCGTGCGCACCAGCGGCACATCCAGAAACTCGGCCAGAGCCACCAGCGCATCGCCTTTGTTGGCTTTGAGTGCGGTGATATCCAGATAACGGGCCTGTGAGCGACTGGCGACCGCGAGCCCGCTCAACACCGGTTGCAAGCGCTGTTCAAGGTCCAGCAATAACGGCGCATCGCTGCAGGTGGCTACGATCTTGTGCACCTTGTGCAGATAAGGCTCATAGCTTTGAACCACCTTCGGCGCATACCCGAGGCCGTGCTGCTCGTGAGCGACCATTTCGCCGGACGGATCACGTACCAGCCAGTCTTCATCGACAAACAGCCAGACCTCAACCGGGTGTTCCGCCAACAGGGCCAGGGTCTTTAGCACCCCTTCATAGTGCACATGATGGGACTGCAGGTATTCGCCCTGGGCGTTGACCAGCAGCCCGCCATTAAACCCGGCGACCGGCAATTCAATGCCCAGTTGCTGGCTGATCTCGCGCATGGCTCTGGGCGGTCTGCCGGAGGCCAGCGTGAAATGAACACCCGCCGCCTGCAGCTTTTTCACTGCAGCCAGGTTGCGAGGACTGAGGCTGTGGTCAGGCGACAGCAGGGTGCCATCCATGTCACTCAGCACCAGCTCAATGGACTCTTGCTTCACGTCACTCATCCTATGTTCAGCCAAGCGCGACCATCGCGTGCCAGCAGTTGTTTTGCTGCTTCGGGACCATCCTGTCCAGCCGGATAGGACTGCACGTCCGTGTGTTCACGCCATGCATCGAGAAATGGCTGCACACCGCGCCAGCCGTTTTCAATATTGTCAGCGCGCTGAAACAAGGTCTGATCGCCCGTCAGGCAGTCGTAGATCAATGTCTCGTAGCCGGTGGAAGGCTGCATTTCGAAGAAGTCTTTGTACGCAAATCCAAGGGCGATATTAGCCATTTTCAGCCCCGGCCCCGGTCGCTTCGCCTGAAGGTCAAACCACATGCCTTCGTTGGGCTGAATCTGGATCCGCAAATAGTTTGGCTGCAGCCGGTCTACTTCGGTGTCACGGAACTGCGCATAAGGCGCGGGTTTGAAGCAAATTGCGATTTCAGTATCACGGGCACTCATGCGCTTGCCGGTACGCAGATAAAATGGCACGCCGACCCAGCGCCAGTTATCGATCATGACCTTGAGCGCGACAAAGGTTTCAGTGTTGCTGTCAGGGGCCACGTTGTTCTCTTCGCGATACCCCACGACCGGTTTGCCACCGGACTCACCCTGGGTGTATTGCCCGCGCACCGAGTTTTTCAGCGCTTCTTCCTTCGACCAGGGGCGGATTGCTCCAATCACCTTGGCCTTTTCACCCCGCACCGCATCGGCGCCAAAAGCTGCGGGGGGCTCCATTGCCACCATCGCCAGCAGTTGAAACAAATGATTGGGCAGCATGTCGCGCAGTGCGCCGGTGTGCTCGTAAAAACTGCCACGTGTCTCGACCCCGACGGTTTCTGCCGCGGTGATCTGTACATGGTCGATGTAATGATTGTTCCAGAAGGATTCGAAAAGCCCGTTGGAGAATCGGCTGACCAGAATGTTCTGGACTGTTTCCTTGCCCAGGTAATGGTCAATCCGGTAGATCTGCTTCTCGCTCATGACGGTCAGCAGACAGGCATTCAATGCCTGCGCCGTTTCAACGTCTGAGCCAAAAGGTTTTTCAATAACTACCCGGCGAAAAGCTTCCGGGGTTTCTTTTAGCAACCCGCCAGCACCCAGCCGCTGCACCACTTCGCTGAAAAAGCGGGGGGCAGTGGCCAGGTAGAACACCGCGTTGCCGGTGCCACTGGCGATGATCTTCTGTTCCAGCGCGGCATAGGTGCTGTCATCCAGAAAATCGCCCTGCACGTAACTGATGTTCTTCGCCAGCGAAGCCCACAATTGGGCATTCAAGCCCTGGCCCTCAGGATGATCCACTTTGCTGGCGGCTTCATTGCGAATGAAGTCCTCCAGCTTTTTGGCAAAGCCCTCATCACTGATTGCATTGTGGTCGACGCCCACAATATGCAAACCATCGTCCAGCAAACCATCGCGACTCAAGTTGTACAGCGCCGGCATCAGCAAGCGCTTGACCAGATCACCGTGAGCCCCAAACAGGAACAGCGTGGTAGGCGGTGCCGGTTTGGTGTTGGATTTGCTGGACTGATCGGTCATTTCTTAGGTGTCTCCACATGGCCGCCGAAACCAAAGCGCATGGCCGACAACAATTTGTCGCCATACAGGCTTTGCTGGCGTGAGCTATAGCGGGCAAACAAGGCGTTCGACAATACCGGTACCGGGGTCGACTGCTCCATGGCCGCTTCGATGGTCCAGCGGCCTTCACCGCTGTCCGCCACGGCGCCCGAGTAGCCGTCAAGCGGCGCGTCGGTGGCCAGGGCATCGGCGGTCAGATCCAGCAACCAGGACGACACGACACTGCCACGACGCCACACTTCGGCGATATCACCCAGGTTCAGGTCAAAACGCTGATCTTCCGGCAGATTCTCACCGCCCTTCATCTTCATCAGGTTGAAGCCTTCGGCGTATGCCTGCATCAGGCCGTACTCAATACCGTTGTGCACCATCTTGACGAAGTGCCCGGCACCCGCAGGGCCTGCATGGATATAACCACGCTCTGCGCGATCATCTTCAGAAACACGGTCTTTGGTGCGCGCAATATCGCCCATACCCGGTGCAAGTGCGGCGAACAGCGGGTCCAGATGTTTAACGACTTCAGTGTCGCCGCCAATCATCATGCAGTAACCGCGCTCCAGGCCCCAGACGCCGCCCGAAGTTCCGACGTCAACGTACTGCAGGCCTTTTTCGGCCAGCGCCCGGGAACGACGGATGTCATCTTTATAAAAGGTGTTGCCGCCGTCGATGATGATGTCACCGGCGTCGAGCAGTTGGCTCAGGGTCTCGATGGTGTCTTCGGTCGGCGCACCGGACGGCAGCATCACCCAGACAGCACGGGGCTTGGCAAGGCCAGCTACCAGCGCCGGCAAGTCGGTGACGCCTGTGGCGCCTTCCTGCTCGAGGGCACTGACAAAGTCGGTATTGCGGTCAAAAACCACGGTTGTATGCCCATTGAGCATCAGACGCCGCGCGATATTCCCGCCCATACGGCCCAATCCAATAATTCCCAACTGCATGTACTGTTGCTCCCAACGACAAATAAATAGGTGTACAGCACCTTAGTGCAGCATTGCTTAAGGTGCCCGGCTGAGGATTAGTCCTAGCGCATGCTGCATAGTTTCGCACAAGCAGCCACCCAGATTCGCGATTCAATACACTCAGAAGACGAACGAGCACGCCAAGACCGCAAAAAAATTAAAAGTTCACATCATTCAAGAAAGAAATCACAATCGCTCCCGACAGTGATCCAGTCCTGCAACGGGCAATTTGGATACTCGATTTAAAGTTGCCAGAGGCGAAGCGAACCATGACCACCGTATTGTCCGCACAACCTGCCCAGACCCTCTATGTCACCGTTCGCCGTGACGAGCTGCGTCAACTCAAGGACGAGTGCGTGCAGTTGCGCCAGGAGCTCGCACAATTGCGCCAGCAATTACAAATCGCCCAGGCCGGCCAGCTTTTTAATGGCGGCGCCGAGCACACCCGCCACAGCGACTGATCACGCCGATACAAGCGGCGAGCCAAAGCCTGCCGCCATCTGTGACAAAGTTTTCACATCCCGTTAGCAATACTGAAACACTTTGTGGCTGCTCAATATTGAGGCGGCCCTCACTTGTTGTGCCGGGCTAAACGGCATCTACGATTCAAGTTGTTATCAGCTGGAGCGCTGTATGGGGATGTTCAAACGCAGTAACACATCTGCGAAAGGTTTCGACTGGGCCGGACTCGGCTGGCTATTTCTGTTCTTCTGGTACTTCTCCGGCATTACCCAACTGCTGATCCAACTGACGGGTACCTCCGGGTTTTCGGGCTTTCGTCAGGCCTTCATAATGAGTTCCATCTGGCTCGCGCCGATGCTCATGTTTCCCAAGCACACCCGTGTAATGGCAGCCGTCATTGGCGTCTTGCTGTGGGCGTGCTCCATGGCCAGCCTCGGCTACTTCTTCATCTATCAGCAAGAATTCTCGCAAAGCGTCATCTTCATCATGTTCGAGTCGAACATCTCTGAAGCCGGCGAATACATGACCCAGTACTTCGCCTGGTGGATGGTACTGGCGTTCCTTGCCCATACCGCCTTCGCCGTATTCCTCTGGACCCGCTTGCGCCCGGTATACATGCCCCGCGTACAAGCCTGGACAGTAGCAATCGCTTTGCTTCTGGCAGTTGTCGGTTACCCGATCATCAAGCAAACGATCAAGCACGACACCCTGGCCGCTGCCATGGAAAGCTTTGAAAGCCGGGTAGAGCCCGCAGTGCCATGGCAGATGGCGGTGGCGTATCGCCGTTACCTGGAACAACTGGACAACATGCAGGGCATGCTCGCCAGTGCCAGCAAAATTCCGCCCCTGACCAACCTCAAGGACAATGAAGCCGGCAAGCCCACCACGCTGGTGCTGGTCATTGGCGAGTCCACCAACCGCCAGCGCATGAGCCTCTATGGCTACCCGCGCGAGACCACGCCCAACCTCGACAAATTGCGCGACCAGCTGGCGATTTTCGACAACGTCGTGACGCCGCGTCCTTACACCATCGAAGCACTGCAGCAAGTCCTGACCTTTGCTGACGAAGAAAACCCTGACCTGTACCTCAGCACCCCATCGCTGGTCAGCGTGATGAAGCAAGCCGGATACAAAACCTTCTGGGTGACCAACCAGCAGACCATGACCAAGCGCAACACCATGCTCACCACGTTCTCCGAGCAGGCAGACCAGCAGGTCTATCTCAATAACAACAGGAACCAGAACGCGCGCCAGTATGACGGTGACGTGCTCGAACCCTTCAACAAGATCCTGGCCGACAGTGCACCACGCAAGCTGATCGTGATTCATCTGCTCGGCACGCACATGAGCTATCAGTACCGTTATCCGCCGACCTTCGACAAGTTCACCGATCGCACCGGCGTCCCTGCCGGCCTGACCGATGATCAGGTGCCGACTTACAACAGCTACGACAATGCCGTTTTGTATAACGACTTTGTGGTGTCGAGCCTGATCAAGGATTTTGCCAAGACCGACCCCAACGGCTTCCTGCTGTATCTGTCCGATCACGGTGAAGACGTGTTCGATTCGGTTGGCCACAGCACGCTGGGCCGCAACGAAGCCAAACCCACAGCGCCGATGTACACCATTCCGTTCATGGCCTGGGCTTCGCCAAAATGGCGTGAGAGCCATGCATGGAACTTCGCCAGCGACCTTGGCCGTCCTTACAGCAGTTCACAGTTCATCCATACCTGGGCAGACCTGGCCGGTTTGAGCGCTGACGAACTGGACGACAAGAAGAGCCTGGTGAGCGATCAATTTGTCGCCCGACCTCAATTGATCGGAGATCCGTACTCGCGCCCGCAAAAAGCCTTGATCGACTTCAGTCTGATCAAACCCAAGGCCCCTGCCGCGAGCGATGTGGCCAAACAGTAAAAACGCAACGGGGAGCCAATGGCTCCCCGTTCAGTTTCAGTTGATCCCCGCCCTGCCAAACAGCGCCGTGCCTCTACAGATATTTGTTCCAGAACAGCATCTGACCGTGGGCCGGGTTGAGCTGGCCCTCGCTAAATCCGAACTTCCTGTAGGAACCTTGAGCGACCGGGTTGCCCTCAAGCACCTCGAGAGTGATCTTGCAGCAATCACGTTCACGGGCAATCTCCTCGACCTTGAGCAGCATCTGCTGGCTCAGGCCCAGACCGCGGAATGTATCGACCACTGACACGTCGTGCACGTTGACCAGAGGCTTGCCGGCAAAGGTCGAGAAGCCTTCAAAACAGTTGACCAGCCCCGCCGCCTCGCCATTGACAAACGCCAGCACGCTGAACGCATGGGGACGCTTGGCCAGCTCTGCAGGCAACTGCTCCAGCACCTGGGGCGACAACGCCTCACCGCCGCCCATAGGGTCTTTGGCATAGTGATTCAATACGTCTCTCAAAGCCTGGGCGTGAACCGGGTTTGTATAGTTTGCTTGCACTACCACGACATCCGACATTGCTTGGATTCCTTGACGACTGGGTTCTTGGTGTCCGATTTTGATGACACCCGACCTTAGCGTGCCTGAAGCGCCACAGACAAGTGCCCGCGTCATGTGTGGCCAGAGGGATCCAGGGTTTGCATCAGCGCCTCGACTTGCGGCACAAGGCAGTCGGCGTCCAGGTAAATCAGTACATGGCGAAACTGTTGATTGTCCTTGCGATACGCCTCGACATCCACAGCCGCAACATCTGCCATCTTGTGGCTGAGCAGCAGTAAATCGAAATCATGGACCTGAGCGTCATACAGGCTCACTAACGCCTGCAGGTCATACAAGGGGGCAATTCGGAAATACCCCGCAGCATTAAGCGACTTTTCTATTTTTAAAGCCTGAGCCCAATCGGCATCGGCAATCAGTATTCGCAATGACTTGGTGGGCATGATGTCTGAACCATCGTCAAACGCATTCTGTTAGACCGGTACACGCCAGCTTTACCACTGGCACCAAAGCGCAAATGGGTGCACTCCGGGACATTTCAAGACACCGTTTGTCACGTCATTGATTCCTCAGCCGAGCCTCGGGCCATCTCCCCCCGGAGCGCCAGGCGGCACTCCGTGTCATGTTCGAGACTGCCTGCTACGCCCTCACTGCCAGCCGAACTTGCGGATGTAGAAACCTTTCACTGCCTGGGTCAGCGCCATGTAGGCCAGCAGAATCATTGGCAAGAACACAAAGTACAGCGGCGGCAACGCCTGCAATTTGAAGTAGCCAGCCAACGGCCCCATTGGCAGGAAGATACCTACCAGCATGATCACACCTGTCATGACCATCAGCGGCATCGCTGCACGGCTTTGCAGAAATGGAATTTTCGGCGTCCGGATCATGTGCACGATCAGCGTTTGAGTCAGCAGCCCGACCACGAACCAGCCCGACTGGAAAAGTGTCTGGTGCTCAGGTGAGTTGGCTTTGAACACGTACCACATCAAACCGAACGTGAGGATGTCGAAAATCGAGCTGATCGGTCCAAAGAACAGCATGAAACGCCCTACCTCGGCGGGTTGCCAGCGCTGGGGCTTTTTAAGCATTTCTTCATCGACGTTATCGAACGGGATAGCAATTTGTGACACGTCGTACAGCAGGTTCTGGACCAGCAGGTGCATCGGCAACATAGGCAAAAACGGGATAAACGCACTGGCGACCAACACCGAGAACACGTTGCCGAAGTTCGAGCTGGCGGTCATTTTTATGTATTTGAGCATGTTGGCGAAGGTCCGGCGCCCTTCCAGTACACCCTCCTCCAGCACCATCAGGCTTTTTTCCAGAAGAATGATGTCCGCTGCTTCCTTGGCGATATCCACCGCACTGTCCACGGAAATTCCGATGTCCGCGGTACGCAGCGCAGGTGCGTCGTTGATCCCGTCCCCCATAAAGCCAACCACATGGCCATTGGCTTTGAGCAAGCGCACGATGCGCTCTTTGTGAGTGGGGGTGAGCCTGGCAAACACGTTGCTGGTTTCGACGGCCACCGCCAGTTCAGCGTCGGTCATGCGTTCGATGTCGCTACCCATCAACAGCCCTTGCTGCTCCAGGCCCACTTCACGGCAAATCTTCGCAGTGACCAGTTCGTTATCGCCAGTCAGAACTTTTACCGCGACCCCGTGTTCGGCTAACGCCTTGAGTGCTGGCGCAGTACTCTCCTTTGGCGGGTCAAGGAAAGCGACATAACCAATCAGCGTCAGGTCCTGCTCGTCTGCCAGGCTGTAAGTGTCACGACCCTTCTCAGTCATTGGCCGTGCAGCAACCGCCACCACCCGCAAACCCTCTTCGTTAAATGCCGCGGTCACCTGGCGAATACGCGCCAGCAACTCATCGCTCAGGGCTTCTTCCCGTTCGCCATGGCGTACGGTTTTGCAAACGGCCAGCACTTCTTCGACAGCGCCTTTGCAGATCAGCAGATGAGGCTGATCCTGCTCGGCCACCACAACCGACATCCGCCGCCGTGTGAAGTCGAAAGGAATTTCATCGACCTTGTTAAAGGCTGTGCCCACATTCAACTCGCGGTGCACCTCGACATGCTCCAGCACCGCCACGTCCAGCAGGTTTTTCAGTCCGGTCTGGTAGTAGCTGTTGAGATAGGCCATTTCCAGAACGTCATCCGACTCTTGCCCCCAGACATCGACGTGGCGTGCGAGAAAGATTTTGTCCTGGGTCAAGGTGCCGGTTTTATCGGTACACAGTACATCCATCGCGCCAAAGTTCTGGATCGCGTCCAGCCGTTTGACGATGACTTTTTTACGTGACAGAAACACTGCGCCTTTGGCCAGGGTTGAGGTCACGATCATCGGCAGCATTTCCGGGGTCAGGCCCACTGCCACCGACAAGGCAAACAGCAAGGCTTCGGTCCAGTCACCCTTGGTAAAGCCATTGATGAACAGCACCAGCGGCGCCATTACAAACATGAAGCGGATCAGCAACCAGCTGACTTTGTTGACCCCGGTCTGAAACGACGTCGGCCCCCGATCCGTCGCGCCAACCCGCTGTGCCAGCGCGCCGAAGTAAGTGTTGTTGCCGGTGGTCAGTACCACTGCCGTGGCCGCGCCGGATACCACGTTGGTGCCCATGAACAGAATATTGTCCAGTTCCAGCGGGTTACTGGTCTGGCTGTCGGACTGCCGCGCAAACTTCTCCACCGGCATTGATTCACCGGTCATTGCCGCCTGGCTGACAAACAGGTCTTTGGCGCTAAGCACCCTGCAATCTGCCGGAATCATGTCGCCCGCGGACAACACAATCAAATCCCCCGGGACCAATTGCTTGATCGGCAACTCAATGCGTTGCGCACCTCTGATTTGCTGAGTTACGCCGGAGAACTTGCCAAACATCGGGGTGGTGTCAGCATTGAAATCACGCCGCATGACCGTGGCGGTGTTACTCACCATCGCCTTGAGTGCGTCCGCTGCTTTGTTGGACTTGGCTTCTTGCCAGAAACGCAGCAACGTCGACAACACCACCATGGTGCCAATCACCACCGCAGCCTGAATGTCATCTGTGGCCAGAGAGACCGCGGCAAGCAAAGTCAGCAACAAGTTGAACGGGTTCTTGTAGCAATGCCACAAGTGCACCCAGCGGCTGAGTGGCTGCTCGTGTTCAACCTCGTTCAGCCCATGTTGCTGGCGCAGCGCCTCGGCCTCGGCCTCGCTGAGGCCATCGGTATGGGTGCCCAGACTGTCGATCAATACCGCGCTGTCGCGGTTGGCCGCAGCCACCAGGGTTTGTGCCAGCGTCGGCGGGACTTCCCGGCTGACCGTGGTGTTGGTCAAACTATCAAGCAAGGCCAAACGCCGGAAATGCCGGCCGATATGGCGAGTGCGCAAAAAACCGGCGAAGAATTCTTTGAGGGTGAGTTTCATCGTGCTACTCCTGCGCCGTCTGCCTCACCCTTTGAGAGTGACTACGCAGACGGCCTTGATCTGGAACCGTCGTTCATGGTTTGAATCCGGGTGCTCGCGCTTAATCAAACAATCGAACACAGCCCGGCAACCTGGGCCGATGTTGGCGCCGGTGCACCGGGATAAAAAAGTTGCCCATAACGATTCCCCTGACGGTCTACGAAGCCAGGCAGCAGGCACGGCAAGAGCGCGCGCGAGTACCAAAAGGCACACGCGCGCAGCGTGTCGCGACCATGCCGCCAAGGGCATTGATCACACAGGTTTCAGTATCGATGAGAGGGCTTCCGGGGACGGGTCGTGGATGACCCGATAAAGGTGCCGTTTCTCGCTAGTCAGCAAGACAACGGCAGGGGAATCTGCGCGCTAGCTTGCCGAGAATATGCCGGTGTTCATAACCGGCCGACTACTGTGACTCGAGCTGCTACCCACTGAAAACCTGCGCTATTAATGAAAACGCCGGCAGCTTACGCCCGGCGTTTTAGAGAGTAAACCGCAGGAAGGCTGCCGTTTTATGAATCAGATGGATCTTCAGGCAGGGTTCAGTTTCATCCGGAGAATGTCATATGAGGCGGTATTGCGGCGCGCATAAAGGGCCGAAATTCAGGGGCTTTCCCATTGCCTGAGACGAACCCGGCAATGCTTCATTGCGTTGACAATATGTTTCTCCACCATGCTTCGCGACACACCGAGGCGCTCGGCAATTTCAGGATGCGACAAGCCTTCAAGCTTGCGCAGCAAAAAGCAGTCGCGGCACGCCGCAGGCAGCTCGGCCAGCGCCCGCTGGAGCAGGTCCAGACGCTGATTGCGGTCCATCAACACCTGCGGCGAAGGGCTGAAAAAACGCTCCTCAGAGTCCAGTACCTCCAGCGGCTCAACCTGGCGCAAGGCGTTGCGCCGATGACCATCGATCACCAGGTTGAGTGCCGTGCGATACAAAAATGCACGGGGCTGCTCAATGGGTGCATCACTGGTGCGCTCAAGCACTCGTACGTAAGCATCATGCGCGACATCTTCGGCCGCCTGAGCATTGCCCAATCGGGCACTCAAAAACGTGACCAGTTCACGATAGTAGTTTTCCAACATGACTCCTGGCCGCAACGTCAGCGGCAACATTCCATGAGCGCAGAAACAGTCCGAATCGATAGCGGCGCGATGATGGCACTTCTGAAGATGCAATTTATAGCAATTCTCATCTAGATTTAAGATGCATGCCCTTGAATCGCACAGAAACATTAAGTAACACCTATAAAAACAAACAGTTAAATCCGCGCCCAACACCTTCGTCTACTCAACAGCTCCCCGTGTCTGTCGGTTCGCCGAGGCTGTTGGCTTTTGCCCTTAACAGCTGCAAAAACCTGATCACGGACCGATTTCCATTGGCCGGAACCCTGCATGAAACGCCCTGGACAGACCCGCCGCGCACTTCTCATCGCCCTGTGTTGCTTGCTGGCTGGCGCCCTGGCTGCGTGGTCATTTCTGCCCCTGGGTGGCGAAGCCTATGACACCGTGCCTGTTACCCGCGGCGACATTGAAAGCAGCGTGACCGCCCTGGGCACCCTGCAGCCCCGGCAATATGTCGATGTGGGTGCGCAGGCCTCCGGGCAAATCAACAAAATCCATGTCGAAGTCGGTGCTGAAGTCAAAGAGGGCCAGTTGCTGGTCGAAATCGACCCCGCGACACAAAGTGCCAAACTCGAGGCCAGTCGCTTTGCGATTGAAAATCTGCAGGCCCAGTTGCAAGAGCAACGCGCCTTGCACGATCTGGCCAAACAGAAATATCAGCGCCAGCTGCACCTCGCCAAAGGCGGTGCCACCCGAGAAGAAGACGTACAAAGTGCAGACGCAGAAGTGCGTACTACCCGGGCCCGAACCGAGATGTTCCAGGCGCAAATCCGTCAGGCCCGGGCCAGTTTGCGCAGTGACCAGGCAGAACTCGGCTACACCCGTATCTACGCCCCCATCTCCGGCACCGTGGTAGCGCTGGATGCGCGCGAAGGCCAGACCCTGAATGCCCAACAGCAGACACCCTTGATTCTGCGCATAGCCAAACTCTCCCCCATGACCGTCTGGGCTGAAGTCTCGGAAGCGGATATCGGCTACGTCAAACCGGGCATGCCCGCATATTTCACCACCCTGAGTGGTGGCACCAGGCGCTGGAACAGCAGAGTGCGGCAGATTTTGCCCGTACCGCCCAAACCGCTTAATGAAGCCAGCCAGGGGGGCGGCAGCCCGGCCAGCGCAGGCAAAAGCGGAAGTGCCCGGGTGGTGCTGTACACCGTATTGCTCGATGTCGACAACACCGATCAAGTGCTGATGCCCGAAATGACCACCCAGGTATTCTTCGTCTCCGGCCAGGCCCAAGACGTATTGCTGGCCCCCATCATTGCGTTACAGGCCAGCACTGAAGGCGACCGACAAACCGCCCGTATCGTGGCCAAAAACGGCAAGTTGCAATTGCGCGAGATCCGCACCGGGATTAGTGACCGCTTGCGGGTGGAAATTCTCGATGGCCTGAATGAAGGCGATCGCCTGCTCATCGGCCCGGCCACCGGCAACGGAGGCTAGATGTCCACTCCCTTGATCGAGCTGCAAGAGATCCGCAAGGTCTACGGGGGTGACGGCACGCCCGAGGTTCAGGTACTCAAAGGGATCAGCCTGGCGATCCATGCCGGAGAGTTTGTCGCGATTGTCGGGGCCTCTGGCTCAGGCAAATCGACCCTGATGAACATTCTCGGCTGCCTCGACCGCCCGACCTGCGGCCGCTATTTGTTCGCCGGTGAAGACGTGGCCTGTCTGGACAGTGACGAACTGGCCTGGTTGCGCCGTGAAGCCTTCGGCTTTGTGTTTCAGGGTTACCACCTGATCCCCTCGGCTTCGGCCCAGGAAAACGTCGAAATGCCGGCCATCTATGCCGGCATGCCCGCCGCCGAACGCCACGCCCGCGCCGCCGCCCTGCTCGATCGTCTGGGGCTGGCCGAACGCACCGGCAATCGCCCGCACCAACTCTCTGGCGGCCAGCAACAGCGGGTATCGATTGCCCGGGCCCTGATGAACGGCGGACACATCATCCTCGCCGACGAGCCCACCGGCGCTCTGGACAGTCACAGCGGCGCCGAAGTCATGACGCTGCTGGATGAGCTGGCCAGCCAGGGTCACGTGGTGATCCTGATTACCCACGACCGCGAAGTCGCAGCCCGGGCCAACCGCATCATCGAAGTGCGCGACGGCGAGGTGGTCAGCGACAGCGCCAACGCTCAACCCTGTGGGCACACCGAGAATCCCGACGCCTTGCAGGCCGTCGATTTGCGTAAACGCCTGAATGAAGGCAGCGAAGCCCGCGGGGCCTGGAAAGGCGAACTGGTGGACGCGGTACAGGCCGCCTGGCGGGTGATGTGGATCAACCGCTTTCGCACCGCCCTGACGCTGCTGGGTATCGTCATCGGCGTGGCGTCGGTGGTGGTTATGCTGGCCGTTGGCGAAGGCAGCAAACGTCAGGTCATGGCGCAAATGGGCGCGTTCGGCTCCAACATCATCTACCTCAGCGGCATGTCGCCCAGGCCCCGTGCGCCCCCCGGCATCGTCACCCTCAACGATGTAGCGGCACTTTCGACCTTGCCTCAAGTGCACATGATCATGCCCGTCAACGGTGCCGAAATCGGCGTGCGCCATGGCAACCTTGATCACACGATGTATACCGGCGGCAATGGCGTCGCCTTTTCCGCGATTTTCAGCTGGCCGGTGGTGCAAGGCAGCTTCTTCACCCAGGCGGATGAAGACGCCGCCGCCGCGGTCGCAGTGATCGGCAAGAAGGTCCGTGACAAGGTCCTCAAGGACGTGCCCGACCCCATTGGCCAGTACATCCTGCTGGAAAACGTACCGTTCCGCGTGGTTGGCGTTCTGGCTGAAAAAGGCGCCAGCTCTGGCGACTCCGACAGTGACACGCGCATCGTGGTGCCCTACTCCGCTGCCAGCGTGCGCCTGTTCGGCACGCACAATCCGGAATACGTGGTGATCGCTGCCACCGATGCGAGCAAGGTCAAACAGACTGAAACCGCCATCGAGCAACTGATGCTCAAACTGCACCACGGCACGCGGGATTTCGAGATCACCAACAATGCAGCGATGATCCAGGCCGAAGCCAGAACCCGTAATACGCTGTCGCTGATGCTGGGTTCGATTGCCGCCATCTCACTGCTGGTTGGCGGTATCGGGGTGATGAATATCATGCTGATGACCGTCCGTGAGCGAACCCGCGAAATTGGTATCCGCATGGCCACCGGCGCCCGTCAACGCGACATTCTGCGCCAGTTCCTGACCGAGGCCCTGATGCTCTCGGTGGTCGGTGGCCTGGCAGGTATAACCCTGGCTTTCATGGTCGGCGGGATACTGCTGATGTGCGATGTAGCTGTGGCGTTCTCACCGTTTGCGGTCCTCGGTGCCTTTGCTTGTGCACTGGTGACAGGCGTTATCTTCGGCTTCATGCCGGCCCGCAAGGCTGCCCGGCTCGACCCGGTCACGGCCCTTACCAGTGAATGATTCGATGAAGCTGCCCTTGAGCCTGCTGACCGCATGCCTGCTGCTGAGTGCGTGCAACCAGACCCGCCTCCACAACGAGCCTGCGCCGATCCCCCCTGCCAACTGGCAAGGCGCCCATACGCTGAGCAGTTCAGCGGGCAATCAGCAGTGGTGGACGCATTTTTCCAGCCCCGAACTGGACCGTCTGATTGCCCAGGCCCGGGCTGGCAGCTACGACCTTGCAGCCGCCGTCGCACGCGTGCAGCAGGCCCGGGCCAGTGCCGTGATCGCGGGGGCCCCGCTACTGCCCGAAGTGTCATTCGGCGCCAGCGCCAATCGCCAGAAGCTCTTGCACGGCAAGGGCTATAACCAGCTTGATGGCAACGATGACAAGCAGGCCGTGGACTATTTTGATGCCAAGCTGAGCGCCAGTTATGAAGTGGACTTTTGGGGCGGCAAATCCGCAGCACGGGACAGCGCCGTGCAGGCACTCAAGGCCAGTGAGTTTGATCAGGCCACGGTCGAGCTGACCTTGCTCAGCAGCGTGGCCAACAGTTATGTGCAAACCCTGGCCTTCAACGAACAACTGCGCATTGCCAGGCTCAACCTGGCCAATGCGCAGAACGTCATGCAGGTTGTGCAAACCCGCTATGACGCCGGCTCGGCCACGGCCGTGGAACTGGCCCAGCAAAAGAGCCTGGTGGCCGGCCAGCAACGGCAATTGCCACTGGTTGAGCAACAGGCCCAAGAGGCGCGAATTACCCTGGCCGTGCTGCTTGGGCAACCGGTGCAAAGCCTTGTTCTGGGCAACACTGCGTTCGGCCAGTTGCAATGGCCATCGATTGGCAGCGGCTTGCCCAGCGCACTGCTGACCCGGCGCCCCGACATCGCCAGTGCCGAAGCCAGGCTCGCCGCAGCAGCGGCCGACATCACAGTGGCCCGTGCAGCCATGCTGCCCGGCCTGACCCTCAGCGCGAGCCTGGGATCGGGCTCAGACCGTTTCAGCGAGCTCCTGCGCAGTCCGCTCTACAGCCTCGCCGCCGGGCTGGCAGCCCCGATCTTCAATAACGGCCGCCTCAGCGCCGAGCGCGACAAAGCCACGGCGCACCAGCAAGAGCTGCTGCAAATCTATAGGGGGAGCATCATCAACGCCTTCGCCGACGTCGAAAAAGCCCTCAACAGCGCCAGCGGCCTGGACCGACAACGGCAATGGCAAGACGAAGAACTGAAACAGGCGCAGCAGGCATTCGATATTGCCGAACAACGCTATAAAGCCGGGGTCGAGATGTTGCTGACGGTCCTGGAGACCCAGCGCACGCTGTATCAGGCACAAGACCGGAACGTTCAATTGCGCGTGGCCCGGTTGCAGGCCAGCATCGCGCTGTACAAGGCATTGGGCGGCGGCTGGCAGGTTCAGTCTCCTCCTGATGTACCTCCCCTGTAGGAGCGAGCTCGCTCCTGCAAGAGTTACGGTAAGCCACTGGATGGAACTCTGAATGACGGGGGCAATCAGTGATTCATGCCCTGCGGTTAAATGTGCTTTGCCCGACTTGCGGTTTTTCCGGCTGGGAAAGGCGAGGATACTCAGCCTGATTCTTACGACCCCCAAGGAGTTATCCATGACAGTTCCAGCATTCGGCGTCGGCACTTTCCGCCTCAAAGGCCAAGTGGTGATTGATTCAGTCAAAAATGCTCTTGAGTTGGGCTATCGGGCCATCGACACCGCCCAGATCTATGAGAACGAAGCCGAGGTCGGCCAGGCCATCGCCGAGAGCGGCGTACCCCGCGATCAACTGTTCATTACCAGCAAGATATGGGTCAGCAACTTCGCCCACGACAAACTGATTGCCAGCCTCAAGGACAGTTTGAAAAAGCTGCGCACCGACCACCTGGACCTGACCCTGATTCACTGGCCTTCGCCGAACAATGAAGTCCCGGTCGCAGAGTTCATGGGCGCGCTGCTTGAAGCCAAAAAACTGGGCCTGACCAAAGAAATCGGGGTTTCCAACTTCACTATCGACCTGCTGAAAGACGCCATTGCCGCCGTCGGTGCCGAAAACATCGCCACCAACCAGATCGAACTGCATCCGTATTTGCAGAACCGCAAACTGGTTGAGTTCGCACAGAGCAAAGGCATCCATATCACGTCTTACATGACCCTGGCCTACGGCGAGGTGCTGAAAGATCCGGTGATCAAGGCCATTGCCGATCGCCATGGGGCGACCAGCGCCCAGGTGACCCTGGCGTGGGCCATGCAACTGGGCTACTCGGTGATTCCGTCATCCACCAAGCCTGCCAATCTTGAGAGCAATTTCAAGGCCCGCACCCTGACCCTGAGCGAAGAAGACATGGCGCAGATTGCAGCGCTGGATCGCGGCCATCGCCTGACCAACCCGCAAAGCGTTGCGCCGAAGTGGGATTGACCGCTGCACTGTGACAGGCAGGAACGAGCTTGCTTCATGCTCCCCGCAGACGATCCGGCTGAAACCATCGCGAGGCAAGCTCGCCCCTGCCGTCGTTATTTCTGATTCGTCCCGAACCTCTGTAGCTGCATCTCCTGCAGCCGGCTCAGGGTGCGGCGAAAGGCAAACTCCAGATAACCTTGGGTGTACAGCTGATTCATTGGCACTTGCGCCTCAATGCACACCGGTACTTTGCGGTCGTAGCACTCGTCTACCAGTGCGATGAAACGTCGTACGCTGTCGTCGAATCTGGACAGCTGCGGCAATTCGCGATCTCCGGCCTCGACCTTTACCGGGCCATCTTCGGTCCCCCGGGCAATCTTGCCCTCCCGTTGCTCGGCACTCAGGCAAGGCACATCACTGAGCAGTATCACTTTGAAGCGGTCACAGATATCCATGAACTCACCGGCGGCCAACGGCTGCTCGCACAGCTCATGAAAGTTGCACCACAGCACAGTGTCGCTGGCTTGCACCACCCGCACAGAGCGATGTCCGACGCTAATCGGCAGGTCAGAGGCAGCCTGCCCCCGGGTCAGTTCTGCAAACACTGGCGGCATGACTCTCGGCTGCCCCGGACCGGTCACCCAATAGCGTTGTTTGGCGATGCCGGGATGCAAGCGATGATCCTCGGTGCCGTCGACCGAGACGATGTCCATATGCTTGAGAATTGCGCTAATCGCAGGGGCAAAGCGTTCTTTGTTGTGCCCCTGGCTATACAGCTGCTCCGGCGGTTGATTGGAGGTACAGACCAGTACCACCCCTTCATCAAACATCACCTGAAACAAACGCCCGAGAATTATGGCGTCACCGATGTCATTGACGAACAGCTCGTCAAAACACAGAACCTTGAGCTCTTTGCCCAACTCCTTGGCCAGAACGTTAAGCGGGTCGGTGGTACCGGTCAGTTGAAACAGCCGCTGATGCACCCATTGCATAAAGTGATGGAAATGCTGGCGCCGCGCCGGGACTTGCAGGCTCTGGTAAAACTGATCCATCAACCAGGTTTTCCCCCTGCCCACCGGCCCCCACAGATACACGCCCCTGACCTCCCGGGAGCCTTGCTGCAGAGCCTCGTGGCAACGTTGCAGCACCTGTACCGCCTGCCATTGGGCCGGATCATGGACAAAACCTTGCTGCTCGACGGCCTGTTGCCAGGCACTGAGGGGGGACTCAACATTCATTGCGATGACGGGCTCCGGAATCAGATCCGCCAGTATGCCAGCAAGGCCATGACTTTCGGCACTTGAAATTGTCCAGGGCATCACCACATTGTTACCCGAGCGGTAACAGAGCATTTTGCCATCAGGCCTTTTTACTTTGATGGATTGGCGTATCATTTAATGGGTGTAATGAACTGTAATTGAAACAACAGGACACTTCGTACGACGCTTATCGATTCTTTAACTCGCGCCGTAACTTCTTTCCGCCTGCATGGCAAATGAAGTGAGTCAGTTTGATAACTTTAGAGGCCACTCCCATGAAAACTTTAATTGCGTTATTCCTTGCCGGCTTTGCCAGCCTGGCCGTTGCAAGTGGAAGTACAACGCAGCCACCCTCGTCGGTCGAGCACTACAGCTACGGGTCGAAACTGGACATTGCGAAAGTGATCAGTCTGTCCAGCATCCCCGATGTATGCGAGGTTGTTCCGGCGCAAATGATCTATGAAGACTCCCATGGTCAGCGTCACACCCTTGAATACCAGGTGATGGGCGACGGTTGCAGCAACCGCTAGACACACGCAGTTTCCGCACGGACGCAACCCCCGGGCCCCCTCTTTCGAGGGGGCTTTTTATTGGGCGGGCAAAACACCCGATTATTACTGATCCGGAAAGACTGCATGGCAAAGGTTTGACTTTAATCAATACGGCAGACGCGTATTCTATGTTCATCCCTCAGCACAACATTGAAACAGGGCACGGTACTTCGTATTACGTCGCACGTCTGACGGCGTAATAACTTCTCCCGCCGACACGGCAATTGAAGTCAGTGATACGTGATTGTTTTAAGGTCTCAACAATGAAAAGTTTGATTGTTCTTGCACTGATTGGTTTTTCAACACTGGCGGGCGCTGATGAACTTCAAGTCGCGCAACAACCGGCTGTAGAACATTACACCTATGCCACCAACCTCGATATTGCGAAAGTTATCAGTGTGTCGCCTCTGGATGACGTCTGCGAAGTCGTTCCGGCGCAAATGACCTACGAAGACCATCAGGGTCAGCGTCATATTCTCGAGTACCGCGCAATGGGTAACGGCTGCAGTAACGGTTAATACAGGCGCGACTGCAGGACGAGGTCGATAACAATCGGGGGTTCTGGTTGTCATCGCCCTGGCAGGGTCAGAATTTGATGAGCGAGGCCGTGCATGACCTGGGATCGAGGCGAATGTCGCAACGTAGCGGCATGGGTCTGGTGAGCAGCGAAGAATGCGACTTTGTCAGTGGCAAGTTTGCCTGCGACTTGCGGGAGATAACCCGGGAGCAATGGCTGGCACGGCAAAACCGCATCTCAAACAAAGCCCGACCCTGCACTGGCAGGGTCGGGCTCGAAGCGCTTGGCCAGCGGTTCGTGAAAGACGTCAGAATCAGTCTTTTTTCTCGGAAATCACTTTGCCGCTATGGTCAAAAGTGGTTTCGACCTCGACTTCCACGCCGTCAATTTTCTTCAGGCCTTCAGCTTTCCAGATGCCTGCAGCCGGGTCTTGCAGCTCGATTTTCTTGATCACGGTGTAACCATTTTTGCCCTGAAGCACTTGAACTGCTTCTTCGGAGAAGGCCCAGTTCGGACCCGGAGTAGCAGCCATCGCAGCGCCGGAGCTCAACAGGACAGCGGCAGTGATCGCAGCAGCAAAGGTTTTCTTCAACATTGTCTTAACTCCATTAATTGATGTTGCGTCTGGTACTCAATGTGACTGGAACAACCGTAGCAGATATAAAACAGCCCATGGAGCTAAATGGCATGCTTTTGATCTGGCTCAGGTTCTCGTTAACTCCGGCACAGGGTTAGAATGCTCGGCCTCAAGGAGAACCAATGAGCGATACGCGCCACGCACCAGCCCAATACGATGCCATCACCGAAGCTGCTGCTCAGTGGTGCATGCGTTTGCACGAGCCCGATTGCACAAACCAGGAGCGTGAAGCATTCGCTGTGTGGCTGCACGCAGACCCTCTCCACGCCATCGAGTACGAAGCCATGCTCGATATCTGGGATATCAGCGAACATTTGCCCCGCCCGGCGCAAATCACTGCGGGCCCTGAAAAACAGCGTCGCAGTACCTGGCAACGCCTGAGCATTGCTGCCGCAATCCCCCTGATCGCGGTTCCACTGGCCGCTTATGGCGGCTGGCAGTTGGGCTGGGTGCCCAGCGCCTATCAGCGCCTTGAAGCAGGTAACAGCGTAAAAACCGTGACCCTGGCCGATGGCAGCCAGGCAGAACTTAATCTCGGTACGCAACTGACCTTCAGCAACTACAAGGACCAGCGCCGGGTTTCCCTGAAAAATGGTGAAGCCTTTTTCAAGGTAAGCCACGATGCCTCGCACCCCTTTGTGGTGCAGGCGGCCGAAGGGCGGATCCGGGTCACCGGTACCCAGTTCAATGTGTGGATGTATGAAGACCAGGTGCGGGTGACACTGGTGGAAGGCTCGGTGCTGGTGACCAGCAACAAGAATCTGAAGAGTGACGGCTTGCGCCTCGAACCGGGGATGCAGGCACGCTATAAAGCCGGCGACTACGCACCGCAGATCAGCCAGACTTACACCAACGCACCGGAGCTTGCATGGCGCGACGGCAAGCTGGTGCTGGACAACCTGCCGCTGGCCGACGCCTTGCCCCTGATCAATCGCTATCTCGGCACACCTCTGGTGCTGGCCGACAACGCCACCGGAAAATTGCGCATTGGTGGCGTCTTCAATACCCGGGACATCAATCAGTTGGTGAATTCCCTGCCCAAGGTGTTGCCGGTGTACCTGAGCCTGGGCCAGGACGGCAAACCGCTGATCAGCTCTTTGCCCCGCGGCTAACCCCGGGGCAATCAAATACCCCCATCCCTGGTAAGCCCGCGCCTGCAAGACCGGCGTCAGCGCGCCCCGTATTCACACCCGCTAACCGGATCCACCCTGCCCCCTGCAAACTCACATTCAAGGGCGTCCCTCGGCAGGGCTGTCTGTTGAACTTTGCAGTCCGGCAGGTGCCAGTACAGAAAACGAAGCACATTAAAAAAAATTAATAATCGGTTAAAACACCCGCCCGTAAAGGGCCCTTGGGTGAATGCGACGATTTCACGACAAATTTTCTACATTCCGCTGTTCATGATTTACACCGCTCATTCGTCTAATTAACCGAGAGCATTTTTTATTTTCCTGATCAGGCTCTGAAAAGGAGTTTTTTGCATGCGAGACCAGCAAATGCCAACGGACGGCCAACAGCATCGCGAATCCACATTCCAGCCTGACCCCGAGTTGCTGGAAGCGCTTGCGCCGTTGCAAGGCAATGAACGGATCCGCCACTTACTTAAATGCTTCGGGCTGCGTACCAGCCTGGTACGGCTCAAGGTCATCGATGCGTTGCTGACAACAGCCGGAAGTGATCGCCGGCTGGGGGTGCGCGGCATGCACAGTCACTTGCTGGCACTGGATATTCCACTGTCGTTTCTGAGTGTACGAGAGGTGCTCAAGCGTCTGTGCAGCGAGGGTGTGGTGGTACTGAACCAGGACAAAAGCTACAGCCTGCATCCACAGGCTGAAGCCGTATTGACTGGCAAAATCGAGGCTTAGATCTTGGTCTTGCGGCGCATCACGCCGTTGATCACTACCACCACCACTGCCACGCCGATGGCAATGTACTGGAACATTTTCTCGGATATCATGCCGGCGTTCTGCATGTACGAAAGGCCGAACATGATCCCCAGAACCACCAGTGAAATCAGAATCGAGTATTTCAAGCGCTGTGAAGAGGTCATTACCTGTTCCTGAAAGTAAGGCTAAAAATGTAAGCCGGAAATTTAACAAATATGCCGGGTTTGCGGAGATGATTTGAAACAACCGTGGTCTCATCTTACAGCCGGGGACGCTTTTTAGCTCCCTGGCGATAACCTTGAGGATTTACCCATGTTGCGTCGAATCACCCGGCTGGTTCCGCTGTTGCTCATCCTGGCCATGAGCGGTTGTGTGTTTTTCCCAGGTCACGGATGGCATCACGATCACCGTTACTACGATGGCGGCCCTGGTTATTACCACCGCTAATGCTTGACCCCCGAGCCTGCCCCGCAGGCTCGGGTCAGTGTCGAAAGCCGCTACCGGGCCGCGCGCACAAATCCACCAGCCAGTCGACAAACACCCGTACCCGTGAAGACAGCTGGCGATGTGACGGATACAACGCCGTCAACGCCAGACGCGGCGGTAAACAGTCGCTCAGTACCTCTTGCAAACGCCCTTCGCGCACCAGTTGAGCCACGTGATAATGCGGCGCCTGAACCAGACCGTATCCCGCCGTGCACGCTGCCAGATACCCTTCTGCGCTGTTGACCGAAATTTTCCTGGGCAGGTCGATCATGCGCACCTGCTCACCGTCCTGAAACTCCAGCCCGTAGCGCTTGCCCGACACACTGGAGAAATACTCCACCATCTGGTGCCCGCTCAAATCCTCGAGGGTTTGCGGTACACCGCGGGCTTGCAGATAGTCGGGGCTGGCGCAGGTTACCTGATCCATCATCACCAGCGGGCGCGCCACCAGCGAGTCATCCATCGTCAGCCCGCCGCGGATCACGCAATCCACACCCTCACGAATCAGGTCTACCGGACGATCGCTGAGGCCGATTTCCAGCTCGATCAACGGGTAGCTGCGGGTGAACTCAGGCAACGCCGGGAACACCACCAGACGCCCCACGGCCGCTGGCATATCGACCCGCAACTTGCCTTTTGGCTGGCTGCTGTTGAATAGCCCTTCGGCTTCTTCCAGATCGGCCAGCAAACTGACGCAGCGCTGGTAATAGGCCGCGCCATCCAGGGTGGGACTGACCTGACGGGTGGTGCGATGTAACAACTGCACCCCCAAATGCGTTTCCAGTTGCTTGATCAGCACCGTGACCGAGGCGCGGGGCATTTGCAGGCTGTCTGCGGCCTTGGCAAAGCCACCCAGCTCGACGATCCGGGTGAAGACCAGCATGGCGTTGAATCGGTCCATGGTCTTTCCACTGTTTAGATTTTACGAACAGTCATAATGCTTTTACCCGGTTTATCTTGCCAGTGTCGGGGTTAACAATAGTCCCTCCACTACTCAGGAGCACCCCGCATGCACACTCGCCAACTTGGTAAAGACGGGCCGCAGGTCAGCGCTATTGGCCTGGGCTGCATGGGCATGACCGATTTCTACACCACCGGCAGCGACACCCGCGAAGCCGTGGCCACCTTGCACCGCGCACTGGAACTGGGGATCAACCTGCTCGACAGCGCCGACATGTACGGCCCGCACACCAATGAAGAACTGATCGGCCAGGCAATTCGCGGCAAACGCGATCAGGTTTTTCTGGCCAGCAAATTCGGGATTGTGCGAGACCCGGCCAACCCTGCGGCCCGAGGCGTGAATGGACGCCCCGAGTACATACGCCAGTCCATTGAAGGCAGCCTCAAGCGTCTGGGCGTCGAAACCCTGGATCTTTACTACCAGCACCGCATGGACCCGAGTGTTGCGATTGAGGAAACCGTCGGTGCCATGGCTGATCTGGTAAAGGCCGGCAAGGTCCGCTATCTGGGCCTGAGTGAAGCCTCGGTCGCGACCCTGGAGCGCGCCCACAAAGTGCATCCGATCAGTGCCCTGCAGAGTGAGTATTCACTGTGGAGCCGTGACCCCGAGGACAACGGTTGCCTGGCGGCATGCCAGCGTCTGGGCATTGCATTTGTGCCCTACAGCCCGCTGGGCCGGGGATTTTTGACCGGAGCCCTGAAGTCCCCGGACGACTTTGCTGCCGACGATTACCGTCGTCTCAGCCCGCGTTTCCAGGGAGACAACTTTGCCAAAAACCTGCTGCTGGTCGAGCAAGTGCAAGCCCTGGCCGCAGCCAAGGGCGTGACTGCCGGGCAATTGGCCCTGGCCTGGGTACTGGCCCAGGGTGATTACCTGATCCCGATTCCGGGTACCAAACAGCGTAAATACCTGGAACAGAACGTCGCCGCACTGGAAGTCAAACTGAGCCCCAGCGAACTGGCGGCACTTGAAGCGATCTTCCCGGCCAGCGCCGTGGCGGGACAGCGGTATGCAGAAGAGTCGATGAAGCAGCTCAATCGCTGAGTCCTCGACTCCTCAGGACATAACCCGCACCTGGCGCCCCTTGAAAACGCTGCAGGAGCTGGCTTGCCAGCTCCCACAAACAAGCCAGAGCCTCAGAAATCCCGTTTGTAGAAGATATCCAGCGAACTGGCGACGCCGCTGGCAACCTCCACATACACCCGTTTGCTGAGCTTGTAGCGCAAGGCAATGGTGCTGGCGGGTTCAAATACGCCAACCCCGTAGCGCACACTCAATCGTTCGTTGATCTTGCCACTGGCCACCACTGCGGTGTCATTGCCACTGCCTTCGGTATCGAGCTCAAAATCCTTGATCCCCAAATGATTGGCCAGATCCGTGGTAATTCCCGAACTGCCCATCAGCCCTAAGCCCAAAGCTGCCTGAGCGAGCAAGTTGTCATCTTCGCCAGTACCTGTCAGCGGACGCCCCAGAACCAGGTACGACAAGGCCTGCTCCTGACTCATGGCCGGCTCCGAGAAGATTTGCGTGGTGGGCTGCTCCGCGCTGCCCGTCAAGCGAATCCCGGCGATGACGTCGTCAGTCTGGCGAACCGCTTCAATGTCCAGATACGGCTGATCGATAGGGCCTGCAAACAGCAGACGCGCCCGGCGAATGGTCAGCCTCTGGCCATAAGCACGGTAGCGACCATTGTTCAGACGCAACTCACCCCGGGTGTCCATGTTGTTGCCAATATGCACCTGGCCCGCCAGATCGGCATTCAGGCCAAAGCCCGAAAACGTCAGCAGCTCTTGCCCAACCACCACGTTGATGTCCATGTCGACCACCATGGGGGGCGCCTCATCCGACACCTGTTGCCCGACAATCACAGTGTCATCCGAAATCTTGACCGTCGAAGGCGGCAATTCGCGAACCACGATTTCACCTTTGGGTACGTTTACCGTGCCCGCAATCATCAGGGTGTTATTGGCGTTAAGCGAAATTTTCAGGTCCGGCGCAACCTCTAGCTTGGCGTATGGCTCAACCGTGACCGGAAGATGATTGCCCTTGACCAATACATTGACCGCCGTGGCCTTGCCCCAGGCCACATCGCCGCTGATGCTGCCCTGCCCCTGCTTGCCGCTGGTCCAGCCACCATTGAGCTGCGCGGTTTCGCCGTTGATATTGGCCGTCAGTTGCAGGTTCTCGAAGTTGGTCGGCAGTTGCGGGCCCGACACCTCACCACCGGTCAGGGCCACATTGCCGTTGATGTGCGGCGCCAGCAAACCGCCCGCGATCGTGCCCGAGCCATTCAACTGCCCCGTGAGCTTTTCAACCATGGGTACAAAGGGACGAACGACCGAAACATCCAGCCCGCTCAGGCGGAACTCACCGGTAATCGGCTTGTTTTTCGGCAATGGATTGATCCGTGCGCTGAGCATCAATTGCCCCAGCTTGCCACCGTCAAAATCGAACCGCGTGTCGACCCGGTCAGGGGTCAGGTTGCTGGTCAATTTGAACGTCTGATACGGGAAGTTCAGCCACTGGCCCTTATCTTTGATACGCAAAGTGCCACCGCTGGCATCCACCACAACCTGGCCCTTCGGCCCGCTGGCAGGCAAGTCCAGCAACAGGTCTGCGTTGAGCTGACCCTGCCACTGGAAATCCTTGGGCAACCACTGCGCCAGACTGTCGAGGGGGAACTGCTTGAGGTGCAACCGCAGTTGCGGGTCCGGCACCAGACGCTGATCTTCACTGCACAGGCTGGCAGGACCGGAGATCCAGCATTGCGCCCCCAGGTTGACCCGGCCATCGGCCAGACGCTCGAGACGCGCCGGTTTTTGCAGCTGCCAATCCTGGCCCCCAGCCTTGATGTCACCACTGACCAGTCGTCCACGCCAGTTGTCTTTGTCCAGGCCACCGTCCAGTGCCATACCCAGCTGCAGAGTTGGCCCTTGCAAAGCCAGTTTCAGCTGTTGACGCTTGATATCGCCGCTGCCGTTAGCGGTCAGTACACCGAACTGAGTATCACCGGCCTGAATTCCGCTGCCTTTGAGGTCGATCCGGCCTCGCTGATTGCCATCGAGACTGGCGTTCAGGGTCAGGTTTTGCAGGTGGTTGTCAGCAAAAGCCAATTGCTGGCCATTCAACACAACCTTGCCTTGCGGCGCCTTGAGCGTACCGGCAACGTCGACCTGCCCTTTAAGTTGCCCGCGCAGTTCAGGCCATAGCTGACCCAGGCGCGGCAAATTGAGGTCCAGTTGTGCCTTGATCTGTTGCTGCAAACTGGCGGTGCCGTTAATCCGGTTATCCCCCAGACGAATGTCCAGCGCACTGACGGTCCAGGCCTCGCCTTCACCCGCGGCTTTGGCCTGAAGCATGGCGGGCAAGCCACGCAGACGGCCTTTGAGGTCAAGATTGGCATCCAGCTTGAGGCGCTCGTTCTTGAACTCGCCGGCGCTACGCAAGGGCCCCGCCAGCGTGCCAGGCAATTCGGCAACCCAGTACGCGGGGTTGATGGCGCTCAAGTCCAGCGCGGTGTCCCAGGCAACCCCGTCGGCAAACTGGACATTCACGTGGCCCTCGGCTTTGCCCTGCCCGGCAACCAGCTTGAGCTCCGGCAGGAAGATTTTGCCCAGATCGCCACTGAACGGGCTGCTGAGGCTGAACTTGCCTGCAGGCCCGTCGAGGTCGGCCTTGAAGTTGCCCAGGTAATTGCCGTCGCGGTAGGAGACTTCGCCGCTAAAGGTACGAAGATCCACATCAGGTTTGGCGATGACCGGGTAAAGGTTATGCCAGGGGAATTCCAGCCAGTCGATCTTGGCCTCGGCGCTCAATCCCTGATGCCAGTCCACCTGCCCCGAGAGCTTCAAGTGTTGCTGGGGGCCGGAGGTCAATTGCAGTGCCGCGATCTGTGCGCCCCTGGCATCCACTCGCCCTTTGAGCAGCAGATTTACCGGCGTATTTTCAGCCGGCAAGGTGGCGCTGCCGTTCAGCTCGTAACCGTCCTTCAAATCACCTTTGGCGCTGAGCACCAGCTGTTCGACTTGCAAGGTGTCCGGCAGGTCGAAGCCGGGGTTGAACTGCTCCGATGTGATCTTCAACTGCGCCGGCAGGTTGTCGGCCAAGGGTTGAAGCTCGCCCGCGATATGAGCATTGAGATAACCGCTGGTATCCGCTGTCAGGTTCAGCGTGGTGCGCACATTGCCATCGACCTTCAGCGCCAGTGCCAATAGTTTGCCATCCGGCGCAGGCAGGCTGATGTTGCCTTGCAGGGCAAGCGGCCAGTCGCCATTGGGCTGCAACAGCCCGGACATCTCTACATTCAGGTCTTCACGTTCGACATGCACCGAGTCGATCCGCAGTCCCTTGGCGGTCCATTGCGCCGCCATCTGCATGCCCTTGAGCTGCTCGATACCGTTGAACAGTACATTGCCGACTTTCACGTCCCCGACTTCGATCGCCAGCGGCAATTTGAGATCAGGCAAGCTGACCGGGCCGCTGCTGCTGTCGTCACCCGGCGGAAATTGCAGGCTGACCCGGTCGGCCTGCAACTGGTCGATACACAGCGTCATGCGGGTCAGGCAGCCCGGCGACCAGGCAAAAATCGGCCGATTGACTTCGACACGGCTGCTGCCTTGTTCCCACAATAAGTAATCGGCACTCCACTGGCCGCCCAGGCGCCCGGCAAAGTTTTCCACCTGCAAACCGGGCACTTGCCCCAACACCCAGCGGCTGCCCGCCTGGGTGCCAAGAACCACCCCCAGCCCGACAACCACCAGCAGCACCAACGCCAACAGCACAAGGCCAACTATTTTCAAACCACGAATCACAGCTCAGGCCCCATCGAAAAGTGCAAACGAACCCCGCCATCGTCATCCAGCGCATGGGCCAGATCGAGACGTATAGGGCCTACCGGCGAAATCCAGCGAATACCGACACCAACACCGGTTTTCAAGCTCGGGAAGTCCAGGGTGTTGAACGCATTGCCCTGATCGACAAAGGCCGCCCAGCGCCATTTTTCAGCGAACTGATACTGATATTCGAGGCTCCCTGCCAGCATGTAGCGCCCGCCGATGCGATCACCGTCCGAGTTTTTTGGCGACAGGCTCTGGTAGTCATAGCCACGCACGCTTTGATCGCCACCGGCAAAGAACCGCAAGGACGGCGGAATCGACTTGTAGCCGTTGGTGGCGCTGCCACCGAACTGGACACGGCCCAAAAAGCGGTGCTTGTCCCACAGGGTGGTCAGGGCCTTGAACTTGATATCGCCGTGCAGCAGGTTGGTATCCGACATCAGGCCTTCTTTTGCCACCTGCACATCGGTGTTGATGCTGTAACCGTGGCTCGGGTCGATGCGGTTATCACTGCGCAGGACCGAATAACTCACCCCCGGCATCAGTAAGGTACTCAGACCCGAGTCATCGCCCAGACGGTATTCTTCGCGCTGCCACTTGAGCGAAACAATCCGCGTCCAGCCGTTATCCAGCTTGCTGTGCCACTCGGGCCCCACCGTCAGCAGCTTGCTCAAGGTATCGGTATTGGCAATTTCTTCGTACTGATAGCCCGCAGCCAGGCGCAGCTTGTCCGTCAGGGGCGGGTCCAGCGGAATGTCATACCAGGCGCCGACGTTTTGCTTGGGCTGGGAAATCTCGGACTCAAAGCCATAGCTGTCGCCCCGCGGGTTGTCCCAGTGCCGGGTCCAGCTGGCTTTGCCCCGGGGGCCGGTGTCGGTCGAATAACCAAGACCCAGGGTCATGGTGCGCGGTTTGCGCGTTTGCAGATCCACGTCGACCGGA
The DNA here is from genome assembly GCF_904067025.1 of Pseudomonas paraversuta. Taxonomy (NCBI): domain Bacteria; kingdom Pseudomonadati; phylum Pseudomonadota; class Gammaproteobacteria; order Pseudomonadales; family Pseudomonadaceae; genus Pseudomonas; species Pseudomonas paraversuta. Next base: position 3,479,971 of record NZ_CAJFDA010000001.1, read on the forward strand.
ATCACCTGCCCCACAGCGGTACTTGGCGCGGCATCTACGCGCACAATCTCAAAATAGCCGCTGCTTTGCAGGTTTTGGTTGAGCTCGGCGATCAGCTCCGAGTCATAAGGGGTGTCGGGTTTAAAGGGCACCATGCGTTGCAGCAGGGTTTGATCAAAGGGCGCATCACCGGCAAAGCTGACTTTGCCGAGCACATAGCGCGGCCCGCTTTCGTAGACCAGATTGATATCGGCAAACCCGCCTTTAGGATCGACCAGCAGTTCGTGCTTGATGAATTTACCGTTGAAAAAACCGTAGCGCAGGGCACGGTTCAGAATCATCCGTTTGGCTTGTTCGTAGTTGCCCTGATTGAGCACCGCGCCGGGTTTGAGATCATCACTGGCGGGGATTTGAAAGGCCTTGAGCGAGGCAGCCGGGCCTTCGACACGCACGTTGACGTTGCGCAGATGCACCGGCTCACCGGGATCGATACTCAACTCCAGACGCGGCGGATCACCGGGTTTGACCTCGACATCAATGGTGGGTTGGTAGTAACCCAGGGCCTGGGAGGCTTTCAGGGCTTGCTCCTGGGCGCCACGCTTGAAGCGCAACAAAGCCGCCTCGTCGCGATCGCCGAGGCTGCCGATATAGCCTTCCACATTGGCCTTGAGGGCATTGTTTGCCGGCTTGACCTTGACCACCAACTCGCTTTGGGCAAATGCCGCGAAGCTGCTGATCAGCAGGACAAGACCACTGGTAAATCTTCCTGGAAACTTCATAGGCGCGGATGCTATCACGGGCAGGAGTGCGCATAGAGCGCACCAACGCGCAGAAGTTCGGTTTTAAGCCATGTCTGTATGTAACACCTGCGGATTGGCGTGAAAAAACACGCGCTCAACCACCGGGCCGATCGCCACTTCACCGATCTCCACATACCCCTGACGTTTGTAGAAATCCTGATAATGCGGGTTGCCCGTATCGAGCACCACGCCTTCGGAATGCTCGTCCTCGGCACACCAGTTGTGCACGGCCTCAAGCAACTGTTCGCCATAGTGCAAGCCTTGAAGTTCAGGATGGATGCCCAGCAGTGGCAACATGTGTACCGCGTCGCCGGGCACGCAGGCCAGGACCGCCTGATGATAGTCAAGATAGCGCCGCGTGCAGCGCAACCCCGTGCTCAGCAACATGCGCAACTGCCACGCCCAGCTTTCCGTAATGCCCAGCCGCCGTTGTGGCGGGGCAATCAGGGCAATGCCCACCAGCCGGTCATTGACCAGCAATCCCAGCGCGGGCAGATCCTGCAGGAAATGCTGCTTTACCAACTCACGAACCGTGGCCCGAACCCGTTGCTCATAGCCCCGGCGCTGCGCCTCAAACAAGTAGCGAAACGTCGGTTCATGCCTGTATGCCTGATAAAGCAGAGAACGCGCTTCCCTGGAATAGCCGCTGTCGAGCATTTGAATCTGGCTGGCGGCGTTCGACGTTTGCGTCATGACGGTCAATCTCCCTGGCGGATGGCGGCACTTCTAGTGAGTACGAGCCCCCGAGGACCACAACAGTTCAATCGTGGCCACGTGCTTCCTACGTTAGCAGCGCATTTGCCGCACTGCACGCAGGCCGCTAACATCGCAGTTTTGCTCAGGACTGCCCGCCCATGAAAATCGTTTCTTTCAACATCAACGGTCTGCGCGCCCGGCCGCATCAGCTGGCAGCGCTGATTGAAAAACACCAACCCGACGTGATCGGCCTGCAAGAAACAAAAGTCCATGACGATCAGTTCCCCCTGGCCGATATCGAAGCACTGGGCTATCACGTGCACTTTCATGGGCAGAAAGGCCATTACGGGGTCGCCCTGCTCTCGCGCCAGGCACCGCTTGAATTGCACAAAGGCTTCGCCGGCGATGAAGAAGATGCCCAGCGGCGCTTTATCTGGGGCACGTTCGCTGACGAAAACGGCCAGCCGGTAACCATCATGAATGGTTATTTCCCACAGGGAGAAAACCGCGATCACCCGACCAAATTCCCTGCCAAGCAACGCTTTTACAGCGACCTGCAACAACTGCTCGAGAGCCAGTTCAGCAACGAGCAGCCATTGATCGTGATGGGCGACATCAATATTTCCCCGCAAGACTGTGATATCGGCATCGGCCCGGACAACGCCAAGCGCTGGCTGAAAACCGGCAAGTGCAGCTTTTTGCCCGAAGAGCGCGAGTGGATGGAACGCCTCAAGGGCTGGGGGCTGGTGGACAGCTTTCGCTACCTGTACCCGGATGTGACTGATCGCTTCAGCTGGTTCGACTATCGCAGCCGTGGTTTCGAAGACGAGCCCAAGCGCGGCCTGCGCATCGACGTCATCCTGGCCTCCCGGGGGCTGGTGCCCCGGATCAAGGCTGCAGGTGTCGACTACGACCTGCGCGCCATGGAAAAGCCTTCGGACCATGCGCCGATCTGGCTGGAATTGAGCTGAACGGGTGCAGCAGCAAGCTCGCCCCTGCAGGGTTATGTGATGAAAATTACAGAACCTGCGGGAGCGGGCTCTGGACCTGTGTCATCGGGCTGAAACACATCTGACTTAAATTGCTGGCATTTCCCTGGGGAAGGTGCCCGTCGATGCTGCGCTTAATGTTGCTATGCCTGTTATGGGCGATAGCCAGTCCGGCCCATGCCGCCGATTTGCGAATTCAGGGTTCAAACACCATTGGTGCCAATCTCGGACCGGCACTGGTGACGGCCATGCTGATACAACAAGGTCTGCACGACGTCCACAACGTCCCTGCATCCCCTCCCAACGAGCACAGCATTGTCGGCACCAATGCGCTGGGGCAACAGGTCCGGGTGGATGTAGCAGCCCACGGCTCCGGCACCGGTTTCACTGCATTAAAGGCAGGGCAAGCGGATTTAGTGGCCTCCTCGCGCCCGATCAAGGATCGGGAACTGGTGGAACTCGAAGCCCTTGGCGACCTGAAAAGCCCCGACGCCGAGCAAGTCATCGCCATCGACGGACTGGCCATTATCCTTCACCCGGGCAACCCGATTTCTCAATTGAATACCGAGCAACTGGCACAGATATTCAGCGGCCAGATCAGTACATGGGACGCTCTGGGCGGTATCCCGGGCCCGATTCATTTATATGCCCGAGATAACCAGTCCGGCACTTGGGAGACCTTTAAAGAGTTGGTGCTGAGCCGTACCGAACATCCGTTAAGCAAGACGGCGCAGCGCTTCGAGTCCAGCGAGCAGCTGTCAGATGTCGTCAGCCATGATCCCCAAGGCATAGGTTTTATCGGTCTGCCTTACATCCGTGGCGCCAAAACCCTGGCCATCGTGGACGGGTCGTCCCAACCGATGCTGCCGCTCAACAGTTTGATTGCCAGCGAAGATTACCCGCTGTCGCGACGCCTGTTCTTTTACCTGCCACCGACCAGCAGCAACCCCTGGGCCCGAGCACTGATTAGCTTCACCCAAAGTGCCCAGGGCCAGGCCATCGTTGCGCAAAACGGTTTTGTCGCCCAAAGGGTCCAGGCCAGCAGCGTGCTTCCCGGCGCGCATATGCCCCGGGACTACCAGACGTTGACCACACAGGCGCAGCGTTTGTCAGTCAATTTCCGTTTTGAGGAAGGCAGTGCATCACTGGACAACAAGGCACGTCAGGACTTGCTGCGGGTGGTCGACTATTTAAAGGCCAATGGCAAGTTGGACCGGCAGGTGACACTGGTGGGTTTTGGCGATGCCAAAGACGACCCCGAACGCGCGCAACTGCTGTCCAAACTCAGAGCCATGGCGGTACGCCGCGAGCTGGTTAAAAGCGCTGTAGTGCTGCGCGAGATCCGGGGTTACGGCGCGCAGATGCCAGTGGCGGCCAACACCGAAGATGAAGGCCGCCTGAAGAATCGCCGGGTTGAAGTGTGGGTTTATTGAACCGGCAGCTGGCTTGCCAGCGATGGCATACCAGCTCCCGCAATAGACAAGCCTCAGGGCTGCAGGGCAGCGTACTTGTCCAGTTCAAACTTGCCCACCGCAGCCCGGTGTACTTCATCCGGCCCGTCGGCCAGACGCAGGGTGCGTTGCATCGCGTACATGTAGGCCAGCGGGAAGTCTGCCGAAACCCCGGCGCCACCATGGAGCTGAATGGCCCGGTCAATCACCTTCAGTGCGACGTTGGGGGCAATGACCTTGATCTGCGCTATCTCGCTTTTCGCAACTTTATTGCCCGCCACGTCCATCATGTAGGCCGCCTTCAGAGTCAGCAGCCGGGCCATATCAATCTCCATGCGCGAGTCGGCAATCTTGTCGATATTGCCCCCCAGCCGCGCCAGCGGTTTGCCAAAGGCCGTGCGCGCCAGCGAGCGCTTGCACATCAGCTCCAGTGCCCGCTCGGCCATACCAATTGAGCGCATGCAGTGGTGAATGCGCCCCGGGCCAAGGCGGCCTTGGGCAATCTCAAAACCGCGTCCTTCGCCCAGCAAGACGTTTTCGTACGGCACCCTTACATTATCGAACAAGACTTCGGCATGACCGTGGGGTGCATCGTCGTAGCCGAACACCGGCAATGGCCGTACGATTTTCACCCCCGGCGTGTCGACGGGCACCAGGATCATCGAATGTTGTTGATGGCGCGGGTTCCCGGGATTGCTCAGCCCCATGAAAATCAAGATTTTGCAACGCGGGTCACAGGCTCCCGAGGTCCACCATTTGCGGCCATTGATCAGCCACTCATCGCCGTCCCTTACAGCACGGGCTTCCATATTGGTGGCATCGGACGAAGCAACCTCGGGCTCGGTCATGGCAAACGCCGAACGGATCTCGCCACGCAGCAGCGGTTCAAGCCATTGCTGCTTTTGCTGCGCACTGGCGTAGCGCACCAATACTTCCATGTTGCCGGTATCCGGCGCCGAGCAGTTGAAGGGCTCCGGACCGAGCATCGAACGGCCCATGATTTCAGCCAGCGGTGCGTACTCCAGATTCGTCAGCCCGGCGCCCAGGTCCGATTCAGGCAAAAACAGGTTCCACAGCCCTTCAGCCCTGGCCTTGCGTTTCAACTCTTCCATCACAGCAGTTGGCTGCCAGCGATCACCTTCAGCCACTTGCCGGTCGAAAATCGCTTCCGCCGGATACACATGAGCGTCCATAAACGCTGTCACGCGCTCGCGCAGGGCCTGAACTTTCGGGGAATAAGCGAAATCCATGGGTGGCTACCTTTTACCGGGAATAACGAAATGTGATGCCCGATGCTAGAACAGCCACCTACCATTTACCCCGCCTATTTACCGCGTGTATTACCATTCATAAGCAATATATGATTCGCCGCAGTCAACAACTGAACAAGAGCCCCGGGCCATGAATCTGAACAAGGTCGATCTCAATCTGTTTATCGTCTTCGACGCTATCTACACCGAAGCCAATCTGACTCGCGCCGGGCAAATCATCGGTATCACCCAGCCGGCGGTATCCAATGCCCTTGCACGTCTGCGCGAGAGTTTTAACGACCCGCTGTTCGTGCGCACGGCCCAGGGCATGGTGCCGACCCCCATGGCCCAGAACATCATCAGCCCGGTGCGCAGTGCCCTGGCCCTGTTACGTGTATCCGTCCAGGAAAGTCGTATTTTCAATCCGCTACAAGCCAGTAAAACGTTCCGGATCAGCATGACCGACCTGACCGAGGCGGTGATTTTGCCTCCGCTGTTTCAGCGCTTGCGGCGTCAGGCACCGGCAGTAGTGATCGAAAGTTTTCTTTCCCATCGACGTGAAACCACCAGTGACCTGGCTGCCGGGCGCCTGGATTTTGCCGTGGATGCGCCGCTCAACACCGACCCGCAGGTACGTCACGTCAAATTAATGGAAGACCGCTATGTCTGTGCCATGCGCCAGGGCCATCCATTAGCCAGCAAGCCCGTGATCAACCTGGATGAATATCTGGCACTGACCCATATCCATATCTCGACCCGCCGCAACGGCCTGGGGGAAGTCGACCTGGCGCTGGGCAAAATGGGCCTGCAGCGCAAGATCACCCTGCGCTCGCAGCACTACCTGATGGCCTCCAATGTGTTGCAACAAACCGACATGGTAATGACCGTACCCGAGCGTTTTGCCCGGCGTCATGCCCTGCACTTTGTCAAATTGCCCCTCAACGAACTGCCCAACGTCGAAACCCATTTGTACTGGCATGAAAGTACCGAGCAAGACCCGGCCAATCGCTGGATGCGTGAGCAACTGATTGAAGTGTGCCGGGAACAAGTCATCCGCGAAAATGAAGCCGGGGCCGCCAGCTTGCTTGACGTAAACGTCAAGCAGCCATTAGCTTAAGGGCATGAATTCTCAAGAGCCCGCCCATGAGCAGCCAGACGTACAGTATTTCCGACCTTGCCCGCGAGCTCGACATCACCACCCGGGCCATCCGCTTTTACGAAGAACAGGGCCTGCTCGCCCCCGAGCGACGCGGCCAGGAACGGGTGTACTCAGCCCGGGACAAAGTCAGCCTGAAATTGATTTTGCGCGGCAAGCGCATCGGCTTTTCACTGGCCGAATGCCGCGAGCTGATCGAGCTTTACGACCCCAGCAGCGGCAATCAAAAACAATTGAACAGCATGCTGGGCAAAATCGCCGAGCGCCGTGAGCAACTGGAACAGCAATTGCTGGACATTCAACAGATGCAGCTTGAACTCGATACGGCTGAAGAGCGTTGCATCCAGGCCCTCGAACAAACCATAAAAAACCTGCCGGCCTCCTGAGGCCCAAGCTCCCCCAGGGCGCATACAAAAATACGGTGAATCCCATGACACTCCCTACCCATGTGCGTCTGATTGAAGTCGGCCCGCGCGACGGCCTGCAAAATGAAGCCCGCCCCATAAGCGTGGCGGACAAGGTGCAACTGGTTGACGCCCTGACGGATGCCGGGCTTGGCTATATAGAGGCCGGTAGTTTTGTCTCGCCCAAGTGGGTGCCGCAAATGGCCGGGTCTGCCGAAGTCTTTGCCCATATCCGGCGCAAGCCCGGTGTGGTCTATGGCGCTCTGGCGCCCAACATGCGCGGGTTTGAAGACGCCATGGCAGCGGGTGTGAAGGAGGTTGCGGTATTTGCCGCTGCGTCCGAGGCGTTCTCCCAACGCAATATCAACTGTTCGGTCAGCGAAAGCCTGGCCCGCTTTGTCCCCATCATCGAGGCCGCCCGGCAACATGGCATCAGTGTGCGCGGCTACGTGTCCTGCGTGCTCGGCTGCCCCTACGAAGGCGACATCGCACCGCAACAGGTCGCAGCGGTGGCACAAGAGCTGTATGCCATGGGCTGTTACGAGGTTTCACTGGGTGACACCATCGGTACCGGCACTCCGACGGCGACACGGACAATGATTGAGGCGGTAAGCGCTCATGTCCCGCGGGAAAAACTCGCCGGGCATTTCCATGACACCTATGGCCAGGCGCTGGTCAATATCTACGCCAGCCTGCAAGAGGGCATCGCGGTGTTTGACAGCTCGATCGCCGGGCTGGGCGGCTGCCCGTATGCCAAGGGCGCCAGCGGCAACGTGGCCACCGAAGACGTGTTGTACATGCTCAACGGCATGGGCATCGAGACCGGGGTCGACCTGGACAAACTGCTGCTGGCCGGCGAACACATTTGCAAGGTACTGGACCGTGTTACCGGCTCCCGGGTAGCAAGGGCGCGCCAAGGGGCATAAGTGTGGCTGAGTGTTACCTCGTCATCCCCCAAACGAGTAACACGGAAACAAACCGGCCTGCTCCGCGGCCGGTTTTTTATTGCCTGAAATCTCAAGCCATTGATTTATAAGGATTTTAAAAAGTTGGCACGGCTCCTGCTATCTCTATGGCATAACAAGAATAAAAATCGCAGCAACATAATAAAAACAATACGAAACGACTCTGACATAACAAAAACAACACGACAGAGACGCAGCTAACAGATTTTTTTGGAGAAGGTTTACTTTTCCGAGGAGCCAAAAAGCCACCTCGCAACCGGGCAGAGAATAATAAAACTACCTTCAGGTAGCACCCGCACAGGTTGGATCACAGGTTTGATAGCCGGTGATGAAAGTGGATCAGCGCTCAAAAAAATACGTTTGCTCTTGATCCTGCATGGGGATCGCACAAAACAGCAACAAAGGGCCACGGTTCCAAAAACAACAATAGACCGCCCCTCAATAATAAAAAAAGAGCACGCAACGACATATTAAAGGGGAGCCTCGGCTCCCCTTTGTGTTGTCTGTAATCCCCGTTTTTCTGCAGAAGCGAGCTTGCTTCGCGATGGGGAGGTTGGCGCAACCGTTGCAGTTACGCCGTATTGATCCTGTCGCGAGGCAAGCTCGCTCCCGCAGGGATTTGAGCAAGCCTTAAGGTGTGCCGATTTCCTGAATGCTGATTTCACGCATTTTGAATTTCTGAATCTTGCCGGTCACCGTCATCGGAAACACATCCACAAACTTGAAGTAACGCGGCGTCTTGAAGTGCGCGATGCGCGACTTGCACCAGGTTTGCAGTTCCAGCTCGTTGGCTGTGTGACCCGGATGAAACTTGATCCAGGCGACGATCTCTTCGCCGTACCTGGCATCGGGAATGCCCACCACCTGTACATCTGCCACCGCCGGGTGAGTGAAAAAAAACTCTTCCAGCTCCCGCGGGTAAATGTTTTCACCCCCGCGAATAATCATGTCCTTGTTGCGCCCGACGATGCGCACATAGCCCTGCTCATCCATCTGCGCCAGATCACCGGTATGCATCCAGCCTTCGCTGTCGATTGCCTCGCGGGTGGCCTGCGGGTTGTTCCAGTAGCCCAGCATCACGCTATAGCCCCGGGTACACAACTCACCGATCGCGCCCCGGACCACAACATTGCCCTCGGCATCGATCAGCTTGTTCTCCAGTTGCGGCTGAGTTCGTCCTACGGTGGTAACGCGCAACTCGAGATCATCCGCAGGCGCGGTCTGTATCGATACCGGACTGGTTTCTGTCATGCCATAGGCGATCTGTACTTCCCCCATGTGCATCTCGCTGATGACCCGGCGCATCACCTCTATCGGGCAAGTGGCTCCGGCCATGATCCCGGTGCGCAGGCTCGACAGGTCAAATTCAGCGCGCTGCGGGTGGTCGAGCATGGCGATGAACATGGTGGGTACACCGTACAGGGCCGTTGCCCGCTCCTGGGCAACGGCTTGCAGGGTCAGGCCAGGGTCAAAGGCTTCACCGGGATAGATCATGGTGGTGCCATGGGTCACGCACCCCAGGTTGCCCATCACCATGCCGAAACAATGATAGAGCGGCACCGGAATCACCAGCCGGTCACTGGATGTCAGGCCCAGGCTTTCGCCAACCATATAGCCATTGTTGAGGATGTTGTGATGGCTGAGGGTGGCACCTTTAGGAAACCCCGTGGTGCCCGAGGTGTACTGAATGTTCACCGCTTGACCGGGCTGCACACTGGCCTGACGCCTGTCGAGTTGTTCGGCATTGACCCCGGCGGCCAGCGTGCTCAGTAGCGACCAGGGTAAAAAGCCTGCAGGTGGCTGTGCATCGAGACTGATGACTCCGCGCAATGCGGTAAAGCTTTCACTCTCCAACTGCCCTGCCGCCGAATCGGCGAGCGCTGGAATCAGCTCCTGGAGCATGGCGTGATAGTTGGAGGTTTTGAACGAGCCGGCACAGACCAGCCACTGACATGCTGACTGTTGAAGGACATATTCCAGTTCAGACAGCCGGTAGGCAGGGTTGATGTTGACCAGAATCACGCCGATTTTGGCGCTGGCGAACTGGCACAGGAACCATTCAACACAGTTCGGCGCCCATACTCCCAGCCGGTCTCCGGGCCGCAAGCCCAATGCCAGCAACCCTCTGGCATGCAGGTCAACGGCTGCTGCCAGCTGAGCCCAGGTGAACCGCTGCTGTTGATGGCAGACCACCAGCGCGTCGTTGCCGGCATAACGGGCGGCCGTTTGATCGAACGCCTGACCGATGGTCATCGCCAGCAACGCTTTGTCCTGCGGACCCTGGCTGTAACTGGGGACAGATGGTGACTTCATGAAAACTCCTCTTGTGATTGTTTTGGGAGCATGAGTACGCCGCCTGCAGGCGGCATCTCGATTGAAGAGCAAGAATGACTCTGCCTCAAGTTGACGTTAACGTAAAGGTCATTGACAGCTATCTACGCCAGGCTTACGTTAACGTAAAGCTTACCCATGGCGACGCAGCAAACGCCTCCCTATAAGAACAACGTACAAGGTGCCCCATGAGCTATCCGACTTTGAACTTCGCCCTTGGCGAAACCATCGACATGTTGCGCGATCAGGTGCAGGCCTTCGTTGCAGCAGAGCTGGCGCCACGGGCGGCGCAGATCGACAAGGACAACCTGTTCCCGGCGGACATGTGGCGCAAGTTCGGTGACATGGGCCTGCTGGGCATCACTGTTGCAGAAGAGTACGGCGGTACCGGGCTGAGCTATCTGGCCCACGTGGTGGCAATGGAAGAAATCAGCCGCGGCTCAGCCTCGGTCGCCCTCTCCTATGGCGCCCACTCCAACCTCTGCGTCAACCAGATCAACCGCAACGGCAGCCACGCACAGAAACTCAAGTACCTGCCCAAACTGATCAGCGGCGAACACGTCGGAGCCCTGGCCATGAGTGAGCCGAACGCCGGCTCCGATGTGGTTTCGATGAAGCTGCGTGCCGACAAGCGTGGCGACCACTTTGTGCTGAACGGCAGTAAAACCTGGATCACCAACGGCCCGGATGCCGATACCTACGTGATCTACGCCAAAACCGATATCGAAAAAAATGCCCATGGCATCAGTGCATTCATTGTCGAACGCGACTGGAAAGGCTTCAGCCGCAGCAAGCATTTCGACAAGCTCGGCATGCGCGGATCGAACACTGGCGAACTGTTTTTCGATGATGTGCAAGTCCCGCAGGAAAACCTGCTGGGCCCTCTGAACGCCGGGGTGAAAGTCCTGATGAGCGGCCTGGACTACGAACGTGTGGTGCTCTCGGGTGGCCCCACCGGGATCATGCAAGCCTGCATGGATCTGGTGGTGCCTTATATCCACGACCGCAAACAGTTTGGCCAGAGCATCGGCGAGTTTCAGCTGATCCAGGGCAAAGTCGCCGACATGTATACCCAGCTCAATGCCAGCCGCGCTTATCTGTATGCGGTGGCGGCCGCCTGCGAACGTGGCGAAACCACGCGCAAGGATGCAGCCGGGGTGATTTTGTACAGCGCTGAACGTGCCACCCAAATGGCCCTCGACGCGATCCAGATTCTGGGCGGCAACGGTTATATCAATGAATTCCCAGCCGGACGCCTGTTGCGCGACGCCAAGCTGTATGAAATCGGCGCGGGCACCAGCGAGATCCGTCGCATGCTGATTGGCCGCGAACTGTTTAACGAAACTCGCTAAGGAGCGCGCATGTCCATTCTGCACACGACAATCAACCCGCGTTCGGCCGAATTCCTGACCAATCGTGACGCCATGCTCAAACAGGTTGAGGCCCTGCACACCCTGCTCAACCAGGTACAGCAAGGTGGCGGCGCCAAGGCCCAGGAGCGCCATACCTCCCGTGGCAAACTCCTGCCCCGAGAGCGCATTGATCGCTTGCTGGACAGCGGCTCTGCGTTTCTCGAACTCAGTCAACTGGCCGCTTACGGTGTATACGGCGAAGACGTCCCGGCGGCCGGAATAATCGCCGGTATCGGTCGTGTTGAAGGCGTGGAATGCATGATTGTGGCCAACGACGCCACGGTCAAAGGGGGCTCATACTACCCGCTAACGGTAAAAAAACACTTACGGGCGCAGACCATTGCCGAGCAAAACCGCCTGCCGTGCATCTATCTGGTGGACTCTGGCGGCGCCAACCTGCCGCGTCAGGATGAAGTGTTCCCGGACCGTGAACACTTCGGCCGGATCTTCTTCAATCAGGCCAATATGAGCGCGGCCGGCATCCCGCAAATCGCAGTGGTGATGGGCTCCTGCACGGCGGGTGGCGCGTATGTACCGGCCATGGCTGACGAAGCAATCATGGTGCGCCAGCAGGCGACGATTTTCCTGGCCGGCCCGCCGCTGGTGAAAGCCGCCACCGGCGAAGTGGTCAGTGCCGAGGACCTGGGCGGTGCCGATGTGCACTGCAAAATTTCAGGAGTGGCCGACCATTACGCCGAAAGTGATGAGCACGCCCTGGCCCTCGCGCGGCGCAGCGTAGCCAACCTCAATTGGCGCAAGCATGGCCAGTTGCAACAGCGGCTACCGCTGGCACCGCTGTACAGCTGCGAAGAGCTGTATGGCATCGTGCCTGCCGACGCCAAGCAGCCCTTTGACGTACGCGAAGTGATCGCGCGTCTGGTGGACGACTCGGTATTCGATGAGTTCAAGGCCCTGTTCGGCACCACCCTGGTGTGCGGCTTTGCCCATTTACACGGTTACCCGGTGGCGATTCTGGCCAACAACGGCATCCTGTTTGCCGAAGCGGCACAAAAAGGCGCGCACTTTATTGAGCTGGCATGCCAGCGCGGTATTCCGTTGATTTTTCTGCAAAACATCACCGGCTTTATGGTCGGGCAAAAATACGAAGCCGGTGGCATCGCCAAACACGGCGCCAAACTGGTGACTGCAGTCGCCTGCGCCAAGGTCCCCAAATTTACCGTGATCATCGGCGGCAGCTTTGGCGCCGGTAACTACGGCATGTGTGGCCGGGCCTATGACCCGCGCTTTCTGTGGATGTGGCCAAACGCCCGGATCGGCGTAATGGGCGCCGAACAGGCCGCCGGGGTACTGGTACAAGTCAAGCGCGAGCAGGCCGAACGCAACGGCTTGGTATTTTCCAGCCAGGAAGAAGCCGCAATCAAGCAACCGATCCTTGACCAGTACGAGCATCAGGGCCACCCCTACTACTCCAGCGCCCGCTTGTGGGATGACGGCGTAATCGACCCGGCGCAAACCCGTGATGTATTGGCGCTGGGCTTGTCGGCGGCGTTGAACGCTCCGATCGAAGCCACGCGCTTTGGTGTGTTTCGCATGTAACCCGCCCGGTGCCTGCAACGCTGGCGAGCCAGCGCCCACATCCATTTAAGGACTGACGGACATGATCGATTTCAACACCCTGGAACTGCACAACGACCCCCGGGGCTTTGCCACCCTGTGGTTGAGTCGCGAGCAAAAGAACAATGCCTTCAATGCCGAGATGATCCGCGAACTGATCCTCGCCCTGGACACCGTGCAAGGCGATCCGGCCCTGCGCTTTCTGGTGCTGCGCGGACGGGGCAAGCATTTCAGTGCCGGCGCCGACCTTGCCTGGATGCAACAGTCAGCCGAGCTCGATTATCACACCAACCTCGATGACGCCCGGCACCTGGCTGAACTGATGTACAACCTGGCCAAGCTGAAAATCCCGACCATAGCGGTGGTGCAAGGCGCAGCCTACGGCGGTGCCCTGGGCCTGATCAGTGCTTGCGACATGGCCATCGGCAGCGAGGATGCGCAGTTCTGTCTGTCCGAAGTCCGAATCGGCCTGGCGCCGGCCGTGATCAGTCCGTTCGTGGTACAGGCCATCGGCGAGCGCGCTGCACGCCGTTATGCCCTGACTGCGGAACGCTTCAGCGGTGAGCGTGCCCGTGAACTGGGGCTGCTCTCTGAGTGTTATCCCGGCGCCGAGCTTGAACGGCAAGTCGCCCTCTGGACCGACAACTTGCTGCTCAATAGCCCGCAGGCCATGCGTTCGTGCAAGGATCTGCTGCGCGAAGTCAGCCATGGAGCCACCACTACGGCCATTCGCCGCTACTGCGAAAACTCCATTGCCCGAATCCGGGTCAGCCCCGAAGGCCAGGAAGGCTTGCGCGCCTTTCTGCAAAAACGTGCGCCAAGCTGGCAGACCGACACCTCGTCCCGGGAGCCACGCCCATGAGCGCGCTTCAGATTACGTCTGTACTGGTGGCCAACCGGGGCGAAATTGCCTGCCGCGTGATGCGCACGGCCAAGTCTTTGGGCCTGACCACCGTAGCTGTCCACAGCTCCACCGACCGTGACGCACGGCACTGCCGCGAAGCTGATATCTGCGTCGATCTTGGGGGCAGCAAGGCCGCTGACAGCTACCTGAAAATCGACAAGATCATTGCTGCGGCTAAAGCCAGCGGGGCACAAGCGATTCATCCGGGCTATGGATTCTTGTCCGAAAACGCCGGTTTCGCACGCGCCATCGAGGACGCCGGACTGATCTTTCTCGGCCCCCCGGCTGCGGCGATTGATGCCATGGGCAGTAAATCGGCAGCCAAGGCGTTGATGGAAATTGCCGGGGTGCCGCTGGTGCCGGGCTACCACGGTGAAGCGCAGGATCTGGAAACCTTCCGCGCCGCAGCTGAGCACATCGGTTATCCGGTGTTGCTCAAGGCCACGGCCGGTGGCGGCGGCAAAGGCATGAAAGTAGTCGAGGACGTCAGCGAACTGGCCGAAGCCCTGGCCTCGGCGCAACGTGAAGCGCTGTCCTCGTTTGGCGATGCGCGCATGCTGGTGGAAAAGTATGTACTCAAGCCACGTCACGTGGAGATCCAGATTTTTGCCGACCGCCACGGTAACTGCCTGTACCTCAATGAGCGCGACTGCTCGATTCAGCGCCGTCATCAAAAGGTGGTTGAAGAAGCGCCAGCCCCGGGCCTCAGTATTGAACAACGCCGGGCCATGGGCGAGTCCGCGGTACGGGCGGCGCAGGCCATCGGTTATGTCGGCGCCGGCACCGTGGAGTTTTTGCTGGATGCACGGGGCGAGTTCTTCTTCATGGAGATGAACACCCGCCTGCAAGTGGAGCATCCGGTAACCGAAGCCATCACCGGACTGGATCTGGTGGCCTGGCAAATCCGCGTGGCCCGCGGTGAGGCGCTCCCCATCAGTCAGTCTGAAGTGCCTTTGCGCGGCCATGCGATTGAAGTACGCCTGTATGCCGAAGACCCGGGCAATGATTTTCTGCCGCAAACAGGACGTCTCGAGGTGTACCGCGAATCTGCCGCCGGGCCGGGGCGCCGGGTCGACAGCGGGGTCAGTGAAGGGGACGAAATTTCACCGTTCTACGATCCGATGCTGGGCAAGTTGATTGCATGGGGCGAAGACCGCGAACAGGCGCGCCTGCGGCTGCTCGCAATGCTTGATGAGTTCGCCATTGGCGGCTTGAAAACCAACCTGGCTTTTTTACGCCGCATCATCGCTCATCCGGCCTTCGCTGCAGCCGAACTGGATACGGGCTTCATCCCCCGTTACCAGGAGCAATTACTGCCAGCCACCCAGCCTTTACCTGCAGCATTTTGGTCCGCCGCGGGTGAAGCATTTCATCAGAGCCAGACATCCCAGGTGCGCGAAGATGACCCAGCCTCGCCCTGGGCCATCCGCAACGGCTTTCGCAACGGCCTGCCCCCGCAGACCCTGCTGGCCTTGAGTTGCAACGGCGAGCAGCAGGTCGTCAACCTCCACACGCCGTCAGCGGTGTTGCGCGACGAGCAATTGCTGATTGAACAGGACGGTGTGCGTCGCCAGCATCTGGCAATTCGCCGCGCAGAGACGCTCTACCTGCGCTGGGACGGCGAGTTGCATAGCGTCAGGGTCTATGACCCGATTGCCGCGGCAGGTGCCAGTCATGCCCAGACAGGTGGTTTGAGTGCCCCCATGAACGGCAGCATTGTGCGCATCCTGGTTGAAACCGGACAGACTGTCGAAGCCGGTACCCAATTGGTGGTGCTGGAGGCCATGAAAATGGAGCACAGCCTGCGGGCGCCCCACGACGGTGTGGTAACAGCGCTGTTTTGTCAGGAAGGCGAAATGGTCAGCGAAGGTACGGTGCTGGTTGAACTGACATAGAAGCAACAGCCAAAAAAGGCGGCCCTTTTTCAGGGGGCCGCCTTTTTTTGTTTCTAGAACTTGGCAGTGGCCTGCACTACCACTCCGATAACCCGGCAATGCTCATCAAACACTGTCTTGGGATAGGTCGGGTTCAGCGGCTTGAGATAGCGCTGGCCGCTCTCTTCAATCAACTGCCGGAAGGTGGCCTCTTCAGTGCCCGGAATGCGTGCGATCACCATTTTTCCCGGTTCGGGATCAATATCGGGATCCACCAGAATCATCATCCCTTGTGCAACGCTGATTCCTATCGGAGCGGTCATGGCATCGCCCCGTACTTGCAACCAGAACGCAGCACCTTTGGCGTAATGATCGCTGACCTCGAACACCTCGCCGGGTTGGTAGCCGGCCTCTCGGGCCTGCTCGTTGACCTGCCCCGCCCTCACCCAATTACTGACCGGATAACGAAAAGCAGAAGTGATGTCGTAGGAGCATTCGTTAGCAGCAGACTCATCCGCTGCAGCGCTGCGCTCGCGGATGACCAGGGCAATTTCCAGATGCTCCAGCCCCAGGGCGTGCAGCACTTTGTTCATTGTCGGCAAGTCGGGTTGACGGCGTTTATTGAGCCAATGACCGACACCGCCCTGGGAAGCCCCGACGCGTTCGGCTAGTTTTTCCTGCGTGAGCTTGAGCTCGCGCAATTTGGTTCTGACTAAAGCGATCCATTTATCCATCAGCCGAACAATACGGATTGAACTCGAGGCAACAATACACATTCTGTATTATTTATACCAATAATACAAATACCTTATGTACTAATCTGCTAATGGCTGATTCGATTAATCTTAGAGCGCAGGTAAATCATGACTCCCATAACAAAAATAACCCCGGAAACCGAGATTGAAATCGAGCTCGAAACCTTCAAGGACAGTGCCGCAACCCAGCGTGCACTCGACTATTATTTGAAACCGGCTGTTTCTCAGCACTATTTCGAGAAAAAACTGTTCATCGTACGCAGCGATCTGAGCCAGGAAGAAGCGCTGGTCAATGCATCAGATTTTCTGCGCTGTGCAATCGCTACCGCCCAGGGCGCAGCTGAAAGCCAGCAAGGCTCTCATCGCGACCTGTTCCTGAGCGTGGCGCACTGCGTCGAATCGGCCAAGATGCTGTTGGACAAAGCACTGGACGTGCAACAAGTCTCAGCGCGCTGAGAGACCAAAAGACCCTGGCCAGTCCAGCTGGACCGGCTGGAATTTCGGTATGCCAGAGGCGCGACTCACAATGGCGGCACCGGCCCCATGAGCCAACGCCGCTCAATCAAGGGATCAGGCGTGTAGCTTCTGTTTTGCCGCGCAGTAAGATCTGACGCAATGGCTGACGTACTTGTTAAGGCGCCCCCCTGCAGTACACCCAGGACACATCAATAATTGCGCGCCCATTGATTACCTGATCCGGCGCATGCAACCCATCGCGCCGCCACACCCCTTCGGTATGCCTGCTCACGGTGATGAGCGATGACATCGGCAGAGCGATCACTGGTTGTACAAGCTACAGGTTCAGGAGGCACTGCCAAGTATTGCAATGGGCCAGGTCAAACCATCACGGTGTTGCTGCTGGGGTAAAAAATTTCTGGCCCTAAAGGCCTGAGATAGAGGGGTCTAGCGGGGAATGAGCGGGGAAACCAGGACAAAGCGAGGAAAACAGCTTGACCTGCAAATAAGAATGATTATTATTGCACTTAGCTGGTCGCGAGATCAGTCGATAATTCAAGGAACCTTAGGTCGGTTTTTTGAATTAGCTCCTCATCAGGCTAATCACGGTTATTTGACCCGGCTTCTGGCCGGGTCTTTTTTTTTGCGGCCAGTTATCTGGCTCTGCGTGCTTCAGGCTAATGAAGTCTGGTGTGCGGCCGGTTTTTTTCGGTGACCGCTACGATGCGGGGGATGATAGCAAAAGAACATCGACCAACGGAAGCCTGAAGTCCCGAAACAACGGCCGTTACGGCAAGTTAGCACTTGAGAATCACTCGCAAATACACTATCGTGGCGCTGCGTCAAGGATGACGCCCCCCCTCCCTTCTCCCCGCTTCCCGTTCTCCAAAATTCCGTATTGGCCCGGCGCCGTTGCGATGTAAAGTAACGCCCACAATTATCAGATTCCGGGACTTTGACGATGACCGTGGCGCCCTCTTCCGTTCGCATCAGCAGTGACTTTGACAGCGGCAACATCCAGGTGCTGGATGCCAGTGACCCGCTGCACCTCAAGCTTGCGATCAAGCCCGATACCCGCAGCCCGCACTTTCAATGGTTCCACTTCAAGGCCGAAGGCCTGATACCCGGCCAGACCCACCATTTTCAATTGAGCAACGCCAGCCAGTCCTCTTACAACAAAGCATGGGATGGCTACCAGGCCGTGGCGTCCTATGATCACGAAACCTGGTTCCGTGTTCCCACCGAGTTCGACGGCAAAGCCTTGAATTTCAGTGTGCAGGCCGAGCACCCAGTCATCTGGTTTGCTTACTTCGAACCCTACAGCCGCGAGCGTCATGATCTGTTGATCAAGAATGCACTCCAGTGGTCGGGCTGCGAACTGCTGGCAGTCGGTAAAAGTGTTGAAGGCCGCGACATCCAGCTCTTGCGCAAGGGCAATGGCGCCAGCCACAAACGCAAGATATGGATCATTGCCCAGCAGCACCCCGGTGAACATATGGCCGAGTGGTTCATGCAGGGAGTCCTTGAGCGCCTGGAACAAGGCAGCGACCCGCAGTTGCGCAAGCTACTGGACTTCGCCGACCTGTACCTGATCCCCAATATGAATCCGGACGGCGCGTTCCACGGCCATTTGCGGACCAACGCCAACGGCCAGGACCTGAACCGGGCCTGGCAAAACACCGACCCGAACGTAAGCCCTGAGGTGTTCTTCGCTCTGGAGCAAATGACCCGATACGGGGTGGACCTGTTTCTGGATATTCACGGGGACGAAGAAATCCCTTATGTGTTCACTGCAGGCTGCGAGGGCAACCCGGGTTACACCGAGCGCCTGGCGACCCTGGAAGAGCGTTTCCGCACTCATCTGAGTAACCTGACCCCTGACTTCCAGACGACCCACGGCTACACCCGGGACGAACCCGGCCTTGCCAATATGACCCTGGCCTGCAACAGCGTCGGCCAGCGCTTTGACTGCCTGTCGCTGACCCTTGAGATGCCGTTCAAGGACAACAACGATGCACCGCAGCCACAAACCGGCTGGGACGGTAAACGCTCCATGCAACTGGGCAAGAGTGTGCTCAGCACCTTGTCGGACATGGTTCGCGAGTTGCGCTAAACCCGGAGTAAGCGGCGGCCAGATATCTTCCCCCTGGCCGCCATATCAATAGATTCTCACGAGTACTCAAAGCTCCTTTATGGATACCCTCGCTAAATTGCGCGCCGGCCAACTGGCTGGCTGCAAACGCCTTGATCTGTCCTGTGGACTGACCGAGTTCCCGGCCGAGATTTTTCAGCTGGCGGACTCACTGGAAATTCTCAATCTGAGCGGTAACGCCCTGAGCAGCCTGCCCGAGGATTTACATCGCCTGACTCATTTGCGGATTCTGTTTTGCTCGGACAACAGGTTCACCGAACTGCCCGAATGCCTGGGGCAGTGCGCGCAGTTGAGCATGGTTGGCTTCAAAGCCAACCGCATCACCTCAGTGCCCGGCACTTCGCTGCCGCCCCTGCTGCGCTGGTTGATACTGACCGACAACAGCATCGAGCACATACCCGAAGAACTGGGTCAGCGACCGTTACTGCAAAAATTGATGCTGGCAGGTAACCGCCTGCAACAACTGCCCACCAGCCTGGTTAACTGCAAGCGCCTGGAGCTGATCCGCCTGGCGGCCAACCAATTGCACGAAGTGCCCGACTGGCTGCTGACACTGCCGGGACTGAGCTGGCTGGCCTATGCCGGTAATCCGCTGCACGAAGACGCCAGCGCGCAGCTTACAGCCGACAACACGCCGGACATTCACTGGTCACAGCTCGAGCTTGAACAAAAGCTGGGCGAAGGCGCGTCGGGCATCATCTCCAGAGCCCTTTGGAGCGCACCCGGCCAGGCAAGCAGATCCGTTGCCGTCAAACTCTACAAAGGCAGCATCACCAGCGACGGCTCACCGCTCAATGAAATGAACGCCTGCATTGCCGCCGGCCAGCATCCGAACCTGATCAAAGTCCTGGGCCGTGTCGCGGGTCACCCTGACAACACCGCGGGGCTGGTCATGGAATTGATCGATCCGTCCTTCGCCAATCTCGCCGCCCTGCCAAGCTTCGATACCTGCAGCCGTGACGTCTATCAAACACACACCCGCTTCAGCGCCGACTGCGCGCTACGCATTGCCCGCGGCGTGGCCTCGGCAGCCGGTCATCTGCACGCGCAGGGCATCTGTCATGGTGATCTGTACGGGCACAACATCATGTTCAATGCCCAGGGCGATTGCCTGCTCGGCGACTTTGGCGCAGCGTGCTTTCACGCCATTGACGACAGCCCGCACACCCGCGCCTTGCAGCGCATTGAAGTGCGTGCATTCGGGATTTTACTGGGGGAATTGCTGGAGCGGATCGACACGGGGTTGAGCGATCAACAGCAAGAACGGCTGCACGACCTGCAGCAGCGCTGCATACAAGCCGATGTACTGGCACGCCCGGGTTTTGCCGAAATCACCCGGGCATTGGGCTAAAAGCCTGATGCAGTAGTCGCTGGCGCAGGCTGCGACAAGGAGCGCAGGGCTGCTGCCACAGGCAGCCTGTGGCAGCGACCGGGGTTATGCCAACGCCACAAACATCTCTTGTACGTCGTCCTGCTCTTCCAGCTTGGCCAGAAACTCTTGAACTTCAGCCATTTGCTCATCGGTCAAAGCGCTGACCGGGTTTTTCGGCTGATAGCCCAGCTTGGCCGACAATACGGTGAAGCCTTGCTCCGGCAGGGCTTTTTGCACGGCATCGAGGTCCGTCGGCTCGGTGATGAACAGCGTAGTGCCTTCTTCTTCACCTTCCTCAAAGTCCTGGGCGCCAGCTTCAATCGCGGCCATCTCAGGATCTGCATCCGGGGCGTCCGGCTTGGCTTCGATCATGCCGACATGGTTGAAGTCCCACGCTACCGAACCCGAAGCGCCCAATTGACCCTTGCGGAATGCCACGCGGATTTCAGCCACGGTACGGTTGATGTTGTCAGTCAGGCACTCGATGATCAGTGGTACCTGATGCGGAGCAAAACCTTCGTACGTGACGCGGTGATATTGCACCGCCTCAGTACCGATACCGGCGCCTTTGTTGATCGCGCGCTTGATGGTGTCCGCCGGCATCGACGCCTTTTTGGCCTGTTCATATACCAAACGCAGATGCGAATTCATGTCCGGGTCTGCGCCATTACGAGCAGCGACCGTCAGCTCCTTGGCCAGCTTGCCAAAAATCTTGCCGCGGCTGTTGGCGGCGTCCGCTTTGTGTTTAACCTTCCACTGTGCGCCCATTACTCACTCTCTCAATCTGGTGTGTCGCGGCGGGTTGGCCGTCGAATGGGCGCAAGTTTATACGGCAAGAAGTCCTCAATCGACCAAAAAATCCAATCGATCGGTCCTCAACCTTTGTCAGCCTTGCCCGCAGCGGCGGCAAATTTGGCCAGACGCACGTCCAGATGCCTTGGCCGGCGCCCGTGGTCCTCCGCCCGTTCCTTGCGTCGAATGGCATTGCGCACCATCAACGAGCCCAGGTAGCGGATAGGTTCAGGCGGAAAATACCCCAGCGGACCATTGACCAGCGGCGAACGTGTCCAGTCGTTGGCCTGCCCCTGCACCAGCGAGGCCAGAATCTGCCCGCCCATGTGACAGGGCCCCACTCCGCTCCCTGAGTAGCCGAAACCATAAAACACATTGCCATGGCCGCTCATCTGGCCGAAGAACGGCAAGCCGGTCACTGAGCGGTCCGAGGGACCGTTCCAGGTGGCCTCGACACCCACCCCGGCAAATGCTGGAAAAAACTGCTGCAAACTTTTCTGCAACGACCCGGCGTAGGGCGAAGGCTGATCAAACACCGGCAGCATGCGCCCGCCATAGGCAAAGGTATTGCCGCCCTTGCCGAGCATGATCCGGCCGTCCGGAGTGTTGTGGTAGTAGTGCACAAAAATTCGCGAATCGAGCACTGTCACGCCGCTGGTCAGGCCGATCTCTTGCAGTAAGTCCGGGCGCGGCTCGGTGATCAGCATGTCGCTGGAGACAATCGCCACACTGCGGGAAAACTGCGGGAATGCCCTGGCCATCCAGGCGTTCATCGCCAGCACCACGCGCTCGGCGCGAATGCTGCCGGTCGGGGTCCGGATCAGGGCCGTGGCACCTTCTTCCAGACCGACCATAGGGGTGTTTTCATGGATCCGTACCCCCAGCTGCAATGCCACCCGGCGCAAACCGCGCACCAGTTTGCCCGGCTGTACACTGGCGGCGGCCGGAGAGAACCAGCCCTCCGTATGTTGAGCCGAACCCGCACGGCGCTGCACTTCGTCCACCGCCAGCTTGCTGAACGAGTTGATGGCCTGACGCTCCAGCGCTGCAATCACCCCGTCCGTCGAGCCGACCTGGGCCTGATTGGTCGCGGTGTACAGCGTGCCGTCCAGCCGGTAATCGGCATCTACCCCGTACTTTTCGCAGAACGCGCCAATGGCATAAATGCTTTGCTCGGAGGCCTTCACCAGGCGCACCGCCTCCTCTACCCCGAACAGACGCTCCAGGGTGAAATACTTGGCCGACCACGACAATGCGCAGCCGCCATTGCGCCCGCTGGCCCCTGCCCCGCAGATATCGGCCTCTATCAGCAGCACATCCAGCTGCGGGTTCTGCTCCTTGAGCATGATGGCCGTCCACAGTCCGGTATAACCGCCGCCCACAATGCAGACCTGGGCACGGGCCTCACCCGTCAATGCTTCACAAGGCTCGACATGTTCCAGGGCAAGCGCCTGCTCCAGCCAAAAAGGTCGCATGGATAGTTCTCCCACTCAGGTACGAAAAGGTTTGATCAACAACGGATGATTGGGCACGAAGGCACATTCGCGTTTGTACCCGTCAGGACGACTGTTCCAGTGCGGGATCAGTACCAGCGCGCTAAAGAGTGCGCAGACGGCAAAGACGATAAACACTGTGACCGTGTCGAAATAGCCCGGCAGCAGACCACCCAGCACCGCCCCGACCGAGCCGCAGCCGTTTACAAACCCCGCCGCCGTAGCACCGGCTTTGGCCGTACCAAAATCAATCGCCGCGGCGCCACAGATCATCGAATCCGGGCCGTACAGGGTCAGCCCCATCACAAACAGCAGGGCGACCACCAGCAGCACACTGCCGGACTGCAAGGCCCCCATAAAGAAAGCCAGGGAAACGGTTAGCGCCAGCAGGCTCAGAATGCAGGCGGGCATGCGCCGGGCACCGAAGATTTTGTCCGACGCCAGCCCAATCATGATCGGCCCCAGCAAACCGGCCAGCTCAAACGCCGTAGGAATAATCGCGGCGCCAACCTTGCCCACTTGTGGCATCTGTTCGAAGACAATTACCGGCCCCCACAACAGAATCGCGTAACGCGCCGGCTTGAGCATGAAGTACGCAAGCCCCAGGGTCAGCACCGTTCGATTGCGCATGATTTCGCGTAGTGGCGCCCAGATACTGAGGCGTTTTTCCGCAGCTTCTTCCTCGGCCGTCATCTGCGGCTCGGGTTCGACGGCTGGCAAACCGACATCTTCAGGCTTGTTGCGCTGAAAGATAAAAAACAGTACCGCGACCACCGCCACTACCGCCGCACTGGAAATAAATGCCGCGTGCCAGGTGCCCATCAGGGTGTATGCCCACCAACCGGCAAACGGCGAAGCCACCAGCCCGCCAAAGGCGTAACTCGAACTCCACAACCCCAGCACCCGACCACGCTGTTCTGCCGGAAAGAAGCTGCCAATGTTTTTGCACAACGCCGACCAGCCCGTGGATTGCGCCAGGCCCTGAATCAGCATGCATGTGGCGAAGATGGGCAAGGTGGCAAAAGTGCCCATCATCAGGGCAGCCAGGGCCGAGATGATCAGCCCGCCCATGACCACCACCCGCGGCCCATAGCGATCGGCGAGGATGCCCCAGGTAAATTGGCCGATGGCGTAAGCCGCAAGATAGACCGCATCGAGGTTGGCCATCGCCATCTTGTCCAGATGGAAGGTCGGATCTTCACCAATTCCCAGCTTTGCTACGGAAAATGCTTTGCGCGTGAAGTAAAAGGCCGCGTAGGCCAGCCAGGTGATGGCGAAAACCTGCATCCGCCAACGCTTGATGGTGCCAATGGACTTGTTCATGTCGGGTCTGACCTCTGATGTGGATGTGCCGGCAGAATCAGAAAAGATCGCCTGTTTTTTTATTGTGTTGAGCACTTCAATGCCGCTGTTCAGACCAGGGCGGCATCAATCAGACAAGCCATGACGGTCCTGTTTTTATTAGATTTCAGGATCGCTCAGGGGCATGTCACAACCCGGCGCTATCGAGGACATAACGCCGGGCCGGAATCGATCAAAGCAATTACTGACTAATAGGTAAAATCGATTTATCGTATTTCACTAATAAGCTCAGCTTGTAAGAGGTTGTCCGATGCCGGTTTCCCATGCGCAGTTGAAAGCCTTTCATGCGGTTGCCGTCCACGGCAGTTTCACCCGCGCAGCCGAGCGGTTGTTTTTGAGTCAGCCGGCAATCTCCGATCAGGTACGAAAACTCGAAGAGCGCTTCGGTGTTTTGTTGTTCCATCGCAACAAACGTTCGGTGCGCCTGACCGATCTGGGGGAGCGCTTGCTGAGCATCACCCAGCGCCTGTTTGTGGTGCAGGCCGAAGCCCAAGAGTTGTTACAGGACTCCCAGGCCCTGCAAACCGGCAGCCTGGTGCTGGCCGTAGATGCGCCTGTACACGTACTGCCGCAGATCGCCCGGTTCTGCGAACGCTACCCCGGCATCAGCGTCAAAATCGAAACCGGTAACACCGACGAATCTCTGGCCCGGCTGTTCAACTATCAGGCCGATCTCGCGTTGCTGGGGCGCGAGGTCAGTGATGACAGGCTGCTTAGTCTGCGATTGCGCAGTGATCCCATGGTGGCGTTTGTTGCCCGCACCCATCCGTGGGCCGGTCGCAGTTCGATATGCCTCTCCGACCTGGAGGACACCCCGCTGGTATTGCGTGAAATCGGCTCTGTAACCCGCCAGACCCTGGAAGAAGAAATGAGTCAGGCGGGTCTGCGGATGCGGGCCGCGATTCAGGTGGAAGGTCGCGAAGCCGCGCGGGAGGCAGTGGTGGTCGGGATTGGCGTAGGGGTGGTTTCAGCGGCAGAGTTCGGCTCGGACTCACGGGTGATCGCCTTGCCCATCACTGACTGTAAACGACGCCTGACCGAGACCCTGGTCTGCCTGCAGGAGCAGAGTTCCCGGCGGGTGGTGGCGACATTTCTGGATATTGTGCGCGAGAGTTTGTAAGCCCTTGCCAATCGCCCCCGGGAAAGAACCACCCCCTCTGTAGGAGCGAGCTTGTCTCGCGAGCTTTTCAACCAAGCCGCAAAGAGCTCGCGAGCAAGCTCGCTCCTACGGGATTTGTGCCGTGCAGAAATGCCGGAGACAAGGCAGATCGCAGCCTTCTCCGTCCAGGCCGGCAGGCACCCCATGCAGGAGGTTGCAATTGCACCTGTAGGAGCGAGCCTTTCAACCAAACCGCAAAGAGCTCGCTCCTACGGGGTTTGTGCCGTGCAGAAATGCGGGAGACAAGGCAGATCGCAGCTTTCTCCGCCCAGGCCGTCAGGCACCCCATGCATGAGGCTGCAATTGCACCTGTAGGAGCGAGCTTGTCTCGCGAGCTTTTCAACCACCGCAAAGAGCTCGCTCCTACAAGGGATCTCCCACGAGGTGTCAGACCGTTTCAAATGCCGGGGCCAGTTCCATAAACGCCTTGATCAACCGCAATCCGGCACGCCGCTCCATGCAGCCGAGCATGTGCCGGTTGAGCAATCCGGCCCCGTTGATCGGCACCGCTCGTACGCGAGGGTCATGGCTGACCTCCAGCGACGACACGATCCCGATACCCAACTGTGCCGCCACGGCTTCGGTCACCGCCTCGCGACTGTCCAGCTCCAGCAGTACCCGCGGTGTCACGCCGACGCCCTCGCATGCCTCATCAAAGGTGCGCCGGGTGATTGAGGTGGGCTCACGCAACACCATGATCACCTGGTCCAGCAGGGAAATGTCGATGCCATCCGCCAGCGCCAGCCATGGATGACTGGCCGGCACCAGGGCACAAATCCGGGACTCCCCGAGTGCCCGCAAAGTCAGCCCTTTACGCGGTTCAACCTCGGTCAGCACCGCCACATCGGCGTGTTCTGAAAGCAGGGCAGCCAGGGTTTCCTGAGCATTTCCCAGACGCAAGTTGACGGTGATCCCGGGGTAACGCGCCCTCAGGCTTGCCAGCATCGGCATGACCATGTGCGGACCGTCCGCCGCCACTTCAAGCCGCCCTGTGAGCAACTGGCGATTAGCCTCAAGCATAACCTGCGCTTCATCCACCAAACCGAACATGGCACGGGTGATGGCCGCCAGCTTTATCCCCTCCTCCGTCAGTTCCACACGCCGGGCAGTACGCCGCAGCAAGGTAATTTGATAGTGCTCCTCAAGGGTCTTGATATGCCCGGTCACCGCCGGCTGGCTGATAAACAATCGGGCCGCGGCGCGGGTAAAACTGCCCTCACGGGCCACAGCATCAAACGCACGGAGCTGGAACAAATTCATCGCATAAGTCTCACTGATGACTGGCATAACAATAAACAATTTGATTGATATCAACTCAAACTGCAACTTATGCCGTGTATCCAGTAGCCATCCCAAAGTTTGTGAGGAAACCAGAATGAGTACTGTCGCGCCGATCCTGCTGACCCCTGGCCCACTGACCACTTCGGCGCGTACCCGCCAGGCGATGATGGTCGACTGGGGTTCATGGGATGACAGCTTCAACCAGCTGACCGCCAGCCTCTGTGAGCAACTGCTGGCCATTATCAATGGCGCCGGGAGTCATCACTGCGTGCCCTTGCAGGGCAGCGGCACCTTCGCCGTCGAAGCCGCAATCGGCACACTGGTGCCACGCAATGGCAACGTTCTGGTCCTGATCAACGGCGCCTACGGCAAACGCCTGGCAAAAATCTGTGAAGTCCTGGGCCGGCGTTTCAGCACCTTTGAAACAGCCGAAGACCAGCCCACTACTGCCGCTGACGTTGAACGCCTGCTGCAGGCCGATCCGGGCATCACCCATGTGGCATTGATTCATTGCGAAACCAGCACCGGGATTCTTAACCCGCTGCCGGAAATTGCTGCAGTTATTGCCCGACATGGCAAACGTCTGATTATCGATGCCATGAGTTCTTTCGGTGCCCTGCCCGTCGATGCACAAAAAGTACCCTTTGATGCGCTGATCGCGGCCTCGGGCAAATGCCTGGAAGGCGTACCGGGGATGGGCTTCGTATTCGCCCGCAAAGAATCACTGGCTGGCGCAACGGGTAACTCCCACTCACTGGCAATGGACCTGCAAGACCAGCATGCCTACATGGCCAGGATCGGACAATGGCGGTTCACCCCGCCGACCCACGTGGTCGCCGCCTTGCATGAAGCCCTGCTGCAATACAACGAAGAAGGCGGCTTGCCGGCGCGTCACCGGCGCTACGCCGACAACTGCCAGGTGCTGCTCGACGGCATGGCCGCACTGGGCATTCGCAGCTTCCTGCCAGAGTCAATCCAGGCTCCGATCATCGTCACGTTCCACGCGCCGAAAGACCCGCGGTATCAGTTCAAGGAGTTCTACGAGCGCGTCAAGGCCAAGGGTTTCATCCTGTACCCGGGTAAATTGACCCAGGTCGAAACCTTCCGTGTGGGCTGCATCGGCCATGTCAATCAGGCCGAAATGCAAGCCGCGGTGAACGCTGTGGCCCAGGTGCTGCAGGAAATGGAAGTGCAGGAAATCTGAAGTTCGCAACGCTCAAAACCAACCTAATTATTGCGTGCGGCCACGGCTGCTCATACAGGACTTACTGACATGAACTACACCAATCCAGGCAAACTTCAGGCCGCCATTCTCGACTGGGCTGGCACCGTGGTCGACTTCGGCTCGTTCGCTCCGACGCAGATCTTTGTCGAAGCCTTCGGCGAGTTCGACGTCCAGGTCTCCATCGAAGAAGCCCGCGGGCCGATGGGCATGGGCAAGTGGGATCACATCCGCACCCTGTGCGATCAGCCTCAGGTCGCCGAGCGTTACAAAAAAGTATTTGGCCGCACACCCACCGACGAAGATGTGACCGCGATTTACGAGCGTTTCATGCCACTGCAAATCGAAAAGATCGCTGACCACTCGGCACTGATTCCCGGCGCTCTGGAAACCATTGCCGAGCTGCGCCAGCAAGGGATCAAAATCGGTTCGTGCTCGGGCTATCCGGCGCAAGTGATGGCCAAGGTGGTCGAGCTGGCCGCAACCAACGGCTACATCGCCGACCACGTCGTTGCCACCGACGAAGTTCCCAACGGTCGCCCATGGCCGGCCCAGGCACTGGCCAACGTGATTGCCCTGGGTATCGACGATGTGGGTGCCTGCGTGAAGATCGATGACACCGTTCCGGGTATCCTCGAAGGCCGTCGGGCCGGGATGTGGACGGTGGCACTGGTGTGCTCCGGCAACGCCCTGGGCCTGACCTACGAGCAGTACAAGGCGCTCGACGCGCAAACCCTGGCCAGCGAACGCAAACGCATCCACACCTTGTTCGAAGGCTCACGCCCGCACTACATGATCGACACCATCAGTGATCTGCCGGACGTGATTGCCGATATCAACAAGCGCCTGGCCAATGGCGAGATGCCACAAAGCAGCTGAGTCTGCAGAAACAAAAACGCGGCAGCCTGTGACCAGGTCTGCCGCGTTTTTTATTTGCAGGTCGGCGCTTCTAAAGCTTCAGACCTTGTGCTGCTGTTCGACCCACTTGGCAAATTCGTCGATGAACTTCTGCAAAAATGGCCGGGTTTTCTCGGACAATTTGCCCGCCGCATCAAACGCATCACCTGCTCCGCTCAGATAGGCTTCTGGCTGTTGCATGCACGGCACATTGAGAAATACCAGCGACTGGCGCAAATGATGGTTGGCCCCGAAGCCACCGATCGCCCCCGGCGAGACGCTGATCACGGCTCCCGGCTTGGCGTTGAATACGCTTTGACCATAAGGCCGGGACCCGACGTCAATGGCGTTTTTTAATACCCCGGGGACCGAGCGGTTGTACTCAGGAGTGACAAACAGTACGGCATCGGCCGGACGGATCAGATCGCGAAAGGTCGTGTAAGACGCAGGTGGCGGCGTCACATCAATGTCTTCGCTGTACAGCGCCAGTTCGCCAATCTCTACAATCTTCAGTTTCAGCTGGGCCGGTGCCAGTTCTGCGAGCGCCAGGGCCACCTTTCGGTTAAGGGAATCCTTCCTCAAACTGCCGACCAACACTGCAACGTTGTAGACCTTGCTCATAAAAAACCTCGAGAGTCTGGCGATAGGAAGACTAGTTATAGATGATCGGAAGCCTTTCTTGCACCCCGGTTCACCTTATCGGCTTGCAAGCCTGTAAAGTAGACGGACTATTTTTTCCAAATCGTTAAACTTCCCCTACTGATCAACGGTCTACAGAACCGCAAATTGGGTGTTTATCTCCAGAGGTTCTCTACAAATGGCTGCAGTTCTCGTTGGGCAATTTCATGCAAGGGACGCGGAAGGTCGTGTCTATTCCGTGCATGAGTTTGAAAATTTAGAAGCAACAGGCGACCAGCCCGTAACAACGTACAAACTGGCTATTGGCGATCGCGTCAAAAAGACTGATGACGACAACTTCGAACTGGTGCAGTCGGGCGTCATTCTGATTCGCGAAACCGAGTATGTCGCACCTGTAGTCCCTGTAATCCCTGCATAACCTGCTGCACTCGGCATACCGCTGAAGTCACAGGATGAGACTTGGGTCAGGCTTCACAACGCTGAAACCTCATCCGCTGAACATGGACTTCACGCATGCGCTTACGCCATATCGAAGTGATTCAGGCCATCTTGCAGACCGGTAGCCTCGACCATGCTGGCGAGCTGCTGCAAATGCCAGTGGCCACCCTCAGTGCCACGCTGCATGAGGCCGAGCAACAGCTCGGCTTCATGTTGTTTGCCAGCGTACGCGGACGGCTGCAGGCCAGCCGCGAAACCCTTCTGCTGCAACCCCTCGCCAATCAGCTGTACCTGGACTTCGAGCCACTACGCCGGCTTGCCGACGCCTTGCGCCAGCATCAGGAGCCCGTATTGCGCGTGACCTGTAGCGAAACACTGGCCCAGACCCTGCTGCCCTACAGCATTGCACTGCTGCGACGGCGCATTGCCGATACGCCCAGCACCTTGAGCAGCGCGCCCTGCGGCGAAATCGCGCGCCGCTTGTTGATGGACGAATGCGATGTGGGCTTCAGCCTGCACCCGGCTGAACAACCGGGCATTGATTGCCTCAAGCTGACCCAGGGCAAGGTGCAGTTGCTGGCCCCCCACGGCTGGTTATCCCCCAAGCAAAAATACATAGGTCTGCAAGATCTGGCAGGCCAGGCAATGATTGGCCTGCAACACCAGGACCCGCTGAGCCGCGTGCTGGACAGCAAGCTGCAAGCCTTGCGCCCGGCACCCGTGGTGCAGATTCAGGTTCAGAATTATCAGATGTTGCGCAGCATGGTGGAGGCTGGCGAAGGGTTGGCCCTGGTCGACCCGTTTACCGCTGCGGGTGCCAAAGCCGGCGGGCTGGACGTGTGCCCGCTCTCGCCTGCGATCCCGGTGACCCTGTATGCACTGACTCCCAAGGGCTCGGAGCCAGCCCCGGCGTTGCAGGCATTGTTCGATATCGTGCGGCAGAAGGCCGAAGCCATGCTGGCTGATCAGGGGTTGATGGCGCTGTAATCGAATCGTGCATCTTGCTGGCGATCCCGTCGCCGGCAAATCAGTTCCTGCAACGTCAGCAGTGGTTTTCGAACAACAGATACCAAAAAATCGCGACCTCGCGGGTCAGCGGGTCAATGCCTCGATAACGCAGATGATCGATACCCCCCACCTGATACCCGCAGCGCTCATACAGCCGACAGGCGCCAATGTTGTTGTTCTGGGTTTCAAGCATGATGCCTGGCAGTTTTTTCTTCAGGCTCCAGAACCTGACCACGTCCAGTAATGACTTGGCCACACCATGGCGCCGGGCACAGGCGGCGACAGCCAGTTCATCGACATGGGCAAAACCGTTCCAGTTGGTGCTGACCACAACATGGCCGACCGGCTGGTTGTCCAGATACGCCATGAAGATCGCACTGTCTGGCGCCCCGCGGTAGCTGGCGAATTCGTCAGGGTCAATCCCGTAGCATTTGCGGTAAGGCGTGATCGTATCCAATGGCCAGTGCTCGACCTTTTTATGTTGGTCGACACGGGCATAGGCACAGACGTCAAAACTGAAATCATTGCCCCACACGTAGGGAGCAAAGCCTTCATCGGCCAAACGCACAGAGACTTCCGGGTCCTTTGGATTCATAACCAGGTACATGAAAAATCCTTCTTCGTGCGCAATAGCCCCGGCGTCAAACGGGGTTATTGCAGTGTCTGTTCTTTGGCTTCGAGAAGCTGGGCCCACAGCGATGGCCCACCCGCAGACTTGGCAATAGCCTCCAGACGAGCCGCGTGCTCGGCCAGATCGCTTTCACTTGCACGGATAATCCGGCCAGGCTGGCGATCGGCTGACAAGCGGATGATTTCGCTGGCCTGGTTGCCTGAACCTTCGCCGGAACCATTACCGTCAGATGCGTTACCGGCCAGCGACAGGCTGGTCTGGCCACCGGTCATGGTCAGGTAAACGTCCGCCAGAATCTCGGAGTCGAGCAGTGCGCCGTGCAGTTCACGCCCCGAGTTGTCGACGCCATAGCGTTTGCACAAGGCATCCAGGCTGTTGCGCTGACCCGGATGACGCGCTCGCGCCATCGCCAGGGTGTCGAGAATAGTGCAATGGCGGGTGATGTCGGCGCGGTCGGTCTGCCCGATCAGGGCAAATTCGTTATTCAGAAAGCCCACGTCGAACGCGGCGTTATGAATGATCAGTTGCGCGCCTTTGATGAAGTCAAAAAACTCGTCGGCGACTTCTGCGAAACGGGGCTTGCCCACCAGAAATTCGTTAGTAATACCGTGAACGCCAATTGCGCCCTCGTCACTTTCACGATCGGGTTGCAGATACACGTGAAAATGCCGGCCGGTCAGACGGCGGCCCATCAACTCGACGCAACCGATCTCGATCACCCGGTGGCCATCGGTAACCGGCATACCGGTGGTTTCAGTATCGAGAACAACACTACGCATGCTTGATGCCCCTCATTTCGTCCACCCCGCGATTGGCCAGCTGGTCGGCGCGCTCGTTGCCATAATGGCCGATATGCCCGCGTACCCACTGCCACTTCACGGTGTGACGATTGACTTGCTCATCGAGCAACTTCCACAGGTCGGCATTTTTAACCGGTTCTTTGGCCGCAGTTTTCCAGCCGCGTTTTTTCCAGTTGACCATCCACTCGGTAATGCCTTTCATCACGTACTGCGAGTCGGTCACCAGCAACACTTCACAGGGGCGCTTGAGCTCTTCAAGGCCACGAATGGCCGCCATCAGCTCCATGCGGTTGTTGGTGGTAGCGGGTTCGCCGCCCCAGAGTTCTTTTTCGACCCCCTGGCAGACCAGTAAAGCACCCCAGCCGCCCGGGCCAGGATTGCCCTTGCAGGCACCATCGGTGAACATCTCAACGCTATCGCTCATTACAAACTATCCAGAAAAGGCTGCCTTGGCCTGCCAATCGAGGATCAGCAGCACCTGAGGCCGGGCAAACCCGACCTGACATTAATTAAGGTTCAGTGTGACGCCGATTGACCTTGGCCATCTGCAAGGGGATCAGCTTGCCCATCGGCTCTCTGCGCATCGGATTGACGGGACGCAAGCCCACCACCATTTTACGCGCGACCAATACATAGAAGCCGCCACCGGCCAATTGCCAGCTACCGGCCTTGCGCTCCCAGCCTGAAAATCGGCTTTGCCACGCTTTCGATGCGAGCGGCGGACGATAGCACCCAAAGCGGCGTTTCTCCAGCGCAAAGCCCAGCAGGTTCAGCCAGTCGGCCACTCGCGAAGGTGAGATGCAACGAGCCTTGCCGAGGGCATCCTTGGCGAATACATGGCGCAATCCCCAGCCGCTCCAGGGGTTGATACCGACAATCAACAAATGGCCGCCGGGACGCACGCTACTGGCCGCTTCACGCAACAGGCCGTGGGGCGACAGACAGAAATCCAGGCCATGCTGCAACACCACGACATCGGCGGCGTGCTCACATAAAGGCCAGGCCTGTTCTTCACAAATGATTTCGACACCGGGCAGGGGGGCCCCCAGGCGTACATTGCGTTGCACTTGCGGCGCCTTGGGCGGGCTGTCGGCGCCAGGGCCGTAATGCACCAGATAACCGCCGAAATAGCGCCCGAGCTCCTCCTCGAGAACCCGCTGCTCATCGTTGAGCAGCACTTGTCCAAGGGGGCTGGACAACCACTCTCGGGCTGAACTGATCAGCTCCAGCCACTCAGGATCTGCCTGAGCCAATGCTTTATCGGTCATTGCTCCTCCAACTCGCCATATGCCTATTACCAAACCCGGGGCTGCTGTACATCGTGGCTCGCCATGAACCGGCAACAACCCCTAAGATGCGCCATTGTTTCGCACTTGGGAATTGCACCATGTTACAGATCGACGCCCTGCCCGCCTTCAGCGACAACTACATCTGGTTGTTACAGGACATGACCCGCAAATGTTGCGCCGTGGTCGATCCGGGTGACGCCGCGCCTGTTCTGGCCTGGCTGGCCCGACACCCGGACTGGGTGCTAAGCGACATTCTGGTGACCCATCACCACTTCGACCATGTGGGGGGTGTTGCCCAGCTTCACGAGCACACTAACGCGAAGGTCTGGGGACCTGCACTCGAGACCATCCCGTCCCGACAAGTGGCACTCAACGACAGCGATCAAATCGAAATCCTGGGCCTGACGTTCAAGGTTCTGCTCGTGCCCGGCCATACCCTGGGACACATTGCCTATTATCACGCTGACCAGGCGGCGCCGATATTACTGTGTGGCGATACCCTGTTCGCCGCCGGTTGCGGCCGGCTGTTCGAGGGCACCCCCGAACAGATGCACCAGTCCCTGAGCCGGCTGGCCGCACTGCCCGCCAACACGGCTGTGTACTGCACCCACGAATATACTTTGAGCAATCTGCGCTTCGCCCAGGCGGTAGAGCCTGGCAACCCGGATATTGCCGCGCGAATCGCTCAAGTCACCGAATGGCGGGCAACAGGTCACATCAGTCTGCCATCAACTATTGCCCTCGAATTGCTCACCAATCCGTTTCTGCGGGTCAATGAAACATCCGTTAAAGAAAAAGCTGACGAGTGGAATTCCCGTGACAATGACTCGCCCAGTGCGGTCTTTGCCAGCTTGCGCAGCTGGAAAGATAAGTTCTAAACAGGGTCGCGGTTGGCACAAAAATTCTGAACAGTTGACCGCGTCTCCCCTGCTTTCTAGAATCCCCCGACATTTTTGCCTGAACTATCTTCTAGCCAATGTCGTCATCTATAGGTAACTCCATCAATTCAGACGCATTGACGCGCTTGGTCAAAGCTATCGCGGTGGCTGTCTCTGCCATTCTCGCGGGCTGCCAATCCATGGACCATTCGGCTCAGCCAACCGAACGCGCCAGCCTGAAAATCACCAAACGTATTCCTCAGGAGCCTCTCTGGCTCAGTGAAAAACCTAGCCCCGTGGCCCCGCAAGATGTATGGGAACGGATGCGCCAGGGCTTCAAGTTGCAAGACGGTCAGAACGTTAACCCGCGCATTGAACAGCAGCGTTTGTGGTTTGCCAGCAACCCGTCCTTTCTCGAAAACGCCGGAGAGCGCGGCAGCCTCTATATCCACTACATCGTTGAACGCCTCGAAGAGCGCAACATGCCGCTGGAACTGGCGCTGCTGCCAGCCATCGAAAGCGCCTACAACCCGATGGCGTATTCCCACGCCAATGCAGTCGGGCTCTGGCAGTTCATTCCTTCGACAGGCCGTTACTTCAATTTGCGTCAAACCCGTGCCTACGACGGTCGCCGCGACATTACGGCCTCCACCATCGCAGCGCTTGACTACCTTAACCGCCTTCACGACATGTTCAACGGTGACTGGCTGCTGGCACTGGCCGCTTACAACTCCGGTGAAGGCACCGTAAGCCGGGCCATCGAGCGCAACCAGAAACTGGGGTTGCCTACTGACTACTGGAACCTGCCCCTGCCGCAGGAAACCAAAGACTATGTGCCCAAATTACTGGCACTGTCTCAGGTGGTCATGGCCCCTGAGGCCTATGGCATCAACCTGAACCCCATCGCCAACGAACCCTACTTCGAAATGGTCGAAATCAAACAGTCCATGGACTTGTCACGCGTGGCAGCGCTGGCCGAGATCGACGAAGACGAGATGTTCCAGCTGAACCCGGCCTATAAACAGCGCGCCACCATCGACGGCCCGCAGCACTTGTTGGTCCCCACTTCCAAAGCGCAACTGCTGACCGCCAGCCTGTCCAACCTCAACCCTGAAGAACTGATCAGCCTGCGCCCTAAAAAGCCGGTATTTGACAACGTTGCAAGCGTTTCACCAACCCGGCTTAACCGTAAGTACCGGGTCAAGAGTGGCGACAACCTGACGCTGATTGCCAAGGCCAACAAGGTCAATGCCAAAGACCTGCAGCACTGGAACAAATTGAGCGGCAACAACCTCAAGGTCGGCCAGATTCTGGTCATGCAAGACACACGCAAACCGGCAGGCAAAAAACCGACGCAATACAAGGTTAAAAAAGGCGACTCGCTGTACATCGTTGCCAAGCGTTTCAACGTTGAAATGCAGCACCTCAAGCGCTGGAACCCGAGCAGCGCCAAAGCCCTGAAACCAGGGCAAATGCTGACGGTTTCCAAACCTCGCTAAGCTCCTGACTGGCAATACTGCGGGCAAGCTGTTTCCTACAGATATGTAAGAAGCAGCTTGCCCGCAGTGCTTTCCAGAGTGGCCTTTTTCCCACAGATACAAGCTGTTACTGTACGGAAACCCTAAGCCCAACGCCTGGATCGGATCTCTTGCCTTGATGCGACCCCTCCTCCCGTTATTAATCGGCCTGGCCTTGAGCTTCCCCGCAAGCGCAACCCTGAGTGAAAGCCACGGTTATGCGCAGTTCGGCACCCTCAGGTACCCGGCCACGTTTACCCATTTCGACTGGGTCAACCCTGACGCGCCTAAAGGCGGGACGCTGAAGGTCATGGCGTTTGGAACCTTCGACACGCTCAACCCCTACACTTTCAAGGGCACCAGCCCGGTATCGACCGCAAATTTCCTGCAGTACGGGGTCAACGAGCTCAACGAAACCCTGATGGCCGGGACTGGCCAATACGCCCCCTCCGGCGATGAGCCCACTTCCAGCTACGGGCTGATCGCGCAATCGGTGGAGTACAACGAAGGCCGCAGCTGGGTGGTGTTTAACCTGCGCCCGGAAGCCCGCTTTCACGATGGAACGCCCATCACCGCCTACGACGTAGCGTTTTCCTACAACCTGCTGCTCAAAGAAGGCCATCCGCAGTACCGGACCAACCTTCAGGAGGTCCAGCGCGTAGATATCCTGGGGCCCAAGCGCATTCGCTTCGTGTTCAAGCGCGCGGGCAACCCCTTGCTGATTCTGCGCCTTGGTGAATTACCCGTCCTGCCACAGCACTACTGGGTAAACCGCAACTTTAAAGCCACCACCTTCGAACCGCCGCTGGGCAGTGGCCCCTATCGCATCACCAAGGTCACACCCGGCCGGCAACTGGTGTTTGAGCACGTCAAAAACTGGTGGGGGGCCAACCTGCCGGTCAATCGCGGAAAATACAATTTCGACCGGGTTGAAGTGGAGTTCTACCGCGACAGCGATGTGGCCTTCGAAGCATTCAAGGCGGGCGAGTTCGACATTTATATCGAACACCAGGCCAAGAATTGGGCCAATGGCTATAACTTCCCGGCCGTCCGTCGCGGCGAGGTGATCAAAGCCGAAATCCCCCACCAGATCCCGACGCAAACCCAGGGCTTGTTCATGAACAGCCGGCGTCCTGCCTTTGCCCAGGCAAAAGTCCGTGAGGCCCTGGGCCTCATGTTCGACTTTGAATGGACCAACCGCACGCTGTTCAACGGTGCCTACAAGCGCGCCGCCAGTTACTACCCCAACAGCGAGTTCTCGGCCAGCGGCATTCCACAAGGGCATGAGTGGCTGATGCTCTCACCCTGGCGCAGTCAGCTGCCGCCAGAACTGTTCAGCCAGGCCTTTGGCCTGCCGCAGACCGGAGGCCGGGGCATTCCCCGGGACACCATGCGCCAGGCACTGGGTTTACTGGCCGAGGGTGGCTGGAAACTTTCCGGACAGCGCCTGCTCGATATAGATGGCAAACCGCTGCGCTTCGAAATACTGCTGGTAAACCCCAACCTTGAGCGCATCCTGCAACCCTACGTGGAGAACCTGGCCAGTATCGGGGTCGATGCCCGACTGCGCACCGTGGACCGCGCTCAATACAAACAGCGCCTGGATCAATTCGACTTCGACATGATCCTGATGACCCTGGATCAGACCCTGAGCCCCGGACTTGAGCAGTGGCAGTACTTCCATTCCAGCCAGGCCAATGTCAAAGGCAGCAAGAACTATGCAGGCGTGGCGAACCCGGTGGTCGATCAATTGCTCGAACGCCTGCTGGCAGCCCAGACCCGCGAAGAACAACTGGCCGCAGGCCGGGCGCTGGATCGCGTCCTGCTCTGGCAGCACTACAGCATTCCTAACTGGTATTTGAATTATCACCGCCTGGCGTACCGCAACCGGTTCGCCTTCGTGACTACGCCGCCCTACGCCCTGGGCCTTAGCGCGTGGTGGCTCAAGCCTACGGAGAAAACCCGATGATGCCTTTGCGTACGTTGCTCAAACCTCTCTGCGCCATGCTGCTGGCGAGTCTTGCCTGCGCGGCACTGGCGGCCCCGCAGCATGCTTTGACGCTCTACGATGAGCCGCCGAAATATCCGGCCAACTTCAAGCATGTGGATTACGTCAATCCGGATGCCCCCAAGGGCGGCATCTTCCGAAAATCGGCACTGGGTACTTTTGACAGCCTTAACCCCTTTATCAACAAAGGTGTGCCGGCCGATGACATTGACCTGACCTTTGACACGCTGGCCCGGCAAAGCCTGGACGAACCTTTCACCGCCTATGGCGTGATCGCCGAAAAGATCGAGAAAGCGCCGGACAACAGCTGGGTGCGCTTTTACCTGCGCCCCGAAGCCAAATTCAACGACGGTCATCCGATTCGCGCCGAAGACGTGGTGTTCAGCTTCGATACCCTGATGAAAAATGGCTCGCCGCTGTACAAGGGCTACTACAGCGATGTTGACCAGGCCATCGCGGAAAACCCGCTGCAGGTGAAGTTCACGTTCAAGCACAACAAGAACCGCGAGTTGCCACTGATCCTTGGTCAACTTCCCGTCCTTCCCAAACACTGGTGGGAAAACCGGGACTTCGGCAAGGGTAATCTTGAAATCCCGGTAGGCAGCGGCCCCTACACCATCAGCGAGATCAAGCCGGGGCGCTCAATTCGTTACGAAAGGAACAAAAACTACTGGGGCAAGGATCTGCCGATCAACAAAGGGCTGTACAACTTCGACACGATTACCGTCGATTACTTCCGTGACAACAGCGTGGCCTTTGAAGCGCTCAAGGCCGGGCAGTTCGATTACTGGTTCGAGATCAGCGCCAAGAACTGGGCCAGCGCCTACAACGCCCCGGCGTTCACTCAGGGACGCTTGAAAAAAGAAGAAATACGCAACCACAACCCCACAGGCATGCAGGGTTTTATCTTCAACCTGCGCAAGCCCATGTTTCAGGACGTTCGGGTCCGCGAGGCGCTGAGCCTGCTGTTCGACTTTGAATGGGCCAACAAACAGTTGTTCAGTGGCGCTTACGCACGGACCAACAGTTTTTTTGAAAACTCGGACATGGCCGCAAAAGCACTGCCCACGGCCGAAGAACTGGCCATTCTGGAGCCCTTGCGCGGCCAGATCCCCGACCAGGTGTTTACCGACGTGTTCAACCCTGGGGTCACCGATGGCAGCGGCATGATTCGCGACCAGCAGCGCCGTGCCTATCAATTGCTGCAGGACGCCGGATGGCGGATTGTCGACGACAAGATGGTCGACGCCCAGGGCAAGCCGGTAAAAATCGAATTTTTGCTGGCGCAAACCGAGTTCGAACGAATTCTGCTGCCTTACAAACGTAACCTCAGCGACCTGGGCATCGATTTGCAAATTCGTCGGGTTGACACCTCCCAGTACCTCAACCGCCTGCGCTCCAGGGATTTCGACATGATCGTCGGCGGGTTCCCGCAGTCCAGCTCCCCTGGCAGCGAGCAGCGCGAGTACTGGGAATCGCAGAGCGCCGATAAACCCGGCAGCCGCAATTTCATAGGTCTCAAAGATCCGGCCATTGACCAACTGACCGAGGGGCTGATCAACGCTGAATCGCGTCAAAGCCTGATCAATCACGCCCGCGCTCTGGACCGCGTCTTGCAGTGGGGCTTCTACGTGATTCCCAACTGGCACATCAAAACCTGGCGCGTGGCCTATTCAAATCATATCGGTCATCCCGCGGTCACCCCCTTGTACGACATTGGAACCACTACGTGGTGGGCAAAGCCTGACACCAAACCCGCGACTCCAACCGAAACCAAAAGTGCAAACCTGGAGCCTTAAATGCTGGCGTATATATTCAGGCGACTGCTGCTGATCATTCCGACATTGCTCGGTATTTTGCTGATTAACTTCATCATCATCCAGGCCGCACCCGGGGGGCCGGTTGAACAGATGATCGCCAAACTTGAAGGCTTCGATGGCGCAACCAGCCGCATTGCGGGCGGTGGCTCCGAAGTCTCGGTGGCGGGCTCCAACTATCGCGGCGCCCAGGGGCTGGACCCGGCCCTGATCCAGGAAATCGAAAAGATGTACGGCTTTGACAAGCCCGCCCCCGAGCGCTTGTGGATCATGATCAAGAACTACGCCCGACTGGACTTCGGCGAGAGCTTTTTCCGGGATGCCAAGGTCATCGACCTGATCAAGGAAAAGATGCCTGTCTCCATCTCGCTGGGTCTATGGAGCACGCTGATCATGTACCTGGTGTCTATCCCGCTGGGCATTGCCAAGGCCACGCGACACGGCAGCCAGTTCGACGTCTGGACCAGTTCGGCCATCATTGTGGGCTACGCCATTCCGGCCTTTCTGTTTGCCATCCTGCTGATCGTGGTGTTTGCCGGCGGCAGCTATCTGGACTGGTTTCCGTTACGGGGCCTGACCTCCAACAACTTCGACGAGCTGAGTCTGGGGGGCAAGATTCTCGATTATTTCTGGCACCTGGCCTTGCCCGTCACAGCCTTGGTGATCGGCAACTTCGCCACCATGACCCTGCTGACCAAAAACAGCTTTCTGGATGAAATCAACAAACAGTACGTAGTCACCGCCAAGGCAAAAGGCCTGACCAACCACCGGGTGCTCTACGGTCACGTGTTTCGCAATGCCATGTTGCTGGTAATTGCCGGCTTCCCGTCGGCCTTTATCGGGATTTTCTTTACCGGCTCATTGCTGGTCGAAGTGATTTTCTCGCTGGACGGACTGGGACTCATGAGTTTCGAAGCGGCGATCAATCGCGATTACCCGGTGGTCTTCGGCACCCTGTTCATCTTCACCCTGGTCGGACTGCTGGTGAAACTGATCGGAGACCTCTCTTACACCCTGGTTGATCCGCGCATCGACTTCGAAAGCAGGGAGCATTGAGATGAAACTGTCCCCTCTTAACCGGCGACGTTTTGAACGTTTCAAGGCCAACAAGCGTGGTTGGTGGTCGCTGTGGATCTTTGTACTGCTGTTCGGACTCAGCCTGGGTGCGGAGCTGATCGCCAACGATAAACCGCTGGTAATCAATTACGACGGTGAATGGTATTTCCCGGCACTCAAGCGTTACCCGGAGACGGACTTTGGCGGCGAGTTCCCCCTCGAAGCCAACTACAAGAGCCCCTATATCCGTGAACTGCTGGCCAAGAAAGACGCCTGGGTCTTGTGGCCGCCCATCCCGTACAGCTATCAGAGTATTAACTACGACCTGAAAGTCCCGGCACCGGCCCCGCCTTCCGCCGAGAACTGGCTGGGCACCGATGACCAGGGCCGCGATGTATTGGCGCGGGTGATTTATGGTTTCCGGATCTCGGTGCTGTTCGCCCTGACACTGACCATTTTGAGTTCGATCATTGGCGTGATCGCGGGAGCCCTGCAGGGTTTTTATGGTGGCTGGATCGACCTCGCCGGTCAGCGCTTTCTTGAGATCTGGTCAGGTTTGCCGGTGCTGTATCTGCTGATCATTCTCGCCAGTTTCGTCCAGCCGAACTTCTGGTGGCTGCTGGGGATCATGCTGCTGTTCTCATGGATGAGCCTGGTAGATGTGGTACGCGCCGAATTCCTGCGCGGACGCAATCTGGAATATGTGCGCGCCGCACGGGCACTGGGCATGCAGGACATTGCGATCATGTACCGACATATCCTGCCCAATGCGATGGTTTCGACCATGACTTTCATGCCGTTTATTTTGACCGGCGCCATCGGTACCCTCACCGCGCTGGACTTTCTGGGCTTCGGCCTGCCCCCCGGCGCGCCGTCGCTGGGCGAACTGGTGGCGCAAGGCAA
This sequence comes from Pseudomonas paraversuta, assembly GCF_904067025.1. Taxonomy (NCBI): domain Bacteria; kingdom Pseudomonadati; phylum Pseudomonadota; class Gammaproteobacteria; order Pseudomonadales; family Pseudomonadaceae; genus Pseudomonas; species Pseudomonas paraversuta. The sequence goes on from NZ_CAJFDA010000001.1 coordinate 3,521,682, forward strand.
GTCCAACCTGCAAGCGCCATGGCTGGGCATCAGTGCTTTCGCCGTGCTGGCCATCATGCTCAGCCTGCTGGTGTTTATCGGCGAGTCCGCTCGCGATGCTTTCGACCCGAGGAAATGAGATGACGCAGGAAAATCTGATCGAAGTGCGTGATCTCTCCGTGGAGTTTGTCAGCGCTGAACAACCCCATCGCGTAGTGCAAGGCATCAGTTTCGATATCAGGCGCGGCGAAACCCTGGCGCTGGTTGGCGAAAGCGGCTCGGGCAAATCGGTGACCGCGCATTCGATTCTGCGCCTGTTGCCATACCCCCTGGCCCGCCATCCCACGGGCAGCATCGTCTATGCCGGCGAGGATCTGCTGACGCTGCCGGAGAAAAAGCTCAGGCATATTCGTGGCAATCGCATTGCCATGATTTTCCAGGAGCCCATGACCTCGCTGAACCCGTTGCATTGCATTGAAAAACAAATCAATGAAGTGCTGGGCATTCACAAGGGATTAACCGGCAAGGCAGCCACCCTGCGCACCCTGGAGCTGCTGGAGCTGGTTGGCATACCCGAGCCCCACAAACGCCTCAAAGCGCTGCCACACGAGCTCTCAGGCGGCCAGCGCCAGCGCGTGATGATCGCCATGGCCCTGGCGAACGAACCCGAACTCCTGATCGCAGACGAACCCACCACGGCACTGGACGTTACAGTGCAGTTGAAAATTCTGGAATTGCTGAAGCAATTGCAGGCCCGCCTGGGGATGGCGCTGTTACTGATCAGTCACGATTTGAACCTGGTTCGACGAATTGCGCATCGGGTATGTGTCATGCAGCGCGGTTTAATCGTCGAACAGGCATCGTGCGAACAGTTGTTCCGTTCGCCACAGCATCCGTACACCCGGGAACTGCTTAGCGCAGAGCCCAGCGGAGGCCCGGCCGATACTGTTGCGGGGCCGCCATTGCTGGAAATCGAGGACCTGAAAGTCTGGTTCCCGATCAAAAAGGGACTCCTGCGCAAGACGGTGGATTACGTCAAAGCGGTCGACGGCATAAACTTCAGCCTGCCACAGGGACAGACCCTGGGCATTGTGGGAGAAAGCGGATCGGGCAAGTCGACCCTGGGCCTGGCGATTTTGCGTTTGATTGCCAGCAAGGGTTTGATCCGTTTCGAAAACAAACGGCTAGACTGTCTTTCCCGCCAGGAGGTCAGACCGCTGAGGCGGGAAATGCAGGTGGTGTTCCAGGATCCGTTTGGCAGCCTCAGCCCACGCATGAGCGTCAGCGAGATTGTCGGTGAAGGTTTGCGTATTCACCGCATGGGCACCGCTGAAGAACAGGAAGTGGCAATTATTGAAGCCTTGCGCGAAGTAGGTCTGGATCCGGAAACCCGGCACCGCTACCCTCACGAGTTTTCAGGCGGGCAGCGGCAACGAATCGCCATTGCCCGGGCACTGGTTTTAAAACCGGCGTTGATTCTGCTGGACGAGCCAACCTCCGCGTTGGACCGGACCGTACAACGCCAGGTGGTTGAGCTGTTGCGCTCGCTGCAAGCCAAGTACAACCTGACGTATTTGTTTATCAGCCATGACCTGGCTGTCGTCAAAGCGCTTAGCCACCAACTTATGGTGGTCAAGCATGGCCAAGTGGTCGAACAGGGTGATGCGCAAAATATCTTTGCCTCACCGCAACATCCATATACACAGCAGCTGCTGGAAGCCGCCTTTTTGGCGCCAGTGGCTGTCGATTAACCTGATAGAGGAACAACACATGGGTTTTCTCGCCGGTAAGCGCGTCCTGATCGTCGGTGTCGCTAGCAAATTGTCCATCGCTTCTGGCATTGCTGCCGCCATGCACCGTGAAGGCGCTGAACTTGCTTTCACTTATCAGAACGAAAAGCTTAAAGGCCGCGTTGAAGAGTTCGCTGCAGGCTGGGGTTCCAACCCTGAACTGTGCTTCCCTTGCGACGTAGCCAGCGATGAAGAAATCGCCAAGGTCTTCGAAGACCTGAGCAAGAAATGGGACGGCCTGGACTGCATCGTGCACTCCGTTGGCTTCGCACCTGGCGATCAGCTGGACGGCGACTTCACGGACGCAACTACCCGTGAAGGCTTCCGCATCGCTCACGACATCAGCGCCTACAGCTTCGTGGCCCTGGCCAAAGCCGGCCGTCCGATGATGAAAGGCCGCAATGGCAGCCTGCTGACCCTGTCCTACCTGGGCGCCGAGCGCACCATGCCTAACTACAACGTGATGGGCATGGCCAAGGCCAGCCTGGAAGCGGGTGTACGTTACCTGGCAGGCAGCCTGGGCCCGGAAGGTACGCGCGTTAACTGCGTATCGGCTGGCCCGATCCGCACCCTGGCAGCATCGGGGATCAAGAACTTCCGTAAAATGCTGGCGGCCAACGAAGCGCAGACCCCTCTGCGTCGTAACGTCACCATCGACGAAGTCGGCAATGCCGGCGCGTTCCTGTGCTCGGATCTGGCATCCGGCATCAGCGGTGAAATCATGTACGTAGACGGCGGCTTCAACACCACCGCAATGGGCAGCCTCGAAGAGTAACTCTTTGCTTGCAGCCTGTACCCGAAACGCCCGGTGCATTGACTGCATCGGGCGTTTTGCGTTGCGGGCTTTTATAAACTCATTGCCCGTGGGCAGCCACACTTGCCCCCCGCGGGTGCGGGAAGCAACATCCATACTTCGCTCCTGAGCGAATTATCGGCCAAAGGGATGGGAGAAAGTCATGGTTCTTCATGAAAAGGACGCTCTGAATGACACCCTTCGAGGCTGCAACCCACCCCGATCCCTATACCTTTTATGCGCAACTGAGACACAGGGCCGACCTGTACTTTGACTCCCGACTGGGATGTTGGGTCGCAAGCGGTGCAAGGGTCATACAGGCCATTGTGCAACATCCTGATTTGCTGGTACGCCCCCCACATGAGCCCGTTCCACCGGCCATAGCACAAAGGCCTTCAGGCCAGGTGTTCGGCAACTTGATGCGCATGAATGAAGGGCCGCGCCATCAGTGCCCCCGGCACGGGATAGAACCGGCACTGGCGTCAGTGTCGGCAGCAGACATCGCAACACTGGTTGCACACCTCTTCCCCATCACAGACAGCTCTGCCGATAGCCTGAACTCACTCATGTTCAAATTGCCGGTTTCAGTGCTATGCCGCTTGCTGGGCTTCGATGACCACCAGCTTGATACCCTGAGCGCTTTGACCGGTGATTTCGTGGCCTGCCTTTCTCCTTTGGCCAGCGAGTTACAACTGCGCAGCGCTGACATTGCAGCAACCCGGCTGAGTCAGATGTTTGAGGTTCTGTTGAACGACGAAGCTGGACACAGCGCTTTTCTCAACGCTATTTGTCCAGCTTACCGATCTGGCACCCAGGCCGATCGCCCCGCGCTTATCGCCAATTTGATCGGTCTGCTATCTCAGACCTGCGAAGCCACTGCCGGCCTGATCGGCAATGCACTGGTGGCCCTGCAGCAACAGCCTGAGCTGCTTGAAGCGGTCAGCCGAACCCCGGCGCTTGTCCCCGAGCTGGTTGCCGAGGCAGCACGTCACGACCCATCGGTACAGAACACCCGGCGCTTTGTCGCGAAACGCTGCGTCATCGGCAATTGCACTCTGCAAGCCGCAGATACGGTTCTGGTGTTGCTGGCATCTGCAAACAGAGATCCGGCCATCAATCATGACCCGGACTGTTTTCTGCTCAACCGGCCCCTGCGTCAAAATTTCAGCTTCGGCCATGGCCGGCATCAATGTCCGGGTCAACAAATAGCACTGGCGATCGCCGCACAAACCATCGCAGTACTACTACAACGCCATGGCACATCCTTTATCCGGACCTGCCACTGGAGCTATGTCCCATCACTCAATGGCCGAATTCCACGATTCCGCCAGCAGCCGGAGATTGCGCAATGATTGCCGTTATTTTCGAGGCGTGGCCACGCACCGACCAATACCAGCGTTACCTGGACCTTGCAGCCGAACTCAGGCCACTGCTCGCTGACCTTGAGGGCTTCATTTCCATCGAGCGCTTCCAGAGCCTCAGTGAACCCGGGAAGCTGCTGTCGCTGTCATTCTGGCGCGACGAAGACTCCATCCAGCGCTGGCGCCAACTGGAACAACACCGCATGGCCCAGGCCGCAGGACGTACTCAAGTCTTCGAGGACTATCGTTTGCGCATCGCCCATGTTTTGCGCGACTACTCCCTCACTGAGCGATCCGAGGCGCCGGCTGACAGCCGTAAAGTTCACTCGTGAGCGCAGGCTTGCTTGAATCCGCCCCATAAAAAAGGCCGCTCAATGAGCGGCCTATTCGTCGTGCGGATGATCCAGCGCTTAGTAGCGCTCGACCTTCGCCTCATTTTGCAACTGCTTGCGGTAGGCTTCGAAGTCTTGCTGGCCCACACGCGAAGCGAGGAAGCGACGGTACGACGCCTTCTCTTCTTCAGTCGGCTTCGCAGCATCGTTCACGCCATCCAGACGCAGTACAACAACGGTGCCATCGGCCAGGGTGACGCTACCAAAGGTCGGTTTGTCCTTGGATACTGGCTTGGCCAGGCGGAACACAGCTTGCAGCACGGCAGGGTCAATACCTTCCTGACCGCGGGCAACTGCCTCGTGAGCCTTCCACGACAGGCCATCAACCGGCTTATCCAACGGCAACTTGCCATCGCGTAGACCTTTGATGATTTCTTCAGCTTTGGTTTTAGCCGCTGCACTGGCGTGCTCTTTAACCAATTGCCCACGAATGCTTGCGGCAACGGCTTCCAGAGGCAACTGCTCAGGCTTGAGGTGTTCCTTGACGCGCAACACCACTACCGTCTCGGGATCGAGTTCGATGGCAGTACTGTTTGCCCCCTCATCCATCACTTCAGTGCTGAATGCTGCCTGGATCACGTCACGGTTGGCAGCAATCCCCTCCCCGCCCTGACGACCGAACGGTGCAGAGGTATGCACGGTCAGCTTCAGTTCCTGAGCAGGTTGAACCAGATCGGACGCCTCAAATGCGGAGTCTTCCAGCTGCTTGGTTGCATCAACAAAGCGACGCTCAACCTGTTGGGTTTTCAGGTCACGGGTCAGCTTGTCTTTCAGGCTGGCAAAGCTCGGCACTTCAGGTGCCTCGACGCCCATCAACTTGATCAGGTGGTAGCCAAAGCTGGTGCGAACCGGCTCAGAAACCTGATCTTTTTTCAGAGCGTAAAGCGCTGTTTCAAACACAGGATCGTAAACACCCGGACCTGCGAAACCCAGATCACCGCCATTGGCAGCCGAGCCTGGATCCTGAGAGAACTCTTTGGCCAAAGCCTCGAAGCTTTCACCCTTGGCCAGACGCTGCTCAATATCAGCAATCTTGGCTTTGGCCTGCTCGTCGCTGACCTTGTCGTTCACTTCAATCAGGATGTGTGCAGCACGGCGCTGCTCAGCAAGGTTGGCGGTTTCTTTCTGATAAAGGGCTTGCAGCTCTTCATCCTTCACAGCCACCTGATCAAAGAACGAAGACTTCTTCAACTCGATGTAGTCGATCACGACCTGATCGGGCGTCATGAACTCTTTGGCGTGCTCGTCGTAGTAAGCCTTGATTTCGTCGTCGCTGACTTTCACCGCAGCCGGGTCGGCCTTGATGTTCAGAGAAGAGAAATCACGGGTCTGTTTTTCGAGACGGGCAAAAGCGTTCACTTGCTCATCGGTCACGAAACCACTGCCCGCCAAACCGGCGCGCAGCTGACCAATCAGCATTTCCTGGCCCAGCATGTCGCGGAACTGCAGGCGACCGTAACCCAGCTGACGAATCACCTGGTCGAAACGTTCAGCGCTGAACTGGCCGTTATCCTGAAACTCAGGTGTCTGCAGAATGACCTGATCCAGGGCCGCTTCAGAGAAGGAGAACTTCGCCTGATTAGCACCCTGCAGCAGCAACTTACGATCGATCAACCCTTTAAGGGCTGCTTCACGCAGCATTTTCTCGTCCAGCAAAGAAGCGTCGAAATCTTTGCCCAGCTGTTGCATCAGCTGACGACGTTGCATGTCGACAGCCTGGCTGAGCTCAACTTGAGTGATTTCGTCACCGTTGACCTTGGCCGCATCCTGGCTGGTCGAGGTGGCTTGAAAAATAGCATCGAAACCGGTCAACGCCATTAACGCGACGATGACACCGATGATGGTCTTGGCAATCCAGCCTTGTGAATTGTCCCTGATATTTTGCAGCATGCTTCCCCCAGAAACGGTCTTGCATAATGAGCAACCGTGGAGCGTGGGTAGAGTCCGGATAGAAGAAAGGCGCATCCGAGGATGCGCCTTCTCGTAACTGGCGGAGCGGACCGGGCTCGAACCCGCGACCCCCGGCGTACCACGTCGATATAACCATCGACTGCACTACCGCTCCGCTGCCAAGCCTGGCGTGCGCCTGACCCGGTTGGGTAAAAAGTGTTACAAAAACTTAGTTAACCGCTTCTTTCAGTGCTTTACCGGCTTTGAAGCCTGGTTTTTTAGCAGCAGCAATTTCCAGTGCTTGACCAGTCTGTGGGTTACGACCAGTGCGAGCAGGACGATCAGTCACAGAGAAAGTACCAAAACCAACCAGTACCACAGAGTCGCCAGCCTTAAGAGCGCCAGTGACGGATTCGATTACTGCGTCCAGCGCACGGCCAGCTGCAGCTTTCGGGATATCAGCAGATGCAGCGATAGCATCAATCAGTTCCGACTTGTTCACTCTAAGTCCCCTTATATCTATCTGAGTATGTTTCTAAAGTTTTTTGGTAAAAGCAAACGATTGCTGAAGCACTTACGGACACTTATAGAGCCGCTTTATAACAAGGGCTCTAAAAAGCGTCAAGAAAGCCCGTCAGGCAAATCCGTATTAATGCGTGCTAATTCTTTCCTTAGAGTCAGACTCTCGCTTGTCATCCTTGGCAACGATCTCGGGAGCCACATCCGGCAAGGGCTCCGGCGCGTATTGCAGCGCAATTTGCAGGACCTCGTCAATCCATTTAACCGGTTTAATCTGAAGATCCTGTTTGATGTTGTCAGGAATTTCCTTCAGATCGCGGACATTCTCTTCAGGAATAATTACAGTCTTGATCCCACCTCGGTGAGCAGCCAGTAACTTTTCCTTCAAGCCCCCAATCGCCAGCACCTGGCCACGCAGGGTAATTTCGCCGGTCATCGCAACATCCGCACGTACTGGAATCAAAGTCAGCGCAGAAACCAGAGCTGTACACATTCCTACACCAGCACTAGGACCATCTTTGGGCGTAGCCCCTTCCGGCATGTGAATGTGAACGTCACGTTTCTCGTGGAAATCCAATGGGATACCCAGGCTCTTGGCGCGACTTCGAACCACTGTCAACGCAGCAGTAATCGACTCCACCATCACGTCACCGAGAGAACCGGTCTTGATCAGCTGACCCTTGCCCGGCACTACCGCAGCTTCAATTGTCAGCAATTCACCACCGACCTGAGTCCAGGCCAGACCGGTCACCTGACCAATCTGGTCCTGCACCTCGGCCAGTCCGTAGCTGTATTTTCGAACACCCAAAAAGTGCTCGAGAAGCTCGGGCGTCACAGTCACTGCAAAACGTTTTTCCATCGCGTGTTCTTTGACCGCCTTGCGGCAAATTTTCGCAATTTGGCGCTCAAGGCCCCGCACACCGGCTTCGCGGGTGTAATAGCGAATGATGTCGCGGATGGCTTCGTTGTCGAACGCTATCTCGCCTTTTTTCAAGCCATTGGCTTCAATTTGCTTGGGGGCGAGGTATTTGACGGCAATGTTGATTTTTTCGTCTTCGGTGTAACCCGGCAGACGAATGACTTCCATCCGGTCCAGCAACGCTGGAGGAATATTCATCGAGTTGGAGGTACACAGGAACATTACGTCAGACAGGTCGTAGTCGACCTCGAGGTAATGGTCATTGAAATTGTGGTTTTGCTCGGGATCGAGCACCTCAAGCAATGCAGAGGCCGGGTCACCGCGCATGTCGCTGCCCATCTTGTCGATTTCATCGAGCAGGAACAGAGGGTTGCGCACCCCCACTTTTGTCATCTTCTGAATCAATCGACCTGGCATCGAGCCAATGTAGGTACGACGATGACCGCGAATTTCCGCTTCGTCACGCACGCCACCCAAGGCCATACGTACGAATTTGCGGTTTGTTGCATGGGCTATGGACTCTGCAAGGGAGGTTTTACCTACACCAGGAGGTCCTACCAGGCACAAAACCGGACCACGGATTTTCTTCACCCGTTTTTGCACGGCGAGGTATTCGAGAATCCGCTCTTTGACTTCATCCAGACCGTAGTGGTCTGCATCCAGAATGTCTTCAGCGCGCTTGAGATCCAGGCGGACCTTGCTCTGTGCTTTCCATGGCACCTGAACCAGCCAGTCAATGTAGGAGCGCACGACAGTGGCTTCAGCGGACATGGGGGACATTTGCTTGAGCTTGTTCAGCTCAGCCTGAGCCTTGGCCATTGCATCCTTGGGCAAACCAGCGGACTCGATGCGCTTTTTCAGCTCTTCGATTTCGTTATGCCCATCATCACCATCGCCGAGCTCCTTCTGAATGGCCTTCATCTGCTCATTCAGGTAGTACTCGCGCTGGCTGCGCTCCATCTGCTTTTTGACACGGCCACGGATACGCTTTTCAACTTGCAGCAGGTCGATCTCGGCATCAAGCAATGCCAATACGTGCTCAACCCGGGTTTGCAGGTCGATAATTTCAAGAATCTCCTGCTTCTGCTCGATCTTGAGTGCCATATGGGCAGCCATGGTATCGACCAGACGGCTTGGTTCGTCGATGCTGTTAAGCGAGGACAGAACCTCAGCCGGGACCTTTTTGCCCAGCTGTACATATTGCTCGAACTGCGAGATCAGGCTGCGGACAAAGACTTCGGATTCACGCTCCGGGGCAGCCACCTCATCAATCAGGGAGACTTCGGCACTCAGATAGCCTTCAGCCTGGCCAAAGCGCTCGACAGCGCCACGCTGCTCGCCTTCGACCAAAACCTTGACGGTGCCATCCGGCAGCTTGAGCAACTGCAGAACGGTCGCAATGGTACCTACACGATAGAGCGCGTCTTCGCCCGGATCATCGTCAGCAGGATTTTTTTGGGCCAACAGCAAGATCTGCTTGTCGCCCGTCATCGCAGCCTCGAGGGCCTCGATTGATTTCTCGCGTCCCACGAACAGTGGGATCACCATGTGCGGATAGACCACAACATCGCGCAATGGCAGGAGAGGCAATTCAATGGTTGTCTTCATGATTTCGCCTCTACGGCGGCCATAAGGCCGTAATCAGATGGAAGTAAGCTTGAAGCCAAGATGGGGGCAGTTCCGAAAAAAAACAAGCGTTGGACGACAGGAAAAAAAAAGGGGCCCGAAGGCCCCTTCTTTAACACGCAATGTGTAATACGCAGCAATACACTTACGCGTCAGGTGCAACCTTGGCAGTCGCTTCGTTGTTTTCATAAATCAACAACGGCTTGGACTTACCTTCTATAACGCTTTCGTCGATCACCACTTTACTCACCTCGGACTGCGAGGGGATTTCAAACATGGTGTCGAGCAGAACGCTCTCCAGAATCGAACGCAAACCACGCGCACCAGTCTTGCGCTCAAGCGCACGCTTGGCCACGGCTTTCAAGGCATCAGCACGGAATTCGAGATCAACACCCTCCATCTCGAACAACTTTCCATACTGCTTGGTCAGCGCATTCTTCGGCTCGGTCAGAATCTGCATCAATGCAGCTTCATCCAGCTCATCCAGTGTCGCCAGAACAGGTAGACGGCCAACAAACTCCGGGATCAGACCGAACTTGACCAAATCATCAGGTTCTACTTCACGCAGGGACTCGCCAACCTTCTTGCCCTCTTCCTTGCTGCGTACTTCGGCACTGAAGCCGATGCCGCCGCGAGTAGAGCGTGCCTGAACAACCTTCTCCAGGCCCGAGAACGCACCGCCACAGATAAACAGGATGTTACGGGTATCAACCTGCAAGAATTCCTGCTGCGGATGCTTGCGACCACCCTGAGGCGGTACGGAAGCCACAGTGCCTTCGATCAGTTTGAGCAAAGCCTGCTGCACGCCTTCACCGGAAACATCACGGGTGATGGACGGGTTGTCAGATTTGCGCGAAATCTTGTCGATTTCATCGATATAGACGATACCCATCTGGGCTTTTTCTACGTCGTAGTCGCACTTCTGCAGCAGCTTCTGAATGATGTTTTCCACATCTTCGCCTACGTAACCCGCCTCAGTCAGCGTGGTTGCATCAGCAATAGTGAAAGGTACATTCAGCAGACGAGCCAGGGTTTCGGCCAGCAAGGTTTTACCCGAGCCAGTAGGTCCGATCAGCAGAATGTTGCTCTTGCCGAGTTCGACGTCGTCATTTTTCTTGTCACGCTGGTTAAGGCGCTTGTAGTGGTTGTATACCGCTACGGCCAAAACCTTTTTGGCACGTTCCTGACCAATGACGTATTGATCAAGGATGCCGCTGATTTCTTTTGGCGAAGGTAATTTATGCGCACTGCTCTCGGCCTGGGCTTCCTGCACCTCCTCGCGGATGATGTCATTGCACAGGTCGACGCATTCGTCGCAGATAAAGACCGAGGGGCCGGCAATCAATTTGCGCACTTCATGCTGGCTTTTGCCACAGAAGGAGCAATAGAGCAATTTGCCGTTGTCCTCGCCGTTGCGGGTGTCAGTCATTCGATCGATCCAAATCCGATAGGCTTGCAACACAAGATGAAGGCAACTGCGGGCTTTTTCAAGCCCGCAGGAGGTCAGTTAATCCAACCGCCTTCATTTGTACTACTTAAGCGGGCATTTGACGCTTGCTGAACACAGAGTCGATCAAACCGTATTCGGTTGCACGCTCAGCGCTCATGAAGTTGTCACGTTCGGTGTCACGCTCGATGGTTTCGAGCGACTGACCGGTATGGTGGGCCAACAGCGAGTTCAAACGATGACGAATGTTGAGGATTTCCTTGGCATGGATGTCGATATCCGACGCCTGCCCCTGGAAACCGCCCAACGGCTGGTGAATCATCATCCGCGAGTTAGGCAGGCAATGACGCTTGCCCGGAGCACCGCCGGCCAACAGGAAAGCACCCATGCTGCACGCCTGACCGATACAGATGGTCGACACGTCTGGCTTGATGAACTGCATGGTGTCGTAGATCGACATCCCTGCTGTTACCGAGCCGCCCGGGGAGTTGATGTAGAGATGAATGTCCTTGTCCGGGTTTTCGGCTTCAAGGAAAAGCAGCTGCGCAGCAACCAGGTTCGCCATGTAGTCTTCGACAGGGCCTACCAGGAAGATGATCCGCTCCTTGAGGAGGCGCGAATAGATGTCGTAGGAGCGCTCGCCACGGGCAGACTGCTCAACAACCATCGGGACCAGGCCGCCAGCGGCCTGAATGTCAGAGTTCTGCTGAATATAAGAATTGCGGGACATGTCCGGCAGTCACTCCCAAATAGTCTTGTCTGGAATACGCATAAGCCAGCTCGAGGCTGGCTTATGGTTGTGTTTTCTAACGAGTCAGAATTCAGTCGGCTTGTGGAGCTTCCACCGGCTTAACTGCTTCTTCGTAAGAGACCGCTTTATCGGTCACCTTAGCCTTCTGCAGAACAGTATCCACAACTTGCTCTTCCAGCACAACCGAACGAACCTCGTTCAATTGCGCGTCATTTTTGTAGTACCAAGCAACAACCTGCTCAGGCTCCTGGTAAGCGGAAGCCATTTCCTGAATCATTTCGCGAACACGATCTTCGTCAGGCTTGAGGTCGAATTGCTTGACCACTTCAGCCACGATCAGACCCAGAACCACACGGCGATTGGCTTGTTCTTCGAACAGCTCGGCCGGCAGTTGGTCAGGCTTGATGTTGCCACCGAATTGCTGAACAGCCTGAACGCGCAGACGATCAACTTCGTTGGACAGCAGCGATTTTGGCACTTCGATCGGGTTGGCAGCCAACAGACCGTCCATTACCTGATTCTTGACCTTGGATTTGATCGCCTGACGCAGCTCACGCTCCATGTTCTTGCGAACTTCGGCGCGGAAACCTTCCAGACCTGTTTCCTTGATACCGAACTGGGCGAAGAACTCTTCGTTCAGCTCTGGCAGCTTAGGCTCGGAAACAGTGTTGACAGTAACGGTGAACTCGGCGGCTTTGCCAGCCAGGTCCAGGTTCTGATAGTCAGCAGGGAAAGTCAGGTTCAGAACGCGTTCTTCACCAGCTTTAGCGCCTACCAGGCCTTCTTCGAAGCCAGGAATCATACGGCCCGAACCCAGAACCAGCTGAGTACCCTTGGCGGAACCGCCAGCGAACTCTTCACCATCTACCTTGCCAACGAAATCAATGTTCAACTGATCTTCGTTCTGGGCAGCACGCTCAGTCAGCTCAAAACGGGTGTTCTGCTTGCGCAGCACGTCCAGCATTTTGTCCAGGTCGGCATCAGCCACTTCGGCGCTCAGGCGCTCGATAGCGATGGTGTCCAGACCGGTAACTTCGAATTCAGGGAATACTTCGAAGGTCGCAACGTATTCCAGATCCTTGCCTTTTTCGAAGACTTTAGGCTCTACCGAAGGTGCGCCAGCCGGGTTCAGCTTTTGCTCAACCACTGCTTCATAGAACGAAGCCTGGATCACGTTGCCCAGTGCTTCTTGACGCGCATCAGCTTCGTAACGCTGACGAATCACGCTCATTGGCACCTTGCCTGGACGGAAGCCCGGGATTTTGGCCTTTTGGGCGGTCTGCTGCAGACGCTTGTTGACTTCAGCCTCAATACGCTCAGATGGCACGCCAATGGTCATGCGACGCTCAAGAGCGGAAGTATTTTCAACAGAAACTTGCATGGATATTCCTCGTTGCACAGACATTAGCCGGCCGTTTCCGACCCCATAATCAAGGGCATGCATTCTAGTGGGTCAAACTCAAGAAGTCACCCTACCGCAATCGCGCACAGAAACAGCAGGCACATTATTAAGCGCAAGCAGTGATCTGCTTAAACACCCGAATACACAAAAATGCTTACATAGCCCCAACTCAGAGCCTCCTTCCTTATATATAGAAGAAGGCATCAAGCAAGAGCATGACAACACCCGCACCGACACACGGACGCAAGACAGGCATCATTCAGCAACACAATGCCGCCCGTCTGCCCCCCCTTCAAAAAAGCCGGAACGAAAAAAAACGCCAGATTATTAATCTGGCGTTTTCTAAATATGGGGTGGACGAAGGGGATCGAACCCTCGACAACGGGAGTCACAATCCCGTGCTCTACCAACTGAGCTACGCCCACCATATTGCATTTACAGCTCTATTTGCATCGCTACGAATGCGCATCAAAGCGCAGCTTCGTAAAAGAATAAAGCCGCTCTAGGCGGCTTTATTCATCAGCCTGGCGAACCCGATTCAGGCATCGCCAAACCTTATTTGGTGCGGACGGAGAGACTCGAACTCTCACACCTTGCGGCGCTGGAACCTAAATCCAGTGTGTCTACCAATTCCACCACATCCGCATTCAAACTTTTGAAGCAAAGACGCCAGACTATTAATCTGGCGCCTTTCTAAATATGGGGTGGACGAAGGGGATCGAACCCTCGACAACGGGAGTCACAATCCCGTGCTCTACCAACTGAGCTACGCCCACCATATTGCCTTTGTAACCCTACTTGTGCCAAAGCTGCCTAATGGCGCACCCGGCAGGACTCGAACCTGCGACCATCCGCTTAGAAGGCGGATGCTCTATCCAGCTGAGCTACGGGCGCCTTGTTAATCTGTATTCTGTGACGACTACAAACTAAGTGCTTTCAGTATCACCAAGCCAGACATCAACTTCGCTCTACCTTCTTAACCAGTGCTAGGCTGTGCCCGACAAGTGCGACGAATATTATAGGCGACCCCGAAAGCCGTCAACTCTTTTTTGAAAAAAGTTTAGAAATATAAAGGAGTTAGGGGAATAAGCAGACCAAGCGCCTTTGCCCTTACGTCACGGCATGCGAGAATGCACGTCCTTTTTCCACCCTTTACGATGGTTAATCACGCGTAATGACTGCACAACTAATCGACGGCAAAGCGATCGCCGCCAGCCTGCGCAAGCAGATTGCAAAACGTGTCGCCGAGCGTCACGAGCAAGGCCTGCGCACTCCCGGCCTGGCAGTGATTCTGGTCGGCAGCGATCCTGCCTCCCAGGTTTATGTTTCGCACAAGCGTAAAGACTGCGAAGAGGTAGGCTTTCTTTCACAAGCCTATGACCTGCCTTCGGACACTAGCCAGCAAGCACTGACCGACCTGATTGACCGTCTTAATGAAGACACGGATATCGACGGCATTCTGCTTCAGCTGCCACTGCCCGAGCATCTGGACGCCTCCAAGTTGCTGGAGCGCATTCGTCCGGACAAGGACGTAGACGGTTTCCACCCCTACAACGTCGGCCGTCTGGCCCAGCGCATCCCGCTACTGCGCCCCTGCACTCCTAAAGGCATCATGACCCTGCTGGAAAGCACCGGCCAGGACCTTTACGGAATGGACGCAGTAATCGTTGGCGCCTCCAACATTGTTGGTCGCCCGATGGCCATGGAACTGTTGCTGGCCGGCTGCACCGTAACGGTTACCCATCGTTTCACCAAGGACCTGGCCGGCCACGTAGGCCGTGCAGATCTGGTGGTCGTGGCTGCCGGCAAGCCGGGCCTGGTCAAAGGCGAATGGATCAAGGAAGGCGCGATCGTGATCGACGTCGGCATCAACCGCCAGGCTGATGGCAAGCTGGTAGGCGATGTGATTTACGAAACCGCCCTGCCCCGCGCCGGCTGGATTACACCGGTTCCTGGCGGCGTTGGCCCGATGACTCGCGCCTGCTTGCTGGAAAATACTTTGTACGCCGCCGAAACGCTGCACGCATAAGCCCCAGCATCGATACCAGCAACGGCACCTTCGGGTGCCGTTGTTATTGGTGCAGCCAAAACCCGGACAAACAAAAGCCCGCACTTGGCGGGCTTTCGTTCAAACAGCGATAAACCTAGTCAGCCAGGCGCCAGGTCGTACCGCCTTTACCATCTTCAAGCACAACACCCATGGCGGTGAGCTGATCACGAATCCGGTCCGATTCAGCCCAGTCCTTACCGGCACGAGCCGCCAGACGAGCCGCGATCAAGGCATCAACCTGGACCGCATCCACCCGACCTTCTGCGCCAGCCTGCAAGAAATCATCCGCCTCAAGCTGCAATACACCCAGCACATCAGCCAATTCTTTCAAGCGCGCAGCCAGGCCAGCCGCGGCCTGCAAATCGGTATCGCGCAAACGGTTGATCTCGCGAACCATCTCGAACAGCACCGCGCAGGCTTCCGGAGTACCGAAGTCATCGTTCATCACCTGGGTAAAACGCTCAACGAACGCTTCACCACCGGCCGGCGCCACTTTTGGCAGCCCCTTGAGGGCGTGATAAAAGCGCTCAAGAGCCGCTTTCGCGTCCTTGAGGTTATCTTCGGAGTAATTGATCGAGCTGCGGTAGTGGCTGGACACCAACAAGTAACGCACCACTTCCGGGTGATATTTCTCCAGAACGTCGCGAATGGTGAAGAAGTTGTTCAAGGATTTGGACATCTTCTCGCCATTGATGCGAATCATCCCGCAATGCATCCAGGCATTGGCGTAGGTTTTACCCGTCGCCGCCTCACTTTGGGCGATTTCGTTCTCATGGTGCGGAAACTCAAGGTCGCTGCCGCCACCATGAATATCAAAGGTCTCGCCCAGGCAGCAGGTCGACATCACCGAGCACTCGATGTGCCAGCCCGGACGACCTGCACCCCACGGCGACTCCCAGCTCGGCTCGCCCGGCTTGACGCCCTTCCACAACACGAAGTCCAGCGGATCGTCCTTGGCTTCGTCGACTTCAATACGTGCACCGATACGCAGATCTTCGATCTTCTTGCGCGACAGCTTGCCGTAGCCCATGAACTTGGCGACACGGTAATACACGTCGCCGTTGCCCGGGGCGTAGGCATAGCCCTTGTCGATCAGGGTCTGGATCATCGCGTGCATGCCGGGGATATAATCCGTGGCACGCGGCTCCATGTCCGGCTTGCGGATATTGAGTCGCGCTTCGTCTTCATGCATTGCAGCGATCATGCGCGCGGTGAGCACCTCAAACGCTTCGCCGTTTTCACGGGCACGGTTGATGATCTTGTCTTCGATGTCGGTGATGTTGCGCACATAGGTCAAATCGTAACCGCTAAAACGCAACCAGCGTGTTATCAGGTCAAAAGCCACCATGCTGCGGCCGTGACCCAGATGGCAATAGTCGTACACGGTCATGCCGCACACGTACATGCGCACATTGTTGCCGTCCAGCGGCTTGAAAACTTCTTTGCTCTTGGTGAGCGTGTTGTAAATCGTTAGCACGATGGCTCCCTCAAAACTTGATCACTGACCCCAGGAATCACGCAAGGTCACAGTACGGTTGAATACCGGCTGGCCAGGTTTCGAGTCCTTGATATCTGCGCAGAAGTAACCTTCGCGCTCGAACTGGAAACGGTCTTCCGGCTGTGCGTTGCCCAGCGACGGCTCAGCACGACAACCCGTAAGAACCTGCAGCGAATCCGGGTTGATGTTTTCCAGGAAGCCCGCACCATCCTCAGCCTTTTCAGGGTTCGGCGAGCGGAACAGACGATCGTACAGACGCACTTCGCATTCGACACTGGCAGCAGCCGGCACCCAATGCACAACACCCTTGACCTTGCGGCCTTCAGGGTTCTTGCCCAGCGTTTCGGGATCGTACGAGCAATGCAGTTCAACGATGTTGCCATCGGCGTCTTTAATCGCTTCGTCAGCACGAATCACATAGCTGCCGCGCAGGCGTACTTCACCGGCAGGCTCAAGGCGCTTGTAACCTTTTGGCGGCTCTTCCATAAAGTCGTCACGATCGATGTAAATCTCACGGGCGAATGGCAGCACTCGTACACCCATGTCTTCTTTAGGGTGGCGAGGCAGCTCCAGGTTTTCGACCTGGCCTTGCGGATAGTTGGTGATGATGACCTTCAATGGACGCAGCACACACATCGCGCGCGGAGCGCTGTGGTCCAGATCGTCACGAATGCTGAATTCCAGCATGCCGAAGTCAACCACGCCATCGGAGCGGTTGGTGCCAACCATGTCGCAGAAGTTGCGGATTGATTTGGGCGTGTAACCACGACGACGGAAACCCGAGAGGGTCGACATGCGCGGGTCATCCCAGCCATGTACGTGCTTTTCATCAACCAGTTGCTTGAGCTTGCGCTTGCTGGTGATGGTGTAGTTCAGGTTCAGGCGCGAGAACTCGTACTGACGCGGCTTGCTCGGCACCGGCAGGTTGTCGAGGAACCATTCGTACAGAGGGCGATGACCTTCGAACTCCAGGGTGCAGATCGAATGGGTAATGCCTTCGATCGCATCCGACTGACCATGGGTGAAGTCATAGTTCGGATAAATGCACCACTTGTCACCGGTCTGATGGTGATGGGCATGACGAATGCGATACAGGATCGGATCGCGCAGGTTCATGTTCGGTGAAGCCATGTCGATCCTGGCCCGCAACACACGCTTGCCGTCTTCGAACTCGCCAGCCTTCATGCGGGCGAACAGGTCGATGTTTTCTTCGACGCTACGCTCACGAAACGGGCTGTTTTTGCCAGGCTCGGTCAAGCTGCCACGGTATTCCTTGGCCTGTTCAGGTGTCAGGTCGCAGACATAGGCCTTACCTTCCTTGATCAGGTAAACCGCCCACTCATGCAACTGATCGAAATATTGCGAGGCAAAGCGCACTTCACCCGACCACTCAAAGCCCAGCCACTTGACGTCACTTTCGATCGCATCAATGTATTCCTGGTCTTCTTTGGCCGGGTTGGTGTCGTCAAAACGCAAATGGGTGACGCCGCCAAATTCCTGAGCCAGCCCAAAGTTCACGCAAATGGACTTGGCGTGACCGATGTGCAGGTAGCCGTTGGGCTCAGGCGGGAAGCGGGTCACGATCTGTTTGCATTTACCCGAGTCAAGGTCCGCCTGCACGATGGGACGCAGGAAATTAGCCGGTACAGCAGGGCCAGCCTTAGGATTCAAAGTAGGGTCGACAGTGGGCTTGCTCATAGGATCCTTGAACGTAACAGGTGCGCGGCCTGGGTCGGCCGACTAAATCAAAGCGCCTATCATAGCCGATGCTGTCAAGTCCCTGACAGAGCAGGCGCTCAATCAACGCATTTGAAATAGCGCCTTTTAGCCCCCATATCGCAAAAACAGCATCGAAATGCCGTGCGGGCACGCTAAACTGCGCCGCGCGGCTGTATCTACCCAGCCAGCTTTTAGTCTCCGAGCCAATTGGCCGGACCAAAAAGCTCACCGAATTCATCTGATAGAGCGATAGCAATCATGTCCAAAGTAAAACTGACTACCAACCACGGCGACATCGTGATTGAGCTGAACGCTGAAAAGGCGCCGATCACCGTCGCCAACTTCATCGAGTACGTAAAAGCCGGTCACTACGAAAACACTGTGTTTCACCGTGTAATCGGTAACTTCATGGTTCAGGGCGGCGGTTTCGAACCTGGCATGAAAGAAAAGAAAGACAAGCGTCCAAGCATCAAGAACGAAGCTGATAACGGTCTGCCGAACGAGAAGTACACCGTGGCCATGGCTCGCACCATGGAGCCGCATTCGGCTTCCGCCCAGTTCTTCATCAACGTGGCTGACAACAGCTTCCTCAACCACACCGCACCGACCGCTCAAGGCTGGGGCTATGCAGTGTTCGGTAAAGTGGTTGAAGGTCAGGACGTGGTCGACAAGATCAAAGGTGTCAAAACCACTTCCAAAGCGGGCCATCAAGACGTGCCGGCTGAAGACGTGATTGTCGAGAAAGCAGAGATCATTGAGTGATACTGCTGATTTCAGATTTGCATCTGGAAGAGGAGCGCCCGGACATAACCCGGGCGTTTCTGGATTTCCTGACCGGGCGTGCGCGCTCGGCTCAGGCGCTGTACATCCTGGGTGATTTTTTCGAAGCCTGGATAGGCGACGATGCAATGACGCCCTACCAGCGCTCTATCTGTGAAGCGCTGCGAACACTGAGCGATAGCGGCACGCAGATTTTTCTGATGCACGGCAATCGCGACTTTTTGCTTGGCCAGGCCTTTTGTAAAGCGGCTGGCTGCACCCTGATCAAAGACCCCAGCGTTGTAGATTTCTACGGCGAACCGGTCTTGCTGATGCACGGCGACAGCCTGTGCACCCGCGACGAATCCTACATGCGCCTGCGGCGCTACCTGCGCAACCCCGTAATCATGTGGATTTTACGCCACCTGCCACTGGGCACCCGGCAAAAACTGGCGCGCAAGTTACGCAGCGAAAGCCGCGCCCAGACCCGCATGAAAGCCAACGACATCGTTGATGTGACCCCCGAAGAAGTACCGCTGATCATGGCCCGGCATGGCGTACGCACGCTGATTCATGGCCACACTCACCGCCCGGCCATTCACAAGCTGCAGATCGGCGAACATGCCGCCAAACGCATTGTGCTCGGCGACTGGGACAAACAGGGCTGGGCACTGCAGGTGGATGAGCAAGGCATGCAACTGGCGCCGTTTGATTTCGCCACCCCGCCTTTACTGCAACACAGCCAACAGTAGGATGGTGGGAGCCGGCTTGCCAGCGATGGCATCACCCGGCATCAGCCAGACCCCGGCGATATTATCGCCGGCAAGCCGGCTCCCACAGCCTTGCGGCTTTTACCGCATTAATGTCCGCTCGCCTCCGGCCCCGCCTTCGCGGCAAACGGCGGTTTGGCCAGCCACACCAGCAAGATCAGCCCCATGAACATCCAGCCCATCAACGTGAAGTAGTCCACAGTCGAGAGCATATAGGCCTGACTGGTCAGGACTTGATCCAGCTGGGCGTAAGCCTTGGTGCTCGCCCCGCCGAGATTCTCCAGCGCGTGCCGGGTGATGGGGTCATAGGTACTCATGCTTTCACTCATGTAGGCATGGTGCTGATCAGCACGACGAATCCAGATCCAGGTGGTCAGGGATGCCGCAAAACTCCCCCCCAGCGTTCGCAGGAACGTCGCCAGCCCGGCGCCATCGGCGATCTGATGTGGCGGTAAATCCGACATCAAAATGCTCAAGGTCGGCATAAAGAACAGCGCCACACCTATCCCCATAAACAGCTGCACCAGTGCCACATGCTGGAAGTCCACCTGGCTGGTGAAATCGGCCCGCATAAAGCAGCTCAGGCCAATGGCCAAAAAGGCCAGCCCCGCCAACAGGCGCAAATCGAATTTATGCGCGTACTTGCCCACAAACGGCGACATCAGTACCGGCAAGATACCGATCGGTGCCACGGCCAGACCGGCCCAGGTCGCGGTATAGCCCATCTGCGTCTGCAGCCATTGCGGCAAAATCAGGTTGATGCCGAAGAAGCCTGCATAGCCCAATACCAGCACGATGGTACCGATACGAAAGTTGCGATAGGCAAATAAACGCAAATTCACGATGGGGTGCTTGTCGGTCATTTCCCAAATGATAAAAGCCGCCAGCGCCACCACTGACAATGCAGTGCCCATAAGGATGAAATTGGATTCGAACCAGTCCAGATCATTGCCCTTGTCGAGCACTATCTGCAGCGCACCGACGCCAATGATCAGGGTTATAAGACCCACATAGTCCATCGGCTGACGGGTAATCACCACCGGACGCGCCTTGAGTTGCTGGCGAACCACCATCACGGCAAAGAAGCCGATCGGGATATTAATGAAGAAGATCCACGGCCAACTGTAACTGTCCGTGATCCAGCCACCCAATATGGGGCCCGCAATGGGCGCAACCACCGTGACCATCGCCAGCAATGCCAATGCCATCCCCCGTTTCGCAGGCGGATACACCGCAATCAGCAGGGTCTGGGTCATGGGATACAAGGGGCCGGCGACCAGGCCTTGCAACACCCGAAAGCCCACCAGTTCAGGCATCGAGGTTGAAATACCGCACAGGAACGAAGCCAGCACGAACAGAACCGTGGCCCACAGAAACAGCTTCACCTCACCAAAGCGCCGGCTCAGCCAGCCAGTCAACGGCAAGGCAATAGCGTTACTTACGGCAAATGAAGTAATTACCCACGTACCCTGCTCCGAACTCACCCCCAGGTTGCCGGAGATAGTGGGCAACGCCACGTTGGCGATGGTGGTATCGAGCACCTGCATAAAGGTCGCCAGCGACAGGCCAATGGTGGCAAGCACCAAGCTGGGCGGGGAAAAAGACGCGTTTGTACTCATCGCAAATCCTTTAAAACTCGGGCTGCAGCCCTGCCCGTGCGGCAGAGCTTATGGATTGGCGAATCAGCGTTGAGCCGCAGTGTTGCCCGTCAAGGCGCTGTTGCTGTCAATCAAGCGCGTAATCATGGCTTCGGCGTCCGCCAGCTGCTGCTCGTACACATTGGTGGTGAACGACGCTTTTTGCGGCGGCTGCTGGGCCAGCACCGGGCCACTCTGGTCACGCAGGTTCACATCGACCGTGGTCGACAAGCCGACACGCAGTGGATGCTTTTCCAGCTCCTGGGCATTGATATGAATACGCACCGGCACCCGCTGCACGATCTTGATCCAGTTGCCGGTGGCGTTTTGCGCCGGCAAGAGGGCGAATGCGCTGCCGGTACCGGCACCGATACTGTCGATGCTGCCGCTGTACTTGACGTCACTGCCATAGATGTCCGACTCGATGTCCACCGGCTGCCCGATGCGCATCTTGTGCAACTGGGTTTCCTTGAAGTTGGCATCGATCCACAACTGATTCAGCGGAATGACGGCCATCAAGGCAGTACCCGGCTGAACCCGCTGCCCCAGCTGAACCGTACGTTTGGCCACATAACCGGTCACAGGAGCAATCAACGTGGAGCGGGCATTCGCCAGATAGGCCTGACGCAACTGCGCTGCAGCAGCCTTCACATCGGGATGATCGGCAATCGTGGTGTTATCCACCAGTGCACTGGTGGTATCGAGCTTCTGCTCGGCATTGCGCAAGGCACTTTGGGCAGAGGCCAGATCATCCCGGGCGTGGGACAGCTCTTCCTGGGAAATCGCCCCGCCTGCGGCCAGACTTTTACGACGGTTGTAATTGTCCTGGGCTTTTTGCACCTCGACTTTTTGCGCCGAGACCTGGGCCTTCATGCCGTTCACATCACTGAACAGGCCGCGGACCTGACGCACGGTGCGGGCCAGATTGGCCTCGGCACTCTGCAGGCCAACCAGTGCATCGCTTGGGTCGAAGTTGAGCAGCACCTGCCCCTCATGAACCAGATCGCCATCATCGGCGCCAATACTCACCACCGTTCCGGTGACCAGCGGGGTGATCTCCACCACATTGCCGTTTACATAGGCGTCGTCCGTGCTCTCACTCCAGCGACCATAGAGCTCATGCCAGGCCCAGACGCCCAACGCGACCAGGATCACCAGAATCGCCAGCCCGCCGAGCCAGAGCTTGCGTTTGCGCTGATTGCCAGCGTCCTGGTTTTGTTGCGTTTCATTCGGTGTTTGCACAGTGGCCATGACGAGTACCTAAATTTATTCTGCCAGCGAGGCTTGAGTGGGAACGGCCGCAGCCGTGTTGCCGGGCTCAAAGCCACCGCCCAGGGCTTGCATCAGTTGAATCGAAAGATCGATCTGCTCAGCATTCAGGTCCGCCAGCTGGCGCTGGGCCTGGAGCAGTTGTTGCTCAATGCTGAGGACATCAAGGTAATTGCCCACGCCCGATTCATAGCGCTGCAACCCGGTGTTGTAGGACTCTTGAGCAATATCCGCCGCACGCTGCTGCGCGCCGATTTGCAGCCCCATGGCTTTTAGCTGCTCCAGGGTATCGCTGACATCACCGAGTGCCGCCACCAGGGTCTTGTTGTACTGCGCCACGGCCAGATCGTAGTTGGCGTCTTCAGCATCCAGACCGGCACGCAGGCGCCCGCCATCAAAGATCGGCAGCGAAACCGCAGGTGCAATATTGAAGAAGCGGCTGGCCGAGCCGAACAGCGCATCCCCCAGCAACGACTGGGTACCCGCCGCCGCAGTCAAATTGAGGTTGGGATAAAAACGCGTTTTGGCGGCAGCAATGTTCTTGCTGGCAGCCTCTACCCGCCAGCGGGCAGCGACCAGATCGGGACGACGACCCAGCAGCTCGGCCGGCAAAGTGCTTGGCAACGCCACGGCACCGGGTGCCAGAATCTTCGGCCGGGCAATCTCGATGCCCCGGTCAGGCCCCTTGCCCAACAACACTGCCAACGCAATACGGGCGCTTTTGAGTTGTTTTTCGGCATTGATTACCTGCTCCTGGGAGCTGGCTTCAAGGCTTTCGGTTTGCTGGTATTGATAGTGACTGTCAATCCCGGCTTGCAGGCGCCGCTTGCTCAAGTCGAGCATTTGGCGAGTACGCGCCAGATCGTCATTGGCCAGATCACGCACGCTGTAGGCATGCCCCAGGCTGCTGTAAGCCCGCGCCACATCAGCAGCCAGAGTCAGGCTCGCGGCCTGGCCGTCGACCTCGGCGGCACGGGCTTCGCCCAGAGCGGCCTCCCAGGCATCACGCTGACCGCCCCACAGATCGAAGGTGTAATTGAACGTCAGATTGACGTCGCGCACCGTGTCATAAACACCGCCGCGACCGCTCGGATCCTGGGAGCGCGCCAGGCGCGAACGCGTAACGTCCGCCTCGGCATCCAGGGTCGGCATGCGTGCGGCATTGGCTGCACCGGCCGCTGCGCTCGCCTGGTGAGCCCGGGCACTGGCAATCTGCATATCAGGGCTGTCGCGCAATGCTTCCTGAATCAGGCCGTCGAGCTGCCCGTCGCCCAGGCGTTTCCACCAGTCCTTCTGCGGCCAGGCGGCAGGCGTGACGCTGACACCCTTGAGCGTCTGCGCTGCCTTGAGGCTTTTGGCTTCAAGGCTGGCACCCTCGGTGCCCAGGCCGCTATAGCTGGCGCAACCGGCCAACGCCATGCAGACAAATACCAGGCTCAGGCCTGTACGTAGCGTTTTGTTGCTCATTTTTCACCCAAGCGCATGACAGTGATCGGATCACCGGCCGCCAGCAGTATTTTTTTGAGGATCTGTTCCAGGCTCTGTAACTCTTGCGGGCTGATAGCAGCCGCCAACTGGTTCATGGCATCGGCGCCAACCTGCGGTAGCAAGGCCGCCAGTGCTTGCCCGTCATCGGTGAGTACCAGTCGCACCTGACGCCGGTCAGCCTCGGATCGCTGGCGTATAAGCAGGTTTTTTTGCTCCAGCCGATCAAGCATGCGAGTCATCGAGCCGCTGTCCAGTGACAGGTGGCGGCAGAGTTCGGCCGGGGTATCGACGTCGAACTGGGCCATGATGATCAGCACTTTGAACTGCGCCGCAGTGATGCCGAAAGGCTCCATGTGGCGGTCAATGATGCGGTCTTTGAGCATGGCAGTACGCCCCAGGAGCAAACCCAGGGTGCAATTTTGAAAAGTATCGGGATGGAAATGCTTCATCAGGAAGCTGCCCAGGCAGTAATGTTTCTAAATGTTACTGCCTAGGCAGCTAATGTCAAGCCGACTATTAGCCGGCTATCTATTTGCCTGTCTGAATGTGCGTAGCCGCTGACGCAGGGAGGAGGCTTATGCCTGGGCTGGAACGCCGCTATGGAAACGGAACTCAACATCCGGCGACTCGATCAGTTCCTGCTCGGCCGCCCGCACCCGTTCGATGACCTGGGCAATATCCTTGGCATCGCCGTATTGGTAGGCGAGTTTCAAGTAGCCCTGGAAGTGTCGCGCTTCGCTTTTGAGCAGACCGAAATAGAACTTGCCGAGCTCTTCATCCAGATGCGGCACCAGGGCTTCGAATCGCTCACAGCTGCGCGCTTCGATAAAGGCCCCCACCACCAGGGTATCCACCAGCTTCACCGGTTCGTGATTGCGCACTACCTTGCGCAGCCCTGAGGCATAGCGCCCGGCCGAGAGCTGACGCAGTTCGATCTTGCGCTTTTTCATCAGGCGCATGACTTGCTCGTGGTGAACCAGTTCTTCACGGGCCAGACGCGACATCATGTTGATCAGATCGACGTGGGAATGGTACTTGGCGATCAGGCTCAACGCGGTGCTGGCTGCCTTGAACTCGCAATTCTTGTGGTCGATCAGCAAGGTTTCCTGATCCGCCAGGGCAGCCGCAATCCAGCCGTCAGGGGTACGACAGCCCAAAAACTCATGAATTTCTGGAAGAATCACGGGCGCGCTCCCGAACATGGGGGGGTGCACAGCAGACCGGCAGTGTTTTGAAAAATCGCTGACATGTGGCTCACAAAGACTGGATTGAGGCGAGGGCCGCTGATTATACGGGCCCCGCGTCGCAGCACCAGCCGCACGACTTGATATGTATCAACACGGCTACAACTGACGAGCAACTATAGTGACTTCAAATCGCCTGAAAACATTTGGAGCTACCGGTCATGCAAACCATACGCAGCCTTTTGGTCGTCATCGAACCCCAATTGATGGAAAGCCTCTCCCTCAAGCGTGCCAAGGAAATCGCCAACAGCACCAAGGCGCACTTGCACCTGTTGATTTGCGATAAGGAAAATGACCATTCAGCCTTGCTCAGCGTGTTGCAAAGCAGCCTGGCGAGCGAGGCTTACAGCGTAACGAGCAACCAGACCTGGTACGAAAACCAGCACACCACCATCATCAAGGAGCAGCAAGCCAGGGGTTGTGCGCTGGTGATCAAGCAGCACGCTCCCGATTCCATGCTGAAAAAACTGCTGCTCACGCCGGAAGACTGGAAATTGCTGCGCGATTGCCCGTGCCCGGTATTGATGGTCAAACACGCCAGAAGCTGGAGCGGCGGCGTGGTGCTGGCGGCAGTGGATGTGGGCTGCAGCGATGACGAACACATGGTTTTGCACAAAACCATTATAGACCAGGGTTTTCGTGTCGCCAGCCTCGCCCACGGCCAGCTGCACGTGGTCAGCGCCCATCCAGCACCCATGCTGGCAGCAGTCGATGCGGTCTACCCCGTGGACACCCAGTACGAAGCCAGCTACAGAGCGGCCTGCAAAGAGTTCCAGAACCAGTACGAAATCGACGACAGTCGCCTGCACATCAATGAAGGGCCGGCGGACATCATCATTCAACAGGTCGCCAAAAAGCTGGATGCCGTGGTAACAGTCATCGGCACCGTAGCCCGTACCGGACTGTCCGGGGCGCTGATCGGCAATACCGCAGAAGTGGTGATCGACAAGCTTGAATGCGACATTCTGGTGCTCAAGCCCGATGACATCATCCAGCACCTGGAGCAAAAAGCGGCCAAGGCCTGATCCTTATGGCTACAACCTCACCACTGCAGGAGCCTGCCGGCGATGGCTGCATCGCTGGCAGGCCAGCACCTACAAGATCGCATCCTTGAGAAAGCCGGGCGCGATATAGCGCTCGTAGTGCGCTTCGGAAAGCAGGAAGAATTCCCGATCAATGGCGTCGCGCAACTCGGGCAGACCCCAGTCACGAAACTCCGGCAACAGCACCATGCCGTACATCTCCAGCTGATTGATCACCCGCGCCCCCCGGGCAATCAACTGGTAGGCCCAGCAATATTCCGACTGATGCGGCACAAAACGGATCTTGCGGGCCACCAGCTGAGCGCGCAACGCAGCCGGGTCGAAAACCTCCACCTTGCCCGTCATCACCTGCACCAACAGTTGCTCAAGACGTAGCCAGACCGCACGTTTGGCCTGTTCGTCATAGCCGTTCCAGTTGATCACTTCGTGATGGAAACGCTTGCAACCGCGGCACACAAGGTCGCCGTAAACCGTAGAGCAGAGGCCGATGCAGGGAGTCTTGATGGTTTGATTGGACATGGCGAAATAGAGCACTGCAGAGCGAAACAGGTGCACATGTTAGCCCTTTGTCTAACGCAGATCACCCCTCAACCTTCAGGGGCTAACTTACCTTTAACAATTTTTTACCGTAGAATCGGCCTGCCTTTTAAGGCGCCAATGTCCGTTAGAAGCTGTTTTCAAAGCGTCACGAGCACAGTTGATCCCGAAGAACGGTGTTGGTGTGGGGTGTTTGCACTGCAAATGCCCGCATCAACATTCATCACCCTCCCCGTTCGGAAGGCGTAAAACTTTGAAAACAGCTTCTGTTGGGAATCCTTGAACTCTGGCTAAGCGGCTCAAAAAGCCCCGCAGCGCATGGGTGCTCGGCATTCCTGGATGAGCGTCCCGGACACCCATTTGGGACCAATGATGAGGGTAATAACTGTGCTTGAAGCCTACCGCAAACATATCGAAGAGCGTGCAGCCCTGGGTATCGTTCCCCAGCCGCTTAACGCCGAACAAACCGCAGGCCTGGTCGAGCTGCTGAAAAACCCGCCTGCAGGCGAAGAAGCATTCCTCGTCGACCTGATCACCAACCGTATTCCACCTGGTGTTGACGAAGCCGCCTACGTGAAGGCCGGCTTCCTGTCCGCCATCGCCAAAGGTGAAGCGACTTCCCCGCTGATCGACAAAAAACGCGCTGTTGAACTGCTCGGCACCATGCAAGGCGGCTACAACATCGTGACTCTGGTCGAGATGCTGGACGATGCAGAGCTGGCACCGGTTGCCGCCGAGCAACTCAAGCACACCCTGCTGATGTTTGACGCCTTCCACGACGTCGCTGAAAAAGCCAAAAACGGCAATGTCCACGCCAAAGCCGTGGTGCAGTCCTGGGCTGACGGCGAGTGGTTCAAGAACCGCCCTACCCTGGCTGACAAAATCAGCCTGCGCGTATTCAAGGTTACCGGCGAAACCAACACCGACGACCTGTCGCCGGCACCGGACGCCTGGTCACGCCCTGATATCCCGCTGCACGCCCTGGCCATGCTGAAAATGGCTCGCGACGGCATCGTGCCGGACGTGCAGGGCTCCATCGGTCCGATGAAGCAAATTGAAGAAATGCGTAACGCCGGCTTCCCTATCGCTTACGTCGGCGACGTAGTCGGTACCGGTTCTTCGCGTAAATCGGCAACCAACTCCGTACTCTGGTTCTTCGGCGACGACGTTCCTTACGTGCCGAACAAGCGTGCCGGTGGTTTCTGCTTCGGCAGCAAAATCGCTCCGATCTTCTACAACACCATGGAAGATGCTGGCGCACTGCCAATCGAATTCGATGTCAGCAACATCAACATGGGCGACGTGATCGACCTGTACCCGCACGCCGGCAAGGTTTGCAAACACGGTACCGACGAAGTCATCACCACCTTCGAAATGAAGACCCCGGTTCTGCTGGACGAAGTTCGCGCTGGCGGCCGTATCCCGTTGATCATCGGCCGTGGCCTGACCGAGAAGGCCCGCGCCGAACTGGGTCTGGGTCCATCCGACCTGTTCAAAAAGCCGGAAGCGCCTGTTGAAAGCACCAAGGGTTTCACCCTGGCGCAAAAAATGGTCGGCAAGGCTTGCGGCGTGACCGGCGTTCGCCCGGGCACTTACTGCGAACCGAAGATGACCACCGTAGGTTCTCAGGACACCACCGGTCCAATGACCCGTGACGAACTGAAAGACCTGGCGTGCCTGGGCTTCTCGGCCGATCTGGTCATGCAGTCGTTCTGCCACACCGCGGCCTATCCAAAGCCGATCGACGTGACCACGCACCACACCCTGCCAGACTTCATGATGACCCGCGGCGGTGTTTCCCTGCGTCCGGGCGACGGCATCATCCACAGCTGGCTGAACCGTATGCTGCTGCCGGATACCGTCGGCACTGGCGGCGACTCCCACACCCGTTTCCCGATGGGCATTTCGTTCCCGGCCGGTTCCGGCCTGGTGGCCTTTGCCGCAGCCACTGGCGTAATGCCACTGGATATGCCGGAATCGATTCTGGTTCGCTTCAAAGGCGAAATGCAGCCAGGCATCACCCTGCGTGACCTGGTTCATGCCATTCCTTACGTCGCTATCCAGAAGGGTCTGCTGACGGTAGAGAAAAAAGGCAAGGTCAACGAATTCTCCGGTCGCATCCTGGAAATCGAAGGCCTGGACAACCTGAGCATCGAGCAAGCGTTCGAACTGTCCGACGCCTCGGCAGAACGTTCGGCTGCTGGCTGCACCATCAAGCTGTCCAAAGAATCCATCACCGAATACCTGAACTCCAACATCACCCTGCTGCGCTGGATGATCGGTGAAGGTTACGGCGACGCCCGTACCCTTGAGCGTCGTGCTCAAGCGATGGAAGCCTGGGTTGCCAACCCTGAGCTGATGGAAGCCGATGCTGACGCCGAATACGCTGAAGTCATCGAAATCGATCTGGCTGATATCAAGGAGCCTGTGCTCTGCGCGCCAAA
The DNA here is from genome assembly GCF_904067025.1 of Pseudomonas paraversuta. Classification (NCBI taxonomy): domain Bacteria; kingdom Pseudomonadati; phylum Pseudomonadota; class Gammaproteobacteria; order Pseudomonadales; family Pseudomonadaceae; genus Pseudomonas; species Pseudomonas paraversuta. The sequence continues at coordinate 3,551,009 of NZ_CAJFDA010000001.1, forward strand.
CGACCCGGATGATGCACGCCTGTTGTCCAGCGTTGCCGGCGAGAAAATCGACGAAGTGTTCATCGGTTCGTGCATGACCAACATCGGCCACTTCCGCGCTGCGGGCAAGTTGCTGGACAAGGTCAAGGGTCAGCTGCCAACCCGTCTGTGGCTGTCGCCGCCGACCAAGATGGACGCTCACCAGCTGACCGAAGAAGGCTACTACGGCATCTTCGGCAAAGCCGGCGCGCGCATGGAAATGCCAGGTTGCTCGCTGTGCATGGGTAACCAGGCACGGGTTGAACCGAACTCCACCGTGGTATCGACTTCGACCCGTAACTTCCCGAACCGTCTGGGCGACGGCGCGAACGTTTACCTGGCTTCGGCCGAGTTGGCGTCGGTAGCCTCGATCCTGGGTCGCCTGCCTACCGTAGAGGAATACATGGTCTACGCGGCAGAGATCAACACCATGGCGGCGGACGTGTACCGCTACCTGAGCTTTGATCAGATCGCCGAATTCCGTGAAGCGGCAGCCACTGCCAATATCCCGGTTATTCAAGCGTAAGCTGATGCAGTAACGAAAAAGCCCCGGCTCTTGTGAGCCGGGGCTTTTTTATGTGCGGGGTAAAAGCTCTAAAGCAGTGGTGCGACGATTTGCTGCTCCCGCGGCCAGGCATCCAGTACGGCCTTGAACAGGGTCGCCAGCGGTATCGCGAAGAACACCCCCCAGAACCCCCACAACCCGCCAAACAACAGCACCGCGCAAATGATTGCCACCGGGTGCAAGCTCACTGCCTCGGAGAACAGCAAGGGCACCAGCACATTGCCATCCAGGGTCTGAATGATGCCGTAGACCGCCATCAGATAGATGAACTGGTCACTCCAGCCCCACTGAAACAGCGCAATCAGCAGCACCGGAACCGTCACCACCACTGCCCCCACATACGGCACCACCACCGAAACGCCCACCAACAGCGCCAGCAGCGCCGCGTAGTTCAGGCCCATGGTGACAAATGCGATGTAGGTCACACCGCCGCAAATAATGATCTCGATGACTTTGCCGCGAATGTAATTGGCAATCTGGCGGTTCATTTCTTGTGCGACACGGGTAATCAACGCCCGCTCACGAGGCAAATAACCACGCACCCAACGGCCGATCAGCGCCCGGTCTTTAAGGAAGAAGAACACCAGAATCGGCACCAGCACCAGATAGATCATGATGTTGACCAACAACGGCAAACTGGACAGGGAAAAGGTCAGTGCCAGCTGCCCGAATTTGCCGATTTCACCGCGGGCGACTTCAATGGCCTGCAGCACTTGCTCATCCGACACCAGATGGGGATAGCGCTCCGGCAACAGCAACAACAGTGACTGCCACTTGGCCAGCATGCCCGGCAGCTCGTTGAACAGCGTGATCAACTGATGCCAGAGCAACGGCAGCACCACTACGATAAACACCAGCAGTAACCCCATGAACAGCGCAAATACCAAGCCGACCGCTGCGGCAGCCGGCACCCGCAGCCGCTCCAGAGCCACCACCAGCCCCTGCATCAGGTACGCCAGCACCATGCCTGCCAGTACCGGCGCCAGCATGCCGCCCAAGGTCAGCACGGCGGTAAAGGCCAGCACCAGCAACACCGCCAGCACCACCGCCTCTTCATCAGAGAAATAGCGCTGAACCCAATCACGCAACACTTTGAACATCGATATTCCTTAGAAGAAGGCCCGCATCTCAGGCCTTGCGTAACCAGTAGCAATAGGTGCCGGCATCATTCTCTTCACGCAGCAGTTCATGGCCTGCCAAACGTGCAAAGGTCCGAAAATCTCGCTGCGAACCGGCGTCCGTGGCGATCACTTTGAGGGTCTGACCACTGACCAGGCGATTAAGCTCCAGCTTGGCCTTGAGCAGAGGCAACGGGCAGTTCAGGCCACTGGCATCCACCAGCGCATCATGCGCCAACGCATCAGTCATTACGTGCTCCTTCAGAGTCGGCATTTTGCGGCCGGTTAGAATACCCCAAGCGGACCCGCTACTGGTCGCCAGACACGTGTGCGGCTACAGTAAGCGCTTTACCGACCAGAGCTTTGTGCATGACTTTTCTGCGCCCGACCCTATTGACGCTCGCTTGCCTGCTCGCATCACCGAGTTTTGCCGACGATTTACCGTCTCTGGGTGACGCCAGTTCGTCCATCGTCTCCCCCCAACAAGAATACCAACTGGGTCGCGCCTGGCTGAGCATGCTGCGCGGCCAGGTGGCGCAACTCAACGATCCGCAGCTCAAGGACTACGTCGAAACCAGCGTCTACAAACTGGTCGAAACCAGCCAGGTACAAGACCGGCGTCTGGAATTCATTCTGATCGACAGCCCGCAGCTCAACGCCTTTGCCGCGCCCGGGGGGATCATCGGCGTCAATGGCGGCCTGTTCCTCAACGCGCAAACCGAAGGTGAATATGCCTCGGTGATGGCGCACGAACTGGCTCACTTGTCGCAACGCCACTTCGCCCGGGGCGTAGAAGCCCAGCAGCGCATGCAGCTGCCGATGATGGCAGCCTTGCTCGCAGGGATCATCGTCGCGGCCTCTGGTGCCGGCGATGCCGGGATCGCCGCCATTGCCGGGAGCCAGGCTGCCGCGTTACAGGAACAGCGCCGCTTCTCGCGACAAAATGAACAAGAGGCCGACCGCATCGGCATCCTCAATCTGGAAAAAGCCGGCTACGACCCGCGCTCGATGCCGACCATGTTTGAACGCCTGATGCGCCAGTACCGCTTTGACGCCAAACCGCCGGAATTCCTGCTGACTCACCCGGTGACCGAGTCGCGTATCGCCGACACCCGTAACCGCGCCGAACAGGCAAGGGTCGGTGGCACCGAAGACAGTTTGCGCTACCAGCTGATTCGCGCCCGCGTACAGCTCAACTACGAAGAAACACCGGGTATTGCCGCCAAGCGCTTTCGCCAGCAACTGGATGAAAACCCGAAAAACGATGTGGCGCGTTATGGCCTGGCAATAGCCCAGATCAAGGGCAGCCAGTTCAACGAAGCGCGAGAAAACCTCAAGCCGCTGCTGGACAAGGCACCGAACGACATCACATACAACCTGGCGCAGATTGAGCTGGACACCGACAGCAACCGCCTGGCGGAAGCCCAGCAACGGGTCGATCGAATGCGCACCCTGTATCCGGGCAACTACCCGCTCAATCAGGCCAGGGTCGATCTGTTGCTCAAGCAAAACCGCCCGGCCGATGCCGACAAGGCGCTGGAAGCATTGCTCAAGAGCCGTCCGGATGACCCGGATGTGTGGTACTCGGTCGCCGAAACCCGGGGGTTATCGGGCAACATCATTGGCCTGCATCAGGCCCGCGCCGAGTATTTCGCTCTGGTCGGTGATTTCCGCCAGGCCATACAACAGCTGGATTTCGCACAAAAGCTCACCAACAACTTCCAGCTGTCATCGCGCCTGGATGCCCGCAAGCGCGAGCTGATGGATCAGGAACGTGCGCTCAAGGACATGATGAACTAACCCGCCCCACCCCTGTAGGAGCGAGCTTGCTCGCGAGCTCTATTCTCGCGAGCACCTCGTTGGTACATAGGGAAAAGCTCGCGAGCAAGCTCGCTCCTACGGTTTGTTTAGTCGTTATCAGGCATTGCCCGCCAGTTTCAAACGCGCGGCCTGGGTGAAATCCAGCATGCGTTTAAGCGGACGAATGGCCTGAGGCACCAGCGCCGGATCGACAAAGATCTCATTGCTCCCCTGCTGCAGGCACTCAAGGGTGCGCTCCAGGGTGTTCATCGCCATCCACGGGCAGTGAGCGCAACTGCGGCACGCGGCACCGTTACCTGCGGTAGGGGCTTCAATAAACACCTTGTCCGGGCACAGCTGCTGCATTTTGTAAAAAATGCCGCGATCGGTGGCCACGATAAAGGTTTTGTTCGGCAGGTTTTGCGCCGCCGCGATCAGTTGGCTGGTAGAACCTACCGCGTCAGCCAGATCAATCACCGACTCCGGTGACTCCGGATGCACCAGAATGGCCGCATCGGGATACAGCGCCTTCATGTCTTCCAGCTGCTTGGACTTGAACTCTTCGTGGACGATGCAAGCGCCGTCCCACAGCAACATGTCGGCTCCGGTCTGGCGCTGAATGTAACGCCCGAGATGCTTGTCCGGCCCCCAAATGATCGTCTCGCCGTTGTCCATCAGGCTTTCGACGATTTCCAGTGCGCAGCTGGAGGTCACCACCCAGTCAGCCCGGGCCTTGACTGCCGCCGACGTGTTGGCATAAACCACCACGGTGCGCTCGGGATGCTTGTCGCAAAAGGCCGAAAACTCTTCAACCGGGCACCCCAGATCCAGCGAACAGGTCGCCTCCAGCGTGGGCATCAGCACGCGTTTTTCCGGGGTAAGGATTTTGGCTGTCTCGCCCATAAAGCGCACGCCGGCCACCAGAATGGTTTTGGCAGGATGGGCAGCACCAAAACGGGCCATCTCAAGGGAGTCGGACACACAACCACCGGTTTCTTCGGCCAGGGCCTGAATGACCGGATCACAATAAAAATGCGCCACCAACACCGCGTCGCGGGCTTTAAGCTCAGCCGCGATCTGTGCCCGCAGGCCCTGTGCTTGAGCCTCGGTCAAAGGCTTGGGCTGCCTGGCATCGAGGTGGGCTTGAACCAGAAGTCGTTCAGAAATTTGCGTCATGTTCGCAAGACCTGCAAGCGCTAGTGCGCGAAAGTCGAGTGTACCACCAGCTCTGGACCCTTCGAGTCCCGCTGGGAGAATGTGTGTGTCATCAGGCACGGACAAGCAATGAAGCGCGACAAGGCTACAGAATATCCTTGGGATTCAAAAGTTTATTGTTGCCATGAGCGGCGGATAAGCGATGCCGGACGGACGGCCCGGCATCGGTCTGAAACGGCTGCTATCTCAACCGCAAGGTTTGGCAGCGGCCGGGGTTACTTGATGGCGGCCAGCACCAGATCTGCCACCGGACCGCCGGACGCAGGATTTTGCCCGGTAATCAGCCGCCCGTCGGCAATGGCAAAGGGTGCCCAAGGCGTGCCGGCCTTCAGATACTGAGCGCCACGCTTCATCAACTCACTCTCGGTCAGATACGGCACAACGTCAGCCAGGCCTGCCAGTTTCTCTTCTTCATTGGAAAAACCGGTGAGCTTTTTGCCCTTGATCAGCAACTCGCCGTCAGACAGTCGGATATTGAGCAGCCCCACTGCACCGTGACAAACCGACGAAACCACCCCGCCCCGCTCATAGATATGGCGACTCAACGCCTGCAACTGCGGGTTGTCCGGATAGTCCCAGATCACCCCGTGGCCGCCGGTGTAATAAATGGCGACGTAATCATCCGGGTTGACCTGGTCCGGCTTGAGCGTTGCCCCGAGGCGATTCATGAAGCCCTTGTCGTGATACCACTCCCAGTCAATCTGCGACGCCATGTCCTTGGCCAGACTGTGGGGATCGATCGGCGTGTAACCGCCCTGCGGACTGACATAGTCAACGGCATACCCCGCGGCCTCGACCTTGTGCACAAAATGCACTGCCTCGCCCAGCCACAACCCTGTGGCGCGATCGAGGTCGGGGTATTTTTCGACACTGGTCAGTACCACCAGAATTTTCTTGCTCATCGTTAACCTCCTGCTGAGAGAGACAACCCATAGGTGCTGCAGGGTAGACCATGCTGATCAGGCAACCGTTCAGCCGCTGCCGCCCCGTTGGTCCCTCAACAGGCCCGCAGTGCTTTGACCGAAGTGCCCGCTTTTGAGCCAGGGACCAGAACAGGCCATAAAGACAGGAGCGAATACAAATTCACTGCATATGGTAATAATTACTATTTACATATGCGAATAAATCTCTACCATTCCGCCCTGCGTAGTCTTTGCCATACGTCTGGCGCCCCGCTGCAAGGTGTCCGCAAAGGCGACACGTCTCCCTCCCCTCTACAGGATCTCTGAGATGCTTCGTCCCTTTATGCCCGTGATGACCGGTTCTTTGCTGTTGGCTTTTTCGGCGGCGGCCCTGGCGGCTGACGAATCCGCCGACCGGCAAGCACCAGCCGCAGGCCCGTTGACCCTCGACAGCGTCAATGTGAATGCCGAAGCCGGTATTTCAGGCACCGCCACCACCGAAGGCAGCGGCTCGTACACCACCGGGGCCATGAGCACTGCCGTCGGCCTGCCGTTGTCGATCCGCGAAACACCGCAGTCGGTGAGCGTCATGACCCGCCAGCGCATGGATGATCAGGGCATCAAAGACCTCAACGATGTGGTCAAGTACGCACCGGGCATCACCCTGCGCAAGTTCGGCGGTGACCGCCAACAGTTTCTGGCCCGCGGCTTTACCATCGATAACCTGATGTACGACGGGCTGCCCACCAGCCTCAGTACTTTCACCCTGGACACCATCGCCGGGGCTGACCTGGCGATGTATGACCGCGTGGAAGTGGTACGCGGCGCCACCGGCCTGATGACCGGTGCCGGCAGCCCCTCGGCCACCCTGAACCTGGTGCGCAAGCGCCCCACTGCTACGCCGCAAGTGAGCATCACCACCAGCGCCGGCAGCTGGGATCGCTACCGCACCGAGGTCGACGCCTCGAACAGGCTCAATGACACGGGGACCATTCGCGGGCGGGTAGTGGCCGCTTATGAAGACAACAAGAGCTATATCGACGTACGCGACAATCAGCGCCAGACCTTCTACGGGGTTATGGAAGCCGACCTGAGCGACGCTACCACCTGGACCCTCGGGGCCTCGAAACAGCGTGACGATGCAACCTCGGACTGGGGCAGCCTGCCGGCCGGACCCAATGGTGAAAACCTGCACTTGCCACGCTCGACCTTCCTGAGCAACGACTGGGCCTACTGGGATCGGGACAACGTCTCGCTGTTCACCGACCTCACCACCCGCTTCGACAACGGCTGGACCTCAAAGCTGGCATTCGCCAAAATCTGGGCCGAGTCCAACACCTTCTCCAGCTACCTGAGCGCTGCCAAGGGCGGCGGATTCAACCAATCGTCAGGGCAATATGACACCACCGACGTGCAGACCAATCTGGATGGCTCGCTCTCGGGCCCGTTCAGGTTGTTTGGCCGTGAACATGAACTGACCCTGGGCGCGAGCCGGCGTCAGGAAAAGTTCGACCAAAAAGGCGGCTTCTGGTCCAAGGCGACTCCGATCGATATCTACAACTTCGATCCGGGGGTCATTCCCAAGCCGGACATTGCCGATCGCACCCCGTACCAGAGCCAGAATACGGCTACCGAAGAAGGCGTTTACGCCGCCGCCCGCTTCAACCCCATCGACCCTTTGCACCTAATAGTCGGCAGCCGGCTGAGCTGGTACGACTACGACAATCGCTCGGGCACCGGCGATTACAAAGTCACCCAGCAAGTCACGCCCTATGCAGGCGTCATCTACGACCTCAACGACACCTACTCGGTTTACGCCAGCTACACCGAAATTTTCAAACCGCAAACCCAGCAGGACGTCAGCGGCGCGGTGCTCAAACCGATGACCGGTGAAAGTTATGAAGTGGGGATCAAGGGTGAGTACTTCGACGGCGAGCTGAATGCCTCCCTGGCGCTGTTCGACATGACCCAGGAAAACCGTGCCTATGCGCTGGACACCCAGCCCGCCAGTTGCCTGGCCACCAACCGCACCTGCTATGAAGCCGCCGGCGAAGTCCGCAGCCGCGGGCTGGACGCTGAAATCAGCGGTGCCCTCACCCCGTACTGGCAAGCCTCGGCTGCCTACACCCTGGTGCTGAGCCAGTACGTCAAGGACAAGTCCTTTGACAAAGGCAACCTGTTCGCACCCAACCAGCCCAAGCACCTGTTCAAGGCCGCCACCACCTATCACTTGCGCGGCGACCTGGAAAAACTGCGCATCGGCGCCGACGTACTGGCCCAAAGCGAAACCTACGGCCGGGTCGGTAATGGCCATGCGGTACAGGATGCCTATGCAGTTGTCGGCTTGATGGCAGGCTATCGCCTGGACGAGCACTGGGACGCCCGGGTCAACCTGAACAACCTGTTCGACGAAAAATACTGGCAGGGCATCCCCACCGCCAGCGGCAGCGGGACCTACGGCGACCCGCGCAACCTGATGGTCTCGCTGAAGTGGACGTTGTAAGCCAGCACCTCAGACACCGCGCGGGCCTCAGGCGGTCAGCGCGGCAATGACCTGAACTTCAATGCGATAATGCTTTTTCGCCATGGGCGATTGCACACACACCCGCACCGGCGCCCCCACGCCTGTCAGCCAGGCATCCCAGGCCTGATTCATGGCCTCATAGTCCGCCATGTCAGCCAACCAGATCTGCGCCGACAGTAGATGGTTCTTGTCTGAACCTGCGGTGGCCAGCAAGGCATCGATTTTACCGAATACGTCCTGCGCCTGGTCGCTGATATCACCCTCAATCAATTGCGAGACCTGACCTGCCAGATACGCGGTGTGCTGATGGATGACGATTTGGCTGAAACGCGTGGTGGTGCCGAGACGTTGAATAGCAGAGGTCATGATGCAGATCCGTTTGGGTTAAAAGATGGGTATTTAGTTGTTGTCGCTCAGTCCGGCACCGGCGCCCAGTAGCCGCGATGCTTCGGTAGCGGGCACGTAGGTACGGGCGGCCAGTGATTGCAGATAGGCAAGGTCAGATTCGGCGACCGGGCGAACGCTGCCGGCAAGCGCACTGGCCGGATCCAGAGCATCCGTGCCTTGCTTGCAGCACACACTGACTGCGCGCTGCTGGCCGAGCCCCCCTGCGTCATTCAGAAAAACCCCGCCCAGACTGTCGAAGCCCAGGCTGCAACCCGGCCACGAGAGCTCGACGGGCGCCTTGAGGCGTCTGGCCATGGCGCTGACAAAGGGGATCAGTAACTGCGGGCTGGCCACATCGTTCAACAGAATCTGTCCGTGGCTACCCAGCAGATAAGCGTGGTCACTGAGGGCCGCGCCTGTGATCAAGGGGCACAGCGCAGCGCTGGCCCCGTGCCAGGCGCCAGCGCCGATCACTGGCGCCAGCTCGCTATAAACAACCCCGTCGTCACGCCGCAACTGCCCGGCAATCACCTGCGGGCCATCGAGACCATGGGCCGACAACCATTTCGCCGCCTTGCCGGCCTCCTCCGCCAGCCCCCAGGACATGCCCGCACCACGGGCGGCCTTTTTGCACAGACTTTCGATCTCATTCAACGATGCATGCATGGCGCTGCTCCTGACTGCCAAGACCGGGATAAGACCAGTCATCGGCCAACACCTGACTCAACTCATGGGGAAAGGGGGCGTTCTGATACATGTTGATGCGCACCCAACGATCGGAACGCGGGTCGAACCGGGTGGCGCCGAAGAACGAAAGTTTGCAGCGCAGCAAATCGATCGGCAGCAGAGCCCGGTCAATCAAGTTGTCCTGTATATCGGCGTACGGGCAGCCCGGCGCCAGCTGCACACGCCTGACCACATGCCGGTGCTCGGGATGCTCCAGCAGGAAGGTGGCCACCGTCTGCCCGTCGTCGCAACCATTGAGGGCCTGCTGCAGCCGGGAAATATCCCGCGCCACTGCCAAAGGCTGCTCCAGTGCTTCGCCCGGCTCGCTGAAGCGCTGCCCGATCCGCGGCTCGAGCTTTTCCTCGGACACATACCAGAACAGCGAGTGACTCTGTTCGGTGGAAAAATCGATGGCCGCGACCCAGGCGTAATCAGTGGCAAGAATCTGTTTAAGGGCACCCACCCCCATGCTGCCGTCCACCGCGAAACCCAGCTGTTCATCGGCCTGCATGGTTTGCCCCAGATCGTCGATCAAATGCCCGTAGGGCTCGAGCAACAAAGACACCAACTGCTCTTGTGCCTCCAGCGACAGCCGGTTTTCGGCCCAGCGATAAAGCGCATCCCATGGATACTCGCGCTGCAGAATGCCTTCGCCCATACACAGTTGCAGGGCCTTGAAGTCCTGTTGCAACTCGAGGATGCGCTGCCCTTGCAACGGGTGGTCCGAGTGCCAGCTGCGGGCGTCGGCTTGTGCGCGGCGCACAAAATCCACAAACATTCCCTGCTCCGCAGGCGTTGGCCGGCGCACTGCACGCACCCGCTGCAGCGCTGTTTCCCGGGCTTGCACCCAGTTGTTTAAAAGCATCGGGTGATTCAACAGAAAAGGTGCCATGCCCAGGCCCGTGGAGTTGCCTAGGCCGAAACGGCGGCGAATTCCGGGCTCCAGCACTACCGCCGTGCCCGGGGCCTGAACCTGTGCCAGATGCTCCACCAGATCGACGCTAAAGGCCCGAATCAGGAACACCGTGAGCATTTCCGCCTGAAAAGGTGCCGACAGCTCGGGGCGCGCGGCCACCGACTCACGATCGGCCGCGCCAAACTTGCCGCTGCCATAGACCGCCGTGGTGCGCATCAGGTAACCCACCTGCTCGACAAAAGCGCAGTCCGGCTGGCGGCCTGCGGCCAGTTCCTGCAGCACATGGTCAAACAGGCGCACCGAGCGGTTAGCTCGCGCCATGCACAGCTCACGGGACGACACGCGGCCCGCTTCCTGTTTCGGCACATTGGCTTGCAGGCGCTGCAGCTCGACTTCATCAGGAACCCCGTCGAACAAAGCGAAAGTGGCATCCCAGGCCGTGGCAATCACCCGGTCAGAGCGCAGCGCAGGGTCCAGATCATGGGCAAAGGCCACCAGGCTATATGCGCGCTCCGGCCCCCGGGCCACATACACGGCCCGGCCGACGCCCTGCCCGTCGATGCTCCAGACCGTGCGCTGGAACTGCCACTGCTCGCGCTTCAAGCGGCGCAGCAGTTGGCGCATGAACGACAGCCGGGACTGATGAAAGGCACCCAGGCGCGCGGCCTTCATGACACTGGAAGGTGGTCGCAGTTGCATATCAGATCACTCCCTGGTCACGCGCCATCTGCCGGGCAATGCGCACGGCATCCCACACAGAGGGCAAAATCAGGATCGACACAGGTACTGCCGTGATCACGATAAACGACTGCAAAGCTGTGATTCCGCCTTCACCCAGGGTGATCAGAATGGCGCCGACCACTCCCATGCCGACCGCCCAGAACACCCTCAGCCAGGTTGGCGACTCGCCATGATCGGTACTGATGGCCATGGCCACGGTGTAGGACATCGACCCGGCACTGGTCACCACCGAGAAAAAACTCAGGAACAGAAACAGTGCTGAAATCAAAGTAGGCATCGGCATCGCTTGGGCAACCCCCAGCAACAGTGCTTCAGGTTGCACCCCGTGGCTGACCACACTGCCCGGCGAACTCAGTTCCAGGCCAATGCCGGTACCACCCACCAGGGTGAACCAGACCATGGTGATCAGGGGCGCCGCCACCGACAGCAAGCCCACCACTTCGCGGATGCTGCGGCCGCGGGAGACCCTGGCGACGTAGATCCCCATCATCGGTGCATAACCGATAAACCAGCCCCAGTAGAACAGCGTCCAGCTGTTGAGCCACTGGCTGTCGTCACGGTACAGGGCAGTCTGGAAAAAACTGGTCACATGCAAGGCCAGGCCTTGCACGAAGGTCTCACTGAGAAACAGAGTCGGGCCAAAGATAAACAGAAACGCGGCCAGCCCCAGCATCAGCCACACATGGACCTTGCTGACCAGACGCAGACCGCCCAGGCCCACCACGCACGACAGGGTGTAGATGGTCGTGACCGCCAGAATCACCATGGCCTGGGTAGTAATGGTATCGGGCACGCCCCACACCGAGTGCAGGACAAAGGCGATTTGCAACCCCAGAAAACCCACTGGCCCGATGGTGCCGGCAACCACGGCAATAATCGCCGAGGCATCCGCAATCACGGCGATGGGCCCTTTAAGCGCTCGCTCTCCCAGCAATGGATAAAGCAGGGTTCGCGGCATCAGCGGCAGTTTTTTCTCGTAGTGCAGGTACATGTACACCACGGTCAACAGGCTGCCGAGAACGGCCCAGGCCATGAACCCCCAGTGCAGGAATGACTGCGAGAGTGCCGCCACCGCGGCCGGCGCACTCTGCGCCGCCACGCCGAAGTAAGGCGCAGGTTTCATAAAGTGCGACAAGGGTTCGGCAGCCGCCCAGAAAGCGCCGCCACCGGCCAGCAGTGCACACATGATCATCGACACCCAATTGAAGGTGCTCATGCCCGGTGTGCTGTTCACCCCGCCAAGGCGGACCCGGCCGACCCGGCTGAAACCGATATACAGGCTGGAGGCAAATGTCAGCAGCATCAGCACTTGCCAGTACAGGCCAAAGTAATGGGTGCCCCAGGAAAACGCTCCGCCGATCAGGCCGGACAGGGTTTTCAAATCAATCAGGGCAATGATCAGGAACAGCAGGAAGAAGCCGCCACTGATCCAGAACGTTGACCAGTCGAGTTTGCCGATAGCACTTTTACGAAGCGTGCAGGGTTCACTCCCCACCAAAACTTCAGTTGGAATTTCCATTGAGCCTCCCCTCCGAAGAGAGTTGTCGATCGCCAGTATTGTTATTGTTGGAAGTACTTTTGTTGTTATTGCGCGATGTCCTTGTCGGCCTTGCAGTTGCGAATCCGGGTGGCTGAAATACTTTAAATCGCGATATCTACGGTGCGAGCCGTGGTGCTATTGCGGGCATCTTCGGGTACAAAGCCCGCTTCGAAAAACCGTAGCCAGTTGCCACCCATCAGGGCCGCTATATCGGCAGGCCCGAAGCCTGTGGCAGCGAGGCCTGCTTCAATGTTCACGAAGTCGCGATTGTCACGGAACCATTCGGGCTGGTCTGGAAACCCCGGATTTGCCGCAGAACCTTCGCCGTAGTCGACTTCCTTGGTCCAGCGCCCCACCCGCATCCACTCAACCACGCTGTAAGGCTGGTCCTGGCACAGGTCGGAACCCAGCCCGAGGTGTTCGACCCCCACCAGATCGGCCGTGCGGGCGACCATCTCGCAAAAACTTTGCAAGGTGCAGGCGCTCTTGCCGTGCAGGTGATGGGGGTACAGAGAAAAACCGAACATGCCGCCGCTTTGGCCCAGCGCCTTGAGCACCTGGTCGGACTTGTTGCGCAAGGCCGGATGCCAGAACGCCGGGTTGGCATGGGTGATCGCAATCGGTCGCTGCGAGTGCTCAATAGCCTCCAGGGTGGAGCGGTCGGACGAGTGCGACATGTCCACCACCAGCCCCACACGGTTCATCTCGCGCACCACCTGCTTGCCCATGCGGGTCAGCCCGGTGTCATGTTGTTCATAACAGCCGGTGGCCAGCAGCGACTGGTTGTTGTAAGTCAGCTGCATAAAGCGCGCACCCAGGGCATGGACCACTTCCACCAGGCCTATGTCGTCTTCGATCGGCGACGGGTTCTGAAAGCCGAAGAAGATCGCCGTGCGCCCGGTCTGGCGCGCCAACGCGATGTCGCCGGACCATTTGCCGTGCAGGATCAAATCGCTGAAGCGCTCGAACAACAGGTTCCAGGCTTCGATATTGGCCACCATTTCACGAAAGTTTTCGTGATAGGCGATGGTGACGTGCACCGCATCAACCCCGCCGTCGCGCATCTGCCGGAAGATTTTCTCTGACCAGTTGCCGTATTGCATGCAGTCAACCCGGGGCCCGCGCACAGCGAATGGTCGGGCCGGATTCATAGCGGCTCTCCTGCGGCGATGTAGCCGGTTTTTACATGGGTATAAAACTCGACGGCCGACCGGCCTTGTTCCCGCGGGCCATAACTGGAATCACCGCGCCCACCGAAGGGCACGTGGTAGTCAGTACCGGCGGTTGGCAGGTTGACCATGACGCAGCCGGCCCGGGCATTGCGCCGGAAATGGCTGGCACGGGCCAGCGAGCGGGTCATGATCCCGGCAGTCAGGCCAAAACGCGTGTCATTGACCAGCGTCAGGGCTTCATCATAACTGCCGATCTTGATTACACAGGCAATAGGCGCAAACAGTTCCTGGCGATTGATCAACATGCTGTTGCGGGTTTCAACGAACAACGCGGGGGCCATGAAGTGACCGGGTGTGGCCAGTTCCAGAGGATTGCCTCCGGTGATCAATTCAGCGCCTTCCTGGCGCCCCAGCTCGACACTGGCCAGGTTGCTGGCCAATTGCGCAGCGCTGGCAACGGGGCCGATCTGGGTTCCCGCTTCCAGGGCGTGCCCCACTTTCAACGCCCGGGTAGCGGCGACCAGCTTTTCGACAAAGGCATCGTGCACGCGCTCGTGCACGATCAGCCGCGAGGACGCAGTGCACTTTTGCCCGCTACCGCCGAACGCACCGTTAACCGCGCAGGTCACGGCAAGGTCCAGGTCGGCATCATCCATGACTGCGAGGGCGTTCTTGGAGCCCATCTCCAGCTGCACCCTGGTCATATTGGCCACGGCAGCGGCGGCAATCCCCTTGCCAACTTCAACCGAGCCGGTAAAGGAGATGGCACTGATGCCCGGATGTTCGATAAGGGCCTGACCAATTTGCGCCCCGGCGCCCATCACCAGATTGAACAGGCCTTTGGGAATGTCCTGGCGGGAAATGATTTCGCTGAGGATGACAGCACAGGCCGGGGTCAGATTGGCCGGTTTCCAGACCACGGCATTGCCGAAGGCCAGTGCCGGAGCAATCTTCCAGCAGGCCGTGGCCATCGGGAAATTCCATGGCGAGATAATGGCCACCACACCCACCGCCTCGCGACGCACATCGATTTCAATGCCATCACGTACCGAGTCTGCGCTATCCCCCATCTGGCGCAGGGTTTCGGCTGCGTAATAGGTGAAGAACTGGCCGGCCCGATACACTTCGCCAGCACCTTCAGCCAGTGGCTTGCCCTCTTCACGGGACAGCATCTGACCGATTTCGGCGCTGCGATTGATCAACTCCTGACCAATGGCCATCAACACTTTGTAGCGCTGTTCGATACCGCAACGGGCCCAGAGTTTTTGCGCATGGGTGGCGGCTTCGATGGCTGTTTCCAGTTGCTGCGAAGAAGCCTGTGCGTAGAGGCCAATCAGATCCCGGGTATCGGAAGGGTTGCGGTTTTCGACTTCAGCCTGGCCCTTGAGCCACTCACCGGCGATGTAATTCAAATTGCTGTACGTCATGAATTCCTCCTGACTGGCATGCCATGAATCGGCATCGCCTGTAACTGTTATGGAGGAGATTATGAGCGGCCAGACTATTAAGTAAATCTAGTAAATTTTAACGATAGTTAAGTATTATTTAAACAAAGCCTTAATCTGCGAACTGACCGCCATGAGCATCAAAATCACCAATTTGCAGTTTTTCGTCGCTGTCGCCACCAGTCAGAGCCTGACCCAGGCCGCCCAACGGGTGCATCGCACACCGGCGGCCGTCTCGCTCTCGCTCAAGCAACTGGAAGAGGAGTTGGGCGGCGCGCTATTTGAAGGCGAGCGCAAAAACCTGCTCAGCCCCCTGGGCAGGTTTGTCTTGCAGGAGGCGCAACGCGAGCTGACCCACTTCGAGCGCACCATCACCACCATCAAGACCTATGCCAAGGCCGAAACCGGGCTGGTGCGGGTGGCAGCGGTGCCGTCATTCGCTATCACGCTATTGCCACCGCTGCTCAAGCACTTCCATGAGCAATACCCGCAATTCCACCTTGATATCCGCGACATGGACTCCGAAAAAGTCGTCCAGGCGGTACTGGCCGGCGAAGTGGATATTGGCATCGCCACCGTGCCGGCCAGTATTCCGAACATCAATCAGGACTTTCTGTTCTCGGACGCCTTTTGCGTGGTCTGCGCGGCCAATAACCCGCTGTGCTCACTCGCCCGCCCGGTACGCTGGAGCGATCTGGAAGGTCATAACTTCATCAACAGCGGCCTGGGAGCAGACATCAATGCCGCGGAGTTTCGTCACATCAGAGACCAGTCGACCCTCAGCGTCAGAAACACCACTTCATTGCTGGCTCTGGTTGCCCAGGGCATGGGCGTGACGCTGCTTCCCGAATTGCTCAGGCGCTCGGCCAGTAGCACCGACCTGCGCTTTCTACCCCTGGAAGACGAGCGGATCATGCGCTCGGTCAGTGTCATCACCCCGCCCAGGGACTCGCTCAACCACGCCTCGTACACCTTTGTGAAAGCCCTGAAGGCCAGTCGTTTTCCGTAGGGACGCCGCTGGCTGTACGACTTACTGCACCAGCAACAGTGATCCCGAAACGAAAGCGAAGATCAGCACGAACCGGCGCAGGCGTTTCTCGTTGATCATGTGCCGGGCCCGGTAACTGGCAAGCACGCCGAGCGCCAGGGGCAAGCACAGGATCAGCACCGGTTCGACTTGTCCGGCCCGTAGATGACCGCCTGCCGCCAGTACCGCCAGCGAGATCAATTCGCCCACCAGAAAGCACAGGGCAACCGAGCCTCTCAAAGTGGCAACCGGAGAATGCTGGTACACCAGAGCCAGAGGCGGACCGCCCACCCCGGTGGCCGTTTCGGTGATGCCGGTAATGACTCCCGTCGAAATAAGCGCCCGCCGGCCGGGGACGAATGAGGGGGCCACCCAGGTGGCGATGCAGGCCGCAATCGTAGACAGGCCGATCAATATGTTGAGTTGCGAGAGCGGCAGCCAGAACAGAATCCAGACCCCGCCAAAGGTTCCTGCAAAGCGCCCCAGAGTGATCCACGAACTGCCTCTGAAATCGATTGCCGCCCGTTCGCGCCAGGCGATGGCGGCATTCAGGGGCAACATCAGGATCAATAAACTGATGGGCAATGACTCTGGAGCCAGCAAGCCCATGACCGGCGCCACGATAAGGGCGAAGCCCATTCCGGTGGTGCCCTGGATCAGGGCACCACATGCGACGGCTATAGCGATGATGTAAATCGGATCGAAAGGTAAGCTCATGTTTTACTCATCTACTCGCCGCGCAAAAGCACAGACGGTAACGGATGGACTTTATGAATGGGTGCCCGACTCACAACATCCCGGGCCAGAGCATCCACTTGACGCATGAGGGCCCGGGCATCCCAGTCGGTGGGCCAGCCCTGCCACAACCGCACCTTGCCCTGCACCACAACGGCCTGGATCTGATCGCGGTTGGCCAGCCGGACCAGGTCCCAGGTCAGGTTCCAGGACGGCAGCAGTTCCGGTACCGCCAGGTCCACCAGCAGAAAATCGGCCGCCAGACCGGGGGCAATTTGCCCCGTGACCTTGCCTAACCCCAGCACCTGGGCTGCGTCCCGGGTGCCCATGTCGAGCCACAGTTTGCCGCTGCCGCACACCGAGTCCCCTACTGGCAAGCCGTGGGCGAAACGCTGGGCGGCTTCGGCATAATCCAGAAGGCGGAACCCGTCACCGCGGGTACCGTCTGTGCCCAGCCCCACTGGAATACCCAGGCAGTGCATCAGATGCGCCTGTGCCACCGCATTGCCTTTCCAGGCACTGGCAACCGGGTTGTAGCTCACGGCGGCGCCACTATCGCGCAACAGGCAAATTTCATTCGGTGTGAGCAATGTGGCGTGTGCAAGCAGAGCCCCGGGGCCCAGCGCTCCGGCCCGGTGCAGGTGCTCCAGGGGGCGCACGCCATAGAGTTCCAGCGAACGTTCGACGGCCACCAGGTGTTCATTGACATGGCTCTGGAATATGCGTCCCGCCTCGTGGCACAGACCGTAGACCGCCTTGAGGGTCGAGTCGGTGGCTATTTCCGGAATGGGGATTGCCAATGAAGGCGTGACCAGTGTGTCGTTGTCCCACTCTGACAGGTGCTGCTCTGCCCTGGCGAGAATCGCACCTGCCTCCAGTACCTGCCCGCCCTGAAGGTCATTGCAGGTCTTGGCCAATACACAGCGGATGCCCACTTCATGGACGGCCCGGGCAATTGTCTCGACCCCCTCTCTGGATCGGGTACCCGCATCACATACGGTGGTGAAACCACCCCGCAGGGATTCAAATGCCGCCAGCTTGCTGGTCAGGTACAGCAGGTCGGTATCGAGGGAGCCTTCCAGTGGTATCCAGATACGTTTGAATATTTCTGAAGGCTCACCGAACACCAGCCCCTTGCCGAAACTCTGGCTCAGATGGTGATGGGTATCGATAAACCCCGGCATCAATAATTGATCATCAAGGCGCAGCACTTGATGATCGGGATAACGGCCCTGCAAAAGTGCCAAAGGCCCCACATCGGCGAAGCAGCCATTTTCAATCAGCACGGCATGTTCGCGGCGCGGCCCCTCAGGGAGCATTAGCCATTGGGGAGCCAATAATTGACCAGAGGCAACAAGCTGTTGCGGTGAAGACAGTAAGTGAGTCGCAGAGCTGGAATCCATGGAGATGCCTTTTTGTTTGAATCAGTTAATCAGCTTGGTCTTGGCGGCAACTGAGGCTGGCTGGCGACCAACGCAATGGAATACAAAGTTCATCAGTGCCGCAGTCAAGGCCCCCATGGCGACGCCGTTGCCCAGCAGGCCGGCAAGGCCGTCCGGGAAGTGGCTGTAGACCCCCGGGACCAGAATCGGCAGCAGCCCCACGGCCAGGGCCACAGACACCACGTACATGTTGCCGTGGTCGCGCAGGTCCACTTTGCGCAGCATGTCGATGCCCATGGTGCCGACAATGGCAAACACGATAAGGCTGGTGCCGCCGACCACGGCTTGGGGCACGCCCTCGATCAAACGCGCCAGTGGCGCAAGCAGTGCAAAAAGCAGTAACAGCAGCCCTGAAACGGCAGTGACATAACGGGAGCGGACCCCGGTGGCACGAATGACACCTATGTTTTCTCCGCTGGTAATAATCAGTGAGGTGCCCATAAACCCGCCCAGAATCGAGGCCAGCGCATCCCCGCGGATGGTTCGCACCACATCGCGGTTTATATCCAGGGGCTTGTCGACGGCTTCACTGATGGCGACGGTCTGGCCCGTTGCTTCGACCATGGACACCAGACAGAACAGCATCAGCGGAATGGAGGCGAACAGATCGAATTGCGGGACCCCGAACGGCATCAACGTGGGCAGGTTCAGCAGGGGCAACAGGCTCAACCGCGAGCTGTCGAATGCCCCCAGAGCCACGGCCAGCAAGCTGCCACCAATCAAGCCAAGCAAAATAGACAGCTGACCGAAGGTTCCACGCAGCAGGCGTGAACACAGCACCGTGATAAAGATGGTTGAGAAGGCCAGCAGGAGTTGCTGTGGCGCGGCGAAACCGGCAGTGCCCGGCTCCCCCACAATGAGCTGGCCCGAGAGTTTGACCAGATTGACCGACACCAGCAGCAACATGGTACCGACCACCACAGAGGGAAAAAAACGCAGCAGCCGGCGAAAAACCGGGAGTACCAGAAAGTAGAAAAAACCCGTCAGGATCACTGCGCCCGAAGCAGTGGCGACCCCGTTTTGCTGGGCAATCAATATGAACAGCATGATCGGGGCTCCGCCGGGGAGCATGATGAAAGGCAAGCGCGAGCCACATCCGCGCAAGCCCAGTGACTGCAAGAGCGTCCCCAGGCCGCAGACCAGAAAGGTGGCACTCAACAGCTGAAGGGTTAAGTCGCTGGAAAATCCAAGGGCGGTCGCCATCAGAAAAACCGACGCTATGGGTGACGCCGCCATCACCAGCACATGCTGGCCGCCAAACAGCAGCAGTTGGCGCCATGGCAGAAACTCATCAACAGGGGAAACGGGTTTCTTATTGTTATCCGACATATCCCACCTCTACGTTAAGCCAGCATCAACGGCTCATTGAGTGATTGTTCCAGACGCAGCCTTAACGATGAACATGCAGATAAATCCGCGCCAAAATCGATTTACACATGCCGCCCAAATCGATTTGGGTGGAATGTAGTCCTGTTCAATTAACCTGTCAACGGCAGACACCGGGCAACCCGGCTTGAGTAGCTGATCCGGGTCAGGAGGCGTATAACTCGGCCCATCGTTTATTGAGTTTCCCTACCTATGCCCAGCAGCAGCTCTCGTCGCCCCACCATTGCTGATGTAGCCAGTGCCGCTGGTGTGTCGCGTACCACCGTCTCCCATGCGCTCAATGACCGCGGCCAGGTCGACCCCCAGACCCGGACCCTGGTAAAGGAAGTCGCCGCCCGCTTGGGCTATAGCCCGAACCTGCGGGCGCAGCGCCTGCGCACCGGGCGCGCCAACTCAATAGCCCTGCTGTCATCCATGCCCTTTGCCGTTGCCGGCGGATCTTCACGCCTGGGGTTTTTGATGGAAATCGCTGCCACCGCGATGGAGGCTGCATTACGTCAGGGCGTGGCTCTGGTTCTGGTGCCACCGATGGAGGGAGCGCAGGATTTGCTGGATACCCTGGATATTGACGGGGCAATCATCATCGAGCCGGTGGCAAACGACCCGCACATTGCCCGCTTGCGCAAGAGAGGAGTGAAGCTGATTTCAATTGGACGCCAGCCCGAGACCGACGATCCGGTGCCGTACATTGATATGCATGCAGACGTTGCAGGTGCCCTGTTGCTGGAGCACTTGCACGCACAGGGCGCCCGCCGGACCGGTCTGATAATCGGCGCTCAAAGCAGGCACTCCTATGTCGATATGGAGCATGCCTATCGCGCTTACTGCGCCTCCACTGACCAGCCCGTCGCCATCGTGCGGGCGGATGAAGCCGGAGGCGAATCAGCCGGCGCTGAGGCCTGCCTGCAATTATTGGAGGAGTACCCGCAACTGGACAGTTTGTGCGTCCCGGTGGATGCCTTCGCCACTGGCGCCGTACAGGCGTTGACGGCAAGAGGCTTGAAGGTGCCGCAGGATGTAAAAGTGGTGACGCGCTATAACGGCTTGCGGGCGCGGGAATGCAACCCGCCCTTGACGGCCGTGAACATGCATCTCGAACAAATCGCGGCCCAGGCCATCGAGTTACTGTTCGAGCAAATCAACAATACCGGGCAACGTCAGCGCATGGATGCGCCCCTGGTGACCCTGGTGGTGCGAGACTCAAGCGCACAGTCAGACGGCCCCGCCCGGCACTGACCCCTACAGCGGCACCACAGCGGATGGACCGCCCTGGCCGACAGCGCCGGTCACAAACTTCGCCACCTGGGCATGGGACAATGCCCGGGCGTCCGCCAGCTTCTGCAGCCACATTGCCAGGCGCGTCACGCAACCGGGCTCCTGTCGGGCGACCGGGTCCAGATGGGCAAACAGATCCTGCACCAGCACCTCGGCCGACTGGCTCAGATACTCCGACTTTATTGCCCCGGCAATTTGCCCGGCCAGTTGCGCGACATCCGGGTTACTGGCTTCCAGCTCGAGCATTCGCTGCGCATAGGAGGACGTGACGGGTAACGGCATAAAGGGTTTTCCTGGGTGATGGAGGGTTAATAGAATTCTTCCCGGGATTTAACCACGCTCACCGGCTTGCGCTCCCCCGTGCCCGTAATCTCGTAAACCGTCATGACGTAGTTATCTGCTATGACTGTTTCGATGAGGTAAGCGGTCTTGGGTTTTGGGGTAAAGACTTGAGTCTCAGGCTGAGCCGCTATGGCGTAACCGAACATCGAGTGCATGGGAATGCCGTTGAGGGTCGCAACCTGTTGCTTGACCAGCGCATTGACCTTCAGCGGTTTATTGGCCTCTACCAGCGTGTCGATACTCGACGTCCCACCGGCCATTTTTTTCAGGTACCCGGGTATGCGCTTGAAATAAGCCGTGTCATACACCTGTTCGCCAGCAGACTGCATGCCGAATCGACCGGCGTCACTCGGCCCGGTGGAGTAGCTGACGGGATGGTCACCTGCGCCGCCGACAGTGCGGAACGCAAGGCTTGCATGCTGCTCATCCGCGGGTATCGTCACCAGCGGCTCTGGCGTGGATTGAACGGCAGACTGGCGGCTGGCGCAGCCGGTAATTGACAGGGCCAGGGTTATTGCGAGGGTAAAAACCAGAGTTGTTTTCATTCGATCCTTGAATTTTCATGTGTCGGGAGCAGCTATGGACTTCAATTTCTCCGGAAGGTGCCACAACCGGCGGATCAGTCAGCGCCGAGTTGCAGTTCCATTGCCTGGGACATCAGGCCGCAGCCATCACGCAGGGGTTCCAGAGGGCCGACCGGACGAAAGCCAGATGCCTTGTACAGGCCCATTGCCGGCGTGTCTGCGGCCGTTACGCCCAGGCAAACACGGCGTACACCAACACTCTTTGCCCACTCCAGCGCTTCATGCAGCAGTGCACCGCCAGCGCCCAGGCCACGGCGCGCAGGATCAACCCACATCTGAAAAATTTCGGCCACGCCGGCTTCCGGCAACTTGCACCAGACCAGCCCGCACATTTGCTGGTGATCGAGCGCAACAAATATTCGCGCCTGCCCCGAGGATACGGCACCTGCAAGCCGTGAAGCCCAGACCTCATCGGTCCTGCCCGCCTCTGACTCATAGGTGCTGGCGAAAGCATCGGGAGAGTCTTGCAACGACTGCAGACGAAGGTCCCGGTAACTGCGCCACTCACCGGCCTCAACCGGACGTACTGAAATCATGCTGCTCCCCCTCCCTGTACCAGTGTCAATACGAAGTGGCGCAGACTAGCGTGCGCCCGGGTGAGGGACAACCTTGCGCTACACCGCGTTCACAATGGCGCTTGCCAATCCGCAATGGGGTGGCTACCTTCCAGTCCATGAGCACGTACCGTATCGCCTCGACCACCACCACTACCACGACCGCACAAGGCGGGCCGTGAGAAGTGTCGTGAGCTGAACCAAAACGAACTTCAAAGGCCCGCCAGCAATGCGCAGGGCCTTTTTTGTGCCTTGCTGTCGCTGGCTCACTCGCAAGGAAATGCACCATGTATGCACTACTGATTCTCGATATGCAGGTCGGTCTGGTTCAGGGCCCGGACCAGCCCTGGCAGGTGCCAGCGCTGATAAACACATTGAACAGGCTGATGAGCGATGCACGGCAATCCCGCGCCCCGATCTTCCTGGCCCGACACACTGGCCCGTCGGGGTCGCCCATCGAACCAGGCAGCCCGCTGACGCAAATCGTTGAAGAACTGGAGCTGCAGGGTGACGAAGTTATCTTCAACAAAAGCCGGCCAAGCGCATTTTGCATGACTGAGCTGGAGCAACAGCTGCAAGTGCGTGGATGCACGGGCATAGTCGTCACCGGAATGAAGACTCAATATTGCGTAGACAGCACCTGCCGGGCAGCCAGGGATCTGGGCTTTGATGCGGTGCTGATTGCCGACGGTCATACCTGCTCCGACACACCCTTGCTCAAGGCCCGGCAGATAGTGGCACATCACAATGCGACCCTGGCCGGACCTTTCTGCCGTGTTGTCCAGGCACAGGACTGGAGCTTTCAGGACCCCTGCGCTGACTGAATTGCCAGCAAAAAAACGCCGAAGCCGAGGACACAGATCATGCAAAGAACGGTAAGAATCGCCAATGAGACGGATATCGAGGTGATATTCGACATCCGCACCAGCGTGACAGAGAACCACCTGTCCCGTGATCAGTTAACGCAAATGGGCATTACCCCCGAAGCCATACGCCAGGCGATGTCCCGGGCGCCGTGCCTCTGGATCGCGGAGGCCGATGGCACCCCGGTGGGGTTTTCCATGGTTGATCTCGAAGAAGGCTGCGTGTTTGCGGCATTCGTGCGGGCTGAATTCGAGGGTCACGGCTTCGGCCGACGCCTGATGGAAAAAGCCGAAGCCTGCCTGTTCCGGCAGCACCCGACGATCTGGCTCGAAACCGCCGGGGCTAGCCGCGCCAGTGGCTTCTACCGCAAGCTCGGCTGGCAAGCGGTGGAGAACCTGGAGCAAGGTGATGTGCGCTTTGAGAAGCAGCGCCCATAAACCCTGCACGGCGGTCGCCTGATGTTCATTGCCGGACAGCAGGCGCCCGCCCGGTACTTCGCGCTAGCATTGCGCCCCTTCCCCCCGGCAATCGGACATCACATGCAAAGGCTCGAAGACAACGCAGCACTGGTGATCATCGACATGCAGAAAGGCATTGATCATCCCAAGCTGGGCAGACGCAACAACCCCCAGGCCGAGTTGCGGATCGAGGCGTTACTGAGTGCATGGCGACGGTCTGCAAGGCCGGTGGTTCACGTGCGGCACATATCGCGATCAGCCGACTCGGTATTTCACCCGGGACAACCCGGCTGCGAGTTTCAGGAGGCGTTTGTGCCTCTGGCCCATGAACACGTTGTGGAAAAGAACGTCCCGGATGCCTTTACCGCCACCAGCCTTGAGCGCTGGCTGACCACCCGTTCAATTCGGCAACTGGTGATCTGCGGTGTTGTTACCAATAACTCGGTGGAGTCGACGGTGCGCTCGGGAGGCAACCTGGGCTTTGAGGTGATAGTGCCTGCGGACGCTGCTTACACGTTCGATCAAAATGATCTGACAGGCCGCCACTGGAGTGCAGAGGATATACATGCAATCTCTCTCAGCAATCTGGCAATGGACTACGCGACCATTGTCGAGACCGGGCAGATTTTAAACCTTATCTGAAGCCCCGCTGGTGTTGACGCCACTTGAAGTGCAATCCGGCCAACAGCGAGCCGGCAAGATCGCCCACCCCCCTGGGCAGGTGCTTTTGGCTGGCTCCGGAGCAGGTGATTTCCCTGCGCGAAACCTTGCACAGCATCGACCGCCGATGCCGGCTGAAATAGTTTAGCGATGGAAAAACGATTTCCGTTCATACAGCCCATCATGGCCACTACAATGCCACCCCACAATGGACGTGATATTGGGCAGGACGATGGAATTTCGAAATAACATCAATGCGTTACGGGCACTCGCCGTTATTTCGGTGGTGCTTTTCCACTTCAAGGTTCAAGGGTTTGGTGGAGGATTTGCAGGGGTCGACGTATTTTTCGTCATCTCGGGCTTCCTGATGACCGGAATCATTTTCACCGGTCTACAAACGCAGCGCTTCTCCCTCCTGGGGTTTTACGCATCAAGAGCGCGCCGCATCATCCCGGCCCTTTTGACCCTGTGCATTGCACTGTTGATATTCGGCTTCGTATTTCTGCCCCTGGATGATTATCGGGATGCCATAAGGACGCTCAAAAGCAGTCTGCTTTTCAGCTCGAACTTCACATTCGCCAAAGGCGGCAGTTACTTCGACGCTCCGCTGCACGAAAACTGGCTACTGCATACCTGGTCACTTTCGGTTGAGTGGCAGTTCTATATGCTTTATCCGTTACTGCTGATGGCGCTCTACAAGTTTGTGGGTGCCAAAAACACAAGAAGTACCTTGGTACTGCTGGCTTTGATCTCGTTCGCGGCCTCTGTCGTTCTGACCAGGACCAGTCCCGTATTTGCCTTTTATATGCTGCCCACCCGAGCCTGGGAGATGATCGCAGGCGGGCTGGTATTTTTGTACCCGCTGCAACTTGGCAAGCGCAGCAGTTCGATTTGCGAAGGCCTGGGCCTTGTGGCCATCCTGGCCAGTGTGATGTGTTTTTCCGAGCAGGATCAGTGGCCCGGTTATTTAGCGTTGCTGCCGGTTCTCGGAACAGCGCTGGTGATTTACGGAAATACCCAGTCGGCTTTCAGTACCAACAGAGCCCTGCAATACACCGGCAAGATCTCTTACTCGGTTTACCTTTGGCATTGGCCGCTGGTGGTATTGCTCTATACCTGTGGCCTGCTGACGAGCTGGCCGTACGTGACCGGCGCAATTATTCTTTCGTTCGTGCTGGGTGCCCTGTCGTTCTATCTGGTGGAGTCACGGGCGAACAGCGCTACCTCCGCTACGAAAACCATCATCAAGTACGCCTCATATGCGCTTGGCGCAGTCGCCTTGTCAGCCGTCACGTCCTCGGTAGTAAAAGACTACCCTGGCGTCAGGTTTGCCTTTGTGGACCTGGGCCAACCTGCGTATTCCGGCACACTGTACTCGCAGGAATGCTTCCCCAACGACTATGCCGCCGCCGATTGCAAACTCGGTACGGGCGAAGTGTCGGTCATTCTGTTTGGTGACAGTCACGCTCAATCAACGGCAGCAGCGGTCCAGCTCGAGAACAAGCAAGCCGCTTTATCCTGGGCGCGCGGTGGTTGTCCGACCCTGCAAAACTTTGAAATGCGTGACAAAGAACTGCAGCGCCAATGCCAGGCGTTCAACCAGGAAAAACTGGAAGTCCTGAAGAACTCCTATAAGGGAATCCCAGTGGTGCTGTTCAGTCGGGCAGCGCTGTACTGGGACCAGAGCCGAAACAACAAGCACCGAATTTTCTTCCCTGAGGCCAAAGACCCGGATGGCTCATCTTTTGTCGAAACCTACACCGCGAAATACATCGACGTCGTCTGCTCGATCGCACAAAACCATCCGGTTTATATCGTAAAGCCGATTCCGGAAATGCCCTTCAGTGTCTATAAAGGCCTGAATCTGCACAGGCGAATATTCCAGCACACCACGGATATTTCGATCCCGCTGCATGAATATGAAAAGCGCAACAGGATTGCCATTACCGCGATCGAAACTGCAGCAAAGCGTTGCAACGCAACCGTAGTGGATCCAACCCCATATCTATGCCCTGACGGCAAATGCATGGGGTCCAGGGACGGGGTTCCGTTGTATTACGATGACAACCATCTCGTAGACGCAGGCAACGAACAGTTGAAGGGATTGTTTAAAGACGTGTTCAAAGGAATTTAGCCGCGTACAGGCTCGTGGAGGCTCGACAGGGGGGCCGAAGCAACTGAGGCTGGACTCACCCCGGAAACGACGCCAACTTGCGTTGTCGACCTGTGCGGGCCTTGGCCCGCCATGGTGGCTCTTCTCTGCGTGCCACCCTGCACCCACAAATCCCGGGCACAAAAAAGCCGGTTAATCCTGAGGATTAGACCGGCTGTTTTGGTGTTGCATATGGTGGGTCGTGTGGGATTCGAACCTACGACCAATTGGTTAAAAGCCAACTGCTCTACCAACTGAGCTAACGACCCGCTTCGTTGTGGGACGTATAATACTGATTTTTAACGAGAATTCAACACCCAGTTAAAAATAAATGCGAAATAATTCAAAAATAGCGGGTTGGGTCAGTAATTCCGGCCGCTGCAAAGCCTTCAGCACGCAGTCGGCAGCTGTCGCATTTACCGCACGCACGGCCCTGAGCGTCTGCCTGATAGCAGGAAACCGTCAGGGAGTAGTCAACACCGAGCTTTACACCGGTCTGGACGATTTGCGCCTTGCTCAGGTTTTGCAGCGGAGCCTGGATGCGGAACCCGTTCCCCTCCACGCCGGCCTTGGTCGCAAGGTTTGCCATGACTTCGAATGCCTGAACAAATTCAGGACGGCAATCCGGGTAGCCCGAATAGTCCACCGCATTGACGCCGATGAAGATGTCCCGCGCTTGCAGCACTTCTGCCCAGCCCAGCGCCAACGACAGGAACACGGTGTTACGTGCAGGCACGTAGGTGACCGGGATGCCTTCGCCAAGGGTCTCTGGCACGTCAATGGAACTGTCAGTCAGAGCCGAGCCGCCAATGCCGTCCAGGTTCAGGCCGATGACTTTGTGCTCTATCGCGCCCAGGTCACGGGCTACACGCGCAGCGGCGTCGAGTTCGGAACGGTGACGCTGACCATAATCAAAGCTCATGGTGTAGCAGCTGTAGCCTTCGGCGCGCGCCATGGCCACCACAGTCGCGGAGTCAAGACCGCCAGACAGCAGGATTACGGCTCTTTTTTCGGTGACAACAGTTTGTTCGGTCATTTCAGCGCCCCGGCTCGTCGTTCCAAAGATATTTGTGCAGCTGCATTTGCAAGCGTACTGGCAGGTTATCCGCCACGATCCAGTCCGCCAGATCGCGGGCCTTCAGGTCGTGGTGACTTGGCGAGAACAAGACTTCGCCAGCCCGTCGCTCCAGGCCGTACTCGATCAGCTTGGAGACCGCCCAGTCATAGTCTTCCCGCGAGCAGATCACAAACTTGACCTGGTCATTGGGTGTCAGCAGCGCAATGTTTTCATAGAGGTTGCGATGGGACTCTTTGGAGCCCGGCGTCTTCAGGTCGAGCACCCGACTGACACGCGGGTCGACCGCAGAGATATCCAGCGCTCCGCTGGTCTCGATCGAGACCTCATAACCCGCATCACACAGTTGCTTGAGCAGAGGGATGGCATTGGGCTGCGCCAGAGGCTCCCCTCCCGTCACACAAACATAACGCGGACGAAACCCGGCCACTTGCTCAAGGATACTGTCGAGGGGACGTACGGTGCCGCCACTGAACGCGTAGGCACTGTCGCAATATTGACAGCGCAAAGGACAGCCGGTCAGGCGTACAAAAACGGTGGGCAGGCCAGCCGTTCGCGTTTCACCCTGTAAAGAGTAAAAAACTTCGGTAATTCTCAATGTGTCTTGCATATCCGCCACGGGCGTAACAGCTAAACAGGCTGTCCGCCTCCGTCAGGCACTCCAAAGAATCTGCCTGCGCAGGACTCAGAAGAGCGTATTTCATAAAAGGGCGTGGATTCTAACGAAAAAACCCGCGACAGGCGCGGGTTTCTCGATGAAAGCATTGTGTTGCTTACATGCGCTGCAGATCTCGCTGCGCCAGCTGTGCCGCCGAAGTACCAGGGTACTGGGCGATCACTTGCTGCAGAATGCCTTTAACCTTGTCGGTATGACCGAGGCGGCGCTCTACATCAGCGAGCTTGTAAAGCGAATCCGGCACTTTGGCATGCTTGGGATACAGCTGACTGACCTTGGCAAATGCCTGGCCAGCGGCCTGCAAATCACCTTTGGCCAGATTCACTTCACCCAACCAGTACTGGGCATTGCCCGCATACTGACTGTTCGGGTATTTGCGCAGAAAGGCAGTGAACGCCAGACTGGCCTTGTCGAAGTCCTTGGCTTTGATCAGGTCGAAAGCAGCATCGTAATAGAGCTTTTCTTTCGCCGGATCGCCAGGTTCCGAACTGGCAGCGGCCTGAGAAGCAGGTGCTGCGCTATTACCGGCGGCATTAGCACCACCGGCAGAAGAATTATCAGGAGCGGCAGCAGGAGCAACGCCGGTTCCTATTCGCCGATCAAGTTCCTGGTATCGCTCCAGGCTTTCTTGCTTCATCCGCGAAACATCATTTTGCAGAACTTCGATCACACCTTGTTGGCGGGCAATCTGCTCCTGCATTTGTTGCAACTGGTTGAACAGCTCGCCCTGTGCCGAGATAGGGGTCGAAACCCCTCCCCCGGCATAGGCGCCGCTCGCACCGTAACCCGTAGCCGGATTACTCCCCCCGCTATTGTTATAGCCAGAGTTGTCATCGACCACAGGAACCGCAGCCCATGCCGCTAGCGGCATGAGGCTGAGAGTCAGAATAGTTACAGCACGGCGGCACGTTCGCATGACGAATTACTTACGCAGTTCGACGCGACGGTTTTGAGCCCACGACTGTTCGTCGTTGCCAGTAGCGATTGGACGCTCTTTACCGTAGGACACCAGCTCCAGCTGTGCTGGAGAAACACCTTGCAGTACCAGGTAGCGTTGAACGGCTTTCGCACGACGCTCGCCCAGTGCCATGTTGTACTCACGAGTACCACGGGCGTCAGTGTTACCTTCCAGAACAACGCGAGCGCCGTTAGCTTTCAGGTCTTTAGCGTGTACGTCCAGAGCGCGCATTGCTTCTGGTTTCAGGTCCGAACTGTCGTATTCGAAGTAGAAAACAGTGATCGCGCGCAGAGCAGCTTCTTCACTCAGGGAGCCATCAACAGCGCCTGTGTTTGCGCCGTAACCAGCGTTTGGATCAACAGCAGCGCCTTCACCGGCATTGTCGCCGCCTTTGGACGAGCAACCTACAGCTACAGCCATGGCCAGTGCCAGCGCAGCGAATTTACCAAACTTCAGCATTTCCATCGTAAAACTCCTAATGAACCCCAAGTGTTATATGCAACGTAAAGCTATCACCACGTCAGTTCAGGTAAGGGGACCAGGAAGGTTCTCTGACTTCGCCTTGAGCGGTAGGAAGAGGGAGCCTTACGCGTCCGTTAATGGACACGAGCATCAAGACTCCCCGGCCCTGCTGGCGGGTGGCGTAGATTACCATGGTGCCGTTGGGTGCAACAGTAGCTGACTCATCAAGGTTGGTATCTGTGAGGATTTTCACGGTTCCACGCTGCAAATCTTGCGCTGCAACACGGAAATTAGTGAAACCGTCCTGACGATGGATCATTACCAGGGTCTTTTCGTCAGCCGAAAGCTTCGGACTGGCGTTGTAGTTCCCGATAAAAGTTACGCGCTCTGCATTACCGCTACCAACTGTGGTCTTGTAGATTTGCGGTTTACCGCCCCGGTCAGAGGTGAAATAGATGGTATTGCCATCTTTACCCCAGAACGGTTCGGTATCAATTGCCGGATTGTTCGTCACGCGAGTCAGCTGACGCGAAGCCAGTTCCATCACGTAGATCTCGGCATTACCGTCTTTGGACAATACAAACGCCAGCTTGGAACCATCCGGCGACCAGGCAGGCGCACCGTTCAGGCCTTCAAAGTTGGTGATCTGCTCACGACGGCCAGTATCAATGTTCTGCATGAAGATACGCGGACGCTTCTGCTCGAACGATACATAAGCGATACGCTTGCCGTCCGGAGCAAAACGCGGCGACAGAATAGGCTCGCGCGACTGCAGCAGGGTAACGGCACGGGCACCATCGTAGTCCGAACGCTGCAAGGTGTAGCGGGTGTTGGTCGCACTGGCACGTTCAGCCGTTACATAAAGCAGACGTGTAGAGAATGCACCTTTAATACCGGTCAGTTTTTCAAATGACTGGTCAGAGATGTAATGCGCCATGTCCCGCAGCTGATCAGTGGTACCCGACACGCTGCCGGTCAACACTGGCTGCTCGGTCGCCACGTTGAACAAGGCATATTGAACCTGCAGGCGACCGCCCGCCGGGACAATATTACCAACCATGACGTACTGGGCGCCCAGGGCTTTCCAGTCACGGAAAATGACTTCGCTGGCCTGGGTCGGCAAGCCAATCATGTTCTGCTTTGGAATCGGCGCGTAATAACCCGAATTGCGCAGGTCATTGCCAATGATTTCAGCCATGTCGTCGGGCAGGACGGTACCGCCCTGCCAGCCGAAAGGAACAACTGCAATTGGCGTTGCCCGGTCGCTACCACTGGTAACCAGAATGTTCTTTTCATCTGCTACCGCCATCCCTGCCACGCAGCAGACGATGACTAGCAGTCCTCGAAAAAATTTAATCACAAGGCTAGATCCTCAGGTGTGAATGTCATCTTGAATGATCGGTAAGGATTAAAATCGCTGGGCTTCATGCCCTGCATTTCCGTTAAACGGCCAATATTCTTGACCGCTGCCACAGCCGAGCTATCAAACGGGCCATCACCACTGGACTTGGCAACCGTCACCGACGTTACCGTGCCATCTGGCAACATGCCAATTTGCAGTACCACTGTCATATTCTTGCGGGCCGAAGGTGGACGAGCCCAGCCTTCTGCTGCTCGAGCACGAATCAAGTCATCGAAACTGCCGGCGACCTCATCGCCCTGCTCATCAGCCAGGGCTTGCTGGCGTTGTGGCGTATCGGAAAGCAAATCAGCCAGTGCTTGCGCCTTTTTGTCTTCGGTCGATTTACGCGCTGCTTCTACGGCCTTTTTCTTGGCAGCATCGGCAGCCGCCTTTTTCTTCGCATCTTCGGCGGTTTTCTTCTTCGCCTCGTCTGCTACGGCCTTTTTCTTGGCATCTTCAGCAGCTTTCTTCTTCGCATCTTCGGCCGCTTTTTTCTTCGCGTCTTCAGCGGCCTGTTTCTTGGCCTCTTCTTGCGCAGCCTTCTTGGCCTCTTCCTCAGATTTCTTCTTGGCTATATCAGCCAGTTTCTTCTCTTCGGCTTTTTTGGTTTCTGTAGCCTTTTTGGCATCGTCGGCTTTCTTGGCGTCATCTGCCTTCTTCGCCTCGTCTGCCTTTTTGGCTTCGCTCGCCTTGGCTTCATCAGCCTTCTTGGCATCAGCAGCTTTTTCGGCAGCCTCTTCTTTCTTTTGTTCCGCGGCTTTTACAGCCTCTTGCTCAACCTTCTTTTGTTCCATCTGTTCGACTTCGGTCTGGCGTGCGGCGGATTTCTTCGCCTCACCCGCAATCTTTTGATTGGTCTGGGTGGTCGCCTGACTTTTGGACTTCAGTTGATACAAGGTTGCCTGAACAATCGGCTTGGACGGCGGCAGTTCCGGAGTCATGGCAAAGCTGGCGAACAGCATGCCAAAAATCAGGATGTGCAGCCCTACCGCCCAGACTGTAGGCCAAAAATAGTTTTCAGAGGCGGACGGCTCCCGCTGTTCGCGCATCAGGGAGCCTCGGTTATCAGGCCAACGTTACCGACCCCGGCCTTCTGCAGGCCACCCATGGCGCCCATCACCGCGCCGTAATCCACAGTTTTGTCACCGCGGATAAAGACTTGGGTGTGCTTGCCGCCTTCGTTGCCCGCGCGAATGATTTTAGTCACTGCGTCAGTCATCTGCGGCAAGGTCATGGCCTTGTCCATCTGCTTTTCGGTGTCGACTTCACTGCCAAGGTTCCAGAAATAGGTCTTGTCAGCCTTGATCGAAATGGTCAGAACCTGAGTGTTGTTGTCCTGCGGCAAAGCCTCGCTGGAGACCTTGGGCAAATCAACCTTCACACCCTGGTTGAGCATCGGTGCGGTCACCATGAAGATGACCAGCAGTACCAGCATCACGTCGATGTATGGCACTACGTTCATCTCGGCAACCGGCTTGCGCTTTTTGCGCGCTCGAGCGATTAAAGCCATTGGAAATTACCTGCTTATTCTTCGCTGGTGTGCACTTTGCGGTGCAGGATCGCCTGGAACTCATCGGCGAAGGTGTAGTAGCGGCTAATCAAGGTTTCGCTACGTGCAGCAAAACGGTTGTAAGCGATAACTGCCGGGATCGCAGCGAACAGACCAATCGCCGTGGCAACCAGTGCTTCGGCAATGCCCGGGGCAACAGTCGCCAGAGTCGCTTGCTGGGCAGTGGCCAGACCCCGGAAGGAGTTCATGATGCCCCAGACCGTACCGAACAAACCGATGTACGGGCTGACAGAACCCACGGTTGCCAGGAACGGCAGGCTTTGCTCAAGCTTCTCTTCTTCACGGGAGATGGCTACACGCATGGCACGTGCAACACCTTCCATAACGGCTTCCGGATCAACACCCGACTGCTGGCGCAGACGAGAGAACTCTTTGAAGCCGGCACGGAAAATCTGCTCGACTCCGGAGTCCGGGTCCGGGTTGCTACCCGCCTGACGATACAGCTTCGACAAGTCGATACCGGACCAGAAACGCTCTTCAAAGCTTTCCAGGGCACGTCGACCGGCGCGCAGCATGGTGCTGCGCTGAAAAATCATGACCCATGAGGTAACCGATGCGGCCAGCAGGATCAACATTACCAACTGCACAACAATGCTGGCATTGCTGACCAAGCTCCACATGGAGGAATGGTCGACGACGTTAGCTTCCACGCTTTATCTCCTGCTCTAAATGTTTACCCGCGCCGCTCACGTCGGCAAAGGCCGTACGTAAAGCTTCGGGAATGGCCCGGGGTTTAAAACTATCGGCGCGCACACAGGCCACCAAAAACTGCCCCTCACAGAGCAGTGTTGCATCTGTCGCCCGCCAGACCTGCTGCTTGAAACGCAGGCTTGCACGGTTGAGCTCTGTCACTTGCGCACTAACCAACAGTTCATCGTCCAGTCGCGCCGGAGCGTGGTAACGCGCCTCGCTGGAATGCACGACAAATAACAGGTTCTCCCCCACCAGCTCGGACTGGGAAAAACCCAGCTCCCGCAGCCTTTCGGTTCGAGCCCGCTCCATAAACTTTAGATAATTTACGTAATACACGACGCCACCCGCATCGGTGTCTTCGTAATAAACGCGACAGCGATGTGCGAACGGCTCCAGCCTGTTTTGCGCGCGCATACTCTAGTGCTTACTCCTCAGGTTGCCAATCCGCCAATCGACTGTTTTTTCATTCTTCCCGGACTTTAAGACCCGGGATTTTCAGCGCCAGCCCTTGAGACAGCAAAAACGCCGAAAAAATCGACTGCCGACCGCTTATTAATCATCTAAAGCATTCAAAAACTCGTCTACGACCGGCATTTCGCCCAGGCGCGACGGAATGTTCAGTCCGAAGTGCAAATACGCGTGCCGGGTCACAACGCGACCACGGGGCGTGCGCATGATATAGCCCTGCTGGATCAAATACGGCTCCAGCACATCTTCGATCGTATGGCGTTCTTCACTGATTGCAGCGGCCAGACTGTCGACTCCGACCGGACCGCCGTCGAACTTCTCGATCATGGTCAACAACAGGCGCCGGTCCTGATGATCGAAACCATGCTCGTCGACATCCAGCAGATTCAACGCCAGGTCGGCCACCGGCTTGGTGATATGACCCTTGGCCCGCACCTCGGCAAAGTCCCGTACACGACGCAACAAACGGTTGGCGATGCGCGGTGTGCCACGTGCGCGCCGGGCAATTTCGTAGGCGCCTTCCGGATCGAGGGGCAGACCGAAGATTTTGGCCGAACGGCTGACAATCGTTGCCAGGTCATCCGTGCTGTAAAACTCCAGCCGCTGCACGATGCCGAACCGGTCACGCAACGGATTGGTGAGCATCCCCGCGCGGGTAGTCGCTCCCACCAGGGTGAACGGTGGCAAGTCGAGCTTGATCGAGCGTGCGGCCGGCCCTTCACCAATCATGATGTCGAGCTGGAAATCCTCCATTGCCGGGTACAGCACTTCCTCAACGATGGGCGACAAGCGATGGATCTCATCGATAAACAGCACATCGTGCGGCTCAAGGTTGGTCAGCAACGCGGCCAGATCACCCGGTCGTTCCAGCACCGGACCCGAGGTGCTTTTGATCGACACCCCCATTTCCTGGGCAATGATATTGGCCAGCGTAGTTTTACCCAGCCCGGGCGGACCGAAAATCAGGGTGTGATCCAGCGATTCCGAGCGCCCGCGGGCAGCCTGGATAAACAGCTCCATCTGCTCGCGCACCGTCGGCTGACCAATATAGTCGGCCAGGCTCAAAGGACGAATCGCCCGATCCTGAACCTCTTCGCGGTCCCGCCCGCCTGAGGCGGTTATCAAACGGTCAGCTTCAATCACTTAAATCATTCCCTTGAGGGCACGACGAATCATATCTTCACTGCTCAACGTTTTATCCTTGATCGCGGATACCGCCTTGCTTGCTTCCTGAGGTTTATACCCCAGAGAAATCAAGGCGCTGACCGCATCGCTTTCTGCACTGGCCACCTGCAACGGCGCGTCCGGCTGGTTTGGCACCAGCGCAAACATGCTCGGCACCTGCTCCCAGGCCTTGAAACGATCCTTGAGCTCAACCAATAGTCGCTCGGCGGTTTTCTTGCCCACCCCCGGAACCTTGGTCAAGGCAGATGTGTCCTGCGCCTGCACGCAGCGCACCAACTCGTCTACCTCCAGGCTCGACATCAACGCCAAAGCCAGTTTGGGGCCGACACCGTTGAGCCGGATCAGCTCACGAAAGAAGTCACGCTCACGCTTGCCGATAAAACCATAGAGCAACTGGGCGTCTTCGCGAACCACCAGGTGGGTGTGCAAGGTCAGCGGCTCGCCTATGGACGGCAGCCGATACAGCGTGGTCATCGGCACTTCAAGCTCATAGCCCAGGCCATTTACATCAAGAATCAGGTGCGGCGGCTGTTTTTCAGCCAGAGTACCGCGCAAGCGTCCAATCACGTTTTAGATCCTTTTCTCTGGCCAGATCAATGGCTCACAACTGCAACGAGCAGGCTGCATCATTGCAGATAGAGCCCTGCCAGCAAGCTTAATTACATTAATAAACGTGTTTCAGAGCCGCAAACGCCCACCCCGGCTACGCGCCGCACCCAGGCCGTGGGGCAACAGGCTGGAACGAGTATGTGCATGGCACAAGGCAATCGCCAGCGCATCCGACGCATCGATTTGCGGCTTGGTCGTGAGCTTGAGCAAATGCATGACCATCATCATCACCTGCTCCTTGTTGGCTCCCCCGGTACCCGCCACGGCCTGCTTGACCTGAGTGGCCGAGTACTCGGCAATCTCCAGGCTTTCTTCAGCACCCGCCACAATGGCGGCGCCCCTTGCCTGGCCCAGCTTGAGCGCCGAGTCGGCATTGCGGGCCATGAACACTTTTTCGATGCCCATGGTTACCGGCCCGTAAGTCTGAATCACCTCGCGCACTCCGCGATAGACGATCTGCAACCGCTCATGCAACTCGCCACTGCCCGTACGAATGCATCCCGACGCCACGTACACGCAACCACGCCCGGTGTCTCGCACCACGCCATAACCGGTGATTCGCGAACCAGGATCAATACCAAGAATAAGAGTCATAACGCCTACAGCTTATGAAGTGACGCCCACGGGAACATGCCCGAACAGCTTAAAGGCAGAAGCCGGAGGTGCACAGCGTAGCGATCATCGCAACGTTGCACCTCCGGCCTCAGGTTTGTAGCACGTTATCAGGCTAGCTGTTCCAGCACCGCATCAGGAATTTCGGCATTGGAATACACGTTCTGTACGTCATCCAGGTCTTCAAGCATATCGATCAGCTTGAGCACCTTCTGCGCACCGTCCAGGTCCAGCTCGGCGCTGGTGGTCGGCAACATCACAATCTCAGCGTCTGCCGGGGTGAAACCCGCGGCTTCCAGTGCGTTGCGAACCGCGTAGAAGCTTGAGAACGAAGTGAATACATCCATGGAGCCGTCTTCGTTGGTCACCACGTCGTCGGCATCCGCCTCCATCGCAGCTTCCATCAACGCATCTTCATCAATGCCCGCGGCATAGGATATCTGCCCTTTGCGCTCGAACAGATAAGCCACCGAGCCGTCAGTACCAAGATTGCCGCCACACTTGCTGAACGCATGACGCACGGCGGCTGCGGTGCGATTACGGTTATCCGTCATGCACTCAACCATCACTGCAACGCCACCCGGACCGTAGCCCTCGTAGCTCAACTCGACCATGTCGTCGGTATCGGCGGCACCGGCACCGCGAGCGACGGCACGGTCAATGATGTCACGGCTCATGTTTGCACCAAGGGCCTTGTCCAGCGCCAGACGCAGGCGCGGGTTCGAACCCGGATCAGCCCCGCCCTGACGGGCAGCGACGGTCAGTTCACGAATCCACTTGGTGAAAATCTTGCCTTTTTTGGCATCCTGACGCTCTTTGCGGTGCTTGATGTTCGCCCACTTAGAATGACCTGCCATAACGCACTCCGAATCCTTTATGAAACCTTGCCGGTCCTGACACGTGCCACGAACCGGCAATAAAAATTCTCGACCCGAATAGCAAAGGCGCATCCGGAGATGCGCCTTTGCAGGTCAGCTTTACTCAGCCTTAGGCTGTTCGCGCAAACGAATGTGCAACTCGCTCAGTGCCTTGGCATCAACTACACCAGGAGCCTGAGTCATGACGCAGGCAGCGCTCTGGGTTTTCGGGAAGGCAATAACTTCACGAATCGACTGGGCACCGGTCATCAGCATCACCAGACGATCCAGACCGAACGCCAGACCACCATGGGGTGGCGCGCCGTATTTCAGGGCATCCAGCAGGAAGCCAAATTTCTCTTCCTGCTCGGCTTCACCGATACCCAACAGACGGAAGACCGCCTGTTGCATTTCCTTGCGGTGAATACGGATCGAACCGCCACCCAATTCGGTACCGTTGAGCACCATGTCGTAGGCACGGGACAGCGCGGTGGCCGGGTTGGCCTCCAGCTCTTCAGGCGAGCACTTGGGTGCGGTGAACGGGTGATGCAAGGCGCTGAAGCTGCCGTCGGTGTTCTCTTCGAACATCGGGAAATCGACAACCCACATCGGAGCCCACTCACAGGTCAGCAGGTTCAGATCGTTACCGACCTTGATACGCAGTGCACCCAGCGCTTCGCTAACGATCTTGGCCTTGTCGGCACCGAAGAACACGATGTCACCATCAACCGCACCGACGCGATCGAGGATCACATTGAGGTTGGCCTCAGGGATGTTCTTGACGATCGGCGATTGCAGACCTTCAACACCTTTGGCGCGCTCGTTGACCTTGATGTACGCCAGGCCACGGGCACCGTAGATGCCGACAAACTTGGTGTAGTCGTCGATCTGTTTACGCGGCATGCTCGCGCCGCCAGGAACGCGCAAGGCAGCAATACGGCATTTAGGGTCGTTGGCCGGGCCGCTGAACACCTTGAATTCCACATCTTTAAGCTGATCGGCAACGTCAACCAGTTCCAGCGGGTTACGCAGGTCAGGCTTGTCGGAGCCGAAGCGGCGCATGGCCTCTTCCCAGGTCATGTGCGGGAATTCACCGAATTCCAGACCCAGCACTTCCTTGAACAGGTTGCGGATCATTTCTTCGGTCAGACCCATGATCTCGGCTTCGTTCATGAAGCTGGTTTCGATGTCGATCTGAGTGAACTCAGGCTGACGGTCGGCACGCAGGTCTTCGTCACGGAAGCACTTGGCGATCTGGTAGTAGCGGTCAAAGCCGGCAACCATCAACAACTGCTTGAACAGCTGCGGCGATTGCGGCAGAGCAAAGAAGGAGCCGGCGTGGGTACGGCTTGGCACCAGATAGTCACGCGCGCCTTCCGGTGTGGCACGGGTCAGGATCGGTGTTTCGACGTCCAGGAAGCCGTTCTCGTCCAGGAAGCGACGGATGCTGGTGGTCATGCGCGAGCGCAGACGCAACTTCTCGAGCATTTCCGGGCGACGCAGATCGATAAAGCGATAGCGCAGACGGGTTTCTTCGCCAACGTCGGAGAATTCGTTGAGCGGGAACGGCGGGGTTTCCGCTTCGTTCAAGACTTCCAGCTCGTAGCCCAGTACTTCGATCATGCCCGAAGCCATGTTGGCGTTGCCGGCACCGGCCGGACGCAAGCGCACCTTGCCGGTGACCTTGACCACGTACTCGCTGCGCACACGGTCTGCGGCGGCGAAGGTCTCGGCGCGATCCGGGTCAAACACCACCTGGGCCAGACCATCACGATCACGGATATCGAGGAAAATCACCCCACCGTGGTCACGGCGACGATGGACCCATCCGCAAAGGGTAATTTCCTGGCCTTCCAGGCTTTCGTTCAGTTGGCCGCAATAATGGCTGCGCATCATGGTAGTGGTTTCACTTCTCGTAATTCGAAATTCGGTGGAGGTCTTGCGCACCGTCAGTGCTGGTAACAATGCAAGAGCCCGCTTGTGTTCAGACTGCTTTGGTTCAGCCTCAGTCGGATTTGTCGCCGCCTGCCAGATTCTTTTTCGAGCCTGTCTTGAAGTCTGTTTCATACCAGCCGGTGCCGCTAAGGCGGAAGCCTGGCATGGACAGCATTTTCTTCAGCTCAGGGGCCTGACAGGCAGGACAATCAACCAGTGGCGAGTCACTGATCTTTTGAATGGCTTCCAGTTGATGACCACAGGAAGCGCACTGGTAATCGTACATGGGCATTGGCGTGTCTCGACAATCCGTTAGCGGCAACCCATAAGGAGGGTTACGCAGCAAAGCGCGAGATTATATCTGGTAAATCGAGCCATTGCAGCCGCATGAACAGCCATAAGACCTTAAAGGCACCATGATTCGCAAAAGATTACAAGCCACCGAACAACCTGCTCCGGCCCCACACCCCGAATCGCCCGGCAAACCGGTATTTTTCAGCAGCTTCGGGAGAAGCTCTCCGAGCCTGGGTACATGCCAACCCAATGAGGCAGTCAACGTCTTGCACCCTCCATGCCCCACTATCAACTTCCCGATCAATGCAAGAACGCCAGGCATTTATCAAACAAGGGTTCTTACCCTCAATATAAAACCCCACCTGCTGATATATATCGGCAAACCGGCGACAGTCCTCCAGCCAGACCAAACTGGAAAGGGGCCAGGGCAAGTTCTTTTCGAAATCAAAAAATACAAACATCCATCCCGCCCTGCGCCCTGCACTTCTGCGCCAATATCAATCAACATCCAGCACAATCAAAGGTGGTTTTTTTGAAACAACCCCTTATGAAACACAGACCGCAAGCCTCTCAAGGCGGCATGCGCGCCCCGGGCCCGACCAAAGAACATGAACCTCTGAGCAAACTAACCGGGAACGACCAGGCTAAAGCCCTCGCGCCCATCCAGAACAGTTAAGGAAAATACAATACCCCCACTCAGCGTCTGGTACTTCAGCGTTAAAAAATACCCGCCCGCAACGACAACTGACACTTTATGCATGATCAAAAAACCACAAAACCGTACTCATCCAGATCATGCTCGGCACTCAAGCACCGCCTTTTAAATCACATACTACAAGCCCCCTATCACTCATAGTTTAAATACGAGCCAGCACGACACTTTCAGTACTTGAGCAACCCATTATTTTTGTCAATTCATAGCAGATTATAAATACAACTCCTTCCAGGGCTCTGCCCCCTGGAAATATGACCAACGGTCATGCCTGTACCAACATCGGCATAGGATGCTGTAACCAGCCACAATCACCCGACGCCATCAGATGCCGCCTGAAATGGGCTGCACACCTCTAGAACAAGGCTCTACCACTAAAAAACGCGGGGGATCATCATGTGCTGTGCAATCACATCAACATCCCATCAATACGCTTAATTTGAGAAGGCCCAAGCTTTGCTGTTAAATAGGCGGCGTGTCGCCTTCGTCAAGCCTCTGGCGACGGCGCATAGGCTGATGCCCGTACGTGTCTAGCGCCTCCATCATTTTCAGAAGCGAACCGTACGCAATCAGCTCTTCCTTGCGATCCGTCTTAAATGTGAGTTTATTGAAATGTTGAAAATCGTCCACCTGCTAACGGGCGCAGCTGCATTGCTGCTGTCCTTCATTCCTAGCCTGCAACCTGAAGCTATACCTTACCTGCAACACGCCGATGCTCTGTATCTGGCTTTTTTTGGTCTCCTTAACCTGACACTGGCTCCAGTCATTCCGTTCTGGAATAAAGGCCCCCGTCATCAACTGCAAAATCTGGTCAGCGCTCTATTGGTGCTGGCTGTTGTCCTGCAAACCCTAACCCTGTTCGGCCTGTTGTTGCCGATCGGCGATCAGCCAGCAATTTTGATCAGTCTCGTTCCTGCTGTAATTGCCGTGTTGCTGCATCTTGTAGTCAGCTTCTACAAATCATCACCTTCGTCGACTTCGCAAAGCTATGACATGACCAACCGCGATACAGGCACTGTAAAGTGGTTCAACACCTCCAAGGGGTTCGGCTTTATTTCCCGCGACTCCGGGGATGACATTTTTGTCCACTTTCGCGCCATTCGCGGCGAAGGTCACCGGGTACTGGTGGAAGGACAACGTGTCGAGTTCTCGGTGATGAACCGCGATAAAGGCCTACAAGCTGAAGATGTGATTGCAGCGTTGCCACGCCGCTAATTTCAGCAAAAAAAAACCGCGATCCAGCCCTGGCTGATCGCGGTTTTTTATTGCCTGCTCAAAAATCAATAATGCGGCGGCGGAGCTTCTTCCTCAAATGATTCGAACTGTCCGCCCATTTCTTCCTGGCGCTTGAGCAGCGCAGCCATCTGCATTTGCAAACGGTCGACGGCGTTCTGCTGCATCACCAGTACATCATTCAATGCCTGAATGGTGTCATCCTGAAAAGCCAGACGGCTCTCAAGGTCCATTACCCGCGCCTCAAGGGTCATCATTGCACCTCTGAAAAAGTGAACTCGACACCAAGGACCGATTTCAACTTGTCCTGGATCGCGCCCACCTCTGCCTGGGTATACGGCCTTGCCGGGTGCTTGCCCCAGACCGGACCGGGCCATGCAACATCGGCCTGGTACCGAACAATGACGTGCATGTGCAGCTGGCTGACAACATTACCCAGCGTCGCGACATTCATTTTGTCCGCGCCGAATGCATCCTTCAGCGTCCGCGCCAGGGCTGTTGTCTCAGCCCACATCAACTGCTGATCATGTTCATCCAATTGAAACAATTCACTTATACCCTCGCGCCGTGGCACCAAAATAAACCAGGGATAATTCGAATCATTGGAGAGCAACAGACGGCACAAGGGGAAGTCCCCTATCAGCCAGGTATCCTCGTGAAGGCGTGTATCCAAAACGAACACTGGGTGTTCTCCTGTTCAACGGGCAGTTTCAGTTCAACCGGCGCCTGACGACACGTATCAACCGCCAGGCGAAAGAGCTGCAGGATACCCTTGATTGCTCCATACATCACGGCAGCAAGCATTGATTTCCACCAGCAGCGCAGCAACAAGGGCTCAATCAACAGTCATCAAACACTTGTGCACCAAAAACGCACAATATGAATGTTTTTAGTGCACCAAAACGTCACCGACCACCCCAACAGGTGTTTACCGGTAACGTTTGAGGTGTTTCCCTGCGCCAGAACCTGGCCTTTACAACGGAAAAACTGGCAGCCAGCCCTGCAATATTCCCGTTTAACCCAAGCAGCGTCTGGATTTTCAGACTGGAAATGCCCAAAAAAATATTTTTCGAGCTATTGGGTAATTTGAGCATGCTTGTTGCATAAGCCACTGACACAGTCGTCCAAGTGTCTGCCGGAGTGCGGTCACCGGGCGATAAATAACAATAGCTGCGCCGCTAGAGTCCGGGATTTAAATGTGTAGGCGCAACGTAGTTTCCATGTAGCCACAGCTGTAAACAGCACTTTAAACATGCTGAAAAACGGCATACAGCTATGCGCCTGCGACATGCGGGGTAGCAATTTGCGACACGGCTGTAAAGAAACT
The DNA here is from genome assembly GCF_904067025.1 of Pseudomonas paraversuta. NCBI lineage: Bacteria > Pseudomonadati > Pseudomonadota > Gammaproteobacteria > Pseudomonadales > Pseudomonadaceae > Pseudomonas > Pseudomonas paraversuta. The sequence continues at coordinate 3,593,625 of NZ_CAJFDA010000001.1, forward strand.
GAATGCTTATGAGAGCAAGTATCGCCAACATGGCCGGCGTGATATAAGTTTGCGCCGACACAAAAAGAAAGAGCCGCCCCAGATAATAATTCAGGTGGGACGGCAGTACTCTTCCTAAAAACCAAAGGAGCAAATCACGATGCGCGTGATGAAGTGGAGCATGATCGCCCTGGCTGTTTCAGCCGGTACTACCCAGTTCGCAATGGCCTCATCGCAGGACGATGCTAAAGGTTTCATTGAAGACAGCACGCTGACTTCCAAAACTCGCATGCTGTACATGAACCGTGATTTCCGTAACGGCGCTGGCAACATCGCCAAGCCAGGTGGCGGCTTCAAAAGCGGCTACCGCGAAGACTGGGGCCTGAGCGAACTGCTCAACTACCAGTCCGGCTTCACCCAGGGCACCGTCGGTGTCGGTGTTGACGCTTTCGCCATGGGCACAGTACGCCTGGACGGCGGCGCTGGTCGCCAGGGCAACGGCCTGTTCGCTACCAAGGGCGACGGTTCTCCGGAAGATACCCAATCGAAAATCGGCGGTGCTGTAAAATTCCGTCTTTCCGATACCGTTCTGAAATACGGCAACCAGTTTGTTGCCAGCCCGGTTTTCTCTACCGATGACAGCCGTTTGCTGCCAGAAGTAGCTACCGGCACCTTGCTCACCAGCAAGGAAATCAAGGGTCTGGAACTGAGCGCCGGCCGCTTCACAGCGCTGAGCTCGCAAACTGGCATGGCTCGTGACAGCATCAACGGCCCAGGCCAGCCTGGCCTGACCTCTGCCAACATTGCTGGCGCAACCTACCAGTTCACCGACAACCTTGTCGGTGGTGTGGCGGCATCCGATGTTGATGACTACTTCAAGAAGCAGTACGTCAACCTGAACTACACCCTGCCGATCGCAGACTCTCAAGCCCTGAACTTCGACCTCAACGGCTACAGAACTTCGAGCCAGGGCCAGGAACTGGCTGGCAACGTAGACAACAAAATCTGGAGCTTGGCAGCTGCCTATAGCCTCGGCGCCCACAAGTTCACCATTGCTCACCAGCGCTCCACCGGTGACAGCGGTTACTACTACGGCGTAGACGGCGGCGGCACCATTTTCCTCGCCAACTCCGTGCAGTACTCCGACTTTAACGCCAAAGACGAGCAGTCCTGGCAGGGTCGTTATGACCTGAACATGGCCAGCTACGGCGTTCCAGGCCTGAGCTTCATGGCTCGCTACGTTCGAGGCACCAACATCTCCACCAATGACGGTGAAGGTAAAGAGCACGAGTTCGACTTCGAAACCAAGTACGTGTTGCAGGAAGGCCCGGCCAAGGACCTGTCTTTCCGTCTGCGTAGCGCTATTTACCGCACCACCAGCAACTACGGCAATGACGTCAACGACGTTCGCCTGATCGCTGAGTACCCACTGAACATCCTGTAATCGATGCCTTCGGGCTTTAGTTACAAGTACTGTGTTTAGTAAAAACCACGCCCCTGCCTCAGGGGCGTGGTTTTTTATTGCCCGGGGCAACGTATATATAGCAAGCTAACTAACAACCCGGTAACCAACAACTTCTTGGCCCCTGCCCCCATCGCCCCGTATGAAGGTACTAAAACAAATAAAGGGGCATATTCGCCCCTTTAATTGTTCCTGCACCTGATGATCAAGTGTGGTGCGCAGTATTAGTTCGCAGCCACTTCCTGAACCATACGGATGACTCGCTGAGGAAACGGAATGTCCACACCCTCTGCCCGCAGGCGATCACGTGCGTGCTCGTTGAACATGAACAGAACATCCCAGTAGTTCGGCGTATCCACCCAAACCCGCAGCGACATCGTGATAGCACTCTCACCCAGGGCGGATACCACCACCACCGGGGCCGGATCTTTAAGTACCCGCGGATCATCTGCCAGCATCAGCAGCACCTCACGCACCTTCTGCAGATCCGCGTCGTAATCAACACCGACGTCAAACACCACCTTGCGTGTCGGTTGACGGTTGTAGTTGGTGATGATGCCGTTGGACAGATTACCGTTTGGCACGATCACGGTTTTGTTGTCACCGGTACGCAACACCGTGTGAAAGATCTGAATGCTATCGACGGTTCCGCTCACGCTTTGCGCTTCGATCCAGTCACCGATCTTGAACGGACGGAACAACAGAATAAGCACTCCGCCGGCAAAGTTCGCCAGGCTGCCCTGCAACGCCAGGCCAATAGCCAGGCCTGCCGCACCAATGGCCGCGACGAACGACGTGGTCTGGATGCCAATCATTGAGGCAACGCTAACAACCAGCAACACCTTGAGAATGATATTGACCAGGCTGCTGATGAAACCCTGCAACGCCAGATCAGCCTTCCTCAACGCCAGCAAGTGCGCCAGTTTTGCCGTCAACCGGTTGATCAACCACCAGCCTACCGCCAGGGTGATCACTGCCAGCAGCACACGGCTGCCGTATTCCATAATCATCGGGATCCAGGCCTGTGAGGCCTTGATCAACTGATCAACTTCAGCATTCAAATCCACTTGTATCTCCTTGCACCCATATCCGGCGACTTCATTCGTTCAGCGAGACGATAGGACTGCTCAATCGTTTTTGCAGGTCCAGGGAAAATCGGACGTAGATAATCGCCATAGGTTCCCCCGTATTCAGTCACGGAAGTTATTGAACTGCAGCGGCATATCGAAGGTTTTGGCCCGCAGTGCAGCGATCGCTTCTTGCAAGTCGTCACGCTTCTTGCCAGTGATACGCACTTGCTCGCCCTGAATGGAAGCTTGAACCTTGAGCTTGGCGTCCTTGACGTGAGCAACGATTTTCTTCGCCAGCTCCTTGTCGATGCCTTCCTTCAATACGGCTTCCTGCTTCATCAATTTGCCAGAAGCGTAGGCATCCTTGATCTCAAGACATTGCGCATCAATCTTGCGCTTGATCAGGGCCAGCTTGAGGATCTCAATCATCGCTTCAAGCTGAAAGTCAGCCTCGGCGGTCAAGTTCACGGTCAGGTCCTTCTCCTTGAACTCAAAAGTACCCTTACCCTTGAGGTCATAACGACGATCCAGCTCCTTGACCGCGTTTTCAACGGCGTTGGTGACTTCGTGCTTGTCCAGTTCGGATACCACGTCGAACGACGGCATGTAGTTTTCTCCAATAATAAAGGGCGTGCTCAACACAGATGGAGCACGCCTGACCTGACAGTTAAAATGCGCGGGCATTATAGCGGTTCTTCGACTTCATTCACTTGCGAGTACACATGCCAAATTCGGCCTTGCCTCAAACTTCCTCCAATATGCCGACGCCGTGGCACATTCTCGGCGCCGGGAGCATGGGCATGCTGTGGGCCGCGCGACTGGCGCGTGCCGGCCTGCCTGTCACGCTGATCCTGCGCAACGGCGCGCGCCTGCAAGCCTATCAAGCGGCACAGGGGGTAACTTTAGTTGAAGGTGAGCACTCGCAACTGATACCCATCCGCGCCCAAACACCCGAGGCCGACGAGCCAGTTCAGCGCCTGCTGGTGACCTGCAAGGCCTATGACGCAGAGCACGCCGTCAGGCAGATTGCCGGACGGCTCAGCCCCGATGCCGAACTGATCCTGTTGCAGAATGGCCTTGGCAGTCAGCAAATCGTCGCCGACCTTGTCCCACACAACCGCTGCATCTTTGCCTCAAGCACTGAAGGCGCATTTCGCCAGAGCGACTGGCGCGTAGTATTTGCCGGCCAAGGCCAGACATGGCTGGGAGATACCAGCGGCGGCGAAGCACCGCAATGGCTTGAAGAACTGCAGCGCAGCGGCATAGCCCACCAGTGGAGCCCGAATATTCTGAGCCGTTTATGGCGAAAACTGGCCCTTAACTGTGCGATCAATCCGCTGACCGTACTGCACGACTGTCGTAACGGCGGTTTGCAAGCACACAGTGGCGAAGTCGGCACGCTGTGCACCGAACTCAGTCGCTTGCTTGAACATTGCGGACACCCTGAGGCTGCGATCGATTTGACTGCCGAAGTCAACCGCGTCATCCAGGCCACTGCCAACAACTTTTCTTCCATGCACCAGGATGTCACCCAAGGCCGGCGCACCGAAATCAGCTATCTGCTGGGCTATGCCTGCGCAGCCGCTGCCAATCACCAACTCGCGGCCCCGCACTTGCAGGCGTTGCAACAGCGGCTCAGCAATCACTTGAAGCAGCGTGGATTGCCCTGCAACTGAGGCCCGCGCTACTCTGCGGCCTTGTTCTTCTTGAATGCGACGACCCATGCCCTTGCGCCAGCGCCTTGAAAACCTCCCGGTAGGCCAGAAGTTGCTGGCCGCCCTCCTCGTATTGCTGGCTACCGTGTTGCTGGTGGCCAACCTGACGTTTATCAGTGCTGCGTACTGGATCTCCCACGAGAGCACTGCACCACAAGCCTTGCAGACACTGGGGCAGCTGGCGTCGAAACCCGCACTTATCGCTCATGCACTGGACTCCGAACACAACGCCGAAGCCCTGCTTGAGGAAATTGGCAGCTACGCCCCTCTGCGGGCCGCTGCGATTTATGACAGTGCGGGTAATCTTCTGGCGCAATTGCAGCACGGAGAGCACCTGCCGCTGCCCGAGCACTACCGCCAGATCGAAGCCTGGCGCCTGACCGAACTGCGCAGCAATCAACTCGCGAAACTCCCCCGGGACCAGGGCCCTCCAGGGCATTTACTGCTGGTCGCCAGCAGCGAACTGCCCATGGCGTTTTACACCGGCACACTCACCGCCAGCCTGGGGATTTTGATCTTCAGCACCTTGCTCTGGTTCGTGATTGCCCGGCAGATCAAACGCCTGATTACCCAACCCATTTACCGACTTGAAGAGCTGTCGCGCCAGGTCACCCGGGAAGAGAACTACGCCTTACGGGCTGCGCCGGGCAACAACGACGAAATCGGCAGCCTCGCCGAGGCATTCAACACCATGCTGTCGCGCATTGAAGCGCGTGAACAGGAACTCAAGCGTGCGCGGGATGAAGCACAAGCAGCGTACGATCAAGCGCAGGCACTCGCAGAAGAAACCCGCAACACCAATCGCAAGCTGGAGCTGGAAGTCCAGGTACGCAGCAAAATCGAGAAAAAACTGACCGGGTTTCAGAAATACCTGAACAGTATTATCGACTCCATGCCTTCGGCCCTGATCGCTCTGGACGAACAACTCTATGTCACCCAGTGGAATCAGGAGGCCAGCGTACTCTCGGGAACGCAACTGGATGAGGCCTTGAATCAGCCGATTGACCTTGCCTTCGAACCCCTCCAGCCCTTCCTGCCACAGCTCAAGGACACCATCGAAAACCACCGGGTCGCTAAAATTGAACGCGTGACCTGGGGCCAGGGCGAAGATGCACGGCACTATGCTCTGACGTTCTACCCGCTGATGGGCGGTGGCGGCCGCGGTGTGGTTATCCGGATTGACGACATTACCCAGCGCCTGTCACTGGAAGACATGATGGTGCAATCCGAGAAGATGCTCTCCGTGGGCGGCCTGGCCGCCGGCATGGCACACGAAATCAATAATCCGCTGGGCGCCATCCTGCATAACGTGCAGAACATTCGCCGGCGCTTGTCCAGCGACCTGCCAAAGAATGTGGAACAGGCGCAGCAGGCCGGTATAGAACTGGAGGCTATCAATCGCTACCTGCAAGCCCGTGAAGTACCCAAACTGCTGGATGGCATCCAGCAGGCAGGGGCCAGAGCCGCAAAAATTGTCACCCACATGCTCAGTTTCAGCCGGCGCAGCAATCGACAAATGAGCCCCTGCGATCTGTCTGCGCTCATCGATCAGGCCATAGATATCGCCAGCAATGACTTTGACCTGAGCATTGGCTTTGACTTCAAGGGGCACGCCGTTACGCGCCAGTTCGATCCGCAGCTAGGCCCCGTGCCCGTTATTCCCAACGAGCTTGAACAGGTGTTGCTGAACCTGCTGAAAAACGCCGCCCAGGCGATTCACCAGCGCACCGACAAGCGCGAACCGGGACGCATCATCCTGCGTACCAAGCTCAACCCGCCGTGGGCGCAAATACAGGTTGAAGATAACGGCGTCGGCATGCCGGAGCACGTGCGCAAACGGATTTTCGAACCCTTCTTTACCACCAAGGAAGTTGGCCAGGGCACAGGGCTCGGCCTGTCAGTGTCGTACTTCATCATTACCAACAACCACAAGGGCCAAATGGAAGTGCATTCAACCCTGGGTCAGGGCACCTGCTTTACCCTGCGCCTGCCGTTGGCTGGTAACCTGATAGCCGCACAGGAATCAACCAAGGTGGAACTCTAGACATGGGCTTTCGTTTATCGAAAATTTATACCCGCACGGGCGACAAGGGCGAAACCGGCCTGGGTGACGGGCGCCGTGTCCCCAAGGACCATCCGCGAATAGAAGCCATTGGTGAGGTCGACAGCCTTAACAGCCAGGTCGGCCTGTTGCTGGCCGGACTCACCGAGCACAGCGCGCAATGCCCGGGGCTCAATGAGCTGATTGAAGTACTTGAGCCGTGTCAGCATCGGCTGTTTGATCTGGGCGGCGAGTTGGCCATGCCGGCCTACCAGGCGCTCGACAACCTTGAAATCGAAAGACTTGAAGCGGCGATTGACCGCTGGAACGAAGAACTGGGCCCTCTGGAAAACTTCATTCTGCCCGGCGGCTCGAGCCTGATCGCACAAGCTCATGTTTGTCGCAGCCTGGCACGCAGTGCCGAACGTCGCTGCCAACAACTCAATGCAGTTGAGCCCATGACCGGGGCAGGCCTGGCGTATATCAACCGTCTGTCAGATTTACTGTTCGTCGCAGCCCGCCTGATCGCCAAGCGGCAGGGGATCGCTGAAATTCTATGGCAGGCAGCAGCAAAGCCCGGGGCTTGATGGCAGCTCAAAAAGTGCCACCCGCGCGAAGTCACGCACAAGGTTGCGGTCAAAAAGCAGAAAGAGACTAAAGCGCTGCCCGAAGCGGGCCAGATGCAGGCGGGGGTAAAACATGAAGGCAGCCACTGGGGCTGCCTTCATTTGACATCAGGCTACCGGATTGATTGGCTTTTCCGGGTACCACACGTCCAACAGCGGGCTAACTTCAACGCTGGTCAGCTCTGGGCGAGCTTTCAACCAGGCTTCAACAGCGGCACGCTGCTCTTCGCTGACCGAGCCGCGCTTCTGCAGGCAAACCAGACCGTAGTCGTCGCCGCCAACATAGCCCAGACCGTTAGCTTCCATGGCTTCTTTCAAAAACGCTGCGAGGAATGCATCGATAGCCTCTTCCGACAGGTCTTCTTTGAAATCCAGGTTCAGCTCAAAACCCAGCTCCTGAAATTCATCAACGCACAGTTTTTTGCGCAGACGCTGGGAACGATTAGTAGCCATTGAACAATCCTCATAAGTAATTACGGGCGGCACTTTAGCAGCTTAAGGCCGCAGTTGCCCGGTTCCATGTGAACGGTTCATCGTTTTCTGTATTTAATCAGCCAATACCTGCATCACAGCGATGCACAAGCCCGCTGACCTTGGGGCATAATGCCGATACTTTTATGACTATCGAGGGCTTATTTATCATGCCCTCTTATTTTCTCCCCTCGCCTGCAGGGTTTTACTTCATATGATCAAATCTTTACGACCATTGCTTCTGGCCAGCCTGTTTTTGCCGCTCGCCTTCGGCGCCAACGCCGCCCCCGTCAACACCACCCTTTCGCCAAAAGTCCAGCAAGCCCTCAAGACCAACAAGCTGCAAAATGATGCACTGTCATTGGTCATGATCCCCCTGGATGGCCCCGGCACTCCAACAGTCTTCAATGCCGACGTATCGATGAACCCCGCCTCCACCATGAAGCTGGTGACCACCTACGCGGCCCTGGAAATGCTCGGCCCGACCCATCAGTGGAAAACCGAGTTCTATACCGATGGCACCCTGAGCAACGGCATCCTGCAGGGCAACCTGTACCTCAAGGGTGGTGGCGATCCCAAGCTGAACATGGAAAAACTCTGGCTGCTGATGCGCGACCTGCGAGCCAACGGCGTGCAGCAAATCACCGGCGACCTGGTGCTTGACCGCAGTTTCTTCGAGCAACCACAGCTGCCGGTGTTTGATGACGACGGTAACGACAAGAACAAACCGTTCCTGGTCAAACCCGACTCACTGATGGTCAACCTTAAAGCCCTGCGCTTTGTTGCACGTAATGATGCCGGCAAGGTGCTGATCTCGGTCGAACCACCGATTGCCAGCATCCGGATCGACAATCAGGTAAAGGCCGTCAACACCAAGCAATGCACGGGTGATGTTCGCTACAACCCCGTTACCCAGGCCGACGGGTCGGTCCTGGTCACCGTCAGCGGCCAGCTGGCCGATGGCTGCAACTCCCAGACCTACCTGTCCTTGCTCGACCATGCGACTTATACCGCCGGTGCGGTACGCGCCATCTGGAAAGAACTGGGCGGCAGCATTCAGGGGCAGAACCGTCAGGCCGCCGTGCCCAAAAATGCCAAATTGCTGGCCCGGGCCTACTCACCGGATCTGGCAGAGATCATTCGCGACATCAACAAGTACAGTAACAACACCATGGCCCAGCAACTGTTCCTGAGCCTGGGCGCGCAGTTCCGTAGCGATGCCGATGGTGACGACGCCAAGGCTGCACAGCGTGTCATACGCCAGTGGCTGGCCAAGAAAGGCATTACCGCGCCCCATCTGGTCATGGAGAACGGCTCCGGACTGTCACGGGCCGAACGTGTCAGCGCGCGGGAAATGGCGCAAATGCTCCAGGCCGCCTGGAAAAGTCCGTATGCGGCCGAGTTCATCAGCTCTATGCCCATTGCCGGTAAAGACGGCACCATGCGTAAACGTCTGAAAACCACAGCCATGAACGGCCAGGCCCATATCAAAACCGGCACCCTCAATACCGTGCGCGCGATTTCAGGCTTTAGCCGCGACAGCAACGGTCATACATGGGCAGTCGTGGCCATCCTCAACGACCCTCGCCCATGGGGCGCTTCATCGATTCTCGACCAGGTACTGCTCGACCTGTATCGCCAGCCTGCCTTGGCCAACAGCTCGGTATCTATCGCGCAATAAATTTGCAGGCCATAGCCACTATGATTCTGTAGCGCCGCGGGCATTTAGCCCACAATTAAAAACGCCCCCGATCACAAGATCGGGGGCGTTTTTATTTATGCCGGTGTCACTGCTCTTAACGAGCCGTGATTTTCCAGGCACGGTGGATTTTGCTGTTGCGGGCAAAGTCCGGATCGATGGTGCTGGCGGTAATTTCTTCTACCGCATAACGCGCTTCCAGATTTTCATCGAGGATGAATTTGCGGAAGTTGTTCGAGAAGTACAACACGCCACCCGGCGCCAGACGCGCCATGGCCAGGTCCAGCAACTGCACATGATCACGCTGGACATCGAAGATGCCTTCCATGCGCTTGGAGTTGGAGAAGGTCGGCGGATCGATAAAGATCAGGTCGTACTCTTCACGGCAGGCATCCAGCCACGCCATCACATCGCCCTGCTCCAGACGGTTCTTGTCCGAGAAACCGTTAAGGGACAAGTTGCGTCGCGCCCAGTCCAGGTATGTTTTCGACAGGTCGACGCTGGTAGTGCTGCGTGCGCCGCCCTTGGCCGCGTGAACGCTGGCGGTTGCGGTGTAGCAGTACAGATTGAGGAAACGCTTGCCGGCCGCTTCTTTCTGAATGCGCATCCGCATCGGGCGGTGGTCAAGGAACAACCCGGTGTCCAGATAGTCCGTGAGGTTCACCAGCAGCTTCACGCCACCCTCATTGACCTCAGTGAACTTACCCTGGGCGCTTTGACGCTCGTACTGCTTGGTGCCGCTCTGGCGCTCGCGACGTTTGACGATGACGCGGCTTTTATCGATGTTCAGCGCCTGCGGAATTGCCGCCAGGGCATCGAACATACGGGCCGAGGCTTTTTCCGGATCGATGGATTTTGGCGCCACGTATTCCTGGACGTGAACCCAGTCGTGATACAGGTCGATAGCCATCGAGTACTCAGGCATATCGGCGTCGTATACACGGTAGCAATCAATACCTTCGCGCTTGACCCACTTGCCCAGCGCTTTGAGGTTCTTTTGCAGACGGTTGGCAAACATCTGCCCGCCTTCGCTCAAGCGCGGCTGCTCGATCACCACAGGAGCCGGCTTGATCGGGTTGCCGTTCTTGTTGAACTTCTCGTACTTGCCCGGAGCTTCGATGTTGGACGGCAGATCAGATTCGACCTGCTCACGCTCAGCCTGACGCTGCTCAGGCGTGCGGCGCTCGCCAGTGACGAACTGATCCGGGACGACCTTGATCAGCAACAACTTGCACGGCAAGGCGCCGTTCCAGAACGAATACTGTTTGTGACTGCGAATACCCATGCGCTTGCCCAGATCCGGGGCGCCGGTAAACACTGCCGCTTCCCAGTTCAGACAGGCCTGACGCAGGCGCTCGCCAAGGTTCTGGTAGAGATAGAGCAAGCTAGCCTCATCCCCCAGACGCTCGCCGTACGGAGGGTTACAGATAACCAGACCTTTCTGGTTCTGATCAGGACGCGGCTCAAAGGTCGCGACTTCACCCTGGTAGATCTTGATCCAGTGACTCAAGCCCGCACGTTCAATGTTGTTGCGGGCAGGCTGGATCAGACGCGGATCAGCTTCATAGCCACGAATCCACAACGGCGGTTTGGCCATGCCAGCCTCTGCACGCGCCGTGGCTTCTTCATGCAGCTTCTTCCAGATTGCCGGCACATGGCCCAGCCAGGCGTCAAAACCCCAGTGAATACGGTTGAGGTTTGGCGCCATATCGGCAGCAATCATCGCGCCTTCGACCAAGAAGGTACCCACACCGCACATCGGGTCAGCCAGGGCTGCGCCTTCGGCGGCCATACGCGGCCATCCGGCACGGATCAAAATGGCTGCTGCCAGGTTTTCTTTCAGCGGTGCAGCACCTTGCTGCAGACGGTAGCCGCGCTGGTGCAAGCTGCTGCCCGACAAGTCCAGGGACAAAATCGCTTCGCCGCGATCAAGGCGCAAGTGAATGCGAATATCGGGACTGATCTTGTCGATGGAAGGACGCTCGCCGGACGGCGTGCGCAGCTTGTCGACGATGGCGTCTTTAACTTTCAGGGCGCCAAAGTGGGTGTTATCGATGCCTGAGCCATGGCCACTGAATTCAACGGCGAGGGTGCCGTCCGGAACCATATGGTCTTGCCATTCGATATCCAGCACACCGTGGTACAGGTCTTCCGCATCTTTCATCGGGAAGCGCTTGAGCACCAGCAACACTCGGTTGGCAAGACGCGACCAGAGGCACAGGCGGTAGGCAGTTTCCATAGTTGCCATGCCACGAATGGCCGAGGTGTGCTCGCGGGCTTCCTCAAGACCAAGGCCGGTAGCCTCCTCAAGGAGAAGGCCTTCAAGGCCTTTGGGACAAGTAAGGAAGAATTCGTAACGATCCGACATGGGATTCCTGAGCTTTTAGCTATCAGTGAGCAGACAACGCATTGCCTGCTCCGTTTTCAATCAAGCGCTTTTCTTGAAGAGCGCTCGTGTGGCACGAAACTGTGCCGTTCCACCCCCGCGATCAGTCATGCCCTGAGGCACGAAGAGTTTAGACGCAGAGGCAGGTCATTCATCGAGAAACAAATGGTCATGATCAGACCCTTCGTCGAATAGTCTCCCAGCGCTATGGATAGGTATTCGCAGCAGAGAATGAAACACATCATCTTTGTAAACACTCGCCCTATCAGGCTTTGGGCGAAACCGGCCATGCAAAAGCAGCCGTTCTTATGGCCTTAACACCATTATCGTTACGTCCTTATGACAAAACGATCATTCACACGCCTTGGCGCATTGGTTAGAACTGAACCTAGGTTGTCGCCGCACAGGCGCCAACAAAATGCTCGCCACGCCGGCAGCGAGCACACCAACGGCAGAACACTCTGCCCCGACCCTTGGTAGGTCGACGCTATATAAAACAGTCAACAAGTGAGGGCAACACCCTATGAGAAGACTTAAGCGTGATCCGTTGGAAAAAGCTTTTATACGCGGATATCAATACGGCGTTCATGGAAAGTCCCGTGAGCTTTGCCCTTTTACTCTACCGTCGGTACGCCAAGCCTGGATTAACGGCTGGCGCGAAGGACGCGGCGACAACTGGGACGGTATGACTGGCACTGCGGGCATCCACAAACTCAACGAACTCCACGCCGTCGGCTAACACCGGGCATAATCCGACATCACCTCGAAGATGTAACGACTTAACCATGCCGTCCTATCCGGGCGGCGGGCTTCGGCCCAAGGGCTCCTTTTGGGAGCCCTTTTTTATGCCTGCCTGTCGACGCAATTACCCTTTTGCAAACTGTTATTTTCGAACCAGAGCAGAAATGGCGTCGACCGACTCACGAATCAAGGCTGGCCCCTTGTAGATAAAGCCCGAGTAGAGCTGGACCAGGCTAGCACCAGCAGCGATTTTCTCGGCTGCGTACTTGCCTTCAGTGATCCCGCCGGCGGCAATGATCGGCATGCGCCCTGCCAGCTCTGCCGCCAGTACCTTGACCGTATGGGTGCTCTTGTCGCGAACCGGCGCGCCAGACAGACCACCGGCCTCGTCACCATGCTCCATACCCTCAACCCCGACACGACTCAGGGTGGTGTTGGTCGCAATCACTGCATCCATCCCCGTCTCAAGCAGTGCCTGGGCTACCAGGACGGTTTCTTCGTCAGTCATGTCCGGGGCAATCTTGATCGCCAGCGGTACTCGTTTGCCGTGGCGTTGCGTCAGTTCGTTCTGACGCAGTTGTAGGGCTTCAAGCAATTGCTTGAGCGAATCACCGAATTGCAGGCTGCGCAATCCAGGTGTATTCGGCGAACTGACGTTGACCGTTACATAGCTGGCGTGGGTATACACCTTGTCCAGGCAGATCAGGTAGTCGTCGACTGCGCGCTCAACCGGTGTATCGAAGTTCTTGCCAATATTGATGCCCAGAATACCGCTGTACCTGGCAGCCTGAACCCGCGTCAGCAGGTGATCAACCCCAAGGTTGTTAAACCCCATACGATTGATGATTGCCTGTGCTTCAGGCAATCGAAAGATTCTCGGTTTCGGGTTGCCTGGCTGAGGGCGCGGCGTAACCGTACCAATCTCGACGAAGCCAAAACCCAGCTGTGCAAAGCCATCAATGGCCGCACCATTTTTATCGAGACCTGCCGCCAACCCCACCGGGTTCGGAAAATCGAGTCCCATGACGGTCACTGGCAGTTTTGCCGGTGTCTTGCACAACAAACTGTTGAGCCCCAGACGGCCACCCGCACCGATCAAATCCAGGGACAGATCGTGAGAGGTTTCTGGGGATAGTTTGAAGAGCAACTGGCGGGCCAGGTTATACATGGGCTCAATGGTCTCGAAGATGACTTGAATAGGGGCGCGATTATAGCCGCGCATCCCCTGCGCAAGCGAGGGGCAGACGCATCACAATGCCCCTGCCGGGCTAAATCGCAGGCAAAGAAAAACCCGGCCTAAGCCGGGTTTTTCTGAACAGCCTAGCTAAAAATTACTTAGCTTCTGCTTGAACGGTAGCTTCTACGCGACGGTTCAGAGCACGGCCTTCTTCAGTTGCGTTGCTTGCAACTGGGTTAGCTTCACCGTGACCAACAGCGTCTACACGGTTAGCTGCAACACCTTGGTTAACCAGAGCTGCACGAACAGCGTCAGCACGACGTTGCGACAGTTTTTGGTTGTAGGCGTCTGGACCGATGCTGTCAGTGTAACCAGCAACAGTAGTGTTGGTCGCAGGGTACTGCTTCATGAAATCAGCAACGTTGTTGATGTCAGGCATGTACTGCGATTTAACAACCGACTTGTCGAAGTCGAATTTCACGTCAAGTTCAACGCGAACCACTTCAGCGATCGGAGCTTCTGGCTCTGGCTCAGCAACTGGTGCTGGCGCTGGAACTGGAGCAGGAGCTACTTTACCGCCGTTGCCGCCGAAGTTCACACCCAGGCCAACGGTAGGAGCGTAGTCCCACTTGCCGTTGTCCAGTTTGTAGTCAGCTTCAACGCCTGCACGGGCGAACAGGTTGTCAGTGATGTACCACTTAACACCAGCGCCTGCAGTCAGGAAAGTCGACTTGTCGCGACCGCTGTGGCCATTGGCCTCAACGCCGGTCATGCTCTTGTGAGCAACACCGCCGGAAACGTATGGACGCAGAGCGTCACCTACGGTGCCGAAGTGGTACTGAGCGTTCAGACCAAAGTTGTCGCCTTTGATTTTCTGATGGTCACCCTTGGTGGAACGGGTGTGGTTAGTCGTGTCGTAGGTCAGGTTCAACGAAACGTCGTCGGTCAGGAAGTAACCGATCGATGCGCCTGGGTTGTAACCGTCTTCTACGGACTTGACGCTGTCGTTGTACTGTTTTTTGTAGAACAGTTCACCCTCGACCGCGCCTTGGCCTTGTGCCAGGGCACCGAACGAAGTTGCGGCTACAAAGGAACCAATGGCAATGCCCAAGGTGTTTTTCAGTTTCATCCGTTAAATCCCCATCTGGTGATTGTAAAGCAGTCCCACATATCCGGGGGACAACTCGGCGACAAGTCTATCAGACCTTGCCTACACGTAGAGCAATTTGCGCTGAACTAAGTTTCAGCAATACCTGCAAATTTCTCACGTAATTTATCAAGAGCACGCTTGTAACGCATCTTTGTCGCACTCAAACCCATATGCATTATGTCTGCGATTTCCTGAAATTCCAGTTCTGCGACAAAACGCAGCACTAAAATTTCACGATCTATCGGGTTCACATGCACCAGCCAGCGATCAAGTCCGCCCTTTTCCTCAGGTTTCGGCGCCTTTTCTTCGGACGCTTCCTCGAGGGGGTCAATACTTAATGCGTCCATCAAGCGACGCTTTCGCCGTTCCTTTCGATACTGCGTAATACATTCGTTGTAAGTAATACTATATAGCCATGTTTTGAATTTCGATTTGCCCTCGAAATTCTTCAGACCATACAGCACCTTTAGCATCACTTCCTGACAGACATCATCAGCGTCCCTATCGTTCCCTAAATATCTTGAACAAACGTTGAACAAGGTGCGCTGATAGCGTCGCATCAGTTCTTCATAGGCGCGCGTGACGTGAAACAACTCATCATGCGCGCGCGCCACCAACTCCTCATCAGAGAGCTCGCGGGGGTCGTAGCGCATGGATAGCGATTGGGCTTTATTCAAAACGAGTCGTGCCGACAGTCAGGTCAATGTCCGCCGCAGCCTTGGAAACAGGCTTTTTTGCGGTGGCATACATTAGCAGGGTTTGCCGCATCAGCGGCTGGTCACGTGCTGCTCCAGCAAGATCCGATTAGAGATGGAGACTAGCTCACCCTCATCAGTCAGCAACGTGGTTTTAACCGTGCCTATTTCTTCAATCTGACCTGCAACCTCACCCACTCGAACGTCCTGCCCAACCTGATACAGCTCACGCACATAGATCCCGGCGAGGATCTGCCCTGCAATCTCCCGACTTCCCAGCCCCATGGCCAGGGCCACAGCCAGGCCAACGGTAATCAGTACAATCACAATTACATGGTTAAGCAGGTCAGTCTTGACCTCCAGCTGGCTGATTGCCACGGAAATACTGATGATGATCACCAGACCCTGTGCCACACGCCCCAGACCGCCTGCGTAATCAAACCCGACACTCTCGGCAGCGCCACGTACAAGACCGTTGAGCAACTGTGCAACCAGCACACCTACCAACAACACTAGCAGCGCACCAAAGACCTTGGGCAAATACAGCGTAAAGATGTCAAGCGTAGCAGAGACACGTTCCAGCCCCAGCGACTGCGCGGCGGAGACCAGAAAGATCAGCAGAATAAACCAATAGACGATTTTGCCAATCAGGGTCGAAATCGGGACCTGAATGCCTGCGCGCCCCAGAATCTTGGTGAGACCGGTACCGCCCATCAAACGGTCAAGACCCAACTTGGCGAGCAGCTTCGACAGCAGGGTATCCAGCAGCTTGGCTACAACGAAGCCCAGCAGCACCACCACCAACGCCCCGAAAAGGTTAGGGATGAAGTTGGCAATTTTAGTCCACAAGGCAGTCATTGCCGTGACCAGGCTCTGGGTCCAGAGATCAAGTTCCATGTTCAATCAGCCTTATCAGCAGGGCGAGCAACAGGTTTGCGTCGCGAAACGGGCGCAATATGAGCCGAACCGCTGTTCAAAGCAATCATCAGTGCTTGCACCCAGCGCCCCAGCAAGCTGAAAAGATCGCCCGCGCCTACCTGGCGGTTAGCGGTTTTCAGTACTCGGCCCAGGCAGGCGTCATCGTCCCGCGTGGACGGCGGCGCCTTGAGCATTTCACGTAATGACTGTTCAAACGGATCGTGCATAAGCACCTCTCGGTATGTCTGTAAAAGACGCGAACAACTTTATCGGCGTCACATGCGCCCCGTTCAAAGCCACTGCAAACGACGATAAAACCACCACTGACCGACACCAATGATCAGCATCAAAATGCAAATCACGGCAAAACCATAGGGGTCGTTGGAGAGCGGTACACCGCCCACGTTGATCCCGAGCAAACCGGTAAGAAAGGTGATGGGCAGGAATATCCCGGTAAGCACGCCGAAGCGATACATGATGCGGCTCATGCGCACATTCAAACGACGATCTTCAGCCTCAAGTACCAGCCCCACGCGCTCGCGGGTCAACTCGAGTTCTTCCAGATAGCGGGTCAGGCTGTTGTTCAGTTCGTTCCAGTAATCAGCATCATCAGAGCTGAACCACGGTAATTTTGTCCGAGTGAGCTGTCCGAAAATATCCCTTTGCGGTGCCAGAAAACGACGCAAAGCGGCAGCCCTCCGACGAATCTGCAGAATAGATCCATGCTCCGGCGTATACCGTTCGTCGGCATCTATTTTATCTTCTTCATCATCGACGATTTCTGACAGCTCGCTTATCAAATCCTGCACCTTCAATGTCAGGTGCTGAGCCAGATAAAGGATCAGTTCAGCCGGATTTTTTGGGCCTTCACCCACGGCAAACTCACCGAGCAGCTCGTCAGTGGCCCGCAACGGACGCATCCGCAAAGAAATAACCCGCTGGGCACTGCCAAAGATCCGCAGCGAGACCATGTCTTCGGGCTCTGCTCCGGGGTTCAGATTGACCCCGCGCAAAAACAGCAGCAGCTCACTGTCGGGCAGTGACAGCAAACGAGGACGGGTGTTTTCTTCAAGCAGCAAATCACAGCTGAAGTCACTTAAACCACTGGAGTCCCGCAACCAGCTCTGGGTTTGCGGGTGACTGCGATCCCAATGCAACCAAATGCTTTCATGCGCCTGCAACTGCAGACCGTTCAGCTCGGTACGAGCGATCGAGCGCGCACCGCCTTCACCGTCCAGCACCAGCGCATGCACCAGCCCCCATTGAGCGTTTTCGTCCTCGAACATCCATGATCCTTAGTGTTAAAGCGTTTAGTCCGGCATTTTCAGAGCAACTGGAGAAATGATAACGCCATTGTTATCGGCGTAAATGAATTCTCCGGGACGAAATGTGACACCTGCAAACGTCACTGGCACATTCACATCACCAAGACCACGCCTGACGGACTTCAGCGGGTGGCTGGCCAAGGCCTGCACCCCCAGGTCAGTTTGAGCGAGAACATCGACATCACGGATACAACCGTAAATC
This sequence comes from Pseudomonas paraversuta, assembly GCF_904067025.1. NCBI lineage: Bacteria > Pseudomonadati > Pseudomonadota > Gammaproteobacteria > Pseudomonadales > Pseudomonadaceae > Pseudomonas > Pseudomonas paraversuta. The sequence goes on from NZ_CAJFDA010000001.1 coordinate 3,611,282, forward strand.
ACCAGCCCTTCCCAACCGTTCTTCGATGCTTTTTCGGCAATCATGTCGCCCAGCAGGGCATGACGCAGAGAGCCCCCGCCATCAACAACCAGGACTTTGCCCTTGCCATTGAGCTCGGCTTGCTCCTTGACCCGGGAATTGTCCTCGAAGCACTTGATGGTCACGATCTCACCACCAAAGGAGTCCCGTCCGCCAAAATTGCTGAACATCGGCTCAAGCACCTGGACAGACTCAGGGTAGGCATCACACAGATCGGGAGTGATGTAGTGATTCATGGAATAACTCCTGTTTCGGATGGCGCAGCAGGGAGAAATACGACAACACTACTTTATAGACGCTCTGGTACAGGCTGACTGTATATGTTTACGCATCCATCAGCGAGATCAGAGCACAAGCCAGGACGCCAAATGTGACCATAATCACAAGCGGCGTCACCGACCTGCCAGCACCTGCAGCACTCAGCGCCCCGGATTAAAAACCGCTGACCCGGGCATGCCCTTCTTCGGCCGCCGGCACGGAGTGCTGCATCAACCAGTTACGCACCAACGGCCAGACTTCCTGCCGAGCCGCCTGGCTAACCAGCATTTCTACGTGACTGAAGTCAGAAGTGAAACCCTGCTGGCGCCCCAACGTGACAAAAGTACGCTGCTGCGAGCCCAACTGATCGTAGAGTTTTCGGCACGCCCACTCCGGCGTTTGCTGATCGCCCGCGGCAGCAACGGCCAGTACCGGCACCTGAACCTCGGCCAGCCCTGCCCACCAATCTCTTTGCGCATCTTTGAAGCCACCCATGAAACCATTCCAGCGCAAGGTTTCCAGGGCCATGCTGATGGGCTCGTCTTCCGGACCACGCTTAAGCCGCGAACCCGAGAGCTGCGCAAAGCGCTTCAACAGCAGATAAGCGCACCACTGCACCGGCGGAATTTTCAGTGACCAGTAACGGCGGTTGATCTGGCACCCAAAAAATGCCGCCGAGGCCACGTCCTCATCCCCCAGATACTGTCCACCAAGGGCCGCTGCCAGGCTGATGCCGCCTTGAGAGTGACCGATCCAGTGCGGGATATCCCCGCTTTGCTCGCGCACGAATGCGCCGATGGCCGGCAAATCATAACGGGCGTAATCCGCCACCCGATTCTTGCCCCAATGGATATTGCGTGACGAAAGACCATGACCGCGCATTTCGGGCAACCACACATCAAAGCCGGCCCGGGCCAGAAATGCCCCCAACCCCACACCTTTGGGCGAGTACCAGAACCGACGATTGGAAAAGCTGCCGTGCAACAGGATAACCGGCACACCGCGCACTTCGCTGGCGTCAGCCATGCCCAGGCGCGTCACCACCAGCTCCACGGAAATGTCCGGGCTATTGGCGGGTTTCAAGCGATAAACGTCTTCGCTTAGATCACCCCGACGCTCAGCGCTAATCAGGGCAACGGGAAAAAGATGACTGCTGCTTTGCATAATGCTCTTGCACAAAAAAGGGCGACTCCATAGAGGAACTCGCCCTACCACTGCTTATAAAGAGCAGAGCAGCCCATTGGCTGCCCCGCCCTTCTCTCAACGACTCAAGCCTGGGCTTGACCTTCCGCCAGGAAGAACCAGGTTTCCAGCACGGTGTCAGGGTTCAGGGACACACTTTCAATGCCCTGCTCCATCAACCACAGCGCCAGATCCGGATGATCGGACGGGCCCTGACCGCAAATACCGATGTACTTGCCAGCCTTGTTGCAGGCCTGGATAGCATTGGACAGCAACTTTTTAACTGCCGGGTTACGCTCGTCAAACAAATGTGCGATGACACCGGAGTCGCGGTCCAGTCCCAGGGTCAACTGGGTCAGGTCGTTGGAGCCGATGGAGAAACCGTCGAAGAACTCAAGGAACTCTTCAGCCAGAATCGCGTTGGACGGCAACTCGCACATCATGATGATGCGCAGGCCGTTTTCGCCACGCTTGAGGCCGTTTTCAGCCAGCAGGTCGATGACCTGGCTCGCCTCACCCAGGGTGCGCACGAACGGCACCATGATTTCGACGTTGGTGAAGCCCATCTCGTTGCGCACACGCTTGAGGGCGCGGCACTCGAGCTCGAAACAATCGCGGAAGTTTTCGCTGATGTAACGCGAAGCACCGCGGAAGCCCAGCATCGGGTTCTCTTCTTCCGGCTCGTACAGCTTGCCGCCGATCAGGTTCGCGTATTCGTTGGACTTGAAGTCCGACAGACGCACTATCACTTTTTTCGGAGTGAAGGCACCGGCCAGGGTGCTGATACCTTCAACCAGTTTCTCGACATAGAAACCGACCGGGTCGTCATAGCCAGCGATACGCTTGTCGACGCTGTCCTTGATTTCCTGAGGCAGACCGTCGTAGTTCAGCAGTGCCTTGGGGTGCACACCGATCATACGGTTGATGATGAATTCCAGACGGGCCAGACCCACACCTGCGTTCGGCAACTGTGCGAAGTCAAAGGCGCGATCCGGGTTACCGACGTTCATCATGATTTTGAACGGCAGTTCCGGCATGGCATCAACCGAGTTTTTCTTGATGTCGAAGCCCAGTTCGCCTTCGAAGATGAAACCGGTGTCACCTTCGGCACAGGAAACAGTCACGCCCTGGCCGTCTTTCAACAACTGGGTTGCGTTGCCGCAACCGACCACGGCCGGAATCCCCAGCTCGCGCGCGATGATCGCCGCGTGACAGGTACGCCCGCCACGGTTGGTGACGATGGCGCTGGCGCGCTTCATGACCGGTTCCCAGTCCGGGTCAGTCATGTCAGAGACCAGAACGTCGCCCGGCTGGACTTTGTCCATCTCGGACACGTCCTTGATGATGCGCACCTTGCCTGCGCCGATACGCTGACCGATTGCCCGACCTTCCACCAGCACCGTGCCGGTTTCTTTCAACAGATAGCGTTCCATGACATTGCCGGCACTGCGGCTTTTCACGGTTTCAGGACGCGCCTGAACGATGTACAGCTTGCCGTCGTCACCGTCTTTGGCCCATTCGATGTCCATCGGGCACTTGTAGTGCTTCTCGATGATCATCGCCTGCTTGGCCAGCTCGCTGACTTCAGCGTCGGTCAGGCAGAAGCGGGCACGGTCGGCCTTGTCAACGTCGATCACCTTGACCGACTTGCCGGCGCTGGCTTCTTCGCCGTAAATCATCTTGATTGCCTTGCTGCCCAGGTTGCGGCGCAAAATCGCCGGGCGACCGGCTTCCAGAGTCTGCTTGTGGACGTAGAACTCGTCCGGGTTGACCGCGCCCTGCACAACGGTTTCGCCCAGGCCGTAGGCGCCGGTGATAAACACTACATCACGGAAACCCGACTCGGTGTCCAGGGTGAACATCACACCCGCGGTGCCGGTTTCGGAGCGCACCATGCGCTGCACACCTGCCGACAGGGCGACCAGTTTGTGGTCAAAACCCTGGTGCACGCGGTAAGAAATCGCACGATCGTTGAACAAGGAGGCAAATACCTCTTTGGCCGCACGGATCACGTTCTCGACACCACGGATGTTCAGAAAAGTTTCTTGCTGACCGGCAAAGGAGGCATCCGGCAGATCTTCGGCGGTGGCCGAGGAGCGCACGGCAACAGCCATGTCCGGGTTGCCCTGGGACAAGGTTGCGAAAGCGGTACGGATTTCTGCGTTGAGCTTTTCCGGGAACTCGGCTTCCATGATCCATTGACGGATCTGGGCACCGGTGCGGGCCAGGGCGTTCACGTCATCGACATCCAGCGCGTCCAGCGCCGCATGAATCTGATCGTTCAAGCCGCTCAGCTCAAGAAAATCACGATATGCCTGGGAGGTGGTGGCAAAACCACCGGGAACCGAAACACCAGCGCCTGCAAGATTACTGATCATCTCGCCGAGGGATGCGTTCTTGCCCCCCACATGCTCTACATCATGGACGCCGAGCTTATCGAGGGAAACTACGTACTCTACCAAGGTGATCTCTCCACTAACTGTGTTGGAAAAGCTCAGGGCGCTGAATGCTCATCTGGGGGGCATCGCAGCGATTGTGGCCTGGACCTGGAAAATAAGTGACACTGCCGGCCATGTAGCGCGACAAATCGCACCTATCATATCCAACAATCGTCACCAGCTTAAGGCCCAAGGCGCAAATGAAACGATCTGCTTTCTTTATCTCCGATGGCACCGGCATTACTGCCGAAACCCTGGGCCAAAGTTTGTTGGCACAATTTGAAAATGTGACCTTCAGCAAGTTCACACGCCCCTATATAGACAGCGTGGACAAAGCGCGGGCAATGGTACAACAAATCGACAACGCCGCCGAAAAAGACGGACTTCGGCCGATTATCTTCGACACTATCGTCAATCAGGATATTCGCGAGATCCTCGCCACCTCCAATGGCTTCATGATCGATATTTTCTCCAGCTTCCTTGCACCACTGGAGCAAGAGCTGGATGAGCATTCCTCGTACTCGGTGGGCAAATCCCACTCCATCGGCCACAACTCCAATTACATGGAGCGAATCGAAGCCGTGAACTTTGCCCTCGACAACGACGATGGCGCCCGCACCCACAAGTACGACAAAGCCGACCTGATCCTGGTGGGCGTGTCACGCTGCGGCAAAACCCCGACCTGCCTTTATATGGCAATGCAATTCGGCATTCGGGCGGCCAACTACCCGCTGACCGATGACGACATGGAAAGCCTCAAGTTGCCGGCGGCCTTGAGCGCCCACAAACACAAACTCTTCGGCCTGACCATTGACCCTGACCGCTTGACCGCCATTCGCAACGAGCGCAAACCCAACAGTCGCTATTCAAGCTACGCCCAATGCGAGTTTGAAGTGCGCGAGGTCGAGCTACTGTTCCAGCGCGAAAACATTCCCCACATCAATTCCACGCATTTTTCGGTGGAAGAAATCTCGGCCAAAATCCTGGTCGAAAAAGGCGTGGAGCGACGTTTCAAATAACCCCGGCCCTTACTCTGTGGGAGCTGGCAATCCAGCTCCCGCAATCATTGCTCTGGGGCTACAGCCGGTTTACATCACCAACAAATCCACAAATGTATGAACCGGTGTCGCCTCCAGCGCCGCCTGGTCCTTGCACAGCGCAAAAATCTGCTTGCAACGCTGGCCCACAAAGCGCGTCGCCAAATTGGCCTTGAACTTGTCTTCCAGCAACGGAATACCTTCGGCACGCCGCCGACGATGGCCAACCGGATACTCCACCACCACTTGCCCGGTGCTGCTGCCATCGCTGAAAAACACCTGAATCCCGTTGGCTATCGAGCGCTTGTCGGCCTCCAGGTATTCGCGGGTAAAACGCGGCTCCTCAACAATCACCATCTTCTCGCGCAACTGATCGATGATCGGATGCGCCGCGTGAAAATCATCCTCGTACTGCTCCGCCACCAAATTGCCAAAGGCCAGCGGCACAGCCGTCATGTATTGAATGCAGTGATCCCGATCCGCTGCGTTGGCCAATTTGCCCTGCTTGGAAATGATCCGAATCGCTGATTCGTGGGTTGTAATCACAATTTTTTCGATCTCATGCAGACGATCCTTGACCTGAGGATGCAAGGTTACCGCCGCTTCACAGGCGGTTTGTGCATGAAATTCGGCCGGAAAACTGATCTTGAACAGCACGTTTTCCATCACATAAGTGCCATAGGGCCGGGACAGGCTGAACTGACGCTGGCCTTCAGGCTTGAGCGCCAGATCCTTGTTGGTATGGCTGAACAGCACATCGTAAAAACCCCACTGCGGCGCCGTCAGCACCCCGGGAACCCCCATCTCGCCGCGCATCGCGATATCCGCCAGACGCACGCCACGACTCGACGCATCCCCGGCCGCCCAGGATTTTCGCGACCCGGCATTGGGTGCATGGCGGTAGGTGCGCAGCGCCTGGCCATCGACAAAGGCATGGGACAATGCCGACAGCAACTGCTCGCGGTCAGCCCCCATCAGCTTGGCGCAGACCGCCGTCGAAGCGACTTTCACCAACAGCACGTGATCGAGTCCTACACGGTTGAAGGAGTTTTCCAGGGCAATCACCCCCTGAATCTCATGGGCCATAATCATGGCCTCAAGCACCGCCCTCACCCTCAGCGGCGCTTCGCCATTGGCCACCCGCTTTTGCGACAGGTGATCGGCCACCGCCAGAATGCCCCCCAGATTATCCGAAGGATGACCCCACTCCGCCGCCAGCCAGGTGTCGTTGTAATCCAGCCAGCGCACGATGCAGCCGATGTCCCACGCCGCCTTGACCGGGTCCAGCCGCAACGAAGTCCCCGGCACACGGGCACCAAAGGGCACCAGCGTGCCCTCGACTATCGGCCCCAGGTGCTTGGTGCACTCCGGAAAACGCAACGCCAGCAAGCCACAGCCCAAGGTGTCCAGCAGACAGTGGCGGGCAGTGTTCAGGGCTTCGGGCGAAGTGATGGTGTAAGTCAGGACGTAATCGGCAATGTCCTGCAAGACGCGGTCATAGTCGGGACGATTGTTGAGGTCGACGTTGGCACTCATTGATAATTGCTCCAGTGCGGATAATTAAAAGGTGTGTTCCATCCTCAGGCTCGGCGTGATCATGCGGGTCTGGAGCGCCCGCTCAAGTAGGTTTCTACAGTCAGACAGCCTCCCACTGTAGAGGGCTTAAGTCGTACTTGCGTTCAGCTGCGGGTTAAAAAGGCGTCTGCCAGCAGCCGGTTGCGCGCCAGCCCCGCCAGAAACAAACGCTTGGCGAAGGCCTCGACACTGTCGGGGTGACCGCAGACCAAAGCATGGGTCTGGCGCGAATCCACCCTCAGCCCGGCCAGAAAGTCCGCTAACCGGGCACGTTCAACCCACTCGACCTGCAGATTTGGCTCAGCGGCCGCCAGCGCCTGCAGTTCAGCCTTAAGGTAGTGTTCAGCGGCATCCCGGGCCACATGGATCAGACGGATCGGCCCTTGATGGTCCTGACGCAGCGCCTCGCGCAGTACGCCATACAACGGCCCCAGCCCGGTGCCGGACGCCAGCAGCCAGAGCGGCTGCTCCTGCCAGTCGGGGTCGTAACGCAGGGCGCCGCCACGCAGCTCCCCCAACCGCAGCGGATCGCCAACCCGCAACTGACGCGCGGCACTGACAAACTCACCGGCATGGGCGCAATCGAGGTGGAATTCCAGAAACCGCTCTTCATCCGGCAGGCTGGCTAGCGAATACGGACGCGCGACACCGCTGGCTGTCCACAACACCATATGCTGACCGGCGCGATAACGCAGCGAACGCCCGGGCAACAACCGCAAGCGCAGCACCGTCGGGCTCAACCAGTCGACACTCAGCACCTCGGCGGGCAAGCCATCGCGGATCGGATCGAAGGCTTCAAGCTGCAAGTCCTCCACCACCTGACACTGACAGGCCAGGCGCCAGCCTTGTTCGCGCTGGGCGCGACTCAATGCCTCGGGCTTGAGATCGGCCGGCTCGCCACGCACACAACGCACCAGACAGGCATGGCAACTGCCGGCACGGCAGCTGTAAGGCACCGCCACACCGGCCTGATTGAGGCTATCGAGCAAATTGGCATCCTGGGGAACCGACCAGCGCCGGTCAGCGACGTGTAACTCGGGCACTTCATATGTCCTGTAAGAGATTCAGTGCTGCATGATAATCCGATAAGCCTGTAGCCGCTGCCTGCCACAGGCCGCGCAGCGGCCCCGAATATGAAAAGCCAAGGTCCGGCGCAGCCTTCGCCAGCGGCTACAAATACCCCCGACCTTCGTTTATACCCCCCGCAGGTGTATCAAGTCGTACGCCGGGTTATACTGCCGCGCCTTTTTTGTACCGGCCCTCCGTGCCCGGTATGCCCAGCAAAGATGTTTTCGACAGACCGATAGACCCAGGTCGCAAACACCTTATTGAATGTTCCCGTCTTATAGAGGAGCGCGACCCATGACCGTGATCAAGCAAGACGACCTGATTCAGAGCGTTGCTGACGCCCTGCAGTTCATTTCCTACTACCACCCCGTGGACTTCATCCAGGCCATGCACGAGGCTTACCTGCGCGAAGAATCGCCAGCGGCCCGTGACTCGATGGCGCAAATCCTGATCAACTCGCGCATGTGTGCCACCGGCCACCGCCCGATTTGCCAGGACACCGGCATCGTCACCGTATTCGTGCGTGTGGGCATGGATGTGCGCTGGACCGGCGCCACCATGGGCCTGGACGACATGATCAACGAAGGCGTGCGTCGCGCTTACAACCTCCCGGAAAACGTCCTGCGGGCTTCGATCCTGGCCGACCCGGCCGGTGCTCGGCGCAACACCAAGGACAACACCCCGGCAGTTATCCACTACTCCATCGTTCCGGGCAACACCGTGGAAGTGGACGTAGCAGCCAAGGGCGGCGGCTCCGAAAACAAGTCGAAAATGGCCATGCTCAACCCGTCCGACTCGATCGTTGACTGGGTACTCAAGACCGTTCCGACCATGGGTGCAGGCTGGTGTCCACCGGGCATGCTCGGCATCGGTATCGGCGGCACGGCTGAAAAAGCAGCGGTAATGGCCAAGGAAGTGTTGATGGAATCCATCGACATCCACGACCTGATCAAGCGCGGCCCGTCCAGCCGTATCGAAGAGATGCGTATTGAGCTGTTCGAGAAGGTCAACCAGCTGGGCATCGGCGCCCAGGGCCTTGGCGGCCTGACCACCGTGCTCGACGTAAAAATCATGGACTACCCGACCCACGCCGCTTCCTTGCCGGTGTGCATGATCCCGAACTGCGCGGCCACCCGCCATGCGCATTTTGTGCTCGACGGTTCCGGCCCGGCCGAACTCGAGGCACCACCGCTGGACGCCTACCCGCAAATCGTCTGGGAAGCAGGTCCATCGGCACGCCGTGTAGACCTGGACACCCTGACCCCGGAAGACGTGCAAAGCTGGAAGCCGGGCGAGACCGTTTTGCTCAACGGCAAAATGCTCACCGGTCGCGACGCTGCGCACAAGCGCATGGTCGAAATGCTCAACCGCGGCGAAACCTTGCCGGTCGACCTCAAGGGTCGCTTCATCTATTACGTGGGCCCGGTTGATCCGGTAGGCGACGAAGTAGTGGGGCCTGCCGGTCCGACCACAGCCACGCGGATGGACAAGTTCACCCGCCAGATCCTTGATCAGACCGGCCTGCTGGGCATGATCGGCAAATCCGAGCGCGGCCCGACCGCTATCGAAGCGATCAAGGACCACAAAGCCGTGTACTTGATGGCGGTTGGCGGTGCAGCGTATCTGGTGGCTCAGGCCATCAAGAAATCCCGCGTAGTCGCCTTTGCCGAACTGGGCATGGAAGCGATCTACGAGTTCGACGTAAAAGACATGCCGGTTACCGTGGCTGTCGACAGTAAAGGCGAGTCGGTGCACATCACCGGCCCGGCAATCTGGCAGAAGAAAATCAGCGAAAGCCTGGCCGTTGAAGTGCAGTAAGCCCTTCTAAGCCAGACACAAAAAAACGGCCGGGTTAATCACCCGGCCGTTTTTTTATGCCACTTCACTGTAGGAGCGAGCTGGCTCGCGAGCTTTTCGTTGCTGCGCTAAAAAGCGCGCTCCTGCGGGATGTTAAAACGCATTACGGAAGATTTCTTCAATCTGCCCCTGATCTGCCTTGCGCGGGTTGGTAAAACCACAGGCGTCTTTCAGCGCGTTGGTTGCCAGAATCGGGATGTCATCCAGCTTGGCCCCCAGATCCCGCAGCCCCGCCGGAATTTCAACATCCTTGGCCAGGGTCCGAATCGCCGCAATGGCTGCTTGCGCACCCTCCTCCGGACTCAAACCCCGGACATCGGCGCCCAGCGCGTGGGCCACGTCGGTCAGGCGAGCCGCACATACATGAGCGTTGAAGGTTTGCACATGGGGTAGCAGTACCGCGTTGCACACCCCGTGCGGCAAGTCATAGAAGCCACCCAACTGGTGCGCCATGGCGTGCACAAACCCCAGCGACGCATTGTTGAACGCCATGCCCGCCAGGAACTGCGCGTAGGCCATGTTCTCCCGGGCGGTCAGATCCTTGCCGTCGGATACTGCCTGACGCAAGTTCTGACTGATCAGCTCCATGGCTTTAATTGCACAGGCATCGGTAATCGGGTTGGCCGCCGTCGACACATAGGCTTCAATGGCGTGGGTCAGCGCGTCCATACCGGTCGCAGCCGTAAGCCCCTTGGGCATTGCCACCATCAGTTGCGGGTCGTTGACCGACAGCAGCGGTGTTACGTTGCGGTCGACAATTGCCATTTTCACATGGCGCTCTTCGTCAGTAATGATGCAAAAACGCGTCATCTCACTGGCCGTACCCGCCGTGGTGTTGATCGAAACCAGCGGCAGTTGCGGTTTGGCCGACCGATCGACGCCTTCGTAATCACGAATATGCCCGCCGTTGGTGGCGCACAGCGCAATCCCCTTGGCACAGTCGTGGGGCGAACCGCCGCCCAGCGAGACAATAAAGTCGCATTGATGCTGCTTGAGGACCTTCAGGCCCGCCTCTACGTTACCAATGCTCGGGTTCGGCCTGGCGCCGTCGAAAACCACCGATTCGATATCCTGCAAGCCCAGCTTTTCTGCGATCAGCGTCGCTACCCCGGCCTTGGCCAGCCCGGCATCAGTCACGATCAGCGCCTTGCGAAACCCATAATTGCGAATCGCGCTCATCGCTTCATCCAGACAACCGTTACCCATTATGTTCACGGCGGGAATAAAAAATGTGCTGGTCATGGCGAGTCCTCTAAGGCGGGGTGCAGCCCGCGACGCTGAATAAATCCATGTGCATAGCTTCAACCTGTTTTGGTACACCAATGTTGATCTGGCTCAACACTTGAGCGTGATAAAGTCCTGCTTTGCCCCCGCCTTGAGACGATATTTGCCATGACCCCCTTCCAGGAATTTGATGCAGAACTAGAAGACTGGAATGCACTGAGCACCGGCACAGCGTGCAGCGGACTGCTGATTGGTAACGGCGCAAGCATGGCCGTGTGGCATGACTTTTATTACGACTCGCTATTCGAAAAAGCCAAAAGCGTCGCCGAAAAGCCCCTCAGCCAGACCGAACTCAGCGTGTTCGAAGCACTGAGTACGCGCAATTTCGAGCACGTGTTAAGTGCACTCAAAACCGCAAGCAAGGTCAACAAGGCCCTGGCCATCAACTCGGCTTCGCCGCGCAAACGCTACTACGCCATCAAGGAAGCCTTGATCAACAGCACCCAGGACGTACATATCCCCTGGCGCCTGATTCAACCCGAAACCCTGGCATGCTGGAACCAGGAGCTGGCGCGCTACGCCACGGTGTACTGCTCCAACTACGACCTGCTCACCCCCTGGGCTGTGATGCAGGCGCCAAAACAGTTCAATGACTTGTTCGACAGCCCCGGGGCTACCTTCGAACTGGGTGCAGCACTGGGCAAGAGCAAATCCACCCGCGTGCTTTACCTGCACGGCGGCCTGCACCTGGTGAAAAACCAGGAAGGCAAGGCGCGCAAGATCAACGCCACGCCACCCGTGCTGCTAAGTAACTTCGCGATTAATCACTCGATCAGCGCCCTGGACGATGTGCCGCTGTTTGTCAGCGAAAGCAACAGCGACGACAAGCGTAAATCCATTCGTCACTCGGATTACCTGTCGTTTTGCCATGAACAGTTGATGAGCCACAAAGACAGCTTGTGCATCTTTGGTCACAGCCTGGGAGAGCAGGATCAGCACCTGATTGATGCCCTGCGCCAGGCGCCGCTGAAAACCCTGTGGATCTCGATTTACCCGCGCAACGAAGCCTTTATCCGCTTTCAGAAGCACCACTACGCGGCGCTATTTGCAGACAAAAAGCTGACATTACGCTTCTATAATTCGAAAACCCACCCGCTTGGCTACACCAGGCACTCGGTGCCGGTGGAGGTCTGAATCCGTTCCCCTCCCGCTACGGGAAAAGGGCCCGCAATCCCTAGTCATCCCTGCTATTGACCACCACCAGCAACTGCGCCTGAACCTGCCCCACCGAACGTAAACGGTGGGGCTTTTGGGCGTTGAAATGCAAGGCATCGCCCTTCTGCAAAATGACCCGCTCAGTCATGAAGTCCACCTCTACTGCCCCCTCATGCACGAACAAAAACTCTTCGCCCGCATGCTCCTTGAAGCTGGGATCGGCGAATTCGAAAGGGGGGAACATCATGAACGGCAGCAGGTTGCGCTCGCTGACCTGATGCGCCAGCACTGCATAACCAGGTGACTGCCCGGTGCCCGACAGCAACTGGCGCTGATCACTTCTCACCAGGCTGTAGTTGTCCAGCCGTGCGCTGTCCTCCGAGAACAGCTCCTCGACGTTCACATTCAGTGCCCTGGCCAATTTAAGCGCCGCGGCGATCGACGGCGTATTAAGGCCGCGCTCAACTTTGGACAGGTAACTCTTGGTCATGCCGGATTTTTCGGCCAGCACCTCAAGGGTAACGCCCAGTTTTTTTCTGAGTAATTTCAAGCGGATAGACATGTATAGCAATTAATCCATCAAAGGAGACGCGGGTTTCTCTTGCCAATGACACTTTGTGTCATATAGCCTCTTAAGTGTCATATGCGCTGCCCCGCCACTTTCCAGGCTACGGGGCAGGCAATCCGGCAATCACTGCAAAGGACACCGACATGGCCAAGACATTAGCACTCCCGAAAGAGCAGCTGGTCAAGCAAGCGCTTGTACAGATGCAAAATACGCTGGCGGATAATACGTGGACTGACCGGCAAAAGCTGGCCCTGACCTGCCGCATCCTCTTTGAAAACGGCCACGACTCTGGTCTGGCCGGGCAAATCACGGCTCGCGGGCCACAACCCGGCACCTATTACACCCAACAACTGGGCCTAGGATTCGACGAAATAACTGCCGGCAATCTATTGCTGGTCAATGAAGACCTGGAAGTACTCGAAGGCCACGGCATGCCGAACCCGGCCAACCGCTTTCACAGCTGGGTCTACCGCGCCCGCCCGGATGTGAACTGCATCATCCACACTCACCCGACCCACGTAGCCGCACTGTCGATGCTGGAAGTGCCGCTTGAGGTGTCGCACATGGATCTCTGCCCGCTGTACGAAGACTGCGCTTTTCTGGAAGGTTGGCCGGGGGTGCCGGTGGGTAATGAAGAAGGTGAAATCATCACCCGGGCGCTGGGCGCCAAACGCGCGATCCTGCTCTCGCACCACGGCCAGTTGTCGAGCGGGGCCAGCATCGAAGAAGCCTGCGTGATCGCGCAACTGATCGAGCGCGCCGCCAAGCTGCAACTGCTGGCGATGGCGGCCGGCACTATCAAACCCGTCGAGCCGGCGCTGGGTCGCGAAGCCCATGACTGGATCAGCCGTCCTAAACGTCACGCTGCCGCATTCAATTACTACGCCCGGCAAAACCTGCGTCGTCATGCCGATTGCCTGAACTGAGCCCACCTACCTGTTGAAACGGAGATACTTCATGTCGACCTCAAACATTCACGGCATCATCGGCTACACCATCACCCCGTTTACCGCCGACGGCGAACAGATTGACCTGAGCGCACTGGGACGCTCCATCGACCAACTGATCGACAGCGGTGTTCACGCCATTGCCCCCCTGGGCAGCACCGGCGAAGGCGCGTACTTGAGCGACGCCGAATGGGATCAAGTCAGCCAGTTCACCCTGGCCCATGTCGCCAAAAGGGTACCGACCATAGTCAGTGTGTCCGACCTGACCACTGCCAAGGCTGTGCGGCGCGCGCGCCTTGCCGAGCAATATGGCGCCGATGTGGTGATGGTCTTGCCGGCCGCCTACTGGAAACTCAGCGAAGCCGAAATCCTCGCTCACTACCGCGCCATTGGCCACAGCATCAGCACTCCGATCATGCTCTACAACAACCCGGCCACCAGCGGTACGGACATGTCGGTCGAATTGATCCTGCGCATTTTCAATGCGGTTGAAAACGTCACCATGGTCAAGGAAAGCACCGGCGACATTCAGCGCATGCATCGCCTGCAACAGCTGGGCGAGGGGCAGATCCCGTTTTATAACGGTTGCAACCCGCTGGCACTGGAAGCGTTCGCGGCCGGAGCCAAAGGTTGGTGTACGGCTGCACCGAACCTGATTCCGGCACTCAATCTGGGGTTGTATGAAGCGGTACTGGCCAACGACCTGAAAACAGCCCGCGAGCTGTTCTATCGCCAATTGCCACTTCTGCAGTTCATTCTAAAAGGCGGCTTGCCCGCAACTATCAAGGCAGGCCTGCGCCTTACCGGCATTGAGGCTGGGGACCCGCGCCTGCCGGTATTTCCACTGTCTGAAAGCGCCGTTTCACAATTGCAGCAAATCTTGAAAATCCTGCGCTGACGCTCCCGCAACACCCGGGCCTGCTGCCGAAAATGACACTGATGTTTTGCCCTTGAAAACCCAGTGACACCTTCGCCAGCAGGCTCAGACCAATGGGGTCATCAAAATTTTTCTTTGATCTGCGTGGTCGGCCCGTTGGTTTTGACGCTGGCTATGCCTTTGTCCCGCGCCGCCTCGGCGCTGTACTGCTCGCTGGTACCAATGATCTGGTGATTCGCCGCCTTGAGGTTGAAGTACGGCTTGCCGTCTTTGGCGACCTTCTTCTCATAGCGCTCATCATGGGGGCTATTGGCCTGCACCGAGGCAATCCCGGCTTTGGCCGCCGCCAGGGTGGTGTAGTGCTCACTGACCAAAATCGTTTCGGCGTTTGCCGCCTTCAAGACAAAACGGAACTGTCCGTTGCTGGTTTTGCTCAACTCGTACCAACCTGACATAACCACTCTCCTGCTGTAGTAGGGATTTTTCCCTTCTTCAGTAAAGCGGCCACAGGGTATTTAGCCATTTATCCGCCGCAATAAGCGCAAAGATGAATTTCCAGCGAGACAAATAGCAATAATTCTCGATACCATTCGCGACTTGTTTGCATCGCTGCATCCTTAAGGATCTTCATGTCCCGCTTCAAACCTGACCCGCCAGTGGCCGAATCCTTGCGCGAGTTCTACACACAGATTCTGCACTTCCTGCGCAAACGCACGGACAACGCCAGCGATGCAGCTGACATGACCCAGGATGTATTCACCCAATGGCTGGGTTATCAGGACCGGGCCAAAGTCGAGCAGCCGCGGGCCTTTCTGTTCCAGATGGCGCGCAATCTGTTACGCGATCACTGGCGTCGCCAACAGGTACGCCAAGCGGTGCACAGCGAACAGAGTGCGGGTCAACCCGAGCCCCTGACCGACGAGAGGGATGAGCCGATGGCTGGCGCACAACGCCTGCAATATCTCGAGCAACTCAAAGCCGTGCTCGCAGAACTCTCGCCCAGACGCCGCGAAGCCCTTATGCTGCATCGTTTTGAAGGCTTGAGTCAGGCGCAGATTGCCGAACGTATGGGAATCTCCGTCAGCATGGTGGAAAAGCACATTGCCTTTGCCTTGCTTCACTGCAAGCGACATTTACAACGGGACAGCGGCAAGGAGCAGCCACAATGACCCCTTTTCAAATGACCGCTCACGAGAGCATCGACGCACAGGCGGCCACCTGGTTTGCGCGTAATCGCAATCAACCCGACAGCAATTGCCGCGAGCAATTCAACAGCTGGAAGGCCGTCCCTGCCCATGCCCGGGCATATGCCGAATTTGAGTCTCTGTGGGCCGATCTCGGCGAACTCAAGCAGTTGAATAAACCCGTGCCCCAGCCCCGGCGCCGCCGCTCAGTGTTTGCCCTGGCAACGGCCGCAGCAGTGTTATGCGCCGTGTTTGCACTCAATATCGGTACCCCGGTACAGCTGCATCAACAACAGATCGCAACCCAGAGTCAGGACGCAAAAACCGTCAGACTGCCCGACGGCAGCACCTTGACCGTCAATGCCAACACCCGTTTGCGCATCGACTTCAGCGCCAGTCAGCGGGACATCTATCTGGATCGGGGCCAGCTCTATATCGAAGTGGCCGCCAATAAGGAACAGCCGCTGGTGGTACACGCCGGCCATGCGCGGGTCCGGGTCGTCGGCACCGGTTTTGATGTGCGCCGCAGCCAGCGTCAATTGGTGGTGAGTGTCGCCCACGGGCAAGTCGCGTTTATCCCCGATGGCAAGTCGGCCGCCTTGCTGGGCGCCTCACAGCGTGCCACTTACGACTACGCCAAAGGCTCGCTTGAGGAGCAAAGTCTCAGCCCGGGTGAAGTGGCTGACTGGCGCAGCGGGCATCTGTCCTTTCGCAATCGTGAACTGGCCAGCCTGGTGGACGAGCTGGACTTATACCGCCCCGGGGTGATCGAGCTGGCAGACGGCCCGCTTGGCCGCTACAAGGTCTCGGGCAATCTGGATGTCAGTGACCCCTTGGCTCTGGTCAAGGCTTTACCCGCGCTGATCCCGGTGAAAAATCACCTGCTGGATAACGGAAAAATCCGTATCGAGCCCCGCTAAAAAACATATGCGAATATTTTTCATTCGCATATGTGGTTTTCTCTTTGTGCCGCGTCTTCCTTCGGTCTGCTAACGCATGTCTTTTTTGGCCTTTGTTGCCGCACCGGGGGATTTCATGTTTCGCGCACCACATCACTTCTCGCACTTGTGCACACGTACTGGATTGCTCGCTGCGTGTATGGCGGTCAGCCTGCACGCCCATGCCGAATCGATCCAGTTGCAACTGCCGGCGCAATCGCTGGCCAGCTCATTGAGTGATGTGGCACAGCAGGCAAAAATCCAGCTGCTGTTTGACGAAGCCTTGTTACGCAATGTGCAAGCCCCGGCCCTAAGTGGCACTTTCAGCCCGCAAGAGGCGATCAACCGGTTGCTCAAAGGCACGGATTTCAGTCTGATCCAGGTCGACCGCACCTATGTTGTGCGCCCCCGGGAAGAAGGCATCACCACCAGCAACAGCCTGGAGCTGGGCGCGGTCAGCGTGGTAGGCAACGGCAACGAAGTCGACTCCAGCAACGTCGGCAAGTCGACCATGACCCAAACCGAAATCAACAGGTATCAGGCCAATAACATTCCCAGCCTGCTGGCCACCTTGCCGGGCATCAACCTCGGCGGCTCCCTGAAACCGGGCGGCCAGACCATCAACATCTGGGGCATGGGCGAAGCCGAAGACGTCCAGATGACCGTTGATGGCGCGACCAAAAGCGGTTTTGAGCGCTACAAGCAAGGCACGATCTTCATCGAACCTGAACTGATCAAACGCCTTGCAGTA
Source organism: Pseudomonas paraversuta (assembly GCF_904067025.1). Lineage (NCBI taxonomy): Bacteria > Pseudomonadati > Pseudomonadota > Gammaproteobacteria > Pseudomonadales > Pseudomonadaceae > Pseudomonas > Pseudomonas paraversuta. Next base: position 3,628,440 of record NZ_CAJFDA010000001.1, read on the forward strand.
GAAAAGGGCCCCCACGATTTCCGCACCGGCAATGGCGGTTTTGGTGGCGTCGTGCACATGGAAACCAAAGACGCACCGGACCTGCTGGAAGAAGGCAAAGACCTGGGCGCCATGCTCAAGTACGGTTACAGCAGCAACGACCATCAACAGGTCTACAGTGGCGCCGCCTACGGCCGGACCGAGGATGGCCGCGCCGATGCGCTGGTGTACTACACCAAACGCGACGGCGATGACATGAAGCTCGCGGATAACATGCCCAACCCCGGCAATGTCTACCCGGTGAACCCCTTGCGCCTGCCCAATACGGCCCAGGACCTGGATGCGCAACTGCTCAAGCTCAACCTGCACCTGACCGACGAGCACAGCGTCGCAATGTCCTACTCGCAATCGAACAACCACTTGTGGGTCCCGTTCTCGGCTGTCAGCTACCCGGCGCCGCCGAGCCAGGCCAACATCGATAAATACGGTTACGACATTGCTTCGCAGCGCTACCTGTCCACCCGTTCGACCGTCGACACCACCTGGTCGGCCAAATACAACTACGAGCCCATCGATAACCCTCTGCTTGATCTGGAAGTGAAGTACTCGCACTCCAACACCGAGCAGACCGACGAGCGCGGCGAACAGGCCTTCATCCAGCCCACCAGCGGCGGGCGCAAGATGGAAACCGGCTACACCGATGACATGCTCCAGATCGAAAACATCAGCCTGTTTGCCACCGGCCCCTTGGACCATGCAGTCACCACCGGCGTGCAGTTTCGCAAACATGAACGCGATGTGAACATGTGGATGCCGGGCAAGACCTACGAAGTAGAAAAATACAACTATGGCCATTACCAGCCAGGCTTTATGCCCGCCGGCAAGGTGGACACCAACAGCTTTTATATCCAGGACGCCATCACCCTCGGTGATTTCACTCTGACGCCGTCGATGCGCTATGACCATGTTCGAAATCGTGGCCAGGAGAACGATGCGCCCTACTACAACCACCTGGAACTGGGCCATGACTACAGCGCCAAAACCTACACCGGCTGGTCGCCGCGCCTGTCAGCGTTCTGGAAAATAACCCCGCAGACCGCCCTGTTTGTCGACTACAGCAAAACCTGGCGCGCCCCGGTGATCGACGAACAGTACGAAGTCCAGGCCATTGGCGGCCGAACGTCCACCAGCCTCGGCCTCAAGCCGGAGCGCATCACTGGCTGGCGCGGGGGCAATATCACCACGTTCGATCAGATCTTTGGCGACAGCGACCACGCACTGATCCGCACCACCCTGTTCAGCAACAAGATCGACGATGAGATTTTCAAAGCCACGGGCGTGGGTTGTGCAGCGCAAACCGCGTCAGGCGGCATGACACAAGACTGCGGCCCCAACATGCCGAACTACCGCAACATTGGTAGCGTGACCATCAAGGGCTTTGAGATCGAAAGCTTCTACGAGGCCACTTACCTCTTTGGATCGCTGTCGTACGCATGGATGACCGGCAAACACCAAGGCGCCTACACCAATCCCTGGGGCCCCGACGTATGGGCCCGAGATGTTCCTGCGCCCAAGTGGGTGGCCGTACTGGGCACGAAAATTCCGGCCTGGGATGCCCGAATCGGCTGGAAAGGCGAGTTCGTGCGCAAGACTGACCGCTTGCCGAGCGATAACTACTACAGCAGCGATATCAGTGCCCTGGGCGACCGCTACTGGGACCACTACGACAATGACGGCTACAACGTACAGGGCCTGTTTGCCAACTGGAAACCGACTCAGCCCTACCTCAAAGGCACCGAGGTCAACTTCACGGTGGATAACCTGTTCAACAAGAGCTATCGCCCGATGCTCAGCGGAGAAAATGCCTACAGCCAGGGCCGTAACGCCAAAGTCAGCGTGACCCGGTTCTTCTAAAACTGCAGATACCTCGCACACCGACCTCAGGACAGCTTCGCCACCGGATGCAGCCTGTCGGCAGCGGCTACAAGAGAGTGGCTCAACCCTGCTTGCGCCCCACCAAATTCAATTCCGGCGCCTGCACCCGGCGCTGGCTCAGGTAGCGGCTGCAACTTACCCGCAGGAACGAGGCGAAGTTGACCACTTCGCCCCGATAATCCATCACCTCTTCGTAGAGCTTGGCCACCAGCTGGTTGGTGGTCATGCCATCGGTTTCAGCAATCTCGCTGAGGATGTCCCAGAACTGGTTTTCCAGGCGCAAGGTGGTGACCACGCCGCAAATACGCAAGGAGCGCGAGCGCGACTCGTAAAGAATCGGATCGGCTTTGACATATAGCTCACACATGGTCGCACCCTCTTCTTACAAGGTAATGGTCGTACCCAACAACCCAAGAAACGCCGCCAGCCAGGCAGGATGCGCCGGCCACGCAGGCGCCGTCGCCAGGTTGCCTTGCACATGGGCCTTGGTCACGTCGATATCAATGTAAGTACCGCCGGCCAATCGCACTTCCGGGGCGCAGGCCGGGTAAGCACTGCACTCGCGGCCTTGCAGCGTTCCGGCAGCCGCCAGCAATTGCGCGCCATGGCACACAGCAGCAATTGGCTTACCGGCCTTATCGAATTCACGAACCAGTTCCAGAACCTTTTCGTTCAACCGCAGGTATTCCGGAGCTCGGCCACCTGGTACCACCAGCGCGTCATAGTCACTGGCCCGGACTTTGTCGAAATCGAAATTCAGGGCGAATAGATGACCCGGCTTCTCGCTGTAGGTCTGATCGCCCTCGAAGTCATGAATCGCCGTGCGAACGGTCTGCCCCGAGGTTTTGCCGGGGCACACTGCGTGAACCTGATGACCCACCATCAACAGCGCCTGAAACGGCACCATCACTTCGTAGTCTTCAACGTAGTCGCCAACCAGCATCAGAATTTTTTTCGCCGCCATGGTGAGTTCTCCTCCGGGGTAAGCCTTGGACTGATAAGAGTAGCCAAGGTACCCCCTGAGGGCCCACGCGGGTAATAGCCAGGTACTACGTGCCCGCCCGCAGGCTTGTTACAGGCTTACTTCAACAAACCGTCCGCCTGCAGCAAGGTTTCCAGGCAGTGCTCCTGAATGTTGTAAAACGCCTTGAGCTCCTGGATTTTCACCAGCAACTGCGCCGGGTCCAGGGGTTCGTCGCGTTTTACCGCGAGGATCATTTTGTTTTTGTTGGTGTGTTCCAGGGAAATGAACTCAAACACTTTGGTTTCATAACCGCAGGCCTCAAGGAACAGCGCACGCAAGCTGTCGGTGACCATTTCGGCCTGCTGGCCAAGATGCAACCCGTATTGCAGCATCGGCTTGAGCAGCGCCGGGCTCTGGATCTGCAGGCGAATCTGCTTATGGCAGCACGGCGAGCACATGATGATCGCCGCCCCCGAACGAATGCCCATATGAATCGCATAGTCGGTGGCAATGTCACACGCATGCAGGGCGATCATCACGTCAATCGGGGTCGGCGCAAAGCTGCGTACGTCACCATGCTGAAAGGACAGGCCCGGGTGCTCCAGGCGCTGGGCGGCGTTGTTGCACAGCGTGACCATGTCTTCACGCAGCTCAACCCCGGTGACCACACCTTCAGCCTTGAGGCTGTGACGCAGGTAATCGTGAATGGCAAAGGTCAGGTAACCCTTGCCCGAACCGAAATCCACCACCTTGACCGGTTGATCGAGCTGGAGCGGCGAGTTGCTCAAGGCGTGGGAAAACACCTCGATGAATTTGTTGATCTGCTTCCACTTGCGCGACATCGCCGGGATCAGTTCTTGCTGCTTGTTGGTGACCCCCAGATCCGCCAAAAACGGCCGGGTCAGGTCCAGGAAGCGATTTTTCTCACGATTATGCTCAGCCGACGGCAGTTCACGCTCCTGCTGGCTTTTACCTTTGAACAGCGAGCTTTTGCCCTTTTTGCTGTATTCCAGCTGCACTTCGTCGGTCAGGGTCAGCAAATGCGCGTTTTTAAACGCTTCAGGCAACAGCCCGGCGATATTGGCCACGCCCTCTTCAAGGGGGAAGTTCTTGGTGATATCGCGGGTTTTGTAACGGTACACAAACGACAGGCAAGGCTGATCCTTGACCGTGACTTGCTTGATGATGATCCGCTGCAGCTCGGCCTCTGGCCCGACATACTTGGCCAGTACCAGTTTGATAAAGGAGTTCTGGGCCAGGCCGGTTTCCAGCAAGTGCAAAAATTGCGCACGATGATCCGGCACAGACGGGGCGGTGGTAGCAGTCACTGACATTGAAAAAGGTGCCTCGGGGGATGCAGGAGGGGGAATCTGAAAAGCAATGGCGGCTATTTTAGGCGCGTTCGCCGCCAGGGGCACGGGGTTATTTCAGCCAGCGGCGATTACAACATCACCAGCCGATTGGGCAATTGATTGCGCGGATGGGTTTTCGGCACATGCCGCTCCAGCAGTTCGGCACAGGCATCGATGCAGGAAATAAAGCCTTCAGCCGTATGACCCAATGCCACACGGCGCGTGAAATCACTGACGATGCTGCCCCAATCGCTGTCGTCCAGATGTTGCGATATCCCTTCGTCCACCAGAATCTCGACATAGCGCTCGGCTTCGCTGACAAAAATCAGCACGCCGGTGCGATCCCGGGTGTGATGCAGTTTTTGTTCGAGAAACTGGCGCCGGGCAAGATTGCTCGCGCGCCAATGCCGAATGCGCGGCGGGATCAAGCGGGTGGTGATGGCCGGCAGGCGAAAGATCAGGCTGAGGAAGACGAAGCAGGCCCACTGCAACATCAGCAAGCCGTAAATCTGCAGACCGCCGATCAAAAAGTGCACCAGAGCGGGTACCACCAGGGCGATCAGGCTGGCCCATAACAAGGGGATATAGCTGTAATCATCCGCGCGCGGCGCCAGCACGGTGACAATTTCGGCGTCGGTACGCTGTTCGGCGCGGGTTACCGCGTCGGCAACCTGCTGTTGTTGCTGTGGGGTAAGTAAAGCCATGAGTGTCGATGCCCGTTAAATAAGTGAATTACCAGCCGCCGGAAGCTCCGCCGCCGCCAAAACTGCCGCCGCCACCCCGAAAGCCGCCACCGCCTGCGCCACCGAAGCCCCCGCCACCGAACCCGCCGGAGCGGGTGCCACCGCCGCCGCCCGAGTTGCAAATGCCGTAAAACTGGCAGACAGCCACGACCACAACGAACAACAGAAATAGCAGTAACACCACACCGGGGTGCTCGGTCATCAAGTCACTGCCATCGCCCTGCCCGCTGGCGTAGGCCGGCTCAGGCACGGGATCGCCACCCAACACTTGCAGGATCGCGGCAACACCGTCGCTGATGCCCTGGCTGAAGTTACCGGCTTTGAAGGCCGGGGTAATGATCTGATTAATGATGACCGAGGATTGCGCATCGGTCAGGCGGCCTTCCAGACCGTAGCCGACCTCGATCCGCAGTTTGCGGTCATCACGCGAGACGATCAGCAGGGCGCCGTTGTTTTTATCCTTTTGCCCGATACCCCAGGCCCGGCCCAACTGGTAGCCGAAATCCTCAATGGGAGTCCCTTGCAGATCCGCCACCGTAACCACCACCACTTGCTCGCCGGTGGCTTTTTCGTGGGCTTCCAGTGTTTGCGCCAGTTGCTGGCGTGTGGCGGGGTCGAGCATCTGCCCGTCATCCACCACCCGCCCGCTCAGCGTCGGAAAAGTGAGTGCCTGTGCGGTGGCTATAAATAGCCACAGCAACAGACCCAAACCCGGTTTTGATACGCGCATCAGCACCTCGGCAGCTTGCCCCCCAGTAAGTGCAGGGCCAGGCGGTGGTTAGAACTTCACTTCCGGGGCTTTGTCGGCATCCGGTGCGGTGGCCTCGAAAGTCGGGCGAATCGGCAAGTCGCTGTACATCACGGCATGCCACAAACGGCCGGGGAAGGTGCGGATTTCGGTGTTGTAACGTTCAACTGCCTGGATGAAGTCGCGACGGGCCACGCTGATGCGGTTTTCCGTGCCTTCAAGTTGCGACTGCAAGGAGAGGAAGTTTTGATTGGACTTGAGGTCCGGATAGCGCTCGGACACCACCATCAGACGGCTCAAGGCTCCGGTCAGCTGGTTCTGTGCATCCTGGAACTGTTTGAGTTTTTCCGGATTGTTCAGGGTGCTGGCATCCACCTGGATCGACGTTGCCTTGGCCCGTGCCTCAATCACTGCGGTGAGGGTCGCCTGCTCTTGCCTGGCCGCACCTTTGACCGTTTCCACCAGGTTGGGGATCAAGTCGGAACGCCGCTGGTATTGGTTCTGCACTTGCGACCAGGCCGCCTTGACCTGCTCGTCCAGGGTCGGAATGGTATTGATCCCGCATCCCGCCAGCAGACTGCTCAACGCCAGCAGCGCGATGACTTTCCAGCCCGAGGACCTAACGCTTTGTAATTCCATGCTTGTGACGCTCCGAAATAACCCGATTGAGTTTATTGACCGCATACCCTGTGGAAAAACTCCCTCACCGTGACTGAATATCTCCCGGCAACACTGGATTGCTGGTAGCTAATCAGCTAAAAGACTGCCTGCCATGTGGGAATACTTACCTTAACGATAGGGTAATTTTTAAGTTAAGTAGTCCTTACATCCCCCACAGAACAATATCGCTTCAAAAGCGCGGGCCATCCCTCGCTTTAAGAGAGCGGCCGCGTAGAAGAATGTCATGAGAAATATGTATTTGCTGGGCCTGGCCCTTAGTCTGGCCAGTCACTCGGTTTTAGCCCAGAACCCGCCGACACCGCTCCCGCCCAAAGATGTGTTTGTGGCTGATCTGCTCAAACAAATGACGGTCGATGAAAAGATCGGCCAACTACGCCTGATCAGCATCGGCCCGGAAATGCCCCGCGAGATGATTCGCAAGGAAATCGCTGCAGGCCGTATCGGCGGCACGTTCAACTCGATCACCCGCGCCGAAAACCGTCCGATGCAGGATGCCGCTCAACGCAGCCGCCTGAAAATCCCGATGTTTTTTGCCTACGACGTGATTCACGGTCATCGCACCATTTTCCCTATCAGCCTGGCCCTTGCCTCCAGCTGGGACATGGACGCCATCGGCCTGAGCGGCCGGATTGCCGCCAAAGAAGCCAGCGCCGACGGTATTGACCTGACCTTCGCGCCGATGGTCGACATTGCCCGCGACCCGCGCTGGGGGCGCACCTCGGAAGGTTTTGGCGAAGACACCTACCTGGTATCGCGCATTGCCAAAGTCATGGTCCACGCCTATCAGGGAGTTTCACCCGCCCTGCCCGGCAACATCATGGCCAGCGTCAAGCACTTCGCCCTGTATGGCGCAGTGGAAGGTGGCCGGGACTACAACATCGTCGACATGAGCCCGGTGCGCATGTACCAGGATTACTTGCCTCCGTACCGCGCCGCAATTGATGCCGGCGCTGGCGGGGTGATGGTGGCGCTGAACTCGATCAATGGTATCCCGGCCACCGCCAACATGTGGTTGATGCAGGATTTGCTGCGCAAGGACTGGGGCTTCAAAGGGGTCGCCGTCAGCGACCATGGCGCTATCATCGAGCTGATCAGGCACGGCGTCGCCAAGGACGGGCGCGAAGCCGCCAAGCTGGCAATCAAGGCCGGCATCGACATGAGCATGAACGACAAGGTCTATGGCGAAGAATTGCCGGGCTTGCTGAAGTCGGGCGAAGTGCCACAAAGCGATCTGGATAATGCGGTGCGCGAAGTGCTCGGGGCCAAATACGACATGGGTCTGTTTGCCGACCCGTACCTGCGGATCGGCAAGGCCCAGGACGATCCGGCCGATGCCAACGCCGATAGCCGCCTGCACCGGCGCGAAGCCCGCGAAGTGGCGCGCAAGAGTCTGGTCCTGCTGAAGAACCAGGACCAGACCCTGCCACTGAAAAAACAGGCACGCATCGCTCTGGTGGGCCCGTTGGCCAAGGCACCGATCGACATCATGGGCAGCTGGGCGGCCAATGGCCAGCCGGCGCAATCGGTCACCGTGTTTGACGGCATGCGCAACGCACTCGGCCAGCAGGGCACGCTGATTTATGCCCGGGGCGCCAACATCACCGACGACCAGAAAATCGTCGACTATCTGAACTTCCTGAACTTCGACAGCCCGGAAGTGACCAACGACCCGCGCCCGGCCCATGTGATGATTGACGAAGCGGTCAAGGCGGCGCAGCAGGCCGATGTGGTGGTGGCTGTGGTGGGCGAGTCGCGGGGCATGTCCCACGAGTCGTCGAGCCGCACCAGCCTGGACATGCCAGCCAGCCAGCGCGCCCTGATCACAGCCCTCAAGGCCACTGGCAAGCCGTTGGTGCTGGTGCTCATGAATGGCCGGCCGCTGTCGATCGACCTGCAACAGCAGCAGGCCGATGCCGTGCTGGAGACCTGGTTCAGCGGTACTGAAGGCGGCAATGCCATTGCCGATGTCCTGTTCGGCGACTACAACCCCTCCGGCAAGCTGCCCATCACCTTCCCGCGCTCTGTGGGGCAGATTCCGACCTACTACAGCCACCTGAGCATTGGCCGGCCCTTTACCCCGGGCAAGCCGGGCAACTACACCTCGCAGTACTTCGACGAGGCAAACACCCCGCTGTACCCTTTTGGCTATGGCCTGAGCTACACCGATTTCAGCCTGTCGGCCGTCAGCCTGTCCGCCAAAACCCTGAAACCCGGGGCATCACTGACCGCCAGCGTGACCGTGAAAAACACTGGCAAGCGCGATGGCGAAACCGTGGTCCAGCTCTACCTGCATGATGTCGCCGCCTCCATGAGCCGGCCGCTCAAGGAGTTGAAGGACTTCCAGAAAATCATGCTCAAGGCCGGAGAGCAGAAAGTCGTGCAGTTCAACATCGACGAGAACGCGCTGAAGTTCTACAACCCGCAATTGAAATACGTCGCCGAGCCCGGTGAGTTCGAGGTGATGATCGGCCTTGATTCGCAGAACGTGCAGCAAAACAGCTTCCAATTGTTGTAATTTCCCGCATCTGCCGCAAAGGTCAGCCAAGGCCTTTGCGGTGTCTTGAAACACCAATATCCCCTTGACCTTTCCTATCTTTGCACGCGCCTGAAAATGCGTTCGGACAGCGCTGTTTTTTGTGGTAGGGTTCGCGCCCTCAAAATTCAGTCCGGGGCGTTTAATCCGGCAAAATTTGGTGACAAACGGTCTGAAGCCGAGCCCATGGGGCCTACACGGTTTTTTACGCTTTCATACACAAAACACGCAGTGATTCAAGCCAAGATCCTACGTTGCAGAGACTCGGCAAAACGCATATCTTGTATCTATTCGGCCAAACAACCCCACATATAGGGTTTTAGGCCAAAAACCCAACACAACTCAGACGAGAATTTCAAGTCCTTTTCTCGCGCCTGTCGGGTTTGAGTAAACACGCTTTTAAAGTCCAAACCGCGCATGCGGATGGCAGCCGGTTTCCAGCGTAAAAGCCGGAAAGCGGCCCGGGTGTTGCAGTAAAAATACTGTCACCCATCAGGAACAGGATTTGCGCCGGTACGCGCAACCCCAGGACTTCGGCACGGAAGCGGCTTAACCCCCCTTTCTGTACGTCCCGAAGTTGTTATACCCGGCTTGATCGTCGGTTGTAGTGCTTCAGGACGGAACGGTGGGCCCCCAAAAGGTGCCCAAACAAACATAGAGAATGTGGAGACACCCCCCCATGCAAACCGACACAACTCGCGAGAACTCGCAGGGTTCCGATTCAAATCTGGATCTGTCTGCGACCGCGCCAGGCCAATTGCGCGTGATCAAACGTAACGGGACTGTTGTTCCTTACACCGATGACAAGATCACCGTCGCCATCACCAAAGCGTTTCTCGCAGTTGAGGGTGGCAAAGCTGCCGCCTCGTCCCGCATTCACGACACTGTTGCGCGCCTGACTGAACAAGTCACCGCGACCTTCAAGCGTCGCATGCCATCGGGTGGCACCATCCACATCGAAGAAATCCAGGACCAGGTTGAACTGGCCCTGATGCGCGCCGGCGAGCAAAAAGTGGCTCGCGACTACGTGATCTACCGCGATGCCCGCTCCAAGGAGCGTGCTAACCGCGCCCCGGCCGAAGACACTGTCCAGGCTCACCCGTCGATTCGTATCACCCGCGCTGACGGCACGTTCGCACCTCTGGACATGGGCCGCCTGAACACCATCGTCACCGAGGCCTGCGAAGGTCTGGCAGAAGTTGACGGCGACCTGATCCAGCGCGAAACCCTGAAAAACCTCTACGACGGCGTAGCCCTGAGCGACGTCAACACCGCCCTGGTGATGACCGCCCGCACCCTGGTAGAGCGTGAGCCAAACTACTCCTTCGTAACCGCTCGCCTGCTGATGGACACCCTGCGTGCCGAAGGCTTGAGCTTCCTCGAAGTGGCAGAAAGCGCGACTCACCACGAGATGGCCGATCTGTACGCCAAAGCCCTGCCGGCCTACATCGCCAAAGGTATCGAGTTCGATTTGCTGAACCCGGTGCTGGCGACCTTTGACCTGGAAAAACTGGGCAAGGCGATCAACCACGAGCGCGATCAGCAGTTCACCTACCTGGGCCTGCAAACCCTGTACGACCGTTACTTCATCCACAAGGATGGCGTGCGTTTCGAACTGCCGCAGATCTTCTTCATGCGCGTGGCCATGGGCCTGGCAATCGAAGAGAAGCAAAAAGAAGACCGTGCCATCGAGTTCTACAACCTGTTGTCGTCCTTCGACTACATGGCTTCGACTCCGACCCTGTTCAACGCCGGCACCCAGCGTCCACAGCTGTCCAGCTGCTACCTGACCACAGTTCCGGACGACCTGTCGGGCATCTACCACGCGATCCACGACAACGCCATGCTGTCCAAATTCGCCGGTGGCCTGGGCAACGACTGGACTCCGGTACGTGCACTGGGTTCATGGATCAAGGGCACCAACGGCAAATCCCAGGGCGTGGTCCCGTTCCTCAAAGTAGTGAACGACACCGCCGTAGCCGTTAACCAGGGTGGCAAGCGCAAAGGCGCTGTCTGTGCCTACCTGGAAACCTGGCACATGGACATCGAAGAGTTCATCGAGCTGCGCAAGAACACCGGTGATGACCGTCGTCGTACCCACGACATGAACACCGCCAACTGGATCCCTGACCTGTTCATGAAGCGCGTCTTCGATGACGGCCCGTGGACCCTGTTCTCGCCATCCGAAGTACCGGACCTGCACGACCTGACCGGCAAGGCCTTCGAAGAGCGTTACGAGTACTACGAAGCCCTGTCCCAGTACCCGGGCAAGATCAAGCTGTTCAAGACCATTCAGGCCAAAGACCTGTGGCGCAAGATGCTGTCCATGCTGTTTGAAACCGGCCACCCGTGGCTGACCTTCAAAGACCCGTGCAACCTGCGCAGCCCGCAGCAGCACGTGGGCGTGGTCCACAGCTCGAACCTGTGCACCGAGATCACCCTGAACACCAACAAGGACGAAATCGCGGTCTGCAACCTGGGCTCGATCAACCTGCCGAACCACATCAAGGACGGCAAGCTCGATACCGACAAGCTCAAGCGCACCATCGATGTAGCCGTACGCATGCTCGATAACGTAATCGACATCAACTACTACTCGGTGCCACAAGCCCGCAACTCGAACTTCAAGCACCGTCCGGTCGGCCTGGGGATCATGGGCTTCCAGGACGCGCTGTACCTGCAGCACATTCCATACGCCTCGCAAGCGGCCGTGGAATTTGCCGACAAGTCGATGGAAGCGGTCAGCTACTACGCGATCCAGGCGTCCTGCGACCTGGCAGACGAGCGTGGCGCTTACGAGACGTTCCAGGGTTCGCTGTGGTCCAAAGGCGTACTGCCACTGGACTCGCAACAGATCCTGATCGAACAGCGCGGCCAGAAGTACATCGACGTTGACCTGAACGAATCCCTGGATTGGGCACCGGTTCGCGCCCGTGTTCAGAGAGGCATCCGTAACTCCAACATCATGGCCATCGCACCGACCGCCACCATCGCCAACATCACTGGCGTATCGCAGTCGATCGAACCGACTTACCAGAACCTGTACGTGAAATCGAACCTCTCGGGCGAATTCACCGTGATCAACCCGTACCTGGTTCGCGACCTCAAGGCCCGCGACCTGTGGGACTCGGTCATGATCAACGACCTGAAGTACTACGACGGTTCCGTGCAGCAGATCGAACGCATCCCGCAAGAGCTTAAAGAGCTGTATGCCACTGCGTTCGAAGTCGACACCAAGTGGATCGTTGACGCCGCCAGCCGTCGTCAGAAGTGGATCGACCAGGCTCAGTCGCTCAACCTGTACATCGCCGGCGCTTCGGGCAAGAAGCTGGACGTGACCTACCGCATGGCCTGGTACCGTGGTCTGAAAACCACTTACTACCTCCGTGCCCTGGCCGCGACCAGCACCGAGAAGTCCACCGTCAACACCGGCAAGCTCAACGCGGTGTCCAACGGCAACAACAGCGAAGACGTGGTTGCCGCGCCTGCCGGTCCTGCACCGGTGCCAAAGGCTTGCGCCATTGACGAGCCGGATTGCGAAGCTTGCCAATAAGCTGAGCCGTCAGACGGCTTGACCGCCTGACCGAAACCCCCGTTAAACCCTGGTAACAGTTGGGTTTAACGGGGGTTTTTTTATGGGCAACACACCCGCGTCCAGCGCTGGCAAGCCGGCCCCCACAAGGAGGTCACCAGCCCGTTGTCGGAGCCGGCGATTGGCCATAAGCACCCACAACGGTGCATCAGCGCTACAAAATGAATCACTCTGCACACCTCTGCCCGCCAATCCCCTTCAAATATGTTCAACCTGAACACCGACCTCTATGCCCTCTGCCCGCTTTTTTCTGTTTTGACATCTGGCCCGAAACAGGCCCGCTTATTGCTCTAGCCCCAGGGTGCCACTGACCACGGCCCTACCCATTCGAGGCGGAGAAATACAACATGAGTGCACCCGGCGAATTTCCTTTAAGCGAAGCCCCGCGTTCTGCACGCAAGGGGCTGCTATCGATTTCCATGGTGTTGTTCAGCTTCACGTTCTTTACCGGCACCATGTTCGCCGGCGGCAAACTGGGCATGGCGTTCAACTTCGTCGACATGCTGTGGATTGCGGCCATCGGTAACAGCCTGCTGGCCCTGTATGCCGCCGCACTGGCGCTGATTGCCGCCCGCAGCGGCCTGAATACGGTATTGATGGGGCGTTTTTGCTTTGGCGAGGCCGGCAGCCGTCTCTCGGACTTTCTGCTGGGTTTTGCCGAGCTAGGCTGGTTCGCCTGGGGCACGGCCACCGTGGCCATCGTACTGGTGAAAATGCTCGGCCTGGCAGAAGGCTTCACCTGGCCGCTGATGGTGTTTTTCGGGCTGGGCTTCAGTATCACCGCGATTATCGGCTACAGAGGGCTGGACGTGCTGTCGCGGGTCTCGGTGCCGCTGATGTTTGTCCTGTTGATCGTGTCCATGTACATCGCCACCCGCCATGTCGGCGGCTTCAAGGGCCTGGCAGCGGTAATCCCCCACGAAGCAATGACCTTCTCGGCCGCCATCACCATGGTCTTCGGCACGTTCGCCAGCGGCGCGACCCAAGCCACCAACTGGACCCGGCTATCGCGCACCGGGCGGATTGCCGTCATCGCCAGCGTGGTCAGTTTTCTGCTGGGCAATGGCCTGATGATAGTGGCCGGCGCATGGTGCGCCATGGTCTATCAACAGGCCGACATCGTCAGCGTGATGATGCTCCAGGGCCTGTCGTTCGCCGCGGTAGTCATGCTGTGCCTGAACCTTTGGACGATCCAGGGCCCGACCATCTACAACGTGTCGGCGGCAGCCTGCCATCTGGTGCGCAGCGAACGGCGCCGCACCATGACCCTGATCGCCGCTGCCGTCGGCGTGGTGCTGGCCATTGGCGGCATGTATGAAATGCTGATCCCGTTTCTGGTGCTGCTGGGCTCGATCATCCCGCCCATCGGGGGCGTGATCATGGCCGACTTCTGGTATCGCCATCACGGCAAATACCCGACGCTGGCCAGTGTGAAACTGCCGCGCTACAACGTCCCGGGCCTGACCGCCTACGCCTTCGGCGCACTGCTGGCCTACTGCTCACCGTGGATTGCGCCGCTGGTTGGAATTGCCGCATCCGCCGCGTGCTACATCCTGCTGCTGGAAATCAGCCGCCGGCGTGCCGTGCTGCCCGTCGTGCAGGAGGACATTTGAGCCTCACGGTTGCAGAAATTCTGGGGCTGGCCGGCCTGGAAGAAATGACCCTGCGCGCCGGTGCCTGCAACCTGCAACGCAACGTGCGCTGGCCCTACGTGGCCGAGAACGAAGGCCTGAGGCAATGGGTCATGGGCGGCGAACTGGTGTTCGTCACCGGCATCAACCATCCCCGGGACGAGGCCAACTTGCTGCGCCTGGTGCACGAAGGCGACGCCAGCGGCATTGCCGGGCTGGTGATCCTGACCGGAGATGCCTTTATTCAGCGTATTCCGGACTCGGTCATAGCACTGTGCGAGGAATACGGTCTGGTGCTGATCGAACAGCCGTACTTGCTGAAGATGGTTATTGTCACGCACCTGATCGGCACGGCGCTGGTACAAATGGGCCAGACCAAGCGTTCACGCCACGACATTCTGGCGCAGTTGCTCAGCGGCGATTATCCGAGCCTGGCCACTGCCCGCCAGCGTGCGGCGCACTTGAAACTGCCTCTGGACGGCCCGCGACGCCTGGTGGCAATGCGGCTGTCGGCGGTCAGCGTGCTGTTCGACAACCATGCCCCGGATGCCGCAGAACGGTTATTGCAAAAAACGCGACAGGCCGTACAGGATCATCTGGATATCTGGGCCCGTGCCCTGCCCCGCGCGCTGCCGGTCATCGTCCAGGGGGATCTGTTCATTCTGCTGCTGAACGAGGGCGAAACCATTCGCGCCGAACTGGGCTGCCTGTATCGCGACTTGCATGCCATGATCGGTGACATGGCGCTGTTCATGGGGGTGGCGAGCAAGGCAGAGGATTGCGGGCACTACCATCAGGCGCTGAACGAAGCGCGCCAGGCCCTGGATGTTGCAGAAAATCTGCGCCCGGCCAGCGGTTTCTGTGATTTCAGTGAGCTGGGGGTGCTGCGCCTGTTGCAGGCCATTGGCGAACGCTCGGTGATCGAGGCATTCGTGCAGCAGACCCTGGGTTCCATGATCGAGCCCCGGCGCAAGCAACCCCACAGCCTGCTTGAAACCCTGGACGCCCTGCTCCAGGAAAACGGCAATGCCCTGCAGGCGGCCCGGCGTTTGAACATTCACCGAAACACCATCAACCAACGGATACAACGCATCGAGCAACACAGCGGACAATCGCTCGATGACCCACTTTTCAGAATGAATGCTTCGGTTGCCCTCCTCGTGTGGCGCATGACCGAAGCCCAACGACAGGACCAAGCATGAACATCATCAATGCCACGCTACGTAAAACTCCAGGCCTGTATACGGTCAGCTGCGAGGGCGAGCGCATTAGCGCCATAACCCTGCAGTGCGCCAGTGTGATGGCGCAGGCGGGCGATATCGACGCTCAAGGCCAATTGCTGATCGCGCCCCTGGTGGAACCGCATATCCACCTGGATGCCGCCCTCACGGCGGGCCAGCCCGAGTGGAACCTGAGCGGCACGCTGTTCGAAGGCATCGAACGCTGGGCGCAGCGCAAGGAAACCATCACCCATGAAGACACCAAACAGCGCGCCCACACCACCATCCGCATGCTGGCCGAGCATGGCATTCAGCATGTGCGTACCCATGTCGACGTCACCGACCCGACGCTGGCTGCCCTCAAGGCGATGATCGAGGTCCGTGAAGAAGCCCGGGGGCTGATCGACCTGCAAATCGTCGCCTTCCCCCAGGAAGGAATCGAGTCCTACGCCGGCGGCCGTGAGTTGATGATCCGTGCAGTGGAGATGGGCGCCGATGTGGTCGGCGGCATTCCGCACTTTGAAAACACCCGCGAGCAAGGCGTCAGCTCGATCAAGTTTCTGATGGACCTGGCTGAGCGCAGCGGGTGCCTGGTGGACGTGCACTGCGACGAAACCGACGACCCGCACTCGCGCTTTCTTGAAGTGCTGGCCGAAGAGGCCCGGGGCCGCGGTATGGGCAGCCGGGTAACCGCCAGCCATACCACGGCCATGGGTTCCTACGACAATGCCTATTGCTCGAAACTGTTTCGCCTGCTCAAGGCTTCGGGGATCAATTTCGTTTCGTGCCCGACCGAAAGCATTCACTTGCAAGGGCGCTTTGACAGCTTTCCAAAACGCCGCGGCGTGACCCGCGTGGCCGAACTGGACCGCGCCGGGATGAACGTGTGCCTGGGCCAGGACTCGATCAAGGACCCCTGGTATCCGCTGGGTAACGGCAACATTCTGCGGGTGCTGGATGCGGGTTTGCACATCTGCCACATGATGGGCTTCGAAGACCTGGCACGTTGCCTGGACCTGGTCACCGACAACAGCGCCCGCACCCTCAACCTTGGCGAGGGTTATGGCATCGCCGTCGGCCGGCCGGCGAACCTGGTGATACTGGACGCCGACAGTGATTACGAAGCAGTACGCCGCCAGGCCAAGGCCCGGGTCTCGATCCGTGCCGGCAAGGTGCTGATGACCCGGGTACCGGAACGGGTTGAATTCAACAGACCCTGAAGCCAGCGATACAAACGACGCGGTAGAGCTGCAACACCGCACCGCTGCAATCGCCAGCAGGCTGGCTCTCACAATCAGTAGCAAGCCCCCTGCTTCAACAACAAAAAGCCCCGGCATTGGCGTGCCGGGGCTTTTTGTCGTGCTGCCCGCTATCAGGTCATCTGGATAATGGTCTGCATGATGGTGCTTTGGGTCGAGATGGTCTTGGCGTTGGCCTGGTAGTTGCTCTGCGCCTTGATCAGGTCCACCAGTTCACTGGTCAGGTTGACGTTGGAGTCTTCCAGCGAGTTGGACTGGATCGCGCCCAGGCTGCCGACCTTCGGCGCATCGTAGCCGGCCAGGCCCGAAGCGAAAGTCTCTTTCCAGGCAGTACCGCCCGCCGGCTGCAGGCCTTGTTCGTTGGTGAAGCTGGCCAGCGAGATCTGGCCAATGGCACGGCTCTGGTTGTTGCTGAAGTTGGCGAACATCACGCCTGAACCGTCGATGGTCAGGTTGTTGATCTGGCCGGTAGCGTAGCCGTCCTGGGTTGGCGGGTTGCGCGAGGTGTCGGTGTTGTACTGGGTGGTACTGGCCATGTTGATGCCAAAGCCGTCATCTTTGGCCTTGGCGCCGTTGGACACCCATGCACCATTGACGGTTGCGCCAGGCATCCAGTCCGCGACAGTCAAAGTGCTGCTGATGATGTCCGGGCCTCCGGCAACCGGGTTCGGCGTCGTGACGCTGACCAGGGCACCGGTCGAATCGAAACTCATGGTCGAGGCCACCGGATCTTTGGCGCCGGCGCCGCTGACCGGGCTGCCATCAGGGTTGCGGCCGTCGATCAGGGTGTAGGTCTTCCAGGTGTTGGAACCGGTCTTCACCATGTACTGATCCATCGGGTGCGGGTTGCCCTGGGTATCGTAGACGGTGGTGTTGAATTTTTTGCTGTAGCTGGCGGTCTCGCCCGGGTCGAACTTGTTCGCGACCTGATCAATAGTGTCGGCATTGGAGTTCAGGTTGATCGTGGACTCCACCGAACCGGTCGGCTTGGGCGCCAGGTTGGAAGTATCGATACGCAGGTCGGTCAAGGTGCCGTTGACGATATTGCCGTTGGCATCCACGCCATAGCCCTGCAAGCGCGACGTGCCGTCTGTGCTGGTCACGTAACCGTCCTTGTCGGACTTGAAGGTCCCGGCGCGGGTGTAGCTCAGGGAGCCATTGTCACTGAGCACGAAGAAGCCGCTGCCGGAGATGCCCATGTCCAGCAGGTTGCCGGTGTTATTGATCGCCCCCTGGCCAAAGTTTTGCGAGACCGCCGCCAGGTTGACGCCGCTGCCGACCGTCTTGCTGCCGATCCCCAGCTTGCTGGCCGAGTAGATATCGGCGAACTCGGCACGGGACGCCTTGAAGCCGGTGGTGGCGACGTTGGCGATGTTGTTGCCGGTAACGTCAAGTTGCTTGTTGGCCGCATACAGGCCGCTAAGGCCGATATTGAATGACATGTGTCTCTCCTTGGGTCGGCTTAGAGGCCAATGGTCTGGACTTTGGATATGCCAATGCTGCCCAGGCCTGCGAGGTTGAGCATGATTTCACCGCCGGTCTTGCTCAGGGTCACGCTGTTGACCGTGGCTGGCAGGTAGGTGGTGAGCGCGGTAGTGGTCGTGTCGGTTTTACTGGATGCGGTAAAGGTGTAGTTACCCTTGTCCAGCAACAGGCCGTCGTCATCCTTGCCGTCCCAGGTGAAGTCGACATTGCCGGCTTTCTGGGTGCCCATGTCGATGGTCCTGACCACCTCACCGTCCGCATCGGTAATAGTGATGGTGGGTTTGGAATCGGCATCCTTGACCACCACGGTGCCGTTAAACGGCTTGCCGCTGGCGGGGTCGACATAGGCTTCGCCGGTTTGCACTATCACCGAACGGCCCACCAGCGACGACGCCTGCAAGGCTTGCGACGACTGCAGGCCACCCGTGATGGAATTCACCGAATCGTTCAGGGTGGTGATGCCCTCCAGGCTGCTGAACTGCGCCAGCTGGGCAACGAACGCCGTGTTGTCCTGCGGGTCCAGCGGGTTCTGGTTTTTCAGCTGGGTGACCAGCAATTGCAGGAATGCATCCTTGCCCAGGGAGCTACTGCCGGCAACGGCCTTGGACGCCCCGCCCAGGCTGGTGTCGGTGGTCGTGGTCCGGGCCGAGTTGGCGAGTACCTGATTAAGGGTCGGGCCGCTGGTGGAATCGGTCACACTCATTTGCGTCGTCCCTTATCACTGACCGAGGGTCAGGACCTTCTGCATCATGGTTTTGGCGGTGTTCATCATTTCCGCGTTGGTCTGGAACGAACGGCTGGCAGAAATCATGTCAGCCATTTCTTCAACCACATTGACGTTGGGGTAGTACACGTAGCCCTTGGCGTCGGCAGAAGGATGGCTGGGCTCGTAACGGGCCTGGAGCTCGCTCTGGTCCTCGACCACACCCAGCACCTGCACGCCTTTGCCTGCACCGTCCTGGTTCTGGAACAGTGAACCATCGGTGCCGTTTTGCGCGCCCTGAAACATGGTGGCAAACACCGGGTGCCGCGCGCGGTAAGTCTGGTCGATGCTCGACGACACGGTATCGGCGTTGGCGATGTTACTGGCCACGGTGTTCAGGCGCGTGGTCTGCGCGCTCATGCCACTACCGGCGATATTGAAAACACTGGCTAGAGACATGAATTACTCCCCGCGCAGGGCTGACATCAGCCCTTTGAATTTGCTGTTGAGCAAAGTGAAGCTGGCCTGAAAGTTGACCGCATTCTCTGCGTAGTTCGACTGTTCCAGCTGTGCATCCACCGTGTTCTGGTCAATCGACGGTTGCATCGGCACCCGGTACTGCAGGGACTCGTCGCCACTGCTCAGGCCCTGGGCTTCGATGTGCCGGCCGTTGGTCTTGTTCAACGCAAACGTGCCGTTCTGGTTTTTGTCACTTTGTGCGGCGAGCACGGAGGCAAAATCCAGGTCCCGAGCCTTGTAGTTCGGGGTATCGGCATTGGCGATATTGTTCGCCAGCACTTCGGCCCGCTGTGCGCGGAAGCCCAGGGCCTGTTCGTGGATACCGAGCGCTTTATCGAAGCTGATGCTCATGTCGGGAAACCTTTGTGGGCTGACCTGAACGCAATTCAGGCTTTATATGACATGAACTGAGCAAACCCCGTGCCAATTACCTAAGGCCCATATTTCAGGGCTTTGCAGGGAGATGGGGCGCGGCAATGTCATAAAAGCGGCAATGCCTGACCGCTGACTGCCGTTTTTCTGCCGCCCCCTCCCTGCTCCTGCAGGGAAAGATTGGCAGGCATAAAAAAGGAGCCGTACAAGGGCTCCCGTTTTGCTTACTTGGCCTGGTAAATGATCCCCGGGCTGCATTGCACCATCTGGTAATGATCCGGCAAGCCATTAAGCGCTTCGGAGGCCCCCAAAAACAGGTAGCCGCCCGGCTTCAAGGTGCTGTGAATGCGCAGCAAGATGTCTCTCTTCACTTCAGCCGAAAAATAGATCAGCACGTTGCGACAAAACACGATGTCGAACTTGCCAAACCCGGCGTAGCTGTCCAGCAGGTTGAAGGAGCGGAACTCGACCCGGCTCTTGATTGCCGCTTTGAGCACCCAGCGCCCGGGCCCTTTGGGGTCGAAATAGCGCTGCAAGCGCTCTTGCGACAGACCGCGACCAATCGCCAGGTTGTCGTATTCGCCGGTTCTGCAGGTATTGAGCATCAAGCTGGAGAGGTCGGTGGCCACAATTTGCACCCCGGCTTTCAACTGTCCCGGATTGCTGCGCTCAAACTCGTCAATCGCCATCGACAGCGAGTAGGGTTCCTGCCCCGAAGAGCACGCCGCCGACCAGATACGCAGACGCTGACCGGGACTGGCCTTGATCTGCTCGGGCAGGACTTTGTTCTTCAGTACTTCATAGGGGTAGGTATCGCGAAACCACAGGGTTTCGTTGGTGGTCATGGCATCGACCACCTGCTCGCGCAACCCGCTGCGGGGCTGGCTCTGAATGCGCTGAATCAGCTCGCCCAGGGACTTGATCCCTTGCTGCTCCATCAGCTTGTTGAGACGACTGGAGACCAGGTACTGCTTGTTCTCACCCAGCAAAATGCCACAGGCTTTTTCCAGGAAAACCCGGAACTGTTGAAAATCCAAATTAGCCGTCGACAAATGATCGCGCCTCTTAAATCGTTTTGACCGCCAGGGATGAACCCTGGCTATGGTCTGCTGCTTTGATCCGGTCTACTACCCGGGATGCCAGGTCATCGGGGCGAAACTTGGCCAGGAAGTCATCGGCACCGACTTTCTTGACCATCGCCTGATTAAATACACCGGACAATGAAGTATGCAGAATGATGTGCAAATTTTTCATGCGTGGATCGTTACGAATCTCGGCGGTCAGGGTATAGCCGTCCATTTCCGGCATCTCAATATCCGAAATCATCATCAGAAGCTCTTCGGCCGGGTCCTTGCCCTCACCCGCCATGTTGCGCAGGTAGTCCAGCGCCTGACGGCCGTCGTTCAGCGATATCACCTCGACCCCGACCGTTTGCAGGCAACGGGCAACCTGTTTGCGCGCCACCGACGAATCATCGACCGTCAGCACCCGCAAAGACAGCGCTCTGGCTTGGGTTTCGACATCTATCACCCCCTGGGAAATGGTTTCCGGCGAAGGCGAAACTTCAGCCAGAACCTTTTCCACATCGATGATTTCCACCAGTTGCTCGTCCAGTCGCGTCACAGCCGTCAAGTAATGGTCGCGACCGGCACCCTTGGGTGGCGGATGAATGTCTTCCCAGTTCATGTTGACGATACGCTCGACCGAACGAACCAAAAAGCCCTGGGTCTTGGTGTTGTACTCGGTGATGATGACAAACGGGCTGCTTTGATCTTGCAGGGGACCCGACCCGGTGGCCATTGCCAGATCGAGAATCGGGATGGTCGCCCCGCGAATATTCGCCACTCCACATACCACTGGATGGGATTTGGGGATCATTGTCAGCTTGGGGCATTGCAGCACTTCCCTGACTTTGAACACGTTGATCCCGTAAAGCTGTGGCCCGTCCAGACGAAACAACAACAGTTCAAGGCGGTTTTGCCCTACCAGTTGAGTGCGCTGGTTAACCGCATCCATCACCCCGGCCATACTCAGCTCCTGTTAAAACTTTAAGTTACGACACACATTGCCCGGCAAACGGCACGGGCTTTGCTATTTATCTGCCATGAACGCTAAAACGACAAAATCCTGCCACGTGCCGCGCTGCTGTTTCAGCCTGCTTGCGGCCTTGTGCCTGACGGTTATCGGCATGCCGTCCCACGCCGATGAATTCACATCGCCTGATCAGCTTATCGGCGTGACCCAGGGCTTTCTTGAATTTACCGTCGAAGACTACCTTGCCACTGGTCAGATCGAGGGCCGCTATCAAATCCAGGTCAACAACCTCGACCCCCGGCTGCGCCTGGCCTGGTGTGACAAGGAATTGACAGCCAGCCTCGAGAGCCCGGCCCAACCCATGGGCCGCGTCATTGTGCGTGTACGCTGTGAAGGGCTCTCACCCTGGACCATCTTTGTTCCGGCACAGGTCAAACTGTTCCGCGATGTCGTCACCGTGACCCACCCCCTGCAGCGCGGCATGGTCATCGACTACGCCGATGTCACCCTGCGCGAGCGCGATATCAGCCTGATCAAACAGGGCTACCTGACCGCGACCGAGCTGGCAGTGGGGCAAAAGCTGCTGCGGCCCATGGTCACTGATCAGGTGCTGACCCTCACCCATCTGGAACAGGCTGCGGCCGTGCGTAAAGGCGATCACGTGGTGATCAGCGCACGTAGCGGCACATTAAGTGTCAAGATGCCCGGCGAGGCCCTGTCTGATGGTGGCCTCAGCGAACAGATCCGGGTTAAAAACCTGAACTCCAAGCGCGTCATCCGGGCACGGATTACCGCACCGGGCCAGGTTGAAGTAGCACTCTAGGAAAATTGGCATCAGTTTCGCGACTTTCCTACACTGTGCCTTGACGCAGGTCAGTACCGACAAGCAGTCAGCCATGATTAATCGCGCCTAAAGTTTTCCCGGATTTGGCCGAAAACATGGCAAGCGTCCAAATACCCAGAGGTTTTTCGTCATGGTCATCGACTTTAGCCGTCTCAACAGTGCCCCGCCCTTAAACGGCAGTACCCGCAGCAATGCCAACCAGGAAGCGGGTAGCGCCACGCAAGCGGCCCCTGCAAAAAAACCTGAACAAACCAGTGTCAGCGCCCCAAGCGGTGAATCTGTGCACCTCAGTCAAGAAGCTCAACAGTTGCAGAAAATCAGTGACTCGTTGCGTGACCAACCGGTGGTCGATAAAAATCGGGTTGCCGAATTGAAGCAAGCCATTGCCGATGGCAGTTATAAAGTCGACAGCAATCGGGTTGCCGGCAAACTGCTGAATATAGAAGCTGAGCGCTAGGCCCACGGCCAGTGCCAGGCTTTTGGACGCTTAACACCCATGAGCCCGACATGCACAACATCCACGATGAAAATTTGCTGCAACTGATCAATGACGATCTGGCACCGGCCGAGCAACTGCTCGGCCTGTTGCAGGACGAGTCCATTGCCCTCAAAAGCCGCGACATGCGGGTGCTGGAAAACATTCTGGCGCGTAAACAGTCGCTGATCATCCTGCTTGAACAGCATGGCCGCCGACGCAGCGAGATACTGGCAAGCCTGGGCTTGACCACCAACCGCCGCGGCCTCGAAAGCCTTGCCAGCCACTCCAGCGTGGGCGAGCAATTACTGACACAGAGCGATCTGCTGAACCAGTTGCTGGCCCGGTGCCAGGCAGCCAACCTGCTAAACGGCCAATCGATCCAGACGCAACAGGCGATCACCGCCAATCAGTTGCGCATCCTGCACGGCGGCGAAGCGCCTTCGCTGTATGACGCCCGCGGCTCGACCTCAATGCTGGATAAACCCCGCGCTTACAGCCAGGCCTGAACCTGCACGGTCACGCTATCTAGACACGCAACACAATGGCAAAATGCCACCCCCTGCGTGTTGCTGTTTATTGTCCGGAGACCGCTGAACCGTGTTCGATTCCCAAGATGCTCCGCAGCCACCCAAGGTGCTTTCCACACCTTTGGAAGTGGCCTCCAGCCTGCGCATGCTGCAAGAGAGCCATGACCCGCTGATTATTACGTTCCAGGACCGCAGCCAGCGCTTCCAGAGCTATGTGGTCGAAGTGGATCGTGAGGGCAACTCCATGGCCCTGGACGAA
Organism: Pseudomonas paraversuta; assembly: GCF_904067025.1. Classification (NCBI taxonomy): domain Bacteria; kingdom Pseudomonadati; phylum Pseudomonadota; class Gammaproteobacteria; order Pseudomonadales; family Pseudomonadaceae; genus Pseudomonas; species Pseudomonas paraversuta. Next base: position 3,652,298 of record NZ_CAJFDA010000001.1, read on the forward strand.
ATGATCCCCCGTGACGGCGAGCGTTTTCTTCAGGACGGCGTACCGTTTCGGGTTGAAGGTTTCCATGAAGGCGTACGCATCGCCTGGGAATGCACCAGCCGCCTGACCATTGACGACGCCCATGACCACCGCTGCTACCGCACCGCCCTGCCGGGCGAAGTGCTGTACCACCAGCGGCGCAACGCATTTCGCGCGGCGCTAAAACTGGCCAATCTGGTGAATGTCGAAGTGGCGGGCGAAAAGCTCAAGGCGCCGCTCAAGGGCAAGCTGCTTGATGTATCGGCCACGGGCTGCAAATTGCGCTTCGAAGGCAATATCGGCGAGAGCATGCAATTGGGCCAGGTGTATGAGCGCTTCAGTGCCGCCCTGCCCTTCGGCGCCATGACCACGGCCGTGGAGTTGCGCTACCTGCATTTTGAAGAGCGCCTCAACGTCACCTTTGCCGGCCTGCGGTTTCACAACATCAGCGGGGCTGTGCAGCGTCAGGTCGAGCGTTTTGTCTATCAACTGCAGCGCGAAGCGCGCCAGTTCGATAAAGACGACTACTGATAAGCCTGTAAAAAAGAAATAAACCTGTAGGAGCGAGCTTTTGCTCTCTCGTTGAAGAGCTCGCGAGCAAGCTCGCTCCTACAGTCAGCTCGCTCCTGCCTTCAGGGCTCAGGCCTGGTTTCAGGTTCTGAACGCCCGGTTTCAGGCTCAGGTTCAGGCTCCGGCGCGATGTTGTCCACCATCTGATCCTGCACCACCTGCTCATCCACCCGCGGGTCAAGCGCTGCCACCAGCGGTGAGCTGGACATGCTGTCAGGCATGGCAACGTGATGCAGAGGCGCATCGTCGACCTGGTGCAGGTTGGTGACCGCATTCGGCCGTATGCGCCAAACCAGCAGTAACCCCGCAACGCTGAAAAACGCGTAGAGCATATGGCTGCCAAACAGTTTCATCAGCACCCCGGTCACCAGAGGGCCGATGCTCGCGCCAATGCCGTAGGTCACCAGCAGCATGGCTGTCAGCGAAACCCGGCGCTCGCCTTCAATGTGGTCGTTGGCAAACGCCACAGCCAGCGGGTAAATACAGAACTGCACCAGCGCACTCAGGCAACCTGCTGCAAACAACACTTGCAGCGGCACTGAAGGCAGGATTGCCAGCGGCAATGAAACCACCGCCAGGATCAAGGCAAAGATCCGGATCAGCAAAGGCCGGTCATAACGGTCCGACAGCCAGCCCAGCGGCCACTGCACCAGCAGGCCGGCGAAAATGCAGCAGCCCATATACAGGCCGACCAGTTCGGTGGACAGCCCTTGCTGCGACGCATACAGCGGCGCCAGGCCGTAAAAGGAGCCGACCAGCGAGCCGGCGCCCAGTACCGCAATCAATGACTGCGGTACCCGTTTCATAAAAAATTTCGGGTCCATCGGTGCCGGGTGCAGCGGCGCCGGGTGAATCCGCCGGGTCATGGCCACGGGCACCAGGCACAGGGCAAAACACAACGCCACCAGCATCAGCAATTCAGGGCCCAGGGCCGGATGAATCACCAGTACCAGCTGGCCGAGTACCAGACCCAGGTAGGAAGCGATCATGTACAGACTGAACACCACCCCACGCTGCTTGGCATCAGCCTGCTCGTTGAGCCAGCTTTCGATGACCATGTACTGGCACATCATGCCCAGACCGACGATCACCCGCAGCAGCAACCATATCGGCAACCAGTCCGTCAGGCCGTGGCACAGGACTGCTGCCCCGACGATACCGGCGCAGGTGGCATAGGCCCGGATATGACCGACACGGGCAATCAGCCGGTGACCGATCTTGCCGCCCAGCACCAGACCAAAATAGTTGGCCGCCATCAATGCGCCGATCCACAAGCCGTCGACATCGTCGGCAGCCAGGCGCAGGGCAAGATAGGTGCTCAAAAGCCCCGAGCCGATCAACATCATCAGCGAAGCAAAATACAGGGCGCGAAAAGACTTCCAGATTTGGTGCATGGCGTTCCGTGCAGCTCCGTGTGCGGGCCGCCGGCAATCCTTCGATAGCCGGCGGCCACAGTGTCAAACGCTCATGCCAAGTGGCAGGCGCTTGAACGATTAAGCCTGAGCCGCCAATACACGACGCTCCCAGGGGGTGATTTCATCATAGAAGCTGGTGAGTTCCAGGGTCTTGGACGCAATGTAACCTTCGATGAACTCCTTACCGAACAGTTCAATCGCCAAGTGACTGCGTTTGAGACGCTCAAGGGCGGCATGCAAGGTACATGGCAGGGACAAAGAATCCGGCACTTCGAATTCACCCTGGATCGCAGCCGTCGGCTCCAGCTCGTTTTCAATCCCGTACAGGCCCGCCGCAAGGCTCGCGGCAATCGCCAGATAGGGGTTGGCGTCTGCCCCCGGCAAGCGGTTTTCGACTCGCCGGGCGACCGGTGAACTGGCCGGAATCCGCAACCCTGCGGCACGGTTGTCATGGGACCAGCAGGCATTGTTCGGCGATGCATAAGGGTGGCACAGGCGCTGATAGGAGTTGACGTTCGGCGCAAACAGCGCCGTAAAGTCGGCCATGCCCGCCTGTTGTCCGCCGATAAAATGACGGAAGGTAGCGGTCGGCTGCCCCGCCTCATCGCTGAACACATTACGTCCGCTGCCCAGTTCCACCACACTTTGGTGAATATGCATCGAGCTGCCGGCCGTGTGCGCCAGGGGCTTGGCCATGCACACCACGGTCAGGCCATGTTTGAGTGCAACTTCTTTAAGCAGGTGCTTGAACAAAAAGGTCTGGTCGGCCAGCAGCAGCGGATCGCCATGCAGCAGGTTGATCTCGAACTGGCTGACGCCCATTTCGTGCATGAAGGTGTCACGGGGCAAGCCCAGTGCCGCCATGCACTCATAGACTTCATTGAAGAACGGCCGCAGACCGTTATTGGAACTGATGCTGAACGCCGAAAAACCGTCTTCGCGACGACCGTCCAGACCCACCGGCGGACGGAACGGCTGGGTCGGATCGGGGTTGGGCGCGAACACAAAGAACTCAAGCTCTGTCGCCACCACCGGCGCCAGGCCGCGAGCGGCATAACGGGCGATGACCGCCTTCAACTGGCCACGGGTCGACAAACGCGAGCTTTCACCGCTGAATTCATCCGCGTCGCAAATGGCCAGCGCCCGGGGTTGCTGGCTCCAGGGCAAGGGATAGATGTGGGCCGGGTCAGGCACCAGTGCCAGATCGCCATCATCGCTGCCGTAAAAGCGCGCCTCGGGATAACCGCCCATGATGCATTGCAGCAACACCCCCCGGGCCATTTGCAAACGCCGCCCTTCGAGGAACCCCGCTGCAGTCATTACCTTGCCCCGGGGAACGCCGTTCAAATCGGCAGTCACACATTCAATCTCGTCAATGCCGGTCAATCGCTGTGCGAGAGAGCGCTGGTCATCGGTCGTCATGACACTTTCCTTGTTGTGGTACGGGCCGCGAACGGCAATCCGTACAAAATACGCACCACCCGTTCGGGATTTCAAGCAGTCGCCGAACAATTCCTGGAATACCCTCGTAGTCGCTGCCGAGGAACGAGGGCTGCGATAAGGGCCGCAGGCCTTCAGATGTTCAGCTCGCTGAATCTGCCCTCGCAGTCTTTGTTCCTTGACCGCAACGACGTAGAGCGTGATTGCGCGAAAAAACGCCGATACCTATGCAACGGCAACACAAGCCATTAGGGTGGCGATTCTATTTTTCTTCGCAGTGCCCGGCATGCCTAAAGACGACACTCACTTGATCACCGCCCACGACGTCGCGCGCCATGCCGGAGTCTCCCGTTCAGCGGTTTCACGCACCTTCACCCCGGGCGCCAGCGTGTCGCCGCTTACCCGCGACAAGGTCATGGCTGCGGCCCGGGCCCTGGGTTACCAGGTCAATCTGATCGCCCGCACCATGAACAAGGGCTACAGCAATTTCGTCGGCGTGGTCACCGCAGGTTTTGAAAGCCCGTTTCGGGCCAGCCTGCTCAGTCCGATCACCGAGGCGCTGAACAAACAGGGGTTGATGCCACTGTTGATGAACGCCGATGACCCGCGGCAACTCGAACAGTCACTGCACGAACTGCTCAGCTACCAGATTGCCGGGGTGATTCTGACCTCGGCATCACCGCCGCTGTCGGTGGTTCAGCATTACCTGAAACACCAGATCCCGGTGGCCATGATCAACCGCGGACACGAACTGGAAGGCGCCGAGGTAATCGGCAGCGACAACCGCGGCGGCGGCCGCCTGGCAGCGGCCACCCTGCTCGCCGGTGGCGCCAGACGCCTGGCCTTCATCGGCCAGGGGCAAAACAACTTCAGTAGCCGCGAACGCTGGGAAGGCTTTCGCGACCGGCTCGCCGAAGCGGGCCTGAGTCCGGTCGCGGTTCTGGATGCAGCGCCCAGCTATGACGGCGGACTTGGCGCCGTACAACAATTGTTCAGCGGCCGCGAGCGACCGGACGCCCTGTTCTGTGCCACCGACATGCTGGCCCTGGGCGCGCTGGACGGGCTGCGTTACAAGTTGCAGTTATCGGTGCCGAACGACGTGCAAGTCATAGGTTTCGACGATATTCCCCAGGCTGCGCACCTGGCCTACAACCTCACCACCCTGCGCCAGAACAGCAGTGAACTGGCAAAAAGCGCGGTAGCCGCAATTGTCGCCCGTCGCAAAAATTTTCAGCACTGTGGCCTGCACGGCTCTATTGCGGTGTCTCTGGTTCGTCGCGGCAGCACAGTGGAATAATTGTTTTATTTTTATATTGAATTGAATTTTTGTTTCGTGTTGTATTAGCCCCAACAGTGAATCGCCCCCTGCCCGCCCCAAGGCAAAAAGGTCCATTCACTTTTTTTAAACAGCAGATTGCACACGTGTGCAATCCAAGGAAAAAAGCATGCCGGCAACCCTCACTGCTCATCTGGACCTCGACCCAAACCAGCCGCTGGCCCTCGAACATCGCTACCTGCAAGCCCAGCGCATCGCCGTACAGGCGGCGCAGCTGGGGCTTGAATACTATCGCCAGCGCGAAACCCTGGAAGTCGCGCACAAGGACGGTGTTGGCCAGGACGTGGTCAGTATGGCCGACCGCGAACTGGAAGATTTCATCAAGGGGCAATTGGCCCAACACTTCCCCGAAGATGGCTTTCTCGGCGAAGAAACCGGTGGCAGCGATTTGCAGGCACGCTGCATCTGGGTGGTCGACCCGATTGATGGCACCAGCTGCTTCGTCAACGGCCTGCACACCTGGTGTGTGTCCATCGGCTTGCTGGTGGATGGCGTGCCCAGCCTGGGCGCCGTGGCCGACGCCAACCACGACGAACTGTTCCATGCCTGCAAAGGCCTGGGCGCCTACGTCAACCAGACCCCCATCGTGGTCAACCCGGCTGTCGATCTGACCCTGGGCGTAACCGGAGTCGGTACCTCCCATCGACGGGGCAAGGAACACTTTCTGCCATTCATCAAACAGCTGCTGGATGAAGGCGGAATGTTCATTCGTAATGGTTCGGGTGCATTAATGATCGCCTACGTCGCCGCCGGGCGCCTGCTCGGTTACTACGAAACCCATATCAACAGCTGGGATTGCCTTGCCGGTCTGGTACTGGTCAGCGAAGCCGGCGGTCAATGCAGTGACTTTTTAAAGGACCGGGGCCTGATCGAAGGCAACCCGCTACTGGTGGCCGCGCCTCAGCTGTACCCGGCACTGGCCCGTATGATCGGGCCTTCTCTGAACAGCTGACTGCTGTGGCTGCAGGCTCAACCCGGCAAGTCAGATCAATCAGGCTGTACCGGACAGATCCAGAAAAGGTTTTACAAGCAGGCCCCTAGAAAAACAAAAACAGGAAATCTTGCGCCATGAAATCTCTACTCAATGCCTTCAAGGCTGCACCTGCCCGCGAGGGTATCCCCAGCCAGGACATGCAAAGGTTCAGGGTTTTGCGCTGGCAGACCTTTATATCCATGTCACTGAGCTACGCCTTGTTCTACGTGTGTCGCCTCTCGTTCAACGTGGTCAAGCCGGCACTGGTATCGAACAACATTCTGAGCCCCACCCAACTGGGCATCATCGGCTCGGCGCTGTTCTTCGCCTATGCCATCGGCAAACTGGTCAACGGCTTTCTGGCCGATCACTCCAATGTGCGCCGCTTCATGATGCTGGGCCTGCTGCTCAGCGCCATCGTCAATGCCTGCATGGGCATGACCACCAACACCATCATTCTGACCCTGATCTGGGGCCTCAATGGCTGGGCCCAATCCATGGGGGTCGGGCCGTGCGTGGTCTCGCTGTCGCGCTGGTACACCGACAAGGAACGCGGAACCTTCTATGGCTTCTGGTCGATTGCCCATAGCCTGGGCGAAGCCTTGACCTACGTGGCCGTGGCCGCTGTGGTGGTGACCTGGGGCTGGCAGTTCGGCTACTGGCTCGCCACCCTGATGGGCCTGGCGGGGCTGGCCCTGATTTACTTTTTTATGGCCGACTCGCCACAAAGTTGCGGCTTCCCCCCGGTACAAGCCCCTGAACCCCATGACAAGACGGGGCCGAGCATCTTCGGCAAACAGCTGGAACTGCTGAAAAACCCGGCCCTGTGGCTGCTCGCCCTGGCCTCTTGCCTGATGTACATCGGGCGCTATGCAGTGATTTCCTGGGGCGTGTTCTTCTTGGAAAACGCCAAGACCTACAACACCCTCAGCGCCTCGACACTGATCTCCATTACCGGGGTTTTCGGGATTATCGGTACCGGCCTGAGCGGGCTGATTTCGGACCGTTTCTTCAACGGCAAGCGCAATGCCCTGGCGATGATCTTCGGCTTGATGAACACCGCGTCGCTGGCCGCATTCCTGTTCGTTCCGGCCGGCCACTATTGGCTGGATGCTACGGCCATGATGTTCTTCGGTCTGTCGATGGGGGCTCTGCTGTGTTTCCTCGGCGGCCTGATGGCCACTGACATTGCCTCCAAAAGCGCTTCCGGCGCTGCGCTGGGCATGATCGGTATCGCCAGCTATGGCGGCGCTGCAGCAGGAGAAATTCTTACCGGCGTACTGATCGAGCACGGCACTACGGTGTTGAGCAATGGCAGCAAGGTCTATCAATTCCAGACCCTGTCGATCTTCTGGGTCAGTGCCTCGCTGATCTCGGTGCTCATGACCGCCCTGTTTGCCCTGTATATCCAAAAGCGCACACAACCGCCTATGGGTAAAACAGCAGCCTTTGCTGAACCGGCAAAGATTTAAACCGCTCTTGATCCTGAAACAAAAAGTGACATATACCTGCAACATTCATCCCGCATAGTTGGCGACTGGCCAGCAAGGAGTTGTGTGTTTCCCAAGAGCAATACCGCCGTGTCTTGGAACTAACAACAACAATAAACGAGCAAACAAGATGACCTATCCATTGAATGAAGCCCTGAACACATCTTTTTTTTCGCCGCGGAATGCACACGTGTGCAAACCCGGTCGCTACAACGGTCTGATCGCCGCCCTGTGCTTCACCGCACTGGAAGGCGCGCTCATGCTGATGCCCACTGCGTCCCACGCACTGGATCTGGACTACCAGCATCAGTACAACGAAAAGGATCGCGACCACACCGACAAGGTGATGATCACCCAGGCCCTGGACAATGGCCTGGCGTTCTCCTTCCAGATGGTTGCCAGCCCCGCAGTCAAGGAAAACGGTCAGCCCGGCCAGCCGTTTGAACACATGACCAAGGATTCCCTGAAAGGCAAGGTCAAGTATTCACACAAACTCACCAAGCGCCTGAAGTTCAAACCCAAGTTCACCTACTCCCAGGGCAAGGATAAAAAGTCCTATAAACCGGCGTTCAAGTTCCCCTACGAGTTGAACAACAGTTTTTCCGTGATCCCCGGTTACTACTACAAGGTCACCACCTATAAAGATGACGGCAAGGAAAGCAAAAGGGACAACGTCTGGTCATTGGGCGGCAAGTACCGAACCGACCGGATGTCCATCGGCATAGCGCGCAAAGAGATTTACAGCAACCAGATAGCGTTTGACGGCAAGAAGCGTAACTACAGCAACAAGTTCGTCATCGACTACAAAGTGACCCACCGGTTTATTCCTTACTTTGAAGTGGCCGACGTGTACGTCGACAAAGACACCGACGAGCGCCAGGCCCGCTATCGCGTGGGCTTTAAATACAAATTCTGATCGCGCGCCCCCCTGCAACCCCCTCCAGGAGACTGTGAATGAACGTTTCTCTTTCGGCCCTTTTTCGCCTCAGCGGCCCGCTGCTGACGGCGGCCCTGAGCATCAGCGCCCCCCAGATTGCCCACGCCCAGGACAACGGCCACTACGTAATGGAAAAAGCCGTGCAGGTCAGCCGCCACGGCGTACGCCCGCAGACCGACACGCAAAAACTGGTGGACGCCACCCGGCGCCAGTGGCCCACCTGGCTGGTGCGTGACGGCGAACTCACCGGCCACGGCTATCTGGCAGCCAGCCTGATGGGCGCCTGGCAGGCCGGGCACTATCGTCAGGCCGGGTTGCTCCCGGCGGGTTGCCCGGACACCGCCACGGTGTACACCTTGTCCAGCCCCAAACAGCGTACCCGCGCCACCGCTGGCGCATTGCTCGACGGCATGTTCCCCGGCTGCGGACAAAAGGCCCTGGCCAGCACGGAAAAACTCGACCCGCTGTTCCAGACCGACAAGATGGACTTTGCCCGCATCGATCCGGTGATCGCCAAAGGTGAAATCCTCAAGGCCCTGGGCGGTGACCTGCAGGCGGCGAAGGCCCGACTGCAACCGGACCTGGACCTGCTCAAGGCCGCAGCCTGTATCGAAGGCAAACCATGCCCGTTCTACGAAGCCGAATGGGTGCTTAAACAGAATGATGAGGGGCGTCTGAAGATCAAGGGCCTGGACAAGGCGTCATCCCTGGGCGAAACCTTTCGCCTGCAATACAGCGAAGGCAAACCTTTGTCCGAAGTCGCTTTCGGCCATGCCGCCAACGCCAAACAGGTGATGGCCCTGACCCGACTGCACCGCGCCAAGTACGACTTCGTCAATGACACGCCGCACATTGCCAAACGCGGTGGTTCGCAGTTGATGAACCAGCTGCTGCTGGCACTGGAACAAGGCACCGCACTGGAAAAATCCGACCCGCTGGGCAATCCGCCCAAAGCCCCGTTACTGGTGATTGTCGCCCACGACACCAACCTCTCGCACTTGCGCACCATGCTCGGTTTTCACTGGGCCCTGGGCGAGTACCAGCCCGGCAACATCCCGCCCACCGGCACCCTGGCCTTTGAACGCTATCGCGATACCAACAGTGGCGAACGCTTCATCAGGACCACCTTCGTGACCCAGTCACCGGATCAGATCCGCAACCTGACCCCGCTGACCGGCAACAACCCGCCGCTGCAGGTGGACTTCGAACAGCCCGGCTGCAAGAAAACCGCGGTTGGCACCCTGTGCCCGCTGGAGAGTTTTGCCAGCAACCTGAGCAAAGCCATTGACCGCACAGCGATGACCACAGCGCGCTACCCATAAACCCGCAGGCTGCGATGGGGCCGGACAGAGACGAAGGTCCTTGGGCCCTTATCGCAACCTTTGGCAGCGACTACAGGATTCACCGTACTTGAGTCATTAGCCGACTAGACTCTGCGCCCATTGTGTCCAGGAAGACTAAAAGGAAAACCCATGAAGACCTCGCTCTATGCCAGCCTGCTGCTGGCCGGCATGCTCAGCCCGCCAGCCTTTGCCCAAACGCCATCCAGTGACGGCTACGTCCTGGATAAAGTGGTACAGGTCAGCCGCCACGGAGTCCGCCCGCCTACCGAGTCCAATGAAAAACTGCTCACCAGCGTCACCCAACGCCAATGGCCTACCTGGCTGGTGCCCCTGGGCAACCTGACCGGTCACGGCTACACCGGCGCCGTGGAAATGGGCCGCTACCGGGGCCAGGTGCTGCGCACTGCCGGGCTGATCCCCAAAGGCTGCCCGGACGCCAGCCAACTGCTGGTCCATGCTAGCCCCCTGCAACGCACCAAAGCCACGGCCCAGGCCTTGCTCGACGGCATGTTCCCCGGTTGCGGTTTCCAGCCGACCTACGTTGCAGGCAAACAGGACGCCCTGTTCCAGGCCAATGAAATGCCATTTGCCGCACTCGACCCGGACAAAGCCAAGGCCGGCATATTCAAAGCCCTGGGGGGCAGCATCGAAGCCGCCCAGGCACGCTACAAACCCTATGAAGAAAAACTCCGGGAAGTGGCCTGCTTGCCGGGTGCTGATTGCCCGTACGGCAAACAGCCCTGGGTGCTCGAAGAAAATGCCAAGGGCCGCTTCTCGATCAAGGGCCTGAGCGCCGGGGCCAACATGGGCGAAGTGTTCCGCCTGGAGTACAGCCAGGGCCTGCCGCTGGACAAGGTCGCCTTCGGTAATGCCCGCACCCCGGCCGAAGTGTCGAGCCTGATGGTACTGACCAAAGCCAAATACGACTTCCTCAATGACATCCCCTATATCGCCAGCCGTGGCGCATCCGAGCTGATGAACCAGATTTCCCTGGAGCTCAAGCAAGGCACCTCCTTCGCCAAAAAAGATGCCCCAGGCACCCCGCCCGATGTACCGCTGATGCTGTTGGTGGCCCATGACACCAACATCTCGTACCTGCGCACCATGCTCGGCTTCGGCTGGAAACTGGGTGACTATCTGGAAAACAACATCCCGCCGGTGGGCACCCTGCAGTTCGAGCGTTACCGGGAAGTCAAAACCGGCGAGTACTTTTTGCGCATCGCCTTTGAAGCCCAGTCGATGGATCAGATCCGCAACCTGACCCGGCTGGCCGGTGCCGAAAAACCGCTCAAGGGTGATTTCGCCAGCGCCAAAGACTGCCGCAAAACCAGCGTCGGCCTGCTGTGCCCGCTCAAAGAGGCGCTGCTGAAAGTCGATCAGAACATTGATCCGACCGCGCTCACGCCTTACAGCTTCCAATAACCGGCGGCCTGGGGTAAAAGTCGCTTTCTGCGTTGAACCCGGGATGGGCACAATAGCGGCGCGACTCGCCAGGCATTTCCCGGCGTCTGAATCAGCATTTGAGGGGAGCGGTATCGTTTGGAGTTGAGGCAACTGCGCTATTTCGTAAAGATTGTTGAACTGGGCAGTCTTGGACGTGCCGCCCTGGAGCTGGAGGTCGGGGTTTCGGCCCTGAGCCAGCAAGTCTCCAGGCTCGAAAACGAGCTGTCGACCCGCCTGCTGAATCGCACCTCCACCGGCGTCACCCCCACCAGCGCCGGTGTTGCCTTTTTACATCACGCCCAACTGACCCTGCGTCAGGCGGAAAACGCCGTGATGGCTGCCCATCGCGGTCGTATGAGCGGGTACGTCAGCGTCGGCCTGGCCCCGACCACGGCTACCGTGCTCGCGCTGCCCTTGATCAATGCGATGCGTGAGCGCTATCCGGACATTCAGTTGCATCTGGTGGAAATGCTGTCGGGCCATTTGGCCACGCAGCTCAATGCCCGCCAGATCGACCTGGCCATCCTGTTTCAGCTCGAAGGCGGGAAGCGCTGGAGCATCACCCCCCTGCTGGATGAAAAGCTGTTTGTCATCGCCTCACCCCAATTGCCCAATGCTCCTCGCGGTGATGGCGTGCAGATAGCCGATCTGGGGGGCTTGCCGCTGGTGATGCCGAGTTCGCAACACGGGCTGCGTTCAACCTTGATGACGGCCTTTGAGCGGTCGGGGATCACCCCCAATATCGTGATGGAAGTCGATGGTCTGGCAATCTTGATGAACGCCGTGCGGGCCGGGCATGCCGCCACGATTCAACCCGGCGCGGCAGCGGCGCTTAAAGGCGAGTCCGGGCTTTCACTGGTGCAAATCACTGATCCCCATGTGGGCCGGCGTAATCTTCTGGCGACCCTGGCCGATGACGAACTGTCCCCGGCGGCGCTGGCCACGCGGCTGGTGATGGTAGAGGTGGCAAAAAAACTGGTGCTCGATCAGCAGTGGCCCGGCGCAACCCTGGTTGAAACCGCCAGCGGCTAGCAACCCGAACCGGCCAACCCTTTAATAAAACTAAACACCCCGCGTCGAATCCCGTCTTTCGGCGCTTTGCGCTGTCACCTACCTTCTCCCTCCTTTGCAAGGCGCACTTTGCTCCGGCTGCCTTGGGAACCGAGGAGAAATAATGATCGATGTACTCATCATAGGTGGCGGCAATGCAGCCCTGTGTGCCGCACTGATGGCTCGGGAAGCCGGCGCCAGCGTCATGCTGCTTGAAGCCTCGCCCAAAGTATGGCGAGGCGGCAATTCACAACACACGCGTAACCTGCGCTGCATGCACGATGCTCCTCAGGATGTGCTGATCGATGCCTATCCCGAAGAGGAATACTGGCAAGACCTGCTGAAGGTCACCGGCGGTATCACCGATGAGAAGCTGGCCCGAATCGCCATTCGTGCGTCGTCCACCTGCCGCGACTGGATGCGCTCCCACGGCGTGCATTTTCAACCGCCGCTATCAGGCGCGCTGCATGTGGCGCGGACCAACGCCTTTTTCATGGGCGGAGGTAAAGCCCTGGTCAATGCCTATTTCCGCAGTGCCGAACGCCTGGGCGTCGAGATCCGCTACAACACGCAAGTGACCGACATTGAGCTCAAGGACGGCAAATTTATCGCCGCCCACATTGGCGCCCATGAGGTCGATGGCCAGGCCGTGGCCGCGCAACGCATTGAAGCCCGGGCCTGCGTACTGGCAGCTGGCGGCTTTGAGTCCAACCGCGAATGGCTGCGCGAAGCCTGGGGGCAGAATGAACGGGGGGAATGGCCTTCGGACAACTTCCTGATCCGTGGCACACGGTTCAACACCGGTATCCTGCTGCGGCGCATGCTTGATCACGGTGCTGATGGCATCGGCGATCCGACCCAGGCGCACATGGTCGCCATTGATGCTCGCGCCCCCCTGTATGACGGCGGTATTTGCACGCGCATCGATTGCGTATCCCTGGGTGTGGTCGTCAACCGTGACGGCGAGCGGTTCTACGATGAGGGCGAAGATTTCTGGCCCAAGCGCTATGCCATCTGGGGACGGCTGGTGGCGGGTCAACCGGGTCAGCAGGCGTACTCGATCATCGACCAGCAGGCCATCGGTCGCTTCATGCCGCCGGTCTTCCCCGGTACCCGGGCCAACACCCTTGAGGATCTGGCCCGCCAGTTGCAGCTGCCCCAGGCTGCGTTCGTGAAAACCGTGGAGGACTACAACCAGGCCTGTCACGTCGGCACCTTCGACCACACCGCGCTGGACGATTGCCACACCCGGGGGCTGACCCCGGCCAAAACCCATTGGGCACGGCCGCTGGTGCAACCACCGTTCTATGCCTATCCGCTCAAACCGGGCGTTACCTTCACCTATCTGGGCCTTGCCACCGACGAAACCGCTGCCGTGCATTTCAATGGCGAGCCCAGCCCCAACCTGTTCGTTGCCGGCGAAATGATGGCCGGCAACGTGCTGGGCAAGGGCTACACCGCGGGTATCGGCATGGCCATCGGTACTGCGTTCGGGCGTATTGCCGGCGTCCAGGCCGCCGCCTCCGTGGGCTATGGCCCTTCCTCCACGATATCGGAATCTCGACATGCAACTGTTTGATCCCAAGGCATCCGGCGAATTGATCCCGGTATTGAACCTTGATGAAACCGAAGTCCAGCGCCAGCTGGCGATCTGCAACTCCTGCCGTTACTGCGAGGGCTTCTGCGCGGTGTTTCCGGCCATGACCCGGCGTCTTGAGTTTGGCCAGGCCGATATCCACTACCTGGCCAATCTTTGCCACAACTGTGGTGCGTGCCTGCATGCCTGCCAATACGCAGCTCCCCACGAATTCGCAATCAATATACCCAAGGCCATGGCCAAGGTACGCCTGGACACCTACGCCGAATACGCCTGGCCCAAGGCCCTGGGCACTTTGTATCAGCGCAACGGCCTGACCCTGGCTCTGGCCACTGCGGCGGGGCTGACGCTATTTCTGTGCCTCATGCTGCTGGTGATGGGCAATCTCTTTACCGCTATGCCCGGGGGCAATTTCTACGGAATTTTCCCGCACAACACACTGGCATTGATGTTCGGGCCGGTGTTCGGCTTTGCAGTGCTTGCCCTGACCCTGGGCGTACGCCGCTTCTGGCGCGATGTATCACCTGCCAGTGCCAGCCTGGGGCTTAAAACCTCAGCGGCCCTTGAGGCGACGTCCAGCGTTGCCCGGCTCAAGTATCTGGACGGCGGGCATGGCGAGGGCTGCAACAATAGCGACGACGCTTTCACCCTGTGGCGTCGGCGCTTCCACCACCTGACCTTCTACGGCTTCCTGCTGTGCTTCGCAGCGACCGGCGTCGCCACCCTCTATCACTTTGTCCTGCACTGGTCGGCTCCGTATCCCGTGTTCAGCCTGCCCGTGATGCTGGGGATTGTCGGTGGGCTTGGCCTGCTGGTCGGCCCCGCCGGGTTGTTGTGGCTGAACCTGCGCCGTCATCCGGATCAGGGCGACGAGCAGCAAAAACCCATGGACCGCGGCTTTATCGCACTGCTGCTGTTGATCAGTGCCAGCGGCCTGGCGTTACTCGCCCTGCGTGAAACCAGCGGCCTGGGGCTGGCTCTGGCGATCCATCTCGGCCTGGTCATGGCGTTCTTCCTGACCATGCCGTACAGCAAATTTGCACACGGCATCTTCCGCAGCGCAGCACTGCTCAAATACGCCATCGAAAAGCGCCAGCCAAACCCGATCAACGCGGCAAGCGACTGACACCAGAAGCACTCATTCCAATAACAATATCCAGCAAGACGGTAGCCATGATGAAAACAACAACAGAAACAAGCCGCAAAAAGGGGTCCAAGCTGGGCGCCATTTTGCGGGTCACCAGCGGTAACTTCCTCGAACAGTTCGACTTCTTCCTGTTCGGCTTTTACGCCACCTATATCTCCAGGACCTTCTTTCCGGCGACCAGCGAATTTGCCTCGCTGATGATGACCTTTGCAGTCTTTGGATCCGGCTTTTTGATGCGCCCGCTGGGCGCCATCATTCTGGGTGCCTACATCGACAAAGTGGGGCGGCGTAAAGGGTTGATCGTAACGCTGTCGATCATGGCCGCGGGCACGGTACTGATTGCACTGGTGCCGGGCTACGCCAGCATCGGCATTGCCGCACCGATTCTGGTGTTGCTGGGACGGCTGCTGCAGGGATTTTCTGCGGGTGCAGAAATGGGCGGTGTTTCGGTTTATCTGGCTGAAATCGCCACACCCGGGCGTACCGGTTTCTACACCAGCTGGCAATCAGCCAGTCAGCAGGTGGCGATCATTCTGGCCGCCGCTCTGGGATACTCGATCAATACCTATATGGAGGCATCCGAAATTGCCGCCTGGGGCTGGCGCATTCCGTTCTTCATCGGCTGCGCGATTATCCCGTTCATCTTCGTCATTCGCCGTTCGCTGGAAGAAACCGAAGACTTCAAAGCCCGACGCCACCATCCGAGTACCCGTGAAGTGTTCCGCTCCATGCGTGATAACTGGCGGACCGTACTGGCGGGCGGCCTGCTGGCTTCCATGACCACTACCACCTTCTACCTGATCACGGTCTATACCCCGACCTTCGGCAGAACCGTGCTCAACCTGAGCACCACCGACAGTCTGGTGGTGACCCTGTTCGTCGGCCTGAGCAACTTCATCTGGTTGCCCATTGGCGGTGCGCTCTCCGACAAGATCGGCCGTCGGCCCTTGCTGCTGGGCATTTCCCTGCTGTGCATGCTGACCGCCTACCCGGCCATGCACTGGCTGGCCGAAGCCGCGAGCTTTGAACGGCTGCTCATCGTGCTGCTGTACTTCTCGTTCTTCTTTGGTCTGTACAACGGCGCAATGGTGGCGGCCCTGACCGAAGTCATGCCGCAAAACGTGCGGGTGGTGGGGTTCTCTCTGGCCTTCAGCCTGGCTACCGCGTTGTTCGGTGGCTTTACCCCGGCTATCTCGACCATCCTGGTGCAAACCACCGGAGACAAGGCATCACCTGCGTTCTGGCTGATGTTCGCGGCCTTCTGCGGGTTCTGCGCAACGATGGCGCTCTATCGTCAGCATAAAGCGCCGGTGCTCAACGCGGCATAAGCAAATAGCCGTGCCCCCTGTGTAGATACGCTCACGTGAGATACATTGAGCTCGCATCTAATAACAACACTCCCACAGGGGGAAACTTGAACACTAATCAAAAGCTCAGAACTTTCGACCGTATCCGTGAAGCAGTACTCCCTGAATTTCGCGACCGGGTAGCTGAATACCTGGTGGTGTATGAAGAGGCATTGCACGACGAACATGCACCTGTGGACGTCGTGCGCTCTACCGCAAATCAGCTCAGGGGCTATCTGCGCGGCCTGAACACCACCCGGGTACTGGGCATGGCTGATCTGGAAGAGCTGGACCGGCGTATCAGCGAATCCTGGCTGTGATCACGGCGCTTACTGAGCGCTGCGACTGAAAATCCGGATCACTTCATCCAGATGCTCGGCCATCGCCTGACGCGCAGCGGCCGGGTCATGCTGCTCCAGCGCCTGCAGCACTCGCCGGTGCTCATCTTCGGAACGATGGGGCATGTCACCTGAGCCGTAATGACTTTGCAGGCGCTGGAACATGCTGCCGTAACGATGGCCCAGCAGGTGCTGGATCATCAGCGCGTAGGCCGGATTGTCCGAGGCCTGGGCGATACGGATATGGAACAGGCGATCACCGGGATGGGTGTGCGAGTCCTGGCGGTTGTCCTGCACGTTGCGCTCGAACGCTTCGCGGATGCCTGCCAGCTCTTCATCGCTGGCATTCACCGCCGCCAGTGCCGCGGCTTCGGGTTCGATCAGACGGCGCGCCTGGAGCAAGGCGAAGGGCGGGATCTCGGCACTGAAATCCACCTCGATACCCAGCTCGGGGTCCAGTTCTTTCCACTGGTTGCGCGTAACCTGGGCCATCACCGGTTCATTGGATACCGCTTGTACCGGCGGCTCGCATACCAGCACCCCGTTACCCACACGCACATCCACCAGACCAATCACTTCCAGCGCAATCATCGCCTCGCGCACAGAAGCCCGGCTCACCCCCAGCAACTTGGCCAGCTCGCGTTCGGCCGGCAAACGGCTGCCCGGCGGAAATTCTCCGCTGTCGATCAAGGCCCGCAACTGATCGGCGATCTGTCGATAAAGTCTTTGGTTATCAATTACTTGAAATGGCATCGTGAAATAAGCTCTGGTCTGGACAGCGTTCGACGAGCACTTTTGGGGAAAAAAGACGCTTGTTGATGCTTGAGGTGCATGCTACAAAAGGCCCAATGGCCTGACCATTGAACGGATAACGTAAAGCGATCATAGCAAACCTTATCCCGATACTTGCGTCGTTTTGCCATTTGCTACGCCCACAATGGCCTGACCATTGGGCCAAAATAAAAATAATGAACTGCAACACGGAGCATCTATGGATCTTTCCGGCAAACGCGTGCTGATCACGGCCGCCGCCCAGGGCATTGGCCTGGCCAGTGTCCAGGCATACCTCGCCGCTGGCGCTGAAGTCTTCGCCGCCGACATCAATGCCGCCGCCCTCGACGCCCTAGAAGGCGCGCACCCTGTTCTTTTAGACGTTACCGATGCCGGTGCCATCGAGCGCCTGGCCAGTGAGCTTGGCCCGCTGGATGTGTTGTTCAACTGTGCGGGTGTGGTGCACAGCGGCAATATCCTGCAGTGCAGCGAAAAAGACTGGAGCTTCGCCCTGGACCTCAACGTCACCGCCATGTACCGCATGATCCGCGCCTTCCTGCCGGGCATGCTGAGTAACGGCGGCGGTTCGATCATCAACATGGCGTCGGTGGCATCCAGCGTCAAAGGCGTGCCCAACCGTTTTGCCTACTGCGCCAGCAAGGGTGCCGTGATTGGCCTGACCCGTTCGGTGGCGGCTGACTTTGTGAGCCAGAACATCCGCTGCAACGCCATCTGCCCCGGCACCGTCGACTCCCCTTCCCTGCGTCAACGCATCAGCGAACAGGCCCTGCGCGAAGGCCGCAGTGTCGACGAGGTGTACGCCGCCTTCGCTGCACGCCAGCCCATGGGCCGCATCGGCAGCGCCGAAGAAATCGCCCAGCTGGCGCTGTATCTGGGTTCCAGTGCCAGCGGCTTCACCACCGGCACCGCACAAATCATCGATGGCGGCTGGAGCAACTAGCCCCTTCCACACCTGTAGGAGCGAGCTTGCTCGCGAGCTGTTGATCTTGAAAAAAGCTCGCGAGCAAGCTCGCTCCTACAGGGACTTGATAATTGATAAAGGAATTTTTATGAAACTGCTGCGCATCGGTAACAAAGGCCTGGAACGTCCCGCCCTGCTTGATAACAACGGTCAATTGCGCGACTTGTCCGCCGTAATCCCGGATATCGCAGGCGACAGCCTCAGCCCGCAAAGCATTGCCCGCCTGCAAGAGATCGACCCATCGACCCTGCCGCTGGTACAAGGCTCGCCACGCATTGGCGCCTGCGTCGGCCAGGTCGGAAAGTTCATTTGCATCGGCCTCAACTACGCTGACCACGCCGCCGAAACCGGCGCCGCCATCCCGGCTGAGCCGGTGGTGTTCAGCAAGTGGACCAGCGCCATTGTCGGCCCCGACGACGATATCGAAATCCCGCGCAATTCCCGTAAAACCGACTGGGAAGTCGAACTGGGCGTGGTCATCGGCAAGGGCGGGCGCTATATCAGCGAAAGCGACGCCCTTGAGCATGTAGCCGGTTACTGCGTGATCAACGACGTGTCCGAGCGCGAGTTCCAGCTGGAGCTGGGCGGCACCTGGGACAAAGGCAAAGGCTGTGACACCTTCGGCCCGCTCGGCCCGTGGCTGGTCACCCGGGATGAAATCGCCGATCCGCATCAGCTCGACCTGTGGCTGGAAGTCGACGGCAAGCGCTATCAGAACGGCAACACGCGGACGATGATTTTCCAGATCCCGAAAATCATCAGCTACCTCAGCCAGTTCATGAGCCTGCAACCCGGTGATGTGATTTCCACCGGCACCCCGCCCGGGGTCGGCCTGGGCATCAAGCCCGAGCCGGTGTACCTGCGCGCCGGCCAGCAAATCCGCCTGGGCATCGCCGGCCTTGGGGAACAAAACCAACGCACCGTGAATGCCGAGTGACAGGGAGCTGCGCCATGACCACCATTACCGCCGTACGCGTTGAAGATATTCGCTTTCCCACATCGCAATCCCTGGACGGTTCGGATGCGATGAACCCGGACCCGGACTACTCCGCCGCCTATGTGATACTCGAAACCGATACCCCGGGTCTGGAAGGCCACGGCCTGACCTTCACCATCGGCCGCGGCAACGAAATTTGCTGCGCTTCGATCAAGGCCCTGGCCAGCCTGCTGGTGGGCTTGAAGCTGGAGTGGATCGCCGAAGACATGGGGCGTTTCTGGCGCCACGTCACCAGCGACAGCCAACTGCGCTGGATCGGCCCCGACAAGGGTGCAATTCACCTGGCCACCGGCGCCGTGGTCAACGCCGCCTGGGACCTGTGGGCCAAAGCCGAAGGCAAGCCGGTATGGCGCCTGGTGGCAGACATGAGCCCCGAGCAATTGGTGCGCTGCATTGATTTCCGCTACATCACCGACTGCATCACCCCCGCCGAAGCCCTGACCTTGCTGCGCGAACGCGCCCACGGCAAAGCCGGGCGCCTGGCACTGCTCGAAGCCAACGGCTACCCCTGCTACACCACCTCGGCCGGGTGGCTGGGCTATGCCGACGACAAGCTGCGCCGCCTGTGCCAGGAAGCGGTCGATGCCGGGTTCTCCCACGTCAAACTCAAAGTCGGTCACGACCTGCAGGACGACATTCGCCGCGTACGCATTGCCCGTGAAGTGCTGGGCCCGGATCGCCAGTTGATGATCGACGCCAACCAGGTCTGGGAAGTCGATACCGCGATCGACTGGGTGCGTGAACTGTCGTTCGCCAACCCCTGGTTTATCGAGGAGCCCACCAGCCCGGACGACGTCGAAGGCCACCGCAAGATCCGCCTCGGTGTGGCCCCGGTCAAAGTGGCCACCGGCGAGATGTGCCAGAACCGCATCGTGTTCAAGCAACTGATCATGCGTGAAGCGATTGATGTGGTGCAGATCGATGCCTGCCGCCTGGGCGGGGTCAACGAAGTGCTGGCCGTGATGCTGATGGCCGCCAAGTACAACTTGCCGGTGTGCCCGCACGCCGGCGGGGTTGGCCTGTGCGAGTACGTGCAGCACCTGTCGATGATCGATTACCTGTGTCTGGCCGGCACCCATGAAGGTCGGGTGGTGGAATTTGTCGATCACTTGCACGAGCACTTTGAAGACCCGTGCGTGATTCGCAACGCGGCCTATATGCCGCCACAGGCGCCGGGGTTCTCGATCCAGATGAAAGCCGCGTCCCGCGAACAGTACCGCTATCGGGGCTAAACCAACGGACGGAGCACAATAACAATGTCGTCCTCACCCTCACTACGGCTCGATGCACACCAGCACTTCTGGCGCTATGACGCCGCGGCCTATCCCTGGATCGGCCGTGACATGAGCGCTTTGCGCCGGGATTTTCAGCCCGCTGATCTGCGCCCGTTGCTGGACGCAGCCGGGTTCGACGGCTGCATTGCCGTGCAAGCCCGGGCCTGCGAAACAGAGACCGATCAGTTACTGGCACTGGCTGAACGCTACCCGTGGATTCACGCCGTGGTGGGTTGGGTCGACCTGTGCGCCGCCGACCTTGAACAGTCGCTGGAACGCTGGGCGCAAGCGCCGGCCTTGCGAGGCTTTCGTCATCAGTTGCAAGACGAACCCGCGCCGGCCGACTTCATGCAAAACCCGGCGTTTAACCGGGGGTTGAACACCTTGCAACGCCGGGGGCTGGTCTATGAAGTGCTGATCAAGGCTGCGGATTTACCCGCTGCAACCGCTTTGTGCCAACAGCACGACCAGCACGCCATGGTGCTCGATCACTTGGGCAAACCCGATGTACAGGCCAACGATTTACCAACCTGGGCCCGGCAACTCGCCCCCTTGGCCGCCCTGCCCCATGTCAGTTGCAAACTGTCGGGGTTGATCACCGAAGCCCATTGGCAACACTGGAACAGCGCACAACTGACGCCTTATCTGGACACCGCACTGCAGCTTTTCGGCCCCGAGCGCCTGATGTTTGGCTCGGACTGGCCGGTGTGCCTGCTGGCCAGCCAATACGCCGATACCTGCAGCCTGGTCGACAGCGCGCTGCAGGGTTTGAGTGCGCCGCAGCAAGCAGCGGTTTGGGGTGGCAATGCCTGCGCCATTTACGGGATTGAAGGAGTGAAGCAATGAATCTTTATCTGCAGGACAAGGTTTTTATCGTTACCGGCGGTGGCTCGGGCATTGGTGCAGCCATCTCTTTGGGCCTGGCTGACGAAGGTGCGATCCCGGTGATTTTCGGCCACAGCCCGCTGTCCGATGAACTGGCGCGGCAACTGGATCAGCGTGGCGCGCAAAGTCTGTTCATCCAGGTTGAATTGCGCGATGAAGACGCCTGCCGCGCCGCCGTCGCCAGCGTGTTGCAGCGTTTCGGGCGCATCGACGGGCTGGTCAATAACGCCGGGGTCAACGATAGCGTGGGGCTTGAAGCCGGGCGTTCGGCGTTCGTCGAATCCCTGGAAAAAAACCTGATCCACTACTACCTGATGACCCACCTGTGCGTTGACGCGCTGCGGGCCACCCGCGGTTCCATCGTCAATATCAGTTCCAAGACCGCCCTCACCGGGCAAGGCGGCACCAGCGGCTACACCGCGGCCAAAGGTGCGCAACTGTCGCTGACCCGGGAATGGGCCACCTCTTTACTGGCTGATGGCATACGGGTCAACGCCGTGATCCCGGCCGAAGTCATGACCCCGCTCTACGAGCGCTGGATCAACAGCTTTGCCGACTCCGAGGCCAAGCTGGCGAGCATCGTCGAAAAGATCCCCTTCGGCCAACGCATGACCACCAGCGAAGAAATCGCCGACAGCGTGCTGTTTCTG
This sequence comes from Pseudomonas paraversuta, assembly GCF_904067025.1. Classification (NCBI taxonomy): domain Bacteria; kingdom Pseudomonadati; phylum Pseudomonadota; class Gammaproteobacteria; order Pseudomonadales; family Pseudomonadaceae; genus Pseudomonas; species Pseudomonas paraversuta. The sequence goes on from NZ_CAJFDA010000001.1 coordinate 3,674,300, forward strand.
TTGTCGCCACGCGCCTCCCACACCACTGGCCAATGGCTGGTGGTGGATGGCGGCTACACCCACCTCGACCGGGCGCTGACATGAACCGCCAATGCCTGGCCCTGGACCTGATCGACGACCCGGCGCTGATTGCCGAATACGAGCGCTTGCATCAACGGATCTGGCCACAGATCAGCGCCCACCTGCACCGCCATGGCGTACTGGACATGCAGATCTGGCGCCTGGGTACACGGCTGTTCATGGTCATGGACACCGGCCCGCAGTTCAGTAGCGACGCGTTTGCACAGGCCGCTGCCAGCGACCCCAACGTGCAGCAATGGGAAGCATTGATGTGGCGCTTTCAGCAACCTACGCCCTGGACACCACCGACAGAGAAGTGGGCACCAATGACCCGAATCTTCAGCCTCACATAACCCTGTAGGAGCGAGCTTTCAAGATCAAAAGATCGCGAGACAAGCTCGCTCCTACAGGTGATTCGGTGATTCATGCCGGCAGATACAACGCTCTAAAAACAACAGACAGAGAAGTAGGCACCAATGACCCGGATTTTCAGCCTCACATAACCCTGTAGGAGCGAGCTTGCCTCGCGAGCTTTCAAGATCAAAAGATCGCGAGACAAGCTCGCTCCTACAGGTGATTCGGTGATTCATGCCGGCAGATACACCGCTCTAAAAACAACAGACAGAGAAGTAGGCACCAATGACCCGGATTTTCAGCCTCACATAACCCTGTAGGAGCGAGCTTGCCTCGCGAGCTTTCAAGATCAAGAGATCGCGAGACAAGCTCGCTCCTACAGATGATTCGGTGATTCATGCCGGCAGATTCACCGCTCTAAAAACAACAGACAGAGAAGTAGGCACCAATGACCCGGATTTTCAGCCTCACATAACCCTGTAGGAGCGAGCTTGCCTCGCGAGCTTTCAAGATCAAGAGATCGCGAGACAAGCTCGCGCCTACAGGTGATTCGGTGATTCATGCCGGCAGATACAACGCTCTAACAACAATAACAAGGAGATGCGCCATGTCATTCAAGCACTCGAACGTCGCAGCACCGCCCATTGTCCGTGGGGTTACGTCCTATCGCTGGGCACTGATTCTGGTGACCTGCCTGTTCTTTCTATGGGGCCTGTCCTATGGCCTGCTGGACGTGCTGAACAAGCACTTTCAGGAAACCCTGCACGTCAGCAAGGCGCAATCGGGCTTGCTGCAAAGCGCGTACTTCGGGGCGTATTTTCTGATCGCCCTGCCCGCCGGTTTGCTGATGGACAAGTACGGCTACAAGGCGGGCATCCTCCTCGGTCTGTGTCTCTACGCCACAGGCGCCCTGCTGTTCATGCCGGCCGCCGCCGCGCAGAGCTTTCAGTTCTTTTTGTTCGCCCTGTTTGTGATTGCCTGCGGCCTGGGCTGCCTGGAAACCGCCGCCAACCCCTATGCCACGGTATTGGGTTCACCTGCGGGCGCTGAGCGACGTTTGAATCTGGCGCAATCGTTCAACGGCCTGGGGCAGTTTTTCGGTCCATTGATTGGCGGTGCACTGTTCTTCAGCGGCGCCAACAGCGCCGACACCACGCAATCGCTGCAAATGACCTATCTGGTCATTGCCGCGATGGTGCTGCTGGTCGCCGTGCTGATTGCCCGTACCCCGCTGCCCGACTTGCGCGAGCAGGAAGCCGAGGTTCAGCAGCACAACCCCAAAACCCTGTGGCAGCACCGCGAGTTCGTCACCGGGGTCATCACCCAGTTCTTCTATGTCGGCGCGCAGGTCGGCGTCGGCGCGTTCTTCATCAACTACGTGACCGAACACTGGGCGCAGATGAGCAGCCAGCAAGCCGCGTATTTGCTGTCGGTGGCCATGCTCAGTTTTATGTTCGGCCGCTTCTTCAGCACCTGGCTGATGGGCCGGGTCAATGCCCAGCTTATGCTGCTGATTTACGCGCTGATCAACGTCGCACTCTGCGTGGTGGTGGTGCTGGGGTTTGAAGGCGTCTCGGTGGTGGCACTGGTGGCGATGTTCTTCTTTATGTCGATCATGTTTCCGACCCTGTTCGCCATGGGCGTGAAGAATCTGGGCGCGCATACCAAGCGCGGCAGCTCGTTCATGATCATGGCCATTGTCGGCGGTGCGTTGCTGCCCTACGTGATGGGGCTGGTGGCCGACCACTCGTCCACCGCCGTGGCTTATCTGTTGCCGATGGGCTGTTTTGTGATCGTCGCAGCTTATGCCCGTGCGGCCCTGAAAAAAATCTGATTGCTGTACTCCATAAAAAAAACAAACGGAGCACTTCATGTCCAACCCCGTATTGCAACAAGCACTCAGCAAAATCCGCTGGCGCATCCTGCCCTTTGTCGCACTGATGTTTGCCATGGCAATCATCGACCGCTCCAACATCGGCTTTGCCAAACACGCCTTGCAGGCAGACACCGGCCTGAGCAACGCCGCGTTTGCGCTGGGCGCGGGTATTTTCTTCATCGGCTATGCGGTGTTTGAAGTACCCAGCAACCTGATGCTGCACAAGGTCGGCGCGCGTATCTGGCTGAGCCGGATCATGGTCACCTGGGGCCTGGTGTCGGCGGCCATGATGTTTGCCCACGACGAAACCAGCTTCTACATTCTGCGCTTTCTGCTGGGGGTGGCCGAAGCCGGCCTGTCGCCGGGGGTGGTGCTGTACCTGACCTACTGGTTCCCGCAGAACCAGCGCGGTTCGGCCTATGGCATCTACTACTTCGGGGTGCCGGTGTCGCTGATGGTGGGCGGCCCGGTGTCGGGCTGGCTGCTGGAGTCCGCGCAGTTCGGCCTCACCGGCTGGCAATGGATGTTTCTCACCGAAGGCCTCGCGGCCTCGGTCATCGGCGTGTTTGCGTTCTTTTACCTGACCGACAAACCCCGGGACGCCAAGTGGTTGAGCAACGATGAAAAGGCTGCCATCGAACACGAGCTGGACAAAGAGCAACAGCTCAAAGCCAACAAAGGCCCGTCTTCGTGGCGCGCCGCGCTGATCAACCCCAAGGTGCTGTACTTCACCCTGATCTACTTCACGATTCAGGTCAGCGTGTATGGCGTGCTGTTTTATCTACCGACCCGGATCGCCGAGCTGCTGGGCACCGGCATTGGCCTGAAGGTAGGCCTGCTGACGTCGATCCCGTGGATCGCCACAGTGATCATGCTGTATGCCGTGACCCGGCATGCCGACCGCAAAGGCCAGCAAACCCGCTTCGCGGCAATCATGCTGGCACTGGCAGCGGTGGGCATGGTCGGCTCGACCTTGAGCGGCAGCTTGCCACTGGTAATTCTGGCGTTCTGTGTCGCGGCAGCCGGATTTATCACGGTGCAACCGTTGTTCTGGACCTTGCCAACCCGTTTTCTGGGGGGTGCGGCAGCGGCCAGCGGGATTGCGGTGATCGGCGCCCTGGGCAACCTCGGCGGCTTCCTCGCGCCAACGGTCAAGACCTGGGCTGAGCAACACTTCAACAACCCCCATGCGGGCATGTACTTCCTGGCCGCTATGGCGTTGCTGGGAGCCTTGATGCTGATGCGCTCGGCAAGGGCGGGCAAGCAGGCCGACGGCGCGCAGACGGTGCAGTCACCGGGTTAAAAACCCACCCCCCCCTGCCCCCCCTGCCCCCCCTGTAGGAGCGAGCTTGCTCGCGAGCTTCTCAAAAAGATCGAGTTCACTGGCTAATCAATGTGGGCTCGATAAAAAGCTCGCGAGCAAGCTCGCTCCTACAAGAAGCTCGCTCCTACAAGAAGCTCGTTCCGACAAGAAGCTCGCGCCTGCAGAAGTTCGCTTTTAGGCCGCTGCCGGTGCGCCATCAGGCTTGAGTCGCGGTTCTACGGGTACACCCGGCTCTTTGAGCAGCGCGAAGTAGGCAAATGCTGAACACACCGCCACCACCGCGCTGATCACAAACGCCGTGGAAAAAGAGCCGCTCTGCTGCACGCTGAAGCCGGTAAGGATCGGCGCCACGGAGCCCGCCAGATAACCACCGAAATTCTGGATCGAGCCGAACGACGCCACCCGCTCCGAGGGCACGATGGTGTTGACGATCATCCACGCGGTGGCGCTGGAGATGTTAATGAAGAACATGGTCAGGCACAGCAGCACCACACAGGCCACAACGTTGGTGGTGAAGGCGACGATCAGGGTGAACAGCGCCCCGCCGAGCAAGCCAAGGATGACCATCAATTTGCGGCTGGCCAGCACCCGCATGCCGCGCGCCACCAGACGGTCGCAGCACTTGCCGGCCACGATGGTACCCAGCGCGCCGAACAGATAGGCCAGGGATACCACCCACGCCGTGCGATACAGGTCCAGGCCGTGTTCGCGCTCAAAGTAACCGGGCAACCAGGTGAGGTTGAGCCAGATCATGTAGATCACGCCCATGAATCCGAGAAACGCACCCCAGGTGTTGCGGTCTCTGAACAGTGAGGTCCAGGCCACCTTCGGCGCCTTTTTCTGTTGCACTGCCACCGGCTCGGCGCGGCCCGTCTCAGCCATGTACTGGGCTTTGCTTTTGTAGAATTTGAACCAGCACACCGCCAGCAACAGCCCCATGACGCCGGTGAGGATGAACATCCCGCGCCAGCCCAGATGAACCATGAATACGGTCAGCAATGGTGGCGCCAGGCATGGCCCGATGCAGGTCGATGACCAGACCCAGCCGGTGGCCGTGCCACGTTCCTGGGTGTCGAACCATTCGGACAAGGCCTTGGCCGCCGAAGGAAACACCGGGGCTTCGCCAATCCCCAGTAATACCCTTAGCCCCACCAGATGCCCGTAGCTGCTGAACAGGCCGAATGCCGCCTGCGCCACCGACCACACCACCAGGGATCCACCCAGCGCCAGTTTGCTGCCGAGTTTGTCGATCAAGGCGCCAAGGGGTAACTGCGAGAAGGCGTAGGCCACGGAAAAGGCCGAGAGCATTACCCCCATCTGCATGGGGCTGATGGCCAGGTCGTGCTGGATGGTGGTGTTGGCAATGGACAAGGCGCTGCGGTCCAGGTAGTTGACCACGCCAATCAGGAACAGGAAAAAGATCGTCAGGTTTTTGTAGGTTTTTATTGTTTTCATGCACGCCTCTCGTGAGCGGTTGCGCTCCTGCCCGACAGGTGGAGCGTTGCTCACTGTAGTTGGCGTCCCGGTTACTGCCCAATCACATGATTCGATCGACTAATAACCTCGAGTTATCAAGGCGTCTGGGGGGGACCGCGCAGAGCATCCGGGCCACTCAAAAGTGCATCGATAAAGGCTTTCGCGGACCATTGCGCTACTTCGTTGCGCCGGGTAATGACCCCGTAATCGGCCAACACCAGCGGAAACGGCAGCGCCAGGCGGGTCAAGCGCCCGGCGCGGATTTCCGGCTCCACCATCGACTCTGCCAGCATCGCCACCGTCGGGGTGGTTTGCAGCAGTTGCATGGTCGTTTGCAGCGACACGGTTTCTACCGTGTTTTCCGGGGTCTGCATGCCCGCTTCGACAAAGGCCTGCTCCACCCGCATGCGCATCGGCGTGCCCGTGGGGTAAATCACCCACGGCCAACTGCCCAGATCAGCCAGCGGTACTTCGCTGGCCCCAGCCAGCGGGTGCTGGCTGCCCGTGACCAGGCACAGCGGTTCCGGCGCCAGGGCCTGAAAATCAAACAGTTCGCGATGACGGTCGAGGGTAAAGCGGGCCACCACCACGTCCAGCTCCTTGTGTTCGAGCATGGCCAGCATGTTGGCGCTGGTGCCCTCGAGCACCTGCAAGGTGAGCAGCGGCCAGTCTTGTTTGACCCGCACAATGGCCGCCGGAACGGCCAAAGCCGTGGCGGCGTAGATGGTGCCGACTTTCAGCAGGCCATGGCCGCCCTGGCGCAAATGATTGATCTGACCGACAAACTGCCCGGTGTCATTCAATGCGATCTGGGCAAACCGGGCCACATGACTGCCCAGATCGGTCAGCGACATGCTGCGTGGCAAGCGCGCAAACACTTCAAAGTCCAGCTGGTGCTCGATCTCCCGCAGCATCTTGCTCACCGCGGGCTGGCTGATGTTCATTTCATGGGCGGTGGCATGCATGTTTTGCGTGCGCGCCAGGGTGTCTATAAGCACCAAATGGCGATAGCGCAGCCAGTTGCACAGTTGATTAAATCCGACATCAGCCATCCGATAACCTCCGGTTATTGAGACTTAAGAATATCTCATTGGCGATTATCGAGAAGCAATATTAGGGTGAACCGGTCGCGCTAAATAAAAACAATGGAAACCGCCCATGAACCTTGCCAATAAACGCGTAGTGATCACCGCTGCGGCTCAGGGAATCGGACTGGCATCGGTGCTCGCGTTCCGCGATGCAGGCGCCGAGGTCATTGCCACCGACCTGCACATTCAGGCACTGCAGGACATTCCCGGGATCCGCGTGCTGCAACTGGACGTGACGCAACCTGCGGCCATCGCTGCCGTCTGCCAGCAGGTCGGAGCGGTGGACGTGCTGTTCAACTGCGCCGGTTACGTTCATAGCGGCGCACTGCTGGACTGCGACGAACAGGCCTGGCAGTTCTCCTTCGATCTCAATGTCACGGCCATGTACCGCATGATCAGCGCCTTCCTGCCCGGCATGCTGGCCGCGGGCGGTGGCAGCATTATCAACATGGCCTCGGTGGCTTCCAGCGTAAAAGGCGTACCCAACCGCTTTGCTTACACCGCAAGCAAGGCCGCAGTTATCGGCCTGACCAAATCGGTGGCCGCGGACTACGTGCGCCAGGGTATCCGTTGCAATGCCATTTGCCCCGGCACGGTGGACTCGCCGTCCTTGCGCCAGCGCATTGCCCAACAGGCGCTGGAACAGGGCCGTACGCAAGCCGAGGTGTATCAGGCATTCGTCGACCGCCAACCCATGGGCCGCATCGGCACCGCCGAAGAAGTCGCCCGCCTGGCCTTGTATCTGGCCAGCGACGCCAGCGCCTACACCACCGGCACCACCCAGGTGATTGATGGCGGGATGAGTAACTGAAATGCATAAATCCTCTGTAGGAGCGAGCTTGCTCGCGAGCTCTGGCTTGAAAACGCTCGCGAACAAGCCCGCTCCTGCAGGCACCGTTTTTCTTATTGGATGAAGGAGTTTTTATGAAACTGCTGCGCTACGGCGAGAAAGGTCAGGAAAAACCGGGGCTGCTGGATGCCCAGGGCAAGATTCGCGATTTGTCGGCACACATCGCCGATGTAGCCGGCCAGGCACTGGATGCCGCAAGCCTGGCCGCCCTGGGCAAAATCGACCCTTGCAGCCTGCCGCTGGTCAGCGGTTCGCCACGCATTGGCGCCTGCGTCGGCCAGGTCGGCAAGTTCATCTGCATCGGCCTCAACTATGCCGATCATGCCGCCGAGTCGGGCCTGGACGTGCCATCGGAACCGGTGGTGTTCAGTAAATGGACCAGCGCCATCTGCGGCCCCAACGACAACGTCGAGATCCCCCGCGACTCGACCAAGACCGACTGGGAAGTGGAGCTTGGCGTGGTGATCGGCAAAGGCGGACGCAATATCGATGAACACAATGCCATGGACCACGTGGCCGGGTTTTGTGTGATCAACGATGTCTCCGAACGCGAGTGGCAACTGGAACGTGGCGGCACCTGGGACAAGGGCAAGGGCTTTGACACTTTCGGCCCTCTCGGCCCGTGGCTGGTCACCCGCGACGAAATCAGCGACCCGCACCAGCTTGACCTGTGGCTTGAGGTCGACGGACAGCGCTACCAGAACGGCAATACCCGCACCATGGTGTTCCAGATCCCGGCCCTGATTGCTTACCTGAGCCGCTGCATGTCGCTGCAACCGGGGGATGTCATCTCCACCGGCACTCCGCCGGGCGTGGGCCTGGGGGTAAAACCAGCACCGGTGTATCTGCGTCCCGGGCAGGAAATACGCCTGGGCATCAGCGGTCTCGGCGAGCAACGCCAGCGCACGGTACAGGCTGACTGACCCACAGCAGGCCTTGAAAATAATCATAAGAAACAGGAGCAACACATGCGGATTCTGATCACTGGCGGTACCGGCTTCATCGGCAAACAACTGGCCCAACGCCTGCTCGACCTCAACAGCCTGACGCTTGAAGGCCAGGCCCCCCGCGCGATCGAGCGCATCGTGCTGTTCGACACCTTTGCCGGTGAAGACCTCCCCGTCGACCCGCGTATCGAACTGGTGACCGGCGATGTAGCCGACCCCGAAGTGATCGCCCGGGTCACCGACGGCGTGGACCTGGTGTGGCATTTGGCAGCGGTGGTCAGTTCGGCTGCCGAGGCCGACTTCGACCTGGGTATGCAGGTCAACCTGCACGGCCTGATGCTGTTACTCGAAACCCTGCGCAAACAGGGCAACGCCCCGCGTTTTGTGTATGCCAGCGGCTTCGCCGTATTCGGTGGCGAGCTGCCGGACGTGGTCGACGACAACACGGTACTCACCCCGCAATCGTCCTACGGCATGCAAAAAGCCGTGGGCGAACTGCTGGTGGCCGATTATGCCCGCAAGGGCTTTGTCGATGGCCGCGTGCTGCGTCTGCCAACGGTTGCAGTACGCCCCGGCAAACCAAACAAGGCGGCATCGACCTTCTTCAGTTCGATTATCCGCGAGCCGCTGGTGGGCCTGCCTGCGGTCTGCCCGGTACGCCCGGACACCCAGGTCTACCTGACCTCGCCACGGCGGATTATCGAGTCAATGCTGCTGGGCATGACCCTGTCGCCAGAGACCCTGGGCAATCAACGGATCATCCCGCTGCCGGGTGTGACCACCACCGTTCACGACATGGTCTCGGCGCTGCAACGGGTCGCGGGTGAGCAAGTGACCAAATTGATTCGCTGGGAACCGGACGCGACCATCCAGCGCATCGTCGAGAGCTGGCCGAGCAAGGTCGAGGCGCCCCGCGCACGCGCCCTGGGCTTCACTGCCGACGCCGATTTCGACGCCATCGTGCGCGCGCATATTGAAGACACTGCCGTTTGAGACCTCGCCTATAACCTGTAGGAGCGAGCTTGCTCGCGATCTTTAGATCTTGAAGAGCTCGCTAGCAAGCTCGCTCCTACAGAACACTGCACAACAGGTTCACGTTACTCACAACAATAAAAAACTGAGGCCGTGCGATATGACCACTCCACTCACCGATGTCTCGGACATCGAACAACAGACGATCAAACGCGTTACCAAACGCATGATCCCATTTCTGATCCTGCTGTTTGTGGTCGCCTTTCTGGACCGCAACAACGTCGGTTTCGCCGCCCTGCGGATGAACGAAGACATCGGTATCAGCCAGACCATTTATGGCCTGGGCGCCGGGATTTTCTTCCTCGGTTACTTCATGTTCGAAGTGCCGAGCAACATTCTGCTGCACCGCTACGGCGCCCGGGTCTGGATCGCCAGGATCATGGTGACCTGGGGCATCATCGCCGGCGCCATGGGCTTCTTGCAGACGCCGGTGCACTTCATCTCCCTGCGCGTATTGCTGGGTATTGCTGAAGCCGGGTTCTTCCCGGGAGTGATTTATCTGCTGTCGCTGTGGTTCCCGAGCCGTTACCGCGCCCGCATGATCGCCACTTTTTACCTGGGCGTACCCATCGCGCAAATCATTGGTGCCCCGTTGTCGGTGGGCCTGATGGAGCTGGGCGATGCCTGGGGCTTCGTCGGCTGGCGCCTGATGTACATCGTCGAGGCCGTACCCGCGGTGATTCTCGGTGTGGTCTGCTATTTCTACCTCACTGACCACCCGGCCGATGCCCACTGGCTGACCGACAAGCAGCGCAACTGGCTGATCAGCACCCTGGAACAGGAAGAACGCAACAAACCGCTGGTGGTGGGCCTGCAACCAACCAAAGGCCAGATGATCCTCAAGGCACTGAGCAGCCGTCAGGTCTGGCTGCTGGCGCTGGTGTATTTCGGCATCACCTCGGGCTCCAACGCGATGAACTTCTTTATGCCCACGGTGCTGGCATCGTTCCGCGGCTCGTTCGGGCTGGAGATCGGCCTGATGCAGAACGGTCTGATCACCGCCATTCCTTACGCCGTTGCCGCCGTCGCGATGATCTGGTGGAGCCGTCGTTCGGACCGTCTGCAAGAACGCCACTGGCATGCCGGCGGTGCCGCCATGCTGGCCGCCGTGTCCATCGCGGTCGCGCTGTGGCTCAACCAGCCGTGGATCATCGTCATCGGCTTCATCCTGCTGGCCATGGGTGTGTACAGCGCCATCAACGTGTTCTGGGCAGTGCCGGGGCAAGTGCTGACCGGGGTCGGAGCCGCCGCAGGTATTGGCCTGATCAACTCCATCGGTAACCTCAGCGGTTTTGTCGGCCCGTACCTGACCGGCTACCTGTTCACCGTAACCGGCAGCTATACCCCGGGTTTCCTGGTGATCGCCGCACTGGTGGGCGCCGGTGGTCTGGGCATGGTGCTGATGCCGCGCAACAAGGTGTCGCAGATTGGCAGCGCCATCCCCGCAGCCGCAGGAGGTAAAGCATGAGTCTGGCGACCGTAGGGTTTATCGGCACCGGGATCATGGGCAAACCCATGGCCCGCAACCTGTTGCAGGCCGGATATCCGGTACGGGCCTGGAACCGCTCGCCGGCCAAGGCCCAGGAACTGGCTGCCCATGGCGCCGAGGTACTGCCGACCCCGGCTCTGGCGGCCAAAGGCGCCCAGGTGCTGGTTTGCATGCTCAGCGATGGCCCGACCTGTGATGAGGTGCTGTTCGGCGAAGGCGGCGCTGCGCGGGTTCTGGCCCCCGGGGCGCTGGTCATTGTGATGAGTTCGATTGCGGTGGACAGCGCCGTGGAGCAGGCCCGCCAGTGTGCTGACCTGGGGCTGCACTACCTCGACGCGCCGGTGTCTGGCGGTGAGCGCGGGGCGCGTGAAGCCAGCCTGGCGATCATGGTCGGCGGTGAAGTGGCGGCCTTTGAACAGGGGCGCCAGGTGCTGGCGGCCATGGGCCGTCCGGTCCACGTAGGCCCGGCCGGAACCGGCGAACTGTCAAAACTGGTCAATCAGCTGATTGTCGCCAGCACCATCGCCACCGTCGCTGAAGGCCTGCTGCTGGCCGAACGCGGCGGTGCCGACCCGGTCAAGGTTCACGAAGCGCTGCTGGGAGGCTTTGTCGATTCGCCGATCTGGCGCCAGCACGGCCAACGCATGCTCGACAACGACTTCACTCCCGGTGGCCCGGCCAAATGGCAACTCAAGGACACCCGCACTGCCCTCGCCCAGGCCCAAAAGCTGGGCCTGAGCCTGCCGGTGGGCAGCCTGGTGGATGGCCTGTTCCAGGCCATGATCGAAGCCGGTGACGGTGAACTCGACCACGCCGGGCTGATCCGCCAGTTACGCCGCCACAACCAATTGCCTGAATAATCTGCTGGAGCCTGTCATGACCGAATCAACCCCTCGCCGCCTGCGCAGTCAGCTGTGGTTCGACGATCCCAGCCATGCCGATCTCACTGCGCTGTACGTAGAGCGTTACATGAACCAGGGCCTGACCCGCGCCGAACTGCAATCGGGGCGGCCGATCATCGGGATCGCCCAGACCGGCAGCGACCTGACGCCCTGCAACCGGCATCACATCGAACTGGCCAAACGGGTCAAGGATGGCATCCGCGATGCGGGCGGCATTCCGATGGAGTTTCCGGTGCACCCGATTGCCGAGCAGTCCCGCCGGCCGACTGCCGCTCTGGATCGCAACCTGGCGTATCTGGGCCTGGTGGAAGTGCTGCACGGTTACCCGCTGGATGGTGTGGTGCTGACCACCGGCTGCGACAAGACCACCCCGGCCTGCCTGATGGCGGCGGCGACCACCGACCTGCCGTCCATCGTGCTGTCCGGCGGGCCGATGCTCGACGGCTGGCACAAAGGCCAGCGCATCGGTTCGGGCACTGTGCTCTGGCATGCGCGCAATCTGCTCAGCGCCGGAGAGATCGATTACGAAGGGTTTATGACCCTGACCACGGCGTCATCACCCTCGGTCGGCCACTGCAACACCATGGGCACCGCCCTGTCGATGAACGCCCTGGCCGAAGCCCTGGGCATGTCTTTGCCGGGCTGCGCGAGCATTCCGGCGCCTTATCGCGAGCGCGGGCAAATGGCCTATGCCACCGGCATGCGTATCGTCGATCTGGTGCGTGAAGATGTTCGCCCCTCGCACATCATGACCCACGCTGCATTCGAGAACGCCATTGCCGTGGCCTCGGCACTGGGGGCCTCCACCAACTGCCCGCCGCACCTGATTGCGATTGCCCGCCACAGCGGCATCGACCTGTCGCTGGAAGACTGGCAGCGGGTCGGCGAAAACGTACCTTTGCTGGTGAACTGCATGCCGGCCGGTGAATACCTGGGCGAAGGTTTCCACCGTGCGGGCGGCGTGCCGGCGGTGATGCATGAACTGGACAAGGTGGGTCGCCTGCACCGCGACTGCCGTTCGGTGAGTGGCCGCAGCATGGGCGAGATCGTGGCCGACGCCGTCACCGGCGACCGCGACGTGATCCGTTCGTACGAAGACCCGCTGATGCATCGCGCCGGTTTCATCGTGCTCAGCGGCAACTTCTTCGACAGCGCGATCATGAAAATGTCAGTGGTGGGCGAAGCCTTTCGCAGCACCTATCTCAGCGATCCGTTGCAACCCAACAGCTTCGAAGCCCGGGCCATTGTGTTCGAGGGGCCGGAGGACTATCAGGCGCGAATCAACGACCCGTCGCTGGACATCGACGAGCGCTGCATTCTGGTGATTCGCGGCTGCGGTACTGTAGGTTTCCCGGGCAGTGGCGAGGTGGTCAACATGGCCCCGCCTTCGGCGCTGATCAAGGCCGGCATCGATTCGTTGCCATGCCTGGGTGACGGTCGCCAGAGCGGTACTTCGGCCAGCCCATCGATTCTCAACATGTCCCCGGAATCGGCGGTGGGCGGCGGCTTGTCGTTGCTGCGTACCGGCGACCGGCTGCGGGTCGACCTCAATGCCCGCAGCGTCAATTTGCTGGTGGACGAAGTTGAACTCGACGCCCGTCGCCAGGAACCGCTGCCGCCACTGGCGCCGTCGCAAACCCCGTGGCAGGAGCTCTATCGCCAACTGGTTGGCCAGTTGTCTACCGGCGGCTGCCTGGAGCCGGCCACCCTGTACTGGCGCGTGATCCCGGAAAACGGCCCGCCGCGCCACTCCCATTAAACAATGAACCCCCTGGAACCCTGAACCCTGAACCCTGTAGGAGCGAGCTTGCCTCGCGATCTTTTGATCTTGTAAGCGCTCGCGAGCAAGCTCGCTCCTACAGAGGTGGAACGGGTTATGGGCTACACCATGAATTCAAGGAATGACCTTATGAACCCGCTGCAATTGAGCATTGAAAATTCCCTGCCTGAGGACTGGCAGCGCGCGACGCTGGTCGGGCGTGTGTGCTTGCCGGGTGTACGCGGCGGTCCGGCGGTGGTGGTGATTCGTGACGGTGAAGTCATTGACTGCAGCGCACAGTTCCCGACCCTGAGCCTGCTGCTGGATACACAGAATCCGTTACAGGCAGTACGTGAAATCAGCGGTCACTCCCTGGGGACGATCCAGGATCTGCTGGCCAACAGTGGCGAACAGCGCGACCCGGCCAGACCCTGCCTGCTGGCCCCCGCTGACCTGCAAGTGATCAAGGCCGCAGGGGTCACCTTTGCCGCCAGCATGATCGAACGGGTGATCGAGGAAAAAGCCGGGGGCGATGCCCTGAGGGCCGAGCAGGTACGCGCCCTGGTGCAAGAGGTGATCGGTGACAACCTGCGCGACCTGCGCCCCGGATCGCCCGAGGCCATGCGTCTGAAGCAGGTATTGATTGAACAAAACATGTGGTCGCAGTATCTGGAAGTCGGTATCGGGCCCGACGCCGAAATCTTCACCAAGGCACCGATTCTGGCCGCCGTGGGCAGCGGCAACGCAATCGGTGTCCACCCCGGGTCCAGCTGGAACAACCCGGAACCGGAAGTGGTGCTGGCCGTCGACAGCCGGGGGCAGATTCATGGTGCAACCCTGGGTAATGACGTCAACCTGCGTGACTTCGAAGGGCGCAGCGCACTGCTGCTGAGCAAGGCCAAGGACAACAACGCCTCTTGCGCACTCGGCCCGTTCATTCGCCTGTTTGACGAACATTTCAGCCTCGACGATGTACGCCGCTGCGAAGTGACCTTGCGCGTCGAAGGGCGGGACGGTTACGTGCTCAATGGCAAAAGCTCCATGGGCCAGATCAGCCGCGACCCGGCCGACCTGGCGCAACAGACCCTCAATGAAAATCACCAGTATCCGGATGGATTCGTGCTGTTCCTCGGCACCCTGTTCGCCCCGACCGACGACCGCGACCAGCCGGGCCAGGGTTTCACCCACAAGGAAGGCGACGTGGTGAGCATTGCCAGCGGCAAGCTGGGCGCCCTGCACAACCGCGTGACCAGCAGCGACCAGGCGCCGCAATGGTCATTCGGCGTGGCCGCGCTGATGAAAAATCTGGCGGGCCGGGGCTTGCTGGGGTAAAGGACGACTGTCGCCACCCCGAGCGCATGCACGCCATGCACTCGGGGCCGTCGCCATCACGGCCCGGGTGTTACCTGCCGCAACCCTTTTCGTGTAATATCCGGCGCTGGGTGCCACCGCAACAACGCGGCAGGGCAGGTTAATTTAGCGAAGGTCGGGCCGCCATCGCGGAGTCGCCGCACCTATGAGTCATGAACCCTCGCGTCTGGATAAAGCCGCAAACACCCGCAAGTCTGCTTCCTCCCTCGCGTTTATCACGCGCTTTTTCGCCGCTGAATCTGCGGGCGGCTTGATCCTGATGGCCTCTGCCCTGGCAGCCCTGCTGCTGGCAAACTCCCCCTGGGCTGCTGCCTACTTCTCCACCCTGCAAATCAAACTCGCCGGACTCTCCATCGAGCACTGGATCAATGATGGCCTGATGGCGATCTTCTTCCTGCTGGTGGGCCTTGAGATCAAGCGTGAAATGCTCGCGGGCCAGTTATCCAGCTGGAGCCAGCGCGCGCTTCCGGGGTTTGCCGCACTGGGCGGCATGCTGCTGCCGGCCCTGATCTATATCGCGGTCAACTGGGGCAACTCGCAAACTATCGGCGGCTGGGCCATCCCCGCGGCAACCGATATCGCGTTTGCGCTGGGGGTACTGTCACTGCTGGGCAAGCGGGTTCCCGTTTCGTTGAAGATCTTTCTGGCGGCGCTGGCGATTCTCGATGACCTGGGGGCGGTACTGATCATCGCCCTGTTCTACACCAGCGGCCTGTCCATCAGCATGTTGCTGGCCTCCGTGGCTGTGGTTGCGGTGCTGGTGGTGCTCAATCGCTGCGGTGTGCGCCGACTCGCCCCTTACCTGATAGCCGGCGCCCTGCTCTGGTTCTTCATGCTGCAATCGGGCATCCACGCGACACTGGCCGGGGTCATCCTTGCCCTGTGCATTCCGCTGGGTAACACGGAACACAAACACCAATCCCCTCTGCTCCACCTCGAAGAAAAGCTGCATCCGTGGGTCGCTTTCGCCGTGGTCCCCATCTTTGGCTTTGCCAATGCCGGTGTATCCCTGGCCGGCATTTCCCCAGGTGACCTGCTGGACCCGGTACCGCTCGGGGTCACTCTGGGTCTGTTGCTGGGTAAACAACTGGGCGTCTTCGGCCTGGCCGCCCTGGCCATCCGCTTTGGCCTGGCAAAACTGCCCGAGGGTAGCAACTGGATCCAGCTCTATGGCGTGGCACTGCTGTGCGGTATCGGCTTCACCATGAGCCTGTTCATTGGCGCCCTGGCATTCCCGGGGGCCCCGCATCTGGTGGATGAAGTGAAAGTCGGCGTGCTGATGGGCTCCATCCTGTGTGCCATCCTCGGCGTCGTGGTACTGATGAAGGCCGGCCGTCAAAAGGCATCTGCCTGATCCGTGCCGGGGTGCGTCCGATCACGGGCGCACCTGCGGGGTAACCCGCTCCCTCCCGCCAAAGCCCCGCCAGGTCGAACCTGAGCGGGGCTTTTTAGTGCGCGACTGGTTGAGCATTACTGCTGCTGGTTCGGGGTTTTTGGCAGGTGCTTGCCATTATCCGGCTGACTACTAGACTCCCGCTCCTCGCGAACAGGCTGATGTTGGGCAGTAGCTTTCGCAAAAAACTGCAGGATCGCAGTTTTCAAATACTCAGGAGAGGATTGAACATGACTCGCAAAGAGCAATCACCTTTAGCACTTAAAAACCAAGCTGCCGCACTCCATTTTCCGGATCAAACGATGGGTCACACCTTGAGTTCCCGGATGGCGCTACTGTGGCGGATATCGCAGGCGCAAGGGAGAGGACCAGGAAAGCGGTTGAACCGTTGTCGGCCAGCGCAGCTCTGCGACTGAAGCGCATCATTGATACGGGCACGTATCAATCATCGAGACCTGCGCGGTGTAACGAGCAATGTACGGAGCGGCACGGCATTTTCGAGATCATTCCCTGCCCGGGATATTGGGCAATGATCGATGCTGCTTCGCCTGCGTGATTGGCCACTGCTCGTAGCCAGCGACAACGTTCTTACTCCTTTCGGAGAGCCTCTGCATGAATACACTCGCCATAGTCGGCGCCGGTGCTGCTGGCGTCGCGACTTTTATTGCTGCGGTCAGAGCCCAAGTGGCACGAAGCATCTACATGATCGATCCGCAGCCAATTGGTCCGGGCGCAGCATTCTCAAATACTGACAACGATATTCTCTGTAATACCTCGGTCGACACCATGTCGGTGCTGCACGACATGCCGCTGGATTTTCTTGAGCACCTGCGGTGCGAGGGCTACGCCTTTACAGCCGAAAGTTTTGTCCCGCGGTTTCTGGTAGGCCGATATCTGGCCAGCCGGTTTCTGCAGTACTCAGCCATTGCCCGTGAGCAGGGAGTACGGGTTCAGTATGTTTGCAGCAGGTTCAAGGCATTGAAAGTTCATGGCCATCGCCATTACGAGCTTGAGTTCTGTGACGTGCAGATGAAGCCAGCCCCCTCACTGAGGGCGACCGATGTGGTGTTCTGTACGGGGTTTGGGCCGCCACACATACCGGCAGTTGCCCGGCCTTTTTTCAACCACTCGAGCTTCATCAAGAACCCCTATCCTGAAGCAAGCATGCTGGCCATGATTCCTGAGAATTCCCGGGTGCTCATCATGGGTAGCAAGCTCTCGGCCATCGACAGTGCAATCGTTCTGTGCCGCGACGGACATCAAGTGACCATGCTATCGCCGTCAGGAGAGTTCCCCTCTGTGCGCGCCCGCTTCATGCGCAGTCCAAAAACGGCATTCGACGTTGAGGCCATTGCAGTAGTAATGAAGCAGGAGCAACACGAAGCGCAGACCTGCAGCCCGGCCATGGGCTATAGATACCTGAACTATTTCTCCAGGGTGCTTCGCCAGAACCTGGGCAAGGACTGGAGCCTGCAGTTCTCCCGTGCATCAAGCGTTGTCGACAGGCTAAGGGAGGAGGTGGAAATTGCCGGCAGCGGTGCCAGTCACTGGCAGGAATACGTGGTTGATTTCATGCATGCCATCAACCGGCTGCACAGCAAGGGTGACCTCTATTTCGAGGGTTGCTTCCATCCCGCCTTCGAGCAGCTGCTTTACCGATACATATCCGCACTGGCACTCCCCAACGCACGCAAGCTGCTGAAGTACTTGGAGGACGGTGTTCTGTGTGTGCAGAGCGGCGAAGTAACCCGTATCGGCTACTCCCAGGGTCGCCCTCACCCATGGCGGGTGAACTGGGCCGCAGGCGACCACCGCTTTGACGCCATTGTCTCGGCTACTGGCTACCACCAGTCCAGATATGTCATGGGCGATGACGGCAAGATTGAGCTGGACATGCGCGGCGATCGCAGCCAAAGACAGCCGATTACTGTCTTGCCGACCATGGCAGGGGCCCATGAAAGCTTCGGTGAGCACGAGAGCATCTGGTTCCTGGGCGCGCCGGCCAGACCCCGGCTGTGGCACCCGAATGCCCTTGTGGTGGTCACCTCGATGGCAAACCGGATTATCGAGAGCATGCGCCGGCTGCCCCAGATCGGGAGTGCTGCTTGATGCCAAAAGAGACAGGTTTGCGCAAGTCGTCGAAGGATGACCCATGAAGTGAAACCGATTCACCTGAAAAAGGGCCTGTACAGGCCCTTTTTTTGCTAGTCGCACACGACTTCGAGGGCGGCGGTACAACTGAGCAAAAGGGGCGATTACAGGTGGAAATGGCCCGCGGCCTCTGGCTGGTAAAGCACTTTCCTGATCTCGATCCGGCGGGTGCGATCAGAAATTCGCCAGTCGATGGCGTCCCCCTCCTGATAACCCAGAATGGCAGCGCCGATGTCGGAATAGACGGAATGCTTCCCTGCGTTGCTGTCCGCATCTTCAGGGTAAACCAGAGCCACTTCGATCTCTTCGTCGTCCAGCTGCAGCAAGGCCCTGGAGTTCATCGTGACGACATTGCACGCCACCTGCTGCGGCTTGACGACAATGGCTCGCTCAAGCTCATGCTCGAGTTCAACCACGGCCGGGCCTTGCTCGAGCACGATCAGACTCTCCAGCCTGGCCTTGTCGATTTCAGTGATGTAGATCCTGGTGGAGTCACCAACGGCACCTTCGCGCAACAACTGGCGATAGCGCCCCGCCGTCATGGAAAATGACTTCAATGTCGGGGTTTCGCTCTCGAGCACAAAGCCGCTGCGCACAAAGGCTTTCAGCGAGCGCCCGTTGTCAGGGTGGATCTTGGCGATGAGCTTCTGGGCCCGCATATCGAGGAAGGCCAGTTTCATGCCTTCGCGGATCGTGCGGGCGCCAAGGTTGCGGCCCCATTTGTCACTGTCCCCGATGACCAGGACTATCTCGCAATTGGGCCCGGTCTTGATTAGACGGACAAAGCCCACCGGGGCGTCATGCCGGTCATAGGCCATGAAGAATCGGCCGCCCTGGTTGAATAGATGGGTCAGGATCGGCGATTGAGTCCGATCGATAGCTTGCCCGATGGAGCGGGAGACATGACGCGAATCGCTCAGATAGCAGGTAACGCGCTCATCCTCCAACCAATCCATCAGCGTCAGCGCGTGCGCCCGAGTAATTTCAGGGCACAGAGAAACGAAAGGCTTGTTCATCTTCAACACACATATTTGTAAAAGGATGAAAGCCCTTCATGGCTATGGCCATGACGGTTCTTTCGGCAACCGGCTATCTTAAGACATAACGCGAGTAATGCCGAACAGGGTGGAGGACATTCGACACCGTTCAGCTCTGCCGGCGGGGGCCAAACTCAGGACTAACAGTAACAATCCCTTAACCACCGGCTACAAAAAAGCCCCGATCAGCAACATATGATCGGGGCTTTCTTTTGCCTGCAGCTGGCACCTTGCTGTCACCGTCGTTTGCACGGTAAGTCGAGAATAGCTGGAGGTCTTGAATTGTATGGTGTCCCAGGCGGGGTTCGAACCTGCAACCTTCCCCTTAGGAGGGGGATGCTCTATCCAATTGAGCTACTGAGACAAATCATGTGCACTGCACGCGGTGTGCGGTGCGATCAACGGCGTGCATGGTAACGGGCAAGGCTTTATTTGTCATGTCGTGCGTTGGCTTTTTAACTGTCACAAGCATCGCGTACAAGTCTCGCACCCACAGAGGTCCTGCCCTGCCCCGAATATGTTGCCGTTGCCCAGGCTCGCCGGGGCGATCAATTGCAGGCGCCCCGCTGCTGATAAAGGGTCATGAGCACGGTCAAATAATCGTATACAAAATGTCACGTAACGGTGCACCAGAAATTCAAATACTGCTTTTTTGCATCAAAAAGTAACAACCCCGCAAATGGCCATCATCGCCAATCGTCCATGCTTTTATCCCTCGTCTGATCTTCCCGCTCGAAATCTTGAAAAATAAAATCCATATTTTTCAGTCAGATAAATAGCAACTTTGAAATCTTCCGCTGCTGATAGCCACACGCAATTTTTCGCTGGCATGAATATCGCTTACACCCACACGTCACTTGTATACAAAACAGACAAAAACTAAGTACACGTTACTTCGTGGCCTGCGGCATCAAGCAGGCATACCGCGGACTTTCATAACCAGTGATTCTCGCTAGCCGTGACGAAGATTTGTCGAGCCCGTGCTCATGAACAGTCATCACGCTGCAGGTATCAGGAGCTTGCCAGAATGCGTTCAAGACTCTCCCCTACCATCGCTCTGGATTTACCTTCCCCGGTTTCAACCCCCGCCCTCGCTCCTGACAGCGTGTCGTCAACCCTGGCGCTCAGTCCGCGCTTGCACAACAGCGACCTTGCCCCCACCAAAACCGAAGGCCGGCGTTGGGGCAGGTACAGTATTTTTGCGTTGTGGACCAACGATGTGCACAACATTGCCAATTACTCATTCGCCATCGGCCTGTACGCACTGGGCCTGAACGGTTGGGAAATCTTGCTTTCCCTCGGAATCGGCGCGGCCCTGGTGTTCAATTTCATGAACCTGTCGGGCTATATGGGGCAGCGCACCGGGGTGCCTTTTCCGGTGATCAGCCGTATAAGTTTCGGCATTCATGGAGCGCAAATTCCGGCATTGATACGCGCAGTAATCGCTATCGCCTGGTTCGGGATTCAGACCTATCTGGCATCGGTGGTGCTGCGGGTGTTGCTGATCGCGGTTCATCCGGGGTTTGCCGAGTATGACCACAACTCGATTCTTGGCCTGTCGAGCCTGGGCTGGCTATGTTTTGTCGCCATCTGGTTCGTACAGCTGGCGATTCTTGCCTACGGCATGGAAATGGTCCGGCGCTATGAGGCGTTCGCCGGGCCGGTGATTCTGTTGACGGTGATCTGTCTTGCCGGCTGGATGTATTTTCAGGCCAACGGCACCATTGCCTGGTCAAGCCGCGAGCCGTTGAGCACCGGTGAAATGTGGCGCAACGTGTTTGCTGGTGGCGCGCTGTGGCTGGCGATCTACGGCACGATGATTCTTAATTTCAGCGATTTCTCCCGCTCTTCGCCCTGCTGCAAAACGATCAAGGTCGGGAATTTCTGGGGCTTGCCGGTGAACATTCTGGTATTTGCCGGTATCACTGTCCTGTTGTGCGGCGCGCAATTCCAGATCAATGGAAAAATCATTGAGAGCCCGACGCAAATCATCGCTTCGATTCCCAACACTTTATTTCTGGTGCTGGGCTGCCTGGCGTTTCTGATCGTTACAGTGGCCGTGAATATCATGGCCAACTTTGTCGCTCCGGCATTTGTACTGAGCAATCTGGCGCCCAAATACCTGACCTTTCGCCGAGCCGGGCTGATCAGTGCAACCATTGCGGTGCTGATCCTGCCGTGGAATTTGTATAACAGCCCGCTGGTGATCGTTTACTTCCTGTCCGGTCTCGGCGCCCTGCTCGGCCCGCTGTATGGCGTGATCATGGTCGATTACTGGCTGGTACGAAAAGGTCAGGTCGATGTGCCGGCGTTGTACAGCGAAGACCCCAGCGGCACTTACTACTACTCCAATGGCGTCAATCTACGTGCGGTCGCAGCCTTCGTTCCTGCCGCACTGATCGCCATCGTGCTGGCCCTGGTCCCGGGCTTCCACACCGTTTCGCCGTTTTCCTGGCTGATTGGTGCAGGTATCGCGGCGATGCTCTATCTGATCATCGCCAAGCGCCAACCCTATTACGCCCAGGTCAGTGGCGAATCGATTGCCGTCGAGAATGCCAGCCATTGATCTGTCACGGTCTGCCTGGTGCAGACCGCCCCCCCTCACTTCAAGGAGAGCCCATGCGAATTCTCGTGGTTAATGTCAACACCACTGACAGCATCACCCAGGCCATTGCCCGCCAGGCGCAGTCGGTGGCAGCGCCCGGCACCGAGATCATCGGCCTGACCCCCGCTTTCGGCGCAGAGTCGGTGGAAGGCAATTTTGAGAGTTATCTGGCGGCCATCGCGGTAATGGACTGTGTCATGGCCTATGACCGGCCTTTCGATGCGGTCATCCAGGCCGGGTACGGCGAGCACGGCCGTGAGGGGTTACAGGAACTGCTTGATGTGCCAGTGGTGGATATCACTGATGCGGCGGCGAGCACGGCGATGTTTTTGGGGCGGGCCTATTCGGTGGTCACCACCCTGGATCGCACCGTCCCGCTGATTGAGGACCGCCTGAAGCTGTCGGGGCTCTGGGATCGTTGTGCGTCGGTGCGGGCCAGTGGCATGGCGGTGCTGGAGCTTGAGGCGTCACCGCACAAGGCGTTGGAAGCCATTGTTCGCCAGGCCGAACTGGCAGTTATCGAAGACAAGGCCGAGGTTATTTGCCTGGGTTGCGGGGGGATGGCCGGGCTTGATGAACGCATTCGCCAGCTCACTGGAGTGCCGGTGATCGATGGCGTGACGGCTGCTGTAACCATTGCTGAATCACTGGTGCGCCTGGGGCTGTCTACGTCCAAGGTACGCACTTATGCAACGCCCCGGCCCAAGGCGATTGCCGGCTGGGCGGCACGGTTCTGCCGATAGCTACGGGCGGCTGACTTGCCCATGACGGCATGACTGGCGGGGTGCTGCCGGCAGCTGTCGTGCAATTTGCACTACAGCAAAAAGCCATCATTGCAATCTGCAATCATCCGCCCTTTAAAAACCCACTCAAGATGCTGTTTTATAAGGGTTTTACCCTATAAAAAAGTTGGCACGAAGAGTGCTCTATCAATAGTAATCAGTCCATGCCCTCAGAGATGACCGCCATGAACAGCACTCTTTTACTGTTGAACGCCCTTGGGCTTGCCGTCCTGGTGGCTTTTCACTTTCAACCAGCCCCCACCGCCCCACAGACTGCCGAGCTGGTCACTTACAACAAACCGCTGACCCCCATGCCACAACTGGCTGTGATGACAGAGACCGATCAGGTTGCACCTCGATTGACGGCTGAACTCCCCGTGGCCAGCGCAAATATTCAAGACGAGCGCTGGTTTTTTTAAAGCAGCGCCTGAACAACCCGGGCAAGGCCGTCGACTCGCAGTTACGCCGAGTGGGCAGCAGGGGCCACGCTCGCATCAATAAGCGCCAACAAACCTTGAACGCCCCGGGACAGCGTGGCCGAGTTATTCAGTACCGACACCTGCTCTGCCTGCAGCTCATCAGTGGTATCGAGAAACAATTGATTGCGCTGCAGACGGGCGCTGATTTCAGCCGGTGTCTCCCGGCCACGCGCCAGCAAACGCTGGTGCAGCACCCGGGTATCGACGCAAACCATGATCGCCAGCAGATCCGGGTAACGTTCACGGGCGTTTTTGAGGTAGCCGCGGGAGCCGTTGACCAGTACATGGCGCCCGCTATCGAGCCAGTCGTCGATCTGAGCCGGAATCCCGTACTCAAGGCCATTGGCCTGCCAATGCATGGCAAACGCGCCCTCCTCCTTGAGAGACTGAAAGACTTCCCGGGAAACCCCCAGCGCATCCTCTCCCACAGCCTCGCAGGAGCGGGTAATCACTCGCCGGATAACCTCACAGCCGCGCTCGGGCAGATAAGGTCGTGCTGCATCAATCAGGCTGTCCTTGCCTGAGCCCGAAGGGCCCATCAAATAAATCAATTTGCCTGGCATGATTTGGATCTCCCGGAACCTGACTGCCCGTAAACCGAGCCACCCGCAGAATGCGTAAACACATAAGGGCCGGCTAGCGGCTTTCAAGCATTCGTCGTAAAAAACGTGCCAGCGCTGCTTTCGGATGAAGAACACGACTATCAGCTTCCCAAGCCAGTGCAGATTTCCGATAATCGTTACTGGCAAAAAGCCTCTATCCGGTTCAATATTTGTCACAGAATTGACGCCAGGGAAGTGGCGGACTTAAGGCATGATGCGTGCCTCTTAACAATTCAGGTTGAACATTTGGCCACAGGGACGGTCTTAAACCACATCCTGCGGCCAATTCCGAGAACCGCTCCCCTGAACTAACCGGTTAACTATAATGCGCCCATTGAAACAGGCAATTTACTCAAGCCGTACGGCCGACAAGTTTGTCGTACGCCTGCCAGACGGAATGCGCGAGCGCATTGCCGAAGTGGCTCGCGATCATCACCGCAGCATGAACTCTGAAATCATCGCCCGACTGGAGCAAAGCCTTATTCAGGAAGGCAATCTGGGTGAAGAACTCAGCATGCGCCTGGACAGCCCCGAGCTTTCCCTGCATGAGCGTGAACTGCTGCAACGCTTCCGCCAACTCTCCCATCGCCAGCAAAATGCGCTGGTGTCCCTGATTGCTCACGACGCCGAAGCAGCATCCAGCGCGTCCTGATTCAATACAGATACAAAAAAGCCAGCACTGCGCTGGCTTTTTTATGGGCGTTATTTACGCCTGGCTGATCTGGCGCGGGTCATAGCAAGAAGATCGTTGCCAGGCCCAGAAAGATAAAGAATCCACCACTGTCTGTCATGGCCGTGATCATCACGCTTGCCCCCATCGCCGGATCACGCCCCAGTCGGGACAGCGTCATGGGGATCAATACTCCCATCAGCGCAGCCAGCAACAGGTTGAGGGTCATGGCAGCCGTCATCACCACCCCCAGCGACCAGCTGCCATACAGCAGGTAGGCGACGACACCTATCACGCCACCCCACACCAGGCCATTGATCAGGCCTACGGCCAGCTCTTTGCGCATCAGGCGCGAGGTGCTGCCGGTATTGACCTGGTCAAGGGCCATGGCGCGCACGATCATGGTGATGGTCTGGTTGCCGGAGTTGCCGCCAATCCCCGCCACGATGGGCATCAGTGCAGCCAGGGCGACCAGTTTTTCAATGGATCCTTCAAACAGCCCGATCACCCGCGACGCAATAAATGCAGTCACCAGGTTGACCGCCAGCCAGGCCCAGCGGTTACGCAGGGATTTCCAGACCGATGCAAAGATGTCTTCCTCTTCACGCAGACCGGCCATGTTGAGGACTTCGTTTTCACTTTCTTCCCGGATCAGGTCGACCATTTCATCGATGGTCAAACGGCCAATCAGCTTGCCGTTCTTGTCGACCACGGGCGCAGAGATCAAGTCATAACGCTCAAATGCCTGGGCCGCATCGTAGGCATCTTCGTCCGGATGGAAACTTACCGGGTCGCTGGCCATGACTTCAGCCACCTGCTTCTCCGGGTCGTTGACCAGCAAGCGCTTGATCGGCAGCACGCCTTTGAGCACGCCGTCGTAATCGACCACAAACAGTTTATCGGTGTGCCCTGGCAACTCTTTGAGGCGGCGCAGATAACGCAACACCACTTCAAGGCTGACATCCTCGCGGATGGTCACCATCTCGAAGTCCATCAGGGCGCCGACCTGATCCTCGTTATAGGACAGTGCGGAGCGAACGCGCTCACGCTGCTGCCCGTCCAGGGTTTCCATCAGCTCATGGATGACGTCTCGCGGCAGCTCAGGGGCCAGGTCAGCGAGTTCGTCGGCATCCATCTCCTTGGCCGCAGCCAGGAGCTCATGATCGTCCATGTCGGCGATCAGGGTTTCACGTACCGAATCCGAAACTTCCAGCAGGATGTCGCCGTCGCGATCAGCCTTGACCAGCTGCCAGACCGTCAGACGGTCGTTCAGGGGCAATGCTTCAAGGATGTAGGCAACGTCTGCAGAGTGCAGGTCTTCAAGCTTGCGCTGGAGCTCAACAAGGTTTTGCCGGTGGACCAGATTTTCAACCCGGTCATGGTGCTGGCCTTCCTGACGATGGGTCAGGTCCTCGACCACACGCTGGCGATTAAGCAGCTCAATGACTTGAGCGAGGCGGCTTTGCAGGCTGTCTTGAGTTTTCTTTACTTCAACTTCGGTCATAGGCGAACTCCACTCCCAGCAGCAGGGCACGCCGGAAGGATCAATCAGTCAATTCATGATTGGAAAAACGGGATGCTGAGTTTCTACTGGGTAAGTCCATGGAGGTCTTCCACAAGCCCCGGCGGGGCTGACGGGCGCAATCATACACGGCTTAAAAATTAATGACGCGAAAAATCTCGGTGATAACAACTGCTTGCGCGATGCCTGTGGTCGCTGCCGCGGTACCAACCCCAAACCTCGATCGATCCATTATGGCAGGCGCCTGAGTTTTACGACTGCCGCGCTGCCGATCGCAGCCTGGCGCCTCGACAGTCACTACCGAGAATCCAAATCGCAGACAGCAAAAAGCCCGCACAATGTGCAGGCTTTTTGGTGTTTGGTGCACTCGACAGGATTCGAACCTGTGACCGCTCGGTTCGTAGCCGAGTACTCTATCCAGCTGAGCTACGAGTGCAAGTTGTGTTTGTTAGACCAGACCACCCTGGTTGAAGCAAAGTTAACTGCAGAAGCAACTAACTCTTAAATGGTGCACTCGACAGGATTCGAACCTGTGACCGCTCGGTTCGTAGCCGAGTACTCTATCCAGCTGAGCTACGAGTGCAAGTTGTGTTTGTTAGACCAGACCACCGCTGGTTGAAGCAAAGTTAACTACCGAAGCAACTAACTCTTTAAATGGTGCACTCGACAGGATTCGAACCTGTGACCGCTCGGTTCGTAGCCGAGTACTCTATCCAGCTGAGCTACGAGTGCATTTGAAGCTGCGTATTATAGACCGTTGAATCTCTCTGCCAAGTACTTTTTTCAGTAATTTCAACAACTTACCGAAATGGCTAGATTCGAACGTGCTACTTGAATAAATGGCGGAGAAGGGGGGATTCGAACCCCCGACACCCTTTTGAGATGTACTCCCTTAGCAGGGGAGCGCCTTCGGCCACTCGGCCACCTCTCCGCAACACGGGGCGTATAATAACCAGCCTTTTCCCCGTATGCAACTAAAAACTTAAATAAAATTAGAGACTTGGTTCTTCATCCTTTTCTTTCTTGATCCGCAGGTAGATTTCCTCGCGGTGCACGGCCACTTCCTTGGGTGCATTCACACCAATTCGCACTTGGTTTCCTTTGACGCCGAGCACGGTCACAGTAATTTCGCCATCGCCTATGATCAGGCTTTCCGCACATCGGCGAGTCAGAATCAGCATACGTTTCTCCTCACGCTATTCATTTCAGGGACAACAGTCTGCAAAAAAAAAGGGCTTCGGCCTACTAGCTGAACAGCTATAGCCCGCCGCGCCTTAAGTATTGACCAACATGACGAAAACAGCAGAGTTCGTTCACATCTATCAAAAAACAAAGGGCGCGGATCAACCGCGCCCTCCGGGCAACGCTTTACTCACCCTGTCGGGCAGGAGCGTCCAGTTCAAAAGCGGTGTGCAACGAGCGCACAGCCAGCTCCAGGTACTTCTCTTCGATCACCACCGAGACTTTGATCTCCGAGGTCGAGATCATCAGGATGTTGATGTTCTCCTTGGCCAGCGACTCAAACATGCGGCTGGCAACGCCCGCATGGGAGCGCATGCCAACACCGACGATCGACACCTTGGCAATCTTGGTATCACCCACCACTTCACGGGCGCCAATTTCACGCGCCGTGTTTTCCAGCACCGTCTGCGCTGCAGTGAAGTCATTGCGATGCACGGTGAAGGTGAAGTCGGTGGTGTTATCGTGCGCCACGTTCTGCACGATCATGTCGACTTCAATGTTGGTCGCACTGATCGGGCCCAGAATCTTGAACGCCACGCCCGGAGTGTCAGGCACGCCACGGATAGTCAGCTTGGCTTCATCGCGGTTGAAAGCGATGCCAGAAATGATCGGCTGTTCCATGGATTCCTCTTCATCAATAGTAATAAGGGTGCCAGGACCCTCTTTGAAGCTGTGCAATACGCGCAGCGGAACGTTGTACTTGCCTGCGAACTCGACCGCCCGGATCTGCAACACCTTGGAGCCCAGGCTGGCCATTTCCAGCATTTCTTCGAAGGTGATTTTTTCCAGACGCTGAGCCTGCGCCACAACCCGCGGGTCAGTGGTGTAAACGCCATCGACATCGGTGTAGATCTGGCACTCATCCGCCTTCAAGGCTGCCGCCAGCGCCACACCGGTGGTGTCAGAACCGCCACGGCCCAGGGTGGTGATGTTGCCGTGCTCATCCACGCCCTGGAAACCTGCCACCACAACCACGCGCCCGGCCTTGAGGTCGGCGCGAATCTTCTGATCGTCGATTTGCAGAATCCGGGCCTTGGTGTGCGCGCTGTCCGTAAGGATCCGCACCTGGCTGCCGGTATAGGACACCGCTGGCACGCCGCGCTTGTTCAGCGCCATTGCCAGCAGGCCTATTGTCACCTGCTCGCCCGTGGACAGGATCACATCCAGTTCACGGGGCAATGGCTGATCGCTGATTTGCCTGGCCAGTTCGATCAGGCGATTGGTTTCGCCGCTCATTGCAGACAGCACAATCACCAGGTCATTGCCGGCTTCACGGAACTTCTTAACTTTCTCGGCGACCTGTTCGATTCTCTCGACAGAGCCGACCGAGGTGCCTCCGAATTTTTGTACGATCAAAGCCATTTCAAAGCAGCCTCAGCCCATAAAGGGCGCCCATTTATCATTCAAACGACGCGCCGTAGACGACGGCGCGTGCTGGACCTCAGATACCTTGCTCGACAAATGGCACAGTCAGGGCCAGTGCGGCGTCCAGGGCTGCAGCATCAACACCGCCGCCTTGCGCCATGTCCGGACGACCACCGCCCTTCCCGCCCACTGCCGCAGCGGCCTGCTTCATCAAATCACCGGCTTTGAGTTGGCCAGTCAGGTCCTTGGTTACGCCTGCAACCAGAACGACCTTGTCTTCATGAACACTGCCGAGCAGGATCACTGCACGGCCGAGCTTGTTCTTCAGCTGATCTACCAGCGCCAGCAGCGCCTTGCCATCCTGACCGTCCAGGCGAGCGGTCAACACTTTCACGCCTTTCACATCCACTGCAGACGATGACAGATCATCACCGGCAGCACTTGCGGCCTTGGCCTGCAATTGTTCGAGTTGTTTTTCCAGCTGGCGGTTACGCTCCAGCACAGCCGACAGTTTGTCGACCAGGTTCTCACGCGAGCCCTTGATCAGGCTGGCGGCTTCCTTGAGCTGCTCTTCAGCGGCGTTCAGGTAAGCCAGTGCGGCAGCACCGGTGACCGCCTCGATACGACGAATACCGGAGGCTACACCACCTTCACTGGTGATTTTCATCAGACCGATATCACCGGTGCGATTGGCGTGGATACCGCCACACAGCTCGACCGAGAAATTACCGCCCATGCTCAGCACGCGCACGTTGTCGCCGTATTTCTCGCCAAACAGCGCCATGGCGCCTTTCTGCTTGGCGGTGTCGATGTCGGTTTCTTCAGTCTCGACCGGGGTGTTCTTGCGAATCTCGGCATTGACGATATCTTCCAGCGCCTTGATCTGCTCGGGCTTGATCGATTCGAAGTGGCTGAAGTCGAAACGCATGCGCTGACTGTCAACCAACGACCCCTTCTGCTGAACGTGCTCGCCCAGTACCTGGCGCAGGGCCGCGTGCAGCAAGTGGGTAGCCGAGTGGTTCAGCGCCGTGGCATGACGGACTTCAGCATCGACCTGCGCTTCAACGGTTTCGCCGACCTTCAGGCCGCCCGCTGCAACCACACCGTGATGCAGGAACGCACCGCCGGTTTTAGTGGTGTCGCGCACGTCAAAACGGGCACTGCCCGCCTGCAGATAACCGCAGTCGCCGACCTGACCGCCAGATTCGGCGTAGAACGGGGTTTGATCGAGAACCACCACGCCCTCATCACCTTCATTCAGGCTGGCAACAGACTGGCCATCCTTATAGAGGGCAACTACCTTGGCCGGGCTGTGGGTGGCGCTGTAGCCGATGAACTCGGTGGGCACATCGACCTTGACCAGGGTGTTGTAGTCCAGGCCGAACGAACTGGCCGAACGCGCACGCACACGCTGGGCTTCCATCTCGCGCTCGAAACCTTCTTCGTCCACGGTCAGGTTACGCTCGCGGGCGATGTCGGCGGTCAGGTCCATCGGGAAACCGTAGGTGTCGTAGAGCTTGAACACTACATCGCCCGGCACCACGGTGCCTTTAAGGTCGGCCAGGTCCAGCTCAAGGATTTTCAGCCCTTGCTCCAGGGTCTTGGAGAACTGCTCTTCTTCGGCTTTGAGCACGCGCTCAATGTTGGCCTGCTCGCGCACCAGCTCAGGGAAGCTCGCCCCCATCTCGGCAACCAGTGCCGCGACGATTTTGTAGAAGAAGTTGCCGGTGGCGCCCAGCTTGTTGCCGTGACGGCAGGCGCGACGAATGATGCGGCGCAGCACATAGCCGCGACCTTCATTGGACGGCAGCACACCATCGGCGATCAGGAAGCTGCACGAACGAATGTGGTCAGCCACCACTTTCAGCGACGCCTGGCCGTCGTTGGCGCAACCAATCGCTTGGGCTGCGGCTTGCAACAGGCTCTGGAACAGATCGATGTCGTAGTTGGAGTTGACGTGCTGCATCACCGCACTGATCCGCTCCAGGCCCATGCCGGTGTCTACCGACGGCGCAGGCAGCGGATGCAACACGCCATCGGCGGTGCGGTTGAACTGCATGAACACGTTGTTCCAGATTTCGATGTAACGGTCACCGTCTTCATCCGGCGAGCCCGGCGGGCCACCCCAGATTTCAGGGCCGTGGTCATAGAAAATTTCGGTGCACGGGCCACACGGGCCGGTATCACCCATGGTCCAGAAGTTGTCCGAAGCGTACGGAGCACCTTTGTTGTCGCCGATGCGGATCATGCGCTCGGCAGGCACGCCGACGTCTTTGGTCCAGATGTCATAGGCTTCGTCATCGCTGGCGTAGACCGTCACCCAGAGCTTGTCTTCAGGCAGCTTCAAGACACCGGTCAGGAAGGTCCAGGCAAAATTGATCGCGTCTTTCTTGAAATAGTCGCCAAAGCTGAAGTTGCCCAGCATTTCGAAAAAAGTGTGGTGACGGGCGGTGTAGCCGACGTTTTCCAGGTCACTGTTCTTGCCACCGGCACGCACGCACTTCTGGCTGCTGGTAGCACGGGTGTATGCCCGTTTTTCCTGACCCAGGAAACAGTCCTTGAACTGGTTCATCCCCGCGTTAGTGAACAGCAGGGTCGGATCATTGTTCGGGACCAAGGAGCTGGACGGGACACGGGTGTGACCTTGCTCCTCGAAGAAGCGAAGGAAGGCTTCACGGATTTCTGCGCTTTTCATAGGTTCTTCCACGGAGGCTGCGGCCAGAGGCAAGTCAATCACGTCCATCGACAGTGCGACTCGCAAAGGGCCGCATTATATCGGCCCTTCGCCTTGGGTACAGCGTGTTTATACGATAGGCGCAGGCAATTGGACGGCCTGCACACTCATTGTTGGTTAAATTCAGTTAAAACCGAGATTACCTGCTCAATCTGCTGGCGACTGACATCCATGTGCGTGACCATTCGCAGACGCGGTGCGGCACTCAGTTTGATACCACGTTCACCGGCAAATATCTTGAGCGCTTGCGCCCGCTCACCCAGTTGCGCATAAACCATGTTGGTCTGGACCGGCTCAACTTCATAGCCGCCAGCACGCAAGCCATCGGCCAGCAGCCGGGCGTGCTCATGGTCATCGGCCAGGCGCTCAACCTGATGGTCCAGCGCGTAAAGCCCCGCAGCCGCCAGCTGACCGGCCTGGCGCATGCCGCCGCCGACCATCTTGCGCAAACGCCGGGCCTTGCCGATCAAGTCCACAGTACCGCACAGAACCGAGCCCACTGGCGCGCCCAACCCTTTGGACAGGCATACCGACACCGAATCGAAATGCCGGGTGATATCCGCCGCATCCACCCCCAGCCTGACGGCAGCGTTGTACAGCCGCGCACCATCGAGATGCAGGCCCAGCCCGTGCTCACGGGTAAGACGACTTGCCGCAGCCAGATACTCCAGTGGCAGGACTTTACCCTGCATGGTGTTTTCCAGCGCCAGCAAGCGGGTGCGGGCAAAGTGAAAGTCATCAGGCTTGATCGCTGCCGCGACCTGATCCAGGTCCAGCGAACCATCCGCCTGTACCTCCAGCGGCTGCGGCTGGATGGAGCCCAGTACCGCCGCACCGCCACCTTCATACTTGTAGGTGTGGGCCTGCTGCCCGACGATGTATTCATCGCCGCGCCCACAATGGGCCATCAGCGCCAGCAGGTTGCTCATGGTGCCCGTGGGCACGAACAGTGCCGCGGCAAAGCCCAGTCTTGAGGCCAGCTCCCACTCCAGCTTGTTCACCATGGGATCTTCGCCATACACATCGTCGCCCAGTGGCGCATTCGCCATGGCCTCGCGCATGCCGCGGCTGGGTTGGGTCACGGTGTCACTACGAAGATCGATAACAGTCATTGAACAAGCCTCGGCAATGGGGGGATCAGCACTTGATGCTAATCGGGGACCTCCCTTGCTAACAAGAGTACTGCGGGCAACCCCGCCATATTCAAGGCGTAACCTGACAATGGACAAATAAAACAATCTGCAAAATCGATGACTATTAGCAAAAAGCAGCAATGCATCTTTAAAACATATGTGATACAAAATGCCCGCCGCCAGAAAGGCTGGCGGCAACGTTCTCAGGGCGGGGTGCAACTCCCCACCGGCGGTAATTGCGCGCAATGCGCATAGCCCGCGAGCGCTTGGCAGGTCCTTCAGCTTTGGCTGATGACCGGCCAAGGTCAGCAGACCCGGTGTGATCCCGGGGCCGACGGTCATAGTCCGGATGAAGAGAGAACGGGATTGGCGCCAAAGGGCCGTCAACCCGGCGGGCTTGTACTGCTGCTTTATTGCCGCGTACAGCCCACCGGAACGCACCCTTAAATCCCATTCGATTCATATGCCCTGTTTTTCACACAAACAGGAGTCAGAACATGCAACCCACCGCAATTCACCACAACGAGCGTGTAGCGTTTATCCAGGCCAGCTGGCACAAAGAGATCGTCGACCAGAGCCGTAAAGGTTTCCTCGCCGAAATGCTGGTGCAGGGTTATCAGGAAAGCGACATCGATTTCTTTGAAGTCGGCGGTGCGTTTGAAATCCCGCTGCACGCCAAACTGCTGGCCAAGACTGGCCGCTATGCCGGTATCGTCGGCGCAGCCCTGGTTGTCGACGGCGGCATCTATCGCCACGACTTCGTCGCCCAGTCAGTGGTCAGCGGCCTGATGCAGGTTCAACTGGAAACCGAAGTTCCGGTGTTCTCGGTCAGCCTGACCCCGCATCACTTCCACGCAGGCGAAGAACACCAGAAGTTTTTCTTCGAGCACTTCGTGCACAAAGGCCAGGAAGCGGCAAAAACCTGCGTCGATACCCTGCAGAAAATTCGCGCTATCAAGCGTATGGATACCCAGCAAAAACGCGCGGTGTAATTCAGGTCAATCGCGATGACTGTTGACGATGGCGCCGTGTTTACCCGATAAACACGGCGCCATCGAGCGCATCGCGAGACAAGCCCGCGCCTATAGCTAAACGAGCACCGCCGCCTTCGCCGGCTCGATAATCATCCCGGCCCGCAAACCATTCTTCACCTTTGGATTGGGGAAGATGATCCGCGCACCCTCCTCTTCGACGATCCAGTGCGTCCTGGGCGTGTCTTGCGCCAGCAAATAGCCCTTGGGCAATTCGCAGAAATTCTCGACATCCGCCGGCAAGTGCAGGACGAAGGCATCACTGTGCTTGATCACTTCGCGAGCCACGCTGAACAGCTGCAGACCTTCCAGCGAAGCATCAGCCAGGGGCGGTTCGGTGCCCTCGATGATCTGCTTCAAACGCAACTCAAGACGCTCGACGTTAACCCCGCCGTTCTGCCCGAAAGGTCGTGCCTTGCCCAGTTCCAGGGTAAAGGCTTCAGCGCCCAGCTGCTCGTAGGTGTAGGCACTGAAGACGATTGAAGGCTTGTTCTGCAGCAGGACCGCTTCCATACCGGCAGCACGCAGGCGGGCCAGTTCGTCACGGGAATGGACCCGACCTTCTTTGTAGGGATAGAGCGCGAACTGCTCGATCTTCGAACCGCGAATGGCGGTGTGCAGGTCGTAATGAAGGCGGGTACGTTCAGGAAGGCTGAAAAATGTTTCGGCCAGATGTTCAAGTTCGCACGCACGCAAGGCTTCGGGGCCGCTGCTGTTCTCGTGCCGACCGTTGAACAGCCGGTTCAGGTCCTCTTCGACAAACCGCGCGCCGGTGCGCATGGCACCAGGGTTGCCGAACAGGAACAGAATTCGGGTTCGGGGCTTGATGTCGCCCCGGGCAATGTCATTCAACAGGCGATCGAGCAACTCGATAGGCGCTGTTTCATTGCCGTGGATGCCGGCCGACAACAGCAGATCCATACCATCGTCGCGACCTTCAGGAGGGCGCACTTCAAGTGCCCCCTCGGCCAGCCAGCGCATCCGCACGCCGTCGACAGTCAGTTGAGTCTTCTCGGCCGGTTCACGTCCGGCCAGGGTCAGTTCAAGCAGTTTGCCGAGGGCGAGCATAGAGCATCCTTTATCAGTGGTTGCAGTCTGGGCCGTGAACGTGACCGTCTTCGTCGTCGCCCAGGTCAGCCGGTTCCATTTCCAGTTGCAGGCTTACAAGGTTAGTCGCCAATGGGCGCAGCAACAGGTTGGCGTATTCGGCATCGCCTTCCTCAACGTCCACACCGATCAGCAACTGGCCACGGCCGTCTTGCTGAATCCACAGTTCCTTGCCCTGCCACATGACAGCGACGCGGGTGCAGGAGGTTTCCAGCTGGGTGCCGTCGGTATCTTCAAGGATCAGCTTCAGGGTATCGGTCATTATTTAGCTCTCATTTGCGGGTGACGTTGCGTGCCCGGGGCGATAAAACCCCGGGCACGCACGTGTTCAATTGATCTGGAACGGGTAAACCGCGCCCAGTTTAAGGATTTGCGTCAGTTCATCCAGTGCCGTCCGGCATTCAAGCAACAATTGCGGGTCTGCCAGATCGCTTTCGCGCAAGGCATCGCGGTAGTGCTTGTTGACCCAACGGGTCAGCGTGTCGTACAGCGCAGGGGTCATGATAACCCCGGGATTGACCGCCGCCAGCTCAGTTTCATTAAGTGCGACCCGCAGCCGCAGGCACGCCGGGCCGCCACCGTTCTGCATGCTTTGCTTGAGGTCGAACACCTTGACCTCGCGAATCGGTCCGCCCGCCGCCGTCAGCCCTTGCAGGTACTGCCACACACGGGGGTTGCTGCGGCACTCTTCGGGCACGATCAACAGCATCGAGCCGTCAGCACGACTCAGCAACTGGCTGTTAAACAGATAAGAGCGCACTGCATCTTCCACTGCTACCTGATCACGGGGCACGCTGATCGACTGGAAGTTGCCACCACGTGCCGCCAGCTTGGCGTGCAGCTCGGCCAGCATCTGCTCGGTGTTGAGAAACGCATCCTGGTGATGGAACAACAACTCGCCATTACCGACAGCGATCACGTCGTTGTGAAACACCCCTTGATCGATCACGTCAGGGTTCTGCTGGGCAAACACTACCCCCTCTTCACTCAGGCCGTGCAGACGCGCCACGGCTTGCGAAGCTTCAAGGGTCTGGCGCGCCGGATATTTTTGCGGCGCCGGGTAGCGGCTGTCGAACGCACTGCGCCCGTATACAAAAAACTCCACCCCCGGCTGGCCATAATCCCGGCAAAACCGCGTGTGGTTGGCCGCACCTTCATCACCAAACTGAGCCACCGCCGGCAATGCCCCGTGGTGCGCAAAATGCTGCGGATCAGCAAACATCGCCCCCAGTACACGGCTGGTGGTCGGATGCTCGATGCTGCGGTGAAATTTGCAATTGAGGTTGGCAGCCGTAAAGTGCACGCGGCCGTCAGCCGTATCCGCGCCCGGGCTGACCGTGGCCGCGTTGGCCACCCACATGCTCGACGCCGAACAACTGGCGACCAGCAAGGGCATTGCTTGCTTCGCGGCGCGCTGGATGACCTGCGCATCGCTGCCGATAAAGCCCAGGCTGCGCAAAGCGCCGACATCCGGACGTTCCTGAGGCGCCAAAACCCCCTGGACAAAGCCCATGTCCATCAGCGCTTTCATTTTTTCCAGACCCTGCAGCGCGGCTTCCTTTGGATTGGAGGCCTGCTGACTGTTGCTCTGGGAGGCGACGTTGCCAAACGACAGACCGCCGTAGTTATGGGTCGGCCCCACTAAACCGTCAAAATTGACTTCAAAGGACTTCATCGGCGAGGCTCCGGCAAACGGTTGTAATTGGCATGAATCAAAATTCTGAGGCAAACAGGCCCTGATCCTGGAGCTGGCTTGCCAGCGATGCAGGCGACGCGGGGTATCGAACGGACCACGCTGCCTCAATCGCTGGCAAACCAGCTCCCACAGGAATCGGCGCTTTAGGACATTCGCACACCGGGGGTCAACGCCGCCGGCAACGCCAGGGTCGGCGTCTCCAGAGAAGCAACCGGGTACGCGCAATAGTCAGCGGCGTAATAGGCACTGGCGCGATGGTTGCCCGACGCCCCGATACCGCCAAACGGTGCGCTGCTGGCCGCGCCGGTCAGCTGCTTGTTCCAGTTAACGATCCCGGCCCGGCTTTGCAGCCAGAACTGCTGATAACGCGCTTCGGAGTCCGACAGCAGCCCTGCTGCCAGGCCAAACGCGGTGTTGTTGGCCTCGGCAATCGCTTCGTCGAAACCGCTGTAGCGAATCACTTGCAGCAACGGCCCGAACAGCTCTTCGTCGGATCGTTCACTGACTTCAGTGACGTCGATAATGCCCGGAGTCAGCAACGCGGCATTGCTCTGCGGCTGAGTCATCTCCAGCAGAGCCACAGCCCCAGAGCCCAGCAATACTTCCTGAGCATCCATGAGGGCGCGCGCGGCACCCAACGAAATCACCGAGCCCATGAACGGTGGCGGCTGCTGATCAAAAGCCCCCACTTCGATGCTCTGGCTGACTTCGACCAGGCGCGTCAACAGACTGTCGCCCCACGCCCCTTGCGGCACCAGCAAGCGCCGGGCGCATGTGCAACGCTGCCCGGCCGAGATAAAGGCCGACTGAATGATGGTGTAGACCGCAGCGTCCAGATCGGCCACCTGATCGACCACCAGCGGGTTGTTGCCGCCCATTTCCAGGGCCAGGATTTTGTCCGGGCGACCGGCGAACTGCTGATGCAACGCGTTACCGGTACGGCTCGAGCCAGTGAAGAACAAGCCGTCGATGCCCGTATGGGCCGCCAGTGCGATACCGGTTTCGCGCGCACCCTGCAGCAGGTTCAACACACCCGCCGGCAAGCCGGCTTCGATCCAGCACTTGACCGTCAGCTCGGCAACCCCGGGGGTCAGTTCGCTGGGTTTGAATACCACGCTGTTACCGGCCAGCAAAGCCGGGACGATATGCCCGTTGGGCAAATGGCCCGGAAAGTTATACGGACCAAACACCGCGACCACGCCGTGGGGCTTGTGGCGCAATACGGCAGTGGCATCGCCCAGCGGGCCGCTCTTCTCGCCCGTGCGCTCGCGATAGCTTTGTACCGAGATTGCCACCTTGTTGATCATGCTGGTGACTTCGGTGGCCGACTCCCACAGGGGTTTGCCGGTTTCTTCGCCGATGCAGCGCGCCAGCTCATCGGCGTGGCCCTTGAGGCTGGCAGCGAACGCTTCGAGTATGCCCAGGCGCTCCTCGAAAGAACGTGTGGCCCAGGCCGGAAAAGCCTGACGCGCCGCCTGCACGGCAGCATCGACCTGGGCCGCATTGGCCCCGTTACCCGTCCACAGCACTTGCTGGGTGACCGGATTCAGCGACTCAAAGGCTTCGCCCTGCCCGTTCTGCCAGGCGCCTGCGATATACAACGTGCTCATTATTTCGACTCCCGTGGGGTCACTGGCTGGGCGGACAATGCCACTGCGCGGACTTGATCGCCGGCAGTCAGTTGCAGACG
This sequence comes from Pseudomonas paraversuta, assembly GCF_904067025.1. Taxonomy (NCBI): domain Bacteria; kingdom Pseudomonadati; phylum Pseudomonadota; class Gammaproteobacteria; order Pseudomonadales; family Pseudomonadaceae; genus Pseudomonas; species Pseudomonas paraversuta. The sequence goes on from NZ_CAJFDA010000001.1 coordinate 3,712,067, forward strand.
TCTGGCGGTCAATTGATCAACCACCAGCGTGCCTGCAGCAAGACGTGCCGGTGCCGCGGTAATACGGCAGTCTTCGCGCTTGCGGTTGTGGATCAGGTAAGGCGTGGCATCGTCACCCGGGGTGCCGATAGCCAGCACCAGCGCTTCACTGTCGCGCACAGCACGGATCTTGCTGGTTTCGCACTCCACTGCCGGGCCAGCGTCGAAAATATCGACATAGCCCTGGTAGCTGAAGCCTTCGCTTTTGAGCATGTTCAGCGCCGGCTCGGTGTGAACATGCACTTTGCCGATCACGGCGCGAGCGTCTTCAGACAAGAAGCAGGTGTATACCGGGAACTTGGGCATCAACTCGGCGATGAAGGCCTTGTTGCCGACACCGGTCAGGTAATCGGCCTGACTGAACTCCATTTTGAAGAAGTGCCGGCCCAGGCTTTCCCAGAACGGCGAGCGGCCCGCTTCGTCGGACATACCGCGCATTTCGGCAATGATCTTGTTGCCGAACAACTCGGGAAACTCGGCGATAAACAGCATCCGCGCCTTGGCCAGCATGCGGCCGTTGAAGCCGGTGCGATAATCGGCGCTGAGGAACAGGGAGCACAATTCAGAGTTGCCGGTCAGATCGTTGGCCAGAAACAGGGTCGGGATTTCCCGATAGATATTCAGCTCCTGGGAGGCGCTGACCGTCAGGCCCACCCGGAAGTTGTACCAGGGCTCGCGCAGGCCTACCGCGCCGGCAATGGCAGAAATGCCGACCACCTTGCCTTCGTCGTTTTCCAGCACAAACAGGTAATCCGCGTCGCCGCGCCCGGCTTCGCCACGGAAGGTTTTTTCAGCCCAGGTGACACGGTGCAGCAGGCGTTCTTCATTGGCCGGCAAGGTCGTCAGGCCGGTGCCAGTGCTGCGGGCCAACTCAATCAGGGCCGGTAAATCGCTATTGCGTACAGGACGAACGATCATGCTATCTCCTCAAACGGGGCGCGCTGACGAACCCCGCGAAACTCGCTAAACGCGTTAAACCGCCACCACTCGTACGCTGGCGCCTTCGCCAACACCGAGTGCTTCGGCCGCTTCCAGATCCAGCATCACCGGTTTGCCCGGCGCCCAGTCGAGTTCCAGCAGTACCGCGCGGTAATCCTGCAACTGGGCGTTGGCCACCAGATACTGGCGACCGCCGCCTTTGCCTGGCTCCCCGATCTTGACCGGTACCACGCGGCTTTGAGCAATCGAACGGATACCCGAAACCCGTGCATGCAGGGTCGGGCCACCGTCGAAAATATCGATGTAGTGATCGGTTTCGAAGCCTTCGCGCATCAGGATGTCGAAGGTAATCTGCGCCCGCGGATGCACTTGCCCCATGGCCTCCTGGGCGGTGTCGGGCAGCAAGGGCACATAAATCGGGTAGTGCGGCATCAGTTCGGCGAGGAAAGTACGGCTTTTAAGCCCGCACAGGCGCTCGGCGGCAGCGTAGTTCAGGTCGAAGAAGTTGCGGCCAATGGCGTCCCAGAACGGCGAGTCACCGTTTTCATCGCTGTAACCGACGATCTCGGTAACCACCGAATCGGCAAAGCGCTCCGGATGGTTGGCCACAAACAGCAGTCGCCCGCGGGAGTTGAGCTCGGACCAGGCCGAACCCACCAGTTCAGGCAGTACATAGAAGCTGGTCAGCAGACTGTTGCCAGTGAGGTCATGGCACTGCGACAACACGTGAATCTTGTTGTGAATCTTCAGCTCGCGGGAGGCATGTACAAAGGTCTCGTTACGAAAGCTGTAGAACGGTTCCGAGTAACCGGCCGATGCCACGATTGCCGAACAGCCCACCAGTTTGCCGGTGGCGGTGTCTTCGAGAACGAAGAAATAACTCTCCTCGCCGTTGAAGCTGACTTCAGCGGCAAACGAGGTTTCAGAGGCTGCGATCTTGTCGCGCAGGCGCTCGATATCGTCCGGCAATGAAGTGACACCAATCGGGCTGTCCGCAGCCAGACGCTGTACTTCGCCCAGATCAGCCATTTGCGCGGGGCGCATCACCAGCATGGTGTCACTCCTTAATCCTTGAACAACACAGAAGAAAATACCGAACCTGCAACCCCTGCAGGAGCGAGCTTTATGGGATCGCGATGCATGGCTCGCGAGCAAGCTCGCTCCTGCAGGGGTTGCGGTTCAGCATATAAAAGGGTCAACGCCTGAAAAATCAGGCGTTGAAATCACGATCAGGCTTGCGTCAGCTTTTGCACGGCACGCTCGAAGCGGTTCAGACCTTCTTCGATATCGGCCTCTTCAACCACCAGACTCGGGGCGAAACGCACCACGTCAGGACCGGCCTGCAAAATCATCAGGTTCTCTTTCTCACAGGCGTTGAAGATGTCTTTGGCCTTGCCTTTCCAGGCATCGCTCAATACACAACCAATCAACAGACCCATGCCACGTACTTGCGTGAACAGGCCGTATTGCTGGCCAATTTTCTCAAGCCGGGTCTTGAACTGCTCGTGCTTGGTTTTCACACCGTTCAACACTTCAGGGGTGTTGATCACGTCGATCACCGCGTTGCCCACGGCGCACGCCAGCGGGTTGCCGCCGTAGGTGGTGCCATGAGTGCCGACAACCAGGTGTTTGGCCAGTGCTTCAGTGGTCAACATGGCTGCGATCGGGAAACCGCCACCCAGGCTCTTGGCACTGGTGAGGATGTCCGGGGTCACGCCGTAATGCATATAGGCAAACAGCTCGCCGGTGCGGCCCATGCCGGTTTGCACTTCGTCAAACACCAGCAATGCATTGTGTTGATCGCACAAATCGCGCGCGCCTTGCAGGTAAGCCTGTTCGGCCGGGAGCACACCGCCTTCGCCCTGGATCGGCTCCAGCACTACCGCGCAGGTCTTGTCCGAAATGGCCGCTTTCAAAGCGTCGAGATCGTTGAACGGGACATGGGTGATGCCGGTGATTTTCGGACCGAAGCCGTCGGAGTACTTCGACTGCCCACCCACGTTCACGGTGAACAGTGTGCGTCCGTGAAAGCTGTTGAGGGCGGCGATGATTTCGTACTTCTCAGGGCCAAAACGGTCATGGGCCACACGACGGGCCAGCTTGAACGCGGCCTCGTTGGCTTCTGCGCCCGAGTTGCAGAAGAACACCCGCTCAGCGAAGGTCGAGTCCACCAGCTTTTTGGCCAGGCGCAATGCCGGCTCGTTGGTGAACACGTTGGATACGTGCCACAGGGTGTTCGCCTGTTCAGTCAACGCGCCGACCAGTGCCGGATGTGCATGACCCAGAACGTTAACAGCGATGCCGCCTGCGAAGTCGATCAGTTCTCGACCTGCCTGATCCCAAACCCGGGAACCGGCACCGCGCACAGGAATGAAGGCGGCAGGTGCGTAGTTAGGAACCATGACCTGGTCGAAATCGGCGCGTTGCACCGGGGCTTGCTCAACGGACATCGGAGTCTCCTGAAGAGGAACGCCTGCCTGAACTGGCAAGCGATGGGGGGATTGTAAGGACACGCGGGGGGCAAGCCTTGTCGCCAAGCGACAACTTCTTACAGCGTCCTACCACGATTTTCCAAGGCTTGCGGCAATGCGACATATTCCGTCACAAAGGCGCAGTTTAAACGCTGGGCCGACTTTTCGGCAGCATCAACGCACTTTGATTGCTCATCCTGTTGCGGGGCGCACTCAGGCAAAACCAGGCCGCTGACTCTCAGCCGCGCTCGGCAGGCGCCGATGACAATTCGAACGGGCTGCTGCTGCGACGCTGATTGCGATCTTCACGAGGCGTTGCGCCAAAGAAGTTGCGATAGGCGCTGGAAAAATGCGGCCCCGATGAAAAGCCGCACGACAGGCCGATCTGAATAATCGACTTGCTGGTTTGCATCAGCATCTGACGCGCCTTGTTCAGACGCAACTCCAGATAGTACTGGCTCGGAACACGATTCAAGTATTGCTTGAATATCCGCTCCAGTTGCCGGCGAGACACGCAGACATGCTGGGCAATTTCGTCGGTGGTCAGCGGCTCTTCAATGTTGGCTTCCATCAGCAGCACGGCCTGGGTCAGCTTGGGATGGCTCGAACCCAGACGGTTTTGCAGAGGAATACGCTGGCGCTCGCCGCCTTCACGAATGCGCTCCACCACCAGTTCTTCGGAGACCGCGCCCGCCAGCTCGGCACCATGATCCCGGGCCAGCACTGCAAGCAGCAGATCCAGTACCGACAGGCCGCCGCAAGCACTCAGACGATCGCGGTCCCAGTCAAACAAGTGACTGGTGGCAATCACCTTAGGGAAGCGCTCGGCGAAATCATCCTGCCAGCGCCAGTGCACGGCAGCACGATAACCATCGAGCAAACCTATTTGCGCCAGCGGGTAAACCCCTGCCGACAGCCCGCCAATCACACAGCCCGCGCGCACCAATTGCTTGAGTGCGCTGCTCAGGGCCGGCGCGATGGTCGCCGGGGGTTCGTCAGCCAGCAAAAACAGTTTCTGGCAGCCTTCCAGCTTGCCCGTCCAGGGTTCACCGGGCAACTGCCAGGCGCCCTCTGCCGGCGGTTCGGCCTGTAAAAACAGCAACTCGTAAACGACTTCGGGGTGCACGCGCTGAGCAACACGCAACGCTTCCTCTGCCAGCGCCAGGGTCAAGGCTTTGGTGCTGGGCCAAATAAGGAAACCAATTCGATGGGCGGTCATAGCGTGCTATCCGGAACGAAAACAGAAGGAAAACCAAATGCGCCAACACTCAGCCTGGGCCAACTGCGCGAGACGCGGAGCATGACCTATTTTGGTGCACAGAGGCAGTCTTATAGCTGCAGTTATTTCAAGCTGCCCGACAGGAATTGCTGCAAACGCTCGCATTGCGGGTTTACCAGTACTTCACGCGGATCGCCGCTTTCTTCAACAATGCCTTTGTGCAAAAACACCAACTGGTTGGACACTTCACGGGCAAAGCCCATTTCGTGGGTCACCACAACCATGGTCCGGCCTTCGAGTGCCAGATCCTGCATCACTTTCAGCACATCACCCACCAGCTCCGGGTCGAGGGCTGAAGTCGGCTCGTCGAACAACATGACTTCAGGCTCCATCGCCAGCGCCCGGGCAATCGCCACACGCTGCTGTTCGCCACCGGACATATGCCCCGGGTAGGCGTCCTTGCGATGGGAAACACCCACTTTGTTCAGGTAATGCTCGGCCTTTTCCCGGGCCTCGGCCCTGGACATGCCCAGTACATGCACCGGTGCTTCCATGATGTTTTCCAGCGCAGTCATATGCGACCACAGATTGAAATGCTGGAACACCATCGACAGTCGCGAACGCATGCGCTGCAATTGCTTGGGATCAGCGGCCTTGAGCGCGCCGTCCTTGTTGGCAATCAGCTTGAGTTCTTCGCCATTGAGCAGGATTTTGCCGGCATGGGGCTGCTCAAGCAGGTTGATGCACCGCAAAAAGGTACTTTTGCCAGAGCCACTGGAACCGATGATGCTGATCACATCACCTGCTTTGGCGGCCAGCGAAACGCCTTTGAGCACTTCGTGACTGCCATAGCGTTTATGCAGATCTTGGACTTCAAGTTTGTACATGTTGTCGGTTCTCACAAAAACAGTCAGTCGTTGAGCAAGCGCCCGTGACGCAGAGGCTCACGCCCCGCCACTTTAGCCAGCCAGAAACCGGGTTGGGCATAACGCAGTCGCTCAACGGCAAATAATACGCCGGCCGTGCCCGCGCATACCGTACTGACCCGGTCAGATAAAGGATCAATCACTTCAAACAGCGGCTCGCCGGCTTCAACCCAGGCGCCCGCCGGACGTAAAAAGCTCACCACACCGGGGTGCGGTGCATACAACAGTTCGGTGCCTTCGAACGGCATGCCTTCGCACGCCGGGTGCTGCGCGGCCGGCCAGTCCCCGGTAATCAAACCTTGCTCGGCCAGAAACGCCAGAATGGCTTCGGCATACGCCTGGGCCTCTGGACGTCCGGTATCGGACTGCCCGCCCAGCTCCAGGGTGGTGGCCATGCACGCCAGGGGAATCTGTGCATCGGCGAACTGGCGCTGCAAGCGCAACCACGGCAACGAACAGGCTTCATCGAACGAGCTGCCGCCGGAGTCTTCGGCCAATAATCCAACCCGCATGTTCAGATGCGCGGCCAGGGAGCGCCACTGCGGCCAATGCTGGGGCAAGGCGTACATGTGCAACGCCGCCTCCGCATCGCAATGCAGGTCGAGCACGATGTCCGCATTACAGGCATGGCTCAACAGCACCCGCTGCAGGCCCTGCAACTGGCTCGCAGCAGGTGGCAATTGCTCCAGCACATCAAGCATCGCCTGACGGATCAGGCGGATATTGGCATGGGGATCATCCCCCAGACACCCTTGCAGCGCAGCTGCCACGGGGGCACTCAACTCAACGAAATCGCGGTTGAAGTTCTTGCCGCTGCCGGACTCGAAACGCCCCTGGTGGTTGCCTTGCAGCAACTGCCCCAACCCCAGCGGATTGGCCACAGGCACCAGTTCGATCACGCCGTTCAGGGCGCCCTGCAACTCAAGCTCGGTCAGGCGCTTTTTCAGTTCCCAGGCGCAACGCATGCCCGGCAGCTCATCAGCATGCAGGCTGGCCTGAATGTAGGCCTTGCGCTCGCCGGTACCGAAACGGAACACCGTCAGCTGGCGCTCGGTTCCCAGACTGCTCCACGGCAGTACATGATCGATACGCTCCATGATCAGGCCTTGCGCGGGGCCATGTAGCCCAGCCAGCGGCGCTCGGCCAGTTTGAACAGGCGCACCAGAATGAACGTCAGGCACAGGTAAAACACACCGGCGGTGATATAGGCCTCGAACGGCAGGTAGTACTGCGCGTTGACCGTGCGTGCCGCACCTGTGATGTCGATCAGCGTCACGATGGAAGCCAGGCTGGTGGTCTGCAACATCATGATCACTTCGTTGCTGTATTGCGGCAGTGCCCGGCGCATGGCCGACGGCAGCAGAATACGGCGATACATTTTGTAGCGCGACATGCCCATGGCCTTTGCTGCCTCGATCTCGCCATTGGGTGTGGCCTTGAGGCTACCGGCAATGATTTCGGCGGTGTAGGCACTGGTGTTGATGGCAAACGCCAGACAGGCACAGAAGGTCGCACTGGACAGTAGCGGCCACAGGAAACTGTCACGCACGGCCTCGAACTGAGCCAGACCGTAGTAGATCAAAAACAGCTGGACCAGCATCGGCGTACCGCGAATCACATAGGTGTACAGCCAGGCCGGAAAGTTGACCCAGGACTTCTTGGAGACCCGCATCAAACCCAGCGGCACAGCCACCAGCAAACCGAAAAACAGCGAGATGCCCAGCAGTTTAAGGGTTTCCAGCAGCCCATTCAGGTACAGCGGCATGCTGTCCCAAATGACGTTGTAGTCGAAGATCATAGATCAGCCGCCTTTACGCCTACCGAGTAGCGTTTCTCAAGTTGTCGCAGCGCCAACAGCGAAACACTGGTCAGCACCAGGTACATCGCCGCCACGGCCAGAAAGAAAGTAAAGGGTTCGCGGGTGGCATCCGCCGCCTGCTTGGCCTTGAACATCATGTCTTGCAAGCCGACCACCGAAATCAGGGCCGTCGCCTTGGTCAGTACCAGCCAGTTATTGGTGAACCCCGGAATCGCCAGGCGAATCATCTGCGGTACCAATACCCGGAAAAACACCTGAAAGCTGCTCATGCCATAAGCCATGCCCGCCTCGGCCTGACCTTTGGGGATCGCCATGAAGGCCCCACGAAAGGTTTCGGACAGGTATGCACCAAAAATAAAGCCCAGGGTGCCGATACCCGCAGCCAGAGGGTTCAAGTCAATGTAATCGTCATGGCCCAGCATCGGCGCAACGTTGTTCAGCAAATTCTGACCGCCATAGAAAATCAGCAGGATCAACACCAGATCGGGTATCCCGCGGATAACCGTTGAATACAGATCGCCCAACCAGGCCAGCCAGCGCACCGGCGACAGGCGCAAGGAAACACCGATCAGACCTAGAACAATGGCCAGGGCCATGGACGACAAGGCGAGCTGAAGCGTCAGCCAAGCGCCATCGAGGATGACAGCCCCGTAGCCTTTCAACATGATTCAGGTCCTCGAAAATTAGGATGAAAAAATGGCGCAAACTTCAGAGATCCTGTTGCTTGCGCCATTTCGGACTTACCGCTGCGACGGTTTACTTGGCTTCTGGGCCGTAAATATCGAAGTCGAAGTATTTGTCCTGGATTTGCTTGTATTTACCGTTGTCACGAAGAGCCGTGATCGCGGTGTCGATCTTGTCTTTGAGCTCTTTGTCGCCCTTGCGTACCGCGATACCCACGCCGTCACCGAAGTATTTGACGTCGGTGAATTGCGGGCCTACGAAGGCATAGCCTTTGCCAGCCGGGGTTTTCAGGAAACCGTCATTAAGCAGGGTGGCGTCGGCCACGGTGCCATCAAGGCGACCGGCTTCGATGTCCAGGTAGATTTCGTTTTGCGAGCTGTAAGGCACGACAGTTGCGCCTTTGGGTGCAAAGACTTCCTTGGCGAAACGGTCGTGAATCGAACCGCGCTGCACGCCGATTTTCTTGCCCTTGAGCTCGTCAAGGCTGTCGCTGACCACAGCACCGTCCTTCATCACCAGACGCGCCGGAGTGAGGTAGTACTTGTTGGTGAAGTCGACAGACTTTTTGCGGTCTTCGGTAATCGACATCGAGGACAGGATGGCGTCGATCTTGCGCACTTTAAGCGCCGGAATCAGGCCGTCGAATTCTTGTTCGACCCACACACACTTGACCTGCATCTGCTCGCACAGAGCATTACCGATGTCATAGTCAAAACCTACGATGCTGCCATCCGGCGCCTTGGAGGCAAACGGAGGATAAGCGGCTTCAATACCGATTTTCAGCGGTTTTTGATCAGCGAAAGCCTGCAGGGACAGCACGGACAGTGCCAGGGCGCCAAGAAGCACGAGTTTCTTCATCTTAGGACTCCATCGGTAAAGGGCAATAAATGCAGAATGAGCGTTAGCCCAAGATGCGGAGGTTAAACCGGGAATGCGGCGCCACGTCCTACTGGCGATGCACTGATATCAGCACAACGACGACGAGCGAGTGATCGGCATTCTAACGACAGGCTTCAAGCCGTTATTTCTCCAATGCGACAACAAATTACAGATGCATCGAGAAATGCGACTCCAGTCATTGACAGCTCTTCGAATTCATGCAAGAGCAAAAGACATAGAACCTATGTGAGTTGCAAATAGCGGGCCTATTATTCGCAAAGCCTTCTATTCCGGCAAGTGTAGCGTTTCATCTTATTTTTCAGGGGAGTCAAAACAGCTCTAAAACGGTGCTTTTGGTGTCGCAAGGCCCCGTTTTTGTGCGCCTGGTTACACCTGCGGTAACACTGCCCGAGGCACCCCCAACTCCGCCAGCCGCCAAATAAAAACCCCGCCGGGCAATGCCGGGCGGGGTTCGGGAGCGCAAAGAAGGTTTATGCCTGCTTCATGCTCTTGTGGGTTTCGATCAAATGCTGCACCACACCCGGGTCGGCCAGGGTGGAAATATCCCCCAGACCGTCATATTCACCGGTGGCGATCTTGCGCAGGATACGGCGCATGATTTTGCCGGATCGGGTTTTCGGCAAGCCTGGCGCCCACTGGATGACATCCGGCGAGGCAATCGGACCTATCTCTTTACGCACCCAGTTTTTCAACTCCAGACGCAGCTCTTCACTTGGCGCTTCACCGCCATTGAGGGTGACGTAGACATAAATGCCCTGCCCCTTGATGTCGTGGGGCACGCCTACAACAGCCGCCTCGGCGACTTTCGGGTGAGCCACCATCGCGCTTTCGATCTCGGCGGTCCCCATGCGATGGCCAGAAACGTTAAGCACATCGTCCACCCGGCCGGTGATCCAGTAGTAACCGTCTTCGTCGCGACGGGCCCCGTCACCCGTGAAGTACATGCCGCGGAAGGTCTTGAAGTAGGTATCGACAAAACGGTCGTGATCGCCATACAGGGTGCGTGCCTGACCCGGCCACGAATCCAGGATCACCAGGTTGCCTTCCGCCGCGCCTTCAATCAGGTTGCCCAGGTTGTCCACCAGCCCCGGCACCACACCGAAGAATGGACGCGCCGCAGAACCCGGCTTGAGCGCATGGGCTCCCGGCAGCGGGCTCATCATGCAAGCACCGGTTTCGGTCTGCCACCAGGTATCAACGATAGGGCAACGCTCTTTACCCACGGTTGTGTAGTACCAGTTCCAGGCTTCCGGGTTGATCGGCTCACCTACCGAACCCAGCAGACGCAGGCTTGAACCGTCAGCATCCTTAACCGCAGCCTGACCTTCGGCCATCATGGCGCGAATGGCCGTTGGCGCGGTGTAGAGGATGTTGACCTTGTGCTTGTCGACAATTTTCGACACCCGGGTGATGTCCGGATAGTTCGGTACGCCTTCGAACAGCACTGTGGTCGCGCCATTGGCCAGGGGGCCGTAGACGATATAGGTGTGACCGGTTACCCAGCCGACGTCAGCCGTGCACCAGTAGACCTCGCCGGGACGATAGTCGAATACGCGTTCATGGGTCAGCGCGGCATACAGCAGATAACCGCCCGTGGTGTGTTGCACCCCTTTGGGCTTGCCGGTGGAGCCGGAGGTATAAAGGATGAACAACGCTTCTTCGGCGCCCATCTCTTTTGGCGCGCAGTGGGTGGAAGCCACGGCCATCAAGTCGTGATACCAGATGTCTCGGTGCTTGTACCAGGCGATATCGCCGCCGGTACGCTTGAACACGATGATTTTCTGCACGCTCGAGGTATCAGGGTTGGTCAGTGCCACATCGACATTGGCCTTGAGCGCCGTACGCTTGCCGCCGCGCACGCCCTCGTCGGCAGTAATCACCACCTTGGACTTGCAGTCGATGATGCGTCCTGCCAGCGCCTCGGGCGAGAAGCCACCGAACACCACCGAGTGAATGGCACCGATCCGGGTACAGGCCAGCATGGCGACCACAGCTTCGGGCACCATCGGCATATAGATAGTTACTACGTCGCCACGGTGAACGTCCTGACCGCGCAACGCATTGGCGAGCTTGCACACTTCTTCGTGCAGTTCGCGGTAGGTGATGTTGCGCTGCTCGGAAGGATCATCGCCCTCCCAGATAATCGCAACCTGATCGCCGCGCTCGGCAAGGTGGCGATCCAGGCAGTTGTAGGAAACGTTAAGCGTGCCGTCGGCGAACCATTTGATATCGACATGGTGGTCGTCGAAAGAGGTCTGCTTGACGGTGGTAAACGGCTTGATCCAGTCGAGACGCTGAGCCTGCTCGCGCCAGAAGCCATCGGGATTGACCACGGACTGCTGGTACATCGCCTTGTAGGTCGCCTCATCGGTCAGCGTATTGGCTGCTACTTCAGGGCGTACGGGATACAGGGAAGCGGCACTCATGTTTCATACCTCGATGTTTGTAGTTGTTGTTTTATGACCCTGTTTTAGCCGGGCCGGGGCATGAGATCCATTCGACGTTGGTAGTAAGAAATACCCGGGAAAACCCTGATTTCTCTGCCGAAGCCTCAAGCACAGTACTTACAGCGCTTTATCCTTTGATTCAGGAATTGCCAAAAACCAAATCCGGGTCTGTTTTCGACGATTGTTGCAGAATCTGTCAACAGTCTTTATCAAAACCCCCTCTTTATGCCTGTAGCGCCCGGGCCTAAAATTGACCTCGCCAACCAAGGCACTGCGATTGATACAAGTTACAGCCCCCACGAAGGCATGTTTAATCGCTCTTAACTCATCAAGTTTTACACGCAGCCCCACAAGGGCTGTGTGATCCCACTCGACCAAAAACAGGTAATTACGAAATGAAAGCGTTGTTAGTTCTGGCCCTCAGCAGTGTGTGTTTAACCGCCCTGGCGGATGAAGCAACTATGCCCGCCGGACACCCGCAACCCGCCGTAGAACAGTACTCCTACTCTTCCGAGCTGGATATCGCCAAGGTCATCTCCATGAGCGAAATCCCCAGTGTTTGCGAAGTGGTGCCGGCCCAGATGGTCTACGAAGACTCGCAAGGCACCCAGCACATTCTTGAATACCGGGTAATGGGCAACGGCTGTTCCAACGGCTGATCCGCAACTTACAAATCCCCCGCTACTTAATTACATCCCTTGTTAACGCGATCCAACGCGGCACTTTATTGCAACTTACAGCGCTATTTATTGCGCATTGAAAAGTTGCCTGCCTGCGCCTCAATCGCCAGGAGTTAAACCCATGAAACGCGCATTAATATTGGCTTTAAGCATGTCTGTACTTGCAGGTAGCGCCTTTGCCGCTGACGGTTATGACCACACCCATTCAGCGACCTTTACTGAAGACGGCTATGACAACACCCGCTCGGCCAGCTTTGCTGAAGACGGTTACGACAGCACCCGCTCGGCCACTTTTGCCGAAGACGGCTACGATCGCACCAACGGCCATCGCCTGAGCTGACAGCGTATCGACTTGATGCCCGGTTTCGACCGGGCGTAGTCTGCCCCGCCACCGCCCCTCGCCCCATCAAAGCCACACCACATTCGTGGTCCCCGGTACACACCAGAAATACTTCCTCGCAAGCAAACCCTCGCCCAGCAACGGCCATGCTTAAGTCCAGGCCGGATTTAGGGCATTTCGTCGCATCGTACGAAAAAAAACTGGCTGAAATACCCTGTACAAAAGCCGTATACTGCCGCCATCCAAAGGGTGTTCCATACCCCTTGAGCGGGCTGTAAACCACGTAGCTCCGGCCTTCTGGGCCAGGGTGAGATGCTGAACAGACAGCATCCCCTCAGCGACAGCCGGGACAGCCCCCGAATATATTCATGTTTTTGCGTGCGTACATCGCTACTGCAGCAACATTTCTTAGATCCAAGTGGCCTATGGCCGTGTGACAACCAAACAATCAGTGTTACCACACGGGCACAGGCCCTCACGCAGGAGACGACACGTCATGCTGAGCTGGGACGAATTCGACAAAGAAGAGGAAGGTGAAGTCGCTGTCAAAGGCGCCAATGCCGGCCACGCAACCGAAGCCAACATGGACCGCCTTGACGCTGCTGGCGGCGTTGCGGCTCAGGAAGCCCGTGCAGTCACTGCTTCTGACTCCGCTGCAATCCAGCGCGCCAAGGCAGCCCTGGACAATCTCGACATCGCGGAAGGCCTGGCCGAGCTCGAAGGCGCCAGCGCCCGCGTTGCCGTCGATGAAAAGATGATGATCAACTGCCGCGCCGACCTTAACCAGCTCGTACCCTTCAAGTACGACTGGGCATGGCAGAAGTATCTGGACGGTTGCGCAAATCACTGGATGCCGCAAGAAGTCAACATGACCGCCGACATCGCCCTCTGGAAAAACCCGGAAGGCCTGACCGACGACGAACGCCGCATCGTGATGCGCAACCTGGGCTTCTTCTCCACCGCCGACTCCCTGGTTGCCAACAACCTGGTACTGGCCGTATACCGCCTGATCACCAACCCGGAATGCCGCCAGTACATCCTGCGCCAGGCGTTCGAAGAGGCGATCCACACCCACGCCTACCAGTACTGCATTGAATCCCTGGCCATGGATGAAGGCGAGATCTTCAACATGTACCACGAGATCCCGTCGGTCGCTAAAAAAGCTACCTGGGGCCTGAAGTACACCCGTTCGATCTCCGATCCGAAGTTCGAAACCGGCACCGTTGAAACCGACAAGGAACTGCTGCGCAACCTGATCGCTTACTACTGCGTCCTGGAAGGCATCTTCTTCTACTGCGGCTTCACCCAGATCCTGTCGATGGGTCGTCGCAACAAGATGACCGGCGTCGCCGAGCAGTTCCAGTACATCCTGCGCGACGAATCCATGCACCTTAACTTCGGCATCGATGTGATCAACCAGATCAAAATCGAAAACCCGCACCTGTGGGACGCTGAAATGAAGGAAGAGGCCTCGCAGATGATCCTGCAGGGTACTCAGCTGGAAATCGAATACGCACGTGACACCATGCCACGCGGTGTATTGGGCATGAACGCGGCCATGATGGAGGACTACCTCAAGTTCATCGCCAACCGCCGCCTGTCGCAAATCGGCCTGAAAGAAGAATACCCGGGCACCACTAACCCGTTCCCATGGATGAGCGAAATCATGGACTTGAAGAAAGAGAAAAACTTCTTCGAGACACGGGTTATCGAGTACCAGACTGGCGGCGCACTGAGCTGGGATTGATTCCGGTTTGGTCATACGCTGTTTAAAAGGGCTGCCGCGAGGCGGCCCTTTTTATTGGGCGCAATATTTGTCGTGCACGTATCGAAATTTTCGACTGTTACCTGTAATGCAAAACGCCTGAAAGGGGGGCTTTTCGGGTGAGAGCTCCACCCCGGAACTGATCAGAAAAACGGGTTTGATTGCCTTTAAAAACCACTGTATAAAAACACAGTATATTTTCAAGCACTGACTCAGCCCCGGAGAATCGCCATGCCCAATCCAGCCATGCACAGTACGTTGGAACGCATCATCATCAATCAATTCACCCCGCTGCACTGCACCCAGGCGCGGCAAATGCTCGACTGGAGTTTCGAGCAACTGAGTCAGAAGTCCAGGGTTTCAGTCCCCGCCATCCAGCGTTTTGAAGCCGGCGAGCCCATTCGCGATGTCACTCGACTGGCTCTGGCTTATAGCCTGGAAGCAGAAGGCCTGGTGTTCTTCCCGGGGTTCGCGCCAGGTCGCGGCGGCAACATCCGCGGCACAACCCCCGATCCGACAGGACGTGAAGACTTCGCACTGCTTGAATAAGCTTATTTGCCATTCTTGCCCGGGGTGTCCTGCATGGTTTGTACTTCCAGCCACCATGCACGCCCGGGGTGAGGCTGCAACAGGTTGAACGCCTCCCCCATTGATGGCGTTGTGATCAGAATATTGTGTTGCTCCGCCAGCGCCACGATACGGTCAAAAGGCTCATGCCAGGCATGAAAGGCCAGATCGAAGGTGCCGTTGTGGACAGGCAACAACCAGCGACCTTTCAGGTCGATATGGGCCTGCAAGGTCTGCTCGGGCTGCATGTGCACGTCAGGCCAGTCGACGTTATAGGCCCCCGTTTCCATCAGGGTCAGATCAAACGGCCCAAACTGTTCACCGATCAGTTTGAAACCGTCGAAATACCCGGAGTCACCACTGAAGAAAATCCGTACTTCGTCAATGATCATGACCCACGACACCCAGAGCGTCTGGTTGTGATCAAACAACCCGCGACCAGAAAAATGCTGGCACGGAGTAGCTATAAAACGAATGCCTGCCAGCTGTGTTTGCTGCCACCAATCCAGTTGCTGAACTTTACTGGCGGGGACTCCCCACTTGACCAGCAAGTCCCCCACTCCCAGCGGGGCCAGAAAATGCCTGGTTTTGGCGGCCAGCTGCAACACCGTCTTTTGATCAAGATGATCGTAGTGATTGTGTGACAGGATCACTGCTTCCAGGGGCGGAAGCTCATCCAGGCTGATGGGTGGCGCATGAAAACGCTTGGGGCCCGCCCACTGGAACGGCGAGGCGCGCTCGGCATACACCGGGTCGGTCAGCCAGTATTTGCCTTTGAGTTTGAGCAAGAGGGTCGAATGCCCCAACCGGTAGACACTAAAATCCGGCGCCTCCTCCAATTGCCGGCGACTCAATGAGTTGACCGGAACCGCCCCTGCCGGGCGTGTATTCGCAGGTTTATGGAAGAACATCTTCCAGAAAATCCCCAGCGTCTTGCCCAGACTGGAAGGCGGCCGTGCCTGCTGGTTGCGAAATGCTCCTTGATGACGCTCTGCGGGTTTAAGCGCCTCTGAACTGGCTGAGTCGCGTGTCATTCTTTCAAACCTCAGTAATGAATGATTATCAGGCTTGCTTTTCGAGCCGTAGAGGGTCAAACGTAACTCAGCGCAATCGGAGGCTGCATTGAAGACTCCAGAGTCACACCGACCGGCCTGCCGATACCAACGGAACCAGTATTGATGAGAACGGCCCCACACGCTGAGTTGTTATCCGGATGTGGCCAGCGTAAAAATCCACAACGCGCTACTCGCTGAATATCAAAGATCAGCAGTGCTGTCCCATGGCAAAGACGCACTCCACTATCCAGACATCTGCCGGATAACTATGGACAATCAAAAAGGCAAAGGTTTGTCGTTCGCCCGGCGAATTTATTTGCCGCGAAGCATTGGCCTGGCGATTGGCTGCTTCAGCGTGATGGCTGCCATCTACCCCCTCAACTTGCCGACCTGGGTATGGGGGCTGTTGCTGATCAACGGCTTTATCTGGCCACACCTGGCCTTTCAATTGTCTTGCCGTTCTATTTACCCGTATCGGGCCGAACGCCACAACATGCTGATTGACTCTTTGTTCGGAGGCTTCTGGGCCGCCAGCATGCAGTTCAATCCGCTGCCGACAGTGACCATCCTGTCGATGATGATCATGAACAACGTAGCCGTCGGCGGCCCCAAAATGCTGATCCGCGGGCTGCTGGCACAATTGGCCGGAGTCCTGCTGTCATGGCTGTTATTTGGCGCGGCCTTCAACCCGGACACCACGGCAATACAAATCTATGCCTGCTTGCCCATGTTGACGCTCTATCCGTTCGCCGTGGGCATGATCAGTTATCAACTGGCGACCAAACTGGCCGAGCACAAACGTACGCTGCGCGCCCTGAGCCGTACCGATAGCCTGACCGGCCTGCTCAACCACGGCTCATGGAAAGACTTGCTGCAAATCAGCTTCCAACACTGCAAGCAGACACATTCCACTGCCACCCTGGTGTTGATTGATATTGACCACTTCAAGCACATCAATGACACCCACGGACATATCGTAGGCGACGGCGTGCTGCGCGAGTTGAGCAACGAACTCAAAGATAACCTGCGCGTAGAAGACCTGGCCGGGCGTTATGGCGGTGATGAATTCTGCGTCATTTTGCCTGATCGCTCACTGGCCCAAGCGCAGGAAATCATGGAGCGATTGAGCCAGTTGTTCAGTAATTACCGGCACTGCGATGAACCTGAGTTGCGCGCAAGCTTGAGCATCGGCCTGGCAGCTTTCCGGCCCGAATATCAGGATGCTTCGATGTGGCTGAATGAAGCCGACAAAGCGTTATACATCGCCAAGAATACCGGTCGTAACAAGATCAGCCTCGGAGCCGCAGACACGCTGATGGATATAGTCTTGAGCAAGCCATAAAGCACGCAAAACAAGAGCGAGAGCCCTGTGAATACAGATAAAAACGACACTGCGCACGCCCCTGAAAAAGTTGACCACCTACGTTTTCATCGAGCCCACGCCCATCTGGAACCTACTTTCGGCAGTGACAAGTTCGCCTTGAGAGCCGAAGCCTTTGCCCGTTTTTTTGGCACGCCCACCTTTCTAGGCGCCCAGACATTGATCGTGGTGATATGGGTGTGTTTGAACCTGTTTGGCGTGACGCATTTTGATATCTACCCGTTCATCCTGCTCAATCTGGCTTTCAGCCTGCAATCGGCTTACGCCGCCCCCTTGATTTTGTTGGCGCAAACCCGCCAGGCGGCACGGGACAAGGCCCAGGCAGATGCTGACGCCCAGCACCGTGAAGCACTGGCCGTGGCCAATACCGAGCGACAAGCCGCTGCAGCGCAAACCAATGAGAAAATCATGACGTTGCTGGAGCAAAACACCCGGCTGACCGAAATGACCAAGCAACTGACCGAGCGAATTGAAAGTCTGACCTCGGAAATGCACCAGCATCTGGTGCGCAAGGCGCCTTAACTGACACAGCGGCGTACCGCGGTAATTTCAGGCAAGTCCTGACGTTGCATGTACACACGCAAAGGCTCGGTGATGTTCAGGCGGTCGTCGATATTCTGCTCCAGTAACAACTGGATCAGCTCGCGCTTGAGTGTCATGGTGTCCTGCGCCGCGGGCTGCCAGACGAACTCGCAAGCAGGCGTGATGTTGTCGTCGGCGACATCCATCCCGAAAGAATCTTCACTGAAACGAACAATGTACTGTTGAGTCTTACGATTGAAACCGACAAAACCGTAAAGTAGATCGGCGGCCTGGCAGATTAGCTGCGAAGTGATGCGCATGGTAAACCTCACTGAAGAGCCAGGAAGGCTCTAGGGTCGATGATTTACACGCAAGATTTAACACTCATCCCTCTGCCGGGGACGCTGATGACATCAAGAGTACTGCACAAATTTTCTAATACCAAGGACCTCAACAATGCCTGTTACTTTTGCCAAAAGCACTCTACTGCTGAGCTTGCTGCTAGGAATCGGTGGCGCACACGCCGCCAGCGCCCCAGACGCATCCGAAGCAGCCCTGGCCAGCGCTCATGGCATCCCGCATCCGGCAGTCATCGCCCATCGAGGGGCATCTTTCGACGCACCGGAGTCTACCGCTGCGTCCTACAAGCTTGCCCGTGACCTGGGTGCCGACTACCTGGAGATGGATCTGCAACGCAGTAAAGACGGAGTGCTGTTTGCGCTACATGACAACAGCTTGTTACGCACCACGGATGTTGCGCAAAAATTCCCCGAGCGCAAAGACAGCCCGGCCAGTGCCTTTACCCTGGCAGAGCTGAAAACCCTGGATGCCGGTAGCTGGTTCAACCAGGCCTATCCCGACCGCGCCCGCCCCGCCTATGTCGGACTGCCAATCCTGACGCTGGACGAAATTATCGATATTGCCCAGGGCAACCCGCAGCACAAGCCA
Organism: Pseudomonas paraversuta; assembly: GCF_904067025.1. Taxonomy (NCBI): domain Bacteria; kingdom Pseudomonadati; phylum Pseudomonadota; class Gammaproteobacteria; order Pseudomonadales; family Pseudomonadaceae; genus Pseudomonas; species Pseudomonas paraversuta. The sequence goes on from NZ_CAJFDA010000001.1 coordinate 3,730,769, forward strand.
GGCCTGTACATCGAAACAAAAGAGCCCAAGCAGTTTCCGGGTATTGAGCGCGACCTGAAAAACAAGCTGGGCGAACGCGGCTGGCTAAAACCGGTCGTTTCAACTGCTGACAAGGGTGCGCTTCAAACCGGTGAAGGCAAAGGCCGGGTGGTGCTGCAAACCTTTGAAAAAAGCAGCCTTGAATTACTGCAAAAAGAAATGCCCGAAACACCAAAAATCTTGCTCCTGTGGGTCGGCGAAGGCGGCATGGCAGCAAACTCCAGCGTCAGCTTTGCCGACTCGGGCGCGAAGGACAAAGCAGCCTATTACGCCAGACTTCAACCCAGGGACAAAGCCGAGTTCATGCAGTGGCTCGACTTTGCCAAGGCCAACGGTGCCATCGGCACAGGCCCGTCTGCGGCCTTGACCGCGGGAGGTGCCCAGAGCTATTTCGACCTGATTCAGCCGTGGATGAACCAGGCGACCCACGACAAAGGCATGCTGGTCCATGTCTACACCCTTGACGAGCCAGTGGACTTCAAGAAGGCCATGGATGTCGGTGTAGACGGCATCTTCACTAACCGCGCCAGCGAACTGCTCAAGTACTACCAGCGCCCCGCGACAAAGAGCGTGAACCAACTACTGGAACAGAACGGCTACTAAGAACTTGAGTAAGTGATTCAGACACAGGGCGAAAATTAAGGATTAATTAAGTTGTCATGGTTAATCTGATCCCACTTAAAGAGTTCACCCTGGAGGGATTAAACATGAAACCACTTAACCTGATGTTCGCCGCTGCCGCCCTGACCCTGACTGCCGGCCTGGCCCAGGCCGATGTACGCCCCGACCATATTCCGGGCCTGCTCAAATCGGGTGAGATCGCTTCATTTGAAAAACTCAATCAAGCGGCACTGGATAAACACCCCGGTTCGACCATTGTCGACACCGAGCTGGATCACTCCTACGGCAAACTGGTTTATGAGGTTGAACTGCGTGACGCCAAAGGCATCAAGTGGGATGTAGACCTCGATGCAAAAACCGCCGAAGTGCTGCAAGACAAACAAGATACTTGAGTCGCATAAATAAAAAGCCGCGCCCCTCGTCATGAGGGGCGCGGCTTTTTTATTACCCCTGCTCTCCTCGGACTTTCACACTCACCCAGTATGAATTTGCACGAGCTCCAGTTGTTCTGGCTAGAATCAGGTTTTTTCTGCGAGAACATTTCCCATGGGGCACAGTACGGCCGCCGATATCGCGACGATTAACCGGATCAGTGCCGTACCGGCGATTCTTCAGGTCATCACTGAAATGACCGGAATGCGCTTTGCCGCCGTTGCGCGTGTCACCCAACAAACCTGGACCGCGTGCGCGGTGCTCGACAACCTGGGTTTTGGCTTGCAGGCCGGCGGGGAACTGGATCTGATCAGTACCTTGTGCTTTGAAAGCATGACCTCACACCTGCCGATCATCATCGATCAGGCCAGCGCAGATCCGTTGTACCAACACCATGCCACACCCAAAATGTATCGCTTCGAGAGTTACATTACGATTCCGGTATTTCGCACTGACGGCACGTTCTTCGGCACCCTCTGCGCCCTGGACCCGGAACCCGCAAGGCTCAAAAACAGCGCCATACAATCGACGATGGAGTCATTTTCGCGCCTGCTTTCGCTGCAAATTGAAGCCGAAGAAAACTTGCAGCGCACAGAGATGGCACTGATCAAGGAGCGTGAAAATGCTGAATTGCGCGAGCAGTTCATTGCCGTCATAGGCCACGATTTACGCAACCCGTTATTCTCCATTACCACAGCAGCCGAACGTCTATTGCACAAACACCCCGATCCGAAGACCGAGCATCTGGTGCAACACATTCTGACCTGCGGCTATCGCGCTTCGCAGCTGGTAGAAGATGTACTGGACTTTGCCCGTGGCCGACTCGGTGGCGGAATTCCCTTGACGCTGCGCGAATGCTCCGACCTCGATCAAGTGTTGCGGCATGTCATCTCGGAAGTACAAAGCGTTCATCCCCACCGCCTGATTCAGTTACAAATAGAGCCACTGGACAGCATTCGCTGTGACAGCGGCCGTTTGGCACAACTGCTTTCCAATCTGCTGGCCAACGCCATCACCCATGGTTCTGCCACCGATCCGGTTCACGTCGAAGCCCGGATCCTAGACCGGGTCTTTAGCCTTAGCGTCACCAATCAGGGGCCGCCCATTCCGGCAGAGGTCATGCCGTACCTGTTTCAACCCTACTACCGTCCCGCCAACGACACACCACAGGCCGGGCTGGGGCTGGGCCTGTACATTGCCAGCCAGATCGCCCTGTCCCATGGCGGCCATGTCGAGGTGATTTCCAATGAACAGCAGGGTACGGTCTTTACCTTTGAATTCGAGGCGCAACCTGGCTCGTGACGGGCAGTTTTCGCCGCAACCAGGAGCCACATTGCACGGGGAGTGATTTTTTGGCGCCGACCACTGGCGCGGGCCAGCTGGCCGATATGAACTAAGTTGGAGGACGTGTAGCTCTGTTTTTCCATCTTCGAAAGGACTCGTTCATGTTGACCAGATCCGAACACAAACCTCGCCCCCTCAGTCCCACAGCAAAAATTGCCTGCCTGCTCTACAGCCTGCTCTGTTACCTGTGTTTCCTGCTGGGCTTTCTCTACTTCATAGGCTTTCTGGGCAATGTAGCCGTTCCCAAAAGTATTGATTCAGGCCCGGGAATTCCGTGGCCGCAGGCACTTCTCGTCGATGTGCTGTTGATCAGTCTGTTTGCCGTACAACATAGCGTCATGGCCCGTAAAAGCTTCAAACTCTGGTGGCAAAATTTCGTGCCTGCCCCGATTGAACGCGCTACCTATGTACTGGCTTCCAGTGCGGTTCTGGCATTGATGTGCTGGTGGTGGCAGCCGATCGACACCCTGGTCTGGAAGGTCGATTCACCCTTGGCCACCGGGCTGCTCAGTGGCCTGTTCTGGTTCGGATGGGGCCTAGTATTCCTGGCTTCCGCGTTGATCAGCCATTTTGAGCTATTCGGGATCAAGCAGGCCCTCGATACCTTGCGTAAACCCAGAGCAGTGGACAGTACCTTCAAGACCCCACTGCTCTACAAAATCGTACGCCACCCGCTGTACCTGGGCTTTTTGATCGCATTCTGGGCCACGCCCGCCATGACTGTCGGGCATCTGGTGTTTGCGCTGACCAGTACGGTTTACATCATGATTGGCTCGTACCTGGAAGAAAAAGACCTGGTCGAAATATTTGGTGAGAAATACCGCCACTATCAAAAAACCGTCGGCATGTTAGTGCCCTTTCCACATCGCAAGCCTGACCCTCAGGACTGATATGCGGATATTTTCTGTATTTGAACTGCAGATGGGTAGAAACTGACGTGATCTTCAAACGGCCACTGAACCAACGGTTCGGTGGCCCCCATTGCACTTCGACAGAACCCCAGCATGAACACCCGACTCTGTGCCTATGAAGACCTGACACCGCGCCAACTCGAGCAGTTACAGACGCTTGAAGTTCATGCTGAACAAATCGCCTACTCGGGCAACATCGAGTCAGCCTTGTATTCACTGCCGGCCGAACCCCATCCGGGGATCAAAGGTTTCGTACTCTTGGGTGATGAGCGGCCAGTGGCCTTCTTGCTGCTCAGGCGCAAGCCGCTTTTGGCCCATTGGGCTGAAGCTGATTGCGCCACCCTGCATGCATTGCAGGTCGACAAGCGAGTACAAGGCCAGGGCCTGGGCAAAGCCTGCCTGCGGCAACTGCCCCTGGCAGTCAGTCTGCTATGGCCCGAGATCCGGCAGTTGATGCTGTCTGTCAGCCCTTTCAATACCAGCGCACTGGCCTTTTACCTGAGCCAGGGCTGGGTTGAATGTGGCGAGGCATATCTGGGTGAGCGACGCCTGGTGCTCGATCTTGCCGAGGCCCACGGCACACATGCACAGGCGAGCTAGGACCGCGGCTTGACCGGCAACCAGATCTCCAACAGACCGGCACCGGTATGCGGATTGAAGTCGGCACTGTAGCGCTCGAACTCTGGAGCATCCGCGGCTTCATAGGATGATTGGGGCAGCCAGTCTTTCCAGATCGACTGAAAGGTCTGACTCAAACCGGCCAGCGAGCCACGATGCTCGAATACGGCGTACTCCTGTTCTTGCAGCTCAATCCAGCGATAGCGCTCAGGCAAGTCATCCAGCTTGCTGATGGCAACCCCGGCGATGTACTCGAAGCCGCCCTGGCCATCCGGGTTACAGCAAACGCCATAGGTTTCCTCGCCAACTTTGCAGGGGATGTTATCGCTTTCCGGCAGAAACTGTTCCCACAGCAGTGGAATCTGCTCAGCACTCTCCTGGGTAAAACGTCCGCCCAAACCGGCAATCAACTGAAAGTGACCTTTGGTAAATCGCGGGGCTGGTAAATCGAACTTCTCTGCCTGTTCCATAAGATCGTGCTCATTGAGTGAGTAGGAAACGGATCGGGTCAGTATAGGAACAAAAAACCCGGGGGTGATGACAGGTCAAAAACTTGTATCTGGACAAAAGGCCATCAGCGCCTTTATTGTCTCGCCCAGACCACCGCAGTGGTCAGCGTCGCTCGGACGGTTCCGGGCGCTTACGTACCAGAGGCACACATGGCAGACCAAGGTTCGCCGCGCCGCTTTGCGCGCATAGATCGACTCCCCCCTTATGTATTCAACATCACTGCCGAGCTGAAAATGGCGGCACGGCGCCGTGGCGAAGACATTATCGACTTCAGCATGGGCAACCCCGACGGCCCGACGCCACCGCATATTGTCGAAAAACTTTGCACCGTCGCACAGCGTGAAGACACCCACGGCTACTCAACTTCCCGCGGAATCCCACGCCTGCGCCGGGCCATTTCTCGCTGGTATGCCGACCGCTATAACGTTGAGATCGACCCCGAACACGAAGCCATTGTTACCATCGGTTCCAAGGAAGGCCTGGCGCACCTGATGCTCGCTACGCTGGATCAGGGCGACACGGTGCTGGTGCCGAACCCCAGCTACCCGATTCACATTTACGGTGCCGTGATTGCCGGCGCCCAGGTGCGCTCGGTTCCCCTGATTCCCGGCGTTGACTTCTTTGCCGAACTGGAAAAAGCCATTCGCGGCTCGATTCCAAAGCCCAAAATGATGATCCTTGGGTTCCCGTCCAACCCCACGGCCCAGTGTGTCGAACTGGACTTCTTCGAGCGCGTGGTGGCCCTGGCCAAGCAATACGATGTGCTGGTGGTTCACGACCTGGCCTATGCAGACATCGTCTACGACGGCTGGAAAGCCCCGTCGATCATGCAGGTACCGGGCGCCAAGGACATTGCGGTTGAGTTCTTCACCCTGTCAAAAAGCTACAACATGGCAGGCTGGCGTATCGGCTTTATGGTGGGCAATGCAGAGCTGGTCAACGCCCTGGCACGGATCAAGAGTTACCACGACTACGGTACTTTTACCCCGCTGCAGGTCGCGGCAATTGCTGCCCTCGAAGGCGACCAGCAATGCGTGAAGGATATTGCAGAGCAGTACCGGCAACGCCGTAACGTGCTGGTCAAAGGCTTGCATGAACTGGGATGGATGGTCGAAAACCCGAAAGCCTCGATGTATGTCTGGGCCAAGATTCCCGAGGCCTATGCACACTTGGGCTCACTGGAGTTTGCCAAGAAGCTGCTGGCGGACGCCAAGGTTTGTGTCTCACCAGGCGTAGGATTTGGTGAGTACGGGGATGATCATGTGCGCTTTGCCCTGATTGAAAACCAGGACCGCATCCGTCAGGCCTTGCGTGGTATTCGCGCGATGTTCCGGGCGGATGGCGTGAGCGCCAACTGAGGTTTCTTATCTGCGCCAGGAGCGGGCTCGCTCCTGGCGCAGCAGAAGGCTTTAAATCACCAGCGACAGCAGCAAGATAAAGATCAGGGCCACGATCGACAGAATGGTTTCCATCGCAGTCCAGGTCTTGAAGGTTTCAGCCACGGTCATGTTGAAGTACTGCTTCACCAGCCAGAAACCCGCATCGTTGACGTGGGACAAAATCAGCGAACCTGCACCTGTTGCCAGTACCAGCAGTTCCCGGTTAACCCCGGGAATCAAATCCACCACCGGCAACACAATCCCCGCCCCGGTAATAGTTGCAACAGTGGCAGAACCGGTTGCAATGCGGATCACCGCAGCCACCAGCCACGCCAGCAAGATCGGCGAGATCTGCGCGTTGACCGCCATGTGACCGATCACATCACCCACACCGCTGGCTACCAGCATCTGCTTGAAACCGCCGCCCGCACCAATGATCAGAATGATCGCTGCGGTGGGCGCCAGACTCGCGTCGAGCAACTTGAGAATGCGCTTGGAGTCGATGCCCTGGCGTGCACCAAAGGTGTACAGCGCCAACAACAAAGCCAGCAACAGGGCGCTGATCGGATGACCGATCATGTCCATCCAGACACGGAAGAAGTTGCCATCGGGCAACGCCACGTCCGCGAACGTCTTGAGCAACATCAGGAACACCGGCAACAGCACGGTGATCAGAGTAATGCTGAAGCTCGGCAGGCTGCTGGACTCAGGTTCGCTCGCCAGTTGGTCCATCAATTCCTGGGATGGTGTGCCGGGAATGTATTTGGCAATGAAAGTGCCGTAGATCGGACCGGCAATGATTGCCGTCGGCAACGCGACGATCAGGCCGTACAGAATGGTTTTGCCGATATCAGCACCGAACACGCCAATGGCCAGCAATGGCCCCGGGTGCGGCGGCACCAGGCCGTGCACTGCGGACAAACCGGCCAGCAGCGGAATGCCGATTTTTATGATCGATACTCCGGTGCGGCGCGCCACAATAAATACCAGCGGGATCAGCAATACAAAACCGATCTCGAAAAACAATGGAATCCCGACTAAAAACGCGGCAAACATCATCGCCCACTGCACCCGCTCCTTGCCGAAGGCACGGATCAGGGTACGGGCGATTTGGTCGGCACCACCGGAGTCAGCCATCATTTTGCCAAGCATGGTGCCCAGAGCCAGGATGATCCCGACAAAGCCCAGCACGCCGCCAAAACCATCCTGGAACGACTTGATGATCAGGTTGGCAGGCATGCCCGCCGTCAGGCCCAGAAACGCAGAGGCGATGATCAAGGCAATAAAGGGATGCAGCTTGAACCGGGTGATCAATACGATCAGCCCGATAATGGTCACAACTGCATCAAGCAGCAGAAAGGTATTGTGGGACATGCCTAGCATGGGGCGTCTCCTGTCTTGTTGTTATCAACTACGCAAATGCAGCCATGGCTGAGGCGGGTAGCGCTGTCTATCTGTAACAAAATCATGACGTTGCCAACAGTGATTGCTCACGCCACCAGTCACGGGTAGCGCGCGCCAGTTGGTCGATGTCCAGTTGCGCGGCATTCAATGTCAGCACCAGAGGCTCATGGACAGGTGACTCAAGCGCAGCGAACTGACTGTCGATCAGCGTCTTGGGCATGAAGTGCCCCGGACGATGGGCCACTCGATCAGCGGCAACCTCTGGCGTCAGCTCCAGGAACACAAATCCAAGACCGTCGACCGCACTGCGCAGACGCTCGCGATAACGCAATTTCAGGGCCGAACAGGTCAAGACCGGATGCTGGCCTTTGGCTACGGCACGACGCAGTTCATCGCACAGGCTGTCTAGCCAGCCGGCACGGTCGTCATCGGTCAGGGGAATACCTGCACTCATTTTTGCAATGTTGGCCGCAGGGTGAAACGCATCGCCTTCAATCGGGGTCGCGCCGTTGAGCTGGCACAACGCCTGGCTCACGCTGGACTTGCCGCAGCCGGCAACACCCATTATGACCAGGGCAGTGATAGGTTGACTCATGAAACACCTCAGTCCGTAGACAGCGCTGTCTTTGTTGCTGCGTTCAATAGTTGAAAGCAAAGCACAAAGACCAGGCTACCGACGTCTATTTCTCGTTTTTATGGGGAGACGCGGTGGCGCTCTCTACATACAAAGCTGGGGTAACTGCCCTACACGCAATCAGGCAATTGCGGGGATCCTAGGACAGCGCTACCTTAGTGACTTGTTTTTTGTTTGGCAAGCCGCCCGATGACCTCCTTTAAAAACGATAAAAACACCCGAACCACGGGTCGCCCCACCCTTAATGAAGTCGCCCGCCTTGCCGGCGTCAGCCCTATTACCGCCTCGCGGGCCTTGCGCGGGATCAGCAGTGTTGCCACCGAGCTGGCGGAAAAGGTACGCAAAGCGGCCGATGAGCTGAACTATGTGGTCAATCCGGCTGCCCGGGCGCTGGCTTCGGCGCAGAGCCATTCGGTGGTGGTGCTGGTGCCGTCATTGTCCAACCTGCTGTTTATCGACACCCTCGAAGCTATCCATGCCGTACTGCGGCCCAAGGGCTTTGAAGTGCTGATCGGCAACTTTCACTACTCACGGGACGAAGAAGAAAACCTGCTGCGCAACTACATGGCCTATCAGCCACGGGGTCTGTTATTGACAGGTTTTGATCGTTCCGAAAGCTCGCGCCGGATGATCGAAAACAGCAATGTGCCCTGCGTGTACATGATGGAACTGGACGCCGCCGAGGGCCTCAACTGCGTAGGTTTTTCACAGTTGAAGGCCGGTGAGACCGCTGCCCGGCACCTGATTTCACGGGGCCGCCGCCAACTTGCCTATATAGGTGCACAGCTTGATCAGCGCACCCTCCTGCGCGGCGAAGGCTATCGCCTGGCCTTGCAGCAGGCCGGGCTGTACAACCCCGACCTGGAAATCCTGACTCCCCGCCCCTCTTCTGTCGGCCTGGGCGGCGAGATGTTCTTGCAGTTGCTGGCCAACCATCCGCAGGTGGATGCAATATTTTTCGGCAATGACGACCTGGCGCAGGGCGCCCTGCTGGAAGCTGCACGCATCGGCATCAAAATCCCCGGACAAATTGCCATTCTGGGATTCAATGACCTTCCCTCCTCCGAGTTTATGGTGCCGCGCCTCAGCAGCATTCGTACTCCGCGAGAAGCCATTGGCCGTCATGCAGCCGAGCAGATGCTCACGTTGATGGCGGGAAACAGGGTTGCCAACCCGGTGCAGGACATGGGCTTTGACCTGATGGTGCGCGAAAGCACCTAGCCCCGATTAAGCTGGCGCAGCATAAAGCACTAATTTGTAACCATTTATGGCAACAAGGCGCTGAATTCCTCCGCCCAGGGCCTGAACTTCACAAGCAATAACCTTGGCAAGCGAACTACCCTTTCTGACTTACAGAAAAAGGAAGTTCGCCAATGCCTGAAGTCTCCTCTACCTACCCTGGCGCAACGGCCGCCCAAGCGGACGGAATCGATCCTGCCCGTGCGGCCTGGATCAGCGCACGGATTGATCGCCTGCCGGCCGTGGCCAGTGTCTGGAAATTAGTGGCACTGCTTTCAATAGGCGGTTTTTTTGAGCTTTACGACCTGTTCCAGACTGCCTATATAAGCCCGGGCCTGATTCGTGACGGTATTTTCGCTACGGGCGCACAAGGGGTGTTCGGTTTTTCTGATCAGGCTGCATTTGCCTCGGCCACTTTTCTTGGCCTGTTCCTTGGCGCCAGTATGCTCAGCCCTCTGGCCGACCGCTTCGGACGGCGCGCAATTTTCACCTTCGCCCTGATCTGGTACACCCTGGCCACGGTGTTGATGGGCATTCAGAGTTCGGCTGCAGGCATCATCTTCATGCGTTTCCTGGTGGGCATTGGTCTGGGTATCGAGCTGGTCACGATTGACGCCTACCTGTCAGAACTGGTGCCCAAGCGCATGCGCAGTTCGGCCTTCGCCTTTGCGTTTTTTATTCAGTTCTTGTCAGTGCCAGCCGTTGCATTGATGTCCTGGTGGCTGGTGCCACAGGCGCCGTTTGGCGTCTCGGGCTGGCGCTGGGTGGTGCTGGCCAGCGCCGTGTTTGCCCTGTTTATCTGGTGGTTACGCTCTAGCCTGCCTGAATCCCCGCGCTGGCTGGCGCAAAAGGGTCGCTTTGAAGAGGCCAACAGGATCCTTGATGATCTGGAAGCCCGCTGCCTGAGTGACCACAAAAAACCATTGGATACGCCCGAACCCGAACCCGTGAACCTTGAAGGTGAAGGCCGCTTTGCCGATATCTGGAAACCGCCGTATCGCCGACGCGCCATCATGCTGATCGTGTTTCACGTCTTTCAGGCCATCGGCTTCTTTGGCTTCGGCAACTGGTTGCCCGCGCTGATTTCAGGACAGGGGGTCAGCGTCACCCACAGTCTGATGTACGCCTTCATCATTACCCTGGCCTACCCCCTTGGGCCGCTGCTGTTCATGCGCTTTGCCAACCGCTTTGAAAACAAGTGGCAGATTGTTGGCTCAGCGCTTGGAGCAATGATTTTCGGTACCTTGTTCGCGTTTCAGACCAGCGCGCTGGGCCTGGTGTTCTGCGGTGTGATGATCACCTTCTGCAACGCCTGGCTGAGCTTCAGCTATCACTCTTATCAAAGCGAACTGTTCCCGACCAACATCCGGGCGCGTGCCGTCGGCTTCTGCTATTCATTCAGCCGGTTGTCAACTGTGTTCAGCAGTTTGCTGGTGGGTATTTTCCTGGAGCACTTCGGCACGCCGGGGGTATTGGCGTTTATCGTCAGCAGCATGCTGATCGTGATGATCACCATCGGCGGGTTTGGTCCGCGTACCCGTAACCTGGCACTGGAGAGCATTGCCCATCGGTAACAACGGTGAGCCGGGGTGCCGGCTCACACAATCGGTCGGGGGGGGGGGGTGGCCTTTAATGCAGTTGCAGCGTCGAGTTGAACTGGCTGATGGCATCCACCACATGCTTGGAGCCCTGCTGGATTTCCAGAATCGCCTCCCCGGCCTCATTCGCCAGCGAAACCCCGAGCCCGGTCCGGCTCAGGCTCGACTGCATGCTGCTCACCGCGCTCAGCGACAAATCATGGTTCTTGCGCACCACCTCGACAATTTCCACAGTTGCCGCGCTGGTACGTGCCGCCAGGCTTCTGACCTCATCCGCCACCACAGCAAAACCCCGCCCATGTTCACCGGCCCTGGCCGCCTCAATCGCAGCATTGAGCGCCAGTAAATTGGTTTGATCCGCAATACCACGAATGGTCTGCACGATTTTGCCAATGATGTCGGACTGCTTGTTCACCGCATCGATGCTTTGCGCGGCTTCATTGAGATCTTTGGAGATGGCTTCGATTATTTGTACAGTCTGCTGAACCACCTGAGAACCCTTCTGCGCACAGGCGTCGTTCTGTACCGAAGTGCTGTGGGCCGACTCGGCGGCGGTTTGCAGGTTAGTCACTTGGGCGGTGATGTTGCTGGCGAATTTGACGACCTTATACAGTCGGCCCTTGGCATCAAAAATCGGGTTGTAGGACGCTTCCAGGAAAACTGTATGGCCGTATTTATCGACCCGTTCAAAGCGTCTGGAATGGTATTCACCGCGATTCAGGGAAGCCCAGAAAGCTTTATAGGCGCCAGACTCGCTCTCACTGCTGCGACAGAACATGCTGTGGTGCTGCCCGACAATTTCAGACAGTGAATAATGCATGGTGTCGAGAAAGTTCTGATTGGCGTTGATCACACGGCCATCGGGCGAGAACTCGATCATCGCCATGGCGCGGCTCAATGCATTCACAATGCTTTGATTTTCCCGCTCTTTGTTGATCCGCTCGGTAATCTCGGTTGCCACCTTGAGGACCCGGGTCACCTCATTGTTCGGGCCGGTGATCGGCATGTAGCTGGCCTCAAGCCAGATCTCGCGCCCGGCTTTATCAAGCCGCAAGAAAGTGCCGCTCATGGGCAACCCACTGGCCAGGTCCTTCCAGAACTGTGCGTATTGTTCAGTGCGCAGATAGTCCGGTTCACAAAAAAGACGGTGATGTTTACCGCAGATCTCATCGACCGAGTAACCCGTCACGCGACAGAAATTTTCGTTGGCATCCACAATGACGCCATCGGCAGTGAACTCAATGATTGCCATTGAGCGGCTGACGGCCATCAGCTTGGCCTTGCTCTCATCCAGAGAACAGGTGAGGCGCTGATTCTCAAGCAGGTCGGCTTTGTGATGAAAGTTGAACATGGCTCAATTCCTGAAGATGCTTTCTATTGATAATTCAAACGCTTCACGACACAAGAAAACGTGCCTGCTGCCTTTAACATAGAGATGTGCGCACTTCGGGGATGTAAGTTTTATATGTTCAACCCCCAAGAATTGAAGCATAGCCAGCCAGATACAGCGTGCAAGCAAATCGCCATCAGTGTGCGACGAAGTGCTCAATTGCGCAGAATAATCCAAATCGACGTTGCGCCAATCAAAAAACCAAGGAGCCCGGAATACGGGCTCCTGTAAATCACTCAGTGACCAAACAATCCGACTTCGGATTTTTTGGTTTTCTTGTCCGCGCGTTTTTCATCGGCTGTTTTGGCCGGTTTCTTTTTCGCGGCCTTCTTTGAATCCATACCTTTAGCCATGTTAAGCGCTCAACTGTTCAGGGGGTGTGGCACAGGTATAACACCTATCGGGAACCCACTCGGATTTAAAACCCTTTATTCAAAAAACAATGATAAACAAAGCGTTTTAATTGCAAATAAGCGGCAATACCCAAGGTTTATAAAGTTCAAGCACTTATTTGTTTATACTGCCGCTCCCTTTTCAAGCCTGTGGACTTATGACTGCCATTGCTTATTCTTCGCTCGACGCGCCGTTGTGGCCCTTGCTGAACAAGTTTTACCGCTCTCACCAATCGTCGATGAAAGCGAGCAAGGAAGCTCAATTGTGGGTTGCCCGCCAGGACCAGATAGTCGCCGGTTTGTGTCTGCGACCAATGGCCAACGGTTACTGGTTGACCGGCCTGTTTGTCGATCCGGCAGTACGCGGGCAAGGCATAGCCACCACGCTGGTCAACGCGGCAATATCGCAGTGCGAAGGCACGGTCTGGTTGTTTTGCGACCCTGAACTGCAAGGTCTCTATGAAAAGATGGGGTTCAGTCTGGAGGTTGACTTGCCCCATGCCCTGTATGAGCGGCTGGTGCGCTATCAACGCAACAAGGCGATGATAGCGATGGGCCGTTAAACCCGGCGCTCCCCTCCCTGCAGGGGCGAGCTGTTTGAAGAGCATTCAAAGAGCTCGCCCCTGCAAAGCAAGGCAGTTATTCCCGGGTGCCCGGCTCCAGGTCCGGGAACAACACCTCGATAAAACCGAACTTGCTGAAATCCTTGATCCGCGACGGGTACAGGCGACCGATCAGGTGGTCGCATTCATGCTGCACTACTCGTGCATGAAAACCTTCCGCCACACGTACGATCGGTTCACCTTTAGGCGTGAAACCTTCGTAACGGATCTTCTGAAAACGCTCGACTGCCCCGCGCAAACCAGGCACCGACAGGCAGCCTTCCCAGTCTTCTTCAAGCGCCGGACCGAGCGGAGTGATCAACGGATTGATCAGGATGGTTTGTGGTACGGCTTCAGCATCAGGGTAACGTTCGCTGTGCTCGAACCCGAAGATCACCATCTGCAGGTCAACCCCGATTTGCGGGGCCGCCAGCCCCACACCGCCCGCGTGCTCCATGGTCTGCAACATATCGTCCAGCAACTGCCAGAGTTCCGGGGTATCGAACATTTCAGCCGGCACCGGCTGGGCAACGCGCAATAAACGCTCATCGCCCATTTTCAGAATTTCACGAATCATAGTCAGGCTTCATCTGGAGTGGATGGAATGGAATGGTCACGCCCCAGCCCGGAGACGTGTTGCTTGGGATCAGGGTCGTCGGAGCCATCGAAGGTTTTTTCGCCCGGATCCTTGCCCTCTGCCGACATGTGCTCGATCACGGCGTTCATTTCAGCCCCCAGCAGCAGCACCGCGGCAGAAATGTAGAAGTACAGCAACAGCACGATGATCGCACCGATGCTGCCATACATGGCGTTGTAGTCAGCAAAGGTTTTGACATAAAAGGCAAAGCCCAGCGAAGCCACGATCCACACAACCACCGCCAGCACCGAACCCGGGGTGATAAACCGGAATTTTTGCTCCACATCCGGCATGACGTAGTAAATCACCGCCACCGCCACCATCAGCAATAGCACAATCACAGGCCAGCGCAGGATGGTCCACAGTGTCACCACGAACTCTTCGAGCCCGACCTGTCCTGCCAGCCAGCTCATCACCTGCGGCCCGAGCACCATCAGCGCGGCGGCTGCCAGAAGCATTCCGGCAATGCCGATGGTGTAAAAAATCGACAGCGGGAATCGCTTCCAGACTGGCCGCCCCTCGACCACATCGTAGGCGGCATTCATGGCGCTCATCATCAGCCGCACACCGGCCGAAGCGGTCCACAGGGCAATTACGATACCCACCGACAGCAATCCGCCCTTGGACTGCTGCAACTGATCGATGACCGGGTTGACCTGCTCCAGTGCCTGCGGCGGCAGTACCAGTTCAGACTGCAGGCGCAACCAGGAGAAAAAGTCCGGCAGATGCAAGAAGCCGATCAGGGCAATCAAAAACAGAATGAAAGGGAATAACGAAAACAGCATTTGATAGGCCAGTGCCGAGGCGTAAGTCGACATTTCATCGTCGATAAACTCTTTCACCGTGCGAATCAGTACTTTGCCCAACGGCAGGCCATTCAAGACCGGGAATAACATAGCGTCTCCTTTCGCCGCTTAAAAAGTAGGTTGTGCAAGCCAGCCATAAGCTCTGGGTTGGGGTTTTACCTCAAATGTAGTCAAGTTGGCGACTATGGAAACACTTATACAAAAACGGCCATCACATGGATGACCGTTCATGTTCGCCACAGGTACCCGACGCACCTGCGGCAATCCTGGGTTATCAGGCTTTATCGACGGTTTTCTTGACCGCATCTTTCACCTTGCCTACCGCTTGCTGGCCTTCGCCTTTCAGCTCCTGGGCCTTGCCTTCGGCACGCAGCTTGTCATTGTCGGTCGCTTTCCCCACCGCTTGTTTGACATTACCTACTGCTTCGTTCGCTTTGCCTTTGATCTTATCGCCAGTGCTGCTCATGGGATTTCTCCTGATGAAATTTCGGATGTCATTACATCGACAGAATCATTGACCCGATCGTCACCGCAGGAGTTTCATTTATTTTCTGGCCATCATTTCGTCGTTCCGCGCAGGTTGAGCTTTATGTTTGCCGCCTAACCCCCGAGAATGCGCAACGGATTCAGGCTATGGCGCTGAAGATCAGCAATTGTAGGAAGGTTATGAAACTCGATAAAAAGCTGGCCATTGCCCGCAGAAACCAGGAACTTGGCGGCGCTGTGCTTGGCGTCAACAACTGCCATTTCGCCACATTGAACACCAACAAGAACATCTGGTGGTTCGATATTCCCCTGGCGCGTCTGGCCGTCGGTCAGTACGAATGGGTGCATCTGTTGCTGCATACCCCAAGTACCGATGAACTGCTGCACCTGAAGGTCACCACTGCGTTCCTGCGCGAGAAACGCGAAGGCATGGTGGTACGAGCGACGCACAAGCGTACGCCGACCATGAGTCTTGAGCTGAGCGCGGACAAAGACTCCTTCCTGCAGGACGTGCGTCCGACAGGCACAGGCGTCAACTTTTCGCAGTTTCTGCAAAAATAAACAGCGCAAACCCTGCAGGGGCGAGTTCGCTCCTGCACAGTGGTAAACGCGAGCTGAAACAAAAAAGCCCCGCAATGCGGGGCTTTGTTGTTTAAGGGCAGATTACTTTTTAAGGCCCAGTTTCTTCATCTCTTCGTCACGCAACTCACGGCGCAGGATCTTGCCTACGTTGGTGGTCGGCAAACTGTCACGGAACTCGACAACTTTCGGCGCTTTATAAGCGGTCAGGTTCGCGCGCATGTGCGCCATGACCTGCTCTTTGCTCAGGGTCATGCCCGGCTTGACCACAATAAAAACCTTGATCAGCTCGCCGGTTTTTTCATCAGGAATACCGATCGCCGCCGACTGCAACACTTCCGGCAATGAGGCCATCACATCTTCCAGCTCGTTCGGGTAAACGTTAAAGCCAGAGACCAGGATCATGTCTTTTTTGCGATCGACAATGCGCATATAGCCATCAGGTTGAATCAGCGCGATGTCGCCGGACTTCAACCAGCCTTCGCTGTCCATGATCTCGGCAGTTGCATCAGGACGCTCCCAATAACCTTTCATCACCTGCGGGCCCTTGATGCATAGCTCGCCGATTTCACCCAACGGCAGCTCTTCACCCGCATCATTGATCACTTTGCACAGGGTCGAAGGCATCGGAATGCCGATAGTGCCGATCTGAATGTGCTGGATCGGATTGACCGAGGCCACCGGGCTGGTCTCGGTCATGCCGTAGCCTTCGCAAATGGCACAGCCGGTTACCGTCTTCCAGCGCTCGGCCACGGACAGTTGCAGGGCCATGCCCCCCGACAGGGTCACTTTCAGGGACGAGAAGTCCAGCTTGCGGAACCCGTCGTTGTTGCACAGCGCTATAAACAGGGTGTTAAGCCCTACGAAGCCGGAGAACTTCCACTTCGACAGCTCTTTAACCATCGCCGGCAGGTCACGCGGGTTGCTGATCAATATGTTGTGATTGCCCAGCAGCATCATTGCCATGCAATGAAAGGTGAACGCGTAGATATGATAAAGCGGCAATGGCGTGATCAGGATTTCGCAACCTTCGTTAAGGTTGGAACCCATCAGCGCCTTGCACTGCAGCATGTTGGCGATCAGGTTGCGATGGGTCAGCATCGCCCCCTTGGCCACACCGGTGGTGCCGCCCGTGTATTGCAGAACCGCGACGTCATTGGCAAGCGGGCTGGCTTCGTTTACTGGCTGGCCATGCCCCTTGCTCAACACATCGTTGAACTTGATGGCCTTGGGCAAGTGATACGCCGGGACCATTTTTTTCACGTACTTGATGACACTGTTGATCAACACGCGCTTGAAGGGCGACAGCAGGTCAGCCACTTCAGTAACGATCACATGCTTGATCGAAGTCTGGGGCACGACCTTTTCGGCCAGATGCGCCATGTTCGCCAGGCATACCAGCGCCTTGGCGCCGGAGTCATTGAATTGGTGTTCCATTTCCCGCGCGGTATACAGCGGGTTGGTATTAACCACGATCAAGCCGGCGCGGATGGCTCCGAACACAGCGATCGGGTATTGCAGCAAGTTGGGCAACTGCACAGCAATGCGATCGCCGGGTTGCAGGTCGGTGTGCTGCTGCAGGTAGGCGGCAAATGCACCTGACTGTTGGTAAAGCTCACCATAGGTGATGGTTTTACCGAGGTTGCTAAATGCGGGTTTATCCGCAAAACGTTGGCAAGATTGGCGCAGTACCGTCTGAATATTCGGGTATTCATCCGGGTTGATTTCAGCAGCAATCCCAGCTGGGTACTTATCCTTCCAAAAGTCTTCAATCATGGAAGCCCACTCCTCAGCGTCGCGAATTCTTCACCGCAT
Organism: Pseudomonas paraversuta; assembly: GCF_904067025.1. NCBI lineage: Bacteria > Pseudomonadati > Pseudomonadota > Gammaproteobacteria > Pseudomonadales > Pseudomonadaceae > Pseudomonas > Pseudomonas paraversuta. Next base: position 3,748,205 of record NZ_CAJFDA010000001.1, read on the forward strand.
TGATGCGGTTATTATTTGTGTGATTTTTGTAATGGATAAATCTGGCTTTTCACTTACCGAGAAGTCACAAAGCGCGCCGAGAGTAGCAGCTTTGCCAGAGGCCGCCTAGAGCCAAAGATGGCCCGCAGAGTCACAAACCTGACTGTAGGACAATCCAAAGTCATCATTAGTACAATAGCTCTATTGATAGTAAAACCGCTCTAATTCAGGCATTACGGCGCCCCCTCAGAGATCCAGATCAAACCCTGTCTATTGTTATAGACGAATAAAAACGCCCGCCTGCTCAAAGCAAACGGGCGTTTTTCACCAGGCTGATGGAATCAGGCGTTATCACGCAACTCGCGACGCAGGATTTTCCCCACGGGAGTCATGGGCAAGGAGTCACGCAGCACTATCTGCTTGGGTACCTTGTAAGCGGTGAAGTTGTCCTTGCAGTACGCCTTGAGCTCTTCAACGCTGACCCCGCCTTCGCGCGCGACTACAAAGAGTTTGACGGCCTCCCCGGTGCGCTCGTCAGGCACGCCGATTACCGCGCAATTCACCACTTTGGGGTGGGCCATCACGATATCTTCGATTTCATTGGGGTACACGTTGAAACCCGAAACGATGATCAGGTCCTTTTTGCGATCGACAATCCGGACAAAACCATCGGGATCAATCACCGCAATATCACCCGTCTTGAACCAGCCCTCGGCGTCCAGCACTTCGGCCGTTGCCTGCGGGTTTTGCCAGTACCCCTTCATGACTTGCGGGCCTTTGACGCATAGCTCGCCGCGCTCCCCCAAACCCAGGTCGCTGCCATCATCGCTGACTACTTTCATCGCCGTACCCGGAACCGGCATGCCCACGGTGCCCAGCCGGGCCAGAGAACCACAGGGGTTGGCACTGGCCACCGGTGACGTTTCAGTCAGGCCGTAGCCCTCAACGATGCGGCATCCGGTGATTTTTTCCCAACGCTCGGCCGTGGCCTTGACCAGCGCAGTACCGCCCGAGTTGGTGACCTTCAGCCCCGAGAAGTCCAGGCTCTTGAAGTCCGGATGGTCCATCAGCGCGACAAACAGGGTGTTAAGTCCCAGAAAAGCGGTGAACCGCCAGTTCTTCAGCTCCTTGATGAAACCTTTGATATCACGCGGATTGGTGATCAGGATGTTGTGGTTACCCGTGACCATCATACCCATGCAATTAGCGGTAAATGCATAGATATGGTACAGCGGCAACGGCGCCACCATGACCTCCCGACCGTCCCTGAGAATCGGTTGCCCACTCTCGTCATGCTGGGACAGACAAGCACGCACCTGCTGCATGTTGGCCACCAGATTGCCGTGACTGAGCATTGCGCCCTTGGGCAGTCCGGTGGTGCCACCGGTGTATTGCAGGACTGCCGTGTCATCCAGCGTCACCGGCACCGGCCGAATCGGCTGGCCTGCGCCCCGGTGCAATACGCTTTTAAAGGCAGTGGCCTGGGGCAACTGGTAGGCCGGCACCAGCTTTTTGACCTTGTCGACCACCAGGTTGGTAATCCAGCCTTTGGCAGCCGGCATCATGTCGCCCATTCTGGCTTCGATCAGGTACTCGATCTCGGTATCTGCCAGCACTTCCTGCACGCGCTTGCCGAACATGTTCAAGTACACCAGCGCCCGAATCCCGGCACTTTTGAACTGATGGCGCATTTCGCGAGAGGTGTACAGCGGGTTGGTGTTGACCACGATCAGACCGGCGCGCAACGCACCAAATACCGCGATCGGATATTGCAGCACGTTGGGCATCTGTACAGCGATGCGGTCGCCGGGCTTGAGGTCGGTATGATTTTGAAGATAACCGGCAAACGCTGCGCTGTGGCGCTCCAGTTCGGCATAAGTGATGGTCACACCCAGGTTGCTGAACGCCGGACGATCGGCGAATTTCTTGCACGAGCGTTCAAACACATCAACGACCGATGTGAAGGCCGTCATATCTATATCCAGCGGTACACCGGCAGGACGTTTGTCATTCCAGAAATCAGGTTGCATTATTTTTGTCCTCGGACCTGAATGTGCCTGGCCGCTTCCCTTGGGCGTTGAAAAGCGGAGCTAACTGACGTTAACAGTTATCAAGTTGTAGGCAAATACACCGATATTCGCCATTTACATCTTGAATCTTATTACCGCGGCATCGCCAGTTAAGTGGTTTGCCTGTGAATGCGCTATACACTGCTCCTACTCCGTGTAAAGGAATGGCCATGATTCATCAGACTTTCTGGCTGGACGCGAATGACCGTAGCGGCCTTTTGGTTAATCAGTGGCTGCCTGGCGCTACGCCCAAAGCCATTGTGTTGCTGGTCCACGGCATGGCGGAACACACTGCTCGCTATGCCCGACTGGGCAAGGCGCTAAATGAAGCCGGTTTTGGCCTGTATGCCCACGACCAACGCGGACACGGTAAAACGGCCGAACGCGGAACACCGGGCTACTTTGCTGACCATGATGGCTGGTGCGCGGTGGTCAGTGATGTCGCCAGCCTCCATCAGCACATCGGCCAGGCCCACCCGGGGCTCCCGATCTTCCTGCTTGGCCACAGCATGGGCAGCTACATCGCCCAGGCGTACTTGCTCCACCACAGCAACAGCCTGCAGGGGGCAATTCTGAGCGCCTCCAATTTCCAGCCTGTCGCGCTTTACCGGGCTGCCAGCCTGATAGCCCGACTGGAACGCTGGCGCCAGGGCCCGAAAGGACGCAGCGCGCTGATCGAATGGTTGTCCTTTGGCTCGTTCAATAAAGCATTCAAGCCCAATCGCACCCGCTATGACTGGCTCAGTCGCGATCCGGCCGAAGTCGATGCCTACGCCAACGACCCCTTGTGCGGGTTTCGTTGCACCAATCAACTCTGGATTGATCTGCTGGGCGGCTTGCAGCAAATCAGCAAAGCGTCCAACCTCGTGCAAATTGATTCAGCCCTGCCTTTGCTGGTGATGGGTGGCGCCTGTGACCCGGTCAGTGAAGGCAAGCGCCTGGAATCCCTGGCCGGGGCTTTACGCAAAGCCGGCAGTCAGGACTTGCAACTCAAAATCTACCCCCAGGCACGGCATGAGCTCTTCAACGAAATCAACCGTGACGAAGTGACTGCAGATGTTGTCGAATGGCTTGACCAGGCCCTGCTTCGCTCCCGCCCGCCCCACAGCGAATAGCTCGACCATTCTAAAAAATACTTTAAAATCAAAAACTTGAAATTAAACACTCGTCACAGGACATGCGCTAGATGACTCAGGTTACCAACACCCCGTACGAAGCCCTTGAAGTCGGCCAGACTGCCAGTTACAGCAAAACCGTCGAAGAGCGCGACATTCAGCTTTTTGCGGCCATGTCCGGTGACCACAACCCGGTGCACCTGGATCCGGAGTTTGCCGCCGCAACCATGTTCAAAGAACGCATTGCCCACGGCATGTTCAGTGGCGCGCTGATCAGTGCAGCCGTGGCCTGTGAGTTGCCTGGCCCGGGCACTATCTATGTCGGCCAGCAAATGACCTTTCAGAAGCCGGTGAAAATTGGCGACACCCTGACCGTGCGTCTGGAAATTCTCGAGAAACTGCCCAAGTTCCGCGTGCGTATAGCGACCCGTGTGTTCAATCAACGCGATGAAATCGTGGTCGATGGCGAAGCCGAAATCATTGCCCCGCGCAAACAACAAACCGTAACCCTGACCCCGTTGCCGGCTATCAGCATTAGCTGATTTGCACGACGTGCAAATGCCCGCAACGCAAAAACCCGGCCTGGATGACAGGCCGGGTTTTTGCTGTATGCGAGTCAGCCCTCAGCTACCAAGGGCTACGCAGGCGTTTACGTTTAAGAGCGGGCACGAGCCTGGTTGCGCAGAGCCTTGACCTGGTCGTGATTGCGTTGTAAGCCATGGTACTGACGCTCTACCAGATCACGAATGTGCAGCAGTTGGTGCTTCTCGATTTTTGCCAGCGCTTCCTTATAAGCCTTCAGCGCATGGTCTTCGCCGCGCTCGGCTTCATTGAGCACTGCCTCTTCATCCTTGCCGGTAAACATCGATTTCACATCGACCCAGCGACGATGCAAATCACCCGCCACGCTTGTACTGGTCTCCGGGTCGCCACCCAACTGGCGTACCGCGGCCTGCAGCTCGGCAGCCGCAGCCGCACAATCTGCAGAGCGTTTTGCAAACAGGGCCTTGAGCTCAGGATGCTTGATATCTTCGGCGCAGGTCTTGAACCCTTCCTGACCGTCTTTACTGGTTTCGATCAGATCGTTCAGGACAGAGATGGCTTCTTTATTGAGGTCAGTCATTATTCAATTCCTTACAAGGTTGAGGATCGTGCATTAGTATTTGCAGACCCCGTGCCAGTTGCTGAATTTGAATAAATCCTTATATATCAATAAGTTATAGAAATCATAACTATCTGTATCCGGTTTTTTTGCATGATCTGTCAATTGGCCTGCATGCAAAATGCCTGTATTTATCATTCGTTGCATCACGTACCTGAAGGCTGCTGCATGAACCCCGAAAAACTCGAACTGCTGGTGACCCGCGAAATGCCATTCGGCAAATACAAGGGGCGGATCATTGCCGACCTGCCGGGCCAGTATTTGAACTGGTTTGCCCGAGAAGGCTTTCCACACGGCGAATTGGGCGGTCTTCTGGCCCTGATGCAGGAAATCGATCACAACGGTCTGTCAGACCTGCTCGACCCGTTGCGCGCCAAACACGGAAAACCCAAACCCCGCCACTGATAGAGTTGCCCCATGCCAAGGATTGAAGAGAACGCCCGCAACGAAGATTATTGGCACAGCATCGCCGAGCGCTACGACGTAGCAGCCGGTCCGGTCAATCTGGAAAACGGCTACTTCGGGCGCATGACCCGAGGAGTTGCCCAGGACTACCAGCGCAATATCGACTTTATCAACCGCAAGAACTCGGTGCATGTGCGCCCGCAATTCGATGGTCCGCAGAATATCGAGATCCATCATCAACTGGCAGGCTTGCTCGGCGTTGAAGACGCCAGCATCGCCCTCACCCGCTGCGCTTCGGATGCCCTGCAATCGCTGATTCGCAACTACAACGCCTTGCAGCCCGGCGATCAGTTGCTGATCAGCGACCTGGAGTACCCCAGCGTCGAGTCAGCCATGCGCTGGGTGGCCCGGCAGCGCGGGCTTGAGATCATCGAAATAATCCATGAGCACCCCGCCAGCCATGACAGCCTGGTCGCCAGCTATCGTGAGGTATTGGCACGTCATCCGCGAATCAAGCTGATGGCGCTGACCCACGTGACACACCTCACCGGACTGGTCATGCCGGTGCAGGCGATAGTCGATGCGGCCAACGCCCACAGCGTGGACGTGGTGCTGGACGGTGCCCATGCGCTTGGCCAGATCGAGTTCGACCTGCAGGCCCTGGGCGTGGCCTTTGCCGGTTACAACCTGCATAAATGGATCGGCGGACCACTGACCCTGGGGGTCATGTATATCGACCCGCGGCGTCTGGCAGACATTAGCCCGGACATGGGCAGTCAACGTTACCCGGAACCTGATATTCGTAACCGGGCCCCCTATGGCACGGTCAATATTCCGGCATGGCTGACCCTGCCAAAGGTGCTGCAAGAGCACAAAGACCTGGGTGGCGCCCGGGCCAAAGGCGAACGCCTGAACTATCTGCGCGAGCTATGGGTGAGTGAAGCGCGAAAAATGCCGGGCATCGAAGTGCTCACGCCTGATGACCCGCGTCTGCAATGCGCCATTTCTGCCCTGCGATTCACCCACCTGCAGGATCAAACACCGATGGCAGATCGTCTGCTCAAGGATTACAACCTGTTCACCGTGGTGCGCGGCGGTTCAGCCTGCGGTAGCTGTATTCGCATCACCGTGGGCCTCACCACCTCGCTGGATGACATCAACAGGTTGATCAGGGCACTGCGCGAGCTTTCCCGGGGCTAACTGCAGGAGCGAGCTTGCTCCTGCAGGTGACTCATCGTTGGGAATTGCGGACAAAAAAAAGGTGCGCCGACCAAGCGCACCAAAAACCGTAGAACACACAACAAATTCGTTACACAGGTGGTCAATCCAGCAAAGCCAGGGCCTCGGCGGTGCATTCCTGGATTCGGGCCCAGTCGCCGTTCTTGATCCACTCGCTGTCGAGCATCCAGCTACCGCCCACACACATCACATTTTTCAATGCCATGTAGTTGCGAATGTTCGCCGGGCTAACACCGCCGGTCGGGCAGAATTTCACTTCACCGAAGGGGCCGCCCAGCGCCTTGATCGCCGCCACACCGCCGCTGACTTCAGCCGGGAACAGCTTGAATCGACGGTAACCCAGACCGTAGCCGTCCATAATTCCGGACGCATTGCTGATACCCGGCAGCAGCGGGATATCGCTGGCCACGCTGGCTTCCAGCAGGTCACGGGTAATGCCCGGGGTGACAATAAATTGCGAACCGGCCTCTTCGGCAGCCGCCAGCATGTGCCGGTCCAGCACGGTGCCCGCCCCCGTTACCAGCTCGGGCCGTTGCTCGCGCAGAACACGAATGGCCTTGAGCCCGAACTGTGAACGCAAGGTCACTTCAAGTGCCGTCAGGCCGCCCGCAGCCAGCGCATCGGCCAGCGGCAGAATGTCTTGCTCACGAGCGATGGTGATCACCGGCAGAATTCGCGCCGAGGCACACAGTTCATCGATCAGGGCGACTTTATCGGCCATCGATACGTTCGCAGTTTTTATTGTCATGGCAGCTGATCCTTGGCTCATGGGCACCAGTAAATCTCTAACGTAGGTTGCAGAAAGGCACGAATCGGCAAGGCGGCAATGTCAGTGCCCGCCAGCGCTTCGTTGAGGGTATTCAATTTGGCCTGCCCTTGAATCGACAGCACCGTGTTCCTGGCGCTCGCCAGCAGGCTGCGGCTCATGCTCAAGCGTTGATGAGGCACGGTCGGTGCCAGCATCGGCCAGCAACGACGCTCACCATCCGCTTTCAAGGCTTCAAGCAGATTCGGGCTGTCGGGGAACAGCGAGGCGGTGTGCCCGTCGTCGCCCATGCCCAGAATCAGGACATCAATCGGCGGTAGCTCGGCCAATGCGCGGTCAGCTTGCTCTGCCGCAGCGTCAAGATTGGCCGCCACGTTATACAAGCCGACAAAGCGCGCCTTGGCTGCCGGCCCTTGCAGCAGGTTCTTTTTGAGCAGGCCGGCGTTGCTGTCGGCGTGCTCCACCGGGACCCAGCGCTCATCGGCAAGACTGACCACCACTTTCGACCAGTCCACCGGTTGCTTGATCAGGCTCTGAAAGAACGCCACCGGGCTACGCCCACCGGATACCACCAGGGTGGCAACGCCTTGCGCGCCAATGGCGGCATTCAATTGCCCGGCCACTTTTTTTGCCAGTTCCTCGGCCAGAATCGCCGGGTTCTTGAAGGTGTGCGCGTTGACCCCTTCAGGCAGTTTCAAATCAGATATCGCCATACCAAGACCTCCCGTCCCGCGTAATCAATGCTATGGAACTCATCGGTCCCCAGGAGCCCGCCGCGTACGGCTTGGGCGCATCACCAGACTTTTTCCAGCCGGCGATCAACTGGTCACACCACTTCCATGCCGCTTCAATTTCGTCTTTGCGCACAAACAGGTTCTGGTTGCCGCGCATCACTTCGAGTAACAGACGCTCGTAGGCATCCGGAATCCGCGCACTGCGGTACGTGTCGGAAAAATTCAATTGCAACGGGCCGCTACGCAGTTGCATGCCCTTGTCCAGGCCCTGCTCTTTGGTCATCACCCGCAAGGAGATACCTTCGTCCGGCTGCAGGCGAATAATCAGCTTGTTGCCGATTTGCAGGCGCTGCTCCGGGGCGAAGATGTAGTGCGAGGGTTCCTTGAAGTGGATCACGATCTGCGACAGTTTTTGCGGCATGCGTTTGCCGGTGCGCAGATAAAACGGCACCCCCGCCCAACGCCAGTTACGAATGTCGGCACGCAGGGCAACGAAGGTTTCGGTGTCGCTCTGGGTATTGGAGTTTTCTTCCTCCAGATAGCCCGGGACCGACTGCCCTTCGCTGTAACCGGCGATGTATTGGCCACGTACCACCTGGGTGGTCAGACCTTCGGCGCTGATCGGGGCCAGCGCCTTGAGAACCTTTACTTTTTCATCGCGAATGCTGTCTGCCGACAGGTCCGCAGGCGGATCCATGGCAATCAGGCACAACAGCTGCAACAGATGATTCTGGATCATGTCCCGCAGTTGGCCGGCCTTGTCGAAATAGCCCCAGCGCCCCTCGATGCCGACTTTCTCGGCCACGGTGATTTCAACGTGGGAGATGTAGCGCTGGTTCCACTGGGTTTCGAACAGGCTGTTGGCAAAACGCAGGGCGATCAGGTTTTGTACGGTTTCTTTACCCAGGTAGTGGTCGATGCGGTAAATACGCGTCTCGGGGAAGAACTGCGCGACGGCATCGTTGACCTTACGCGATGAGTCCAGGTCCGAACCAATGGGTTTTTCCAGCACCACACGGGTATTTTCAGCCAGACCGACCCGGGACAGGTTCTCGCAGATGGCCCCATACACCGCCGCCGGCGTCGCGAAATACGCGATCAGGCGCTGGGCCGTTCCGGCTTGTTCAGCCAGAGGCAAATAATCTTCTGTCTTGAGAAAGTCCACATGCAGGTAACTCAAACGAGCCAGGAAGCGGGTTAGCGCTTCTTCTTCGATTTCCTTGGCACCAACGTACTGACGCAACTGGCTGTCGATGTGTGCCAGATGCGTAAGGGCGTCACCCGGCTCGCGAGCCAGCGCAAAAATGCGCGTATCGGCATGCAGCAGGCCGGCACGATCCAGTTGATATAAAGCAGGAAACAGCTTGCGCAAGGCCAGATCGCCAAGGGCGCCGAACAAGGCAAAGGTGCACGGTTCAACCGTAATCGAAGGCATGATGTTTGTTCTTTTATCAAGTTAAGCTACAAATACCTTTTTTCAAGGTATCACTCAAGGAAAAATGTAGTAATAAACACAACATTTTCTCAAAATACAGATTCCTGCTAGTGGTCGTAACAGGCCACCAGTAGGATAGGCCACCTTCCAGAGCTGCTTTAGAACCCGGCTCTTTGCATCGCTGAACCAAGGAACATAAATGGACCGCGTGCGAAATTTACTCGAACAGATCAAAAGCCGCCTCGAAGACCTGAACAAGGCCGAGCGCAAAGTGGCAGAAATCATCCTGCAGAATCCGCAACAGGCGACCCGGTTCAGCATTGCGGCGCTCGCCCAGGCGGCTTCCGTCAGTGAACCTACGGTTAACCGGTTTTGCCGTTCGTTCGGGGTTAGCGGTTACCCGGAGCTAAAGCTGCAACTGGCGCAAAGTCTGGCCAGCGGCGCCGCCTATGTCAGCCGCGCAGTTGAGGCCGACGACAATCCCGAAGCTTACACCCAGAAGATTTTCGGCAGTGCAATTGCATCGCTCGACAGCGCCTGCCAGGCACTGGACCCCAACCTTATCAGCCGCGCCGTCGACTTGCTGATCCAGGCCCGCCAGATTCACTTCTTTGGCCTGGGTGCCTCGGCGCCGGTGGCGCTGGATGCACAGCACAAGTTCTTTCGTTTCAACCTGGCCGTCACTGCCCATGCCGACGTGCTGATGCAGCGCATGATTGCGTCAGTGGCGCACACCGGCGAGCTGTTCGTGATTATTTCCTACACCGGACGGACGCGGGAGCTGGTAGAGGTAGCACGCATTGCGCGGGCAAACGGGGCCTCGGTACTGGGACTGACCGCAGAGAATTCGCCACTGGCCAAGGCCAGTACCTTGAGCCTGAACATTCCGCTGCCTGAAGACACCGACATTTACATGCCGATGACCTCGCGCATCATCCAGCTCACCGTACTGGACGTATTGGCCACCGGCATGACCCTGCGCCGCGGCGTGGATTTCCAGCCACACCTGCGAAAAATCAAGGAAAGCCTGAACGCCAGCCGCTATCCGGTGGGTGACGAGTTCAACTGACCACCTGCAGGAGCGAGCTTCAAGGCAACCGCAGCTCGCTCCTACAGAGGTGCGGCACTCACCAAACCGGCCCGGGCCTGCAGACTCAGATGCGCTTGCTCGCCAGGGGCCAGGGTCTGATTGTGGGTACCGCCGCTGGTGGACTCGACACACACAAACCCCATCACTTCGTTCCAGCTCACACCCAGTAACGGCCGCTTGCCCGGATGCCACACCACCGTGTTGCCACTGGCGCCGGTGTCGATGCTCAGCGCCCGCCGCCAGGCGTGGTCATTGAGCTGCATTTCGCCGTCATGCCGGAACACCCGCTGACAACCGCCCGCAACCCGTAACTCGCCCTGCTGCTGGCAAACTTCGCGGTTGAGCTGGTCGTAGCCCTGTACCCCGTCAAGACCGGACAGCGCTATCTGCGCCACATCACCAATCCGCCAGTAAGCGCGCAAAGCCTGACTCAACTGGCAAGGCTCATCGTCCTGGTGTTCGGTGCTCAGGCGCAGCTCCATGTCTTCACCCAGTCGCGCATGCAGATCCACCTGCCAGTCGCACAGCTGTAACCGCCAGTGCAGGCTCACGCCCTCTTCGTCTGCATGACTGTCCAGCAACTTCCAGTCGATCAAACGCGCCCAGCCATGGGACGGCCACGCATTTTCGCTTGGATGACGGCCATACCACGGCCAGAAAATAGGCACGCCACCACGGATCGCTCCAACTTGCGGCCATTTGGCAGCGCACCACAACCAGGGCTTCTGGCCGGTGGGTTTGAAATGCAGAAGTTGCGCACCCTGACGGCTGAACACGGCCTGACAATGGGGGTGGTCAATCACCAGGATGTCACGCTGCTGAAAGCGCTCCCACTGGAAGACCGGCTGTTCGCGTCTGGATTTGAAAAAACGGTGAAGCGGATGCTCATGCATGTGCCGCAGTCCTGAAAATCATGTCGCCCAAACCTTAGTAGAACCTGTGGGAGCTGGCCTGCCTGCAAGGAGGTGCCAGATCCAGAAAAGATATCGACGGGTAAACCGCTATCGCGGTCTCACTAAAGCCCGAAAGCTCCTGCACAAAAAAACGGATAGCCATGGCTATCCGTCAAATGCGCATAAGGACAGGAGCTTATCGCAACAACGTTAGAACACCGACTGAATTTTCAGGCCGGCCACCAACGCGTTATCAACCTGGTCAACACCGCCCGGGTGGGTGATGTATTGCAGGTTAGGACGCACAGTCAGCCAGTTGGTCACGTGGATGCCGTAGTTGAGTTCGTAGTTGTATTCGGTGGAGCGCAGCGGTGAGTACAGCGGGTTGTCATAGTCGGTGACACCAATGGCCTCGTTGGCCAGCTCGGCGTTTTTCTTCACATCACTGTTGACGTGGATACGGGCAAAACCGATACCGATGTCATCTTTTGGACGGGCATCGAACGGTCCTTTGTACACAAACATCAGCGACTGATAGTTGTCGACAATGTTGGTGGCCTTGTCGTGGAAAGTTGCGTTGGCTGCAACATTCAGACCACGGGAGGCATCACCGTTGTGGCTGGTGAGTTGCTGCTGGGCCACAAACCAGTAACCGTGCTTGCTGTTGCGCACACGGTAGCTTTGACCGGTGGTCGCAGCATCTGCGCCGTTGATGTCTTCGCGCAGGTCATCCGCAGGTGCCGTGCTCTTGTAGTAGCCCACACGGTATTCGCCCGGCAGGCTGTTGACCTTGGGCGACCAGACCAGTTCGACCGGTAGCACTGTACCCTTGGTCCCGCTGCCGCTGAGTTTGAAACCGTTACCGTGCTCAAGTTGTGACGGGTTCTGGTTGTATGCACCGATCTGCGCATAGAACTCGGGGGTGATGTTGTATTTCACCCGCAGTGCAGCCTGGCTGACCGGCCAGTTGTACCAGATGTTGGTGGCCCAGTTACCCACCTGGGAACCGCAGAACGCCAGGTTCTGGAATTCGCACGGGAAGGTGTTGAAGTCTTCGCCTTCACCGAAGTAACCGGCCTTGACGTCCAGTTTGCCGTCCAGGAATTGATGCTGGATATACAACTGGGTCAGACGAACCATGTGGCCACGGCCGTAGACTTCCTGAGAGGAGCTCAGGGTTCCGGCACGCGGGTCGCCGATACGGTCATTGGAGATGCTCTGACCATTACGGTTGGTGAGCTGGATCTTGGCCTGGGTGTTATCCCAGCCCCACAGTTTTTGCAGGTCCAGCGCCACGCCCAGCCCGAACTGGTCGCTGTAGCGCGCGGTCTTGTCGTGGTTATAGCCGCCATGCAGGTTGGCGCCTACTTCACCGACGTAATCGGCTTTGATGTCGATACCCTGCTCGATCAGCTTGGTCCGCTCACCGCCCCAATCACCGGTCATCCATTTTGAATCTGCACTGAAAGCGTCGTCGGCCATCGCATTGGCAGAAAGCACCAGCGCGGCGACGGCTGACAGCTGGCAGATCAACCGGGTATTTGCGTGTTGCTTTTTCATCCCTAAATCCTCGTCTTTTATTGTTATTAACTGTTTTTATCCAACTCGGTCCACTTTTAAATTCCCGACCGTTCCAATGCCCGCAACGGCACTACCCCTGTGTAACTGTGGGGGCGGGTCGCTTGCAGCTCAGACGGCCCCGGCTCCTCCATGAACACCCCCACACTTTGAAACTCAGCGCCCCTTGATTCGGGTGACGTTGTCGGCACGATCCTGTACCGGCAACGAAGCAGCAGTGCCCAGGCGCTCACCGGTTTTGGCATCGAACAGCAACACCTTGGCCGGATCGAATTGCAGGGTCAGGGTTTCACCCACTTGCGGCGCCACATCGGGCGCCAGGCGACAGCAGACCTTGGCCTCATTGAGCTGAACAAAGACCAGAGTGTCCGGACCTGTGGGCTCGGTCACCTGGACTTCGGCGCGAATGGTTGGCATGCCGGCAGCATCGGCCGAGGCCAGCACGATTTGCTCCGGGCGCAGCCCCAGAATCACCTCCCGGTCTTCCAGACCGGCGTCATCCATGCTCATCGGCAACTCACAACGCGCCTGGCCACTGTCCAGCAGCGCCAGCAGGCGGCCGTCCTTGCGCTGCAGGCGCAACGGAATGAAGTTCATCGGTGGCGAACCGATAAAGCTGGCAACAAACAGGTTGGCCGGATCGTTGTAGATCTGCTTGGGAGTACCGAACTGCTGAATGATGCCGTCCTTCATGACCGCCACCTTGTCGCCCAGGGTCATGGCCTCGATCTGATCGTGGGTGACGTAGACGGTGGTGGTTTTCAGACGCTGGTGCATCAGTTTCATTTCGGTGCGCATCTCCACCCGCAACTTGGCATCGAGGTTGGACAATGGCTCGTCGAACAGATAGATCTTCGGCCGCCGGGCCAGGGCCCGGCCCATTGCCACACGCTGTTGCTGACCGCCGGACAATTGCCCCGGCTTGCGGTTGAGCAAATGCTCGATCTGCAACAACTTGGCAACCCGGGCCACTTCTTCGTCGATGTCGGCCCGGGGCATCTTGCGGATCTTGAGACCGAACTCGATGTTCTCGCGCACACTCATGGTCGGGTACAGCGCATAGGACTGGAACACCATGGCGATGTCGCGATCCTTGGGACTCAAGCCGCTGACGTCCTGATCATCAATCATGATCGCGCCGCCCGTGATGTTCTCCAGGCCGGCGATGCAGTTCATCAGCGTCGACTTGCCACACCCGGAAGGCCCCACCAGGATCAGGAACTCTCCTTCCTTGATCGACAGTTCGATGTTCTTCAGGGTGTCCGGCAAGCCGGCACCGTAGGTCTTGTTTACATTACGAAGTTCAAGCGTTGCCATGATTACCCCTTGACTGCGCCGGCCGTCAGCCCGCGCACGAAATACTTGCCTGCGACCACATAGACCAGCAGGGTCGGCAGCCCGGCGATCATCGCCGCGGCCATATCCACGTTGTATTCCTTGACCCCGGTACTGGTGTTGACCAGGTTGTTCAGCGCCACGGTAATGGGCTGTGAGTCACCACTGGAGAACACCACGCCGAACAGGAAGTCATTCCAGATCTGCGTGAATTGCCAGATCAGGCAGACCATGATGATCGGGGTCGACATCGGCAGAATGATCATGCGGAAAATCGTAAAGAAACCCGCGCCATCCAGACGCGCCGCCTTCACCAGCGCGTCGGGAATGCTGACGTAGTAATTGCGGAAAAACAGTGTAGTAAACGCCAGGCCGTAAACAATGTGCACAAACACCAAGCCGGTGGTGGTGCTGGCCAGACCCATTTTGCCGAGGGTGAACGAGGCTGGTAGCAACACGGTCTGGAACGGCAGGAAGCAGCCGAACAGCAGCAGGCCGAAGAACAACTGCGAACCGCGAAAACGCCACATCGACAACACGTAGCCGTTGAGCGCGCCGATGGCGGTGGAGACCAGTACCGCCGGGACGGTGATCTTGATCGAGTTCCAGAAGTAGCCGTCGACCGTGGCCCAGGCCTTGACCCAGCCAATGCCGGTGACCACGGCGGGCCAGCTCAGCAGGTTGCCGGTACTGATGTCTTCCGGGGTTTTGAAGCTGGTCAACAACATGACCACCAGGGGGACCAGGTACAGCAGTACAGCGAAGAGCAGCACCGCGTAGATCGCGATGCGGCTCAGGCTGATGGCGGATTTGCCGGCAAGACTAGTCATTACGCTTGGCCCTCAGCTCGGAATACAGGTAAGGCACGATGATCGCAAGAATCGCTCCGAGCATCAGAATCGCACTGGCCGAACCGACACCCATCTGACCGCGACTGAAGGTGAAGGAATACATGAACATCGCAGGCAAGTCGGACGAGTAACCCGGACCACCGGCCGTCATTGCCGCCACCAGGTCAAAACTCTTGATCGCAATGTGCGCCAGAATCATCACCGCACTGAAGAACACCGGACGCAGGCTTGGCAGCACCACTTTCCAGTAAATCCGCGGCAAACTCGCGCCATCGATCTGGGCGGCACGAATGATCGATTGATCGACCCCGCGCAGGCCGGCGAGGAACATCGCCATGATAAAACCCGAGGCTTGCCACACTGCCGCAATCACCAGGCAATACACCACGCGGTCGGGATCGATCAGCCAGTCCAGTCGAAAGCCTTCCCAGCCCCAGTCCCGCAGCAGCTTGTCCAGGCCCATGCCCGGGTTCAGCAACCACTTCCAGGCGGTACCGGTGACGATCATCGAGAGCGCCATCGGGTACAGGTAAATAGTGCGGATGAAGCCTTCACGCCGGATGCGCTGATCGAGGAACACCGCCAGCGTCACGCCAATCACCAAGGTAATGGCGATGAACATGCCACCGAATACCGCCAGGTTTTTGCTGGCGACCCACCAGCGGTCGTTGTCGAACAGGCGTGCGTATTGCGCCAGGCCTACCCATTTGTAGGTCGGCAGGAAAGTCGAGTTGGTGAACGAAAGAACGAACGTCCACAGGATATAGCCGTAAAAGCCCACCAGGACGATGAACATGCTGGGCGCCAGCACCAGTTTGGGAAGCCAGCGCTGCAGTGCATCGAACGGCGAGGCTTTGCTGAAGGCAGCAACAGAACTCATGGGGAAATCCATAAAAAAGGAAGGAGCAGTTACCCGCTACAAGTTTCAAGCTGCAAGACAAGCAGGACAGTGCTCTGACTTGCAGCTTGCAGCTTGAAACCTGCCGCTACGGGTTACTTGGCAGACTTGACCGCTGCGCCGAGTTTCTTGGCCGTTTCAACCGGGTCGGCTTTCGGGTCGTTGATGTAGTTGGTCACCACATCAAAGAATGCGCCCTGCACCGCCAGCGTGGTTGCCATGTTGTGCGCCATGCTCGGCTGCAGGCCACCGCTTTTGGCATCAGCCAGGAAGTCCTTGGCCGCGGTCTGGGCGCAAGAATCGAAACCGTACTTGGCCATGTCGTTCAGCATGTCGATCCGCACCGGGATCGAGCCCTTGTTGATGCTGAAGACTTTCTGGAAGTCTTCCCCCAGGGTGACCTTGGCAATGTCCTGCTGACCCGCCGCCGTGCCCTTGTCTTTCTGCTTGAACACCGCCAGGGAGTCGATGTTGTAGGTAAAGGCTTTATCGGTACCCGGGAAAGGCACGCACTGATAATCCTTGCCCGCGACTTTCTTGGCCGCCGTCCACTCGCTCTTGGCCCAGTCACCCATGATCTGCATGCCGGCCTTGCCGTTGATGACCTTGCCCGCTTCCAGGTTCCAGTCCTGCCCCTTGCCGTCTGCGTCCATGTAGGTCGCGACTTTCTTCAGTTCGGTCAGCGCCTTGACCATTTCAGGACCGGTCAGGGTGGCGTTATCCAGCTCTACCAGTGCCTTTTTGTAGCCATCGACCCCCATGACCGAGAGCACCACGGCTTCGAACACAGTGCTGTCCTGCCAAGGCTGGCCACCGTGGGCTAGCGGAATGAAACCGGCAGCCTTGAGTTTGTCGCCCGCGGCATAGAATTCTTCGAGGGTGGCAGGGGCTTTTTCGATACCGGCTTTCTTGAACACTTCAGGGTTGATCCACAGCCAGTTGACCCGGTGGATGTTCACCGGCACGGCCACGTAATTGCCTTCGTATTTCACGGTATCGGAGACTTTCTTGTCGAGCAGGCTGTCCCACTTCTCTTCTTTGGCAACGTCCTTCAGGACTTCAGTATCGAGCAAGCCCGTGGAGGCCCACTCCTGGATGTCGGGGCCTTTGATCTGAGCCATGCCTGGCGGGTTGCCGGCGACAGCACGGCTTTTCAGTACGGTCATGGCCGTGGCTCCGCCACCGCCGGCGACTGCGCCGTCTTTCCAGGTGAAGCCGTCTTTTTCGACCTGGGCCTTGAGGACATCAACGGCCGCTTTTTCACCGCCCGAGGTCCACCAGTGCACCACTTCGACCGTGCCTTTGGAATCGGCAGGTGCGTCGGCGGCATAGGTTGTCAGGGGAAATGCACAGGCGAGAGAGATGGAAACGGCGAGGCGACTGAGTGAATTCATGAGATGTCCTTTCTTGTTGTTATAGCTGGGCAAGTCTTTTGCTTGCGCTGCCGAAGAGTGTATCCATCACCGCCCAGGCTCGCGTAACGAAGAGACGCGCAAATGTCACGATCCGGTTACATAAAGATCAACCCGATCAGTCGGCATTTCGCGGCAGGTACAAAGTGACCCGCAGCCCGCCGACGCGCAGGTTCTGCAGACTGACTTCGCCCCCATGGCTATGGGCGATGCTGCGGGCAATACCGAGCCCCAGACCATAGCCCTGCTGCTGCCCGGCCAGACGAAAGTGCGGTTCAAATACTTGTTCCAGACGCTGCTCCGGTACGCCCGGGCCCTCATCGTCAACGGTCAGAACGAAGGCGCGCTCATTGTCATCAATGCGCAGGTGAGCATTTTTTCCGTATTTGAGTGCGTTATCTATCAGGTTGCCCATGCAGCGACGCAGGGCCAGGGGCTTGCCCGAGTAAGGCTTGAGGGCTCGCCCCTGTAACGTCACACGGCCATTTCCCTGGGGCAATAAATAAGGCTCTATCAGACAATCGAGTAACAGATTGAGGTCCACCTGCTCGATATTTTCGTGAATATCGGTGTCCTTCACACATTGCAGTGCACCTTTGACCAGCAGCTCGAGCTCATCCAGATCGCGGCCAAACTTGTGCTGCAGTTGCTCGTCTTCAAGCAACTCGACCCGCAGCCGCAGGCGGGTGATGGGGGTACGCAAATCATGGGAGATGGCACTGAACAACTGGCTGCGCTCCGTCAGATAACGGCTGATACGGGCGCGCATGGTATTAAAGGCCCGGCCGACTTCCACCACTTCGCTGCCGCCACCGATTTCCACCGGCTTGAGCTTGTCCTCCCCCAGCGACATATCCCGCGCCGCCCGGGCCAGACGCTTGAGCGGGCGACTTTGCCAGTGCACCAGCAGTCCGATAAACAACAGCAGGAAGATGCTGCTCAGGGCGATAAACCACAACTGCACGGCCGGCAGGCCTTCCTCCTCAAGGCTGGTATAGGGTTCGGGCAACAAGGAGGCGATGTACAGCCACTCGCCGGGGGCCATCTGAATTTGCGTCACCAGTACCGGCGGATTGACCGGCTCCAGGGTCAAGGCGAAATGCGCCCAGGAACGCGGCAACTCTTCGAGCCTCATGCCGGCATTGAAGATGCGCAAGTCCCGGGGGCTGACAAATTGCACGGTCATGTCGACATCAGCCCCCAGGGACTGGCGCAACACTTGATCCACCGCGCTGAGCACCGCCTTTTTGCGCTGGGTCGGCTGCAGCACCGGCATCTCCAGCGGCTTGTCATTCAAGCTTACGAAGAACCGCGTACCGCCCATGCTGCGCATCTGGTCGAGCACCATGGGCCGGTAGGCCAGGGGTAGTGACCGCAAGTACGTCACCGTGGCATTCATCGAATACGCCAGGCTGCGGGCACTGGTGACCAGGCCTTCGAGCTGGGTGGTACGCAATTGCGAAAGCCAGATGGCGCTCGATAGCGTCTGCGCCAGCAAAATGGCAAGCAGGGTGAGTAACAGCATGCGCCCGAGCAATGAACGGGGGATACGGACTTGTGGCCGGAATTTAAAGGCCATGGACGGCGCTGACCTGGGCCGCCAGCTGATAACCGCTGCCGCGAACGGTGCGGATCAGCCGGGGAGGCTTGTCGGTGTCACGCAAGCGTTGGCGCAAGCGGCTGACAGCCATGTCGACGATGCGGTCCAGCGGCATCAGATCCCTGCCGCGGGTTGCGTTGCCGATGGTATCGCGATCGAGGATCTGTTGCGGGTTGTCCAGAAACAGCTTGAGCAAGGCGAAGTCTGCTCCCGACAAGATCACTTCTTCCCCGTCGGTATGAAACAGGCGATGGGTCACAGTGTTCAGGCGCCACTCATCAAAGGCCATGACCTCGTTGCCGGCCGTCACATTGACGCTGGAAAACTGCGCCCGGCGCAGCAACGCCTTGATCCGCGCCTGAAGTTCACGGGGGCTGAAGGGCTTGCCCAGGTAATCGTCTGCGCCCAGCTCCAGGCCAATCACCCGGTCAGCCTCGTCGGAGCTGGCAGTGAGCATGATGATCGGGATTGTGGCAAAGCGCGGGTGTTGCCGCACCCAGCGGCACAGGCTGAAGCCATCTTCATCGGGCAACATCACATCAAGTATCAGCAGATCGCCGGGTGTGTCTTCCAGCGCCTGGCGAAAGCCGGCACCGTCACCCACGGTACGTACCTGAAAACCGGCTCGGGTGAGATAGATATCAAGCAGTTCACGAATGTCCTGGTCATCGTCGACCAGCAAAATTGATTTGCCGAGTGCGCTCACAGCGATGTTCCTTATTGTTTTTTACCCCCCCTTGATGCAGGCGCGGGGTTGCTGACGACAGTATCGCTGCGGGTGTTCAGCCGAACGCTTGCTGCAACGCCACCCCCGCACCGATCAGACCCGAGTAAGGGGCAGTGACCAGCCACACGGGAATACCCCTGAGGTAGTCACTCATGCAGCCCTTGTCAGTGAAACTTTGGGCAAAGCCGCTGGCCAGAAAAATATCGGCAAAGCGCGGGATCACCCCGCCTACGATATACACCCCGCCTCGTCCGCCGACGGTCAGCACATTGTTGCCCGCCACTCGCCCCAACCAGCAACTGAACTGCTCCAGCACCTGCAATGCCAGCGGGTCTCCAGCCAGGGCCGCAGCGGTGATGGCATGGTCACTGTCCAGCACCGGGGTATGGCCATCTACCGCACAGATCGCCCGATAGACGCGGGGCAAGCCGCTGCCGCTCAAAACGGTTTCGGCACTGACATGCCCGATGTCGTTGTAGATGTGCTGCCACAGCTGCACTTCACGCGGGTTGCTCATGGGCAGATCAACGTGACCACCCTCCCCCGGCAACGCCATCCACTGCTCGCCCCCCAGGTTGAGCAGAGTCCCCACCCCAAGGCCGGTGCCCGGGCCAATCACCACTGCCGGCCGTGCCGGGTCAGGAGTGCCGGGGCAGACCTGACGCACATCTTCGGGTTGCAAGCGGGTCATGCCCAGCGCCATGGCGCTGAAATCATTGACCAGCAAGAGATTGTCGACCTGCAACGCCTGGCAAAACGCCGAACGGCTCAGACGCCAATGGTTGTTGGTGAAGCGAAACTCATCACCGCTCACCGGCCCGGCCACGGACAAACACACCGAGCCGACCGCCCCCGGGGCCAGTTGCAGATCGTGCAGGTAAAGCCTGATGGCGTCTTCCGGGCAGACGAAGTCCACCGTGGCCAGTACGCGGACCGAATGCAGCTGGTCGTTTTCCCACAACGCAAAGCGTGCGTTGGTCCCCCCGATATCACCGACCAGCGCCAGTTTCATTTCAAGTTTTCCAGAGACGAGGTGAAGGTACTTGCGCCCTGCTCAGCCGAACTGAAGGCCTGACGCATAAACGCAAACAGCTCGCGCCCGGTACCCACGGCATTGCTCAAGGTGCCGATCGCCGGAGTGCGCGCTGCGAATTCTGCCTCATCCACCAGCAGTTGCAATGTGCCTTTGACCCCGTCGACCCGGATCATGTCGCCATCCTGAACCCGGGCCAGAGCGCCACCAATCGAGGCTTCGGGGCTGACATGAATCGCGGCCGGGATTTTGCCCGAGGCGCCCGACATCCGGCCGTCGGTAATCAGTGCCACCTTGAAGCCACGGTCCTGCAAAACGCCCAGAAACGGCGTCATTTTGTGCAGCTCGGGCATGCCGTTGGAGCGCGGGCCCTGGAAGCGCATCACCGCGACAAAATCATGTTCCAGCTCACCGGCCGCAAACGCGTCGGCCAGCTCTTGCTGATCCTGGAAGACCCGGGCCGGGGCTTCGACAATTTGATGCTCGGGTGCCACCGCCGATACTTTCATCACGCCGCGCCCCAGATTGCCTTCCATCACCCGCAGCCCGCCCTCTGCCGAGAAGGCACGGGCCACAGGCCGCAAAATGGATTCATCCAGGCTTTCAATCGGGCCTTCACGCCATACCAGATTGCCATCTACCAGGAACGGCTCGCGGGTGTAGCGGCTCAGCCCAAAACCGGCCACGGTATTGACGTTTTCGTGGAGCAAGCCGGCCTCGAGCAGTTCGCGAATCAGGAACGCCATACCGCCCGCGGCCTGGAAATGGTTGATATCGGCCTTGCCGTTCGGATACACGTGGGACAGGGTTGGCACCACCTCGGACAGGTCGGCCATGTCTTGCCAGGTCAGCTGGATACCCGCGGCCATGGCAATTGCCGGCATGTGCAGGGTGTGGTTGGTCGAGCCGCCCGTGGCGTGCAGCGCCACAATGGAGTTGACCAGCGAACGCTCGTCGACGATCTCGCCCAACGGCATGAAGTTGCCGTTTTGCTTGGTCAAACGGGTGATCTGGTGCGCGGCTTCCCGCGTCAGCGCATCACGCAATGGGGTGTAGGGGTTGACGAAGGAGGCGCCTGGCAGGTGCAGGCCCATGACTTCCATCAACAACTGATTGGTGTTGGCGGTGCCATAAAACGTGCAGGTGCCGGGGCTGTGGTAGGACTTCATTTCCGATTCCAGCAGCTCTTCGCGGCTGGCCTTGCCTTCGGCGTAACGCTGGCGCACGTCGGCTTTTTCTTTGTTGGAGATCCCCGACGGCATAGGCCCGCCCGGAACAAAGATGGTCGGCAGATGACCAAAGCGCAGCGCGCCCATCAGCAAGCCCGGAACGATCTTGTCGCAAATCCCCAGCATCATCGCCGCATCGAACATGTTGTGCGACAGCGCCACGGCCGTCGACAAGGCAATCACTTCACGGCTCAGCAGGCTCAGCTCCATCCCCGCCTCGCCCTGGGTCACACCATCGCACATGGCCGGGGTACCGCCGGCAAACTGGCCGACCGAGCCCATTTCACGCAGTGCCTGCTTGATTTGCTCCGGAAAATGCTCGTAAGGCTGATGCGCCGACAGCATGTCGTTATATGACGAAACAATTGCGACGTTGGCCGCGTTCATCAGCTTCAGGTTGTTTTTATCATCCGCCCCGCACCCGGCTACGCCATGGGCAAAGTTGGCACATTGCAGCTTGCCGCGTTGCGGACCGTCACTGGCGGCCCCGCGAATAAGCGCCAGATACGCCTCGCGGGTAGCTCGACTGCGGGCAATAAGACGCTCGGTGACTTCAAGAACGCGGGGATGCATGTGTTGAACTCCAGGCTAACGGATGTGGCGACCGGGACGTGTCCTATGCTGATCGAAGGGCGCAGACACGCGACTTCAATCATTCGGACCCGTTGATTCAGGTCACTCGTTGTAGATAAAACAAAATATTGCCACTTAAATGGCTTGTTTTCTATTTTTATGCGAATAATCTTGTAATTCCAACAACAAATCGATGGCGGACGCTTTCCATGACTCTACGAATCGCAATCAATGGCTTTGGCCGAATCGGCCGCAACGTCCTGCGTGCACTGTATACCCAAGGCTACCGTCAGGACCTGCAGATCGTCGCCATCAACGATCTGGGCGACAGCTCGATCAATGCTCACCTGCTCAAGTTCGACACGGTTCATGGCACTTTCGACGCAACGGTCGAGCATGATCAGGAAAGCCTGACCGTCAATGGCGACCGCATCGCCGTCACTGCCATTCGCAATCCCGCTGAACTGCCTTGGGCCGCCCTGAAGATCGACGTGGTGTTTGAATGTACCGGCCTGTTCACCGAACGCAGCAAAGCCGAGGCACATATTAGCGCCGGCGCCCGCAAAGTGATCATCTCCGCCCCGGGTAAAAATGCTGACGCGACGGTGGTCTACGGGGTAAACCACGACATCCTGCGTCAATCGCACCAGATTATTTCCAATGCCTCATGCACCACCAACTGCCTGGCACCGGTAGCGCAAATTCTGCATCGCGAATTCGGCATTGAAAACGGCCTGATGACCACCATTCACGCCTACACCAACGATCAGAACCTGACCGACGTTTACCACTCCGACCCTTACCGCGCGCGCTCGGCCACCCAAAACATGATCCCGAGCAAAACCGGCGCCGCCGAAGCCGTGGGTCTGGTGCTGCCTGAACTGGCCGGCAAGCTGACCGGCATGGCCGTACGGGTTCCGGTGATCAACGTGTCACTGGTGGACCTGACCGTTGAGCTCAAGCGTGAAGTCAGCGCGGCCGAAGTCAATGCTCTGTTCAAAGAGGCCAGCCAACACTCCAAAGTCCTGGGGTACAACACCTTGCCGCTGGTTTCGAGCGACTTTAACCACAATCCGCTGTCGTCGATCTTCGATGCCAATCACACCAAAGTCAGCGGCAAAATGTTGAAAGTGCTGGCCTGGTATGACAACGAATGGGCGTTCTCCAACCGTATGCTCGATAACTGCCTGGCGCTGTGTAACGCGGAGTAACGCGATGATCGGTATCAGCTTCACCTCGGCCCCCCTGGCGGCGCGCAAGCGTATCGCCCTGGTGGCTCACGATCACTGCAAGGGTTTCTTGCTGGACTGGGCCGAGCGGCACAAAACAGTGCTCAGCCAGCACGAGCTGTGCGCCACTGGCACCACGGGTTTGCTGTTAAGCCAACGCCTGGGCTTGCCGATCGAAAGCATGATCAGCGGCCCATTGGGTGGCGACCAGCAGGTCGGCGCGCGGATCGCCGAGCAACGGGTCGACATGCTGGTGTTTTTCTGGGACCCCTTCGAGCCCCAGCCCCACGATCCGGATATCAAGGCACTGCTGCGGGTAGCCGCGGTGTGGAATATTCCGGTGGCATGCAATGAGTGCAGCGCCGATTACTTGATCAGCAGCCCATTGATGAGCCAGCCCCACGAGCATCGCATCCCCGATTACAGCGCCTATCTCAAGGGGCGCGTGTAAGGCACCAGCACCTCATCCACACTGTGGGGGCTGGCAAGCCAGCTCCCGTAGATGGAAAAGGCCTCACAGATTCTCCCCCGCACAAAACAGCACTTGACCAAAGGCATGGATGATAAGCATTATCATTCGCTAAAAATCGGTCGGGTAACACAGTGAGTCAGTCCCGCTTCAATCAAGTCTTCCTTGCCCAACGGGTAACCCTGCTGCGCACGCTGGAGCGAATGGTCAATAACCACAGCACCGCAGAGGATCTGTTGCAGGAGACCTATCTGCGCGTGACCCGGGCCTTGAGCGAACGAGCGGTCGAGCATCTTGAGCCATTTGTGTTCCAGACGGCGCGCAACCTGGCCCTTGATCATCTGCGGGCACGGCGCATCCAGTCCCGGACAGTGGTTGAAGATGTACCGATTGAAGTCATCGAGGGCGTTGCCTCTCCCCTCAGCACCCCCGAAGAAGCCCATCAAGCCGCACAATTACTGGAGCGTTTGAGTGTGAGCCTGAGCCAGTTAAGCGCACGCCAGCAGCGAATTTTCATCCTCAGCCGCCTGCATGGCTGCAGTTATCAAGAGATCGCCGAAGAGCTCGACGTCTCATTGAGTACCGTCCAAAAGGAACTCAAATTGATCATGGCAATCTGCATCGGGGTAGCCGACAGGCTGAGTCGGCCTTAATCTTCACCCTCGAAGCCTGCAAAAATGTCCTGAGACTGCCAAGGAACATCTGTGACAGACACTCACAAATCCGCTCAAGAGGTGCTGCAAGACAGCGCCATGGATCAGGCACTGGACTGGCTGATTACCCTTGAGTGCGCAAACGATGCGCAAAAGTCAGCCTTCAATGACTGGCTGAATGCCGACCCGGCCCATGCCCGGGCCTATGCCAAAGCCAACGCCGTGTGGAACGGGCAGCCGTTGCTGGCCGCGGCCCACACCCTGCAAACCCGCCGTGCTCCCGGGGTGATGCGCCGCGTCAGCCGGTACTGGAAACACGCGGCAGCCGCTGCCGTGCTGGTGATCACCGTGGGTGGCTACAGCAACGTGCCCTTACGTCTGCAAGCCGATCACCTGACCATGGTCGGCGAACGCCAGCGCCTGCAGCTCGAAGACGGCTCGAAGGTGCTGCTCAACACCAACTCGGCGTTTTCCAGCAAGCTGGTCAATGCCCAGGGCAATGCTCGCCTGTATCAAGGCGAGGCATTTTTTGAGGTCCCGGCCAATCTGGAATTGCCGATGCTGCTTGACGCCGGTCCGGTACGCGCCAGCGTGCGCGATTCCGCCTTCGCCGTGAGCTACTTCAATGGCGAAGCCCATGTGCGGGTACAGCGTGGCGATGTTGAACTGCGGGTAAAAAGTGCCGGCACACAAATGCGCTTGTCTGCCGGCAATAGCGTGAGCATCGGCCCCAACGGATTCGGCCAGCCCGTCAAGCTCAACCCACAGACTGACCTCGCCTGGGTTCAGGGTCGTCTGGTATTTGAAAACTGCCCGATGGGCAAAGTGCTGGACGAAGTCCGGCGCTATTACCCCGGCTGGATCCTGAGCAACAACGACAAACTGGCGAACGTGGCGGTGACCGGTAATTACCGGCTGGATCAGCCCCTGGACATTGTCCGCTCCCTGGCCCACATCACCTCGAGCAGCCTTTCGGAATACCCGGCGCTGGTGATCCTGAATTAACCAGCCCGATTAATTGAATATTTTTTTACTCGATAGCCAGGGGCCATACGTCTCGTTGTAGTCAATGCAACTGATTCGCATTTTGAATCATGTTCGCAACTATAAGATTCGTTCACCACGGAGCGCTATCAATGCCCACTCGTTTCAACCGCCGGTCCTCCTCCAACGCCCGTTCGGGCGGCTTGCAGCAATGCACGTTGTCGTTGTTGACCGTCGCCATGTTCCTGGCCGGTGTGCAAGCAGCCCCGGCCATGGCCGCGACCGATGAGCCAGCAGCCACCCGCTCCGTGGGCAATTACAAGTTTGCAATCTCCCAGCAGCCATTGGTGTCGGCGCTCAACGCTTTTACCAGCGTGACCGGCTGGCAGGTCGGCTTGCCGGCCGAGCTGGGACAGGATGTTTCCTCACCGGGGGTACGTGGCTCCCTGTCCCCGGAGAAAGCGCTGGATCGCCTGCTGATCGGTACTAACCTGGGCTACCGCAAGCTGAGCAACAACAACATCGTGCTCGAAAAGCGCAGCAACAGCAGCGGCACCCTGGCCCTGCAACAGGTGACCATCAGCGCCACCCGCCAGGAACAGGACGTGAACTCGGTCCCCAGCACTATTTCCGTGCATGACCGCCAGGAACTCGACCGCCAGAACGTCAACACCATCAAGGAACTGGTGCGTTATGAACCCGGTGTTTCGGTGGGCGGCACCGGCCAGCGTGGCGGGGTCAGCGGCTATAACATTCGCGGTATTGACGGTGACCGGATCCTGACCCAGGTCGACGGCGTCGAAATTCCGGACTCGTTCTTCAACGGCCCCTACGCCAAGACCCAGCGCAACTATGTCGACCCCGAAATCGTAAAACGGGTTGAAATCCTCCGTGGCCCGGCGTCGGTTCTTTACGGCAGCAATGCCATTGGTGGCGCAGTCAGCTATTTCACCCTCGACCCGGATGACATCATCAAACCGGGCCAGGATGTCGGGGCACGTCTGAAAACCGGTTATAGCTCCGCCGATCGCAGCTGGCTGAAATCCGGCACCGTGGCCGGCCGTGCAGGTGACTTTGACGGCTTGCTGCACCTGAGCCAGCGCGATGGCCACGAAACCGAATCCTATGGCAATCATGGCGGCACCGGCCTGAGCCGCACGGCCGCCAACCCCGAAGACGTGAAAACCACCAACGTGCTGGCCAAGGCAGGCTGGAACTACAACGATGACGATCGTCTGGCCTTCACCTACGAAAAATTCAAGAACCGGATCGACGCCAATGAAAAAAGCGCAGTCGGCGGCCCCTTCAACCAGGGCCAGCCACTGGGCATGTATCGCTCGCGCACCGGTACCGACACCGTCAGCCGCGAGCGTTTCGGGCTCGAAAACAGCATGGTTGTTGATAGCGTCGTGGCCGACAACCTCAAGCTGAGCCTGAACTACCAGACCGCCAAGACCGACCAGAACACCCTGGAAGACTACTTCCCCTTCACCCGCAATGTGCTGCGCTCGCGCAATACCACCTACGAAGAGAAACAGTGGGTGCTGGACGCCCAGGCAGATAAAGCCTTTCAGATCGCTGACACCGATCATTTGCTGACCTACGGTGCCACCGTCAAAAACCAGAAAGTCACCGGCTCGCGCAGCGGTTCGGGGGTATGTCTGGCCGTCGGCAGAGGTTGCACGGCTGTGGGCGCCAACAGCCCAAGCGACTATCTGGTCAAATCCAGCGATTTCCCGGACCCGACCATCAACACCTACAGCCTGTTCGCCCAGGACGAAATCAGCTGGAACGACTGGACCTTCATGCCGGGGCTGCGCTACGACTACACCAAACTCACGCCACACATCACTCAGGAGTTCCTCAATACGGTGGCCGCCGCTGACAAGAGCAGTGTCAGTGACAAGGAGAAAGTCTGGCATCGCCTGTCGCCCAAGTTCGGCCTGACCTACGCCCTGAGCGAGGAGTACACCTGGTACGGCCAGTACGCCGAAGGTTTCCGTACACCTAGCGCCAAAGCACTGTATGGCCGGTTTACCAATCTGGGGGAAGGCTATTCGGTTGAGCCCAATCCGGATCTGGAGCCGGAAAAAAGCAAAAGCTTCGAAACCGGGCTGCGCGGCACTTTCGATGCCGGTTCATTCGATGTTGCCGTGTTCTATAACAAGTACCGCGACTTCATCAATGAAGATGCGATCACCCCCGGCTACGACGAGCTGACGTTCCAGAGCAACAACATCAAACACGCCACCATCAAGGGTGCCGAAATCAAAGGCCGCTTGAATCTGGATGCGTTCGGTGCACCCCATGGCCTGTACAACATCGGCTCGGTGGCTTATGCCCACGGCAGAAACGACGACACCGGCGAGCCGATCAACAGCGTCAACCCGCTTAAAGCAGTGCTCGGCCTTGGCTACGAGCAAGAGAACTACGGTGCTCTGGTGAGCTGGACCCTGGTTAAACGCAAGGACCAGGTCGACGACAGCAACTTCTTCTCGCCCGACGGCACCAGCACCCAGTTCAAGTCCCCGGGCTACGGTGTGATCGATCTGTCCGGCTTCTACAAGGTCACCCGGGACGTCACCGTCAACGCTGGCCTGTACAACCTGACCGACAAGAAATACTGGAACTGGGATGATGTTCGCGGCTACGACAGCGTAGGTGAAGCCGGGGTCATCAACCCCGCCAACATGGACCGCCTGACGGCCCCGGGCCGCAATTTCGCTATCAATCTGGTGTGGGATATCTGATCCCGAGCCCCATTGCGCAGTCCATTCAGGCTGCGCAGTGAGGATTTTTTACTGTGACGCGTCTTCTGGTTCGTCTAGTTACAAAGCGCATCTCATTCTCAAGGACATTTGCATGAATACTCCAGATTCCGCACAGCGCCCGACCCTGCGCTCGCAACGCCTGAACCAGATCACCAACGAGCCGCACCAAAAGCTCGACGCCCTGGTCAAGGCACATTCGCCCTTTGCAACCGTGCCTAACTTTGCCCGTTTTGTTGTGGCCCAATACCTGTTTCAGTCAGAACTCAAAGCCCTGTACACCGACCCGGCCCTGAAAGAAATCGTTCCGGATCTGCCAGAGCGTTGCCGTGCCGAGCAAGCCAGGGCCGATCTGGCCGACCTCGACACTGCAGTCCCTGCACCTGTTGCCGGCGCAGTGACCGCACCGAGCAAAGCCGAAGCCCTGGGCTGGATTTTTGTATCCGAAGGTTCCAAGCTCGGTGCCGCGTTCCTGATCAAGCGTGCTGTTGGCCTGGGCCTGAGCGACACGTTCGGCGCTCGCCATCTGGGTGAGCCTGCAGGCGGCCGCGCCGAAGGCTGGAAGAGCTTCATCAGAACCCTCGACGGCCTGGATCTCAGCACCGAAGAAGAAGCTGAGCTGGACAAGGGTGCAGTGGCCGCCTTCGAACGCTTCACCGTATTACTGGAACACGCTTACGCTGCTGAACCGGAACTGGCTTAAGCTTGACCTGCCCGGCCGGCACTCGCTGGCCGGGCGTCCTTTCATGCGTCTTGAGCTTATGACCCGCCAAACTCAATCCTCGTCGAAAAT
The DNA here is from genome assembly GCF_904067025.1 of Pseudomonas paraversuta. Classification (NCBI taxonomy): domain Bacteria; kingdom Pseudomonadati; phylum Pseudomonadota; class Gammaproteobacteria; order Pseudomonadales; family Pseudomonadaceae; genus Pseudomonas; species Pseudomonas paraversuta. Next base: position 3,777,224 of record NZ_CAJFDA010000001.1, read on the forward strand.
AGCTCGCGTGCTGTTTGGCCTGCTGGCCTACGTGAGCCTGGGCATTGGCCTGATCGCAATAGTGATTCCCGGCCTGCCGACCACTGAATTCATTCTGCTTGCGGCCTGGGCCGCGACCAAAAGCTCACCACGCCTGAGTGCCTGGCTCGAGAACCATCGTTTGTTTGGCCCGATTCTGAGCAACTGGCGCAACGGCAAAATCATCCAGCGCAAAGCCAAAGTCAGCGCCACGGTCAGCATGCTGCTCTGTGCCGGGCTGATGCTGTATGTGCTGGATCACGACTGGCCCGTATTCCTCGCCATTGCCGGCATGAGCATGGGCAACCTGTGGATCTGGTCCCGGCCAGAGCGCCTGCCCAAGGCAGCTACCGCCCCGCAGAACCACTGACCCGCAACCCTGGTGGAAGGCCGCCTGCTGCGGGCGCAGGCACAGGCACAGGCACAGGGTTATGGGTTGATCGCATTACAGGGTCAGCAAGCCGCTATAAAGCCCGTACGCCGCCGAGAGTGCCGCGCACAATACCGCAGCAAAAATCAGTTTCTCCCAGTGCTTGAATAGCGGCTCACCCTGCTCCCGCTTGGCCTTGGCAAAAAACAACACCCCAGGGGCATACAGCAAAGCCGAGAGCAGCAGGTATTTGGGGCCCGCCGCATACAGCAGCCACATGGCATAAATCAAAGCGACCGCGGCCACGAGCAGGTCCTTGACCCGCCGCCTGCTCGCCAGCGAGTAGGTCTCCCCTCGTATGCACAACAATACCGAATAGGCGGCCGACCACAGGTAGGGCACCAGAATCATCGAAGACGCCAGATAGATCAGACTGGTGTAGGTGCCCGACGACACCAGGGTGATGATCAGGAAAATCTGAATCATCGAGTTGGTCAGCCACAAGGCGTTAACCGGTACATGATTGGCGTTTTCCTTTTTCAGGAACGCCGGCATCATTTTGTCCTTTGATGTGGCAAACAGGATTTCGGCGCACAGCAGCGCCCATGACAACAACGCCCCCAACAGCGAAATGGCCAGCCCGATGCTGATCAGGATCGCCCCCCAGTCCCCTACCAGATACTGCAGCACACCGGCCATCGACGGGTTCTGCAGACTGGCCAGCTCCGGCTGGGTCATGACCCCGAGCGACAGCACATTCACCAGCATCAGCAACGCCAGCACCCCGAGAAAACCGATCACCGTGGCCTTGCCCACATCCGAGCGTTTTTCGGCCCTGCCCGAGTACACACTGGCGCCTTCGATACCGATAAACACAAACACGGTGACCAGCATCATGTTGCGCACCTGGTCCATCACGCTGCCCAGATCTGGCGCACCGCTGCCCCACAGATCCCGGGTAAAAATGTCCGCCTTGAAGGCTACCGCTGCAATCACGATAAACATCACGATCGGGACAATTTTCGCCACCGTGGTCAACTGGTTGATGAACGCTGCTTCCTTGATTCCGCGCAATACCAGAAAGTGCACGCCCCACAGCAACAAGGAGGCACAGCCGATGGCTACCGGTGTGTTGCCCTGGCCAAACATCGGGAAGAAATAGCCCAGAGTGCTGAACAGCAGCACGAAGTAGCCGACGTTGCCCAGCCAGGCACTGATCCAGTAGCCCCAGGCCGATGAGAACCCCATGTAGTCACCAAAGCCGGCCCTGGCATAGGCGTATACACCTGAGTCCAGTTCTGGCTTGCGATTGGCGAGTGTCTGGAAGACAAAGGCCAGCGCCAGCATGCCCACTGCCGTGATCCCCCAGCCGATCAACACGGCACCGCCAGCAGCATGTGCGGCAATATTTTGTGGCAAAGAAAAAATACCGCCGCCAATCATTGAGCCGACCACCAACGCAATCAGGGCGTTGAGTCGAAGCTTGTGTGCCTGCTGTGACATTGCCACCTCTTTTTCAGTTAATTATTAATGGGCATCCGGTCACAACCGCTGGCTGGCTAAATATAACTGCACCCTGAACGTTCATTAAGGTTAAGCCATAAGTAATCTTTTTTTTATAACAACCTTTTCTATTGAAACCTAAAAGACAACTCATATGTAAATGACATTTTAATTTTTAGACCGGCAGATGAAACCTCGCAATCACATTTGCAAATCTGAAAATACTGTCTAGCTTCAATCCCCACGCAAATGCAGTAAAGCTGCAGCGTCAACCGAGAGTATCCCTGTCTGGAACACGCTTTCCAGAGCGCGTCAAAATAAGCCGCAATGGCGACTTCTCTTCACTACTAACAATGGAATGTAGTAATGCCCTGATCTAAGTCAACTGAATCGCCCCTAGTTTCGTAGACACCTCCAAGCCTTAAAATGAGGCCCATTAGGAGGTGCCATGAGCAACCAGCGATATCCCGAAGAATTCAAAATCCAGGCGGTCAAACAAGTGACCGAAAAGAAGCTTCCTGTCTCGGAGGTGGCTGCACGATTGGGTGTGTCCGTGCACAGCCTCTATGCCTGGGTTAAGCGCTACACCAAGCCCCAGGAACAGCGCGTTGAGGAGGATGATCAGAGCGCTGAGGTTCGTCGTCTACGGGCCGAGCTGAAACGGGTGACGGAGGAGCGAGACATCTTAAAAAAGGCCGCCGCGTACTTTGCCAAGGAGTGCGGCTGAAGTACGCCTTTATTAAGCAGCAAGCGGGTCATTACGCGATTCGACGGCTTTGCCTGACGCTCAAGGTTCATCCCAGCGGCTACTACGCGTGGCTATCAGAACCAAAATCTGCGCGAGCCAAGGACGATCAGCGACTGCTTGGACTGATCAAACACTCCTGGTTGGAAAGCGGTGGTGTTTATGGCTATCGCAAGATCCATGATGACCTGCGAGAGGTTGGTGAGAGCTGTGGCCGTCACCGGGTAGCTAGGTTGATGCGCCTTGAAGGTTTACGTTCTCAGACTGGGTATCGACGGAGGCCGGGAAAATATGGCGGTAAACCAGCCGTTGCCTCACCGAACTTACTGAAGCGCCAATTCGATGTCAGAGAACCCAACAAAGTCTGGGTCACAGACATTACCTACATCCGAACATATGAAGGCTGGCTGTATTTGGCCGTGGTGCTCGATCTGTTTTCACGCCAGATCATTGGTTGGTCAATGAAGTCGCAGATGACCAGCGACGTAGCCATTGATGCACTGCTGATGGCGGTTTGGAGACGTAAGCCGAAGCAAGAGGTGATGATCCACTCGGATCAAGGCAGTCAGTACAGCAGCTCAGACTGGCGAAGCTTCTTGAAAGCTAACAACCTGGTAGCCAGCATGAGTCGTCGAGGTAACTGCCACGACAACGCTGTGGCGGAGAGCTTTTTCCAGCTGCTAAAGCGGGAGCGGATCAAGCGTAAAATCTACACTACACGCCAGGATGCTCGGGATGATGTGTTCGATTACATCGAGATGTTTTACAACCCAAAACGACGCCACAGTTTCAACAATCAGCTGTCACCGGTAGAGTTTGAAAAGCGTTACGCAGCGAGCCTGGAGAGTGTCTAGGAAACCTGGGGCGATTCAAACTGGCTCAAAAAACCAACGGACTAACCTTTAGGCCTCACTTCTCCTAGATTGGAGTCACTACAAATGTCTGATACTCCTGGAAAACTTCGACTGGGTGCATTGGTTGCGCTGGTAGTCGGCTCAATGATTGGCGGCGGTATTTTTTCACTGCCCCAAAACATGGCTGCAAGTGCCGATGTAGGCGCTGTTCTTATCGGGTGGGCAATCACTGCGGTAGGCATGCTGACCCTGGCTTTCGTCTTCCAGACCCTGGCTAATCGCAAACCGGATATCGACGGCGGCGTTTACGCCTATGCCAAGGCCGGCTTTGGCGATTACATGGGTTTCTCATCGGCCTGGGGCTACTGGATCAGTGCCTGGCTGGGCAACGTCGGCTACTTCGTGCTGCTGTTCAGCACCCTGGGCTACTTCTTCCCGATCTTCGGCGAAGGCAATACCCCGGCAGCCATCATTGCGGCCTCGATTTTGCTCTGGGCCGTGCACTTTCTGGTGTTGCGCGGGATCAAGGAAGCAGCGTTCATCAACCTGGTAACCACCGTTGCCAAGGTGGTGCCGCTGGTACTGTTTATCCTGATTGCCCTGTTCGCGTTCAAACTGGACATCTTCACCAGTGACATCTGGGGCCTGAAAAACCCGAGTCTGGGCAGTGTGATGGATCAGGTGCGCAACATGATGCTGGTCACCGTCTGGGTGTTCATCGGTATCGAAGGGGCGAGCATCTTCTCCTCCCGCGCCGAAAAACGCTCTGACGTGGGTAAAGCCACCGTGATCGGCTTCATCACCGTATTGCTGTTGCTGGTACTGGTGAACGTGCTGTCGCTGGGCATCATGACTCAACCGGAACTGGCAAAACTGCAGAACCCGTCGATGGCTGCCGTGCTTGAGCACGTAGTGGGCCACTGGGGAGCGGTACTGATCAGTGTCGGCTTGATCATCTCGCTGCTGGGTGCCCTGTTGTCCTGGGTGCTGCTGTGTGCCGAAATCATGTTCTCGGCGGCCAAGGACCACACCATGCCGGCCTTCCTGAAAAAGGAAAACGCCAACCATGTACCGGTCAATGCCCTCTGGCTGACCAACGCCATGGTGCAGTTGTTCCTGGTGATCACCCTGTTCTCGGCCAGTACCTACCTGTCGCTGATCTACCTGGCCACCTCGATGATTCTGGTGCCCTACCTCTGGTCCGCAGCCTACGGTTTCCTGCTGGCAGTGCGCGGCGAGACCTACGAAAACGCCCTGAGAGAACGCAAGAAAGACCTGATCATCGGCGGTATCGCCCTGATCTATGCCATCTGGCTGATCTATGCCGGCGGCCTTAAATACCTGCTGCTCTCGGCCCTGCTGTATGCACCTGGCGTCATTCTGTTCGCCAAGGCCAAACATGAGAGTGGCCAACCCGTCTTCACCAATATCGAGAAAGTGATTTTTGCCGCAGTAGTGATTGGCGCCCTGGTGGCGGCCTATGGACTCTACGACGGCTTCCTGACCCTGTAAAACCCTGTTTATGCACTTTGGAGGATGACTGTAATGACCACGGAAAAAGTGAAGTACGGCGTACATTCCGAAGCCGGAAAGCTGCATAAGGTTATGGTTTGCTCCCCGGGCCTGGCTCACCAGCGCCTGACCCCGAGCAACTGCGATGAACTGCTGTTTGATGACGTGCTGTGGGTCAACCAGGCTAAACGCGACCACTTCGATTTTGTGACCAAGATGCGTGACCGCGGCATCGATGTGCTGGAAATGCACAACCTGCTGACCGACATCGTGGCCATGCCGGAAGCGCTGGACTGGATTCTGGATCACAAGGTCACACCCGATCAGGTTGGCATCGGCCTGGTCAGTGAAGTCAAAGCCTGGATCAAAAGCCTCGAACCACGCCAGGTTGCCGAGTACTTGATCGGCGGCGTGTCTGCCGACGATCTGCCGGACAGCTTTGGTGGCAAGACCATCCAGATGTTCCGCGATTTCCTGGGTCACACCAGCTTTATCCTGCCGCCGCTGCCCAACACCCAGTTCACCCGTGACACCACCTGCTGGATCTACGGCGGCGTGACGCTGAACCCGATGTACTGGCCGGCCCGTCGTCAGGAAACCCTGCTGACCACGGCGATCTACAAGTTCCACCCTGAGTTCACCAACGCTGACTTCCAGATCTGGTACGGCGACCCGACCATCGACCACGGCAACGCCAGCCTCGAAGGCGGCGACGTTATGCCTATCGGTAAAGGCGTGGTCCTGATCGGTATGGGTGAACGCACCTCACGCCAGGCCATCGGCCAACTGGCGCAGAACCTGTTCAAGAACAAAGCAGTGGAGCGGGTCATCGTCGCGGGCCTGCCCAAGTCCCGCGCCGCAATGCACCTGGACACGGTATTCAGCTTCTGCGACCGCGATCTGGTGACGATCTTCCCTGAAGTGGTCAACCAGATTGTTGCTTTCTCGCTGTATCCGGACGAAAGCAAAGCCGGCGGCGTAGACGTGCGCCGTGAAGAAGCCAGCTTCCTCCAAGTGGTAGCCAAGGCCCTTGGCCTCAAGGCTCTGCGTGTGGTCGAAACCGGGGGCAACTCCTTTGCCGCCGAACGCGAACAGTGGGATGACGGCAACAACGTGGTGGCCCTGGAGCCTGGTGTGGTGATCGGTTATGACCGCAACACCTACACCAACACCCTGCTGCGCAAAGCCGGAGTCGAAGTAATCACCATCAGCGCCTCCGAGCTGGGTCGCGGCCGTGGCGGCGGCCACTGCATGACCTGCCCGATCATCCGCGACCCGATTGACTATTAATTCATTCATTAGATTGCTTGCGCCCCGCCCCATAAGGGACGGCGCAAGCCGGTTAACCAGAAACCCAGGAGATCCCCATGGCGTTTAACATGAAAAACCGCAGCTTGCTCAGCCTGATGCATCACACTCCCCGTGAGCTGCACTTCCTGCTGGATCTGTCCCGCGATCTCAAGCGCGCCAAGTACACCGGTACCGAAGAGCCGCACCTGAAAGGCAAAAACATTGCCCTGATCTTCGAGAAAACCTCAACCCGCACCCGTTGCGCGTTTGAAGTGGCCGCCCATGACCAGGGTGCGCACGTGACCTACATTGATCCGGTTTCTTCGCAAATCGGTCACAAAGAAAGCATGAAAGACACCGCTCGGGTTCTGGGGCGCATGTTCGATGCCATCGAATACCGTGGTTTTGCCCAGGAAATCGTTGAAGAGCTGGCCAAGTACGCAGGCGTACCGGTATTCAACGGCCTGACCGCCGAGTTCCACCCGACGCAAATGATCGCTGACGCGCTGACCATGCGCGAACACAGTGACAAGCCGCTGCACAACATCAGCTACGCGTACCTGGGCGATGCCCGCAACAACATGGGTAACTCGCTGCTGATGATCGGCGCCAAGCTGGGCATGGACGTGCGCATCGGCGCGCCGAAAAGCCTGTGGCCAGAAGAGTCATTCGTGAAGCAGTGCCAGGAATTCGCCAAAGAAAGCGGCGCTAAAATCACCCTCACCGAAGACCCTAAAGCGGCGGTCAAAGGCGTGGACTTCATCCACACCGACGTATGGGTATCGATGGGCGAGCCCGTTGAAGCCTGGAACGAGCGCATCAAGCTGTTGCTGCCGTATCAGGTCAATGCCGAGATGATCAAAGCGGCAGAAAACCCACGGGTGAAATTCATGCATTGCCTGCCCGCATTCCACAACTGCGAAACCAAAGTCGGCAAGGATGTGGCCGAGCACCATCCAAACCTGAAAAACGGTATTGAAGTGACCGAAGACGTGTTTGAGTCACCGGTGAACATTGCCTTTGAGCAAGCAGAAAACCGCATGCACACCATCAAGGCAATCCTGGTAGCAGCACTGGCTGACATCTAAGGCCCGCTGGTTTCGTGCGGCAGCCGGCTTGCCGGCGATGCCATCACCCCGAATGACCGGGGCGTCTGCATCGCGAGCAAGCTCGGCTCCAGCGGGACTCGAGCCGCTCCCCGTTTTTTATAAGGACATTTTTATGCGTATCGTCGTAGCACTGGGCGGTAACGCCCTTTTGCGTCGCGGTCAGCCCATGACTGCAGAGAACCAGCGTGAAAACATCCGCACCGCTGCTCAGCAAATTGCCCTCATCGCCCCCGGTAACGAACTGGTGGTGGCCCACGGTAATGGCCCGCAAGTAGGCCTGCTGTCGCTGCAGGCGGCGTCTTACACTGCCGTCGACCCGTACCCGCTGGACGTGCTGGGCGCTGAAAGCGAAGGCATGATCGGTTACATGATTGAGCAAGAACTGGGCAACGTATTGCCCAAGGAAACGCCGCTCGCCACCTTGCTGACCCAGGTTCAGGTCGACCCGAAAGACCCGGCGTTCCAGAACCCGACCAAACCGATTGGCCCGGTTTACAGCAAGGCCGAAGCTGAAAGCCTGGCTGCGGAAAAAGGCTGGAGCATCGCCCCGGACGGTGACAAGTTTCGTCGTGTAGTGGCCAGCCCGAAACCCATGCGCATTTTCGAAATCCGTCCGATCAAGTGGATGCTGGAAAAAGGCACCACCGTCATTTGTGCAGGCGGTGGCGGGATCCCGACCATGTATGGCGAGGACGGCAACCTCAAGGGCATCGAGGCCGTCATTGACAAGGACCTGTGCTCGTCGTTGCTGGCCCAGGAGCTGAAAAGTGACTTGCTGGTAATCGCCACTGACGTCGTCGCGGCCTTTATTGACTGGGGCAAGCCTTCGCAAAAAGCTATTGCCCAGGCGCACCCGGACGAGCTGGAAAAACTCGGCTTCGCCAATGGCTCCATGGGCCCTAAAGTCGAGGCAGCTTGCGAGTTTGCCCGCAAAACCGGCAAGACCGCCGTAATTGGCGCCCTGGCGGATATCGAAGCTATCGTTCAAGGGAAGGCGGGTACCCGGGTCAGTACTGAAAAGCCCGGCATCAGCTATTTTTGAACCTGGGGGCAGACCTGGCGGTCTGCCCTTTACCCCTCATACACTCAGGAGTTGCCCCTATGGCCTCGTTCGAACCCGGTCACCTGCATATCCATCGCGAACCGCTTCAGCCGGGTGACTTCGGGTATGACATCAAGATCGATTACCAGGTCGTTGAAGATCCCAGGGAAGGCAAGTCGATGCAGTTCGACATGCACGGCCGGATCAACCAGAACGAATTCAAGGAGTCGTTCACCCTGCCCAAGGATCAGTGGTTCGACTTCGCCAGAGTCGGCTTTAAAATTGCCGTGGATAACGGCATGCCCACCTCGGCCAACATACTGTCGATGCATAAGTATTACGACCTGATGTTCAAGGATGTCCGCCAGCAGCTGGACGTGCAGCTTGGCGACCCGGTCAAACCCGAACACCTCGAATAATGCGTGAACCCTGATCGCCGGCAGCCGGCTCCCACATCGTTCAAGTCAATTTGAAACCTTGTGGGAGCCGGCTTGCCGGCGATGCAACCAACGCCCCCTCGCCCTCCGATTTCACCAATCTCCCGCGCCAAGGCATACTGGCGGCCTCCGCTGGCCAGAAGTGTTCTTTGTTCCCATGCGTATCCACGTCAGTTTTATCGACCGCGTCGGCATCACCCAGGAAGTTCTGGCGTTGCTCGGCGGGCGGAACCTCAACCTGGATGCGGTGGAAATGGTCCCGCCCAACGTTTATATCGACGCTCCGACCCTGAGCCCGCAAGTGCTCGACGAGTTGCGCGAGGCACTGTTCAGCGTCAACGGGGTACAGGCCGTGACGGTGGTCGACATCCTTCCCGGACAACGCCGCCATCTGCAACTTGATGCGCTGCTCGCGGCCATGACCGACCCGGTACTGGCGCTGGACAGCGATGGCCACGTACTGCTGGCGAACCCGGCGCTGATTGCCCTGTACGGCCATGAACCCACCGGTGAAAGTATCGGCGAGCTGTTCAGTGACCCCGGCCTGCTCGATGTACTGCTGGAGCACGGCTTCCGCCTGCCCCTGCGCGAAGTGACGCTCAACGGCCACCCGCTGATGCTCGACGCCACCCCGATTACCGATGCCGGCGCCCTGCTGACCCTGTACCAGCCAAGCCGCATCGGTGAGCGCCTGGCCGCGCTGCACCACGATCACGCAGAAGGCTTTGACGCCCTGCTCGGTGAGTCACCCGCCATCCGCACCCTCAAGGCCCGGGCCCAGCGTGTAGCGGCCCTGGATGCGCCGTTACTGATCCAGGGCGAGACCGGTACCGGCAAGGAACTGGTGGCCCGTGCCTGCCATGCCATCAGCGACCGTTTTGGCGCCCCCTTTCTGGCCTTGAACTGTGCGGCGCTCCCCGAAAACCTGGCTGAAAGCGAACTCTTCGGCTATGCCCCCGGCGCCTTCACCGGCGCCCAGCGCGGAGGCAAACCAGGGCTGATGGAACTGGCCAACAATGGCACGGTGTTCCTCGACGAAATCGCTGAGATGTCGCCTTACCTGCAAGCCAAGCTGCTGCGCTTTCTGAATGACGGCAGCTTCCGCCGGGTAGGCGGCGAGCGCGAGGTCAAGGTCAATGTACGGATCCTCAGCGCCACCCACCGCAACCTCGAAAAGATGGTCAACGAGGGCACCTTTCGCGAAGACCTGTTCTATCGCCTGAACGTACTCAACATTGAAGTGCCGCCACTGCGCGAACGCGGCCAGGACATATTGTTGCTGGCACGCACTTTCATGCAGCAGGCCTGCACCCAGATCCAGCGCCCCGTTTGCCGCCTGGCGCCCGGCACCTATCCGGCGCTGCTGGGCAATCGCTGGCCCGGTAACGTGCGCCAATTGCAGAACGTGATCTTTCGTGCAGCTGCGATCTGCGAAAGCACCCTGGTCGACATTGGCGACCTGGACATCGCCGGTACCTCGGTTGCACGGCAAAGTGACGGCGAGGTGGAAACCCTGGAGCACGCAGTCGAAACCTTCGAGAAAGCATTGCTGGAAAAGTTGTACGTCAGCTATCCCTCGACCCGTCAGTTGGCCAGCCGCCTGCAAACCAGCCATACCGCCATTGCCCATCGCCTGCGCAAGTATGGTATCCCCGGCAAGGCCTGACCTGTAGCGCCGGCAAGCCGGCTATCACCAAGCCCCCACCTGTCGTATCGAAATCATTCCACTGGATCGATTTCGATACACCCTGTCTATTCCACTGCTGTGCAAGGCCATGATCCTCATGGATTTTTTTTCTGCCCCAGCACTGTATCGATTTCGCTACAGCACAGTTTTCAATCTGCGCCGCTGAATCACTCAAGCCACTGATAAATAACGATATTTATAAACTGGCAACCATTTTGCAATGAACTCTCCCATAAGCTCGTTCCGAGCGAGCAATTACCCGTGACCACCAGACATGTCTGGCCCTGAGGAGTTTCCATGAGCGAATTGCGTTTTACTGAAGACCACGAATGGCTGCGCGCCGAAGCTGATGGCAGCGTGACTGTGGGAATTACCGCGTTTGCGCAAAACGCTCTGGGTGATGTGGTGTTTGTCCAACTGCCTGAATTGCAGTCCTACGACAAAGGCACCGAAGCCGCCACCGTTGAGTCGGTCAAGGCCGCCAGCGGCGTATACATGCCCCTGGACGGTGAAGTGATGGAAGTAAACCCGGCGCTCGAAGACAGCCCGGAACTGGTTAACGAAGACCCTCTGGGTCAAGGCTGGTTCTTCCGTTTCAAGCCTGCTGATGCGAATGCCGTCGAGCAATTGCTGGATCAAGATGCCTACGACCGCTTGATCAAAGCTCAAGACGACAACTGAGGAGCCTGTCATGACCATCAATCTCAGCACCGCCAATGAATTTATCGCGCGCCACATCGGCCCGCGTCAGGCCGATGAGCAAGCCATGCTCGCCACCCTCGGTTTTGATTCCCTTGAAGGCCTGAGCGCCAGCGTGATCCCGGAAAGCATCAAGGGCACCAGCGTTCTCAACATGCCGGCCGGGCAAAGCGAAGCCGACGCGCTGGCCTCGATCAAAGCCATCGCCGCCAAGAACCTGCTGTGCAAGACCTATATCGGCCAGGGCTATTACAACTGCCACACCCCTTCGCCGATCCTGCGCAACCTGCTGGAAAATCCGGCCTGGTATACCGCCTACACCCCGTACCAGCCAGAAATCTCCCAGGGCCGCCTCGAAGCCCTGCTCAACTATCAAACCCTGATCAGCGATCTCAGCGGTCTGCCGATTTCCAACGCATCGTTGCTCGATGAGGCCACCGCCGCCGCCGAGGCAATGACGTTCTGCAAGCGCCTGAGCAAGAACAAAACCAGCCGCAGCTTTTTTGCTTCCAGCCACTGCCACCCGCAAACCCTCGACGTGCTGCGCACCCGTGCCGAACCACTGGGCATTGAGGTGGTCGTGGCTGATGAGCGCGATCTGACTGACGTGTCGGCCTTCTTCGGTGCCCTGCTGCAATACCCGGCAAGCAACGGCGACGTGTTTGATTACCGCGACCTGGTTGAACGTTTTCATGCCGCCAATGCACTGGTGGCCGTAGCGGCTGATCTGCTGGCCCTGACCCTGTTGACACCGCCAGGCGAGTTTGGCGCCGACGTGGCCATCGGCAGCGCCCAGCGTTTTGGCGTACCACTGGGCTTCGGCGGCCCCCATGCGGCCTACTTCGCCACCCGCGATGTCTTCAAGCGCGACATGCCGGGGCGTCTGGTCGGTGTTTCGGTTGACCGTCACGGCAAACCGGCATTGCGCCTGGCCATGCAAACCCGCGAGCAACATATCCGCCGCGAGAAGGCCACCAGCAACATCTGCACCGCCCAGGTCCTGCTGGCCAACATCGCCAGCATGTACGCCGTGTACCACGGGCCCAAGGGCCTGAGCCAAATCGCCCGGCGCGTTCACCAACTGACGGCGATCCTGGCCAAAGGCCTGAGCGATCTGGGACTGAAGGTCGAGCAAACCGCCTTCTTCGACACCCTGACCCTGAACACCGGCAGCCACACCGACGCCCTGCATGCCAAGGCCCACGCCCAACGCATCAACCTGCGCCTGATCGATGGCCAGCGTCTGGGCCTGTCGCTGGACGAAACCAGCGGCCAGTCCGATGTTACTGCGCTGTGGGCGTTGCTGGCGGCGGACGGTCAGACCCTGCCTGACTTCGACGCACTGGCCGCGACAGTAACCGGCACCCTGCCGGCGGCACTGCTGCGCCAGTCGCCGATTCTCAGCCACCCGGTATTCAATCGCTACCATTCTGAAACCGAACTGATGCGCTATCTGCGTCGTCTGGCGGACAAGGACCTGGCCCTGGATCGCACCATGATCCCGCTGGGCTCGTGCACCATGAAGCTCAATGCCGCCAGCGAAATGATTCCGGTGACCTGGGCCGAGTTCGGCAACCTGCACCCCTTTGCACCCGCCGGGCAAAGCCTGGGCTACCAGCAATTGACCACCGAACTGGAGGCCATGCTGTGCGCTGCCACCGGTTACGACGCCATCTCGCTGCAACCGAACGCCGGTTCCCAGGGTGAATACGCCGGCCTGCTGGCCATTCGTGCCTATCACCAGAGCCGTGGTGAAGAGCGTCGCGATATCTGCCTGATCCCGTCCTCGGCCCACGGCACCAACCCGGCAACCGCCAACATGGCCGGGATGCGCGTGGTGGTGACGGCATGCGATGCACGGGGCAACGTAGACATTGAAGACCTGCGCGCCAAAGCCATCGAGCACCGCGAGCACCTGGCGGCCCTGATGATCACCTACCCCTCGACCCACGGTGTATTCGAGGAAGGCATCCGCGAAATCTGCGGCATCATTCATGACAACGGCGGCCAGGTGTACATCGACGGCGCCAACATGAACGCCATGGTCGGCCTGTGCGCACCGGGCAAGTTCGGCGGCGACGTGTCCCACCTCAACCTGCACAAAACCTTCTGCATCCCCCATGGCGGCGGCGGCCCGGGTGTCGGCCCGATCGGCGTCAAATCGCACCTCACGCCATTCCTGCCGGGTCACGGCACCATGGAACGCAAGGAAGGCGCGGTGTGCGCGGCACCGTTTGGCAGCGCGAGCATTTTGCCGATTACCTGGATGTATATCCGCATGATGGGCGGCGAAGGCCTCAAGCGTGCTTCGCAGCTGGCGATCCTCAATGCCAACTACATCGCCCGCCGTCTCGAAGAGCATTACCCGGTGCTGTACTCGGGCAGCAACGGTCTGGTGGCACACGAATGCATTCTTGACCTGCGCCCGCTCAAGGACAGCAGCGGCATCAGCGTCGACGACGTGGCCAAGCGCCTGATCGACTTCGGCTTCCATGCGCCGACCATGTCGTTCCCGGTGGCCGGCACGCTGATGATCGAGCCGACCGAGAGTGAGTCCAAAGAAGAACTGGACCGCTTCTGCGAAGCCATGATCCGCATCCGCGAAGAAATTCGCGCGGTCGAAAACGGCAGCCTGGACAAGGAAGACAACCCGCTGAAAAACGCCCCGCACACCGCCGCTGAAATGGTCGGTGAATGGACCCACCCGTACAGCCGCGAACAGGCGGTGTATCCGGTGGCGTCCTTGATCGAAGGCAAATACTGGCCGCCGGTTGGCCGGGTCGACAACGTATTCGGTGACCGCAACCTGGTGTGTGCGTGCCCGTCCATCGAAAGCTACCAGGAGGCGTAACCCACCCATCCCTGCAGGAGCGAGCTGTTATGCAACGAGAAGCTCGCGCCTGCAGTGGATGATGTTTTTTGCCAATAAACCTATAAGAAACCGGAGAACCCCATGTCGTTAAGCGTGTTCGACCTGTTCAAGATTGGCATCGGCCCCTCCAGCTCCCATACCGTCGGCCCCATGCGCGCAGCCGCGCGTTTTGCCGAAGGTCTGCGCCGTGATGAACTGCTGCAAGACACAGCCTGCGTGAAAGTTGAACTCTATGGCTCCCTCGGCGCCACCGGTAAAGGCCACGGCAGCGACAAGGCCGTGCTGCTGGGGCTTGAAGGCGAGCATCCGGATACCGTAAACACCGAAACCGTAGCCGAACGTCTGGCCACCATTCGCAGCAGCGGGCGTTTGAACCTGCTGGGCGAACACCCCATCGATTTCAACGAAAAGTCGCATCTGGCGATGATTCGAAAACCCCTGCCCTATCACCCCAACGGCATGATTTTCCGGGCGCTGGATGGCGCCGGGATTCAGATCCGCAGCCGCGAGTATTACTCGGTGGGCGGCGGCTTTGTGGTGGATGAAGGCGCGGCAGGCGCTGATCGCATCGTCGAAGACAGCACCCCCTTGAAATACCCGTTCAAGACAGCCAAAGACTTGCTGCGCCATTGCGTCACCCACGATCTGTCGATCAGCCAGGTGATGATGGCCAATGAAAGCGCCTGGCGCCCTGAAGCACAAACCCGCAGCGGCTTGCTGAATATCTGGCAAGTGATGCAGGACTGCGTGAGTGCGGGCTGTCGTAACGAAGGTATTTTGCCGGGCGGCCTGAAGGTCAAGCGACGGGCGGCAGCGCTGCACCGTCAGTTGTGCGCCAACCCCGAGGCCGCGCTGCGCGATGCGCTGTCAGTGCTGGACTGGGTGAATCTGTACGCCCTGGCCGTCAATGAAGAAAACGCCAACGGCGGCCGGGTGGTCACAGCGCCCACCAATGGTGCGGCGGGGATTATTCCGGCGGTTCTGCATTACTACATGCGTTTTATTGGTGGGGCCAATGAGGACGGCGTGGTGCGCTTCATGCTGACTGCCGCCGCCATCGGCATTTTGTACAAGGAAAATGCCTCGATCTCGGGCGCCGAAGTGGGCTGCCAGGGCGAAGTGGGCGTGGCCTGTTCCATGGCCGCAGGCGCGTTGTGTGAAGTGCTGGGCGGCAGCGTTCAGCAAGTCGAAAACGCCGCCGAAATCGGCATGGAGCACAACCTTGGCCTGACCTGCGACCCCATTGGCGGACTGGTACAGGTGCCCTGCATCGAGCGCAATGCCATGGGTTCGGTCAAGGCCATCAATGCCGTGCGGATGGCCCTGCGCGGCGACGGCCAGCATTTTGTCTCACTGGACAAGGTAATCCGCACCATGCGCCAGACCGGCGCCGACATGAAAAGCAAATACAAAGAGACTGCCCGCGGCGGTCTGGCCGTCAACATTATTGAGTGCTGATTTTCAAGGAGTGACCAATGTCCACCGAACAACTGCTTAAAACCCCGCTGCACGCACTGCACCTTGAACTCGGGGCCCGTATGGTGCCGTTCGCCGGTTATGACATGCCGGTGCAATACCCGTTGGGTGTAATGAAAGAACATCAACATACCCGTGAACATGCCGGGTTGTTCGATGTGTCGCACATGGGGCAAATTCTGCTGAGCGGCGCTGATGCGGCCAGGGCCCTGGAAACCCTGGTCCCGGTAGACATCATTGACCTGCCGGTTGGCATGCAGCGCTATGCCATGTTCACCAATGAACAAGGTGGCATCCTGGATGACCTGATGGTTGCCAATCTGGGCAATGACCAGCTGTTTCTCGTGGTCAACGCCGCCTGCAAGGACCAGGACCTGGCGCATCTGCGCAAACACCTGGGCAAGTACTGCGACATCCAGCCGCTGTTTGAAGAACGCGCCCTGCTCGCCCTGCAAGGTCCGGCAGCGGTTACCGTGCTGCAAGGTCTGGCTCCCGAAGTGGCAAGCATGACCTTTATGCAATTTGCCCCGGTCACCCTGCTGGGAACTGAATGCTACGTCAGTCGTTCGGGCTACACCGGGGAAGACGGTTTTGAGATTTCGGTCCCCGCTCAACACGCAGAGGCACTGGCGCGCCACCTGCTGGCCGATCCGCAAGTGCAAGCCATCGGCCTTGGCGCCCGTGATTCGCTGCGACTGGAGGCCGGCCTGTGCCTGTACGGGCATGACATGAACGACAGCACCACGCCGGTTGAAGCCAGCCTGCTCTGGGCGATCTCGAAAAATCGGCGCGCCGAGGGTTCCCGGGCCGGCGGTTTTCCGGGTGCAGACATCATTTTTGCCCAGCAGCAAAACGGCGTAGCGCGCAAGCGTGTGGGCCTGCTGCCCCAGGAGCGCACACCTGTGCGTGAAGGCGCTGAAATCGTTGACGCTGAAGGCACTGTCATCGGCAATGTATGCAGCGGTGGTTTTGGGCCGACTTTGGGTGCCCCTCTGGCCATGGGTTATCTGGATACAGCCTTTACCGCGCTGGACTCAGAGGTGTGGGCAATCGTGCGCGGCAAACCTGTACCGCTGAAAGTTTCGAAGTTGCCATTTGTTCCACAACGTTATTATCGCGGGTGAGCTAAAGCTTAATTAATGCAGTTGCATGTTCACGCTCCATGGGTGTCATGCAACCGCCACCAAATGGTGCAAACTTTCGATAGCGAAAACACATGTTTCAACATGAGCGCAATCGAACATCCGCATGATCAACAGCCTTGTAAAACTGCATTAATAACCTGAAAAAACGGGCTTGGCGCGGCCTGCCAAAGGGGCTTGTTTTTTCATTTCCGGTTTCGTAAAGTTTGCTCACTGTGTTTGCATGGGTCGCTGGAATCGTGACCTGGGCAGTAGCTCTATGTTTGCTACAACCCGTTCTGCGTCTCTTACTTTCCTGCAACCCAGCACCAGTCCTCTTACACAACTAAGAGGCTGTCATTAATTGTTAGCGTCAAGGAATTAAGAAATGTCCCAACGTCAGAGCGGTACCGTTAAGTGGTTTAACGACGAGAAAGGTTTTGGTTTCATTACCCCGGAAAGCGGTCCGGACCTGTTTGTGCACTTCCGTGCCATTCAGGGTAATGGCTTCAAAAGCCTGAAAGAAGGCCAGAAAGTGACCTTCATCGCAGTTCAGGGCCAAAAAGGCCTGCAGGCTGATGAAGTGCAAGCAGAAGGCTAAGCTTTCTCGCGTTGAAAAGCCTCTGATGGTGACATCAGAGGCTTTTTTGTTGGCGTAATTCCGTAAGATGGCGCTTTTCCTTCACGAGACCCTGCCATGTCGAAACAACCGCTTAGCCCGCAAGGCGACTTTCCCGCCGTTGGCCTGGGGCGCCGCCTGGCAGCTATGTTCTATGACTTTTTGCTGTGCACGGCCCTGCTGATCGTCACTACGTTCATCTACAAACTGATCATGATGAGCTTTATCGGCGAAGCCAAAATGCGGGCGTTGTCCGAGTCGGGCGCTCTGGATGGCGACCCGCTGCTTTCCACCATTTTGTTTTTTGTCCTGTTCGGTTTCTTTGCCAAGTTCTGGACCCACTCAGGGCAAACCTTGGGCATGCAGGTCTGGGGCATACGCGTACAGAATGCCGATGGCAGCGCGATCAGCCTGTGGCAGGCCCTGCTGCGATTTATCGTCTCTATCGGCTCCTGGCTGTGCCTGGGGCTGGGGTTTATCTGGTCGCTATTCGACAAGCACAAACGTACCTGGCACGACATGTACTCCAGCAGTCAGCTGGTACGCATTCCCAAGCCAAAGAAATAAAAAAAACCCGTATCTCGCGATACGGGTTTTTTATTAGCAGTGACTTCAGAACTGCAGGAGCAACATGCTCGCTCCTGCAATTCACATCAGGTTATTCAGCCAGCTTGAAGGTAATGAAGCTGGCACGACCCTGACGCAGAACCCGCATCGATACCGAACGGTTCTTCGGCAATGCCTTGGCAATATCAGTGAACTGCTTGGCATTGGTAATTGCCTGGTTGTTCAGATGAGTAATCACGTCGCCAGGTTGCAGGCCGATCAGGGCAGCCGGGCCGTCCTGTACGTCTTTGATGATCACTCCACCTTTGATGTCATTGGCTTTCTGCTGCTCTTCGGTCAGATCCGCCACGGACACGCCCAGACGATTGCTGCTGAGTTCTGCACCTGCTGCAGGAGCCATTTCTTTCCCTTCATCGGGAATAGCACCCACCGTCAGATCCAGGGTTTTGCGCTTGCCGTCACGAACCACTTCAAGGGTCGCCTTGCTGCCGGCCTTGAGCGCGCCAACCAGGTGCGGCAGGTCTGCGGACATCACGATCGGCTGACCATTCATGCTCAGGATCACGTCACCCACTTGCAGGCCGCCTTTGGCAGCAGGACCATCATCGAGCACCTGAGCCACCAGCGCACCGGCCGGTTTATCCAGGCCAAACGACTCGGCCAGGTCTTTGTTGACCTCTTGAATCACCACACCCAACCAGCCACGGCTTACCTTGCCGCCTGCCTTGAGCTGATTGGCAACATCCATCGCCACATCGATAGGAATGGCGAAGGACACGCCCATGAAGCCGCCGGAACGGGTATAGATCTGCGAGTTGATGCCCACCACTTCGCCCGTCAGGTTGAACAACGGGCCACCCGAGTTACCCGGGTTGATCGGCACGTCAGTCTGGATGAACGGCACGTAGCTTTCATTGGGCAGGCTGCGACCGATAGCGCTGATGATGCCCTGGGTCACAGTGTGGTCAAACCCGAACGGCGAACCGATGGCAACCACCCACTGACCGGCCTTGAGGTCCTGGGATTTACCCAGTTTCAAAACAGGCAGGTTTTTGCCCTCGATTTTCAGCAATGCGACGTCGGAACGGGGATCAGTTCCGACCAGCTTGGCTTTCATTTCGCTGCGGTCAGACAGGCGCACAACGATTTCATCAGCATCCGCCACCACATGGTTGTTGGTCAGAATGTAGCCATCCGGCGAAATGATGAAACCCGAGCCCAGGGACTGGGCCTCACGCTGACGGCCACCCTGGCCACCACTGCCTGGGGGCAGGCTGCGTTCGAAGAAGTCGCGCAGGCCGGGCGGCAAACCTTCGAGGTCAGGCATTTGGCCCATGCTCGATACTTTGCGCTCCGGCAGCTTTTGTGTGGTGCTGATATTCACCACAGCCGGTGAGGCTTGCTCGACCAGCTGCGTGAAATCAGGTAACTGCGCTTCAGCAAGAGCCGGCACTGCCTGCCCGAGCATCAGCACGGCTGCAAAAATGGGTAAGTAAGATTTCAATCGAGGCATTGATTTACAGCTCCCGTTAATAGCAAGCAGAGTTAAGCGACAGGCACCAAAAAACTAAAGCCAGCATAGACCCTTTTTTTTGGCCCCGGAAAACAAACAAGGCCAGAGCCTTGCGGGCCCTGACCTGTACGAAAAGATAAAAGGTACGGTAAAACTGAATGCTCACCCATCATGTTCGAGCACCGCTATGGCTTGCCCTGGGGCGCAGGATCGCTCTGACCGGCACGCATCGAGAGTGCGATGCGCTCTGCGGTACCCATCGGAATTTCACCCACAACAGTGGCCATCATGTTCCCCTGCGGGGTGGTGAGATGCCTTGACACCGCAACGGTCGGGCCCAGCTGCAACCGCGTATCGGGTACAGCGTTACCCTTCAGTGGCTCAAGAAACACGGAGAAGCGCGTCAAACCATCGTCATACAAGAGGCTGGTAACTTCAGACTTGGTCTTGGGATCCAGGCGCACTGTACTGCTGATCTGTTCAAAACCCGGCGGCAACCAGTCGGAATGCCAGACGTGCGAAGTTTTGACTAAAGGTGGCTCAGCGTCAGCCGCAACAACGGGACGGCATTTACCAGTGGGCTTGAGTTCACTGTCATCCGGGGGCGTAGTATCGATACTGGTGAACTGGAAACGCTCAAGTAACTGCCCTTTATCATTGAGTAACAACGATTTCAGCGCTAAACCGGTTTCGTTATCCAGATACAGTTCAACCCCGTAACGATGTTGATCGCGAGGGGTGAAAGCAATTACTGATACCGGTCTTCCAGCGACCCGAGAGTCGCCAACTTTTGCAACCGAATACCAGTCATCAATTCTCTTGGTATCGAGCTGACGCGCCGTAGCTGCAGGAATATCCCCGAGACCGGAGATAAACTTGCCAGTGACGCACTCGGTATGTCCATCTGCACGAACAACCTCTTGCGCAGCACCGTCCAACTGCATCAGTCGTTCACGAACGGAGCCGTCCTGCACTCGGTGCCAGATGCCATGGGTAGAAAAACTACCATTGCGTTCGTAGACGAAAGTGCCCTTGTAGCTTTGTTGTTGCTCGGCTTGCCCAAGACGTTTGAGCCAGTCCCGGGCTTCATCTGCCTGGGCCGGAAGAACAAACAGGCCCGTCAGCAGAAGAGGTAACAGAGGTAGGACGCGCATGATGGTCCTTAGCGATTTTCCAGGCTGGCAGCACGAGCATAAGGCAGAGGGCTTTCAGTCCCCTTCATCGCCGCTTGCTGGGCATGCTGGCGCAGATAACCTGGCAAACGCTGATCTTGCCATCCTGGCTGACCTTGCAGAACGCCGTTAGCCATGGGACCGGTGGCCTGATCGGAGCTCTCGCTGTAGTTTGCCAGTACCGCCGGGCCTTTAACCATCGGAGCGCTCAGGCTCTGCTGGCTGTTTTGCTGGGCCAGCTGGGCACCTACGATGTCATCCTGGTTGTACAGTCTTACGCCCGCCAATACGGCAACGGTGACCGAAGCAGCGACGGCCAGACGGCCAATGCTGCGCCACGGACCACGTACGACTTTGGCAGGGGCCTGCTCTTCAGCCAACGCGGCCGAAACGGCAGATGCGATATCCAGACGCGGAATCAACAGGTCTTTGTGCATCACAGCACGCGCCACCTGATAACGGGACCAGGTCTCACGTGTTTGTGTATCGTCAAAGGCATTCAACACCCGACGCAATTCCAGTTCGTCCGCTTCGTTATCCATCACCGCGGACAGCGATTCCTGCAGGGCTTCACGACTCATGGCGGTTCCTCTCTTGGCTATCGCCGCTGTCTCAGTTTTCCTGCAACAACGGCTGCAGGGCTTTATCGATGGCTTCCCGAGCGCGGAAAATCCGGGAGCGCACGGTACCCACCGGACATTGCATGACGCTCGCAATGTCTTCGTAACTCAGACCATCAAACTCACGTAAAGTTAACGCCGTACGCAAATCTTCTGGTAATTGCTGAATGGTGCGGTGAACCGTGCCCTCAATCTCGTCACGGAGCAAAGCGCGCTCCGGCGACTCAAGATCCTTGAGACCGTGATCACCATCATAAAATTCAGCGTCTTCAGAACTCACATCACTATCAGGGGGACGTCGACCGCGAGACACCAGATAGTTTTTCGCCGTATTGATGGCAATACGATACAGCCACGTATAAAAGGCACTGTCACCGCGAAAATTACCGAGTGCCCGATAAGCCTTGATAAAAGCTTCTTGAGCGACGTCCTGGGCTTCATGGGTGTCGTGCACAAAACGCACGATCAACCCGAGAATTTTGTGTTGATACTTCAACACGAGCAGATCGAAAGCTCGCTTGTCGCCACGCTGTACGCGCTCGACCAGCTGCTGATCCTCTTCCTGGGTTAGCATGAACACTCCTCATAAGACCGGGAGGAAGATTGCTTTGCTAATTGATCAGGCTTGCAAACATAGACTCGGCTTTTACGCAAAAGTTCTCTCCCCCCTGGCAAGTTTCCTGCGCACTCTGATTTGGCACGCACGAAAACGCAGCTCGGGTCAGCCCGGCTGCGTCGATAATCTTGTCGCCAAATTCAGCAACTGAAGTCAGACCATAACCCCAGCTGCACATTTGACGCTGTTCTCCCACATGAAGGGCAACCCTCTATGGAACCCTGGCCCGCAGGAAAAGTTCAAAATCCCATACGAAATCAAGCCATACGGGACCGGGCAACAGGCCAATGCCGGGCAGCCCCGAGCGCTTGCCGATTAATTGTGCAAATCGACATGCAGCCCCCGCAAGTCTGAGGCACACTCCCTGCCCGCGGTACTTTCCCAAAGCCACAAAAGCCCGGCTATTGTGCCGATCCCCCCCTCTATATACTAGAGGGCGCTTTTATTGCGGATTCAGAAGAATGAGCCAACATTTTCAACATGATGTGCTGGTGATTGGCAGCGGCGCTGCCGGTTTGAGCCTGGCCCTTACTCTGCCGGGCCATATGCGCATTGCAGTTCTCAGCAAAGGCGATCTGGCCAATGGCTCGACGTTCTGGGCACAGGGTGGCGTGGCCGCAGTTCTTGATGACACCGACACCGTACAGTCCCACGTCGAAGACACCCTCAATGCCGGGGGTGGCTTGTGCCATGAAGACGCGGTGCGGTTTACCGTAGAGCACAGCCGCGAAGCCATCCAGTGGCTGATCGACCAGGGCGTACCCTTCACCCGTGATGAAGACGCAGACCCCGAACAGCCGGGCTTTGAGTTCCACCTCACCCGCGAAGGCGGGCACAGCCACCGGCGAATTATCCATGCCGCCGACGCTACCGGCGCTGCCATTTTCAAAACCCTGCTCGAGCAGGCCCGCCAACGGCCCAATATTGAATTGCTGGAACAGCGGGTTGCCGTCGATCTGATTACCGAGCGCCGGCTTGGCCTGGATGGCGATCGCTGCCTGGGTGCCTATGTGCTCAACCGCGCCACCGGAGAGGTCGAGACTTTCGGCTCACGCTTCACCATTCTGGCCACGGGCGGCGCCGCCAAGGTCTACCTCTATACCAGCAACCCCGACGGCGCCTGCGGTGATGGCATTGCCATGGCCTGGCGCTCCGGGTGTCGCGTGGCGAATCTGGAGTTCAACCAGTTCCACCCCACATGCCTGTATCACCCCCAGGCCAAAAGCTTTCTGATTACCGAAGCTTTGCGCGGCGAAGGCGCACACCTCAAGCTGCCTGACGGCGAGCGCTTCATGCATCGCTTCGATCCGCGCGGGGAACTGGCACCACGAGATATCGTCGCCCGTGCTATCGACCACGAGATGAAGCGCCTGGGCATCGATTGCGTCTATCTCGATATCAGCCACCAGTCCGATACCTTTATCAAAAGCCACTTCCCGACCGTCTATGAGCGCTGTCTGGAGTTCTCCATCGATATCACCAAGCAGGCGATCCCGGTGGTCCCGGCGGCGCATTACACCTGCGGCGGGGTAATGGTGGACGAGCATGGGCATACCGATGTGCCGGGCCTGTATGCCATTGGTGAAACCAGCTTCACCGGCCTGCATGGTGCCAACCGCATGGCCAGCAACTCGTTGCTGGAATGTTTTGTGTATGCCAAGTCGGCAGCGGCCGACATCCTCTCCCAGCTGCCACAGGTAGCGACGCCTGTCGCCCTGCCGGACTGGGATGCCAGCCAGGTCACGGACTCGGATGAAGATGTGATCATTGCCCACAACTGGGATGAGTTGCGGCGCTTTATGTGGGACTACGTAGGCATAGTGCGCACCAACAAGCGCCTGCAACGGGCACAACACCGCGTGCGCCTGCTGCTGGACGAAATTGACGAGTTCTACAGTAATTACAAAGTCAGCCGCGACCTGATCGAGCTGAGAAATCTGGCGCAAGTGGCCGAGCTGATGATCCGCAGCGCCATGGCGAGAAAGGAGTCACGGGGCCTGCATTACACCCTCGACTACCCGCACATGCTGCCCGAAGCCCTGGACACTATTCTGGTGCCAACCACCTACGTCGACTGAACTTCAGGCGCACGCGCAAACGCCGGTGCTGATCCGGCGCCAGCGCGTCGCGGGGTATGCACAACGTGCGCACCCGACGCTCGCCGCGCAGGCTGAAACGCACAATCACCACACTTGGCAGCGCCAGACTGTCACGGCGCAACTGCACGGCCTGCCAGCCCCTGGCCCGGTTCCATAGCTGCCAGCCATCGGCAGTGCGGCGCAATCCGCGAAAGGCCGTGGCGTGGGTCAGCCGAATGTGCCGCCCCCACAGCCAGATGCCATGGGCCAGGCACAGAAAAGCACCGGACACACGTGCCCAGACAGGTATCGAGAGAAGGAAAATTGAGATCAGCGCCAGCATCTGGGCTGCGAGACAGGCCGCCAGCAATTGCCCTGAGGCCTGCCAGCGGCACTCGAAATAATTACTTGGGCTGGACACGATCCAGGATCATGCGAACCATGCGCTGCAGTTCCGGGTCTTCGGACTCTGCGCGCTCCATGAACCAGCCGAACATGTCCTGGTCTTCACACTCGAGCAGCTTGCGATAGCATTCGCGATCGACATCATTCAGGGTGGCGTACACTTCCTTGACGAAAGGCACCAGCAACACGTCAAGTTCAAGCATGCCGCGACGGCTGTGCCAGTAGAGACGATTGAGTTCAACATCTTCGACCATGGAGCGCTCCTCAAATAGAGCGCAAGTATACAGGCCGATCCGCCATAGAACAGTCGGCTTTGGTCGCCCGGCATTGAACTACCCATTTACAGGGCGCACCTCTATGATGTGTCCCAGACTTTATTACCTGCGAAGACCCATGGCCGACTCTGCTTTTTTCTGCACCCTGTCCCACGAAGGCGTTCTCGCCGTCATCGGCAATGACGCCAGCAAGTTCCTGCAGGGACAGCTGACCTGCAACCTCAACTATTTGAGCGAGACGCGCTCGAGCCTGGGTGCGCGCTGCACACAAAAAGGCCGGATGCAGTCCAGCTTCCGCATCCTCCTTGAACCTGAAGGCTGCCTGCTGGCGATGGCCCGCGAACTGGTCGAGCCACAGTTGGCAGACCTGAAAAAATACGCCGTGTTCTCCAAGTCGAAACTGACCGACGACAGCGCCAGCTGGGTACGCTTTGGCCTGAACCAGGCCGATGCAGTGTTGCAAAGCCTGGGCCTCGACCTGCCAGCCGAGACCGACAGCGTAGCCAGAGCCAATGGCCTGATCGCCATTCGCGTGTCCCCGGGCCGGGCTGAACTATGGACCGCGGCCGACCAGGCCGACAGCCTTTTACAGCAATTGAAAGCGCAACTGGTAGAAGCCGACCTCGATCAATGGATCCTTGGTCAGATCCGCGCCGGTATCGGCCAGGTCATGCCCCAGACCCGCGAACTGTTCATTCCGCAGATGCTCAACCTGCAGGCGGTGGGAGCAGTCAGCTTCAAAAAAGGCTGCTACACCGGCCAGGAAATCGTCGCGCGCATGCAGTATCTGGGCAAGCTCAAACGCCGCCTCTACCGCCTGCATCTGGAAGCCGGCGAATTACCCGAGCCTGGAACGCCTCTGTTTACTCCTGCGAATACCGGTAGCGTGGGTGAAGTGGTAATTGCAGCCCATGCAGAAAACGGCATTGAGCTGCTGTGTGTTCTGACTGCCGATGCCGTTGAAGCAGGCGAAATCCATGTAGGTGATGCACAGGGCCCCACCCTTTCGCTGCTTGATTTGCCGTACCAGCTAGACCGCGATCGTGAGATCCAGCGCTAATTGCCACTAGAGAACAGAAATGAGCACGCTGGCACACAAAGTCCAGATGGACTTGATTAAGGCCATAGATAAAGATGACCTGGTTTTGCCCACGCTACCGGAAGTGGCGCTGAACATCCGCAAGGCAGCAGAAAACCCTGAAATCAGCGTCAGTCATCTGAGTAAAGTCATAGGTCGCGACACCGCCCTGTCGGCGCGACTGATCAAGGTGGTCAATAGCCCGCTGCTACGAGCCCTCTACGAAGTCACCGACCTGCACACCGCCATCACCCGCCTGGGCGTCAACTACAGCAGTAACCTGGCTATCGGACTGGTGATGGAGCAGATCTTTCATGCCCGTTCGCAAGTGGTCGAAAACAAAATGCGCGACGTCTGGCGCCAAAGCCTGGAGGTCGCCGGGATTTGCTACACCTTGTGTCGTCGATACACCTCGCTCAAGCCTGATCAGGCAGCACTCGGGGGGCTGGTCCATCAAATTGGCGTGCTGCCGATCCTGACCTACGCCGAAGACCACAATGAACTGCTGTTCGATCCGGTATCGCTGAATCACGTGATCGAAAGCATTCATCCGCGCATTGGCGACAAGCTGCTGACGGTCTGGGAATTCCCGGAAATGTTGCTGAAACTGCCCGGTCAGTACCAGGACTTCACCCGCGATTCCAAAACCATCGACTACATCGACCTGGTACAAATCGCGACCCTGTTCTGCTCGCAAGGCAGCAACGCAGTTCCGGGGCTTGAGCTGAGCACCCTGCCGGCCTTCAAAAAACTGGGGGTGGATGCCGACGATCCAAGGTTCCAGGACGATCTGAACGCTGCCCGCGGGATGTTTATCTGAAGCCGGATCGCACCTGTAGTCGCTGCCGCAGGCTGCGGCAGCGACTACGAGGTCTGCATCCGCCTGTCGGCCAGCACAAAACTCACCCGCACTTTCAACCCGCCCTGCTCACCGTCGTGCAGGCTGATCGGTGCCAGGTGCGCCCGACAAATCTCACCGACAATCGCCAGCCCGAGCCCCGAACCTGCCACCTGGTGGTTACGCCGATAAAAGCGTTCAAAAACCCGCTCGCGGTCCTCAAAGGGGATGCCCGGCCCGTCGTCCTCAACCTCAAGCACGGCATGGGGCGTCACCCGCAGAATCACATTGCCGCCCTGTGGAGTGTGGGCCAATGCGTTATCCACCAGATTGCTTAACAACTCACTCAACAAGGTGGGCTCCCCGCGCATCCACACTGGCTGGTCGGCCTCAAGCGCCAGGGCCACGCCCCGGGCATGTGCGAGCGGCGCCATGGCCATTCCCAGCTCCCGGGCCAACTGGCTGAGATCGAGCAACTGCGCACCGCCTTCGGCAATGGCCCGTGCCCCGTTTTCAATCCGCGCCAGCGACAACAACTGATTCGCCAACAGGGTCAAACGGTCGGTGTCATCGGCAGCCTGTTCAAGGGTGTTGCGCCAGGTGGGCGGCTCATTCGCCCGCAAACCCAACTCAAGCCGGGCCTTGAGCACCGCCAGTGGGGTACGCAACTCATGGGCGGCGTCGGCGATAAATTGCGCCTGGCGCTCAAACTGCCCGCGCAAACGCTCGGTGAAGTGATTGAGCGCCTGCACCAGTGGCCGCAACTCGCGCTGGACCGACACCAGCGGCAATGGCCGCAAGTCATCGGGCTGGCGCTCCTCGACGGCGGTGCGCAAGCGCTCGAGCGGTCGCAATGCGGCGCTTACCGCAAACCACACGACGATCAAGGCACCCAGCCCCAGCATGCCCAGGCGCAATAGCGTATCGGCCATCAGGCTGCGCGCCATGGACACCCGCGCCTCGTCGGTTTCAGCAACGCGGATTTCCGCCATGCCATTCATGTTGGGCTCGCTAACCGCCTTGAGCAGACTCACCACCCGCACGTTCTGCCCCAGATACTGGCCGTTATAAAACCGCGCCAGGGCCGGGTAATCATCGGTACGGGGGGTACCGGGTGGCGGAGCCGGTAACTGTTCATAACCGGAAATCAGCCGCTGATGAATATCGTTGACCTGGTAGTAGATACGTCCGGCGCTATCGTAGGCAAAGGTGTCGAGCGCTACATAGGGTACATCGGCACTCAAACTGCCATCGCGCTGTGACAGCCCGGCAGCAATAGTGCGCGCCGACGCCAGCAAGGTCCGGTCATAGGCGGTGTCGGCAGCTTCACGGCCGTTGAAGTAAGCGCTAAAGCCACTGGCCAGCATCAATACCACCAACAGCAGCGAGAGGTTCCACAGCAGGCGCCCGCGCAGGCTGTCGAATTTAAACATCGCGGCCTTCCAGCAAGTACCCCAGGCCCCTGAAGGTCACAATGGCTACTGCCTGGCCGTCGAGTTTTTTACGCAGGCGGTGAATATAGATTTCGATAGCGTCAGAACTGGCTTCCTCATCCAGGCCAAATACCTGGGCTGCCAGTTGCTCCTTGCTCATGACTCTGCCGGGCCTTGCGATCAGCGCCTCAAGCACCGCTTGCTCGCGGGAGGTGAGAATCAGCAGTTCATCGCCAAGGGTGAAGCGCCGGGTGCCCAGGTCGTACACCAGAGATCCGCACCGCTGCTGGCGCTCCCCGCCCAGTACAGTGCGCCGCAGCAGGGCTTTGACCCTGGCCTCCAGCTCAGTCAGTTCGAAGGGTTTGGCCAGATAATCGTCAGCCCCCAGATTGAGCCCGTGAACCCGGTCCCTGACATCGCTGCGGGCAGTCAGCATCAATACCGGCAAGGTCTTGCCCCGGCTGCGCAAACGCGCCAGCACCTCAAAACCGTCCATGCGCGGCAATCCCACATCCAGGATCGCCACTGCATATTCCTCGCTGCTCAAGGCCAGGTCGGCAGCCACACCGTCGTGCAGCACATCCACGGTCAGACCAGTGCTTTTCAAGGCCTGGGCAACACTCTCGGCCAGCTGCAGCTGATCTTCGACCAAAAGTACACGCATCGGGTTTACCTCATTATTTTTGTGCAGGCCGGGGCCTTTCTTTGCGCGGAGTGTACAGACGGCAGAAATACTGTGAAGTGCGAAAACCGGGAAAGAGCAATGAAAGGCAACTGAAAGGTTCGCGAAAGGTTGGCTGATTAGGATCCGGAAACGGACAGTTACAACTGTCATCGCGTTACGCCCTGAAAAACGCCTCGAAGCGTTTTCGCCAATAAGAACAATAATGGAGCACCCTGCATGCTGACTCTTCAGCCCAAGGCCCGCCGCCTTTCTGTTTCCCCCCTGTTGGCTCGACACTCCCGCTCCCTTGCGAAAGACTTTTTGTCGCCTCCCTGTTTTGCGCAATAAAGCTGATGCACGGCGCCAGCCCGGCACGGGCGTTTCCCGCCGCCACCGGCTTTCAGCGAACAATTGCTGCCCCCTAAAAACAAAAACTCCTTTGGAGACACCATGAATCTATCACTGCGCACCGTAGCTCTTGCCGCCGGCTGCATGCTCTTCGCCGGCCAACTGATGGCAGAACCGAAACGCCCGGAATGCATCGCCCCGGCCTCGCCTGGCGGTGGTTTCGACCTCACGTGCAAGCTGGCCCAAAGTGCACTGGTTAACGAAAAACTGCTCAGCAAGCCGATGCGCGTGACCTACATGCCCGGCGGAGTGGGCGCCGTTGCCTACAACGCCGTGGTCGCCCAGCGTCCCGCCGATGCCGGCACCCTGGTGGCCTGGTCCAGCGGTTCATTGCTGAACCTGGCGCAAGGCAAGTTCGGTCGCTTCGATGAAAATGCCGTGCGCTGGCTCGCCGCCGTGGGTACCAGCTATGGGGCGATTGCGGTGAAAAATGATTCGCCCTACAAGAACCTCGATGATCTGGTTCAGGCACTGAAGAAAGATCCAGGCAAAGTGGTCATCGGCTCCGGCGGAACCGTGGGCAGCCAGGACTGGATGCAAACAGCCTTGATCGCCAAGGCGGCAGGAATCAATCCGCGGGACTTGCGCTACGTTGCCCTTGAGGGTGGCGGTGAAATCGCAACCGCGCTGCTGGGTGGTCACATTCAGGTAGGCAGTACCGATATTTCCGACTCCATGCCGCACATCCAGAGCGGTGATATGCGCCTGCTCGCCGTGTTCGCCAATGAACGTCTGGATGAGCCCGAAATGAAAAACATCCCGACCGCCAAAGAACAGGGCTACGACATCGTCTGGCCTGTGGTTCGCGGTTTTTACCTGGGTCCAAAAGTCAGCGATGAAGACTACGCGTGGTGGAAAGACGCGTTCGACAAGCTGCTGGCTTCCGAAGAATTCGCCAAGCTGCGTGATCAGCGCGAGCTCTTCCCCTTCGCCATGACCGGGCCGGAGCTGGACACCTATGTGAAAAAACAGGTGGCTGACTACAAAACCCTGGCCCAGGAATTCGGCCTCATCCAGTAACCGCCGCTGACCGCTGGCTGTGCCCCTGAATACCGGGGCACATCCCAGGAGTGAACCATGCTCATACAACGAATTTTTGCCTCGGTCCTGCTCGTCGTCTGCGCCGGTCTGGCGATCATGGCCTGGCCGTATCAGGCTGCTTTTTCCTACGAGCCCGTAGGTCCTCGCGCTTTCCCCTTGCTCATGCTCGCCTTGATGGCACTGGGTCTGATCTACATGATTTTTCGCCCCTCGCCTGTGGTGCATAGCGAAGAAGACCCGCAGCTGGATCGCCAGACGCTGACCAAGATCGGCCTGTGTGTCCTGCTGTTACTTGTCTTCGCCGGCACCTTCGAACCCCTGGGTTTTATCCTCAGCAGCGCGCTGGTCGGCATCCCGATGGCACGTTTGTATGGCGGCCGCTGGTTGCCCGGCATCCTGATCATCAGCTTGATGAGCGTCGGCCTTTATCTGCTGTTCGATAAAGCCATGGACGTACCGCTGCCGCTTGGCCTGCTCGACGTTCTGGAGAACTGATATGGATACTTTTGGCTATTTGGGCCAGGGCTTTGGCGTCGCGCTCACGCCCTACAACCTGATCACCGCACTGTGCGGCACCCTGATCGGCACCGTGGTCGGATTGCTCCCCGGCCTTGGCCCCATCAACGGGGTGGCACTGCTGATTCCCATTGCCTTCGCCCTGGGACTGCCTCCCGAATCCGCGCTGATCCTGCTGGCTGCCGTGTACCTGGGCTGTGAGTACGGCGGGCGTATCAGCTCGATCCTGCTGAATATCCCCGGTGAAGCGTCCACCGTAATGACCACCCTCGACGGCTACCCGATGGCCCGCAAAGGCCTGGCAGGCGTGGCGCTTTCACTGTCCGCCTGGAGCTCTTTCATTGGTGCCTTTATTGCCACCTGCGGCATGGTGCTGTTCGCCCCGCTGCTGGCCAAATGGGCGATAGCCTTCGGTCCGGCGGAATATTTCGTACTCATGGTATTCGCCATCGTCTGCCTGGGCGGCATGGCCGGCGATCGTCCACTCAAGACATTTATCGCCGCCTTGATCGGTCTGTTTCTGTCGACGGTGGGGATTGATGCCAACAGCGGGGTTTACCGTTTTACAGGGGACAACATCCACCTGACTGACGGCATCCAGTTTGTGGTGCTGGTACTGGGCCTGTTTTCCATCAGCGAAATCCTGTTGCTGCTGGAAAAAACCCATCGCGGGCAAGAAGCCGTGAAAGCCACCGGCCGCATGATGTTCAACTTCAAGGAAGCCTCTGCGGTATTCGTGGTGAATATCCGTTGCGGCCTGCTCGGATTCATCATGGGCGTCCTGCCGGGTGCAGGCGCAACCCTGGCCAGTGCCGTGGCCTACATGACGGAAAAACGTCTGGCGGGTACTTCGGGCAAATTCGGCGAGGGTGACATGCGCGGTCTGGCCGCTCCCGAGACTGCCATCGGTGCTTCGGCCTGCGGTGCCCTGGTACCGATGCTGACCCTGGGCGTACCGGGTTCGGGTACCACGGCTGTGATGATTGGCGCATTGTCGCTGTACAACATCACGCCCGGCCCGCTGCTGTTTCAACAACAGGCGGATATCGTCTGGGGCCTGATCGCTTCGTTGTTTATCGCCAACATCATGCTGGTGATCCTCAACATTCCGATGATTCGCATCTTCACCCGGATTCTTTCGGTGCCTAACTGGGCGCTGGTGCCGGTGATCGCGATTATTACCGCCATCGGCGTCTATGCCGTCCACGCCACCACCTTCGATCTGTTCCTGATGATCGGTATCGGCATCTTCGGCTATATCCTGCGCAAGCTCGATTTCCCGCTATCGCCGGTACTGCTGGGTTTCATCCTCGGCGGACTGATGGAACAGAACTTGCGCCGCGCCCTGTCGATCTCCAACGGCGCGCTGGAAATTCTGTGGGCAAGCCCGATCACCCTGGGTGTTTGGGTACTGACCGCGATCATGCTGTTGATGCCTGTTCTGCGTATCTGGCGCAAGCGCAGTGCCAAACGCCGCGCCCTGGCCAATGCCTGAGCAAGGGTTCAAGCACTGGTGGGGAACGCCGCTGGTCGGTCTGGCCGGCGGATTTCTCGCCAGCCTGATCGGCTGGCCACTGCCCTGGATGGTCGGCTCGTTGCTGGCGATCATTTTGGTCCGCTGCCTGACTCCGTGGCAGCTGGCCGAGATTCCGGGCGGACGTAAATGTGGGCAGTGGATTGTGGGCATCGGCATCGGCCTGCACTTCACCCCCCTGGTCATGGAGCAGGTGCTGGCGCATTTCGGCCTGATCTTTGTCGGCGCGCTGCTCACCAGCGTGTCGAGCGTGCTCGGGGTGTGGATCATGCGCCGCAGTGGAGAGGACCGCGCTACGGCGTTTTTCTCCAGCATGCCGGGCGGTTCGGGGGAGATGGTCAATCTCGGCGCTCGCAATGGTGCCGTATTGAGCCGGGTCGCTGCCGGACAGAGCCTGAGGGTGCTGATGGTGGTGCTGTGCGTACCGGCCGCCTTCAAGTACTTGCTCGGCGAAGGCGCTCCGGCGCTGCATCCCGCATCAGTCAACCTCTACTGGTTAGCCCTGCTGTTTCCGGCCGGTGCGCTGATGGCCTGGCTCTGGCAACGCTTGCGCCAGCCCAACCCCTGGTTATTCGGACCGCTGCTGGTCAGCGCCAGCGTCAGTATTTATTGGAACTTGCACATAGGCCTGCCCGATGGCAGCAGCCAGGCGGGCCAATGGTTGATCGGCAGTGGACTGGGGTGTCATTTCAACCGGGCGTTTTTTCGCCGTGCCCCGTCCTTCATCGGCCGCACATTAACAGGTACGGCGCTGACGATGCTGATCGCCAGCCTGTGCGCACTCGGCCTGAGCAGCCTGACACAACTGGATCTGCGCTCCATGACCCTGGGAATGATGCCTGGCGGTATCGCAGAAATGAGCCTTACAGCAGAAACCCTGCAGTTGTCGGTACCTCTGGTCACCGCCCTGCAGGTGATGCGCTTGCTCTTCGTGCTGTTTTTGGCCGAACCCCTGTTTCGCTACTGGGTACGGCCTCGCCCGGACTAACGCCCTCAGGCCGGCGGCAGTTTCCAGTCGATCGGGGACAACCCGTTTTGCTCAAGAAACTTGTTGGTTCGACTGAAGTGACCGTTGCCGATAAACCCCCGATAGGCGGAAAGCGGCGAAGGATGTACCGAGGTCAGCACCAGATGCTTGGTGGCATCGATCAGTTTCTGTTTGCTTTGCGCATGGGCGCCCCACAACAAAAACACCAGTTTGGGCTGTTGCTCACTCACCACCTGGATAATCCGGTCGGTGAAGTGCTCCCAGCCTTTTTTCGCGTGGGACGCGGCATTGGCGCGCTCCACTGTCATGGTGGTGTTGAGCAGCAACACCCCCTGCTCTGCCCAATGCTGCAAGCAGCCATGGGTGGCGATATCGATATTCAGATCGCGCTTGAGCTCTTTATAAATATTGACCAGCGAAGGCGGCACGGGAATGCCGGGCTGGACCGAAAAACACAGGCCATGGGCCTGACCGGGACCGTGATAGGGATCCTGTCCCAGAATCACCACTTTGATCTTGTCCAGCGGGGTCAGGTTGAGGGCATTGAAAATAAGCGGGCCCGGCGGATAGATTTCCTTCCCGGCGGCATGCTCCTGGCGCAGGAACTCGCGCAGCTGGGCCATATAAGGTTTTTCGAACTCCTCGCGCAAAGCCTGCTTCCAGACCGGTTCAAGTTTTATACGATCATCCGACGTCATGACTACATCCTGAAAAACAATGGAGCGGACACTAGAAAAGCCCGTCTCCATTGTCAATTCATCAATGCATCTGCCGGGCATTCTCTACCTGTCCCACCCCCGGCCCTGGCCACCGCCACCATAACCGTGGCCATTACCGTAGCCATATCCATGACCCGACGGATAAGCAGGTCCATGGTTATAGTGCGGCGCACCCTGGTAATAGCGTGGCGGCGCAGCATAGTAGCCACGGGAATGACCGTAGTAAGGGCCGTAATAACCATAGCCATAAGGCGCTGGCGCTACATAAACCTCAGAGCGATAGCCGCCGTAGCCCGGGTAATAGGGCACACAGGCAGACAAGGCCAGAGCAAGCACAACAAGGCTGAGCAGACGACGGTACATGGCGGCCTCCTGGACCGCTGATGAGCACACCCGGCGGCGCCGGGGGCAGTAAATGGCGATGCCATCCACACCTTTTAAGACCACGAAAAACAGTTTCGGTGCCGCGGATCAAATAATTCTGACCGGCGTGGCGGGCGGCATATCACTGCGCCTGCTTCCCGTCGAAGGGCATACAATAGCCGGGTCAATCACCGGACCCCAGCCATGACCACGCCTGATCTCTGCCCTGCCTGCGGGGCGCGCAACGACTGCTCGATGGCCAGCGCCAATACCGCGGAACAACCCTGCTGGTGCTACAGCGTCAGTATCGACCCGCAGGTGCTGCAAGCCTTGCCACTCGCCCAGCAAGACCTGGCCTGCCTGTGTCCCCGCTGCGCGCAGGTGCAAAACCAATTGCCGCCCGCGCAACCGGAACGCCTCGGGTAAGATGCCAGCCTCTATTTTTTGTGATCGAGCGTCATGCGCGTAGACCGTTTTCTGAGCAACTTGCCCCAGTTCAGCCGCCAACAGGTCCGCCTGCTCCTTATCGAAAAACGGATACGGGTCGATGGCCGCATCGTCTGCGATCCACACCATGAAATACGGGCTTTCAGTCGCATTGAATGTGATGACGTGCTGCTGCAGGCCGGCAAACCTGCGCGGTATTTCATGCTGCATAAACCCCCCGGTTGCGTCAGCGCCACCCAGGACCCGGAACATCCGACAGTCCTCGATCTGCTGGATGAACCGGACAAGCAGGAGCTGCATATTGCTGGCCGGCTGGACTTCAATACCAGCGGGTTGATGCTGATTACCAATGACGGGCAATGGTCACGCCGTCTGACCCAGCCGCAGACCAAACTGCCCAAGGTGTATTACGTTGAGACAGAACAAGTCATAGGCCAGGAGTATGTCTCCAGGTTCAATGAAGGGGTCTATTTCGCCTATGAAGACCTGACCACACAACCCGCCGGGCTCGAACTGCTGGGCCCTTGCAGTGCACGCCTGAGTATCGTTGAAGGACGCTACCATCAGGTCAAACGCATGTTTGGCTACTTCAACAACAAGGTTGTTCACCTGCACCGGGAGAGCATCGGGCCATTGCTGCTCGACAGCCAGCTCGCCCCCGGCCAGTACCGGCCCCTGAGCCCCCAGGAAGTCGATCTGTTCTGACCCCGTGTCCGCATGACTGTCATATAGCCGGTGCATCCTCGGTCTTGCCGACACTCGGTTCACTGGAGTCTGACGCCATGCTCAAGCCCGAAATCAAAGTGCTCGATGTTCAAGGTCAATATCGAATTCACACCGAGTTCTATCGCTCGGATACTGCCGAAAACACCATTATTCTGGTCAACGGCTCCATGGCCACCACCGCCTCGTTTGCCCAGACCGTGAAGAATCTGCACCCGCATCTGAACGTCGTGCTCTACGACCAGCCCTATGCCGGCAAATCAAAACCGCACAACCGGCATCAGAAAATGCTGACCAAGGAACTTGAAGCGCAAATGCTTCTGGAGTTGATCGAGCATTTTTCGGCGAATTACCTGATGTCGTTTTCGTGGGGCGGGACTGCCGCGCTGACAGCCCTGGCGTGCACACCACGGCGCATCGAGAAGGCCGTGATCAGTTCATTTTCACCCCTCATCAACGGGCCCATGCGCGACTACCTGGAGCGTGGCCGGCGCTGCCTTGCTGACTGCAACCGCACACAAGTGGGCAACCTGGTCAACGATACCCTGGGCAAGCATTTACCCTCGCTGTTCAAGCGCTTCAACTTTAAACACGTCAGCAGCCTGGCCGAGCATGAGTACGCACAAATGCATTTTCACATCGAACAGGTGCTGACCTGTGACCAGCCGTGCTTGCTTGATACGGCCAGCGGTATCGAGATCCCGGTGCTGTTCATCAATGGCGCATGGGATGAGTACACCTCGGCCAGCGACGCGCAACACTTTGTCCAATCGATTGAGAACAGTCAGTTTGTTCGCCTGGAAAATACCGGGCACTTTCTGGATATGGAGCACAAATCAGCGAGCCATATCAGCAAGGCTGCCATGCTCGGTTTTCTGCAGCCGGCACACGCTGAGCATCTGGCAGCGAGCCGCTGATGCAGTGCCAAGGGTAAGAGAGGGAATGAATGCGCTTGAAATTTACAATTTCAGGAATAAAAACTTCTCATCAAGGCCGACTTCTGGTACAAAGTCAGCCGCTCTGAGCGGGTATAGTTTAGTGGCAAAACGAAAGCTTCCCAAGCTTTAGTTGAGGGTTCGATT
This sequence comes from Pseudomonas paraversuta, assembly GCF_904067025.1. Classification (NCBI taxonomy): domain Bacteria; kingdom Pseudomonadati; phylum Pseudomonadota; class Gammaproteobacteria; order Pseudomonadales; family Pseudomonadaceae; genus Pseudomonas; species Pseudomonas paraversuta. The sequence continues at coordinate 3,813,658 of NZ_CAJFDA010000001.1, forward strand.
CCCTCTACCCGCTCCACTTTTGCTTCCATGCAAACGCAGCAAACTCCCCCCCCGAACATCTGAAACCAAAACGCTGTTGTGCTCATCAGAGCAACACCTTCCCTGCAAGCTCACCCCGTCAGCCTGACGCGGCAGTTTCGCGAGCCTGGTTCATGGCCGGCAGCAAGCCACGACGCACTTGCTGCACAGCACATTGAAGATTTAAACCCTGACATTTCTCACTGGTGCCGAAGGCCGCTGGCTGGTTTCCCACTGCGCAGCCAGGCCCACCACCACATCGGATTCAGGCAACATCCCGCACCCGCGAACCAGATCTGCGGCCCGCTCGGCAAGCATGATGGTCGGGGCGTTGAGGTTGCCGTTGGGTTCGGTTGGAAAGACCGATGAATCGATCACCCGCAGACCCTCAATCCCGCGTACCCGTAGTTGTGAGTCCACCACTGCCATGTCGTCTTCACCCATACGACACGAGCCGCACGGATGGTAGGTGCTTTCAAGGTTCTCACGTACGAACTGGTCAATCTCGGCATCAGTGTTCACATTCGGACCCGGAGCGATTTCGCTCTCACGGAAGCGGTCCATCGCCGGCTGGCCGATGATTTCCCGGGTCAGCCGCACACAGCGACGGAACCCCTCGCGGTCCTCTTCACGCTGCAAATAGTTGAAGATAATTTCGGGATGCTCGTAAGGGTCAGCCGAGCGAATTCGAACATGGCCACGGCTCTTGGGTTTGTTCGGCCCGGTGAGCACCATGAAGCCGTGCCCCTTGATCGGCTTTTTACCGTCATAACGCATGGCCGCCGGCAAAAAATGAAACTGAATGTCCGGCCAGCGCAACCCTTGCCCCGAGCGAATGAAACCGCCGGCTTCAAAGTGGTTGGTTGCACCCAGCCCATCCTTGCAGACCAGCCAGCGCAAACCGATCATCAACTTGCTCAGCGGGTCCATTTTACTGTTCAGGGTCACCGGCTCTTTGCAGGCGTACTGAATGTAGATTTCCGAGTGGTCCTGCAAGTTTTCGCCGACCCCGGGCAGATCATGCCTGACCACCACCCCGGCCTTGTTCAGTACCGCAGCCGGACCGATACCCGAGCGTTGCAACAGGTGCGGCGAACCGATGGGCCCCGCCGAGATCAGTACTTCCCGGGAGCAGCGCACGGTATGGGTCTGGCCGCCGTGGTCGTAGCTCACCCCCACTGCACGCTTGCCGTCGAGCACGATCTGGCGCGTCATCGCCCGGGTGATCACCGTCAGGTTGGGACGCTCCATGGCCGGGCGCAAATAAGCGTTGGCCGTGGAGCATCGAACCCCGTCCTTGACCGTCATATGCATGGCACCAAAGCCTTCCTGCATATAACCGTTGCAGTCGTCGGTCTTGATGTAACCCGCCTCTTCACCGGCATCGACCCACGCCCCGTACAGCGGGTTCTTCATTTTGTTGCCACTGCTGGTATGCAACGGGCCGCTGCCGCCGCGATAAGCATCACCGCCGGCATCACAGCTCTCGGCACGCTTGAAATACGGCAGGCAATTACGGTAGCCCCAGCCTTCGGCACCCAGGGACTCCCATTCATCAAAGTCATAGGCATGCCCGCGGATATAGACCAGTCCGTTGATGGAGGATGAACCCCCCAGCACCTTGCCGCGCGGACAGTGAATGCGACGTCCGTCGAGGTAAGGCTCCGGCTCGGTTTCGTAGCGCCAGTTGTAGCGGGTGGTGTTCATGGGCATCGAAAAAGCGCTCGGCATCTGAATCATCACGCTGCGATCACTGCCGCCGAACTCCAGGACCAGCACCTCTACGTCCGCATCTTCGGTCAGACGGTTGGCCAGCACGCACCCGGCAGAGCCCGCGCCAATGATGATGTAGTCATATTTTTTATTGTTCATGGTTATCTCCAAATACTCGTTTCACTGACCAGCGGCACAAGTGGTACCGGCATCGGCATGACCGCCGCCCCTGGGTCCCCGGTGCTGTAATGCGGATGCGTCTGTTCGATGTCCTGAATGACCCGCTCTTCATGATTGAGATCAATCGAGCGGCTGAGCCAGAAGTACGTCAGGCCGGACACGATCAGCCCGACCAGCCAGGCAACGTCGATATTGCCCAGGGCTTTGGCCAGCGGGCCGACAAACACTTCTTTCTGGGCCACGCCATCGAAGATGTAGAAAAACGGGATCATTGCGACGAAACCAATGGCATACGACGCAAGGCCGCGCAGGCCCCAGCTGCCGTAAAGACTGTCGCGGGCCATGAAGAAATGCGGGATGGCGTAGCGTCCCTTGCGCACAAAGAAGTAGTCCGTCAGGTTCACCGCAGTCCAGGGCACCAGGAAATACAGCATCACCACCAGGTAGATGCCCAATACCGACAGGCCCTTGTCAGAGTCCTGCAGCCCCAGCGATACACCCAGCTGCAGCAGGATCACGAAAATGATCGCCAGCACCCGTGCCTTGCGCGTCGGTTCGATATGCCTGATGGAGTCGACGCAGGTCAGGGTGGTCAGCTTCGCGCTGTAGATGTTCATGGCCATGACCGGCAGAAACCCCAGGATGGTGACGCCGACCACCACGATGCCCATCACGGACGAGACGGTATTGCCCACTTGCGACAGGGCCACCAGAACGTTGGTGGCATGCAGGTGGTCGGCCAGCCAGGCGCCCACCGCAATCATCCAGGCACCCGACAGCGAGGCACCGAGAAACACCACGGCAATCAACTTGCCGCTATGGGTATTCTTCGGCAGGTAACGCGAATAATCGGACACATACGGCGCATAGGCGATGTTGTAACTGGCCGCCGCGGCAAACTGGGTGATAAAGCCGGTCCAGTTAAAACCCAGGGGCGGTGCCTCGACCTCGCCGATAGCGAGCAGTGGCAGCGGCGTGTCGGGCACCCAATGCATCAGCACCGCCAGTGTCACCAGCCCGTACAGGGGAATTGACAGAAACAGGGCCCATTTAAAACTGCGATGCATCCAGTCATGCCCCAGGATTGCCAGGACTGTCGCCGGCACCGTCACCACCAGCGCAACCGTCAGCGGATCAAAACCGAACAGTTCCTTGAGGCCCTGCATCATCAACACCAGGTTGACGATATTGAAACCGGCGAACACAAACAGCGTCGCCAGCAGCGCCAGAATCACCCCGCGATAGCCGAACTGGGCCCGCGACTGGATCATCTGCGGCAACCCCAGGTGCGGCCCCTGGGAACCGTGGAAGGCCATGAACAAGGTGCCAAACATGATGCCCAGCGTGCCGGCCAGAATCGTCCATAGGGCGCTCAAGCCAACACTGGGCCCTACAAAGCCGATGGTCATGGTGAAAAAGGTGAAGTTGCCGAGAAACCAGAAAGGTCCCTGGCTGGAAAGTTTATCGGTGCGCTCATTTTCGGGAATGAAATCGATTGAGTGCCCTTCAACAGCCGATGAGGGTGGTGTGTGCATGATGTACTCGCAGAAGTAGTGAAGATCATGACCCGATAACTGCCCTGCCCCGGGGCGAGCTGTCGCCCTTTATCAGGGTTGTGACAGTCGCCCGGTGCACAGGAGTGTCAATCGACACTCAGGGCAGCGTTATCCACACGGCTTTGGTTTCCAGCAGGTGATCGAGCTGTTCAGCCCCCAGATCCTTGCCAAAACCGGACTGCTTGTAGCCACCAAACGGCATCGAAGGATCGATGGTGCCGTGGCCGTTGACATAGACCATCCCGGCCCGCAGACGCGGGATCAGGCTGTGCACCCGGCCCAGGTCGTTGGAGTACAGGGCTGCAGCCAGGCCATAGGAAGAGTCGTTGGCCAGCGCCAGCGCTTGCTCATCATCATCGAACGCAGCCGTGACCAGCACGGGGCCGAAAATCTCTTCCTGGACGATCTGCATGTCGTTGCGACAATGGGCAAAGATCGTCGGCTCCACGAAGTAGCCCGGCCCGTCGACCGGCTGGCCGCCGTATACCAGCTCGGCCCCCTCACGCTTGCCGAGGGCGATGTAGTCCAGTACCCGTTGTTTCTGCTGTTGCGATACCAGCGGGCTGATAAAGCAGTCCGGGTCCAGCCCGGGGGCCATTTTCAGTGCGCGGGTACAGGCGATCAGTTCACGCAAAAAGCTGTCGTAAATGCTGCGATGGACGTAGGCCCGGGTGCCGGCGTCGCACACCTGGCCCGAGTTGAAGAACACCCCGTTGGCAATCGCTTGTGCCGCGGCAGGCACGTCGGCGTCCGCGAGAACAATTACCGGGGATTTCCCCCCCAGCTCCAGGGTCAGGCGCTTCATGTCGCCCAGCGCCGCCTGGCCGACGGTGCGGCCGACCGGCGTCGAACCGGTGAAGGTCAGTTTGTCGATGCCCGGATGCGTCGCCATCGCGGCACCCACCACACTTCCCCGTCCGGTGACGATATTGATCACACCATCCGGGATGCCCGCTTCCTGCACCAGCTCAGCGAAGCGCAGGGCCGACAGCGAAGTCAATTCAGCCGGTTTGACCACTATGGTGCAGCCGGCTGCCAGTGCCGCGCCGAGTTTCCAGGCCATGGTTTGCAGAGGGAAGTTCCACGGCACGATAGCGCCCACCACCCCGATCGGCTCTTTACGGGTGTAGGCCAGATAATTACCGGGCAGCGACGGTTCAACGGTACGGCCGTGGATTTTCGTGGCCCAGCCTGCAAAGTAACGCAGGGTATCCACTGTGCCTTGCACATCCACTGCCCGTGCCGCGACCACCGACTTGCCCATGTCGATCGACTCGATTTCAGCCAACTCATCGCCATGGAGCTCAATCAGTTCTGCCAACCGATGCAGCATCCGCTCACGTTCCAGCGGTTTGACCTGACGCCACGGGCCACCGTCAAACTGGGCCCGGGCGGCTTGCACGGCGCGGTCCAGATCGGCCGCGGTGCCCATGGGAACACGGGTCAGAAAGCCCCCGGTAGAAGGCTCGATGACATCCGAGGTTTGTTTGTCGCTGGCCTCGACCCATTCACCACCAATAAACATCTTCTGCTGTTTGCCGAGAAAAGCCTGGGTGGCTTCGCTCAAGCCGAATTTCTGCAAGTACTGCTTGACCATCGTGTCCATTATTATTCTCTCGGGCCGGGCGTCAGACATCGCGCCAGGCCTCCTGGGTTCAAGACTCAATCCGGGGCTGCACGCAAGCCCCCGGCACTGGTGTTTCAGAGTGCGCGGGCCTTGGCCCGTTCGTGGTAGATAAAACCGATGCTGTTGAGCAGCAGTTGCGCGGCAAGAATCGACGTCACGCCCGCCGGGTCATACACCGGAGCGACCTCCACCAGGTCCATGCCGATGATGTTGCCTTTGCTGCGCTTGGCCAGCGCCTGAATAATCTCCAGCACCTCGTAGTACAGAAAGCCGCCATGGCTCGGCGTGCCTGTGCCCGGGGCGATCGAAGGGTCGAAACCGTCAATGTCGATGGTGATGTAGTACTTGACCCCCTGAGGGATCAGCTCCAGAACGCCCTCGGTACCCAGGCGACGGACATCGCGCACCGAGAGGATTTTTGAGCCGGCAGCGTGGGCCGCTTCATAGTCATCGCGGTTGGAGGACGAAACGTTGCGGATGCCCATCTGGGTCATGCCGACGATATGGTTCATTTCTGAAGCGCGGCGCAGCGGGTTGCCGTGGCCATAGCGAACCCCATGACGCTCATCAACAAAGTCCAGATGCGCATCAAAGTGCACGATATGAATAGGCCCTTTGCCTTCGAAGGCCTTGATGACCGGGGCGTGAACCGAGTGGTCGCCGCCCAGGACCACAGGCATAGCGCCTGACTCGAGAATCTTGCGGACCGCAAACTCGATATTGTCATTACTCGCTTTCATATCGGTGTGGACGATATCCGCATCCCCCACATCGACCATGCGCACGTCCTGGGAGGTAAGGTACATCACGTCATCTTCGTGATCGTAGGCACCGGCATGACCGAAAGAAAACAGGGTCGATGCCTCGCGAATCCCGCGCGGCCCAAAACGGGCGCCCGAACGCCACTGTGTACCCATGTCATTGGGTGCGCCGAGGATGGCGACATCGGCATCCAGGGTTTCCCAATCAGTACAGACCGGGGATTTACCGAACGTGCAATGCCCTACAAACGGAAGGTTCAAACGGCCGGACTCATATCCATTGCTAGACATATCGATCTATCTCCAATTCTTGTTATTGCCATGGGGGCGCACTGGTAAGTGCCTGGCGCTGGAGTGACTATGAGCGCAGCTTTTCATAGAAAAAATGCTAATCATCCGATACATATATCGGCAGATCCGATGCATCGATAGGGAGAGGACCGGTTGAATCAGCTACATACCGTGGACCTGAAGCTGCTCAGAGTATTCGCCGAGATCGTCAAATGCGGCGGCTTCTCTGCGGCTCAAGCAGCGCTGAATATCGGCCAGTCGACCATCAGCGAACAGATGACCCATCTGGAAACCCGTCTTGGGGTCAAGCTCTGTCAGCGCGGGCGCAGCGGCTTTCGCCTTACAGAACAGGGCGTGGCGATTTTCGAATCTACCCGGCGGCTGCTGGCCGCCGTAGATGACTTCTGCCTGGATGCCGATGTGCTCAAGCAGAAGATCACCGGCAAGCTGAACCTGGGCATCATTGACTCAACCATTACCGACCCCGATTCTCCCCTGCCGAAAACCACCCAGCGCTTCGTTTCCAGAGGCCACGATGTTCACCTCAATGTGTATGTCGGGACCCCTGCCGAACTCGAAGAACGGGTGCTGGACAACCGCCTGCATCTGGCCATCGGGCACTTCCCGAATCACGTCTCGGGGCTGGACTATTTACCCCTGTACCAGGAGGCCCTCGGACTGTATTGCGGGCGGCGCCATCCCTTGCACGGCAGTACCGCAGAGAATGCCGAACTGCTTGAAGAGATCAGCGAGAGTCGAATCGTAGCCCGGGGCTTCATGCAGCAGCACGACCTGGACCGACTGGGTGTGAGCAAGGCCGCCGCCACCGTAGACAACATCGAGGCGCTGGCGATCCTGATCATCTCCGGTGCTTATCTGGGGTTTCTGCCCATCCACTTTGCCGCTCAGTGGGTCAATACCGGTGAGATGCAACAATTGGCCCCGATGAGCCTGCACTTGAAGTCGCCGTTCGATGTCATCACCCGACGCGGCGTTGCCCCGTCACCGATTTTGCGGGTATTCCTTGAGGACCTGGCGGCCACCGCACGGCAAGAGGTCCAGCCTTGAACACAGTGTCGCCTACACCTCGCACACTCTTGTGCAGACGGGTTTTGCTGCGCCTGTCCGTGCAACATAATGGCGCCCCTCAGTGCCTGAGGGTGCAATAAGAACAATAGAGGCAAACAGACCATGAAATCCCCCGGCGGTCGGCTCCTGACCGGCCTCACGCTGGACCGCACCAGCTCAACTCCCCTGTACCGTCAGCTGTACTTGCAGATTCGCCAGCAAATCCTCGCCGGCCGGCTGCAAGGAGGCACCCGCCTGCCCTCCACCCGGACCCTGTGCAAAGAACAGGGGCTGTCACGGATTACCATCCTCAATGCCTTCGACCTGCTGATCGCTGAAAGTTTTCTGGTCTCACGCCCCGGTGCCGGTACCTATGTCTGCGCGGAATGGGAGAACCGTGAAGCCGCCCCTGACGAGCCGCCCAGACCGCCGCGCCTGTCACACTTGAGCCAATCTGTGCTGTCCATGCGCAGCGACCATTTCAACGGCGTCTCCTACCAGGCCTGGGAGCCGGACTGCCCGACATCTTTCCTGCCCAGTCAGGTCGCGTTCGATGCCTTTCCGCTGCACGTCTGGAAACGCCTGATGAACCGGCACCTGTGCCAGCCGACCAAAGCCATATTGGGTTACGGCGAAGTAAAGGGTTTGCTGCAACTGCGCGAAGCGATTGCCGAGTATGTCTATGACGCTCGCGGTATCGAGTGCGAAGCCGGCCAGGTGGTGATCGTCTCGGGTGCCCAGCAGGCGTTCAACCTGCTGGGCATGTTGCTGCTCGATCCGCAGGACAGTATCTGGATGGAAGACCCCGGTCATATCTCGGCGCGCATTGCCCTGCAGGCCCAGGGTTGCCGGGTGGTGCCATTGCGTATCGACGACCAGGGAATCGATCTGCAACAAGGCCTTCAAGAATGCCCTGAGGCTCGTCTTGCGTTCACCACGCCGTCACGCCAGCACCCGCTGGGCATTACCATGAGCTACGGCCGGCGCCAGGAATTGATCGAGTGGGCAAATCGTGGCCATCGCTGGATCATCGAGGACGACTGCGACAGCGAATTCACCTATTGCGCAAAGCCACTGCCCGCTCTTTACGCCATGGACCAGTGGTCCCGTGTCATCTACGTCGGCACCTTCAGCAAGGTGCTCTACCCTTCCTTGCGCCTGGGCTACGTGATACTGCCCCAGGCACTGGTGGAGCCCTTCTGTGCCATGCGCGCAGTCATGGACCGCAGCCCGTCGACCCAGCTGCAAGCGGTCACGGCCGACTTCATCCGCGAAGGTCATTTCCTTGGCCATATCCGGCGTATGCGCGCTCTTTACCAGTCGCGCCAGGACTGCCTGATACAGGCACTGAAACAGCGGCTGGGCAATTTCATGGACGTGAAGCCGGTCAATGTCGGCATGCATGTCATTGCCTGGCTTGACCCCGGACTGAATGACGCGGTCATCGCCAAGGAGCTGGCCCGACACCAGATCCATACCTATGCCTTGAGCGACTACTGCGTGAAACGTTACTTGCCGCCCGGACTGCTTATCGGCTTTGCCGGAACCCCGGTCGAACAGGCCACGGAAAAAGTCGAGGCGCTGGCTCAGGCGCTGCTGAAGATGGGCCATGCTCTGTGAGCAGGCAGGCCCCGGTGAAACAGAGGCTGAAAGTGGTCATAAGAATTAAAAAATAATGGCTCTATTGGTAGAACCACTCTGGTGCGATAAAGGCCTTACCGACCGATTCGGTGCCTGTACCAGGAATAATTCTAATGAACTGTATTCAAGCACGCTTCAACTCCCTGCTAAGCCACAACAGCCGCAGCGACTGCCCGCCTCCACTGTTGACTGCGCAACTGGCCAGCAAGCTTATCGATCGCCTGGAGCGCATGCGTCTGTTCGCCCATGCCTATCCCTTGCTGACCAACCTGACCCACGGTCGGGTCAAGCCCGCTGAACTGCTGGACTTCGCCTGGCGCCATGAGTTGCAAGGCCTGAGCCTGCATCTGCTGGATGGCGAGGCCAACAGCCTGAGTAACATGAACCTGCAACAGCTCCAGGAGTTTTCCCATAAGGCAGCAACGCTGGGCCTGGACATACATCTGGAGATCAGCAGCACCCGCAAAGAAGACGTGGATCAGGTTATCGCCATCGCCAAGGCTATCGGCACTCGCAACATCCGGGTCTATGCGCGTTATGAAGGTCATCTGTCACGGGTAATGGCACTGATCGAGGAGGATCTGCGCTATCTGGCGCAACAGGCAGACCTGCACGATCTGTTCTTCGACTTTGAGCAGCATGAAGAGTTGAAAAGCCATGAAATCGCCCAGTTGCTCAGCCGCCTGGATCACCCCCGCCTGCATGCGTTGTTCGACTTCGGCAATATGATCAATGCCTGCGAGCAACCCTTGACGGCCCTGAAGCAGTTGTCTGCGCACATCCGCCAGGTGCACATGAAAGGGGTACGCGTGGTGCCCGAGAAAAATGGTTTCGGCCATTACGGGGTGCTGCAAGGGGGGGCCGAAGATCACCTGCCAAGTGCGCGCATGATGTTCGAGCTGCTGATGCTCGGCGAGCATGAGCCGCAGGTTATCGCCTTTATTCTTGAGCAGGAAAATCACTACGCCGCCCCCGCCTTCCGCCAGTCGGATGAGACACAAGACCCTTTCATCGAGTACCGGCAAATGAGTGAAACGGCACTGCCGCCGGGGTTTTGCGCCGAACGCATGATGGCTGCAGAGCACCAGTGGGCGAACAACCAGATTCGCTATGTGCGCGGCCTGCTCGGTGAGCTGAAGGTTCTGGCACAACTGACACTGGCGGATACGCCGGTCTGTGCCTGACCCCGCACCACACTCGCCAAAACGTCACGTTACTTTCTGTGGAAAACAAAAATGACCGCACAGACAAAAGCCAAATGGCTGCGTTTCCTCGTCCTCATTCTTGGCGGCGGAACCATCTATAAACTCGCCAGCCTGAAAGATGCCTTTTACGTTCCCATCCAGCAATACATGGGGCTGAGCCATACCCAACTGGGCACGTTACTGAGTGCCAACGCTATCATCGCCACAGCGTTATTCGTGGTCGGCGGTTATCTGGCGGACCGCTTTGCCACACGAAAACTGATTCCCCTGGGGTTGATCGGGACAGGCAGTCTGGGACTTTACCTGGCCACCTTTCCCGGCTTCGACAAGATGCTGATCGTGTTCTGCCTGCTGGCAGTCTGCGCTGACTGTATCTATTGGCCTGCCCTGCTCAAGGCTGTGCGCAATCTTGGCGAGGAAGGCGAACAAGGCCGCATGTTCGGTTTTCTGGAGGGTGGTAGGGGCATCGTCGATACACTCGTGGCGTTTTCAGCCCTGGGGGTGTTCGTTGCCATGGGCTCGGGCGAAGCAGGCCTGAAATCGGCCATCGTCTTCTATTCACTGGTCGATATCTTTGCCGGGATCATCACCTGGTTCCTGCTGCGAGACAGCAAGACAGCCCCCGCACCCAAGAAAGAGGACAGCCTGTCGGGTATGTCCGGATTGCTTGAAGCCATTCGGATTCCGGGGATCTGGCTGGTCAGCTTCAACGTGTTCATGGTCTATATCGTCTACTGCGGCCTGACCTATTTCATTCCCTACTTAAAGGATATCTACGAACTGCCCGTGGCACTGGTCGGTGCCTACGGCATCATCAACCAATACTTCCTCAAGATTCTGGGCGGGCCGGCGGGCGGCTTCATGGCAGACAAGTATTTCAAGAGCCCGTCGCGCTATCTGAAATGGGCGTTCCTGGCCCTGATTCCCGCCATGGCCGCGGTGTTGCTGGTGCCCAAAGGCGAACACTTCATTTATATCGGCATGGCCGCCACCCTCTCGTTCGCGCTGATTGTTTTCACCATGCGCGGCGTGTTCTGGGCTCCCATGAGCGAGGTGGGGATTCCTCAGCGCATCACCGGCTCGGCCTTCGGAATTGCCTGCCTGATCGGCTATGCGCCCGGCATGTTTGCCTACGTGATTTACGGTTCGATCCTGGACCACTTCCCGGGCCAGCAAGGCTACAACTATGTGTTCAGCCTGATGAGCCTGTTTGCCGTCATTGGCTTCATGGTTTGCAGCCTCTTGTACCGTGTAGTGCGCAAGGAAACAGCCGGCACCCCTGACAGCGATCTGGTCCGGGCCTGAGTATTCAACCAGGGCGAAGGGTGAGTCACTTGCCTTCGCCTGCGGTTGTCGACCACTGCGGTGCTATCAATAGCGGCGGCCTTGCCAGCTGCCCCCTCAGCGGATACTTGCCAGCAACCCTGGCAAGGCATGCATCAGGGCGCTGATGGCAAAACCGATGAACATCACGCCACACAGCCGGGTAATCAGTCGTTCATGGCGTTGATACAGCGCCCGCACGTGCCCGGCGCCAACAATGCCAATCAGAATTACATAAGCTGCGGCGCCCCCCAAAAAGCTCAACACAATCAGCCACGGCAGCATTGACCAGGTCAGCAGTTCGGCACGACTGGACAGCAGCGCAGTGAAGGTGGCCACCGCAACGGGGTAGGCCTTGGGGTTGGTCAGGCCAAACAGAATGCCGTGGGCAAAAGGCTGGCGCGCAGGGCCTTGCCGGGCCTCGTTGCCAGGCTGGGCGCGCACTGCACGCAGCCCCAGCCAGAACAGATAAAGACCGCTGAGCAAGCCCAGAATGTTGAATGCGGTACTACCGAACTCCCGCGCCCCGACAATGGCAATCAAGGCAGTGCTGCACCAGATCACGTCACCCAGCAAATGCCCGCATAGAAATCCGGCCCCGGCACGTCGACCGCGGGCAGCGCCAATCCCGAAAACCGCCAGCACCCCGGGTCCCGGGGTGATGCCATAGATAAAGCCAGAAGCCAGTACCGCCAGTAACAACGAAAGTGTCATGCAAAACGCTCCAGAAAAATCGTGCCTCAGGCTGTCCATTGGCCCGCGAGGTGGCAAGATTCTGCACGTTCGGCAGCGCTCTGTAACCGAATGCCCGGGAAAAATTTGCATAGGGCTCAACAAAACCCTCAACGCGGGTTTTGCCGGCTAGTGGCGGCGCCCCAGAACGTTGACCACCAGACGGTCAACCCAGCCCCAGATTCGCTGTTTGACCCGTCGCCATAGAGGACGTGACTGCCAGGCTTGCAGGCTGATGGGCATGCTCTGGGCGAAGTCGGTGACAAAACTGGCGGCCACTGCCTGAGTCAGCACCGGGTCCAGCGCCTCCAGATTGGCCTCAAGGTTAAAGCGCAAATTCCAGTGGTCGAAGTTGCACGAGCCAATACTCACCCAATCGTCGATCAGGACCATTTTTAGATGTAAAAAGCACGGCTGGTATTCAAATATCTGCACCCCGGATTTGAGTAGCCGCGGGTAGTAACGATGCCCGGCATAGCGTACTGACGGATGATCGGTACGCGGCCCGGTCAGCAACAAGCGCACATCGACGCCCCTGTTCGCCGCACGACGCAGCGAGCGACGAACGCTCCAGGTGGGCAAAAAATAGGGGGTGGCGAGCCAGATGCGATGTTGCGCACTGTTAATCCCACGCACCAGCGATTGCAGAATATCGCGATGCTGGTGGGCATCGGCATAAGCCACGCGCCCCATACCTTCACCTTCATCGGGGACCCGCGGCAAACGCGGCAAACCGAAGTGCGTTGCAGGTTTCCAGGCCTTACGGCTGATATTGGCGCGCCACTGGCGATCAAACAGCATCTGCCAGTCCTGCACCAACGGCCCCTGGATGGCGACCATGACTTCATGCCAGTCGCAGGTGTTTTGGCCGGGCTGCCAAAACTCATCGGTCACCCCGGTGCCACCGACCACGGCCAATTGATGATCCACCAGCAATAGCTTGCGATGATCGCGATACAGGTTGTTCAGGCCCCGGCGCCAGCTCAACCGGTTGTAAAACCTGAGCTCGACCCCCGCATCGGTCAGTCTGCGCCGCAAGCCCGGGGTAAACGCCAGACTGCCGTATCCGTCAAACAGACAACGTACCCGCACTTCGCGCCGGGCCGCCTGTTCCAGGGCCTGGACTATGGCTTCGGCACAGTCGCCGGCCTCCACCAGATACAGTTCCAGATCGACATGTACCTGCGCCTGGTCGATAGCCGCCAGCATGCGAGGGAAAAATTGCGGGCCGTCGATCAGCAACTCGAATTGATTGGCGCTGCGCCATGGAAACACTGCGCCAGCCATATCAGCGGGCCGTGAAAATCAGCACCGCACCCACCGGTACTGAAAAACTGATGGCCGACAAGCCGGCCATTTTCCGCAGGGTTTCGAGCTGGGGTTGCAAGCCAAAGTCTTCGGCCTGCAGCATCAGCGGTTCAAGTGTCACCACTTGAAAACGCCGCTCATCAAGACGGGTGGCCAAGAGTTCGGCTTCGTAGGTGTGCTGCTTGCCACGCAGGCTTACCGTGACCGGCAAGTGCAGCTCCAGTTGCGCACCATTGGCCAGGTCATTGATGGGCTGCAGATCGATCTGCGCGGTGATTTGCGCTTCCGGGAAGTTTTTGAAATCGAACAACAGGTCGCGCATGCGCTCATCGCGCAACGGCACCGCACTGTTGACCGAGTCCATTTCGATCCGCAATTGCGCGCGGCCTTTAGGATCGACCTTGCCGTGCAGCACTAAAAAACGATGCAGGTCGGCGACATTGGCATTTTGCGTGGTGATAAATGACAGCCTTGAGGACTCACCGTCCAGGTACCAGTTGGCCTGGGCAGACAGGCTCACGCCGAGGGTCAGGCACAGGGCGCAGGCAGAAGATAAAAACGCTTTGAACATAAAAACTCATAGGCAGATAAACGTGGGCGAACATTACCCCGAGTCCGGGTACTTGCAAGTGCTGTGGCGGAAAATTTTCATACAGCCTTAGGACGCTTATCCGATCCTACAGTTCCTCCAGTAAAGCACTCCCATAGAGCCTGTCATACAAGCATCACCCAAACGTCACGGTGATGACATTGCACCTGCCTAGCCTGAAGTTGCACTCCTCAGTCGATTGGCAGAAAACCAAGGCAGGCACCATGCCTGCACGGAGATTCGCAATGTCCCAGCTCGTCCGTATCCGCGACACGGTTCAAGAACGACGCCTGAAGGCAGAACGTCTGATCGGCCCCGGCGCCTTGCGTGAAGCTCAAGCCCTGCGCTTTCGCGTATTTGGCGGCGAGCTGAAGGCAAAACTCAAGAGTGCCGAACACGAACTGGATGAGGATGATTACGACGCCCATTGCGAGCATATCGGCGTTCGTGACCTCAATAGCGGCCAACTGGTAGCCACCACCCGCCTGCTCGATCATTGTGCGGCGCTGAACATCGGCCATTTTTACAGCGAAGAAGAATTCAGCCTTCACGGGCTGGCGCACCTGCAGGGCTCAGTGCTGGAGATCGGCAGAACCTGTGTCGACCCGGCCTACCGCAATGGCGGCACCATCGCTGTGCTCTGGGGTGAATTGGCCGAGGTCCTCAATCAGGGCGATTACCACTACCTGATGGGGTGCGCGAGCATTCCGATGCAAGACGGCGGCGTCCAGGCCCAGGCGATCATGCAGCGTCTGCGTGAACGCTACCTGAGCACCGTGCACTTGCGTGCAGTGCCTAAAAAACCGCTGCCGGCCCTGGATATTCCAGCCAACGTCATCACCGAAATGCCGCCACTGCTCAAGGCCTACATGCGCCTGGGTGCAAAGATCTGTGGCGAGCCGTGCTGGGATGAAGATTTTCAGGTCGCCGACGTCTTCATCCTGCTCAAGCGTGACGAGTTGTGCCCGCGATATGCCCGCCATTTCAAGGCGGCCGTGTAATGCAGCGCCTGCGCCAGTATGGCCGGGTAGTGCGGGTTCTCGCCGTGGTCAGTCTGGGCCTGGGCATGGCGAGTCTGTTCGGGCTGATGGAGCGCTTGCACCTGGACAGTACGATGGCCCGTCGACAGCACTGGTCGCAATTTTTCATGACCCGCCTGTGTGCTGCCCTGCCCTTTCGCGTCACCCTGGTGGGCGAGGTGCCTGCAACGCCAATGCTGTGGGTCAGTAACCATGTGTCATGGACCGACATTGCCCTGCTCGGAAAACTGACGCCACTGTCTTTCCTGTCCAAGGCCGAGGTTCGCGGCTGGCCAGTGGCTGGCTGGCTGGCCGCCAAGGCAGGCAGCCTGTTCATTCGCCGGGGCGCGGGCGACAGCCAGCTGGTTCGCCAGCAAATGAGCCGGCATCTGCAACAACAACTGCCGCTGCTGATGTTTCCCGAAGGCACCACTACCGATGGACGCTCCGTACGCACGTTTCATGGGCGTTTGCTGTCGGCGGCCATTGAAAGTCGGGTGGCGCTGCAACCGGTTGCGATTCGTTACTTGCGCAATGGCGAGGTCGACCGGATAGCACCCTTCATTGGCAACGATGATTTGCTGTCCCATTTATTGCGTCTGTTCAGCCATGAACAGGCGGACGTCGAGATTCATCTGCTTGAGCCAATTGCCTGTGACCGGCAGGAACGTGCCGTGCTGGCCTATAGAGCCCAGGAGGCGATAAGCCGAGTGCTCAGTGGTGCGCCGCGTAACTGCAGGAGCGAGCCTGCCGGCGCTGGCATCTGCGTGCAGGACACTTGAACCCGGGCGACTAGGGCAACAGCGAGCGCTGTTGTCTGGCGTACGTCTGTAACTGCGGATAAAACGCCCGGAAATCCTCACTGAGGGGCTCATACAGCGCGTGCAGATCCGCCATCGCCCCGGCCAGTTCCTCTGGCCGCGAAAGACGTCGGGCAATGCCCCGGAACACTTGTTCCAGTACCGCGAAATCCCGATAGGAGCCAAGCCAGTCATCCGCCGCCATGTGCGGCGCGATGGCGGCAAGACGTTTGGGCAATTGCGGCTGCGTCACCAGCACCTGGTAGAAACCTGAGGTAAAGCGGTCCAGAGGACCTTCGGCATACTGCGCCCAGTCCCGGGCCAGGCAATGGTCGAAAAAAACGTCAAGCACTATGCCGGCATAGCGCCGGCGGGTCTGGCTGAATCGCGACAGCGATTGATCGACCAGGGGATGCGCGTCGGTAAATACATCAATGCTTCGATGCAGCTGGATCGCAGATTCGATTTGAGGGCTGTATTCGCCTTGCAGGCGTCCTTTTACAAAGTCGCCATACAGGCTTCCGAGTAATTCGTCAGGGCGCTGGCCGCCAAGGTGCAGATGTGCGAGATAATTCATGCCGGGCAGTTTAACACTGCCACACCAATATCGTTATAACCCGATATACCGATTTATGCTGATTCAAGAAGCAAATCGTATTTGTATATCGCGATATAACGATTTAAAGTTCGCAACTTCGCGATATAACGCTGCATTTCAATGAGCACCACCACCATGCCGATCGACCTCGACGAAATAATAAAAGCGCTGGCACACCCAGTACGCCGAGAAATCATTTGCCTGCTTAAAAACCCGCAAGTGGAGTTCCCCGACCAGCATCACAGCACTGAACACGGCGTCTGCGCCGGACAGTTCGACCAACGTTTCGGCCTGTCGCAATCCACTGTCTCCGCCCATCTGGCCACCTTGCAACGCGCTGGTCTGATCAGCAGCCAGAAGGTTGGCCAGTGGCACTTTTTCAAACGCAATGAGGAAACCATCAAGGCTTTCCTCGCCGCAATCAACCAAGAGCTTTAACAAGGATTTCCAATGCCCCTCTCGCTACTCATTCTGGCGCTCAGCGCTTTCGCCATCGGGACCACCGAGTTCGTGATCATGGGGTTGCTGCCCGATGTCGCTGCGGACCTTGGTGTGTCGATCCCGGGCGCAGGCTGGCTCGTCACCGGTTATGCACTGGGTGTAGCTATCGGGGCGCCATTCATGGCGCTGGCAACTGCCAAATTGCCGCGCAAGGCAGCCCTGGTGGCGCTGATGGTGATATTTATCATCGGCAACCTGCTCTGCGCACTGGCCAGTGATTACAACGTGCTGATGTTTGCCCGTGTGGTAACCGCCCTGTGTCACGGCGCGTTCTTCGGTATCGGCTCGGTAGTGGCTGCAGGCCTGGTACCGGCCAACAAGCGCGCTTCGGCAGTGGCGCTGATGTTCACCGGTTTGACCCTGGCCAATGTGCTGGGCGTGCCCCTGGGTACCGCACTCGGTCAGGCGGCAGGATGGCGTTCGACGTTTTTCGCGGTGACCGTGATTGGCGTGGTGGCGTTGGTTGGCCTGATCCGCTTCCTGCCTGCCAAGCGTGACGAAGAGAAACTCGACATGCGTGCCGAACTGGCCGCACTCAAGGGCGCTGGCATCTGGCTCTCTCTGAGCATGACGGCGCTGTTTTCCGCATCGATGTTCACTCTGTTCACCTATGTCGCGCCCTTGCTGGGCGATGTCACCGGCGTCTCGCCCAACGGTGTGACCTGGACCTTGTTGCTGATCGGCCTGGGCCTGACCGTGGGCAATATCATCGGCGGCAAGCTGGCAGACAAGCGTCTGGCCGCGACCTTGATCGGCGTGTTCATCTCGATGGCGGTTATTTCCACCGTTCTTAGCTGGACCAGTGTCGCGCTGATTCCGACCGAGATCACTTTGTTCCTCTGGGCCACCGCTTCGTTTGCCGCCGTGCCCGCACTACAAGTGAACGTCGTGACCTTCGGCAAGGCCGCCCCCAATCTGGTATCCACCCTGAACATCGGTGCTTTCAACATCGGCAACGCGCTGGGCGCCTGGGTTGGCGGCAGCGTGATTGCCCACGGCTTCGGCCTCACCAGCGTGCCACTGGCTGCCGCGGTTCTGGCGGTTCTGGCATTGCTGGTCACCCTGATTACTTTTCGCCAGAACGGCAATCCCGAACTGGCCACTGCCACACATTGATCCTTGAGAGGGCTGCATAAATGACCACGATTTTCGATCCGATCAAGCTGGGCGACCTTGAACTGCCTAACCGCATCATCATGGCCCCCCTCACCCGCTGCCGCGCCGATGAAGGGCGGGTTCCAAACGCGCTGATGGCTGAGTATTACGTTCAGCGCGCGTCGGCAGGGCTGATCCTGAGCGAAGCCACTTCGGTAACGCCAATGGGCGTCGGCTACCCTGACACCCCCGGCATCTGGTCTGCCGACCAGGTTCGCGGCTGGGGCAACATCACCAAGGCGGTCCACGCGGCCGGTGGCCGTATCGCGCTGCAGTTGTGGCACGTTGGCCGGATCTCCCACGGGATGTATCTGAACGGCGAAGCCCCTGTTGCACCAAGTGCCATTGCAGCTAAAGGGCATGTAAGCCTGGTGCGTCCAAAGGTGGATTTCCCCACCCCACGCGCACTGGAAACTGCCGAGATTGCAGACATTGTCGAGGCTTACCGTGCCGGCGCCGAGAACGCCAAGGCCGCAGGCTTTGACGGCGTAGAAATCCATGGTGCCAATGGTTACTTGCTCGATCAGTTCCTGCAAAGCAGCACCAACAAGCGCACCGACCAGTACGGCGGCTCGATCGAGAACCGCGCCCGCCTGCTGCTCGAAGTCACCGATGCCGCCATTGATGTCTGGGGTGCCGGCCGGGTTGGCGTGCACTTGTCGCCACGTGCCGACCTGCACGACATGGGTGATGACAATCTGGCTGAAACCTTTGGCTATGTCGCCCGTGAACTCGGCAAGCGCGGTATCGCTTATATCTGTGCCCGCGAGCATGAAGCGCCAGACAGCCTCGGCCCACAGCTCAAAGCAGCCTTTGGCGGCCCGTACATCGTCAATGAGAGCTTCACAAAAGACAGTGCCAATGCCTGGATCGCAGCGGGTAAAGCCGATGCTGTCGCGTTCGGTGTGCCATTCATTGCCAACCCGGACCTGCCAGCACGCCTGAAGGCCGATGCACCGCTCAATGAAGCAGACCCGCAGACCTTCTATGCTAAAGGCCCTACCGGGTACATCGACTATCCAGCGCTGTAACGCCTGACCCGGGAACAGGGGCACACTGCACCTGTTTTCTGTCTGTAACGCAAAACGCCCAGGGCCATTGCCCTGGGCGTTTTGCGTTTGATTCGGGTAACAGGCTCAACGATGAATCGCCGCTGCAGCCACTTTTTTCAAGGCAAAAAAAGGGGCGGTTTGACCCGCCCACATTTTTTCCCTATTCCCTTTTGTCCCTTTCATCATCCTGATGAATCACGTCCTGCGATTGTCCCTGAGCACTCATCCTTGAGCACTGTGTCGATCCGTCGGCACAGTTGAGATACTAAAGACTTTAAGAATGGCTGCAAGCGCATCAGTTAGGGTTTTTAAATCCGGAGCAGACTTAACAAAACAATAAAAATGTTTAAATTCAATTAGTTACAACTTATGAAAGTCAGAAGCAGACTATCCGCAAGCCTGTTTTCGCCCTTGGCTTACATGAAAGGTAAGCAAAGGCTTACAGCCCATGACAGATAAAGTTCCAACCCCTGCCTGACTGCACTTTTGAGACTGACCGGTCACCCGCACGCACTCAAAAAAACCCCTTGGCAGCAGCGGTCCAGATTCTGCGGGCACAAAAAAGCCCCGAATATTTCGGGGCTTTTTAGCGAGCAGGATGCCTGTTACTGAAACAGCGACTCACTGGACAAACCGTTGCGCTCAAGGATCTCGCGCAAACGCTTGAGCCCCTCGACTTGAATCTGCCGAACACGTTCGCGTGTCAGACCAATCTCCAGACCAACATCTTCGAGGGTACTGCTTTCATGACCACGCAACCCGAAACGGCGAATCACCACCTCACGCTGCTTGTCTGTAAGTTCAGACAACCACTGATCGATACTTTGCGACAGGTCATCGTCCTGAAGCAGCTCGCAAGGATCTGTAGGTCGATCATCTGTCAGGGTATCGAGCAGGGTTTTATCGGAATCAGGGCCTAAAGAAACATCCACCGAGGACACCCGCTCATTCAGTCCAAGCATGCGCTTGACCTCTGCGACGGGTTTTTCGAGCAGATTGGCAATTTCTTCAGGGGAAGGTTCGTGATCGAGCTTTTGCGTAAGTTCGCGTGCAGCCCGCAAATAGACATTGAGCTCTTTGACGACATGAATCGGCAAACGAATGGTGCGGGTCTGATTCATGATCGCCCGTTCAATCGTCTGGCGTATCCACCAGGTGGCGTAAGTCGAGAAACGGAAACCGCGCTCGGGGTCAAACTTCTCTACTGCGCGAATCAGTCCCAGGTTGCCCTCTTCAATCAGATCCAGTAGCGAGAGCCCACGATTGACGTAGCGACGGGCGATTTTCACCACCAGACGCAAGTTACTTTCAATCATGCGCTTGCGCCCGGCCGGATCTCCACTTTGCGACAAGCGCGCAAAATGAACTTCTTCTGCTGGGGAGAGTAACGGAGAAAAGCCAATTTCATTGAGATACAGCTGGGTCGCATCGAGCGCCCGGGTGTAGTCAATGTACTTGTGCTGTTTTGTAGCGGTCGCTTTTTTGGACTTGGTGCGGGCAGTAGGGGTTGATTCGTCGTCTTCTGACATCAAGTCGCTGTCGATGCCGGAGTCCATAAGGAGCACCTCATCGTCGATGTCAAACCCCGGGGCTTCTTTACTGAGAGCCATTGTTGTAGTCCTTTGGTGAGTTCGACCTCAAGCTCAAGCTTCGCCTATATCCTTGGCAATGCTGGAGCCTGTTCCTTAACTACATCAGGAACAGGCTGGTAAGCGATCAACGGCGTGGAAGGAATTGCAGTGGATCTACAGGTTTACCCTGACGGCGAATCTCAAAGTGAAGTTTCACCCGGTCTGTACCAGTTGACCCCATTTCGGCAATTGTCTGTCCGACCTTGACCTGCTGCCCCTCCCGAACCAACAGCCTACGGTTGTGGCCGTAAGCACTGACGTAGGTATCGCTGTGCTTGATGATGACTAATTCGCCGTAGCCCCTCAATCCACTGCCGGCGTAAACAACTGACCCATCAGACGCAGCCAAAACAGGCTGCCCCAAATCTCCGGCGATATCAATACCTTTATTCAAACTACCGTTTGAAGAAAATTTGCCAATCAAAATGCCATTAGAAGGCCATCCCCAGCCTTTGGGAGCAGGGCCTGCAGGCAGTGCCGCAACGGCCGCTGGCGCAGCTGCTGCGGTGCTCGCGCGTTTGATTACCGTGGTTTTGCTGCCTGCAGAATTCGAGACGACAGTCGTGGTGGTGCCACCTGCGGGCAGGGTTCCGGCACGTCCGTCAAAGCGAATTGTTTGACCTGGGACAATAGTGAAAGGAGCCGCAATATTGTTTTTCGCCGCTAGAGCCTTCCAGTCCCAGCCGTAGCGAAAAGCAATTGAGAACAACGTGTCGCCACGTCGCACCACGTATTGCCCGGTTGTTACCGCCGGACGCTGAGCGACCCCGTTGCGGTCAACCACACGCACGCCATTCTTGGGTGTGCTGGAGCACGCGGCCAACAAAACCAGGACGGCACTCAGGCATAGACCGACTACCAGTCTGTGATAGCTTTTGGTTCCCATACGCTGCGCAATGACTGTGAGACTCACCCGCCGCTCCCTTTGAAGATGGCTAAATATTAGTACGCCAGTATTGGCCATGGTTTGGCGCAAGTATAACTGGCAACACAGCTTTACAGACGGCAAAGCCAAATCATAAAAAATTCAGGCAACGACAGAGCCCGACCGCTGCGCAGTATGACCTGCACCCGGCCCCATAATTCAGCAGGGCCGAACAAAGACTCAGGCCAGGGGCCCGTTGAGCAGCGGCACAAAGCGCACATTGCCGATCACCCGCCGGGCAAAACCGTGCTCTTCACGTACGATCAGCATCAATTGCTGAACCTCGCCTGCACCCACCGGAATCACCAGGCGCCCGCCGGGGGCCAATTGATCCAGCAGCGCCTGGGGTACATCGGTCGCCACCGCGGTCACGATAATGCCGTTATAAGGCGCCAGCGCAGGCCAGCCTTCCCAGCCGTCGCCCCATCGGAACACCAGGTTACGCAGGTTGAGCTCGAGCAGTCGCTCCTTGGCCCGATCCTGCAACACCTTGATTCGTTCTACGGAAAATATTCGCTCGACCAGCTGCGAGAGAACCGCGGTCTGATAACCCGACCCGGTCCCAATCTCCATGACCTTGTCCAGCGGGCCGTCCTCAAGCAGCAACTCGCTCATGCGGGCGACCATATAAGGCTGGGAGATGGTCTGGTTGTTGCCTATGGGCAGCGCCGTGTCTTCATAGGCCCGGTGCGCCAGTGCTTCGTCCACGAACAGATGCCGTGGCGTACGCCGAATAACCTCAAGCACTTTCTGGTTAACGATGCCCTCTTCCCGCAGGCGCTGAATCAGCCGCTCCCGGGTACGCTCGGAGGTCATGCCAATGCCGCGATGCATCAGGCCATCCTGTTCACGCCCCATCACCCCAGACCCTCCAGCCAGACACCGAGGCTTTTGAAACCATCGCCAAAAGTGCGGTCAAGTTGCAGCGGCGTGATCGAGACATAGCCCTGCATCACGGCATGGAAGTCCGTTCCCGGGCCGCCATCCTCTGCATCGCCGGCAGCCGCAATCCAGTAGCCGGCCTTGCCACGCGGATCCACAACCCGAACCGGCGCCGCAGCACGGGCACGATGCCCCAGACGCGTAAGTTGAATACCGCGAATTTTATCGAGCGGCAGATTGGGAATATTCACGTTCAGGACCGTACGCGGCGGCAAGTCCAGCACCCCGTGCGCTTCAACCAGCTTGCGGGCGAAATAGGCCGCTGTCGGCAAGTTGTCCAGTTGACGCGACACCAACGAAAACGCGAACGAAGGGTGATCGAGAAAACGCCCCTCAAGCGCCGCAGCCACAGTTCCTGAATACAGCACATCGTCACCCAGATTGGCACCCAGGTTAATTCCCGAGACCACCATGTCCGGCTGCTGCTCCAACAGACCATTAAGGCCCAGGTGAACGCAATCGGTCGGCGTGCCATTAATGCTGATAAAGCCATTGGCCAGGGTGTGCGGATGCAAGGGCCGATCCAGCGTCAGTGAACTGCTCGCCCCGCTTTTGTCTTGCTCGGGCGCAATCACCACGCACTCGCAATAATCGGCCAGCGCGCCATAAAGCGCGGCCAGACCCGGGGCAGTGACCCCGTCATCGTTTGAAATCAGAATACGCATAGGCTGTCCGTTTGACCCAAAGGCACCAGATCAACAAGTTCTCGCACCAGGACAGTAGCGAAGCATCCGGCCGGCAGAACAAATTCCAGTTGCAGAATGTCAGGCTCCGGATAATGCCACGTCAACCGGCCAATGGGCAGCCGCAGGATACGCCGTTCATGGCTCATGCCTGCTCGAACCAGCCAGTCACGCAAATCAGCTTCGCGCCCGGCAATGGACTGTTCCAGTTCATGGGTTGCACCGGTGGTCGGCGACTCGCCCTCGCCCCACAAGGGACCGGTGGGATGAAGGTCGAGAATGCTCAGTCGCGGGTCGCTGCATTCAGCCTCACCCGCCGCAAAGAAACTGCGACTGTCGGTAAAGGCCAGTAAATCGCCAACCTGTGCACGTTGCCAGCTACCATCGGCTACCCGCGCCGCCAGCACCTGATTGAACAGATAACTGCGAGCGGTGGACAACAGCCGCGAGCGCACATTGCGCTGCTCCGGCAAGGCTTTGCGCGCCGCATAGTCACGGGCCTCACCCAAATTACCGCCCTGCCAGCCGAAACGCTGGGTGCCGAAATAGTTCGGTACGCCCTGTTTGGCGATCAGTTCAAGACGTTGCGCCAACGCTTCCTTGTCCCCGGCCAGTTGCGTCAGGCGCAGGGTGAAACCGTTGGCAGCATGGGCGCCGCGTTGCAACTTGCGTTTGTGGCGTGTGCTTTTGAGAATTCGCAGGGTGTCGTTTTCAGCGCCCGACATGTCAGGATCGGCCTTGCCCGGCAACTGCACGCTGAACCACTGGCGCGTCAGGGCCTGACGGTCTTTCAAGCCTGCGTAACTGACCGTACGCAGCGGCACGCCTGCGGCCTTGGCGATCCGCCGTGCGGCTTCTTCAGTGTTCAGCCCCCGCTTCTCGACCCACAACCACAGATGCTCGCCATCACCGGACAACGGAATATCCAGCACTTCATCAACCTGGAAGTCTTCAGCCGTGGCCTTGAGCACCGCGGTCCCCAAAGGCTCGCCGTAAGCCAGCGGCCCCAGCAGATCAAACTCGTTCATCCGCGAACCAACAACGCGACGCAATGCACAGCGATGCCTTCTTCACGACCGACAAAGCCGAGCTTTTCGGTGGTGGTGGCTTTTACGTTTACCTGGTCCAAATCAACCTCTAGATCCGCCGCAATCAGCGCGCGCATCGTTTCAATATGCGGCGCCATTTTTGGCGCCTGGGCAATGATGGTGTTGTCGACATTGCCGACTTTCCAACCTTTGGCATGGATCAGCCCGACGACATGACGCAACAGGACGCGGCTGTCTGCGCCCTTGAAAGTCGGGTCGGTATCAGGAAAGTGCTTGCCGATGTCGCCCAGCGCCGCAGCGCCCAGCAAAGCATCGCTGAGTGCGTGCAACAGCACGTCGCCATCAGAATGGGCCAACAGCCCGAATTTGTGGGAGATCCGCACGCCGCCCAGGGTTATAAAATCGCCTTCAGCAAAACAGTGCACATCATAGCCGTGGCCAATACGCATAAAAAAACGCCCCGATTAAGTCAGGGCGTGATTCTACCCACTATTAAGCGCTTAGTGCGCTCGCGTGGTGACGCAAGTGGTCGTCAATAAAGCTGGCGATGAAAAAATAGCTATGGTCGTAGCCCGGCTGCAGACGCAAGTTCAACGGATGACCCGCCAGTTTCGCAGCCTGCTGCAGTGCCTCGGGCTTGAGCTGCACACTCAGAAAGTCGTCCCGATCTCCCTGATCCACCAATAGCGGCAGCTTTTCACGGGCCTCGCTGATCAAAATGCACGCGTCCCATTCACGCCACCGCGAGCGCTCATCCCCCAGATAATGGGAGAAGGCCTTTTGCCCCCACGGGCAATCCATCGGGTTGCTGATCGGCGCAAAAGCGGACACCGACTGATAGCGCCCCGGATTGCGCAACGCACAAACCAAAGCTCCGTGGCCACCCATGGAGTGTCCGCTGATCCCGCGTTTTTGCGAGGCAGGGAAATGCGCTTCAACCAATGCCGGCAATTCCTGCACCACATAATCATGCATGCGGTAATGCTGAGCCCAAGGCTGCTGCGTTGCGTTCAGGTAAAAACCTGCACCCAGGCCGAAATCCCAGGCGCCATCCGGATCATCCGGAACCCCGTCGCCACGGGGGCTGGTGTCCGGCGCCACAATAATCAGCCCCAGCTCGGCGGCCATTTTCATAGCGCCGGCCTTGTGCATGAAGTTTTCATCGGTACAGGTCAAACCCGACAGCCAGTACAACACCGGCAGCCTGGCGCCCTGCTCGGCCTGGGGCGGCAAGTACACGGCAAATACCATGTCGCAACCCAGCACTTCAGAACGGTGCCGGTAGCGCTTGTGCCAGCCACCGAAGCTTTTCTGGCATGAAATATTTTCCAGTGTCATGGACAGCTCCAAGCTTTCAGCTGCAAGCCACAAGTAAAAGCGGGCATGTGTTTCTCCCGCTTATAGCTTGTAGCTTGCAGCTCTTCGTCAGAAGTGGATTACAGTACGAATGCTTTTGCCTTCGTGCATCAGGTCGAAAGCCTTGTTGATGTCTTCCAGGCCCATGGTGTGGGTAATGAAAGTGTCCAGCGGGATTTCGCCGGTTTGCGCCATGTCGACATAGCTTGGCAACTCAGTGCGCCCACGCACGCCACCAAAGGCCGATCCACGCCAGACTCGGCCGGTGACCAACTGGAACGGACGGGTCGAAATTTCCTGACCGGCACCGGCGACACCGATGATGACGGACTCGCCCCAACCTTTGTGGCAGCACTCCAGTGCCGCACGCATCAGTTGCACATTGCCGATGCACTCGAAAGAAAAATCGACGCCGCCGTCAGTCATGTCGACTATCACTTCCTGAATC
This sequence comes from Pseudomonas paraversuta, assembly GCF_904067025.1. Lineage (NCBI taxonomy): Bacteria > Pseudomonadati > Pseudomonadota > Gammaproteobacteria > Pseudomonadales > Pseudomonadaceae > Pseudomonas > Pseudomonas paraversuta. The sequence goes on from NZ_CAJFDA010000001.1 coordinate 3,839,829, forward strand.
GGGCGATCAAAGTCCTTCGGGTTGACGCAATCGGTCGCGCCCAGTTGCCTGGCGATTTCAAACTTGCCCGGGTTGATATCGATGGCAATGATCCGCGCGGCCTTGGCCTTTACTGCGCCGATCACCGCTGAAAGGCCGATGCCGCCCAGGCCGAAGATGGCTACGGTGTCGCCCGGCTTGACCTTGGCAGTATTGATCACGGCACCAATACCCGTGGTGACACCACAACCCAGCAGGCAGACCTTCTCCAGCGGTGCGTCTTTTTGAATCTTGGCCACCGAGATTTCCGGCAACACGGTGTATTCCGAAAAGGTAGAGGTGCCCATGTAATGGAAAATTGGCTGCCCTTTGTAGGAGAAGCGCGTGGTGCCGTCCGGCATCAGGCCTTTACCCTGGGTGGCACGAATCGCCTGACACAGGTTGGTTTTGCCTGACAGGCAGAATTTGCACTTGCGGCATTCCGGCGTGTACAGCGGGATGACGTGATCGCCCACTGCGACGGAGGTAACACCTTCGCCGATCGCCTCAACTATAGCGCCGCCTTCATGGCCCAAAATCGACGGAAAGATGCCCTCCGGATCGGCCCCCGACAAGGTGTAGGCATCGGTATGGCATACACCCGAAGCCACCACCCGCAGCAACACTTCACCCGCCTTGGGCATCGCAACGTCAACTTCGACGATTTCCAGCGGTTTCTTGGCCTCGAAGGCTACGGCAGCACGTGACTTGATCATCAATCGACTCCAGCAAAGTTAAAACAAGACCAGGAGTGTAAATCAGCGCTGACTGATTAATAATCCGGACAAAAGCAAAACATTATTGCCATACAGGGATAATCAACTGTGAATGAGAGCCGCTGGGAAGGCATTGATGAGTTTGTTGCGGTGGCCGAATGCGGCCAGTTCACCGCTGCTGCAGAACGCCTTGGCGTGTCCTCATCGCACATAAGCCGCCAGGTCGCCCGACTCGAAGAACGCCTGCAAACCCGCCTGTTTTATCGCAGTACGCGCCGGGTAACCCTGACCGAGGCCGGTCAGACATTTTTACAGCACTGCCAGCGCTTGCAAGACGGCCGCGAAGAAGCCCTGCGTGCAGTCGGCGACCTGGCCAGCGAACCCAAAGGCATGCTGCGAATGACCTGCGCCGTGGCCTACGGCGAACGCTTTATCGTGCCGCTGGTGACACGTTTTATGGGGTTGTACCCGCAGTTACGGGTCGATATCGAACTGAGCAATCGTCCATTGGATCTGGTGCACGAGAGCCTTGATCTGGCCATCCGCCTGGGCCGGCTGCAGGACTCACGACTGGTGGCCACCCGCCTGGCACCACGACGTATGTATCTGTGTGCATCGCCGTCCTACCTGGAACATTACGGCCGCCCCCATAGCCTGTCGGAATTGAGCCGCCACAACTGTTTGATTGGCAGCTCAGATCTATGGCAATTGCAGCAGGACGGGCGCGAATTTTCGCAGCGGGTGCAAGGCAACTGGCGCTGCAACAGCGGGCAGGCAGTACTGGATGCAGCCCTGCTGGGGGTCGGGCTGTGCCAGCTACCGGACTATTACGTGCTGGAGCATTTGAAGACCGGGGCTCTGGTGTCTTTGCTAGAAACTCATCAGCCACCCAATACCGCGGTTTGGGCGCTCTATCCGCAGCAACGGCACTTGTCGCCAAAGGTCAGGAAGCTGGTGGACTATCTGAAGGAAGGATTGGCAAAGCGTGAGGAGTATTTGGGTTAGAAACCTGTAGCAACGAGCTTGCCTCGCCATCTTTTGATCTTTTAAAAGATCGCGAGGCAAGCTCGCTGCTACAGAGGGATCAACGATTGACCCAGCGCAACCGCAGCCACTCGAGGTCCTCGGGGCGGGTCACCTTGATGTTGTCCGAGCGACCCTCGATCAGGCGCGGCGCGAGGCCCGCCCACTCCATGGCTGAGGATTCATCAGTGATTTTGGCATCTGCCACCAGGCTATCAGCCAGGGCCCGGTGCAATGCTCCCAGACGGAACATCTGCGGCGTGTACGCCTGCCAGATCAGACTGCGATCGACGGTTTCAACCACACGGCCATGCTTGTCGACGCGCTTGAGCGTGTCCCGCGCAGGAACCGCCAGCAAGCCACCGACCGGGTCGAGGGCCAGTTCGCGCAGCAATTTGTCCAGATCTTCACGGGACAGGTTCGGGCGTGCGGCATCGTGAACCAACACCCAATCGTCATCAGACGCGCCCAGTGCATGCAGATGCAGCAACGCATTGAGCACCGAATCGGCACGCTCGCGCCCGCCCTCTACCCGGGCGATCCGTGGATCGGCGGCACAGGGCAAGGAAGGCCAAAAAGGGTCATCAGAAGCAATGCTGACCACCAGCCCCTTGAGGCCCGGATGGTCAAGAAAACAGCCGAGGCTGTGTTCCAGAATACTGCGCCCGCCCAACTGCAAATACTGCTTGGGACGGTCCGCGGCCATACGGGCACCAACGCCCGCGGCAGGAATCACGGCCCAGAAGGCCGGTGACAGGGAACTCATTGGGCCAACTGGTAGAGGGTTTCGCCCTCCTTGACCATGCCCAACTCATGGCGAGCACGTTCTTCAACGGTCTCCATGCCTTTTTTCAACTCCAGAACTTCCGCATCCAGCACACGGTTGCGCTCCAGCAATACTTCGTTTTCAGCATGCTGATCGGCGATTTGCTGGGTCAGGTCGGTAACCTGCGCCAAACTGCCATTCCCCACCCACAGGCGATACTGTAGGCCAGCCAGCAGCAAGAGCAAGATGAGAAACAACCAATTAGGACTGCGCATCGAATATCAGGTATCCAGTGAAAAGACAGCCATGCCGAAAAACGTAAACAACCAATAGTACAAAGCCTGGAGAACCCAGGCTTGTACAGATTCAGATTAGTGTCAAAAAACTCGTCTAAGCGAAAATTCCGACACAACCTGCTGTCTTTTTACCACCAACTGCTTAGCCGCGAAACTCGCTGCGACCGTTGTACTTGGCTTTTGCGCCCAATTGCTCTTCGATACGCAGCAATTGATTGTACTTGGACACGCGATCCGAACGGCACAGAGAGCCGGTCTTGATCTGGCCAGCCGAAGTACCCACTGCCAGATCGGCAATGGTGGAATCTTCGGTTTCGCCGGAACGGTGCGAAATCACTGCAGTGTAACCAGCGGCCTTGGCCATCTGGATAGCTTCCAGGGTTTCGGTCAGGGTGCCGATCTGGTTGAACTTGATCAGGATCGAGTTGGCGATCTTCTTATCGATGCCTTCTTTCAGGATCTTGGTGTTGGTTACGAACAGGTCGTCCCCTACCAGCTGAACTTTCTCACCGACTTTGTCGGTCAGGATTTTCCAGCCATCCCAGTCAGACTCGTCCAGGCCATCTTCAATGGAGATGATCGGGTAGCGCTGAGTCAAACCTTTGAGGTACTCGGCAAAACCTTCGGAGTTGAACACCTGGCCTTCGCCAGACAGGTTGTACTTGCCGTCTTCGTAGAATTCGCTGGCCGCACAGTCCAGAGCCAGGGTCACGTCAGTGCCCAGGGTGTAACCGGCATTGGCGACAGCTTCGGAGATCACTTTCAGTGCATCTTCGTTGGAAGCCAGGTCAGGTGCGAAACCACCCTCATCGCCCACTGCAGTGCTCAGGCCACGAGCCTTGAGTACAGCTTTAAGGTGATGGAAGATTTCAGTACCCATGCGCAGCGCGTCGGAAAAGGTCTTGGCGCCAACCGGCTGCACCATGAACTCTTGAATGTCGACGTTGTTATCTGCGTGCTCGCCACCGTTGATGATGTTCATCATCGGTACCGGCATCGAGTAAACACCCGGGGTGCCGTTCAGGTTGGCGATGTGTGCGTACAGCGGCAGGTCCTGGTCCTGAGCCGCAGCCTTGGCAGCTGCCAGGGATACAGCGAGGATGGCGTTAGCGCCCAGGGAACCTTTGTTTTCAGTGCCGTCCAGCGCAATCATCGCGTGGTCCAGCGCTTTTTGATCAACCGGGTCTTTACCCAGCAGCAAATCGCGAATCGGGCCGTTAATGTTGGCAACGGCTTTCAAAACGCCTTTGCCCAGGTAACGGCTCTTGTCGCCATCACGCAGTTCCAGCGCTTCACGGGAACCGGTGGAAGCACCGGAAGGCGCGCAAGCACTGCCGATGATGCCGTTGTCGAGAAGCACGTCCGCTTCCACGGTGGGGTTGCCACGGGAGTCGAGAACTTCACGACCTTTGATGTCGACGATTTTTGCCATTGTTGTAAACACTCCAAAGTTGACGAAAACGACGCAGCTGAGGGAAATTTTGTCATCATCGACAAGGGCCAATCTGCAGGCAGCCTTGAGGACGATAAGGTTCGGAGCCAGGGGTCCGAGAAATCGTGCGGTACTTTACCGGAGAAACGAGGGTGATGCGGTTTCTATTGTCGGAAAACTCTTCACAGAAGTGTCTGCCGCAGACATCGGCGACCGCGGCTGCCAAGGCAAACACGTGGTCGTCGGTAGTCGGTAGCACGCAAAAACCAGGGTGATCTTCTGGAAAGTCCGCCAGAACCTGCGCGGACTTTCCATTACACCCTGCTGCTTAAGCGTTTTTTTCGTGCTGAGCCAGTGCAGCCTTGACGAAACCCGTGAACAACGGATGACCGTCACGTGGCGTGGAGGTGAACTCCGGGTGGAACTGGCAAGCAACGAACCAAGGATGATCCGGTGCTTCAACCACTTCTACCAGCGCGCCGTCACCGGAACGACCGGTTACTTTCAGGCCGGCTTCCATCAGTTGAGGCAGCAGGTTGTTGTTCACTTCATAGCGATGGCGATGACGTTCAACGATCACGTCCTTGGCATAGCAGTCGTGAACCAGAGAGCCGGCGGTAAGCTGGCAGTCCTGTGCACCCAGACGCATGGTGCCGCCCAGATCCGAAGTTTCGGTACGGGTTTCAACAGCACCGGTGGCGTCTTCCCACTCAGTGATCAGGCCCACAACCGGGTGGCCGCTGTTGCGATCGAACTCGGTGGAGTTGGCGTCTTTCCAGCCCAGCACGTTACGTGCGAACTCGATAACCGCCACTTGCATGCCCAGGCAGATACCCAGGTATGGCACCTTGTTTTCGCGAGCATATTGAACCGCAGTGATCTTGCCTTCTACGCCGCGCAGACCGAAGCCGCCCGGAACCAGAATGGCATCGACACCTTCCAGCAGTTCAGTACCTTTGTTTTCGATGTCTTCAGAATCGATATAACGCAGGTTGACCTTGGTACGGTTGGAAATACCGGCGTGGCTCATCGCTTCAATCAGCGACTTGTACGCATCCAGCAGTTCCATGTACTTGCCGACCATGGCGATGGTGACTTCGTGCTCAGGATTGAGCTTGGCGTCGACCACTTGTTCCCATTCGGACAGGTCGGCGCTGTTGCATTCCAGACCGAAACGCTCAACGACAAAATCATCCAGACCCTGAGCGTGCAGCATGCCCGGGATACGGTAGATGGTGTCGGCGTCTTCCAGCGAAATCACCGCACGCTCTTCAACGTTGGTGAACAACGCGATTTTGCGACGCGAGGAAATATCGACATGGTGATCGGAACGGCAGATCAGAACATCTGGCTGCAGGCCGATGGAACGTAATTCTTTAACCGAGTGTTGCGTTGGTTTGGTTTTCGTTTCGCCAGCAGTGGCGATATACGGAACCAGAGTCAGGTGCATCAGCATGGCGCGCTTGGCGCCTACTTCGATGCGCAGCTGACGGATTGCCTCGAGGAACGGTTGCGACTCAATGTCACCCACAGTGCCGCCAATCTCAACCATCGCTACGTCGGCATCGCCGGCGCCCTTGATGATTCGACGCTTGATCTCGTCGGTGATGTGCGGAATTACCTGGATGGTTGCACCCAGGTAATCACCACGGCGCTCCTTGCGCAGGACGTGTTCGTAGACACGGCCCGTGGTGAAGTTGTTGTTCTGGGTCATGGTCGTGCGGATAAACCGCTCGTAATGACCCAAGTCCAGGTCGGTCTCTGCGCCGTCGTGTGTGACGAACACTTCACCGTGCTGGAACGGGCTCATGGTGCCCGGATCAACGTTGATGTAGGGGTCCAGCTTCAGCATGGTGACCTTAAGTCCCCGCGCCTCCAGGATGGCTGCCAATGAAGCCGAGGCAATGCCTTTCCCCAATGAAGAAACAACACCGCCCGTGACGAAGATGTAGCGCGTCATGAAAAACCCTAGAAGTCTGCGTTAAAGCGGTCAGAGCCGCCGGGGAAAGCGAAGGAAGGCCGAAGCCCCCAATCACCAGCATTAGTCACAGTGCACCTTTCGAAAAACTGCTGCGTTGAAACAGACCGATGGAAACCAACGGTTCGATACAAGCCACACATTTTTTTAAAATCGCCCAGCAAAGACTGCTTGGTAATCGGCAACATCTGCAATTCTGGTGAATCTACAGAAGTTGTATCAAGAAGGGAGCGTAGTCTACCGGAAACACCCTTTCAGCTCAAACCTTGATCGCTCTTAGTTGGCAGCCAGTGCAATTGCCAGCGTCCACAGGGGCCGCAGTCCAGTCCCGGGAGGTTTGCCACTGCCAATAACTGCCCGTTTACATACAGAAGCGGCAATCTGCCACGGACAAATAATGGCAACCCCTGCTCGTTGAGCAGTCGCTTCAGGTCACGATGACCACGGTTTTTCACCGTCATCACCTCGCCCCCCTGACGATAGCTCACTTGCACGGAGCCATCGGGTATATCCCCCGACAGACGTAACTGGCCGTTGCCGGGCAATATCAGTGGTTGATGCGGGTTGTGCCATTGCACAGAAGCTGGCGGCTGGCGCAACCAGTCACCGGCCAGCCACCAGATCCTCCCGCCTGCACGGTGCAACTCGCCTTCGGCAAGTTTCCAGAGCGGTTGCCCGTCGCCCCGGGCATCGCGCAAGGCATCCCAACCGGCCCAATGATCGGTATCCGGTAATTGACTGAATGCCGCCAGCCAGTAACGCAACGCATTGCGTTGCCGGGCCGGTGACAGGCAGGTGATCGGCGCAAGCTCCAGCGAGGGCAAGCCGAGCCAGTCGAACTCGCTGACCGCCCCCGCAGCTTGCAGGTCCTGCCGGGCCAGGTCATCGAGCAGGCCCTGCGCCTCGGCACAGTGGGCCGCACTGCGCGCCATGCTGGCGGCTGCTTGCGGCCAGCGCCGGGTCAGCAGCGGGAAAATCTCATGGCGCAAATAATTTCGCGAAAAGTCGGTCTGCTGATTGGACGGATCTTCAATCCAGCTCAGGCTGTGTTCCCGCGCGTAGGCCTCCAGGACGGTGCGCGACACATCCAGCAAAGGTCGACATAAATTGCCTTCACCCAGCCGACGCTGACGCGGCATCGCAGCCAGGCCGCTCACTCCGGCCCCGCGCAGCAGACGAAACAGCAGGGTTTCCGCCTGGTCGTCGCGATGCTGACCGGTGAGCAGCACCTCTTGCGCTCGCGTAAGCGTCACGAACGCCTGATAGCGAGCCTCACGGGCCGCACGCTCAAGACTTGCTCCGGCCTGCACATGCACATGTACAACCTGCAGCGGCACTCCCAGCGCATCACAGAGTGCCTGGCAGTGGGCCGGCCACGCGTCTGCCGCAGCCTGAAGACCATGATGGACATGGATGGCGCTCAGAGGAGGCAGAGAACGGGTTTGACGAAGTTGAGCGAGAACATGCAGCAACACGGTCGAATCGAGACCGCCGGAGAGCGCTACATGCCAGGCCCTGGCATTGCGCCAGGGCTCGAGGGCTTTGAGAAGCAGGATTGAGAGGTTGGACATCGCACAATCCTGTAGGAGCTAGCCTTACAACGCAGCAACGAAGAGCTCGCGCGCAAGCTGGCTCCTACAATGCCCCTGTCAGAGACCGTAGCTCATCAGTCGCTCATAGCGACGCTTGAGCAACGCTTCGTGATCGAGTTTATTGAGCATGTCCAGCTGGGAGGCAAGCTCGGCACGAATCGAAGCGGAAGCCGCCACCGGATCACGGTGCGCGCCACCCAATGGCTCGGTGATGACCTTGTCAACAATACCCAGACCTTTCAAACGCTCGGCAGTAATGCCCATCGCTTCGGCAGCATCCGGCGCCTTTTCGGCGGTTTTCCACAGAATCGATGCACAACCTTCCGGCGAAATCACCGCATAGGTCGAATACTGCAGCATGTTCAACTGATCGCAGACGCCGATTGCCAGCGCACCACCCGAACCACCTTCACCGATAACAGTGGCAATGATCGGGGTTTTGAGGCGCGACATCACCCGCAGGTTCCAGGCGATTGCTTCACTCTGGTTGCGCTCTTCAGCGTCAATCCCCGGGTAAGCGCCAGGGGTGTCGATGAAGGTCAGGATCGGCATCTTGAAACGTTCGGCCATTTCCATCAGACGGCAAGCCTTGCGGTAGCCTTCCGGGCGCGGCATGCCGAAGTTGCGGCGTACCTTTTCACGCACTTCACGGCCCTTCTGGTGACCAATCACCATCACTGGCTGATCGTCCAGACGGGCAATACCGCCAACAATGGCAGCGTCGTCCGAGAAATGGCGGTCGCCGTGCAGCTCATCGAACTCGGTGAAGATGTGCTCGATATAGTCCAGGGTGTAAGGACGGCGCGGGTGACGGGCCAGACGGGCAATTTGCCAGCTGGTCAGCTTGCCGAAAATATCTTCAGTCAGCGTTTTGCTTTTGTCTTGCAGACGAGAGATTTCATCGCTGATGTTCAGCGAATTGTCGTTACCAACCAAGCGCAACTCTTCGATTTTGGCTTGCAGGTCAGCAATCGGCTGTTCGAAATCAAGAAAATTCGGGTTCATAAGCATCCGTCTTGGGTCGGCGGCAAAGCATGCCAGAAGAGTTAAAACCCAGCATTTGCTGGTGCTTTTAACCGAACTGGGGCAGCCGGTTGATCTGTATCGCGCCTACCTTAAGGGACAGGCGCTCTCAGGTCGAGATTAAAAATTCGGGTCGAGGTCAGGGCGCTTCTCGCACCCCTGACCGTCAACGGTATTGGAGGAAGACGTTGTCTCGCCCAAACTGGTCACGCAAGGCTTGAATCAAGCTGTCAGCCGGATCGATTCTCCAGGTCTCGCCAAACTGCAGCGTCGCCTTGGCCCCCACTCCGGTGTATTCCATGGTGATCGGGCATGCGCCGCGGTGTTTCTTGAACAAATCGCCCAGCCAGCGCAGTTGATCACCTTTGAGCGCGGACTGTACAACTTTCAGACGCAGGCTTTCGGCCAGGCTGGTTCGGGCGTCTTCCATGCTCATCACACGCTTGACCCGCAGGCGCAGGCCGCCGGAGAAGTCGTCATTGCTGACCTCACCTTCGACCACCACCATCGCATCCGTCTGCAACAGCGATTGCGCCGAATGGAATGCCTCGGCAAACAGCGAGGCTTCAATCCGTCCCGACCGGTCGTCGAGGGTGATGAAGCCCATCTTGTCGCCTTTTTTGTTCTTCATGACCCGCAAAGCGATGATCATGCCGGCGACCGTTTGAGTATCCCGGGCCGGCTTGAGATCAATGATCCGCTGACGGGCAAAACGGCGGATCTCGCCTTCATACTCGTCAATCGGATGGCCGGTCAGGTACAGGCCCAGGGTGTCTTTTTCGCCCTTCAAACGCTCTTTGAGCGTTAGTTCCTTGGCCTTGCGGTGATTGGCGTAGACGTCGGCATCCGCCTCGACAAACAGGCCGCCAAACAGATCGGCGTGCCCGCTGTCGTGGGTGCGGGCGGTTTGTTCGGCAGCCTTGATCGCCTCTTCCATCGCAGCCAGCAATACCGCGCGATTCTGGTCGATACTCGCCTGCCAGGCCTTGGGTTCATCATGGAAAAACGGCCCCAGACGGTCCAGCGCACCGCTACGGATCAGACCATCCAGGGTTCGCTTGTTGATGCGTTTGAGGTCGACCCGGGCGCAGAAATCGAACAAATCGGTGAACGGACCGTCCTGGCGAGCTTCGGTGATGGCCTCTACTGGCCCCTCGCCTACGCCCTTGATCGCACCCAGACCGTAAATGATCCGCCCTTCATCGTTAACCGTGAACTTGAACTCCGAAGCATTCACATCCGGCGCGTCGAGACGCAGCTTCATGGTGCGAATTTCTTCGATCAAGGTCACGACCTTGTCGGTGTTGTGCATATCCGCCGACAGTACCGCAGCCATGAACGGCGCCGGGTAATGGGTTTTCAGCCATGCCGTCTGGTACGACACCAGACCGTAGGCGGCAGAGTGGGATTTGTTAAAGCCATAACCGGCAAATTTCTCTACCAGGTCGAAAATGTTACCGGCAAGGTCGCCATCGATATTGTTGTTGGCACAACCCTCGATAAAGCCGCCGCGCTGCTTGGCCATTTCTTCGGGCTTTTTCTTGCCCATGGCCCGGCGCAACATGTCGGCACCACCCAGGGTGTAGCCGGCCATGACCTGGGCAATCTGCATCACCTGTTCTTGATACAGAATGATGCCGTATGTCGGGGCCAATACCGGCTTGAGCCCTTCGTACTGGTAGTCCGAGTGCGGGTACGCCAGTTCGGCACGACCGTGTTTACGGTTGATAAAGTCATCAACCATGCCTGACTGCAGAGGCCCCGGACGGAACAGGGCCACCAGTGCGATCAAGTCTTCCAGGCAGTCGGGCTTGAGCTTTTTGATCAGCTCCTTCATGCCCCGCGACTCAAGCTGGAACACTGCAGTGGTTTCGGCCTTTTGCAGCAACTGATAGGTCGGCTTGTCATCCAGCGGAATGAAAGCGATATCCAGAGGCGGCTCGTCTACCTTGGCGCGATCACGGTTGATGGTTTTCAGCGCCCAGTCGATGACTGTCAGGGTCCGTAGCCCCAGGAAGTCGAACTTCACCAGACCGGCCGACTCAACGTCGTCCTTGTCGAACTGGGTTACCAGGCCGCCGCCCTCTTCGTCGCAGTAAATCGGCGAAAAGTCGGTAAGTTTGGTCGGCGCGATTACAACGCCACCCGCGTGCTTGCCAACGTTACGGACTACGCCCTCGAGCTTGCGGGCCATGTCCCAGATCTCGGCCGCTTCTTCATCGACCTTGATGAAGTCGCGCAGGATTTCTTCCTGCTCGTAGGCTTTTTCCAGGGTCATGCCGACTTCGAACGGAATCATCTTCGACAGACGGTCCGCCAGGCCGTAGGACTTGCCCTGGACCCGGGCCACGTCACGGATTACCGCCTTGGCAGCCATCGAACCAAAGGTAATGATCTGGCTTACCGCGTTGCGACCATACTTTTCGGCTACATACTCAATGACCCGGTCTCGACCATCCATGCAGAAGTCGACGTCGAAGTCGGGCATCGATACCCGTTCCGGGTTAAGGAATCGTTCAAACAGCAGGTCGTATTCCAGCGGATCAAGGTCGGTGATCTTCTGCACATAGGCCACCAGTGACCCGGCACCCGACCCTCGACCCGGGCCAACGGGTACGCCGTTGCTTTTAGCCCACTGGATAAAGTCCATTACGATCAGGAAGTAACCGGGGAACCCCATCTGGATGATGATATCCAGTTCGAAATTCAGCCGGTCGACATACACCTGGCGCCTGGCGTCATAGTCTTCGGTGGTGTCTTTAGGCAGCAGAACGCTGAGGCGATCTTCCAGACCGTCAAAGGACACCTTGCGGAAATACTCATCGATGGTCATGCCATCGGGAATCGGGAAGTTGGGCAAAAAGTGTTTGCCCAGTTTTACTTCGATGTTGCAGCGCTTGGCGATTTCAACCGAGTTCACCAGCGCCTCTGGCAAATCACTGAACAGCTCGGCCATTTCTTCGGCGCTTTTCAGGTACTGCTGGTCGCTGTAGTTTTTCGAGCGGCGCGGGTCGTCCAGCGCCCGGCCTTCACCGATGCAGACACGGGTTTCGTGGGCTTCGAAGTCTTCTTGCCTGATGAAGCGCACATCGTTGGTCGCCACCAGTGGCGCGCCGACTGTCTCTGCCAGCGCTACCGCTGCATGCAGGTGCTCTTCGTCATTGGGACGTTTGGTGCGTTGAACCTCGAGATAGAACCGGTCCGGGAATACGGTCATCCATTCGCGGGCCAGAACCTCGGCCTCTTCAGTGTTGCCACTGATCAGCGCGATGCCGATTTCACCCTCCTTGGCTGACGAAAGCATGATCAGGCCTTCAGCAGCCTCGGCTACCCATTCGCGCTCGATAATGACCTGGCCGTTACGCTGACCATCAATAAAGCCACGGGAGATCAGTTCAGTCAGATTGCGGTAGCCGACGCCATTCATCGCCAACAGGCTAAGGCGACTCACCGGGTTTTCCGGGTCTTTGTTCGACAACCACAGGTCAGCCCCGCAAATCGGCTTGATCCCGCCGCCCATGGCCGCTTTATAGAATTTGACCAAAGAACACATGTTGTTCTGGTCGGTCACCGCCACGGCGGGCATATTCATCCCGGCCAGGGTTTTGATCAGCGGTTTGATCCGCACCAGGCCATCGACCAGGGAGTATTCAGTGTGCAGGCGCAGGTGAACGAATGAAGCCGGCATGGTGATCCTGTCTTTAAGCTTTGAGAAACAACAAGGCCCGGATTGTACCGGGCCTTGGCAAAAACATCAGCCTTGGGGCTAAATCTCGGTCGCCTCGCGGGCTTCCCAGGCCCGACGCACCGGACCAAACGAACGCCGGTGTATCGGCGTGGGACCAAGGCGTTCCAGCGCCTCGAGGTGTACCGGGGTCGGATAACCCTTGTGTCCGCCGATGCCATAGCCGGGATAGATCAACTCAAAGGCGGCCATCTCCCGGTCACGACTGACCTTGGCCAGAATCGAAGCCGCTGCAATCGCCGGAACCTTGCTATCGCCTTTAACCACGGCCTCAGCCGGCATCGCCAGTTTAGGGCAGCGGTTGCCATCGATCATGGCCAGCTTGGGGGTAATGCTCAGGCCTTCGACAGCCCGCTGCATGGCCAGCATGGTGGCGTGCAAAATATTCAGCTCGTCGATTTCTTCAACTTCGGCCCGGGCAATACACCAGCTCAGGGCTTTTTCGCAGATTTCGTCGTAAAGCTTTTCACGCCGCGCTTCGGTGAGCTTTTTCGAATCATTGAGCCCGGCGATGGGACGCGCAGGGTCAAGAATTACCGCTGCGGTCACTACCGCGCCGCACAACGGCCCGCGGCCCACCTCATCGACGCCGGCCACAAGGTCTTCGGCCAGATCGACCAGATTGAAGTCCAGCCCGATTTGCATGGTTACTTTACTCATTTGGATTGCGCAATCAGATCCAGCACCGCTTTGGCGGCCTGATTGGAAGCGTCAAGACGCAATGTACGGTGTATCTCGTCAAAGCCCCGGGTCTGCTCTTCGCCACCGTCCAGCAAGGGCAGCAGGGTTTGCGCCAATGCTTGCGGGGTAGCCGCATCCTGCAACAGTTCAGGCACCAACATCCGTTGAGCCAGCAGGTTGGGCAATGACACGTAGGGGCTTTTGACCAGACGCTTGAGAATCCAGTAGGTCAGACCTGCAAGACGATAAGCCACCACCATCGGGCGCTTGTACAGCAGCGCTTCCAGGGTGGCCGTACCGGATGCAATCAATACCGCATCACAAGCCGCCAGGGCCAGATGCGAGCGGCCGTCGAGCAAGGTCAGGGGCAGATCACGCCCGACCAGCAACTGTTCAATTTGCGCCCGGCGCGCCGCATTGGCGCAAGGCAGGACAAACCGCACATCAGGTCGTGCTTCACGAATTTTTTGCGCAGCATCCAGAAACAGCCCGCCCAGCTTACCCACTTCGCCACCGCGACTGCCCGGCATCAAAGCGACCAGCGGCCCCTCAGGCAACCCCAGCTCGGCACGCGCACCGGCTTTGTCGGCCTCAAGCGGGATGGTGTCTGCCAGAGAGTGTCCGACGAAACGCACAGGTACACCGTGCTCTTCATAGAACCTGGCTTCAAACGGCAGCAAGGTCAGCATCAAATCGCAGCCTTCGCGGATTTTCAGCACTCGCTTCTGACGCCACGCCCACACGGAAGGGCTGACGTAGTGCACGGTTTTGATCCCGGCACGACGTAACTGGAGTTCGATATTGAGCGTGAAGTCAGGCGCATCGATGCCGATAAAGACATCGGGCCTTTCTGCGATCAGGGTCTGGACCAGAAGCTTGCGGCGCTTGAGCAATTCGCGCAAACGACCCAGCACCTCAACCAGCCCCATGACCGACAGACGCTCCATCGGGAAGTAAGAGGTCATGCCCTCAGCTTCCATCAATGGGCCGCCGACGCCGATAAATTCGACATCAGGATGCTGTGCCTTGAGTGCCCGCATCAGCCCCGAGCCCAAAATGTCGCCCGAAGCCTCCCCTGCCACCAGCGCGATACGCAATCTAGCCATGACTAGCGCGTAATGCCGCGGGTGGAGGATTGAATCGACTCAACAAACATTGCAACTTCAGGGAATTGCGCAGCAGGCTCAGCCAGTTCGGCCAGCGCCTGATCAACGGTCAGGCCCTGGCGGTACACCACTTTATAGGCGCGGCGTAACGCGTGAATGGCGTCTTCACTGAAACCGCGACGGCGCATGCCTTCGAAGTTCATGCTGCGCGCTTGCGCAGGGCTGCCAAACACCGTCACAAATGCCGGTACGTCCTTGCCAATGGCGGTGCCCATGCCCGAGAAGCTGTGGGCGCCGATATGGCAGAACTGATGAACCAGAGTAAAACCGGACAGGATCGCCCAGTCACCCATGTGCACATGGCCCGCCAGGGCAGCGTTATTGACCAGAATGCAGTGATTGCCGATCACGCTGTCATGGCCGATGTGGGCATAAGCCATGACCAGATTGTGATCGCCCAGGGTTGTTTCGGCGCGATCCTGAATGGTACCGCGATGAATGGTGACCCCTTCACGAATGACGTTGTGGTCACCGATCACCAGGCGGGTTTCTTCGCCCTTGTACTTCAGATCAGGTGTGTCCTCGCCTACCGAAGAGAACTGGTAGATACGATTGTGCTTACCGATCCTGGTTGGGCCCTTGAGAATCACATGCGGCCCAATCACTGTCCCCTCGCCGATTTCCACACCTGCGCCGATGATCGACCATGGGCCGACCTCGACGTCGTCGGCCAATATGGCCGTCGGATCGATGATTGCGCGAGGGTCAATCAAACTCATAGTTTGCGTTCCGCACAGATAATTTCAGCCGAGCAAACCGGCTTTCCATCAACCGAAGCCTGGCACTCGAACTTCCAGATCTGACGCTTGCAGCTCAGAAATTTGGCTTCAAGAATCAGTTGATCACCCGGGGTGACCGGTTGACGGAAGCGCAGCTTGTCGGAGCCCACGAAATAGTAAAGCGTGCCGTCGGCAGGCTTGAGGTCGAGCATTTTGAAGCCAAGGATACCAGCTGCCTGAGCCATCGCTTCAATGATCAAAACGCCGGGCATGATTGGGTGCGCCGGAAAGTGACCGTTGAAAAAAGGTTCATTGATGCTGACATTCTTGTAGGCACGAATGCGCTTGTTCTCGATATCCAGATCCACTACGCGATCCACCAGCAGGAACGGGTAACGGTGGGGCAGATATTCGCGAATCTCGTTGATGTCCATCATTTCGTGGGGAAGCCTGTAATAAAGATTGGGCGCGCGCGACTAAGGCGCGCTCCTCTAGCAAATCAAGGAAGCAAACCAGTGGCTATGCACACTTGATATGGAAAATGTATTAGCCCTCTGAAGAAGCTTTACCGTCCGGGGTCACTTCCCCGACGTGCTTTTCCAGATGTTTAAGCCGTCTGGCGATATCGTCCAGCTGACGAATACGTGCCGCGCTCTTGCGCCATTCGGCCGCCGGCTGCATGGCGGTCCCTGAAGAATAGGCGCCTGGTTTGGTAATCGAGTGAGTCACCATCGTCATACCAGTCAAGAACACGTTGTCACAAATTTCAATGTGCCCCACCAAACCGACACCACCCGCCAACATGCAGTGCTTGCCGATTTTAGTGCTACCGGAAATGCCCACACAGGCAGCCATGGCCGTATGGTCACCGACCTGAACGTTATGGGCGATCTGGATCTGGTTATCCAGCTTGACGCCATTACCCAGCACCGTATCGGCCAAAGCACCGCGGTCGACGGCGGTGTTGACGCCAATTTCGACATCATCACCGATGGTTACCCCACCGATCTGCGCGATCTTTTGCCAGACACCCTTCTCGTTGGCGAAACCAAAACCCTCACCACCCAGCACAGCACCCGACTGAATCACCACGCGCTTGCCGATGCGTACGTCGTGATAAAGCGTTACCCGCGGGGCCAGCCAGCCGCCCTCGCCGATTTCACAACGGGCCCCGATAAAGCAGTGGGGACCGACCGTGACGCCGGCAGCGATTCGAGCACCACTTTCAATCACTGCAAAAGCACCAATGCTGGCCAGCGGATCAATCACCGCATCAACAGCAATGACTGCCGTCGGGTGAATGCCGGGCGCCGCCTTGGGCTTGGGATCGAACAAATGGGAAATTCGGGCATATGCCAGATAAGGATCAGGTACCAATAGCGCATCACCGACATAATCCTCGGCATCGTCCGGCTTGAGCAATACAGCTCCCGCGTGGCAGTCGACAAGGAATTTTCGGTACTGGGGATTGGCCAGAAAGCTCAACTGAGCTGGGCCAGCCTCTTGTAAAGTGGCTAGCCCAGTAATTTCTTTCTCCGCGCTGCCACGCAAGGTGGCACCGAGGAACTCGGCCAATTGGCCGAGTTTTATAGTCGCAGTCATAATTACTTCAGCTGATTCATGCGCTCGATAACCTGGCGAGTGATGTCGTACTGAGGTTTGACATCAATCACAGCACCACGCTCGAATACCAGGTCAAAGGCACCTTTCTTGATGACTTCTTCAACAGCGCTGTCCAGTTTTGGCTTGAGCTGTTTCAGCATTTCACGGTCAGCAACTGCTTTGGCTTCGTTCAGTTCCTTGGACTGGAACTGGAAATCGCGGGCCTTTTGCTTGAATTCAAGCTCCAGACGCTCACGCTCGCCCTGCTGCATTTTATCGCCGCCTTTTACCAGACGATCCTGAATACCCTTGGCGCTGCTTTCCAGGCTTTTGAGCTTGGTCAGTTGCGGGCCAAATTTCTTCTCGGCATCCACGGCATAACGCTTGGCAGCGTCAGATTCCAGCAATGCCATCTGATAGTTCAGTACGGCAATTTTCATATCAGCAAAGGCTGGGCCAGCGACCAGGACCGAAGCCAGGAGAACCAATTGAGTCAACTTGCGCACGATGCACTCCTAAAAAAACTGTTGTCTGTGTCTAAAGTCAGGCTTTTAGAAAGTCTGGCCGAGGGAGAACTGGAATACCTGGGTATCTGCGTCATCCGGTTTCTTGACCGGCATTGCCAAGCTGAAGCTTAGCGGGCCAAGTGCAGTCACCCAGGTCACGCCAACACCGACAGAGCTGGCCATGTTGCTAAAGCTGATGTCGCAATCCTTGGTATCGCCCTTGCAGTTGGTGTCGAACACGTTACCAACATCCCAGAACACAGAGGTCCGCAGGGAGCGCTGATCTTTGACGAACGGCATCGGGAACAGAACTTCCACACCGCCCTGGATCAGCACGTTACCACCAAATGGTAGCGGATCCTGATCAGGGTCAGCGATGGTGCCCGGGTTTTTACCCGAGCTAGGCGTGCTGCGAGGGCCCAGAGCGCTGTCCTTGAAACCACGTACCGAGTTGAAACCACCGGCGTAGTAGTTCTCGTAGAACGGCAGGCCTTCAGTCGAACCGTAACCGTCGCCATAGCCCAGCTCTGTGTGCAGACGCATGGTGTAGGTGTCGGTCAACGGCTGGAACAGCTGGGCACGGTAGTCCAGCTTGTAGAACTGCAGGTCGCTGCCAGGAATCGTGCTTTCAAGCACCAGGCTCTGCGAGCTGCCGCGTGTTGGCAGTACACCTTTGTTCAGGGTCGATTCAGACCAGCCGACCGATGCCTTGAAGTTGAGGTACTTGGTGCCTTCACGGTTTACGAAGTCGAAAATCTCGTCAACGGTGTACTGACCGGTACTGATTTCATCCTGCTGCACGGTCAGACCATAGGTCAGACGCGAGGTGTCGCTGATCGGGTAGCCCATGCTGACGCCTGCACCCAGGCTGTCAACGGAGTAGTTGGCAACGTCAACGTCCAGATCTTTGTAGTCAGTGGTGCGGTAGAACACGTTGTAGCCCAGGCTTACGCCATCTGCAGTCCAGTACGGATCAACGTAGCTGAAGTTGTAGCGGCTCTGGTATTCGCTGCGGGTCAGGCCAATGCTGACCTTGTTACCCGTACCCAGGAAGTTGTTCTGCGTGATCGAGCCACCCAGGATCAAACCGGCGCTCTGGGCAAAACCGACGCTGGCAGTGATCGAACCCGAAGCCTGCTCTTCTACGGCGTAGTTCACGTCAACCTGGTCGTCAGTGCCTGGCACAGCCGGAGTTTCAACGTTCACTTCCTTGAAGAAGCCCAGACGCTCAAGGCGAACCTTGGACTGGTCAATCAGGTAAGTCGAAGCCCAGCCACCTTCCATCTGGCGCATTTCGCGACGCAGAACCACGTCTTCAGACTTGGTGTTGCCGCGGTAGTTGATGCGGTTCACGTAAGCACGCTTGCCCGGATCAACCACAAAAGTGATGGCTACCGTGTGATCTTCAGGGTTTGGCTGAGGCACACCGTTCACGTTGGCGAAGGTGTAGCCCTCGTTACCCAGACGACGGGTAATCAGTTCGGAGGTAGTGGTCATCAGCTTGCGCGAGAACACCTGCCCTGGCTGAACCAGCAACAGCGATTTGATCTGATCTTCAGGAACCTTGAGGTCACCGCTCAGTTTCACTTCGCCGACATTGTATTTTTCGCCTTCATTCACGTTGACCGTGATGTAGACGTTCTTCTTGTCGGGGGTGATCGATACCTGGGTCGAAGCGATATCCATATTGATATAGCCGCGATCGAGGTAGTAAGAGCGCAGACGCTCAAGGTCACCCGACAGTTTTTCACGAGCATACTTGTCGTCATTCTTGAAGAACGACAGCCAGTTCGTGGTTTTCAGTTCGAAGAGGTCAACCAGATCTTCTTCAGGGAAGACGGTGTTGCCCACCACGTTGATGTGCTGGATAGCAGCAACCGTGCCTTCATTGATGTTGACCTTCAGGGCAACGCGGTTACGCGGCTCGGGCACCACTTCGGTGTCAACCGTGGCCGAGTAGCGGCCCTGGGCAACATACTGGCGTTGCAGCTCGTTGCGTACACCCTCAAGGGTTGCACGCTGGAAGATTTCACCTTCGGCCAGGCCCGACTGTTTGAGCCCTTTCATCAGGTCATCAGTGGAGATCGCCTTGTTACCGTCGATGGTGATGCTGGAGACGGATGGACGTTCGACAACCGTAATGACAAGCACATTGCCATCACGACCCAGTTGGATATCCTGAAAGAAACCGGTTTTGAACAACGCACGAGTGGATTCCACCAAACGGCGGTCATCCGCTACTTCACCCACGTTCAGAGGCAACGCACCAAACACGCTACCGGCGGAAACCCGCTGCAGCCCGTTGACACGAATATCAGAGATAGTGAAGGACTCGGCGTGAACTTCGGCGATCATCAGTACGGCGAGAACCGCAGTTAGCAGCAGACGTTTCATGAAGTCCTTTCTTATTCCAACTGGCAATAAACAAACTGCCGCAAAATGCGGCAGATTCGCAATTCAGCGAAGTGTTTACAGACGTCCCAGATCGTTGACCAGAGCAAGCAACATCACCCCGATCACCAAACTGATACCGATCTGCATCCCCCAACCCTGCACCCGATCCGACAAGGGACGACCACGCGCCCACTCGATCAGATAAAACAATAAATGCCCCCCATCCAGTACAGGGATGGGCAACAAATTCAGAACCCCAAGGCTAATACTCAGATAAGCCAGGAAACTCAGGAAATCCACGACGCCCGACTGGGCAGAAGCGCCCGCCACTTTAGCAATGGTTATCGGTCCACTCAAGTTTTTTACCGAGAGCTCACCGAACAACATTTTCTTCAGCGAATCGAGAGTCAATACGCTCATGGTCCACGTACGCTTTGCACCCTCCCCGATTGCGGCGAGCGGGCCGTAACTGACCTCACGAATCATTGCCGGTGGCCAATCGACACCTTTGGCCCCCGCCCCCAGATAGCCGGTTGCCGCCTTACCTTCGCCGCGAGCCGCAAGGGTAACAGGGACATCAAGCGCAACCCCGTCGCGCTCGACATGCAACACAACACGGGAGTCCGGCCGCACGCGAACCCAGTCAACCACCTGCTGCCAGTCGTTGATGGCCTGATCGTTGATGGCCAACAGCTTGTCACCGATTTCAAGTCCGGCAGCCTGTGCCGGGCCTTTCGGGTCAAGCTCTGCCAGCACTGCCGGCAACTCGGGGCGCCACGGGCGAATACCCAGCGACTTGATCGGATCCGGCTCGTCAGCAGACTTGAGCCAGTCATGCAGGATCAACTGATGCGAAGTCTCGACATCCGAGCCCGGCCCGCGCACTGCGATCTGGATAGAACCGCTTTCGCCCAGACGGCGGACCAGTTGCAGGTTTACGTTCGACCAGCCAACGGTCGGCTCGCCGTCGATGGCAACGATTTCCTGGCCGGCCACAAGGCCGGCCTGAGCTGCCAGGCTGGCGCTTTCTACGGCACCGATTACAGGCCGCACCTGCTGGCTGCCCATCATTGCCAGCACCCAGAAAAACACCATCGCCAACAAGAAGTTGGCGATCGGCCCGGCGGCGACAATGGCTATGCGCTGACCAACGGTCTTGCGATTGAAGGACTGATCCAGCTGATCGGCGGGAACCTCGCCTTCGCGCTCGTCGAGCATTTTCACGTAGCCACCCAACGGGATGGCTGCAATGACAAACTCGGTACCCTTGCGGTCATGCCAGCGCAGCAAAGGCGTACCGAAACCCACGGAGAAACGTAGAACCTTGACGCCGCAACGGCGCGCCACCCAAAAGTGACCGAATTCATGAAAAGTGACCAGCACACCCAATGCCACCAGGGTGCCAACAATCATATATAGCGCACTCATCTACTTTCTCCGCGATCCTGTCCGGTTCCGGCAAGCACCACTTATCAGCCGTTACGACTCAACCACTGTTCAGCCCGCATTCGCGCCTTGGTATCGGCGGCGAAGACCGCCTCTAACTCGTCTACTGCAACCACAGGCTCACTGTTCAAAACGTCTTCGATGATACGGGCAATTTGCGGGTAACGGATTCGGCCATCAAGAAAGGCCGCAACCGCTACTTCGTTCGCCGCATTCAGCATCGCCGGCGCACTGTTGCCCGCCATGGCCGCTTCACGGGCCAGGCGCAAGCAGGGAAAGCGCTGCTCATCCGGGCGCTGGAAATCAAGACGCGCAACTGCAAACAGATCCAGCGGCGCGACCCCCGAATCAATGCGCTCAGGCCATGCCAGGGCATTGGTAATCGGAGTGCGCATATCCGGATTACCCAGCTGGGCAAGCACCGAACCGTCCACATAATCGACCAGCGAATGAATCACGCTTTGCGGATGGATGACCACCTCGACCTGGTCCGGTCTGGCGTCAAACAGCCAGCAAGCCTCGATCAATTCCAGGCCCTTGTTCATCATGCTGGCAGAGTCTACGGAAATCTTGCGCCCCATCGACCAGTTGGGATGGGCACAGGCCTGATCCGGCGTAACGTGCTCAAGCTCCGCCAGGGGGGTCTGGCGAAAAGGTCCGCCAGACGCCGTCAACAGAATCCGGCGAACGCCAACATTAGTCAGGCCTCGGGCGAAATCCTGCGGCAGGCACTGGAAAATGGCGTTGTGCTCACTATCAATGGGCAACAGCACCGAACCACTGCGGCGAACAGCCTGCATAAACAGGTCGCCGGTCATCACCAGCGCTTCTTTATTCGCCAACAGGATTTTTTTGCCTGCATTGACCGCTGCCAGTGTCGGACGCAAGCCCGCAGCACCAACAATCGCCGCCATGACCGAATCAACCTCGGGCGCCGAAGCAATCTGGCACAGGCCTTCCTCACCCACCAGGACCTCGACACCGAGCCCTGCCGAGCGCAGGCCGGCCAGCAACTGGCTGGCCGCACGATCATCCGGCACGACCACAACCTTTGGCTTGTGGGTAATGCACAACGCCAGCAGCTCGGCGAGACGGCTGTAACCGCTCAAACCGAACACCTGATAGCGATCAGGGTGACGGGCAACAACATCCAGGGTGCTCAGGCCAATCGAACCCGTAGCCCCCAGAACAGTAATCTGTTGTGGACGGCTCATGACGCCGCCATCCACAGCAATACAGCAAATACCGGGATCGCCGCAGTCAAACTGTCGATGCGGTCCAGAACACCACCATGGCCAGGCAGCAGGTTACTGCTGTCCTTGATCCCGGACTGGCGTTTGAACATGCTTTCGGTGAGGTCACCCACCACCGAAATCAATACGATCACGCCAGCACCGACCAGTGCGGCAAACATCTCGGAGGCGCTCCAGCCACGCACCACACCGACCGCAGCGGTGATCAGCAAGCTCAGCAACAAGCCGCCAAATACACCCTCCCAGCTTTTGCCCGGACTGACTTTCGGTGCGAGCTTGCGCTTGCCGAATTTACGCCCCGAGAAATAGGCGCCGATATCGGCACCCCACACCAGAACCATCACTGCCATGATCAACCAGTTACCCAGCGCCATCGCCTTGATCAGCACCAGACCCTGCCAGGCCGGCAACAGAATCAGCAGGCCGATGACCAGCTTGGTCGCAGTCGTTGACCAGTGCACCGCTGATTGCGGAAAGGTCAGCACCAGGTAAGTTGCCACTGCCCACCACAGAACCGCAGCACCCAGCACCCATGGCGCCAGATCAGGGAATATGTGCAGGCCAAACAGCAGCAAGGCTACAACCGCAGCAAAGGCAACGCGGGCCGACTGAGCTTCAAAGCCCGCCAGGCGTGCCCATTCCCAGGCCCCCAGGGTCACGACCAGGCCAATAAACAGCGCAAAGCCGGCCCCCTCAAGCAGGAAAAAACCGCACAGGGCAATTGGCAGCAAGATAAGAGCAGTAATGATTCGTTGTTTAAGCATTAAACCCGGGCTCCAGCCTCAACCTGCTCGCTCGTTTTACCGAAGCGGCGCTGGCGAGAAGCGAAATCAGCCAATGCATGACGCATGGCTTCGTGTTTGAAGTCCGGCCAGAACAGGTCGGAGAAGTACAACTCGGAATAGGCCAGCTGCCACAGCAGAAAATTGCTGATGCGATGCTCGCCACCGGTGCGAATGCACAGATCAGGCAAAGGCAGATCACCCGTTACCAGACAGGCTTGCAACACGTCAGGGGTGATGTCTTCAGGCTGCAAATGCCCTGCCTGCACCTGACGCGCCAACTGCTGAGCGGCCTGGGCGATGTCCCACTGACCGCCGTAGTTAGCGGCGATCTGCAGCACAAAGCGCTCAGAACCCGCAGTCATTGCTTCCGCTTCACGCATCGCCATTTGCAAATCGGGATGAAAGCGTGAGCGGTCGCCAATGATCCGCAGACTGATGTTGTTTTCATTGAGGCGCTTGGCCTCACGACGCAGTGCCCGGAAGAACAAGTCCATCAAGGCACTGACTTCTGCTGCCGGGCGCTGCCAGTTTTCACTGGAGAACGCGAACAGCGTCAGTACCTCGACCTTGGCCTGGGCACACACTTCAATCACTGCGCGAACCGCATCCACTCCCGCTTTATGCCCGGCAACACCCGGCATAAAGCGTTTTTTCGCCCAGCGATTATTACCGTCCATAATGATGGCGACGTGTCGCGGCACCGATGACGGCTCAGCCTGCTTGGTCATTTCCATAAAACGCCCAGACCCTTATACGGCCATCAGGTCAGCTTCTTTCTGCTTGGTGGCAGTTTCGATATCAGCTACAGCCTTGTCGGTCAGCTTCTGAATATCATCAGCAGCACGACGCTCTTCGTCTTCGCTGATTTCTTTTTCCTTGACCAGATCTTTCAACTGGCTCAGCGCATCGCGACGAATATTACGCACAGCAATGCGGGCATCTTCAGCTGCGTCACGGGCCTGCTTGGCGAACACCTTGCGGGTTTCTTCAGTCAGGGCAGGCATGGAGATCAGCAGCAATTCGCCCAGGTTGGTCGGATTGAGGTTCAGACCGGCGCTCTGGATTGCCTTGTCTACCGCACCGAGCATATTGCGCTCGAACGCTACGACTTGCAGGGTACGGGAGTCTTTGACAGTGATGTTGGCCACTTGGCTGATCGGAGTATCCGAGCCGTAGTAAGGCACCATCACGCTACCCAGAATGCTCGGGTGAGCCTTGCCGGTACGGATCTGGCCAAATGCATGGGACAGAGATTCCAGCGATTTCTGCATGCGCGTTTGAGCGTCTTTTTTGATTTCGTTGATCATTGTTGACCTTCCTCGATCAGAGTGCCTTCAGCGCCGCCATGGACAATATTAAGCAGGGCGCCGGGCTTGTTCATGTTAAATACACGCAATGGCATTTTATGGTCGCGGCACAAGCAGATAGCCGTCAGGTCCATTACGCCCAGCTTGCGATCCAGTACTTCATCGTAAGTCAGATGATCGAACTTCTCGGCATGCGGGTCTTTGAATGGATCTGCGGTGTACACGCCGTCGACCTTGGTTGCCTTGAGCACCACATCAGCGTCAATTTCAATGGCACGCAAACAGGCAGCCGAATCCGTCGTGAAGAATGGATTGCCGGTACCTGCAGCAAAAATCACCACATCCTTGGCGTTCAGGTGACGCATGGCCTTGCGACGATCGTAATGATCAGTCACGCCCACCATGGAAATGGCCGACATTACGATGGCGGAGATATTCGCACGTTCCAGCGCGTCGCGCATGGCCAGGGCGTTCATCACGGTTGCCAGCATGCCCATATGGTCGCCTGTAACGCGATCCATACCTGCAGCACTCAGCGCAGCCCCACGGAACAGGTTGCCACCACCAATCACCAACCCTACCTGAACACCGATACCAACCAGCTGGCCGACTTCCAGCGCCATGCGGTCGAGAACTTTGGGATCGATCCCGAACTCTTCAGAGCCCATCAGGGCTTCGCCGCTTAGCTTGAGTAGAATGCGTTTATAGCGAGCTTGATAACCACTGCCCTGCTGAGCCATTGCGAATCTCTCCTGCCGCGTTTTATAAAAAATCTGTGCGAGGCTGTTTACAGCCCGCGCTTACTCTAGCTGGCACTGCACAGCAGCACCATCGGAACACTATTTTGTAAACCGGTTCCGCCGGGAAGGGAAAATCCCCACCCATTTGAAAAGAGGCTGCGCGCGTGAGCGGGCAGCCTCTTCGGGTCGACAGTTTAGAACCGTCTTATTGCTTGCTTGCAGCCACTTGTGCAGCAACTTCAGCAGCGAAGTCATCAACTGGCTTCTCGATACCGTCGCCTACTTTGAAGTAGGTGAAGGAAACGATTTCAGCGCCGGCTTTCTTGGCCAGTTCGCCGACCTTGATTTCCGGGTTCTTAACGAAAGCTTGTTCAACCAGGCTGGCTTCAGCCAGGAACTTGCTGATACGACCGGCAACCATTTTTTCAACGATTTCTGCTGGCTTGCCTTTGATCTTGTCTTCGTTGAGGCTCATGAACACGGTTTTTTCGCGTTCGATAGCGTCAGCGGAAACTTGCGATGGCAGCAGGAACTCAGGGTTGCTTGCAGCTACGTGCATGGCGATGTCACGTGCCAGCTCGGCGTTGCCGCCTTTCAGAGCTACTACAACACCGATCTTGTTGCCGTGCAGGTAAGCATCAACAACGTCGCCTTCGATGCGGGCCAGGCGACGGATGTTTACGTTCTCGCCTACTTTACCAACCAGAACCAGACGATCAGCTTCTTGCGAAGCGATCAGCGGAGCTGCGTCGGTCAGCTTCTCAGCGAAAGCTTTTTCTACGCTGTCAGCAACGAATTTTTTGAAGTCGTCTTGCAGAGCCAGGAAGTCGGTTTGCGAGTTAACTTCAAGAATAACGGCAGATTTGCCATCTTCAGCAACTTTAACTGCGATAGCGCCTTCAGCAGCAACGTTGCCTGCTTTTTTGGCAGCCTTGATGGCGCCCGAAGCACGCATGTCATCAATGGCTTTTTCGATGTCGCCGCCAGCCTTGGTCAAGGCTTTCTTGCAATCCATCATGCCTTCGCCGGTACGCTCACGCAGTTCTTTAACCAACGCTGCAGTAATCTCTGCCATTTCAAAATTCCTCTTGGATAGGTTTTCAACCATTCCACCCGACCGAACGGGCGTTCAATTCGTGTGAAGCATGCCTCGATACAACCCTGCCAGCCGTAATCTGATACAGCAACGCCAGGGCAACTTCCAACAAATGGATTTCGAGGTGGCAAAAAGGGGGCCAAGCCCCCTTTTTGCGTACTGAGTAAACGCTAGGCGTTAATTACTCAGCCTTCAACTACCGCTGCAGCCGGAGCTTCTTCGACGAAAACGTCGGTGCCGCCAGCAACGTGGTTACGGCCTTTGATCACAGCATCAGCCATCGCACCCATGTACAGCTGGATAGCGCGGATTGCGTCATCGTTACCCGGGATGATGTAGTCAACACCTTCTGGGCTGCTGTTGGTATCGACAACGCCGATAACCGGGATACCCAACTTGTTAGCTTCGGTGATCGCGATACGCTCGTGATCAACGTCGATAACGAACAGTGCGTCTGGCAGACCGCCCATGTCCTTGATACCACCCAGGCTACGATCCAGCTTTTCCAGATCGCGAGTGCGCATCAGCGCCTCTTTCTTGGTCAGCTTGGCGAAAGTACCGTCTTCGGCCTGGATTTCAAGGTCACGCAGACGCTTGATGGAAGCACGGATGGTTTTGAAGTTGGTGAGCATGCCGCCCAACCAGCGGTGATCAACGTACGGCGAACCGCAACGGGTTGCTTCTTCAGCAACGATCTTGCCAGCGGAACGCTTGGTGCCGACGAACAGAATCTTGTTTTTGCCCTGGGCCAGACGCTCTACGAAAGTCAAAGCTTCGTTGAACATTGGCAGGGTTTTTTCAAGGTTGATGATGTGGATCTTGTTACGCGCGCCAAAGATGTATTTACCCATCTTCGGGTTCCAGTAACGGGTTTGGTGACCGAAGTGCACACCGGCCTTCAGCATATCGCGCATGTTGACTTGGGACATGGTAGTTCCTTAGTAAGTCGGGTTAGGCCTCCACGTATCCCAACGACCAACCAGCAGCTTCGAGCTGAAGGCACCCAGGTCATCGTGTCGATACGTGTGTGGGTTTGTGCTTAGCGGGCTATACCCGGAAAGCGGCGCATTTTATACCACAAGATGCGCAAAAAACGAAACACGGAATCAGACTTTCTTCCTCGCCCTTTTGCGCAGGGTCTGGAATAGAGCCAGAATGCCCCATTCTATTAAGAGAAGCGATGGCGAGAGGCCCATGATTATCGCCGACCGTCTGTTAGAATCGCATTTTTATGGCGGTGTGCAGCAGCAAAGCACCCCCGCAATCCTGATGATGAGCGCCAACGCGCGAAGAGAGCCCGAATGACCGTCACCCTCAAAACCCCCGAGGACATCGCAAAAATGCGTATCGCCGGCAAACTGGCCGCCGAAGTCCTGGAAATGATTGCCGAGCACGTCAAGCCCGGCGTTACCACCGAAGAGCTGGACCGCATCTGCCATGACTATATTGTCAACGTGCAGCAGGCCATCCCCGCTCCGCTCAACTACAAAGGCTTTCCGAAGTCCATCTGCACCTCGATCAACCATGTGGTGTGCCACGGCATCCCGGGCGACAAGGTGCTGAAAGACGGTGACACCCTGAATATCGACGTTACCGTCATCAAGGACGGTTACCACGGCGATACCAGCCGCATGTTCCACGTCGGCAAGGTACCGGTCTGGGCCGAGCGCCTGTCGCAAGTGACCCAGGAATGCATGTACAAGGCCATCGAAATCGTCAAACCGGGCTGCCGCCTGGGCGACATCGGCGAAGTGATCCAGAAGCACGCTGAAAAGAACGGCTTCTCGGTAGTTCGCGAGTTCTGCGGCCACGGCATCGGCAAGGTCTTCCACGAAGAGCCGCAAATCCTGCACTACGGTCGCGCCGGCACCGGCATGGAACTCAAAGCAGGCATGACCTTCACCATCGAGCCGATGATCAACCAGGGCAAAGCCGATACCAAGGTTCTGGGTGATGGCTGGACCGCAATCACCAAGGACCGCAAGCTGTCAGCGCAGTGGGAACACACCCTGCTGGTGACCGAGACGGGCTACGAGATCTTCACCCTGCGCAGCGATGACACCATCCCTCGCGTTTCGGCCTGATACCTCAAGCAGTCTCTATATAGATTCTCCCTATATAAAAGCTTTACAGCGATAGGAAAGCCAATCGATGCCGCAGGTGGATCCCGAACTTTTTGACCGCGGCCAGTTCCAGGCCGAACTGGCGTTGAAGGCAAGCCCCATTGCCGCTTTCAAAAAGGCCATCCGCCAGGCGCGAGAGGCTCTGGACGAACGCTTTCGCAGTGGCCGCGATATTCGACGCCTGATCGAAGATCGCGCCTGGTTCGTCGACAATATCCTGCAACAGGCGTGGGATCAGTTCAGCTGGAGCAACCAGGCCGATATCGCCCTGGTTGCCGTCGGCGGCTACGGCCGTGGCGAACTGCACCCCTACTCCGACATCGATTTGCTGATCCTGCTGGACAACGCCGATCACGAAATTTTCCGCGACTCCATCGAACGCTTTCTGACCCTGCTCTGGGACATCGGTCTCGAAGTTGGCCAGAGCGTGCGCTCGGTGGACGAATGCGCCGAGCAGGCCCGTGCCGACCTGACCATCATCACCAACCTGATGGAAAGCCGTACCGTGGCCGGCCCTGAGCGCCTGCGCCAGCGCATGCTGGACGTCACCAGTACCGCCCACATGTGGCCCAGCAAGGATTTCTTTCTGGCCAAGCGTGCCGAGCAGAAAGCTCGTCACCACAAATACAACGACACGGAATACAACCTGGAGCCCAACGTCAAAGGCTCACCGGGCGGCCTGCGCGATATCCAGACCATTTTGTGGGTGGCCCGACGTCAGTACGGCACCCTCAATCTGCGCGCCCTGGCGGGTGAAGGTTTCCTGGTCGAGAGCGAGCACGCCCTGCTGGCATCCTCGCAAGAGTTCCTGTGGAAAGTCCGCTACGCCCTGCACATGCTCGCCGGCCGCGCTGAAGACCGCCTGCTGTTTGATCATCAACGCAGCATCGCCGAGTTGCTCGGCTTTACCGGCGAAGATACCAAACAGACCATCGAAAACTTCATGCAGCAGTACTACCGGGTGGTCATGAGCATCGCCCAGCTCAGCGACCTGATCATCCAGCACTTCGAAGAAGTGATTCTGGCACCCGACGACGCCGCGCCGCCTGCCCCGCTGAACTCGCGCTTCCAGCTGCACGATGGCTACATCGAGGCCACCAGCGACCATGTGTTCAAACGCACGCCGTTTGCCATGCTCGAAATTTTCCTGCTGATGGCCCAGCACCCCGAGATCAAGGGCGTGCGGGCCGATACCATTCGTCTGTTGCGCGAACACCGCTACCTGATCGACGACGACTTCCGTAAAGACATCCGCAACACCAGCCTGTTTATCGAGCTGTTCAAGTGCAAGATCGGCATCCATCGCAACCTGCGCCGGATGAACCGCTACGGCATTCTCGGACGCTACCTGCCCGAATTCGGCTTTATCGTCGGGCAAATGCAGCACGACCTGTTCCACATCTATACCGTCGATGCCCACACCCTGAACCTGATCAAGCATCTGCGTAAATTGCAGTACACCCAGGTGTCAGAGAAATTCCCGCTGGCCAGCAAGCTGATGGCCAAGCTGCCCAAGCCTGAACTGATTTACCTGGCCGGGCTGTATCACGATATCGGCAAAGGCCGGCATGGCGACCACTCCGAGATTGGCGCGGTAGATGCCGAGGCGTTCTGCATCCGCCACCAGTTGCCGCAGTGGGATACACGCCTGATCGTGTGGCTGGTGCAAAATCACCTGGTGATGTCGACCACCGCCCAGCGCAAGGATCTGTCCGACCCCCAGGTCATCCATGACTTCGCCCAGATCGTGGGCGACGAAACCCGTCTCGACTACCTGTACGTCCTGACCGTGGCCGATATCAATGCCACCAACCCGACCCTGTGGAACTCGTGGCGCGCCAGCCTGTTGCGCCAGCTTTACACCGAAACCAAGCGCGCACTGCGTCGCGGCCTGGAAAACCCGGTTGATCGCGAAGAGCAGATCCGCCAGACCCAGAGTGCCGCGCTGGACATATTGGTGCGCAACGGCAACGACCAGGACGATGTGGAACAACTCTGGTCCCAGCTTGGCGACGACTACTTCCTGCGCCATACCTCGGCCGATGTGGCCCTGCACACCGAGGCCATCCTGCAACAACCGGCCGATGGCGGCCCGCTGGTACTGATCAAGGAAACCACCCAGCGCGAGTTCGAAGGCGGCACCCAGATTTTCATCTACGCGCCCGACCAGCATGACTTCTTTGCCGTAACCGTGGCCGCGATGGATCAGCTCAACCTGAACATTCATGACGCGCGAATCATCACCTCCAGCAGCAAGTTCACCCTCGATACCTACATCGTGCTCGACAACGACGGCGAAACGATCGGCAATAACCCGGCCCGCGTCGAGAGAATCCGCAAGGGCCTGACTGAAGCGCTGCGCAACCCCGATGACTACCCCAACATCATCCAGCGCCGGGTTCCCCGCCAGCTCAAGCATTTTGCTTTCCCGCCCCAGGTGACGATTCACAATGACGCGCAGCGCCCGGTGACCGTACTGGAACTCAGCGCACCCGACCGGCCCGGCCTGCTGGCCCGTATCGGGATGATTTTTCTGGAGTTCGACCTGTCGTTGCAGAACGCCAAAATTGCCACCCTGGGCGAGCGCGTCGAAGACGTGTTTTTCGTTACTGACGAAAACAATCAGCCGCTGTCCGATCCGCAGCTGTGCATGCGTTTGCAGGAAGCCATCGTTGAACAGCTGACCGTCGACAAAGACTCAACCCCTGAACCGTGGCGCCTGAGCATTTAAGCGCCGCCGAGCGAGACCCGCATCCAATGAACAACGCTCTAAACCAGCTTCAGCCTTATCCGTTCGAAAAACTGCGCGCCCTGCTTGGCAGCGTGCAGCCCAACACCGACAAACGCCCGATTGCGTTGTCCATTGGCGAACCCAAACACCGCTCGCCGGATTTCGTGGCCAAGGCCCTGGCCGACAACCTGGACCAGATGGCGGTCTACCCGACCACCCTCGGCATCCCGGCCCTGCGCGAAGCCATTGGCGGCTGGGCCGAGCGACGTTTCCAGGTGCCAAAAGGCTGGCTCGACCCGGCGCGCAACATCCTGCCGGTCAACGGTACCCGTGAAGCGCTGTTTGCCTTCACCCAGACCGTGGTCAACCGTGGCGACGACGCGCTGGTGATCAGCCCGAACCCGTTCTACCAGATCTACGAAGGCGCAGCGTTCCTCGCCGGCGCCAAACCGCACTACCTGCCGTGCCTGGCAGAACATGGCTTCAACCCGGACTTCGACGCCGTAGCGGCCGAGACCTGGGACAACTGCCAGATCCTGTTCCTGTGCTCACCGGGCAACCCGACGGGCGCGCTGATCCCCCTCGACACCCTGAAAAAACTGATCGCCCTGGCTGACAAACATGACTTCGTGATTGCCGCCGACGAGTGCTACAGCGAACTGTACTTCGACGAGCAGACACCGCCCGTCGGCCTGCTGAGCGCCTGCGTAGACCTGGGTCGTGAAGATTTCAAACGCTGCGTGGTATTCCACAGCCTGTCCAAGCGCTCCAACCTGCCAGGCCTGCGCTCGGGTTTCGTGGCCGGTGACGCCGAGATCCTCAAGGCGTTTTTGCTGTATCGCACCTACCACGGCTGCGCCATGCCGGTTCAAACCCAGCTGGCCAGCATTGCGGCCTGGAACGACGAAGCCCACGTGCGCACCAACCGCGACCTGTATCGCGAGAAGTTCGATGCGGTGCTGGAAATCCTGGGCCCGGTCCTCGACGTACAGCGCCCGGACGGCGGCTTTTACCTGTGGCCCAAAGTTGAAGGGGATGACGCAGACTTTTGCCGCGACCTGTTCGCCGAAGAACAGGTGACTGTGGTCCCGGGCTCGTACCTGTCCCGCGAAGTCGACGGCTTCAACCCCGGCGCCGGCCGCGTGCGCATGGCACTGGTAGCGCCGCTGGCAGAATGCGTAGAAGCCGCAGAACGGATTCGCGAGTTCATTCTGCGCCGCAAATAACCTCCAGACCTGCAGCAGCGAGCTTGCCCCGCGATCTTTAAAGATCATGAGGCGAGCTCGCTGCTGCAGATGTCGGGCTACTTCACGGTTCCCAGGTTGGCCTCGCTCAAGTCCAGATCCCGCAGGACTTCACTGAGTACGTCATCACCGATTTCATGGTGGCGACGCAAGCTGTACAGCTCCAGCCGCTGCGCCCTGAGCGCCTTGAGCCGCAAACGGCTTTCCAGATGGTCCATCTGCGACGCCAGCGCCTGAGCTTCCGCCGAGTCATTGAACACCTCAAGCTGATGCCGGTACTCGGACATGATCCGCGCCTTCAATTCAGCCGCCAATGCCGCCAGCGCAGCATCCTGCTTCTCGGGCTCGACCACCTCTTCAGCCTCCAGCGCATGAATCGCCGCTTCCGCCGTGCGCCGCCACGCTTCGCGCACTTCAGCCCGCATGGCATCGTCCTGACTCTTGGGGATACCGCGCAACAACAGGGGCAAGGCAATGCAGGCCACGATCAACGACAGCAAAATCACCCCGGCGGCAATGAAGATCAACAGTTCGCGCTCCGGAAAATCCAGGCCTTCGCTGATCAACAGCGGCACCGACATCACGCCCGCCAGCGTCACGGCCCCACGCACCCCGCCCACCGTCAGCAACCAGCAGGAACGTGCAGTCGGCACCATGGTCAACTCGCCCTTGCCGCGCCAGCGGCGCAACAGGCCGGACAAGCGCCAGATGCTCTGCACCCAGATAAAACGCAACGCCAACAGCACCAGAAAGATCACCACTACATCCAGGCAGCGATACATCAGGGTCGGCCACAGTGTGGGCTCCAGTCTGACGACGGCTTTGATGATATCCGGCAACTGCAGGCCCAACAGCAAGAAAATCAGGCCATTGAAGGCAAATTCCAGCAGCGACCACACGCTGCGGTTCAGTAACCGGGTACTGGTTTGCCGCGGCAACAAATCCAGCCAGCTCTGCATCATCCCCGCCGCTACCGCCGACAAAATACCCGAAGCCCCCAGACGCTCGGCCAGTACATAAGCGGCAAACGGCAGCAGAAGCATGAACACCACATGCGTGGCCGGATCATCCCAGCCCCGCGTGATCATCCACGAGCGCATGCGCCCTACAACCCAGCTCAATGCCACACCTATCGCCAGGCCGCCACAAGCCACCAGCAAAAAAGTCACGCTGGCATTGGCCAGGGAAAAAACCCCGGTGATGGCTGCCGCCAGGGCGAACTTGAAGGTCACCAGGCCGGTCGCGTCATTCATCAACGCCTCGCCCTGCAACATATGCATCAGGGGTGCCGGCAGCCGGTTTTGGGCAATGGCCGATACCGCCACCGCATCCGTCGGCGACAGTACGGCGGCCAGGGCAAACGCAACGGGTAGAGGAATGCTCGGTAATAGCCAATGAATGAAGTAGCCGGCCCCCACGACAGTGAACAGCACCAAGCCGACGGCCAGCGTCAGAATGGGCCCCCGCAGGCGCCAGAATTCGCGCTTTGGCATGCGCCAACCGTCCGAGAACAACAACGGCGGCAAAAACAAAAAGAGAAATAACTCGGGGTTCAGCGCCACGTGCAAGCCCAGGGTTGGCCACGCCAGCACTGCACCGGCAGCAATCTGCACCAGGGGCAGAGGCAGCGGAATCACGCGCCCCAATAAACGCGAGACGCCCACCAGCATCAGCAAGATGAGGACGGTATAGGCAGTTTGCATATCAACAGGATTCCCGAACAATAAGCCTTAAAACATATGAGGCAACAATTTCCCCATTGCGTACCATAGTAGCCTTTAAGCCCGGGCTCTGACCGCTGAACAAAAGTCGCAATGCGACGACCTGTCACACGTACATGCCAAGCTTGCACCCGGCCGAGCCCAAGGCCGCTGCTCATGGCATAATCCGCCACCGATCATTTCCCGGCGTATTCAAAGGAGGGGCAATCCAGTGACCGATTCGAACAAGACGTTGCACCTTTTCGGCATCAAGGCCTGCGACACCATGAAGAAGGCTCGCACCTGGCTGGATGAGCATGCCGTGCGCTACGACTTCCACGATTACAAAGCCAGCGGTATTGACCGCGAGCACCTGACCCAATGGTGCAACGAGCACGGCTGGCAAGTGGTACTCAATCGCGCCGGTACAACCTTTCGCAAACTCGACGACGAACGCAAAGCCGATCTCGACCAGGCGAAAGCCATTGAACTGATGCTTGCCCAACCCTCGATGATCAAGCGCCCGGTGCTCGATCTCGGAGACAAAACCCTGATTGGCTTCAAGCCAGATCTTTATGCGGCGGCCCTTCTTTAAAGCCCGCCCATTTATTTATGTTCAAGAGGTAATTGCATGTCTACTACCCTATTCAGCGCGGCCTTTGGTGTTGGTACCCAGAATCGTCAAGGCGCATGGCTGGAAGTGTTTTACGCCCAACCGTTGCTTAACCCGTCGGCCGAGCTGATCGCAGCCATCGCCCCGATCCTGGGCTACACCGGCGGCAACCAGGCAATCACCTTCAGCACCGCGCAAGCTGCACAAATGGCTGAAATCGCCAAACCGATCGACACCGCCCAGGCCGCCCTGCTGACCCGTCTGGCTGAAAGCCACAAGCCGCTGGTCGCCACCCTGCTGGCCGAAGATGCAGCCCTGACCTCCACCCCCGAGGCCTACCTCAAGCTGCACCTGCTGTCCCATCGCCTGGTCAAGCCCCACGGCCTGAGCCTGGCTGGCGTGTTCCCGCTGCTGCCGAACGTGGCATGGACCAGCCAGGGTGCCATCGACCTGGGCGAACTGGCCGAGCGTCAGCTCGAAGCCCGCCTGCGTGGCGAGTTGCTGGAAGTGTTCTCGGTCGACAAGTTCCCGAAAATGACCGACTACGTGGTTCCGGCCGGCGTGCGTATCGCTGACAGCGCGCGGATCCGTCTGGGCGCCTACATCGGCGAAGGCACCACCGTGATGCACGAAGGTTTCGTCAACTTCAACGCAGGCACCGAAGGCCCGGGCATGATCGAAGGCCGCGTCTCGGCGGGCGTATTCGTCGGCAAGGGCTCGGACCTGGGCGGCGGCTGCTCCACCATGGGCACCCTGTCGGGCGGCGGCAACATCGTGATCAAGGTTGGCGAAGGCTGCCTGATCGGCGCCAACGCCGGTATCGGTATCCCGCTGGGCGACCGCAACACCGTTGAGTCCGGCCTTTATGTAACCGCCGGCACCAAGGTCGCGCTGCTGGACGAGAACAACCAGCTGGTCAAAGTGGTCAAGGCCCGTGACCTGGCCGGTCAGCCAGACCTGTTGTTCCGCCGCAACTCGGAAACCGGCGCTGTGGAATGCAAAACCCACAAGTCGGCCATCGAGCTGAACGAAGCACTGCACGCTCACAACTAAGCGTCTGTCTGCCACTGACGGGGCCAGCCTCTGGTCCCGTCAACAGAGCCCTGAACACCATGCTTTTGCCTTCCCCCTGGCGCGCTGACTTCCCTGCCATCGCCGCCATGCAACGTCAGGACCAGACCTATCTGGACAACGCTGCAACTACACAAAAACCCCAGGCCCTGCTCGACGCACTGCAGCATTACTACGCCAATGGCGCAGCCAATGTGCACCGCGCCCAGCATCTGCCGGGGGCCCATGCGACCCAGGCGTTTGAAAACACCCGTAAGAAAGTGACGCAATGGCTCAACGCCAGCGACTGCGGGCAAATTGTTTTCACCCACGGCGCCACCTCGGCGCTGAACCTTCTGGCCTATGGGCTGGAACACCAATTTACCCAGGGCGACGAGATCGTTATCAGCGCCCTGGAACACCATGCCAACCTGCTGCCGTGGCAACAGCTTGCCAAGCGTAAAAAACTGACTCTGGTGGTACTGCCGCTGGATGCCGACGGCGTGATCGACCTCGATGCCGCCGCCCGCCTGATCACCCCCCGCACCCGCCTGCTGGCCGTCAGCCAGTTATCCAATGTGCTCGGTGTATGGCAGCCGTTACCTGAGCTGCTGGCTCTGGCTAAGGCGCAAAATGCGCTGACCGTGGTTGATGGCGCCCAGGGCATCGTCCATGGCCGGCATGACGTGAACGCGCTGGGCTGCGACTTTTACGTTTTCTCCAGCCACAAACTGTACGGCCCGGACGGGCTGGGCGTGCTGTTTGGCCGCCACGCCGCGCTGGCCCGCCTGCAGCACTGGCAGTTCGGTGGCGAGATGGTGCAAGACGCTGACTACCAGAGCGCAACCTTTCGCCCGGCACCGCTGGGCTTTGAAGCCGGTACTCCGCCGATTGCCAGCGTGATCGGTCTGGGCGCAACCCTCAGCTATCTGTCCACTCTGGATCAAGCAGCCGTCGAAGCCCACGAAGCCGCATTGCACAGCCTGCTGATCGACGGCTTGACGCAACGCCAGGGGGTTCGCCTGCTGGGTTCGCCACAGCTGGCGCTGGTGAGCTTTGTGGTTGACGGCGTGCACAATGCCGACCTGGCACATCTGCTGACTGAGCAAGGCATCGCTGTGCGGGCCGGTCATCACTGTGCCATGCCGCTGCTCAAAAGCTTCGGTCTGGCCGGAGCTATCCGCGTGTCGCTGGCGCTGTACAACGACTCCGACGATCTACAGCGTTTTTTCGAGGCGCTGGACCAGGCGCTGGAGTTGCTGCAATGACCCTGCCCGCCGATGCACAGGCCGCCCTCGACAGTTTTGAACACTGCACAGGCTGGGAACAACGCGCGCGCTTGCTGATGCAATGGGGGCAACGCCTGCCCGAGCTTGACCTGGCAGACAAAAACGAAGCCAACCGCGTGCATGGCTGCGAAAGTCAGGTGTGGTTGCTGGGTGAGCTGCGCGACGGTCACTGGCAGTTTGCAGCCAGTAGCGATGCACGATTTATCCGCGGGCTGGTCGCCCTATTGCTGGCACGGGTCAATGGCTTGTCCGGCGAACAGCTGCAACAGGTGGATTTGCCCGAGTGGTTCAACCAGCTGGGCTTGAGCCGGCAGCTGTCACCGTCGCGCAGTAATGGGCTGAATGCCGTATTGCAGCGGATGCGCGAGCTGGCAGGCTAAACCCCATCGCTGGCAAGCCAGCTCCCACGGGGTATTAGCGCCTACAAAAACAGTGTGGGAGCTGGCTTGCCAGCGATGGCTTCGGGGCGATTAACGGGGCCGATCAGGCAGGCTTCACCCGCTCCGAGGGCCGCCGCACGCCCGCCACGATCTTGTCCACGGCCTTGGTGGCCGCGACCATGCCAAAAGTGGCCGTCACCATCATCACCGCGCCAAATCCACCGGCGCAATCAAGCTTGACCCCGTCACCCACAAAGCTTTTCTGCAGGCAAATGCTGCCGTCAGGCTTCGGATAGCGCAGCTGCTCGGTGGAAAATACGCAAGGCACGCTGTAATGACGAGTCATGGTGCGCGAGAAGCCATAATCGCGGCGCAAGGTCGAACGCACTTTTGAAGCCAGCGGATCATTGAAGGTGCGGTTCAAATCGCAGACTTGGATCAGCGTCGGGTCAATCTGCCCCCCCGCACCACCGGTAGTGATAATCTGGATCTTGCGCCGCTTGCACCAGGCAATCAGCGCTGCCTTGGCATTCACGCTATCGATACAGTCAATCACGCAATCGATATCGGGGGTGATGTATTCGGCCATGGTTTCGCGAGTCACGAAGTCAGCCACTGCATGCACCTTGCAGTCAGGATTGATCTGACGCAGACGCTCGGCCATCACTTCCACCTTGTCTCGACCAATGGTCGTGCTCAAGGCGTGTAACTGGCGATTGCTGTTGCTGACGCACACGTCATCCAGATCAAACAGCGAGATTTCGCCTACGCCACAACGGGCAATGGCTTCTGCCGCCCACGACCCGACACCGCCCACACCGACGATTGCTACATGGGCCGCGCGCAGCCGCTCCAGGCCTTCTATGCCATATAACCGGGCTACACCGGCAAACCGTGGATCTTCTGTACTCATGACCATCACCCTGAAACCGGCGCGCATTATAGGGGCATGACCCGGGGTTTTGTATCTTTCCTGGAGGCTGCGCGACCAAGCCTGCTTTAATACCTGGAGGTACAACGAGGCAAGAGCTGCGAATAATAATGCAAGAACTTAAATCGGCCGCCGCTGCCAAACGCCGGACCTGATTCCGTGCGCTGTACGGTAGGTCAGAGCGCGGTGTAGGATGCGCGCCGCTTGGTAACTGCCGAACGATCTTCGTTCCACTCCCTTTGGAACCCGAAATAGTTATGTCATCGCGTAAATTTGGACTCAACCTGGTGGTGGTGCTGGCCATCGCCGCCCTGTTCACCGGCTTCTGGGCGCTGATCAATCGCCCGGTTTCTGCGCCTAACTGGCCCGAGCAAATCTCGGGCTTTTCGTACTCGCCGTTTCAGCAAGGCCAGTACCCGCAGAAAGACCAGTACCCGACCGACGACGAAATGCGTCGCGATCTGGAAATCATCAGCAAGCTGACCGACAACATCCGGACTTACTCGGTCGACGGCACCCTGGGCGATATTCCCAAGTTGGCGGAAGAGTTCGGCTTGCGGGTCACCATCGGGATCTGGATCAGTCCGGACCTTGAGCGCAATGAGCGCGAAATCCAGAAAGCCATCGAACTGGCCAATAACTCGCGCAGCGTAGTGCGGGTTGTGGTGGGTAACGAAGCCCTGTTCCGTGAAGAGATCACCCCGGAAGACTTGATCGTGTTGCTGGACCGGGTGCGGGCAGCCGTCAAGGTGCCGGTCACCACCTCCGAGCAGTGGCATATCTGGGAGAAATACCCGCAACTGGCCAAGCACGTTGACCTGATCGCTGCGCACATTTTGCCGTACTGGGAATTTATCCCCGTGGACAAGGCCGGCGAGTTCGTCCTGGACCGTGCCCGCGACCTGAAAAAAATGTTCCCGAAAAAACCGCTGCTGCTCTCGGAGGTTGGCTGGCCGAGCAACGGCCGCATGCGCGGTGGCGCCGATGCGACCCCGGCCGACCAGGCCATTTACCTGCGCACATTGGTCAATACGCTTAACCGTCGCGGCTACAACTACTTTGTGATCGAAGCCTTCGACCAACCCTGGAAAGCCAGTGACGAAGGCTCGGTAGGCGCGTACTGGGGCGTGTACAACGCCGCGCGCCAGCAAAAATTCAACTTTGAAGGCCCGGTAGTGGCTATCCCGCAGTGGCGGGTACTGGCCATTGGCTCAGTAGTCATGGGCCTGCTGTCGCTGGCCTTGCTGCTGATCGACGGTTCCGCCCTGCGTCAGCGTGGCCGCACTTTCCTGACCTTCACCGCGTTCCTGTGCGGGTCGGTGCTGGTGTGGATCGGTTACGACTACAGCCAGCAATACAGCACCTGGTTCAGTCTGACCGTAGGCATCCTGCTCGGGCTCGGTGCGTTCGGGGTGTTTATCGTACTGCTGACCGAGGCCCATGAACTGGCCGAGGCCGTATGGATTCGCAAGCGGCGGCGCGAGTTTCTGCCGGTTGAACACGAGGACGCCTACCGGCCAAAAGTGTCGATCCACGTGCCGTGCTACAACGAGCCGCCAGAGATGGTCAAACAGACCCTCGATGCACTGGCGAACCTCGACTACCCGGACTTCGAAGTGTTGATTATCGACAACAACACCAAGGATCCGGCGGTCTGGGAGCCGGTGCGCGACTACTGTGCAACCCTTGGCCCGCGCTTCAAGTTCTTCCATGTTGCCCCGCTGGCCGGCTTCAAGGGCGGCGCGCTGAACTATCTGATCCCGCACACCGCGCCGGATGCCGAAGTGATTGCCGTGATCGACTCCGATTACTGTGTCGATCGCAACTGGCTCAAGCACATGGTGCCGCACTTTGCCGATCCGAAAATCGCCATCGTGCAGTCGCCCCAGGACTACCGTGATCAGAACGAAAGCACCTTCAAGAAGCTCTGCTACTCGGAGTACAAGGGCTTCTTCCATATCGGCATGGTCACCCGCAATGACCGCGACGCGATCATTCAGCACGGCACCATGACCATGACCCGGCGTTCCGTGCTCGAGGAGCTTGGCTGGGCAGACTGGTGTATCTGTGAAGATGCCGAATTGGGTCTGCGCGTGTTCGAAAAAGGCTATTCCGCTGCCTATTCCCACAATAGCTACGGCAAAGGGCTGATGCCCGACACCTTTATCGACTTCAAGAAACAGCGCTTCCGCTGGGCCTACGGTGCGATTCAGATTATCAAGCGTCACGCCTCCAGCCTGCTGCGCGGCAAAGATACGCAATTGACCCGTGGCCAGCGTTATCACTTCCTCGCGGGCTGGTTGCCGTGGGTAGCCGACGGCATGAACATCTTCTTCACCGTGGGCGCCCTGCTGTGGTCGGCGGCGATGATCATTGTGCCGACGCGGGTTGATCCGCCGCTGCTGATTTTCGCCATCCCGCCATTGGCCCTGTTTGTGTTCAAGGTAGGCAAGATCATCTTCCTGTACCGCCGCGCCGTGGGGGTCAACCTCAAGGACGCGTTTGCCGCGGCCCTGGCAGGTCTGGCCCTGTCCCATACCATCGCCAAAGCGGTGCTGTACGGATTTTTCACCACCAGCATTCCGTTCTTCCGCACCCCGAAAAACGCCGACAATCACGGATTCTGGGTCGCCATCTCGGAAGCCCGTGAAGAGGTGTTCATCATGCTGCTGCTCTGGGGCGCGGCACTGGGGATCTTCCTGGTCCAGGGCCTGCCGAGCAACGACATGCGTTTCTGGGTGGTCATGCTGCTGGTGCAGTCGCTGCCGTATCTGGCGGCGCTGATCATGGCCTTCTTGTCTTCACTGCCCAAACCGGTGGAAGCGCCAGAAGAGCACCCGGCCGTATAAATTGACTGCAACCACTAAACGGCGGCCTCTGGTCGCCGTTTTGCTTTAAGATAACCGCCCTTTTGTGCCCTGCCACGCTCAGCTTCGGAGTCCACCCCATGACGGCCCACGCCGACCTTTCGCCGACCCTGCAACTTGCCTGCGATTTGATCCGTCGCCCTTCAGTGACCCCGATCGATGCCGATTGCCAGAAGCTGATGATGCAGCGCCTGGGTGATGCCGGCTTCAAGCTGGAACCCATGCGCATCGAAGACGTAGACAACTTCTGGGCCACCCACGGTAAAAACGAAGGCCCGGTGCTGTGCTTCGCTGGCCATACCGATGTGGTGCCCACCGGCCCGGTGCAGGCCTGGCAAAACGACCCATTCGACGCCTTGATCGACGAGCACGGCATGCTCTGCGGCCGTGGCGCTGCCGACATGAAAGGCAGTCTTGCTTCCATGCTGGTTGCCGCCGAACGCTTCGTCGCCGACTACCCGGACCACAAGGGTTCGGTGGCGTTTCTGATCACCAGTGACGAAGAAGGCCCGGCCCATCACGGCACCAAGGCCGTGATCGAGCGTTTCAAGGCCCGCAATGAGCGTCTGGACTGGTGCATCGTCGGTGAGCCGTCGAGCACCACTCTGGTGGGCGACGTGGTTAAAAACGGCCGTCGCGGCTCCCTGGGCGCCAAACTCACCGTGCGCGGGGTACAGGGTCATGTGGCCTACCCGCATCTGGCCAAAAACCCGATTCACCTGGCCGTGCCCGCACTGACCGAACTGGCCGCCGAGCATTGGGATAACGGCAACGCCTTCTTCCCGCCAACCAGCTTCCAGATCTCCAACCTGAACTCCGGCACCGGCGCCACCAACGTGATTCCCGGCGATCTGGTGGCGGTGTTCAACTTCCGGTTCTCCACCGAGTCCACTGTTGAAGGGCTGCAAAAGCGTGTCGCAGACATCCTCGACAAGCACGGCCTGGACTGGCACATCGATTGGGCGCTGTCCGGCCTGCCGTTCCTGACCGAGCCGGGCGCACTGCTGGATGCGGTGTCGTCGAGCATCAAACAGGTGACCGGCCGCGAAACCAAAGCCTCCACCAGCGGCGGCACCTCGGACGGACGCTTCATCGCGACCCTGGGTACCCAAGTGGTTGAACTGGGCCCGGTTAACGCGACCATCCATCAGGTCAACGAGCGGGTTCTGGCCAGCGATCTCGACGTGCTGACCGAAATCTACTACCAGACCCTGATCAGGTTGCTTGCCTGATGCTTGCCTGCCCTATCTGTTCGCAACCCCTCAGCGCAGTCGACAATGGCGTGGCCTGCCCGACGGGCCATCGCTTTGACCGCGCCCGTCAGGGTTACCTGAACCTGTTGCCCGTGCAGCACAAAAACAGCCGCGACCCTGGCGACAACCAGGCCATGGTTGAAGCCCGTCGCGATTTCCTCAACGCGGGTCACTACGCGCCTGTGGCCAAGCGACTGGCTGAACTGGCCGCCGAACGCGCCCCCCAGCGCTGGCTCGACATCGGTTGCGGCGAGGGTTACTACACCGCGCAAATCGCCGAGGCGCTGCCCAACGCCGACGGCTACGCGCTGGACATCTCCCGCGAAGCCGTCAAGCGTGCCTGCAAGCGCAACCCGCACCTGACCTGGTTGATCGCCAGCATGGCCCGGGTGCCACTGGCCGATGCCAGCTGCCAGTTTCTGGCCAGCGTGTTCAGCCCGCTGGACTGGCTTGAAGCCAAACGCCTGCTCAGCCCCGGCGGCGGCCTGATGCGCGTAGGCCCGACCCGCGGGCACCTGATGGAGCTGCGTGAACGGCTGTACGACGAAGTACGCGACTACGCTGACGACAAACACCTGGCGCTGGTGCCTGAAGGCATGCAGTTGCAGCACAGTGAAACCCTGGAGTTCGTGCTCAGCCTGAGTGAACCCAAGGACCGCGCCAACCTGCTGGCCATGACCCCCCATGGCTGGCGTGCCAGTGCCGAACGTCGGGCCCAGGTCATCGACCACCCGCAGCCTTTAGTGGTCACTGTGTCGATGCGCTACGATTACTTCATTCTTCAATAACCCACTTTACGGCCAGGGGCAGCCGCCCCTGGCCCGACTAATCCGCGAATGGATTTTTCAGATACGCAGTGAGGACATCCATGCGCCAGCCCGATATTGAGATTTACCTGAAAGAAGCCAAAGCCGGTCATGAACACGTCGTTACATGGCTTAGCGAGGCCCTGGGCCCCTGCACCCCCTGGGTGAAGAAAGGCCAGGTGTGGAAATGCACCGCCGGCGACATACCTGTGACCTGGATGCCAAATGCCGTCGGCAAATGGAACAGCCTGTTTCTGGACAGCGATAAAACCCCGTGGGATGACGACATTGCCTGCGCCCAGGCCGCTTTCAAAGCGCTGAACGTCGAAGTGCGTTGCGCACCGGGCACGTGGGAAGAGGAACAGGGCGAAGCTGACGCTGATCGCTGGATTCGTGTCAGCGAAGACGGTCAGGAAGAAATCACCTGGAAAACCGGGGCCTGAAGTGAAACATGTAGCCGCTGACACAGGCTGCGACGGGGTGCGCAGCACCCCTGCTGTTCGAAGGGCCGGCGGCCCTTATCGCAGCCTGCGACAGCGGCTACAGGGCCTGCCTACAACCCCACCACATCCTCAGCCTGCAAGCCCTTGTCACCCTTGACCTGGGTGTATTCGACCTGCTGTCCCTCGGCCAGGGAACGATGCCCCTCGCCGCGAATGGCACGGTAATGCACGAACACATCGGCACCATCGGCACACTGAATAAAGCCGTAGCCTTTGGCGTCGTTGAACCACTTCACACTGCCTGTTACGCGCGTACTCATGAATCATTCCCCCTTT
Source organism: Pseudomonas paraversuta (assembly GCF_904067025.1). NCBI lineage: Bacteria > Pseudomonadati > Pseudomonadota > Gammaproteobacteria > Pseudomonadales > Pseudomonadaceae > Pseudomonas > Pseudomonas paraversuta. The sequence continues at coordinate 3,883,879 of NZ_CAJFDA010000001.1, forward strand.
TTATTATTGATCGGGCTCTACCATCAGCCCTTTGAGAACTTTCGCTCGAACCTGGTTTTTGCAGACTGGGTCTTGTGCAGCATGGCGAAAGACCCCCGAGTATAAGTCAGCAAAAAAAACACTCAATCAATATTAGTTCGCTGCTTTTTTGCCGATTTTCCAGAGATACGGCACACTACCGGCACGAGTAAACACTCGTTTTAATCCACTAACGCAGAAGCCGTATGACCCGCTCCCCATTCCGTCGTCTTGTATTTGGCGCGCTGCGTCGCTTGCTGTACCTGTGGGTGCGCTCGGAAACGATCAATCAGTCGTCCTTGACACTGAATCTGGATCGCAGCCGGCCGGTGTTCTACGTGCTGCAATCGCCCTCACTGACCGAACTGGCAGTGGTCGACGCCGAGTGCACCAAGGCCGGCTTGCCGCGCCCCGTGCTGCCGGTCGCCGTTGGCAGCATGATCGAGCCCGAAGCGTTCTTTTACCTGACCCCCGAGCCCGACTGGCTGGGACGTCAGGACAAGCGCGGCGCCCCTCCTGCGCTGACCCGCCTGGTAGACGCCTTGACCCTCAACCCGGGCGAGGACGCGCAAATCATCCCGGTCAGCGTGTTCTGGGGCCAGTCCCCCGACAGCGAGTCCAGCCCCTGGAAACTGCTGTTTGCCGACAGCTGGGCAGTCACCGGGCGCCTGCGCCGCTTGCTGCGCATTCTTATTTTGGGGCGCAAGACCCGCGTGCAGTTTTCCGCGCCGATTCATTTGCGCGAACTGATTGACCACAACAAGGGCCATGAGCGCACGGTACGCATGGCCCAGCGCATTTTGCGGGTGCACTTTCGCAACCTCAAAACCGCCACCATCGGCCCCGACCTGTCCCACCGCCGCAACCTGGTCAAAGGTCTGATCAAGGAGCCGGCCGTACGCCAGGCGATTGTGGATGAAGCCGAGCGCGAGAATATCTCTGCGGACAAAGCCAAAGCCCTGGCGCTGCGCTACGCCAACGAAATCGCTTCGGATTACACCTACACGGCAATCCGTTTTTTTGAAGTGATACTGAGCTGGTTCTGGAACAAGATTTACGACGGGGTCAAAATCCACAACATCGAGGGCGTGCAGAACGTGGCCCAGGGCCATGAAATCGTCTACGTGCCATGCCACCGTAGCCATATCGATTATCTGCTGCTGTCTTATCTACTGTTTCGCAACGGCCTGACTCCGCCGCACATTGCTGCCGGGATCAATCTCAATATGCCGCTGATGGGGCGCTTGCTGCGCCGTGGCGGGGCTTTTTTCATGCGCCGCACGTTCAAGGGCAACCCGCTGTACACCTCGGTGTTCAACGAATACATGCATACCCTGTTCACCAAAGGCTTCCCGGTGGAGTATTTCGTCGAAGGCGGCCGCTCGCGCACCGGGCGCATGCTGCAACCGAAAACCGGCATGCTGGCCATCACCGTCCGCAGCTTCCTGCGCTCATCGCGCATGCCGATCGTCTTTGTACCTGTGTACATCGGTTACGAGCGGGTGCTGGAGGGCCGCACCTACCTCGGAGAGCTGCGCGGGGCGAGCAAGAAAAAAGAATCGGTATTCGATATTTTCAAAGTCATCGGCGCACTCAAGAAACAGAAGTTTGGCCAGGTGGCGGTCAACTTCGGCGAGCCGATCAAACTCGCCGAGTTTCTCGATGGGGAACAACCGGGCTGGCGCCAGCAGGAACTGGCTCCGTCGTACCGGCCTGAGTGGTTGCACGGGGCTACTAACCGGCTGGGGGAGAAAGTCGCCCGGCACCTGAACGAAGCCGCAGCCATCAACCCCGTCAACCTGGTGGCGCTGGTGCTCCTGTCCACCAGCAAACTGGCGCTGGATGACCGGGCCATGGCCCGCGTGCTGGACCTGTATCTGGCCCTGCTGCGCCGCGTCCCCTATTCACCCCACACCACCGTGCCTGAAGGTGACGGTCAGGCACTGATCGAACACGTGAAAAGCATGGACCTGCTCTCCGAGCAGAGCGATGCACTGGGCAAGGTCCTGTATCTGGATGAGCAAAACGCCGTCCTGATGACTTACTACCGCAACAACGTGCTGCATATCTTTGCCCTGCCGGCGTTGCTGGCCAGCTTCTTCCAGAGCAGCTCGCGCATGACCCGCGAGCAAATCCTGCGTTACACCCACGCCCTGTATCCGTACCTGCAATCGGAACTGTTTATCCGCTGGTCCGAAGATGAGCTGGACGGCGTGGTGGATCAGTGGCTGGAGGCGTTTGTCGAACAGGGTTTGCTGCGCTTTGAAAACGCTGTGTACCTGCGCCCGGCCCCGAGCTCGCGGCATTTTGTGCTGCTGACGCTACTGTCCAGGAGCATTGCGCAAACCCTGCAGCGCTTCTACATGGCCATCTCGTTGCTGCTCAACAGCGGCCAGAACACCTTGAGCGCCGAAGAGCTGGAAGACCTGTGCACCATGATGGCCCAGCGCCTGTCGATCCTGCATGGCCTCAATGCCCCGGAGTTCTTCGACAAGAGCCTGTTCCGCCACTTTATCCAGAGCTTGCTCGAAGAAGACGTCTTGCGCCGCGACGCCAACGGTAAGTTGAGCTATCACGAGCTGCTTGGCGAACTGGCTGAAGGCGCGGCCAAACGCGTGCTGCCCGCCGAGATCCGCTTGTCGATCCGTCAGGTGGCCTTGCACCGCAGCGAAGACCCGGCAGATCAAGCGCCGCTGTCTTTGGAAAAACCGCTTAAATAAGCAAAAGCGCCTGCCAGATTGAACATTTGTCTGGCAGGCGCCCTCTCAACGCATGGCGTTAATGCCTGCCCTATGGAGCCTCCCGCATGAAAAAAGTCCTTTTACTCAGCCTGACTGCCCTGCTCGGAGCCTGCAGCTCTATGACACCTGCCCCGCAAGCCGCTCTCGATGGCGAAGTGTTTTACCTACAACGTATCGCCCTGCCGCCTGGCGCCACCCTTGAAGTGAGCCTGCAGGATGTGTCACTGGCCGACGCTCCGGCAGTCACCCTGGCCAAACAAAGCGGCCCGGTCAAAGGCCAGGTTCCGCTGCCTTTCCACCTGAGCTATGACCCGGCTGAAGTCAAACCGGGCCACACCTATGCAGTCAGTGCACGGATTGAAGATAACGGTCAGTTGTTGTTCATCACCACTGAGCGCAACAGCGTCGACCTGAATGCCAAAACCCAGCAACCGATTCGCCTGCGGGTTGATCAGGTTCAACAATAAACAGCGCATGATCCTGTAGGGGCTGGAGTTGCCTGCATCGCCGGCAAGCCAGCCCCCACTTCAACAATGCCCCCACCTCAGGCCAGGGTTAAACCTTCTTCACCCTGAACCACGCCGCATACAGCGCCGGCAAGAACAGCAGAGTCAGGGCCGTCGCCACTATCAGCCCGCCCATGATCGCTACCGCCATCGGCCCGAAGAACACGCTACGGGACAGCGGGATCATCGCCAGCACCGCGGCAAGGGCAGTCAGCACAATCGGCCGGAACCGGCGTACCGTCGCTTCGATAATCGCCTGCCAGGGGTCCATCCCTGCGGCTTTGTCCTGTTCGATCTGGTCCACCAGGATCACTGAATTGCGCATGATCATCCCGGACAGGGCAATGGTGCCCAGCATCGCAACAAAGCCGAAAGGTTTGCCGAACACCAGCAAGAACAGGGTCACCCCGATCAACCCCAGCGGCGCGGTCAAAAACACCATCACCATGCGCGAGAAGCTGCGCAGCTGCACCATCAACAGGGTCAGCACCACCACGATAAACAACGGTACACCGGCTTTCACCGAGTCCTGCCCACGGCTGGAGTCTTCAACCGTGCCGCCAACTTCCAGCAGGTAACCGTCCGGCAGCTCTGCCCGCACATCCTGCAATGTCGGCAGAATCTGCTGCACCAGCGTGGCCGGTTGTTCCTTGCCATAAATATCGGCGCGCACGGTCACGGTCGGCAAGCGGTTGCGGTGCCAGATAATGCCTTCTTCAAAGCCATATTCCAGGGTCGCTATTTGCGACAGGGCGACACTCTGACCATTGTCGGTCGGTACCGCCAGGCTCGGCAGCAATGACAGTTCGGTGCGCTCATGGGGGGTGCCGCGCAACAGGATTTCGATCAACTCGTTGTCTTCCCGGTACTGGCTGACGGAGGAGCCCAGCAAGGTGCTCTGCAGGAAGTGCGACAGGTTCGCCGTACTCACGCCCAAAGCCCGCGCCCGGTCCTGGTCGACATTGAGGTACACCACTTTGCTCGGTTCCTCCCAGTCCAGGTGAACATTGACCACGTGGGGATTCTCCCGAACCCTGGCCGCGACCTTGCGCGCCAGGGCCCGTACCTCTTCTATATGCTCGCCAGTCACCCGAAGCTGCACCGGGTATCCAACCGGCGGGCCTGTTTCAAGGCGGGTAACCCGCGAGCGAACCCCCGGAAACTGTTGATCAAGGGTCTCGATCAACCAGGTGCGCAGGGTTTCACGCTCCTCGATGCTCTTGGCCAGCACCACGAACTGGGCGAAGCTGGCCGCCGGCAACTGCTGATCCAGGGGCAAGTAAAAACGTGGCGAACCGGTCCCCACGTAAGCCACATAGTTGGCAATCCCGGGGTGATCCTTGAGCAAGCTTTCCAGATGTTTGACTTGCTCGTTGGTGTTGCTCAGCGAGACACCTTCTGCCTGTTTCAAATCGACCATCAATTCCAGGCGGCTCGAAGCCGGAAAAAACTGCTGCGGAACGAACCGGAACAGCACCACCGACCCTAAAAAAAACAGCACCGTCAGTACAATCACGGTCTTGCGCCGACGCACACACCACTCCACCAGCCGTCGTACCCGTTGATAAAACGGGGTGCCGTAGGGGTCGGGCGTCGCGCTGCCGTGTTTGGCCCCATGGATCTTCGCCAGATCCGGCAGCAGCAATGCCCCCAGATACGGCACGAACACCACCGCGGCAATCCAGGATGCCAGCAGCGCAATGGTCACCACCTGGAAGATCGAGCGGGTGTACTCACCGGTGCTCGACTGCGCCATGGCAATCGGCAGAAAACCCGCTGCCGTAATCAGGGTGCCGGTCAACATCGGGAACGCGGTGCTGGTCCAGGCAAAACTCGCCGCCTTGAGCCGGTCGTAGCCCTGCTCCATTTTGATCGCCATCATTTCCACGGCGATGATCGCGTCATCCACCAACAGCCCCAGCGCCAGCACCAGCGCACCCAGGGAGATTTTGTGCAGGCCTATGCCCAGGTAGTACATGGCGGCAAATGTCATCGCCAACACCAGCGGGATCGTCAGCGCCACCACCAGGCCGGTGCGCACCCCAAGCGAGAAGAAGCTCACCAGCAACACGATTGCCAGTGCTTCCACCAGCACCTGGACGAATTCACCGACGCTGCTTTTCACCGCCGCCGGTTGATCCGACACCTTGCTCAGTTGCATCCCGGCGGGGAGGTTTTTCTGGAGTCGTTCGAACTCTGTTTCCAGCGCCTTGCCCAGTACCAGAATATCGCCGCCGTCTTTCATCGCCACGGCCAGGCCAATGGCATCCTGCCCCATGAAGCGCATGCGCGGTGCCGGAGGATCATTAAAGCCGCGATGTACGTCCGCCACATCACTGATCCGCAAGGTGCGCTCCCCCACCCGGATCGGGAACCCCTCGATCTGTTCAACGGTTTTGAAATTGCCGCTCACGCGCAATTGAACACGCTCGGTCGGGGTCTCGAAAAAACCGGCGGTAGAGACTGCGTTCTGCTCCTTGAGGGCTTGTTGCACAGTCGCCAGCGGCAGGCCCAGAGTGGCGAGCTTGAGGTTGGAGAGTTCGATCCAGATTTTCTCGTCCTGCAGCCCCAGCAGCTCGACCTTGCCCACATCCTTGACCCGTTGCAGCTGGATCTGGATGCGGTCGGCGTAGTCTTTAAGCACCCCGTAGTCGAAGCCTTCGCCACTCAGGCTGTAGATATTGCCGAAAGTAGTGCCGAACTCATCGTTGAAAAATGGTCCCTGAATATCCGGCGGCAGGTTCTGGCGAATGTCGCTGATTTTTTTTCGGACCTGATACCACAGCTCCGGAATCCGCGCCGAAGGCATTGAGTCACGGGCCATGAAGGTCACTTGTGACTCGCCAGGTCGCGAGAACGAAACAATCCGCTCGTAATCCCCGGTTTCCATCAGCTTCTTTTCGATGCGCTCGGTCACCTGGCGCGAGACTTCCTCGGCGCTGGCACCCGGCCACAACGTGCGAATCACCATGGCCTTGAAGGTGAACGGCGGGTCTTCACTTTGCCCTAACTTGGTGTAGGAAAGCCCACCGACGATAGCGAGTAACAACATCAGAAACAGTACGATTTGACGATTGCGCAACGCCCAGGCGGAAAGGTTGAAACCCATCGGGATTACTCCTTCACCGCAACATTGATCGTTCGGTTGGAGCGATCAACCGGCCGCACTTGCTGCCCAGGATGCAACACGTGCACCCCGGCCGAGACAATCCAGTCGTCAGCCTTGAGACCTTCAAGCACCGGCACGTTTTTCTCGCCAAAGGGCCCGGTACGCACGGGAACCTGCTCCAGCTTGTTGCCCGGGCCGACACGCCAGACATAGGTCGCGCCATTTTCAGCGCTCAATGCCGACAGCGGCACCGACAACGGACTCACGCCTTCGCTTTGAATAAAGACCCGGGCACTTTGCCCCAGCTCGGCCGGCACCTTGCCGGAAGTGAAGGCGATACGGGCGGCAAAGGTCCGCGACCGGGGATCAGCCGCAGGCGACAGTTCGCGAATGCGCCCGCTGAAGCGTTGATCGGGCTGCGACCACAGTTCAACCGAAACCGGCAGGCCAATCTTGAAACGGCCGAAGGCTTGCTCCGGCAAGCTGATCAGCACTTCACGCTCGCCGTCGGCAGCCAGGGTAAACACCGTTTGCCCTGCGGCCACGACCTGGCCGACCTCAACCTGGCGCTGGGCGATCACCCCGTCCTGGGGCGCGCGCAACACGGCGTAGCTGGCCTGATTGCTGGCCACGTCCTGCTCGGCCTTGAGCTGCTGGAGCCGGGCTTCACCCGAGCGATAGAGGTTTTCGGCATTGTCGAACTGCGAACGGCTGACCATCTGCCGGTCGAGCAGGGTTTTGTAGCGGTCACGTTCCGCTCGCACCAGATTCAGGTTGGCCTGCCCCGCTGCAACCTGGGCCCGGGTCGCCTCCAGTTGCAAGCGCACATCTTGCGGGTCCAGCTCAGCCAGCGGCTGATTGGCCTTGACCCGCTCACCTTCATCCACCAGCCGCCGGGTCACTTTGCCACCAATGCGGAACGCCAGTTGCGGATCGAACCGGGCCCGGACTTCACCCGGATAGCTTTGGCTCGCCAGCGCAGAAGGCTGTGGCTGCTCCACCATTGCCGGGCTGATGCTGATTTGAGCAGGCTCTTCATGGCCGCACGCGGATAACAAAAACACCAGACACACAGGCACAGCGCGGGGCAAGGCATGGCGCAACATGGAGATGACCTTTCGCTAATAGGGCTTGGAATATTTATACTGGGCGGCATGTTATTAATACCAAACTCACCAGTCCAGTAATAAACGAGAATGTCTGACAATCCTTTACCCCCCAATGCACTCGGGCGTCCCAAGGACATGGCAAAACGCCAGGCGATCCTTGACGCGGCGAAAACCCTGTTTCTGACCAAGGGCTATGCCAGCACCAGCATGGACGCGGTCGCAGGCCTGGCGGGCGTGTCAAAACTCACCGTCTACAGCCATTTCACCGACAAAGAGACGCTCTTTTCTTCGGCGATCATGGCCAAGTGCACAGATCAGTTGCCGGAATTGTTTTTTGAATTGCCTGGCGGCGCACCGGTCGAGGCGGTGCTGCTGAACATTGCCCGGGGTTTCCACAGCCTGATAAACAGCCAGGAGTCACTCAACCTGCATCGGCTGATGATGACCCAAGGCAGCCAGGACCCTAAGTTGTCGCAAATTTTCTTTGAGGCGGGGCCGGAGCGAGTGGTGCTGGAGATGGAGCGTCTGCTGGGAAAAATCCACCGCACCGGTGAATTGCAGATTGATCAGCCGCACTACGCAGCGGAGCACTTCTTTTGCATGCTCAAGGGCTCACCCAATTTTCGCCTGCTCTATGGCTGCGGCGAGCCGCTGGACGATGCGGGCGCCGAGGCGCACGTGCAGGAAGTGGTGGGGGTTTTCATGCGCGCGTATCGCCCGCTCTGATCACACCGCCCCTGTAGGCGCGAGCTTGTCTCGCGATCTCTTGCGCTTGAAAGATCGTGAGCAAGTTCGCTCCTGCTGGAAGATCGGGGTCAGGGCTTTAGCGCTTTCTTCGGATAAATATCGTAACGGCTCGACTTGCCGTCCAGCGCATGGCTCGGCTTGGGCCCGGCAATGCACGGTGCCTTGCGCGGGCGCTTGACCACTACCCGGTGGCTGGCCAGCGCCAACGCCGCTTCAAGCAGGGCCGGAGCATCATTGTCATCACCCACCAATGGCCGGAACAGGCGCATTTCCTTCTTCACCAAGGCTGTTTTCTCACGGTGCGGAAACATAGGGTCGAGGTAGATGACTTGCGGCGGCTCGCCTTCCCAGTTGCGCATCACCTCAATCGAGTTGCCCTTGAGCAAGTGCATGCGTGACACGATCGGCGCCACCTCAAAGTCGTCCAGGCCGCGGGCCAGGCCATCTTCAAGTAGCGCTCCGATCAGCGGCTGACGTTCGATCAGGCTCATTTCACAACCCAGGCTCGCCAGCACGAACGCGTCTTTGCCCAAACCCGCCGTGGCGTCCAGTACCCGCGGACGCACGCCCTGCTGTACGCCGACCGCCTTGGCAATCATCTGCCCCGTACCGCCACCAAACAAACGTCGATGGGCCGCCCCTCCCTCTACAAAGTCGACCCGCACCGGGCCCGGGGCGTCCGGCCCCAGTTGTTGCAGCTGCAACCCCTGCGCGCCCACTTGCAAGGCGAACTCAGCCTCGGGCTCGGCCAGAGGCAGACCCAGACGTTCAGCCCATTGCCCGGCCAGGGCCTGATAGGCCTCGCCCAATGCTTCGACTTTGATACGACAGCCTGCTGCTTGCTCACTCATCTAAAAACACGCTCAAAAATTTAATGATCGGCAAAGGCTGCCGATAAATGAAATATCCGGCATTTTGCCAGAGCCGGGCGTCGACCGAGAGCTATGTCAGACATTCATTGCACATCCATCGGCTTTATCGCCCCAATTGGCGACTTTGGCCGGCACAATTCGCAGATCACGGGTAGCGTCAACCACCTGTGGAAGGACTTTTACGCCCAGGCATTGGCCGAACAATGCGCGACGTCAGAGTTCCCTGCGATTGAAGCAACCCCGCAGGCCGTGGAGGAGCAGGTTGAGCCCCGGGGTGGCAGCGACCTGCTGGGCAATATCGTGACCCAGCGACATTGCCAGGTGCTGGACACCGAACTGCAGCCCCCTGAAGCGTTGTTTTTACCGATTGCCGAGTTCGATCCGGATTTGCTGCCACCGCCCGCCACACCCTTTGCCGCAGAACAAGTGAGTGCACAGCAGCATCAACAGGACTTCGAAACCACCTGGGTACGCCCGAGGGTTATGGCTTTCGGCCATCCGCTGCCTGATCCGGGCCCGGGGCCTGAACCACGGCCGTTGCATCTGCCGATTGCCGAGTTTGAAATGGACTTGCTCGACAAGCCTGCCGAGCCGTTCGACCCCCTGACCCTGATCGAGCAACAACGCGCCATGGACTTCGATCTTGGCTGGGCCAGACCATTGGTCATCAACAATATGCGCCTGGCGGCTTAAAGCAGTCCCAGTTGTTCTGTCGCCTGGGGTTGGTGCAACTCGGGTAATGCGGGCAACCCCGGTAACCTTTCGCTCAACTGTTGATGAAAGCGCCGCGCCAGTTCCGGAGCGCGGTGATTGTCCGGCGTATGAAGAAACACGTAAGGCGTGCGCCCTTCCTCGATCCAGCCCGCGACTTTGTCAATCCAGGGCACTAAATACGGGTCGTTGGCTTGCAGCTCCGGCCGGCCAATAAAACGCACTTGCGGGAATTGAGTGAAGGCTGCCGGACGGGGCGGCACCCTGGGCTTTTTCGCCTGGGCGTGGAGCACCGCCGGATCGGTCGAAGTGCAGCTGAACAGCGCCCGCGGATCCAGGCAAATACGCTCAACCCCGCGATCTTTGAGCAAGCGATTGAGCAAGCGTTCGCTATCCCCTTTGGCGAAGAACTCAGGGTGGCGCACTTCCACCGCTAACGGGCGCTCCAGAGCGTCCATGAAGCTCGCCAGCTCTGCCAGACGCTGAGGCCCGAAGCTGGCCGGCAGTTGTAGCCAAAGTGGCGCTACGCGCGCCCCAAGAGGTCGCAACAACTGCAGGAAATCTTCGGCCGCATGATTTTGTTCACGCAGATCACCGCCGTGGCTGATATCCCTGGGGAACTTGGCAGTAAAGCGAAAATGTCCGGGCAGGCTTTGTGCCCAGCGCTCGACAGTGGCTGGCGCGGGACGGGCATAGAAAGTGGTATTGCCTTCGACAGCGTTGAAGACCTGAGCGTACAGGCCCAGAAATTCCGCTGGCCGGGCATTCTGCGGGTACAGCCCTTCGCGCCAGGCGCTTTCGCTCCAGGACGGGCAACCCAGGTAGTAAGGAAGATCTTTCATGGGCTCAAATGTACAGGTCCAGCACCTGCTCTTCTATTTCCCAATCGACGAAGCCGGCAGTCGTCAAATAGCTGGCCAGGGCGCTGGCCGCACTTTTGCTCATGGAGCGCTGGAAGATCATGTCTTGAGAACGGACGGGGAACGAGTTGATACGCTCACCGGAGGGTGGCGTGCGAGCAGTTTGGGGGGCGCTTTCAAACGTGGTTTCGCTGTCCTCCACCGACTCATCAACCAGCGCCTGATCTTTACGCTGCTTGCGCTTGACGGGGTAGGACCGGGAGGAAAAGCCGTCTATGCGCATGGCTGCTTGCTCGGTAGCGATAAAGGCAATTTAGCGACGTTGGGCCAAGTAAGCAAATCCCCGCCGCCCTGCCTGATAAACCGCGTTGCCTGTATCGCTGGCAAGCCAGCGCCTACAGAGAATGGGCTGTGCTGCCTGTCCCGATCAACGCTCTGCTTTTGGAGTGGCTACCTTGTCACGCAGGTACACCGGCTGCGCCAGGTCGGCGGCGATGGCTTCACCGCGCTCCCAGGCAAAGCGGGCCAGGGTCAGCAGGTCTTCAGCATGGGGCAACATGCCCGCATCCATCGCGTAGGGTTTGACGTTCAAACGCTCGGCATAACCCCAGCCGGTCCCCGCGCCAAACCAGTCACCGCCGGCACCGGCAGGCAAGGCGGCCACTTCCGGTGGCAATACGGCTTCAGCACCCTCCAGACGCATTTCACCCGCCTGCTCGCGGTAGCAACCCCAATACACTTCGTCCATGCGCGCATCAATGGCCGACGCCACCTGGGTCGCGCCATGCTCGCGATGGGCACGCTGGGCCAATACCGCCAGGTTGGAGATCGGCAACACCGGGCGCTCCAGGGCAAAGGCCAGACCTTGCACCACGCCAATGGCAATCCGCACCCCGGTAAAGGCTCCCGGCCCGCGCCCGAAAGCAATGGCTTCGACGGCTGACAGTTCAACCCCGGCCTCAGCCAGCAGGTCTTTAATCATCGGCAACAACTTTTGCGCATGCAGGCGCGGGATCACCTCGTAGTGGCTCGTGACCTTGCCATCATGCAGCAAGGCAACAGAGCAAGCTTCAGTCGCGGTATCCAGGGCCAGCAAGGTGCTCATCGGTGTTCCCGTCAGAATTGAGAATTGAAAAAAGTGCAGCAGTATAAACAACAACAGCCCGCAAGCGGGCTGTTGTATCAGAGCAATTCGACGATCAGCTCAGCGCTTCAAGTACCTTGCCGGTGATGGCTTCAACCGAGCCTACACCTTCGATGTGGCTGTACTTCGGCTTGCCTTGAGTCTCAGCCAGGTTCTGGTAGAAGGCTACCAGCGGCTTGGTTTGCGAATGGTAAACCGACAGGCGATGACGAACTGTTTCTTCAGTGTCGTCCTTGCGCTGGATCAGCTCTTCGCCAGTTACGTCGTCCTTGCCTTCAACCTTTGGCGGGTTGTAGATGGTGTGGTAAACCCGGCCAGAGGCTTCGTGAACACGACGACCGGCAATGCGCTGAACGATTTCTTCATCGTCAACCGCGATTTCAATCACGTGATCCAGCTCGACGCCGTTTTTAACCAGTGCTTCGGCTTGCGGAATGGTGCGCGGGAAACCGTCGAACAGGAAACCGTTTTTGCAGTCTTGCTGGCTGATACGCTCTTTAACCAGATTGATGATCAGGTCATCAGATACCAGACCACCGCTGTCCATCACGCTTTTAGCGATCAGGCCCAGTTCGGTGCCGGCCTTTACCGCTGCACGCAACATGTCGCCGGTGGAGATTTGCGGGATGCCAAATTTTTCAGTGATGAACTTTGCCTGAGTACCTTTACCGGCCCCGGGAGCTCCCAGCAGAATTACGCGCATCGATATGCTCCTCAAATTTTTATTTAAATGACAACAGACTCGCCTCTTTGGGCCAATCTCAAAATCGGGTTATGGCCGTCAAAACGGCCAAGGGCTGATCAAGATACACAGCAGGCCCGGCCCACACAAGCAGGCCAAACCAGGAATAATCTCTAGCAAACGCGCACTTGCGGCCAGGTGTCGCAGCTCGCAACCCCGCAATAAAGTGTTGTTCGAGCCCGGGGATCCGCAGCAAATCTTCAGCGCTCCCGGGCCCGTTGCACGACAACCCGTCTTGCTTTTGGCTTAACCGGTGTTACGCAAGCCGGCAGCAATCCCGGCCACAGTTACCAGCAACGCTTGTTCCAGAGGGCTGTCCTGGGCCGCTTGCTGGCGCCTTGAACGGGCCAGAAGTTCTGCCTGCAATAGATGAAGGGGATCCAGGTAGGTGTTGCGCAAACGGATGAACTCCAGAGTGTCCGGGCTGTGCGCCATCAATTGCGATTGACCGGTCAAACCTAGCACCACCGAACACGCCTGCGACAATAAGTCGCGCAAATGCGCACCCAATGGCAGTAGTTCCTGATCTACCAGACGCTCGTCATAGAGCCGTGCGATGTCGGCATCGGCCTTGGCCAGGACCATTTCCAGCATGTCGATACGGGTCCGAAAGAACGGCCACTGCTCGCGCATTTGTGCCAGCTGTTCGCCCTCCCCCCGTTCCAGCGCCCGGCTCAATGCGGTCTCCCAACCCAGCCATGCGGGCAACATCAGACGGGTCTGGGTCCAGCCAAAAATCCACGGAATGGCACGCAGGCTTTCAATCCCCCCTGCCCGGCGCTTGGCCGGACGACTGCCCAGCGGCAAGCGGCCCAGCTCCTGCTCGGGGGTGGACTGGCGGAAGTATTCGACGAACTGCGGATTGTCCCGCACCACTGCGCGGTAAGCCTCGACCCCATCGCCAGCCAGCTCGTCCATCAGCACCCGCCAGCCCGGCTCGGGCAACGGCGGCGGCAGTAAAGTGGCTTCCAGCACTGCGGCCAGATAGAGGTTGAGATTTTGCTCGGCGATGTCCGGCAAACCGAACTTGAAGCGAATCATTTCGCCCTGCTCGGTGGTGCGGAATCGCCCCGCCACAGAGCCCGGCGGCTGCGACAGAATCGCCGCATGGGCAGGACCGCCGCCACGGCCCACGGTGCCACCGCGACCATGGAACAACAACAGTTCAACCTCTTGCTCGCGGCAGATATTGACCAGTTTTTCCTGGGCCCGATATTGCGCCCAGGCCGCTGCGGTGGTGCCCGCATCCTTGGCCGAATCGGAATAACCGATCATCACTTCCTGCGGGCCATGCAGGCGTGCGCGGTACCCCGGCAACAGCAGCAGGCGTTCGATCACCGGCCCTGCATTGTCGAGGTCGGCCAGGGTTTCGAACAACGGCACCACGCGCATCGGGCGCTCCAGCCCAGCTTCTTTAAGCAGCAGTTGCACCGCCAGCACGTCAGAGGCAGCCCCCGCCATCGAGATTACATAGGAGCCCAGCGAAGCCTGCGGTGCTGCAGCCACTTCGCGACAGGTGGCCAGCACTTCGGCAGTGTCGGCCCCGGGTTTGAAGTAACCCGGCAACAGCGGTCGACGGTTGGCCAGTTCGCGGTTGAGGAAGGTCAGACGTGCATCTTCGTCCCAGTCTTCATAGCGGCCCAGGCCCAGATAATCGGTGATTTCAGTCATAGCCGAGGCGTGGCGGGCCGCATCCTGGCGTACATCGAGGCGCACCAGAAACAAGCCAAACGTCACCGCACGACGCAGGCAATCAAGTAGCGGCCCGTCGGCAATTACCCCCATGCCGCAGGCATGCAACGACTGGTAGCACAGTTGCAACGGTGCCAGCAGATCGCGGTTGTCCTGCAACACCCCGTCCGGTGCAGGCTGGGCGCTGCTCAAGGCGTTATGCGCCCAGTTGCGGGTCGCCCGCAGCCGCTCACGCAACTGCTTGAGGACCGCGCGATACGGTTCGGCGCCATCCCCGGCTACCGCCAGCAGTTCGGCAGTGGCTTGCTGCATCGACAGATCGGCGGCCAGTTTGTCGATATCACGCAGGTACAGGTCAGCCGCCATCCAGCGCGCCAGCAACAGCACTTCGCGAGTCACACTGGCGGTGACATTGGGGTTGCCGTCACGGTCGCCGCCCATCCAGGAAGCAAAACGCACAGGCGCCGCTTCCAAAGGCAAATGCAGGCCAGTGGCCGCGTGCAGCGCCTGATCGGCGTTGCGCAGCATATGCGGCACGGCTTGCCACAAGGAGTGCTCAATGACCGCGAAGCCCCACTTGGCCTCGTCCACCGGGGTGGGTCGGGTACGGCGGATTTCTTCGGTGTGCCAGGCCTCGGCTATCAAGCGTTGCAGACGCTGCTCGATCCGGGACTTTTCGGCCTGGGTCAGGTCGCGATGGTCCTGGGCTGCGAGTTGTTCGGCAATGGCATCGTACTTCTGGATCAGGGTACGGCGCGTGACTTCAGTGGGATGGGCCGTGAGCACCAGCTCGATGTCGAGACGGCCGATTTGCCGCGCCAGGGTGTCAGGGTCATGCCCTTCGTCCAGCAGCCGGGTCAGCAAGGTGGGCAGCACCAGCGACTCGAACGGTTGCGGCTGGCCTTCTTCGCGACGGTGAATCAGCTGGTATTGCTCGGCGATGTTCGCCAGGTTCAGAAACTGGTTGAACGCCCGCGCAACGGGGAGAACTTCATCGTCACCCAGGGCATCCAGAATGGCACTCAGCTCCTCGCCCGTGGTGCCGCGCCGGTCATCCTTGGCCCCTTGGCGGATACGCTCGATCTTGGCGAGAAATGCTTCGCCGTACTGGTCACGAATGGTATTTCCCAACAGTTCACCCAGCAGGTGAACATCATCGCGCAAGCGTGCATCAATATCGGTCATCAGCAATTTCTCCAGCAGATTCCGGGGACCAGCTCCTGCCCAAGAGTGCGTTGCGAGGACTGCTTTTGACAAGAGATCCCGCGCCAAAGCCTGCAAAAAACGCCTGACCAAACGGTCAGAATTTTTTAGGCAATGCGCCACCATTTAATTTGAACTATTCAAAAATCGTTCGGGTCACAGCCAATAACCATCACCTCTTGCACCTGTGTTCCAACACTCCCGTGTGACGCCTTAGTCGTGATGGAACTTGATTTTTATAAGGAGCTTCCCAATGGAGTCGAAGACCATGATGACCCGCACTGTCAAAACCAACTCGCCTCGCCTGCGCGGGCTAAAACTGGCCGCGCTGGCACTCGGTGCCAGCTTCGTTCTGGCCGGTTGCGCTGGCAATCCTCCGTCGGAGCAGTACGCAGTGACCCAGGCAGCGGTCAACAACGCCGTAAGCGCTGGTGGCACTGAATACGCTCCGGTAGAAATGAAGTCGGCACAGGACAAGCTCAAGCAGGCCGAGATGGCCATGCATGACAAGAACTACAAAGACGCCCGTCGTCTGTCTGAACAAGCGGAATGGGATGCCCGCGTAGCAGAGCGCAAAGCCCAGGCCGCAAAAGCCGAGAAGGCCGTACAGGATGCTCAGAAAGCCGTCCAGGAACTGCGTCAGGAAGGTATGCGCAGCGTTCAATAAGCGCTGCCCCTTTTTGCCTCTGGCCCAGACACAGCATTCCTAATCGATATAAAGGACAAACATTATGCGTAATCAAGTACTGATCCCCGCCCTGCTGGCTCTAAGCGTTGGCCTGGCTGCATGCTCCCACCAGCCGAACGTCAACCTGGAAAATGCCCAGACCAATTTCTCGGCCCTGCAGGCCAACCCGCAAGCCACCAAGGTAGCCGCGCTGGAAACCAAGGATGCCAGCGAATGGCTGGACAAGGCGCAAAAGGCCTACATGGACAAAGAGGATGACAGCAAAGTGGACCAGCTGGCCTACCTGACCAACCAGCGGGTTGAAGTGGCCAAGCAGACCATCGCGTTGCGTACTGCTGAAAACCAGTTGAACAACTCCGCAGCGGCCCGTTCTCAAGCACTGCTGGACGCCCGTGATGCGCAGATCAAGCAACTGCAAGGCATGAACGCCAAGCAGACCGAACGCGGCACTCTGGTGACCTTCGGTGACGTGCTGTTTGATTTCGACAAGGCAAGCCTCAAGCCCAACAGCCGTGACAGCATTACCACACTGTCCAACTACCTGATCAAAAACCCGGACCGCAAGGTGATTGTTGAAGGTTATACCGACAGCAAGGGTTCGGCTTCGTACAACCAGAACCTGTCTGAACGTCGTGCCAACGCCGTCAAGGCGGCGCTGGTGCGTGCCGGGGTAGATCCTACGCGCATCGTCGCCCAGGGCTACGGCAAGGAATATCCGGTGGCTGACAACAACAGCAACTCGGGCCGTGCCCAGAACCGCCGGGTTGAAGTGACCATCTCCAACGACAACCAGCCGGTAGCTCCGCGCTCGTCGATGAAGTAAGTCTGTAAGCGCGCAATAAAAAGCCCCGCCTGAGCAATCAGGCGGGGCTTTTTTGTGAGCAACTGCAATCCTGCAGGCGCGGGCTGTTCCTGCGTTCGCTCTTAGGGTTGCGGGGCCTTCTGGACCAGACAGTGCACCGCTTGTTTCTTGTTGTTGACCAGCACCCCGGTCAGACCTTTTTGCTCGGTGTCGAACAGTACGACGATGCCATCGATGCACTGCGCCACCTGATTGGCCGGCGTCAGGGACACCTTGTAGTCCTCCCCGGGGATAGTCTTGAGCATGGTGAAGTCGCTGAGCAGCAGTGCGTCTTCTGGTTTGGCAAAGTGCAGGTAACCGTAGTACCACAGGGCTCCCACGGTGCCGATGATGGTGCAAATACCGGTAATGATCAGGGGGATGGCGTTGCGTTCTTCACTCATTGCGGGCTCTCTGCAGCATTAATCGAATCGGGTGAGGCGGGGTAATTGGGGATTTCGCCCAAGCGCCGTACGCCATTGAAGTGTTGCGGGTCATCCAGGTAACGCAGCATCACTTGACGCCAGGTCGGGTCGGCAAACGTCTGTACATGGCCGCCGCGCGTCAGTTGCAACACCTTGGGCGGGGGCGCAGCTTGATACAGTCGCAGACCATTGGAAAGCGGCACGATCGGGTCGTCCATGCTGTGGAAGATCAGCATCGGTACCCCGCCCATTTCCGGCATGGCATACACGGCGCTGTCTGCGTCGGGCACCAGCCATGACAAAGGGACTTGCAGGGGCCAGGTCAGCCACGAAGTGCTCAAGGCAAATTGCCCCACTTCACGATAGCTGGCCGGTACGCCATCGAGCACCATGGCCTTGATCCGGGCCCGCTGCTCAGGGTGCCGGCTCAGGTAATGCACACCCATCGCCCCGCCCAGGCTTTGCCCCAGCACGATCAGTGGCTGATCCCGGGTTTCGGGTTGTTGCTGCAACCACTCGAAAGCGGCGTCGATGTCCTGATAGATCGCAGGCAAACCGGGCTCGCCCGCGGACAGGCCGTAGCCACGATAATCGAGCATCAACACCTGATAACCCTGCTCGGGCATCCAGGCAGTGGCGCCCAGGTGATAGGCCAAGTTGCCGCCATTTCCATGCAGATGCAGCACCGTCCCCTTTAGCGGCACCCCGGCTTTGGCGGGCAGCCACCAGCCATGCAGGCGCGTGCCATCGGCGGCGGTGAGGGTTACATCACGATATTTCAAACCCGCGGCAGTTGGCGTAATCGGCTGGCCGGGTTCGGGGTAGAACAGCAATGAGCTGCATCCGCTGAGGGTCAACAGCAGGCAGAGGGCAGCCAGGATTTTCATCTAACAAGTCACCATTTGTAGTCGCTGCCCAAGGCTGCGATGAGGTCCGTGCGTATGGTTTTCAGAGTAACGGATTGCTTCGCACTCCTTCGCAGCCTGGGTCAGCGACTACCGGCTGTTCAAGGGTTACAGAATGTTGGAGTAATCCGCTTCAATCCGGTCCAGGCTCAGATGGTTGAGGAAGTTGGAGAAGCACATCCAGGCCGCCAGTGCGTTCATGTCACGGAACTGTTCGGGCAGGTACTTGGGCGCTACCACCAGGCCTTCATCCACCAGTTGGCGCAGGGTTCGCATGTCTTCCAGGGTGGTCTTGCCACAGAATAACAACGGTACTTGCTCCAGCTTGCCTTTACGCACGGCCAGCTGAATGTAGTTGTAAACCATGATGAAGCCCTTGAGGTAGGACAAGTCTTTGGTAAATGGCAGGCCATTTGGCACCGAGCCGCGAAAAACCCGACTGGCATTGCCATAGCTTTGCGACATTTCAAAGCCTTGCTCACGGAAGAACTCGTAAACCTGCATGAAGTCGGCGCCCTCTTCCACCATATGGATAGCGCGGGTGCGATTGGTCAGTTTGCGCAGGCGGCTCGGGTAGGAGGCAAAGGTGATGATTTCCATCAAGATCGCCAGGCCTTCCTGGGTCACCGTCGAGGATGGCGGGCCTTTGGCGAGGAAGGTGCATATCGGCTGGTTCTGCCCGTTGAGTGTAGTGCCCACATGCACCAGCCCCTCATGCACCTCCAGCGCCCGCACGTCGCGCTCGTTGAACATCGCGTCGGCGCGAATCTTGATGTAATCCGCCCCCGCCGCAGCGTCCGCAACAATACCGTCGGACTCAAATACCCGGATCGTTTCCTCGGCCTCGCCAAACACCTTGTTCAAGCGACTTTGCAGCAGGCCCACGGCATCTTTGGCGGTCAGGGTCTTGGCTTCGTCCTTGAGGTCGCCGCGCCCGTCGATGTTGTCCAGGTAATCGGACATCATCAGCCCCAGATCGGCCAGCGTCGGGTCGCCGGCATGGAAGGCGTCGGACGCAGCCCCGTACAGTTCCTGGGAAATCAGCCCGAAGTCTTCAGTGCCACGGGCTTCGAGCATGCGCACCACCATGCGGTACTCTTTGCACATGCGGCGCATGATCTGCCCGACCGGGTTGAATTGCCCCAGCTGGCGGGTGATATCGCGCTCGATGTTCTGGAACTCCAGCTTTACCGCCCCGGAATCAAAGGACAGCGGCCGCCCCAGGTAATAGTCGCGATTGACCGCCGGCATTTCCTTGCCCTTGGCCTTGAAGAAACCCTGACGGATGCTGTCGTCCCACTTCACCGCATCCAGTACGCGGATCGGTGTTTGCGCCAGTACGATACGGTCTGACAATGTGCGAATCGTGCGCTGGTAGTCGTCCACCCGGTGCTCCTTGAATGGGCTGAATGTTGGGTTACTTGACCACACGTTGATAGCGGGCAGCTTCCACGAATACGTCGGAGTTGGCCGGATCATCCAGGTAGGCAAAGACCTTGGCCGACGGGCTGTTGATCAATGCGCCGGGGCCCTCGGCAGTTTCGATGGCGTCACCGCTCAACGCCGACTGGCCAATGGCCTGTTTGATCTGGTCCAGATCAAGATCGTAGACCACCAGTTCATTGCTGTCGGTCAGTTCAAAACCGCTCAGTGTGTAGTGGCCACCCAGCTTTGCCGGCAGCGCGGCCGATGCGTACCAGCGGCTGCCATGACGAGCGACGATGAACCTGTAGCGTTCCTGGGCCTTGGGCTCACCCGCGGGGTAGACCACTGCCTGATAGTGTTGTTTGTCGATGGCGCTGATCAACAGGTTGCGCGCCTGCCCCCAGGCATCCTTGCTGACCCATTTTCCCAGCAGCTGCCGGGGCGCTGTCTCGGCCACCAGCGGTGCCTCGTTAAAGGTCACCAGACAACCGTTCAACATTAAAAACGACAGTGCCATAAGCATTACGCGCCAAGCTTTCATGCCTGCATCCTTCTATAGAGCGGCCAGTACCAAGTGCATGTAACGCGTGAGAGTAGCGAGTCGGCCAGCATCGGCCTCTGGCTGCGCACCGTTAAGCAGGTCCTGATATTCCATCCGACCGATTATCGCCGTCAAGACATTGGCGTCCTGCTGCGGTTGTTTCGAGCCCAGTACCTGTAATATCTGGCACGTACCCTGCCATAAAATCTGTTGATGAGCCCTGACCAGAACCGCCAGGCGCGGGTTGAGCAACGCCGCCTGGAGGAAAGCCTGTTCCGCCATGAGGTGCTCGCGACGGGTAAGCAACTGGTGCTGGATATAGTGGGCGGCCATGCGGGCGATTTCATCGGCCAGTTGCGCGCGCGATTGCGGGCTGCCATCGCCATAGGCCACCAGTTCACGCAGTTGGCCTTCAGTGCTCAGCCACAGCTTGGCCATAAAGGCTGCGCTGCGTTCGACATATTGGGCGAAGGTGTCATTAAGCAGGTCATCGATGTCTTTGAAGTAATAGGTGGTCGCCGACAACGGCACCCCTGCTTCAGCCGCAACCGCCCGGTGCCGCACGCCACGCACGCCGTCACGCACAACAATGCGCATGGCCGCATCGAGAATCTGCTGGCGGCGCTGCTCACTGCCGTGGCGACTGGCCTTGCGCCCTTGATACTGAACACTTTCGGCTACCGCCGTAGCGACATGCGCCGCCCCTTCTTGAGCCCTGGCTAGGTTCACGAAAGACTCCTTGTGTTGAAGACAATGGTGCCACTGACGAGACTGGATGGCTGTGGAGGCCGGTTTGCCGGCGATTACATCAACTAAACACCATGTTCCCTGCATCGCTGGCAAGCCAGCTCCCAGAATCGGCGCATCACCGGGTGTCAGGCAATAAAAAGCCGCCTCAGTCGGCGGCTTTTTATTTTCTAGCGTTACGCCTGTGGCCGCATGTGCGGGAACAGGATGACATCGCGAATCGACGGTGAGTTGGTCAACAGCATCACCAGACGGTCAATGCCGATACCTTCACCGGCAGTCGGCGGCATGCCGTATTCCAGTGCGCGTACGAAGTCGGCGTCGTAGTGCATGGCTTCGTCATCGCCCGCGTCCTTGTCAGCTACCTGGGCCATGAAGCGCTCGGCCTGGTCTTCTGCATCGTTGAGCTCGGAGTAAGCGTTGGCGATTTCACGGCCACCGATAAACAGTTCAAAACGGTCAGTCACGTTCGGGTTGTCGTCGTTACGACGGGCCAGCGGCGACACTTCGAACGGGTACTGGGTAATGAAGTGCGGCTGTTCCAGCTTGTGCTCGACCAGCTCTTCGAAAATCATTACCTGCAGCTTGCCCAGACCTTCAAAGCCCAGCACCTTGGCCCCGGCTTTCTTGGCAATGGCGCGAGCCTTGTCGATGTCGTTCAGGTCATCGGCGGTCAGCTCGGGGTTGTACTTGAGAATCGAGTCGAACACCGACAGACGCACGAACGGCTCGCCGAAGTGGAACACCTTGTCGCCGTACGGCACGTCGGTAGTCCCGAGAACCAGCTGAGCCAGTTCACGGAACAGCTCTTCGGTCAGGTCCATGTTGTCTTCGTAATCGGCGTAAGCCTGGTAGAACTCCAGCATGGTGAATTCTGGGTTGTGACGAGTCGAGACACCTTCGTTACGGAAGTTGCGGTTGATCTCGAACACTTTTTCAAAACCGCCAACCACCAGACGCTTGAGGAACAGTTCAGGCGCGATGCGCAGGAACATGTCCATGTCCAGAGCGTTGTGATGGGTCTCGAACGGCTTGGCCGCTGCACCACCCGGGATGGTTTGCAGCATCGGCGTTTCCACTTCAAGGAAGTCGCGCTGCATCAGGAAGCTGCGAATGTGCGCAATCACCTGGGAACGCACACGGAAGGTGTGGCGCACTTCTTCGTTGACGATCAGGTCAACGTAACGCTGGCGGTAGCGCTGCTCGGTGTCGGTCAGACCGTGGTGCTTGTCCGGCAGCGGGCGCAGGGATTTGGTCAGCAGGCGCACATTGGTCATTTCAACGTACAGGTCGCCTTTGCCGGAACGGGCCAGGGTGCCTTCGGCGGCAATGATGTCGCCCAGGTCCCAGGTCTTCACGGCGGCCAGGGTTTCTTCCGGCAGGGTCTTGCGGTTGACGTAGACCTGGATGCGCCCGGTCATGTCCTGGATCACCATGAACGAGCCACGGTTAAGCATGATGCGACCGGCAACCTTGACCGGAATACCGGCTTCAGCCAGCTCTTCCTTGGTCTTGTCGGCGTACTTCTTCTGCAGATCGGCGCAGTAGTTGTCGCGACGGAAGTCATTCGGGAAGGCATTGCCCTTGGCGCGCTCGGCTGCAAGTTTTTCCTTGCGCAGGGCGATCAGGGTATTTTCTTCCTGTTGCAGGTCTTGCGGGTCGAGTTGTTGGTCGCTCATGTCTTAAAAAATTCCATCACAGGTTCGTTGCCCCCGCCTTGCGACAGGGGGAAGCGGGCTTTGGCGCGCCTTGAAGGCATCGCACCGGCTGCGCACTTTACGTGTTGTTGCGCGACTTACAGCCCTTGTTTCAGGCTGGCAATCAGGTATTCGTCGATATCGCCGTCGAGTACCTTGTCGCAATCGCTGCGCTCGATGTTGGTACGCAAATCCTTGATCCGCGAGGCGTCGAGTACGTACGAGCGGATCTGGTGTCCCCAGCCGATATCCGACTTGGTATCTTCCAGGGCCTGGGAGGCAGCATTACGCTTCTGCACTTCCTGCTCGTAAAGACGCGCCCGCAACATTTTCATCGCGGTGTCTTTGTTCGCATGCTGGGATCGTTCGTTCTGGCAGCACACCACGGTGTTGCTCGGAACGTGGGTAATACGAACGGCCGAGTCGGTGGTGTTTACGTGCTGACCACCGGCACCGGAGGAACGATAGGTATCGATCCGCAGGTCTGACGGGTTGATGTCGATTTCGATGTTGTCGTCGATTTCCGGCGATACGAATACGGCCGAGAACGAGGTATGACGACGGTTGCCCGAATCGTAGGGGCTTTTACGGACCAGACGATGGACGCCAATCTCGGTGCGCAACCAACCAAATGCGTATTCGCCCTTGATGTGTACAGTTGCGCCTTTGATCCCGGCCACTTCACCGGCAGACAGTTCCATGATGGTGGCATCGAAGCCGCGCTTGTCGGCCCAGCGCAAATACATCCGCAACAGGATATTGGCCCAGTCTTGCGCTTCGGTACCGCCAGAGCCTGCCTGAATGTCCAGGTAAGCGTTGTTGGCGTCCATCTCACCACTGAACATGCGGCGGAATTCGAGTTTTTCAAGGGCTTCGCGCAGACGCTCGACTTCTGCGGCAACGTCATCGACAGCGGCCTGATCTTCTTCCTCGGCGGACATCAGCAGCAAGTCTTTGGCATCGGCCAGACCTGTGTGCATCTCATCGAGGGTTTCAACGATCTGCGCCAGCAGGGAGCGCTCGCGCCCCAGCTCCTGGGCGTACGAAGGGTTGTTCCAGACACTCGGATCTTCAAGCTCGCGATTGACTTCGGTCAGACGCTCATGCTTTTGATCGTAGTCAAAGATACCCCCGAATAGTTTCGGAGCGCTCTGACAGGTCCTTGATGCTGTTAAGGATCGGGTTGATTTCCATGGCTGGCGGCACTCGTAGGCGATTTTTACAAAGCCGGGGAGTATACCGGAAACAGCCCGTATCAGCAGCCCGTCTGGCGGGGTTAAGGCTCGATGAATTCAGCTCTGGATCATCTGTAGTCGCTGTCGGGCTGCGACGAGGCCGCGGGGGGCCTCAAGGAAACGGGTTGCTACGCAACCCTTGGCAGCCTGCGGCAGCGGCTACGAGATTCCTACCTGGTTACGACCGTTGTTCTTGGCCAGGTACAGCCCTTTGTCCGCTGCGGAAATCAGCTCACGGCAGGTGCCGCCCTGCTGCGGGGTAAGGGTCGCCAGACCAATGCTGATGGTCAGGCTGCTGCCGGGAGCAGGCGATATATGCGGGATTTTTAGCCCCTGCACCGCCTGGCGCAGTTTTTCCGCCACCAGCCGGGCACCGCCCTGGGAGGTGTTGGGCAACACAATGGCAAACTCTTCACCCCCATAGCGGGCCGGCAAGTCGGAAGGACGGCTACTGGCATCGCGAATGGCCGCGGCCACTTTGCGCAATGCTTCGTCGCCATCCAGATGACCGAAGCTATCGTTATAGGACTTGAAATAGTCGACGTCGATCATCAACAAGGACAGCTGGGTCTGCTCACGCAAGGCGCGGCGCCACTCCAGCTCCAGGTATTCATCGAAATGCCGGCGATTGGACAGCCCGGTCAGGCCGTCGGAGTTCATCAGCCGCTGCAATACCAGATTGGTATCCAGCAATTGCTGCTGACTGACCCGCAACGCCCGGTATGCAGCATCACGTTGCAACAACGTCATGTAAGAGCGCGAGTGGTAGCGAATACGGGCCACCAGCTCAATGTTATCGGGCAGTTTCACCAGATAGTCATTGGCCCCGGCCGCGAAGGCCGCACTTTTGATCAACGGGTCTTCTTTGGTGGAAAGCACGATAATCGGGATATTCTGCGTGGCCGGGTGGTTGCGGTATTCGCGCACCAGGGTCAAGCCATCAAGCCCCGGCATGACCAGATCCTGCAGGATCACCGTCGGCTTGATGCGGATCGCCTGGGCAATGGCCTGATGGGGATCGGCACAGAAATGGAAATCTATGTTCTGCTCCAGCGCCAGCCCGCGACGTACGGCTTCGCCGATCATCGCCTGATCGTCTACCAACAACACCATGGCTGAGTTTTCGTCAGTTTTAACGTCGTCCAACTGCAAGTCACTCATGCGCGTTCACCTGAATTACCACCTTCAAGCCAGTCCAGCGGGGTTTTACCAGTCATTTGGCAAATATCTCCAGCAAGCGTGGCGCAATCATGTCCAAGGGGCGAATTTCAACCGCGGCATCGATGGCGGCTGCCGCTTTGGGCATGCCATACACCGAACTGCTCAGTTGATCCTGGGCGATGGTGAGAAAACCTTGCTGGCGCATGAGTTTGAGCCCTTGAGCCCCGTCACGCCCCATGCCGGTCAACAAAACACCCACCGCATCACCATGCCAGTGCCTGGCAACACTTTCAAAAAATACATCGATCGAGGGCCGATAAATCTCGTTTACCGGCTCGGCGGTATAGGCCAGGGTGCCGTTCTTCAACAACCGGATGTGGTGGTTGGTCCCGGCCAGCAGAGCCGTCCCCGCCTGTGGCGTCTCACCGTGTCGCGCCAGGCGCACGTCCAGACCGCACGAGCTGCTCAACCACTCGGCCATCCCGGCCGCAAAGACTTGATCAACATGCTGGACCAGCACAATGGCCGCCGCAAAGTTCCTCGGTAGCCCCTTGAGCAGGCTTTCGAGGGCGGCCGGGCCGCCTGCCGACGAACCGATAGCCACCAGCCCGCCCCGAAAACCCGAGATCCGGGGCTGGGCAGAAACCGGGGTGACGCTTTTTTCACTTTGCCCGATCAACCAGCCAATATTGAGGATCTTGCGCAGCAAGGGCGCGGCCGCTTCCCTGGGGTTACTTCCTCCCAGCACGGGAGTGTCCACTACATCCATCGCGCCAAAGCCCATGGCCTCGAACACGCGATGGACATTCTGTTCACGGTCAACCGTCACTATGACGATGGCGCACGGGGTTTCAGCCATGATCCGCCGCGTAGCCTCGACGCCGTCCATCACCGGCATGATCAGGTCCATCAGGATCAGGTCCGGGGTGTTCTCGGCACAGCGTTGCACGGCTTCCAGGCCGTTGGCGGCCACCCAGAGCACTTGATGGGCAGGCTCGTAAGCCAGCGCCCGGCGCAAGGCTTCAACTGCCATGGGCATGTCGTTAACGATGGCAATTTTCATGGTTGAGCTCCTCCAATGAGCTCAACCACTGCATCAAGCAGAGCATCGTCATGGAAACTGGCTTTCGCTAGATAATAGTCGGCCCCGGCATCCAGTCCGCGCCGGCGGTCCTCTTCCCGATCTTTATACGAAACCACCATCACCGGCATTGATTGCAAACGGTTGTCACGTCGTAACAGCGTGACCAGTTCGATGCCATCCATGCGCGGCATATCGATGTCGGTGATCAATAAATCGAAGTGCTCGGCCCGCAAGGCGTTCCAGCCGTCCATGCCATCAACGGCCACGGCCACTTCGTAGCCCCGGTTGATCAGCAGTTTGCGCTGCAACTCGCGTACCGTCAGCGAGTCATCCACCACCAGAATGCGTTTGCGGGTCAGTTGCGCGGCGTGGCGGTTACGCCGGTCAATTCGCTCCAGACGCCCGGTATTGAGCAGTTTGTCCACAGATCGCAGCATGTCTTCGACATCCACAATCAGTACCGCAGACCCGTCGTCGAGCAAGGCTCCGGCCGAAATATCCTGCACCTTGCCCAGGCGCGGATCGAGGGGCAGTACCACCAGCGTGCGCTCACCGATAAAACGCTCGACGGCCACGCCATACACCACATCACGCTCGCGAATGACCACCACCTTGAGGGTTTCATCCTCGCTCTGGCTTGGAGGGCGCTGCAACAGCTGGCTGGCAGCCACCAGCCCCACGTGCTGCCCTTCGTGCCAGAAATGCTGGCGACCTTCGAGCTGCACGATTTCATCGGGCATCAAGTCGCGCATGCGCTCGATGTGCGCCAGTGGAAAGGCATAGGCTTCGTCGGCCACTTCAACCACCAGGCTGCGTACCACGGACAGGGTCAGCGGCACTTCCAGACTGAAACGACTGCCCTGCCCCGAAGTCTGCTCCAGGACGATTGCGCCCCGCAGCAGGCGCACCATGTGTTGCACCGCATCCAGCCCGACGCCGCGTCCGGAGACTTCGGTCACGGTGTCGCGCAGGCTGAAGCCCGGCAGAAAGAGAAAGGCCAGCAGTTCCTCTTCGCTCAGCTGTGCCACGGTGGAAGCCGTCGACAACTGGCGCTCGACGATGGTCTGGCGTAAACGTTCAAGATCAACACCCGCGCCGTCATCACTCAACTGCAGCGCCAGCAAACCCGCCTGATGGGAGATGCGCAAACGAATCAGGCCTTCGGCAGGTTTGCCGGCCAGCAGCCGCTGTTCCGGCGTTTCAATCCCGTGATCGACGGCATTGCGCAGCAAATGGATGAGCGGCGCTTCGAGTTTTTCCAGTACATCACGGTCGACCTGGGTTTTCTCGCCATCGATTTCAAGGCGGATCTGTTTGCCCAGGGCGCGCCCCAAATCACGGACCATGCGCTCCTGACCGACCAGCACATCGGCAAATGGCCGCATGCGGCACGCCAGCGCGGTGTCGTACAGCGATTGCGCGCGCTGGCCGGCCTGCCAGCCAAATTCGTCGAGTTCGGCAGTCTGTTCACTCAGCAAATGCTGGGACTCAGCCAGTATCCGCCGCGCATCAGTCAAGGCCTCTTGCGCTTCATGGCTCAGATCCAGCACTTTGAGCTGGTCGCGCAGGTAGTCCAATGCTTTCAGACCGCTGTTTTGCATGCGTTTGAGGCGCTGCAACGTCACCAGATAGGGCTTGAGCCGCTGGGTTTCGACCAATGACTTGCTGGACAGATCGAGCAAACTGTTGAGCCGCTCGGCGGTGACCCGCAACACCCGTTCGCCAGTATCAGTACGGCGCCGGGACCGAAGACCAGGCTCCGGAGCGGTGTCAGCCTCCAGCGCCAGCTCAACCACAGGCACGGCCGGCTCCGGGGGCAGCAACAGCTGCGACACGTCGAACGCCGGGGGCGCCACCGAGACATGGCTGTCGCCGCCATCAAGCAAGCGGTTCATCAGCCCGACATAGGCATCAATGTCGGCCGGGCCGACATTGGCACTGCCTGGTGTGGCAATACGCATCAACAAGTCAGTGCCCTGCAACAAGGCATCAATATGCTCGGGCTGCAGGTACAGACGGCCTTCCTGGGCACTGACCAGGCAATCCTCCATGACATGGGAAACGCTGACCCCGGCATCCACGCCGACAATTCTCGCCGCCCCCTTGAGGGAGTGGGCCGCGCGCATGCAGGCTTCGAGCTGGTCGGCCTGAGTCGGGTTACGCTCCAGCGCCAACAGGCCGGCATTCAGGACCTGGGTCTGGGCCTCGGCCTCAAGACTGAACAACTCAAGCAACGAGGCGTCACGCATTTGCTCGGGGGTCATGTCAGGCTCCGGGCGATCGCGCCCAGTAATTGCTCTTCGTCCAGCAAGCGCAGGCTGCGGGTTTTCCATAGCAATACGCCACGGGTGTACTTGGCACTGGCCTGCTCGCCCGAGAGTGACGCGCCATTCAAAACAGACTCTTCAATGTTGTGGATGCCATCCACTTCATCCACTGGCAATACCACTGCCCCGCCTTGTGCGGCCAGGATCAGCATGCGCGGCATGATCCGCAGCGATGCCGGCCCCGCCAATGTCGGGTCCAGGCCCAGTAGCTCGACCAGGGACAAACAGGGCACCAGGGCGCCGCGCACATTGGCGACCCCCAACAGCGCACGTGAACGCTGGTGCGGCAGTGAATGGATCGACTGCAGCGGGGCCACTTCATCCAGATAGCGCGTCGCCAGTCCCAGCCATTCATCCCCCAGACGAAAGATCATCAGCGAGCGGGTCGCCACTTTTCGCTCAAGCTCCCGGGGGGAGTATTGGGCCACATGTTCCTGCTCAAACGAGTAGCGGTCCAGCAAGCGGGTGGCCGCAGCCGAATACACCGAGCAGTTACGACAATGGATATGTTCAGCCAGCAGCGCACAGGATTTATCGCCGAAGATGCCGATACGGTTCCAGCAGTCATCAATGTCCTGCGCTTCGGAGTGGATCAAGTTCTGGGCTGTTAAACCGCTCATTGTTTACGCTCACTGTGAACGGATCGCTCATTACGGGCCGCGCGCTCCTGCAAGCGTTGAGCGCCTGTTACATCACCCTGTGAGGCCAGCAAGGCCGCCAGGTGTGCCAGGGCTTCTGCATGCTGGGGCTCCAGGTACAACGCCTTGCGATAAAACCCCTGGGCCTGGGCCGTCTGGCCCTGGACGTCACTGAGCAAACCCAGCCAGTAATAGCCCTGGGCCTGCGGGCCATGCAATTGCAGTAATTGCTCGCAGGCAGCACGGGCCTCGCTGCTCTTGCCGGCATTGGCCAGCAGCGCAATTTGTTCAAGCAGGGCCTTGGGCTCAGCAGCCTGCGAGTCCGTTTGGCGCGGGGCCAAGGACTGGGGGCGCGGGGCAAATGGCCGGATGACCGGTGGCGCCGCTGGCGGTTGCGGACGGACCAGCGGCTTGAATTCGGCCAGCACCGGGCGGGCCGCGGGTAATGGCTCGTGGCTATGGCAAAAAGCAAACGACTGCGGCGCACCGATCGAGCGCATGCCCATCCGGCCCAGCAGGCTGCCCTCGGCCGGACCGATAAACAGCACGCCATCGGTACGGGTCAATTGCTTGAGCACATCCAGTGCCTGCTGCTGGGTTTTAAGGTCGAAATAGATCAGCAGGTTGCGACAAAACACAAAATCATAGGGTGGGTAACTGGCCAGCAGGGCCGGGTCCAGCAAGTTACCGACGTGAAAACTGACCTGCTCGCAGACCCTGCTCGACAGTTGATAAGCGTCGTCCACAAGGCTGAAATAGCGCTCACGGAAATCCGTTTGCTGCCCGCGAAATGAGTTTTTTCCGTACCGCGCAGACTGAGCCCGCTGCACCGAAAGCGGGCTGACATCCAGCGCGTCCACCTTGAATTGATACGCGGCAAAACCGGCATCAAACAGCGCCATTGCAATCGAATAGGGCTCTTCACCGGTTGAACAGGGCAGGCTCAAGATACGCAGGGTCCGGCGACTGCCGATTTCGGCCAGGCGCTTTCTGGCCAGGCGCCCCAGGGTGGAAAATGATTCGGGGTAACGGAAGAACCAGGTTTCGGGCACGATCACCGATTCGATCAGGGCTTGCTGTTCATCCTGGGAGCTGATCAAACGCTGCCAGTAATCATCATGGTCAAGCATGTTCAACGCCATGCAGCGCTGACGAACAGCACGTTCGATGATGGCCGGACCTACTGAAGCCACATCCAGACCGATGCATTTCTTCAAAAAATCGAAAAACCGCTGATCGGCATTCATGGGTACACCTGTGGGCCGGTGTCATCCGGGTGCGCGGCGAAGATCAGCGCAGAAACCGCCGGGCTCAGCAGTTCATCGATACTGATCCATTGCACAAGCCCATGCTGGTCACTGCGCACGGGGCCCAGATACGGCGCATCGCGGTTATCCAGGCCATAGGGCTGAAAGTCCGCGGGGTTGCAGCGCAACGTGTCGCTGGCCTGCTCAAGCATCAAACCCAGTACTTGCCCGCGATAGTTGACCAGCACCAGCCGGGTGCTGGTGCGGGCCACAGCGGCCTGGCCGAACGTCATGGCGCTGATATCGATCACCGGCACCACCTGCCCGCGATGGGTAAACACGCCAGCCACCCATGCCGGGGCATGGGCAATAGGTTTTAGCGGGAGAAGCGGCAGCACTTCGACCACATCGGTGGCCGGCAAGGCATAACGTTCATCGCCGATATGAAACACCAGGAACAGGCGATTGTTCGGCGCTCCCCCACCGCTGGATTTGGCCCGAGGATCGCTCATCAGACTTTAAAACGCGAAACGCCGCTGCGCAGCCCGACGGCAACCTGGCTGAGCTCATCGATCGCAAAGCTGGCCTGACGCAGAGACTCGACGGTCTGGCTGCTGGCATCCCCCAGTTGTACCAGTGCAAGGTTGATCTGCTCCGCGCCTGTGGCCTGGGCCTGCATGCCCTCATTGACCATCAGCACCCGCGGGGCCAACGCTTGAACCTGATGGATGATCTGCGATAGCTGCTCACCCACCTGGGTCACTTCGAACATGCCGCGGCGGACTTCTTCCGAAAATTTGTCCATGCCCATTACGCCAGCCGAGACCGCTGACTGAATCTCGCGCACCATCTGTTCGATATCGTAAGTGGCCACGGCGGTCTGATCGGCCAAGCGGCGGACTTCAGTGGCGACCACGGCGAAGCCACGGCCATACTCACCGGCCTTCTCTGCTTCGATGGCAGCGTTCAGAGACAACAGGTTGGTCTGGTCGGCCACTTTAACGATGGTCACTACCACCTGGTTAATGTTGCCGGCCTTCTCGTTAAGGATCGCCAGTTTGGCGTTGACCAGATCGGCGGCGCCCATGACCTGATGCATGGTTTCTTCCATGCGCGCCAGACCCTGCTGCCCGGAGCCGGCCAGGATCGACGCCTGATCGGCAGCCGAGGTGACTTCGGTCATGGTGCGTACCAGATCACGGGAAGTGGCTGCGATTTCGCGGGAAGTCGCGCCAATTTCCGTGGTGGTGGCCGCAGTTTCAGTCGCGGTGGCTTGTTGCTGCTTGGAGGTCGCGGCAATTTCGGTGACCGAGGTGGTGACCTGTACCGAGGAGCGCTGGGCTTGTGACACCAAAGAGGTCAGCTCGGTCATCATGTCGTTGAAGCCGGTTTCTACCGCGCCGAACTCGTCTTTACGCTCCAGGTTCAGGCGCGAACTCAGGTCACCGGAACGCATCACTTCCAGAATCGAAACAATACGTTTCATGGGCGACATGATCGCTTGTAGCAACAGATAGCCGCAGAGGGCGGCGGCGAGTACGGCAATCAGCAGCGAGACCAGCATGCTGACTTTGGCGGTCATGACTGAATGAGCAATGTTTTCGGTGGCTTCGGAAGCCGAGGAGCGATTGGCGTCAATTACGCTGTTGAGCTGTTTGCGTCCAGCCATCCAGGCCGGCGCCAATTGCTCGGTGACCATGGTATGGGCCTGGGCGAATTGCTTGGCCTGGTACAGCTCAAGCACGTTCGCCAGAATCTGCGCGTATTGCTGATGCAGCCGCTCAAACTCATCGAACGCGGCGCGATCGTTTTTATCGAAAATGGTGCCGCGATAGTTCTCCAGCTCAAGCTTCAGGCGTTCTTCGTAGCTGGCGTACAGTTTGCGGTCTTCATTGTTCAGGTCGCGCTGGTCGGACGAGCCCACCAGTTGCAGGGTCAAGACGTAACTGTCCACCCAGGCACTGCGAATCATCGAGCTGTAATAGACCCCGGGAATCGAGTCGGCCCGGACTGTCTCTTCGCTGCTTTCGATTGAAAGCAGGCGAGAATAAGCCGCGACGACCATCAACAACATGATGGCGATGATTACCGCAAAGCTCGCCAAAATGCGTTGGCGCAACGTCCAGTTCTTCACAGTCAATCCTCGGGGAGCCATTCAAATGATGGGGAGTATAGCCGAGGGTACGCGAGGATTCGTATGGGCGCTGAGACTGATCTCACAGCAATCTGCAAAAATATTCATAAAGCTGCAGGAGCGAGCTTGATCGCGAGCTGTCCGGCATTTGAAAATGCCCGCTCCTGCAGTAAAGGGTTACTCCGCCGCCTGTTTAACCTGGGACTCCAGCTCAGCCTTCAGGCCCGGATCGAGCTTGAGTTGCTTGGCCAGTTCTTGCAGATAGGCCTTTTCCATAAAGCTCTCTTCATCCACCAGCAGCAGGCTGGCGATGTACATTTCGGCAGCGATTTCCGGGGTGCTGGCAGCACTCGCCACTTCAGCCGGGTCCAGTGGCTTGTCAATTTCGGTTTTCAGCCATTGCTGCAGGGCCGGGTCACCGTCCAGCTTGCTGAACTCGCCATCAATCAGCTGGCGCTCACGTTCGTCGATATGACCATCAGCTTTGGCCGCTGCAACCAGCGCCTTGAGAATCGCCTGGCTGTGTTGCTCTACCTGCTGGGGCGCTACCCGGTCGATCGTCTGCGGTTCTGTTTGCGGCGCTGTACCCTGGTTGGCCTGCCAGTTGCCGTAGGCTTTGTAGGCCAGTACCCCCAACGCGGCCAGACCGCCATAGCTCAGGGCCTGCCCGCCATATTTGCGGGCACTCTTGTTGCCCAGCAACATCCCCAGCACGCCTGCCGCCAGCGCACCGCCACCGGCACCTGAAAGCAACCCGCCCAACCCGCCGGAGCCTCCCAGCAGGCCGCCCAGTCCACCTTTGTCTGAGCCGGAGGGGGTGCTTTGCCCCGCGGTTTTATTCTGCAACATCTGTTGACCGGACTTGAGCAACTGATCGAGCAATCCACGCGTATTCATTAAACACCTCTCGTAAATGGGTGGCAGGGGAGAATCTCAGTCGCGCAGATCCGACTCGTGTATCGGTTGGTCGCGGTGAGTGGCACGCTGGTACTGGGCTGGCCAAATCGCCTTCTGGCCGCCCAGATCATCGTCGGCGTGCAGCGGCCAGTAGGGGTCACGCAATAGCTCGCGGGCCAGCAGGATCAAATCGGCCTGACCGGTACGCAGAATATGTTCTGCCTGAGCCGGCTCGGTAATCATGCCTACAGTGCCGGTGGCGATGCCTGCCTCTTTGCGTACACGCTCGGCAAAACGGGTTTGATACCCCGGCCCGACCGGAATCTCGGCATTGGCGGCGGTGCCCCCCGAAGACACATCCACCAGATCGACCCCCAGCGCTTTGAGGCGCAGCGCCAGCTCCACGGTTTCGTCCGGGTTCCAGCCATCTTCCACCCAGTCGGTCGCCGATACCCGGACAAACAGCGGCAGCTCTTCAGGCCAGATGTCACGTACGGCCTTGGTGACTTGCAGCACCAGGCGAATACGGTTGTCGAAGGAGCCACCGTACTGGTCGCGCCGTTGATTGCTCAGCGGGGACAGGAATTGATGCAGCAGGTAGCCATGGGCAGCGTGAATTTCAACCACCGAGAAACCAGCCACAAGTGCCCGCCTGGCGGCATCGACAAAGGCTTGAATCAGGTCGTTGATCTGGGCTTCGTCGAGCTGGGTCGGGGCAGTGTGCCGCGGGTCAAAGGCTATGGGCGAAGGACCGACCGGCACCCAGCCGCCCTCTTCCACTTTGACGCTGCCCTGCTTGCCCAGCCAGGGACGATAGGTGCTGGCCTTGCGCCCGGCATGGGCCAGCTGAATACCGGCCACGGCACCCTGGGCCCGGATAAAGCGGGTAATGCGCTGCAGGGGCTCGATCTGTTCGTCGTTCCACAAGCCAAGGTCCTGCGCGGTGATACGCCCGTCAGGGGTTACCGCCACAGCTTCAGTAAAAACCAGACCGGCGCCGCCAACAGCACGGCTGCCCAGATGCACCAGATGCCAGTCATTGGCCAGCCCGTCAACGCTGGAGTATTGACACATTGGCGAGACCGCAATGCGGTTGAGAAGGGTCAGTTGACGCAGGGTATAGGGCTCTAGCAGCAGACTCATGGGTCACCTCTAATGACAGTGGGCAGGCTCCAGGGAACAAGCGTACCTAGAGCCTAGTCGACAACCCTGCAAGAGGTGGGGTTCATCTTTTGTACAGATTGCGGGAGCTGGCTTGCCAGCTCCCGCAAGGGTTGAGCGCCGGGGTTAACGCGGTTCGATGTGGGCAATCATCAGTTGTACGGTTTCGTTGCCGCGAAATTCGTTGAGGTCGAGTTTATAGGCCAGTTCAACCCAGCGAATGGTCGGATTCGGCCACACTTCGCGGTCAACTCCGAAGGCAATGCCGTCCAGCTTGACGCTGCCGCACTCGGTTTTGAGCACCACTTTCAAGTGGCGCTCCCCGACAATTCGCTGCTCCACCAACTGAAACACCCCATGAAACAGCGGCTCGGGGAAGTGCTGCCCCCATGGCCCGGCATTGCGCAGGGCCCGCGCCAGTTCCAGATGGAACTCTTCTACCGCCAGACTGCCGTCCGACATCAATCGCCCCGTCAGGTCTTCTTCACGCAGTTGACGCCGCACTTCGGCATCGAACGCACGGGAAAACACCGCGAAGTTCGCTTCGGGCAGGGTCAGGCCTGCGGCCATAGCGTGGCCGCCGTATTTACTGATCAGGTCCGGGTGCTGGGCAGCCACCACGCTGAGCGCATCGCGGATATGAAAGCCCGCCACCGAACGACCGGAGCCCTTGAGCATGCCGTCACCCGCATCGGCAAACGCGAACGTCGGGCGGAAGTAACGCTCCTTGAGGCGCGAAGCCAGAATCCCGATCACCCCCTGGTGCCACTCCGGATCGAACAGGCACAAACCAAACGGCATGCTTTCAACCGGCAGCTCCTTGAGTTGGGCCAGCGCTTCACGCTGCATGCCTTGCTCAATGGACTTGCGATCCTGGTTCATTTCGTCGAGCTGCGCGGCCATTTCCCGCGCGGCATTGGCGTCGTCGGTGAGCAGGCATTCGATACCCAGGCTCATGTCGTCCAGACGACCGGCGGCATTCAGGCGCGGCCCAAGAATAAATCCAAGATCGGTGGAGGTAATACGCGAGTGGTCACGCTTGGCCACTTCAAGAATGGCCTTGAGCCCCGGCCGCGCACGCCCGGCCCGAATGCGTTCGAGCCCCTGATGCACCAGAATCCGGTTGTTGGCGTCCAGCGGCACCACGTCCGCCACGCTGCCCAGGGCCACCAGGTCCAGCAGCTCGGCAATGTTTGGCGCCTTGCTGTTTTGATACCAGCCCAGACTGTTCAGGCGAGCACGCAAAGCGATCAGCACATAGAAGATCACCCCGACACCCGCCAGTGCCTTGCTCGGAAACTCGCAGCCCGGCTGGTTGGGATTGACGATGGCATCAGCCGCCGGCAGCTCGTTGCCCGGCAAGTGGTGGTCGGTGACCAGAACGCTCAACCCGGCCTCTTTCGCCGCTGCCACACCCTCGATACTGGAGATGCCGTTGTCGACGGTGATCAGCAACTGTGGCGTGCGGGTCAATGCGACTTTGACGATTTCCGGGGTCAGGCCGTAGCCATATTCGAAACGGTTAGGCACCAGGTAATCGACATGGGCCGCGCCCAGCAGACGCAAACCGAGCATGCCGACGGTACTGGCCGTGGCGCCGTCGGCGTCAAAGTCTCCGACTATCAGGATGCGCTGGCGCTGTTCAAGGGCCACCACCAGCAAATCCACGGCGGCATCGATGCCCTTGAGCTGCTGATACGGAATCAGCCGCGCCAGGCTCTTGTCCAGTTCCGCTTGCGACTGCACGCCACGGGCGGCGTAAAGACGCGTCAGCAATGTCGGCATTTCGCCCAGAAAAGGCAGGATTTCGGGCAGTGGACGAGGTTCGATGCGCATAAGCTGGATGGAGGCTCTTATTGAAAAATGTACTTGTACAGGTCGCTTGAAAACGTCGCGAGCGAAGGCAAGACAAGGCAAAAGCAGGCGAGGACGCGCAGTTTACGGGGTGAAAATGAGCAGTCCGGGCCTGCCTTTAACGCAGTATTGTCGAGCGCAGCAGTTTTCATGTGCTCTGTTAACCGCGATCGCCCTGCAGCCACTGCAACTGGACTTCGTGCTGGCCGCGATCGTCGGTCACGAAAATCGTGCCTTCGCTGATCATCACGTCCCACTTGATAACGCGCGGCATGTCTTTGGCCAGGACTTCAAGAATCTCTTGCGGAACGGCCGCGATATTGACGTTCTTCAGGTTCTTGATGGCCGGGATCACTTTGCCTTCCCAAACGCGCAGGCTGCCATAGGCCAGCAGACTGGTGCGTTCAGTACGGCGCGAACACCAGGTCAGACGATCGGCATCGGGCTGGCCGACTTCGATCCAGTGCAGAACGCGGTCGTCCAGGCTTTTTTCCCACAGTGCCGGCTCGTCGACATCCGAAAGACCACGACCAAAAGCCAGCTGCTCGTTGTACCAGAAGGCATACGCCAGAAGACGCACGGTCATGCGTTCTTCAGTTTCAGACGGGTGACGGGCGATGGTCTGCTTGACGCTTTCATACACCCCGCGATCGAGATCGGTGAGATTCAGTTCAAACTTGTAAGTCGTGGACGGCTGGGCCATGAACGGGCTTCTTGATACGGAGAAAGGCGCCAAGTCTAACCGATACACCCCCTCCTGCGCTCAATTCAACTGTAAGGGCACGCTTGTGCAAGAGGGCTAAACGCACAGATAAGACAGGTGCTGCCACCTATGTTAAAAGGCTCTACTCGCTCGCCCTGGACAAGGACTACCCATGCCACTCGCCACCAAACCCCTTTCAGGCCTCAAAGTCGTCGAACTGGGTACCCTGATAGCGGGGCCTTTTGCGTCGCGCATCTGCGCCGAATTTGGCGCCCAGGTGATCAAGGTTGAATCCCCCGACGGCGGTGATCCGCTGCGCAAATGGCGCAAGCTGTACGAAGGTACCTCGTTGTGGTGGTTCGTCCAGGCCCGCAACAAAAAATCCCTGACCTTGAACCTCAAGCATCCTGACGGCCTCAACGTGCTCAAGGCATTGCTGGCAGACGCCGATATCCTGATCGAGAACTTCCGCCCCGGGGTTCTGGAAAAACTCGGCCTGGGCTGGGATGTACTGCATGCCCTGAACCCGAAGCTGGTGATGGTGCGCCTCTCGGGCTTTGGCCAGACAGGGCCGATGAAAGACCAGCCGGGGTTTGGTGCCGTCGGTGAATCCATGGGCGGGCTGCGGTATATCACCGGCTTTGAGGATCGCCCTCCGGTACGTACCGGCATTTCCATTGGTGACTCGATTGCCGCGCTGTGGGGTGTGATTGGCGCCCTGATGGCGTTGCGTCATCGCGAGGTTAACGGCGGCCAGGGGCAAGTGGTTGACGTCGCACTGTACGAGGCGATTTTCGCAATGATGGAAAGCATGGTGCCCGAGTTCGATGTGTTCGGTTTTATTCGCGAGCGCACCGGCAATATCATGCCCGGCATTACCCCCTCCTCGATCCACACCAGCCAGGACGGCAAGCACGTACAAATTGGCGCCAACGGCGATGCCATCTTCAAACGGTTCATGCTCATCATCGGCCGGGATGACCTGGCCAATGACCCTGAACTTGCCGGCAACGACGGACGCGACGCCCGCCGTGACGAGCTGTACGGCGTGATTGATCGCTGGGTGGCCTCATTGCCGCTGCAGACCGTGCTCGAACAACTGAGCTCTGCCCAGGTCCCGGCCAGTCGCATTTTTTCGGCAGAAGACATGTTCACCGACCCGCAATTTCTGGCCCGTGAAATGTTTCTGCAAGCCAAACTGCCTGACGGTAAAGACTTCAAGATGCCGGGGATCGTACCGCGGCTATCCGAGACCCCGGGTTCCGCCGACTGGGTGGGCCCGGAGCTGGGTGCACACAATCATGAAGTGCTGAGCGGTTTGGGCTACGACGCTGCAGCCATCGCTGAGCTCAAGCTGGCAGGTGCCATTTGACCGGTGATTGTTAGTTGCTACGGGAAAAGATCAGCACCATGACCCGGCACTCAGAGTGGCGCGGCATTTGCGCAGGTCTGGTCACGCTGGCATTGCTTGCCTGGCCCCCAGAGACTCTGGCGGCACCAAAGCTCATCTGGTTGATGCGCGATCTGCCGCCATTGACGGTGCGCGATGGCCCGCAAAAAGGTCAGGGGCTCATTGACCAGCTGATGCCCGCATTGATGACAGGCATGCCGCAATATCAGCACGTCATCTTGCCGGTCAATCGGGCCCGGGCCATTCGGATGCTCGAAGAAGCTTCGCTGGCCTGCGACCCGGCACTGGTATGGAACCCCAGGCGCGCCCACTCAATTGTCTATTCCAGCCCGGTCATCGGCTTGCATGGCAATGGCCTGGTGATTCGACGCGAAGATCAAAAACTGATTGAGCCCTTTGTCCGCGACAAGGCGGTAGACCTGACGGCCATGCTCGACGCTCAAACCTTGAAGCTCGGCGTCATCGCCAAGCGCAGCTACGGACCATGGATTGATGCTCAAGTGTCACAGGGCCGCAAACACCAGCTCTTCATCCACTACGGCAACGATCCCCTGGGCAGTTTGCTGCACATGCAGAGTGCCGGCCGGGTTCAGGCACTGCTGGGCTATTGGCCGGAGATTCAATCCAAGGCAAGACAACAAGGGCTCAATCCTGAGTCGCTGATTTTCTACCGCATCCTCGGTGCCCCCGCCTACCAGCCCATTTACATCGGCTGTACCAATACCCCTGAAGGGCGCGAAGTCATTCGCAGAGTCAACGCCATACTGGCTGATCGGCCATGAGGGACTGCCCGCCCCGGCGGGGATATGCCCCGGGGCCGGCCACACCGGCGACTGCCAGAACCCCGGGACGGCCAGGGGCAATGACAAAAAAAGCACAAAAAAAATCCCGGGCAGTGGGGAGACAACCCGGGATTTAACAAGGTCATGAAGACCCACTCAACAGGCTACAAGCATCGGAGCAATAAGCTTGATCCTGTTGATGCTGAATCTGACATAGCACCTGCGGGAAAGGTTCCCCGGCATATGCAATCAATTCGCACTATCAAGCCCCGGCCACTGCGCGGCTCTGCTGATAGGAGTCCAGCAAAAGCCCCAAGCCGGTTACAGTCACCGGCTTGGGCAAATATCCCAACACCCTGAGACCATCCTTGCGGGCTGTGCTTACCGCACTTTCCAGGACATGGGACTCGGCCCCGCCGACAAAAATCAGTGCCGGCGCCTCAGGTTTGGCGGACATTTCATGGATCAGCTGCAGTGCGTCGGCGGCTTCCAGATACAAATCACAAATGGCCACATCGATGGCCCCGCGCCTGGCCAGCGAGCCCCGGGCAGACTCTAGGTTGTCAGCCGCCAGGACATCGAATATGTGATAGGCATTCAACATCTGATGCAACGACATCAGCTGGAAAGGGTTGTCGTCAACAATCAAAACTTTCAGGGAGCGCATCATGGGCCTTTGGAGCATAACGCG
Organism: Pseudomonas paraversuta; assembly: GCF_904067025.1. Lineage (NCBI taxonomy): Bacteria > Pseudomonadati > Pseudomonadota > Gammaproteobacteria > Pseudomonadales > Pseudomonadaceae > Pseudomonas > Pseudomonas paraversuta. The sequence continues at coordinate 3,923,927 of NZ_CAJFDA010000001.1, forward strand.
TACTTGGCGCAGGGGAGTCGACTCTAGAGCGGATGGCCAGCAATAAACATCGGATGATTCCTAAATACCGACAGGAAACTTCTTGGTGGCAGACCGGGCCGGCAGCACGTTATCGGCCACAAATAAAAAAGCCCGTCAAATGACGGGCTTCAACATACGCAAGACTTAGAGTGGCTTGCCGCGATTGCCATGCTGGCTGACAAAAGCTTGTACGGCTTTCAAGTCATTGGTCAGAACGGTGTAGCGCTCTTCCCGCGCAAACAGATCAGCAAGATGCGCTGGTAGCTCAAGCGCCTTCCCGACACCGGCCTTTTCTACCGCATCAGGAAACTTGACCGGATGCGCAGTGCCCAGAATAACCATCGGAATATCCAGGCTGCGACGGCACTCACGGGCGGCCTTGACCCCGATAGCGGTATGCGGGTCCAGCACTTCGCCAGTTTCGGCAAACACCTGGGCGATGGTTTCGCAGGTTTGCTCATCATCGACTGCCAGCGAATCGAACAAACGACGCGCTTCGGTCCAGCGATCATCTTCAACGCTGAAGTTGCCGGTTTGCTTGAAGGCTTCCATCAGACCCGCAACTGCCGCGCCATTACGGCCGTGCAGATCGAACAGCAGGCGTTCGAAGTTGGAGGACACCATGATGTCCATCGACGGCGACAGGGTCGCGTGCAGGGTGTCCTTGGCGTACTGATTGCCGCTCATGAAGCGGTGCAGAATGTCGTTACGGTTGGTGGCAACGATCAACTGATTGATCGGCAAACCCATGTTGCGCGCCAGGTAGCCGGCAAAAATATCGCCGAAGTTACCGGTAGGCACCGAGAACGAAACCGAGCGATGCGGGCCGCCCAGTTGCAGGGCTGCGTGGAAGTAGTAAACGATCTGGGCCATGATCCGCGCCCAGTTGATCGAGTTCACTGCCACCAGGCGTGTGCCCTTGAGGAAGTCCTGATCGGCAAAGCTGGCCTTAACCATCTCCTGGCAGTCATCGAAGTTGCCTTCGATGGCGATGTTGTGGATGTTGTCGCCGAACAGCGTGGTCATCTGGCGACGCTGTACCTCGGACACCCGGTTGTTGGGGTGCAGGATAAAGATGTCGACGTTTTCGCAGTGCTTGCAGCCTTCAATGGCCGCAGACCCGGTGTCTCCGGAAGTAGCGCCGACAATAACCACGCGCTCGCCACGTTTTTCCAGCACATAGTCGAGCAAGCGTCCGAGCAGTTGCAGGGCAAAGTCCTTGAACGCCAGCGTAGGACCATGGAACAGCTCCAGGACCCACTCGTTGCCATTGAGCTGGCGCAGTGGTGCTACAGCTGCGTGGGAAAACGCGCCGTAGGTCTCTTCGAGAATCTTTTTGAAATCGGCGTCAGGAATGCTGCCGGTGACAAACGGGCGCATGACCCGAAAAGCCAGTTCGTGATACGGCAGGCCGGCCCAGGAAGCGATTTCTTCCTGGGTAAAGCGCGGCAGGTTTTCCGGTACGTACAAACCGCCGTCGCTGGCCAGACCGGCCAGCAGGACATCTTCAAAGTTCAGGGCCGGTGCCTGGCCACGGGTGCTGATATAGCGCATGGTTTCAAACCTTCGGTTTGAGCGGCAAGCCGTCTGGCGACAAGCTGCAAGTAAAAGCGCATTGGCTTGACTTGCAGCCTGCAGCCTGGCGCTTGCCGCTGCTTAATTAAATAAGATGCTCAACGCGGATGCGAACCACCGGACCCACAACGCCCTGCAGTGCTTCAAGCGCTGCGATCGCATCGTTCATGTGCTGCTCGAGCACACGGTGGGTCAGCAGAATCATCGGCACCAGACCGTCATGTTCTTCAACTTCTTTCTGCATGATCGATTCGATGTTGATCCCGCGCTCCGACAAGATGCTGGCCACCTGGGCCAGTACGCCCGGATGGTCCTTGGCCTGAATGCGCAGGTAATAAGCGCTTTCGCAGGCTTCGATTGGCAGAATCGGGTGATCGGACAGCGAATCCGGCTGGAAGGCCAGGTGCGGGACGCGATTCTCGGGATCGGAGGTCATCGCACGCACCACGTCCACCAGGTCTGCCACCACCGACGAAGCGGTTGGCTCCATGCCGGCTCCGGCGCCGTAGAACAGGGTTGAGCCTGCTGCGTCACCATTGACCATGACTGCGTTCATTACACCGTTGACGTTGGCAAGCAAACGGTCAGCCGGGATCAGTGTCGGGTGCACCCGCAACTCGATACCGCTGGCAGTACTGCGTGCCACACCCAGGTGCTTGATGCGATAGCCCAGCGCCTCGGCGTAATTCACGTCAGCCGTGGTCAGCTTGGTGATGCCTTCGGTGTAGGCCTTGTCGAATTGCAGCGGGATGCCGAACGCAATCGAAGCCAGAATCGTCAATTTGTGTGCGGCGTCGATGCCTTCGACGTCAAACGTCGGATCGGCTTCGGCGTAACCCAGGGCCTGGGCTTCAGTCAGCACGTCTTCAAAGGTGCGACCCTTCTCACGCATCTCGGTGAGGATAAAGTTGCCCGTACCGTTGATGATGCCCGCAACCCAGTTGATGCGGTTGGCCGACAGGCCTTCACGGATGGCCTTGATCACCGGAATCCCGCCAGCAACTGCCGCTTCGAACGCAACGATCACGCCCTTCTCTTGTGCCCGGGCAAAAATTTCGTTGCCGTGAACCGCAATCAGCGCCTTGTTGGCAGTAACCACGTGCTTGCCGTTTTCGATGGCCAGGAGTACGAGTTCGCGAGCGATGGTGTAACCACCAATCAGCTCGATAACGATGTCGATCTCAGGGTTGGTCGCAACAGCGAATACATCGTTGGTAATGGGGGTACCGGTAATGTCGCACTGAGGGTTTGGCGTACGCATGGCAATTTGCGCAACCTGGATACCACGCCCGGCACGGCGGGCAATCTCCTCGGCGTTACGCTTTAGTACGTTGAAGGTGCCGCCACCGACGGTCCCGAGCCCACAGATACCTACTTTGACCGGATTCACGCTGAACTCCCCATAAAACGGCCGACTCAAGGTCGGCCGTGGAAAACAACCGTGGACTGCCACGGTTCTCTATTAATAGCCGGGCCACTGAACCGCCCCGCCATGATCGTCAAAGGCTTACCGTGACGATGCAGGATTATTTAACACTGAGTGCCAGCTTGCCAACCTGCGCAGCAGGCTGATAGCCCGGAATGACCTGGCCATCTGCCAAAACAATCGCCGGCGTACCATTTACACCAATGGACTGGCCCATGGCGAACTGTTTGGCAACCGGATTGGCACATTTAGGCGCCTCTACCGTCTTGCCATCCGTCATCTTGTCCATGGCAGCTTTCTTGTCCGTGGAACACCAGACCGCCTGCAGTTGCTTGTCACCCGGCGAGCCAAGGCCCTGACGCGGGAAAGCAACATAGCGCACTTCAATCCCCATTTTGTTCAGTTCAGGGATTTCGGCGTGCAATTTGTGGCAGTACGGACAAGTGGTGTCGGTAAAGACCGTGATATGCGACTTGGTTTCACCGATTGCCGGGTAAACCACGGTTTCTGCCACCGGGATACCATTGATCAACTTGGCGACGCCAATGCGTTCGGCCTGCTCGGTCAGATTGACCGGCTTGCCGTCCTTGAGCTGAAACATATAGCCCTGGACGATGAACTGTCCATCGGCACTGGCATACAGCACGCGACTGCCCTTGAGTTTGACTTCGTACAGGCCGGCCATTGGGCTGGCGCTGATGCTCTCGACCGGAACATCCAGTTGCAGCGTTTCCAGGCTCTTGCGAATCGCTTGTTCGGCACCGCTATCGGCAAAAGAAAAGGTACTGACCAACGCAATGGCTGCGGCGGCAAAAATTCGGGTCACGCGCATGGGAACTCCTGAGGGCGGACAAGCGGCCAAACCGGAAAATCACGATCTGAAAAAAAGGATTCCGGCGGCGCGCTTTATTAACCGGCAAAGCCTACCACAGTTGGCTTGCGTGGCCGACTCCAGCCGACGCAAGCATCTATAAACAGCTCAGCCACGGGGGTGATGAAGGGCATGCATTTCTTGCAGGCGGGCACGCGCCACATGGGTGTAAATCTGGGTGGTGGACAGATCACTATGGCCCAGCAGCATCTGCACCACCCGCAAATCGGCACCATGGTTGAGCAAGTGGGTCGCGAAGGCGTGACGCAAGGTGTGGGGCGACAGGGATTTGTCGATCCCGGCCACTTGAGCCTGATGCTTGATACGGTGCCAGAAGGTCTGACGGGTCATTTGCTCACCGCGCTGACTGGGGAACATGACATCGCTGGGGCGGCCGTTAAGCAGCTCATGGCGGGCATCGCGCATGTAGCGCTCAACCCAGACAATCGCCTCCTCCCCCATTGGCACCAGCCGCTCCTTGCTGCCCTTGCCCATTACCCGCAACACCCCTTGACGCAGGTTGACCTGTTCCAGAGTCAGGCTGATCAACTCGGTAACCCGCAGGCCGCAGGCATAAAGCACCTCGAGCATCGCCCGGTCACGCTGACCAATGGCTTCTGCCAGATCCGGGGCGGCGAGCAACGCCTCGACATCCGCCTCTGACAGGGACTTGGGCAGCGGCCTGCCCAACTGCGGCATATCGACCTGCAAGGTCGGATCGACTGCAATCAGCTTTTCGCGCAATAAATAGCGATAGAAGCCACGGGCTCCGGAAAGAAAACGCGCTGTGGAGCGAGGCTTGTAACCCTGCTCCAGGCGCCATGCCAAGTGATCCAGAATCAGCTCGCGGCCGGCACCGGCCAGCTCAAGACCGCGCTCCTGCAACCAGCCATTGAATAACGCCAAATCGCTGCGATAAGCGTCACGGGTGTTGTCCGACAGCCCCTTTTCCAGCCAAAGGGCATCCAGGAAACGGTCGATAAGTGGATTGTCTATAGCAGGCATTGGCGCTCGAAAAGCGCAGCCCGCAGGCCGCGCATAAATAAAAGGTGAACTACAAAAGTGGCCGCTAGTCTTTCATGGCTGGCTGATGCCATAAACCACAGGTTCTCACAGGAGCCCCTTATGAATGAACAACAGATTCTGCTGGCGTTGGGAGGAATCGGCATCGCCGCCCTGGGCTCTCAGTGGCTGGCCTGGCGCCTGAAACTGCCAGCCATCCTGTTTTTGCTCCTGACCGGGATTCTCGTAGGGCCCGTTCTGGGCTGGCTTGATCCGCAAGAGCTGTTCGGCCCTCTGCTGATGCCTCTGGTTTCGCTGTCAGTGGCGCTGATCCTGTTTGAAGGCAGCCTGACCCTGCACCTGTCCGAATGGGGCGAAATAGGCAGCGTAGTGCGCCGCCTGGTTACCATCGGGGCCCTCTCGACCTGGGCGGTGATTACCCTGGCCACGCATTGGCTGCTGGGCTTTGACTGGCTGCTGGCGCTGCTGTTCGGCACCCTGACACTGGTTACCGGGCCAACGGTGATTGTGCCCATGCTGCGCGTGGTGCGACCCAAGGCATCGATCGCCAATATCCTGCGCTGGGAAGGCATTGTCATCGACCCCATTGGCGCGTTACTGGCAGTGGTGGTGTACAGCTTCATCATTACCCGCGCTTCAGGCGAAGGCCTGAGCCACAGCCTGCTGACCTTTGGCGGAGTGATTGTGTGCGGCAGCCTGTTTGGCATCGTGGGCGGCTGGGTCATGGGGCATATCCTGCGCCGGCAATGGCTGCCCGAATACCTGCACAGCCTGGCCACACTGGCGACAGTGCTGGCCATATTCATTGCCTCCAATACGGTGATGCATGAGTCAGGACTGATGGCCGTCACGCTGATGGGCATATGGATGGCCAATATGAAGGGCGTTGATGTACGCAACATTCTGCACTTCAAGGAAAACCTGAGTATTTTCCTGATTTCGGGCCTGTTCATTTTGCTGGCGGCACGCCTGGATCTGCATGCCATGATCGCGCTGGGGCCCGTGGTGCTGGTGTTGCTGCTGATCATTCAATTCATTGCTCGCCCGCTGAACGTACTGCTATCGACTTTCGGCTCAAAACTCAACTGGCGTGAGCGCACGCTACTGGCCTGGATCGCACCGCGGGGCATTGTTGCGGCGGCGGTGTCGGCCATTTTTGCAATTCGCCTGGATCAGGCCGGACATGAAGGGGCGCTGTTGCTGGTGCCACTGACGTTTGCCGTGATCATTGGCACCGTTGTGCTGCAGAGTGCTACCGCTCGCCCCCTGGCACGCCTGCTCAAGGTCGCCGAGCCAGCCCCCAGCGGCTTTCTGATCGTCGGCGCCAACGGTCCGGCCCGGGCCATTGGCAAAGCCCTGCAACAACTGGGCAGTCGCGTATTGCTGACCGACTCCAACTGGGAAAATATCCGCGCAGCGCGCATGGAGAACCTGCCGACCTACTTTGGCAACCCGGCCTCGCAACACGCCGAGGTGCATCTGGACCTGGTGGGCCTCGGGCACCTGCTTGCGCTGTCGCCATCGGGTGAGCTCAATACCCTGGCCGCAATCCGCTTTCGCCATGAATTTGGCCCCAGGCGCCTGTATACATTGGCCAGTGGTCAGGAAATCCGCCGCACCGACAAACATCGCGCCAGTCATGAGCATCGCGGGCAATCACTGGGCAACCCGGTCCTGACCTATACCCAACTGGCCAGTGAACTGCACAACGGTGCCGAGATATACAGCACTCAGCTGACTGAAAACTTCACTTGGGAGGATTACCAGGCCCTGCATGGCGAGCGCGCCACACTGCTGTTTGCCCGCGACCACAACAGTTGGGTGCATGTGGTGACGCCAGACAGCGATTTGAAGCCGGGAGCCGGCTGGACGCTATTGGCCTTGATCAGGCAGGACGCCTAGCCTGTTGGAGCCAGGCTGGCTCCAACCTGTGTTGGTTATTACTCGCCTTGCCGGGCAAAGCCTGGCAATACCGGTACCGGGCGCTTGTCATCATCAATGGCAACAAAGCTGAACAGGCCCTGGATCGCCAGCTCGCGACCATCACAGCTCATGCTTTCGACATACACCTCAACCTCAACCTTGAGGCTGGTATTGCCGACTTTAACCACACGCCCGATCAGCTCGACTATGCAGCCGGCCGCAATCGGGTGGTTGAAGTCGATCCGGTCGGTGGACACAGTCACCAGCGGCAAACGGCAGAAACGGGTCGCGGCGATAAACGAGACCTCGTCCATCCAGGCCAGTGCAGTGCCGCCGAACAAGGTGTTGTGATGATTGGTGGTGGACGGGAATACCGCTTTAGTAATACGGGTTACGGACAATTCGGTACGACGTTGAATCTCTTGCTCACGCGAAGCCATGATTTTACTACCTGCAACCAAACAAAAAACTGACAAATTTCAGGCACAAAAAAGCAGCCCGAAGGCTGCTTTTTTCTGCATCGGGAAGCTGGACTTAAGCCAGTTTTTCCTTGATGCGAGCTGCTTTACCGGACAGGTCACGCAGGTAGTACAGCTTGGCTTTACGAACGTCACCGCGACGCTTGACTGCCATGCTGTCGATTTGCGGGCTGTAGGTCTGGAAAGTACGCTCTACGCCAACACCGTTGGAGATTTTACGAACAGTGAAAGCACTGTTCACGCCACGGTTACGCTTGGCAATCACTACACCTTCGAAAGCTTGCAGACGCGAACGATCGCCTTCCTTCACTTTCACCTGAACGACAATGGTGTCGCCCGGGGCAAAAGGAGGGATCTCTTTAGTCATCTGCTCTGCTTCGAGTGCAAGGATGATTTTGTTAGTCATGCTGTGCTCCTAAGGTAGATCGTCTGATCTACCATCGATACGTTGTTAACTATCGTCCCGCTCGCGGATATATTCCTCGAGCAGCTTCTTCTCTTCTCCAGAAAGCGAGCGGCTTTCCAGAAGATCGGCGCGTCGTTCAAAGGTCCGCCCAAGGGACTGCTGTAAACGCCAACGCCGGATATGTGCATGATTGCCACTAAGCAATACGTCGGGAACACGCTGATCCGCATACACCTCCGGTCGGGTGTAGTGCGGGCAATCCAGCAAACCATCCGTGAAGGAATCTTCCTCCGCGGAGTCCGCATGCCCTAAAGCTCCAGGCAGCAGTCGTGTAACCGCATCAATCAGAACCATCGCCGGCAGCTCGCCACCGGAAAGTACATAGTCACCAATCGACCACTCTTCATCGACATAAGCATCTATAAAACGCTCGTCAATGCCTTCATAGCGACCTGCAATGAGGATTAATGCTTCCTCATTCGCCAGTTCGCGTACCGCCGACTGATTCAGTTGACGGCCTTGGGGCGACAGGTAAATTACCTTCGCCGCCTCTCCGGCTGCTTCTCTGGCCTGAACCAGTGCATCTTCCAGAGGCTTGATCTTCATCACCATGCCCGGACCACCGCCAAATGGGCGATCGTCCACAGTGTGATGCCGGTCCGTTGTGTAGTCACGCGGGTTCCAACAGGTGAGCTGCAACAGCCCTTGTTTCACCGCACGACTAGTGATGCCGTAGTCGCTGATGGCGGAAAACATTTCGGGAAACAAACTGATCACTTCTACGCGCAATTTAGCCACGCTTAGAAGTCCGCATCCCAATCCACCTTCATCTCGCCAGCTTCCAGGTCGATGCTCAACACACATTGCTCTGTATAGGGCAACAAGCGATCACGATCATCCAGGCTGCCTGGGCAAGGTTTGACTTCCATGACATCGTTCGAGCCAGTTTCCATCAGATCAACAACCTTGCCGAGCAATTGCCCTTCGAGGTTGGTCACTTTAAGACCCTGCAGCTGGTACCAGTAGTACTCGCCATCGGTCAGTTCAGGAAACAGGTTGCGTGGCACGCAGATCTCGAATTCGCGCAGAAGACCAGCTTCGTCACGATCATCAAGACCTTTGAGCTTCACGACCAGAAACTTGCCGTTATGAGAACGGCCACTGACCAGCTCTGCCTGTCGTACTTCATTACCGCGCCGAAGCGTCAGCTTTTTGTAGTCCAACAGGTTATCAATTGGATCCGTAAAGGAATAAACCTTCACTTCGCCGCGAACGCCATGAATTGAATAAATTTTGCCGATAACGATCAAATCATCAGCAAGATCAGGCGTCACGCTCATATTGCTCAGGCCGCAGCCTTAGCGTTTTCTTTCACAAGCTGAGCAACGCGCTCAGACATTTGTGCACCAACACCCAACCAGTAGGCGAGGCGGTCTTCTTTAATGGAGAAACGAACTTCCTGACCACGGGCAACCGGGTTGAAGAAGCCAATTTGTTCCTTGTGGGAACCGTCACGTGGGTTACGGCTATCGGTAACGGTCAAGTGGTAAAACGGGCGCTTTTTGGAGCCGCCAAGGGCAAGACGGATTGTTAGCATGTGAACATCGTTCCTGTAGTCGGTGCTGCAAATCTAAATGCACAGCGGGCATAGGTGCCCGAAAGGCCGCATATTCTAAGGAATATCCGGACTTTTGCAAATGTCTTTTTCTGGCGCCTAGTCGACATGCCATAAAGATTTGCTATAAGGCCGCCACGAATGGCGACAGGTCGGCTCCCGCACGTGCGGGTTTGCCGGGTATCTCGCATCACTGCGAGTCGCCCAAGCGCGAGCGCTCAGGCAGGTAATTTACATTTTCGGCATGCCACCACCAGGCATCATGGAGCCCATGCCGCGCATCATTTTGGCCATTCCGCCTTTTGCGGAGAACTTCTTCATCATTTTCTGCATCTGCTTGTGCTGCTTGATCAAGCGACCGATGTCCTGCACCTGGGTGCCGGAACCCATGGCAATACGACGTTTGCGCGAACCACTGATCAGGTCAGGGTCACGGCGCTCGGCCGGAGTCATGGAGTTGATGATGGCTTCCATTTGCTTGAACTGCTTTTCTGCCGCGCCCTGGGCGTTGCCCATTTGCGCCAGATTCACGCCACCCATGTTCGGCAGCTTGTCCATGAGGCCGCCAAGGCCGCCCATGTTCTTCATCTGTTGCAGCTGATCGCGGAAGTCTTCGAGATCGAAGCCCTTACCTTTCTTGAGTTTCTTCGCCAGTTTGTCGGCTTTGTCTTTATCGAGGGTCTGTTCGGCCTGTTCGATAAGGCTGAGCACGTCGCCCATGCCCAGAATGCGCGAAGCGATACGATCCGGGTGGAACGGTTCCAGAGCGTCGCTCTTCTCGCCCATACCGATGAACTTGATCGGCTTGCCGGTGATCGAGCGCACGGACAATGCCGCACCGCCACGGGCATCGCCGTCAACCTTGGTCAGGATCACACCGGTCAGCGGCAGCGCATCGCCAAAGGCCTTGGCCGTATTGGCGGCATCCTGGCCGGTCATGGCGTCGACCACAAACAGGGTTTCTGCCGGCTTGACGGCGCCGTGCAGTTCCTGGATTTCGGTCATCATCTCGGCGTCGATATGCAAACGACCCGCGGTATCGACAATGACTACATCAATGAACTTGAGCTTGGCTTCAGCAATGGCCGCCAGCGCGATGGCCACCGGCTTCTGGCTGATATCGGACGGGAAGAACGTAACCCCCACTTCCGCCGCCAGGGTTTCCAGCTGCTTGATTGCCGCAGGACGATAAACGTCGACCGAGACCACCATCACTGTTTTCTTTTTGCGCTCTTTAAGGAAGCGCGCCAGCTTGCCGGCGGTGGTGGTTTTACCCGCACCTTGCAAACCGGCCATCAAAACTACTGCAGGCGGCGTGACATTGAGGACCAGGTCCTCGTTGGCAGCACCCATCAGGCTTTCAAGCTCGGCCTGGACGATCTTCACAAACGCCTGGCCCGGCGTCAGGCTGCGCGACACTTCAGTGCCGACAGCGCGCTCTTTGACCGCGTTGACGAAGTCCTTGACCACTGGCAAAGCCACGTCGGCTTCCAGCAACGCCATGCGCACTTCACGCAGGGTGTCTTTGATGTTGTCCTCGGTCAGCTTGGCCTTGCCGGTAACATGGCGCAGCGTCTGCGAGAGACGATCGGTTAAATTTTCAAACATGCGCGATCCTTTCAGGCCCAAAGTAGACCGGGGTTATTGCGGCCCAGCCCGTGTAAAACTGATGCTCGGCGAGCCTGCGGCGTGGGCAGGTCGCGGATTATAGCGAAGACTGGCCGCATACGACACCTTGCCGTCGGCTTATGTAGTCTTTCGTGCATGGGCGGTTGTATGCCAAACTCAGCCCTTTCGGGCTTGCCTAACAGGATTTATGCTCCCCTTGTCACCGAGTTTGCTACCCAGCCTCGCCGCCGCCTGTTTATATGCCGCTGCGACCCTCTATCAAGGCACTTGCCTGCGCCAAGGCGCAAAGGCGAACAAACGCCTGTTGGTGACACTCGGCATTCTCGCCGTAATCGCCCACGCCATGAGCCTGTTCACCCACCTGATGACCCCGGCGGGTCTTGAACTGGACTTCTTCAGTGCTGCCAGCCTGATTGCCGCAGCAGTCATTGGCGTAACGCTGGTGGCATGTGTCCGGATCCCCGTCGAGAACCTGTTGCTGCTTCTATACCCGCTGGGAATGCTCACGGTGCTGCTGTCGCAGTTCGCCCCGCCCGGTACGGTTCAGGTAATAGATGAAGAACCCGGCATCCTCGCCCACATCCTGTTATCGCTCCTGGCCTATGGCATGTTCACCATCGCGGTGTTTCAGGCGTTGCTGCTGACCCTGCAGAACTACCAGCTCAAGAACAAGCACCCCAAAGGCCTGATCAAGAACTTCCCGCCCCTGCAAACCATGGAAAGCCTGCTGTTCGGCTTCCTGTGGGCCGGCTGGTCGCTGCTGTCACTGTCATTGATCTCCGGCTGGATGTTTTTGGGCAATCTATTTGCCCAGCATCTGGTCCATAAAACCTTGCTGGCCTGCCTGGCATGGATCGTATTCAGCGTACTTCTGCTGGGGCGTCACCACCTCGGCTGGCGCGGACACAAAGCCATACGCTGGACGTTTGCCGGTTTCTGCCTGCTGATGCTGGCCTACTTTGGCAGCAAGCTGGTTCGTGAATACATTCTGCATATCTGACGGGCGATGATTATGGATAGCTTGCCCCCCGGGCCGATGCTGGCAGTTCTGGCATTTTTGATCGCAGCAGCCGGGCTGTTCGCCGGTTTTCTATGGGGCACAAACAACAGGAAGGTCCTTCGTGCCGAGGTGCCGCAGACGCGCCACACACCTGCCCAGCAAGACGACGAACTCTCCGCCAGCCGGCCGCAACTGCTCTCCGGCATCCATGCGCTGGACAACATCACGGTCAACGACATCCTGATCCCGCGCAGCGAAGTCGAAGGCCTGAACCTCGACGACTCCATCGAAGATCTGATCGAGCAACTGCGCCAGACCAAGCGCACACGCCTGCCGGTGTTTCATAACGACATCAACCAGGTCGAAGCCATCCTCAATACCCGCCACGTCCAGCACCTGCTGACGGATGCCAGCCTCACCAAGGAAGCGCTGCTGGCCGTCTGCACCGAGCCCTACTTCGTTCCTGAAAGCACGCCCCTGCAACTGCAGCTGCTCAACTTCCACAAGCAACAACGCCGACTGGGCGTCGTGGTCGATGAGTACGGAGAAGTACTGGGAATCGTGACCCTGGAAGACATCCTCGAAGAGATTGTCAGTGAGTTCGAGGACGAGCAAAACATCGATAACCCGCTGATCGATCCCCTGCCCGACGGACGCTTTGTGGTTGATGGCGCAGTCTCGGTCCGCGAACTGAACAAGGCCCTGGGCTGGCACCTGCCTTGCGACGGTCCGAAAACCCTTAACGGGCTGGTCACCGAAGCACTGGAAACCATTCCCGAAACCACTGTTTGCCTGAAGATCGGCCGCTATCGCCTGGAAATTCTCGAAACCGAAGAAAACCGCGTCAGCCGCGTACTGATCTGGCACAACAGCGTCAAACCCGCGGTTTAATCGCCGCGTAAGGTCTTGTTACATTCGAACAGGCCTCCCTATAATCATTTCCGCTTACACCCCGCTTGCGGGGTAAAGCCAGTCGATTAAAACACCGCATATCTTCAGTGGGAGCTGGCTGAGCAGTTCCCACCGGTTTATCTCCCCGCTTGAGACTGCGCTCGCCTGACTGACTGGCATTTGCCCCCACTGGCCAAACGACCATAAAAAACGCTCTGCCCTGTCCGCCGCCAAGGCTGATAAAGGTCAACGAGCTTATAACTGTCAGGGATATGCGCATGACCACCAGCACCACCTACAGCGAAGCCTCGCCCGAGAAGCCGGCCAACTCCACAGCCCGTGTCGCTACAGCCAGCTTTATTGGCACCGCCATCGAGTTCTACGACTTTTATGTGTATGCCACCGCCGCCGCGCTGGTTATCGGCCCGGTCTTTTTCCCGCAGACATCCGGCACAGCACAGATGCTGTCGGCGTTCCTGACCTTCGGCATAGCCTTTCTCGCACGCCCGCTGGGTTCATTTCTGTTTGGCCATTTCGGTGACCGGGTAGGACGCAAGTCCACCCTCGTCGCTTCCCTGCTGTTGATGGGGGTGTGTACCACCCTGATCGGCGTTTTGCCGGGCTACGCCACCATTGGCGCCTGGGCACCGATCCTGCTCTGCGTGCTGCGCTTTGGCCAAGGGCTTGGGCTCGGCGGGGAATGGGGCGGCGCAGCTTTGCTGGCCACCGAAAACGCCCCCAAAGGCAAGCGCGCCTGGTTCGGCATGTTTCCGCAACTGGGTCCGTCGATTGGTTTTCTCGCAGCCAACGGCCTGTTTCTGGCACTGGCCTTGACCCTGAGTGATGAACAGTTCCGCTCCTGGGGCTGGCGCATCCCGTTCCTGCTGAGTGCCGCCCTGGTGATGGTCGGCCTGTATGTGCGTCTCAAACTGGAAGAAACACCGGTCTTCGCCAAGGCCGTAGCCCAGCACGAACGGGTGAAGATGCCGATCGTCGAGCTCTTCAGCCAGTACTGGGCACCCATGCTGCTGGGCGCTGCGTCGATGGTGGTGTGTTATGCACTGTTCTACATCTCGACCGTATTTTCACTCAGCTATGGCGTTTCGACATTGGGCTACACCCGAGAAACGTTCCTCGGCCTGCTGTGCTTTGCCGTGCTGTTCATGGCCGCGGCCACCCCACTGTCAGCCCTGGCCAGCGACCGTTACGGACGTAAACCGGTATTGATTGTCGGCGGCATACTGGCAGTTTTGTCCGGGTTTCTGATGGAGCCATTGCTCACCCATGGCACGACCTGGGGGGTGGCACTGTTTCTGTGCATCGAGCTGTTCTTGATGGGGGTGACCTTTGCTCCGATGGGAGCCCTGCTGCCTGAACTGTTTCCCACCCGCGTGCGCTATACCGGCGCATCGGCGGCCTACAACCTGGGGGGCATTGTCGGCGCCTCGGCCGCACCGTTCTTCGCCCAGAAACTGGTGAGCATGGGCGGTCTGAGCTGGGTTGGCGGCTATGTATCAGGCGCAGCGGTGCTCAGCCTGATCGCTGTACTGTGCTTGAAGGAAACCAGAGAGGCAGACCTGAACAAGGTCATCTAAACCTGTAGGAGCGAGCTTGCTCGCGAGCTGTACAACAAGCTCGCTCCTACAACAGGTTGTTGCGGGGGGGTTATAGCTCTACGACAACCGCCTTGGACGAACGGGTCGCTTTGGCCCGTGCCGCTTCAATCGACTCATCCCGGGCCAGTGCCACGCCCATGCGGCGCTGGCCATTGACCTCGGGCTTGCCGAACAGACGCAAGGCGGTATCCGGCTCGCTCAGGGCCGCTCCCAGGTTGGAGAACGCGGTGCGGGTCGACTGCCCTTCCACCAGAATCACTGCCGATGCCGAGGGTCCGAACTGACGGATCAACGGGATCGGCAACCCCAGAATCGCCCGCGCATGCAGCGCGAACTGCGACAAATCCTGCGAAATCAGGGTCACCAGACCTGTGTCATGGGGGCGCGGCGAAACTTCGCTGAACCACACTTGATCGCCCTTGATGAACAGCTCGACTCCAAACAGACCACGGCCACCCAGCGCCTCGGTAACGGCCTTGGCCACACGCTCAGACTCAGCCAGTGCAATCGGGCTCATGGCCTGGGGCTGCCAGGACTCCTGGTAATCGCCCTTCTCCTGGCGGTGACCAACCGGAGCGCAGAACGTGGTGCCGCCGATATGGCGTACGGTGAGCAAGGTGATTTCGTAATCGAAGTCGATAAAGCCCTCGATGATGACCCGGCCCTTGCCCGCCCGTCCGCCTTCCTGAGCGTAGTCCCAGGCGGTTTTCACATCGTCGGCACTGCGCAGCAGGCTCTGGCCTTTACCCGACGAGCTCATGACCGGCTTGACCACACACGGGAAACCGAGATCCTGCACCGCTTTGCTGTAATCCTCGAAGGTGTCGGCAAAGTGGTACGGCGAAGTTGGCAGGTCCAGCTCTTCAGCCGCCAGACGGCGAATGCCTTCGCGGTTCATGGTCAGCGAGGTCGCACGGGCCGTAGGGATCACGGTAAAGCCTTCAGCTTCCAGCTCGACCAGGGTCGCAGTGGCGATGGCTTCGATTTCCGGAACGATAAAATGCGGCTTTTCCAGCTCGATCACGGCACGCAGGGCAGCACCGTCCAGCATGTTGATCACGTGGCTACGGTGCGCCACCTGCATGGCCGGGGCGTTGGCGTAGCGATCGACAGCGATGACTTCGACCCCCAGACGCTGCAATTCGATGACGACTTCCTTGCCTAGCTCGCCGCAGCCACACAACATTACGCGGGTCGCGGTAGGCGACAGTGGAGTTCCGATACGGGTCATTTCAGGTCCTCAAGGAAGCAAATCATCGAAGGCGCTCGCAACGCTTGCGCCTGCTGGGAAGAAAGGCCGGCATTTTACATGATCCGCGAGCGCTCAGCGGCTTTGCGCAGACGCCAGGCCATGGCCAGCCATACGCAGGTGACACCGGCGAACTTGGAGGCCATGGCAGTGAGGATCACGCCCGGGGTAAAGGCGTCGATCATGCCGAAAAAGATAAAGGTATCAAGGGGGATGCTCAGCGCAGAGCTGATCCACAACCGGTCATGCAACGGGCGCTTGGTGATGGAGAACACCAGCCAGTCAATACACTCCGATACAGCGAACGCGGTAGCGCTGGCCAGGGCAATAGAGGGATCAGAGGTGACGTACGACAGCACCAGCGCCGCCAGCATGGCCAGAATGGCGCCGTGGCCGAAGCGGATTTGCACCATGTCCCGCAGCACGAACACCAGCCCGCCCCAGGCCGACCAGATGATATCGAGGTGCGGCGCCGTCGAAAACGCGTAGTTGATCAGCACGACGCTGGCGATATAAGCGATTAGAAACAACATGGGACCTGGTGATACCTCTGAATAAGGCGCACAGGGTACTTGAGTCATGCCTGATTTTGTAGCGTGTACACCGAGGCTGGACAGTTCGACCGCGGGAGCCGGCTTGCCGGGGATTTACAGCCCCGCAGTCAGCCTCGAAGTGCCCATTGCCTGCATCCCGGGCAAGCCAGCGCCCACAGGGTATATCGCAGCCTGCGGCAGGGACTACAGGCTGCCCACCGTCCACACCATGCCACTGGATTTCGCGCGTTCATGACACAACGCCAGCACCTCACGGCGCTCAGGATTGGTCATGCGGCTCCAACGGGTAATTTCGGCCACCGAACGCTGGCAGCCGGTGCACAGATCATCGTCGTCCAGCGCGCAAATATTCACGCAGGGTGAGGCCACCGGGCGTTCTGTATCACTCATTATTCTTGCACCTGCAAGTCACGGGCATAACGCTGGCCGTTGTGCACATAGTGCGCCGCACTGGCTTCCAGCAGTTTTTTCTGCTCGTCGGTGAGGTCGCGCACCACTTTGCCGGGCGAGCCCATGACCAGCGAACCATCGGGGATTTCCTTGCCCTCACCGATCAGCGAATTGGCGCCGATGATGCAATGCTTGCCGATTTTTGCGCCATTGAGGATCACCGCGTTGATACCGATCAGGCTGTAGTCACCCACAGTGCAGCCATGCAGCATGGCGTTATGGCCAATGGTCACGCCGGTGCCCAGGGTCAATGGGTAGCCCATGTCGGTGTGCATGACGGCGCCATCCTGCACGTTGCTGTTTTTACCGATCAGGATCAGTTCGTTGTCGCCACGCAACACAGCGTTAAACCAGACGCTGGCACCCTCTTGCAGCCGTACCTTGCCGATCAGGGTGGCGTTGGGGGCCGTCCAGCTGTCGGGATGGGTTTCGACGAGCGAGTCGCCCAAGCGATATTTCATGGGAGTGTCCTCAAGGCTGAGCGGCTGTCTGCTGACAGCTCTAAATATTGATAAAGCGTTCAGGCGGAGTATGCAGGCTGATATTGACGTCGTCGTAGAGCAGGTTCATCAGCTCGACGATCATGATCGCCGTCAGCCCCCAGATCTTGTACACGCCAAAACGGTAACTCGGCACATACCAGCTGCGGCCCTGGTAATCGATGCGGTGGGTATGCTCGCGCGGGTCCTGGCGGAAGAACTCCAGCGGCACGCTGAACACCGCAGCGATCTCGGCATCGTTGGCCAGATACTCAACGTAGTCAGGTACCAGTCCGACATAGGGGGTTACGCGAATACCGTGCAACGAGATCAAGGGGCTGAGGGGACCGATCACCTCCACCAGGCCCGGCGGCAGGCCGATCTCTTCTTCGGCCTCACGCAGAGCGGTAAAGATCAGATCCGGGTCTTCAGGATCGCGCCGCCCGCCTGGGAAAGCCACCTCACCACCATGGGTCGACAGCCCGCTGGCACGCAGGGTCAGAATCAGTTCGGGTTCAGCACTGCGCGTCACCGGCAGCAATACTGCCGCCTCGGGAAAATGCCGATCTGTTTCCAGAGTCCGTGGGGTATAGCGGCTCACACGGCCAAGCAGCTCGTCCAGCATAGGTCATCTCGATCCGTCACTTATCGGGCATCATGCACCAAATCGCACCGGGCACCCAAGCCCCGCAGTGTCGCAGCAACCACCGCGGCACTTGCCGCCAGCCCGACTCAGCCTCAAGATAAGCGCCTTATCAGAGAACCCAGCATGAAATTTTGCAGCCAGTGCGGTCATTCTGTCAGCCAGCATATCCCACAAGGCGATTCGCGCCTGCGCTATGTCTGCGACCACTGCCAGACCATTCATTATCAGAACCCCAATATTGTTGCCGGGTGCCTGCCCACCTGGGGCACTCAGGTGCTTCTGTGCCGACGCGCCATCGAGCCGCGCAAAGGGTACTGGACACTGCCTGCCGGCTTTATGGAAAACGGCGAGACCGTTGAACAGGCCGCTCGCCGCGAAACCCTCGAGGAAGCCTGTGCCAAGGTCGAAAACCTGGCTATCTATACCCTGATCGATGTACCCCACATCAACCAGGTACATGTGTTCTACCGCGCCGAACTGCTGACACCGGACTTTGCCGCAGGTGAAGAAAGCCTTGAAGTGCGGCTTTTCGATGAAGCCGACATCCCTTGGTCAGAGCTGGCTTTTCGCACGGTCAGCCGTACCTTAGAATGCTTTTTCGCCGACCGCCCGGGTAACCTCTACCCCGTACGCAGCGAGGCCGTGGCGCCTCTGGCCGGCCTGACCAAACCCCAACAATAATGTTGTTTGCCGTGTAATTCAGGAATATCCCTCTAATGCGTTGGTTGCTCGCTGCCCTCTGCCTGTCGTTTGCTGTTACTTGCCAAGCTTCCGTTGTCATTACCGTGAATGGCAAACCCGTCGATAAAAATCAGGTCCTCAAACCGGCCCAGTCAACACAGACGATCAAAGCCGGGCAAAAAATCGAAAAAATCCTGGTGCTCAAGTCGGCCCGCAAGCTGCAGCTGATCAGCGATGGCAAACCGATCAAGAGCTACCGCATTTCATTGGGCAAACAACCCAAGGGGCCAAAACTGCAGGAGGGCGACAAACGCACCCCGGAGGGCCTTTACTGGGTCGACTGGCGCAAAAAAAGCGACAAGTTCAACCTGGCGATGCATATCAACTACCCCAACGTCAGTGACGCGGCCCAAGCCCGGCGCCAAGGCCTGAACCCCGGGTCGATGATCATGATCCACGGTACGCCGGACTCCGAAGAGAATCCCGAAGAGCTGTTCCATACCCTGGACTGGACCGATGGCTGTATCGCGATGAAAAACTACGAAATGCGTGAAGTCTGGAGCCTGGTCAAGGACGGCACTCTGGTTGAAATCCGGCCTTAAGCAAAAATAAATTACCTTTTGTCCCCGTTACGCCCTCCCGCCTACTCCTAATACCTTTACCTGTCGCCGGGCCCGAACGGGCCCGCAGCATCTCGGCGCCTTCAGCGCACTCCTAATACCACTTAAACACCAAATAAAATCTCAACGGCCAAACACCCTGTTTTCGGCGGGAAACGCGCCTGAGCATGCGTTGACTTGGTATTGAAGTGGTATTACTTTCGCGCCATTACCGGGCGACAAAACTCCAATAACCGCATCGGATCCACCACCATGAACAGCCCTATGACCACCCTCGCCGACCTGCGCCCGGATGACCGTCTGGCCACGCCGTTGTACCTGCAACTGGCCCGCAACCTGGAGTCCGCGATCCATGCCGGGGTCTGGAAAGCCGAGCAGGCGCTGCCTTCGGAGCGCAGCCTGAGCGAACAACTGGGCCTGTCTCGCGTCACGGCCCGCAAAGCCCTGGAAATTCTCTTCGAACAAGGCCTGATCCGCCGCAGCCAGGGCTCCGGAACCTTCATCACCCCGCGCCTTGAGCAACCCTTGTCGCGGCTGTCCAGTTTCAGCGAAATGCTCCGGCTCAAGGGCTTCGTACCTGGCTCTCAGTGGTTACAGCGGGAAATCACCCAGCCGACCCATGAAGAGCTGATCCGCCTGGCGCTGTCCCCCACGGATAAAGTCGCGCGCCTCAAGCGCCTGCGCAAAGCCGATGACACGGTCATGGCCATCGAAATGAGCGCCCTGCCCGCTTCCCTGATCCCGCAGCCGCAGGTGCTTGGCGACTCGCTGTACGAGTATCTGGACAGCATCGGCAAACCGGTGGTCCGCGCCCTGCAACATATTCAGGCGATCAACGCCAGCGCAGAGTTTGCCGCCCTGGTGGGGATCGAACCCGGGGCCGCCATGCTGCTGATGACCCGGGTCGGCTACCTCGAAGACAACACCCCCATCGAAGTCACCGATACCTACTGCCGTAACGATTTCTACGATTTTGTGGCCGAACTGCGCCGCTGACCCGACAACACGCCCGGAGGGCTGTACATGTCCGAAGACAACATCCTCACGCCCCAAGGCTGGGTCCGCGGCCGCCTGCTGCACGAGAACGGCAAAGTCCTCGGCATCCAGGGCAGCCCTTGTGACCCGGCCGACAACGACTTGCCTTACCTGCTGCCCGGTTTTATCGACCTGCATGTGCACGGCGGCGGCGGCAAAGACATCATGCAAGGCGCACCGGCCTTCGACACCATCGCCCGCACCCACTTGCGCTTCGGCACCACGGCAATGCTGGCCACCACCATGACCGCGCCGAATCACGAGATCAGCCGCGTGCTCGGTGCCCTCGGCGAGTTTTGTCAGCAACGGCCGGCCGGCTGCGCCCGGGTACTGGGGGTGCATCTCGAAGGTCCGTTTATCAACCCCGGCAAACTCGGCGCTCAACCCAACTTCGCCCATACCGCGCTGATGGCCGAAGTCGAGGACTACCTGAGTCTGGCGCCGATCAAAGTCATCACCATCGCGCCTGAAATCGCCGGCCATATCGAATTGATCGGCGCCCTGAGCGCCCGGGGCATTCGCATGCAGCTGGGGCATACCCTGGGCAGTTATGAAGAAGGCGTGGCCGCACTGGATGCGGGCGCCACCAGCTTCACCCATTTGTATAACGCCATGAGCCCGCTGCATCACCGCGAGCCCGGCATTCTGGGTGCCGCCCTGGCCCATGCGCGTTTTGCCGAACTGATCCCCGACTTGCTCCACGTGCATCCCGGCGCCATTCGCGCAGCCTTGCGTGCGATTCCGTGCCTGTATTGCGTCACCGACTCCACTGCAGCCACCGGCATGCCCGATGGCGAGTACCAACTGGGCAGCCACACCGTCACCAAATGCCTGGGCGGCGTACGCCTGGCAGACGGCACGCTGGCGGGCAGCACGCTGACCATGGATCAGGCACTGCGCAACCTGGTGAAAATCGGCCTGCCACTGGCCGAAGCCTCGCAACGCCTGTCGCAGTACCCGGCCGACTACCTCGGCATTACCGAACGCGGGCGTTTGCAGCCCGGTAGCTGGGCCGACTGCGTGCGCCTGGACCGTTCATTGAATCTCACCGCTGTCATGGTCGAAGGGGAAGCACTTGTCTTCTAACAAGCCGTCAAAAATGCTGGAAGAGGCCCGGTCCGCGAGCGAAGCGGTGGAACGTCAACTATTCAACCTGGAGTCGCGCCTGATCGACCTTGCCCGCGACCTGCGGGCCAGCCCGCCCGACGTAGCCATGACCCTGGCCCGTGGCAGCTCCGACCATGCCGCCAGTTACTTTGCCTACCTGACCATGCAGCATGTGGGCGTGCCCGTGGCGTCGTTGCCGATGTCAGTGGTGACCTTGCGCCAGTCCCCGCTGCGGGTGCAGGGCCAGGCGGTATTTGCCTTTTCCCAGTCCGGCCAGAGCCCCGACATCATCGACAGCCTGAGCCTGTTGCGCGAACGCGGGGCACTGAGCGTGGCGCTGGTGAATGCCGAAAACACACCACTGGAAGCCGCCTGCGCCTACAGCTTGCCCTTGTGTGCCGGCGCCGAAATCAGCGTCGCAGCCACTAAAAGCTTTATCGCCACCTTGAGTGCCAGTGCCCGCCTGGTTGCGCACTGGGCCAATGATAAAGCCCTGCTTGAAGCCGGCCACCTGCTGCCCGCCGACTTGCGCGACGCCTGCACCCAGGACTGGAGCAAAGCCATCGAGACCCTGCGCGATGCCCAGCGATTGCTGGTGATCGGCCGGGGCGCGGGCTTTGCCATCGCCCAGGAAGCCGCGCTCAAATTCAAGGAAACCTCGACCCTGCAGGCCGAAGCCTTCAGCAGTGCCGAAGTGCGCCACGGCCCTATGGCCCTGATCGAAGAAGACTACCCGTTGCTGATTTTCGCTCCTCGGGGTGTGGAACAGGCGGGCTTGCTGACCCTGGCCCGTGACATGCGCCAGCGCGGCGCCCGGGTGCTGCTGGCGGCCCCGGATGATGTGGCCGAGCGCGACCTGACGTTGAGCCAGGCGGCACACCCGGATCTGGACCCGATCCTGGCCATTCAAAGTTTCTACGTGATGGCTGCCGGTCTGGCCGAGGCCCGGGGGCTGGACCCGGATCAGCCACGGTTCCTGAGCAAAGTGACCCGTACCCACTGAGTTGTCTTCCCCCGCAGGTTTAATGAGTATCGCGCCATGCACAATAATAAAAAGCTCACCCTCAGTGCGCCGCTCAGCGGGCCGATCATCAAACTCGCCCTGGTGCCG
Source organism: Pseudomonas paraversuta (assembly GCF_904067025.1). Lineage (NCBI taxonomy): Bacteria > Pseudomonadati > Pseudomonadota > Gammaproteobacteria > Pseudomonadales > Pseudomonadaceae > Pseudomonas > Pseudomonas paraversuta. Next base: position 3,946,334 of record NZ_CAJFDA010000001.1, read on the forward strand.
GATGAAGTATTTTCCAGCGGCGTAATGGGCGACGGGATTGCCATCGACCCATTGAACGACTGTTTGTATGCGCCCTGTGACGGGGTGATCGTGCACGTGGCCAAGACCGCCCATGCCCTGACCCTGCGTGCCGATAATGGCGCCGAGGTGCTTTTGCATGTGGGGCTGGACACCTTTGATCTACAGGGCGAAGGTTTTCAACTGCTGGTGGAAAACGGCGAGCAGATCAGCAACGGCCAGCCCCTGGTACGCTTCGACCCCGATTACATCGCCCAGCGCTGCACCAGCCTGATCAGCCTGCTGGTGCTGACCAATGGCGATCGGTTCGCGCTGCAACTGCTGCAACACGACACCGCCGTGGCCGGCGAGCCACTGCTGCAGATAGCCGCGCGCCAGATCGAGGCCGCCGTTACCGCGACCGACAGTTCTCAGGGGCAGGCCCAAGGCAGCGTGCGCATAACTCACCACGGTGGCCTGCATGCGCGTCCGGCTGCGCTGATACGGCAAACAGCACTGGGTTTCAAAAGCACTTGCCGGCTGCACATCGGCGCCAATTCGGCTCCGTGCGACAGTATTGTCCGGCTGCTGGCCCTGGGCATCAGCGAGCACGATGAAGTTCAAGTCAGCTGTGCCGGCGAGGATGCCGACGCCGCGCTGCAGGCCATTCTGGCCGCACTGGCCAAAGATCAGGTCAGACCGGCCGCCGCCACGCTGAAAGTGCTGCCGGCCGTCGATCGCCCCATCAATCAAGAAGGACAATTGAACGGAGTGAGTGCGGCCCCCGGCCTGGCCAGTGGTGCGCTGTATTTTTTAAGCACCGTGCAACTGCCACCCGACCTCGGCAATCACCTCCCCGAGGAGCAAATGCAGGCGCTGCATTCGGCGCTGGAGCAGGTGCGCGCCGAGATCCGCCGGACCCTGATCCAGGCCCGGGCCGAGGGTAACCTCGACGAAGAAGCCATTTTCGACACTCACCTGGCCTTGCTCGAAGACAGCGAGCTGCTGCAGGCCAGCCACGGCGCCATCGCCCATGGCCGCAATGCGGCCCACGCCTGGAGTGATGCGATCGAGCAGCAATGCGCGATTCTGCAGCAACTGGGCAATACCCTGCTGGCTGAACGCTCCAACGACTTGCACGACCTGCAACAACGGGTTCTCAGAGCATTACTGGGGGAAAGTGCCCAGTGCCAGGTGCCGCCCGGAGCCATTGTTGCCGCACACGAGCTGACCCCTTCCGACCTGCTGATGCTCAGCGCGCAGCAAGTTGCCGGTTTATGCATGGCCGCAGGGGGGGCCACCTCCCATGTCGCGATTCTGGCCCGGGGCAAAGGCCTGCCTTGCCTGGTGGCCCTGGGCTCAGGGTTGCTGGACTTGCCGGCCGGACAACAGGTGATTCTCGACGCCGACAGCGCCCGCCTGGAACTGAGCCCCGGCGCCGAACGCATCGAACAGGTGCAAAACAGCATTCTCGCCCGTCAGCAACGCTTTGCCCGGCAGCAATTGCACGCCCACGAACCGGCAGTGACCGGTGACGGCCTGCAGATCGAAATTGCCGCCAACGTTGCCTCCAGCCACGAAGCGGCCGGCGCCCATGCCGATGGCGCAGATGGCGTCGGACTGCTGCGCACCGAGTTCCTGTTTGTCGATCGCAGCACTGCTCCCAATGAACAGGAGCAGATTGCGGCCTACCAGGGCGTGGTCGATGCGATGGGTGACAAGCCGGTGATCATTCGCACCATTGATGTGGGCGGCGACAAGCAACTTGATTATCTGCCGCTGCCCGCCGAAGCCAATCCGGTATTGGGCCTGCGCGGCATCCGCCTGGCACAGATGCATCCGCACATCCTCGATCAGCAACTGCGCGCCCTGCTGCAGGTCAGCCCGGTACAACGCTGCCGCATCTTGTTGCCAATGATCACCGAGGTCGACGAGCTGCTGCATATCCGCCGTCGCCTGGAGGCCTTGCGCGGTGAAATGGGCCTGAGCCAGCGCCCGGAACTGGGGGTGATGATTGAAGTGCCGGCAGCGGCCCTGATGGCAGAACAATTGGCCGAGCACGCGGACTTTCTGTCCATCGGCACCAACGACCTGTCGCAGTACACCCTGGCCATGGACCGCGACCATGCAGGGCTGGCCTCACGGGTCGATGCCCTGCATCCGGCGCTGCTGCGCCTGATCGCCCATACCTGTGCCGGTGCGGCAAAGCACGGACGCTGGGTAGGCGTATGCGGTGCACTGGCCAGCGACCCTCTGGCCACCCCGGTGCTGATCGGCCTGGGGGTTCGCGAGCTGTCGGTCAGCCCGCTGCAAATCGGTGAAATCAAGGCCAGGGTCCGCCAGCTGGACGCCGGAATGTGTCAAACACTGAGCCAGAAACTGCTGAACATGAGCAACGCAAAATCTGTACGCGAGGCCTGTCATCAGTACTGGCCGCTTTCCGACTGACAACAACAAAAACAACGACGGAGAATTTCTCATGTATCAATACTTCATCGAAGGTCTGCAGCGGCTTGGCCGGGCGTTGATGCTGCCGATTGCGATTTTGCCCATTGCCGGGCTGCTACTGCGGCTGGGCGACACCGACTTGCTCAACATCGCAATCATCCACGACGCCGGCAACACGATTTTCGCCAACCTGGCGCTGATCTTCGCCATCGGCATTGCCGTGGGTTTTGCCCGCGACAACAACGGTACTGCGGGCCTGGCCGGGGCCATCGGTTATCTGGTGCTGATCTCGACCCTCAAGGCCCTGGACCCCCATATCAACATGGGCATGCTCGCCGGGATCGTCAGCGGCCTGATGGCCGGGGCGCTGTACAACCGCTTCAAGGACATCAAACTGCCGGAATACCTGGCGTTTTTTGGCGGCCGGCGTTTTGTGCCGATCGTCACCGGGTTTGCCGCCGTAGCCCTGGGGGCCCTGTTCGGCCTGATCTGGCCACCGATTCAGGAAGGCATCAATAGCCTGGGTGTGTTGCTGCTCGAAAGCGGCAGCCTGGGGGCGTTCATTTTTGGCGTGTTGAACCGCATCCTGATCGTCACCGGGCTGCACCATATCCTTAACAATATGGCGTGGTTCGTGTTCGGCAGCTTTACCACCGATGCCGGGCAAGTGGTGACCGGCGACCTGACCCGATACTTCGCGGGCGACCCCAAGGGCGGCCAATTCATGACCGGCATGTTCCCGGTGATGATGTTTGGCCTGCCGGCTGCGTGCCTGGCGATGTACCGCAATGCGTTGCCGGAGCGGCGCAAACTGATGGGCGGGATTTTCCTGTCACTGGCGCTGACCGCGTTTTTGACCGGCGTCACCGAACCCATCGAATTTGCTTTCATGTTCCTCGCGCCCTTCCTCTATCTGTTGCATGCGTTGCTGACCGGGCTGTCGATGGCCATCACCAACCTGCTGAATATCCATTTGGGCTTCACCTTTTCCGGTGGTGCCATCGATATGCTGCTGGGCTGGGGCAAGTCCACCAATGGCTGGATGATCTTTCCCGTCGGGCTGGTCTACTTCGCCATTTATTACCTGGTGTTTGATTACTGCATCCGCCGCTTCAAACTCAAAACCCCGGGCCGTGAAGACAACCCGGTGGCAGAAACCGCCGACCTCACCGAGAACCAGCGGGCCGATGGCTATATCCAGGCGTTGGGTGGCCCGGACAATCTGCTCACCGTCGGCGCCTGCACCACGCGCCTGCGCCTGGAGCTGGCCGATCGCAACAAGGCTCAGGACAGCGAACTCAAGGCGCTGGGCGCCATGGGTGTGATGCGCCCCGGCCGCGCGGGCAGCCTGCAAGTAGTGGTCGGGCCGATGGCCGACAGCATTGCCGATGAAATACGTTTGGCGCTAACCCGGGTCAGCCGTTCGCCCGCCGTCAGCAAGGCTCAAGCCCCTGCGGTGGAACCGGCGCACGAGGTCGGGCACGAGGCCGCCAACAAATGGCTGGGCGCGCTGGGCGGCAGCAGTAATGTATTGCACGTCGAGTGCGTAGCGCTCACCCGCTTGCGGATCAAGCTGGGAGACCAGCGTTCGTTGTCGCAGAGCCAGCTCAAGGCACTGGGCAGCCAGGGCATCAGCCAGCACGCCGATGGCGTTTGGCATGTATTGGTGGGGGAACAGGCGCAGGGGTTGAGCGAAGCGCTGGCGCGATTGATCAGGCCAGATCACGCACGCTGAACGAACTGTAGGAGCGAGCTTGCCTCACGATGGTCTCAATGCGTTCTCTCAGAAACCGCGCATTGTTTGCATCGCGAGGCAAGCTCGCTCCTACAGGTTGGTGTTTGGGGGTTACAAGTCCGCCAGTCGCCACACTTCATAAGCGGGCGTCTCATAGGGGTGACTGTGCTTGAGCGCAGCCACCACCCCATGGATCAGATCATCGGCAACGACCAGCTCAACTTTCCATTCCCCGACATATTCGACCTGACCGGTTTGCCCGATAAACGGCTGACTGCCGTCCAGCGCGCAAAACTGGCCCTGGCCCAATACCTGCCAGGCGCAGTGGTCATAGTTGCCGATCCGTCCGCCACCGGCAGCGAATACAGCATCCTTGACCACTTCGACATGGCTTGGAGGAACGAAGAAGCTGAGCTTGTACATGCCCTTAGTCGACCCACACGCGCGCGTTACGGAACATGCGCAACCAAGGCGCATCTTCGTTCCACTCTTCAGGACGCCACGAGTTCTGCACGGCGCGGAATACCCGCTCCGGGTGCGGCATCATGATAGTCACACGGCCGTCACGGCTGGTGAGACCGGTAATCCCGCGCGGCGAGCCGTTCGGGTTGGCCGGGTAGCTCTCGGTAACCTTGCCGTGGTTGTCGACGAAGCGCAGTGCCACGCAACCCGACAGATCGGCTTGCAGCAGGGCTTCAGGGCTGGCGAACTCGGCATGGCCTTCACCGTGGGCGATGGCGATTGGCATGCGCGAACCGGCCATACCCTGCAGGAAGATCGAGTTCGACTCCTGTACCTGAACCATTGCCACCCGGGCTTCGAACTGCTCGGAACGGTTACGCACAAAGTGCGGCCAGAACTCGCTGCCCGGGACCAGTTCGCTGAGGTTGGACATCATCTGGCAACCGTTGCAAACACCCAGGGTGAAGCTGTCGGTACGTTCGAAGAAGCCCTGGAACGCATCACGTGCACGGGCGTTGAACAGGGCCGACTTGGCCCAGCCTTCACCGGCACCCAGTACGTCACCGTAGGAGAAGCCACCACACGCAACCATGCCCTTGAAGTCATTGAGGTCGACACGGCCGGCCAGAATGTCGCTCATGTGCACATCGACCGCGTTGAAACCGGCACGGTCGAACGCCGCCGCCATTTCAACCTGGCCGTTGACGCCCTGCTCGCGCAGTACGGCAACCTGTGGGCGAATGCCTTTCTTGATATACGGCGCACTGATGTTGGCGTTGACATCAAAGCTCAGCTGAACGCTCAGGCCCGGATTGTCTTCTTCCAGCAGCACGTCGAACTCTTGCTGGGCGCAGTCTGCGTTGTCACGCATACGCTGGATCTGGTAGCTGGTTTCAGCCCACTGACGTTGCAGCAGAGGGCGCTGACCGGCGAAAACGGTCTCGCCATTGAAGGTGATCGTGACGTCTGCACAATTGCGCGGCTGACCGATTACCGACACGCACTCACCCAGGCCGGCGGCGCTGAATTGTGCGAGTACGTCAGCAGTAGAGTCCTGACGCACCTGGACCACTGCACCCAACTCTTCGTTGAACAGGATGGCCGGAATGTCGGCAGCGGTTTCAGCCAGGCCGTCGAGTGCCAGGTTGACACCGCAGTGACCGGCGAACGCCATTTCCATCACGCTGGTCAGCAAACCACCGTCGGAACGGTCATGGTAAGCCAGCAGGTGGCCATCGGCATTCAAGCCCTGGATCACGGCGAAGAAGGCCTTGAGGTCTTCTGCGTCATCCACGTCCGGGGCGTGTTTACCGAGCTTGCCGTACGTCTGGGCCAGGATCGAGGCGCCCATGCGGTTCTGGCCACGGCCCAGGTCGATCAGGATCAGATCGGTCAGGCCCTTGTCCATGCGCAGCACCGGGGTCATGGTCTGACGCACATCGAGCACCGGAGCAAAACCGGTTACTACCAGCGACAGCGGCGAGGTGACAGTCTTGTCAGTGCCCTCTTCGCTCCAGCGGGTTTGCATCGACATCGAGTCTTTGCCCACTGGAATGGTGATGCCCAGCTCAGGGCACAGCTCCATGCCGACCGCTTTTACGGTGTCGTACAGACGGGCGTCTTCGCCGGGGTGACCCGCCGCTGACATCCAGTTGGCCGACAGTTTGATGTCGCTGATCTTGCCAATCCGCGAAGCCGCGATGTTGGTCAGGGTTTCGCCGATGGCCATACGGCCCGATGCCGGAGCATCCAGCAGTGCCAGCGGAGTACGCTCGCCCATGGCCATGGCTTCACCGGTGTATACGTCAAAGCTGGTGGCGGTGACCGCAACGTCAGCAACCGGTACTTGCCACGGACCGACCATCTGGTCACGGGCTACCAGGCCGGTAATGGTCCGGTCGCCGATGGTGATCAGGAAGCTTTTGCTGGCCACGGCCGGGTGATGCAGTACGCGCTCGACACACTCGCCGATGGCCAGCGTGGACGGGTCGAAGTCATCCCCCAGTTCGGCTTCACGGACGGCCGAACGGTGCATGCGCGGTGCCTTGCCCAGCAACACTTCCAGTGGCATGTCCACCGGGTTGTTGCCGAAGTGGCTATCGGTAACCGTCAGCTGCGGTTCGGCAGTGGCTTCACCGACCACGGCAAACGGGCAACGCTCACGTTCGCAGATCGCTTTGAAGCGCTCGAAATCGGCAACGCCCACCGCCATTACATAGCGTTCCTGGGATTCGTTGCTCCAGATTTCGTGCGGGGCCATGCCCGGCTCGTCGTTGGGAATATTGCGCAGTTCGAAACGACCGCCACGCTCACCGTCGTTGACCAGTTCCGGGAAGGCATTGGACAGACCGCCCGCGCCCACGTCGTGGATGAAGCTGATGGGGTTTTTGTCGCCCAGTTGCCAGCAACGGTCGATGACCTCTTGGCAACGGCGTTCCATTTCCGGGTTTTCGCGCTGTACCGAAGCGAAGTCCAGATCGGCCGAGCTCGCGCCGGTGGCCATGGAGGAAGCTGCACCGCCACCCAGGCCGATCAGCATTGCCGGGCCGCCCAGCACGATCAGCTTGGAGCCAACGGTGATTTCGGCTTTCTGTACGTGTTCGGCGCGGATGTTGCCCATGCCGCCGGCCAACATGATTGGCTTGTGGTAACCGCGCACTTCTTCGCCACGGGGAGTCGTGATCGACTGCTCGAAGGTACGGAAGTAACCGGTCAGGGCCGGACGGCCGAATTCGTTGTTGAACGCGGCGCCGCCCAGCGGGCCTTCGATCATGATGTCCAGCGCGGTAACGATACGCTCGGGTTTGCCGTACGGCACTTCCCATGGCTGTTCAAAGCCCGGGATTTGCAGGTTGGAAACGGTAAAGCCGGTGAGGCCGGCCTTTGGCTTGGCGCCACGACCGGTAGCACCTTCGTCACGGATCTCGCCACCGGAGCCGGTCGCCGCGCCCGGGAACGGGGCAATGGCGGTCGGGTGGTTATGGGTCTCAACCTTCATCAAAATATGCACCGGCTCCTGCACCGCGCCGTACTGGCGGGTTTCAGGGTCCGGGAAGAAACGCCCTGCCACGCTGCCGACGATGACCGAAGCGTTGTCCTTATAAGCCGACAACACGCCTTCGCTGTGCATCACGTAGGTGTTTTTGATCATGCCAAACAGGCTTTTATCCTGGCTTTGGCCGTCAATGTCCCAGCTGGCATTGAAGATCTTGTGACGGCAATGCTCGGAGTTGGCCTGGGCGAACATCATCAGTTCGATGTCGTGCGGGTTGCGGCCAAGACCGTTGAACGCATTGACCAGGTAATCGATTTCGTCTTCAGCCAGAGCCAGGCCCAGCTCGACGTTGGCTTTTTCCAGCGCGGCGCGACCGCCGCCCAGCACGTCAATCGCTGTCAGCGGCTTGGGCTCGGCATGGCTGAACAGACCGCAAGCCTGCTCAAGGTTGCCCAGCACGATTTGCGTCATGCGGTCATGCAGTGCCGCTGCAATCAGCTCTGCATCAGCGTCGCTGAACTGACCGGCCACGTAAAACGCAATGCCACGCTCCAGGCGCTGGACTTTAGCCAGGCCACAGTTACGGGCAATGTCGCTGGCCTTACTCGACCAAGGGGAAATGGTGCCGAACCGCGGCAACACCAGGAACAGTCGGCCACTGGGCTCTTGGACCGGCACACTAGGGCCGTACTTCAAGAGACGAGCCAGGACCTGCTGTTCATCGCTGGTCAGCTCACCGGTAACATCGGCGAAGTGGGCGAATTCAGCATACAAACCAGTGACAGCCGGAACCTTCAGGCTCAGTTGTGCAAGGAGTTTGCTGTGGCGAAAGGCAGAAAGGGCAGGAGCGCCGCGCAGGATCAACATCTTCGGGACAGCCTCGGGAGGGGTATGCTTTGAGGCCCGGCATTCTAGCCTAAACCGGCGCTAACGGCACCCGAAACGGCACACCTGACGTGCGCCAAAGGCCGTTAACCGACCAAAGCCTTATTCTTTATAGCTATCAGAGCGTTTGTGGATGGGCGGTCATGATCTTTAAACAGCCCCCGACACCCCATTCCATAAGGGTTTTGTCGTTTTTGGCAGCTGTTATCAGAATGACCGTAAATTGTCGAGATATGGCACCCGTGCTGCTTTGCGTATACTGCGCGAATGTTTTCTCTAACTGCATTCCGCCAGCGTGGAGCCAGATGGCTACTCGTAACCGGACTCTTCCTGATGCTCGGTGCCTGCGTTGAAAAACCCAGTACCCTTGAGCGCGTAAAGGAGGATGGGGTACTGCGGGTGATCACCCGTAACAGCCCGGCCACCTACTTCGAAGATCGCAACGGCGAAACCGGCTTCGAATACGAGCTGGTGAAGCGCTTTGCCGACGATCTGGGCGTCGAACTGAAGATCGAAACAGCCGACAACCTGGACGACATCTTCATACAGCTGGGTAAACCTGACGGTCCCGCTTTAGCTGCTGCCGGTCTGGTCAGCAGCGAGAAACGCCTGCAGCAAGCCAAGTTCTCTCACCCGTACCTTGAAGTCACGCCCCAGATCATCTACCGCAACGGTCAGTCGCGCCCCACCAATGCCGCCGATCTGGTGGGCAAACGCATCATGGTGCTTAAAGGCAGCTCCCACGCCGAGCAACTTGCCGAACTCAAGAAGCAATATCCCGGAATCGAATACGAAGAGTCCGACGCTGTCGAGGTCGTCGACCTGTTGCGCATGGTCGATGAAGGGCAGATAGACCTGACCCTGGTCGACTCCAACGAAGTGGCAATGAACCAGGTGTACTTCCCCAACGTTCGCGTGGCCTTTGACCTGGGTGATGCCCGCAGCCAGCGCTGGGCGGTAATGGCCGGTGAAGACAACAGCCTGCTCAACGAGATCAACGCCTACCTGGACAAGGTCGAAAAGAACGGCACCCTGCAACGCTTGAAGGACCGTTACTACGGCCACGTCGACGTACTGGGTTACGTCGGCGCCTATACCTTCGCCCAGCACCTGCAGCAGCGCCTGCCCAAATACGAAAAATTCTTCAAGGATGCGGCCAAAAAGGAACAGGTCGACTGGCGCCTGCTGGCAGCCATGGGCTATCAGGAATCCTTGTGGCAGCCCACTGTCACCTCCAAAACCGGCGTTCGCGGCCTGATGATGCTGACCCAGAACACTGCACAAGCCATGGGCGTGTCCAACCGCCTGGACGCGCAGCAAAGCATCATGGGCGGTGCCAAGTACCTGGCACTGATCAAGAGCGAACTGGACGACGATATCGAAGAGCCCGATCGCACCTGGTTTGCACTGGCGGCCTACAACGTTGGCGGCGGTCACCTGGATGACGCGAGAAAGCTGGCCAAGAAAGAAGGCCTGAACCCGAACAAGTGGCTGGACGTGAAAAAAATGCTGCCTCGCCTTGCGCAGAAGCAGTGGTACAGCAAAACCCGCTATGGCTACGCCCGGGGCGGCGAGCCCGTGCACTTTGTGGCCAACATCCGTCGTTACTACGACATCCTGACATGGGCCACACAGCCACAGCTTGAGGGCGACCAGGCCGCTGACGGCAAGCTGCACATACCGGGTATCAACAAGACCAAGCCTAAAGAAGAGCCGCAGCTTTAAGCCAGCACCGCCAATACCCGTCGAGCCGTGACCGGGTTTAAGCCTTTGCCGCCGCCAGAATCAGCGCCTTCATCTCGGCCACTGCCGACTTGAAGCCAACGAACAGAGCATGTGCCACCAAGGCATGGCCAATGTTCAGCTCATTGATGCCCTTGATCGCCGCCACCGCTTCAACGTTGTGGTAGTGCAGGCCATGACCGGCATTAACGATCAGCCCTTGCGCCAGGCCAAATGCCACGCCATCAGCCACCCGTTGCAACTCTTCGGCCACTTCGGTCGGGGTTTGCGCATCGGCATAACGCCCGGTGTGCAACTCGACAGCAGGGGCACCAACGCGTTTTGAAGCCGCAATCTGCCGCTCATCGGCATCGATAAACAACGAGACTTCACAACCGATTTTCGCCAGGCGCTCGACGGCAGCCTTGATCCGCGCTTCTTGCCCGGCAACGTCCAGACCACCTTCGGTAGTCAGCTCCTGACGGGTCTCGGGCACCAGACAGACATGGGCCGGGCGAATGCGCTCGGCAAATACCATCATTTCTTCGGTGACGCCCATTTCGAAGTTCATGCGCGTTTGCAGTACATCCTTGAGCAGCAGTACATCACGCTCCTGGATGTGCCGGCGGTCTTCGCGCAAGTGCACGGTGATGCCGTCAGCGCCCGCCTCTTCTGCGTCCAGGGCAGCCTTGACCGGATCAGGGTAACGGGTGCCGCGCGCCTGGCGCAGCGTGGCTACGTGGTCGATATTCACGCCGAGAAGAATGCGGTTACTGGTAGTCACGAGGGCTCTCCTGAAGAGTTGAAGATTCGGCGCACAGCATACCGGTCTATTCAGGGCTTGCGAAACAACTCACGACTGGCCAGCGGCTTGCCTGCCAGATGCACCGCCAATGCCTGGCGCATCAGGCGCTTTGCTGCCAGCAATGCCCCCGGTGCACTCCAGTCAGCCTCAGCCATGGCGTGCAATTGCTCGCCATGGAACAGCCCGGGCTGCTGCAGCCATACCCTCTCCAGCCCGGCATCCACCTGCAACCGATACAGGCCGTCTGCCTGCACCGGCTCGCCATGGATATCGAGCGACAATGAGAAGCCGTAGCCCAGGTCATCCAGCAAACGCCATTCAAAGGCCCGCAGCAAAGGCTCCAGCGGCCGGCCTTCAGCCAGCGCCAACAAGGTCGCCGCGTAATGATCAAAGATAGAGGGATGCGGATCTTCAGCAGGTAACAGGCGAATCAGCAGCTCATTAAGGTAGAGACCGCTGAACAGCGCTTCGCCATTGAGCCAGGTTGAAATACCGGCGCTTTCCATGCGTCCGACGTTTTTCAGCTCGCCACGCCCACGAAACTCGATCTCCAGCGGGACAAAGGGCCGCGCCAGAGTCCCGGCCTTTCCGCGCGCACTGCGCAGCACCGCCCGCAGCCGGCCTTGGGGCGTGAGGAAATCCACCAGGGCACTGGTTTCACGATAGGGGCGACTGTGCAGGACGTAAGCGAGTTGCGGGATGGGGGTTTTGCTGGACATGGACAGTTTTAATCCTGAAAACCCTGGACGACTTCCAGGGAGCCATCGCTGGCAAGCCAGCTCCCACAGGTCTTGAACCGGTCTTGTGGGAGCTGACCTGCCAACCCACACAAGTCTTGAACCAGTCTTGTGGGATCTGAGCTGCCAACCCACACAAGCCTTGAACCTGTCTTGTGGGAGCTGACCTGCCAGCCCACACAAGTCTTGAACTGACCTTGTGAAAGCTGACCTGCCAGCCCACAAGTCTTGAACTGATCTTGTGGGAGCTGACCTGCCAACCCACACAAGCCTTGAACCTGTCTTGTGGGAGCTGACCTGCCAGCCCACACAAGTCTTGAACTGATCTTGTGGGAGCTGACCTGCCAGCCCACACAAGTCTTGAACTGATCTTGTGGGAGCTGGCTTGCCAGCGATTGTCGCGCCGCAGATTACAGCCTGTTACAGGTCGCCGTAGCCCAGGGAACGCAGGGCGCGTTCGTCGTCGGACCAGCCGCCTTTCACTTTAACCCACAGGTTAAGCATGACTTTGGAGTCGAACAGCAGTTCCATATCCTTGCGCGCTTCGGTACCGATGCGCTTGATACGCTCGCCCTTGTCGCCAATGATGATTTTCTTCTGGCCATCACGCTCAACCAGAATCAATGCGTGGATGTGCAGGGTTTTGCCCTGCTGCTTGAACTCTTCGATCTCGACAGTGATCTGGTACGGCAGTTCGGCACCCATCTGGCGCATGATTTTCTCACGTACCAGCTCTGCGGCCAAGAAGCGGCTGCTGCGGTCAGTGATCTGGTCTTCCGGGAAGAAGTGCTCGTTCTCCGGCAGATGATCGGCAATCACACGCTCAAGGGCTTCAAGGTTGTGACCATGCTGAGCGGAGATCGGAATGATCTGGGCGTTCGGCAGTTGTTCCTGCAGCCAGCTCAGATGCGGCATCAGCTCGGCTTTGTCTTCAATGCGATCGGTCTTGTTCAGGGCCACGATCAAAGGACCGGTCACGTACTGGACACGCTCGAGGACCATCTGGTCTTCGTCGGTCCACTTGGTGCGATCAACGACAAAAATCACCACATCAACGTCTTTCAACGCAGCCGATGCAGTTTTGTTCATGTAGCGGTTCAGGGCTTTCTCGCCACCTTTGTGCATGCCCGGGGTATCGACATAGACCGCTTGCACGTTGCCTTCGGTCTTGATCCCCAGCATGTTGTGGCGGGTGGTCTGTGGCTTGCGCGAAGTGATCGCCAGCTTTTGACCCAGAATGTGGTTCAGCAGTGTGGATTTACCCACGTTTGGTCGACCAACAATGGCGACATAGCCACAGCGTGTTGCAGTTGAATCAGTCATGGCCATTCTCCACGCCAAGGGCTATCAGTGCTGCGGCGGCCGCTACCTGTTCGGCAATACGACGGCTCACACCCTGACCCCGGCTTTTTTCATTCAATAGGGCAATTTCGCACTCAACGAAGAATGTGCGGCAATGCGGTTCGCCCTGGATATCTACCACTTCGTAACGTGGCAGATCACAGGCACGTGACTGCAAGAACTCTTGCAGGCGGGTCTTTGGATCTTTGTTGGTGTCGACCAGGGTCAGGGTCTCGAACTCGCTGGCAAGCCAGGCCAGTACGCGGTCACGGGCGGCATCCATGCCCGCATCCAGGTAAATGGCGCCAATCAGCGCTTCGAGGGCATCGGCCAGAATCGACTCACGGCGAAAACCACCGCTCTTGAGCTCACCCGAGCCCAAGCGCAGATACTCGCCCAGTTCAAAACCACGGGCCAGGACGGCCAGGGTTTCACCTTTTACCAGGCGGGCACGCAAGCGCGACAGCTGGCCTTCCCGGGCCAGCGGAAAGCGGTCAAACAGCGCTTCGCCGGCTACAAAATTAAGAATGGCATCCCCCAGAAACTCGAGACGCTCGTTATTGCGCCCCGCGAAACTGCGGTGTGTCAGGGCCAGAATCATCAGCTCCTGGTCTTTGAAGGTATAGCCGAGCTGACGCTCTAAACGCTCTAAAGAAAAACTCACGATTTACCCACGCTGAGTTCGTGGCCGAATGTCACCACCGGACCGATATTAGGGATCAGTGATGCTCGTTTATCGCATAGCAAATGGACAGGGAACAGGCTGTTCGCCGCCGTCACACTTAACGCTTTGTTCAAATCCACATCCTGAATACTGTTGGCCGGCATGCCTGAAGCGGCATGACGACCTTAAGAACCGCGACCTCCGAATTTATTCGGACGCCTGAAAAGCATTCGGCGCTGTTATTAACAGCGCCGTCTTGGCTACTTGATCAATCCAACCCGCGAGAAGTTCGGCAGGTTGCTTGTCTTGGGTTCCGGCCAGCTCATCCAGACAGCGAAGGCCTTGCCGACGATATTCTTGTCGGGAACCATGCCCAGTTCGTCTTTGGGAATGTTCGGATCATCCCAGTAACGGCTGTCGTTCGAGTTGTCGCGGTTGTCACCCATCATGAAGTAGTGACCGGCCGGAACCGTCCACTCCTTGTCAGGCGGCGCGCGATAACGGCTCATTTCCTTGCGGATCATGTGCTCGACTTCGCCCAGCTTCTCTTTGTAAAGCTCCGCGCTGCCCAGGGTGCCCGGCTCCGTTCCCACCAGTTGCTCGGCAACCAGTTGATCGTTGACGTACAAATGCTTGTCGCTGGTGTAGCGAATCTTGTCGCCCGGCAGGCCGACTACACGCTTGATGTAGTTGACCGTCGGATCGCTAGGGTAGCGAAACACCATCACATCGCCCCGCTTCGGATCACCCACCTCGATGATTTTCGTATCGAGAACCGGCAAGCGGATCCCGTAGGAAAATTTGTTCACCAAGATGAAATCGCCCACATCCAGGGTTGGCTTCATCGAGCCGGACGGAATCTGGAACGGCTCAACCAGAAACGAACGCAATACCAGCACGATGAACAACACAGGGAAGAACGATTTGCCGTATTCAACCAGCAACGGTTCCTTGTTGAGCTTTTCGATTACCTGCGCATCAGCCGGTGTAACACTGGCTTGATAGTTGGCAATGGCCTTGCGCCGGCGAGGTGCCAGGAAGACCAAATCGAGCAGCGCCAGCAAACCGCACACGGCAACAGCAATGACCAGCAACAGCGGGAAATTTAGTGACATAGGACCTAGCTATCCAACCTGAGCACTGCAAGGAAGGCTTCTTGTGGAATTTCCACGTTACCCACTTGCTTCATGCGTTTTTTACCGGCTTTCTGCTTTTCCAACAGCTTGCGCTTACGGCTAACGTCACCACCGTAGCATTTGGCCAGTACGTTTTTTCTGAGCGCTTTAACAGACGAGCGCGCAATGATTTGGCCACCAATGGCAGCCTGAATTGCCACATCGAACATCTGACGCGGAATCAGCTCTTTCATCTTCTCGGTCAGCGCACGCCCTTTGTAATGAGCGTTGTCGCGGTGAACGATCAGAGCCAGTGCGTCAACCTTCTCGCCGTTGATCAAGACATCAAGCTTGACCAGATTGGCCGATTGATAACGGTCAAAATGATAGTCGAGCGAAGCATAGCCGCGACTGGTGGATTTGAGACGGTCGAAGAAGTCCAGAACCACTTCGTTCATCGGCAAATCGTAAGTCACTTGCACCTGGGAGCCGAGGAACAGCATGTCATGCTGAACGCCGCGCTTTTCAATGCACAGGGTAATGACGTTACCCAGGTGCTCTTGAGGCACAAGGATATTGGCACGAACGATAGGTTCGCGAATGTCTTCAATGGAGGACACGTCCGGCAACTTGGACGGGTTATCCACATAAATGGTTTCACCGGTCTTGAGCAGCAGCTCAAAAATTACGGTAGGTGCCGTGGTGATCAGGTCCAGGTCGTATTCGCGCTCAAGGCGCTCCTGAATGATCTCCATGTGCAGCATGCCGAGGAACCCGCAACGGAAGCCGAAGCCCAGGGCGTCGGAGCTTTCCGGGGTGTACTGCAGCGACGAGTCGTTCAGCGTGAGCTTTTGCAGGGCCTCACGGAAGTCTTCGAAGTCGTCAGAGCTGACCGGGAACAAGCCCGCGTAGACCTGCGGCTGAATCCGCTTGAAACCTGGCAGTACGTCAACATCCGGGGTGGAGCTCAAGGTCAGGGTGTCGCCCACTGGCGCACCGTGAATGTCCTTGATACCGGCGATGATGAAGCCTACTTCACCGGCTTTCAGATCAGTGGTCGCGGTGTGCTTGGGGTTGAACACACCCACGCTGTCGACCAGATGCACCTTGCCGGTGGACTTGACCAGGATCTTGTCGCCCTTTTTCACGCGGCCGTGGCGCACGCGAACCAGGGACACAACGCCCAGGTAGTTGTCGAACCAGGAGTCGATGATCAACGCTTGCAGCGGATCTTCGTAGTTGCCGGTCGGCGCAGGAATGGTCTGCACCAGGCGCTCAAGCACTTCGTCGACGCCCAGGCCGGTTTTGGCGCTGCATGTCACGGCATCAGTGGCATCGATACCAATGATTTTTTCGATTTCATCCCTGACGCGATCAGGATCGGCCTGGGGCAAGTCGATCTTGTTCAAGACCGGCATAACCTCAAGGCCCTGCTCGATGGCGGTGTAGCAGTTGGCTACGGACTGGGCTTCTACGCCCTGCCCGGCATCGACCACCAGCAACGCACCTTCACACGCCGCCAGAGACCGGCTGACTTCGTAGGTGAAGTCAACGTGGCCCGGGGTATCAATGAAGTTCAGCTGATAGGTTTTGCCGTCTTTGGCCGTGTAATACAGGGTGACGCTGTGGGCTTTGATGGTGATCCCGCGCTCGCGCTCGAGGTCCATGGAGTCCAGAACCTGGGCTTCCATTTCGCGCTCGGCGAGGCCGCCGCACATCTGAATAAAACGATCGGCCAGCGTCGACTTGCCATGGTCAATGTGGGCGATGATGGAGAAATTGCGGATATGACTCAAATCACTCACGGGTCAACACTCAAAAAAAGTCGCAGGCAGACTGCCCGCCGAAAAATAGCCGGGAATTGTACCTGATCCGCGCGCCAAGCGTCACGTCCGCAGGCCAATAGCCCCGCACAAAAAAGCCCCTATCGCGTGATAGAGGCTTCTGATTGCATCAAGAGCAGTTCATCAACGTGCCCGGCGCAACAGCCAGATACCGGCCAGCGCACAAATACCGGCCGGCAGCAGTACCGCAAACAGCGGTGAGAAGCCAAACACCAGACTGGCCGGCCCCAGCAAGTCTTGCGCGATTTTGAAAGCAAAGCCCACCAACACACCGGTAAACACGCGCTGCCCCAGGGTGACGGAACGCAACGGCCCGAAAATAAAGGAGATGGCCATCAATACCAGCGCCGCCGTAACCAGTGGCTGCAGCACTTTCACCCAAAATGCCAACCAGTAACGGCCGTTGTTCAGACCTTGATCTTTCAGGTAGTGGATATAATTCCACAGGCCGCTGATGGACAGCGCATCCGGAGCCATGACCACGGTATTGAGCAACTGCGGACTCAACGAAACATCCCAACGCTCTTCAGGCACCTTGATGACTTCAGTGCTGCGCTCATGGAAAACCGTGGTTGCAATATCGCTCAACAACCATTGATCCTGGTCGAACTGGGCCTTCTTGGCGAAACTCGCCGACAGCAGATGACGTTCTTTATCAAACCGGTAGCGGGTTACGCCCAACAGCATGCCGTTTGGTTGAACAGCGTTGATATGGATGAACTCATCACCCTGGCGATGCCACAGACCATGCTTGGAGCTTTGTGCGTCACCGCCACCCTGGGCCAGTGCACGGTTGGCCTGGGCAACGGTTTCAGTTGCCGGGGCGACATACTCGCCGATCAGGATGCCGGCCAGCACCAGCACCAGCATTGGCTTCATGACCGCCCAGACAATACGCCCGGTGGACACACCGGCCGCACGCATGATCGTCAGTTCGCTGTTGCTCGCAAGACTGCCCAGACCAATCAGGCAGCCGATCAGCGCCGCTATCGGCAACATTTCATACATGCGGCGCGGCGCTGTCAGCATGACAAAACTGAAAACGTCCATGATCGTGTAGGTATCGGAGACGCTCTTTACCTCATCGATAAACGCGAACAGCGACGCCAGCCCCAGAATGATCCCGGTTACCGCCAGGATCGCCAGGAACACACTTTTACCAATATAGCGATCGAGCTTAACCACGGGCCATCTCCTTCACGCTACGGCGATTCGCCAGTTTCAAGCGCAAAGGCTCCCAGTAAAACAACAACAGACCAATGATCAGGAACAGGCCATGCACCCACCACAAACCGAGCGCCGGTGAAATCTTGCCTTTTTCCAGGGCACCGCGGACCAGAATCAAAGCGGTCACATACGCCATATAAAGAAGAATGGCTGGTAACAGCTTGAGGAAGCGCCCCTGACGCGGATTGACGCGAGACAGCGGAACCGCGATCAGCGTCACGATAAAGACCAGCAGCGGCATGGAAAAACGCCATTGCAGTTCGGCTTGCGCACGAATATCCGGGTTACCGACAAGATCCATGGTCGGCATCGCATCGCGGTCGGTCACTTCATCGCTGACATCAGGCTTGGGCAGCAACACACCATAGGTGTCGTACTGAATGGCACGGTAGTCGGCCTGCCCCGGGTTACCGTCATAACGGTAACCGTTATCCAGAATCAGCCAGCGACTGCCGTCGGCACGCACTTCCTGACGCCCCTTCTCTGCCACCAGCACGGTAATGCCACGATCCTTGCCGTTCTGAGCCGCGGGCTTCTGCGTAATGAACACCCCGTTCAGGTGGGTCCGGTCATTGGTCAACTGTTCGGTATAAGTGACCCGCGAACCGTCATTCAATGCCTGAAAGCGGCCCGGCTCCAGCGTGTCGAATTCGGTCAGCGCATCTTGCTTGTTCAGCAGCAGCTGAAACTGATTGGCGCCTTGCGGGGCCAGACTCAGGCTCAACCAGGCCACAATCAGGGCGACGATGACAGCCGGCACCATGGTAATGCCCAGCAAGCGCTGCTGACTCATACCGGTGGCCGACAGCACGGTCATCTCGCTTTCGAGATACATGCGCCCGTATGCCAGCAAAATGCCCAGAAACAGCCCCAAAGGCAGAATCAGCTGCATAAAGCCCGGAAGACGAAAGCCCATGATCAAGAACAACGAGCTCGGATCCATAGCCCCGGATGCAGCCTGGGCCAGGTATTTGATGAAACGACCGCTCATGATGATGACCAGCAGCACAGCGCTGACAGCGCTCAATGTAAGCAGGACTTCGCGGGACAGATAACGGAAGACGATCAAACCAGACACTCCAGGGTCGTCAGGCTAAGGCGGCCAAACAAGCGACATAACCAGTCGACACAGGCTCAAATGGATGAGCCGGGCCATTGAAAAAGATTGCGCATTATCCTGTGAATGACCCCGCCTGTCACTGCGCATGCTCACCCAAGTATTCAAAGCTGCAATATGCGCGCAAGCGAGGGTTGTCAGGCCCGACTGACGGGGTTCAAACTGCCTGCCTTGACGCCCGCCTGGATCACAGGTGAGGCGCCTCATTTATCAGGCAAGCAAACACTGCCGTTTGTGCGCACGTTGACCATTTGATTCAGGGACCCGGACATGGAACTGGTTGTAAAAAGCGTCAGCCCAGAAACGTTGAAAACGGCCACTCTCGTGGTCGCCATCGGTGAAGGCCGCAAGCTCGACCACACCGCCAAGGCCATTGACGAACTCACCGGCGGCGCCATCAGCGCCGTACTCAAGCGTGGCGACATCACCGGCAAAACCGGCCAGAGCCTGCTGCTGCACAGCCTGGCGAACCTGAAAGCCGAACGCGTTTTGTTGCTGGGCACCGGCAAGGATGAAGAACTGGGCGACCGTCCGTTCCGCAAAATCATCAGCACCGCACTTAACGTACTCAAAGGCCTGGGCGGCAGTGATGCCGTGCTGGCGCTCGACGAACTGGTGGTCAAGGGTCGCGACAGCTACGGCAAAACCCGCCTGCTGGCAGAAACCCTGGCCGACGGCGAATACAGCTTCGACCGTTTCAAAAGCCAGAAAGCAGAACCCCGCGCCCTGAAAAAAATCACCCTGCTGACCATCAAGGCTGCACAGGCTGAAGTTCAGCGTGGCGTTACCCACGCCCAGGCCATTGCCAGCGGCATGGCGTTCACCCGCGATCTGGGCAACCTGCCGCCCAACATCTGCCACCCGACTTTCCTGGCCGAACAGGCCAAAGAGCTGGGCAAGGAACACAAAGGCCTGAAAGTAGAGATCCTTGACGAGAAAAAAATCAAGGACCTGGGCATGGGCGCGTTCTACGCCGTCGGCCAGGGCAGCGACCAGCCGCCACGCCTGATCGTGATGAACTACTCGGGCGGCAAGAAATCCGAGAAGCCGTTTGTACTGGTCGGCAAGGGCATCACCTTCGACACCGGCGGCATCAGCCTCAAGCCGGGTGCCGGCATGGATGAAATGAAGTACGACATGGGCGGTGCTGCCAGCGTGTTCGGCACCCTGCGCGCCGTGCTCGAGCTGAAACTGCCGATCAACCTGGTGTGCATTCTGGCCTGCGCCGAAAACATGCCAAGCGGCGGCGCGGCTCGTCCGGGCGACATCGTGACCACCATGAGCGGGCAAACCGTGGAAATCCTCAATACCGACGCCGAAGGCCGTCTGGTGCTGTGCGATGCCCTGACCTACGCCGAACGCTTCAAGCCCCAGGCCGTGATCGACATCGCCACCCTGACCGGCGCCTGCATGGTTGCACTGGGTGCTCACACCTCGGGCCTGATGGGCAACAACGACGAACTGATCGGCCAGCTACTGGAAGCCGGCAAGCAAGCCGACGATCGCGCCTGGCAGCTGCCGTTGTTCGACGAGTACCAGGAACAACTGGACAGCCCGTTTGCCGACATGGCCAACATCGGCGGCCCTAAGGCCGGCGCCATCACTGCCGGCTGCTTCCTGTCGCGCTTTGCCAAGGCCTTCCACTGGGCGCACCTGGACATCGCCGGTACCGCATGGGTCAGCGGCGGCAAGGACAAGGGCGCCAGCGGCCGCCCTGTGCCACTGCTGACTCAGTACCTGCTGGATCGCGCCAACGCTTGAAGCTGACAATCGAAGGCTGCGCTGCTTATTAATAGCGGCGCGGCCCCGATTCAGGAATTGCAATGACCCCAGAATTAAGCAAAGTCGACTTTTATATCCTTCCCAGCGCCGACCCTTCGGCACGCCTGGATTTTGCCTGCAAACTCGCGGACAAAGCCTGGCGCCTCGGGCACCGGGTGTACCTGCACTGCAGCGATGCAGCGCAACGCCAGGATCTGGATGAGCGTCTGTGGCGCTTCAAGGGCGAAAGCTTCGTCCCCCACAGCAACGCTGAAGACCAGCCCGATGGCGTGATACTGATGGGCCTGGGCGAGGCACCAGCCAGCCATCAGGACTTACTGATCAACCTGGACCTTAAAGTCCCCGAATTCTTCAAACGCTTCGCCCGCGTGGCTGAAGTCGTGGTCGAAGACCCCGCCGTCCGACTGGCCGCACGGGAGAGTTTCCGCTTCTACCGTGAACAGGGCTATCCTCTGCAAGACCACAAGCTACAACGACTCTGAGCACACGATGGACACCTCCAATTCGCCGCAAAAAGCCGCACACCTGCTCGATGATCTTGAATCCATTCGCCAGCTGCTGGGAGATGAAGATCTGCAACCTCCCCTGCTGACTGAAATGGTGGGTGGCGAAGAAGCGCAAATTCCGTTGCTCTCTGAAGTGATCAGCGAAGAGCCCGAACCTGCGCAAATACCGCTGGCCGGCATAGCGCCAGCCCCCAAAGCCGAAAAAGCGCCGGACGCACTGCTGGTTCATCTGGACAAAGAGCTGCGCACTGCGGCGCAAGCGATCATGCAAGACGTGATCAACGACTTCGCCCCGCACATCGAAACCGAAATCAAACGCCGCCTCGATGCACATATGGAGCGCTTGCTCGCCCAGCATCAGAGCTGATCGGCGATGTAGCACATGCCGCTCCTGTGGGAGCTGACTTGCCAGCTCCCACAGGTTTTACCCTGCAGCGTTCCCGCAGAAGCAATAGGTTCCCTGCACAACTCGCCCTCTGCCTCCCGCCCCGCTATACTTGCCGGCTTTCCTGAATTAATGCCAATAGGGTCCCGCCGCGCATGGATAAGACCTACCAGCCGCACGCCATTGAAACTTCCTGGTACAAAACCTGGGAAGAACAGAATTATTTCGCCCCGCAAGGCGCGGGCGACCCGTACACCATCATGATTCCGCCGCCGAACGTCACCGGCAGCCTGCATATGGGCCACGGCTTCAACAACGCGATCATGGACGCCCTGATCCGTTTCCGCCGCATGCAGGGTCGCAACACCCTGTGGCAGCCGGGCACCGACCACGCGGGTATCGCTACCCAGATGCTGGTTGAGCGTCAGATCGAAGCACAAGGTCTGAACCGCCACGACCTGGGCCGCGAGAAGTTCCTGGACAAGATCTGGGAATGGAAAGATCAGTCCGGCGGCAACATCAGCCGTCAGATTCGTCGCCTTGGCTCGTCCGTAGACTGGAGCCGCGAACGCTTCACCATGGACGACGGTCTGTCCGAAGCCGTGAAGGAAGCCTTTGTGCGCCTGCACGAAGACGGCCTGATCTATCGCGGCAAGCGCCTGGTCAACTGGGACACCAAGCTGCACACCGCCATTTCCGACCTTGAAGTGGAAAACCACGACGAGAAAGGTTTCCTGTGGAACCTGCGCTACCCGCTGGCTGATGGCGCCAAAACCGCTGAAGGCCTGGACTACCTGGTAGTTGCAACCACCCGTCCGGAAACCATGCTCGGCGATGCTGCCGTTGCGGTAAACCCGGAAGACGAACGCTACAAGGCCCTGATCGGCAAATTCGTCGAGCTGCCACTGGTTGGCCGTCGCATCCCGATCATTGCTGACGATTACTGCGATCCTGAATTCGGCACTGGCTGTGTGAAAATCACGCCGGCCCACGACTTCAACGACTACGAAGTCGGCAAGCGCCACAACCTGCCGCTGCTGAACATTTTCGACAAAAACGCGGTGGTACTGCCTGCCGCCCAGGTGTTCAACCTCGACGGCAAACTGAACGAAACCATCGACGGCACCCTGCCGGCCAAGTATGCCGGTCTGGACCGCTTCGAAGCGCGCAAGCAAATCGTCGCCGACTTCGAGGCCGCAGGCCTGCTGGTGAGCGTCGACGATCACGCGCTGAAAGTACCGAAGGGCGACCGTTCGGGCACCATCATCGAGCCGTGGCTGACCGATCAGTGGTACGTATCGACCAAGCCGTTGGCTGAACCGGCCATTGCCGCCGTTGAAGATGGCCGCATCGCGTTCGTACCCAAGCAGTACGAAAACATGTACTTCTCGTGGATGCGCGACATCCAGGACTGGTGCATCAGCCGTCAGCTGTGGTGGGGCCACCGGATTCCGGCCTGGTACGACGAGTCGGGCAAGGTCTATGTAGGCCGCGACGAAGCCGAAGTCCGGGCCAAGAACAACCTGGGCCCGGATGTTGCGCTGCAACAGGACAACGACGTGCTCGACACCTGGTTCAGTTCGGGTCTGTGGACGTTCTCCACCCTGGGCTGGCCGGAAAAAACCGACGCGCTGAAAACCTTCCACTCAACTGACGTGCTGGTTACTGGCTTCGACATCATTTTCTTCTGGGTTGCCCGGATGATCATGCTCACCATGCACCTGGTGAAAAATGAAGACGGCACCCCGCAAGTTCCGTTCAAGACCGTGTATGTACACGGCCTGGTACGTGACGGTCAGGGCCAGAAGATGTCCAAGTCCAAGGGCAACGTCCTGGACCCGCTGGACATCATCGACGGCATCGAGCTCGAAGACCTGGTGGCCAAACGCACCACCGGCCTGATGCAGCCAAAACTGTTGAAGAAGATCGAAAAACAGACCCGTGACGAATTCGCTGACGGCATCGCCAGCTACGGCACCGACGCCCTGCGCTTCACTTTCTGTTCGCTGGCATCCACCGGTCGCGACATCAAGTTCGACATGGGCCGCGTTGAAGGCTATCGCAACTTCTGCAACAAGATCTGGAACGCCGCGCGCTACGTGCTGGACAAGGGCGAAGACTGCGGCCAGAACGGCGAAGCCTACGAACTGTCGCTGGCTGACCGCTGGATCATCTCGCAGCTGCAGCGCACCGAAGCCGAAGTGACCCGTCACCTCGACCAGTTCCGCTTCGACCTCGCCGCTCAAGCCCTGTACGAGTTCATCTGGAACCAGTACTGCGACTGGTACCTGGAACTGTCCAAGCCTGTGCTGTGGGACGAAAACGCTCCGGTTGAACGCCAGCGTGGCACGCGTCGCACCCTGGTGCGGGTACTGGAAGTGGCCTTGCGCCTGGCACACCCGTTCATGCCGTTCATCACCGAAGAAATCTGGCAGCGCATCGCGCCGCTGGCCGGTGTCGAAGGCAAGACCATCATGCTGCAACCATGGCCGGTGGCGAATGAAGCCCGCATCGACCAGGCTGCCGAAGATGATATCGAATGGCTCAAGGGCCTGATGCTCGGCACGCGCAATATCCGTGGCGAGATGAACATCGGTCCTGGCAAGCCTTTGCAGCTGTACCTGAAAAACGTCAGCAGCGAAGATCAGCGCCGTTTGACCGAGAACGACGCCCTGCTCAAAAAGCTGGCTAAACTCGAATCCATCACCGTGCTGCAAGACGGCGCCGAAGCACCGCTGTCCGCCACCGCTCTGGTTGGCGAGATGGAAGTGCTGGTGCCAATGGCCGGCCTGATCGACAAAGATGCAGAGTTGGCGCGCCTGGACAAGGAAATCCAGCGCTTGCACGGCGAAGTTGCCCGCGTTGGCGGCAAGTTGTCGAACGCCGCATTCGTTGACAAGGCTCCGGCCGAAGTCATCGAGAAAGAACGTGCCAAGTTGGCCGAAGCCGAACAGGCCTTGAGCAAACTGGCAGAACAGCACGCGCGGATTTCCAGCCTGTAATAACGCTGCGCACCTGATCGCGGGCAAGGCCGCTCCCGCAGGGTTCAACCCTGCTGGGGCGGCCTTGCCCGCGATTGCTTTTGTGGAATGAATTGAACATGACGACCCCACGTACTTCCAAAGCCACACGCCACAAGCCCAAGTCCGCTGCCGAGGCCAAACCGGCCGAGCCGCGCGTCAAGCCCAGCCTGCACCCGCGCAACCGTCACCAGGGCCGTTACGACTTCCCGCAACTGATTTCGGTCTGCCCTGAACTGGCCGAATTCGTCATCATCAACCCGTACGGCAAAGAGAGCATCGACTTTGCCAACCCGACCGCGGTACGCGTGTTCAACCGCGCCCTGCTCAAGGCGTTCTACGGCATTGCCCACTGGGACATCCCGGCCGACTACCTGTGCCCGCCGGTTCCGGGACGCGCCGACTACGTGCACTTCCTGGCCGACCTGCTGGCCAGCATGAACGACGGCGAAATCCCCCGCGGGCAGAACGTTCGCGTGCTGGACATCGGCATGGGCGCCAACTGCGTCTACCCGCTGATCGGCCATAGCGAGTACCGCTGGCAGTTCCTGGGTACTGAAGTCGATCCGACTGCAGTCAAGGCGGCCAAGGCGATTGTGCAGTCCAACGGTCTTAACAAAGCCATCAGCCTGCGCCTGCAACCTAACCCGCAGAAGATCCTGCTGGACCTGCTGGAGAGCACTGAGCGTTTCGACCTGACCATGTGCAACCCGCCGTTCCACGCCTCCCTGGACGAAGCTACACGCGGCAGTGAGCGTAAATGGCGCGCACTGGGCAAGGCAGATCCCAAGCGCAAGCTGCCGGTTCTGAACTTTGGTGGCCAGGCGGCCGAATTGTGGTGTGAAGGCGGCGAGCAGCGCTTTGTGACCCAACTGATCCGCGAAAGCGTGCATGTGGCCCGTCAGATCCTGTGGTTCAGCGTACTGGTGTCCAAGGCGTCCAACCTGCCGGCAATCCAGACCGCGCTGAAAAAAGCCGGTGCCCGTGAAAGCCAGGTCGTCGACATGTCCCAGGGTAACAAGCAGAGCCGCTTTGTAGCCTGGACGTTCCATGACAAGGACCAGCAGCAAATGTGGCGCGAAAAGAACTGGAAGTAAGCACCCTGTAACCCCGCAGGAGCGAGCTTGTCTCGCGATCTTTTACAAAATCAAAAGATCGCGAGACAAGCTCGCTCCTACAAGGGAAGACGGTGTTTTCAGGGTTTGCGCCCAAAAAAAAGCCGCGCTTCGAAGTGATTCGAAGCGCGGCTTTTTTAAAACAGTCTTACTTGTTAACAGCGTCAGTCAGGCCTTTGGCCACAACGAGCTTGATAACTTTTTTGGCGGCGATTTCGATGGCAGCGCCAGTCGAAGGGTTACGGCCAGTGCGGGCAGGACGCTCGGTCACTTTCAGTTTGCCAATACCTGGCAGAGTGATTTCGCCGCCATTTTCCAATTGATCAGCAACGATCTGGGCCAGTTGGTCCAGAGCGTTACGCGCGGTAGTTTTTGGCGCGTCGATAGCTTCAGCGATATCGGCAATCAGTTGGTCTTTAGTAATAGCCATTGAGATGTTCCTTCCCTATCAAATTCATTTGGTTTGCAGAGTGCAATGTCAGCCATCGAGCCAGATCTCAAGGGTCTGGCACACCCGCCAGCTTTCACGACGAATCGCGGATGTAGATAGCTAAAACGGGGTTTGGTTCGACCTGACACATGCTGAATGCATGCATTGCGCCGTTTCCGAGCGCAAGACCGGGCAAAACTAGCACAGAGACAGCGAAATATCCGCCTCTACCTAGCCATTTGGTCAGCTTTATAGGCTTAAAACCGTAAAAAAACCGTCAACACCCGTCTCAAGCGCCCCAAACCCCGACCCGGCGCTCAGGTGGGGTACACTTGACGCCTTTGCGGGGTGCGCACCCTGTCCTCTCATTACTCGCCGAGAAACCCATGCCGATCCGTCATTGCATCGTCCATTTAATTGAGAAAAAACCCGACGGTACGCCCGCTGTTCTCCACGCTCGCGACTCTGAACTGGCCGAGTCCCAAGCCATCGAGAACATGCTCGCGGACCTCAACGAAAGCTATAACGCCAAGCAAGGCAAAGCCTGGGGCTTTTTCCATGCCGAGTCCGGAGCCCACCCGTTCAGTGGCTGGCTCAAGGAATACCTGGAAGGCGGCACGGACTTCACCGCCTTCAGCCGCGTGGCTGTGGAGCACCTGCAAAAGCTGATGGAAGAATCCAACCTGTCGGTGGGTGGTCACGTGCTGTTCGCCCACTACCAGCAAGGCATGACTGACTACCTGGCTATCGCCCTGCTGCACCACAGCGACGGCGTGGCGGTGAACTCGGAACTGGACGTCACCCCTTCGCGGCATCTGGATCTGGGCCAGTTGCATCTGGCCGCACGGATCAATATTTCCGAGTGGCAGAACAACAAGCAGTCCAAGCAGTACATATCGTTTATCAAGGGCAAGAACGGCAAGAAAGTCTCGGAGTATTTCCGCGACTTTATCGGCTGTCAGGAAGGCGTCGACGGCCCCGGCGAAACCCGCACCCTGCTCAAGGCGTTCAGCGATTTTGTCGAAAGCGAAGACCTGCCTGAAGAGTCGGCCCGGGAAAAAACCAAGACTCTGGTGGATTACGCCAGCAGCCAGGCCAAGATCGGTGAACCCATGGGCCTGGTCGAGTTGTCCGAACTGATCGACGAAGAGCGCCCGAAAGCCTTCTACGACCATATCCGCAACAAGGACTACGGTCTGTCCCCGGAGATCCCGGCAGATAAACGCACCCTGAACCAGTTCCGGCGCTTCACCGGACGTGCCGAGGGCCTGTCCATCAGCTTTGAGGCCCATCTGCTGGGCTCCAAGATCGAATTCGACGAAGAAGCCGGAACCCTGGTCATCAAAGGCCTGCCCACCCAGTTGCTCGACCAGCTCAAGCGCAACAAATAATGCTCAACGGCATCTTGAAGAAAGTCCTGTTTGTTCTGGTGGTGGTGGTCATCTTTCAGAACTGGGGCAAGATCGAGCGAGTGCTTGACCCCTCGGCGGCGGTGCCCGAGCAAACCCGGGCCAGTGCCCGGGTGGTGCTGTACTCCACCGAGTGGTGTGGCTACTGCAAGGCCACCCGGCGCTTTCTGGATCAGAAAGGCATCCCGTATCAAGAGTTTGATATAGACAAGGATACCGCCGCCCGCCAGGCCTATGAGGCACTGGGCGGACGTGGAATTCCGATTCTGGACGTGAACGGCACACTGCTCAGGGACTTCAACCCGGATGCGATAATGGCCGCGTTGAAATAACCCTGCGGCTCAGCAAAACCGTAATTTCCCGAATCTAATCGCTGGCAAGCCAGCTCCCACAAAAGCAGCAGTGGGAATCGTTTTGCCTGAATTACATCGTTGGCCAGCTCCCACATAAACTGTGGGAGCTGGCTTGCCAGCGATTCAAGCGCCCCGTGCTTATTGACCCACCGCCTCAATCCGAAACCCGATCCGCGGAAAGTGCACATGCACCACCCCGGTTCGTGGGTCTTCGCGACGCACTACCAGCTCTTCTGCGCCGATATGGACCAGCTCGCCCGCTACCGGGTCAACCCCGTAGTCGGTTGCCGCAACCGTAACCCGCTGGCCCTTGCTGAAGCCAAAAGCCGAATCGAACTCAGGCAAGGCAACCGGCTCAACGCCTTTGGCAATCGCCAGCGCCTGCTCGGCGGTGATTTCAATCGGTGTGCCCTGGCCGAAGTCCAGAACTCGCTGCAACCAGGCCGCAACGGCCGGATAAGCATCAACCAGAGGTGCAGTCACCGGCGTGGCTTTAAGGAACCACAGCGAGTGCGCCAGCGCGAAGTCGGCAATCGAGGGCTCACCGAACAGGTAATCGCCCTGCTCGTGTTGCAACTGCTGCTCGAGCCGGCCCATGATCACTGGCCATTGCAATACCGCCTGTTCGGCGGGAATGCGGGTGGCGCTGCCACCGCTGAACAATGCCGCGCGATCGGCCACGAACGCCTTGAGCATGTCCGGGGGCATTTTGGCAAACCGTACCGCGGCAGACTCCGGCTGGAACACCAGGCTCACCGCATGTTGAAACACCACCGAGTCAGCCCACGCAGCAAAGGCACTGACCACCATTTCCTGACCGAGAGGAAACAGGGCGGGGATCGATTTCTCCTGCTCCAGCCGGCGCGCAATCAAAGCCGTGTCGCAGTAGACATCCGCCCCCACCTGCAATACCGGAGTCTTGCGATAGCCACCGCTCAGCGCCGTCAGATCGGGTTTTGGCATCATGGGCGGGACATGTACCGAATGCCAGGACAGCCCTTTGAAGCCCAGTAGAAGGCGGGCCTTTTGTGCGAAAGGGGAAGCCGCGTAGTGATGAAGAATCAAATCTGACATTCAGTTATCCGCCGCAAAAGAGTAAGCCAGCAGCATAACGCACTTAATCAAACTGCCCTGCCTGGCTTTGCACCAGGCATTCTTTGGCACTCTTTTTGAGCTTTTTGATCAGTCGTTCCTGACGCAGCGCTTCACCTTTATCGGGCCAGGACTCGGTATAGACCAGGGCAACGGCAGGGCTTGAAGCAAAAAAACGCGCGCCCTTGCCACTTTGATGTTTGGCAAAACGACGCACCGGATCATCACTGATCCCGCAATACAGCGAGCCGTTAGCAGCCCGCACCAGGTACACAAACCAGGGTCTGGAACTCACCTTCAACGACTGGCCTCAAAGGCTTCGAGCCCTTTGCGCGCCTGAGCCCGAATGGCATTTTTCACCAGTGGCGTCCAGCCCAGCAACAAACCCTTGGTACCCAGCGCCTGACGCGACCAGCGCCACAGGTCGAACTGATCGTGGTGCTCGCAGATTTTTCCGTCGCGAAACACAAAGCGCGCCTGAATATCGTTGATAACGGTAAACCCGGTCGGGATAAACCTATAAGTGGCTACCCAATGCGCACTACCACGTTGGGCATCTGCTTGCACCTGATCGAAGGTCAGGCTGAAATCCTTGGCCCGCGAGGTCAGCATGAGCCACATATCGCTGGCACGGCGACCGCGCAATTCACCAAATACCGGGTCGCTGAACAATACATCTTCGGTGTAACAGGCACTCATTGCCTCAGCATCCAGCCGCTGGAAAGCTTGATAGAAGCGAGTAATCAACGCTTGGTGGTCTTGGCTCATGGCAGGATCCGCGGGGTTCAGGGGTCTACAAAAGATAATCTGCAAGGAGCCGAAACACTATGGCTTCAAATCTTTTCACTCAGCGCATTCACATACAGCGCCCGCCCTGCCCCGAGCCCGGCGGCGATGGCGATGATGCCGATCACCCCGAAAATCCAGCCCACGGCACTCCAGCCACCGGTCATTTCATGCACCACACCCACCGCCAACGGCCCCATGGATGCCACCGTATAGCCGATCCCCTGGGCCATGCCCGACAGATTGGCCGCCACATGGGCATCGCGCGAGCGCAGCACGATCAAGGTCAACGCCAGGCTGAATGCACCGCCCTGCCCCAGACCCAGCACAATCGCCCAGCCCCACAAGCCATCCAGCGGTGCATACAGACAGCCGAACAGGCCAGCCAGGGTCATGCTCATCATCAATACGATTGCCAGGCGCTGATCCTTGCCCCGCGTCGCCAGCCAGGGAGCGCTCAGCGCCGTGATCAGTTGCACAATGACTGAACCCGACATCACCAGCCCGGCTTGGGTCGGGGTCAGGCCACGGCCCATCAGAATCGAAGGCAGCCAGCCAAAAACGATGTAGGACAGAGAAGACTGCAAACCCATGTACAGCGTCACTTGCCAGGCCAGCGGGTCACGTATCAGGCCACTCACCCGATAGGCCACCTTGTGCGCCCCCTGGCGCTTGCCGGCCTGGGGCAGCCAGAAAATGGCCGCCACCAGCGCAGGTAACGCCCAAAATCCCAGCCCCAGCGCCCAGCTGTCGTTCAGATAATTGCTCAACGGCACGGTTGCACCCGCCGCCAGGGCAGCCCCCAGGCACAAGGCCATGGTGTAGACCCCCATTATCGTCCCGGCATGTCCGGCAAAATCGCGCTTGATGATGCCGGGCAACAACACACCGATCACACCGATACTGGCGCCCGCCAGAATACTTCCGGCAAACAGGCCGACTTCCCCCAGGTAGCTGCGCAGGACAATCCCGCCGCCCAGCGTCAGCAAAATACCCAGCACCACCCGCTCAGTACCGAAGCGCCGGGCCAGAATCGGCGCCAGAGGCGCAAACACACCCAGACAAAGCACAGGCAAGGTGGTCAACAAGCCCGCCTGGGCAGCAGACAGGCCCAGGCTGGTAGACACTTGTGAGAGCAAAGGCGCCATGCTCGACAACGCCGGACGCAGGTTCAACGCCACCAGCACCAGACCCAACAGCAGCAGCCAGGGACGTAACACCGCCACTGGTGCTTGCTGTACTTGCTCGTCGTCGGCTTCGGCGTCGATCAGCAACTCCTCCAGATCATCCAGATGACGCACCGGTTCGGTATTGTTTATCGATGGCGAGGCATTGCGCGGCATGGGATCTCCGGTGTTGGGCAGTCAAGAAGTCCGGCAGAGCGCCATGACTTGATAGCGGGAAGTGTCTGACATGCGGTACGCCTGTCAGCACAGTCCTCTGATGAGTTGCCCAACATGGTAGTCAGCCCCCTGCGCAAGGGCAATCGACCACGGGCTAAAAGGTCTGCAAAAGCCTTGGCGGGAAGCGGAAGAGCTCGCGAGCAAGCTCGCTCCTACGGGGAGGTGTGCGGTTAATGCAGAATCTGATTCAGGAACAGTTTGGTCCGGTCATTTTCTGCGGGAGACGGGAGATACCTAACGCCACAAAACTGTAGGAGCGAGCTTGCTCGCGAGCTGTTTACCGGGGCGCGGAAGAGCTCGCGAGCAAGCTCGCTCCTACGGGGAGGGGTGCGGTTAATGCAGAATCTGATTCAGGAACATTTGGGTCCGGTCATTTTCTGCGGGGACGGGAGATACCTAACGCCACAAAACTGTAGGAGCGAGCTTGTAGTGGTCCAGTTTTTTTGGACCATTGCGTAGGAGTATTAAGCCGCCATTTCCTCAAAAGTAACTGGCGGCAGGTTATTCGAGGCGGAGTGACAACGCCGGTGGTTGTAATGGGCAATAAAATCCATCACGTCCCGCTCTGCCTCGAAATGATTCTGGTAGCCGTTTTCCGGTGACCAATCGTGCTTCTGTGATCTGAAGTAGCGCTCAACGACGGCATTATCCCAGCAATTACCGCGTCGGCTCATACTCTGCACAATGTTCTTTTCAGCCAAATATTTTACGAAACGCTCAGCGGTGTACTGGCAGCCCTGGTCCGAGTGGAAAACCAGCTCAGAAGTAGGACGGCGTATGCCCACAGCCAGCTGCAACGCCTTAAGTGAAAGCTCCGTATCCGCCGTTCTCGAAAACGCCCAGCCTACAATCCTGCGCGAGAAAAGATCCATGACAACCGCCAAATACAGCCAGCTCCCACCGACCCTGATGTAAGTAATATCTCCTGCCCAAAAAGTGTTCGGGGCCGCGGGATTAAAGCGACGGGCCAGGATATTAGGTGCGATGTTGGAGGGCTTGGTCATTCGCCGATAGTGGGCGTAACGTGCGCGCCGCCTGACCAGCCCGAGGGTTTTCATCAGGCCACGCATTCGATGACGCCCCACTTTCATCCCCTGTTTCTTCAGCGCTTTGCTAAAACCCCTACTACCCAAAGCACCACGATGCTCTTTATGCAGTTGGCGAATTTTCTTCTCCAACTGACGCTCAACTCCGCGCGGTCGCTTGGGATGACGTTGCGCGTAATAGCTGCTGCGAGGGACACCGAAAAGACAGCACAGGTGTCGTACCGACATCGCGCCTTTGGTGCCCTCGATCATTTTATTCGGCTGAAAAGCACCTTTAGATGAGAGGGCAACTGCTTTTTTAAGACGTCATTCTCTGCCTCCAGCAGCGCTAATCTGGCCTGAAGCGAATCAATCAGATCTTGATCCTGCGGGCGGGTGGTTTGCGAGGCTCCTACATGCTCCTTGTGCCATCGGGAAACCCACCGCCGCAAAGCCGTCGGTCCCACGCCGGTTTGTTCGCACGCCTTTGGCACGGAGTAATTCATTTCCACGACCAAGCGAATGGCCTCGGCTTTTTCTTCGGCAGTTACGACCCGAAATCCCATGGTGAATCCTTAAGTTGATACTCCTACATGATGGTCCATAAATATTGAGCCACAACAGCTTGCTCGCGAGCTGTTTACCGGGGCGCGGAAGAGCTCGCGAGCAAGCTCGCTCCTACAGGGGGGTGCGGTTAATGCAGAATCTGATTCAGGAACATTTTGGTCCGGTCATTTTGCGGGTTGTCGAAGAAGTCGTTCGGAGCTGCCTGCTCGACGATTTCACCCTTGTCCATAAAGATCACGCGGTTAGCCACGGTACGGGCAAAGCCCATTTCATGGGTCACGCAGAGCATGGTCATGCCGTCTTCGGCCAGGCCGATCATGGTATCCAGCACCTCCTTGACCATCTCCGGATCGAGGGCTGAAGTCGGCTCATCGAACAACATGATTTTAGGCTTCATGCACAACGCCCGGGCAATCGCTACCCGCTGCTGCTGACCACCGGACAACTGCCCCGGAAACTTGTGCGCCTGCTCCGGAATCCGTACCCGCTCCAGATAATGCATGGCGATCTCTTCGGCCTGGCGCTTGGGCATCTTGCGCACCCACATCGGCGCCAGCGTGCAGTTCTGCAGGATGGTCAGGTGCGGGAACAAGTTGAAGTGCTGAAACACCATGCCAACCTCACGGCGCACCGTTTCGATCTGCTTGATGTCGTTGGTCAGCTCAACCCCATCAACCACGATACGCCCCTGCTGGTGCTCTTCGAGGCGGTTCAGGCAACGGATAGTGGTCGATTTGCCGGAACCGGAAGGCCCGCACAATACAATCCGCTCCCCGGGTTGCACGTTAAGGTTGATGTCCTTGAGCACGTGGAACTGGCCGTACCATTTATTGACGCCCTGCATTTGAATAATGCCTTCAGGGCTCGCAGGTTTCTTGATTGCTTCACTCATGTCGCACTCCTACCTAACGCTTGTGGCCAGTGTCCAGCTTGCGCTCCAGATGCATGGAGTAGCGGGACATACCAAAACAGAAAATCCAGAACACCAACGCCGCAAACACATAGCCTTCGGTGGCCATACCCAGCCAGGTCGGGTCGGCAGCAGCCTGTTTGACGCTGTTGAGCAGGTCGAACAGACCGATGATGATCACCAGGCTGGTGTCCTTGAACAGGGCGATAAAGGTGTTGACGATGCCGGGGATCACCAGCTTCAAGGCCTGGGGCAGAATGACCAGCCCCATGCTGCGCCAGTAACCCAGCCCCATCGCGGCGGCGGCTTCGTATTGCCCCTTGGGAATGGCCTGCAAACCACCACGCACCACTTCCGCGACATAGGCCGACTGGAACAGGATCACGCCAATCAAGGCCCGCAGCAGTTTGTCGAAGTTCATGCCTTCGGGCAGAAACAGCGGCAACATCACCGAAGACATGAACAGCACGGTGATCAATGGCACGCCGCGCCAGAACTCGATGAACGTCACGCACACCACGCGAATGGCCGGCATGTCCGAGCGTCTTCCCAGTGCCAGCAAAATCCCCAGCGGCAAAGCACCCGCGATGCCGACCGTGGCAATTACCAGGGTCAGCATCAGGCCGCCCCACTGGCTGGTGGCCACGTTGCTCAGCCCCCAGTAACCGCCATGCAGCAGGCTGTAAGCCAGCACCGGGTACAGCACCAAAAAGCCCAGACCGTAGATCGCCTTGTGCTTGAAGCGCGAGATAAACAACGGCGCCACACCGATCACGGCCAACCACACCGTCAGATCGACCCTCCAGCGCAGGTCGCGGGGGTAATAGCCGTACATGAACTGGCCGAAGCGCTGCTGAATGAAGACCCAGCAGGCGCCGTCCTTGGTGCAGTCGGCCCGGGTCGTGCCCACCCAATTGGCGTCAAAGATCGCCCAGCTCAGAAGCGGCGGCACGATCAACCAGATCAGGTAAAAGGCAAACAGCGTAAGCAAGGTGTTGAGCCAACTGGAAAACAGATTGGCCCGGGCCCAGGCGACGATGCCGATGCGGTTACCCGGCGGCGGCATGTCGGGTTTGAAAACATGAGTTGTCATAGTCCCGTCCTCATCGCTCGATCAGCGCAATGCGCGTGTTGTACCAATTCATCAGCAGCGAAATACTGATGCTGATGGCCAGGTAAACGCTCATGGTGATGGCGATGACTTCAATCGCTTGCCCGGTCTGGTTAAGCACCGTACCGGCAAACAGTGAAACCATTTCCGGATAACCGATACCTGCCGCCAGCGACGAGTTTTTCACCAGGTTGAGGTATTGGCTGGTGAGCGGCGGGATGATTACCCGCAGCGCCTGGGGAATGATCACCTTACGCAGCGTCGGCCCGGGGCGCAGGCCCAGCGAGCGCGCCGCTTCGGTCTGGCCATGGCTGACCGACTTGATCCCCGAGCGCACGATTTCGGCAATGAACGCCGCCGTGTAAACAGTCAACGCGATGGTCAGCGCCAGCAGCTCCGGAATCAGCACCCAGCCACCGACAAAGTTGAAGCCCTTGAGCTGCGGCATTTCCCAGTGCACCGGCGAGCCAAAGATCAGCATGCACAGCCCCGGAATCACCAGCAGCAGGCCCAGCCCGGCCCAGAACTTGTGGAACGGCACACCGGTCGCTTCAAACCGCTTGTTGGCCCAGCGTGCCATCAGCACCACTGCCACAATCGCCAGCAGCACGCTGACCACAAACGGCCAGAACCCGTCGGTGCCAATGGCCGCAGGCATGTTCAGGCCACGGCTACTCATATAGAAAGTGTCAGCAAAGTTATGGCTGTTACGTGGCCCCGGCATGGTCAGGAAGACCGCGAAGTACCAGAACAGGATTTGCAGCAAAGGCGGGATATTGCGGAACACCTCGACGTAAACCGTCGCCAGCTTGTTGATCATCCAGTTGGGGGACAACCTGGCAATACCGATGATAAAGCCGAGGATGGTCGCCAGGATCACACCTATTACCGACACCAGCAGCGTGTTCAGCAGGCCGATCACGAACACCCGGGCATAACTGTCCGACTCGGTGTAATCAATCAGATGCTGCGCAATACCAAACCCGGCACTGCGCTCAAGAAAGTCAAAACCCGAAGTGATACCCCGGTGTTGCAAGTTGGTCTGGGTATTGTTGAACAGATACCAGCCCATGAAGACCACCAACGCGACGGTGATGATCTGAAATAACCACGCACGCACACGTGGATCGCTGAGGCTGAGCCTCGGCTTGGGTGCGCCGACTTTAGTCTGCATGAAGTGCCCCTGAAAAAATGGATCAGAACGTCACCCGGTGGTTGGCCCACCGGGTGACAGGTCCATCAGCGCACAGGTGGTGCGTATTGGATGCCGCCGTTGTTCCACAAGGCATTCAGCCCGCGGTCGATGGCCAGAGGAGTGCTTTTGCCGAGGTTTTTCTCAAACACTTCGCCGTAGTTGCCGACCTGGCTGACGATCTGCACCACCCAGTCTTTTGGCAGTTTCAGGTCTTTGCCATATTCGCCGTCAGCACCCAGCAAGCGGGCAACATCGGGGTTCTTGGTGGATTTGGCTTCAGCCAGGACGTTTTTCGAGGTGATGCCGGCTTCTTCAGCGTTGAGCATGGCGAACAGGGTCCACTTGACGATGCTGAACCAGTCCTCGTCACCCTTGCGAACCACAGGGCCCAGGGGCTCCTTGGAGATGGTTTCCGGCAACACCACGTAGTCATTCGGGTTCGCCAGCTTGCTGCGCTGTGCATATAGCTGCGATTTGTCGGAGGTCAGCACGTCGCAACGCCCGCTTTCCAGCGACTTGGCGCTTTCGTCGGAGGTGTCGAAGGTGATCGGAGTGTATTTCAGGTTATTGGCGCGGAAGTAATCCGACACGTTGAGCTCAGTGGTAGTACCGGCCTGGATGCAAATGGTTGCACCGTCCAGTTCCTTGGCACTTTTTACCCCCAGCTTGTTATTGACCAGAAAGCCGACGCCGTCGTAATAGGTAACCCCGGCAAACACCATGCCCATGCCCGCATCACGGGAGCTGGTCCAGGTGGTGTTGCGCGACAGCACATCGACTTCGCCCGATTGCAGCGCGGTGAAACGCTCCTTGGCGTTCAACTGGCTGAACTTGACCTTGGTTGCATCGCCAAACACGGCGGCGGCCACTGCACGGCAGATGTCGGCATCGATCCCCAGAATCTTGCCGTCTTTGTCAGGCACCGAAAAACCCGGCAAACCATCGCTGACGCCACACTGCACAAAACCCTTCTTTTTAACGCCATCGAGCGTCGCGCCTGCGTGAGCAAAACCGCTAACGCTCAACACGATGGCTGCGGTGGCCAAAGCCAGGGTGGATTTCAACTGCTTCATTCAAACCTCCAAGTACTGCTTTTGTTGTGTTTGAACAAGACCCGCCGCCCCCTTGTGAGGCGATGTTGACCCGTGTCGGCTTTTTATTGGGTCACGCGGCATAAGCCTTGAGCGATGGGTATATCGCACCAGCCTTCGAACCGAAGCGCTCCCTTGAGCTGTTGAATTCCATGTCTAACTTCAACCTCGGGCTTTTGCTGTCCCTCCATCGGCAGTAGCCTGTTAGTGTTACCGCCGAAGGTGAACGCATTAACGTCCCTGTCCACATAGCAAAGCGCGTACCACTCTGAAGCCTTGAACATTTCAGGTCGCATTTGCTGATAAAACGTTCAAGCAGGCGACATCTTCTGTAATTTCCTGACGAACACGCACCTTTGCCGCGCACCCAAGCCGCGCGCACGCACAACGATGGAGCAGCCATGACCGAACCCCTGTTTATCCAGCCCCAAAAGCCTGCAGATGCCTGTGTTATCTGGCTCCACGGCCTGGGCGCCGACCGTTATGACTTCATGCCGGTGGCCGAGATGCTGCAAGAGAAGTTATTGACCACCCGCTTTGTTTTGCCCCAGGCCCCCACCCGCGCGGTGACGATCAATGGCGGTTATGCCATGCCCAGCTGGTACGACATCAAGGCCATGAGCCCGGCGCGTTCCATCAGCGAAGAAGAGCTGGAAGAGTCCGCGGCAACCGTCCTCAGCTTGATCGAAGATCAGAAAAGGGCCGGAATAGACGCCAGCCGGATTTTCCTCGCCGGATTTTCCCAGGGCGGCGCCGTGGTCTATCACACCGCCTATGTGAGATATGAAGGTGCACTGGGTGGCGTACTTGCCCTCTCCACCTATGCCCCGACCTTCACTGACGTGCTGCCGTTATCCGCCAGTCAGCAACGGATCCCGGCCCTGTGCCTGCATGGCCAGTACGACGAAGTGGTGCAAAACGCCATGGGCCGTACGGCCTATGAGCGATTGAAGGCTGCGGGTGTGGCCGTAACATGGCAGGAATACCCAATGGGTCATGAAGTGTTACCCAAAGAGATCAGCGACATCGGTGCCTGGCTGGCCAAACATCTGGGCTAAAACCGAAACATCCTGTCGTTCACTACGCCGAGCACGCGACTTGCATTACACTGCCCGGCGTACACTCCTTAACCAACTGATGAGATGACCGTGCTCAAAGCACTCAAAAAAATATTCGGTAAAAGCGAGGCTGAGCCACTCGCATCAGCTTCAGTGACACCTTCGAGCACCACCAGCCCGCGCACCGACGCGCAACAGCCTGGCCGCTCTGCCCCTGCTCAAGCCTCGGTGGACACTCCCGACGTACAGCCCGCTCCTGAACCGGTTCAGATCGAACAACCCAAAGTTGCAAAACCACGGCGTGAAGCGGCCCCCAAGCCGCCGGTCACTCCCTGGAAACTCGAAGACTTCGTGGTCGAGCCACAAGAAGGCAAAGTCCGTTTTCACGACTTCAAGCTCGCCCCGGAGCTGATGCACGCCATTCAAGACCTGGGTTTTCCGTACTGCACCCCGATTCAGGCTGGCGTACTGGGCTATACCCTCAGCGGCCGTGACGCCATCGGTCGCGCCCAGACCGGTACCGGCAAAACTGCCGCGTTCCTGATTTCGATCATCAGCCAGCTGACCCAGACCCCGCCGCCCAAAGAACGCTACATGGGCGAGCCGCGCGCACTGATCATTGCGCCGACCCGCGAGCTGGTGGTGCAAATCGCCAAAGACGCAGCCGACCTGACCAAGTACACCGACCTCAATGTCATGACATTCGTCGGCGGCATGGACTTCGACAAGCAGCTGAAACAGCTCGAAGCCCGCCATTGCGACATTCTGGTAGCCACCCCGGGCCGTCTGCTGGACTTCAACCAGCGCGGCGAAGTGCATCTGGACATGGTCGAAGTCATGGTGCTCGACGAAGCCGACCGCATGCTTGATATGGGTTTTATCCCGCAAGTACGCCAGATCATTCGCCAGACCCCACCGAAAGCCGAGCGCCAGACGCTGCTGTTCTCTGCGACCTTTACCGAGGACGTGATGAACCTGGCCAAGCAATGGACCACCGACCCGGCCATTGTCGAAATCGAAGCGCTCAACGTCGCCAGCGACATGGTGGAGCAACACGTTTACGCGGTTGCCGGGGCAGACAAGTACAAGTTGCTGTTCAACCTGGTGAACGACAACGGTTGGGAGCGGGTCATCGTCTTCGCCAACCGCAAGGATGAAGTGCGCCGCATCGAAGAACGCCTGGTGCGTGACGGCATCAACGCCGCGCAACTGTCGGGTGACGTGCCGCAGCACAAACGCATCAAGACCCTCGAAGGTTTCCGCGAAGGCAAGATCCGCGTACTGGTGGCCACCGATGTGGCAGGACGCGGGATTCACATCGACGGTATCAGTCACGTAATCAACTTCACCCTGCCCGAAGTGCCGGACGACTACGTGCACCGCATTGGCCGTACTGGCCGGGCGGGCGCCAGCGGCGTCTCGATCAGTTTTGCCGGTGAAGACGACTCCTATCAGTTGCCGTCGATCGAAGCCTTGCTGGGCAAAAAAATCAGCTGCGAAACACCGCCGACTGAATTGCTGCGACCTGTAGTACGGGCCGTGCGCAAGCCCCATGATCCGACTGTAACGGCCTGATCATCTCCCTCTGGGGCGAGCTGGCTCGCGAGCTTTTAACGGCTCGTAAGCAAGCTCGCTCCCAAGGGGTATTATTTCTTCCAGCGGTCCGCTGCTTCCTCATCGCTCACGCGACCTTCGACCCAACGCGGTCCATCGCCGGTCTGTTCTTTCTTCCAGAACGGTGCCCGGGTTTTCAGGTAGTCCATGACAAAGGCGCAGGCATCGAATGCGGCCTGACGATGGGCGCTGGCAACACCGACAAAGACTATCGGCTCCCCCGGTTCAAGCGCGCCAACCCGGTGCAGCACTTCAAGCCTGAGTAGCGGCCAGCGTTGTTCGGCCTCCAGGACGATCTTGTCCAGGGCTTTTTCGGTCATACCCGGATAGTGCTCCAGAAACATCCCCGCCACATCGCGCCCGTCGTTGAAGTCGCGCACATAGCCGACAAAACTCACCACCGCGCCCACCCCCAGGTTGGCCGCGTGCAGCGCATTGACCTGCGCCCCCGGATCAAAGGCTGCCGCTTGCACCCTAACGGTCATCTTCAGCCTCCTGTCACGGGCGGGAAAAACGCCACTTCGTCGCCGTCCGCCAAGGGCTCGTCAGGCTTGCACAGCTCTTCATTGCGCGCGCACATCAGGTTGGGCTCGGCCAATACTTGCCAGGCTCCGCCGCGCTGCACCAGGTGCCCGCGTAACTGCTCAATGGAGGTGAACGGGCCTTCGACAGCTTCGCCATCCAGCCCCAGGGCTTCGCGGTAACGGGCAAAGAACATCACCTTTAGCTTCATGAGGCATCAGCCTGAAAGTGCCCGCTCTTGCCACCGAGCTTTTCAAGCACGCGTACGCTTTCGATGCTCATGCCGCGGTCGACAGCCTTGCACATGTCATAAATAGTCAGGGCCGCGACGCTGGCGGCGGTCAGAGCCTCCATCTCGACGCCGGTCTGCCCCGACAGTTTGCAGCGCGCCACGATCAGTACTGCATCGCTGCCCTGGGCACTGAGTTCAACCTTGACGCTGGTGAGCATCAGCGGATGGCACAACGGGATCAAATCCGAGGTTTTTTTCGCGGCCTGGATTCCGGCGATCCGCGCCACGGCAAAAACATCGCCCTTGGGGTGACCGCCGCTGACGATCATTGCCAGGGTTTCAGGGCGCATGCGCACCACCGCTTGTGCCGTCGCTTCACGGGATGTCACGGCTTTATCGGTGACATCGACCATGTTCGCGCGGCCTTGGGAATCCAGATGAGTCAGCACAGGGGAGTACTCCAGAGGGGAGCCGCGATTGTAAACCCGGGGCCCGGCTCAAGGCCATCGACCCCGCGAATACCGCGTATCAGAACATCGAATTGGCCACCTGCGCGTCTTGGCCGTACAACGGTTGAAACTTTGGAGACCGTACTCATGCCACTATTTATTGCCATTGCGCTGAGCCTGCTGGCGGGCGTTGCGGTGCCCTTGCAGGCCGCCAGCAATGCCCGGCTGGGGATGACGCTGGGACATCCATTCTGGGCCACCGTCATTTCATTGCTGGTCAGCAGTGTCGCCATTGCGCTGGTGATGCTTATCGTCAAAGTCCCGCGCCCCCACCTTGGCGCCTTGCTGAGCGGCCCCTGGTGGATCTGGCTCGGCGGCCTGGCCGGCGTGTTCTACATCACCGTCGCGCTGATCAGCGTACCGCGCCTGGGTGCACTCAATTTCATCATGGCAGTGGTGCTGGGCCAGTTGATTATTTCCCTGGTGATTGATTACTTCGGCTTGCTCGGACTACCAAAGAACACTCCGGGCCTGCAGAAAATCCTCGGGGTGAGCGTAGTGCTGGCGGGGTTTGTCATCGCCTCACGGGGCTGACGGAATGATTCAACTGTCTCAACTGCCTCAACCACCAAAACTGCTCCAAATGCCAACACTGCCAAAACTGTAGGAGCGAGCTTGCTCGCGAGCTCTTCAAGATCAAAAGCTCGCGAGCAAGCTCGCTCCTACAGATCGAAAGATCGAAAGATCGAAAGATCGGGAGATCGGGAGATCGGGAGAACAGGAGATCGAAAGATCGAGAGATCAGAGGATCAGGCGCTCACCTGCCTGACCAGTTCGCGCAACCAGCGATGGGCCGGGTCCTGGTTAAAACGGTTATGCCAGGCCTGCACATAGTTGAACGGGGCAACCGTCAGCGGCGGCGCCATTGCCACCAGGGTGTCGCCAAACGGCACGTTGGTCAGGGTGCGGGTGGCCACGGTGAGGATCAGGTCGGTATCGGCAATCATCCCGGGGGCCGTGCCCCAATGAGGCACGTTGACCGCCACCCGACGTTTTAAACCCCGGGCCCGCAGGACGTTATCGACCTCTCCCCGGGTGTTGCCGTCCATCGACACCAGCAGGTGCGGGCGCGCCAGGTAGCTGTCCAGATCAAGCACACCATTTTCAGGGAGAGAACGGCGGTCGAGCAGGCAGGTAAAGGTTTCTTCAAACAGCACCTCAGTGCAGATATCCGCCCCCGGAGCGGGAAACACACCGATGGCCAGGTCGATCCTGCCCTGCCCCACTTGCTCAAGCATGCCAAGGCGGCTGTCCTGGATTACCACCAGCGAGGTGCCCGGCGCCTGCGCCCTGAGTTGCACCAGCAATTTTGGCAGCACGATCGCGGCCCCGTAATCGGACATGGCTATGCGCAAGGTACGTTGCGAGTCTGCCGGCACAAAGTCGATGGACTGGCCGAGCAAGGTTTCAATCTGCCCCAGGATCTCCTTGAGTGGCGCCTGAAGGTTTTGCGCCAACGCACTGAGCACCACCTCGTTGCCCTGGCGAATCAGCAACGGATCATCGAGCAACACCCTGAGTTTATTCAGCGAGTGGCTGATGGCGGGCTGACTCAAATGCAAACGGACTCCGGTACGGGTCACGTGTTTTTCAGTCAGCAGCGCATCGAGCACCACCAACAAATTCAAATCGATATTACGCAATAACACCCGACTCTCCTGTCTTGGCCAACTCCTGGGAGCGCTGCATGCCTGAACCCGAACAACACACTGCAACAGCGCGTAAGCCGAGCAAGCTTACCTCAGGCTACTGAAGCAGGAGCGAGCTTGCTCGCGAGCTGTTCAAAAGCTCGCGAGCAAACTCGCTCCTACAGGTTTATTGCCGGGTTAACTCAGAGGTGAGATTCGGCGTACTCGGCCAGAATCGAACGCGGTACCCCTTGCAGGGCGATGTGCACACCGTTGGGGAAGTCCTTGAAACGCTCCGTCAGGTAGGTCAGCCCCGAACTGGTGGCCGACAGGTAAGGCGTATCGATCTGCGCCAGGTTGCCCAGGCACACCACTTTCGAACCTGCGCCCGCACGGGTGATGATGGTTTTCATCTGGTGCGGTGTCAGGTTCTGGCACTCGTCAATCAGGATCAGGCTTTGCTGGAAGCTGCGGCCACGGATGTAGTTCAGGGATTTGAACTGCAACGGCACCTTGCTCAGGATGTAATCAACGCTGCCATGGGTGTTTTCGTCCTCCATATGCAAGGCTTCAAGGTTATCGGTGATGGCCCCCAGCCAGGGTTCCATTTTCTCGGCTTCGGTGCCCGGCAAGAAGCCGATTTCCTGATCCAGCCCTTGCACGCTGCGGGTACAGATAATGCGCCGGTAGCGCTTGCTGACCATGGTTTGTTCGATGGCGGCGGCCAGCGCCAGAATGGTTTTCCCCGAACCCGCCGCACCCGACAGGTTGACCAGATGAATGTCCGGATCAAGCAAGGCAAACAGCGCCAGCGCCTGATAGATATCCCGCGGTTTGAGCCCCCACGCTTCCTGATGCAGCAGCGGCTCCTGATGCAGGTCGAGAATCAGCAGGTGGTCCTTGCGGATCTCTTTGATCCAGCCGACAAAACCCTGTTCATCAATGATGAACTCGTTGATATGCACGGCCGGCAGGTTGTCGATCAACTGCACCTGATGCCAGGTACGGCCATGGCCCTGACGGGTTTCGACTTTGCTGACCCGGTCCCAGAACGAGCCCGTCATGGTGTGATAGCCACGGGGCAGCAGCGCCACGTCGTCAACCAGCTGGTCAGTGCTGTAGTCCTCGGAGGCGATCCCGCACGCCCGGGCCTTGAGGCGCATGTTGATGTCTTTGGTCACCAGCACCACACGCCGCGCAGGGTCACGGGTATGCAGATCGATCAGCTGGTTGATGATGATGTTGTCGTTGAGGTTTTCAGGCAGTAGCGCGTTGGGCTCCCGGCGCTTGTTCATCAGAATCGATAAAAAGCCTTTGGGACCGCTTTTGCCCCGCAGAATAGGTACGCCCAACTCGACGTCTTCGGGAGAAGACGCGCCCAGTGTCTGATCAATCAGACGGATCGCCTGGCGACACTCCGCAGCCACCAGTAATTTGCCGGTTTTGAGTTTGTCGAGCTCTTCGAGCACCGTCATCGGGATGGTGACGT
Source organism: Pseudomonas paraversuta (assembly GCF_904067025.1). Lineage (NCBI taxonomy): Bacteria > Pseudomonadati > Pseudomonadota > Gammaproteobacteria > Pseudomonadales > Pseudomonadaceae > Pseudomonas > Pseudomonas paraversuta. The sequence continues at coordinate 3,990,660 of NZ_CAJFDA010000001.1, forward strand.
GGTGTTCCTCGAAGTTAAGCAATGCGTTTGGATCGTGAATCAGAACATTGGTATCGAGCACATAAAGGATTGGCTGGTTGGAAGAAGGAGTGCGTCCGTGATCATCCATACTCGGTCACCTTTGTGGGAGCCATTCGACGCAATACCTCAACAGTGCTGCGCCTCGAAGTGACTGCCGAACTCATCTGATGCGTTCAGATGAATACCCTTCCCGATGGGTCCTGGAAGACGCCACCTGTGGTGCAGGTTTCGGCGGTCTGTCTTCGTAATACTCCTAAACGTGTGACAAAAAAAAGGATTTTTAACGAATAAGGAATTTATTTTTCAGACTGACGAATAGCCTTGGCGGATGCCCGAAGCGCAGCTAGAGTCAGAGGTCTATATGTAATCTTTTGTTACCCCAGCCCCGCAGGAACGAGCTGTTTGAAAAGCTCGTTCCTACATAGCCTTCGCGCAATCCTCCCAGCCAAGCCCGCTCTGCGCCGTCGCCTTCAATAGCCAGGGCACTGCACTGCGCACCTTGTCCTGGGTATCGTGAAAGACAATAACCCCATGGCGCCACAGCAGCATCAGGCTCAACACCCGTTGCGCCGACTGTTCGGCGGTCAGGCTGGCAGCCAGGTCCCGGGAATCAATGTCCCATAGCGCCACTTTCAAGCCTTGTGCCCCAAAGAACCCGGCGCTGTCCGCCCGACGCTGCCCATAAGGCGGACGAAACAGGGGAACGTAGTTCTGCGGCAGCACTTGCCTGACCAACGCCACACTGCGCAAGATCGAACCCTGCCAGTCTTGCCAATGGCTATGGGAACGATACTCCCAGCCCTGCACGCCCACGCATTGCCCCTTGTACAGCGCTTGCACTGCCGCTTCCGAGCTTTTATCGAGTCGCCCTTGCAGACCGTTGCCCAAGACAAAGAAAGTGGCACTGATGGACTGCTTGCGCAGATAGTCGGTCAACCAGTCCGTGTTGCCCGGCAACTGTGTCGGACCGCTGTCAAAGGTCAGCATGAACAGCCGGTCATTCATCTCGTCGCCGTTGAATTCCTGATCGCCAAACAGACCGATTTCGCTGCTGATTTGCGGGAACAGTGCCGCCAGGCGCAATTGCTCATCCAGATAGCGCCGGTGAAACTCGCGACTCGGCCCGGCCCAGGCGGCATAAAACGAATCATCGGCGACTTCGAACTTGCCGGCCTGCTCACGCAAACTGGCCATGTCGTCGACGTAATAACAAAACGATGCGTCCTGGTCGCAGCTTTGCTGGGCAAAATCATAATTGGCCAGCAGCCGCAGCCACATCCTGCGCCGAACGCCATCAATCTCGTCGATGTTGATGATTTTCAGATTCAGGCGCTGCTTCAGGGCGTCGTCATCAAGTGCCTCGCTGGTCAGCAATTCACGGGCGAAGGTCAGGATTTCGGCACGCGAGGCCACATCGAACAAGGCCGGGCTGAGCAATTGTTCGGGCCAGGTGCTGCGGTCCAGCGTCGCGGGTTCATTGGTTGCGGCGACAGCCCCCGAACCCAGCAGCCAGGCGCAGAAAAAAAGAGCAATGCGCACGGATCAGTTCCCCTTTAAATAACTGCCAGCACTATAACCGCACCGTAGTCCCTGACGAGGCACGAGGTTGCGAAAGGATTTGCTGAGGCTGCTTCGACCCTTGTTGCAACCTCGTACCTTGTCAGCGACGAGGGCTTTCTATCACCACCATAGGTGGAGTCAAAACCCGCCAGCGCCTAGAATCGCCCGACGCTAAAAGGAGACGACCCCATGCTGATGGTGATTTCACCCGCCAAAACCCTCGATTACCAGACGCCGCCGGCCACTGCGCGGTTCACTCTGCCGCAATACCTGGACCACTCCCAGGAGTTGATCGAGCAATTGCGCGAGCTGAGCCCGCAACAGATTGGCGAACTGATGCATCTATCCGACAAGCTGTCGGGCCTCAACGCCGCCCGTTTCGGTAGCTGGACACCGGCCTTCACCCCGGAAAACGCCAAGCAGGCGCTGCTGGCCTTCAAGGGCGACGTGTACACCGGCCTCAACGCCGTGGACTTCAGTGAAGCCGACTTTGACTACGCCCAGACTCATCTGCGCATGCTCTCGGGCCTGTACGGCCTGCTGCGCCCACTGGACCTGATGATGCCGTACCGCCTGGAAATGGGCACCAAGCTGGCCAATGCCCGGGGCAAGGATCTTTACGCGTTCTGGGGCACGCGCATCAGTGAATGGCTGAACGAGGCTCTGGCCGAACAGGGCGATGACGTGCTGCTCAACCTGGCGTCCAACGAGTACTTCTCGGCGGTCAAAAAACCGGCCCTGAACGCGCGCATCATCAACACCGAATTCAAAGACCTGAAAAACGGTCAGCACAAAATCATCAGCTTCTATGCGAAAAAAGCCCGGGGCATGATGAGCCGCTTTGTGATCAAGGAGCGGATCAATAACCCGGAACTGCTCAAGCAGTTCGATGAGCAGGGCTATCGCTACAGCGCCGAGCAGTCAAAACCTGACCTGCTGGTCTTCTTGCGTGATCACGCCCCCGAGTAACCCCCGCCCTTATGACGCAGCTCTGCCCCACAGAGCATGCGTCGCGCTGTAAAAATCCTGTCTCTGTGCTCCATGAACTTAAATTCACTCGACAACGGTGAATTTTTTTCGTAATGGCACCCTGTTTTTTGTCCGGTAATGGCACTTAACTATTAGCCACAACTAACTACCCGTAATTAAAGGGCCAAACCTCAAGTGCCATCAATATGAGACCAGTGCCATCTTTTTCGTAAATGTTCATATTCCGAGAAAACGCGATCAACGGATTGGAACTATGTCCATAAGCGCCGCTCAGAGAACCCGTAACATTTATTACAAGGATTGTAGGATATGACTTACAACCAAGGCTCCAACTTCGAAGGTATATACGACTGAAGTAAGCGTGATAAAGATGAGCGTCACCCCTCATCACGAGCGGCATTAAATCGTTTAAAAACCAACGATTTACAGACGATCATCGACAATACACGGCTACCCCCTTCACCCGGCACGCCTTGCAGTAAATCATCAGTTGACTGCCATTCGCACAACTTAAAAAAGTTTGAACATTAACAATGCCGATTCCTGGCGTTGCGGACTTTATTCGCCGTAATTCCTGGCTCGCCCACACTTTAGATGACAGAGGTATACGCGATGCGCATTAGCATATTTGGTTTGGGTTACGTCGGTGCCGTGTGCGCCGGTTGCCTCTCTGCACGTGGCCACGAAGTTATCGGAGTGGATATTTCCCAGGATAAAATCGACCTGATCAACCTCGGCAAGTCGCCCATCGTTGAACCCGGCTTGGGCGAACTGCTGGCCCGGGGCATCCAGACCGGCCGCCTGCGCGGTACTACCCATTTTGCCTCGGCGATTCGTGAAAGCGATCTGTCGATGATTTGCGTCGGCACGCCGAGCAAGAAAAACGGCGACCTGGAACTCAACTACATCGAAGCGGTGTGCCGTGAAATCGGCGCGGTGCTGCGTGACAAAACCTCGCGCCATACCATCGTGGTACGCAGCACCGTATTGCCGGGCACCGTGAAAAATGTCGTGATCCCGATCCTTGAGCAATGCTCGGGCAAAAAAGCCGGTATCGACTTCGGGGTCGCAGTAAACCCTGAGTTCCTGCGTGAAAGCACCGCCATCGCCGACTACGACCAGCCACCAATGACCGTGATCGGCGAACTCGACACCGCCTCCGGGGATGTGCTGCAGGCACTGTACGAAGAACTCGACGCCCCGATTATCCGCAAGGACATCGAAGTGGCCGAGATGATCAAGTACACCTGCAACGTGTGGCACGCCACCAAAGTGACCTTCGCCAACGAAATCGGCAACATCGCCAAAGCAGTCGGCGTGGATGGCCGCGAAGTGATGGACGTGGTGTGCCAGGACAAAACCCTCAACCTCTCGCAGTACTACATGCGCCCCGGCTTTGCCTTCGGCGGCTCGTGCCTGCCCAAGGATGTCCGTGCACTGACCTTCCGCGCCGGCTCCCTGGACGTTGCAGCACCGTTGCTCAACTCACTGATGCGCAGCAACGAATCACAAGTACAGAACGCCTTCGACATCGTCGCCAGCCACGACAAACGCAAAGTCGCCCTGCTCGGTCTGAGCTTCAAGGCCGGTACCGATGACCTGCGTGAAAGCCCGCTGGTTGAACTGGCCGAAATGCTGATCGGCAAGGGGTTCGAGTTGAGCATCTACGACACCAACGTCGAATACGCCCGCGTTCATGGTTCGAACAAAGACTACATCGAATCGAAAATCCCCCACGTCTCGTCCCTGCTCAACTCGGACTTTGACGCAGTGATCAACAACAGCGACCTGATCATCCTGGGTAACCGCGACGAAAAATTCCGCGCCCTGGCGCAAAACGCCCCCCACGGCAAACAAGTGATCGACCTGGTGGGCTTCATGTCCCGGGCCACCAGCGTAACCGGCCGCACTGAAGGCATCTGCTGGTAACAAACCGATATCCCCCCGCAGGAGCGAGCTTGCTCGCTCCTGCGGGGCCGCGCAGAACCCAAACGGATACTGATCATGCCCAGGCTTAAAAACGGCCTTCTCCAGGCCGCCGGTTGGCTGTTTTACCTGACACTGTTGATGGGTCTCGCCCTGGCGCTGCCGACATCGATCTTCGACGCCGAATCGAAAAGCTTTATTTTCCTGATTGGCGCCGTGGGTATCTGGCGCTACTCAATGGGTGCCACGCACTTCCTGCGCGGCATGCTGTTTTTATATGTGGTGTACCCGCACCTGCGGCGCAAAGTGCGCAAGCTGGGCACGTCTGCCGACCCCTCCCACGTGTTCCTGATGGTCACCAGTTTTCGCATCGACGCCCTGACCACCGCCCAGGTGTACAGCTCGGTGATTCGTGAAGCGATCGACTGCGGCCTGCCCACCACCATCGTCTGCTCGCTGGTCGAGATGTCCGATGAGTTGCTGGTCAAAAGCATGTGGCAACGCCTCAACCCGCCAGCCCGGGTCAAACTGGACTTCGTACGCATCGCCGGCACCGGCAAGCGCGATGGCCTGGCCTTTGGTTTTCGCGCCATCTCCCGCCATCTGCCGGATGACCGCGCAGTGGTTGCAGTGATTGACGGCGACACCGTGCTCGCCCCCGGCGTAGTACGCAAAACCGTGCCCTGGTTTCAGCTGTTCGGCAATGTCGGCGGCCTCACCACCAACGAATTCTGTGAAGTGCGCGGCGGCTACATCATGAGCGAATGGCACAAGCTGCGCTTCGCCCAGCGCCATATCAACATGTGCTCCATGGCCCTGTCCAAACGCGTACTGACCATGACCGGGCGCATGTCGGTGTTCCGCGCCAATGTAGTGACCGACCCGGCCTTTATCGCCGATGTGGAAAGCGACTCGCTGCAGCACTGGCGCCTGGGCCGCTTCAAGTTTTTGACCGGCGATGACAAGTCCAGCTGGTTCAGCCTGATGCGCCTGGGTTACGACACCTTCTACGTGCCGGACGCCGCCATCTACACCGTGGAACACCCGCCGGAAAAAAGCTTTATCAAGGCCAGCCGCAAACTGATGTTTCGCTGGTACGGCAACAACCTGCGCCAGAACGCCCGGGCCCTGGGCCTGGGGGTCAAACGCCTGGGCCTGTTCACCAGCCTGGTGCTGTTCGACCAGCGGGTATCGATGTGGACCTCTTTGCTGGGCCTGACCGCGGCGCTGATCGCCACGGCCCGATACGGCATCAGTTTCCTCATCGCCTACCTGCTGTGGATCGGTTTCACCCGCCTGATTCTGACCCTGTTACTCGCCTGCTCCGGGCACCGGATCGGCCCGGCCTACCCGCTGATTCTTTATTACAACCAGATCGTTGGCGCCCTGGTGAAAATCTACGTGTTCTTCCGCCTCGACCAGCAATCCTGGACCCGTCAGGACACCAAATTGACCCGTGATCTGGCCAGCTTTCAACGTTGGTTCAACACCTGGTCGTCCCGGACCATGACCTTCTCCGCCGGCAGCATCTTCGTCGCCGTGCTGTTGCTGATGGTCTGAACCGCTTCGATCGAATTAACCAGGAACAAGACCTTATGAACACTCAAGTAAACGCCAACGTTGTCCACGAATCTGAAGCCCAGCGTCAACATGCGCGGGTCAAAATCCCGGCCAGGCTGCACTTTTCCGGCGCCGATCGTACGCCGATGGAGGTCAAGCTGATTGACCTCTCGGCCGGGGGCCTGAGCTTCAACGCCGCCAACCAGACCTTCAAGGCCGGCGACCTGATCAAGGGGCGCTTACAGTTTGTGATCGACAACCTGGGCCTGACGATGGACGTCGACCTGCTGGTGCGCAACGCAGACCGCCAGACCGGTCGCGTCGGCTGCCAGTTCCAGAACCTCGACCTGCAAGACATTGCCACCTTGCGCCACCTCATCACCTCGCACCTGAGCGGCGACATCGTGACCATGGGCGAAGTCCTGGCCACCCTGCAGCGCGACAACTTCACCAAGGCGCGCAAGGTCAAGGACGGTGGCAGCGGCATGAGCCCATTCGGGCGGTTCAAAGCCGTCACCTTCAGCGCCGGGATTTTTGTCGTCGGCCTGCTGGCCTTCGGCTTCGTGGCCAAATCGGTCTACGGCCTGTACTTCGTGACCCACGCCCAGTCGGCACTGGTCAGCGTGCAGGGCCTGAACATCACCATGCCCCGCGACGGCACCGTGCAAAGCCTGATCAAGGATGACCAGCTGGCGGCCAACGGCGCGCCCCTGGCCACCTTCAGCACCAGCATGCTCGATGTGCTCAAGGGCCATCTGGACGAAAACCAGCTGCAACCCGAAAACATCGAAACCCTGTTCGGCAAGCAAATGACCGGCACCCTGACCTCGCCTTGTGACTGCGTGGTTGCCGAGCAACTGGTCGCCAACGGCCAGTACGCCAGCAAGGGCGACGTGATTTTCAAACTGGTACCGCGCAACAGTGAAGCCGACGTGGCAGCACGCTTCAGCTATCGCCAGTTTGGCAACGTACTGCCCGGCACCCGGGTCAACTTCCAGGTGGCCGGTGAAGACGCCGTGCGCAGCGGCAAGATCATCAGCAGCACCAGCCTGGACAGCGACAACCTGTCCTCGGACATCCGCGTGCAAATCAAGCCGGACGCCCCGCTCGACAGCGCCCTCACCGGCCGCCCGGTTGAAGTCAGCAGCGACCGGGGGCCGTCGCTGAACTGGCTGATCGACAAAGCCATGGCCGCGGGTCTTTAACCATGACAAACCCTACCCCCAATCAGCTGTGGGAGCTGGCTTGCCAGCGATTGCATCCCCCCGGTGTTGCAGGCCAACCCCATGGACCGTATCGCTGGCAAGCCAGCTCCCACAAGATTACCGCGCTATGTCTGCTGGCCATCGCCCTGGCCGGCTGTTCCGGCCTGCCCGATCAACGCCTGGCCAATGAAGCGCTCAAGCGCGGCGATATCGCCACCGCGCAACAGAACTACCAAGTGCTGGCAGACCTGGGCTACACCGAGGCCCAGGTTGGCCTGGCCGATATCTGGATGCAAAGCCGCGACGCCGGGCAATTGAAAAAAGCCGAAGCCACCTACCGGGCAGCGGCGAAAACTTCGCCCCGGGCCAAGGCGCGCCTGGGTCGCTTGCTGGCAGCCAAGCCAGGCGCCAGCGAAGCCGAACTGCACGAAGCGCAAACCTTGCTCAAGCAAGCCTTTGCCAGCGGCGACGCCAGCAGCCTCACGCCTTTGGCCATGCTGTATTTGCAGCACCCGCAGAGCTTCCCCGAGGTCAACCCGCAACAACAAATCAGCCAATGGCTCGCGGCCGGCTATCCCCAGGCGGGCCTGGCACAAATTGCCCTCTATCGCATCCAGGACACCTACGACCAGCATCTGGATCAAGTCGAATCCATCTGCAAACAGGCGCTGGCCAGCAATGACAGCTGCTACGTCGAGCTGGCCACGGTTTATCAGAAACAAGGCAAAACCGAGCAACAGGCACACCTGCTCAAGCAACTGCAAAACGCTTACAGCCGTGGCACGGCATCAGCCCAGCGGGTCGACGGGGTCGCCCGGGTGCTGACCGCCTTCGGCACTCCCGACCCGGACACGGCCAAGTCGTTGCTGGAGAACATCGCACCGGTTTACCCGGCGTCCTGGGTCAGCCTCGCGCAACTGCTCTACGACTTCCCGGAACAAGGCGATGTCGCGCAATTGCAGGAGTACCTGGACAACGGCCGGGCCGCAGACCAGCCGCGAGCCGAGCTGTTGCTGGGCAAGCTGTACTACGACGGCAAGTGGCTGACCCCGGACGCGGCAAAAGCCGAGGCGCATTTCCTGCAGGCAGTGGATAAAGAAGTGGCCGCCGATTACTACCTGGGGCAGATCTACCGCCGGGGCTACCTGGGCCAGGTCTACCCGCAAAAAGCCCTCGATCATTTGCTCAAGGCCGCCCGCAACGGCCAGAACAGCGCCGACTTCGCCATCGCCCAGCTGTTCTCCCAGGGCAAGGGCACCCGCCCCAACCTGCTCAATGCCTATGTATTCAGCCAGTTGGCCAAAGTCCAGGACACCCCGCAGGGCAACGAGCTGGCCGCGCAACTCGACGAGCAGTTACCCGTAGAGCAGCGCGCACAAGCCCGGCGCCTGCTGCAAAAAGAACAAGCGCTGCGTGCCAGCCTGAGCCAGAACGCCCTGGCCGTGCAGTCGCTGGAACAAGAAAACGGCGAGGAAGCCCTATGACCCTGAATCCCTTTGTGAAAGCCGGCATTGGTCTGTCTTTCGCCCTGCTGTGGTCGTGTCCGACCCTGGCCGCCCTGACCGACGAGCAGAATTTCGGGCTGGACCTGAAAGTCACCGCCCAGTCCGAAGACGACCGCGACCTGGGCACCCGCGAGGGAGGCGACGTCAACGGCGTGGGTCTGGACCTGCGCCCCTGGGTATATGGCGAGCGCGGTAACTGGAGCGCCTACGCCATGGGCCAGGCCGTGACCTCCAGCGACATTATTGAAACCGATACCCTGCAGCAGTCCGATCAAGAGCAATCGAGCAGCGGCAATGACGCGCGCCAACCGGACAAAAGCTATCTGGCTTTGCGCGAATTCTGGATCGGCTACAAAGGCTTCACCGCTTACCCCGGCGAGCAGCTCAAACTCGGACGCCAGCGCCTGCACAACGATGACGGCATGTGGCGCGATACCAATATCGAAGCCCTGAACTGGACCTTCGACACCACCCTGCTCAAGGCCAACCTCGGTGCTGCGCAGCGCTTCAGCGAGTACCGCACCGACCTCAGCGAACTGGCCCCGGACGATCAGGACCGGTTGCACCTGTACGGCGACATTTCGGCGCAATGGCAGCCCGGCCAATGGGTCGGCGTCCGCGCCCACCACAGCCACGACGACGGCAAGCTCAAACACGAAGGCGCAGAAGTCGACGCCCTGGATAAAACCCGTAACGGCGACCTGACCTGGCTCGGTATCGAGGCCAACAGCGACGCCTACAACTACCGCAACAGCAACACCGTCAATTACTGGGCCAGCGTCACCGGCATGACCGGCAAGCGCGACACCCTGGCCACCTCGACGGTCGACGGGCGCACCCTCGCCGGCGCCAAAACCAGTGACGACGTCGACGGCTGGGCCACCGACCTGGGGGTACGTTTGCGCCTTGATCCGAACTGGCAAGTGGGCGCTGCCTACTCCCGGGCCAGCGCCGACTACCAGCAGACCGGGCTTGAGAGCAACCGCTCCAGCTTCACCGGCACCCGCTCGCGGGTCCACCGTTTCGGCGAAGCCTTCCGTGGCGAGATGCAGAACATCCAGAGCGCCAGCCTGTTCACCTCGTGGCAGTTGCGCGAGGACTACGACGCCAGCCTGGTCTATCACAAGTTCTGGCGCGTCGACGCCAGCAAACCGGTGGGCAGCAACGGTATCAATGCCGTAGAAAACAGCGAAGACCCCACCAGCGGCCTGCTCTCCAGCACCTCGCTGCCGCTGGTCGACGGCAAAAACGACCTCGGTCAGGAAATGGACCTGGTGGTCACCAAGTACTTCAAACAAGGCCTGCTGCCGGCCGCCCTCAGCCAGTCCATCGATGAACCTTCGGCGCTGGTGCGCTTTCGCGGCGGTGTATTCAAGCCCGGCGATGCCTACGGCAAAAGCGTCGACTCATACATGCACCGCGCGTTTGTCGACGTGATCTGGCGCTTCTGATGACCACGCCAACGGGAGTGCGAGAGATGAACCATCCTGCCAATAAAGGCGCAATCAGCCTGCTGGCCGGCGCCCTGCTGCTGGCAAGTTCAGTCGCCTTTGGCAATGTCGAGCCACTGCGCCCGGGCCTGGCCAAAGAGCTGCAACAGGCCAGGACCTATACCGTGCGTACTGCCCCCAGTGCGCCGCTGGAAATAGCCAAACCGGCACTGCCCGACACCAGCGGCTACACCGCCGAAGCAGTTGCGGCCAAGATCGTGCGCAGCACCGCCGGCAAGGTCAGCGTGCGCCGCATGATGCAGGAAAACGCCCTCAAGGATTTCATCGGCGGCGACAACAAGATGGCCGAATGGGTGGTGCGCCAGGGCGGTATCCCCCAGGCAATTTTCATCGACGACGGCTATGTAAACCTCAAGGATCTGGCCCGCCGCCTGCCGAAAAAATACTTCAGCGAAACCGCACCGGGGGTGTACCTGGCACGCTTGCCGATCGTGGTCGGGCACAAGGGCATTCTGGACATCGACAGCAGCACCAGGGAGCTGCGCCTGTCCGAAGAAGCCGGTGCGTTCATGGTCAACGACGGCCAGCTGTTCGTACGCGACACCAAGGTTACCGGCTGGCGCGAAAAGGCCAACGGCCCGGCGACCTTCCGTGATGCCAAAGAGTTTCGCCCGTTCCTGCTGGCCTGGGGTGGCACCGAGACTTATATCGTCAACAGCACAATGGCCAGCTTCGGCTACGCCAACAGCAAGTCGTACGGGGTGAGTATTTCCCAGTACACACCCAACATGGCCAAGGTGGTCAAGCGCGATGAGCCCACCGGCTGGATCCTGGGCTCCGAATTCTCGGACATGTGGTACGGCTTCTACTGCTATGAAACCCGCGACTTTGTAGTCAAGGGCAACACCTACCGCGACAACATCGTCTACGGCATCGACCCCCATGACCGTTCCCGCGGGCTGATCATCGCCGACAACGATGTATTCGGGACCCAGCGCAAGCACGGGATCATCATTTCCCGCGAGGTGAACGACAGCTTCATCTTCAACAACCGCAGCCATGACAACAAGTTGTCGGGCCTGGTGATCGACCGCAACAGTTCCAACAACCTGATTGCCGACAACCAGATTTTCCAGAACCACACCGACGGCATCACCCTGTACGAGAGCGGCGACAACCTGCTGTGGGGCAACAAGGTGATCAACAACCGTCGCCACGGAATCCGGGTGCGCAACAGCGTGAATATCCGGCTGTACGAAAACATCGCCCTGGCCAACGGCCTGACCGGCATCTACGGCCACATCAAGGATTTGACCGATACCGATCGCGATATCGACCTCGACCCGTTCGACACCCAGGTGTCACTGATCCTGGTGGGCGGCGAACTGGCCGGTAACGGCAGCGGCCCGCTGAGTATCGACTCGCCCCTGAGCATCGAGCTGTATCGGGTATCGATGCTGGCCCCGAGCAAATCCAGCGGCATCAGCTTCAACGGCATTCTGGGTGAGCGTCAGAGCGAGATTCTCGACCTGCTGGTGCGCCAGCAAAAAGCCGTGCTGATCGACCCCGTTGAACGCCAGACCGAAATGCGCGACTGAGGATGACTGTTATGCCCCCAAAAATGATCAAATTTCTAAGCTTGTCGGGCCTGACCGCCGCCATCCTCGCTGTCAGTGCCGGCGTGCAGGCAGATGAGATTCAAGCCCCGGCGTTCAACGCAGAACCCTGCTGCAACCTGTGCCCCCAAGCCCACGATGCGAAAAACTACACCACCCGCTACCAGCAAAACTTCACCACCCTGGTGCAGGCTGAAGGCGACTGGCTGTTCCGCACCCAGGAAGACCTGCGCACCGAATTCGATACCACCCCTGCCGGCTACCGACGCATGCAGCAACTGCACGATGCGTTCAAAAGCAAAGGTGTGGAACTGGTGGTGGTGTATCAACCGACCCGCGGGCTGGTCAACCGCAACAAACTGATGCCTGCCGAGCGTGACCGCTACGACTACGACAAGGCCCTGAAAAACTACCAGGCCATGCTCGGGCGCTTCGCCAAAATGGGCTACCACGTGCCTGACCTGTCGCCTTTGACCAACGAAAAACAGGCCCACGATTTCTACTTCCGCGGCGACCAGCACTGGACACCCTACGGCGCCGAACGCACCGCCAGAATCGTTGCCGACACGGTGAAAAAAATCCCCGCTTTCGCCGATATTCCCCGGCGCGAATTCGAAACCAGAATCTCCGGGCGCATGGGCAAGACCGGCACCCTGCACAACATGGCCGGCCAGTTATGCGGCACCAGCTATGCCGTGCAGTACATGGACCAGTTCAGCACCGAGCCCAGGGGCGAAGCCGCTGACGGCGACCTGTTCGGTGATTCGGGCAACCCGCAGATCACCCTGGTGGGTACCAGCCACAGCGGTAAGAACTACAACTTCTCGGGCTTTCTGGAGCAGTACATCGGTGCCGACGTGCTCAACGTCGCCTTCCCCGGTGGCGGCCTTGAAGGCTCGATGCTGCAGTACCTGGGCAGCGAAGAATTCCAGAAAACCCCGCCCAAGGTGCTGATCTGGGAGTTCTCGCCGCTGTATCGCCTCGATCAGGAGGTCACCTACCGGCAAATGCTGGCCCTGCTCGACAACGGTTGCCAAGGCAAGCCCGCGCTCCTGAGCAACAGCACCACGCTCAAGCCCGGCGCGAACCAGATGCTGGTCAATAGCCGCAACCTGGACCTGCGCAACGCCAATCACCAAATCGACATCCGCTTCGCCGATCCGTCGGTGAAAACCTTGCAAGCCACCCTCTGGTACATGAACGGACGCCACGAGAATCTGAAAATCGACAAGCCGACCACTTCCGACACCGACGGGCGTTTCGCCTTCGAGCTGCGCACTGACGAAGACTGGGCCAGCCAGAACTTGCTGGCCATTGAAATCGAGGGCCCGCAAGCCGGGGCCGAGCCGCAGAAAGTCGAGGCCCGACTCTGCAAACGCAACGTATTCCCCTCCCCTGCGCATCCCGACGCGCAGGCCGGACGATGAGGTATCTGATGCCAACTGCACCGATCACACTACGTTCATTACTGACCCCCGCCCTTCTCGGGCTGGCGATGTTTGCCAGCACCGCCAACGCCGCCGGAGCACTGCGCCCGCCCCAGGGTTATTACGCCCCGGTGGAAGCCTTTAAAACCGGCGATTTCAAAAACGACTGCGGGACCATGCCGCAGCCGTATACCGGCAAGCTGGAATTTCGCAGCAAATACGAAGGCTCGGACAAGGCCCGCTCGACACTTAATGTCGACTCGGAAAAAGCCTTCCGCGACGCCACCTCCGGCATCACCACCCTGGAACGCAGTACCAGTAAAAAGGTGATGCAGTTCATGCGTGACGGTCGCCCGCAACAGCTTGAATGCACGCTGAACTGGCTCACTGCCTGGGCCGAGGCCGATGCGCTGATGAGCAAAGACTTCAATCACACCGGCAAGTCGATGCGCAAATGGGCGCTGGGCAGCATGGCCTCGTCTTATATCCGCCTGAAATTCTCCAGTTCGCAGCCCCTGGCCCGGCATCCACAGCAGGCGCAGGTGATCGAGGCCTGGTTCAGCAAAATGGCGGATCAGGTGGTCAGCGACTGGGACAACCTGCCGCTGGAAAAAACCAATAACCACTCGTACTGGTCGGCCTGGTCAGTGATGGCCACCGCCATCGCCACCAACCGTCGCGACCTGTTCGACTGGTCGGTGAAAGAGTTCAGGGTCGGCGCGAGTCAAGTCGACGCCCAGGGCTTTTTGCCCAACGAACTCAAGCGCCAGCAACGCGCCCTGGCCTATCACAACTACGCCCTGCCGCCCCTGTCGATGATCGCCAGCTTTGCCCTGGTCAATGGCGTGGACCTGCGCAACGAAAACAACGGGGCCCTGAAACGCTTGGGCGAGCGCGTGCTCAGCGGGGTCAAGAACCCGGATGAGTTCGAACAAAAGAACGGCAAGAAGCAGGACATGACCGACTTGAAAGTCGACGCCAAATTCGCCTGGCTCGAACCGTTCTGCACCCTCTACACCTGCACCCCGCAGGTGATTGAAATGAAACGCGGCATGCAACCGTTCAAGACCTTTCGCCTGGGTGGTGACTTGACCAGGGTCTACGACCCGGCCCACGAAAAAGGCAAATAGCCCACCACCCTGACCCTTCTGTAGGAGCGAGCTTGCTCGCGAGCTCTTCGAGATCAAAAGATCAAAAGATCGCGAGCAAGCGCGCTCCCGCAGACGGGAAGAAGGGATTGCATCGATTTACCCCCCCGAGTTTTTCATGGGGGGTTTGGGGGGGCCTGGCCCTTTACTGTTGGTCAACACGGAGAAGTCAGGATGGTTTTTTCATCCAATGTGTTCCTGTTTATGTTCTTGCCAGTATTTCTGGCGCTGTATTACTTGAGCGGGCAACGCTATCGCAATCTGCTGCTGCTGCTCGCCAGCTATGGGTTCTACGCCTGGTGGCGGGTGGATTTCCTGGCACTGTTTATCGCCGTCACCCTCTGGAACTACTGGATCGGCCTCAAAGTCGGGGCCGCCGGGGTGCGCACCAAACCTGCCCAGCGCTGGCTGTTGCTCGGGGTAGTGGTCGACCTGGCGATTCTGGGCTACTTCAAGTACGCCAACTTTGGCGTCGACAGCATCAACGCCATGATGAGTTCGGTCGGCCTCGACCCGTTTATCCTGACCAACGTACTGCTGCCCATAGGGATCTCGTTCTACATCTTCGAGTCCATCAGCTACATCATCGACGTGTACCGCGGTGACACCCCCGCTACCCGCAACCTCATCGACTTTGCCGCCTTTGTGGCGATCTTCCCGCACCTGATTGCCGGTCCCGTGCTGCGCTTTCGCGACCTGGCCGACCAGTTCAACAACCGTACCCACACCCTGGATAAATTCAGCGAGGGCGCCACGCGGTTCATGCAGGGCTTTATCAAGAAGGTGTTCATCGCCGACACCCTGGCAGTGGTCGCCGATCACTGTTTTGCCCTGCAGGACCCGACCACCGGTGATGCCTGGCTCGGCGCGCTGGCGTACACCGCGCAACTGTACTTCGACTTCTCCGGTTACAGCGACATGGCGATCGGCCTGGGCTTGATGATGGGTTTCCGTTTTATGGAAAACTTCAAGCAGCCCTACATCAGCCAGTCGATCACCGAGTTCTGGCGCCGCTGGCACATCAGCCTGTCCACCTGGCTGCGTGATTACCTGTACATCACCCTGGGCGGCAATCGCAAAGGCACGCTGACCACCTACCGCAACCTGTTCCTGACCATGCTGCTCGGCGGTTTGTGGCACGGCGCCAACATCACCTACATCCTGTGGGGGGCCTGGCACGGGCTGTGGCTGGCGCTGGAAAAAGCCCTGGGCCTGAACACCAATCCCCGGGCCCTGAACCCGATCCGCTGGGTACTGACCTTCTTCATCGTGGTGCTGGGCTGGGTGATTTTCCGCTCCGAAAACCTGCACGTCGCCGCTCGCATGTATGGCGCCATGTTCAGCTTCGGCCAGTGGTCACTGTCGGAACTCAACAGCGCCAACCTCACCGGCCTGCAGGTTGCCACCCTGATCGTTGCCTACCTGACCCTGGCCTTTTTCGGCCTGCGCGACCTGTACCACACGCCAAAAACAGCCGGTAAAACAGACGCCGACGGCCCTGCCACCGCGCAACCGGGCCTGATCAAGGCCGTCCCCGGCGATGTGCCGGGCAGCCTGCACCTGCCCGGTTATACCCAGGGCGCCGAGGCCACTGTGCAACCGCCGTACTGGGTCGCTGACTGGCCGCGCTACGCCATGCGCAGCCTGATCGTGCTGCTGTTCATCGCCTCGATTCTCAAACTTTCGGCGCAAAGCTTTTCGCCGTTCCTCTACTTCCAGTTCTAAGGGGAGCCGACCATGAACCGGACTTTACGCATCCTCTACGTCACCTTCTTCTGCGGCCTGCTGGTGGGCCTGGGGCTGCTGGCCACGCGCAGCTTCATTGGTTTCAACACCACCGACAAAGACACCGTACTCAACGGTCGCTGGAGCAAAGCCGTCGAAACCCGTTACGACGATGAATTCCCGATCAAGCGTCTGGGCACCAACCTCTGGGCAGCACTGGATTTCACCCTGTTCAACGAAGGTCGCCCCGGCGTGGTGCTGGGCCGCGATCAATGGCTGTACAGCGACGAGGAGTTCAAGCCGTGGCCCGATGCCGAGCAGCACGTGGCAGACAACTATGCCCTGGTTGAGGGCGTGCGCCGGACCCTCGAGGAACGCGGGATCAAACTGGTAATGGCCGTGGTGCCGACCAAGGTGCGCCTGTATCCCGAACATATGGGTGAGCAGCGCCCGGCCGCCATTTATGCCGATCTGTACCGTGACTTCCATGCCCGCCTGGCCGCCAGCAAGGTGCTGGCGCCAGACCTGCTGGGCCCGCTGCAACAGGCCAAGCAGGCCGGGGCCCAGGTGTTCTTGCGTACCGACACGCACTGGACGCCGGACGGCGCACTGATTGCGGCCCAACAACTGGGGGCTTCGATTGCCGAGCAATTCCCCCTCAGCGGCAGCCCGCAACAGTTTGTGACCCAGGCGCAAAAAGTTGTGCAACACAACGGCGACCTGGAGCGGTTCCTGCCACTGGACCCGTTGTTCAGCAACCTGCTGCCGCCGTCCGAACCCCTGGAAAAACGCAGCACCCGCCCCGCCGAATCGGCTGCTGACAGCGAAGATTCATTGTTCACCGACAGCGAAGTGCCGGTGACGCTGGTGGGTACCAGCTACAGCGCCAACCCCAACTGGAACTTTGTCGGCGCCCTGAAACAGGCGCTGCGCAGTGATGTGATCAATGACTCCACAGACGGCCACGGGCCGATCCTGCCGATGCTCGCTTACCTGCAGAGCGATGGGTTCAAAAACAGCCCGCCCCAGGTGCTGATCTGGGAGTTCCCCGAGCGTTACCTGCCGGTGGACAACGAGATTGGCGATGCCGACCCGCAGTGGGTCGCGAGTCTGAAACAGGCCACCGGCCGCCAACCGCAAGTCGCACAGAACACTGCTGAATCCGAGACGCCCGACCGGGCGCAAAACTGAAAGAGAGGTACTACTGATGTCATTCAAAGCCATGCCGTTTACACCTGCTCCACGTCGTCTCGCCAAATCCCTCGCGCTGGTTGCGAGCATGAGCCTGCTCTCAATGCAAGCCTTGGCCGGCGGTGATGCCGCCCTCTACGGCCCGGTTGCGCCGAAGGGCTCGAGCTTTGTGCGTATTTTCAACGCCAGCCCCCAGCAAGTCAGTGCCACCGTGGGCAACACCGCCCTCGACGACGTGCCCGCCCAGGGCAGCAGCGAGTTCAGCTTTATGCCCCAGGGTGATTACAGCGCCAAAGTCGGCAGTCAGAACCTGTCGGTGCAACTGGCCGCCGATCACTATTACACCCTGGTCAACAGCGCCAGCGGCCAGCCGCAATTGATTGAAGAACCACCGTTCAAGAACAAACAGAAGTCCCTGGTGCGGGTGCAGAACCTCACCGATAAAACCCTGACCCTGAAAACCGCAGACGGCAAGACCGAGGTGGTCAAGGCCGTGGCCGCCAAGGGCCGGGGCGAGCGCGAGATCAACCCGGTCAAGGTCAGCTTTGCGCTGTTCGATGGCGAGCAAAAAATCACCGATCTCAAGCCTGTAGCCCTGGAACGCGGTGAAGCCGCCGTGCTGTACGTCATCGGCAGCGGCGCCAGCGTCTCGCCGACCTGGGTAAAGCGCCCGGTTTCGACCCGCTAAAAGCCTGCCCTTGTCTGTAGGAGTGAGCTTGTTCGCGATCTTTTGATGTTGTTTCAACAATCAAAAAATCGCGAGGCAAGCTCGCTCCTACGGGGAAAACCTATTTCAGATTTGGAGAGACAACATGATTCCGGTAATTCTTTCTGGTGGTAGCGGTTCGCGTCTGTGGCCTTTGTCGCGCAAGCAGTTTCCCAAGCAGTTTCTGGCCCTGACCGGCGAGCAGACCCTGTTCCAGCAAACCCTCGAACGCCTGGTATTCGAAGGCATGCAGGCGCCGATCGTGGTGTGCAACAAAGACCACCGTTTTATCGTCAATGAGCAATTGGCCAACCGCAGGCTCGAGACCCAGCGCATCCTCATGGAACCTTTCGGGCGCAACACCGCGCCTGCCGTGGCGTTGACGGCGATGATGCTGATCAATGAAGGCCGCGACGAGTTGATGCTGGTACTGCCCGCCGACCACGTGCTGGAAGACCAGAAAGCCCTGCAACGGGCGCTGGCCCTGGCCACCGTGGCCGCCGAGCGCGGCGAAATGGTGTTGTTCGGCGTGCCGGCCCTCAAGCCCGAAACCGGCTACGGCTATATCAAGTCCGCAGCCGACGGCTTACTGCCCGAAGGCGTCAGCCGGGTCGCATCCTTCGTCGAAAAACCTGATGCCAAACGCGCTGCCGAGTTTGTCAAAAGCGGCGGCTATTTCTGGAACAGCGGCATGTTTCTGTTCCGCGCCAGCCGCTTTCTCGAAGAGCTCAAACAGCATGAGCCGGATATCTATGACACCTGTGTGCTGACCCTGGAGCGCAGCCAGCAGGATGTCGACACCATCGACATCGACGACGCCACCTTCGCCTGCTGCCCGGACAACTCCATCGACTATGCCGTGATGGAAAAAACCCTGCGCGCCTGTGTTGTCCCGCTGACCGCAGGCTGGAGTGACGTGGGCTGCTGGTCATCGCTGTGGGACGTCAATGAAAAAGACGTCAACGGCAACGTCTGCAAGGGCGATGTGGTCATTCAGGACAGTACCAACTGCATGATCCACGGCAACGGCAAACTGGTATCGGTGATCGGTCTGGACAGCATTGTGGTGGTGGAAACCAAGGACGCAATGATGATCGCCCACAAGGACAAGGTTCAGGGGGTCAAACAGATGGTCAACACTCTGAACAAACAAGGCCGCAGCGAAACCCAGAACCATTGCGAGGTCTATCGTCCGTGGGGCTCCTATGACTCGGTGGACATGGGCGGGCGGTTCCAGGTCAAACATATTTCGGTCAAGCCCGGCGCCTGCCTGTCGCTGCAAATGCACCACCACCGCGCCGAGCACTGGATCGTGGTTTCGGGCACGGCAGAGGTGACCTGCGACGAGAACGTGTTCCTGCTCACCGAAAACCAGTCGACCTATATCCCGATTGCCTCGGTCCACCGCCTGCGCAACCCGGGGAAAATCGCCCTGGAAATCATCGAAGTGCAGTCCGGCAGCTATCTGGGCGAAGACGACATCGAGCGCTTTGAAGATGTATACGGACGCTCGACGCCAGTGGGCCGTGGCGTATCGATCAAGACCATCGCCCAGTAATCGCTGCCGCAGGCCATTGCTTTCGGCTCTGCGGCGAACAAAAGACCTCGCAGCCTGCGGCAGCGATTACAAGTGCCGCAGAGCGGCATCGTGCTTGATGCCGCGCGCTTCACCCCTCATGCTGACAGCTCATCTTCAGTCAAGGCGAGCGTCATGCTTATCGGCGTTTTACTGATCTTCACCTGGCTCATCCTGCTGCTGCGCTATCCGTCCAAGGCCTTGCCGGTGTCGCTGGCGGCAGTGATCGGCCTGGGTCTGGTGGCAGCCTCAGTGGCGTGGCTGGACAACCGCGAAGCCCGGCAACTGGCACGGCTTGAGCTGCGCATTACTTATGCCCCCGGCGAATGCCCGGCTGACCGCCCCCTCTCTGTTACCCTGCGCAATGGCAATGACGTACCGCTGATCGAGCTGAGCTGGCGTATCGCGGCCTATGCTCCGGGCGATACCGTCAACCTCGCCGACAACCTCTACACTGCCCCGCGCTATCGCGGACCCGGCGAGCTGCAAGGCGCTGCGAGCTGGCATGACTGTTTGCCCATGCCGACCTTGCGCGCCGGCTATCGCCCGCAGACCCTGGAATTTCGTGCAGAGCGCCTGCAAGGCAGCTTTTCCAACTAAGGATTTTTTGATGCCCCGTGTCTTGATCACCGGTTGTTCCAGTGGCATTGGCCGCGCGCTGGCCGATGTCTTCCACAAGGCCGGCCATGAGGTCTGGGCCTGTGCCCGCAAACCGCAAGATGTGGCCCGACTGGCCACGGCCGGGTTTAACGCGGTGCAACTGGATGTGAATGATCCGCCAGCGCTGGCGCTCCTGGCCGAACGTCTGGCCGATGACGGTCTGGACATGCTGATCAACAACGCCGGTTATGGCGCCATGGGTCCGGTGCTCGATGCCGGCGTCGAGGGCATGCAGCGCCAGTTTGAAACCAATGTTTTTTCCGTGGTCGGCGTCACCCGTGCCCTGTTTCCGGCATTGCGCCGCAACAACGGACTGGTGGTGAACATAGGCAGCGTTTCCGGGGTGCTGGTCACTCCGTTTGCCGGAGCCTACTGCGCCTCGAAAGCCGCCGTGCACGCCCTGAGCGATGCCCTGCGCATGGAACTGGCACCCTTTGGCATTCGCGTGCTGGAAGTACAGCCCGGCGCCATCGATACCTCGTTCGCCAGCAATGCCTGCGCCGAGGCTGAAGTGCTGATTGCCCAGGATTCGCCCTGGTGGCCGATGCGTGAAGGTATCCGCGCTCGCGCCAGGGCTTCACAAGACAAGCCGACGCCGGTGGCAGCGCTTGCCGAAGCGGTGTTCAAAACCACGCAAAAAACCAGGCCGCCGGCGCTATTGCGTTACGGCAATGGCAGCCGTGCCCTGCCGCTGCTGGCCGCGTTACTGCCGGGCTGCCTGCTGCAAAAAGTCCTCATGAAGCGGTTCGGGTTAAATACCGGGAACTGAAGAACTGTCACCTGTAGGAGCGAGCTTTAGAGGCTCGCGCCTACCGTTTTTTAGCTCTGGTGTTTCATGAAATCGATAAACACCCGCACTTTGAGCGGCAGATGGCGGGTATCGGGATACAGGGCGTACACCCCCTGGCGGGTCAGTTGCCATTCAGGCAGCAGGTGAATCAGGCGGCCGGTGCGCAAGTCGTCTTCGATCAGCCAGTCGGGCAGGATCGCCACGCCCTGCCCGGTCAGGGCAAAGGCGCGTAACACCGAGGAATTGTCGGCCTTGATCCGCGCCCTGGCGGGGTTGGGTTGATAGGCCTGAGTCGCTGCGTGGCTGACATGGCTGATACTCAACTCCCCGACCCGCCCGTGCTCCAGCCACGGGGTCTGCTCAAGGGCATGCACGGAGTCGATGGGCGCCACGCTGGCGACAAATGCCGGTGAGGCCACGGGCAGAATAGCGAAAGTACTCAATTGCACGGCCCGATGGCTGGAGTCCACCACCCGACCGAGCCGCAGGGCCACGTCAAAACGCTCGGAGATCAAGTCTGCGTGGGTCGATGAAGTGGACAACTGCACCTTGAGTTCGCGGTGCAGGTCGCGAAACAGCTCCAGCGCCGGCACCACCTTGGCCAGTGCATATTCCACAGTGGTGGTAATGCGTAATGTGCCCTTGAGCTCGGTGTGTTCGCTGCGGGCTTCGTCTATCGCCAGTTGCGCGGCTTCCAGCATGCTCAGGCAGTGCAGATAAAAACGCTCGCCGGCCTCGGTCAGCGCCAGCCGCCGGGTGTTGCGCGTCAGCAGGGTCACCCCCAGCTCGGCCTCCAGCCGCTTGATATTAAAGCTCACCACCGCGCGGGTCTGGCCCAGCAAATCGGCGGCGGCGGTCAGGGAGCCGGCTTCGACCACAGCTTTGAAGGTGTCGAATCGATCGAGACTGACCATGCTGAATACCGCCCATTGTCAAAATAATTTTGACAATCTAGCAGCCCGGACGCCGTTCCTCCAATCGCAAAAGCAGCCTACTGTGCCCGGCGCAATCAAGGAGCCGGTCATGGCCTATCGCAACAAAATCGCCCTGGTGTATTTACTGGGCTACGCACTGGATCTGCTGAACATGTTCGCCGCCGCCATTGCCTACCCCGACATCAGCCAACAACTGCAGGCTTCGGTCAGCCAGCTGGGCTGGGTCGGCAATGCCTACATGCTCGGCCTGACCCTGGTCATCATCCCCGGCGTGTGGCTGGCGGCAGTGTTTGGCGAAAAGCGCCTGATCATGGCCTCGCTCTTGCTGTTCAGCCTGGCGTCATGGGGCGTGGCGCAGGCAGGCTCGATTGAGGCGCTGATTGGCTGGCGCCTGCTGCAGGGGCTGGGCGGCGGGTTATTGATTCCGGTCGGCCAGGCCATGGTCTATCGGCATTTCCCCGTACGCGAACGGGCTCGCCTGACCTCGGTGATTTTGCTGGTGGCGTTGTTGGTGCCCGCGCTGTCGCCGACCCTGGGTGGGCGGATCGTGGAGGCATGGTCATGGCGCTGGGTGTTTTATGCCAACTTGCCGCTGGCGTTACTGGCGCTGTTGCTGGCCGGCTGCTGGCTCAAATCAGAGTCGCCCCCGACCCCACGCCCGACGCTGAATTACCACAGCCTGGCAACCGGAGCCCGGAGCATGGGGGGCTTGCTGAAAAGCCCGTTGTTGCGGGTGGCGATGCTCACTTATCTGTTCATCCCCGGGATTTTTATCGGCACCCAGCTGGTGAGTATTTTGTATTTTCACCAATCGGGTTTAAGCCCCGCGCAGACCGGGGCCCTGATGCTGCCGTGGGCACTGGCCTCGGCCCTGGGCATTAGCCTGAGCCGCTATCAATTCAATCACCTCGGGCCAAAACCCTTGCTCCTGCTGGGCATGACGGCCCAGGCAGCGGGTATTGCGCTGTTGATCCAGGTGGATGCATCAAGCACATGGCAGACGATGGCGCTGTACGGACTCATGGGCTTTGGCGGCAGCCTGTGCAGCAGTACCGCGCAAAACACCGCGTTTATTGATGTCAGTGCCCAGCGCATGGGCCATGCCAGCGCGCTGTGGAATATCAACCGGCAGTTGAGTTTTCTGCTCGGCCCGGCGTTGATGATGGGCCTGTTCGCGGCTTTGACCGCGCTCACCTCGACGCCCCGCGCCTTTGCCCTATGCTTTGCCATCGGCGCCGCGTTGACCCTGTTGCCGCTGTTTGCAGTGTTACGCCTCAATACCCCACGCGTGCTGGCGTTGCTGGCACCCTGACCGAAGAGAAATTGATGACTGACTATTCGCGCTACTTCGACCTTGTAACCGAAACCCACGTCGAGATTGAAGGCTGGTTTTCCGGACTTGAGCCAGGGGTGCTGCCCACCTTGCTCGGGCGTTTTTCAGAGCAGTTTTCGATGATCACGCCCAGCGGCAAAGAGCTGGACGCGAACGCTGTAGAGGCGCTGTTTGAACAGCTGCGCGGTGCCCGTCCGGGGCTGAAGATCACCTTGAGTGACTTCAAGGGCATCGCCCTGTATGGGGACGGCGCGGTGGTCAGCTACCGCGAGTTGCAAGAGGAACACAACGGCAACCGTACCGATCGACGCGCCACCGTGGTGTTTGAAAAGGACGCCAGTGCCAAGGTGCTGTGGCGCCATTTGCATGAGACCTTCAGCGCGGATTGATACCCCGGGCAGGCCCTGTGGGAGCTGGCAAGCCAGCTCCCACAAAAAAACATTATTGCGCTGCTGCATCCTGCTGCACGATCACCGTGCAGGTGGTGCCCGCTGCCAGCAGGAAGCCGTCGGGGATTTCGTCGATGTGGATCCGCACCGGTACCCGCTGCGCCAGGCGCACCCAGTTGAATGTAGGGTTAACGTCGGCCACCAGCTCCCGGCTCTCGGGGTTGTCGCGGTCGTAGATGCCCCGGGAAATGCTTTCAACATGGCCCTTCAATACTTCGCCGCTCATCATCTGCAGGTCGGCTTTGTCGCCCACGCGAATGTGCGGCAGTTTGGTTTCTTCGAAGAAGCCATAAACCCAGAACGAGTCCATGTCGATCACCGCCATTTTCGGATCGCCGACCCGCGCATAGTCACCGCGATGCACATTGAGGTTGGTCACGTAACCGTCCACCGTAGCCAGTACCTTGGTCCGCTTGAGGTCCAGTTGCGCCGCGTCCAGCTGGGCCAGGGCGTGCTGGTAATCGGCCAGGGCCGAGTCGGCGATGTTGCTGGCGTCGTCGCGGTTCTCGCGGGAGATCACCATGCTGTCCATGTCTGCCCGGCGATGGGCATTGACCTTGCGCATCTCCCAGGTAGCCTTGCGGGACGCCACCAGCGATTGCGCCTGCTTGACCATGATCTGGTAGTGCTCGGGGTCGATTTCCAGCAGAACGTCGCCCTTTTTCACCAACTGGTTGTCCTTGACCGGTACCCCGACCACGTAGCCGTTAACGTCGGCAGCAACGTTGATAATATCGGCCCGCACCCGACCATCACGGGTCCAGGGGGTATTCATGTAATGCTCCCAGAGGGTGCGGCCGATCCATATGGCAAGGGCCAGAACCAGCAAGGTGGCAAGCAGGCTGAAAAACTTTTTCATCGGATCGGTCTCAACGGTAAACAGTGAGCGCCATGGCGCCAAAAAGACAAGCAAACAGGCTCAGGCGCAGCAGCGCCGGGTGCCAGAAGAAGCGGTACAGGTCGTAACCGGAAATCAGTCGGTCAAAGCCCCATGCCAACCCCGCCGCGATAAAAAACATCAGGGTCATACTGGGCATGTAGACGCCGTGGAAGGCGATTTCACGAGGCATGTTCAGTTCCTTGCGGCCGGGCGTAGGCCGCCAGCGGCGATTGCGGATCGAGCAGAGAGGTACGGATAAAATGCAGGTAGCTCTGCACCCGGACCAGCGCCGAGGTATCAAAGTTACGGGCGAACGGTTCATCGGTGGCCTGAACCCGGCCGATGGCGTGATCAACCGCAATCAGTGCACGTTCAAGGTTGCTGTTACTGGGCGCGATGAACAGACGCACCAGCGCCCGGCCCATCACCCGGATGGCCTGCCGCCATGGCTGAGACTCGGCGTAGGCCGGATGCACAGGCAGAATTGCCTGCTCCTTGCGCAACTCGATGATCGCGTGACCGACTTCCAGCACCACAAACATCCAGCGCAACAATTGGCGCTGCACCTTGGGCTGACCGGCAGCCAGACCATAGGCCTGGTGCATCAGGTCGCGGGTACGGCTTTCCAGGCTGGAACCCAGACCGCGCAACTTGCCGCTGATGGCGTACACCACCTGCTCGCGCAGGTCCTGCTCCAGACGGCTCCATAACCAGCGGCTGTTGGGCGGCAGAATGATCGCCCCCGCTGCCGCGCAGACCAGCATGCCCAGCACCATCGCGATGTAGTCATTGATGAACTGGTACGGGTTGTAGATCGTCAGGTTGTCCGGTACCGAGCCGGTACTGAAAAAGATCAGCAAGCCCAGGCCAACCCCGGCGTATTTGGCCCGCGAGGTGAGGAACGAGCCAAATATGATCACCGGCGCCAGTACCAGGCACAACAGCGGGAAACCGTCGATGCGGGGCAGCACGAAGAACATTTCGACAAAGCCCACCAACGCACCGATAAAGGTGCCGCAGGCCATCTGGAACGCCATGCGTTTGGGGTTGGGGGTGGCTGCGGACAACCCCACGGTAGCAGCGGCAATCAGGGTCATGGTGGCGCCGCTGGGCCAGGCCGTCATCACCCAGTAGGTGCCGAGCACCACCAGAATGAACGCTGCCCGAATCCCCGAGGCGGCCGCCGACCACCAGTTGGTTTGCGAGATGAAGGGTTGGTCCCAACGCTCCCGCTCGTGGGTGTGATCAACCAGCGAGGCGTGGGTCTGTGCGTAGTTGTGCAGGTCGTCAACAAAGCGGAACAACAGTTCATAGGCCGTGTTGAAGTCCAGGAAATCCGAAGGGCCCGGATCGGTTTCAAGGAAGCTCACCCGCAGTGCACGCACATGCCCCGGCAGGCCGGCCTTGAATGTCTCCAGCTGCTCGGCCAGCAGCACCGCGTCCTTGTCCGTCAACGAGCGCCCGGCGTAGGTCTCGAGCAACTGCGCGAGCAATTCCAGTTCCGGTTCGATGGCCGATACCACCTGCACCACACCGCGGCTACGAAGACGCGCAAGCAATTGGTGCAGAGCATTGAAGCGGGTGGTGATGGCCATGAACTCACTGTTCAAACGACTCAAACGGCCACTGCGACGACGCATGTGCGGGTCTTCAAACACCGTTACGCTGCGCATGCCTTCCAGGCCAACACTCTCGGCGATAAAACGCACGTTGCTGGCTTCATACTCCTCTTGCGAGGACTGCCCGCGCAGGCCTTCAGCCACAAAACCGGCGAAGACCCCAAAGCGTTTGTACAGCGCGTCATGCATGGCCGCGCCTGCGGTCTTGGGCAAGATCGCAGCACTGACCACCGTAGAACAGAGGATGCCCAGGGAGATTTCCAGCACTCGCCAGACCGCGGCCATAAAGGCGCCATCGGGATGGGCCAGTGCGGGCAGGCCGACCATCGCTGCGGTGTAACCGGCCAGGACAAAACCATAGGCCCGGAAGTTACGGCAACGGGCCGCACCGGCCGAGCAGATGCCGACCCAGATCGCCAGCGAGCCAAGGAACAACACGGTGTTCTGAGCAAACAAAGCGATCAGCGCGACCATCACCGCCGAGCCGGTCAGGGTGCCCAAAAACCGGTAAAAACTTTTGGCGAACACCTGGCCACTTTGCGGTTGCATCACGATAAATACGGTGATCATCGCGGTGCGTGGCTGTGGCAGCTCAAGGCGCATGGCCAGCCACAGGGTCAAAAAGGCCGCGACCAATACTTTGAAAATGTGCACCCAGGTCACGCCATCGCTGCGCACCCAGTCATAGAAGCCACGGCGCCATTCCAGGGAATACAGCCAGCGTACCGGGGCGGGCAAGTGGTTCATTTACAGGCTCTCGGGGTTGAGCATCAATGTACAAACGGCGCCATGACAGCTGGCGGTTTGTCGGGCACGTAACGATCTTGTTTCGGCACATCGCTGCCGGCACCAAGGCCGCCACCCAGCGCTGTCACCAACTCGGCATGGGCAACCAGGCGTGCGGCCTGGACCTGCTGCTGCACTTGCTGCTGACGGAACAGCAGGGTTTGCGCGTTGAGAACGTTGAGGTAGTCGGTAAGGCCGCGCTGATAGGCAAGCATGGCGATGTCATAGGTTTTCTGTGCTGCCGCAACCGACTCGGCGGCGAACACCTGCTGCTTGTCCATGGACTCGCGCTTGATCAACTGATCGGAAATGCCCTTGAGCGCAGTGACCAGGGTCTGGTTGTACTTGGCTGTGGCCATGTCATAACCGCTGGCAGCCACACCCAGTTGCGAGCGCAGGCGGCCGCCATCAAAGATCGGCAGCGAAATCGCCGGGCCGACGTTGTAGTTGAGTTTTTTCGCGCTCAGAAACTCCAGGGCGCCGCCACCGGTGGCCATGAAGCCAAGACTGGCCACCAGGTCGACGTTGGGATAGAAGTCGGCATGGGCCACGTCAATGCCACGGGCCTGGGCCGCCACTTCCCAGCGGCTGGCCACCACGTCCGGACGCTGGCCCAGCAGTTCGGCCGGCAGCCTGGAAGGCAGTTTGAGTGCGGTATTGAGCGCCAGCACCGGCCGCTTGAGACGAGCACCCTCCCCCGGCCCTTTGCCCGCCAGGGCGGCCAGCTGGTTGCGGGTGAGGGCGATTTCTTCTTCCCGGGCGTCGATCTGGCGATGGATTTCGGGCAGCGGGGCTTGCGCCTGGCTGACTTCGAAGTGCGTGCCGATGCCGCCGTCCAGACGCTTTTGCGCCAGATCGAGGATCTGCTCTTGCTGATGCAGGGTCGACTCGATGATGTCGAGCTGGGCAAAGTGCAGGGACAACTGGATATAGGCGCGAATCACGTTGTTCTGCAATTCAAGTTGCGCCTGGCGCGCTTCGGCGACGCTCATGTGCGCCATGTCCACGGCCTGTTCGGTGGTGTTGCTGTCGCGGCCCCACAGGTCGAGGGAAAAACTGAAGCCCAATGCCGCGTTGTTGTCCCAGGTGGTGGAATTGTCCAGCTCACCGGGGCCATAGAATTGGTCAGACGGCCAGTTGTGGCGTTTGAGCGTCGAGTCGCCATTGATCTGCAGCGACTGCGCCGACTCGGCGATCCCGGCCATGGCCCGGGCCTGACGCACACGGGCGGCAGCCATGGCCATGGTTGGACTACCCTGCACTGCAAGGCTGATCCAGGCATCCAGTTGCGGGTCGCCATAAGCGTGCCACCATTGAGCCTTGGGCCAGTTGGCGTCTTGCGCGGCGTTTTCAATGGCCTCGTCGGTGACCAGAGTATTAGCGGCGAGCATCGTGTCTTTTGGACCGATACCACCGAAGCTGATGCAGCCGTTTAATGCCAACGATAAAGCCAGAACACTGAGGGCTTTAAGCTCTCTGCTATTGCGACGTTGCACTGCTGCAAATACCTGAGGGAGAAAGGAGGGATAAAACTGAAGAACACAATTCTAGGCTCTGGCAGGTGCAGCGATAAGCTGGCATTAATGTGAATCTTTATTACCATTCTTGGGATAATCCGTTGGTCTTATGCAAACCTGCCAGTAAACGCTGAAACTTCGTGTCACAATTTGTCGCTGCTTGTTGTCGTTGCCCCTACTTGAGAGCACTCCATGGACACTTTGCAAAACATGCGCGCCTTCAGTTGCGTAGCCGAAGCCGGAAGTTTCACCGCCGCGGCTGCCATGCTGGATACCACCACGGCCAACGTCTCGCGCGCGGTCTCCAACCTTGAGGCCCACCTGCAAACCCGCCTGCTCAACCGCACCACCCGACGCATCGCCCTGACCGAAGCCGGCAAACGTTATTTGTTGCGCTGCGAGCAGATCCTGGCCTATGTCGAAGAAGCCGAAGCCGAGGCCAGTGACGCCCACTCGCGCCCGGCCGGCCAGCTCAAGGTGCACACCATGACCGGCATCGGTCAGCACTATGTGATCGACGCCATCGCCCGTTATCGCAAGACCCATCCTGATGTGACCTTCGACCTGACCCTGGCCAACCGCGTGCCGGACTTGCTCAACGAGGGCTACGACGTGTCCATCGTGCTCGCCAGCGAGCTGCCGGATTCCGGGTTTGTTTCGCAACGTCTGGGCATCACCTACAGCATCGTCTGCGCCTCCCCCGGCTACGTGAAAACCAATGGCACCGCGGACAAGCCCGGCGACCTGCTCAACCACGCTTGCCTGCGCCTGGTAAGCCCGGTGATCGCGCTGGATAAATGGGTATTCGAAGGGCCGGAAGGTCAGGAGATGGTCTTGATCAACTCCTCGCCGTTTCTGGTCAACTCGGCCGATGCGATGAAAACCGCCATTACCAGCGGCATGGGCGTCGGCATTTTGCCGGTGTATGCGGCCATCGAAGGTCTGCGCAACGGCACCCTGGTGCGCATGCTGCCCAAGTACCGTTCCCAGGAGCTGAACCTGTACGCCATCTACCCCTCGCGCCAGTACCTGGATGCGAAGATCAAAACCTGGGTGGAGTACATGCGCGGGTCGTTGCCGGAGATTCTGGCAGCCCATCAGACTGAGCTGGCGACCTATAGCTGACAGTCGAAACCTTCAGGTATTGGCGGATGAACGGCGGGAATGTTAGCGTGCTTACATTCCCGACAGCCGATGAGTCTTGTTCAGATGAGCCTTTCCAGCACCAAGAAAACCGTACTTGCCTTCAGCCGTGTCACCCCCCGGATGGTCGAGCGCCTGCAACAGGATTTCAACGTCATCGTGCCCGATCCCAAGCTGGGCGATCTCAATGCCCAGTTCGATGAAGCCCTGCCCCACGCCCACGGTTTGATCGGCGTGGGCCGCAAGCTGGGGCGCAAGCAACTGGAGAACGCCAGGCAACTGGAAGTGGTCTCCAGCGTATCGGTGGGCTACGACAACTACGATGTCGACTACTTCAACGAACGCGGGATCATGCTGACCAACACCCCGGACGTGCTCACCGAAAGCACCGCTGACCTGGGTTTCACCCTGATCATGAGCAGCGCCCGCCGGGTGGCGGAACTGGATGCATGGACCAAGGCCGGGCAATGGCAGGCCAGCGTGCCGCCTGCGTTGTTTGGCAGCGACGTACATGGCAAGACCCTGGGCATTGTGGGGATGGGCAATATCGGCGCGGCCATCGCCCGTCGTGGTCGCCTGGGGTTCAACATGCCCATCCTCTACAGCGGCAACAGCCGCAAGACTGCCGTCGAGCAAGAGCTGGGGGCGCAGTTCCGCAGCCTGGACCAGTTGCTGGCCGAAGCCGATTTCGTGTGCCTGGTGGTACCGCTGAGCGAAAAAACCAGACACCTGATCAGCCGGCGCGAGCTGGGGCTGATGAAGAAAAGCGCGATTCTGGTGAATATCTCCCGTGGTCCGGTGGTGGATGAACCGGCGCTGATCGAAGCCCTGCAAAACGGTACAATTCGCGGCGCGGGACTGGATGTGTATGAGAAAGAGCCGCTGGCAGAGTCACCGTTGTTTGCGTTGAAAAACGCCGTGACCTTGCCGCACATCGGCTCGGCGACCCATGAAACCCGGGAAGCCATGGCCAATCGTGCCCTGGACAACCTGCGCAGTGCCCTGCTGGGCGAACGCCCGCAGGATCTGGTGAACCCGCAGGTCTTTAAAGGCTGATACGGCATTGATCTGATCCTGATCTGATCTGATCTGATCCTGATCTGATCTGATCTGATCCTGATCCTGATCTGATCCTGATCCTGATCTGATCTGATCCTGATCTGATCCTGTAGGAGCGAGCTTGCCTCGCGAGCTTTTTAAACAGCTCGCGAGGCAAGCTCGCTCCTACAGGGGGGCGGTGTTCGAGGTTCGAGGTTCAGGCCAGTTTTGCGGCCATAGGTACCACCCGGGGTTTGCGAAACACCAGCACGTTGCCCAGCATCACCAGTACCAGACCGGCCAGTGCCGGTGCTGTCCACTGGTAGCCCTCGGCAAACGCCGACACATTGAGTGCCACCAGCGGAAACAATACCGTGCAGTACGCTGCCCGCTCCGGGCCCATGCGCCCGACCAGGGTCAGGTAGGCGGTGAAACCTATCACCGAACCCGGAATCACCAGGTACAACAACGAGCCGATGTAACGGGTGTTCCATTCCATGGTGAACGCAATGCCGCTGAAGGCGCAGTACAGCGCCAGCATGCCGGCGCCATAGAGCATGCCCCAGGCGTTAGTGGTCAGCGGTTTGAGCCCGGCTTTTTGCTGCAGGCTCGACAGCATGTTGCCCGCCGAAAAACACAGGGTGCCGATCAATGCCAGCCCCAGCCCCAGCAGGATCTGCGGGGTCGCGGTATGCCCGCTCAACTCCGGCCAGAACAGCAGCCCCAACCCGAACAACCCCAGTGCACCTCCGGCGATTACGTTGCGGGCGATTTTCTGCTTGAAGAAGATCCGCGCGTTCAGCGCGTTCCACAGCGTGGCGGTGGAAAACACCACGGCGATCAAGCCTGTGGTCAGCCACTGACTGGCGGTCAAAAAGCACATGAAGTTGACGCAGAACAGACACAGGCCCTGCGCCAGGCAAATCAGATGCCCGCGCCGGTTCATGGTTTGCAGCCGACGCGTCAGCAACAACACCGCGAACAGCACCAGTGCCGCCAGGCCAAAGCGATAGACGATGGACACCGGTATGGCCACCACCCCCAATTGCAGTTTGAGGGCGATCCAGGTCGTGCCCCAGATCAACACGGTCAACAAGTACAGGGATAGGTTCATGGCAAGCTCCTGGAGATGGCTTGCAGTCTGCGATGCAATGCCGGGGCGCACTTGCAGATTCTTGCGCTTTTGTGGCCCCGGGGCTGGCAGCGCTGATGCGACGGAGTAGGATGCGAAGGGTTGGAGTAATCACCATGTCTGCATTCGATACCCTGCAAGTTTTTCAATCCATGAGCCGCTCGCCCAATGCCCGTCTGGAGCACAGTGCCGAGCTCGGTGACGGTATGGCCGCAGCCTTGTGGACCAACCATCACGATGCCCGCGACTATCAGGCGCCGACTCACCACACCCTGTCGTGCTACATCTCGGGCGGCACCGGGACCTTTCGCCGGGAGCAGCCGGGGGCAACGGGTGCGCCGGGCAAACTCTGCGTGCTGCCTGCCGATCATCAGTCGGCCTGGGTGATCAATGGCGCCATTCGCCTGGCCCATGTGTATGTCAGCCAGGAGCAATTCGCCCTGGGTTGCGTGACATTGCTCGACCGCGAACCTCGCGAGCTGCAACTGCGCGAAATCACCTTTTTCGATGACGAACAACAAACCCGGCGCTTTCATCAGTTGATCCAGCTGAACTGGAGCGAACCCGGCGAACGCCTGCTCACCAGCAGCCTGGCCAGCGAGTTGCTCGATCATGCGTTGCTCAGTCAGGTGGGGATGCGCAGCGGGCTGCAACTCAAGGGCGGGCTGGCGGCGTATCAACGGCGCCAGCTGGTGGACATGATTGAGCAGCAGCTGGCCGAGCCGTTGAACATTGGCCAACTGGCCGCGCACTGCGCATTGTCGCCTTACCACTTTGCCCGCATGTTTCGCCAGAGTTTCGGCGTGCCGCCTCACCAGTATCTGCTGGCGCGCCGCCTGGCTCGCGCCCGGGATTTGCTGCGCAACAGCGCGATGGGGCTGGGTGACATTGCACTGGCCTGCGGCTTTGCCAGCGCCAGCCACTTCGCCAACCGGTTCAAACAGACCCTGGGGGGGACGCCGGGAGAGTATCGGGCGGCGTTCAGGCCTTGAAAGCCACAACATCAACCAAATTAACCTGTAGGAGCGAGCTTGCCTCGCGAGCTGTGGGCTATCTGCGAGATTGCTGAAGAGCTCGCGAGGCAAGCTCGCTCCTGCAGGGGGCGGGGGCGGGTCAGAACTCCAGGGTGGTGGATACGCTCACTTGCCGCGCATCACCCATGGAGACAAACATCCGGCTCGCCGCCGAGGTGTAGTAAACCCGGTCGAAGAGGTTTTTGACGTTGAGCTGCACTTTGAGCTTTTGCCCTTCGAGCTGGGTGTCGTAGGTGGCAAAGGCATCGGCCACGGTGTAGGACGGCAGGTCGAAATCGTTCAGGGCGTCGCCTGCACGCTCACCCACATAGCGCGCTCCGGCACCGACCCGCAATTTGTCGCCGCCAACAATGTTGCCAAAGTCATAGACCGCCGATAGCGAGCCGCTGTTTTTAGCCACGTTCTGCAAGCGCATGCCCTGGTAGGTGGCGTCCTTGGTGACTTCGGCATCGGTGTAGGCATAGCTGCCGATCAGGCTCCACTGTTCGCTCAACTGACCGCTGACATCCAGTTCCAGGCCGCGGGAGCTGACCTGGCCTGCCGTCGAGTACAACGTGTCATCACCCACGGTGGTGGATACCAGAACGTTGCGCTTTTTGATGTCGAACAGCGCCGCGCTGGCGGTGATGCGCCCTGGAATATCCAGTTTGGCCCCCAGCTCCCAGGACTTGGCCTGCTCCGGGGCGATGGCCGAATCCAGGACCACGCCGCCGGTCAGGGGAGCGATGCTGGAGTTGGGCTTGAACGATTCGGTGTAGCTGCCGTAGAACGACAATTCATCGCTGTATTGATAGACCAGACCCGCCCGCGGTATCCATTTGACGCCGTTGGTATCGGTGTTGGCCTTGAACGGGATGCCCTTGCCCGCGAGCTGGTCGTACTTCTGGAAACGGCCGCCTGCCACCAGAATCCATTTATCGGTCAGGTGGATGGAGTCCTGGGCGAACAATGAATCGCTGCGCAGCAAGTCGGTCTGGTTGCTGTCACTGGCGCTGACCGTGGTGCCCGCCACTTCGCGACCATATACCGGGTCGAGATAGCTGAACGGGTATTGGCTGTTCTGCCGAATCAGATCCGCACGATAGATTTTGCGGTACTCGTCATCCACCCCGAACACCAGATCATGCTGCATGCCCGCAACCTGAACCTTGCCTTGCAGGCTGGCAGTGGTGAAGCGGTCGGTGGTGATGGCGCCCTGGGTGCCATCCATTTTGCGGGTCAGGGTACCGCTGGCCGGGTCGACGGCAGTCACCCGGACCTGGCTGGCGTCGTAGGTTTCGCGGTTCCAGCTGTAGCCGAAATGGGCTTTCCAGTTGTCATTGAGGTCGTGATCGACTTCAAGGCGATACAGGTCCGAGCGCCCCTGCATGTTGTTGAAGGGTTCGTCGAGGCGGCGCGTGGCCGGGATATCCAGCGGATGATTGGTGGCCGGGTTGATCGCCGTGCCCCGGTCAAAGGGGGTCAGAAACTCGCGATGTTCGTAGGCCAGCAGCACCTGGGTGTTGTCGCCATACCAGGCCAGCGAAGGGGCGATCAGGGTCTCGCGGTGCAGGCCAAAGTTGCGCCAGTAATCTTCATCTTCGTGATCGATGATCATCCGGTAGGCCAGCCCGGAATCCCCCAGCGGGCCGGTGCTGTCCAGTGTCCCGCCACTGCCGTTTTTGCCGGCACCATAGCTGGAGCCTTTTACCGTCAGTGCGTTGTACTGCTGCAGTTGCGGCTTTTTGCTGACCACGTTGACCACCCCGCCCGGGTCCTGGATTCCGTAGAGCAAGGACGCCGGCCCCTTGAGCACTTCGACCCGCTCGGTGGCGGCATTCAGCGCCCGGCCCTGCACCAGCGGCATGCCATCGCGCATGATCGAGCCGTCGCGGTTGTCGCCAAAGCCACGTTTCATTACCGAGTCCTGGGTCCCGCCCAGCGTGTTGCCCTGGGTGATGCCGCTGATATTGTTCAGCGCGTCATCCAGATTGCGCGGCACCTGGTCGCGAATGACCTGGGCGGCGACCACGTTGATGGTCTGCGGAATCTCCATCGACGTGCCCGTGCCACGCATCACCGAGGTACTGGCCGGAGGCTGATAGCTGGTGTCACTGACGGCCTGGGAGGTGATGCTGGTGGCCCCCAGGTTCAGGGCGCCGGCCTCGGGTCGGGGTTCGAGGGCAAAGGTGCTGGCATCGGTGCGCCGTGCATTCAAGCCCGACTGCGCGAGCAACTGCTGCAAGGCCTGCTCGGCACCCATGCGCCCTTCGACCGCCGGGGCTTGCAGGCCGAAGGGTGCTTCGTCGGTGTAGACCACACTGAGGCCGGTCAGCCGGCTGAAGTCGCTGAGGGCCCGGGGCAACGGCTCGGCCGGCAGATTGAAATCAAACAGAGCACCGGTTTGCTGCACAGTGGCACCGGCTGCCATGGCGACGGACAAAGGCGTTAACACCAGACCGGCCATCAAAGCCGAAACGCTCAACCACTGTTTAACCGAACCGCCTGCCGCTGACGTGGACTTCATGCTCATGACCTGTGTGCCAACCTGATACGGAATGCGAATTTTTCGCATTTTCAAGCACTACACGGATGGCCCCAGGGTTTACCTCACCCCTTGATTGAAAAAAATCCTGTGGGAGCTGGCAAGCCAGCTCCCACGATCAATCAACATGTATGAAACTCAACGCAGCACAATCACCCGCCCGAACAAGGTGTGCTGTTCAAACCCGAGCACGCCTTGCAGGGAGGCAAGCACTGCTTGCGGGTCCTGAGTGGGGAAGCTGGCGCTGATGCGGCGTGTGCCCAACTGGGTATTAAGCAACAGGATTTGCCCGGGGTAGTAGCGCCTCAGATCGGCCACCACATCGGCCAGCGGCGTCTTGTAGTAGCTCAGCGAGCCGCTGCGCCACGCCAGTCGGGCCTGACTGTCGACCTGTTGCACCGCGTCGCTCACAGCACCGTCGGCATAGGCCACTTGCTGGTCAGCCGCAAGAATCTGCTGTGGCGCGTGCTCCCCCGCCTTGACCCCGACCCGGCCGGATAACACGGTAACTTGCACCCCGGCAGGCTGCAGCCGTACTTCAAACTCAGTGCCCAGTACCCGCGCTTCGCCACCACTGGCATCCACCACAAAGGGTTCGCCGGTATGGGTAACGTGGAAAAACGCAACCCCGCGCCGCAACTCCACATGCCGCTCACCAGCGCTGAAATTCACCGCAATGGCACTGTCGGCATCCAGGGTGACCCGTGACTGATCGGCCAAGGTCACGGTGCGTACCTGCCCCGGCGCGCTGACGTAATCGGCGCCAAGATTATCGAGCCAGCGTATCGGCTGCCAGCCCGCGAACACCCCGACCGTCAACAACAGGCACGCAGCAACCGCCAGCCCACTGGACCAGTGCTTGATTCTGCTGCGCCGGGAAACCTTGATCGCCGACAAGTAACCTTGCAACACCTGCGCCTCTTCGGCCGCCAAAGTACTGCCCGCCACTTCGCTCAGCTCCCATATCACTTGCGCCCGGGAGTACGCCTCGGCGTGGGCGGGATCGGCCAGCAGCCAACGGCTGAAGGTGGCCTGATCACCGCTGTCGGGCTGATCGTGCAACACACTGAGCCACGCCAGCGCGGTGCGCTCCTGTTCGGCAGTGACCGCAATATCCGGACGATTGATCACGGCGCGGCCCCTGCTGGCGGCTCACGCAAACTGGCCTTGCAGGCCTCCAGGGCGCGCATCATGTGTTTTTCGACGGCACTTTGAGACAGTCCCATGACCCTGGCGATATCGGCATAGGTACGACCGTGAATCCGGTTGAGCAAAAATATATGCCGGGTGCGCTCGGGCAGGCTGCGCAAGGCGGCCTCGACCTGGCGCAAGTCATTGCCCGCCTCCAGTGCTGCCTGGGGCTCGCAGCTGCGGGCGTCCGACTCGGGCTGCCAGTGCTGATTGATCCGCCCGCGAGCCCCTTCGCTGCGCAGATGGTCGATGGCGATATTTCCGGCGCTGCGCAGTAAATAAGTGCTGAGTTCTTCGACCTGTACCAGGGGCCGGCGCCAAAACCGCAGGAACAAGTCCTGAACCAGATCGGCCGCCGTAGCCCGGCATCCGACACGGCGGCTCACCAGGGCTTCCATTTGTAACCGCTGAGATAAAAACACCTGCAGAAAATGCGCTCGTCCATGACGCGTGTCACTGCCGGGGCCTTCATTGAGATCGGGAGAGGTCATGGGTGGGGGATCGGTATACAGGTCGAAAGGAAAGCGATACTAATGATAAACATTATCAGATGCAAAAATAGATGACGGCCTGCAGCTACGGGTGTCGATTGAACCCAGAACCTGAGCCAGCCCCTGCAGGAGCGAGCTTTTAGCCATGATTGCAGACCGTTCGCGAGCAAGCTCGCTCCTGCAGCCTGATGCTGTTCTACATAATCTGAGCCGGCGAGCCGTCGTCGCATTTTGATATAAATCGACCATAGCCTGCACACGCGGGCTTGTCCGTCTCATCAAAGACTGACGCCGGTCATGGCTGGCGAGACTTGCGGAAAATAGTGCTTGAAATATTTGTTCATCGGCCCAAACACTGTAACTGAGCGATGACGAGGAACCTTTGAATACACGAGGCCGTCAGACCTCACACGAGCACGCTATATAAGGGAAGAATTATGCAAACTGAAGTCTTTTCCGATAAGAACATCGCCGTTGACGTACGTACCCAGAACTGGGTAACAGCGACAGTTGAAGTTACGCTCGAACGTCATTTGGAAGACCTGACTCGAGTCATCGTGCATGTCAGCGATGAAAACGGTGGCAAGTCAGGTACTAAAG
Organism: Pseudomonas paraversuta; assembly: GCF_904067025.1. Lineage (NCBI taxonomy): Bacteria > Pseudomonadati > Pseudomonadota > Gammaproteobacteria > Pseudomonadales > Pseudomonadaceae > Pseudomonas > Pseudomonas paraversuta. The sequence continues at coordinate 4,028,389 of NZ_CAJFDA010000001.1, forward strand.
ACAAACGTTGCAAAATGGAGGCACGACCTAAAGGACACCAGCCATTTCTCGTTTCCCACGACGCTGATTCCCTGACAGAAGCGGTAGAAGGTGCCGCGACAAAACTGGAGCACAAGCTGGAGCACCTTTTCGGCAAGCTGCGTGGCAAACACACCCCTAAACTGGCCGTTGAAGGCTTTGAAGAAAAAGAGCCAAAACAGACTGCTGATGATTTGCTTGAAGAAGAGTTTTTGGAGAAAGAAAAAGAACTCGATAAAATCAGCTGATTCAGCGCCCAGAGCGTACTAAAAAGGGCGGGCTTACTTCGGTAAGCCCGCCCTTTTTTATGCTTTGAAGAAACTGCCGAGACGCAAATCTGCAGGAGACAAATTTACACAGCGTCTACAACTCGCCCTTCTCCACTTCCGGGTGTTCACCTGAACCTGCACCGGTCTTGCGCCGGGGGTTCTCTATTTTCACCGACGGGAACTGCGACGATGCATAGCGCACCACCAGAATCGCCAGCGCCAGCAACAAGATCGCTCCGGTCAGGTACACCACGCCCATGTCCGGCGGGTTGTGATGGGAGACGTTGGAGATCAGCAAGCGGGTCAAGGCCGTAATCGCCACGTAAATCAGGAAACGTACCGGCATGTGGTTGGTCTTGAAATAAATTCCGACCATGGCGCCCAGTTCGAGGTAGATGAACAGCAGCAGAATGTCATCGATGGAGATATTGCCCTTCTCCACCATCTGCAAAAACTCCATCACCGCCGCCCAGGCAGTGACTGCGCCAATGGCAAACAACGCCATATAGTGGAAGGTCTCGACGAACAGATTGCCCATCGATTCGGCCAGTTCATGAACCTGGCGACGTAGCTTTTCAGCTTTGTTAACTCTCACGATGCAGCTCCTTGAATCGACTCGAACGGATCATCCGCATGTACATGGCCCTTTCTGCATGCAGAAATAAGGCCAGGCATCCCCAGTGAGATGGTGGCGGCCGGCTATTAGACACCTCGGATGCCCGCTGCGCACACCAATTGCGGCTAGAGTAAAAAAGCCGCTATTCAAATCCCGGGGATTGGCTTATTCTTTTCGCTGTATATAAATACAGTAATCGCTAGATAATTTACGTGAAGGCATATGAGGTGGTAAATGGCCGTCGAAGTGGTATACCGCAGCAGCCGAGATCTGGAGCGTTTGTTCATGGATAAAGCCGAAGCTGACCGTCATGACAAAATGCTGGAACTTGCAGAGTTGCTGGCTGAAGTATTGCAAAAAGCCGTGCCGTCGCTGAGCGAGCAGCAGGTCGAAGAAGCCGGCATTTACATGGCGAAAAACCGCGATGTGTTTGCCAAAGCCTTCAAGAGCCAGCCGGACGCCCTGTCCGAGTTGCTGGTCGAAAGCGAGTAACAGCACCGAGCCCTCGCTTGACTCTCCCCCTGGGGGCAGACCCTATCCTGAAAGGCCGTCTTTCAGGTTGGTGTAATGATGAGCAAGCGAGTACTGGTAATTCTGGGACATCCCTCTGCCGACAGCTTTTGTGCAGCCCTGGCCGACCGCTATGTCGAAACGGCCATTGGCGCCGGCCAGGATGTCCGCGTGTTGCATCTCGCAGCCCTGTGTTTCGATCCGGTGCTGCACGAGGGTTATAAACAGATCCAGCCGCTGGAGCCGGACTTGCTCAAGGCCCAGGCTGACATCACCTGGGCGGAGCATCTGGTACTGGTGTTTCCGGTCTGGTGGGGCGGGGTTCCGGCTTTGCTCAAAGGCTTTCTCGAGCGCATCCTGCTACCCGGCTTCGCCTTTAGCTACCGCAAGGGCAAAGCTTTTCCAGAGAAACTGTTGTCAGGACGCAGCGCCTGTCTGCTGGTGACCATGGACACCCCGCCCTGGTATTACAAATGGGTGTACTGCATGCCGGCATTGCATCAAATGCGCAGGACCACTCTGGCCTTTTGTGGCATAAAACCCCTCGTGACCCTGACATTCGGCCCGATTCTGGATTCAACCGCCAGGCAGCGGGACATTTGGCTCGGGCAAATCCGCAAACTCGCTGCCAGGTAAGGCTCCAATATGCGGGCGGCCATTAAAAAGGACTTTTCATGTACATCGGCAAAGCCGCCCAACGATCGGGCACCACCATCAAAAGCATTCGTCACTATGAAAACATCGGCCTGTTGCCGCCGCCGCAGCGCCGTGGCAACTATCGCGTCTACAGCGAGCAGAGTGTCGAGCGGCTGATGTTCATAAAGTGCGCCCAGCAACTGGGCTTCAAACTGAAGGAAATGCTGGCGATTCTTGATGAGCACCACGGGCAGGCACTGCCATGGGATGTGGTGCGAAACGCCATCACCGACAAAAAACAGTCAGTGCTGGAGCAGATCCAGGCCCTGCACAACCAGCATGCCGGGCTGGTCGCATTCGAGACCCGTTTTTTGGCCGCGGATCAATCCTGTCAGGCAAGCAACCTGCTGGAGCCGCCGGTGGATGCTCGATTGCTGGCAATGGCCTGACGGCCTGGCTGTTCGGCTTGATCAGCTTCCTAGGCAAGCCTGCGCCTACGATGAGGTCGCAGTGCTTTTGGGGTACAACAACCGCTGCGCCAGCTCATCGGAAACCCGTGCCGGTGAACGCTTCTCGGCCTGGGCGTGGGCGTAGATGCCCGTCAGGCGCTGGCTGATACGCAACAACTGCTGGTTAATGGCCTCGGGGGTCGCGCCTTCATGGGTCAGCGCCATGTAAATCAGACCGCCCGAATTGATCACATAGTCAGGCGCATACAATATCCCCCGACGTTCGAGCTGATCGGCAACTTGCAGGTTGGTCAGCTGGTTGTTCGCACAGCCGGCCACTGCCGAGCAACGCAGTTGCGCCACGCTGTGCCAGTTCAGCACGCCGCCCAGACCGCAGGGTGCAAGAATGTCACAGGGGGTGCTGAGCAAGGCTTCACAGGCAACCGGATGGGCGCCAAGCTGATCCATGGCCAGGCGAACTTTACCGGGATCGGTATCGCACACCAGCAACTCGGCACCCGCCGCATGCAGTTGCTCGGCCAGGGCGTAACCGACCTTGCCCAGCCCCTGCACGGCAACCCGCAATCCTTCCAGGTTGTCACTGCCCAGACGCGACGACGCAGTGCTGCGAATACCGGCAAACACCCCCATCGCCGTATGCGGTGACGGGTCGCCTGCCGCAGTGGTACTGGTTACGTGGCGGGTGCTCTGGGCAATGCAATCCATATCGGCGGTAGAGGTGCCGCTGTCGATCGCGGTGATATAGCGTCCATCGAGTTGCTCGACACAGCGACCGAATGCTTCAAACAGCGCCGCGCGACTTTCGACATGGGCCGCCCGCATGACGACTGCCTTGGCGCCGCCCACCGCCAAACCGGCCAGCGCCGCTTTATAGCTCATGTCCTGGGCCAGGCGGATGGCATCGTTGACTGCACTTTCATCGTTGGGATACGCCAGATAACGGCAGCCACCCAGGGCGGGGCCCAGACGACTGCTATGAATGGCAATCACTGCCTTGAGCCCGGTGACAGGATCGACACTGAGGTGCAACGACTCCACATGAGCACTTTGCATGAGAGCAAACATTAACCAGCCCTCGAACGATAAAAGGTAAACGCCAGTATAGGTGGCGCCAGAAAAATCGTTGAAGTGCGCAGGAATAAGTCTGAGCTGTTTTCAGGGTTTCAGACATAACCTGCCGGGGCTACAGTTTGTGCGTCTGAACCCCGGCCCGGCCATTGTCTTGTGTGCCGCTAGGCGGGTGTATCCGGTTGCCGCGCGGGGTGTGCAGCGACAAACGCGGGGTGCTGCTCTGCCAATGCCGAAACCCGGGCGATCCGCGGGTATGGCACCAGCGATACCTTGAAGCGCTCAGCCGCATACAGCTGCGGGATCAGGTACACATCCGCCAGCCCGGGCTCCGGGCCGAAGCAATAGCCGCTATCGCCAATCAGTTGTTCAATGGCCGCCAGGCCCTGGCTGACCCAGTGACCTATCCATTGCATGACCTGCTCTTCGGTCTGCCCCGTCTGGCGCAGTTGATTGAGCACGCTGGCGTTGTGCAGCGGATGAATATCACAGGCCACCAGGGCTGCCACCGCACGTTCGCGGGCACGGGTGTCCAGATCTTCGGACAGCAACGCCACCTGCGGATACCGCTCTTCGAGGTATTCGATAATCGCCGGGGACTGGGTCAGCACCCTGCCCTCCTCCGTACGCAAGGCCGGTACCCGGCCTTGGGGATTGATCGCCAGATACGCCGGCTGGCGGTGCTCGCCGCCGCCAGCGGCAATCAGGTTGACCGGCACCGCCTGATAATCCAGACCTTTAAGCGCCAGCGCGATCCTCACCCGGTAGGACGAGGTCGAGCGGTAGTAGGTAAAGAGTTGCATGGCTCGCTCCTTTAGCGCGCAGCGACGACCTTGCCCCGGCATTCGCCAAAACCGATGGAGGCATACCCTTCACGGGTGCAACGGGCACGCAGGATGATTTCGTCGCCGTCCTCAAGGAACTTGCGAACCTCGCCCGACGCCAGTTCGATCGGGTGTTTACCGCCCTCGGTGATTTCCAGCAGGCTGCCCAGTTGCGAGCGGTCAGGGCCCGACAGGGTGCCCGAACCGAACAGGTCGCCCGACTGCAGCTGGCAACCGTTGACACTGTGGTGAGCCACCAGCTGCGCGGCAGTCCAGTACATGTTCAGACTGTTGCTCAAGCCCAGTCGATGGGCCGGCAGATTTTGTTCACGCATCCCCTGGGTCAGCAGTAGCACTTCGAGCTCGATGTCCAACGCGCCCTGGCCCTGATCCTTGGGATCGAGCAAGTACGCCAGGGGCTGCGGGTCGCCTTCAGGACGGGCCGGCTGCGCGCGACGGAACGGCTCCAGCGCTTCGGCCGTCACCACCCACGGGGAAATGCTGGTGATGAAGCTTTTGGACAGGAACGGCCCCAGCGGCTGGTATTCCCAGGCCTGGATATCACGCGCCGACCAGTCGTTGAGCAGGCAGAAACCGGCAATGTGTTCGCCCGCTTCGCTGACCGGGATGGCATCCCCCAAGTCATTGCCCTGGCCAATCCAGATACCCAGTTCCAGTTCGTAATCCAGACGTGCACAGGGCCCAAAAGTCGGCTCGGTCTGACCGGCGGGCAAGGTTTGTCCTTTAGGACGACGCACCTCGGCACCCGATGCGCGAATGGTGGAAGCGCGGCCGTGGTAGCCGATTGGCACGTACTTATAGTTGGGCAGCAAAGGATTGTCAGGGCGAAACAGTTTGCCGACGTTTTTCGCGTGTTCGATGCCGACATAAAAATCGGTGTAGTCACCGATTTTGGCCGGCAGGTGTAATTGGCAATCCGCCGCCAGCGGTAGCAGTTTCGCACCCTGGGCTTCGATCTTGCCCCGCAGGGTGCTGCCCTCGCCCAGCAGCTCCAGCAAGCGTTCGCGCAGGGCTACCCGGGCACTGCGGCCCAACGCAAAATAGGTATTCAAGGCGCCGCCCAGCGAGGCTTCCACCGCGACCTTGGCCTGACCTTCAAACAAACCGGCAGCCAGCGCCGCCTCAAGATCAAAAATGTGCTCGCCGATGGCGATACCGCTACGGGGCGCCGAGCCATTAAGGCTGAAGATCCCCATGGGCAAGTTTTGCAACGGGAAATCACTGTGGCCGTTGGCGGAGGCGATCCAGCTGCGGGTAAATGTGGACTGGGTCATGTTTATCTCCGATTCGGGTTGAAGGTTGTGGGCAGCGAAGCCCAGCAAGCGTCGTAACTGGATTGCAACTGCGGGCATTCAAGGGCGAACCGGCTGGGGCGCAACACCTGGCTGGTCTCAAACATAAAGGCCATGGTGTTATCGATTTTGCTCGGTTGCAGCTCTGCCGCAATGGCATTGGTACAGGTTTCGGCGTCCGGGCCATGGGCGCTCATGCAGCTGTGCAGCGAAGCACCGCCGGGCAGGAACCCCTCGGCCTTGGCGTCGTAACTGCCCTGGATCAGGCCCATGAACTCGTTCATCAGGTTGCGGTGGAACCATGGTGGCCGGAAGGTGTTTTCAGCCACCATCCAGCGCGGCGGGAAGATCACGAAGTCGAGGTTGGCCAGACCCGGCACGCTGGTGGGCGAGGTCAATACCGTGAAGATCGAGGGGTCGGGATGATCGAAGCTGACGGTGCCAATGGTGTTGAAGCGCCGCAGGTCATACTTGTACGGCACGTTATTGCCATGCCAGGCGACCACGTTGAGTGGCGAGTGATCCAGCTCGCAACCCCACAGTTCACCGAGGAATTTTTGCACCAGAGGGGTCGGTTGCCCGTTATGTTCGTAGTGGGCCACCGGGGCCAGAAAATCCCTGGGATTGGCCAGGCCATTGCTGCCAATGGGGCCCAGATCCGGCAGGCGCAGCGGCGCACCATGGTTTTCGGCCACGTAGCCACGGGCTTGCGGGTCGAGCAGTTCAACACGGAACTTGAGGCCACGGGGGATCACGGCAATCTCCAGAGGCTCAAGCTCCAGCACCCCCAACTCGGTCGCAATCCGTAGACGGCCCTGCTCGGGCACCAGCAGCAATTCACCGTCGGCCTTGAAGAACACGCGCCGCATCGAGGTGTTCGCGCAGTAGCTGTAAATGCTGATACCCGCAGGTTTGTCCGCAGCGCCATTGGCCGCCATAGCCACCAGACCGTCGATGAAATCTGTGGCCTCATCCGGGATTGGCAGCGGGTTCCAGCGCAGGCGATTGGGGGTTACCGGGCCCAATCCGCCGCCGCCCAGTTGCCGCCCGAGCTTGACGAATGCCGGGTGGTTGGCTGATGGCTTGATCCGGTACATCCAGGTGCGGCGCGATTCGCTGCGTGCCATGGTGAACGCGGTACCCGACAACAACTCGGTGTACAGCCCGTAGGGGACTTGTTGCGGAGAGTTCTGGCCGACCGGCAACGCGCCGGGCAATGCTTCGCTGCTGAATTCATTGCCAAACCCGGATTGATACACGAGATCGGACAAAGACGAGTCGAGGTTCATGGCGCCTCCAGTGTGGAGAATACAGCTGACTGCGCCCGGCCCGAAAACAGCTTGCGCGTCGCTGCGTTATTTTTATCGTAATTCAATTACGCATAACGTAATTTGATTGGTATTAAGCGTCAAGCTATAAAGACGCCCATTCGTCCCGAGATCCCAGCAGCCCATGGAAAAGCCACGCAGCAGTAACGACAGCACTGGCAAACAGAAAGTGCGCTCCGCCGAAGTCGGCACTGACATCCTCAAGGCCCTGGCCGAGCTGTCACCTTCCACTTCCCTGTCGCGTCTGGCCGAGCACGTGCAAATGCCGGCGAGCAAGGTGCATCGCTACTTGCAGGCATTAATCGCCAGTGGTTTTGCCGAGCAGAATGCAGCCACCAATCATTACGGACTGGGGCGTGAGGCGTTACGTGTGGGGCTGGCCGCACTCAACAGCATGGATGTGCTGAAAGTCGCCGCCCTGCCCATGGCCGAACTGCGCGATGACTTGAATGAAACCTGCTTTCTGGCGGTGTGGGGCAATCAGGGGGCAACCGTGGTGCATATTGAAGCCGCGGTTCGCGCAGTCACGGTGGTGACCAAACTGGGTTCGGTGCTACCCCTGCTGAGTTCGTCCACGGGGCTGGTGTTCAATGCCTTTCTGCCTGACCGGGAAACCGCCACATTGCGCGAGCTGGAGTTGCAAACCGATAAAATTCATCCGCTGAAAAAACCTGAAACCTACGCCGCAACCGGTGTACAGATCCGTGAACGGGGATTGCATTTTGTCCATGGCTTGCTGATGCCCGGGGTCGATGCATTATCGGCACCGGTGTTTGATGCCACCGGTCATGTGGCTGGCGTACTGACCGTGGTCGGGCCGGCGTCGCTGTTCCATGCCGATGAAAACGGCCCCGCAGCCAAGCGGCTGCTGGAAGCGAGCACGGCCATCAGCTGGCGGATGGGTTATCAACCGGGTTAACAACGCCTGCCGCGGTAAGACTGTGGAGTCTGGTTCGGCTTTCGACTATTGCCGAAGCGGTAACAGAGATTGTCGAAAAGCGGCCTTACTCCATAACAAGACAGCCATTATTCTTATCGAACTTTCCGGCACGGCTGCCGGTCACACGGATTGAGTCAACTCGACTCTCCCCCAGATTTACCCTGACGTTGATTTGTTGCTCCTTGATGAACGTCTTCGTTGGCCGCTGTCCTTCAGCGGCCTTTTTTATGCCCGGAATTTGCCGCGGTTCAAAGCAGCAGCATCAGCAATGGCGCCGCAAACAGGTTGAGGATCCCGGTGAGGACCATGACCAGCCCCGCCACTGACCCCTCTTCACTGCCGACCTCGCGGGCGCGGCTGACCCCCGCTCCGTGGGCCCCGATGCCGAACAGGGCACCCCGCGCCAGACTGCTGCGCAGCGGTAGCCACTTGAGCAGAATCCCCCCCAGCAGTGCGCCAAATACACCGGTAAACATTACGAACACCGCAGTCAGTTCGGGGACTCCGCCCAGGTGTTGGGCCAGGGGCATGGCGAACGGCGTGGTGATGGAACGGGGCACCAAAGACATGGTCAGCGATGTGTCGAGGGCCAGTGCCCTGGCCAGCCAGAATGAGCTGCCAATGGAGGCCACACTCCCTGCCAGCATCCCCAGCAACAAGGCGACCCAATGCCGCGCCAGCAACTTGCGCTGCTGCCAGATCGGCACGGCGAAGGCCACTGTCACCGGGCCCAATACCAGCATCAACCAATGGGTATCGCTTGAGTACTCGGCATAGGCGGTGTGTAGCGGTACGGCCACTGCGAGCAACAGGGCAGGCACCAGAATCAGCGGCGACAGCAGATAGCGCCCGGTGCGCCGGTACAGCCAGCGGCTCAGACCGTAGGCCCCGAGGGTGAGGATCAGCCAGAACACAGGCATCCATTCAAACTTCATGGCGCAGTCTCCAGCGGCATACGGCTTCGACGGTAAAGGCGGTCACCACCATGACCAACAAGGTGCTGACCCCGATCACCAGCAATATCCGCCATCCGTCATCGCGTACCAGTGCGCCGTAGTCGAGCAGGCTCATCAGCGCCGGGATGAAGAACAGCAACATTTCGGCCATCAATACCCCGGCACCCAATTGCAGGGTCGCCGGGTTGATCAGCCCCAAGGCAAATGCCAGCAGCAGCAAGGCCATGCCAATCACCCCGCCGGGTATTGGCAGGTGCCACCACGCCGCGATCTGACAGCCGAGAAAATAAATGGCCAGCAATACCGCCACCTCCACGACCAGACGGGCAAAGCGTTTTACATCGAAGCGTTTCATATGGGTTCCAGTGCAGACTGGACTTCAGTTTAAAGACAGGCCTTCCATCCCTAAAACGAATTGTTAGACTGGCAGCTATTCCAAAACGGAATCACGCACATGGAATTCAAACAACTGCGCACATTCGTTGAAGTGGCGCGCCAGGGCGGGTTTACCCAGGCCGCCCATCTGCTGCATATCAGCCAGTCAGCGGTGAGTAAACAGGTGGCGCAACTTGAGCAGAACCTTGGCACGCCACTGTTCGATCGCCTGGGTTCGCAGGTGCGCCTGACGGCGGCGGGAAATGTGGTGCTGCAGCGCGCAGAAGGCATGCTGCGCCTGCACAATGAGCTGCTCAGCGAGCTGGACGACTTGAGCCAGTTAACCCGGGGCGAGTTACGGGTAGGGCTGCCGCTACTGGGCAGTAATACCTTGTTCGCCAGCCTGTTTGCCGAGTACCGGCGGCGTTACCCCAATATTCAGGTGCAACTGCTCGAAGGCGGCAGCATGCATATTGAGCAGGCGGTGATGAGCGGAGAACTGGAGCTGGGCGGCAGTCTGACCCCGAAAAACCCGCTGTTCGGCTATCAACCGTTTTGCGATGAACCGCTGGATGCGCTGCTGCCGGAGGATCATCCGCTTGCACAGGACGGCAGCGTGCGTCTTGAGCAATTGGCCGATACACCGTTTTTGCTCTACCAGCGCAGCTTCATGCTCAACGAGCGTTTGCTGCAGGCGTGCCATCAATCGGGCTTCACACCCAAAGAAGGTGGCCGCAGCGGGCAATCGGATTTTTTAGTGGCGCTGGTGGCCGCCGGACAAGGCGTGGTGCTGCTGCCCAGCGTGGTGGCCCGGGCTCTGGTACGGCCGGGGGTCGTGCGTTTGAAGCTGATCGCGCCGGATTACCTGCGCTGGGATATCGCCTTTATCTGGCGCGACGGGGCTTATTTGTCGCGGGCAGCCCAAGCCTGGCTGGAGCTGCTGCGCGAGCGGCCGGTTATTGCGTCAGTGCCTTGATCAAGTCCTGCAGCCAGGGCTCGGCGTCTTCTTCCGGGGTAACGGTGACGCTGGAGTCCAGGCGCAGCATGGGTTGCACCTCGCGCAGCCCCAGCTCTGCGAACAGCTCACGGATTTGCTCGCCGCCGCCGCAGAAAGTGTCGCCATAACTTTCATCACCAAGGGCGATCACGGCACCGGGCAAGCCACGCCAGGCGGCCGGCAGCAGATCACGGATCTCGCAGTACAACGGCATCAGGTTGTCGGGCAGCTCGCCCATGCCCGTGGTCGAGGTGACGGCCAAAAAGGCTTCAGGAGCGAAGGCCTGAATATCTGCCAGGCGGGCGCGAGGATTGAGCAAAACCTCAAAGCCGGCATCGGTCAGCAGTTGTCTGGCGTTGCGGGCGACTTCTTCTGCGGTGCCGTACACCGAGCCGGAAAGGATGGCGACTTTCATCAATCTGATCCTGTAACTGACTAAAAGTCCGGGATATTAGCAGGTGAGGCGCAGCTTTCGGTGATGGCACGTAGACTGCACCTGCGACCGGCTTAAAATGCCAGCATTTTGCCGCCCCTCCGGAGAACCCCACGATGATTACTTCCCGCTTGTTGCAACGCATGGTGGACGCGTCCCAGGACGGCATTGTGATTGCCGAACAGGAAGGCGAAGACAACATTCTGATTTACGTGAACAAGGCGTTTGAAACGCTCACCGGTTACAGCAGCGACGATATTTTGTATCAGGACTGTCGCTTTTTGCAGGCCGGTGACCGCGATCAAACCGGCCTGCAATTGATCCGCGATGCCATCGCCAGCGGCCAGCCGACTCGCCAGATACTGCGCAACTATCGCAAGGATGGTGCGCATTTCTGGAACGAGCTGTCGATCACCCCCGTGTTTAACGAGAACGATCAGCTCACCTACTTTATTGGCGTGCAAAAAGATGTCACGGCCCAGGTCAAAGCCCAACAGCGGGTTGCGCAACTGGAAGCCGAACTGGCCGGGGTAAAAGCCGAACTCCAGGCGCTCAAGGCGACGAACGGAGTTAACAAAACACAGAATTGAGGGTCTTAGTCTCACCTGCGCTGATTTGTAACGCTAATTTACGAGCCAGATAATGTCCCACGAGACCCTTCTGACTCAGGACGAGTTGGATTTTATCCAGACGATGCATCAGAACCCGCAGCTCAATCAGCGGGACGCTTCGTCGAGCCTCACGGTTAAAGGGGTCTCGCAAATACGTGATCTGCTCACCCGCCTGGCCGCCCATGAACAAGTCACGATCCAGGCGCAATTTGCCGACCAGCAAATGAGCTTTCCGTTAAGCCTGGTGGAAGACGAGTTCCATGCACAGCATTTGCAGCTGGGAGCGCCGAGCATTTTTGAAGACGGGCCCCTTGGCCGCCCGTGGCGCCTGACCCTGGAAGAACCGGTGGCACTGGAGAATATTCGGGCCAGACCCGGAAACCTGTGGGTCACCCAGGTATCGTTCAAGGGACTGCTGGTAGAGGTGCGCAACAACAGTCAGCCACCGCGTCAGTTTGCCCAATGGTTCAGCCCCGTGGGCTATGAACGGATCGCCGTACGCGGCACGCTGGAGCGCAAGACCGAATCAGGCCTGTATGCCTACCGGCTTGGCCAGCACGATAAAGGCCAGACCGAGCGTCTGCGCCAGTTCATCCTGCAACAGCATCGTCTGGCGCATCCGGCATTTCACAGCTCATAGCCCTCAGCGCCCCTTGAGTTCAGCATCCAGCTGCTGACTCACCCCAGCAGCCTGGCGCCCCAAACAGACAACCGATGTTCCCTGCAGCGCCTCTTGCGCCGTGTGCACAGCCTCGCCCGCCAAAAACAGCGGACAGTTCAGGCTGGGCGCCAACCGCGTCAGCCGCCGATGGTGCGCGGCGCCCAGGGTACGCTGAGCAAACAGCACAACGGCCTGGGGCCTGATCTTCTCGCAAATCAGCGCAAGCTCGTCCAGTGGCTGCCCTGTCGCCAACACCCTGACCACCCGATCGTGGCGGCTCAGGAGCAAGCCGGCGACCAGCAGCTCCAGCTCATGACACAGCTCCGGCACTGCAACCATCACCACACACTGTGCGGCTTGTGCCGCCTGCATCTGCAGCCGGTGCTGTACCCGTGCGCGCAGGAACCCGTCCAGCATCAGCCATTCACTGGTGCGGCCGAACTCATCCCGCCCCCTGAGCAGTTGCTGCCACAGCGGCAGAAAAATATCCTGGAAAACGGTTTCTGCCGGGTAACCGGAATAAATCTGCCCGTACAGGCGTTCCAGCTCGGGCTCGTTGAATGCACTCAGCGCAGCCCCTGCACGGCATTGCCATTCACGGTGCTCATTGGCGACAGGCTGCGGGCGCTCATGTGCAGAGTCGTTGGCCAGTAACTGCGCGACTTTGCTGACGGCCACCCCGCGCTCCAGCCAGCCCATGACCCGGCGCACTGTCTCAATATCGGTCACGGAGTACAGACGATGCCCGCTTATGGTGCGCGTTGGCTGGATCAGACCGTAGCGCCGCTCCCAGGCGCGCAGGGTCACCGGGTTGATGCCTGTGAGCCGCGCGACTTCCCTGATCGGATACAAGCCTTGCTGTTCAGGGCAATCGGCAGATAACGCTACGGGCTCAAGTTCAGTAATCACGGGCATTGGAGGGCAAGGACCAAGAGGATATGCAGGGGATTCTACGCCTCATCGCGTCATCTGGTGCTCAAACAGGGGCCGGGATTTTCACGATGCTTTGCGGGATCAGACTTGTCAGCGATACAAACCGGCGCAAAAGAGCTCAGGAGGAACAATCCTTGCTTGTTTTCCAGAACACGGCCCACCACCCCGGTGCTGTGTTTTGTGGCTGCCCTACCCGGGCAGCATCAGCCTTCTGGAGATACACAATGTCTACCACTCCTGTCACCTTGCTGGTTGCACGCCGTGTCGCTGAAGGCCGCTATCAGGAATTGATCGCCTGGCTGCATGAGGGTGAACAATTGGCCACAGACTTTCCCGGCTACCTGGGCTCCGGCGCTCTGGCCCCGCCTGCGGGCGATGACGAGTTTCAGATCATTTTCCGCTTTGCCGACGAAGCCACCCTCCACGCCTGGGAACACTCGGTCTCGCGCAAGGCCTGGTTGCTGCGTGGCAGTGACCTGTTTGCCCATCCTTCAGAGCGCCGCGTGAAGGGTATCGATGGCTGGTTCGGTGCCACCGGTCAGCGCCCGCCCCGCTGGAAGCAAGCGGTGGCCATCTGGCTGGCTTTCTTTCCGGTGTCACTGCTGTTCAACTTTGTACTGGGCCCGCTGCTGGACGAGCTGAGTTTGCTGCCACGCATATTTGTCAGCACCCTGGCCCTGACCCCGCTGATGGTGTTCTGGTTTATTCCACTCTCAACCCACTTGCTGGCCAACTGGCTTCACAGCCTTCCAAACAAGCCGCCGGCCGGCGCAATCGCATCCCATCGCAGCTAAACCCGGATTCGGGCTTGGCCGTTACGTCGCGGACGCTGGTATAGTTTTGCTACTACGCCGCGACAGTTTCCGGCCTTACCTCACCGAGTCCGTCATGCCCTCTCCTTCTGCACCGATTCTGATCACTGGCGCTGGCCAGCGCATTGGTTTGCATTGCGCCAGGCAACTGCTGGCGGACGGTCATGGGGTGATCATCACCTACCGCAGTGAAAAACCCGGCGTACAAGCCTTGCGCGAACTGGGCGCCACGACGCTGTTTGCCGACTTTTCAAACGAAGAAGGTATTCTCGATTTTATCCAGCGCCTGAAAAGCCACACTGACTCGCTGCGGGCCATCGTCCATAATGCCTCGGCCTGGCTTGTGGATACCGTCGACGACCAGACCGCGGCCTTCACGCAAATGTTCAGCGTGCACATGCTCGCCCCCTACCTAATCAACCTGCACTGCACTGAACTGCTGGAGCGCTCGACTCCAGCGGACATTGTGCATATCAGCGACGATGTCACACGCAAGGGCAGCAGCAAGCATATTGCCTATTGCGCGACCAAGGCCGGGCTCGACAGCCTGACCCTGTCATTCGCCGCTAAACTGGCGCCACGCATCAAAGTCAACGGCATTGCCCCGGCCTTGCTGATGTTCAACCCGGACGATGACGCGGCGTACCGCGCCAGCACCCTGGCCAAGTCGGCGCTGGGGTTTGAACCCGGCGCCGAGGTGATTTATCAGAGCCTGCGCTACCTGCTGGATAACCCGTATGTGACCGGCACCACCTTGACCGTCAATGGCGGCCGGCATCTCAAATAGCCGTCCCCGAGGAAGTACTTCATGAGCGCAACACTGCCTGAGCAATATCGCGAGATCCTCATCGGTCTCGGTGAAAACCCTGACCGCGAAGGCTTGCTCGACACCCCAGAACGCGCAGCAAAAGCCATGCAGTACCTGTGTCATGGTTACGAACAAAGCGTTGAAACCATCGTCAATGGCGCCCTGTTTGCCTCGGACAGCGATGAAATGGTGATCGTCTCCGACATCGAGCTGTATTCGCTGTGCGAGCATCATTTGCTGCCGTTCATTGGCAAGGCGCATGTGGCCTATATCCCGACCGGCAAAGTGCTGGGCCTGTCGAAAATTGCCCGCATCGTCGACATGTTCGCCCGCCGCCTGCAAATCCAGGAAAACCTGACCCGGGAAATCGCCGATGCCATTCAGGACATTACCCAGGCCGCCGGTGTTGCCGTGGTGATTGAAGCCCGGCACATGTGCATGATGATGCGCGGCGTAGAAAAACAGAACTCAACCATGAACACCTCGGTCATGCTCGGCGCATTTCGCGAATCCAGCACCCGCATGGAGTTCCTGCAATTGATAGGACGGAGCAAGTCTTAATGCCACAACTTCAGCCAGGAATGGCCCGCATCCGCGTCAAAGACCTGTGTCTGCGCACGTACATCGGGATCAACGAGGAAGAAATCCTCAACAAGCAGGATGTATTGATCAACCTCACCATCCTCTATGCCGCCCAGCAAGCCGTGCGTGACAACGATATCGATCACGCCCTCAATTACCGGACCATCACCAAAGCGGTGATCCAGCATGTCGAAGACAACCGCTTCGCCCTGCTTGAGCGTCTGACCCAGGAACTGCTGGATCTGGTCATGGCCAATGGCGCCGTTCTGTACGCCGAAGTCGAAGTCGACAAGCCGCACGCGTTGCGCTTCGCCGAATCGGTTTCAATTACGCTGGCGGCAAGCCGCCAGGCACCCACCCTTTAAATATCGGTGAATCCCATGACGCCCCAAGAACGCCTTGAACTCGAAGCCGCCGCCTTTCGTCGCCTGGTTGCGCACCTGGACAGCCGCAAGGACGTGCAGAACATTGACCTGATGAACCTCTCGGGTTTTTGCCGTAATTGCCTGTCCAAGTGGTACAAGGCAGCGGCGGACGAGCGTCAGATCGACCTCAGCCTCGATGACGCCCGTGAAGTGGTGTACGGCATGCCTTATGCCGAGTGGAAATCCCAATATCAGAAAGAAGCCAGCGCCGAACAGGCTGCGGCCTTCGCAACAGGAAAAAAGCATGACTGATTTGAATACCCTGCGCGCCAGCCTCAACAGCGGCGAGCACCTGTTCGCCGATACCCTGGCGTTTATCGCAGCGCACTACGATTACCAGCCACAAGCCTTCACCAATGGTGGTGTAGAGAACGCGGCCGGGCAGAATGAGGGCTCGTGCAAAACACTGGGTCTGGCCCTGCTGGAAGGCCTGAGCGATAAAGAAGCACTGCTGGCTTTCGGCGAGCACTATCGCTCGGTGGTGGCGACCCCGGACGGCACGGACCACAGCAACATCCGCGGGTTGATCGCCCATGGCCTGGCCGGGGTTGAATTCACCGCCCCGCCGTTGACCCTGTAGGAGCGAGCTTGCTCGCGAGCTCTTCTTTGCTGCTCTGAAAATCTCGCGAGCAAGCTCGCTCCTACAATTTGCCCCACACAAAAAAACCGGCCGAAGCCGGTTTTTTTATGTCGCAAACTGTCAGAACTGCGCGTTCTGCAGGCCGTCCAGGTAGCGCTCGGCGTCCAGTGCAGCCATGCAGCCCGCACCTGCCGAAGTGATGGCCTGACGGTAGACGTGGTCAGCCACGTCGCCGGCCGCAAACACACCTTCGATGCTGGTGGCAGTAGCGTTGCCTTCACGGCCGCCCTGCACAACCATGTAGCCATCCTTGAGTTCCAGCTGGCCTTCAAACAACGAGGTGTTCGGCGTGTGGCCGATGGCAATGAAGACGCCGTCGACTTTCAGCTCGTCAAAGCTGCCATCGTTGTTTTTCAGGCGCGCACCGGTCACACCCATGTTGTCACCCAGCACTTCGTCCAGGGTGGCGTTAAGCTTGAGCTCGATCTTGCCTTCAGCCACACGTGCGTGCAGCTTGTCGATCAGGATCTTCTCGGCGCGGAATGTTTCGCGACGGTGAACCAGAGTCACCTTGCTGGCGATGTTGGCCAGGTACAGCGCCTCTTCAACAGCGGTGTTGCCACCGCCAACCACAGCCACAGGCTTGTTGCGGTAGAAGAAACCGTCACAGGTGGCACAGGCGGAAACGCCTTTGCCCATGAACGCTTCTTCAGACGGCAGACCCAGGTAACGGGCGCTGGCGCCTGTTGCAATGATCAACGCATCGCAGGTGTAAACACCGCTGTCGCCGGTAAGGCTGAACGGTTTGTTTTTCAGATCAACGGCGTTGATATGATCAAACACGATCTCGGTTTCAAAACGCTCGGCGTGTTCGCGCATGCGTTCCATCAAGACCGGACCGGTCAGGCCATGAACATCCCCCGGCCAGTTATCGACTTCGGTGGTGGTGGTCAGTTGACCGCCAGCCTGCATGCCCGTGATCAGCAGTGGTTTGAGGTTGGCGCGGGCCGCGTAGACCGCGGCGCTGTAACCGGCAGGGCCGGAACCCAGAATAATCACACGCGAATGACGTACTTCAGACATGACTCACTCCTATGACCGCCCGTGTCGAAACCGGGTCGGAACGCCGATTGACCGGCTGGAATAAAAAGAAATCGCAAACCTGCTCAGGCAACGCCTGAAACACGCAGATCCTGAAAAATATAGGTGCAGCGTATAGAGGCCGCAGAGAGTAAGGAAATATGCAATAACAATCCAGCTCATAGCTGGTCTCTATGTAGTCAAATAGATGCCTGGACGTCTTTGTTACAGCAATTGTCGATTCTTACGCAAGACTTTCGCCCTACAGATAAAGCCGTTAAGGTCGCCCGGTTTTCCACTGCTCGGAGCACACTATGCCCGCACCCGTTCTCTCTGGCCCTCAGTACTTGCGTGAAGGCCTCAAGTTGGTCCTCAGCCCTGGCCTGCGCCTGTTCGTGCTGTTGCCACTGCTGATCAATCTGGTGCTGTTCGTCGGGCTGATTTATTTCGCCGGGCACCAGTTCAGCCTGTGGGTCGATGCCCTGATGCCGTCGCTGCCCCACTGGCTCAGCTTCCTCAACTATTTATTGTGGCCGCTGTTCGTGGTGCTGGTGGCGTTGATGGTGTTTTTCACCTTCACCATGCTCGCCAATATCATTGCCGCCCCTTTCAACGGTTTTCTCTCGGAAAAAGTCGAAGCTGTGGTGCGCGGGGTGGATAACTCGCCGCCTTTTAGCTGGGGGGAACTGATCGCCATGGTGCCACGCACCCTGGCCCGTGAAATGCGCAAGCTGGGCTATTTTCTGCCGCGGGCGATTGCCCTGCTGATCCTGTCGTTTATTCCGGTGCTCAATTTGGTAGCCGCGCCCCTGTGGCTGATTTTCGGGGTCTGGATGATGGCCATCCAGTACATCGACTACCCGGCGGACAACCACAAGCTTGGGTGGAATGAGATGCTCGCCTGGCTGCGTGAAAAGCGCTGGCAGAGCCTGAGCTTTGGCGGGATCGTGTATCTGGTGCTGCTGATTCCGGTGGTCAACATTCTGATGATGCCGGCCGCTGTCGCAGGCGCGACCCTGTTCTGGGTGCGTGAGCGGGGCGACGAAGCACTGGCCAGAACCAGAGCCTGATCACTGCAGGGGCCTCGCAATGCTCTGACGCGAGGCACCTGCAGCTATTATTTTTGCCCGCGTCATAAATCCAACATGGCGCTGACATATTGTCGACATGGCTGTACCTGACACTGAGGTCATGACAACAGCCCTGCACATAGCCCTGATCACTGAAACCTTCCCGCCCGAAATCAATGGAGTGGCCAATACCCTCAGCCATTTGAGTGACGGCTTGCGTGCGCGCAATCATCTCGTGGAAGTGGTGCGCCCGCGCCAGACCGAGGATGCCAACCAGCGCAGTACCCCGACGCTGATGCTGTGTCGGGGCTGGCCTTTGCCGGGGTATCCGGGTCTGCAATGGGGCATGACGTCGACCCACAGGCTGACCAGACGCTGGCAGCAGCAGCGCCCGGATGTGGTGTACATCGCGACTGAAGGGCCATTGGGATTGTGTGCATTGCGTGTTGCCCGACGCCTGGGCATCGCGGTGGTCAGCGGTTTTCACACCAACTTTCAACAGTACTTCAACCAATATGGTTTGACCTTCTTCAGCCGCGCCCTGACCCGCTATCTGCGCTGGTTCCATAACCGCTCCAGCCTGACCCTGGTGCCCAGTGCCAGCCAGCGCCTGGAACTGACGCGCAGACATTTCGAGCGGCTGGAGTTACTCGCCCGCGGCGTCGACAGTCAGCTGTTCAGTCCGTCCAGACGACAAATGTCTTTGCGCCAAAGTTGGGGCCTGAGGGAAAACGATATTGCGCTGCTACATGTCGGGCGCCTGGCACCGGAAAAAAACCTCGGAGCCCTCAAACGTTGCCTTGATGCATTGCAAGCACGCTATCCGGCACGGCGCTTCAAGTTGATTGTGGTCGGTGACGGACAAAAGCGGGCTGCTCTCGAGGCATCGTTGCCCGAGGCGGTTTTTTGCGGGGTGCAGTGCGCAGAAGCCCTGGCCAACCATTACGCCAGCGCAGATGTGTTTTTATTTCCAAGCCTTTCCGAGACCTTTGGCAACGTGGTGCTTGAAGCCCAGGCCTCGGGGCTGGGGGTCGTGGCCTATGACGAGGCCGCTGCCGGCCAGCATATTCGCCATGGCTATAACGGCGTGCTGGCCATGCCGGGTGATGAGTATGCCTGGCTTGAAGCCGCCTGCTGGCTGCTCGAAGACCCGGAAACCCTGCGCACCATTCGTCTCAATGCCCGCCGGCATGCCAGCCGTCAAAGCTGGCAGGGCATCATCGAGCAGTTCGAAGGCCATTTGCTGCGGGCTGCCCGGGGCTGCACCGGCGCCGTCGAAGTGCCGGTTTAAGACAGGGCTTTTTCAATCGCCTGAATAACCGTCGCATCGTCCGGTGCGGTACGCGGTGAAAAGCGTTCGAGCACGCGGCCGTCCGGACCCACCAGAAATTTCTCGAAGTTCCAGCTGATGTCACCCGGGAACTCTGCCCCTTCGCCGGCCAGCAAGCGATACAGTTGATGACGCTCCGGACCGTTTACGTCCAGCTTGGCGCTCAGTTCAAAAGTCACGCCATAGTTCAGGCTGCAAAATTCGCGGATTTGCTCTTCAGTGCCCGGTTCTTGCCCGGCGAACTGGTTGCAGGGCACGCCAAGCACCCTGAAGCCCCTGGCCTTGTACTGCTGATAAAGGTTTTCCAGCGCGGCATATTGCGGGGTCAATCCACATTTCGAGGCAACGTTCACCACCAGCACAACCTGGTCTTTGAAGGTTTCCAGGAGCAGCGGCTTGCCGTCCAGTGCGTGGAGATTAAGTTCGTGAAAAGCGCTCATGACAAACTCCTGAATTCCCGGGCCATGTATAAACAATCGCCTGAAGTGCCGATTGCCATATTCTTCAAAAAGCAAAAAGGCGCCCGTAGGCGCCTTTTTCTGGCTAGCTCGCAATTGAGCGTAGCAGCAGTGATCAGTGCTGATGACCGCCTTCACCGTGCACGTGACCGTGAGCAACTTCTTCTTCGCTCGCGTCACGTACTGCAACAACCTTGACCTTGAAGGTCAGGCGCTGGCCTGCCAACGGGTGGTTGCCGTCTACAGTTACGTCGTCACCGTCCAGATCACGGATAGTCACGATCTGCATCTGACCGTCCGGCGCGGAAGCGTGGAACTGCATGCCCACTTCCAGTGTGTCTACGCCTTCGAACATGCTGGCGCTCAAGGTGCTGACCAGTTCGGCAGAGTACTCGCCGTAAGCGTCTTCAGGTTCAACGGTCACTGTCAGTTCTTCACCAACGGCCTTGCCGTCAAGCGCCTTTTCCAGACCCGGAATGATGTTACCTGCGCCTTGCAGGTAAACCAGCGGTGCACCGCCGGCAGAGCTATCGATGACATCACCATCGTCGTTGGTCAGGGTATATTCGATGGAGACAGCCTTGTTGGCGGCGATCGTCATGGGGCGAGACCTTTTGCAAAAAAATAAGTGAGTTCGCAAGTCTAACCAAGCAATCGCCCGAAAGCGAATACAACAAAGACCAACGGATAACTTTGAAAACTTCAACGATCATTGGCTGGCGTCAAGATGAAGAGCAGCACTGGGTCGCAGTGTTGTCATGTGGCCATACCCAGCACCTTCGTCACCAGCCACCCTGGCAATCCAGGCCCTGGGTCCTTGACCCGCAGCAACGCCAGAAAAAAATAGGTCAGCCCTTTACCTGTGGCTGGTGTGCTCAAGACGCAGATAGCGCTAATCTTGGCAATTGATTCAGGCACCCGTCCCGCACATCGGACGCTGCCCTGCACTGCCACGTCAGGAAGCTCGCATGCAAACTTTCTTTATTGCCCCCACTGATTTCGGTGTGGGCCTGACATCTATTAGCCTCGGACTGGTTCGCACGCTGGAGCGCGCGGGGTTGAAAGTCGGCTTTTTCAAGCCGATTGCCCAGCCGCATCCGGGTGATATCGGCCCTGAGCGCTCGACCGAACTGATCGCCCGCACCCACGGTCTCAAGCCGCCAACCCCTTTGGGGCTGGCCCATGTGGAACGCATGCTGGGTGACGGCCAACTGGATGAACTGCTCGAAGAAATCATCAGCCTTTATCAAGAAGCAGCCATTGGTAAAGATGTACTGATCGTTGAGGGCATGGTGCCCACCCGCACCGCCAGTTACGCCGCACGGGTCAACCTGCACCTGGCCAAGAGCCTGGATGCCGAGGTGATTCTGGTGTCGGCCCCGGAAAACGAAGTGCTGACCGAGCTCTCCGGCCGGGTTGAATTGCAGGCACAGTTGTTTGGTGGCCCCAAAGATCCGAAAGTGCTGGGCGTGATCCTCAACAAGGTGCGCACCGACGAAAGCATGGAAGTTTTTTCGGCGCGCCTCAAAGAGCACTCGCCGTTGCTGCGCAGTGGCGATTTCAGACTGCTGGGCTGCATTCCTTACCAACCCGAACTCAACGCGCCACGCACCCGCGACGTGGCCGACCTGCTGGGTGCCCAGGTGCTGAATGCCGGGGACTACGAAACCCGGCGCATGTCGAAAATCATTCTGTGCGCCCGCACCGTACTCAACACCTTGCAACTGCTCAAACCCGGGGTGCTGGTGGTTACCCCCGGCGATCGCGATGACATTATTCTGGCTGTCAGCCTGGCGGCCATGAATGGCGTGCCGCTGGCCGGGCTGCTGCTGACCAGCGACACCAAGCCCGACCCGCGCCTTATGGAACTGTGCCGTGGTGCGCTGCAGGCCGGGCTGCCGGTGCTGTCAGTGAGTACAGGGTCCTATGACACGGCGAACCAGCTCAACCAGCTGAACAAGGAAATCCCGATTGATGACCGCGAGCGCGCGCAAATCATCACCGACTTTGTTGCCGGCCATCTGGACGCCAACTGGCTGCATCAACGCTGCGGCACCCCGCGGGAAATGCGCCTGACCCCGGCGGTGTTCCGCTATCAACTGATCCAGCGGGCCCAGCAAGCCAACAAGCGCATCGTCCTGCCCGAGGGCAGCGAGCCATTGACCGTGCAGGCGGCTGCCATTTGCCATGCCCGCGGAATTGCCCGCTGCGTATTGCTGGCCAAACCTGAAGAGGTTCTGGCAGTGGCCAAGGCCCACGGTTTCGAGCTGCCTGAGGGGCTGGAGATTCTGGACCCGGATCTGATTCGCGGGCGTTACGTCGAACCGATGGTGGCGCTGCGTAAAACCAAAAGCATCAATGCGCCGATGGCCGAGCAACAGCTGGAGGACACCGTGGTGATCGGCACCATGATGCTGGCCCTGGACGAAGTGGACGGGCTGGTTTCCGGGGTTATTCACTCGACCGCCAACACCATCCGCCCTGCCCTGCAACTGATCAAAACGGCACCTGGCTGCACCCTGGTGTCATCGGTGTTCTTCATGCTGTTTCCCGAACAAGTGCTGGTATATGGCGACTGCGTGATGAACCCGCATCCGTCCGCCAGTGAACTGGCCGAAATTGCCTTGCAAAGCGCCGACTCGGCCGCCGCCTTCGGCATTACCCCGCGGGTGGCAATGATCAGCTACTCCAGCGGCGAATCGGCCAGTGGCGAAGAGGTCGAAAAAGTACGCGAAGCCACCCTGCTGGCCCATGAGGCCCAGCATTCGTTGCTGATCGACGGGCCTCTGCAATATGACGCCGCTGCCAATGAAGCGGTCGCCAGACAACTGGCCCCCGACAGCAAAGTGGCGGGCCGGGCGACGGTCTTTGTGTTCCCGGACCTGAACACCGGCAACACCACGCACAAGGCGGTACAACGCAGCGCCGATTGCGTCAGCCTTGGGCCTATGCTGCAAGGTCTGCGCAAACCGGTAAATGATCTGCCTCGCGGCGCGCAAGTCGACGACATTGTCTACACCATCGCCCTCACGGCGATTCAAGCCGCCAACCGACCTATGGATGTGTAAATGCTGGATTTCCTGCCTGCGCCGTTACGCGGCGTCATCGCTTCATTGCTACTGGCGATCAACACTATCCTGTGTTGCACGCCGCTGTTCGTAGTTGCCATTTTCAAGCTGTGCCTGCCATTCCCGGCAGCGCAGCGTGTGACCGACGAGTTGATGCGCCGGATCCACGAAGCCTGGGTCAGCAACAATTCGCGCTGGATGGATTTACTGCGCAAGACCCGCTGGCACATCGAAGGCCTTGAGGGGCTGGACTACCAGCACTCCTACCTGATCACCAGCAACCACCAGAGCTGGGTTGACATCATGGTGCTGCAGTACGTGCTCAACAAACGTATTCGTCCGCTCAAGTTCTTCCTCAAGCAGGAGCTGATCTGGGTCCCGGTGATCGGTCTGGCGTGGTGGGCTCTGGGCTTCCCGTTCATGAAGCGCTACACCAAGGCTTACCTGGACAAACACCCGGAGAAAAAAGGCGCGGACCTGGCCACCACCCGTAAAACCTGCGCCAAGTTTAAAAACCAGTCGGTAGCGATTTTCAATTTCGTTGAAGGCACACGCTTTACCGAGGCCAAACACGCGCAGCAGAACTCTCCGTTTCGCTACCTGCTCAAGCCCAAGGCCGGCGGCATTGCCTTTGTCCTGGATGCGATGGGCGAACAGCTGCAATCGATCATCAACGTGACGATCCACTACCCAGGCGGCAGACCGGGTTATTGGGATCTGCTGTGCGGCAACGTGCGGGAGGTGGTGGTGGATTTCGAAGAGCTGAGAATCCCGGCCGGGTTTATCGGTAAAAACTACGACCAGGACCCTGAGTACAAGCGGGCGTTTCAGAGCTGGATCAATACCTTGTGGGAAAACAAGGACCGGCTGCTGGACGAGTTGCATCGCAAATACCCCGGCGCCTGAGCTATCCCCTTGCTGTGGGCGCGAGCTTGCCTGGAATAGATCGCGAGCAAGCTCGCTCCTGCAGAGGGGAAATACACGCGCATAAAAAAGCCCGCCACCGAGTACTCGGTGGCGGGCTTTTTCGTACGGCTTAGATAGCGCCGTGTTTGCGCAACAGCTCCAGTACCAGCTTCACACTTTCATCCAGCGACAGCGATTGCGTATTGACCACCAGATCGGCATTCAACGGCACGTCATACGGGAAAGATTCTCCCGGGATGTTATCGCCACCGGCTGCATACAGCCCTTGCGGGTCACGCTCGGCACATACGGCCGGAGATGCCTGCACATAGACGGTCAGCAGGCGATCATCACCGATCAGTGCCTTGGACTCTTCACGGCCCAGGGCATCCGGAGCCACGAACGCGGCCAGGGTCAACAAACCGGCTTCGTTGAACTGACGCGCCACATGGGCAGCACGACGCCAGTTCTCGGTACGCCCGGCACGATCCTGGGGCAAGCCCTTGTTCAGGTCGTGGCGCAGGTTCTGGCCATCCAGTACGAACACTGCACGCCCCATATCGAACAGCTTGCGCTCAACGGCGTAGGCCAGGGTGCTTTTGCCCGCCCCGGAGAGACCGCTGAACAGCACGGTGGCCGGTTGCTGGCCAAAACGCTGGGCCCGCTCCTCGGTGGTCACATGGGCCAGTTCACCATGATGGGTCGCGCTGCCATGGCTCTGCGGCTGGGCGACAATCATGCCCGCGCCGACGGTGCCGTTGGTCAGGCGATCGATAATAATGAATGAGCCCGTGGTGCGGTTGCTGGCATAGCCATCCAGCGCAATCGGTGCATCGAGGCTGATCCTGACCTTACCGATCTCGTTCAGCTGCAAGGCACTGGCCGGGCCTTCTTCCAGGGTGTTTACATCGACCTTGTTGACGATGCTGGCGATCGAACCCGGCACATAGCTGGTGGCACGCTTGATGTCGTATTTCTTGCCCGGCAACATCGGCTCTTCAGCCATCCACACCAGCATGGCCTCAAAGTTGTCGGTCACCAGCGGCTGGTTGTCGGCATGCACCAACAGGTCGCCACGGGAGATGTCGATCTCGTCTTCCATGGTCAGCGTCACCGCCTGACCCGGACCGGCGTGTTCCAGTTCACCTTCAAAGGTGACGATGGATTTGACCCGGCTGCTCTTGCCCGACGGCAGCACCACAATTTCGTCGCCCTTGCGCACGATGCCGCTGGCCAGCGTACCGGCAAAGCCACGGAAGTTCAGGTTGGGACGGTTCACGTACTGCACCGGGAAGCGCAGGTCGGTGAGGTTGCGATCGGCCGCCACTTCAACGGTTTCAAGAATTTCCATCAGCGACTGGCCGGTGTACCACGGCGAGCGCTCGCTTTTGTTCACCACGTTGTCGCCCTTGAGGGCAGACATCGGCACAAAGTGCATGCTGGTGGGCTTCATCTGCAAGCCTTCGGCGAACTTCAGGTAATCGGCCTTGATCGACTCGAAAACACCCTGATCGAAGTCCTTGAGGTCCATCTTGTTGATGGCCACCACGATGTGTTTGATGCCCAGCAACGAAGCGATGAAGCTGTGGCGACGGGTCTGGGTCTGCACGCCGTAACGGGCATCCACCAGAATGATCGCCAGGTCACAGGTCGAAGCACCGGTGGCCATGTTGCGGGTGTACTGCTCATGGCCCGGGGTGTCGGCAATGATGAATTTACGCTTGGCGGTCGAGAAATAACGGTACGCCACGTCAATGGTGATGCCCTGCTCGCGCTCGGCTTGCAGACCGTCCACCAGCAGCGCCAGGTCGATGTCGTCACCGGTGGTGCCGCTCTTTTTCGAGTCACGCGTGATGGCTTCCAGGTGATCTTCGTAGATCATCTTGGAGTCGTGCAGCAGGCGCCCGATGAGGGTGCTCTTGCCGTCGTCGACGTTGCCGCAGGTCAGAAAGCGCAACATCTCTTTGCGCTCGTGCTGGCCCAGGTAGGCGAGGATGTCCTCGCTGATCAAATCAGATACATGCGACATGACAACCCCTTAGAAATAACCCTGACGTTTTTTATCTTCCATCGAGCCGGCACCATCGTGATCGATGACTCGGCCCTGGCGCTCGGAAGTTCGGGTCAGGAGCATTTCCTGGATGATGTCGGTCAGGGTTTCAGCCTCGGACTCCACCGCGCCGGTCAGCGGGTAGCAGCCAAGCGTACGGAAACGGACCTTTTTCTTGACGATGCGAGCCTTGTCTTCGTCAGACAGGTGCTCAAGGATGCGCTCGTCGTCGATCATGATCAGGGTGCCGTTCTTCTCGATCACATCGCGTTCGGCCGCGAAGTACAGGGGCACAATAGGAATGCCTTCGAGATAGATGTACTGCCAGATATCGAGTTCGGTCCAGTTCGACAACGGGAATACGCGAATCGATTCGCCCTTGTTGACGTTGCCGTTGTAAACGTTCCACAACTCGGGGCGCTGGTTTTTCGGATCCCAGCGGTGCTTGCTGTCGCGGAAAGAGTACACGCGCTCTTTGGCACGGGACTTTTCTTCGTCGCGGCGCGCGCCACCAAAGGCGGCATCAAAACCGTATTTGTCCAGCGCCTGCTTGAGACCCTCGGTCTTCATGATATCGGTGTGCTTGGCGCTGCCGTGGGTGAAGGGGTTGATCCCTTGCGCCACGCCGTCCGGGTTGACGTGAGTGATCAGGTCCAGGCCCAGCTCGGCAACCATCTTGTCGCGAAAGCGGTACATCTCCTGGAATTTCCACTGGGTGTCGACATGCATCACCGGAAACGGCAGCTTGCCTGGGAAAAACGCCTTGCGTGCAAGGTGCAACATCACGGCAGAATCTTTACCGATCGAGTACAGCATCACCGGGTTATCGAACTCGGCTGCCACCTCGCGGATGATGTGGATGCTTTCCGCCTCCAGCTGTTTCAGGTGCGTCAGTTTGTCGACCATGGCTACTCACGAAAGCTATCTTATGAACGGCCTGCGGGCCGTGTTCGAGGGGAGAATCCTAGCACAGCGCTCTCTTCTATTGAGGGCGCCAACTAGATCGAAACGGTCTAAGAATAGATCGACGAGTTTGCCTCTTTACCTCTGCTGGAGCGAGCTTGCCTCACGATGTTTTGATCTTGAAAGCTCGCGGCCAATCGAGTGCCGACCGGCTGTTCCCCAGAGGGCATAAGGGTTAAATCGGGTTCGGACAGTCGATGAACAAATGTTCAAGGGCAAAGCGGCGGGCCAGGTAGTCCCCCAGGGCTTGCACACCATAACGCTCGGTGGCGTGATGGCCGGCAGCAATGAAACTGATGTCGTTTTCCCGGGCACTGTGGAAAGTTTGCTCCGACGCTTCGCCGCTCAGGTACAGATCAACCCCGGCCAGTACCGCCTGATCGATGTAACCCTGACCGCCACCGGTACACCAGCCTACGCGGCGAATCATTGCACTGCCTTCAATCAGCAACGGCTCACGGCCCAGGGCTTCTTGCACGCGGCGGGCAAAATCACGGGCCGTCACCGGCTCGGCCAAAGAACCCACCAGCCCCACCACTTTGGCGTTGTTCGGGTCCAGCGCCCCTTCAACAGTGATGTCCAGCTGCCGCGCCAGTTGCACGTTATTGCCAACTTCGGGGTGCAGGTCGAGGGGCAGGTGATACGCCAGCAGGCTGATATCGTGTTTGAGCAAGGTTTTGAGGCGGCGCTGCTTCATCCCGGTGATGCAGGGGTCTTCGCCCTTCCAGAAGTAACCGTGGTGCACCAGCACCAGATCGGCCTGGGCCTCGACTGCCGCATCCAGCAACGCCTGGCTGGCGGTCACGCCGCTGACGATTCGCAGCACCTGTGGCCGGCCCTCGACCTGCAGCCCGTTGGGGCAGTAATCGCTGATTGCAGCGCAGTTCAGGTAACGATTTGCTTCTTCTACCAGTGTGCTCAGGGCAACAGCCATAAAAGACTCCTAAATATAGCGTTCAGAGGCGTTCGGCCCTCGTATAATGGCCGCCATTATGGGCCGTCAAGATGGCTCTGCAACCTTCAGGACTGAGTTCAATGTTTAAGGCTTTGCGTTATTCCGGCTGGCCACTACTGGCGGGCGTGCTTGTCGCCATGCTGATTATTCAGCGCTACCCGCAGTGGGTCGGGTTGCCGAGCCAGGACGTCAATCTGCAGCAGGCCCCGCAAACCACTTACGTGCAGCAGGGCCCGGTCACCTATGCCGACGCCGTGACCCGCGCGGCGCCCGCTGTGGCCAACCTGTACACCACCAAGGTGGTGAACAAAAACGCCAAGCCCCTGTTCGAAGATCCGCAGTTCCGGCACTTCTTCGGCAATAACGCGCCCAAGCAAAAACGCATGGAGTCCAGCCTGGGTTCGGCGGTCATCATGAGCCCCGAGGGCTATTTGCTGACCAACAACCACGTGGTAACGGGCGCCGACCAGATTGTGGTGGCACTCAAGGACGGCCGCGAAACATTGGCCCGGGTGATTGGCAGCGATCCGGAAACAGACCTGGCGGTTCTCAAGATCGATTTGAAAAACTTGCCGGCGATCACCATCGGCCGCTCGGACACCCTGCGCATTGGTGACATCGCCCTGGCGATCGGTAACCCGTTCGGGGTCGGCCAGACCACTACCATGGGCATCATCAGTGCCACCGGCCGCAATCAGTTGGGGCTGAATAACTATGAAGACTTCATTCAGACGGACGCCGCGATCAACCCCGGCAACTCCGGTGGTGCACTGGTGGATGCCAATGGCAACCTGACCGGCATCAACACTGCAATCTTCTCCAAGTCCGGCGGTTCACAAGGCATAGGCTTTGCGATCCCGATCAACCTGGCGATGGAAGTCATGAAGTCGATCATCGAACACGGGCAAGTGATTCGGGGCTGGCTGGGGATTGAGGTGCAGCCGTTGACTGCTGAGCTGGCCGAGTCCTTTGGCCTGGCCGGACGCACGGGGATTGTGGTGGCGGGGATTTTCCGTGACGGCCCGGCGCAGAAAGCCGGCCTGCAACTGGGCGATGTGATCTTGAGCATTGACGGTGCACCGGCCAGCGACGGCCGCCGCTCAATGAATCAAGTGGCGCGCATCAAGCCTTCGGACAAGGTGTCGATAGTCGTCATGCGCAATGGCAAAGAGATCAAGCTCACCGCCGAGGTTGGCCTGCGTCCACCGCAAGAGCAGCCGCCGCAGCAAGAGGAATAACCTGCAGGAGCGAGCCTGCCCGCGATCTTTTAAAAGCTCGCGAGCAGGAGGGCAGGTTTACAGGTCGGACAAGCCTTCAATCAGCGCCGCATTCTGCTCCGGCGTGCCGATAGTGATGCGCAAGAACTGGGCGATGCGCAGTTGTTTGAAGTGACGCACTATCACCCCCTGCCCCCGCAATTTTGCCGCCAGCGCGGCCGCATCATGTTCCGGGTGACGGGCGAAGATGAAATTCGCCGCCGATGGCAGCACCTCGAACCCCAGCGCCTGTAGCTGCCCGACCACTTGCTCGCGACTGTCGATCACGACTTTGCAGGTGTGCTCGAAATACTCACGGTCTTCGAACGCCGCCGCCGCACCGGCAATCGCCATGCGATCCAGCGGGTAGGAGTTGAAGCTGTTTTTGATCCGCTCCAGCGCCTCGATCAGGTCGGGATGCCCCACCGCCAGCCCTACACGCAAACCGGCCAGCGAGCGGGACTTGGACAGGGTTTGCGTCACCAGCAGGTTCGGGTAGCGGTCGACCAGGCTGATGGCCGTCTCGCCGCCAAAGTCGATATAGGCCTCATCCACGACCACCACGGAATCCGGGCTGGCCTTGAGTATTTGCTCAATGGCATCCAGCGCCAGCAGGCAGCCGGTCGGAGCATTGGGGTTGGGGAAGATGATGCCGCCATTGGGCCTGGCGTAATCCGCAGGCTGGATCTGGAACTGTTGATCCAGCGGCACCGCGTCGAACTCTATGCCATACAGGCCGCAGTAAACCGGATAGAAGCTGTAGCTGATGTCCGGGAACAGCAGCGGCTTGTCGTGTTGAAACAAGCCGTTGAAAACATGGGCCAGCACTTCGTCAGAGCCGTTACCCACAAACACCTGGCCGGTCTGCACGCCGTAATACTCGGCAACCGCCTGTTTGAGCAGATCACTGTTCGGGTCCGGGTACAGGCGCAGGTTGTCGTTTATCTGCGCCTGCATCGCTGTCAGCGCTTTTGGCGAAGGGCCATAGGGGTTTTCATTGGTGTTGAGCTTGACCAGTCTGGCCAGCTTGGGTTGTTCGCCCGGCACGTAAGGCACCAGTTCTTTAACGAACGGACTCCAGAATTTACTCATGCTTATTGCCCCTGTTCGCTGTCAGCAATGATCCGGTATTCGGCACTACGGGCGTGGCCGGTCAGTGATTCTCCACGGGCGAGAATCGAGGCCGTCTTGCCCAGATCGGAAGCGCCCTGCTCGGAGCAGAAGATGATCGAGGAGCGCTTCTGGAAGTCATACACACCCAGGGGCGAAGAGAAACGCGCGGTACCGGACGTAGGCAATACGTGGTTGGGACCGGCGCAATAGTCGCCCAGCGCCTCGGAGGTGTGACGGCCCATAAAGATCGCACCGGCGTGGCGGATCTGCGGCAGCCAGGCTTGCGGGTCGGCAACCGACAACTCAAGGTGCTCCGGGGCGATGCGGTTGGCTACGTCTATGGCTTGCTGCATGTCATTGACCAGAATCAGCGCACCACGACCATTGATCGAAGTGTTGATGATCTCGGCCCGCTCCATGGTTGGCAGCAGTTTGGCGATGCTGGCCGCCACCTTGTCGAGGAACTCGGCGTCGGGGCTGACCAGAATCGCTTGCGCGTCTTCGTCATGCTCGGCCTGGGAGAACAGGTCCATGGCGATCCAGTCCGGATCCGTCTGGCCATCGCACACCACCAGGATCTCCGAAGGGCCGGCGATCATGTCGATGCCGACCTGACCGAACACGTGGCGCTTGGCAGTGGCAACGTAGATGTTGCCGGGGCCGACCACCTTGTCGACTTTTGGCACGCTTTCGGTGCCGTAGGCCAATGCCGCAACCGCCTGGGCGCCGCCGATGGTGAACACCCGGTCGACACCGGCGATACAGGCAGCAGCCAGTACCAGTTCATTGAGTTCGCCACGGGGCGTCGGCACGACCATCACCACTTCGGTGACGCCTGCCACCTTGGCCGGAATCGCGTTCATCAATACCGACGACGGGTACGACGCCTTGCCGCCCGGTACGTACAGGCCGGCACGATCCAGTGGCGTGACTTTCTGGCCCAGCACCGTGCCGTCGGCTTCGGTGTAGCTCCAGGATTCCTGCTTCTGTTTTTCGTGGTAGCTGCGAACCCGTTGCGCGGCTTTTTCCAGCGCTTCACGCTGAGGGGCCGTGATGCGGGTCAGTGCCAGCTCAAGGCGTTCGCGGGGCAGAATCAAGTCCGCCATCGACTTGACGCTCAGCCCGTCAAAACGCTGGGTGAACTCAACCAGTGCGGCGTCGCCGCGTTCGCGTACGGCTTTGATGATGTCGAGCACACGCTGGTTGACCGAGTCGTCAGACACACTTTCCCAGCTCAGCAGATGATCCAGATGCTGCGCGAAGTCCGGGTCAGCAGCGTTGAGTCGGCGAATTGCAGTGGGAGCGGTCATAGCGAGGGCCTCGGAAATTGGCGAATGCTTAGAGTTTATGGTTTTGCACAGCACAGGCACCGCAAGACTACCAAGCCATCCGCGCGGGTACCTGAGATTTCTGGCTATTACACGGATGGATGGGCGCGACTTCAGGGTACAGACCCCGGGCCGCGCAGGTGAGTCAGCCGCGGTGTCGCGATTCCACTGCTTTGCGCAGGGTGTCGATCAGGGCTTGAATACGGGCGTGCTGCATCTTCATCGAAGCCTTGTTGACCACCAGACGGGAGCTGATGGCGGCAATGAATTCCTGGGGTTCCAGGCCATTGGCACGCAAGGTGTTACCGGTATCGACCACGTCGATGATCTTGTCGGCCAGGCCAATCAGCGGGGCCAGCTCCATCGAGCCATAGAGCTTGATGATGTCGACCTGACGGCCTTGCTCGGCGTAGTAACGCTTGGCGACATTGACGAACTTGGTTGCTACGCGCAGCCGGCCTTTGGGCTCGGCAGCCCCGATGGCACCGGCAGTCATCAGTTTGCACTGGGCAATCTGCAGGTCCAGCGGCTCGTAGAGGCCCTGGCCACCGTACTCCATCAACACGTCTTTACCGGCCACACCGAGGTCGGCCGCGCCATGCTCTACATAGGTCGGCACGTCAGTGGCGCGGACGATCAGCAGGCGGACGTCGGGCTGGGAGGTCGGGATGATCAGCTTGCGGCTTTTGTCCGGATTCTCGGTCGGCACAATACCTGCTTCAGCCAGAAGCGGCAGGGTGTCGTCAAGGATACGGCCCTTGGACAGTGCAATGGTCAACATGGGAAACGTAAGTCCTTATCAGGGTACTTATGTCCGGACACAAGCGGTGCCGGACATGCATCGAGCCTGATAATCAGGCTCGACTTGAACGATTCGAGGCCGGGTAAGGTAACGCTTGCAAGCCGTTACGTCACCTGGCGGCTGGACACCATCCCTGTGCCCATGATGCCAAATACCAGAAACTAGCCCGGAACGCGGCGGATTTTGGCACCCAGCATTTGCAGTTTTTCTTCGATGCACTCGTAGCCGCGGTCTATGTGGTAGATGCGATCGATCAGAGTGTCACCTTCGGCGACCAGCGCCGAGATCACCAGACTGGCCGAAGCCCGCAGGTCGGTCGCCATGACTGGCGCGCCTTTGAGGGTTTCGGTACCGGTGACGATGGCCGTGTTGCCTTCGACCTGGATCTTGGCGCCCATGCGATGCAGTTCGTATACGTGCATGAAGCGGTTTTCGAAGATGGTCTCGATCACTGCACCCGTGCCTTCGGCAATGGCGTTAAGCGAAATGAACTGCGCCTGCATGTCGGTCGGGAACGCCGGGTACGGTGCAGTACGCACGTTCACCGCTTTCGGGCGCTTGCCGTGCATGTTCAGCTCGATCCAGTCTTCACCGGTGGTGATCTCGGCGCCAGCTTCCTTGAGTTTTTCAAGAACTGCTTCGAGGATGGTCGGATCAGTGTCCTTGACCTTGACCCGGCCACCGGTCACTGCAGCAGCCACCAGGTAAGTACCGGTTTCGATACGGTCCGGCATTACTTTGTAAGTGGTCGGGTGCAGCTTCTCAACGCCATCAATGGTGATGGTGTCGGTACCTGCACCGCTGACCTTGGCGCCCATGGCGTTCAGGAAGTTGGCCAGGTCGACGACTTCAGGCTCGCG
This sequence comes from Pseudomonas paraversuta, assembly GCF_904067025.1. Lineage (NCBI taxonomy): Bacteria > Pseudomonadati > Pseudomonadota > Gammaproteobacteria > Pseudomonadales > Pseudomonadaceae > Pseudomonas > Pseudomonas paraversuta. Next base: position 4,061,793 of record NZ_CAJFDA010000001.1, read on the forward strand.
GGCAGAGTTCTGCAGAACGCTGCGGCCCTTGGCCAGTGCGGCGGCCATCATGATGTTCTCGGTACCGGTTACGCTGACGGTATCGAAGAAGAAGTTGGCACCGCGCAAGCCGCCTTCTGGCGCCTTGGCTTTGATGTAACCGCCTTCGACATCGATTTCTGCGCCCATGGCTTCAAGGCCACGGATGTGCAGGTCGACCGGACGCGAACCGATTGCGCAACCGCCTGGCAACGCAACTTCAGCGTAGCCAAAACGGGCAACCATCGGGCCCAGTACCAGGATCGACGCACGCATGGTTTTAACCAGTTCGTACGGAGCCACCAGGGTTTTGATGGTATTCGGGTTGATTTCGACGCTGAGTTTTTCATCGATCACAGGCTCGATGCCCATGCGACCGAACAACTCGATCATGGTGGTGATGTCGTGCAAGTGCGGCAAGTTGGCAACGGTAACCGGGCCATCGCACAGCAGGGTTGCAGCAAGAATTGGCAGAGCGGAGTTTTTCGCCCCGGAAATGCGGATTTCGCCATCAAGACGAGCACCACCGGTAATAATCAATTTATCCATAACAATCTCGACGCCAATGGGCTCAGGGGGCTCAGGTGCGCTCGGCCCAGGCCGCGCTGCTGAAGAATTTCATAGTGACCGCGTGGATACTGCCATCAGCAATCCAAGGGTTCAAATGGGCATAGATGCTTTGTTGACGCTTAACCGGGCTCAAGGCCACCAGTTCGTCACTAATCACGTTCAGCTGAAAGTTGCAGCCTTCGCCCTCAACTTCTACCTGGGTTCCAGGCAGCTTTCCTTCAAGAAAGCTCTTCACTTCTACGGCCTGCATGCTCAACCTCAATCGGCGCCTGATGCGCGCGGGTCGGCCATCATACAAAAAAGCCCCGCGCCTGCGAACCCCACTTAACAGGACTCTGACGGGGGGCTTTTCTATAAATGGCTATTAATGATGTGCCAGCAACTCGGTCAAGCCCGAGACCTGGGCGATTTCGCGCATGTCTTCGGGCATTGCCTTGATGCTCAATGGCTTGTTCAGGGCTTGTGCATCACGGATGTAACAGAGCAGCAGCGACAAACCGACGCTGCTGGATTTGGTGACCGCCGAGCAATCCACCACCAGGGTCTTGGCCAGAGCCTTTTTGATCAGGGCCTGACCTTCCTTGCGCAAGCGAGGGCCGGTCTGATAGTCGAGTACGCCGCTGAGGCGCAACTCGCTTTCGCCGGCCAGGGTCACTGCCGCCTCACTCATTGGCCGGCAGCCTTGGGAGCCGCTTGATCGGTAACTTGCTTGGCCTTGGCAACTTCGCCCGCCCAGTTATCGATGGTCTTGTCCAGATTGTTGCCATTGCGCTGCATGGCGTCGGCGAACTGGTCACGGAACAGCTTGCCAATATTGATACCGTTGATGATCACGTTACGAACTTTCCACTCGCCGTTGACCTTGTTAAGGGTGTAGGACAGCGGGTAAATCGCGCCCTTGTCGCCCTTCACCGTCATGTCGACGCTGGTGCGATCGCCACTTTCATCCTTGGCCGGCGACACGGTAATGCCTTCGTTCTTGAACTCGAGCAAGGCATTGCCATAGAACTGCATCAGGCTGCGCTTGAAGTTTTCCTGGAAGCGCTGCATTTGCGCCGGGGTGGCGTTACGCGAGTACTTCACGGTCATGATGCTTTTGGAAATACCGTCGACGTCCACCACAGGACCGACAATGCCGTTCAGGGCATCGTAGAACTTGCTCGGGTTGGTCTTGTACAGCTCTTTATTGGCGGACAGGTCTGCCAGCAAGCGGTTGGTGGTATCTGAAACGATGTCGTGGGCAGACTGCCCCGGAGCAGCATTTGCCACCAAAGGAAGGGCTGCTGCCAGAATTACCAGCAGGCCACGGCGCAAGAGAGAAATCATCTAAAAGCTCCTTATTTGGCTTCTTTGCTAACGGTGTTGAGCAGGAATTTCCCGATCAGATCTTCAAGGACCAACGATGATTGCGTGTCATGGATGGTGCCACCATCTTTGAGCACAGCGTCTTCGCCGCCGACGCTGATACCGATGTATTTCTCCCCCAGCAAGCCAGCTGTGAGGATAGACGCTGTCGAATCGGTCGGCAGGTTATCCACGCTCTTTTCGAGCTGCAGGGTGACCCGGGCAGTGAAGTTGTCCCGGTCCAGATCAATTGCCGTGACCTTGCCGATGGTCACGCCCGCCATGGTGACTTTGGCGCGCACGGTAAGACCGGCAATATTGTCGAAGTAGGCGTAGAGCTTGTAGGTGTCGGTGCTGGCGGTCGGGGACAGTCCACTGACTCGCAGGGCAAGCAACAACAAAGCCAGGATGCCAGCCAGCAAAAACAGGCCGACACCGATTTCCATGGTGCGGTTTTGCATCAGAAATCTCCAAACATCAAGGCAGTCAAAATAAAGTCCAGCCCGAGGACTGCCAACGAGGCATACACCACGGTCTTGGTAGTGGCACGGCTGATCCCCTCTGAAGTGGGCTCACAGTCATAACCTTGGAACACGGCAATCCAGGTCACCACAAAGGCAAAAACGATGCTTTTGATGATCCCGTTAAGTACGTCACCACTGAAGGTTACGCTGTTTTGCATATTGGCCCAGTATGAGCCGTCGTAGACGCCCAGCCAGTCAACCGCGACCCACGAACCACCCCAGATCCCGACCACGCTGAAGATCATCGCCAGTATCGGCAGGGAAATGAACCCGGCCCACAAGCGCGGGGCAATGATGTATTTAAGCGGGTCGACCCCGATCATTTCCAGGCTGGACAGTTGTTCGCTGGATTTCATGTTGCCAATCTCGGCGGTCAGGGCAGATCCCGCACGCCCGGCAAACAACAGCGCAGTGACCACCGGCCCGAGTTCACGCAGAAGCGTCAGGGCAACCATCTGCCCGACCGCCTGCTCGGAGCCGTAGCTGGACAGGATACTGAAGCCTTGCAGCGCCAGGACCATGCCGATGAACACACCGGACACCACGATAATCACCAGCGACATGACGCCCACGGAGTGCAGCTGCTTGAGCAACAGTCCGAACCCGCCACCAATGCCGCCACGCCCCAGCAAAGAATGAAAGAGGAATATCCCCGAACGGCCCAGTACCGAGACGATATCGATACCGGCCCGGCCGAATAGTCCGACACGATCCATAATTGAATGCTTGCGCATCAGCGCTTCCCCAGAAGATCGGTTCGGTAGTCCGACGCCGGAAAGTGAAACGGAACAGGACCATCCGGGTCGCCGTTCATGAACTGACGAATACGCGGGTTATCGGCGTTCATCAACTCTTCGGGCGTACCCTGCCCCAGCACCTGACCATCGCCGACTACATACAGATAGTCAGCGATACTCGCTGTTTCAGCCAGGTCGTGAGAAACCACGATGCTGGTGATGCCCAAGGCATCATTGAGCAGACGAATCAGGCGAACCAGAACCCCCATTGCGATGGGGTCCTGCCCGACAAAAGGTTCGTCATACATCAGGATCTGCGGGTCCAGGGCAATCGCACGCGCCAGGGCAACCCGGCGCTTCATGCCGCCAGACAACTCGTCGGGCATCAGATCAATGGCTCCGCGCAGTCCCACCGCCTGCAATTTAAGCAGCACGATGTCGCGAATCATTTCTTCCGGCAACTGGGTGTGAACCCGTAGCGGGAAGGCCACATTCTCGAATACGTCCAGGTCGGTGAACAACGCCCCGCTTTGAAACAACACCCCCATGTGCTTACGGGCATCGAACAGATCACTGCGCGACAACGTCGGCAGGTTCTGACCGTTGACCCACACCTCACCGCTGCTGGGACGCAGTTGCATTCCCATCAAACGTAAAAGGGTGGTCTTGCCGCAGCCGGAAGGCCCCATGATTCCCGTGACTTTGCCACGCGGAATCAGAATATCGACATTATTGAAGATGCTGCGCGTACCGCGCTTGAAGGACACTCCCTTCAGCTCGACCGCGTAGGCGTTATCGGCGCTCATCTAAACTCCTTGCGATGCAGCCTCTGCCTCTCACCCGGACACTTTGCCCCTTTATCGGGAGGCGCGTTCCCTGAGCGGGCCGAACTGGCGGCGAACTATAGCACTGCTGATAGTGACCGCCCAAGGCCGAAGGAGTGCCGTATCAGGTTCCAGACAGCGAAATAAATTCGATTCAGCTGTAATCCCGGCAGTAGTTTGTAGCGCAGACAACAAAGCACGACGATCTAGCGTGAGGGAATTGCGCATTACCGCTATAATCTTTGCCTTTTCTCAGGCTATCTGACTTCAAACATGAGCCAATCCAGCGACCTGATCCAATCTGCTCAGCGTACCATCCGCCTCGAACTGCAAGCCGTAGAAGGTTTGCTGGCTCATATCGACGCAGACTTCGTACGCGCTTGCGAGATGATTTTGGCCAGCAAGGGCCGGGTAGTCGTGGTCGGCATGGGCAAGTCCGGGCATATCGGCAACAAAATTGCTGCGACTCTGGCCAGCACCGGTACCACCGCTTTTTTCGTCCATCCGGCCGAAGCCAGCCATGGCGACATGGGCATGATTACCCGAGATGACATTATTCTCGCGCTGTCCAACTCGGGGTCGACTGCAGAGATCGTCACCCTGCTGCCCCTGATCAAGCGTTTGGGTATCCAGTTGATCTGCATCACCGGCAACCCCGAGTCGCCACTGGCCAAAGCCGCCGATGTCAGCCTGGACGCCCGCGTGGCTCAGGAGGCCTGCCCGTTGAACCTGGCACCGACCTCCTCGACTACTGCCGCGCTGGTGCTGGGTGATGCTCTGGCCATAGCCTTGCTCGAAGCCCGTGGCTTTACCGCTGAGGACTTTGCCTTTTCGCATCCCGGTGGAGCCCTGGGCCGCCGCCTGCTGCTGAAAGTCGAAAACGTCATGCACTCGGGCGCAGACTTGCCGCAGGTTGTCCGCGGCACGCTGCTCAAGGATGCATTGATGGAAATGACGCACAAAGGTCTCGGCATGACCGTGGTTATAGAAGAAGATGGTCGCCTGGCCGGAATCTTCACTGACGGTGACTTGCGCAGAACCCTGGATCGCGAAATCGATATCCGCAACGCAAGCATTGATGCAGTCATGACCCCCCATGGCAAAACCGCACGGGCCGACATGCTCGCCGCCGAAGCCTTGAAAATCATGGAAGACCACAAAATCAACGCACTGGTTGTAGTCGACAAGGAAGACCGGCCGGTTGGTGCCTTGAACATGCACGACTTGCTACGCGCAGGAGTGATGTAATGACCCTTGAACTACTCAAGCGCGGCAAAGACATAAAACTTGCCATTTTCGACGTTGACGGGGTTTTGACCGACGGCCGCCTGTACTTCCTTGAAGACGGCAGCGAGTTCAAGACCTTCAACACGCTGGACGGTCTGGGTATCAAGATGCTGATGGCCGCCGGGGTTCAGACCGCGATTATCAGCGGCCGTAAAACCCCGGTGGTTGAACGTCGCGCACAAAACCTGGGGATCGCGCACCTGTATCAGGGGCGCGAAGACAAGTTGGTGGTATTGGACGAGCTTCTTGGCCAACTCAACCTAAGCTATGAACAGGTCGCCTATTTGGGCGATGATCTGCCTGATTTACCGGTTATCCGCCGAGTTGGTCTGGGCATGGCAGTTGCCAATGCTGCCAGCTTTGTTCGCGAGCACGCCCATGGCGTCACTCAGGCACGAGGCGGAGAAGGTGCCGCACGCGAATTCTGCGAGTTGATTTTGCGCGCTCAAGGCCGTCTAGACGCGGCCCACGCAGCCTACCTATAGAGTTTTCCATGCTGAGCAAAAAGATCCGTAACATCCTGTTATTCACGGTCATTGCTGCGTTGTTCGCATCAGTTGGCTACTGGAATATCAGCCCCGAACGTTTTCTCGACACCCCTAAAGCGGCCGTCGATGAAAGCGCTATCGACTATTACGCGCTTAATGCGCGCAGCCTGCAGTTCTTGCCGGACGGCAAACTGCAGTATGAAATGACATCCGACAAAATCGAGCATTTGCTGTCATCGGAAGTCACCCTGATGACCAAGCCCGACCTGCAAATGTACCGCGGCACGGCCTTCCCGTGGCACGTACAGAGCGAGCGCGGAGAAGTTAATCCGGACGGCACCGAGGTCGAGCTGATCGACTCGGTACGTGTGGCCCGCACAGATGAAAAAAATCGCACTACGGTTATTACCAGTTCCCGCATGACTGTATTCCCCCAGAAGCAATATGCGCAGACCGAGCGAGACGTTAGAATCGACGGCGCTGGCGGCGTAACAACTGGCAAGGGCATGAAAGCATATTTGAAAGACGGCAGGATGGACCTGCTGTCCAACGTAAGAGGACAGTATGAGTCTCGTTAAATCCCTCCCTTTATTGCTCAGCCTGAGCGCAGCACTGGGAAGCGTGAGCGCCTGGGCTCTGCCGAACGATAACGAACAGCCAATCCGCATCCAGGCCAATGAAGCCCAGCTGGATGACAAACAAGGCGTCGCGACCTACAAGGGCGATGTAATCATCACCCAGGGCTCGATGAAAATCACCGGTAACACCGTCACTATTACCCGCAATGCTGCGGGTGAAATTGATATCGTGACCTCAGTCGGCAACCTGGCCTATTTCGAGCAGCTGCAAAAAGCAACCGACTCCAAGCCGGTTCAGGCCTACGCCGTAACCATTCAGTACCATGCGCCGCAAAACCGCATTGTGCTGATCGACAAGGCCAAGGTCATCAACGACGGCAACACCACCGAAGGCGAGAAGATCGTCTATGACACGGTGAAACAGGTCGCAAACGCCGGACGCGCCAATGGCTCCACAGTCACCGCACCACGCCCGCGCATCGACATGGTGATCCAGCCGAAGAAGAAAACCGACCAGCAGAAGGCCCAGTAATGGCAACCCTCAAAGCCCAGCATTTGGCTAAAAGCTACAAGAGTCGCCAGGTGGTACGTGATGTCAGCCTGTCAATCGACAGCGGGCAAATCGTGGGTTTGCTCGGCCCTAACGGTGCAGGCAAGACCACATGCTTCTACATGATTGTCGGCCTGGTCCAGGCTGACCAGGGACGCGTACTGATCGACGACCTGGATGTCAGCCACCAGCCCATGCACGGCCGCGCACGCGCCGGCATCGGTTACCTGCCCCAGGAAGCCTCGATCTTTCGCAAGCTTTCGGTCGCCGATAACATCATGGCGATCCTCGAAACGCGCAAAGAACTCGACAAGGCCGGTCGTCGCAAGGAACTCGAAAGCCTGCTGCAGGAGTTCCACATCAGCCACATCCGCGACAGCCTCGGCATGAGCCTGTCCGGTGGTGAGCGACGCAGGGTCGAAATCGCCCGGGCACTGGCAACCGCCCCGAAATTCATCCTGCTCGACGAACCCTTTGCCGGCGTTGACCCGATATCTGTGGGCGACATCAAGCAAATCATTCATCACCTCAAGGCCAAGGGCATTGGCGTACTGATCACCGATCACAACGTCCGTGAAACCCTCGACATCTGCGAAACCGCCTACATCGTCAACGATGGGCAGTTGATAGCCGAAGGTGATGCTGAAACCATTCTGGCCAATGAATTGGTCAGAGAAGTGTATCTGGGCCACGAGTTCCGCCTGTAAGGCCAGATGCATCGCGAATTCCCGGGCGCCAAGGACAGCAAAAAGTCGTCACGACTTTTATTACCTTGGCGCTCTAGGCAAACGCACCGGTTTCAGGCATATAATTTGCTTATGTTTGGCGCTCACGCGCCTTGGTAGTGGATGGCGCCATGCGCGCCGGCGAATAAGGTCTTAAGCCCCAGCCATGAAACCATCGCTAGTCCTGAGAATGGGCCAGCAGCTGACGATGACACCGCAGCTGCAACAGGCCATCCGCCTGCTCCAATTGTCGACCCTGGACCTGCAACAGGAGATCCAGGAGGCTCTGGAATCCAATCCGATGCTCGAGCGCCAGGAAGACGGCGACGACTTCGACAATTCAGATCCTTTAGCCGACAACATTGAGCAAAAACCCAACAGCGACATCCAGGAACCTTCCTATCAAGAGTCCGCGCCTACTGTGGACAACCTGGAAGAAGGCGACTGGAGCGAACGCATTCCCAATGAGCTACCCGTCGACACAGCCTGGGAAGACGTTTATCAAACCAGCGCCAGCAGCCTGCCCAGCAACGATGATGACGAATGGGACTTCACCACCCGCACCTCGGCCGGTGAGAGCCTGCAAAGTCACCTGTTGTGGCAACTGAACCTGGCACCGATGTCCGACACCGACCGACTGATCGGCGTCACCCTCATCGACTGCATCAACAACCAGGGCTATCTCGACGAAACTCTCGAAGAGATCCTTGAGGCGTTCGATCCCGAGCTGGACATTGAGCTCGATGAAATCGAAGCCGTTCTGCACCGTATCCAGCAATTCGAACCGGCCGGCATTGGTGCGCGCAACCTGAGCGAGTGCCTGCTGCTGCAATTGCGCCAGCTACCGGCCAACACGCCCTGGTTGAACGAAGCCAAGCGCCTGGTAACCGATTACATCGACCTGCTGGGCGCCCGCGACTACAGCCAGCTCATGCGCCGCATGAAGCTCAAAGAAGACGAACTGCGCCAGGTCATCGAACGGGTACAGAGCCTTAATCCACGTCCGGGGTCGCAGATCGAATCCGGCGAAGCCGAATACGTCGTGCCTGACGTGATCGTTCGTAAAGACAACGAACGCTGGCTGGTCGAGCTTAACCAGGAGTCGGTACCGCGCCTGCGGGTCAACCCGCAATACGCAGGATTCGTTCGTCGTGCCGACACCAGCGCCGACAACACCTTCATGCGCAATCAGCTGCAAGAAGCGCGCTGGTTCATCAAAAGCCTGCAGAGCCGCAACGAAACCCTGATGAAAGTGGCGACCCAGATCGTGGAGCATCAGCGCGGTTTTCTGGAGTATGGCGACGAGGCAATGAAACCTTTGGTACTGCATGACATTGCAGAAGCCGTCGGCATGCACGAATCAACCATTTCCCGGGTCACCACCCAGAAATTCATGCATACCCCGCGGGGCATTTATGAATTGAAGTACTTTTTTTCCAGTCACGTCAGCACCTCCGAAGGTGGTGAATGCTCGTCCACTGCGATACGCGCCATCATCAAAAAACTGGTGGCGGCTGAAAATCAGAAAAAGCCGTTGAGTGACAGCAAGATCGCTGGTTTACTGGAGGCACAAGGTATTCAGGTGGCCCGTCGCACCGTCGCCAAGTACCGCGAGTCCTTAGGGATAGCGCCTTCGAGCGAACGCAAGCGTTTGATGTAAGCCACGGGCCACAGCGTTTCAGTGGCAGGCTGGTCGGCCTGCCACTTTATGCAATGGCAACAGAAGGAGAAACTGCATGCAAGTCAACATCAGTGGACAACATCTGGAAGTCACCCAAGCGCTCCGCGACTCGATCAACGAAAAATTCGCACGGCTGGAACGTCACTTCGACAAGATCACCAATGTGCAGGTGATTCTCTCTGTTGAAAAACTAAAACAGAAAATCGAGGCCACCCTCAATATTCACGGTGGCGAAGTTGTCGCCAATGCCGTCGATCCAGACATGTATGCGGCCATTGACAGCCTCTACGACAAGCTTGATCGCCAACTGAAAAAGCATAAGGAAAAGACCCAAAGCCTGCTCCAGGGCGCCACGGGTCGTTAATACTCCATAACCATGATTCGACTTGAAAATATCCTGACCCCCGGCCGTTCCTTGGTGAACGCGCCGGGCGGCAGTAAAAAGCGCGCACTCGAACAAATTGCCACCCTGATCAGCCGCGAAGTGCCGGGTCTGGAAATGCAAGATGTCTTCGAGAGCCTTATTGCCCGTGAAAAACTGGGATCCACCGGTTTTGGTAACGGCATCGCCATCCCCCATTGCCGCCTCAAGGGCTGCGAGTCGCCTGTCAGTGCCTTGCTACATCTTGACGCTCCCATAGATTTCGACGCCATCGATGGCGCGCCGGTCGACCTGTTGTTCGTTTTGCTGGTGCCAGAAGCTGCTACCGACGCACACCTGGAACTGCTGCGGCAGATCGCCAGCATGCTCGACCGCAAAGATGTGCGTGAACGATTACGCAGCGCACCCAGTAACGAAGCGCTGTATCAGGTTGTTCTGGACGTACAGAACGGTTAATTATCATGCGCCTAGTCATTGTCAGCGGACGCTCCGGCTCCGGTAAAAGCACCGCCCTCGCCGTCCTCGAAGATAACGGTTTCTATTGCATCGACAACCTGCCCGCCGGCTTGCTGCCAGAGCTGGCGGAACGTGCACTGATTCATACTGAACTGGCGCAGCCGCTGGTGGCGGTATCGATCGATGCGCGAAACCTGCCAAGCCATTTGTCACGCTTTCCGCAATTGCTTGAAGAAGTGCGCAACCGGCATATCCAGTGCGATGTTCTGTACCTCGACGCCGATGAAGAAACCTTGCTCAAGCGCTTCTCGGAAACCCGTCGGCGGCATCCACTGAGCAGCGCGAGCCGTTCACTGGCCGAGGCCATTCGTGATGAGAGCCAGTTGCTCGGGCCCATTGCCGACCTTGCCGACCTGACGATCAACACCACCAATCTGAACCTGTATCAGCTGCGCGACACCATCAAGCTGCGCCTGCTGAACAAGCCTGAACCCGGCACAGCCTTTCTGGTTGAGTCGTTTGGCTTCAAGCGCGGCATGCCGGTCGATGCCGACCTGGTATTTGACGTGCGTTGCTTGCCCAACCCCTACTGGAAGCCCGAACTGCGCGAGCTGTCAGGGCTGGATCAGCCCGTTGCGGATTACCTGGCAGCGCAGCCTGATGTCGAAGAGATGTTCCAGGACATCTCCAGCTACCTGCTCAAATGGCTACCCCGCTTCGCCGCCAGCAACCGCGCCTATGTCACCATAGGGATCGGCTGCACTGGCGGTCATCACCGCTCGGTGTATCTGACCGAGCGACTCGGCAAATGCCTGCAACAAACTCTGAAGAATGTCCAGGTTCGCCACCGCGACCTTACTTGAAAGGATCAACCCCGCGATGCCTGCACTGGAAATTGAAATCATCAACAAGCTGGGCTTGCACGCTCGGGCATCCGCCAAGTTCGTAGGCATAGCCGGACAGTTTCCATGCCAGGTAAGAGCAGGACGTACCGCAGAATCCATGGTCGATGGTAAAAGCATCATGGCCATGATGATGCTGGCCGCTGGCAAGGGCACAAAGATCCACCTCAAGACCGAGGGCGAACAAGACCAGGAAGCACTGGATGCACTGGTCAAACTCATCAACAACTACTTTGACGAGGGCGAATAACCAATTGCAGGAGCGCCGCTAGACGCTCCCCCGGCAGTTTGCAGCGTTTACCCCAACGCCGTATCCATCAACATCATCAAGCAAAACCCGACGCATAACCCCAGGCTTGCAAGCTTCTCGTGACCATTGCGCCGCGACTCGGGGATCACTTCTTGCGTCACCACCAGCAACATGGCCCCGGCTGCCAGCGCCAGGCCCAGTGGCAACAACACCTCGGCCAAATTCACCAGCCAGGCACAGAGCAGCGCAAATACCGGTTCGACCAGACCGGAAGCGGCGCCAATCAGGAATGCCTTGACCCGCGACATCCCGGCACCCGCCAACACTAATGCGATCACCAGACCTTCCGGCACATCCTGCAGGGCGATGCCCATCGCCAGGCTATCGGCATCCGGCATGCCGCCCCCTGCCGACACCCCGACCGCCATTCCTTCAGGAATGTTGTGCGCCACAATCGCAATGACAAACAACCAGATACGTGGCGCAATCAGCGGCTCGCCAGGCCGGTTGAGGAACATCTCCGGCCCCGCTCCGCTGACCTTGCGATCGAGCAAAAACAGACAGAACGCTCCCAGCAGGATGCCCGCACTGACCAGCCCGCTCGACGCCCATGATGACAACCCCAGGCTTTGGGCCGACGCAATGCCGGGCACAACCAGCGAGAAAGCCGTGGCGGCCAGCATCACCCCGGCCCCGAAGCCCAACAAGGTATCGCTCACCGCCACCGGCATTTTGCGGATGACCAGTACCGGTACTGCGCCTAAAGCGGTGCCCAGCGCGCAGAGCGATCCGCCCTGCAACGCCCGCAACATTCTTGGCTCAAGGTCCAGCCAGAGCAGTCCCTTGGCCACCAACAAGGCCGTGCCCGCCAACAGCAAGAGCATGCCGAGGGCATAACGGAACATCCGCACCCCGCCGACTGCCAATATTTGCGTGCCCATAATCGGCCCGAATCCTTTTAAGTAGGCTCAGGCAATCGCTGCTTGATACCGGCGCGCCACTTCTGGCCAATTGATCACGTTGTAAAACGCATTGATATATTCCGGACGGCGATTCTGATAGCGCAGGTAGTAAGCGTGCTCCCATACGTCGAGCCCCAGAATCGGGGTGTTGCCATTCATCAGCGGGCTGTCCTGGTTGCCGCTGCTTTCCACCACCAGGGTCTTTTGCGGGGTCACGCTCAACCATGCCCAACCGCTGCCAAAACGGGTCAGGGCGGCCTTGGTGAAGTTCTCCTTGAACAGTTCCAGGCCACCCAGTTGCTGATCAATCGCCTTGGCCAGCGCACCGTCCGGATTACCGCCGCCCTGCGGGCTCATGACTTGCCAGAACAGCGAGTGATTGGCATGTCCGCCACCCTGGTTGATGACTGCGGCCCGCAGCTTTTCCGGCAGTTGCTGAACTCCGGCGAGCAATTTTTCAACCGGCCACTGCGCCCATTCAGTCCCTTCCACTGCGGCATTCAGGTTGTTGATATAGGTCTGGTGATGCTTGGTGTAGTGAATCTCCATGGTTTGCGCATCGATATGCGGCTCAAGTGCGTCGTAGGCATAAGGCAAGGCAGGCAAGGTAAAAGTCATATCAATGTGCTCCTGGATGATGGCCGCTGACTGTTGAAAACCCGTGACCGGACTGCGCCACGGGTCTTTTGAGCAACAGATTGGAACGCGGGTATTCGCCGTGATCGCTGATGAAGTTCAAAAGCTCGACATAGGTTTTGCTGCTCTGACGCAGCGCTGCTTCTCGCAATGCCGGCCCCAGACGCGGGTTCTGCATGGTTTGCAACAAGCGCTGGTGAATGGCGCAGAGGTACTCGACGCTCTCCTCTGGCTGATTGAGGCGCAGATGCAAATCTGCCAGGTTGTGGTGCGAAATAACGCAGGCCGCCACCGCCTCATCGGCATCACTCCAGCGCTCGAGCAGGACCTGGGCCAGCGCAAGCGCTTGCAGATAATGCTCGCGGGCATCGACCAGCTCGCCCTCAGCGAAACAGCGATTGGCTCTTTCGATCGTGCGTTTCCAGTGCTCCATGTGAACCTCCAGGCGAGGGGTTAAACGCCGCCGGCTGTCAGCTTCTCGGGATCGAGCAAGACTTCAAGCTGGCTGCGTGGCAGATCTGTGTATTCAAGGGCAACGTCTATCACCGGGCGCCCCTGTTGATAGGCGGTCTTGGCTATTTCAGCGGCCTTTTGATAGCCAATGATCGGATTCAGCGCCGTCACCAGAATCGGGTTGCGCGACAGCGCTTCCTTTAGCTTGGCGTCATTAACCTTGAAGCTGGCGATCGCCTTGTCCGCCAGCAAACGGCTGGAATTGGCCAGCAGTTCGATGCTGCCCAGCAGGTTGCGGGCAATCACCGGCAACATCACATTCAGTTCGAAATTGCCGGACTGACCGGCGATGGTGATCACCGTGTCATTGCCGATCACCTGGGCCGCAACCATGGCCGTGGCTTCAGGAATCACCGGGTTGACCTTGCCCGGCATGATCGAAGAGCCCGGCTGCAAGGCTTCAAGCTCGATCTCGCCCAGGCCGGCCAGCGGGCCGGAGTTCATCCAGCGCAGGTCGTTGGCGATTTTCATCAGCGATACGGCCGTAGCCTTGAGCTGGCCCGAGACGGATACGGCGGTATCCTGCGAACCGATCAGGGCGAACAGGTCTTTACCCGGAGTGAATTGCACATGGGTCAGTGCGCTGAGCTGCTGACTGAACAGCCCGGCGAATTGCGCATGCGCGTTGACCCCGGTGCCCACAGCAGTGCCACCCTGGGCCAGCGATTGCAGGGCCGGCTGCAGGTCGTGCAAGTGCCCGATATTGGCCCGCAGCTGCTGCGCCCAGCCATTGAGAACCTGGCTCATGCGCACCGGCATGGCGTCCATCAGGTGCGTGCGGCCGGTTTTGACGTAAACGTGAACCTGTTCAGCCTTATGCTCAATCACCTGCACCAGATGGGACAGCGCCGGCAGCAGCTCCTCATGCAGGCCCAGCGCGGCGCTGACGTGAATGGTGGTGGGGATGATGTCGTTGCTGCTTTGCCCGCAGTTGACGTGATCATTGGCATTGACCGCCTCTCCCAGTACCCGGGAGGCCAGCGTGGCAATCACTTCGTTGGCATTCATGTTGGAGCTGGTGCCCGAGCCGGTCTGGAAAATATCCACCGGGAAGTGCTCCATGAAATCGCCGGCCAAAAGAATCTGCGTGGCCTCGACTATGGCGTTGCCCTGCGCTTCGCTGATCTGCTTGAGTTCTACGTTGGCCTTGGCCGCGGCAGCCTTGGCCAGGATCAGTGCGCGAATGAATTGCGCAGGCATGCGCTGATGACTGATCGGGAAGTTATTCACCGCACGCTGGGTTTGGGCTCCATACAGCGCAGCCTCAGGCACGTGCAATTCACCCATGCTGTCACGTTCGATACGGGTATTACTCATCGGGAAATCCTTGCAGCAGTTCTGTTAGAGAAATGGAGGGCTCGAGCTCGCAGGTGGCCAATCGCCAGGCAAAGCTTTGCCAGTGCTTGAGACGGCAGGCACACAGGGCTTGAGTTTCGATATCGCGCAGCGGACGCCAGGCGTGGTCCAGACACAGGGTGCGCCACTGCCAGGGCAGCGCAGTGTCGCTTGCGGTGTCCAGCAGCAGCCGGAAGCTGGTCACGGCAATCGTCCAGGGCGACGTTGACGTGCAGCAGGCCAGATAGCGGCCCTCGGCCAGGTAGTGCTCAATCAGGCGCGGTTCATCAGGCGCCAGCCCGCAACGGATCTGGCGGCTCATCCAGCGCCAGCTTTCCAGATAAGGCCCTTCATGCAAGGCAGAACTCATGACCCAGGCTCACTCGATAATGAGATTCATTATTAAGCGATATTGATTATCAACACAAGCCTGCTAAAGGCTGTGCCGCGCAATCTTCTGCAGACACAAAAAAGGCGTATCCCCCCGACAGGTGATACGCCCTGGTGTACGCCGGGAGGAATTAGCTGCCAGCCACAGTCATCCGTTCAATCAACACGGAGCCGGTGCGGATGTTGCTGCGCAACTCCAGGTCATTACCTACGGCAACGATCTGCTTGAACATGTCACGCATGTTGCCGGCGATGGTCACTTCCTGAACCGGGAACTGGATCTCGCCATTCTCGACCCAGAAACCTGCGGCGCCACGGGAGTAATCCCCCGTCACCATGTTAAGCCCGCTGCCCATCAGCTCGGTGACGAACAAACCGCGCCCCATGCGCCGGATCAACGCGGCCTGGTCTTCATCGCCATGGGTCACGAACAGGTTGTGCACGCCGCCCGCGTTGGCGGTACTTGGCAGGCCCAGCTTGCGTCCGGAATAGGTGCTGAGGATGTAGGACACCAGCTCGCCGTCTTTGATGAACGGTTTGGCGTAGGTGGCCAGGCCATCGTTATCGAACGACGAACTGCCCATGGCACGCATCAAATGCGGGCGCTCATCCAGGGTCAGCCATTCAGGGAAGATCTGCTGGCCCATCGCGTCCAGCAGGAAGGATGACTTGCGGTACAGGTTGCCCCCCGAGATCGCCCCCAGGAAGCTGCCAAACAAGCCGCCGGCCAGCTCGGCCGAGAACAGCACCGGCACTTCGCAGGTGGGCACCGGACGCGAACCCAGTCGCCGGGCCGCCCGCTCTGCTGCGCGCTTGCCGATGGTTGCTGCATCCATCAACAACTCACCCTGGCAATTAACGTCATACCAGTAGTCACGCTGCATCTGGCCGTCGCCTTCGGCAATCATCACGCAGCTCAGGCTGTGGCGGGTCGAAGCCGAGCCACCGATAAAACCGTTGCTGTTGCCATACACCCGGCAGCCCTGGTGGGTGCTCAGGGTGGTGCCGTCGGCGTTTTTGATGCGGCTGTCGGCCTCGAATGCCGCGGCTTCGCAAGCCAGCGCTTTTTCGATGGCTTGTTCCGGGGTGATATCCCAGGTGTGGAAGACATCAAAGTCTTTCAGGTCGCGCGCCATCAGGCTGGCGTCGGCCAAGCCCGAGCTTTCATCTTCAGAAGTGTGTTTGGCGATTGCCAGAGCCGCCGCAACGGTTTCGCGGATGGCATCGGGACCGGTGGCCGAAGTGCTGGCCGACCCCTTGCGCTGACCCACATAGAGCGTGATGCCAAATCCCTGGTCGCGGTTGAACTCAACGGTTTCAACTTCGCGCTGACGTACAGAAGTCGACAGCCCCTGCTCCAGTGACACTGCCACTTCACAGGCGCTGGCCCCCTGACGCCTGGCTTCAGCAATGATTTGCTCTACTTGCTCCTGCAGTGCCGGCAAGGCCTGCGGGCCGACGCTTTGTACTGCACTCATGGTTTTCTCCACTCAAATTCTGTTTTCGGCAGGGCCGCCGAGCGACCGGGCCGGACAAGCGGCCCCCGACTGGTTATCATGGCGGCGTTTCTTTGCGGACTGCCACCATGGTTGATTCTTACGACGACGCCTTCGACGGCGAAAAAAGCAAAACACAGGTCAAGAAAGAGCTGCATGCTCTGGTTGATCTGGGCGAGCGTCTCACGACACTCAAGCCTGATTTGCTGAAAAAACTGCCTTTGACCGACGCCTTGCGCAAGGCTCTGGCAGATGCTCCAAAACACACGGCCAATATTGCGCGCAAGCGCCATATGATGTTCATCGGCAAGCTGATGCGTGATCAACCGATCGACGAAATCCTTGCATTGATTGATCAAGTAGATGCCTCTTCGCGCCAATACAACGAACGTTTCCACGGACTCGAACGCTGGCGTGACCGCTTGATTGCGGGCTCCGACGACGTACTTGAAAAGTTCGTTGCCGATTTCCCCGAGACCGACCGCCAGCAATTGCGTTCGCTCGTGCGTCAGGCTCAACACGAACTTGCCCATAACAAGGCGCCGGCCGCAAGCCGCAAATTGTTCAAGTACATTCGTGACCTGGACGAGGTTCAACGCGGTCTGCGTTGATCCCCGACCAATGAGTGGGCTGCATTGCAGTCCACCCAGTCTTTATCACCCGCCTGTACCGCCTACGGTGATCGCGTCAATCTTCAAGGTTGGCTGACCCACACCCACCGGCACCGACTGCCCATCCTTGCCACACGTGCCCACGCCGCTGTCCAGCGTCAGATCGTTACCGACCATCGACACCTTGCTCATCGCTTCCGGCCCGTTGCCAATCAGGGTCGCGCCTTTGATCGGGTAAGTGATTTTGCCGTCTTCGATCATGTACGCCTCACTGGTGGAGAACACGAACTTGCCGCTGGTGATATCCACCTGTCCGCCGCCCAGATTGGCGCAGTAGATGCCTTTCTTCACCGAAGCAATGATTTCGGCCGGATCACTTTCGCCACCCAGCATGTAGGTGTTGGTCATGCGCGGCATCGGCAGATGCGCGTAGGACTCGCGACGGCCATTGCCGGTGCGGGCCACACCCATCAGTCGGGCATTGAGCTTGTCCTGCATGTAACCCTTGAGTACGCCATTTTCGATCAGCGTGGTGCACTCGGTCGGGGTGCCTTCGTCATCCACGCTCAGCGAGCCACGACGACCGGCCAGGGTGCCGTCATCAACGATGGTGCACAGCTTGGAGGCAACCATCTCGCCCATGCGCCCGCTGTAGGCCGAACTGCCCTTGCGGTTGAAATCGCCTTCCAGGCCATGACCGACTGCTTCGTGCAGCAACACGCCGGACCAGCCGGAACCCAGTACCACCGGCATGGTGCCCGCTGGAGCCGGTACGGCCTCAAGATTGACCAGTGCCTGGCGCAGCGCCTCACGGGCATAGCCCATGGCACGGTCTTCAGTGAGGAAGTAGCGGTAATCGGTACGCCCGCCACCGCCATGACCGCCGCGCTCGCGACGGCCATTTTGCTCAACGATGACACTCACATTGAAGCGCACCAAAGGCCGCACATCCGCAGCCAGACCGCCGTCGGTGGATGCCACCAGGATCCGCTCCCAGACCCCGGCCATGCTCACGGTGACCTGCTGAATACGCGGATCAAGGGCCCGGGTAGCAGCATCGATACGCTTGAGCAACTCGACCTTTTCTGCGCGGCTGATCACTTCCAGCGGGTTGTCGGGCGCATACAACTGCGCCACGTCCTGGGTGGTGAAAGCCTGAACGGTGCCGTTTTGCCCGGCACGCGAGATCGAGCGCGCAGCACGTGCAGCCAGGCCCAGTGCTTCCAGGGTGATGGCGTTACTGTAGGAAAATCCGGTTTTCTCGCCAGACTGGGCGCGCACGCCGACACCTTGATCAAGGCTGAAGCTGCCTTCCTTGACGATGCCGTCTTCCAGCGCCCAGGACTCGGATATCTGGCCCTGGAAATACAGATCTGCTGCGTCGATGCCCGGCCCGGCCAGATCACCCAAAACACTTTGCAGGCTTTCAATGGTGACACCGCCCGGTGCCAGCAGATGTTCGCTGACTGAGGTCAACAAGTCGCTCATATTCACTCCGTCTTGGCCCCTGCTTCAGCATCTTTGAGTGCTGAACCCACGGGCCTGAAAATTACTGCGGGAGCTGGCTTGCCGGCGATGCAGACGAGTTGATCTGTCTCTGTCCGTGCTGCTATCACTGGCAAGCCAGCTCCCACAAAAAATGCATCTGACCGAAACGCCTCTAAACCTGCTCCTGAGCGCCCCGGGAAAAAAATCGTCGATGATTCACCACCGGCATGCGCGCCCTGATGGCCGCCTGCTCGGCATTGTCGCGCTCGGCCAGCAGCACCCCTTCGCCTTGGGCCTGCTCTGCCAGCACTCGCCCCCAAGGGTCGATAATTGCAGCATGCCCCCAGGTTTCACGCGGCCCGGGATGCACGCCACCCTGGGCTGCAGCCAACAGGTAGCATTGGGTTTCTATCGCCCGGGCACGGATCAGTATGTCCCAGTGTGCTTGCCCGGTAACGGCGGTAAAGGCCGAAGGCGCGGTAATCAATTCAGCCCCGGCAGCCCGCAGTTCGCTATACAGCTCCGGAAAACGCAGGTCGTAACATACGCTCAGGCCCAGTTTGCCAACCGGGGTATCTGCCACCACTACCTGTGCCCCGGGCGCATAGTCATCGGATTCACGGTAACGGCCACGGCTGTCAGACACGTCCACATCAAACAGGTGCAGTTTGTCGTATCGCGCGGCCTGCTCGCCATCGGCGTTGATCAACAATGAACAGGCATTGACCTTGGCATCTGGTTGCCCTTCGGGCGGCAGCGGCAAAGTACCCGCCACTATCCATAAGTTGAGGTCTCGGGCGGCCTGTTTCAACCATGGCAGGATCGGCCCCTGCCCCACGGCCTCGGCGCGGCCGATATCGGCGATATCCCGGCGACCCATTGCCGCGAAATTTTCGGGCAATACCGCCAGCCGCGCGCCACGCCCGGCGGCCTGCTCCAACAGGCGGCGGGCCTGGGCCAGATTGGCCAGCACATCGCTCTGGCTGACCATCTGAATCACTGCAAACGACATGGCGCACTCCTTGAAATGTCTGACGCCATGCTACTCCTAGTTTTTCTCAAAAGGCTTGTCGAAGGTGATCTTCGGATCGGCCCACGGGCCCTGGATGCTGTATTGCACGCTGGCGAAGCGCGACACCTGATCACCGATCAACTTGTTGAGCAAGAACATTGCTCCGCCTGCCGCCGGCCCGCCCACCAACAGCGCCGCAAGGGGCAGATTGTTGGTCACAGGCAGCGTGACCAGCAACTTGGCGTTGACCTGGTCGGTGATCATATTCAACGTGCCGCTGAGTTCAAGGTTAGTCGACGGCCCGGTCATCAGGACGGGTCTGGAGGTGCTGTAAACGCCATTTGTGGCATTCAGCACGCCTTTGACCCGGTCATAGCTCAGACCCTTGCCAAACAGATCCGAGAAGTCCAGACGCAAGCGGCGGCCGATGGCATTGAAGTTCAGCAGGCCAAAGATACGCAGCACCTGAGCGCTGCCATCGACCTCGACAAACTGACCTTTGTTCAGCGAGGCATCCAGAGTGCCCGAGAAGCGCTTGAGGCCGATCCAGGCCGGAGAGCCGGGCCAGCGCCCATCGACATCCACATGGAAATTGTTACTGGTCACACTCGGCGCAAAGCCCCAGTTCTTCAGGACATCGGCCAGGTTGCGTCCGCCGATACGGCCTTTGTACCAACTGTTGCTGGCACCGGCTCCCCCTTCCCAACCGCCCGAGCCTTCGAGCAGCAAGCCCTTGAGCCCCAGGTTCAGATTGTTGAGGCTGATGCCGCGGTTGTTCGGCCGCACATTCAGCGACCAGGCACCCAACAAGTCAGACCCCTGATAAAGCTGGCGAATGATGATGTCCAGCGCCGGTATTTTGCGTGGATCAACCGAAGCCAGCGGGTCCGGAGCATTGTCGTCAGTCACCGCCTTGGGATCAGGCGCCGGCAGGCGAATGGTCTGCATAGTGATCACGATCGGGGCATTTTTGGCATCGGGCAAGGTCACTGCGCCGGTGGCCTGTTTGCTATTGATCTGTAAGCCCCAGGACGCCGCGCTGCGCTTCATTTGCAGACTGACCTGATCCAGTTGCGTACCAAACGCGTTCAGCTTGCCGACTTTGAAATCCGCACTGCTGAGCATCTGCTTGGCGCTGCCTCCGGGGTCCTTGCCCGCATAACGCTCGACCAGTGCCTGCCAGGGAGCAACATCCAGTTCCGACAGCACGCCGCGAATACGCAACCCTTTACCGGGTGGCAACACGGGATCGCCAGCCCCCAGAAACAACTCGCCACGACCGTCTTCGAATTTGCCGTCAGGCGCAGCGAAGGTCAGGTTTGCCAGATCACCGTAGTCAAACCAGTAACGGCGCTCGGCGCCCTGCAAGGTCATGCGAAATACACTGTTGCGGGTCTGGTTGGCGGCCAGACCGAAGGGTGCAGGCAGGTCAACCACCGCCCCCTTGAGGCTGGAGCTGACCCGCAACTGGCTGTCCGCACCATCCAGGGTGAGTTGCAGTTGAAAAGGCAAATCCCCGGAGACCGGAATCGGCTGATAGAACTTGAGCCAGTCGGTGAGTTTCTTGACCCCGACCTGACCACTGGCAACAACCCGGGTACTCAGCCTGCCAGGTTTGCCATCGGCGAATATCTGCGCGGTGACCGGACGATCAAAAGCCCTGGCACTGATACCTTTGCCGCTCAAACCTTTGGCGCTGTCAAAACGGAAGTCGCCCTTGAGCTGGGTCAATTCAAGTTCGGGATTGCTCAGTTTCAAACGCGCCTTGTCGGTTTTGAAGTCCACCAGAATTTTCGGTTCGACACCTTTCTCCAGCGGGATATCAAGGTCGACCCGGCCTTTGAGCGAGCCTTCGCCTTGCCAGCCGGCAAAGGTTTCAGCCGTGCCTATCGGCGCCTCCTGGAGGATTTTCAAACCGTCGCCCAGGCCACCGTCGAAGTCACCGTCCAGGTACAGGTGGCTGACCTTGCCAGTCGGCACGTGGGGAATACTGACCGCGACATTGCGCACCTGGGTGTCGAGCAACTGGCCCTTGCTGGCCATGATGCGTACGCCGCTGTCTTCGATGAATACATCACCCGACACATTGCGCACATGGGGCCAGCCGGGCTGGAAATCCAGCTCGGCACCATGAACCTTGAAGAACAGGCTGATGTTGCGCGCGGCGGCCACCGCATCGTGACTGAGCGAGCCCTGATACTGGAAGAAACCTTCGTCAACCGAGCCCTTGATGATGGCCGTACTCAGCCATTCGGTGAGCGCCGGGCTCAATACCTCAGGCAGGTATTTTGGAGTGAAGCGCCCATCACCATCGGTCAGGCCGACCCGCAGGTCCATATAGTCTTCTTCAGAGTGATCCATATGAATACGGATCAGGAAGTCAGCGGCAATCTTGCCTTCTTCCCCCAGCACTTTGATGGCAGGTGCTATCAGGGTGAAGCTGTTTTCATCCAGCTTCCACGTGAGCAAGGCGTTGGCCTGCAGGTATTGCCAGGGCCTGGCAAAAATCGGCTCCAGGTGCAGCGAGAAATCTTTGCTGTCCAGTCGCAGCTCGCCCTTGCCCAGGTCGCCGCTGATCAATCCGCTGACATTACGTGCCGCCGGGGCACCGTGGGTGGCGTTGAAGCCCACTTGCTGCAAGTTGGCCGCGAAACTGAGCTTTTGCTCGTCGGTCGCAGCGGGCCGGTAGTCGACCAGCACATTACGTAATGTGCCCGTCACTTTCAGCTGGTCGATGACTTCAGCGGCGGCCTCTGGCACCGGCGCGAGGGAGTCCATCAACGGGGTGATCGGGGTCAGGTCCAGATGATCGGCCTGTAGATGCCAGCGCTCCAGTTCTTTATCAGTGGCTGCGAACTGTTGCAGTTGCATGCGGGTTTCCCAGCGGCTCTTGCCCACATTCATCGCCAGCGAGTCCAGCACTACCTTGTAGCCCTGATCTGCGCGCTGAATCCAGGCACGCATTGCCAGGTCCTCAATCGCCTCAGGCTTGCGCTCTGCATAAGCACCGCGCATGGATGGCGCGTTCAAGCGCGCAACGGCACTTTGCACCGAGCCCTTGCTCCAGTTAAACCAGAATTCGCCACCGGCTTTTAGCTCAGACACTTTCCAGGGATTGATCAGGCTGGCTGGCAGCCATTTGGCCCAATCACTTTGTGGCAGGCTCAGATAAGCCTGGGCTGCACCGTCACGCCAATGACCGGCCTGGATTTGAGTTTTGAGACTCATCGCCACAGGCTGGCCGTCAGGCAGGGTGAAGCGGGTATCGAGACGCTGATCAGAAGCACCCGCATCAAGGGTAAGCCCCACATAAGTCAGGGTCAGCGGGGCGTGCTTCCAGGGTTCCAGAGTTACCTGGCTGTCGAGCAGGGACACCCGGGCAACCTGCTGCAGTTGATTGAGCAATTGCTCCGGGTCCAGCGGCTGATCGTCCTGGAGCGCAAAACCTTCAAGCGCCCAATGACCGGCCTGGTCCTGACGCAAGCTCAGTTGCAGGCCATCGAGTTGCACATGGGCGAGGCGAATGTCGCGGTTCAGCAGGCTGGCCCAGACATCGGGAACCACCTGTACCTGATCCAGACGCAGGGCACTGTTGCCCTCGCCGACCATGACATCGTGGGCCAGCAGCACCGGCCCCATGCCATCCCAGCGCCCTTCAAGGCTGCCAATGGTCAAGGGCACGCCCAAGGCTTCACGGGCTTTGTTCTGGACTTCCAGGCGATATTCGGCGATCAGCGGCGTGAGCTCGCGGCCCAGGCTGACGTACAACGCCGTGAGTACCAAAATCAGGGCACAGGCCCCTAATCCCCAGCGGGTCAACGCGGCAAAAAAGCGTGTCAGACGCTCCATGTCAGGCGGCCCCTTCAATGATGATCAAAGGGGCAGGAGTTAGCCCCTTTTTAATGCGGCATGCAGGATACTTCAGAGCAGCACCACGTCGTATTGTTCCTGGGAATACATGGTTTCGACCTGAAAACGGATCGTACGCCCGATAAATCCTTCCAGCTCCGCGACGTTGCCCGATTCTTCATCCAGCAAGCGGTCGACAACTTTCTGGTTAGCCAATACACGATAGCCAACAGCCTGATAAGCACGAGCTTCGCGCAGAATTTCACGGAAAATTTCGTAGCAGATAGTTTCTGCGGTTTTCAGCTTGCCGCGCCCCTGACAGCACACGCAGGGCTCGCACAGTACCTGCTCAAGGCTTTCGCGGGTGCGCTTGCGGGTCATCTGCACCAGACCCAGCTCGGTAATGCCGATGATGTTGGTCTTGGCGTGATCACGCTCGAGTTGTTTTTCGAGGGTGCGCAATACCTGACGCTGGTGCTCTTCATCTTCCATGTCGATGAAGTCGATAATGATGATGCCGCCCAGGTTCCGCAGGCGCAGTTGCCGGGCAATGGCGGTGGCAGCTTCCAGATTGGTCTTGAAGATGGTTTCTTCGAGATTGCGGTGCCCCACAAACGCACCCGTGTTGACGTCGATGGTGGTCATCGCTTCTGCCGGGTCAACCACCAGATAACCGCCGGACTTGAGCGGTACCTTGCGATCCAGTGCTTTCTGGATCTCGTCTTCGACGCCATACAAATCAAAAATCGGGCGCTCGCCCGGGTAGTGCTCCAGGCGATCGGCAATTTCCGGCATCAGTTCGGCAACAAACTGCGTGGTCCGTTGAAAGGTCTCGCGGGAATCAATGCGGATTTTTTCAATCTTGGGGCTGACCAGGTCACGCAGTGTGCGCAACGCCAGGCCCAGGTCTTCATAGATCACGGTCGGGGCACCGACGGTTTTGATCTGTGCTCCGATCTGGTCCCACAGCCGCCGCAAATAACGAATATCCATCAGAATTTCATCTGCCCCGGCACCCTCGGCCGCCGTGCGCAGGATAAAACCACCGGCTTCCTTGATCCCCTCTTTGGCCACGCAATCGCTGACCACCTGTTTAAGGCGCTCACGCTCGGCTTCGTCTTCGATTTTCAACGAAATACCGACATGGGCCGTGCGCGGCATGTACACCAGATAGCGTGAAGGGATGGATAACTGGGTGGTCAGACGCGCGCCCTTGGAGGCAATCGGGTCTTTGGTGACTTGCACCACCAGGCTCTGGCCTTCATGCACCAGGGCGCTGATGCTTTCAACGGCCTGGCCTTCGCGCAGGGAAATTTCAGAAGCGTGAATAAAAGCAGCACGATCCAGACCGATATCGACAAAGGCAGCCTGCATGCCGGGCAAAACCCTGACCACCTTGCCTTTATAAATATTGCCAACAATGCCCCGGCGCTGGGTACGCTCGACATGCACCTCTTGCAGAACACCGTTCTCTACCACCGCCACGCGCGATTCCATCGGCGTGATGTTGATCAGGATCTCTTCACTCATGGCTGGGTCTCGTTCAGGCGTCATCACATTAGTGCCACGTCTCGTAGGTGCACAATTCAGTGCACGTTAAGGTTTTGCCAACAGGGTATGCCGAAATGCCCCAGCAGTTCTGCGGTTTCGCACACAGGCAACCCCACTACGCCCGAATAACTGCCATTGAGGCCTGAAACAAAGACTGCGGCCAACCCCTGGATGGCGTAACCACCTGCTTTATCCTGAGGTTCACCGCTGGCCCAATACAGTCTGGCTTCTTGTTTGCTGATGTTTCGAAAGCTGACCCGACTGCGTATCACGCGGGTTTCGCAGCGCTCGGCATCCATAATCGCAATGGCCGTCAGCACTTCATGCTCGCGGCCGGATAGCGCCATGAGCATAGCCATGGCATCGACCTCATCGACCGGCTTGCCGAGTATCTGGCCATCAAGTACCACAGCAGTGTCGGCGCCCAACACACAAAAAGTGCTACTGAGTATGGATTTGAGCAGCCGATCGCATCCCGCCCTGGCCTTTTCGTGCGCCAGGCGCTCGACATAGGCCGCAGGGGACTCATTCGCAAGAGGGGTTTCATCAATGGCAGCACTGATGGTGTTGAACGGCACGCCGATTTGAGTCAGTAACTCACGTCGACGTGGCGAACCGGAAGCCAGATAAAGCGAAAGCATCGTGACATCTCCCTGTCAAAGTGCACAAACCAGGAAATGGCTCGCGCTCCTGTTAATTGATTTTGAAGCGTCGGCGCAACCCGCGAAGCCCGTAACTGACCCATGGCCAGAGCAGTGCGCTGACCAGCGCAGGCAGAATCAGGGCCAGGGTCGGCTGACGGTTGCCGGTCAAAGCACTTAGCCATAACTGGGCCAGTTGGGCCAGACCGAAAATAACCAGGATCACCAGACTCTGCTGCCACATGGGGAACATCCGCAGACGCTGCTGCAGCGACAGTACGAGGAAGGTGATGAGGGTCAAAATCAGCGCGTTCTGCCCCAGCAACGTGCCGTACAGCACATCTTCGGCCAACCCCAGGCACCAGGCCGTGACCATGCCCACTTTATGCGGCATGTAGAGGGTCCAGAAAGCCAGCAGCAACGCCAGCCAGAGCGGGCGCAGGATTTCCATGAACTGCGGCATCGGTGAAATGCTGAGTAACAGGCCGATGGCGAACGTTAGCCAGATGATCCAGCCATTATTCGAACGAGTACTCGCCATTATTGCCTCTCCCGAGTCGTGGCCGGCGCAGCTGCTGGCGGGGTGGCCGCGGCGGGGGTTGGCGCTGGAACAGGTTTTTTCACGGCGTTGACCGCAGGCGCAACCGGGGTAGCAACCGGAGCAGGCGCTGGCGCAGGTACAACCACAGGCGCTGCCGGTTTGGGCACGGTTGCCGGAATGATCGGCGGCGCCTCACCGTTTTGCTCGGCCTCCTGGGCCTTGGCGGCATCGTTGGCCCGCTCTTCGGGGGTGCGACTGTCGCTGAATACCAGCAGCAAATAGCGGCTGCGGTTCAGGGCGGCGGTCGGAACGGCACGCACAATGGCGAACGGCTGACCCGAGTCGTGAATCACTTCTTTGACGGTTGCCACGGGATAGCCGGCCGGGAAACGCTGCCCCAGGCCCGAGCTGACCAGCAAATCGCCCACTTTGATATCCGCTGTATCGGCCACATGGCGCAATTCCAGACGCTCGGGATTGCCCGTACCGCTGGCGATGGCACGCAAACCGTTACGGTTCACCTGCACCGGAATACTGTGGGTGGTATCGGTCAGCAGCAAAACCCGCGAGGTGTAGGGCATCAACTCGACCACTTGCCCCATCAGGCCGCGAGCATCGAGTACCGGCTGGCCCAGCACGACGCCGTCGCGCTCACCCTTGTTGATGATGATGCGGTGGGTAAAGGGGTTCGGGTCCATGCCGATCAACTCGGCCACCTCAACCTTCTCGTTAACCAGCGCAGAAGAGTTCAACAACTCGCGCAGGCGGACGTTCTGCTCGGTCAGGGCGGCCAGCTTTTGCATGCGCCCCTGAAGCAGAAGGTTTTCGGTCTTGAGTTTCTCGTTATCCGCGACCAGTTCGGTACGACTGCCGAACTGACTGGCCACACCCTGCCACAAGCGTTGCGGCAAATCGGTGATCCAGTAGGACTGCATCAGCACCAGCGACATCTGACTGCGCACGGGTTTGAGCAATGTGAAGCGGGCATCCACTACCATTAGCGCGACCGATAGCACGACCAGCACCAACAAGCGCACGCCCAATGAGGGGCCTTTGGCGAAGAGCGGTTTAATAAGCCGCTCCTCCCAGGCAAGTGTTCAATTTATTCATACGGCTTCAAAACGGCCTGGATGAAGATTGACAGAAGATAAACGCCAAAAGGCAGCACTGCAAAGTGCTACCTTCTGGTGATAACCATGGGACTGCACCACGCGATCTTATTCGCTGGAAAGCAAGTCCATCGTGTGTTTATCCATCATTTCCAACGCACGGCCACCACCACGTGCTACGCAGGTCAGCGGGTCTTCGGCAACGATTACCGGCAGACCGGTTTCCTGGGCCAGCAACTTGTCGAGGTCACGCAGCAAGGCGCCACCACCGGTCAGTACCAGACCGCGCTCGGCGATGTCCGAAGCCAGCTCTGGCGGGGACTGTTCCAGTGCACTTTTCACGGCCTGAACGATGGTTGCCAGCGACTCTTGCAGAGCCTCGAGCACTTCGTTGGAGTTCAGGGTGAAGGCACGCGGTACACCTTCCGCCAGGTTACGGCCACGCACGTCGACTTCACGCACTTCACCGCCCGGGAAAGCCGTACCGATTTCGGTCTTGATGCGCTCGGCCGTCGATTCACCGATCAGGCTGCCGTAGTTACGGCGCACATAAGTGATGATCGCTTCGTCGAAGCGGTCGCCGCCAACCCGTACGGATTCGGCGTAAACCACACCGTTCAGGGAGATCAGCGCGATTTCAGTGGTACCACCACCGATATCGACAACCATCGAGCCGCGTGCTTCCTCAACCGGCAAGCCGGCACCGATAGCAGCTGCCATCGGCTCTTCGATCAGGAACACTTCACGGGCACCGGCACCGAGTGCCGATTCGCGGATGGCGCGACGCTCTACCTGAGTCGATTTGCAGGGTACGCAAATCAGAACCCGGGGGCTTGGCTGCAGAAAGCTGTTTTCGTGCACCTTGTTGATAAAGTACTGCAGCATTTTTTCGCAAACGCTGAAGTCGGCAATAACGCCATCTTTCATCGGACGAATGGCTGCAATATTACCCGGTGTACGGCCCAGCATGCGCTTGGCCTCGGTGCCGACAGCAACGACACTTTTCTGGTTACCGTGCGTCCGAATAGCCACAACCGATGGCTCATTCAGGACAATACCGCGCTCACGCACGTAAATCAGGGTGTTGGCAGTGCCCAGGTCGATGGAAAGATCGCTGGAAAACATGCCACGCAGTTTCTTGAACATGGGAAAGGGACCCTAGGCAACGCGTGGGTAAAAAAGTGCGGCAAACTCTAACAACGACAGGGATTTTGGGCAAGGCGCCAATATGTTAAATTGGCAGCTTTTCAGAGCACCAACCCCCACAATCGCGGCCATATGACCGTAGAAATGCGGTAGTGTTCCGACAATCTAACACACGGATAGCATCCGTCCTGTTTTCCACTGGAGAATCCCATGGCGCTTGAACGCTCCGACGTGGAAAAAATCGCTCATTTGGCCCGTCTGGGTCTCAATGATGCTGATATCCCACGCACCACCGAAGCCCTGAATAGCATTCTGGGGCTGATTGATCAGATGCAGGCTGTCGACACCACCGGTATCGAGCCTCTGGCACACCCCCTGGAAGCCAGCCAGCGCCTGCGCGCAGACGTCGTGACTGAAAGCAATCATCGCGAGGCTTACCAGTCCATCGCACCAGCGGTCGAAAATGGCCTTTATCTGGTTCCGAAAGTCATCGAGTAAAGGGAAAGAGCCTGCATGCATCAATTGACTCTGGCCGAGATCGCCCGCGGACTCGCCGATAAAAAGTTTTCTTCCGAAGAGCTGACCAAGACCTTGCTGGCGCGTATCGCCCAGCTCGATCCTCAGCTCAACAGCTTCATCACCCTCACCGAAGACCTCGCCCTCGAGCAGGCCAAGGCCGCTGACGCACGTCGCGCCAACGGTGAAACCGGCGCACTGCTGGGCGCACCGATCGGTCACAAGGACCTGTTCTGCACCCTGGGCGTACGCACCAGCTGCGGCTCGAAGATGCTCGACAACTTCAAGGCCCCGTATGACGCCACCGTGGTCGCCAAACTGGCCGCTGCAGGCGCGGTGAGCCTGGGCAAGACCAACATGGACGAATTCGCCATGGGGTCGGCCAACGAGTCGAGCTACTACGGCGCGGTGAAAAACCCGTGGAATCTGGAGCACGTGCCAGGGGGTTCGTCGGGAGGTTCGGCTGCGGCCGTTGCCGCTCGTCTGCTGCCCGCTGCAACGGGCACAGATACCGGCGGTTCGATCCGCCAGCCGGCCGCCCTGACCAACCTCACCGGCCTGAAACCTACCTACGGACGGGTTTCGCGCTGGGGCATGATCGCCTACGCCTCCAGTCTCGACCAGGGCGGCCCGCTGGCCCGCACTGCAGAAGACTGCGCCATCCTGTTGCAGGGCATGGCCGGTTTTGATCCGCAGGACTCCACCAGCATCGACGAACCCGTGCCGGACTACAGCGCCAGCCTCAACGGTTCGCTGCAGGGCCTGCGCATCGGCGTGCCGAAAGAGTATTTCAGCGAAGGCCTGGACCCGCGTATCGCGCAACTGATCCACACCAGCATCAAAGAGCTCGAAAAGCTGGGTGCCGTGATCAAGCACATCAGCCTGCCCAACATGCAGCACGCCATTCCTGCGTACTACGTGATCGCCCCTGCCGAGGCCTCTTCCAACCTGTCGCGTTTTGACGGCGTGCGCTTCGGCCACCGCTGCGAAGACCCGAAAGACCTCACCGACCTGTACAAGCGTTCACGCGCCGAAGGCTTTGGCCCGGAAGTACAGCGCCGGATCCTGGTAGGTGCCTACGCCCTGTCGGCTGGCTACTACGACGCTTACTACCTGCAAGCGCAGAAAATCCGTCGCCTGATCAAAAACGACTTCATGACTGCATTCAATGAAGTCGACATCATCCTCGGCCCGACCACACCTAACCCGGCCTGGAAAATCGGCGCTAAAAACAGCGACCCGGTTTCTGCCTACCTGGAAGACGTGTACACCATCACCGCCAACCTCGCGGGCCTGCCGGGCCTGTCGATGCCGGCCGGTTTTGTCGATGGCCTGCCAGTCGGCGTGCAGCTGCTTGCGCCCTACTTCCAGGAAGGTCGCTTGCTCAACGTCGCGCACCAGTACCAGTTGAATACCGACTGGCATCTGCGCTCACCTGCCGGCTTCTGAGGAGAAACACATGCAATGGGAAGTTGTGATCGGGCTGGAAATTCATTCTCAGCTCGCCACCCAATCGAAGATTTTCTCCGGTAGCGCCACCACCTTTGGTGCCGAACCGAACACCCAGGCCAGCCTGGTTGATCTGGGCATGCCTGGCGTATTGCCGGTGCTGAACCAGGAAGCCGTGCGCATGGCCGTCATGTTTGGCCTGGCGGTTGATGCCGAAATCGTTCAGCACAACGTGTTTGCCCGCAAAAACTACTTCTACCCCGACCTGCCCAAGGGCTACCAGATCAGCCAGATGGAGTTGCCGATCGTCGGCATGGGCCATCTGGACATCACTCTGGAAGACGGCACCGTCAAACGTGTCGGCATCACCCGCGCGCACCTGGAAGAAGACGCGGGCAAAAGCCTGCACGAAGACTTCAGCGGCTCCACCGGCATCGACCTGAACCGTGCCGGTACGCCCCTGCTCGAAATCGTTTCCGAGCCGGACATGCGTAGCGCCAAGGAAGCCGTAGCCTACGTCAAGGCGATGCACGCCCTGGTGCGCTACCTGGGCATCTGCGACGGCAACATGGCCGAAGGTTCGCTGCGTTGCGACTGCAACGTGTCGATTCGCCCGGTTGGCCAGGCTGAGTTCGGTACCCGCTGCGAGATCAAAAACGTCAACTCGTTCCGCTTTATCGAAAAAGCCATCAACAGCGAAGTACGACGTCAGATCGAGCTGATCGAAGACGGCGGCAAGGTGATTCAGCAAACGCGCCTGTATGACCCGAACAAGGACGAAACCCGCGCCATGCGCAGCAAGGAGGAAGCCAACGACTACCGTTACTTCCCCGATCCGGACCTGCTGCCGGTGGTCATCGAAGATTCGTTCATCGAAGACGTGCGCGCCACCCTGCCGGAACTGCCACCGCAAAAGCGCGAGCGCTTCCAGTCGCAGTTCGGCCTTTCCGCTTATGACGCCAGCGTACTGGCTTCGAGCCGTGAACAGGCCGACTACTTCGAGAAAGTGGTAAACATCGCCGGCGACGCCAAACTGGCGGCCAACTGGGTCATGGTTGAACTGGGCAGCCTGCTCAACAAGCAAAGCCTGGATATCGACCAGTCGCCGGTCAGCGCCGAGCAACTGGGTGGCATGTTGCTGCGCATCACCGACAACACCATCTCCGGAAAAATCGCCAAGGTGGTGTTCGAAGCCATGGCCAATGGTGAAGGCAGCGCCGACGAAGTGATCGACAAGCGCGGTCTCAAGCAAGTGACCGACAGCGGCGCGATCGAGAAGGTGCTGGACGACGTGCTGGCGGCCAACGCAGAACAGGTCGAACAATACCGCGCGGCCGATGAAGCCAAACGCGGCAAGATGTTCGGCTTTTTCGTGGGCCAGGCGATGAAAGCTTCCAAAGGCAAAGCCAACCCGCAACAGGTCAACGAACTGCTCAAAAGCAAGCTCGAAGGCTAAGCAACAATCCCGCGGGAGATCTGTTGACCCCGGATCTCCCGCGGGAGCTGGCTTGCCAGCGATTCAGACAAAGCGACTGGTCCATTGAACGGAGACGATGTCATTGCTGGCAAGCCAGCCCCCCACAGGATTTGGGTAACCCCACACACCCCGCAATAAAAGGATTCCCCCATGAAGCGGCTACTCGGCGCCTGCGCCCTGCTCAGCTTGCTCGCCGGCTGTGCCAGCCATGACATAGACCCCCGCGGCTATGACAAAACCGGCATTGCCTCCTATTACGGCGCCCGCCATCACGGCAAACTGACCGCCAGCGGCGAGCCCTTCAACCAGCATGGTCTCACCGCCGCCCACCCCGGCCTGCGATTCGGCACCCGGGTACTGGTCACCAACCTTGGCAACAACAAGTCTGTCATCGTGCGCATCAATGATCGCGGACCCCATACCCGGGGCCGGCTGATCGATCTTTCACGCCAGGCGGCAAAACAGTTGGGTATGCTGAGCAGCGGTACAGCCAAAGTCAGGGTTCAAGGCTTGAGCGATTAATTGAGGAGTGCCGGACATTTTAGGGTTGAACGCATTATCACCGTGGAGCTTGCTGCAACTGCTCTGCGGCCTTGTTTTACTGATTGCTGGCGCCGAACTGCTGGTGCGCTGCGCCATGCGTATAGCCGCCAATCTGAAAGTGCGCCCATTGCTGATCGGCTTGACGGTGGTCGCCCTGGGCAGCAGCGCGCCGCAAATGACGGTCAGCCTGCAAGCCGCGCTCAATGACACCCCGGACATTGCCGTCGGCAGCGTCATCGGCAGCAATATCTTCAATATTCTGGTCACTCTCGGCCTCTCGGCACTGATTATTCCACTGCGCGTGTCACGCCAGCTGGTGCGCCTGGACATTCCACTGATGATCCTGGCCAGCGGTCTGGTGTTCGCCCTGGCCCTGAACAGGCAACTCGACCGCCTGGATGGCGTCATATTGCTCTGCGGTCTGCTGGTCTATTTCGGTCTGCTGCTGCGCCAGTCACGCCACAGCGGCCATCATCACGCCAGCCACGACCTGCCCCGCACTTCAAGCCTGCGCAACGGCCTGCAAATGCTTGCCGCCCTGGTCTTGCTGGGTCTGGCCGGGCACCTGCTGCTGGGCGCAGCGGTCGACATTGCCACCGAGTGGGGACTGTCCGAACGCATCATCGGCCTGACCATCATTGCTGTCAGCACCTCGCTGCCACAACTGGCCACCTCGCTGATCGCAGCCCTGCGCGGCCAGCGCGAGATTGCCGTCGGCAACGTGATCGGCAGTAACGTCTTCAACCTGCTGGGTGTGCTCGGCCTCACGGCGCTTGTGGCACCGGAGCCCCTGTCGGTCTCGCCCAATGCCCTGACGTTCGACCTGCCGGTCATGCTGGGCGTCGCGGCGCTGTGCCTGCCCGTGTTCTATACCGGATACCGCGTCACCCGCGGCGAAGGCATATTGCTTCTGGCGCTGTACCTGGCTTACGGACTGCACGTGGTGTCCTTTACTACCGGCATGCCCCTGGCCGGCAGGCTCGAGCACCTGATGCTGTTTTATGTCTTGCCGGCGCTGCTGGTGTTTCTGCTGCTCAGCACCTTGCGCGCCTGGCGTCGACAACACTGAGCCACGCTGTGACCACCCGGGGGTGGCTAGATCCAGCCGCCCCACTGCAACACAAAGATCCCGATATTGGTGGTGATCGCAGCCATCAGGGTGGTGATCACGATAATCGCGGCTGCCAGTTCATGATTGCCGTTGGCCGCCCGGGCCATGACATAGCTGGCGGCAGCTGTGGGGCTGGCAAAGTACAGAAACAAAGTCCCCAGCTCGGCCCCCCGGAAACCACAAAGCCAGGCGCCCAGCGTGGTCAGTAATGGCAGGCTGACCATTTTCACCAGGCTTGCACTCAGCGCCAGGTCACCACTTTTACGCAAACTCGCCAACGACAGCGTGCCGCCGATACATATAAGCGCCAGCGGCAAGGTCATCGACGCCAGATACTCACCCGAGGTCAGCAGCCAATGGGGCAGGCCGATCTTGAACGCGGCAAAAGGGGCTGCCACCAGCACGCTGATGATCAGCGGGTTCTTGAACACGCTTTTACAGATGCTCCAGGGATCGGACTTGATCACCGGGCTGTACACCGCCAGCACGATGGTCGACAAGGTGTTGTAGAGCAGAATCACCAGGGCCGCGAGCACTGCCCCCAGGGAGATACCGTAATCGCCATACATGCTGGCCGCCAGGGCCAGGCCGATGACCGCGTTGTTGCCGCGAAACGCGCCCTGAGTGTAGATACCCCGCTCAGCACGAGGGCAACGCCAGATCGACCAGCCCCAGGCCAGGGCAAAACTGGCCAGCGTCGCTACGGTGAAATAGCCGAGTACCTTGGGCTGCAAGGCGGCCCTGAGATCGGCATGCAAAATACCCAGAAACAACAACGCCGGCATGGTGACGTTGAACACCAGTGCCGACGCAGTGTGGATAAAGTTGTCATTGATCCAGCCCACGCGCTTGAGCACAACGCCCAGAAACAGCATGGCAAACACGGGAGCCGTGATAGAGAGTGTCTGAAGGAAAATAGCCAGCATATCGAGTCAGCCTGGTGGCGATCGGGAGGAAGATCGTATGCGGAATCAGACGTTTAGTTAGCCAGCGTCAACCCGCAGTTTAATCAAATTGCGCACGCATCCAGCAATGATACTCGGCCACTGCAGGCTCACCCTCGCGAGGAGCCCAGGGTGCCAGCTCGCCGTCTCCAACCGGCCGATAAGGCCCGGCTTTGCACTCGAACATCAGGCTGTCGTCCTCAAGCACCACCAGCCCATGAAAAATACCTGCTGGCAGATCGACCCCCAGACTCCCGCCTCCGGCTTGCAATACGCGCTTGTCGAGCACCCGACCTTCTTCATCGAAAATCAGGACGCCAAGCGTGCCCTTGAGTACCAGCAGGGTCTCAGCCTTGTCGCTGCCCAGGTGCCGGTGCGGCGGAACATAGGTGGAGGGTTGCAGCCCCACCACCATGCGATGGCAGGCCTCTTCCATCTGATGCAAGTTGTGATGCTGGCGACCACGGGGGTTGCCGGCAGCTTTCTCTGCCAGGTCGTTGAAGAGCGATTGATCGAGAAAGCTGGGGCGGGTCATGGTTTCAACGTCCTTTATTACATGTCTTTGACGGCATAAATCCCGGCGGCATTGCGCCAGTATCCCTTGTAGTCCATGCCATAACCGAAGAGGTAGCGGTCAATGCACGGCAGACCCGCGTAATTGGCTTTCAGGTCCGGGCGCGCCTTGCGCTGATGGTCCTTGTCGATCAGCACCGCCGTATGCACCTGACGGGCACCTGCGTGTTTGCAGAACTCGACGATGGCACTCAGGGTGTGACCTTCATCGAGGATGTCATCAATGATCAGAACATGACGGTCAATGAACGACACTTCTGGCTTGGCCTTCCAGAACAGATCGCCGCCAGTGGTCTCATTGCGATAGCGCGTCGCGTGCAGGTAAGACGCTTCAAGCGGGAACTTCAGGTGGGTGAGCAACTTGCCCGCAAAAATCAGGCCGCCATTCATCACACAAAATACTACTGGATTGGTCTCGGCCATTTCGGCCGTGATTTGCGCGCCAACGCGGGCAATGGCTGCCTCGACTTCAGCTTCGGTGTACAGGCAGTCAGCCTCTCGCATGATTTGACGGATATGCTCGAGATCAGCAGACATGACGCTCTCCAGGGGGGTTGTGCAAGAAAAGCGGGCAAAGGTACGCACCCGCATGGCTCAGATCAAGTATTTATGGACTAACGTGCAGTAATGTTTAGTAGGACATCACCCCGTATTAGATTAATCTAGGCCGCTTTTTTTGCCTGCCCACGGAGCCTTTCCCCCATGCCCATTCGCGAGATACGCCACCCGCTGATTCGTCACAAGCTCGGCCTTATGCGCCGCGCAGACATTAGCACGAAGAACTTCCGCGAGCTTGCTCAGGAAGTAGGCGCGTTGCTGACCTATGAAGCCACCAAAGACCTGACCCTCGAAACCTACGAGATTGAAGGCTGGTGCGGCACTGTTAAAGTTGAAAAAATCGCCGGCAAGAAAATTACCGTCGTCCCGATCCTGCGTGCCGGCATTGGCATGCTCGAAGGTGTACTGAGCCTGATTCCAGGCGCCAAAGTCAGCGCAGTCGGTGTAGCCCGTAACGAAGAAACCCTTCAGGCCCACACCTACCTGGAAAAACTGGTACCGGAAATCAACGAACGTCTGGCGATGATCATCGACCCGATGCTGGCCACCGGTGCATCCATGGTTGCCACCATTGATCTGCTGAAGAAAGCCGGCTGCAAAGAAATCCGCGCCATGGTGCTGGTTGCCGCGCCAGAAGGCATTGCCACTGTAGAAGCCGCTCACCCGGACGTCGTCATCTACACCGCCTCCATCGATGAGCGTCTGAACGAACACGGTTACATCATTCCTGGCCTGGGCGATGCTGGCGACAAGATCTTCGGCACCAAGCAAAAGGACGCATAACATGCAGGACGAGTTCAACGACCCGCTCTGGCGCCAGATCATATCTGGCGCGCAGATGCTCTTCGTGGCCTTTGGCGCGTTGGTCCTGATGCCTTTGATTACCGGCCTCGACCCTAACGTCGCGCTGTTCACCGCGGGTCTCGGGACTCTGTTGTTCCAGATCGTGACCCGGCGCCAGGTGCCGGTTTTTCTGGCTTCAAGCTTTGCGTTCATTACCCCGATCATTCTCGCCAAAGGCCAGTTCGGCCTTGCCGCGACCATGGGCGGCGTGATGGCAGCAGGCTTCGTGTACACCTTCCTCGGTTTCGCGGTAAAGCTCAAAGGCACCGGTTTTATTGACCGCCTGCTGCCTCCCGTAGTGATTGGTCCGGTGATCATCTCGATTGGTCTGGCAATGGCCCCGATTGCAGCGCACATGGCCATGGGCCGCGCTGAAGATGGCACCGAGCTGATCCACTACCAGACTGCCATGCTGATCTCGATGCCAGCCCTGCTGACCACCCTGATCGTAGCCGTGTTCGGTAAAGGCATTTTCCGCCTGGTGCCGATCATTGCCGGCGTGCTGGTGGGATTCTCGATGGCGTTTTACTTTGGCGTAGTGGACACGGCCAAGATTGCCGCCGCCCCATGGTTTGCCCTGCCGCACTTCACTGCTCCCGAGTTCAACTGGCAGGCGATTCTGTTTATCGTCCCCGTGGCCCTGGCCCCGGCCATTGAACACATCGGCGGAGTGATTGCCGTGGGCAGCGTGACCGGCCGCGACTATCTGAAAAAGCCCGGCCTGCATCGCACCCTGTTCGGTGACGGCATCGCCACCACCGCTGCCGGCCTGCTTGGCGGTCCGCCCAACACCACCTACGCCGAAGTGACCGGCGCAGTGATGCTGACCAAGAACTACAACCCGAAAATAATGACCTGGGCGGCGATTTTCGCCATTAGCCTGGCATTTGTCGGCAAGTTCGGCGCACTGCTGCAAAGCATTCCAGTGCC
Source organism: Pseudomonas paraversuta (assembly GCF_904067025.1). NCBI lineage: Bacteria > Pseudomonadati > Pseudomonadota > Gammaproteobacteria > Pseudomonadales > Pseudomonadaceae > Pseudomonas > Pseudomonas paraversuta. The sequence goes on from NZ_CAJFDA010000001.1 coordinate 4,099,333, forward strand.
GGTGATGGGCGGGATTCTATGCCTGTTGTTCGGTTCAATTGCTGCGGTCGGGATGAACACCCTGATTCGCCATCAGGTCGATCTGAGCGAAGCCCGCAACCTGGTGATTGTTTCGGTGACCCTGGTGTTCGGTATCGGCGGAGTGCTGATTGGCACCGGCATGGGCCCGGAAGACTTCGGCCTCAAGGGCATCGCCCTGTGTGCCATCGTCGCCATTGCGCTGAATCTGTTGTTGCCGGGCAATGACAGCTGGAAACACAAGAAAGGTGACGGGCCGGTTATCTAAATCGGCAAGTCCCCCAGGATCCTGTGGAAGCCTGGCCTGCCAGGCTTCCACAAGGTATCTGCAAGCGGAGTTTTACAGCGCCAGCGGCGCCCGCTCACACAAGGTATTCAACGCTGCCGCCCACTCAGGGTTGTCATTCAGGCACGGTACCAGCACCAGCTCCTCCCCCCCCGCCGCAATAAACTGCTCGCGACCGCGATCGCCGATTTCTTCCAGCGTTTCAATGCAATCCGCCACAAACGCCGGGCACATGACCAGAATCTTCTTCACTCCGTCTTTGGCCAGAGCGTCCAGCCGTGCCTCGGTATAGGGTTCGATCCACTTGGCCCGGCCCAGTCGGGACTGGAACGCCACCGACCATTTGCCCGCCGGCAACCCCGCGCGATCGGCAAACTCCTGGGCCGTACGCAAGCACTGCGCCCGGTAGCAGGTTGCCAATACTGCCGGCGAAGCATTCTGGCAGCAGTCAGCATTTTTGAAGCAGTGATTACCGGTCGGATCGAGTTTATGCAGATGGCGCTCGGGCAAACCGTGAAAACTGAGCAGTAAATGATCGTAATCCTGCTCCAGATGCGGCCGTGTACTCGCCACCAATGCGTCGAGGTATTCGGGCTGATCGTAAAACGGCTGCACGATGGAGAGTTGAATGCCCAGCTTTGCGGCTTTGATCACCCGCTTGGCTTCTGCAATCACGGTGGTGACCGTACTGTCGGCAAACTGTGGATACAACGGTGCCAGGGTGACCTTGTGAATGCCCTTGGCCGCCAGACGTGTGAGCACGGTTTCAATGGACGGTTCGCCATAGCGCATTGCCAGTTCTACCGGCCCCTTGGTCCACTCCTTGCTCATCGCCTGCTGCAGGCGACGGCTGAGCACCACCAGCGGCGAGCCTTCATCCCACCAGATGGAGGCATAGGCATGGGCCGATTGTTCGGGGCGCTTGACCAGAATCAGTGACACGATCAGGCGGCGCAATGGCCACGGCATGTCGATCACATACGGGTCCATCAGAAACTGGTTCAGGTAGCTGCGTACATCGGCTACCGAAGTAGACGCGGGCGAACCCAGGTTAACCAGTAATAGTGCGTGCTCGGTCATGCAACATCCTATTTCAGAGGCGGGCGGACAGATCATCCAGGGCCGCACGCAAATCGGTGAACTGAAAAGTGAAACCGGCTGCCAGCAATTTGGCCGGCGTGGCCCGTTGGCCGCCCAGCAATAACTGTGACAATTCGCCCAGACCAACGCGCAAGGCAAAGGCGGGAACGGGAATGAACGCCGGACGGTGCAACACGCTGCCCAGGGTTTTGGCGAACTCAAGGTTGCGTACCGGATGCGGCGCGCAGGCATTATAAGGACCCGACGCGGCATTCTCATGCACAAGAAAATCAATCAGGGCAATTTGGTCATTGATATGAATCCATGGCATCCATTGCCGACCATTACCTATCGGCCCGCCCAACGCCAGTTTGAAAGGCAATAACAGGCGCGACAAAAAGCCGCCCTCGGCCGCCAGCACCAGGCCGGTACGCACCAGCACCAGGCCGGTACGCACCAGCACCACACGAATGCCCAAGGCCTGTGCGCGTTGCGCGGTTTCCTCCCAGGCAATACACAAATGGCTGGCGAAGTCTTCGCTCACCGGAGGCGACTCTTCGGTCAACTCGCGCTCACCCCCATCGCCATACCAGCCCACTGCCGAACCGGACACCAGCACCGAAGGTTTTTGTTCGCGGCTGGCCAGCCAGGTCACCAGGGTTTCCGTCAGCGTAATCCGGCTGCCCCACAACAACGCCTTGCGCTTGCGTGTCCATGGCCGATCGGCAATCGGCGCGCCGGCAAGGTTGATCAGCGCATCAATCGGCTCCTGGCCAAGTTCTTCAAGTGTGGCGACGCCTCTTACGCCGGCACCGCACAATTCGCTCACGCGATCAGGGCGACGACTCCACACGCTCAGGCGATGACCTTGCGCCAGCCAGTGACGGCAAAGCTGGCGCCCGATCAAGCCTGTACCGCCGGTCAGCAAAATGTGCATGAGTTGATCCTCGCTGGGAGTTTTATCGGGTGCACTGGTCTATTTTTAAAGAAATTCCCATTTCTTCGGGCCGCTGGCTTCATAAAGAATAGGCTAGGCTGGCCCGGCAAGCGCACTAAAACTTATACTAATAAATTAATTTGTACAGATATTGGCGGCATCGTAGTTTGTGCAGCTGACTGGGCAAATAGGGATTGAGGCCAATATGACTGTACCTATCGCAATTATCGGGGCCGGCATCGCCGGATTGTCTGCCGCACGGGCACTGCACAAGGCCGGGCACACTGTGCATCTGTTCGATAAAAGCCGCGGCAGCGGCGGACGCATGTCGAGCAAGCGCAGTGATGCGGGATCACTGGATCTTGGAGCCCAGTATTTCACTGCCCGCGATCGCCGCTTTGTCGATGAGGTCCAGCAGTGGCAAGCCCTGGGCTGGGCTGCTGAATGGGAACCTCATCTGTACAACCACAAGAACGGCCAGCTCACACCGTCACCGGACGAACAGACCCGCTGGGTAGGCAGCCCGCGCATGAGCGCGATTACCCGCGGCATGCTCGGCCATTTCAAGGTTGAGTTTGCATGCCGTATTACTGACTTGATACGCGGTGAAAAACACTGGCACCTGCTGGATGCCGACGAGGTCAGTCACGGCCCCTACAGCCATGTGATAGTGGCAACGCCGGCACCTCAGGCAACCGCCCTGCTTGCTTGTGCGCCCAAACTGGCAAGCACCGCGGCCGGAGTGAAAATGGACCCGACCTGGGCCGTCGCCCTGGCTTTCGATACGCCCCTGGAAACCAAAATGGATGGCTGCTTCGTGCAAGACAGCCCGCTGGACTGGCTAGCCCGCAACAGCAGTAAACCGGGGCGTGAGCACAAGCCCGACACCTGGGTGCTGCATGCCACCAGCGCCTGGAGCAGGCAAAACCTGGATCTGTCCAAAGAAGCAGTCATCGAGCACTTGCACGGTGCGTTTGCCGAACTGATGCACTTCCCCATGCCTGCGCCGATCTTCAGTCTGGCCCACCGCTGGCTCTATGCCCGGCCTTCCACCGCCCATGAATGGGGAGCACTGACCGATGCCGATCTGGGGCTTTATGCCTGTGGCGACTGGTGCCTGTCAGGCCGGGTCGAAGGCGCGTGGCTCAGTGGCCAGGAGGCAGCCCGGCGCTTGATCGAGCACCTCGAATAAAGCCCAGGGCAGGCGTATAGCCTCTGTAAGAGCGAGCTTGCTGGCGATCTTTTAAAAACGGCTCGCTCCTGTAGAAGCCCCAAATACTTGTACAAGATAATTGACTTGTACAAGGCAAAGCCTAAGATGAAACCAGGTTGTACATCGCTACAAAGATGTACAAGTAATTCCTGGAGGTTCATCCCATGGTCAGCGCCGTCTCAGCCCGCGACAAACCGAAAATCGCCATCAGTGCCTGCCTGCTGGGCGCCGAAGTTCGCTTCAACGGCGGGCATAAGGCTTCGCAACTGTGCAGCCAGGCCCTGAGTGAGTATTTCGAGTTCGTCCCGCTGTGCCCCGAAGTCGCCATCGGGCTGGGCATTCCGCGCCAGCCCATTCGCCTGATCGGCGACCCTGCCCAACCCCAAGCCGTAGGCAGTGTCGACAGCGCTATGGACGTAACCCGGCCACTGCACGATTACGCTGTGGCCATGGCCGCAGCGCACACAGACATTTGCGGCTACATCTTTATGCAAAAGTCGCCGTCTTGCGGACTCGAGCGGGTCAAGGTCTATCAGGACGGTGGACGCCCCGCAGAGTTGAGAGGACGGGGTATTTACGCACAAGCGTTTTGCGCCGCGCACCCGGACTTGCCGGTTGAAGAAGAAGGCCGCCTCAACGACCCGGTATTGCGTGAAAACTTTCTGACCCGGGTTTACGCCTATAGCGCCTGGCAACAGTTGCTCGGAGACGGCATCACCCGCCGCTCCCTGACCGAGTTTCATGCCCGCTATAAATACCAGCTTATGGCCCACCACCCCGAACAGTACAAAACCCTGGGCAACATGCTGGGGAGCCTGGGCAAGGGCGACCCTCGCGAAATTGCCCCGCAGTATTTCAGCGAGTTGATGAAAGCCCTGAAAAAATGCGCCACGCGCCGCACTCACACCAATGTGCTGCAACACATCAGCGGCTATCTCAAACAGTCCCTCAGCCGCGAAGACAAGCAAGAAATGCAGTACCTGATTGGCCAGTACCTGCACGGCATTGTGCCGTTGGTGGTGCCGCTGACACTGCTCAAGCATCATTTTCGCCAGCATCCGGATCCCTATATCTCGCGGCAGGTGTACCTGCAACCGCACCCGGAAAACCTCAGCCTGCGCAATGCGATCTGACCATGAATCAGGACCTTTCGCAGACCAGCTCTGCCGCACCCGACTACAACCAGGCCCTGACCGAAGGCTGGCTGCCGATACGCGAAGTGGCGCGCATCACGGGGGTCAATGCCGTGACCCTGCGCGCCTGGGAGCGGCGTTATGGCCTGATCGTCCCGCACCGCACCGCCAAAGGTCATCGCCTGTTCTCAGCCGCCCATATCCAGCGAATCCAGCACATTCTGACCTGGCTCAATCGCGGGGTGTCGGTCAGCCAGGTCAAGCCACTGCTCGACCTGGCCCCGAGCCACCGCGAACCCGTCGACAACGACTGGCTGGCATGGAGCCAGGCCCTGACGCTGGCGATCACTGAGCTGGCCGGGCGCAGACTGGACGACAACTTCAATCAGGTCATGTCGCTGTATCCGGCCCACACCCTGTGCGGACAGCTGCTGATACCGCTGTTGAGCGAGCTGGAACAACGCTGGCAGGGCCAGTTCGGGGCACAACTGGAGCGAGTGTTTTTCAGCTCCTGGCTACGCAGCAAGCTGGGCGCCCGTATCTACCACAACAATCGCTCACTCAAAGGCAAGCCCATCCTGCTGATCAACCATTCACCCCAGCCTTTCGAAGCCCAGCTGTGGCTCACCGCCTGGCTGGTCAGCAGCAGCCACTGCCCGGTTGAAGTCTTCGACGCGCCCCTGCCCGGCGGTGAACTGGCATTGGCGGTGGAACGCCTCAAATCACCCGCCGTGGTCCTCTATTCGAGCCAGACCCTGAACCCCCAGCAACTGCCAAAGCTACTGAAGGGCGTTGACTGCCCGATCCTGATTGCCGGACCGACGGTATGCATCCATAGCGCCGAGCTGGCCGTAAGTACTACTGAAATCGCAGGATTGTCTCTTGCTCGCGATCCCCTTGAAGCCCATCAACGGCTCAGCCAGCTCGGACTGTTCTAGAGGAATAAACATGCAACTGATCTGGCTGCGCAGCGACTTGCGCCAAAACGACAACACCGCCCTGAGCGCCGCAGCTGAACGCGGCCCCACTGTGGCCGTGTATCTCATCAGCCCCGAGCAATGGCTGGCCCATGACGACGCGCCGTGCAAAGTCGATTTTTGGCTGCGTAATCTGAGCGTCCTGAGCGACAGCCTCGAGCAACTGAATATCCCGTTACTGATTCGCAGCGCGCCCGCCTGGGACCAGGCCCCCGCGGTGCTGGTTGAACTGTGCCAACAGTTGGGCATTGAGGACGTGCATGTAAATGATGAATACGGCATCCATGAAACCCGGCGCGATCAAGCCGTCGCCCGTGCCCTCGACGCCAAGGGCATCGGCTTTCATCGTCACCTCGACCAACTGCTGTTTCAACCCGGCAGTGTGCTGACCAAAACCGGGACCTACTTTCAGGTGTTCAGCCAGTTCCGCAAGGTTTGCTATGAGCGCCTGCACACGGGACTGCCGCGCATAGTGGCCACACCCCGGCCCCAGGCGCAGCTGACCATTGCCCGGGATGCGATTGCTCAATCTGTTAGCGGCTTTGCGCCGCCCGACGAAACCCTGCGCGCACTCTGGCCGGCCGGGGAAGACGAAGCCCGGCAGCGCCTGGCACGCTTCGCCGACGAGCAAATCCACTACTACAAAGAAGAGCGTGACTTGCCCGCCAAACCTGGCACCAGCCAGCTTTCGCCCTACCTGGCAGCAGGCGTTATCTCACCCCGCCAATGCCTGCATGCAGCACTGCTCAGCAACAACGGCGAATTTGAAAGCGGCAGTGTCGGCTGCGCGACCTGGATCAGCGAACTGATCTGGCGCGAGTTCTATAAACATATTCTGGTGGGTTACCCACGGGTTTCCCGGCATCGCGCATTCAGAGCCGACACCGAGTTCTTGCCCTGGCGTGATGCCCCACAAGAACTGGCAGCATGGAAAGAGGGGCGCACCGGTATCCCGATCATCGACGCGGCTATTCGCCAACTGCTGGCAACCGGCTGGATGCACAACCGCCTGCGGATGGTGGTGGCAATGTTCCTGACCAAGAACCTGTTGATCGACTGGCGCGAGGGTGAGCGCTTCTTTATGCAGCACTTGATTGATGGCGATCTGGCAGCCAACAACGGCGGCTGGCAGTGGAGCTCATCCACCGGGACCGATTCGGTGCCCTACTTCAGAATTTTCAACCCCTTGAGTCAGTCCGAGCGCTTCGATCCCGAAGGTCGCTTCATCAAGCACTGGCTGCCAGAACTTGCGACGCTGAATAAAAAAGAGATTCATAACCCGGCCATTGCCGGCGGCCTGTTTGGGGTTGCCGATTATCCGCGGCCAATTGTCGACTTGAAACACAGTCGCGAACGGGCCCTCAGCGCGTTCAAGAATCTGCCGTCGCCCCAGCTTTACGAGGTGTGCGATGGCTGAGACACGGCGTATCTGGCTTACCGGGGCCAGCAGCGGGATTGGTGCTCACATGGCGGAACAACTGCTCAACAGCGGTGCCCGCCTGGCATTGAGTGCCCGCACCCTGCCCCCCCTGCAAGCGTTATCCGAACGCTACCCGGGGCAGGTGCTGCTGGTGCCCGGCGACCTGACCGACAGCCTGCAAGTGCGGGAAATCGGCAAACGTATCGCGCACACCTGGGGCGCGCTGGACTGCGTGATTCTGAATGCCGGCTCCTGTGAGTATGTCGACGTCCGGCATTTCGACGCAGCCCTGATCGAGCGCGTGGTGCGCACCAATTTACTGGCCAGCGCTTACTGCCTTGAAAGTGCACTGCCTTTACTGCGTGCAGGCACCCGTCCGCACCTGGTGGGCGTGGTCAGTTCCGTGACCTTCTGGCCCCTGCCACGGGCCGAAGCGTATGGCGCGTCAAAAGCCGGACTGCGCTACTTGCTGGAGTCACTGCGCATCGATCTCGCCCACGAGGGAATGGATGTCACCCTGGTCAGCCCCGGCTTCGTTGACACCCCGCTGACGGCAAAAAACGATTTCCCCATGCCCATGCGCTGGCCTGCACTCAAAGCCGCACAGCATATTTGCCAGCGTCTGGAAAACCGCCCGCTGGAAATCGCTTTTCCCTGGTCATTTATCGCCACTCTCAAACTGATGGCGAGCCTGCCAAAACGCCTGCAACTGGCGATTGGAAAACGCCTGGCACGGACTTCTGACGAGACACCATCATGAAAATCGCGATCATTGGCAGCGGCATCTCAGGCCTGACCTGTGGCTATTTACTGCATAAAGAACACGATATCCGCGTGTTCGAGGCCAGTGACTGGGTGGGGGGGCATACCCATACGGTGGATGTCGGCATCGGCGGGCGTCACTATAAAATTGATACCGGCTTCATCGTGTTCAACGACTGGACCTATCCCAACTTCATCAAGCTGATCGATCGACTGGGGGTGCGCTCCAAAGCCACTGAGATGAGCTTCTCGGTGCACGACCCCCGACGCAATTTCGAATACAACGGCAACAGCCTCAACAGTTTGTTCGCCCAACGCAGCAACCTGTTGTCCCCCGGGTTCTGGGGCATGTTGCGCGATATCCTGCGTTTCAATCGCCAGGCCGTACGCGACCTGCAACAACAGCGCATTGCCAGCGACACCCGACTGGGCGACTACCTGCAGCAGCGTGGCTATGGCCCCCGGTTTATCGAGCACTACATTGTGCCGATGGGCGCGGCGATCTGGTCCATGCCACTGGCCGAGATGCAGGCATTTCCGCTGCAGGCGTTTATCCGCTTCTTCAAGAACCACGGCTTGCTGAGCATCACCAATCGCCCGCAGTGGCGAGTGATCGAAGGTGGCTCGAGCGCCTATGTACAACCGCTGAGCGCAGGTTTTGCCGAACACATTCGCCTCAACTGCCCGGTTACGGCGGTTGAACGCGACGACCTGGGGGTACTCATCCACAGCCCGGCAGGCAGCGAGCGCTTCGACAAAGTGATTTTTGCCTGCCATAGCGATCAGGCCTTAAAGCTGTTGGCCCGGCCGACAGTCGCCGAACAGCAAATCCTCGGCGCCCTGCCCTACGCCGATAACGACGTGGTCCTGCACACCGATACCCGACTGCTACCTGAGCGAAAACAGGCCTGGGCCAGCTGGAACTATCGACTGGGCGATGTCGGACAACGCCGCGCCAGCGTGACTTACGCCATGAACATCCTGCAGGGGATCGAGAGCGAGACCACATTCTGCGTCAGCCTTAACCAGACCGAGGCCATCGACCCGCTGCAAGTGCTGGCCCGATACACCTACGCCCACCCGCAATACAGCCTCGATGCCGTAGCCGCCCAAGGGCGCTGGCAAGAATTGCTGGGGCCGCAGCACAGCTATTTTTGCGGTGCTTACTGGGCTAACGGCTTTCACGAAGACGGGGTGGTCAGCGCTTTGCGTGTCGCCTCAGCATTCGGCCAACAGCTATGAACAGCGCCCTGTACAGCGGCTGGATCGCCCACCGGCGTTTTGCGCCGACCAGCCATGCATTCCGCTACCGCATCGGCTTGTTGTATCTCGACCTGGACGAACAGGATGCTGTATTGGGGCTGTCACCACTGGCTGGAAAAAGCCGCTTTGCACCCTTCTCGTTTCGCGAAACCGATTACCTGAAGGATTACACCAGGACCGGCATGCGCCTGATGGATGCCGTTCGCCAACAAGTCGCCCGGGCCCTCGGGCATACGCCCCAAGGTGCCATCTGCTTACTGACTCAGGCCCGCAGCTGGGGCTTGAGTTTCAACCCGGTGAGTTTCTTTTATTGCTACGAGGCTGACGGGCAACTGGCTGCCATCCTGTGCGAAGTGAGCAATACCCCGTGGCGCGAGCACTATCACTACGTGCTCCCGGCCCTGGGTGACAGCCATCAGCATTTTGCCGTGGCCAAGGCATTTCATGTCTCGCCTTTTCTGCCCCGCGATCTGGAATACCGCATGAGTTTCAGCCCGCCCGCTGCCCGACTCGGTGTGCATATGGCGGATTGGCAAGGTGAGCTGAAAATGTTCGATGCCACCCTCAATCTGCAACGCAGCGCTCTCGACCGTCCAGGTTTGCATCGCTACTTGCGGCAATTTCCATGGATGACGGCAAAGACTTGCCTGGCCATTTACTGGCAAGCCTTGCGCCTGTTTCTCAAACGTACGCCGATCTTTTCCCATCAGGCCGCCGACGGCGCCTTTCGTATTGCCGCCCTGCAACCCAAGGATAAACGTCATGAAAAGCCCTAGCCTGGTGAGCAAAACCTCACGATTGAGTACCTACAATCTGACCAGCGTACTGCTGCGGCGCGGAGTCATGCGTCAACTCAGCCAGCTGCAGCACGGCCAATTGGTGCTGACTGAAAATGGCGAGCGCCATCTGTTCGGTGACAGCAACGCGACACTGATCGGCGAAGTGCACATCAGCGACCCCGGTGTCTGGGGGATGATCGCCAGCAACGGTTCCATAGGCGCCGGCGAAGCATTTATCCACGGCTACTGGAGCTCGCCCGACCTGACCAGAGTGGTCCGGGTACTGGTCAGCAACCTGAAGGTTCTGGACGCCATGGAGGGTGGGCTTGCCAGCCTGGGACGCCCGTTGATACGGGGCTTGCACTGGATCAATCGCAATACCCGCAAAGGCTCGCAAAAAAACATTGCGGCTCATTACGACCTTGGCAATGAGATGTTCGAGCAGTTTCTCGACCCCACCATGATGTATTCAGCGGCGCAGTTCCTCAGCCCTGACGACAGCCTGGAGCAGGCCCAACTGAATAAGCTGCAACGCATTTGCCAGAAGCTCGACCTCAAGCCCGAAGACCACTTGCTGGAAATCGGCACCGGCTGGGGCAGCATGGCAATTTTTGCCGCGCAGCATTACCACTGCAAAGTGACCACCACCACACTCACGAAGGAACAATTCGATTACACCCGTAAGCGTATCGAGGCACTGGGACTTCAGAATCAGGTGACCTTGTTGCTGGAGGATTACCGCGATCTGACCGGGCAGTACGACAAACTGGTGTCCATCGAGATGATCGAAGCGGTCGGCCATCATTTTTTACCCAACTACTTCAAACAGTGTTCGCACCTGCTCAAGAGCCAGGGGTTGATGTTGCTGCAAGCCATCACCATTCGAGACCAGCGTTACGAGCAAGCCAAAACCGGCGTGGACTTTATCCAGCGCTACATCTTCCCCGGCGGCGCACTGCCCAGCGTGCAGAAAATGCTCGAGATCGTCACCCGCGATACCGACATGAACCTGATGCATATGGAGGACTTTGGCCTGCACTACGCCAGAACCTTGCGCCTGTGGCATGAGAACTTTCGCCGCGCCCACGGCCGTCTGACCGAGCTGGGCTATGACGAATACTTCCTGCGTCTGTGGGAATTTTACCTGTGCTACTGCGAAGGTGGCTTCCTCGAACGCAGTATCGGCACCGCGCAATTGTTGCTGGCCAAACCCGGGGCCATGCCGCAACCCTTGCTCGGGCGCTTTGATGCTTGATCTGAAGCTGCTGGCCAATGCCGGAATGTTCCAGCTTGGCTGGTTTGCCTGTGTGCTGGGTGGCAATAGCCTGTGGTTACTACTGCCGGCGGGCGTACTACTGGTGAACGGACTGTGGATAAGTGCCCGGTGGACAGAAGTGCGCTTGATCATTTGCGTCTGCTTGCTCGGCACCCTGGTGGACAGCCTGCTGCTCAATGCCGGGGTTTTTGAGTTCCGGCAGGAGGGGATTTTCATCCCGTTCTGGTTGATGCTGCTCTGGGCATTACTGGCGACCACCCTGAACCATTGCCTGGAATGGACGGCACGACCGGCATGGCGGGCGGTGCTGCTGGGCGCGGTTGGCGGGCCATTGTCGTATTACGCAGGGCAACGGCTGGGGGCGGTGCAATTCGGGTTCGGACTGTGGCCGACCCTGTTCTTGCTCGCGGTGTTATGGGCGGGGTTGTTCCCGGCGCTGCAATGGCTGGCGGGCAAGCAGACAGCCCAACTTCCGCTGCGAGAATGAGCTTGCTCCTACAGGGATGAATGGCGGTTTGTCAGCGGTTTTACACCTGACAGCTGCTCTGCCTTACACTGCGCGCCTATGACCAACATCCCCCTGACCGAAATTACCGAACCCGCCGTCACCTGTTCGACGTGCGCGGCATGCTGCTGCCAACTGGAAGTGATGTTGATCACCGACACCGGTGTGCCCGAGCGCTTTATCGACACCGATGACTGGGGCGGCGAGGTCATGCTGCGCCTCGATGATGGCTGGTGTGCAGCGCTGGATCGCAACACCATGATGTGCACCATCTACGAAAAGCGTCCGCTGATTTGCCGCGAGTTCGAGATGGGTGATGTTGAATGCCTGAACGAGCGTCAAGGCATCACAACCGCCTATCGGTAGGGGTTTGATCCCTTGCAGGAGCGAGCTTGCTCGCGAGCTTTTGCGGTATGGCATATCACGCTGAAAAGCTCGCGAGACAAGCTCGCTCCTACAGGGAAGGCGTACGTTACAGCGGCAGACTGGATCGCAACACCATGATGTGCACCATCTACGAAAAGCGTCCGCTGATTTGCCGCGACTTCGAGATGGGTGATGTTGAATGCCTGAACGAGCGTCAAGGCATCACAACCGCCTATCGGTAGCGGTTTGATCCCTTGTAGGAGCGAGCTTGTCTCGCGAGCTTTTGCGGTATGGCATATCACGCTGAAAAGCTCGCGAGACAAGCTCGCTCCTACAGGGAAGACCTACGTTACAGCGGCAGACTGGATCGCAACACCATGATGTGCACCATCTACAAAAAGCGTCCGCTGATTTGCCGCGAGTTCGAGATGGGTGATGTTGAATGCCTGAACGAGCGTCAAGGCATCACAACCGCCTATCGGTAGCGGTTTGATCCCTTGTAGGAGCGAGCTTGTCTCGCGAGCTTTTGCGGTATGGCATATCGCGCTGACAAGCTCGCTCCTACGGGGAAGACGTACGTTACAGCGGCATTGTGTAATGCAGGGCGTAGCTCTCTATACCGTCGTTGGTGCTCGATAGCCCGGCATTGGAGTAATGAGTCGCTCGAATACCCACTTCATGCCCACCGGTAAAGCGCAGGCCAAAACCCAGGCGATCTTCAAACTGGAAAGCCGTCCCCAGCTTGTTGCCCTCAACTTCAGTGTGGGAAAACGCTGCGACCCCGATGCCGGCCTCTACATAAGGCTTGACCGTTTCACCGGCAAACTCGTACACAAATACAGGCGAGAACGACAAGCTGTGGTTCGCAGATGACTTGTCACCTTCCCAGTAGGTGTAAGCCCCATCCCAATAACCTGTAAGACGACCAACATCACTCTGCAGCCAGCTCTTGTCCCAATCGGACTTCAAGCCCAGCCGATAAGTCATGGTCGATTCACTGGTGTGCCCTACCCCAAACTCGATACCGGCCGCTTGTGCTGTGTAGCTGTGCCCCAGAACAGAGGCTGCCAGCGCAGCCAGGCAAAAAAATCGCTTCATAAGAAAATCCCGCTTCCGTATGCAAAGATCATTGTTGTGTGCCTCATCAGACAAGCGCTAAGAATCCAGTCTCCGCCCGAAAGTTCAACCGTCTTGAACCTTTTCACACTTTTTTCACAAACCGAAGCTTTGCACACTCCCTGATTTATTCCACAACAGCGGCAGGATATTTTGCATGTGCTCCGGCGAGGCGCTGGTCCAGAACTGTGTTAGCCGGGCGGGGCCCGCTGCCAGCAGGCTTCTTTCACTCAACAACCGCTTGAGCTGGCGAGCCACTGCGGCGCCGGTGTCGATCAGGATGATCGAAGACGGCAGCATCTGGCTCAGCAGGGGCTTGAGGAAGGGGTAATGGGTGCAGCCGAGAATAATGGTGTCGCAACCCGCCGCCACCAGCGGTTCGACATAGCCGCGCAACAGGGTTCGCAGCTCGTCGCTGTGCAAGTCACCGGTTTCAATCAGCTCTACCAGCCCCGGACACGGCTGGGTGATCACCCGTACATCGCTGGCAAAGCGGTCAAGCAAGGCGGCAAATTTGGCACTTTGCAAAGTACCAGTGGTTGCAAGTACCCCCACCACCCCGCTGCGTGTGGCCGCAGCAGCCGGTTTGACCGCAGGCTCCATACCGACGATGGGCCAGTCGGGGTAAGACTGACGCAACTGCGCAACGCCGGCTACGGTGGCGGTGTTGCATGCCAGCACCAGAGCTTTAGCCCCCTGGCGCTGAAAAAAATCCGCCATCACGGCGCAGCGCTGGCGAATAAATTCAGGACTTTTTTCGCCGTAGGGAATGTGACCGCAGTCCGCCACATATAGCAGTGACTCATTGGGCAACAGACCATGAATCTCCCGCAGCACCGACAGACCGCCGACACCGGAGTCGAAAACACCTACCGGTGCTTCATTCATGGCCCGTACCGCATACGCTGCACCCGGGATCGCGCTTGACTCGCAGTTCGCGAAACCGCGTGCCCAGGGCATCGATCAACAACAGACGCCCTACCAGCGGCTCACCAAAGCCGGCCAGCAGTTTCAGGGCTTCGAGGGCCTGCAGACTGCCGACCAAGCCTACCAGCGGGCCTATGACTCCGGCTTCACTGCAGGTCAGTTCGTCTTCGCTGCCATGACCATACAAACAGTGGTAGCAAGGGCTCGCCGGCTGGCGGGAGTCAAACACCGACAACTGCCCCTCAAGGCGAATTGCCGCACCACTGACCAGTGGTTTGCGTTCCACGAAGCAGGCCGCGTTCACGGCTTCGCGGGTGCCGAAGTTGTCGCAGCAATCGAGTACCAGATCAACCTGCGACACGGCATCTGCCAACGTGTCGGCATCCAGTGCCGAACGGTGGGCAACAAGCTTGATTTGCGGGTTTATCGCGGCCAGACGCTGCATGGCCGAATCGACTTTGCTCTGGCCGATGCTGGCGCTGTCATGAATGATCTGGCGTTGCAGGTTGGTCAGGTCGACGCTGTCAAAATCGGCCAGGTGCAGCTCGCCAACCCCGGCAGCCGCCAGATAGAGCGCCACTGGCGAACCCAGCCCGCCCACACCGACGATCAGTACACGGCTGTTTTTCAGCTTGAGCTGACCTTCGATATCGACCTGTTGCAGCAGGATCTGTCGGCTGTAGCGCAACAGTTCCTCATCGCTCAGCACGGCAGGCGACCCAGGGTGATGCGTTCGTGGGTGCCCAGGTCCTTGCGGCTTTCGACCTGTGCAAAACCTGCACCCGATAACAGCTGGCGAACAGCGTCGGCCTGATCGTACCCGTGCTCGAGCATCAACCAGCCCCCTGGATTCAGGTGTTGTGGCGCGGCCTGGATAATTTCGCGAATGTCGTCCAGACCATCGACACCGGCGACCAATGCGCTTTCAGGCTCGAAACGCACATCGCCCTGGGCCAGGTGCACGTCGCCCGCGGCAATATAAGGCGGGTTGCTGATAATCATGTCGAAGCGCTGATCAGCCAACGCACTGAACCAGTGGCTGGTCAGTACATGGACGTTTTCAAGCTGTAGGCGCTGACGGTTACGCTCGGCCAGGGCTACGGCTTCAAGTACCCGATCGACCGCAGTGACGTGCCACGCAGGGCGTTCACTGGCCAGGGCCAGGGCAATTGCACCGCTGCCGGTACCTAAATCCAGAACCCTGGCGGGGCTGGCGGGTAGCAGATCCAGCGCAGTTTCGACCAGCAGTTCGGTATCAGGACGGGGAATAAGCGTGTGGGGCGCAACTTCAAGGTCCAGCTTCCAGAAGCCCTGCTGACCCAGAATGTAGGCAACAGGCTCACCGGCACGACGACGCAGCAGGTAGCCGGAAAAGGTCAAAGCCGATTCGCTGCTGACAATTTTTTCGGGCCATGTGTGCAGGTAACTGCGCGACTTGCCCAGGGCTGCGGCCAGTAACAGTTCCGCATCCAGGCGCGCCGTTGGCGAGTCTGGCAGTTCTGCGGCACGCAACAAGCTGGCAATAATGGTCATTTACTCACCCAGGGCCGTCAGTTGGTCAGCCTGAAATTCCGCTAATAACGGCTCAATAACGGCATCAACACCGCCAGCCAGTACATCATCCAGGGAATACAGGGTCAGATTGACACGGTGGTCGGTGACCCGCCCTTGTGCAAAATTGTAAGTCCGGATGCGCTCGGAGCGATCCCCCGAGCCCACCAGGGATTTTCGTTCGCTGGCAATCGCATTGGCAGCGGCGCTGGTTTGCTGGTCATTCAATTTAGCCGAAAGCCAGGACATCGCCCGCGCCCGGTTTTTATGCTGGGAACGCTCTTCCTGACACTCCACCACGATGCCCGATGGCAAGTGCGTGATGCGAATGGCCGAGTCGGTCTTGTTAACGTGCTGACCACCCGCGCCCGAAGAGCGATAGGTATCGACGCGCAAGTCGGACGGGTTGATCTCGATCGCTTCTTGCTCGTCCGGCTCCGGCAGTACCGCCACGGTGCACGCAGAAGTATGAATCCGCCCCTGGGATTCGGTCGCCGGTACCCGCTGTACGCGGTGTACCCCCGACTCGAACTTCAGCTTGCCGTAAACATTCTCGCCTTCAACCCGGGCAATGACTTCTTTGTAGCCGCCATGCTCGCCGCTGTTTTCCGACAGAATTTCCAGCTTCCAGCCACGACGCTCAGCGTAACGCGAGTACATGCGGAACAGGTCACCGGCAAAAATGGCCGCTTCATCGCCGCCGGTTCCGGCGCGAATCTCAAGGAATACGTTGCGCCCGTCGTTCGGGTCTTTTGGCAACAGCATGCGTTGCAGGTCTTGTTCCAGCTCGAGCAGCCGTTCTTTGGCTTCGCGGACTTCTTCAACCGCCATTTCGCGCATGTCCGGATCGTTATCCTTGAGCAACGCCTGGGCGCCCTCAAGGTCGGCCTGTACCTTGAGCCACTGCCCGTAGGTTGCAACAATGGGCTCTACTTCCGCGTATTCCTTGGAATAGGCACGGAATTTGGTCTGATCAGAGATGACTTCGCCATCGCCAAGCAACGCGGTCAGTTCTTCAAAACGGTCCTGGAGGATGTCCAGCTTATTCAGCAGTGACGCTTTCATTACTATTTTTTATCCGCAGAGCTATCCGATGAGCCCTCACCGAGGGCAAAAAGTTCTTGGGCCATGGCCAGCGCATCGAGGCGGCCTTCGGCGGAAAGCTTTTTCAGCTGCACGCTGGGTGCGTGCAGCAATTTATTGGTCAGGCCGCGTGCCAGTTGTACCAGCACGTCTTCGGGATTGCTGCCGTTGGCGAGCATCCGCTGGGCCTTTTGCAGTTCTTCATCACGCAGGCGCTCGCTTTGCTGGCGATAGGCTTTGAGCACATCCACTGCCGCCAGCTCACGCAAACGCACCATGAAGTCTTCAGCACCAATGCTGACCAGCGCTTCCGCTGCCTGGGCTGCGCCCTGGCGACTCTTGAGGTTTTCCGCGACCACTTCGTGCAAGTCATCGACGGTGTAGAGGTAAACGTCGTCCAACTCGCCGACTTCTGGCTCGATATCCCGGGGGACGGCGATATCCACCATGAAAATGGGTTTGTGCTTGCGCAGTTTCAAAGCGCTTTCCACCGCGCCTTTGCCCAGAATCGGCAATTGGCTGGCGGTGGAGCTGATCACGATATCGCTGTGCACCAGCTCCTGGGGAATGTCCGACAGCAACACCGCGTGCGCACCGAACTGTTCGGCCAGAGTACTGGCACGCTCCAGTGTACGGTTGGCCACGACTATGCGTTTTACCCCCAGCTCATGCAGGTGACGGGCGACCAGGGTAATGGTCTCGCCGGCGCCGATCAGCAGGGCCTGACTGCGCTGCAGGTCGCTGAAAATCTGCTTGGCCAGGCTCACGGCGGCAAACGCCACCGAAACCGGGTTTTCACCGATGGCGGTGTCAGTGCGCACTTGCTTGGCCGAGTTGAAGGTCGCTTGAAACAGCCGCCCCAACAAAGGCCCGACCGTGCCCGCCTCACGCGCCACGGCATAGGCCGATTTCATCTGGCCGAGAATTTGTGGCTCGCCCAACACCAGCGAGTCCAAGCCTGAAGCCACACGCATCATGTGACGAACGGCAGCATCGTCTTCATGGACATAGGCACAGGCACGTAATTCTTCGAGGCTCAGATGGTGATAGTCGGCCAGCCACTTCAGCACCGAGTCTGCCGAAAGGTGGTCCTGTTCTATATATAGCTCGCTGCGATTGCAGGTGGAGAGGATCGCAGCTTCGCGGCTGTCGGTGTGTCGGCAGAGTTGCTGCAAGGCCTCAACCAACTGCTCTGGAGTAAAAGCCACGCGCTCGCGGACGTCTACTGAAGCAGTCTTGTGGTTAATACCGAGTGCGAGGAAGGCCATTCAAGATCGCTGATGATGACGAGAAGCCGACAATTGTCCTACTTCGCCAGATTCAGAACAACCATTGCTGACTATTGTCTCTATAGTTAAGTTCTCTTGAAGCCCAATTATCAAACATCCATTGACCCAGATATTCGATAGTCGCACCTGTTAGGGTTTGCCCTGTCGCATGTGTCATGATGCCCGGACCGCAGGTAAGTCGCCCTTCTCCTATATGAATAGATCCTCCGCGTTGCTCCTCTCTCTCGTCCTTCTCAGTGGCTGCCAGGCTTTGGCCCCCACGTCACCGGATGATTCATCGCCGGCTGAAGAGGCTACTTCCACTCCGGAAAAACCCACGGTTTATGGCTCGTTCAGCGAAGAAACGCTGTACAGCCTGCTGAGCGCGGAGCTGGCCGGCCAACGTAATCGTCTGGATATCGCTCTCGACAACTACGTCACCCAGGCGATCAATACGCAAGATCCCGGCATTGCCGAGCGCGCCTTGCGAATTGCCGAGTACCTGGGCGCCGATCAGGCCGCTCTCGATACATCGCTGATCTGGGCTAAAAACGCGCCGGACGATCTTGAGGCACAACGTGCGGCTGCCATTCAGCTGGCGCGCAACGGTCGTTATGACGACGCCATGGTGTACATGGAGAAAGTCCTGCAGGCCAAAGGCGACACTCACTTCGACTTTTTGGCCCTGTCGGCTTCAGAAACAGATGCCGATACCCGTGCCGGCCTGCAGAAAAGCTTTGATCGCCTGCTGGTCAAGCACCCGGACAACGGCCAGCTGATTTTCGGCAAGGCCTTGCTGATGCAACAGGACGGTGACACTGAAGGCGCCCTCAAGTTGCTGGAAAAGAATCCGCCCCAGGATGGCGAAGTCGCCCCGGTGTTGCTGCGGGCCCGTTTGCTGCAAAGCCTCAATCGCGGTGATGAAGCCCTGCCGCTGCTGAAAAAAAGCATTCGCCAGTACCCCGATGACAAACGTTTGGGGCTGACATACGCGCGCACCCTGATTGAACAGAACCGCATGGCCGAGGCCAAAACGCAGTTCGCCAGCCTTGCAGAGCAGTACCCTGAAGACGATGAGCTGCGCTTCTCGCTGGCGCTGATTTCCCTCGAAGGTAAAAACTGGGATGAAGCCCAGGGCTATCTGGAAGAATTGATCGAGCGCGACAGTCATGTCGACTCTGCGCACTTGAACCTGGGTCGCATTGCCGAAGAGCGCAATGACCCACAGGGCGCTCTCGCCGAATATGCCCTGGTAGGTCCCGGCAATGACTATTTGCCCGCGCAACTGCGTCAGGCCGATATTCTTGTCAGCCACGGCCGCGCAGATGAAGCCTCGAAAAAACTGGCCGCCGCCCGCGATGCGCAGCCGGACTACGCCATCCAGCTGTACTTGATAGAAGCAGAGACCCTGGCCGCGAACAATCAGACCGATCGGGCCTGGAATGTCCTGCAGCAGGCACTCAAACAGTATCCCGATGATCTGAACCTGCTGTATTCACGCGCCATGCTGGCCGAGAAGCGCAACGATCTGCAACAGATGGAGCGCGATCTGCGCGCAATCATCCAGCGCGAACCCGACAATGCCATGGCATTGAACGCGCTGGGTTATACCCTTTCAGATCGAACCACCCGCTATGCCGAAGCCAAAGTGCTGATCCAGCAAGCTTACGACTTGAACCCGGACGACCCGGCCGTGCTCGATAGCCTGGGCTGGGTCAATTTCCGCCTGGGTAATCTGGATGAGGCGGAACGTTTGCTGCGCCAGGCCCTCGAACGCTTCCCGGACCAGGAAGTGGCTGCGCATCTGGGCGAAGTTCTGTGGGCCAATGGCAAACAGCGCGAGGCCAAGCAGATCTGGAGCAAGTTCCTTAAAGAAAATCCTGAAAGCCCAATCCTGCGCAAGACCGTGTTGCGCCTGACCGGATCGGAGAGTCTTTAAATCATGTTATTTCGTCATCTGCGTCACCTGATTGTCTTTGGCCTGATTGCCCTCCTCGCCGGCTGCGCGGGTTTTGGCGCCCGTGAATCGGTTGAGGGCCACGGCAGCCCGGCCCTGTGGTCAGAACATAAACAGCAACTGACCCAACTCGACGGCTGGCAAATCAACGGCAAGGTCGGAATTCGCGCACCAAAGGATTCAGGCAGCGCCACGCTGTTCTGGCTGCAACGTCAGGACTATTACGATATTCGCCTGTCGGGCCCGCTGGGCCGGGGCGCTGCCCGCCTGACCGGTCGTCCCGGAAAGGTCAGCCTGGAAGTCGCCAATCAGGGCCGCTATGAAGCGACTTCGCCCGAAGAATTGCTGGGCGAACAGTTGGGCTGGAGCCTGCCGGTATCACATCTGGTGTGGTGGGTGCGCGGCTTGCCAGCACCGGACAGCAAAAGTCGCGTGACCCTGAATGCCGATAGCCGCCTGGCGAATCTGGAGCAGGATGGCTGGAAAATCGAATATTTAAGCTACGTCGAACAGAACGGCTTCTGGCTGCCCGAGCGGGTCAAGCTGCATGGCCCGGATCTGGACGTCACCCTAGTGGTTAAAGATTGGCAACCCCGTCAGTTAGGTCAATGACATGCAAAAAGATGCTCTGGTTTTGCCCTCCCCGGCGAAACTGAATTTGATGCTGCACATTCTCGGCCGTCGCGAAGATGGCTATCACGAACTGCAAACGCTGTTTCAATTCCTCGACTACGGCGATGAAATGACGTTTTCAGTACGTGATGATGGCGTTATCTGCCTGCACACCGATTTTCCCGGAGTCCCGCACGATGCAAACCTGATCGTGAAGGCGGCAAAAAAACTTCAGGAACAATCCGGCTGCTCCCTGGGAATAGACATCCGGATCAAAAAAGTCTTGCCCATGGGCGGCGGCATCGGAGGCGGCAGTTCGAATGCGGCAACCACGTTGCTGGGACTCAATCATCTTTGGCAACTGAACTGGAGCCTCGATCGACTTGCAGCACTGGGCCTGAGCCTGGGGGCTGACGTCCCGGTTTTCGTACGCGGCCACGCCGCTTTCGCTGAAGGTGTTGGCGAAATTCTTACACCAGTTGATCCGGAAGAACCCTGGTATTTAGTACTTGTCCCGCAAGTATCTGTAAGTACTGCAGAAATATTTTCAGATCCTTTGTTGACACGTGACTCTTTGCCCATTAAAGTGCGCCCCGTTCCCAAGGGAAACAGCCGAAACGACTGCGAAGCAGTAGTTAAGGAGCGTTATCCAGAAGTACGTAACGCTTTGAATTTGTTAGGTAAATATACCGAAGCAAAATTAACTGGAACTGGAAGTTGTATATTTGGGGCCTTCCCAAACGAAGCAGATGCTGATAAAGTGCTGCACCTTCTGACAGACACCCTTACAGGGTTTGTAGCAAAAGGAAGCAACGTTTCGATGTTGCATCGCAAGCTACAAGATCTGGCAAAGGAAACGGGTACACGGTACTCGTAGCAACAGATACAGGGGCGTCGCCAAGCGGTAAGGCAGCAGGTTTTGATCCTGCCATGCGTTGGTTCGAATCCAGCCGCCCCTGCCATTTCTTATACTCATCCAGGTTACCCTCAGCCTTCAGGTACTGCGCGTGTCCAAGATGATGGTCTTTACGGGGAACGCTAACCCCGATCTGGCTCGGCGTGTCGTACGTCAGCTGCATATCCCACTCGGTGACATCTCTGTCGGAAAATTTTCTGACGGCGAAATTACCGCTGAGATTAATGAAAATGTCCGCGGTAAAGACGTTTTCATCATTCAGCCGACTTGTGCTCCGACCAACGATAACCTGATGGAACTCGTCGTGATGGCTGATGCCTTCCGCCGCTCCTCAGCTACTCGTATTACTGCTGTTATTCCTTACTTTGGTTATGCCCGTCAGGATCGCCGTCCGCGTTCCGCACGTGTGGCTATCAGCGCAAAAGTTGTCGCTGACATGCTTACCGTAGTCGGCATCGATCGTGTTCTCACGGTTGATTTGCATGCTGACCAGATTCAGGGTTTCTTCGATATTCCTGTAGATAACATCTATGGCTCCCCAGTTCTGGTGGATGACATCGAAGATCAGCGCTTTGAAAACCTTATGATTGTGTCCCCGGATATCGGCGGCGTCGTGCGTGCACGTGCTGTTGCCAAATCCCTGGGCGTCGATCTGGGTATCATCGACAAACGCCGTGAGAAAGCCAATCACTCGGAAGTGATGCATATCATTGGTGATGTCGAAGGGCGTACCTGTATTTTGGTTGATGACATGGTCGATACCGCCGGCACTCTGTGCCATGCGGCTAAAGCCTTGAAAGAGCATGGCGCTTCCAAAGTGTTCGCCTACTGCACACACCCTGTGCTGTCGGGTCGGGCAATTGAGAATATCGAAAATTCCATGCTGGATGAGCTGGTGGTGACTAACACCATTCCGCTGTCCGCTGCCGCACAAGCCTGTACGCGTATCCGTCAACTGGATATCGCACCGGTTGTGGCTGAAGCGGTTCGCCGCATCAGCAACGAAGAATCGATCAGTGCGATGTTCCGATAAGGGCCCTGCCCTTCTCTGACATCCCGCTGACGAAAAGCGCCCCGCCCCAGCAGCCTGTTGGGGCGGGGCTTTTTTGCCCATACCGTCCATAGCGCTGGTCGCAAACGCTAGGCCGGATGTGGTTATTTTGGAGATACAACATGAACGATTTTACTCTGAATGCTGAAGTGCGTTCCGACCTGGGGAAAGGTGCGAGCCGCCGCCTGCGTCGTCTCGCAAGCCTGGTTCCAGCTGTAGTTTACGGTGGCGAAAAAGCCCCTGAATCCATCAGCATGCTGGCTAAAGAAGTTGCCAAACTGCTCGAAAACGAAGCTGCTTACAGCCACGTTATCGAACTGACCGTTGGCGGCGTCAAGCAAAACGTAATCATCAAAGCTCTGCAGCGTCACCCGGCTAAAGGCCACGTGATGCACGCTGACTTCGTACGCGTTATTGCTGGTCAGAAGCTGACTGCAATCGTACCGGTTCACTTCATCGGTGAAGCTGCTCCGATCAAGAAAGGCGGCGAGATCTCGCACGTTGTTGCTGAAATCGAAGTTAGCTGCCTGCCAAAAGACCTGCCTGAATTCATCGAAGTTGACCTGGCTAACGCCGAAGTCGGCTCGATCATTCACCTGTCTGACATCACCGCCCCTAAAGGCGTTGAGTTCGTAGCTCTGGCTCACGGTAACGACCTGGCAGTAGCCAACGTTCACGCGCCACGCGTTGCACCAGAAGCAGACGCAGAGTAATTCATTACTCTGTCGTTGGAGTTATGAGAAACATCGCGAGCTAACACGCAGCGAGTAAAGCGGACAAGATCGCGAAGTTTACTCATGTAAACCCGCTTTTTTGTCCGCTTTCGCCGCTAACTGTCAGTGGCGATGTTATCCACAACTCCATAGAAGGGCCCTTGTCGTGACCGCCATAAAACTGATCGTTGGCCTGGGAAATCCAGGCACCGAATACGAACAGACCCGGCATAACGCAGGGGCCCTTTTTGTTGAGCGTCTCGCGTCGGCAAACGGGGTCAACCTCGTTGCGGACCGCAAGTATTTTGGCCTGACCGGGCGTTTCAGCCACCAGGGTCAGGATGTTCGTCTGTTGATTCCCACCACCTATATGAACCGAAGCGGCCAGGCCGTTGCGGCGCTTGCCGGTTTCTACCGCATTGCGCCTGAATCCATATTGGTGGCCCACGACGAACTCGATCTCCCACCCGGCGTTGCCAAGCTCAAACTGGGCGGCGGCCATGGAGGTCATAACGGACTGCGCGACATCATTGCGCAACTGGGAAACAACAATAATTTCTACCGTCTGCGGCTCGGCATTGGCCACCCAGGCGTCGCCAGCATGGTGTCCAATTTTGTTCTGGGTCGAGCGCCTCGCGCCGAACAGGAAAAACTGGACGCCAGCATCGATTTTGCCCTCGGCGTGCTGCCGGATATCCTCGCCGGGGAATGGAACCGTGCGATGAAAAACCTGCACAGCCAGAAGGCCTGACTCTTTATCCGAGGGGAAACACCATGGGATTTAACTGCGGCATCGTCGGCTTGCCTAACGTCGGCAAGTCCACCCTGTTCAACGCCCTGACCAAGTCTGGTATTGCGGCCGAGAACTTCCCCTTCTGCACGATCGAACCGAACACCGGTATCGTGCCGATGCCCGACCCACGCCTGGAGGCACTGGCTGCCATCGTCAAACCCCAGCGCGTACTGCCCACCACCATGGAGTTCGTTGATATCGCAGGCCTGGTGGCCGGCGCGTCGAAAGGCGAAGGGCTGGGCAACAAGTTTTTGGCCAACATCCGTGAAACCGATGCCATCGCTCACGTGGTCCGCTGTTTTGAAGACGAAAACGTGATCCACGTTTCCAACAGCGTTGACCCCAAGCGCGACATCGAAATCATCGACCTTGAGCTGATCTTCGCCGACCTCGACAGCTGCGAAAAGCAACTGCAGAAAGTCGCGCGCAACGCCAAAGGCGGTGACAAGGACGCAGTCGCTCAAAAAGCCCTGCTGGAGCAGCTGATTGCCCACTTCACCCTGGGCAAGCCGGCACGCAGCCTGATCAAGAACATGGACGCCGATGAGAAACAAATCATCAAAGGCTTCCACCTTCTGACCACCAAGCCGGTGATGTACATCGCCAACGTGGCTGAAGACGGCTTCGAAAACAACCCGTTGCTCGACGTAGTGCTGGCCATTGCCGAAGAAGAAGGCGCGATCGTGGTTCCGGTCTGCAACAAGATCGAAGCCGAGATTGCCGAGCTCGATGACGGCGAAGAAAAGGACATGTTCCTTGAAGCCCTGGGTCTTGAAGAGCCAGGCCTGAACCGCGTGATCCGTGCCGGTTACGAAATGCTTAACCTGCAAACCTACTTCACTGCCGGTGTACAGGAAGTACGCGCCTGGACCGTGAAAGTGGGCGCTACCGCTCCGCAGGCTGCCGGCGTGATCCATACCGACTTCGAAAAAGGCTTTATCCGTGCCGAAGTCATCGCCTACGACGACTTCATCAAGTTCAACGGTGAAGCCGGTGCGAAAGAAGCCGGTAAATGGCGTCTGGAAGGCAAGGAATACATCGTTAAAGACGGCGACGTATTGCACTTCCGCTTCAACGTGTAAAACACCACACGTATAAAAAAACCGCGCCCAGGCGCGGTTTTTTTTGGTCCCGGGTTTGTTCAGGCGCCCTCCCGCACTCTGCCGGGCAGTAAGGGTCTATGGTTAATGCCATCCTTCACCAAGATCGGGAGCATCGATGATCCCCAGTGCCAAATCCCTCAGTAACTATGCAGACTCCATTGCAGACAAAGTCAAAACACGTTGGGCCTCAGGTTGGCGCGACGCTCTGGCATCGGCCATCGCGGCTGCTCTGGCCTGGATTCTCGCCAAATATTTCTTTGGCCATGTACACCCGGTGTTTGCCGCCATCAGCGCCGTCGTCTGCCTGGCCCCCGGCCTGCCCAGCCATGGCAAGCAAGCCTTGGGTTTGATGCTGGGGGTAGCCACCGGGATTATCGTGGGCGAGGCCGCCTTGTGGCTGCCGGACTCCTACCCCTTGCTGCGAATCGGCTTTGCCACGTTCTTTGCTATCGCCATTGCAGCCCTTTACGGCCAGGGCCCCGTGGTGCCGATTCAAGCCGGGGTCTCTGCAGTATTGATGCTGGCCGTCGGCCCTGAAAGCGCAGGCTTTGTGCGCATGCTGGATGTGGTGGTCGGGGCGTCCGTGGGCTTGATCTTCAGCCAGATATTGCTTACGCCCAACCCCATCGGAATCATTGATAGCTCGGCAAAAGACCTGCTGGAAAAACTCGCCTCGGGCTTCAGCAAAAGTCTTCAGGCCCTCGAAGCAAAGGACGCGGCCAAGGCTCAAAGTGCGGTGCAGATCTTCTCTCGCGCTCACGACAGCCTGATTGCCCTGGAAAACGGTATCAGCATGGCTCGCAACACCGCGCGCTGGACGCTGCGCGGGCGCTTTGTATCCCGTGAGGTAAAGGACATTGCCGGGCGTTACGAACGTCACGCCGTGCGCCTGTACGCCAGCTCCCTGCTGTTCGCCGAAGCCTTTGCCGATGCCTTGCGCAAGGAGCAAGGGCCACCACCGGCCTCGCTGCATGAACGGCTGAGCAACGTCGCCGCAGGATGTGCATCCATCGCCAGGGATGATGAGCGGCCAGAGTTGGTGGCGGTGTCCAAAGATCAGCTGGCAGATGCGGTTTCCGCACCGTGGCAACTGTGCTTACAGCACATGAGCACCGTTGAAAGTGCCCTGCTGACGTTTGGCTTTACCACGCAAACAGACGAAAAAAGGGTCATCGAAAATACTCGATGACCCCTGGCTGCCGCTGATCAAACTTTTTTGGTTCGTGGCAACAGGATCGCCAGCACTCCGAACAACGGCAGGTATGAACACAGCGTGTAAACGTATTCGATGCCGTGAATGTCAGCCAGATGGCCGAGCAATGCAGCACCAATGCCGCCAAAGCCGAACATCAGGCCGAAGAAGATGCCGGCGATCATCCCCACGTTGCCCGGCACCAGTTCCTGCGCGTACACCACAATGGCTGAAAACGCCGAAGCCAGAATAAAGCCGATAATGACGCTCAGGACGCTGGTCCAGAACAGGTCGGCATAGGGCAGCAGCAAGGTGAACGGCGCCACACCCAGAATCGAGAACCAGATCACCGCCTTGCGGCCGATCTTGTCACCAATGGGGCCGCCAAAGAACGTACCCGCCGCAACCGCTCCGAGAAACAGGAACAAATACATCTGCGAGTTGGCAATCGATACGCCGAACTTTTCAATCAGGAAGAAGGTGTAATAGCTGGTCAGGCTCGCCATGTAGAAGTACTTGGAGAACACCAGCAGCCCCAATACCACCAGCGCACCGATGACACGCTGCTTTGACAGGCCGTGGGTGGCCTTCTGACCGGCTTTGAGCTTGAACAGGTTCAAGTGATTGCGGTACCAGCGACTGATGACGTACAGCAGCCCTACAGCGAACAGCGCAAACAGGCCGAACCAGGCCACATTGCCCTGACCAAAAGGAATGATGATCGCCGCCGCCAGCAGCGGACCG
The DNA here is from genome assembly GCF_904067025.1 of Pseudomonas paraversuta. NCBI lineage: Bacteria > Pseudomonadati > Pseudomonadota > Gammaproteobacteria > Pseudomonadales > Pseudomonadaceae > Pseudomonas > Pseudomonas paraversuta. The sequence continues at coordinate 4,126,374 of NZ_CAJFDA010000001.1, forward strand.
AAGGCAGAGCCGGCATTACCGCCGACCTGAAAAGTCGATTGCGCCAGACCATAACGCCCACCTGATGCCAGTCGCGCTACCCGGGAAGCTTCGGGGTGGAAGGTTGACGAACCGACACCCACCAAAGCCGCTGCGACCAGGATCAGCGGAAAACTGCCAACCTGGGACAGCATCAAAATCCCGATCAGGGTGCACACCATGCCCGCGGGCAACAGCAGCGGATTGGGATGACGGTCGGTGTAATAACCGACCCAGGGCTGCAACAGCGAAGCGGTGAGCTGGAACGTCAGGGTAATCAGACCGATCTGGGTAAATGTCAGGTCATATTTGGCCTTGAGCATCGGGTAGATCGACGGCAGTACCGCCTGGATCAGGTCATTGATCAGATGCGCCAGCGCCACGGCACCGATGATGCGCATGACTAAGGGGCTGGATTGCGGGACAGAGGGGGACTCGGTTGTTTTTGTTTGAGCGTTGCTAAGGGACATTTTAGTTTCCGGACAACAGGTGAATGTGCACTTGCAGGTGCGTCAATGTGCCATTTTTTTACAGAAGATTTCCATTCCAGGCATGAAATCCTTAAGCAATTGATAGCACAGAGAAAAATTTCAGATATTTGCTTGACACATGTCCAGTACGAGGGAATAATGCGCGCCATTGGCTACATAGCTCAGTTGGTTAGAGCATAGCATTCATAATGCTGGGGTCCGGGGTTCAAGTCCCTGTGTAGCCACCAAACACCGGTTCAGGCTCATCGCAAGATGAAATCGAACCAACAAGAAGCCCGCCTAGTGCGGGCTTTCTTGTGTCTGGGGTATTGGTTTTGCCCTCGCTCTTGCAAACCGGAAAACGCCACGCCTGCTCCCCTTTCGGCACAATCATCAACAGCACTGAAGTGGCTGGCCTGAAATTCCAGCATCAAGCCTCAGGCAAGACTTTGCCCGGGTTCATCAGGCCGAGCGGGTCCAGTGCCTGTTTGATCAGGCGCATGACACCGACTGCCGCTCCGTGCTCCAGGTCCATGTACTTGATCTTCCCCGAACCAATGCCGTGTTCACCGGTGCACGTACCCTCCAATGCAATGGCGCGCTCCACCACACGCTCATTGAGCGCTTCGGCCTCGGCCATTTCTGCCTCGTTATCCGGATCGACCACCAGCCCCAGGTGGAAGTTGCCATCCCCCACATGCCCCACCACTCCGACGAAAAAAGAGACCCTGGCGACATCTTCGGCGGTTTCGGTAATGCATCGGGTCAGCGCCGAAATCGGTACACACACGTCAGTACTCCAGATCCGGGCATTTGGCCGCATGGACTGCATCGCATAGTGCACATTGTGCCGGGCACGCCACAGGCTATTGCGCGCATCGGCATCCGCTGCTGCCTCAAACCCCAGCGCACCATTGCTTTGGACAATCTCGCGAGTCAGCTCTACCTGCTCCGCCACACTGGCCGGGGTGCCGGCGAACTCGAAAAACAGGGTCGGCGTTTCGGCCAGCGCCATCTTCGAAAAGCGATTGACCGCCTGCACCGTGCGCGCATCCAGCAGCTCAACGCGCGACACCGGGATGCCGTACTGAATGATGGAGACCACCGAACTCACCGCCGCCGCGATCGTGGGGAAGGTACAGACGGCCGCTGACGTCGTTTCCGGAATGCCGTAAAGCCGCAGAGTGACTTCGGTGATGATCCCCAGCGTGCCTTCCGAACCGACAAACAAGCGGGTGAGGTCGTAGCCTGCTGCCGACTTGCGCGCGCGGCCACCGGTCTTTATCACCTGGCCATCGGCGAGTACTACGGTGAGGTTCAATACGTTCTCGCGCATGGTGCCGTAGCGCACGGCATTGGTCCCTGATGCGCGGGTTGCCGCCATGCCGCCCAGGGTGCTTTCGCCTCCGGGGTCGACCGGAAAGAACAGCCCGGTGGTGCGCAGTTCGGCATTGAGCTGCATGCGCGTGACGCCCGCTTCGACGGTCACATCCAGATCATCAGGACGCACGGTAATGATCCGCTGCATGCGGCTCAGGTCTATGCAAACCCCGCCCCGGGTGGCGCCCACATGCCCTTCCAGTGAAGTACCGCCACCAAAGGCGATGATCGGCACCCGCTGCGCGGCACAAAGCTTGACGATGGCTGCGACCTCGGCTGTGGACTCGGCATAGCACACCGCGTCCGGCGGCAAGGTCGGGTGGTAAGACTCACCACGGCCGTGCTGCTCGCACTCGGCACGGCTGGTGCTTAAACGCTCACCGAGCAGCTCGCGCAAGGCATCGAACAAGGTGGGCAAAGAAGATGACTGAAGCGCTTGGGAAGTGGCCATTGAAACGTCCATATTATTGTTGGGGGACGAATCTAAGGTACAACAACTAGTATACAAGTTTAAAGCTGATGTTCCGTTATCATGATGCCCCACACAGCCTTGAGCCATGGCTCGGCGAACAAAACCTGCGTAGATCCGATGAGCAAATCCGTAGAAAAGTCCCTCGCCATGCGTCTGGCCAATGAGATCCGTGAAGCCATTGTCTCGGCGCGTTTCGACCTGGGCGAGGCGCTGTCCGAAGAAAGTCTGGCCGCCGCCTTCGAGGTCAGCCGCACGCCGGTTCGCGAAGCCCTGGCGCTGTTGCAGACCGAGGGCCTGGTGAACGTGGTGGCCAAATCCGGCAGCTACGTGTTCAGCCCGACCGAAGACGACATAGTCGAGCTCTGCGAGCACCGTGTGACCCTGGAGGTCGAAGCCTCGCGTCGCGCGCTTGAGCGTAACCCCGAGGCCACCCTGCAGGCACTGCGCGATGCCCTGGCACAGATGATCATGGCGCTGGAGCAGGATGACAGGCTGGCCTACGGCGCTGCCGACACCGAGTTCCACTTGAGTTTTTTCAAGTTCAGCGCCAACCGTTATCTGGTGGACGCCTACGAACGCAACCTGGGACGTGTCGCGGCCTTGCGCACGCATCTGGCCCGGCGCGCCCGGCATGAGCCGGACCGTTCGTTCAACGATCACCGGCAGATGATCGAGCTCGCCGAGGCGGGCAAGCATGGCGCGCTGGCGACCCTGCTCAGCCGCCATATCCTGCGAACCCGCGAGAGTTACATTGCAACCCTGCGCGAGCGCCAGGAGCTGGCGGGCCCTAACAGTGACCGGGTGGAAAGAATCCGTCGCAAGCTGCGTTTGTAGCGAGCGGGCCGAACCCGCTCTCAGCCTGCATCGCTAACCTTCAGGGTACAGCTCCCCTTCAACCATCCTCGCCACCACGCCGTGCAGGCGGTTAAGCAATGCCTTGATCGCCACTGCTGACTCAGGGTTCAAGGACTCACGCAGCAAGGCGATTTCACACTCATTGCATGCCGCCGCCAGATTGACCGCGCAGACCGTGGCAAATGAACCATTGATTCGATGCACATAACTGACCAGCGTCGCGCTATCGCCTTGCTGCAGCGCCAGCCCGGCCTGGGTCAGGTCCTCCTGCAGGGTGCTGATAAACAGGCGATGCATGGCCGGCGAAAGCGTAATCCAGCCTTCAAGGTCGTCTGCGGGTTCAGCCCTGGCGGCGGATTCCAGCACGGGCGCAGGGGCCTGCGTTGTCTGCGGGCAATAAGCGCACAGGGTCTGGCGCAAGGTGCTCAGGCTCAAGGGTTTGACCAGCCATGCATTCATCCCGACTTCCAGACAGTGTTCACCCTCCTCACGCATGGCATTGGCGGTCACACCGATAATCGGTACAGCCGGATCAAGCTCACGCAAGCGCCGGGTCAACTGATAACCGTCGAGCCTGGGCATGTTCACATCGGTGATCACCAGATCGAACGAGCCTTCGCTCCAGCGCACCAAGGCTTGCTCGCCATCCTCTGCCAATGTCACTCGAACACCCAGGGCTTCAAGCTGCTCCTTGAGGATTTCGCGGTTGACCGGATTGTCCTCGGCCACCAACACATTCAACTCCAGACTTGCCTGCGGCTGCGGCACAGTGGCGCTCAACTGCGGTGCAATTCCCTGCGCCACCTGCATCAAGGTTCTGGCAATCGCCCGGATGTCATACGCATTGACCTCCCACCCCCGAGCCGTCCTTTGCGCCTGGCTGCGGCCCGACACAGTCGCAATGACGCGCTCACCCGCAGCTTGTTGCGATTGCGTGGAACCCGTGACGATATCCAGCAGGATCGCATCCCGGTCTTCAGCTTCCGAGACCGGCAATAACTGCGCCCGCGCGCCCCAGGCACACAACCAGTCAACCAGGCTCTGGCCGATATCCTTGAGCGGCGCACGGACATGGATATTCACATTGCGCAGATCAATGTCTGCACTGTTGACCAGCGCGCCGGCAATGACGGGCAAGGACATCTGTAATGAGAAGCTGCTGCCAAGTCCCGGCTCACTGACCACCCGCAAGTTGGCGCCCATCATTTCACTCAACCGCGAGCAGATGGACAAACCCAGCCCTGCCCCGCCTGCCCGCTCGCTGCCACCGACCTGGGAAAAAGGCTTGAACAGGCGGGTCAGTTGCTGCTCGCTGATACCGATACCGGTATCAGAAACCTGCCACTGCAGCGACACATGGTCCGGTTCAATGGCGGTCACTTTGAGCCTGAGAACAACCCGGCCTGAATCGGTGAACTTGATCGCGTTACTCAGCAAGTTATTAATGATTTGCCGGATACGCACTGCATCCCCGCATACCAGTGGCGGCAAGTTTGCGTCCGCACAGGCGAACAGCTTCAAGCCTTTATTGCTCGCTGCCGCCGAGTAACTGCGCACGCAATCTTCAAGTAAATCCAGTGGGCAAAAGGCTTGGGCTTGTACCGCCATTTGCCCCGACTCGATCTTGGATACATCCAGTACATCGCTGATCAACTGAAACAGAACGGCGGATGAACGTTGAATGGTTTTCAGGTACTCGTGCTGGCGCTCATTAAGAGGCGTGAGCTCCAGTAGCTCCAGATTGCCCAGCACCCCGTACAGAGGGGTGCGGATTTCATGGCTCATGGTGGCCAGAAACAGGGTCTTGGCCTTGCTGGCTTCATCGGCCGCGAGCCTTGCCTGCTCCATCAGATTGGCGTCATCCACATGCCGGGTGATGTCATTGAAACCGCACAGCACCACATCCCTGCCCTTGTAGCGGGCGAATGCGAAACAGGCCTGCAGATAACGCCCGGCCACTTCAAGCTGGACCTCACCCGGCTCGCGTTCGGCATAATCACGCTTCAACAAGGCAATCAGTTCAGGTGTGCCCTGCCACTGCTGCGCGCGCTGGTTCTCCAGCAATATGACGCCGGTTGCACGCTCTACCACGCACAGGCCAACGGGCGCGTTATCGAGCATGACCCGATTGAACTCTTCACTTTCAGCCAGGGACTGGCTGGAGCGCTGAGCAGGCTCGATGATCCGCACCCGATACCAGCGGTTGACGCGCCAGCCAATCAGGACGAACAACCCAAACAGGCCCGCCGCGCCCATCAAGGGCCATTTCGCATAGCCAAAGAAGTTCTGATACGTGATGGCATACAGGCCGATCCAGGGGTCGGCCCCGCCTGAGGTCAATTTGAAGCGCAGACCGTCACGGGTAAAACTCAGCCCGGGCGCCAGCTCTTCGACATTCCGAGCATCACCCAACAACACGTCGCCAGCAGGGGAGATCAGGGTCAGGCGACTGTTGGTGGGGCGCATCAACAAGCGTTCAAGGTCACTCACATCGCTGACATCAAGCAAGGCGCTGAGAATCACCGAACTCCCCTCGTTAGCCGCCTGCATAAAGCGCTGGGGAAGATTGACCTTGATAGCGCCCACTATGTATTTGCGCTTCTGAATGAGCTCGAGCGGAGCTTTCATCCACAACACTTGATCACTGTTGAGCGCCTGACGCCGGGGCAAAAACGCGTCGTACAAACGCTTGGTCACTGCAAAGAAATTATCCTTGAACAACAGCGGGTACTGGCGGGTGCCATCAATACCGGGGACGGCAATGGAAAACTGGGCGGTGGGTGAAAAGACAAACACTTGCGGTGCCGAATAATAAGAATCGGACCAGTAAGCCGTGAACAGATCGGTCAACTGTACGCCAAACGAATAAACCCCCTGCATATCATCCAGGCTGAACGTGTCGCGCTGACTGACGGTAAACGGCAGGGACTTGGCCGTGTCCCGGTTTTGAAATAAAACTTCGTTGTCCTGACGCATCAATTCAATGTGCGAGCGCGGCTTGTTGTCCATCGAAAAGTTGCCACTGGCGTGGTCATAACTTTCAGCGCCAATGCGTAAAAAGTCTTCGTGTTCATGAATACTTTCAATCAACCGTGCGAAGTGGAATTCGGTCTTTTCGCGTTCCTCCATCAACAAACGGTTAACGGCCCAATAACTCATGCCCACCAGCAACAGGGCAAGTCCGGTCAGCAGGAGCAACAGCTTGTTCAGTCGCAATGAACTCAATGCCAGTGCACCGAGACGTACCTTTGCTTGCTTCATTATTCAGCGCCGTCATTCAGCTGGATGGAGCCTGGCAAGCCCACTAGCTGCCAAGGTATCTACGCACTTTGAGAGTTACAAAAAACAGCACTTTGCCCGCCCTGGACCACGCTTGAAACGACGAACAGGAATCGTCTGATGGGGCTATTCCACGTTCAGCTGCATCCTGTGCAACACCTGCTGCGGCACGCCGCTGTCAGGCTGACACTTAAAATGAATATCACACTTCATCTGTTTGTAAAGGACGTCTCCCATGTTTCAAAAAATAGGCAAATACACGGCACTTTGTGGTTCTTCGATGCTGATCGTCATGGCAGCGGCGACTGCTCAAGCGGCTGACGGCCAGGTTGAATTCACCGGCGTCATCAACGACAACCCATGCACCATCAACAGCGAAAGCGTGAAGAAATCCGTTGATATGGGCCAGGTTCGTATCGCTGACTTCGCCAGCACTGTTGGCTCTACAGCCGGCGCCACTCCGTTCTCCATCTCTCTGGAGAACTGCAGCGGCCCAACCCTGAAAAACGCCTCCATCAAGTTCAGCGGCCAACAAGCCGTTACTGATGCAACCGTACTGGGCATGACCGGTGAGAACCAGATCACTGGCGTCGGCATTCAGATCAACGATGCACGCACCGGCTCCAAACTGGCACTGAACACCGCCAGCTCTGATTACGTACTGCGCCCTCAAGGCAACACCTTCGATTTCACCGCTTCCTATGTACGTCTGGCGGCAGACACTGAAGAAGTGAGCGGTATCGGTACCGGTAAAGTTAACGCCCTGGCCAGCTTCGACGTTACTTACAAGTAATTCATGTTTTTAAACGAAAGAGCTCGCGTTCAATCGCGAGCTCGGTCGTTAGGTTAAACAGAGGACACCCTTCATGCGTTTAAAAATTGCAGCCTTGTTGACACTGGCAGCGGTCTTTTGGCTGCCCCAGATTCAAGCAGGCGTCAATGTCGGCTCTACGCGGGTTATTTATCAAAGCAAAGACAAGGAAGCCAATCTTTCACTCTCAAACTCCGGTGACGACGGCGTACCGTATCTGGTGCAATCCTGGGTCAGCACATTCGACAAACCGGATGAGAGCGCAGATGAATTCATCATCACCCCGCCATTGTTTCGCCTGGATGCCAATAGCCAGAATATTTTGCGGGTGATTGCGACCAACGCGCAAAACTTGCCCACCGATAAAGAAAGCCTGTTTTTTCTCAACGTAAAAGCCATCCCGGCCCTGAGTGAAGAACAACGCAATCAAAACGTGCTGCAAATTGCACTCAAGACCACAATCAAACTGTTCTACCGCCCTGCCGACTTGAAAGGCACGTTGGTACAAGCCGTTGAAGGGCTTCAATGGCGAGCGGATGGCGGCCACTTAAGTGTGCATAACCCGTCGGGCTATAACGTGGTAGTCAGTGAACTGCTGATTAACAACAACGCCAGCACAGGCCTGCCCGAAGTCATAAAACCCGGTAGTTCCATTACTACAAAAATACCGTTTAAAAACAGCGACACCCTCGAATTCAGCTACATCAACGAATACGGCAGCACGGTCAAGACAACGCCTGTTATTGCTCGCTGAATACTGAACTACACGCCGACTGGAAGAACTCTCTCATGCTGCGATTGCGCATGTGCGCCTTCGCGCGCCGAATAAACTACTGGGGCCTTCTGTCAATCAGTGCGATCAGTCTCACAACGACTGCCGTTCGCGCAGACTACAGCTTCGATTCTTCCTTTCTGGAAATTGGTGGCGGCAACAGTTCGGCCGAAGTAGCCGAGCAAGTAAAAGCCATGAGCCAAAGCCAACTTCCGGGTATTTATCGTGTCGACCTGTCACTGAGCAATCGTTATCTCGAACAGCGCGACTTGCAGTTTGTCCGCGAAACGCCGAGCCAGACATCGACCCCTTCAGGCTTGTTTCCCTGCTTCAGCCTTCAGGCCCTGACTGATTTTGGCGTTGACCCCGAGCGCCTGAAAAACACTGAGATCAGTGCTGACAACTGTGTGTACTTCCAGGGCGACCTGACCGGTATCACCTATGACTACGACTTCAATAAACAGCAGCTTGACCTGCAAGTGCCCCAGGCTTATATCGGCAGCATTCCATTCGCTACCCGCCGTAAAAGCTGGAGCGATGGCGAGCAAGTCGCTTTTGCCAACTATAACTTTTCGGGCAGCCACTACGAGAGCCAGTACGGCAATCGTCAGTCCCAGTTCGGCAGTGTGCACAGCGGTTTCAATAGCGGGGCCTGGCGCTTTCGCAACTTCTCGACCTGGCAGAAGAGTACCAATGTCGATGGCAACTGGAAGTCCGTGGACACCTATGTGCAGCGGGACCTGGGCAACCTGATGGCGATTGCCACTGTCGGTGAAAGCTCAACCGACAGCGATCTGTTTGACACGATTTCCTACCGCGGTGTGGGCATTGCTTCTGACCTGGACATGCTGCCGGATGACTCGCGCAACTTCGCGCCTGTAGTTCGTGGCGTGGCCAATGGCCGCTCGCTGGTGACGTTGCGCCAGCGCGGCTATGTGATCAGCGAACAGTGGGTGCCGTCCGGCCCGTTTGCGCTCAAGGATCTGTACTCGACCTCGGGCAACGGTGATATCGAAGTCACGGTTGAAGGCCCCAATGGCGAGCGACAGGTGTATGTCCAGTCGTTCTCGTCCGTGCCCTACATGTTGCGCGAAGGTCAACAAAGCTACGCCGTGACCGCCGGCCAGTATCGCCCTGCAGACGGTGCATTGAACCCACAAAAGCCGGGCTTTGTACAAGGCACCTACCGCCGGGGGCTGACTGACGGTACCACCCTGTTCGGTGGCACCATCGTCAGTGAACAGTACCACTCCGTGCTGGCAGGCTTTGCCCACGACTTTTCGGGTTTCGGCGCCATTTCGCTGGACGTGACCCATGCCATCAGCGACGACATGGGCCCGGACTCCAAGACCCTGTCGGGGCAGTCTTTTCGTTTTCGTTATTCCAAGTCCATCGATCTGACCGACACCAGCTTCAGCCTGATTGGCTACCGCTACTCCACCAGCGGTTATTACAGCTTTAACGAGGCGATCAATGCGCGCGCCAACAACTCCCTCGAACCCTATGTGGACGAGACGCTGACCGAAAGTGCGATGTATACCCCGTACTTGAGCGGCCATATGAAAAGCAGCTTTACCGCCAACGTATCGCAGCAATTCGGCTCCTATGGCGGCATGTACGCCAACCTGACCAAAACCGATTACTGGAACCTGGCCAAGAGCAATACCTCGGTGCAACTGGGCTACAGCTTCAGTGTCGGGCGCGCGTCCTACAACCTGGGCCTGGCGCAGAACAGCGGCGTCGGTGATGACATTCGCAGCGTATCGTTGAGCGTGAGCATTCCCTTGGGCGATCCGGGCAGCAGCAGCCGTCTGGGCCTGAGCAACAGTCAGGATTCGGGCGGCAATGCCAGCCGCAACGCCACCTTCAGCGGCTCGTATTTCCCCAACGACACCCTGTCTTACAACCTGGGCATCAATCAGCAAGTCAGTGACGACGAGCGCTTGCTCGGCGGTTCGGTTGCCGCCCGTTACAACGCGGCCAATGCCATCTGGCACGGGTCTTACAACAAGGACCAGAACACCCGCCAGACGGACTATGGCGTGGAGGGTGCGATCGTCGCCACCGGTGACACCCTGATGTTCACCCAGCCTTTGGGCGAGACCAACATCATCGTGGCCACGCCCGGTGCCGGGGACGTCGGTGTGCTGACCAAAAGCGGGGTCAAAACCAACAGCAGCGGTTACACAATTATTTCTTCTGCCCAGCCCTACCGCAAAAACAAGGTAGCGCTCGATACCGACTCGTTATCGGACAACACCGACGTCGAGCAACTGGTGCAGGAAGTGACCCCCAATCGTGGCGCTTTTGTACTGGCCAACTTCGAGACCCGCAACGGTCGCCGCCTGTTGATCAGCCTCAGCGCCAAAGATGGCAAGCCGGCACCCTTTGCTGCCGAGGCTCAGGTTTATGGACTGGACGGCACCTTATTGAGCAACGCCATGGTGGCAGACAAGGGCCGGGTATTTCTGACTGGCGTACCCGAAAAGTCGCGACTGGTGATCAATGTCAGCGGCCGGCAGTGGTGCGCCACAGATCTGGACCTGAACAATTACACGCTGTCAGACACGGGCATCGGCCAACTGCAGATCAGTTGCGATACCCCGTCGGCCGCCCATGCAGACACTCAAGGTACTCCCGATGCATAACTCAACAAACCTGCTGCCCGGCTCGCGCCGGATTAAACGCTGCTTGCTGCTGCTTGGCTTGCTGTTGGGCCTTGGTTGCCAACAGGCCTTTGCACTGATTGAAAACAACCTGGCCTGTACCCCGACAGGCACCACAGGTGTGGTGAATCTGGGCGACCTGGCCCCGGGGCAGTATTTCGAAACAAGAATGACCGGCAGTTGCCGAGTGACGCGCAATTTCCCTTATGGCTCATCGTTGCAACACACCCAGGTCTGGACCGGCACAATAGACACCGGTTGGCCCATCTATGCGTGGTCGGATGCTGGAGGAGTAGTACCCGAACAGCCTTGGGGCGTCGCATCAACCACTTGCATGTCCCCCAACGGCAATGTCTGCCAGAGGTTGCCCGTCGGCACCATCGTTCCCTATAGCGTGCTGTATTACATGCCCTACGGTGTAAAGAACCCTGGTAACTACTCGATTACCTTTAACCTGACGAGTACCTCAATCAAAGGCTATGAAGGTTATGTCGACAAGATTCAAACCCTGACCCTTAAATTCAGGATTATCAATCCAGCCTGCACCATGAGTTCAAACAGTGCGCTGAACTTGCCGTTTGGTACTTTGAATTCAAATGACTTCGCGACTTCGCAGCAACTGGCAAATGTCACGCTGAACTGCACCCGCGGCACCCAGGCAACCGCCACGCTGGTGCCCACGCAAAGCGCTGTGAGTGGCAGCCCCGGGGTTTCGGCGACCACCCTGGCCGGCCTGTCGATGGCCGCCACCTGGGCCGATAACAACTCTGCCGTGACCTTCAACAGTCCGCGTACGCTCAACCTGACTACAGGCGCCAATACCATTCGCCTGGGTTTCCGGCCGCGCCTGAATACCAGTGTTTCACCCACTGGAAGTTTCACCAGCCAATACACCCTAAACATCAACTATCTCTGAATGACCACAGGAACCGATCATGAACTTGCGCTTATCAATCGCTGCAGCCCTTCTCACTGGTCTGGCGTGCACCTCTTCGTATGCAGACGACACCGTCACCATCAACGTCAGTGGCACCCTGACCAAAGCCCCCTGCTCCCTGACCAGCAGCAAAACCTTGACCGCCAACTTTGGCAGCATTCGCACCGACCAGATAAGCAGCGCCAGCAGCGTGGATATTCCGGTCACTCTGAACTGCCCGGCCAACTCGGCACTGAACGTCAGCATCAAGGCTTCGGGCGTCTATTCAGGCTCCACCACTTATGCGACTACCAGCAAGACCAACCTTGTGTATATGTTGTCGTGGAAAAGTGACAACTCCGTGGCCAACGTCACCGGCACCAAACGCAACCTGACCAATCAAAGCGGCACCGTAAACCTTGGCTTGACCGCCAAGCTGATTGCTATCGCCGCACAGACCGAGGGTAGTTTCACCGGTTCGTCGGTCATTACCCTCGAGTACCTGTGAGATGTTCATGCAGGCCAGAGGCAGCATGATTGCAGCACTGCTGGCGAGCGTAACGCTGTGCAGCAGCACAGCGTATGGCGACGAGGAGGCCAGCCGGCTCGATATTACCGGCACCCTGATAAAACCGCCCTGCACGGCAAGTTTCCCGACGTCGCAGAGTGTCGATATCCCCAAGGCGAGCCTGAGTGTGCTGAGCGCAGACAGTTCTGAATGGACTGATGTGGACTTGAACTTTCAATGCCTCAAAGGCAGCCAGGTGCTGCTGCGCTTTAGCGCGGGCAATGGTTCGTTTGACAGCAACACGCTGCGCACCACCCTTGACCGAGTGGGGTTGAAAACCCGCCTGAGTGATGTCAGCAGCAGCGTCAACACGGTGGATTTGACCCTGGGTGAACAGCATGCCTTCGCAGTTGAAGACACACTGTTAAAGCTCAAGCTCTCGGTGCGGCCAGTCAGGATCGGCAATCAAATGCCCGCAGTCGGCAGCTACAGTTCAACGCTGTTGATGGAAATGATCTACCAGTAAACCCGCTCGGTCAGGTGAACAGATTGGCTTTGAGGCACAGGATCAGCAACGCCTGATCATTGTCGACATCAAGCTTGCGCATTGCCGAGATCTTCAGGGTGCTGATCGTTTTAATACTGCGGTTCAGGCTCTGCGCAACTTCCCCGACCGCCATGCCAGAAGCAAACAGTCGCAGGACCTCGAATTCCTTGACGGTTAATTGACTGAGCCTTTGCGCAACATCATCCAGCGCCTCACTCGACGTACCCTCAGGCATGTCTTGCTGGTAATGCCCCTCCCGATAGAACGCATCCAGTGCGACCAGAATCTGCTCCAGCCCCGAGCTCTTGGATATGACCCCGCTGATGCCCAAGTCATACAACCAGGTCAAAACCTGCGGATTGGAAATCACTGTCAGCACTATGATCCGCGGCTCGGGAAAGTGCCGGCGCAGGTATTCCACCAGACGCGAGCCATCGCCGTAATGTTCATCACCCGGCATGTTGTAGTCCGTGATAATCACGTCAGGACGCAGTAGCGAAATCTTTTCGATTAATCCGGACGGACTCAGCGCCTCGCCCACCACTTTGAAACGCGGGTCGCGCTCGATGATTTCACGCACCCCCATCAACACAATCGGGTGATCATCGGCCAACAAGACTTTCATTTGCGCCATGGCTTACCTAACTCCAACTTTCTGTGTAGTCGCATGCCCCTATGGGACTGTGATCTGTCGGGTTCTTTCGTGCCATTCGCAGCCCCGTGCCCGGGCAACGACTACAGGTTCCACGGGTCAGCCTTTATGCAGTAAGTGAGTAAAGCATGGTCATTCAGCACTTCCAGCTTATGCATCGCAGACACTTTATGTGTGCTGACTGTTTTGACACTTCGATTTAACTGACGGGCGATGTCCCCCACGCTGTTGCCGGCCACAAACAGCTGCAACACTTCAACTTCGCGGGGTGACAGTGTGGAGAAACGCTCATCAATGACCTTGAGGTTGGTGATTACCGACGTGGCCGGAGCCGCCGCCCCGGCATAGGGCCGACCCTTGGCCAGAGCATTCAGCGCTTTACCTATTTCTTGATAGATATGATTTTTTGCAATCACTCCCGCCACGCCCATTTCCAGCAAGCGAGAAATAATCAGCGGATTACTCTCCATGGTCAGCACCAGGATTTTCACCCCCGGAAAATGTTCAATAAGGTACTCGATCAGCTGCAGCCCATCACCAAAGGTCTCATCACCGGGCATGTTGAAGTCGGTAATCAACAAGGCAGGTTGATGCACTACCAGCTGCTCTACCAGTTGCGACGAATTCAGGGCTTCGCCGACAAGATTGAAACACTTGTCCCGTTGAATCACTTCCCGAAGCCCCACCAGGACCACCGGGTGATCGTCGGCAATCACAACCTTTAACTCGCGCATTGCCTGACTCCATATTGATGACGCAACTAAAGCGGGAATGCCCTGCAGGGGCTAGTTGCAGGTTGGCCAGGAGCTGTCTTCGAGCAACAGGGTTTCGAAATCTGTGCATGAGACGGCGCCGCAGATCAGGAATCCCTGGGCCTGATCACACTCAATGCTACGCAAGAATGCAAGTTCTGCCTGTGTCTCGACCCCTTCAGCAACCACCGTCAGGCCCAGCTTTCGGCTCAGCTCCACGAGACTGCGCAGGGCCGAGGCCAGATTTTCATTTTCAACACAGCCATGCACCAGCGAACGGTCGATCTTGAGTTCGCTGAAGGGGGTTGAGACCAGGTTGAAATAGGAACTGAAACCCTTGCCGAAGTCATCCTGGGCCAGGCCAAAACCCATCATGCGCAAGCGACAGGCGCCAGCATAGTAGTTACTGAGCTCTTCTGTGGTTGAGCTTTCCATCAGCTCAAACACGATGCTGCGCGGCTCGCCGCCATCGGCCATCACATAATCGCGCAAGCGGTCGGCCAGATCGTGGTTGTCCAGCAAGTGAGTAGGCAAATTGATGGAAACCGGGATATCCCAGCCCTGCTCGCGCCACTTTCTTTGTGCCTGCAATGTTTGCTCGAGCATCAGCCACAGCAGTCGCTCCTCCAGCCCCTGGTTGATCAAGAGCGCAAGAAAGTCCTTGGGCAATAACAGCCCGACTTCGGGGTGAGCCCAACGGACCAGCGCTTCAGCGCTGAGAATATTGCCGTCGCGCAGAGACTTCTTGGGCTGGAACCACGCCTGGATCTGGCCGTTGCCCATGGCCGTTTCGATACTTTGCGGATCGACCTGTATACCCTGCGCAGGGTCCATGGCGCCGTTGAGCCGGAAGATCGCCATACGCTCTTTCAAACGCATGACGGCATTGATTTCCACCGGCTTGGAAATCAGGCCGACCACTGTAATACCCAGGTTTTTCGCCGCCAGGCCCGCACTGATCAACATTCGCCGCGACGAGGCACTCATCAGCGCCAGCGCCGGTGTTTTTTTCAGGGCCGCAATCCTCTGGATCAATTGCACGCCATCCATGCCCGGCATCAGCAAATCGCTGAGCAGCAGGTCATAGTCATTACGGGCCAGGCATTGCAGGGCACCCGCGCCGTCCCAAACGGTGTCAACTGCAAAGCCCCCCACTTCGCTGAATACATTCAGTAAATACTCATGCTGAAAGGGATGATCCTCGACGACCAGTACACGATAGGGCTTCACTGGATCCTCCTTTAAAGTGCTGAAGACAGTTGTATAGGGTGTGCAATGTGAAAGGCTTGATCAGGCAGTGATTCATCCCGGCGTTCAGGCAACGCTCGGAGTCGTCGGGCATGGCCTTGGCCGTTGCTCCGATGATTGGCTCAGTAATATTCATGGCCCGTAACCGGGTGGCCAGCTCATAACCGTTCATTCTTGGCATGTTGACGTCGGTCAAAATCAGATCGAATGTCCCGTGCTGCCAGAGCTCGAGCGCCTCCAGACCATCACTGGCCAATGTCACTGTGCAGCCCAGCTCCTGGAGCTGGTCACGCAAAATCAGCTGATTGATGACGTTGTCTTCCGCAACCAGGATTCGTAATCCGAGATTGAGCTCTGCCCTGGCGGCTCCCGTTTTTAAATGACTGTCTGTGCGCATGCCCTGCGCCTCGCACAGGGCGCGGTATACGTCCTGCAAGCTGTTGAGGTCGGCGTGCCAGCAAGGATTGGCAGTCGAGAGTGGCTGCGAACTGTGACTGGCGGCCACCACCAGCGGCCCCGTCCAATCGGGCTCCAACAATTGCCGGGCACAGCCCGGGTGCAGTTCCAGCAACACCCCATCGTCACAGGCATCGCCCTGCTTCGGGGCTCCCAGATGAGCCCGTGCGCCCCAGCGTCGTAACCAGGCGCAATAACATTCAGCCAGCTCGCGCAGGGGCGAAACCACATACACAACACTGGAAGACAATTCGCCCATGGGGCTCAGGCGCGAAGGGGCCTTGACCTGTACCAAGGGCAAATGCAGGGTAAAGCTGCTGCCCAGGCCCGGCTCGCTGACCAACCGCATGGTGCCGTTCATCAAGTGCATGAGACGCTTGCAGATAGAAAGCCCAAGACCCGTACCCGCGACCACGTGCTTGGCAGACTCCACTTGATAAAAGGGCTCGAACAAGTGGGCCTGTTCTTCATGGGCGATCCCTTTACCGGTATCCGAAACCTGCCAGTGCAACATGACCCGCTCATCATCGCGGCTGTCCATTTTCAGGCGCAGCACGACTTTTCCGTAGTCGGTGAATTTCAGGGCGTTGTTGAGCAGGTTGTTGAGGATCTGGCGGATACGGGTGACATCCCCGCTGAGCCACTCGGGCACCGTCGAATCAATCAGGGCAAACAGCTGCAGGCCCTTGGCCTGAGCAGCACCGCTGTATCCCTGAATCACCTCCTCTATCAATTCCATCGGGCTGAAGGTGTTGAGCTCAAGCTGTAGTTGGCCCGCCTCGATACGCGACACATCCAGTACGTCGCAAATCAGCTGCAACAGATTGCCGGAAGA
This sequence comes from Pseudomonas paraversuta, assembly GCF_904067025.1. Classification (NCBI taxonomy): domain Bacteria; kingdom Pseudomonadati; phylum Pseudomonadota; class Gammaproteobacteria; order Pseudomonadales; family Pseudomonadaceae; genus Pseudomonas; species Pseudomonas paraversuta. Next base: position 4,143,011 of record NZ_CAJFDA010000001.1, read on the forward strand.
GCGTTCGATGGCTTTTAAATAGTTGTTTTGCTGATCGTCGAGATCGGTGCGCGCCAGCAATTCAAGGGTGCCTAAAACACCATACAAAGGCGTACGGATTTCATGGCTCATGGTGGCCAGAAACAAGGTTTTGGCCTCATTGGCCCGATCCGCCAGCTGCCGGGCACGCTCCAGCGTCACTTCTATCTGTTTGCGCGCACTTATGTCGCTGAACGCACAAATCAGCACGTCTTCACTCTTGTAACGGGTCGGTGCAAACGCGAGGTAAAGAAGACGACCATCTTCCATCTCGATTTCATCGCTGTTGCTCAGGTCGGACTCGTCGAAAGCGCGATGAATCCAGCCATGGCACAACTTGCCACGCTCACTGCTACGGCCCAGCCACTGTTGCGAAAGCGAGTTTTCCAGCACCACCGTGCCGTCCGTGCGGCGAATGACGCACAAGGCGACCGGCGCGACCTGCAAGGCAGCTCGACTGAAGGCCTCACTTTCAACCAGCGCCTGGATACGGTTTTCACCCGGAGTAATCAGGCGCCGGTCGATGCGCACGATCAAAAAGCGCAGCCCGATGCAGACGGCAATGAACAGCAGCACACAAACCGCCAAAGGCCAGCCCAATACTGGCAGCAACGATTTAATGTCCACGGCATAGACGATTTGCCAGCCTGAATAACCCAGTTTTTTGCGGATCGCCAGGCTGTCGGGCAACCACCCTGAACCAATAAAGCCAAACGAGTTTCTGGCTTCCAGGGCGTGTAATGAATCCACCAGGGTGGACTGCGCGGCATTGGTGAAAATGATCTGCCCCTGACCGTCCAGCAACATGAAATCGCCCGCGCTATCACTGCGTAAAGCCTCGATCAGGTCCGGGACCTCAACTTCAATGCCCAACCAGCCGGAAGACAGGTTGCGGCTATCAAGGCGTGCGAATAAATAGAACGGGGAGTCCAGGACCTTGTTGTCGGTCAGCCAGAGGTCATCATCAAAGGAATACGCCCTGTCGCCCTCCTCGGCCAGACGTTGCAGGACCACCCGGGGCAAGAGGGGGTCCAGACCGGGGGATGCGTCAAACAGACGTACCACCTGGGGTTGATCGGCTGGCGGGACGTACAGCAGATTGACTTTGCTCTCGTACAGATAGTCCATCATGCGTCGGGTCAGCCACAGGCTCCAATGGCCCGCTTCACTGCCCAGACTGATTTTTATCTCTTCCAGCGGATCGACACTGTCAGGCGTTTGAGACAGTGCGGTGTCCGGCACCGTTGCCAGGACCAGACTTTTGAGCAAGGTCTGGCGGCTGACGAAAAAATCCTGAGCGTTGAACACTGCCTCGTTCATGACGCTGCGGCGCTGGGACACTTCTTCGTTGAAGACTGCCCGCAGGTAAACGAACGAGCTCGCGAAAACCGCAACTAACAGGCCGCAGGCAAAAAGATGGAGAAGTTTTCGGGCGGCTTGGGGAGTGGATTTCATGCCCCAAGCCTGAGGCCGGGGCATGATAAAAATAATCAGACAATTCCTGAAAGCACTCCCCCCGTAGCAGCTGACGAGGAACCAGGCTGCGTCCGGCGAGGCCTACAAGAAATGCGCTACAGGGTTAAGCTGGGCGAACCGCGCTCAAATCCATACGCCCGTCTTTCAGCGGCGGGCACCAGTAATAGCCGCCGCTCAATGGCCGGCTATAACGGTAGAGGCCGTCAACGATGCCGTCTTCAAGACCGCTCATACGTCGCAACTGAACTTCGAAGGCATTCAGGGTGCGACTGAAGGAGACAAACATCAGCCCGGACTTGCCGTTTTCAGTCCACGGCATGGAACGGCGCACGGTAAAGGCTTCAGGCGAGAAGCTCTCCTGGGCGGTGCGTTTGACGTGGGCCGAAGCCGGTGCATCTTCAAGCTCTTCGTTGTCGCTCAGGCGACGGCCGATGATGTTGTCCTGCTCGGCCTGGGGCAGCGCGGCAAAACCGTTCAGATCATGCTGCCACTGCTGCACCGCGACAAAACAGCCACCGTCCAGGCCCGGGCCGGCATTGGCCACGATGGCCGCTTCTACCGCCGCTTCGTCCACCGGGTTTTCGGTACCGTCTTCATAACCGGTCAGGTCACGGTCGGAGCCGTAGCGGAAGCCTTCGGTTACTTGCAGCACGTTGAACGCAGACGCCAGCGCGGTCTCGATCTTCTGACTGCGATGCAGCAGTTCGCCGCGGTCATCACCCAGCAACCACAGCCACAGTGCGTGCTGGGTCGACGGGTTTTCAACCATGGCATTGAGTGCCGGGAACACCCGCAAACCTTGAACTTTCGCGCCCAGGGCCATTACCAGAGGCGACCCGAAGCCTGCCACTACACTTTTGCCATCCACCCACTGCGACAGAACGTCGAGCGCTGCCGGCAGTGCTTCTACGGACTTGAGGGCAAAAAACATGTAGCGCCCCTGGGAGGGTACGGGTTTGGCGAGGATGCCAGGCTGGTAAAGACTCATAGAAACTCCTTCAGGAAAGCCGGGAGTTTACCCCTGCGGCAGCGCCTTTTCGCAGATCGGGGGGTTATTTTTGTTAAGGGCTACCCTAGGTGTGCATAGCAATGCTGCTCGCTGGCGATACCCGGGTCGAAGAACACCTCGCCCTTTGTCAATTAAACGGAATTTTTTGATGACCAGAGACTCACTTAGAAACCACAGGGAGGTTTTTTTGAATCATGAATTCGGCAAAGCTTTACGTTATTGAATACACACTGCACGGGGCCCCTAAATCTTTCATCATCCGCCTGGCGCGCATGGATAACGCCGTTGCGTGGCATTGGGCCGGGTGTGATGCGGGGGTGGTACGTATCGGCCGGCCAGGTCGTGAAAACGAGAACAAATCCAGCCGTCTGGAAGTGGAAAAACACGGTGTTGCGGATGTGAAGTGGCGAGCCACCTGAGTCGGCTCTTCGCCAGAGGACTCGCGCAGTGCAGAACTGCGCGAGGTTTGGCTGATTACCCCTTGTCACCACAATGGCAGCCGCTGGAGGTGGCGCACGCCTGGCCTTTGGGGTGATGGTCAGCACAGGCCTGGCAGCAGTAGTGCTTGCCATCGCGCTCAATGCCATTGGCGCCTACCTTGCAATTACAGTTCGGACAGTCACATGTGTGCTCTTTCATCTTGAACTCCAAGTTGTCTGGTCGTCACAAAGCGACAGGCTTGCCGCTTATAGTCAGTGACTGTAGACCCCGAGCGTTGGTTCACCCTTTATCCCATCGGAAATACCTGCGAATTGATTTATTGTGCACGCCAGGCTGAAACCGGCCCTTCAATAATCATAAGAACACTGAGGTATTTTCCATGGCCGCTGAGATTGCAGACAGCCGCTCTGCCCGCTTTGCCCTGCGCTGCTCGAACTGGGCCGAGCGCTGGTTCCCCGACTCCTGGGTATTTGCCGCCGTTGCCGTGATCACGGTGGCGCTGGCCACAATGGCGATGGGTGCCAAACCCACCGACGCCGCCGTGGCATTCGGCGACGGGTTCTGGAGCCTGATCCCGTTCACCATGCAAATGGCCTTCGTCGTGATTGGCGGCTATGTGGTCGCCAGTTCACCGCCCGCCGTGAAACTCATCGACAAGCTGGCAAAGGTCCCGAAAAACGGGCGCCAGGCAGTGTGCTGGGTGGCCCTGATTTCAATGGTTGCATCCTTGCTCAACTGGGGCCTGTCGCTGGTGTTTGGCGGGCTGCTGGTACGTGCACTGGCCCGGCGTACCAACTTGCGCATGGATTATCGCGCCGCCGGTGCCGCCGCCTACCTGGGGCTGGGTGCAGTCTGGGCTCTGGGCCTGTCGTCATCTGCCGCGCAACTACAGGCCAACCCGGCCAGTCTGCCGCCGTCGATCCTGTCGATTACCGGGGTCATCCCGTTCACTGAAACCATCTTTTTGTGGCAGTCCGGCGTATTGCTGGCGGCGCTGGTGGTGGTCTCGCTGATCGTTGCCTACGCAACGGCTCCGGGCCCGGACTCGGCACGTGATGCCGCCGCCTGCGGAATTGACCCGACCTTCAGCACACCCAAATTGCCCCCGCGTACCCGGCCCGGCGAATGGCTGGAGTACAGCCCGCTGCTGACCATTTTGCTGGTACTGCTGGCTGGCGGCTGGCTGTTTCATGAGTTTTCGACCAAACCGGCGATTAGCGCCATTTCGGGGCTCAACACCTATAACTTCCTGTTCCTGATGCTCGGCGCGCTGCTGCACTGGCGCCCCCGCAGCTTTCTCGATGCGGTAGCCCGCGCAGTGCCCACCACCACTGGCGTGATGATCCAGTTCCCGCTGTATGGCTCGATTGCCGCGCTGATGACGGTGGTCAAAGGCACTGACGGACAAACCCTGGCCCATCACATTTCGTCCTTCTTCGTGCAGATCGCCTCCCATGACACCTATGCCCTGTTGATGGGGGTGTATTCGGCGATATTGGGCTTTTTCATTCCGTCAGGCGGCGGCAAATGGATTATCGAAGCGCCCTATGTGATGCAGGTGGCCAATGATCTGGGATACCACCTGGGCTGGGCCGTACAGATTTACAACGCGGCCGAAGCCTTGCCGAACCTGATCAACCCGTTCTATATGCTGCCGCTACTGGGCGTGCTGGGATTGAAAGCACGGGACCTGATTGGTTTTTCATTCGTGCAACTGCTGGTGCATACGCCCCTGGTGCTGTTTCTGCTGTGGGCGTTGGGGACCACGCTGACCTACGTGCCGCCAGTGATGCCGTAACAGCGAAACACTTGCTCGCGATGGCAACCCCGGCGTTCAGGGCTGCCATCGCGAGCAAGTTTGCGGCTACAGGTTGCGGGGGCGTTTCACACCGCCCCCGCCGGGCGCAAGCGGTATTGCGGCGGCAACTGGTCCAACCCGCTGATGGTGGTGTTCAGGCTTTTCCAGCGGCCGTCCTTGATGCCGTAAATGCAGCCGTGGACCGAGAGCTTCTGCCCGCGATGCCAGGCGTTCTGCACAATGTTGGTGTGACCCACGTTGGCCACTTGCTGGATCACATTGAGCTCGCACAAACGGTCGACGCGCTCTTCCTCGGTCGGCAACAGCGCCAGCATTTCGCGGTTCTCGTAATACAGGTCGCGTATCGAACGCAGCCAGCCGTCGATCAGACCCAGCTGCTGGTCCTTCATCGAAGCCCGCACCCCGCCACAGCCATAGTGGCCGGTGACCAGAATGTGTTTGACCTTCAATACATCCACTGCGTACTGGATGACCGACAGACAGTTGAGGTCGGTGTGCAGCACCACATTGGCCACATTGCGGTGTACGAACAAGTCGCCAGGCAGCATGCCGACGATTTCGTTGGCCGGTACCCGCGCATCCGAACAACCAATCCATAGGTATTCCGGCGTTTGCTGGCGGGCCAGTTTGGCAAAGAATTCGGGATCTTCCTGCTTGATCGCATCTGCCCAGCGTTCGTTGTTATCAATCAGGTCTTGTAGTTCGTTCATGCTGTGAAGCCTCAAGAGTTGATGCGCTGCTTTGACAGCCAACCGCTGGTCGGGGTCACGTGGAATCTTCAGGATCGTCTAGAGTCCACCGTAACAGGACTCACATTATGAGGAATTACCATGACTGATTCACGTCGTCCGTTTGGAGCAGAAGAACCCGAGGACATCGACGATATGGAAGACCGCATGGGCTCGGTTGAACCGCTGGACTTTGACGACCCGCAGGATACCCGCGAGTCGCTGGATGATCTGGTGACCGATGAAGAGTACAAGCGCCATATTGGTGACAATCGCCCGCGCAACCGGGAAATCAGCGGAGCGGCACTGCCGGGCAATGGCTCGGACCCGGATGATCTGGATGCGCAGATGCTGATACCCGAGGACGGAGCACGGGATGCCTACGAGGCAATGGAAGAACGGGGTGGCGCAGCAGACTGGGATCTGAGCGTGGTCAAGGAAAGTGAAATCGGTGCAGGCCACGGCCTGGACGAAGCGGAGCTGGCAGATATAGATCCGGTGGGGCGTAAACCTGAATGACTTGATCGCTGGCAAACCAGCTCCCACCCCACCTGCAGGAGCGAGCTGTATGTTGTTAAAAGCTCGCTGGCAAGCCAGCTCCTACCAAGCCAGCTCCTACCAAGCCGGCTCCTACCAAGCCAGCTCCTGCCAAGCCAGCTCCTGCAGGGTGGCGGTGCGGTTCAGTCGACCAGGGTGCAGGCCATCACGACTGCATCTTCACGTCCGCCAACCGCCGGATAGTAGTCACGGCGGCGGCCGATTTCGTTAAAGCCATAACGCTCATACAACTTGAACGCAGCCGTGTTGCTGTCGCGCAGCTCCAGGAAACACTCCCGGGCCTTGTTGGCATAGGCAATGGACATCAGGTGCTCGAGCAACTTGAGTCCCAGGCCACGGCCCTGGCTTTCCGGCTTGACGGTGATGTTCAGCAAATGTGCTTCATCGAGGATGATTTGCACCACCCCGTGGCCCACTTGCTGCTCGCCTTCAAACATCAGCCAGATCTGGTATTTCCCCAGACCGTCGAGAAAAATACCGCGGGTCCAGGGGTGGCTGAAGGCGGCGTATTCAATTTTCAATACGGCTTCAAGGTCCGCCTCGGTCATCGGACGAAAGGTTACAGCGTCACTCATCGTTTTGTTTCCAGCGCGCCATCAGCCGGCGCATGGCTTGCCACACATGCGCTTTGCGTTGTGGCTCATCCATTAAGAGTTCCAGACCCGGCAGCGCCCATGCGCAGCCCAGCCCTTCAATTTCAAGTTCAGTGTTAAACGCTTGCGCGTCTGCCTCACCGGCAAAACGCACCGCTGGCAGCCCCACCAGCCACAAGCAGGCACACTCGGCCTCTTCGAGACGGGCCATGACAAAGCCCTGCACGAATTCCTGCGCGGCTTCCGGCCCCTGGTCGACATTGCCCCGGCGCAACAACGGCCAGCGCACGGGCTCGCCAATGATTTGCGGGCTGTCGGGCAGACCGGCAGCGCGCAACATGTCCTTTAACAATAAATACGCCGGATCACGGCTCTGGAACGCGCTGCCTGTGGGTAACTCCACCAGCACCAGACAACGCCCGGCCCGCAGCAACTGCAAGGCAAAGCGCGGCGGCGGCAGTTGCACCACCTTGGGCGTGACCGGTACCGGTTCGGCTTCAACCACGGGCTTGCTGGCCGCACGCACAGAGATCGAAGGCCGGGGCACTTCGATCTTTGGCCGCTCTGCAGGCGCGCTCGCAGCCGCCACTGCCTTGACCGCAGGCCGCGTAATCACGGGCTCTGCGGGCGGCTCGGGGAGCACCAGCAGCTCGGGCCGCGAAGGCGCGGCAAATGGCAATTCGGTGCGCGGTAACCAGCTGACCACCTGCATGGCAGTCATATACGCGCGGCGGCGGGACTCGTTCAACAAGGGGCGGCCATCTGTGGATAACTAAAGATGGGCAATTCTACCGCCCTTCTGCCCTTCCCGCCCCCCGTTGATGAAAAACGGATGCTCGGCGGGTTGCGCCTCTGATCGTCAAGTGATGACTCGACGGCACGTTGCAGTACAATCGCGAACTTTCATTGCCAATTGACCGGCCCTCCCATGATCGAACCCAAGCGCGTATTACGTGCCCTTGCCGAGCACTGGGCACTCCTTGAGCCTTTGTGTGAACACTTCGACCAAGGCACGTTGAGCCTCAGCGAACTACGTCTGCAATTGGCTATCCATCAAGTGGATAGCACGCCACAGGACATCACCAACGTCCTCGACAGCTGGATCCGGCTGGATATTCTGGTGCCGGTCGCCAAAAGCCCGAACCGCTTTGAGTTAAATGCACAGATCCTCGATTTTCTGGCGTACCTGAGGCGCGAGCACCGCCTTGGCCTGTGCCTGGAGATCGAAGCCTATCTGCGTCATCTGGAGCGTCTGGCGGGGTACATCCAGGATGCGTTCGACATTCGTGACGGTCATGATCTGGCGCGCCAGCTGCGCTTGCTCGATATGCGCGTTCGCGATGTGCTGAAAAAACTCGCCAATGATGAACAGGCCCTGGTCGCGGTAGCCGAGCGGGCCAAGACCAGCGACCGGCAGATCCCGCTGCGCCAGCGTTATGCCGAGGTTCTGGCAACGTGGGACGAATACGTCGAGCCCATGATCCAGCTGGTCAACGCCGACGGTGCTTTCGAGCAAGGCGTGCGCAAGGTTGAAAACGTATTGCTGCGCATGCTCAGCGAGCAACAGCGACTCGGCCATCTGGTGGACGACGACATGTTGCTGCGCACCCATGCGCGGATCCTTGAGATGCAAACCAGCGCCCAGCTGACTTTGCGCCATGCCCGCGAGCTGTTGCTGCCGCTGCGTGAAGAAGCGCGCCGGCACAATGCCGTGACCCGTGGCGCCGCACTGGCGCTGGCAGCCATCCGCCGCAAAGGGCTGGACGCCGTGCCGCAAGCCTCGATGCCGATGTTCACGCGCCCGCAAAGTACCTTTTTGGGCAGCGCCAGTCAGGTGGAGGCCTACGTGTATGCGCTGGCCCGCTTCGAAGCAAAACCGGCACGTTTCCCCAAGGCGCATAAAACCCACCGGGGCGAAACACCCAAAGCGCCGCGTACGGTCAAGGAAATGCTCGATCGTTGCAGCGACGCGCTGCCAATGCCGGACTTGATGAACTGGCTGCTGGCACAGGAGCCAGACGGTGACACCGACGAGTTGCTGTACTGGTTCTCCCGCCTGTCACGGGAAAAACGCTTCGTGCGCGAACGCCTGGAGCGCCGCGATTATCACACCCACGAACATCTGGTCAGCCTGCGTTCCTTCGCCCTGCTTTCTCGCAACGAAGACGCAACCGAGACTACAGCGAGCCCTCTCCATGCATCTTGATCTGTCAGAACTGTCCCAACTTGCGCCGATCTTTCGCGAGTTGTTCAAGGGTTACCACGTCAGCCGTCGTGACCCGGAGCTGTACGCGCAACTGTCAAACTTTCAGGATCAGTACCGCGCCCTGTTCAAGGCACTGGGCTTTGAGCTGGTGTGTGATACCCGCGGCTTTTATTACTTCGTGCCCGACACCGCCACCGCGCAAGTGAACAAGACCGCACAACGCCTGGCACTGTTCACCTTTATCATCGTCGAGCATCTGGCCGATCAGGGTCGCGACCCGATTGCCGTACTCGATGGTGGCAGCCTGGGCCGCGATGAACTGCCTGCGCTGCTGGAGAAATACCGTGATCTGTTTGTACAGGCGGAGGTCACTTCCCACGAAGAGCTGGAAGAAAAGATCATGCGCCGCATGACCCAGCTCGGATTCGCCAGCGAAGAACCCGGGATCTACCGTTTTCTGCCGCCGATGCACCGCTTCCTGGATGTTTGCCTGTCGGTTCAGCAAGACCGCGATCTGGCCGCCAGCCTGCACAGCATTCTGCCGCTGCCCACGCCGGTGTTGATCGACGATGACGCTGAGCCCGAGGAAGAGGACGAAGAAGCCGCACTGGCACGCGCCATTGCCGCCGAGCAACAGGAGATGGATGCATGAGCCAGGAACGCTACGGAATACGCCGTTTTGCCTTGTTGAATACCGCCGGTTACAGCCTGGGCCTTTTCCCGCTTGAGCACCCACTGTCGGTGTACGGTGCCAACAACCTCGGCAAATCAGCTTCGATCAATGCCTTGCAGTTCCCGATTCTGGCGCGCATGTCAGACATGAGCTTCGGCAAGTACAGCCTTGAACAGTCGCGCCGCTTCTACTTTGCGTCCGACACCAGCTACATCCTCGTCGAAGTCTCACTGCCCCATGGCCCCCATGTAATCGGCGTGGTCGGACGTGGCCCGGGTGGCGGCTTCGGTCACCAGTTCTTTGCCTACGCAGGCAAACTGGACCTGGCCCATTATCAGAAAGACGACACCTGCCTGCGGCAGAAGGAGCTGTTCACCAACCTTGAGCGCAATGGTCTCAAGGCCTATGAGCTCAAGCCCGACGAACTGCGCCGTCTGCTGGTGGGCGGGCACACCTCGATTCCGCTGGACCTGACGCTGATCCCGCTGCGTTCCACCAGCGAGCAGAGCATGAAGACGTTCCGCGCCCTGTTTATCAACCTGCTGCACATGCGCGAAATCACTGCGGCCAAGCTCAAGCAACTGTTCCTCGATGCCTTTGAGCACAGCCTGCGTTCGGGCAGCGTCGATTACATTGCCGCCTGTGAAGAAGCCTTCCGCGACGTACGCCGCATGGAGCAGGACTACAATGCGCTGGTGGGCGCCGGGCCTCTGGTGGAAGCGCTGGCCGCCGGTGTTCGCCAGCGTGATCTGCTGCGCGGCAAGCTGCATCGCCTGTCACCGCTCCTGGATTCTCTGCTCGGCACCTGGCAAGACTACGCCGGGGCACGCAAGGAAGAGTTGCTGATTCAATCCGAGCACTACCGCAACGAACAGGATTCGCTGCAAAACGATCAGCGCAGCAGCACCCAGGAACTGATGCGCCTGGAGCGGGAAATCAGCGGTATACAGCGCTGGCTTGGTGAGCTGTCAGTGCTCAAGCACCGCTTTGCCCTGGTTGACGATGTGAAAGTGCTGGAGCAGCAGCTGCTGGCCGCCAAGGATGCCCATGATGAGTTGGCCGGGGCCCTGTCCCAGTCGCGTCAATTCAGCGCCGAGGATCTGGATGAGCGCCTGCGGGATCTGGAAAAACGCCTGAAGTCGGTCAAGCAGCAGCTCGACCACGCCGACAACAACAGCTACGCCCGTCTGCGCGAAGAGTTTTCGCAACAGGATGTAGAGCGCCTGATGCGCCTGTTCAACAGCGCCCTGTTCAGCCTGCCGCTGGGTGAGCACGGCATTGCCCTGGATGACAGCGATGCCTGGGTCAAATCCCTGGAACTGATCCTCGCCGGCTTCAAAGGTGAGCGCTTTGAGGCGCCAGGGCTTAGCATCGATCTTGGCCATATCGAGCCGCCGGCCCTGCAGGCACTGGCGGACCGCGCGGCATTGCGCGAGCACAAAGAGCGTCTGGAAAAAGAACTCAAACAACTGAAAACCCAGCAGGCCGTGACCTCTGACCGGGCGGCGAGCAAGAGCGAAGCTGAGTCACTGTATCAACAGGTGCTGGACGCACAAAAGGCGCTGGAAGACTTCCGCCGCAGTCAGACGTTGAGTGCCGAGGAAGGCGAAAAGCTTGAGCAACTGGCCCAGGCCGAAGGTGCGCAAGACGAACTGAAACGCTCCAGCGATGCGTTCACCGAACGGGTGCAACAACTGTCGGCCAAGCTGCAGCTGGTGGGCCGCCAGATCGGTGACATGGAAGCCAAGCAGCGCACCCTGGATGACAGCCTGCGCCGTCGTCAGTTACTGCCTGCCGACCTGCCGTTCGGCACGCCGTTCATGGACCCGGTCGACGACTCGATGGACAACCTGTTGCCGCTGCTCAATGACTATCAGGACAGCTGGCAAAGTCTGCTGCGCAGCGACGGGCAGATCGAAGCCTTATATGCCCAGGTGCGGTTGAAGGGAGTGGCCAAGTTCGACAGCGAAGACGACATGGAGCGCCGCCTGCAACTGCTGATCAACGCTTATGCCCACCGCACCGAAGAAGCCCTGACCCTGGGCAAGGCCCGTCGTGCAGCCGTGACTGACATCGCCCGCACCCTGCGCAATATTCGCAGTGACTACGACAGCCTTGAACACCAGCTGGCGTTGTTCAACCGCGAGATCAACAAGCGTCAGGTCTCCAACCTGCAAAGCTTCCGTATCGTGCTGGCACCGAACAAGGAAGCGCTCAAGCATATCGATCAGATTATCCACAGCGCCGGTCAGTACGAAGAAGGCGAAACCCTGTCGGTGTTCGACCTCAGCCAGAGCGCCGAGCAGGACAACAAGAACGAAGAGGCCAAGGAGTATCTGGCGCGACTGGTAGCGGCAAACCATAACCAGTTGGGGCTCAAGGATTTGTTTGAGCTGGCGTTCGAGATCACCAAGGTCAATGGCCAGCCGGTGATCCATACCGATATCGACGGTGCTGCGTCCAACGGTACGACCATGACCATCAAGGCGCTGACCAACATGTATCTGTTGCTGCACTTGATGGACCGCGATCAGGCCGGGCGCATTCGACTGCCGTACTACCTCGACGAAGCGGCCGACATCGACGAGAAGAACCAGACCGCGCTGCTGGAAACCAGTCTGCAGCTGGGGTTTGTGCCTATCCTGGCCAGTGTCAAGCCGCAGGTCTGTGCCCACGTAGCCATCGACCTTGAAGGCGGCAGCGGCCCGAACGGGATTTACATCGACGAGGATGACTGGAAGTACATTCGTCGCCATGACGAAGTGCAACCGGTCGCTGGCGTACCGGTTCAACAGCCGGAGCTGGATGAGGTCTGAGACCTGAAATGCGCTGCAAACCAAAAGACCGCGATCATTGATCGCGGTCTTTTGGTAAGCGGGTGCAGCTGAAGGCTATTTAGCCAACGGGATTTTCGGTGCCCATTGCAGCCACTCTTCCTCGAACTTGTCGAACAAGGGGAAGGTTTGCTCCGGGCGGGCCTGATTACCCATCTTGCCGTCATCCGGGGTAGCGAATGCGATACCGCCCTGGACCAGGGTCTCCAGGGACTCGGTACGGATTGTGGCGCCTTTGAACAGACCAAAATCGACACCAAAGCCGCTGCTGTTCCAGAAGCGGCTGCCAGTGCGAACCAATGGCGCGTAACGCGGCTCGATCAGGATATGCACCAGTACACGGTCAGCGGTATTGCCCAGCTCGTATCCAGTGACCTTGCCCACCGTAACTTCACGGTAGGTCACGGGTACCCCTTCCTTGAGCGAACCACGGCGTGCCGCACTCAACACCAGGCTTAACCCGGCTTGCGAGACGGCAGCCTCCGGGGCTTGATCCAGAGCGACAAAGCTGGTCTGCGGCCCCAGTTGCCGGGCAGCAGGCTGCACTTCTATGTACTGACCGGTGACCAGGGTTTCCAGGTTGGCGGTTTTCATCAATCCAAGCTCGGGTTTGACGACCCAGAATTGACTGCCCACCCGTGCTATCCGCCCCGGCACTTCGGTGATACGGGCCTGGAGCATGACCGACTGCAGGTCGTCACTGAGGTCGATGCTTTCGATCTTGCCTACATCCAGACCTTTGAAACGAATCGGCGTACCGCTGCGCAGCCCGTCGGCACGTGCCACTTTGATTGTTACAGCGACACCTTGCTGCATCGCCGCGTCGCGGTCGGTATACAGGCGGAAACGAGGGATGCGTTTTTGCAGGGGCGCCGTGGCTTCCGGTGTTTCGAATGCAATCCCGCCGGCCATCAGGCTTTGCAGGGACTCACTCTTGACCTGAATCCCCCCGGTCAATCCGCCAGTGAGCGTGATGCCGCTGGCATTCCAGAAACGGGTCGAGGCGTTCACCAGGTTTTCGTATTCTTTCTCGATGTGGACACCAATGACCAACTGCTTCTTGGTTCGGGAGAACTGATAGCTCTGGACCGATCCAACCTTGACCTGCTTGTAGAGAATCGGGCTACCGACATCCAGTGATCCCAGATTATCGGTGAAGAGCACCATGTGCAGACCCGGTGAGCGCAGATCCAGCGGTGGTGCTTTGGGCCGCGCAATGAATTCGCGTTCCGGTGTGCTGCCTTTGTCTCCCGGGCGAATGGCGATGTAGTTGCCTTTCACCAGAGCTTCCAGCCCCGTAATCCCGGCCAGCGAAATAGAAGGTTTTACCACCCAGAACTGGGTGCCCTGCACCAGGTAATCTTCCGCCAGCGGATCAAGGGCCAGTTCGGCACTGGCACTGGTGAGGTCCGGGTCAACTTTCAAGGCCTTGAGGCTACCGACCTGAATACCTTTGTACATGACCGGTGTACGGCCTGCCTGCAGGCCTTCGAAGTCACTGAGTTTGACTTTGACCTTGATCCCCGCCTGCGCGGCATCAAAGTCCTCATACAGCCGGAACGGCAGATTTGTGTCTGTTGGCGGGCTGTCTTTACGGTTCTCCGGCGTCGCGAAGGCTATGCCTCCGGCAACAATGCTGGCCAGAGACTCACTGCGCACTTTCACCCCTGAAAGGTTGGCGTCGATACTGATGCCGCTGGCGTTCCAGAAACGTGTGTGTTTGCGCACCAGGTTGGCGTAAGTCGGCTCGATAAAGACTTTGATCTCGACCGTACTTTGATCTTCAGAGAGCACGTAGCTTTTGATCTGACCAACCTGAATCTGTTTGTAAAACACCGGACTGCCCCGGTTCAACGAGCCCAGGCGGTCTGCCTTGAGCGTCAGGTGCAGTCCTGGCTTGGCGTCAGACAGAGGCGGCTCTTGTGACAAGGCTTTGAATTTGCGCGTTGACTCGCCATCTGCCGGGCTGACGGCGATGTAATTGCCGGATACCAGTGTTTCCAGGCCGGTAATACCCGCCAGAGAGACGCTGGGTTTGACCAGCCAGAATCGGGTGTTGGTTCTCAGGTACTGCTCGACGTCTTTATCCATCTCGACTGTGGCAATGACACCGTTGCTCGGGCCAGCTTCGTCCAGAGCCAGGGTTTTGACCTTGCCCACGGGCATGCCTTTGTAGACCACTTCAGTCTTGTTGGCGACGATGCCTTCGCCACTTTCGAAACGCACCTGAATGTCGATTCCGGTCTGGGTATAGGCACGCCATCCCAGCCAGCCACCGATGATCAGGGCAATGAGCGGGAGAATCCAGATCGCCGACCAGTTGGAAGCCGGGCGGGTTTTAGCGGTAGGCAAGTCACTCATGGTCGTCGTCCGACTCCGTGTTATCCCAAATCAGTCGGGGATCAAAAGTTACAGCGGCTAGCATTGTTAATACCACCACACTGGCAAAAGCCACCGCACCAAGATTGGCCTCGATGCTGGCTATACGTCCAAAATTCACCACCGCCACCAGAATGGCGATGACAAAAATATCCAGCATTGACCAGCGGCCAATGAATTCGATAAAGCGGTACATGATGATCCGTTGCCGGGCTGACAGCGGCTGACGGCGTTGCACTGAAAACAACAGCAAGGCGATGCCGACGAGCTTGAAGGTTGGCACCAGAATACTGGCCACAAATACCACGGCCGCAATCGGGATCATGCCGTGCTGCACCAGCTCAATGACACCCGCCATGATGGTACTCGGGGAACCCTGGCCCAAAGAGTTGACGGTCATGATGGGCAGCAGGTTGGCCGGAATGTAGAGAATGGCCGAGGTTAACAGCAATGCCCAGGTACGCATAAGGCTGTCGGGACGACGCGCATGTACCAGAGCGCCACATCGGGTACAGCTTTGCTCGTCGGTCTCGGGGTCTTGTCTGTTCAGCTCGTGACACTCGCCACAGATCAAGATACCTGCATCAATCGCCCGCATGGACATCCTCCCCGGATAATGCCTGCCAGATCTGGTGCGGCGACATCACAACTTCCAGCCAGACCTGTACCAGCAATAAGCTGACAAAACAGGTTAAACCAAGACCGAGGCTCAACTCTGCAAGGTCGGACAATTTCACAATCGCCACCAGTACTCCCATCAGGTACACCTCAAGCATGCCCCAATCACGTAAGTGGTGATAAATACGGTAAATGAGCAGCCCGTAGCTACGGCCTATGTTCCAGCGAATGCTGAGTAACACGACGAGCTGGCATAGCAGCTTGAGCAGCGGAATCCCCATGCTGCACAGGAAGACTACAACGGCGATCCCCTGCATGCCGGTATTGAACAGGCCAAGCACACCGCTCCAGACCGTGTCTTGCGACGCCTGGCCCAATAGATTGAGTTGCATGATGGGCAAAAAGTTCGCGGGCACGTAGAGCAGCAAAGCGGCGATCACCAGCGCGAGGCTGCGTTCGACGACTTTGTGCCGATGAGCATAGAGCTCATACCCACAGCGCGGACATTGGGCTTTTTCGCCGAGAGCGAGATGTGGCCTGCGCATCAACAGATCGCACTCGTGGCAGGCCACTAACTCGTCCAGCGGTAGATCTGACACCCTTTGGGGGTCAACCGGATCTGGCATATAGGGAGTCTCGGGCTCAGAAAATGACTGCGCCTATTCTAGTGCGCGGACTACAAAATAACTGTGCATATTTGTAGGACTTGAGCTGCAGGTGAATCTGGGCACGCAGTGCCCGAGTTGCAGCTTGTTGCGGCCAGGCATGTTGCAACTTTTCTCGGCACAAAAACAAACCCCCTGTCTGCGTGAGCAGACAGGGGGTTTGGAATTTAATCTTGACGATGACCTACTCTCACATGGGGAAACCCCACACTACCATCGGCGATGCATCGTTTCACTTCTGAGTTCGGGATGGGATCAGGTGGTTCCAATGCTCTATGGTCGTCAAGAAATTCGGTAGCCAGCGCGTTTACCTTGCGGTTAACGTTCCAGCGAATGGGTATGTAATAGATTTGTGTGTTATGCAAACTTTCGGTTTGTATCGTCTTCACACACCGCAACTTGTCTGTTCTTGTCACCAAGAACACAAATTGCTTGGGTGTTATATGGTCAAGCCTCACGGGCAATTAGTATTGGTTAGCTCAACGCCTCACAGCGCTTACACACCCAACCTATCAACGTCGTAGTCTTCGACGGCCCTTTAGGGAACTCAAGGTTCCAGTGAGATCTCATCTTGAGGCAAGTTTCCCGCTTAGATGCTTTCAGCGGTTATCTTTCCCGAACATAGCTACCCGGCAATGCCACTGGCGTGACAACCGGAACACCAGAGGTTCGTCCACTCCGGTCCTCTCGTACTAGGAGCAGCCCCTCTCAAATCTCAAACGTCCACGGCAGATAGGGACCGAACTGTCTCACGACGTTCTAAACCCAGCTCGCGTACCACTTTAAATGGCGAACAGCCATACCCTTGGGACCGGCTTCAGCCCCAGGATGTGATGAGCCGACATCGAGGTGCCAAACACCGCCGTCGATATGAACTCTTGGGCGGTATCAGCCTGTTATCCCCGGAGTACCTTTTATCCGTTGAGCGATGGCCCTTCCATACAGAACCACCGGATCACTAAGACCTACTTTC